>WTGJ01000019.1:50531-81036 GCA_011523615.1 Chloroflexota bacterium | reverse complement strand
CGCGCGGGATGCGCAGCATCTCCACCGGGCAACCGACCGCCTTCAGCACCGCGTAGAATTGCTCGCTCTGCTCGGCGGGGCAGCGCCAATCGTGCTCGCATTGCACCAGCAGCGTCGGCGTCGTGCAGCGGTGCGCGTTGGTGATCGGCGAGCAGCGGCGGTAAATTTCCGGGATCTCCCAGGGCGTGCCGCCCAGTTCCTCTACCGAAAAATACGTGCCGATATCGGATACGCCGTAAAAACTGAGCCAATTGGTGACCGGGTTCTCCGGCACAGCCGCCTTGAAGCGGTCGGTCTGCCCAACGATCCAGCTGCTCAAATTGCCACCGCCCGATAAACCGCAAACCCCCATGCGATCCGGGTCGACGAGGCCCTGGGCGATCGCTTCATCAACGCCGGCCATCAAATCGCCATAATCCAGGTTGCCCCAATCGCCCTTGATCGCCGTGCCGAACTCATCGCCATAGCCGCTGCTGGCGCGGTGGTTGACGAGCAGCACCGCGTAACCGGCGCCGGCCAGCATCTGCATATCGAAGTGGTAGATGTGGCCGAAAGCGCCATGCGGCCCGCCGTGGATGTAAAGCACCAGTGGATGGGGCGCTTCGCCTGCGGGCGGTAGCAACAACCAACCTTCGGCCGGTTCGCCATCTGTCCCGCTGAATTGCAGGTGTCGCACGCCGCCCTGGGCGATTTCAGCGTAGAAATCGTCATAGAGCTGGGAATGCTGGCGCTCATCACCACCTTCGGTATCGCAGCTGCAGAGTTCCGGCGGCCGGTGGATGGTGCTGCTGGAAAAGAGCAGGCGGCCGGTTGCCGTGCCGGGCCCGGGTGCGCTCTGCCCGAGGATATAGCAGGAACGCTCGCCAGCGACGATCGCCTGGCAATCCTCCGCCCCCGTGAGGGCGATACGGTAGAGTTGCACCTCGCCGCGGTCCTGCACCTGGACGTAAGCAACCTCGCCGCTGGCGTCGATCTGCATGCCGCCTTCCCAGAGCAGCTTGCTGGGGAAATCCGGCTGCAAGCCACCGCCGACGTTCCCCGTCAACGAAGTGCTGCGATTTACCGGCTCAGCGCCTTCCGCCAGCGATATTGTCCAGAGATCCGCATTGGTGCCGATATCCACCCCTTCGGGGATACCGACGAAAGCCAAGCCATCCCCCGAAGGCAGCCAATCCGCCAGCGAAATCACTCCCCAATCGCTCAGCAGGGTGCGCGTTTCCCCCGCGAGGTCGACGATGCGCAACCCGGCAAAACCAAAGCGGTGCCACATGCCGCCCTCGAAATGCGCCTGGTAGAGGATCGAGCGGCCATCCGGTGACCAGCGCAAGGCCGAATTCATCGAGGCGTCCTGGGTGAGACGCTGCGCCTCGCCGCTGCCATCCGCCGCGATGACGAAGACATCCTGCAGCACCGGATCGAGGTAGCCGATGGCGTCGAAACGGTAAATCGGCCGCGTGACGCGGTAGGGCTGATGATCCCAATCGGGCGGCTCGTCGCCATGGTCCGGGCCGGCGGTGAAGGCGATCGTCTGCCCATCCGGTGACCAGGCCGGCCCACTGCCCACCCCCTGCGCCAGGTCGGTCAATTGCCGCGCTTCGCCGCCATCGCGGGAGATGACGTAGAGCTGCGCGGCGCTGCTACCGGTAGCGCTGCCGCTGCGCGTGGAGGTAAAAGCGATCTCCCGCCCGTCGGGTGAAAAGGCCGGCTCGTTGTCGACTGCCTGCCCACTGGTCAACTGGCGTTCTGCGCCGCTGTCCATATCCTGCAACCAGATGGCCGAACGGTCGCTGTCACTCGCTTCATCGGTCGTGGAAACCGCATAGGCCAGCCAGCGGCCATCCGGCGAAAGGGCCGCGCTCTGCAGAAACGATTGGCGGAACAGGTCTTCGGGTTGAATCGGGCGCAATTCGGACATGGCTTCACCTCCGCTGGGTTGGTCTCGTCTTTGCCATTATAGGGTAGCGCGGCCGCTGCCTTACGGCGAATGGAGAGCGCGACGGCACAGCGACCCCGCGCCACCGGGGGCCCGTCGGGCGTATGTTACAATGTGCATACGGCCAGTAACATGAGGAGGGCCATGATGGTCGGGCAAAAGCAGGCATTCGACACGAAGAAAGCGGTGGCGATCGTCCTCTATCTGGCGATTCGTACCCCCCGTCCCAGCTTCATGAGCATCGCCAAATTGATGTATTTTGCGGACAAGACACACCTGGAACGCTGTGGCCGCATGATCAGCACCGATTGCTACGTCGCCATGCAGCACGGTCCCGTGCCAAGCCATACCTACAATCTGATGCGCGACACTCAACCTTACAGTCCATATGGCTTTCGAGTAGTGGATTCGTACCTCATCGAAGCGATCGTACCTCCTGATCTCAGATTGCTAGCGGGGCAAGAGGTCGAATGCCTGAATGAGATCATCGCGCGTTTCGGCGACGCGCCCACCTGGTATCTGCGCCAGTTGAGTCACGATAGCGCCTGGCAGCACGCCTGGCAGCAAGCCCAGGAGCGGGGAAAAGGGAGTCACCCGATTTCGGAAGAAGCGATCCTGGATATGATCTTTGCCGAGCAGGATTGGCCGGACTTCATCCATGAATTCAGGGAAAGCCTTTGATGCCCCTCCGTGAGGCAAAATCATGGCATGTCTACCGCTACCAGAATCCAGGCAGTAATTTTGACGGAAAACATGTGCTCGCTTTACTGATCAACACCCGTGAAATACAAGGGGTGTTGATCAATTCCAACTATGCCAGAAGTGAGCATTTAAAGAGAGTAGAAGCGCGAGTGCGTTTCGATTTTCTTCCTCGCCCCAATACTTCCCTTCGCTTCGACCATCTATTCAGAGGGCAGTTCGAAGAATTTACACAGAGTGAAAAGGAGAAGAAATGGGTCGTTACGGGTCGCGCGCGATATCAAGTATTGACCAAAGCCCTCAGTTCTGAATCCTACTTGTTAGGCGAAGCGAAAGATCGTCTGTGGAAGGAGAATCTCGCCTTTCTGAACCATTGGGCGCGGCGGGAGCGGAATTAGCCCACAGCCAGCGCTTCGTCAGGAAGCGTCACTAATGGACCCCCGCGTCCAGCCCGCGTTGCCAGTTTTGCGGCCACAACAAATCCAGCGTATCGCCCGCGCCGTCGCCCCGCCGGCCAATCTTCCACCCCTGCACCAGATTTGGGTTACCTTTCCTTAACCATGCCTGACATGCCCCCACCTCCCCGCATCGCTTTTTTCACTGATACTTTCACACCCAAGCGCGATGGCATCGTCACCGTGCTTTGCCTGCTGCTGGATCACCTGCAGCAGCGCGGCATCGCGGCCTGCGTCGTCGCGCCGCAAATGCGGGTCGCTGCGGAGCAGCGCAGCCGAGAAAACCGCTATGGTGAAGCGCCCGTCATCCGCGTGCCCGGCCTGCCTTTCCCACCCTACCCGGAGCTGACCCTCGGCCCACCCACGCCCGGCACCTTCCGCCAGCTGCGCGCCTTCGCGCCGAACCTGGTGCACCTGATCCACCCGGCCTGGCTGGGGGGCTTCGGCCTGGCCTGGGCGAAGCGCCGCCGCCTGCCGACGGTCGCTTCCTTCCACCTCGATCTGGCTCGCCTCGCCCCGCACTACCGCCTCGGCCCCTTCGCGCCGCTGGTCGCCACTTATACGAAGCGCGTCTTCCGCGCGGCCGATCTGGCCCTCGCGCCTTCGGTCGCCATGCAGGAGCAGTTGCGCGCGGCCGGTGTGCCGCAGCCCGCGCTCTGGCGCCGCGGCGTCGATACCGCGCGTTTCCACCCGCGTTTCGCCAGCGCCACCATGCGCGCCCGCCTCAGCGAGGGACACAGCGAAGCACCACTTTTGCTTTATGTCGGGCGTCTTTCCCGTGAAAAGCAGCTGCACCGCATCCGCCCTTTGCTCGACCGCATCCCCGAGGCGCGGTTGGCGCTGGTCGGCGATGGCCCGGCGCGCGGGGAGATGGAGCGACTCTTCGCCGGCAGCGGGACGAATTTCGTCGGTTATTTGAGTGGCGAGGCGCTCAGCCAAGCCTACGCCAGCGCCGATCTCTTCGTCTTCCCTTCGGCGCAGGAAACCTACGGCCTGGTCGTCACGGAAGCGCTGGCGGCGGGCACGCCGGTGGTGGCAGCGCGGGTGGGTGGTGTGCCGGAAGTGATCCGCGAAGGCGAGAATGGCTACAGCTTCGCGCCGGACGATGCGGCGGGGATGGCAGCCGGCGTGCGGCAGGCCCTCGCCTCGCGTGAGCACCTGGCCGCACTCAGCACCGCCGCGCGCGAATTCGCCCTAACACAATCCTGGCCCGCCGCGAACGACGAGCTCATCGGCCATTACGAGCGCCTGGTCGTGGCGGCGTCGCGGTCAGCTCAACGTCGCTGAGTGCCCTAGGGCTGCGGTTCGACGAAGATGACGCGCGCCAAATTATCGCCGATGATACGGAATTCCGAAGCCAGTTTGAGCTGCAGCGGGCCATCAAAGGGCGCACGCTGCAAGAGCACCAGCTCCACGCCGGGGGTGAGGCCGAGGGCGGCGATGTATTGCAGGCGGTCGGGCTCGTCGGTGCGGATCCGCGTGATGCGATAGGAGGCGTTGATCTCCGCTTGCTTGAGCGAGAAATCCGCGGTGGGCGGCAGGCTGCCCTCAGCGCTAGGGATCGGTTCGCCGCGCGGGCAGGTGGCCGGCTGGCCGGCCTGCTCCCACAAGCGCTGGGTGAGTCGCTCGCTCATCCCCTCGGCCAACTGCATGGCATCCTCCGCGACTTCCGCCCAACCGTAACCGAGCTCCTGGACGAGGAAAGCTTCGGCGATGCGGCGGCGGCGCAAGACGAGCAGGGCTTCGCGCTCCCCCACGGTGGTGAGAATCAAACCGCGGTAAGGGTAGTGGCGCACCAGGCCGCGTTTGCGCAAGCGGCCGATCATGCGCCCGACCGCCGGCGGCGCCATCAGCAATTTCTCCGTGAGCAACGCGGTAGGCAGTGGATCTTCCGCGGTGACATCCTCTTGAAAGCGCTCCGCCGCCAGCCGATAGATGGTGACGAGGTAATGGCGCATGTTGGCGGTCAGCTCTCGCTTCACGCCCTCAGGGTTGGCGGCCGGTTCTTTCACGCCGCCCCCCGGCGGTTTCGAGCAGGGACCGGCTGAGCAGCCGATTGCCCAGCCGCCTTACCAGCCATAGGCCAAGCGCTGCGCCAATCGCTCTGGCAATTGGTAAGCGCGCATCCGCTCCTGCACCGGGTGGGTATCATAGAGAGCCCGCCGTTGCTGCCAGCTGCCGCTGAGCGTATCGAGGATGGCATAGGCGGCGGCCGGGTTGGCATCGCGCGGTTGGCCGACGCTGCCTGGGTTCAAAATCAATCGCTTGTGCTGCAAGATGAGCGTCTCCACGCCGCTCAAGCGAGCAACGCGCAAGTGATCGCCGCCCACACCGGTGCCACCGTTGGCCGCGGTATCGCCGCCGCCGGAATGGGCCAGGACGGCGCTCTCCTCCCCCTCTGCCATGGCCGGCGCCCCTTCCTCCACCAAGGCCGCGTCGCCCTCTTGCTCAAATATCGCCGGCAAATGAGTATGCCCGACCAGGCAATAGGGCGTCGCGAAATGGGCGAAGTTGCCCGCGGCCACGGTGGGGTCCATAATGTATTCCCAGACGGGTTCGCGCGGGCTGCCGTGGGCCAAGGTGAAGCGGGAAATGACGAGCAAAGAAGACAGGCTGCGCAGGTAATCGGCGTTTTCTTCGCGCAAGACCTGCCGAGTCCAGAGCAAAGAGAGGCGCGCATCATCATTGAAATGGTGGATCGCATTGCCTTGAATGGCCGCCCAATCATGATTGCCGAGCAGGCAACGATGGGGCAATTCGCGCAGCCGGTCGAGGCACTCGTTCGGGTCCGGCCCATAACCGACGACATCGCCCAGGCACCAGACATAATCCCAGGCGCCAGCGGCATCCGCCAACACCGCATCGAAGGCCGTCAGGTTGGCATGGATATCGGAAATGACGAGGATTCGCATGGTTGGCTAACCTTTCAGCAACGAAGTCATCCACAACGCTACCTTTTAAATGTACATCAGGCCGCGCCCCGAATTCAACCACCCCCAGCCAGCCTCTTCCCATGATCGCCCCTTTTTTCGCCATCCTGCTGCAGGCCACCCTCGCCCTATTGCTGTCGCTCCTGCCGCACCTTCAGCAACGCCTGGGCACGGCCGCACCGGATGAATCCGCGCTGCGCGATGAATCCGCGCAATTTTTCGGCGTCTGCTTTGTGGCAGCGGCCGCCCACGCCGGGCCAACCATCGTGCTGCGCAGCGCCGAACAATTGCGCCTGTTCCACCGCCAACTGGCGGCCCGCTGCCGGCGGCCCATCCAGGAGCCAACCTTCGATTTCTCGAACGGGCGCATCCTCTTCGGCCGCTGGAGCGCTGGCGAAGGCTGCGGCGCGCACCACATCCTCACCGCCTACGAACGGAAGCCAGCCGGCCAGCGCCTCCGGGTGGAAGCGCGTTTCGTCCCTTTCGGCTCTTGCCCCTACGAGTTGTTGCGGCCGCTCTGGTTGAGCGCGCCGGGCGGTGCTGCGACCCGCGTCGAGCTGCACGTCACCGCCCCCTGACGGGCTGCGATCCAAGCCCGTTGTCGGTATAGTTATAGGGGGTACATCGGGGGACGAAGGGGAGCCACATGTCGGGCAAAAAACGGCGTAAAAAACAGCGTTTTCGCGAATTTTACGAGGAAGAGCTGCTGCGCTTGCAATTCGAATTGGTGAAGATGCACCACTGGATCATCGAGAAGGATCTGCGCGTGCTCATCCTCTTCGAAGGGCGCGACGCCGCCGGCAAGGGCGGCATCATCAAGCGCATCATCGAGCCACTCATCCCGCGCCATGTGCGCCTCGTCGCCCTCGGCAAACCGACCGATACGGAACGCAGCCAGTGGTACTACCAGCGCTACATCGCGCACCTACCGGCGGGCGGTGAAATCGTCATCTGTGACCGCAGCTGGTACAACCGCGCCGGCGTCGAGCGCGTGATGGGCTTCTGCACCGACCAGCAATACTGGGAATTCCTGCGCAGCACGCCGGAATTCGAACGCATGCTCATCCGCAGCGGCATCATCCTCATCAAATACTACCTTTCCATCAGCAGCGAGGAGCAAGAGAACCGTTTCCAATCGCGCGCCAAAGACCCGACGCGCCGCTGGAAATTAACGCCCATGGACCTGGAAGCGCGCGAGCGCTGGGTGGATTACTCGATCGCCAAAGACATCATGCTGGAACACACCGATATCCCGGAAGCGCGCTGGTATCAGATTCCGGGCGATAGCAAACGGCGCGCCCGCCTCAACTGCATCCGTCACCTGCTCAGCCTGATCCCCTATGAGGATGTCACCCCGTCCACCTTCGAGCTGCCGCCGCGCTCCCACCAGGAAGAATTTTACGAACGGCCACCGTTGGATAAGCACACCGTCTTACCGGATTTGTATGAAGGTCGCTGATCGCCGATCACTGATCAACAATCGCTAATCAACGATAGACGCTACCCTGGGCGGGCTCCCGGCATCCGCCGCGCCTCAGGGGCCCTGCGCATACCAGTCGTCCCGCGTCAGTGGCAAATGCGAACGGTGGTCATCCGCCTTCAGCAATAAAGCCTGGTAGATGTTGTTGGTCTGCACATCGAAAATGTGCCGCGCGCCGGACATATACAGCTCCCAGATGCGATAGGTGACCGGGTCGACCAACTCGAGGGCGCGTTCGCGGTTCGCCTGCAAGCGCTGCACCCAGTGCTTCAAGGTCAGCGAATAATGTTCGCGCAGGCTCTCTACATCGCGCACTTCGAAGCCCGCCACTTCGGCGAAGCGCAGCATGCGGTTGATGGGCAGTAACTCGCCATCCGGGAAGACGTATTTGAGCGTGAAGGAAGGCATGCGCGGCTCTTGCCCCTGCAAGGTGGCGATGCCGTGGTTCAGGAACAAGCCGCCCGGCCGCAACAAGCGCCAGGCCTGCTCGAAATAGACGGGCAGCGCCTTCGAGCCCACATGCTCGACCATGCCGACGCTCACCAGTTTGTCATAACCGCCTTCGTCAGCGACCTCGCGATAATCGAGGATCTCGACGCGGCAACGGTCTCCCAGGCCGGCGGCAGCGATGCGCTCTTTCGCCAACTCGACCTGGCGCTCGCTGAGGGTGATGCCGTGCGCGAAGGCGCCGTATTCCCGGGCGGCGTGCATCACCAACGCCCCCCAGCCACAGCCGATATCCAGCAAGCGGTCGCCCGGTTGCAGGCGCAATTTGCGGCAGATGTAATCCAACTTGCGCGCCTGGGCGGCATCCAGGCTCTCTTCAACATCGGCGAAATAGGCGCAGGAATAGACCATGCGCTCATCGAGGAATAGCGAATAGAATTCGTTGCTGACGTCGTAATGGTAACGGACCGCCTGGCGGTCCCGCGTGATGGAATGCTGTTCGCCACCCAGCTCGGCGCGACGTTGCGGGGCTACGGGCAAGGCGCGCGGCAAACGCAGCAGCGACCAGGCGGCGCTCAGCTGGCGCCCGAGGTGCCAATCTTGCTGATCGAGCAGGAAATCAGCCAGGCGCATCACATCATGCAAGGAACCGCGGATCGCGAAATCGCCGAAGATATAGGCCTCGCCCAGCGTCAACTCGTTGGGCGGCAGGAACATGCGCCGCAGCGCGCCGGGGTGCTTGAGCACGACGGTGAAGAGCGGGGAATCCGTCTCCGCCGCCCAGATCGACCCATCCCAAAATTCGACGGCAAAATCCCGCGGGTGATAATCGCCGAGCACGGTCTGCAAAAAATTGTGGGCAATCTGCACATGATGGTCTTGAGAAACGACCATCGTTGGACTCGCTTCTGCCATGGCCGACCCTCCTTCCATGGTATCCTCTTGCGTGATAATTATAACAAATGAGACAAGAACGCTCTGTTCGAGCCCTTAGGTTAATGCGAACGGCAGGGTGCGCTGCCAAGAGCATTTGCTTCGGGTGGTCGCTAAGGCAAGTGATCGCTCAGATCATGAGATTGATGATGCCAGCGCAGGCTGAGGGGCGTTGCCCATGTGCCCTCATCATCCCCAGACGTCCATTCATGTGACCAGCGCAAGCGCTCGGCACCCCAGGCCGAAGCGCCGATCATGCTCGACCAGGGATCATCATCCTGCCAGCGCCATAGGAACCCGCCCGGCCCCATGCCGCTATGAATGCCAAACTGAACGCGGAAGGGTTGCTGTGTGGGCAACATCGGTCCCTGCCAGCGATATGGACTGCGGTCGGCTTGCGGACGGAGCAAGAGCGTCAGTTGATTGCGGACGCCACTGACGCCCAGCCACAGGGCAGGCAAGGCACGACCTTCGGCATGGGCGCACAACAGGGTAATTGGCTGACGATTCTCGACAGGGTTCAGCTGCCCGACCATTTCCCATACCACCATGGTCGCCCGATCGACGTTTTGCAGGCAATCTGACGGCAGGGCTCGTGCGCTCTGCGAGTCAAAATTGGTCCAGCGCGCAGACGGCGGCAGCGGCACTTCCCAGGACAGCCACTCGCGCACTGCGCCCGCGCGGTCCAGCACCTGATAGCACAACCCCCATTCGTCCAACGAAGCTTGTATGACATGTAGATATTCGACACTCTCCGGCATGCGATGAGCGGTGCCCGCACCTGCGCTGCAGATTTGCAAGACGCCATCGTGTACTTGTACATCGTATGCCAGAATATGGCTGCACACATAGGCCAGCACGCCCTGCTGCACCAGAATGTCCCAGAATCGGCGACCAGTATGGAACTCGATGTTGCGCTGATAGTCGCCTGCATAACCATTCACCACCCAGACCGGATGATGTCCGAAAACCAACTTGTGTTCGGCGTCGGCATGATGAGTCAACGTGCTTTCCAGCCACTCGGTTTCCACCGTCCCCTCACCTCCCGTATGGGACCACAGCGTATTCACGAAGATCATCAGCAGGTCCCCACGCCGCACAAAATAAGACAGGCTTCGCTGATCCGCCGGGCCATTCTGTGGCAGGTGCGCCATCACCTCTCGGAATATGTCCTCGCTCGCGGAGTCATACACCGTATGATTGCCTGTGGTGTGATAAAGCGGGATCGCGTTTCGGTCGAGCCAATTCATTTCCCGCTGGTAAAAGTGATCCCATTGCCGACGCAAAATTTCAGCATCGCTCGTCAGGCCCATGATTTCGTCACCGGTGAAGCAAATGAATTGCGGCGCGTGCTCCAAAGCGCGAATTACCGCGTTGACCTGGCGGAACGTTCCCTCATGCAAGGCGCCCGGTACACCGGAACAACTGTCACCATACATCACGAATTGCTGCCCATTCGGCGCTGCCTGCAGCACCGGGATGGAAGTTCGCTTGAGCATGAAAGAACTCCGAGACGACTGAGTGGATTCAACCACTATGCTGGCAAGAGCGGAAGGCTTATTATTTTGTGCGCTCCAGCTGCGTAGAATGGTCGGTTAAGATGCACTGGCTTTGCCGCAGCGCCCGCTATACTTCAGCGTTCCGCCGTAGCCCTACTCCGAGAGGCCAATGCGAGTCCCCAACGCCGAACACGCCAGCATCCCCGAAGCGAAAATCACTCGCTATTTACTCAATTTTCAGAGTGAAAAGGGCCGCAGCAAAGCGAAGTATTTCATCCATCATGGCTACTCATTGTCGGATTGGAAAAGATTGGAACACGACCTCCTCTGGCATGTGCAGGAGCATGAAGTGATGAGTTGGGTAGAACGAAAAGACGAGATATTGTATGCTGTTGAAGGAGATCTGGAGTTGCCAGACGGTGAAATTGGCTACATTCGTTCTGTCTGGAAGATCTCACGTGGAGAGGAGAACCCGCAATTAGCGAGCGCGTACCCACACAGGCGAAAGAAGACGCCATGATTCCTCAATTTGCGGAAGGTATCCTCACCGTCGATCTTCCTGAACAAGGTCTGAAAGCGGGTACCGAAGGGGTGGTGGTAGATCACACCGCGGACGGCGAAGCCTACATCGTGGAATTCTTCACTCCCGAAGGCGCTACGATCGATGTGGTCTTCGTCGAAGCCGGTCAACTGTGCCCCGTCGAATCCAAGCAGGCGAAAACCTTAAGCGAATCCGCCGCCCGCTAACCGCACCTTTCCTACCACCGAGTCCATAACGCCATCTCCCCAACCCCGCTTCTTACGGCCGCGAAGTGACGATCCGGGGATCGGCGGCACGCGCTATAATCCACCAGATGACCGACCGCGCGCGCCTCTTTCCCCTCGGGGACCGCATCCGCCTCGATCATCTCGCCCGTGACCCATACCCACACTACCGCCTCCTGCAGCAGCGAGAGCCCGTCAGCTGGGTCGGCGAAACCCAGCAATGGTTCGTCACGCGGCGCGCCGACGTCCTCGAAGTGCTCTACGACGCGGAAACCTATACCGTCGCCTCGCCCCAATCGCTGTTGAGCGACACCCTGGGCGAGATGATGCTCTCCCTCGATGGCGCAGAGCACCGCCGCCAGCGCGCGCCGTTCGCGGAAGCCTACCAACCACGCCGCCTGCGCCGCCTCCATAGCGATGGCATTCGTGACTTGGTGGGCCGCCTCATCGCTTCCTTTGCCGCACGCGGTGAAGGTGAGCTGATGAGCGAATTCTGTGACCCGCTGGCCATCATCAGCGTCACCGGGGTGCTCGGCCTGCCGCTCTCCGATCTGGATCAGATCCTCGTCTGGTATGACGACATCGCGGCGGCCCTCGCCAATTTCAAGCGCGACGAAACGGTCCGCGCCCGCGGCCAGGCCGCCGTCCGTGCATTCGGCGCAGAGATCCACGCCCACCTGCAACGCCTCGCTATCGAACCCGATGAATCCGCCCTCTGCGCGATCGCCCAACATCCCCAACACCCATTAGAGGAAGAAGCGATCGTCGCCAATACCATCCTGACCATCTTCGGTGGGCGCGAAACCACCGCCGCGATGCTGGGCAACACGATCTGGGCCTTCCTGCAGCACCCAGAGCCACTCGTTGAGCTGCGCGCCGATGGGTCTTTACTGCCCAACGCGCTCGAAGAATCGCTGCGGTGGGAGGCGCCGGTGCAGACCGCCACCCGCCACGTCACCCAGCCGACGACCCTGCAGGGCGTCGCATTGGAGCGCGGTGAGGTGCTGCAATGCATCCTCGCCGCCGCCAACCGTGACTCCGTTCATTTCCCCGCAGCAGAACGCTTCGACATCCACCGCGCCAACGCCGCCGATCACCTCTCCTTCGCCATCGGGCCGCATTATTGCCTGGGGGCGCCGCTGGCCCGGCTGGAGGGGCAGCTCGGCTTATCGGCCCTCTTGGAGGCCTTGCCGAATCTGCGCCTGCGTGAGGACGCCGAAGCGGCTACGCTGGCCCACCCTTACGGGCATGAATTCCGCGGCCCACGCGCGCTGCATTGCTGCTGGGATCCGGCAGACTGAAACCAACAGTAAACTCCCCCGCTCAGCCCAACCAAATCACCACCCGCAGGTGATCCTGCCCGGACGCTTCCCTCAGGGCGTTGCGGTCTCCTCCGTTGGCTTCGCTGGGTAAGGCGTTGGAAAGCCGCAAAAACGATATTCGGGTTGTTTCAATTCAACGAACCAACCTCGTTCATCCGGCGCCGTTCGATCAAAATATATCCAGTTGAGGCCGCCGTTTTCCCAGGTCGCGCAGGGTGATTCAGGTAGCTGCTCCGCATAGGCAGGATATAAGTCTGGCCCGTAGACAAGCACCCCGCTTTCGAGCGTGTCCTCCGAATAGTAAAGCGGCCGATCCACCGCCGGTGGTGGCAGCAGCGTCGGCAACACCCTACGGGACGATGTAGGAATCGGGGTAGTTGTTGGGGCTTCAGACCTCTCCCTGAAATAGACATATCCCAACAGCAATACCGCTGCCGCTAGGATCAACACCGGCCATCTTCTGGTTAACAAAGCCCTCAAATTGGGCATGGCTTCGCTGCTCCACACCCTTCAGGCGCTTCGTTTTTATTACACCACCAACATGTACAATGATATCCTCTCTCCCAATTATGTCGCACCGTACACCTAATGATCCAATTGTCACCGTTGGAACCGCCGCAGTTGGTGGTGCATCTCGCCCCGACACCATTGCCGCGCTCTTGTTCCATACAAAACTCAGCGTTCTCTCCCACGCTCAAAGCAGGAACCACAGCGAAGTGCAGCATCGCTACCAACGCCACCAAAAAGAACCTTTTCATCACCCTTTTCCTACGAATAAAATAACGATTTAAGTACTTTACTCTTGAATCTCGTCAGCCATATAGACCACTGCATACCACTGGCAATCGGAAGCGTGGCGGTGCGGAATGCGTGCGTTTCGCAGGTTCGCACGGATGAAGGCAGCAAACATCCCTCAATCCATGGGCTGATTCCCGGAACGCGTACCCGCGACTCTCTTCACCCAACTCATTGTCGCGTCGCATTCGGCGTCAGGGTCTTGCCTTTGCCGTCGCAGTCCGGTTGGCGTCGACAGTGGCCCATTCGTCGGATGAAAGAGGTCGGAAAGTGACGACTGCTACGGGAGTGGGGGGTTCGGGCTCAGGCGGCGTGGGCGTGTATGGCACGGTCGTGGGCGGCGCAGGATCGGGAGGCGGATCCGGCTTCAGCAACGAGCTGTGGATGTAACCCGCGCTGGTGCGATACCAAACGACGCTGCCACCAAATTCGCCACCCTCCACCCGCTCCAGCGCCTGCACCGCCACGCCGTTTTCCAACGTGGTCACGATGGTCGCGGCGGTGGTGGGCGCACTGCGTACGTTGACGCGGGCGCCGGTCGTTGTGACGTACATCGTCCGCGGGAAGCCGCTTTCTGTGGCGGGCTGCTCGTCGAGCGCATCGTCATCGAGCTCTTCGGCGGTCGACTCATCAGTCAGCTCGTCGGCCGAACCCGCTGCTTCCTCCTGGACCGCCGCAGCCGCAGCGTCACACTCAGCCATCAGCATGTCCGTCACAGCACGCGGGCCGAGGCTTCCCCCCAGCAGCAATTGCAAGAGCGCCGATTCTGCTGCCCCTGGCGCCACACAGACAGCGTCATCCTGGGCCGCCAGCGGTACCACCGCAGCCGCGATCCAAACGACGCTCAGCGCCAAAATGCACAGGCTCCGATTCAGTCCACTCATCGGGAATCTCCGATGCTTCCTGCCCCCTCTTCAGGTTAACTATACCACCCCGAATTTTTCATGTCGTTGATCCGCTCCCCGCTGGCCCGGCGGAATCCGCTATGATGTGCAGATGAATGAGGTCACCCGAGGCGCCAGCTGATGCCCACACCTGCGCCCGCTCCCGTCGCCACGGTCGCCACAGCGGCCCACCTTCCGGCGGGCGCGCCGGCGGAAAACGCACGGCCGCGTTCCGCCTACTTGGCGATCCTCTTCGGCGTCTTCATTTTCGTCTTCGCCAGCCCGCTCGTGCGCGTAACGCTCGATGCCGGTCTGCCGCCCATGGTCATCGCCGCCGGCCGCCCCCTGCTCGCCTGGCTCATCCTCAGCGTCATCCTGCTCCGCCGGCCGAGCGAATGGGCTTCCCTGCGCCAATTGAGCCGACGCCAGCTGGCCCTGGCCGCGCTCGGCGGCACCCTGCTCGGGCTCTATTTCATGATGATGACGTTCTCGTTGCGCGCCACCGACGTGCTCATCACCCAGGCCGTCATCAATACCGGCCCGCTCTGGATCGCGCTGCTGGAAGTGAGCGTATTGCGGGAGCACCTGCGGCGGGGCGTCTGGATCGGGCTGTGCATTTCGGTGAGCGGCGGAGTGGTGGTCGCTGCCGCCAGCATCGGCCAGGTCGGTGGCTCTGCCGGCATCCCTTCCCTCCCCGGCGTCGGTTTCGCGCTGTTGAGCACGCTGGGCTTCGCCGGTTACATGATCGTCGGGCGCGGCTTGCGCCGAGTGGTGCCGCTCATCAGTTACCTCTGGTTGGTGATGGGCTTCGCCACCCTGTCTTCCTCGCTCATGTTGTGGGTGAGCGGAACGCCGCTCCTCGGCCATTCAACCGTTGCTTTTTTCTGGCTCGTGGTGATGACGCTGCTCACCCAATTGGTCGGCCACGGCATCGTCAATTACTGCATCGTCTATTTTCCGGCGACGCTGCTGGCGATGATTGGGCCGGTCATCTCGGTGGGTAGCGCGGTGGTGGCGTTCCTGCTTTTCGCCGAAATGCCCACCGGCGCCGAAACGCTGGGCAGTCTCATCCTGATGAGCGGCGTGCTCTACGTCATCCTCAGTGAAGCGCGCGCCGGCCGGGCCAGCCGGGCCAAAAGAGAACCGGCGGTCGCGCCTACCGCATTGCCCGGTTCCCGTTGAGCACCCAACCCACACCGCCGCCGCGCTCCGCCGAACGGCCCTCGACCCTCATCCTGCTGGATATCGACGGCACCCTGCTGCACGCCGATGGCGCCGGCCGCGCCGCCATGGAACGCAGCCTGCGCCTCGTCTTCGGTGAATTCGGCGCGCGCGCCGATCTCGACGGGCATTCCTTTGGCGGCAAGCCGGATGCGCAAACGCTGCATGAATTGCTGCTGCCCCTGGGCGTCCCCCGCGCGGAGATCGCCGCTCGCCTGCCACAATTCACGGCCAACCTGGCGGAGGAGATGGCCCGCATCATCCCCCAACATCGGGTGCGCGCGCTGCCCGGCGTGCCAGAACGGCTGCAGCATTGGCGCGCGCGGGGCGATGTGCTGCTGGGTCTGCTCACCGGCAACACCCGCGCCAGTGCGCCGGTCAAATTGCGCGCTGCCGGCATCAACCCGGACTGGTTCCCGATCGGCGCCTTTGGCGATGAAGCGCCGCAGCGCAACCAGCTGGCCCAGCTGGCCCTGCAACGCGCGGATGCCTGGCGGGGGCAGGAATTCACCCGCGAGCGCGTCTTCGTCATCGGCGATACGCCCGCCGATGTCGCCTGCGCCCGGGCCATCCACGCGCGGGCCATCGCCATCAGCAGCGGCTATTGCCCGCGCGAGGAATTGCTCGCCGCCGCGCCGGACCAATTGGTCGAATCCTTTCACGAATTGGCCGCCTTGCTCGATTGAGCGCCCAACGCGCTCCGCCGGGCCACGTTTCGACGGGAGCGCGGTATATTGGTAAGCGAGGGGCAACACGCCCGGCAGCGGATCGAGGACATCGCCATGGGAGATTGCAAATTCTGCGGCAAGCCCGCCGGTTTCCTGAGAAATGAACACAAGGAATGCAAACGGCGCCACGAACGGGGCAAAGCGGAATTCATCCAACAAATCGCCGCCGCCCCCGACCGCGGTGACTTGGCTCCGCTCCCCGACCGCCTCCGCGAAATCGCCGCGACCTGCCAAATCGAGCGGACGATGCTGCCAGCGCTCATGATCGCCGGTTTTGAAGAAGCGGTGGAACGTTTCCTCGATGACCACTTGCTCACCGTCCAAGAAGAAGAGAAACTGTCCGAGTTGATGAAAGTATTGCCGGTTTCACAGGAGGAATTGAATCGCAACGGGGCCGTAACGCGCCTGACGCAGTGTGCCACCCTGCGCGACATCCAGGAAGGCATCGTCCCGCAGCGAATCCAATTTGATGGCATGTTGCCTTTCAACCTGCAGAAGTCGGAGTCGTTGGTCTGGGTTTTCCAGAATGTCGCGTATTTGGAGCAACGGACGCGCACGGAGTTTGTCGGTGGTTCGCAGGGGATGAGCTTCCGGGTCGCGAAGGGGGTTTATTATCGCAAAGGAGGTTTCAAAGGGCGGCGCGTCGAGCGAACGGAGACGGCCCATGCCGATACCGGCTGGCTGGGCGTCACCACCAAACACGTTTATTTCGCCGGTGCCGCCAAGCGCTTCCGCATCCGCTTCGACAAAATTGTCACCTTCGAACCCTACGATGATGGCATCGGCCTGATGCGGGACGCCCAAACTGCGAAACCGCAAACCTTCGTGACCGGTGACGGCTGGTTCACCTACAACCTCATCGCCAACCTCGCCCAGATGTGAGCGCTGCCCCGCGGCCGCCAATCCACCTCGCCTGGCCATGCCTCCCACCCCGCTGAACGGCAACATGAACCCCCTCCGCTTCTCCTGCCCCGATCCACCGGCGACGGCCGCCCTGGCGGCCCGCCTGGCCATCGCCTGTGAGGGACGCTCCGCCGTGATCGTGCTCTGCGGACCGCTCGGCGCCGGCAAGACATGGTTCGCCGCGGCCTTCGGGCGCCAATGGGGCAGCACAACGCCACTCACCAGCCCCACCTTCACCCTGCTCCACGAACACCGCCGCACGCGCGATGAACGGCGCCTCTATCACCTGGATGGCTACCGACTGGAAACGCCGGCGGAGGCGCGCGCGCTGGGCATCGACGATTGTTTGGCGTACGAAGCCATCCTGCTCGTGGAATGGCCGGAGCGTTTTGGCCCCGCCCTGCCCGCAGCGCGAATCACGGTGGCATTCTGCGAACCAGCGAGAGGCGGCCGGCAGCTCTCCCTGTGGGCCAACGGCGATGAAGCCCACGCGCTCCTGCAACGCCTGCCCAGGTTCGAAACCAACCCAGCATGAACGGGCTGCTGCTCGCCATCGATACCGCGGGCGATGCGCTCAGCTACGCCTTGCATGACGGCAGCGCACTCCAGGCGGAGCACAGTTGGCGCGCGGCGCGCCAACCGACCACGCAGCTGGCGCTGGCGGTGGCGCGCAGCCTGGCCGATGCCGGAGGCGCTTCGGCGCTCACCGCCCTGGCCGTCTCGCTCGGGCCGGGTTCCTATACCGGTTTGCGCAGCGGCATCGCCCTCGCCCAGGGCCTTGCGGAGGCGCAGGAATTGCCCTTGCTGGGCATCAGCGCGCACGAGACGCTGGTGGCTTCTTGCCGCCCATCAGCGGGGCGCCTCTGGGTGATCGTGCCAGCAGGGCGCGGCCGGTGGTATGTGCGCCGTTACCAGGGCCGGGCGGGCGCCTGGCAGGAAGAGGGCGCCTTGCAGCAACTTACCGCCGCTGAGTTGCGCGCACAACTCGGTGAGGGGGATGCCCTCCTCGGCGCCGACGAGGCCTTGGCCGGCGCGCTGGCCGAAAACACCACGCTCTACCTCGCACCACCGGCGACACATCTGCGGCGGGCTGGCTTCCTGGCGGAACGGGCCTGGCAGCGGCTGCGCAGCGCGATCGCTGACAGCGCAGATCCCCGTCGCGCTTTCCCGCCAGAAGCGATCCGCCCCATCTACTCGATCGAGGAGCAGCGCCCATGAAAGGCCAGCGACCCGCGTTGCGCTTGCGGCCGATGCGCGTGGAAGACATCCCGGCCGTCGTTCAATTGGACCGCCTTTCCTTCGCCACGCCCTGGTCCACCTCGGCTTTTCGCCACGAAGTGCTCGGCTCGAACCATTCCCATATGCTCATCCTGGAGCGCGCGGGCACATCACAGCGCTCGTCGCCCCACACGGCTGCGTCCGCAGGAGCGCGAGAGCAGCGCGGCTGGCGAGCCTGGTGGCGCGGGCGCAGCCAGCCCGAAAACCCCACCGGTTATGGCGGGCTCTGGGTCATCGAAGACGAAGGGCACATCAGCACCCTGGCGGTGCAGCCCAACGAGCGGGGTCAGCGCCTGGGCGAGCTGATCCTCACCGCGCTCATCCAACGGGCGCTGGCAGCAGGCGCGGGCTACATCGTGCTGGAGGTGCGCGTCTCCAACCACGTCGCTCAAGCGCTCTATCGCAAATACGATTTCACGATCGCCGAACGCCGTCCGCGCTATTACGCCGATTCTGAAGACGCGTTCACCATGCGCCTGGACCTGGGCGACGACACCAGCATTCACTTCCAGAAGCGACGCGCTGCGCTCTGGCAGCATTTCGCCACGCGCCAGGGCCTGCAAGATGCCTACACCGAATCCCCCTGGCCGGAGGCATGCGCCGCGCCCGGCTGAGGGCACTTGCGCGGCGTGCACACTTGCGCGCCCTCCCAGTGCATCCATACTGACGTTTTGGGCGAATGCGAATACTGATCGCACGCCCGGCCCGGTTGACGAGGGGCTGCCATGCCCGGCACCTTCAACCCCCAGGGGAAAAAAGTCATCCTTTCGCTCTCCGGTGGGGGCATGCGCGGCCTGATCAGCCTGGCGCTGCTGACTGAGCTGGAGCGGCACAGCGGCCGCCCCATTTACGAGCAAGTGGATTTGATCGCCGGGACGAGCACCGGCGCCTTGATGGCGGCCGGTTTCGCCGTCGGCATGAGCGCGGAGCGCATCCTCACCGAGATCTACCGCGACGCCCTGCCGCGGGCCTTCGGCCGCCGCGGGCCGTTCTTCTGGCTGCGCTTCCTGCTGCGCCAGGGGCGTTACCTATATTCATTAGAGCCTTTCGTGCGCACCCTCACACCCTATGTCGCCAACCTGCGCGTCGGCGATATCGAAGCGCCGATCCTGCTGCTGACGACGACGGATGCCCGCAACGGCAACACTTATTACATCGTCTCGCGCGGGCCGGGGCGGGCGCGTTTCGCCAACTGGCCGCTGGCGGGGGCCGTCGCGGCGAGCGCGGCGGCGCCAGTCTTCTTCCCGCCGGTGCGGGGCAACCTGATCGATGGCGGCGTCGGCGTCCATTACAACCCCTGCTTCTCCGCCGCCGTCGAAGCGATGGAATACCTGGGAGCGGCCGAAGGTTTTGAGGATGGCAACGTGATCTTGATCGCGCTGGGCAGCGGTTACACGCCCGCGCTCTATGGGGATGGCGATGCACGACGGTTCCACTTGCTCGATTGGGCCTTTTACGCCTATCAGATCGGTTTCTCTCAGGCCGATCAGCAGCAGGTCAGCACGACGCGCCGCCTCTATGGGCAGCGGCTGGATTTTCGCTATTACAACCCACTCTTCACGCGGGAGAGCCTGCAACACAACCTGGGCCTCTCCCTCCAGGGGCGGCCGGACCCACGTCAGATCGGCCTGGATAGCACGGAGCGCGCCGCATTGGACCTGTTGGAGGAAACCGGCCGCGCTTATGCCCGCCGCATCGACTGGCGCCGCGAAAACATCATGCCCTGGCAGACGCGCGGCGGCCAACCAGAACGCGACGACGCGCTCGCGCCGATCCACTGGGAGGATTCGCTGTTTTCGGGTTGATGGCTCCGCCGCGGCCCGACTGCAGGCAGCCCTTTCACAAGAAAAAATCGCGCAGCGCGGCCCGCAAGTCAGCGAGCAGCGTTTCCCATTCCGTCGTCGCTTCGCGCTCGATGCGCAGCACAGCCGGCGTGATGGTCAGTGCGGCGACGCCCTCCACCGCGTTGAAGATCAACTGGGCCAGCGGCGAACCTTCATCGCCGGCGGCATAATCGGCGTAGCGCTCCTCTGATTCCTCAGTGAGCGTTTGATTGACCTGCACCTCGGCGACGAGCGGATCCGCGCTCAGCTCGAATTCGAAACGGACGTATTCGGACATGCGTGCTCAGTAACGCGGCGACAATTCCGCGTATCCCGGCCGTTTCAACAGCCTGATCCGCTCGTCACATAATTGCTGCTGACCCAGCCTTCCGTCCCGAGGTAATTCACGCGATGGTAGCCATCTCGATTCTCCAGGACGACCAGGTTCGTACCCGCAGGGACCAGGCCGATGATAGCACCGTTGATCGGCGCAGTTCGCAAATTCAGCCCATCCGTGGTCGTCACGATACAGACCCTCGGTTGCTCCGTCGCTACCGGAGTTGGTGGCACATCCGTTGAAGAAGGAACGGGGGTCGTTTTTAACAGTACCACCGTCCCAGCGGCGGGGACGCGGACACAGAACATCCCATCATCTCTCTCGTAACCGGTCAGCTGAGATTGCTTTCGCGGTGCCATGCGGGCATCCAGGAAGATGGGAACGCCCCGCTCCTTGAAGCACACTTCGGTATTGGGTTGTACATCGTCACCCCAGATATCCACGGCATTGTTGACGCCCATCTCCAGCAGCGTCAATACGCCGATGCTGGAGGTATCCACGCACTGGACATGGGCATCGCCACTCATGGGGTTGACTTCCACGTTGACGGGGTCAGTACCGCTCGGACAGCGGAAACCGCCTGCGCCCCCTCTCGTTTCACCGGGCGGGTCAGCGCTTTCCCTCTCTGGACTCTCACTTCTCAATTGATCGTTTGAAGCCGGACTATCCTGATCATCGCCTGGGTCATCATCCTGATCATCTCTGTCCGCCGCGTCCGTACGGATCACAACAGAGGCAACAGCCGTAGTACCGCCCGGTCCCACCGCCCGTACGCGCAACCTGTACCATGTTCTGGCCGTCAGACCGCTGAAAGTATGCGTCGTGTCACTGCCCGAATCCGTCCACGTGCTGCCATCCGTGCTCACTTCGTAACGCGTCACCGTGCCACCCGTGCTCGCCGTCCAGCTCAACGTGATCGCGCTCGTCGTGATGCCGCTCGTCTGCAGCCCCGTCGGCGCGTTCGGCGCCACCGCCGCGATCGTGCGCGCGGAGGCCGAAGCCGCCGCCGACGTGCCGCCCGTGTTCTTGGCCCGTACTTGCAAGGCGTATTGCGTGTCCGCGCTCAAGCCGGTGAACTGGTACGTGGCGACATCGCCCACGTCGGTCCAGCCACTCAACACGCCGCCATTGACCTCATAACTGGCTGCTCCCGTCGACTTCGTCCAACTCAGCGTGATCGCGTTCCCCGTGATGCCACTCGTCTGCAGCCCCGTCGGCGCGGCCGGGATCGTGCGCGCGCTGGCCGAAGCCGCCGCCGACGTGCCGCCCGTGTTCTTGGCCCGTACCTGCAGGGTGTATTGCGTGCCCGCCGTCAAACCGGTGAACTGGTACGTGGCAACATCGCTCAGAGCAGTCCAGCCACTCAACGCACCACCGTTGACCTCATAACTGGCCGCTCCCGCCGACTTCGTCCAACTCAACGTGATCGCGCTCGTCGTGATGCCGCTCGTCTGCAGCCCCGTCGGCGCGACCGGGATCGTGCGCGCGGTGGCCGAAGCCGCCGCCGACGTGCCACCCGTGTTCTTGGCCCGTACCTGCAAAGTGTATTGCGTGCCCGCTGTCAAGCCGGTGAACTGGTACGTGGCGACATCGCCCACGTCGGTCCAGCCGCTCAGCGCACCACCGTTGACCTCATAACTGGCCGCTCCGGTCGACTTCGTCCAACTCAGCGTGATCGCGTTCCCCGTGATGCCACTCGTCTGCAGCCCCGTCGGCGCGGCCGGGATCGTGCGCGCGCTGGCCGAAGCCGCCGCCGACGTGCCGCCCGTGTTCTTGGCCCGTACCTGCAGGGTGTATTGCGTGCCCGCCGTCAAACCGGTGAACTGGTACGTGGCAACATCGCTCAGAGCAGTCCAGCCACTCAACGCACCACCGTTGACCTCATAACTGGCCGCTCCCGCCGACTTCGTCCAACTCAACGTGATCGCGCTCGTCGTGATGCCGCTCGTCTGCAGCCCCGTCGGCGCGACCGGGATCGTGCGCGCGGTGGCCGAAGCCGCCGCCGACGTGCCACCCGTGTTCTTGGCCCGTACCTGCAAAGTGTATTGCGTGCCCGCTGTCAAGCCGGTGAACTGGTACGTGGCGACATCGCTCAGAGCGGTCCAGCCAGTCAACGCGCCACCGTTGACCTCATAACTGGTCGCTCCCGTCGACTTCGTCCAGCTCAACGTGATCGCACTCTGCGTGATGCCGCTCGTCGTCAGGCCGGTCGGCGCATTCGGGGCGGGTGTACCTGTCGTCGCCTGGACCGAAGCCACCGCCGACGTGCCGCCCGCGCCCACCGCCCGCACCCGCAAGGTGTATTGCGTATTGGCCGTCAGGCTGCTGAAAGTATGCGTCAGGTCGCTGCCCGAATCCGTCCAAGTTGTGCCGTTCGTGCTCACGTCGTAGCGCGTCACCGCGCCACCCGTGCTCGCCGTCCAGCTCAACGTGATGGCGGTTTGCGTGATGCCGCTCGTCGTCAGCCCGGTCGGCGCGTTCGGCGCCACCGCCCTGGCGGTTTCCTGGATCGATGCCGCACTGGAGGTGCCGCCCGCGCCCACCGCCCGCACCCGCAGCGTGTATTGCGTGTTGGTCGTAAGGCTGCTGAAAGTATGCGTCAGGTCACTGCCCGAATTCGCCCAGTTCGTGCCGTCTGTGCTCACTTCGTAACGCGTCACCGCGCCACCGGTGCTCGCCGTCCAGCTCAACGTGATGCTGGTCGTGGTGATGCCGCTCGTCGTCAGGCCGGTCGGGGTGTTCGGCGCCTCCGCGAGGGTGCTCGCGCTGACGGAAGCCGCTGCCGACGTGCCACCGGCGCCCACCGCCCGCACCCGCAGCGTGTATTGCGTATTGGCCGTCAGACCGCTGAAGGTATGCGTCGTGTCGCTGCCGGAATTCGTCCAGTTCGTGCCGTCCGTGCTCACATCGTAACGCGTCACCGCACCACCGGTGCTCGCCGTCCAACTCAACGTGATCGCGCTCGTCGTGATCGCGCTCGTCTGCAGCCCCGTCGGCGCATTCGGCGCCACCGACCGGGCGGTTTCCTGGACCGATGCCACCGCCGAGTTTCCACCACCGCCTACCGCGCGCACCCGCAGCGTGTATTGCGTATTGGCCGTCAGGCTGCTGAAAGTATGCGTCAGGTCGCTGCCCGAATTCGCCCAGTTCGTGCCGTCCGTGCTCACTTCGTAACGCGTCACCGTGCCGCCCGTGCTCGCCGTCCAACTCAACGTGATGGTGGTTTGCGTGATGCCGCTCGTCGTCAGGCCCGTCGGCGTGTTCGGCGCCGCCGGGATCGTGCGCGCGGTGGCCGAAGCCACCGCCGACGTGCCGCCCGCGCCCACCGCCCGCACCCGCAAGGTGTATTGCGTATTGGCCGTCAGGCTGCTGAAAGTATGCGTCGTGTCACTGCCCGAATCCGTCCAGGTTGTGCCGTTCGTGCTCACTTCGTAACGCGTCACCGTGCCACCGGTGCTCGCCGTCCAGCTCAACGTGATGGCGGTTTGCGTGATGCCGCTCGTCTGCAGACTCGTCGGCGCGTTCGGCGCCGGCGCTGCCCCGCGAGAGCGGGCACTGACGGAAGCCGTTGCGGAGGTGCCACCCGTGTTCTTGGCCCGAACCTGCAGGGTGTATTGCGTGTCCGCGCTCAAGCCGGTGAACTGGTACGTGGCGACATCGCCCACGTCGGTCCAGCCACTCAACACACCACCGTTGACCTCATAACTGTCCGCTCCCGTCGACTTCGTCCAACTCAGCGTGATCGCGCTCGTCGTGATGCTGCTCGTCGACAGCCCCGTCGGCGCGGCCGGGATCGTGTACGCGGTGATGGAAACCCCTATTGACCGGCCGACAATGCTATCGCTCTGTACCTGCAGGGTGTATTGCGTGCCCGCCGTCAAGCCGGTGAACTGGTAAGTGGCAACATCATCGATGTTTTCCCATTCGCTCTTTGTGCCACCCTTGATCCGATAACTGCCCGCATTCGCCTCCTTCGTCCAGCTCAACGTGATGCTGGTCGTGGTGATGCCGCTCGTCGCCAGCGCTGTCGGCGGGTTGATTAACGTCCATACATCTTCGATGGAAGCCGCTGTGGAGGTGCCGTCCGCGTTCTTGGCCCGCACATGCAGGGTGTGTTTCGCGACCGCGCTTAAGCCGGTGAATTGATAGCTGGCCACATCGCCCACGTCAGTCCAGTTACTACCCAGCGCGCCATCGCCGACCTGATAGTTGACCTCATAACTGGTCGCTCCCGCCGACTTCGTCCAGGAAAGCGTGATCGCGTTGTGCGTGATGCCGCTCGTCGCCAGCCCCGTCGGCGCGGCCGGCGCGGCCAGGGCGCTGACGCTGGCAGCTGCGGAGAGTGGGTGGGTAGTGGGAAGAACCCGATTGGAATTGGCCAATATAACGGTGGGTTTGGCGCCGAAGACGCGCGCATGCACCTCGTATTGCGTGTTGGGCGCCAATCCTTTGATGACCACTGTTTTCCTGTTGGAAGAAGTCGTCACCTTGATGCCGCCGGGATTGATATAAAGCTCGATGGCGCCGACTTCTTCGCCGGGGGGCAAACTGGAGATGTTGACGGTGAAGCGATCGTGTTTGATATCGGTAATTTTGAGGAGAATATCGGCATAAGGCAAAGGAGTTGGCGCTTGCGCTTCCGCCCGCAGAAGGGGTGGGAACAAACTGAGACAAAGCAGGAGCAATATCCATTGCCAAATCCGCGGCTGGGACAAAGGAAACCGGCTGCTAAATGGAGTGTGAAACAGACCAGATGGGTTCGCCCACATGGTTCATCTCCCTCTCGGGTCAATCCAGAGACACTTACTGCTATCGGCCAATGTATTCAGTTCGTAAAAGCGCGCAACTGGCGCAGCACCTCGGAATCAAAAGAGAAGCGCGCCACTTGCGCCAGGGGCATCTTGCAGCGCCGTCTTACCGCAATTAGAATGCTCCTCAAGGATGCGTGCATCCTGTCTGTAACCAATGTCCGGCGGCACGGCCGATCGCATCAGGAGGCACCGACTCATGCAAGCGCTGCGCAAGCAAATGAAGCAAAACCCCATCGTGGTCTGGTTGGCGGGTGCCGGCATCCTGGCCATCATCGCTGTGGTGTTCGTCGTGATTTCCAGCCAGGGCGGCCCGCCGGCCATCGTGGGCGATTACACGATCCGGGCGCTCAGCGAACTCTCGGATAGCGAATTGGTCAACGCCATGAGCGAAGGCGTCATCCCGCATCAACGCCTGGCGGATGGCGGTTTCGTGCTCGGCTTCCCGAGCGCGCCGGTCACCGTCGTCGCCTTTGAGGATTTTGCCTGCTCCCATTGCCAGGCGTATGAGAGCACCATCGCCCAGCTGATCGAAACCTACGTGGCGACCGGGCGCGCCCGCTTCGAATATCGCTTCTTCCCCACCACCGACCAGCGCACCGGCGGCTACCATTCCAAGCTGGCGGCCTGCGTGGGCGAACTGGCGGAGGAGCGCTTCTGGCTGGCCCATGAGTTCCTCTACGCCCGGGGCAGCAGCGGCCGCCTCTATTCAGAAGACACCGGCCGCCTACTCGCGGAAGAGACCGGCGTGGATTACGCGGAGCTGCTCGAAT
Organism: Chloroflexota bacterium; assembly: GCA_011523615.1. Classification (GTDB taxonomy): domain Bacteria; phylum Chloroflexota; class Anaerolineae; order Aggregatilineales; family Phototrophicaceae; genus WTGJ01. The sequence continues at coordinate 55,023 of WTGJ01000019.1, read as the reverse complement.
GCACGCAGACGGTGCGCCAGGTGGGGATCGACGTCCAGCTGGGGACGAACATCGGCGTGCGCGGTACGCCAGCGGTGGCGCTGCGCTACCCCGACGGCCAGCTCACCCAGGCGCAGGGCGCGCCCAGCTTCCCGCAACTGAGCGCGATCATCGAAGCGGCGGCGATTCGGTAACGGACTGAAAATCTATCGTCGGTGCCTCAGCGCCGCTCCGTCCAAGCCGCGGCACCATAGCGCGTTTCGGCCCATGTGCGGGCGCGCGCTTCTTCCGCGGCGCTGAACGGCCGTTCATCCCAGCGAATTCCAAAAACCGCCGCAAAGCCAGCCGCCAGCGCTGCCGCCGCTTCTGACCAGCTGGGTAGCGATCCACCCAATATCTCCCCCAGAGAGCAAGCGCCCCGCCGCAATTCCTCCTTCGCCGCGGCCCGTTCCGCCTCTGCATCGAAGTGGAGCGCATCAGCGATGGCCGTGAGATCCGCCGCGAGCGACAGGCTGCCATGCTGCAGGAGCACGCCGCGGCGCCGTAATTGGGCGCTGCCGATCAGCTTGCGCCCGCCCACCGTGATCTCCTGCGCGGCCGGTTGCAGGTAGCAGATGGCTTCGCTGCGGTTCGGAGCTGCCGATTCGACCGCCACGGCATCGGCAGGCGCAGCGTCTGCGCACACCCCCAAGCGCGCCAGACCGGCGACCAGCCCACGCCGCAAGCGCGCATAACTGCTGAGGATGTCGCCCTGTTGCAGGGGATGCCCAGGCGGCAGCAGCAGGCAGTAGGTCAGCTCGTCCGCGTGCAGCAAAGCGCCCCCACCGCTGGGACGGCGCACCACCTGCCAACCGCGCGCCCGGCAGCGTTCATCATCGACCAGGCGCGCCCGCTGCCCATAACCGAGCGAAAGGCAGGGCGGCTGCCAACCATATAGGCGCAGGATGGGGGTGGCCGCGGCCATTTTTGCGGCGTTCGCCCGAACGCTCTCCCGTAAAGCCTCATCGCGCGCCATATTGGCCGCGCCGCCGTGCGCACTGTCGATGATCAGGCGCCAGCGCGGCGTTTCCTGCTCCGCCGTTGCCACTTCACCCTCACCCTTCTTGACGGCCTTGCCGCGCGTTTTGCCTGCGGGTCTCGGCCGTGCTAGCGCGTTCCCGCCGTCTCCTTATACTGAATTGCACGTATGCTGCGTTTTTCGCTGCACCCTTCGTCCGCCGCGCCGTGAGGTTTCACGCAAGCCATGCCACCGCCCGTTTCGGCCGCCCGCGCATCACCGCGCCGCGCAGAACCGACCCGCAACCCGGCGGCGCGCGCCACCAAGTATAGCGCCGGTGGCGGCCGCCCAAAGCGCAACCGCGCGCGCGAACGCGCCCACCGCCGAGCGCTCCGCCTCTGGTATGCCGCGTTCATCTTCGGCATGGCGGTCTTCACTTTGCTGCTCGGTTTCCTGGCGCTGGGCACGCTGGTCCTCTTCGTCACCGAACTGGAAGAGACGCCGGCCGCGCGGCGGGAAAATGGCGCGGCAGCAGCGATCCCGATCGCCGCCGCTTTGCCGACGCCCGTCCTCGGCGTGCGCGTCCTGCCCACCGGCGGCGAACACAAGCACACCCTCGAAGCCGCGGCGCCGCCCGTCCTCGCCCTCGATGACGGCCGCGAAATTGCCCTGAGCGCCTGGGATGGCCGTTCGCGCTTCACCCTGCTCGTCGCCGGGATGGACCGCCGCCCGGACGAGGAGGGCCTGGCCTTCCGCACCGATGCCATGCTGCTCATCAGCATCGACCCCGCCAGCGAGCGCATCGGCATCCTCAGCCTCCCGCGGGATCTCTACGTGCACATCCCCAATTATGAAGAGCAGCGCTTGAACGCGGCCCTCTTCTTCGGCGAGATCCAGTGGCCGGGCTACGGCCCCACGCTGCTGCTGCAGACCGTGCAGGCCAACCTGGGCCTCCGCGTCCATGCCTATGTCCTGTTGGATTTCGCCGCCTTCATCGCCCTGGTCGATGCCGTCGGTGGCATCGATATCGTCCTCGAAGAAGCGATCGACGACCCCCACTATCCCGATCTTTACCGCGGCTATGATCCCTTCCACCTATCCGCCGGCGCGCACCACCTGGACGGCGAAGAAGCGCTGAAATTCGCGCGCACCCGCCATGGCGGCAGCGACATGCAACGTTCCGCCCGCCAACAACAGGTGCTCTTCGCTCTGCGCGAGCGCATCCTCCGCCTGCAGCAATTGCCCATCCTACTGGCCCGCGTCCCCGGCCTGCTCGCCCACCTGCGCGATTCCCTGTACACCAACCTGGAGCTGGAAGACATGCTCTCGCTCGCCTGGTACCTCAAGGATGTGGCTCCAGCTCAGATCGAAACCGCGGTGCTCCGCGCCCCCTACGTCACTGACTGGGTGCGGCCGGAAGATGGCCAGCACGTGCTCGTACCGAATCAACTGCTGGTCTGGCAATTGATGGGCCAACTCTTCGGACCGAACGATGCCAGTTGAGGCAAGGGCAGCCACAGATCCCGACGAACGGCACGACGTACAACGCTTCTTACAGCCGCAAAGTGCCGGCGCTGAAGGGCATCGCGCGCGCTTCCTGATCACCGGCGGCGCGGGCTTCCTGGGCATCAACCTGACTCGCTACCTGCTCGCGCGTGGGCAGCAGGTCACCTCCCTGGATCTTGCGCCCTTCGCTTACCCAGAGCGAGACCGCATCACCGAGTGTACGGGCGACATCCGCAACCGTGAGGACCTGCGCGCCGCCCTGGTCGGGGTGGACATCGTCATCCATTGCGCCGCCGCCCTGCCGCTCTATTCCCGCGAAGACATCTACACCACCGACATCGACGGCACGCGCCGCGTAATGGAGGAAGCGCGCCGCGCCGGCTGCTCGCGTGCCGTGCACATTTCCAGCACCGCCGTCTACGGCATCCCCGATCGCCATCCGCTGCGGGAAGACGACCCACTGGTCGGCATCGGCCCCTATGGCGAAGCGAAGATCGAGGCGGAACACATCGCCCGCGCCGCGCGAGCAGACGATTTCATCGTCCCCATCCTGCGCCCCAAAACCTTCATCGGGGAGGAGCGCCTCGGCGTCTTCGCCCTGCTCTACGAATGGGCCGCCGATGGCCACGGCTTCCCCATCCTCGGCAGCGGGCGCAACCGCTACCAGTATCTGGCTGTCGAGGATCTCTGTGATGCCATCTGGCTCTGCTGCACGCTGCCACGCGAACGAGCCGAGGCGACCTTCAACATCGGCGCGCGCGAATTCGGCACCGTCCGCGAGGATTTCCAGGCGCTGCTGGACCACGCGGGATACGACAAGCGCGTCCGCTCGTTGCCCATCCAGCCGGCGATCTGGGCGTTGCGCGCGCTGGATCGGCTGAAGCTCTCACCGCTGTATCCCTGGGTGTATGAGACGGTCGCCAAGGATTCTTACGTCAGCATCGCGCGAGCGGAGGAGCGGCTGGGTTTCGCGCCGCGCCATTCCAACCAGGCGGCACTGATCCGCAATTACGACTGGTACGTGGCGAATCGGGCCACATTCGAGGGCGCCGCCGGCATCAGCCACCGCCAACCCTGGAAGCAGGGGGCGTTGGCCCTGGCGAAGCGTTTCTTTTGAGAAATTCTGGAATTGTTGTATATTCAATTCATAGAACAAATATACAAGGTTACTATGGGGGGGGTCGTTATGGCGAGCACAGTCATTACATCCCATGCGAAAACACTTCGCAAAAAGGATTTTTCCGTAGATACACTGTATCACGGTAATTGTGTGGCTGTAATGACAGACTGGTCAGATAATTGCATTGACCTGACGGTGACGTCCCCACCATATGACACACTCCGAAACTACGAAGGCTATCAATTTGACTTCGAGAGCATTGCTGCTGAGCTACTTCGCGTCACCAAAAAGGGGGGCGTCGTCGTGTGGGTAGTGGGAGACAAGATCAACGGTGGCCGCACCCTCACGAGTTTCCGGCAAGCCACCCATTTCCAAGAAATTGGTTTTACCGTCCATGACGTGATGATCTATCAAAAGAAGAACACGCCATTCATGCGCTCTAATGCCTACACCAATGCTTACGAATTGATGCTGGTGCTTTCAAAAGGTGGGCCGCCAAAAACGTTCAACCCGTTGAAAGCGCCGACAGTCCGCAGCGGTGAAGAAATGCTGACTCACAACAAATTGCCAGATGGTATCAATAAGAAACGTCGCGCTACGCTGAAGCGAGAGAAGACGCTCACCAATATCTGGTCTTATGCGGTGGGTCTGGGCGGGACGACAAGGGATAAGATCGCCTTCCAGCACCCAGCTGTTTTCCCAGAACGCTTGGCTGAAGATCATATCTTATCCTGGAGCAACCCCGGGGAAATTGTCCTGGATCCGATGTGCGGCTCAGGCACAACATGCAAAATGGCAATGCTCAATGAACGACGTTACATCGGGATTGATATTTCGAGTGAGTATATTGATATTGCAAAGGAACGCTTGGGTAAATTATTGCTGTGAAA
>WTGJ01000019.1:1760-50431 GCA_011523615.1 Chloroflexota bacterium | reverse complement strand
CGAGTGAGTATATTGATATTGCAAAGGAACGCTTGGGTAAATTATTGCTGTGAAATTGAAGCTCTTTCAGCGTGCGGACTGCGTATTGATCCGCAGTGGAAAAGGTTGGCCGAATGACAATCGCCGACCCGGGATCAACCCACCAGAAAATTTCGGTGCGATGTCAATCGGTTATCGCGTTAAAGTCGGCTCGCAACGCAGTGTGGTATTCATTCTTGGGAAGCACGGGGAGTATCTGGTCAACAACGAAGACATTGAAGCTTTTGACCCAACAACCAGCGGCCCGCGAACTGATCCAAAGATATGTCTTTCTTGCCATCGGCTGAAAAACCTGAGTGAATTTCCATTAAATCAAAACAACCGCCGCGGCCCAATTACCCGACCGCGCTGTAAAGAATGTTATGTTTTGGAAAGCGGCCCACCTCTCTCCAACAGAGTCAAAGAAAGCTTCAAGGAATCCGTTGGCGCCCCAGATCAGGGTGATTGTTGGCAATGTCCTGTATGCCGTAAGATCACCATCGCAAATGTGACCGCAAACTTAGTCGTTGACCATGATCAAGAGCGTCGACAACCAAGAGGAATCATCTGTGATTCTTGCAACACTGGTTTAGGGCGTTTCAAGAATGGCGAAAACCACTTGCAAAATGCGCTGGATTACTTACAGGAGTGTGAGTCTCGGAATTAACGCTTGAATTCAGAATATGATCAACCGATAGCGAGCGGCCATTGTAACCGCAGGTGCGCCATGTCTCCTAGATCAGCGGCCCTTCCAGGGGCCTGCCGGTGAAGGGGTGGGCGAGCGTGGGGAGCATCGGCAAGCGAGCGTCGTAATATTCCTCGATCGACCAGAGCTGCAAGCGCGGAAATTTCGCTGCACCTTGCTGGAGCGATCCGAAACCCGCCAACTCTCGCTCCGCATTGCGCCGTTGCTGCCCCTCGACTTTGCGCAAGGTGATGAAAATGCCCAGCGCCGCTTCCTCGCTGGCCATGACGCCGCGGAAAGCGCGCAGGTCGTTCGGTCGGAATTGCCCGCCCTTGACCTGGGCCAGCACCAGGTTCGAAGGCGCCTGCTCCAGCGGGAAGGCGACGCGGCCCACGCCATCGATGCCGCCATCGCCGACCTGCACCTGGTTGGCCAGCAGGCCGGGGATGCGCTCGATCGCCCATTTTTCGAAGGCGAAGGGGTTCTCCGCCACCAGGCGCTTGGCATCGCCGAAATGCTGCGGCACGCCGATAGTGGCGACGGGATGACCTTCCAGGCGTCGTTGGGCAATATCGAGCATGAAGGAAGCGAGGTCGATACCGGCGAAGCGGCGGTTCAGTTGCGCGGCCGCCACCGCCGTGGTGCCGCTGCCGACGAAGGGATCGAGCACGAGGTCGCCAGGGTTCGAGGAGGCCTGGATGATGCGGTTCAGCAGGGCGAGGGGCTTTTGGGTGGGCGTGCCGACGCGTTCTTTGGAGATAGTTTGCCCTAGTGAATGAATATCAATCCACCAATCTGGAATTGGGCTGCCACGAGATTCATCAAGATAGCTTCGCCCGCCTGGATATTCTTTGTATGTTCGGCCTTCTTCGTCCGTTTTCGTAAATTTACTTTTTGCGTAATCTGTCAGTTCTCTGTAGGGGCGATTGAAAACACCTTTTCTAAGACTCGTGCCATAATGGTAAATCAGGTCGTGTTTTCTGTGAAAACCAAACTTGGGCCCCTTGCCCCCAGGTGGGTAACACCAGACAATCTCATTCCGAAAATTCTTCACCCCAAACACGGCATCCAGGACCACCTTCAAGTAATGCCCCGCCGTTGGGTCGCAATGTAGGTAAAGACTGCCGCTATCTTTGAGCACGCGGCGCAACTCGATCAGGCGCTGCGCCATGTAACTCAGGTAAGCCAGCATGCCGCTCTCGCCCAGGATGTGTTGCAGGCCGCGGAAGCAATCGCCGACTGCGGTGCTGACGCGGGTCAGCTCGGCGACGCGCTGTTGCGCTTCGGCGTTCCAGAACCAGGTGTCTTCGTAGGCCTTGACCTGCGTCCGACCATTGGTCGGCTGGCCATTCCGCGAACGGCCGTTTTTTAAGCCGCTACCCCCCCCCGATTCTGGCGCGCGGTTTTCAACCGCCGCGAAAAGCATGTTGTAATCCTGCTTGCTGTTGAAGGGCGGGTCGAGGTAGATCAAATCGACGCAACCGTCGGGCCAACGCCGGAGCACCGGCAGACAATCGCCGTAATAGAGCGCATTGGGCTGGAAGGGATATTCCACTAACCAAGTCTCCGTCTGCGCTATATTGTAGCCATTGTGTCCCACAAACCGAAAGAGTCCATGCGCGAGCCATTCGCGCGCTTGCGGGCGGAAGGCTACCGCATCACACCGGCGCGGCGCGCGGTGCTGGCGACGATCCTGGCCGAAGATGGCGACCACCTGAGCTCGGCGGCCATCCTGCAACGCGTGCAGGAGCGCGCGCCCACGGTCGGCCGCGCCAGCGTCTTCCGCGCGCTGGAGCTCTTCACGCGGCTCGCCTTCATCCGCCCCAGTTACCTGCATCAGAACCAGACGCCGGTCTACGTACGCCTCGATGGCGGGCATCACCACCACGTGGTCTGCATCCAGTGTCGCCGCGTCTTCGAATTTGAAGAATGCGACCTGGAGGGCCTGACCGAACAACTGGAACGGCAATTCCGCGCCGAGATTCGCGGGCACTTGCTGGAATTCTACGCCCTCTGCGAACACTGCCACGCTTGATGGAGCCGGGCAACCTGAATTGAAAATGCCGCGCATCCTGTGCTATCCTGCGGGACGGATGGATGGATGAATGGGAGGTGAATGATGGTCGAACGATTGCCGCTGGATTATTCGGCAAGTACCCAACTGGTGGAAATGTTCCGGCAGCATCTGGAGCTCTGCAAAGTGCAACCGGGCGAGCACGTGCTCATCCACACCGATCCGGGCAGCTACCCGCATTACGCCGCCGCATATATGGGAGCGGCGATTCAGCTGGGCGCGGATGTCTTCCAGATCGTGCACCCCAACCGCGACGAAGTCGCCGTCGTCGATGCCTGGAGGCGCGCCGATCTGGTCGTCGATATCTCCTCCGGGCCGCACGCCTACGGCACCATCATGCGCGATGCGATCGAAGCCAATACGCGCCTGCAGCGCATCGGCGTACCCGTCAACACCATGCGCCGCCTCTTCCCGACGACCGAGCTGAAAGAGCGCGTCCTCGCCGGCCAAACGCTGATGCGAAACGCCACCAAAATGCGCATCACTTCCCCCGGCGGCACCGACCTCACCTTCTACAAAGAAGGGCGCGACCCGATGGGCATCTACAGCGTCTCCGATGTCCCCGGCCGCTGGGATATCTGGCCGAGCGGGATGGTCTGCTGCGCGCCAGAAGAGCACAAAGGCGGCGGGGTGCTGGTGCTTTCGCCGGGCGATTACATGCTGGTACTGAACCAATATGTCAACGATTATGTCTACCTGGAAATGAGTGACGGCCGCATCACCAGCATCAAAGGCGGCATGCAGGCCGAATTGCTGAAGCGCTGGTTCGCCCAGTTCAACTCCGAGGATTCCTACCGCATCGCCCACGTCGGCTGGGGTTGCGAGAAGCGCGCCAATTGGCTGATCCCCGGGCAGGATAACGAGTGCATGTACGCCAATATGCAGATCGCCTTCGGTTCCAACATCGGCATCTTCAAAGGGGCCACCACCCTCACCAATTCGCACATCGATTTCCCCTGCCTGAACAACAGCTACTGGGTGGATGACATCCACATCATGGAAAACGGCGAATTCGTGCGCGAAGAGCTACGCTACCAGGGCGAAGCCGGCATCACGACGGAAACCGGCGGCACGCAGACCGGCCACGGCAGCCGCCCGGGCTGAGGCGGAATCGGTCCCGCGATGGAATCACCCACATTTGACTATGCCGCGCGTTGCCAGCGGGTGCGCGAAGGGCTGCGCGCGGCGGCGGCCGACGCTCTGCTCGTCGGCCCTTCCAGCGATCTCTTTTACCTGATCGGCCTCAACCGGCCGCAATCCGAGCGCCTGACGCTCTTCATCCTGCCCGCCGCCGAAAGCGAACGCCCGCGCCTGTTGCTGCCCAGTTTCGAGGTGGCGCTGGCGGAGCCGCTGGCCCATTTCTTCGATCTGATCCCCTGGGAAGAAACCGAGAGTCCCTTCGAGCGCTTCGCGGCCGCTTTGCCCGACGCTGCCCCTGGGCAACCCTTGCGCCTGGGCGTCGCCGACCAGATCTTCTCGCACTTCCTCTATCGCCTGCAGGCCGCCGCGCCGCAGGCCGAATTCCAGCCCGGTGGCGCGTTGCTCAACCCCATCCGCATGGTCAAAGAAGCGCGCGAGCTGGAATACCTCACCCAGGCCGGCGCCGCGGCGGACCGCACCTACCACGCCCTGCTGGAATTGCCGCTGGTCGGCATGAGCGAGGCCGAAGTCAAACAACAACTGATGGCGCTCCTGCCGCAACACGGCCACGATAGCGGCGCGCTGGCCGGCGCCATCGTCGGCGTCGGCGAGAACGGCGCCTCGCCGCACCACCATGTCGGCCCGCGCCGCATCGCGCCGGGCGATGCCGTCGTCGTCGATTTCGGCAGCTCGGTGAATGGCTACTGGTCCGATATGACGCGCAGTTTCCACATCGGACCGCCTGCGGATGAATACCGCCGCGTCTATGACATCGTCAACGAAGCCAACCAGCTGGCTTTTGAGGCGGTGCGCCCGGGCGTGACGGCGGAATCGATCGATGCCGTGGCCCGCGGGCATATCACGGCAGCCGGCTATGGGGATGCCTTCCTGCACCGCACCGGCCATGGCCTGGGCTTCGACATCCACGAAGCGCCGTACATCGTCCAGGGCGACACCACCGTCCTGCGCGAGGGGATGGTCTTCAGCATCGAACCCGGCATCTACCTGAAAGGCCGTTTCGGTGTGCGCATCGAAGACATCGTCACCGTGACGGCCGATGGCGCGCGCCGTTTCAACCTCAGTACGCACGATTTACAGGTCATCACACCATGAGTGACATCACGCCATGAGCAACCATTCCACGAATGGCATCGAACGCATCCTCGTCATGGGCGCCGGGCCCGGGGGGATGGCGGCCGCTGCTGCCCTCGCCCGCCGTGGTTTTGCCGTCCACCTCTACAACCGCAGCCAGGAACGCATGGCGGCCATCCTCGAGCAGGGCGGCGTCGAAATCGAAGGCGACCTGGTCGGCGGCGACGATGCTTCGGAGCTCGTACCGCTGGATCGAATCACCACCGACATCGCAGCGGCGATGGAAGGAGTGGAGCTAATCCTGATCGCCGTGCCGGCCTACGGGCAGAAGTCGATGCTGGAAGCCTGCCTCCCCTACCTGCGCAGCGGGCAGATCATCCTGCTGCTCACCGGTTCAGCGGGCGCGCTGGAGCTGGCGCCAGTGTTGCGCGCGGCCGGGCACAGCTTGGATGACATCCTGCTCGGCGAAACAGTCACCCTGCCGCAATCGGCGCGCATGGTCAGTCCCGGCAAGTTGCGCATCCGCCTGCCCTCCAACCTGCGCTGCGCCGCTTTCCCCGGCCGCAATACCGAGCGCCTGCTGGAACGCCTGGGCGATACGCTGCGCCTCATCGCCAAACCCAACGTGCTGGATCCCGGCCTCAACAACCCCAATTTCATGATTCATCCGGCGCCGATGCTGCTGAATTACGCCGCCGTCGAGCGCCAGGATGGCTACCTTTCCATCATGAACGAAGGGATGACGCCCGGCGTTTTGCGCCTGCTGGATGCGGTCGATGAAGAGAAGATGGCGCTGCAGCGCGCGCTGGGCCTGGATGTCGTCTTCATCGATGATCTCTACCGCGAAACCGGCAGCGGCCCGCAGGTGTACCGCGTCCAGGGCGAGCCCTTCAACCTGCGCGACCGCATCTGGGACCGCTACATCACCGAAGACGTGCCCTATGGCTCAGTGCTCTATTCGTCACTGGGGCGCCTCCTCGACGTGCCGACGCCGATCAACGACAGCATCAACCACCTCTTCTGCGTGACGGAAGGTGAGGATTACTGGCAGACCGGGCGCAACGCGGCAGCGATGGGCATCGCCGGTATGAATCGCGAGCAACTGCTGCATTACCTGGAAACGGGCGAACGCAGCTGAGGCAGCGCTATGGCGTTACCGTGATATGCGCCAGATCGGGGTGGACGAAACGGCCGTTTTCCGTGATCGGCACGCCATCCAACGCGATGCCATGCGCCAGGCCGTTGAAATCGATATGGGCGGCGACGTCGTTGCTGCCATCCCCAATGTACCAGGAAGTATCGCGCCCGAAAGCGATTTGGAAGACGCCGGGGTAAGATTCCGCGTCGCCGATGCCGCCCGTCGGCCCGGCCATCCGCCCCCAATCGGCGCGCTCATCGCAACCCCAACCTACATGCGAGAGGTGGTAGGCGCGCTCGTCACCCCAGCTGGCGAACCAATTGCGCAGCAGGTGCGCATCCAGGCCGTCCCCTTCGATGCGGGTGATGATGCCTTCTTCGATGGTGAGCTCGATGCGCGTCGTCGCGTAGCGTCGCATGCCGAGGATGATATCGCCGACGTCGATGACGAGGCGGCCGTTGCTATTCGGGCGGTTGGCGCCACCGACGACCACCGCCACCGACCAGTGATCCCATTTCCCGGGCTGATCGGCCGCGCCCCAGAGGCCGAAAGCCTGGCGGCCCGCGGTATTCAGCACCAGATCCGTGCCGGCAGGTGAGGTCGCCCGCAGCTCCTGTGCCGCCGCCAGCATCGCCTCACAACGCTGCACCCGATCGCGCAACTCCGGTAGCGGCTTCAAGCGAAAGAGTACATCTTCCGGCTGCGTCACCCGCAACACGCGCACGCCCGCCGCCAGCGCGCTGACCCGCATGGGCCGGTAAATGCTGGTGCCGATCGATTCCAGATCCACCACCAGATCCACCGCATGCCAGATATCCCAGACCGGGCCAGAGTCGATATCGCCGCCTTCGGTGGGGACTTCCAGCTGAAAGACGTTTGCCCCTTCTGCCTGCGCGGCGGCCAGGGCCGCCTTGGCGTAATGCTCCGGCGTGTGATGGTCGGCGTAGATCATCACCTGCTCGCCGCTGCGCAGGTTGCAGAGTTGCAACGTATGGCGGAAGAGCGGGATCAGGTCCGTCAGCGCGCCGCCGGAATCGCGATACTCCCAATGAAACATACAGCCCCTCCACCCCATTCAACTTTCACCGCTGTTGCGACCGCATATTGCGGCTTTTCGCTGCGCCTGAGTATAATCTCCGTTGGGGGGCTGACCAAAAGGGGGTGTGAGGGTGAAAAAATTCCCGTTGAGTTACAACGCATCGACCGAGCTGATCCCGCTGTTCAAGCGCACCTTCGAGCTGTGCAATTTGCGCGAAGGGGAAACGCTGCTCATCTATTGCGACTCGCACACTTCCCCCCATTACCCCGCCGCCGCGCTCGGCGCGGCCATCGACCTGGGCGTAGAGGCCTTCCAGGTCAGCGTGCCCACCACCGTGCCGGAAAACGACCGCGGCATCATCGCCGATATCTGGGCCGGCGTCGATATGGTGATCGACCTGGTCAGCACGGTCGCCCACGCCTATTCGCTGCTCAACGCCGCGGCGCTGGAAAACGGCGGCCGCGTCCTCCGCTGCGGCCAGCCGCAGGACGTCCTGCAACGCCTGGCGCCCGATCCCGTCATCCGGCGGCGCGCGCTGGCCGGCGCCAACCTGCTGCGCAATGCCGAAACGATGCGCGTCACCTCCGCCATGGGGACGGACTTGACCTGCAACGTCAAAGACCGCGTCGTCCTGGGCCTTTACAGCCTGGCCGATGAGCCCGGCCGCTGGGACAACTGGCCGAGCGGTATGGTCACCGTCGGCCCGGATGAATACAGCGCCAACGGCACCCTGGTGCTGGACATCAACGACGTGATTTTGCGCCTCGGGCGCTACGTCACTTCGCCGGTGACGATGAAGATCCGCGATGGCCTGATCGTCCAGATCGATGGTGGGTTGGATGCACGCCTGCTGGAAGACTGGTTCGCCGCCTTCGACGACGAGACAGCCTACCGCATCGCGCACATCGGCTGGGGCTGCGAGCACCGCGCAGATTGGAACCGCATGGGCGCCTATTTGATGGAAGGCGCCGTGCAAGATCAAGAAGCCTACTACGGCAACATGCAAATTGCCTTCGGCGCCAACACGGCCATCTTCCAGGGGCAAAACGTCTCCAAAGCGCACATGGATTTCCCCTGCCGCAACAAGAGCATCTGGCTCGATGACACGCAGATCATGGAAGCCGGCCAGTTCCTGATCCCTGAGCTGCAATGATGGGCGCTCTAGAGAGTGACACTCCAGGGAGCGGCACTCCAGCGCCGGACGACACTTCCCCACCCCTCCCTTATCGACGCCTCAACCCACCGGAACGCACCCTGCTCGGCCCGGACCTCAGCAACGCCTCCCCCCGAGCGCGCCAGGGGTTGATCGCCGTCCTGGAAGGGGCCAACGATCCCAGCTTCCTGGCCGTGCTGGAGGAAGCGGTCGGCCGCTTGCGGCGGCTCTGGCGCACCGAAAATGAGGATACTTTCTTGATCCCCGGCTCAGAGGAGACGGCCCTGGAAGCTGCCCTCCTCAACACCCTCCAACCGGGCGAGACGGCGGTCGTCGCCAGCAGCGGCTTCTTCGGCGAACGCCTGGCGGAGGCGGCGGAACGCTGCGGGGCGCAAGTCATCCGCGTCGTGGCGCCAGCGGGCGAAGCGGTTTCGCTGGCCGCCCTGCGAAAGGCGATGAACGGGCCTGCGGTGCGCTTGCTTGCGGTATTGCATGGCGAAGGGTCGACCGGCGTCCTGCAACCGCTGTCCGGCCTGGGCGAGCTGGCCCACGCGCACGACGCCTTACTCCTGGTCGATTCCCGCTGGACGATCAGCGCGCTGGAAGTGCCTCACGATGTGCTGGGCATCGATATCGGCGTCGCCGGCAGCCAGAAAGCGATCAGCGCTTACCCTGGCCTGGGCTTGATCACCTTCAGTGAGCGCGCCGCCGCTGTTCATGCCGCGCGGCAAGGACCCGTCGCCAGCCCCTCGCTGGATCTGGCCCAACTGCGCCGTTTCCGCGAAGATGAACGCGCCGCCCAGACCCTGCCCGCGCCCATCGTCTACGCGCTGACCGAGCTGCTGCAGCTGATCGACGAGCAGGGCCTGGCATACCGCGCCAGCCGCCTGGCCAACCGGCGCGACGCCCTGGTCGCCGCTTTTGCGGAGCTCGGCCTTTCCGTCTACGCCCGGCCCGAATTCCGCTTGCCGACGGTCACCGCGGTGAACGTGCCCACCGCGGTGGATGCCGCTGCGATCCGCCAGCAACTGCTCTCCCCTTACCGCATCGATATCGGCGGCGGTTTGGGGGAATTGCGCGGCAAAGTCTGGCGCGTGGGCATCCTCGGCCATTCCGCCCAACCGACCTTCCTGCTGGCGCTGGTTACTTTGCTGGAAATCTTCCTGGAAGAAGCCGGGCACTCTGTCGGCGAACGTGGGGCGGCGGCGCGCACCCTACTCGCCCAACTGGATTGAAGCGGAGATCGTTGAAGGTACAGGACACTGCGCAAGAAAGGAACGCCATGAAAATCACCCACGCTGAACTGATTCTGACCAAAGTGCCGACGGTGCGCGACCACCGCATGTCCTTCGCCACCACCCGCCACCAAGAATGCGTCTACCTCCGCTTGCACACCGATGAGGGCATCGTCGGGCTCGGGGAGGCGCCGCATATGGCGGGCTTTTCCGGCGCCGGAGAGACGCAAGCCACCGTCGCCCTGCAACTGCGTGAGCGCTTGCTGCCGGCCGTCTTCGGCAAAGACCCGCGCCAGATCGAAGCGCGCCAGCTGGATATGGAACGCGCCCTGCCCTGGAACCCGCGCGCCAAGAGCGCCGTGAACATCGCCCTTTATGACATCGTCGGCAAGGCGCTGAACACGCCCGTCTACAACCTGCTCGGCGGCATCTATCGCGACCGCATCCCCCTCAGCTGGTCCATCCCCATCACCGATCACGATCATGCTGCGCAAGATGCCGAAATGGCTGTCTCTCGCGGTGTCCGCATCCTCAAGATGAAGACCGGCCACGAAGACCCCGACCACGATATCGAGCGCACCCGCCGCGTCCGCGCGGTCGCCGGCGACGGAATCAGCCTGCGGGCAGATGCCAACCAGGCCTGGGATGTCAACACGGCCATCTACGTCATCAATTCGCTCGCCGAGAGCGGTCTGGATTTCATGGAACAGCCGGTGAAAGTCTGGGATCTGGACGGCATGGCGGAGGTGCGCCGCGCCACGAATACTTACATCATGGCCGATGAGAGCGCCAATTCCCCGCGCGATGTCCTGGAGTTGGCCCAGAAGCGCGCCTGCGACCTGATCAGCGTCTACATCAACAACGGCGGCGGCATCATCAACGCCAAGAAAATGGCCATCGTCGCCGAACCGGCCGGTATCGGTTGCTACGTCGGCGGCGCCCTCGAAGGAGCCATCGCCACGCGCGCCTGCCTACATTTTGCCGCCTCGACGCCCAACGTGACCTGGGGCTGCGAGATGGGCGGGCAGTTCTTACTCGAAGCCGACCTGAGCGCCGAGCCGATCCCCTTCGAAGACGGCGCGCTGGTCGTGCCCCATGGCCCCGGCCTCGGCGGAGATCTGGATCCCGAGCAGGTCGCCCGTTACCAGATCGACGCTTTCGCAGTACACCCGGATTAACCCCTCTCGAAAGGAGTATTGCGAATGCGCTTCGGCTTTGGTTTCGTACCCACCCAACCGCTGGCAGAAAGCCTGCGCGTCGTTCAGCTCGGCGAGCGGCTCGGTTACGCGATGGCCTGGATCCCGGACCAGACCTTCTATCGCGACCCCTTCCTGATCATGGCGCATTGGGCGCAGGCGACCGAGCAGATCCAACTCATGATCGGCGTGACCAACCCCTACACGCGGCACCCGGCTCAGGTCGCCCGCGCCATCGCCACCGTGGATGAAATCAGCGGCGGTCGCGCGAATTTGGGCATCGGCAGTGGCAACCGCCGCGAGCTGCTGCTGCCGATGGGTTACGAGCAGGACGCCGCCGCCGCCCGCACGCGAGAGATGCTGACCCTGGTGCGTGCCTTGATGCGCGGCGAGGAATTGCAACACGAATCACCCTATGTAACCGCCAAAGATCTGCAACTCTCCTGGCGACCGGAGCGTATCGTCCCGATCTACATCGCCGCCCGCGGCGCCCTCATGCTGGAAGCGGCGGGCGAGCTGGCTGACGGTGCGGCCATCGGCGCGCTCGTCTCTGAGGAGGGGTTGGATTACGCCTTCGCCGCCCTGGAGCGGGGCGCGGCCCGCGCCGGCCGCAGCCTGGACGATCTGGAAATCGTCAGTTGGGTTACCTGCCGCGTGGTCGAGGACGAGGCGGCGGCCCACGAGCGCCTCAAACCCAGCGTGGCCCACATCATCGGCGGCGCGCCGCTCTCGCTCTTGCGGGCCATCGGCATGGAAGAGGGAGCGATTGCCGCCCTGAAACGCGCCTACGCCGCAGGTGGGCCGGCCGGCGCGGCCCCACTCGTCACCCGCCGCGAGATCGATATGCTGACCATCGTGGGGACGGCCGCGCGCGTGCGCAAAACCTGCGAGCGCTTGGCGGCGCGCGGCGTCGGGCAGATCGGCATCCTGCTCACGGGGGATGATGCCGCGAGCAACGGCCGCGTATTGGAAGACATCGCCCGCGAAGTGATGCCGCATTTTGTTTAGTGCGGCGCACTTTGTTTAGCGCGGCGCGCTTTGGTTAGTGCGCGCAATTCCATTAAATATCAGCGCGAAAGCGCCAACCACCCTCACCTGACGCCGCAACGTCAAACGCTGCCGCTGGCGTTGCTGATGGCCGGCGAGCAAACGCTGCTTTTCGGCGTGGTGCTCTTCGATGCGGTGCTGGCCGGCCAACTGGGGGTCGGTCCGCTGGCCGCACAGGTCATCGTCGCCGGCCTGATCCAGGTGACGGCGGTGTTCTTTCAGATCACGGCGATCGGCGGTTCGATCCTGGTCGCGCAGGCGATGGGCCGGGGTGACCGCCGCGACGCCGAGTTAACCCTGCGCTGTTCCTCACTGCTCTCCCTGGCCTTCGGCTTCGCCGTGATGCTGCTGGTTTGGCTGTTCAGCCCGCAACTCATCTCGCTGATGGGCGTCTCCGCTTCGGTCGAGCAGCTGGGCGACCCATACTTGCGCGCCTCATCGCTCGCCATGCCGCTGCAATTCCTGCTGTTGAGCGCCAATGGCTGCCTGCGCGGTGCGGGGGATGCACGCCGACCGCTGCTGGTGATGGGCCTGGCGAATGGCTTGCATATGGCGCTGGCCCTGCTGCTGACCTTCCCTTTGCAACTCGGCCTCCTGGGCCTGGCCCTGGCCCATTTCATCAGCCGCATCGCCGGCCTGTGCTTGCTGGCGATCTGGCTCTGGCACGGCGTGGCAGGGTTGCGCTGGCGCGGTGGGCCGATCTCGCGGCAGAGGATGCAACGCCTGCTCCAACTGGGGATCCCGGTCGGCCTGGAGCAGCTGGCGATTCGCGGCGCGCGCCTGATGCAACTGCGCCTGGTGACGGAGCTGGGCACCGCCGCCCTGGCCGCCTACGCCGTGACCGCCAACACCCTCTCCATCCTGCTGATGCTGGGCCTGGGCTTCTTACTGGCCGCGCTCACCGTCATCGGCCAGTTGGCCGGCGCCGGCGAAACGGAGCAAATTTACGAACGAGCGTGGCAACTGCAACGCCAGGCCTGGTTCGTGTTGGGGGGGCTGGCCTTGCTCTTCTTCATCTGGCCAGAGATGCCGACGCGGCTGTTCTCCGCCGATGAAATGGTGCGTGCGGCGGCCGTGCCCGGCTTGCGCCTGGTGCTGCTCGCCGTCCCGCTGGAGGCCATCAACCAGGTTTTGACCGGCGCGTTGCGCGGCGCAGGCGACACCCGCTACCCGATGTGGGTGACGATCTTCGGCCATTGGCTGGTCTCCCTGCCGTTGATCGTCCTCTTCACCACCGTCCTGGGTTGGGGGGTGACGAGCGTCTGGGCTGCGATGTCCCTGCAGATGTTCGTGCGGGCATTGCTCACCGCCGGGCGCTTCCGGCGCCGCTACCGCCCGCAGCTCACTCAGCCCATGGAGGCAGCGTAGCGGCGCGAAACCTCGCCCCAATGGATGATCTGGAAGAAGGCGGCGATGTAATCGCTGCGGCGGTTCTGGTAATTCAGGTAGTAAGCGTGCTCCCAGACATCCAGCCCCAGGATCGGCGTTTGCCCCACCATGAGCGGTGTGTCCTGGTTGGAGGTTGCTTGGACGCTCAGGCCGCCGGCGCCATCGGAAACCAGCCAGGCCCAGCCGGAGCCGAAGAGCGTCGCCGCTGCGGTGCTGAATTCAGCGACAAACTGGTCATGATTCCCGAAAGCGGCTACCAGCGCAGCCTGGAGCGTGGGGCTGATGTATTCCGCACCGCTCCCCCCGGGCGCAATCACGGTCCAGAAGAGATTGTGGTTGGCGTAACCACCGCCGTTGTTGCGCACCGCCGTTTGGATCTCGGACGGCAATCTCGCCAGATCAGCCAGCAACTGCTCAATCGACAAAGCTTGCAGCTCTTCATGGCCAGCGAGCGCGGCGTTGAGTTTTGTGGTGTAGCCGGCATGATGTTTGCTGTGGTGAATTTCCATGGTGCGCGCATCGATGTGCGGCTCCAGCGCATCGTAAGCGTAGCCGAGTTCCGGCAATTCAAAAGCGCTTTGCGCCGCCACCTGCTGCGGTTTGAGGGCCGCGGCCGCTACGGCCGCCGCCGTCAGCGTGAACAATTCCCGCCGCGTGATTCCGCTCTGCTCCACCAACATCTCTCACCTCCCTCGATTCGGTTGTTTTAGATTCGCTCCACGCCAAGGGTTGACTCAAGCCCAGTCTACTCTTTGCGGCCCAAATGCCCAACCACCGGGCAGCGGCCGCTACGCGATTCGGCCGCGATGCGGGTACAATTTCTCGGCTGCGTTGCACCGCCCCAGCCAATTCCGTTATTCTCTGTCCTCATCCAGGTGGCGGTACGCGCAGCGTTCACCAGTGGCGTGCACCACTGGCGCTGCGGCCCGAAGTTACCCCGGTTTGCCTCGTTCGGAATCAAGAGAGGAGTCATCGCATGTCCCACCGTGAACCCAATTACGCCATGTTCCCCACCGAAGAATACCTCAGCCGCGTCGAGAGAGCGCGCGAACGGATGGCCGCGCACGGCATCGATGCCATCATCCTCACCGCCAAAGAGAACGGCATCTACTTCTCCGGCATCCGCACCATCGGCTGGAATTCCAAGCACCGCCCCCTGGGCATCATCATCCCCCAGGACAACAGCAAGCCGGTCATCAGCGTAGTCGCGGAGAGTCTCGTCGATGTCGCTTACGAATCTTCCTGGATCGAAGAAGTGCGCCCCTGGGGGGGTTGGCGCATCGCCGATGCCGCGCCCGACCCGCTCACCGCCATCCATGACGCCTGCGAGCAGCTCGGCGTGGCCAGTGGCACGATCGGTCTCGAGCTCGGCTACGGGCAGCGCATCGCCATGTCGCAAGCGGATTTCGAAGACCTCACCGGTCGCTTCACCCGCGCCACCTTCGTCGATGTCGGCCCGCTGATGTGGGAGCTACGCATGTACAAGTCGCCGCGCGAGGTCGAAAAGCTGCGCAAAGCGGCCGACGCCACGACGCGCGCCTACGAACGTGCCTTCGCCGAACTGCGCCCCGGCATGACCGAACGTGAGCTGGGCAGCCTGCTGCTCTCCGAGATGGTCCTGCAAACCGGCGAGATGCCCGGTTTCATCATGGTGCGTTCCGGCGTGGAAAAATACGGCATGGTGAACGTCGAACCCTTCGAGCGGGCCATCCAACCCGGCGAGTTGATCGTCGTCGACGCCGGCGCCAATTACCACTACTACTGGTCGGATTACATGCGCATGGCCTCTATGGGAGAACCGAGTGCGGAGCAGCGCCGCTTCTTCGATGCCAACCTGGCCTCGCAAAAAGCCGGCGTCGCCGCCGTCCAACCCGGCAACACCATGAACGACGTCTTCTCCGCCTGTTACGACGTGCTGATGGAGCGCGGCATGAAAGAGCACGTCCCCGGCTTGGAACGGGTCGGCCATGGGCTGGGGCTCGACGTCCACGAGCCGCCTTCGATCGCCAAAGGCAGTGATGCCGTCATCGAGCCGGGCATGGTGCTCACCGTCGAGCCGATCTATTGGGATCGGCCAGATCACGTCATCGGCAATTTCGCGATCGAAGACATCCTGCTCGTGACGGAAGACGGCTGCGAAATCCTCAGTGGTTTCCCCAAAGAGCTGTACATCGTCGATTGCTGAATGGCTTCGTAAATCCTGATCGCCGCAATGGGTCGGCAAATCGATCCAGAGGACTGATCCAGCGGACTTAAACCATTCTCTGGCTATGGTAAGGTGGCCTCCAGAAGGGCCGAAGGAGGCTTCAGGATGAAGAAATTATGGTCTTTCTGTCATGGTTGATCGCGCTTTCGGTGCGCGCAAAATCGCCTGGGATACCACCGGTGAGCAAACGCGAAGATGCGTTTGAGGATCGCCCAGGCCATCCTGGTACTCCTGCTCATCGCGGTAGTGATGGGACTGGCGAGCGGAAATTGGCCGGTGCGGCCGGGATACGCCGACCCTTCCCGCGTGAAAGAATATGACTGGGCCAGGCGCATCGGCAAACGGTTGCCCTGCGCCACCTGGGAAAACGGGGGGCTGGAGTGGGCGGTCAATATGTCCGGCGAGTGGGAAATCGTCATCACCCTGCCTTCCTATCGACGCTGTTGGGTATTTCCCCCCTCCCCGGCGAAACCCAGGAAAGCCCGGCTCATACCGCGGCCTTAGCGACGGCCTCAGCCGCGGCGCGGCGCCAATTTGGCCGGAAGGACGAGCCAGGCTAGGGTTGTGGGGGTGCCCTTCCACATAGTGAGAGGTGATCTTCCTTGACTGCAAATTCTGAAACGAACGAATACGCCGCGCGCGCCGAGCGCGCCCAGGCCGCTTTGGCCGCCGTGAAATGCGACTGGCTTTTCGTCTCGCATTCCACCGACTTGCTGTACTTACTCGGTTTCACCAAGCGACCCAGCGAGCGGCTGGCGCTCCTGTTGATCCCACGCGAGGGCCGCGCGAAGATGGTGGTGCCCGGCTTTGAGCTGCCCGTCTTCCAGCCCTACGCGAGTTACTTCGACCTGATCGGTTGGGAAGAAACCGAGAACCCGGTGGCGAAAGTCCGCGAGGTCGTCGGCGAAGGCGCCAGTCAAACCATCGCCATCGCTGACCAGCTGCACACCGTCTTCACGCTGCGCCTGCAAGCCGCTCTGGCTGGCGCGAACTGGTTGGAGGGCAACCGCGTCCTGGCTCGCATCCGCATGGTCAAGACCGCGGCCGAAATCGACGCCCTGCGCGCTGCGGCCGCGAAGACTGAAGCAGCGCTCGAATCGTTACTCGCGCAACCCATCGCCGGCCAGACGGAACGGGAAGTATTGCGCAGCCTGCACCAGGGCCTCGTGGACCGCGGCCTGGAGCTGAGCGGTGGTGGCATCGTCGGCGCCGGGGCCAACAGCGCCTCGCCCCATCACAAAACCGGCGACCGACGCCTGGCCGAAGGGGACGCTCTGGTCATCGATTTTGGCGGCGGCTGGCGCGGTTACCGTTCGGACATCACGCGCAGCTTCCACCTCGGCGAGCCCCCGCCGGAGTTCCGCCGCATCTACCAGATCACGCATGAAGCGCAGCAGTTGGCCTTCGAAGCGGTGCGGCCGGGGGTCACCACAGAGGAGATCGATGCGGTCGCCCGCGGGCACATCACCGCAGCGGGGTATGGGCCCGCCTTCCTGCACCGCACCGGCCACGGCATCGGCCTCGATGGCCACGAATACCCCTATCTCGTGAAAGGCGATCGCACCGTCCTCGACGAGGGGATGACCTTCAGCATCGAGCCCGGCATTTACCTGGCGGGGAAATACGGCGTACGCATTGAGGACATCGTGGCGGTCACCGCCGACGGCGCCGAACGGCTGAATCACTTCCCGCGCGAATTGCGCGTCGTCGACTGAAGTTGTGGGAATGACGAATTGGGGCCTTGCGGCGCGCTGGGGTGTCGCCCGGTTCCGCGCGCCCATCAAATCAGCCGCGGCATCACCTCATCGGCAAAGCGTTGGATCGCCTCCTCGGAATCGCGGATGTCCGGCGCGTTGACCAGAATGCCGATCTCGTCAATCCCCTGCGCAATCGCCCGCTCCAGCTGCGCGGCGATTTCCTCCGGCCGGCCGATGGCCATCAAGCGCCGCACCAGATCATCGCCGACGAGGGGGGCTGCGCCCTCGCTGCCGCCTTCCGCATAAGCCGCCTTCAACTCATCGCGGAAACGATCGCTGAGGCGCAAGGCCGCGAAAACGCCTGGCGGCGCGCCGGCCAGGATGTGCGCGGCCGAAGGGCGGCAGTGATCGAGCCAGCGCGGGGCGTCCTCGGTAATGTGGCAGGTGATCCAGATCATCCGCCCGAGATCTTCCAGGCGGCGGCCGCTCTTCCGCGCACCGTTCGCCACCTGTTCCAGCGACCAAGCAAGCGCTTCCTCATCCAATAAGGCGCCGATCACCGCGCTATCCGCCCGTTCGCCGGCCAATTGCAAGATCAACGGGCCGCGCGCCGCCAGATAGAGCGGCACCGCCGGGTGCGGCGCCATCTCCAGCTCCACGCCATCGGTGATGAAATGCGGGCCACGGTGCTGGAGGAATTCGCCATCGAGCAAACGGCGGCAGAGGATGAGCGCCTCGCGGCAGTGGGCGGCGGCTTGCTCCTGCTCCCCGCCGAGCGGCACGATCAGCTCACGACGATTGCCGGCGCCATAGCCGAGGGCGACGCGGCCGGGGGCGTGGTCATCCAGCGTGGCGGCCGCGCGGGCGACCTGGACCGGGTGCCGCGTGTAGGGGTTGGCGACGCCGATCACCAGCTCGATGCGCTCCGTGTGGCTGGCGACGACGGCCAGAGTCACGAAGGGATCCGGGAAGAAGGTCTGGTCGGGAATCCAGGCGGAATGGAAGCCGAGGCGCTCCCCCAGCTGGACGAGGCGCGTGAAGTTGGTGATAGGTGCCTTAGGTTTGGCGCCGAAGATGAATTTCATGGGTAAGCCTCAAGCAGCATTGGTGCCGCGCAGGCGCGGATCCAGCGCATCCCGCAGGCCGTCGCCGAGCAGATTGATGCACATGACGGTGATGAAGATCGCCAGCCCGGGGAAGACCGTCATCCACCACTGGCCGGAGCGCATGTAATTGCGGCCCAGGCTGAGCATCGCGCCCCATTCGGGGTGCGGGATCTGCGCGCCCAGGCCGAGGAAGCTGAGGCCAGCGGCGATCTGGATGGCGCTGGCGACGCGCAGCGTGCCCACGACAATCACCGAGGAGAGCACGTTCGGCAAAATATGCTGCCACATGATATGCCAGTGTGAAGCGCCCATCGCGCGGGAGCCTTCGACGTAGGTCTTGTTCTTCTCCACCAGCGTGTCGCCGCGGACGAGGCGCGCGAAGGCCGGCATGCTGGCGATGCCGACGGCCAGCATCGCGTTTTGCAGACCCGCGCCGAGGATGGTGACGACGACGATGGCCATCAGGATCGCCGGTAGCGTCAACAAAATATCCAGGATGCGGCTGATGACATCATCGATATAGCCACCGAAATAACCGGCCACCAGGCCCAGGACCAAGCCAACGCTGACCGCCGCGCTGATGGAGATGACGCCGACGCTGATCGTCGTCCGCCCGCCATGCAGGATGCGCGAGAAGACATCGCGCCGCAGATCATCGGTACCCATCCAATGGTCGGCGTTGGGCGCCGCGAGCAGATCGGCGCGGTCCTGGCTTTGCTCCAAGGGGTCATAGGGGGAGACGAGATCCGCCAACATCGTCACCGCGATGATGATCAGCAGCAGGGCGCCCCCGACCAGTGCCGCCTTGTCCTGCCGCAACTGGCGGCGGACGAAATACCACTGGTTCTGGGTGTGCGCAGAATGCCCGCCCGTGGCTTGTGCGCGGGTTTCCGCCAGGGTCGGCACGGGCGGACGGTCTGCCGCTGGTCCGCTCTCAGGCATAGCGGATGCGCGGGTCCACCGCGGTGTATAGCATATCGACGACGAAATTGATGAAGACGAAGAGCGTCGCCGAGAAGAGCGTCACCCCCTGCACCAACGGGAAATCGCGGTTGATGATGGCCGTGACGACCTCGCGCCCCAGGCCGGGGAAGACGAAGACCGTCTCCACGATCACCGCGCCGCCGAGGAGGTAGCCGAATTGCAGGCCGAGGATGGTCAAAACGGGGATGATGGCGTTGCGCAGCGCGTGGGCCGTCAGTACCCGCCCTTCGCGCACTCCCTTGGCACGGGCGGTGCGCACGTAATCCTCCCCTAGCACGTTCAACATACTGGAGCGCGTCAAGCGGGCGACGATGGCGATGGTCGGCGCGGCCAGCGTGATGGTGGGCATGATCAACGTCATCCAGCCGCGGTCACCAACGAAGGGCCGGATCCAGCGCAACTCCACGCCGAAAGCGTACATCAGCATCAAGCCCAGCCAGAACGGCGGGATGGAAACGCCGACCAGCGCGCCGAGCATCGTGACGTAATCGGCGAGCGTCTCGCGCTGGATCGCGGCGATGATACCAGCGAAGACGCCGACCGGCAACGCGAAGAGCATCGCGGCGGCGGTCAATTTGAGGGTGGCGGGGAAGCGATCCGCGATGATGTCGATCACCTGGGCGCGCTTGAAGATGGAACGGCCAAAATCGCCACGGAGCACGCCGTGTCGGTTGCCGTAGGAATCCGGCACGTCATCGCCATCGGTATCGACGCGCACGTAATCATTGCCGAGCAGCCAGAAGAGGTATTGTTCGGTGAGCGGGCGATCCAGGCCGAGGTTGCGGCGCATCTCCTCGATGGCGCCGGGGCCGGATTTTACCTCGTGCAGCATGATGGCTACGGGATCGCCCGGCACCAGGTGGATCATCATGAAGATCAACACGCTGACGCCCAGCAGGATCACGATGGAAGCCAACAAACGGCGGATGAGGTAAACGGTCACGCCTCGGGTCTCCTATTGCGCCGGGCGAAAAAAGTGGGAGTGAGATAAGAGCCCGGCCGGGGCGCTAAGAAAGTGCCTCGGCCGAGCTCTCATCAGAGTGAACGTGTGGTTCGTTTAGTCGTCCGAGAGGTAGGTGTCATAGAAGTCGAAGAAACCCTGGGCGTTGGTGCGGAAGTTCTTCACGCGGGAGTTGACGACGAAGGCGTTCTCGATCACGTAGAAGGGGATGTAGGGCATCTCGTTCAGCATGATCTCCTGAATCTGGTGGTAGATCGCCGCGCGGGCCTCCAGGTCCAACGTGCGTCGACCCTCTTCGATCAGCGCATCCACTTCGGCGTTATTGAAGCGCGCCGTATTCCAGGCCGCGTCGATGGAGGAGGAATGGGCGATGATGTTGAACACGTCGGGGTCGGTGGCGGGGAAGAGCATGCCGGAGAGTTCCCACTTGCCGGCGCGCATATCGGCCAGGTAAGCGCCGATTTCTTCCGTCTCTACCGCGATTTCAATCCCTAGGGACGTGAAGTCGTTGTAGACGATCTGGCCATACTGGTCGAAGGGGTAGCCCGGACTGATGCCGTAGGTGATGCTGAAAGCTTGTCCGTCTTTATCCAGGATGCCATCGCCATCGGCATCGCCCCAGCCGGCTTCCGCCAGCAGGGCGGCCGCCATATCGAGGTCGTAGCCGGGCCATTGGTCCATGCCTGCCGTCCAGTAGCCGAAGAGGCCGGGCGTCAGGATGGCCTGCGGAATCGCGCCGATGCTAGCGAAGACCTCGTGCAGGATGCGCTCACGGTCCACCGCCCAGGCGAGGGCGCGGCGGGTGGCCGCGTCATCGAAGGGGAAACGTTCCGTATTCAGCACCAGGATGCGCGGCACGCCGGTGCGCGCGGCCGTCGGCACGTAGAAATCCGGATCATCCCGGAAGGAGGGCAGTTGGCTCGGCAGTGGGCTATAGACGACGTCCACTTCGAAGGCCTCTGCCATCGCCATACGCGTGCTGCCCTCATCGACATGGATGGCGATCAGCTCTTCCAGATAGGCCGGGCCCTGATGCTCATAGTAATCCGGCGCCCAATTGTAGTCTTCGTTGCGGGTCATGACGACTTCTTCATCCGGCGAAGTGCTGACGAAGCGGAAGGGACCGGTGCCGACGGGGTTCAGGCCGTAGTCGGCGCCATGTTCGGCGACGGCGGCCGGCGAAACCGGCGCGAGGCCGATCTGGGTGAGCGAATCCAGATAGGGGGCGAAGGGCTCTTTCAGCGTCATCACGACGGTATATTCATCCGGTGTGTCGATGGTTTCGACCGGGCCGACGATCGCCGCCGCCCAGGGAGAAGCCAGCTCCGGATCGCTGATGCGCTCGAAGGAGAAGCGCACCGCCTCCGCGTTGAAGGGCGTGCCATCATGGAAGGTGACGCCCTGGCGCAGGTTCAGCGTGATGACGGTGCCATCGTCGCTGAAGGAGAAGGACTCCGCCAAGCCCGGGACGATATTACCCGTCGTCGGGTGTTTGCGCAGCAACGGATCATAGATGAACTGCATGATGTTGCGGCCGAAGGTATTGGTGTTGGCGGCGGGATCCAGCACGCCCCATTCCGAGGAGAATGCGACGGTCAGGGAACCACCGGAAACCGGCTCCTGCGCCCCGACCACTCCCACGAACAAGAGCACCAGCAATCCCGCAAACCACAATCGATACGTGCTACCTTTCATCGTTTTCCCTCCTAAGCTGTCCTTACATTGGCACGCGCGCAGGCGAACCCGCGCGTTTGTAACTCGTAATCATAACGTGAAACTTTTACTTTCCCAAACGTTCGGGCGGCTGTGGTGCCACACGGTCGGGTGTGATCGTTTCTAGTCGCCCGCCCATTACCACTTTTAGAAACGGGGACTCCCTACCAAGGAGTTGGTGTATGTTTATACTTAACTCAGTTTGGAAAGGACAAATGTCCATCATCCAGATTCTAACGAACCTCCTGACAGATGTGGGTATCATGGGTCTCTTTACGAGGAAATGGGGGCGACGTACCTCCGGGCAACCATGAACCCAGCAGCGAGAGAATCGCGCCGCTGCTGCCGAACGACGCGAAGAGGCCGCGGCCCGACTGGCACGATCTTTGGCGAAGCTTCGGCAGTATCACCCGCCAGAAACTAGCATGAGGAATCCCTACAATCCGAGGCACATGAATTGCACACCCGAGTATTGCATACATAGGCAACGTATTGATAGAAGACATATCTTCGAAACAAGTAGATACGGACTTGCTCCCGAGCGCCATTTCCTTAAACCGATGTTATTCAGTATCCTTTGAGTAAGGGAACTGGTTTGGGGGTTGTCCTGATGTCTGTTTTGTATCGTGTCCTGAATACTAAGAAGAGCCTGGTCATCATCGCAACGTTCATTTTGTTCAGTGTAGGGATGACTCATGCAGGGTTTCTTTACACTGCATTTCAAGACCTTTCTACCAGGGACCGCCTTGCAATGACTGGGTCCATAAACAATATGATTTATGAAGCTCTATATGAAACTTTGGATGTTGAATATGGAGAGGTAACTGGTGGAGAAATCTACAAAAGTTTCGGGCCTACACTCGTCATGGGATTGTGCTTGGCAAACGATGGTGACCCCATAATCTGTAGCAATGAGTACAACTTGTTTTTGGAAGAGTTAGAAACGTGGGGTGAGGAAGAAGCGTACATATTTATGGCTACTCATATCGCAGCATTCATTGAAAGCAAGGATGAATCAATAGAGGACTAAATATACAACATATTGTGCACTGCCTCCCCCTTTCCAGAGGAGCAAGAAGCCAGCGCCCTGGAAGCTATACCCCGTCATCGAAGCCGCGCTGATGGCAGCCCCCTAATCAAGAAAACACTCCCGGCCAGGCGAGTCGGGAGCGTTCTGCAAAGCGTTCTTTGGGAGAAAGCTCGCTCAGTTCCCCCCGTTGAGGGCGCTGCCGCCGGCTAAAGCAGCCCGCAGGGCCGGCGCGGTGATCGGCAGCTGCGTCATGCGCGCGCCGCTCGCGTCGGCGATGGCGTTGGCGATCGCCGCCGGCGTCGGCACCACCGGCGCTTCCCCGACGCCGCGGATGCCCAGCACGCCATGCTCGGAGGGCACTTCGATGATCACCACATCCAGATCCGGCGCGACCTGCAACACATCTGGCACCGAATAATCCATCCAGCTGCCGGCGACGAGCTGGCCGCCTTCGTCATATGCCAGGTCTTCATGCAGCGCCCAACCGATGCCCTGGGCGGCGCCGCCCATCATCTGCCCACCGATCGCCGCCGGGTTCAAGGCGCGACCGACATCCTGCACGATGACCAGACGGTGCAACGTGACTTCGCCCGTGTCTTCATCGACGGATACCTCGGCCAGTTGCGCGCTGAAGGCCGGCGATAGGTCGGTGACGGCGATGCGGCCATTGCCCTGAATCGGCGGATATTGGCCACCGAAGCGCATCCCGCCGCTGGCGATGGCACTCAGCGTGATCGATTGATCCGGCACCCCCTTGACGCGCACCCTCCCATCGACGATCTCCAGATCCTCCACCGCCGCTTCGAATTGGTTGGCGGCGACTTCCAAGACTTGTTGCCGGGCGGCCTGCGCCGCCAGACGCACCGCCGCGCCGGTGTTGTAGGTCACCTTGCTGCCGCCGCTGCCACCAGAATAGGGTGCATAGCTGGTGTCGCCGGTGAGCACGCGCACGTTCTCCGGCTCGATGCCGAAGGCCTCGGCCGCCAGCAAAGCGAAACCGGTGTTCGTGCCGCTGATATCGACGGCGCCGGCGTGGATGTGCAGCAGCCCGTCGCGGTTCAGCTGGCAGACGGCGGCGGCCGGCTCAGTCGCCCCCATCCAACCGCCGACGGAGATGCCGACACCGCGTCCCTGCGCGCGCGCCTCTTCCCGCTCTTGCCAGGCGGGGTGCGCTTGCAGCGCTTCCAGCGTTTCGGCCATCCCCAGGCTCTCCCAGGGCCGATCGTTCATCATCGGTTGGCCGGCGCGCGCACAATGGCGCAAGCGGAATTCAATCGGGTCTTCGCCCAGTTGCGCCGCCAGCTCATCCAGCACGGTATCCAGCGCGTAGATGACGGCAGTCGCGCCGGGCGCTCGATAGGCACCGGTCGATTGCTTGAAGGTCAACACTTCACGGGCGACGACGCGCGTATGTTCCAGCGGGTAAAAACTGCCGACCATCAATGAGATCAGCCCACCCAGGCCGAAGGGAAAACAGCCCGATTCAATCCAGACTTCCGCATCGAGCGCGCAGAGGCTGCCATCGGCGCGGGCGCCCATTTTGAGGCGCTGCCGCATGGGGGGCGCCGGGTTGGTGGCCGCCAGTTCTTCGCTGCGCGTCAAGGCCAGGCGCACCGGCCGCCCCACCGCTTTCGCCGCCAGGGCCACCAGTGGCTCATAGAGGCCAAACTTCGCGCCGAATGCGCCCCCGACCGTCGCCGGCGTCACCGTGACATCGCTTTCGGGCACACCGAGCAAGGGCGCGACGAGCTGACGGATGCCGAAGGGCGCTTGCGTGCTGGCCCAGACGCGCATCCCCCCGCTGAGCGGGTCCGGCTGGCAGATGACGGAATGCGTCTCCAAGCTATTCTGGTGCACCATGGGCGTTTCAAAGACGCGTTCGACGATGTGCGCCGCCTCGGCGAAGCCAGCCGCCAGGTCACCGCGCTCCATCACCGTTTCACCGGCCAGGTTGCTGGGTGCGACCGCTTCTTCTTCCCCCTCTTCCACCGCAGCGCCGTGCGCTTCTGCGGCGGCGGCATCGAGGCCCGGCACGCCTTCCGGCCAGACGAGCGGCGCCCCTTCAGCCAGCGCTTCATCGATGCCGAGCGCGACGGGCATTTCCTCGTAATCCACCTGCACCAGCGTTGCGCCGTCCTCCGCCGCCCCTTCGTCTTCCGCCAGGACCAGCGCGACCGGCTGTCCGGCGAAGATGACGCGATCGCGCGCTAACAGCAACAGGTTGCGGCTGCTCGGCGGCACATCGGGCATGTCTTCCGCCGTCAACACCGCGACGACGCCCTCCCGCGCCAGGGCTGCGCTGGCGTCGATGCCCCGCAGGTTGGCGTGCGCATACAGGCTCGGCACCAGGCGCGCGTGCAACATCCCCGGCAATTTCAAGTCGTGCGTGTAGCGGGCATCACCGGTGATCTTCTGCTGCCCGTCGACGATGCGCATCGGCCGGCCGAGGGCGGCGGAACCGCCATTCGAGACCCGTTCAGTGGCATTCTTCATGGCGGCATTCTTCATGTCGCTCATCTCGCTCCTCACTCACTTCCCGCAAATCTCCGATCAGTATAACCAGATCCAGGCGCAGATGCCGTTCCGGTGCCACTCACAGCGTGGCGCTCTCGCCCGGTTGCAGGACGACCGGCTGCGCGTCCGTCTCCGCAGCCACCCGCCGTGCCCAGGCCGCCGCGTCCTGCTCGATCGGCGGAAAGGTATTGTAGTGCATCGGCACGGCCAGCCGCGGTTCCAGAAAGCGAATGGCTTGCAGCGAATCGTCGATGCCCATCGTGAAATGGTCGCCGATGGGCAACACGGCGACATCGAGGTTACCGCCGCCGATCAGGCGCATATCGCTGAAGAGGGCCGTATCGCCCGCGAAATAAAGGCGCAAGCCCTCGCTGCTGAGCAGGATGCCGTTGGCCTCGCCACCGTAGCTGCCGTCCGCGAAGGAAGAGGAGTGGAAGGCCGGTGTCCATTTCACGCGGCAAAAACCGGCGTCGTAGGTACCGCCGGGGTTGATACCGACGATGTTTTCGACGCCCTGCTGGGCGAAATGGTTGGCGATTTCGAAATTGGCGACGACGGTAGCGTCCGTATGGCCGGCGAGGGCGGCGACATCCGCGACGTGGTCGTCATGGGCGTGGGTGACGCAGATGAGGTCGGCCGCCAGGTCGTAGACGTTGGCCACCGCGGCCGGGTTGCCGGTCAGGAAGGGGTCAAACACGACCGTGCCGCTCGCCAACACGAGTGAAAAGGTGGCGTGGCCGTGGAAATGGAGGGTGGCGGACATGGGGCACTCCTTTCTGGCAATGGCGCCGGCACGCGCTGCGCATTCACGCGCCCAATTATAGCGCACGGAAGCGTAGCCGCCCACGATATAGCGCGCGCTTCTTACGGCTGCAAAGTGCCCGCACGCGCTATACTCCGCGCACCGGCCAGCGAGGAAGCACATGCAGGAAACCGCCCGCCAACGAATCCAGGAGCTCGTTGCGCATTATCAAACACTCAACCGCAACGAGCGCCGCCAGTATAGCGAGGACGATACCCGTACGAACTTCGTCGATCCCTTCTTCGCCGCGCTGCGCTGGGATATGCAATCCCGTCAGGAAGTGGGGCGCGACTTTCCAATTGGCAACACCCGGGTGGATTATGCCTTTCAGCTGAATGGCGTCATTCGTTTTTTGGTAGAAGCCAAGAAACTGAGCGCGGAACTCACCCACCCCGACTACGCTCGCCAGGCCATCCACTACGCCTATATGCAGGGGATCGACTGGGTGGTCCTGACCAACTTCTGCGAATTCAAACTCTTCAATGTACTGTGGACCACCGAGGAGCGTGCTTATCTGCAGCTCAACCTGGGTTGCGAAGAGTACGACCGGGGTTTCGACGAACTCTGGAACCTGAGCAAGCCGGGCTTCCAAGAAGACCTGCTGGATCGCCGCGTCTTCAGCGCCAACCGCAAAATCAACCTGGACGAAGCGCTGTTCGCTGATCTCTCCCGCTGGCGTGAGGAACTGCTCGCGCATATCCGAGGCTGGCATGGCGATTGGCCGCGTGAGCAGGTGGAAGCCACCATCCAGCGCGTCCTGAATCGCCTCATCTTCATCCGTAGCGTCGAGGATAAGGGGATTCAATCCCGCGAATTGTTGCCCCTGCTTCGTCAACTGGAGAGCAGGAAGCAGTTGGATCGCCTCCCCCATGGGCTGCAGGCGCTGTATCGGCAGCTGGATGATATCTACAACCGCCTCCTGTTTCAGGCGCACCCGGCCGACCATTACGAAGCCGATGCGAAACAGTTGGAGGAAATCATCCGCGGCTTGCACCGCAGCCGCCAGGGCAACCGCCGCTACGATTTCAGCCAGATCGATGCCGATGCCCTGGGGCAAATTTACGAACAATACCTGACCCGGGTACAGGCGGAAGACAGGAAACAGCAGGGCATTTACTACACGCCGCTCTTCGTCGTGCGTTACATCGTGCGCAACACGGTCCTCAAAGCGCTGGCAGCGGCCCGTGAACGCGGTGGCATCGCGGCCGCACGCCAGATACGCGTGCTCGACCCGGCTTGCGGCTCCGGCTCCTTTCTCATCGCCGCCTTCGACGCGCTCGACGCGTGGTTGCGTGACCATGACGCCAGTCTGCAGGACGATAGCGAGCGCTACCAGCACATCCTGCGCGAGAACCTCTACGGCGTGGACTTAGACCCGCGTGCGGTGGAGGTGGCCATGCTCAACCTCTGGCTGAAAGCGGTGCACCAGCGGCAAAAACTACCGGCGATCCCGAATATCCGCCATGGGGATAGCCTGATCGACGAGGAATTTGATTGGCACAAAGAATTCCCACAGGTGTTTGCGGCGGGTGGCTTCGACAGCGGCGGTGGCTTCGACGTCGTCATTGGCAACCCGCCGTATGTGCGGCAGGAAGCGCTGACGGCCGAGTTCAAGCAATACGCGCGGGAGAAATATCGCAGCTACACGGGGCGGGCTGATCTTTACGTCTGTTTTTACGAGCGGGCGCACGAGCTGCTGAAAGCGGGCGGTCATTTCGGCTTCGTCAGCAGCAACAAGTTCATGCGCGCCGATTACGGCAAGGGCTTGCGGCGGTATCTGCTGGAGACGGCGCGGCTGGAGGAGATTGTGGATATGAGCGGGGAAAAGGTTTTTGAGCAAGCCTCTGTCGATTCGGCAATTGTCCTGACTCAAAAACGGTCAGGTCAGGTCAGGTCAGGTCAGAAGACATTTGTTCTACGCAGCAATTTCTGTACACCGAGATACCCGATCTCGAATTTCAACAACTGGACGAGGCAGTCAACCAGTACGCCTCGCTGCTTGATGAACGCTCGTTGCAGGGAAACAATTGGACGCTGGCACCGGCGGAAGAGATGGGCATCATCCTGCAAATGCAGGAAGCAGGCATCCCCCTCTCCGAATACCTGGGCAAGACAAAGATACATCGTGGCTTGACGATAGGGTTGAATGAGGCCTTCACCATCAGCCCCGCAATTTACCAGCGCATTCTGCGGCTGAATCCACAAAGCAAACCAATCCTTCACCGCGTTTTACGGGGGAAAGACATTCGCAGATACCACCTCAGCGAGGAAAAGCGATACCTCATCAACATTCCCAAAGGCTGGACGCGGCAGCATTGTGGCGGTAGTGAGCCAGAAGAATGGATCAGACAGCAGCACCCAGAGATCATGCGCCACTTGGATCAATTTTCGGAGAAAGCCAAGAAACGTGGGGATAAAGGTGATTTCTGGTGGGAACTGCGAGCCTGTGCTTACCTGGATGAATTCCACAAGCCGAAAACCATTTACACGGATATATCACACGATAACCGCTTCACGATGGATCATATGAATTGCCATCTTACAAATTCCGCCTACATCATTCCTAAATGCGACTTATTTCTATTGGGAATACTAAACTCACAAACTGTTCTGTATTACTTTCGCCACATTTCGTCAAATCTGGGTGATAAGCAATCTGGTGGGCTTCGCTGGATTCACCAATTCGTCTCCCGCATCCCCATCCCCCCGGCCGCACCCGACGACCACCGCCAGGCCATCGAGCGGGCCGTGCGGCAAGCGCTGGAGCTCGCGCCGCAGGAAGCGGCCGCCCTCCGCGGCAGCCACGAACAACAGCAACTGCGCCGCCGCCTCGATCAGCTGGATGCCGAAATCGACGAGGCGGTTTGTGAGTTATATGTCCTCTCGACGGAGCAAAAGGAACGGGTGTTGGCGAAGGAATCCTGACCGGCGCAGCGGGTGCAGATTATGGGGGGTGAGAGAAAGTGCCTATAGTACAGACAGTAAAATAATAGAACATTTATGCGAAAAACCTTGTATTATTGGAGACGCTTTGAGTATACTGATCTACTGCCATACACGAGGGTTGAAACAATGTCTGCCAAAATGAGCAAGGAAACCTTTCAGCGGTTCACATTGCTCTACTTAATTGGTCAATTTCCAGAAGGTATCTACAGCAGTTTTCGCCTGCAAAAAGTGCTTTACTACGCGACATGTGACGTAGACCCCAAACCTTTCACGTTCCACCACACGCGATTCGGCCAATACAGCTACGAAGCGGGCGTTCAACTGACCCTGATGCTGGAAAGCGGCATCATACAATGCCAAAATTTGGGGGGTGAACACTCGGGCGCACACTGGCGATTGGACAATCTTTTGGACTGCCGATCGATCAAACGTGCCTATAAGAAAGCCTTCCCTCAACAAGCCGAGGCCATCTGCGCAAGTGTAAAAGAGTATGGTTTTATGAGACAACGCGCTTTGGACGACCGCGCACACGCGGACCCCATTTTAGTAAAGGTGCCACGGGATCAAGTGCTACACGAAGAAACCCCAGCGGAGACTATCGAGTCTCCCCTCAGCGAAGACCAAAGTGAAGATATCGAATTAGCCTTGACACCCCGCCTGCTCTCCGTTTTGAAACGCTTCACCGAAGTCATGGAAAACACCGATTTCGATGACAGTAAAGTAAGAGTCGTTGATTCCCTTGTATAACATCCATCTACACATAACATTTCAGGAATCGATTCAGAAGACACTCAAAAAATATAGGTCAGAGTCACTTGAGAAGCGCTTGTACGCGGAGTTGGATAAACTGTGCGACGGCCCCAGAAGAAATGCTCACCGATCTCTGAGAGGCGTGGGTGATCTTGGCCAACAGGTCGTACTTCGCCGCGCTCGGTTGAGGCACTTTCGGTTGATCTTCCTGGTAGATACTCAACAGCAACGCATTTTTCCTTTGTATCTCTCGCCGCGCCCGCGCAACGGTTACTCTTACGAGAATATGGGCGAACTGGTAGAGCTTGCGGAAGACTTCCTGAATGATTTCGCCGCTAGACGTTACGATAGATTTGCCCGCTGGGCCTGCGAATAATCACCACCTCCAACGAAGGCCAATTCGCCGCAAACCCCACGCCCCCGCTCATGCCCATACTGGGATATGCCCTCCTCATCGCGCAGTTTCCGCCGCGTCCGCCTGCACCCGGCCCAGCGAGCGATCGCCAGCGCCTCGGAGCGCTTCCGCGTCGTCGCCTGCGGGCGGCGCTTCGGCAAGACCACCGTCGGCCTGCGCACGATCTTCTCCCACGCCCAACGCGGCCGAGAATGCTGGTGGCTGGCGCCGACGTACGGCAACGCGCTGCAGGTCTGGCGCGCCCTCTGCGTCGAGGCGGCCAGCGCCGGCGCGGCCATCTCCCAGAGCGTGCGCCTGCTGGATTTCCCGGGCGGCGGTTCGCTCTGCGTGCGCAGCGCGCGCAGCCTGGATGCCCTGCGCGGCGCCGGGCTGGATTTCCTGGTCGTCGACGAAGCGGCGCACCTCCCCGCCACGCTCTGGGAAGACATCCTGCGCCCGATGCTGGCCGACCGCCG
This sequence comes from Chloroflexota bacterium, assembly GCA_011523615.1. Taxonomy (GTDB): domain Bacteria; phylum Chloroflexota; class Anaerolineae; order Aggregatilineales; family Phototrophicaceae; genus WTGJ01. The sequence goes on along the minus strand of WTGJ01000019.1, from coordinate 19,646 downwards.
CCGCGGCGCGTTGCTGCTCTCCACCCCCAACGGGCTGAACTGGTTCCACGATTGCTTCGTGCGCGGGCAAGACCCCAGCGAGCGCGAATGGCGCAGTTTCCACTTCAGCAGTTACGATAATCCGCGCATCGCCCGGGCGGAGCTGGAGGCGCTGCGCCGCCACACGCGCGATGCCACCTTCCGCCGCGAATATCTGGCCGAATTCCTGCCCGGCGAGGCCGGCGTCTTCCGTGAGCCGGCCCGCGCGGCCACCGCTCCTCCGGAAGCCACGCCCCATGCCCAGGGCCATTACGTCGCCGGCATCGACTGGGGCCGCAGCCAGGATTACACCGCCGTGGTCGTCCTCGAAATCCCAGCGGGCAGTGATCGATCAAATCGCCGCCCGCCAGACTGCAGTCTGCCCACCATGGTCGCCCTGGAACGCTACCGCGGACTCAGCTGGTCGGTGCAGCGGAGCCGCATCCTCGCCCTCTGCGAGCGCTGGCGGCCGGCCCTGCTGCTGGCCGAAGCCAACAGCATCGGCGAACCGAACCTGGAAGCGCTGCAGGACGACGGCCTGCCGATCCGCCCTTTCCAAACCACCGCCCGCAGCAAAGGGCCCCTGATCGAAGCCCTGGCGCTGGCCCTGGAGCGGGGCGACCTGCGCCTGCAACCCGAACCGACGCTCCTGGCGGAGCTCAGCGCTTACCAGCAGGAACGCCTGCCGCTGGGTGGCTATCGCTACCGCGCCCCCGCCGGCGCCCACGACGACACGGTGATGGCCCTGGCGCTGGCCTGGCGCGCCTGCGGCCAGGAGGCGTCGGTGCATTTCTGGTAGCGGGTTTGGTCGGGCCGTGGGGGTGAGGGGGAGGGTTAGTTTAACTCGCAGCCTTCTCGCGGTTGCACCTTCGGCAGAGCAACTGGCAGATTTCTTCGTCAGTCGGGCCGCCCTCGCCATCGTCGCGGTAGCCGGCGACGAGCTCGCGCACGGTGAGGTCAAGCAGCTCGATTTTCACAATTTATTTTCCATCTATCTGACGCCACAAGTGCCAGTGATCTATTTCCCTGTCAATATCTTTATATGAGTATTCCATCTCTTTTAGGAAAATCGAACGCAAGATCACATTTAAGTGCGCGTAGACTTCTTGTAAAGAAAATATACATTCTTTGTTGCTTTTTGGATGTGTACGTTTGTGGCGAAAGTTCGCCAGCTGCTCGGCTATATGGTTTCTTCGGTCTGTTGGGAAATGCTGAGCATAGATATTGCTGCATTGAAAATAATCAGCGTTGGAGTTGATGACTTTGCTTAAGATGTTGGACATGCTTTTCATATTTTTCTTCGATAATCTTTCAAGTACATACGTTTCAATGTATGGGAATGTCCGCAGTATGTTGGTTTCGGTCGGTTGATCAATCATCTGCAAGTAATGAAAAGCCAAGTCTTTAACGACTGTGAAATTCTCACGCCACTTAGGGAAAAGGGCGGCGAATTTTTTCATATTTGATTCGTTACCAAGCAACAATGAGTCGAGAATAGAGCACTTTCCTTCTCGCGTCGAGTGAGCAAGCTCCCCGTAGCTAAGCTCCAAACTTAATGAACCAGAACTTGTTTGATTCGAGTTTATAGTAATGTTATGGTTTTCAATATATTCTCTTCGTCCTGTCATTATCGAAAGAAAAGATAACAACTGAGAGTAAATCAGGGAGTTGACCTCAGCCTCAGGCGTAGGATTTGCCAAACTCATATGAATCGAATACCGCGATGATATGTCTCTTGCTGTGCTTGAATGTCCTAGCGATATTGTGATTGTTCCAATATCAATTTCAATTGCGTTGGGTTCTGGTTGCGTGAACACAATTTTGTCAAGATCATTGACGCGGTAAGGCTTGTCCTTTGGAATGTTGTCCTTCCATACATAATCTACCGTATAAGCCATGCTGTATTCATCTAAACCCGGGCAAGTCAAATTTATATTCTGAGGAGATTGTACTTGCGCTATCTCATCATCATCAAGCAGCCTACCTATCGCAACACAATCAACATACACGAATTCTTGTTTATAAATGAATGCGCCTACATTGAAAATTCCTAGACCATTTTTTGATCTACATTCTAATAATGTAACCGCCTGGATTTTCTTGGATTCCCTAAACACTTCTCCATAGATTGTAGAATTACTGGGAACTGATTGTTTACCAAAATCATATTCTTTCAGAAATATCTCTAGTGTTGGTACATACCCACTGCCATACGTCAATATGCCTGTAAATTTATTATTCTCGCTACCTTTTACCCACCACATTCCCTTCAAAATCGATTTCTTGTCCATTCAATCACCTATCCCATCACGACTCTTCCTTATGGCGAATCACAATCCGCACATATTTTGGTTTACCGTCGATTGACCCATCTTTATCTTTGATCAAGCCGTGCGATTTTACTGGGACCCTATCATTCAATCTGAGATCATTCGCACTTATGATCTCAAACTGCTCCGGGTTGTGCTTATCCAGGAAGCTGATCGGCACGCCCATCGCCCCATCCCAATCCATTGGAATCTCGGCGGTCTTATCGACATTGATGGCGTCGTAATTGTCGTACTTGGGGTATTCCTTTGGCGAGTAGCGTTTGTAGAGTATTAGGTCTTCGTGGCGTTGAGGGTAGTCCAGATTGGTGAACCAACGGACTCCCTTTACTCGAACATATCTGTTGCCACTTGAATCAACCCGACTGGTCGCAGCCGTCAGAGGATAATGTTCTGGGACGCCAAACTCTCGATCGCCGCTTTTTATACTCGCGCCATACCAAAGTTTGTTGTCTTTAATCAAAGGAAATATCTCCTTATATGTGGTTGCGTTCATATTCCCGATGATCAGGAACTGCTTTTCATAGTGAATCAGTTGTTCCACAAACTCGCGAAAGAGCGAGAACGGCGGATTGGTCACGACAATATCGGCTTGCTGGAGCAGCGCGATGCATTCTGCGCTGCGGAAATCGCCATCGCCTGCCAGATGATGGATGCCGAGTCTTCGGCGGACGGCACGCCGGTCTCGTTCTGCGTGCCATCGTATTCCAGCCAGATCGCCCGCTCCGCATCGTGCTGGCTGAACAGATCCAGCTGCTGGTTCTGGTAGCAGGTCGTGATCAGTTTCTTCAAGCCGAGCACGCGGAAGTTGTAGGCGAAGTAATGGAAGAAATTGCTGACGCGCGGGTCGTCGCAGTTGCAATAGATCACCTTGCCGCGAAAGTGATCCGTATAATGACGGAGCTCATTTTCGATATCAGATAGCTGAGTGTAGAACTCGTCTTTTTTTGCCCGGTTGGCGGCATGCAGGTTGGTGTTTTTTGCCACGCTTCGCCCGACATTATAGCGTAGGAGGCATCGCCCCTCAGCGCAGGTTTTCGGTCTCGCGCTATCATGAATAGCCCACGCAATCAGCCAGGGATTCTCCTCATGCAAATCACCGATATCCTCGCCCGCAAGCGCGACGGCCACCCCCTCAGCGACGGCGAAATCTCTCACTTCGTCCAGGCTTATGCGCGGGGTGAGCTGCCCGATTACCAGGCCGCCGCCTTCCTGATGGCCGTCTTCTTGCGCGGCATGAGCAGCGCCGAAACCACTGCGCTCACCCTCGCCATGGCCGCCTCCGGCGCACAACTGGATTGGTCCGACCTGCTGCCCTACGCCGTAGATAAGCACTCCTCCGGCGGCCTGGGCGATACGACCACCTTGGTGGTGCTGCCGCTGGTGGCCGCCTGTGGCGTACCTGTCGTCAAGATGAGCGGCCGCGGCCTCGGCCATTCCGGCGGAACGCTGGATAAAATCGAAGCGATCAGCGGCTTCCGCCACCAACTCAGCGAGGCGGAGATGCGCGCGCAGGTGGAGGACATCGGACTGGCCCTCGCCGGGCAAAGCGCCGCCCTCGCCCCGGCCGACGGCAAATTTTACGCCCTGCGTGACGTGACGGCGACCGTGAATAGCATCCCGCTGATCGCCGCCAGTATCATGAGCAAGAAGTTGGCCGGTGGCGCGCAGGGCATCGTGCTCGATGTCAAAGTAGGCAGCGGCGCCTTCACCGCCGAATTGCCCGAAGCGCGGCAACTGGCCCGAGAGATGGTCGCCGTCGGCCGCGCCGCCGGCCGCGACATGGTCGCCCTGATCGCCGATATGAATCAGCCACTCGGGCGGGCCGTCGGCAACGCGCTGGAAGTGGCCGAAGCCTGCCGCACCCTGTGCCACAACCCGCCCACGCGCCTGCGCGAACATTGCCTGATCGTGGCCAGCGCCATGTTGCAGCTGGCGCGTGCCGCCGATCCCCAGATCGGCACTTCGTGGCCGCAAGAAGCGCGCCGTGAACTGGAAGCGCGCCTGGCCGATGGCAGCGCCTTCGCAAAGTTCCAGCAGCTGGTAGCCGCCCAGGGCGGCGATCCGCGCCAATTGGAGGACATGCACCGCCTGCCCCAGCCGCGGCTGCAGGAAGTGATCCCCGCTCACCGCAGCGGTTACCTCAACGCGATCGATGCGACGGCGCTCGGCCGGGCCTGCACGGCGCTGGGCGCGGGCCGCCTGCGCAAAGAGGATGATATCGACCCCGCGGTCGGCCTGGTGATGCGCGCCGAGCTGGGGGATGCGCTGGAGCGGGGGGCACCACTGTTGACGATCTACGCCAACGATGAGGGCCGGCTGGCTGCCGCGCGCCACTTGCTCGCCGGCGGGGAGGGGAGCGTTTCTCGCCAGGGAGACGCAAGGCGTCTCTCGCCATTCCGCATCGATGAGGATCGCTGCGAGCCACCGCCGCTGATCCACGAGACGATTGCGGGTGTAGCGGGCAACAGCGCGACGGGCAACGCCACACAATGAAAGAGGACACCGCCCAACGCCTCCTAGCCATCAACCGTGCCTTCTACCGCCGCCACGCGGCCGACTTCGCACGTACCCGCCGCCAGGCCTGGCCCGGTTGGGAGCGGCTGCGGCCCTGGCTGCGCGGCCGCGCACGGCTGCTCGATGTCGGTTGTGGCAACGGTCGCTTCGGGCGCTTCTGGGCGCAACTGCATCCCGATGAGCCTCTCGGTTATCACGCCATCGACGCCAGCCTGCCTCTGCTGCGGGAAGCGACGCACACCATGGGCGCATTCCCCCGCGTGCATACGCGCCTGGAATGGCGCGATATTTTCCGCGACCCGCCGCGCCATGGACACTACCCGCTGATCGTCCTGCTGGGCGTCCTGCACCACATCCCGGGCCGCTCGCACCGGGCCGCCCTGTTGCGCGCACTGGCCGCCCGCCTGACTGCGGGTGGCATCCTCATCATCATCTTCTGGCGGTTCGGCGCCGATCCGCGCCTGCGCGGCCGGGCACGACCCTGGCCGCCTGCCCTCGCTGATCGGGTCGAAGCCAATGACTTCCTACTACCCTGGGGCGAGGAACAAGAGGGGGCCGTCCGTTATTGCCACCATTTTGACGAAAACGAGGAGCGTGAGCTGGTCGCCACGAGTGGCCTGCGGTTGGCGCAATCCTTCGCGGCAGACGGCGCCAGCGGCGCGCTGAATGCGTATCGGATCCTGCAGCGAGCCGTGTGAGCGCCGCTCATTTGAGCGACACTCAGCTGTCGTTCGGGCGCTCCCCCCAGGGGCGCACAAAATCTTCCAGTTCGACCCCCAAAGCTTCCGCCACCCGATTGATGTAGTTGAAATAGGCGATGATTTGGGTGGCGTCGTGGATGGCGCGGTCGCTCCAACCCTGCGCGCGCAACTCCTGAACATCCGCTTCGTCCATCGCGCTCGGCTCCTGGGAGAGGCGTTCCGCGAATTCGCACAACGCCCGTTCGGCGGCGTTCAGCTGTGCCGCTTCGCGCCAATCGTGAGCAACCTGCTCGACAAAGGCATCGGCCGCTTCGTCTTCGCCCGGCACCTCAGCACGGAGGTCGTGGGCATGGGCGCGGACTCAGTAGCGGCAATGGTTGCTTCGGCTGACCACGACGGCCAGCAGTTCTCGCTGCGCGCGCGTCAACGGCGATTCGCCGAACATCAACGCGCTGTAGAGGTTCATGGAAGCGCGCAGGACAGCCGGGTTGGGCGTCATGATGCGCACGATATTCCAGACGCGGCCGGCGCGCTTTCGCGCGGCAGCCAACTCGCGCTGGGCAGCCTTATGCGCGTCGGTGTTCTCGTCTTCGTCCACCTCAGCGTCACTCACTTGTCGGATGTAAGGCATCGGTTACCTCCTGACCACCCTTTCGATCAAACCGTGATCCATCAACGCTAGCGTGGCTGTTGGCTCGTTGCTACTATGGCGGCGCATTCTCGCCGCAGCGATTTCGCTGCTATGGATTGCGTCGGAGAGGTAGCATAGAGGCCTAATGCGCTCGCTTGGAGAGCGAGTACGGTGAAAGCCGTCGTGGGTTCGAATCCCACCCTCTCCGCTACAGGTGTGGGCTGACTCAGCCCCTGCCACCCACCGTCTTCCGGGCACGAAGGAGGAAGAGATGAGCAAAACCACCATCACCGGACGGGTCTTCGCCACCGCACTGGATTTGCTGGAACAGCACCCGGAGGGCATCCGCTGGGTTGACCTGAACGCAAGAATCGGCGCCAGCGACCCCAGCTTGCACCCCAAGACGATCAACGGTTGCGTCTGGAAACTGGTCGAACGCTATCCGGACCAGGTGTACAAACCGGAGAAAGGCCGCTTCCGCTTGCTGAAATACAAAACTGCGGACGAGGGCGAAGCTTAACGGCGCCACGAAACCATCATGACGCCCATCAAGATGAGCTGGGATCCGGCTTGATCGCCAGCACCAGCGTGTTGAAGTTCAGCGGCCAGGGCAGCAAGAAGCGAGCAATCCGCCCGCAGAGCCGCGCCAGGCCATTCGTCTCATAATAACCGCGCGCGCGGAACAGCGGCCCGAGCCCGTAAAAGGTATAGGCATGCGAGGTGGGTACCACGCGCCGAATGGCGAAACCCGCCGCGTTGACCTCATCACGCAGCTGGCGCAACGAATAAATGCTTTCGTAAAATTCGTCGTCGCGCAAACCGCTGCCACCGCGCCGCTGCCGCCGCCAGCGCACCGCCCGTTCCAGCCAGTTCGGATAGGGTATCGTCAAAACGAGCAACCCACCCGGCCGCAACACACGGCGAGCCTCTCGCAGGGCCGGCGCCATCCCCTGCTCAAAATGCTCCAACACCCCGAAGGACAGATAAGCCGCCAGCGAATCCGCCGCATAGGGCAACTGATGAACATCGCCAGCCAGGAGCGGTAGACTCGCCTCGTAATCCCGCGTGGCCCGAAGCGCACCCAGCGCATAATCCATCCCATGAATGCGGTAACCCAGGGGCTGCAAGGTCAACAGCACGGCGCCGAGCCCGCTGCCCGCTTCCAAAATCACCCCATCGCGCGGCAACAGGGGGAGGTATGCCTGCAAGATCTCCTGCGCGCGCGGATACGACATGGTGGCCAATTCGCGAGGCACATCGGCGCTGGCCCAGATCTCCTCCCAGGCCTGGCGCGTGCTCTCATAGCGCTGACCGCGCCGTTCACCGCCGTCGTTCACCAGGCAAAGGCGCTCAACCCGGTGGAACCGGCTGGGGTGTGGAAGTGATCAGGGCCGGCGGACCGTCCTTGTTGTGTTTCATGACGCCCGGGGCGACATCGATCCCATTCCCCCCGCCCACTGCGCCCAGACCGCCGAAGAGACTTTCTAACCCGTCCACGATTTGCTGCCAGAGCGTGGGCAGGGTGATGTCGTTCGGTTGCAAGTAAGCGAAATACACCAGCGCTGCCACGATCACCAGCGCCAACAAGAATACCCAGACGGAACCGGCGGAGCTGCCGCTGCCCGCCCGCGCGCGCCAATTCTGTGAAAACGCGCGCCGTTGCACCAGCCAGTGCTCCATATCCGCGCCGATTTGCCGCTCGTTCTGGGGAAATTCGCCCGGTCGCAGGGCGTTGGCGGCACCCGCGGCAAAGGCCGCGCGGCGGCGGAAGGGCCAGATTCGCATCAATTTCCTCCTACCCAAATCAATTCAGCGCACCCGCCTGGATCGATACCAGCCAGCGGAACAACGGCACCGCCCCTTCGCAGAGCGCATAGCAATGATCCACCAACTCCGGCGAGGTGATCCGTTCCGTCGGAATGGGTGGCATCGAGGCGTAAAGATTCTTGTATTTCAACCATTCCGCACGCGGGTGGTCGGCCGCATAACCGGCCGGGACGCGCACGGTGCGTTGCCCCTGAATCTCGTAATTGCCCGCGGCACGCAGGGCGGCGGCCGCGCGCTCCAGTTCTACGCCGCGCCGCTCATCGGCGACGGCCAAGCGGTAGGCCGCCAGCATCGCTTTGTCAAAAGCGAACATGCCGGCCATCATACGTGCGCCGGCCGCGCTCAGCTCGAAGCCGAAGGCGGGGTGGGCCATCTTCTTGCCCGGCCCTTCCCAGAACAACATGCCGACCACCGTCTTATAGAGCGATTTATCGCTGCTGAAGCGCGTATCGCGATTAATGCGCAGCAGCGAGCCCTGCCCATTGGCGCGCGGGTCGTAACGGATCCCCGGCGAAATTGCCTGGAGTCGCTTCCCCAGCGCGACGCAGAAATCCTGCGCTGGCGCCAGCAGCTCGCGCTGGTACCGTTCGCGCTGCTCCTGGAACCACTCGCGCCGGTTGTTGGCGGCCAACTCCGCCAGGAATTGCTGGCTGGCGGCCGGGAAGCCGCCGAATTCGTCAGGCATGCTCGGGCATTTCCGTATCAATTCGAGAATCAGTATATGGCTGTATGGAAGTTGGGCAAGCGTGACGGTTGGACCACCGCATCCTCAACAACCATTCGCCAGGTGCTCTTCGTAGGTGACGGCGAAGACGTGGGTGCCGCTGCCATCGCAGCGGGCACGGAAGAAGAAATAATCGGAAGCCTCCGGCCGCAGGGACGCTTCGATGGCCGCCAGGCTCGGGCTGGCGATCGGCCCCGGCGGCAAGCCTCCCTGCAAGTAGGTGTTGTATGGCGAAACCACGTTGCTATAATCCGCTGGCGAAATCTGTGGCCACCAGCTCCCGCGCGTGCCCTGCAGCGCGTACTGTACCGTCGGGTCCGCCTCCAGCCGCCAGCGCTGCGCCAGCCGGTTGCGGTAGACGCCGGCGATCGCGGCGAATTCTTCTGCGAAGATCGCCTCGCGCTCCACAATCGCGGCCAGGGTCACCACCTCGAACAGGGTCCAACCCTGCGCGGCTGCTTCCTGGGGCAGCGTCGTTTCGGTCAGCACCTTGGGGAAAGACTCCAACAACAAATCACGCAGCTCCTGCGCGCCGATATCCGGGCTGAGACGCAGGAACTGCGGCAGGAAAAAACCTTCCAGCGATGCGCCGACGGGCAATTGCGTCAGCTCGCGGAATTCCGCTGGCAGCGCCGCGCCCTGCCCGACCAGGGCCAAGAAATCTGCGCCACGAAAGGCGAAAGGATGCCAACTCTCGTCGATGGTCTGCGCGATCTCCTCCAAGCGCATCCCCGGCGTGATCTGCAACGGGATCACGCTGGCGGTGGCGTTCGTCAGGCGGTGAGCGATCTCGCCGATGTGTTGGGCGGGGGAGAAGAAATAGACGGCCGGCTCGATCGCATCCAGCAACCGGTTGCGCGCCATATAACGCTCGAAGAAAGCCGCATCATCGATGACGGCGGCCGCAAGCAGGCGTTGCGCGATGACGGCGGCCGTATCGCCTGGCTCGATGCGAAAGCGCACCCGCGGTGCGGCATCCTGCGCCACCCGCGCCGGGTAAGGGAAGGGGCTGCTGCCCGCTTCACGGAGCGCCTCGGCGACCTGCAGGATGTTGCGCGTTGCATCCAGGTAGTATTCGCCGGCCACCAGCTGCCGATCCAGCCCCGTCGCCCGCAGGTGAGCCAGGAAAAGCCGCTCGGAATGGATCAGCTGCGCCGCCCGCAATTCGCGCGCCAGGAGGGACACGCTCTGCCCGGGCCGCAGCAAGACGCGCACCGGCGTATCATCCGTGCCCGCCGGCCGGTTCAGCGCTTCCCCCTGCCCGAGCAAGGCCAGCCGCCAGCGCAGGGTGGTCAGCTCGCCGCGCGTCAACCACAGGGCGCTCATCGCCATCAGCGCCACCAGCGCGACCAGCAGCCACAACGCACAGCCGCGTTTCATCTTCCTCGCTTCCCCATACCCTGCATTGTATGAGAAATGCAATCGGTGGCAGCGACCCGCCCACACCGGATATACTCGGTAATGGAACGTGCGGCCCGGGGAAGGAGGCGCCCATGGATGCAGAGCAAAAATTCTTGACCGAAGACCAGGTCGCCGAGATGATGGCGTTGTTCTTGAGTTGTTCCTTGCTCCTGCTGCGCGAACCGGCGCTCTACGGGCCGCTGCGCCAACTAACCGCCGCCGAACGCCTCGCGGCGATGGTCATGGATAGCGGCCGCGATGTCTCGCCAGAATTGCGCCATTTGCTGGAAGTGTCCCTGGAACGCATCCCGGTCTCGCATACCGTCACTGGTCAGCGCGACCGTTATCGGGCGATCGTGGTCGAGCTCAACGAAGCGCTGGGCGAATTCCTGGCCGCGCGCGCCGGTTTGCCGCTGACGGACGAGGCCCCTGCTGGAGGTGAGGCATGAGCAACCCCGTGCTGGAGAACATCAAATCGCGCCGTGTCGTGCGCGAAATGACCGACGAACCCGTCTCGCAAGAAGACCTGGCGACCATCCTGGAAGCCGGCCGCTGGTCGCCGACGGGCAGCAACCACCTGCCCAATCGCTTCCTCGTGGTCCAGGATCGGGAGCTGATCGAGCTGATCCGCCGCGTCTCGCCGGGCATCTATTCGAACGCCTCGACCTACATCTTCGTCTGCGTCGACCGGCGCAACTTCCCCACTTACATCGACGAGGAAGCGGATGATCCCGTCTTCCTGATGGACGTCGGTCAGGCGGCGCAGACCATGGCGCTGGCGGCGCATTCCATCGGTCTGGCGAGCGGCCCGGTGACCTCCTTTAACGTGCCGGCCCTGCGCAAGATCCTGAATTTGCCGGCGCGCTTCACGCCCTGGATGGTGCTCTGCGTCGGCCACCCGCAGCCCAATCCCTCCTTCGTGATGAAGCCCAGCAAACGGCGCCACTGGCAGGACCTCGTCTACCGCGAGCGTTTCATCCCCTGGCGGGAATACAATAGCGACACAACGCCGCCCGACATCGAGTCGACCGACTGAGCGCGCTTCGTTGCTCTTGCCGGGTGCGCAGCCCACGCGGTTCACCCGGCCCGTGGTATACTGGTGGCGCAGCGCAGTAGTATCGAGGCATGCGTACGATGACCAGCAACATTGACCCGCATCAGCAACACAGTAACAGCACTACCGGCAACATTCCGAATATCGAGGAGCGCCGACAGCGCGCGGCGGAGGAATTGTTTGCCGCACTCCAAGAGCGAAAAAAACAGCCTGTAGCGGGAGCGGGTGACCTCCAATGGCTTTACGAGGTTCGCTCGAATAGTTACCTGCCCGATTTCAGTGACAACAACGTAGACGACGCGGCAGAAAATGATCCTGAATCCGCAGGATAATTATCTCTTTGACACCACTTTCTTCAGTGACCTACTTGATGGGCATTATTTTGGCATCAAGCCAATAGACTTCCCAGCACTCGCCACCGGGTTGAGTGGCTATTCGCTGATTACCCTGGCCGAAATATACGTAAAACGCCTCATCGCCGCCACCGCGCACGCCCATCGACTGACCTGGTTCACGCGCGACGAGCGCCACGGCACGCGCTTCCGCCAGGCCGGGGTGTCTGTCTCCACCTACGCCCTGACCGCCTGAATCACCCCGTCCCTCACACCACCTCCACCAGCCGCCGCTGCCAGCTGTTGTTGAAGTAACCCTTGAAGTTCCAGATCTCCGCCACCGTCGCCGGCTGGGTGTTGCCGGCCTGATCCCAGGCGCGCACCACCAACTCATGGCGCCCGGCCGGCAACCTCACCTCTCGCTCCCAGAAGCTCCAACTCCAGCGCTGCCCTTCGTCGAGTAAGGTCGCCTCCTGCCAGCGGCGCCCGCCATCCACGGATACCTCGACGGCGGCCACTGGTTCATAATCGATCGCGTAACCGGCAATACGCTGCCGCCCCGCGCTCAGCTGTGCTCCCGGCGCGGGGGTGCAGATCGCCGAATTCAGTCGGAACGGGCCCAGCATTTCCCCCTGCGCCCAATCGACCGTCTCGCTGGTGATTTCGGGCGGGAAGACCTTGTAGGCACGCTGCTGGTAGTGATTTTCCGAGGGCTCTTCCTGCAGCGTGATCTGCCCCAGCCACTTGATGCTGCGGGCACCGATGTACCCCGGGACGAGCAAGCGCAGCGGCCCGCCATGCAAGGGTGGCAGCGGCGCGCCATTCAAGCCGGTGGCCAGCAGCACTTCCTCACCCAGCGCTTTCGCCAGCGGGATCGAACCGCCCATACCGAACACGCGCCCGCCCTTTTGGATCTCGTCCCTGCCCAGCGCGGCGACGAAACGCGCGCTTTCCTGCACGCCGGCCGCCCGCAGCACATCGCGCAGCCGCACGCCGGTCCAGCGCCCGTGGCTGATGGCGTCGCTGCCCCAGAGCACCGCGCTCCCGGGGTCGGCATCCGGCAACATCTCGCGCCGGCGGTTGCCCGCGCATTGCAATGTGGCGGCCAACTCCACCGTAGGAAAATCACGCGACAGATCGGCCAGGCTCAAGCGCAACGGTCGCGCCACCAGACCATCGACCTTGAGGCACCACTCCGCCGCTGCGATCTCCGGCACGGGCGCGTGGTTGCGCGCGAAGAAGAGTTCGTTCGGCGTCTCGAAGGCGGCACGCAGCGGCGCCAAGGGCGGGCCGGCGTTGAAGGGGCTTTCCTGGTAGACCGTCATGCCTTCGTGTTTGCCGAGCGCCCGCAGCAGCTCCGCCCACTCGCCGAGATCGGTTTCCCGGGCCGGCCCATCGGACCACACGTGCTTCTTACGGCTGCTAAGTGCCCGCACGCGCCCCAGCTCCCGCAGGGGCAACGCAGCCGTCAACCAGGCCAGACCGCGCAAGAATTCTCGGCGGTTGATCTGCGTCATGGCAACTTCCCTCTGGGACGATTGTAGGTGGCTACGGACCCATCCGCCATCGCTAGCCAACTTGCGAGGCAGGTCGCTTGCGCTATCCTACGCGGGTAGAGCCTGATTTACTCTCCGATAGTTTGCGTGTAAAACAAACGTGAAATGAAACGAACGATCAACCGTGAGATTCCGAAATATTATCGCACGCTGGATCGCCTAACGCAGCAACAGGATGTGGCCCATGAAGGCGGTTTGCGGCGCGCTTTCGCAACGTTGTTATCCAGCACGGCAAAAAGGAATAACTGGACGTTAGTAGAGGAAGACCCCTACCGAATTTCGAGTGGGGCGAGCATACGCCCTGATGGCACTTTGCGCGATCAGTGGCGGTTACCGCGTGGCTATTGGGAAGCGAAAGATAGCGACGATGATCTGGGCACCGAAATCCGCCGCAAACGCGACCGTGGCTATCCATTCACCAACACCATCTTTGAAGACACCCAGGAAGCCGTGCTCTATCAGGATGAAAGTCTTGTAAGGCGCATACCCGTCCGAGACAAAGCGGGTTTGGCCGAATTACTTGCCACTTTCTATCGTCACAGGAGCGCTGATTTCACGAGTTTCGATGAGGCAGTAGAGCGCTTCCAGAGTGAAGTGCCGAATATCGCCAAAGGCCTGAAAGTGCGCATCGCCCAGGCGCATCAAGCAAACCCACAATTTCAAACGACGTTTGCCGAATTCGCGGCCTTGTGCCGCAAAGCGTTGAATCCCAACATCAGCCCAGAGGCCATTGATGAAATGCTCATCCAGCACTTAATGACGGAGCGTCTCATCCGCAAGGTCTTTGATTTTGAAGATTTTACCCGTCGCAATGTGATCGCCCGAGAAGTGGAAAAGGTGATCGATTCGCTCACCAGCGCACACTTCAACAGGAGTGATTTCCTGGGTTCGCTGGATCGATTCTATACTGCCATTGAGCGCGCTGCGGAACGTCTGGCAGACTTCCAGGAGAAACAACGTTTCATCAACACGATCTACGAACGCTTCTTCCAGGGTTATAGCGTCAACGTGGCTGACACCCACGGCATCGTCTATACCCCACAGGAGGTCGTGGCATTCATGTGCGCGGCGGTGGAGCAGGTGCTGCAGGATGAATTCGGTCAACAGCTGGGGGATGAAGGGGTGGTGGTCATCGACCCCTGCACGGGAACGGGCAATTACATCGTGCATTTGCTGCGCCGCGCTCATGCAGCGAATCCGCGCCATTTCGAGCGCTTTTATGCAGAACAGCTCTTCGCCAACGAAGTGATGTTGATGCCCTATTACATCGCCAGCCTGAACATCGAGCACGAATACCGGAACCTGACCGGTAAATATAAGCCGTTCGAGGGCCTGTGTTTTGTGGATACCTTGGATTTGGGTAATGTGATTCATGATTCGGGCGCAGAGCAAATATCTGCACCAACATTACCTGGCGATTTTTCAGAACAGAATGCGGAGCGGGTTGATCGACAACTGCAGTCAAAAATTACCGTCGTAATCGGCAACCCGCCCTACAACGCCGGCCAACTCAACGAGAATGACAACAATAAAAATCGCAAGTACGCGCTGATCGATCGACGAGTGAAAGACACGTATAAGAAAGATTCCAGTGCCCGCTTGCAGAGGAAATTGGATGACCCATATGTGGGTTTCTTTCGTTGGGCCAGCGACCGCCTGGGGGGACGGGAAGGAGCGGTTTGCTTCATCACCAACAACAGCTTTGTAGATGGCAAAACCTATGACGGGCTTCGGCGCGAGCTGCTTCGTGATTTTACGCGCGTTTATCATCTGGACTTGGCAGGCAACTTCCGCAAGGGAAAAGGCGAAGGCGAGAACGTTTTCGGCAATGCAACCAGCGTGGGTGTGGGCATCACCCTCGCGCTGCGCAACCAAGCACACGATAGCCCAGAATTGCGCTACTGGCGCGTGCCGGACGACCAGACAGCGGCGGTAAAACTAGAGTTCTTGGCCGATCGTGTGAGGGGCGGCCGCGACGCACTGAAATCGATAACCTGGCAGCGGCTGACGCCAGATGCGCACCACACTTGGTTGCGACCGGCACTCGAAGACGAGTTCGAGCGCTTTTTGCCCATAGTGACAGCGGCCGCCAAGTCTGCTAAAAGCCAGGAAGCGCCGGGTGTTCAGGCGATTTTTAAGACTCATTCCCTTGGCGTGAGTACCAATCGAGATGCAGTGGTTTATGATTTTGACCATCGCCGTCTTGAATCCCGGGTTGTGAACTTCATTGAGGATTACAATGCCGAGGTGGATCGCTACAAACGCCACGGAAAACCCGAGAATGTTGATGGTTTTGTGAATTATGAGAAGATCAAGTGGAGCCGCAATCTGAAACGGGAGATGAAGCGTGGCAAGTATGCTGTGTATGATCCTGATAAAATTCGGGTGAGCGCGTATCGACCTTTCTCCAAAAGAGCCCTTTTTTTCGACGCAACCCTGGTGGATGAAGCGGGACAATTTATGCGCATCTACCCCACAACAGTAACGGAAACAGAGAACCTAGTGATTTGTCTTTCTGCTGTTGGTAATCCAAAGCCATTTCACTCGCTGATTGTGAACGTAATTCCCGATTTGCATTTGACAGGTGATTCTCAATGCTTCCCTCTATACACCTACGACGAAGACGGGACGAACCGTCGCGAAAACATCACCGACTGGGCGCTGACGCAGTTCCAAACACAGTGCGAAGATCAGGACATCCGCAAGGACGATATTTTCTACTATGTCTACGGCCTGCTGCACCACCCCGATTACCGCGAACGCTACGCCGATAACCTGCGCCGCGAATTGCCGCGTATCCCCTTCGCGCCAGACTTTTGGACTTTCAGCGATGCCGGGCGCCAACTGGCAAAGTTGCACCTGGAGTACGAAGAAGCGGAACCGTATCGGCTGCACTGGGAGACGAGCGGAGCTATCGATTATCGCGTCGAGAAAATGCGGCCGGGTAGGAAATCTCCCTCACCCAACGGGCCCTATAGAATCTTCGATACGGTGAAATACAATGACACCCTGACGCTTTCGGGAATCCCGGTAGAGGCTTTCGACTATCGCCTGGGAACTCGCTCTGCGCTGGAATGGGTCATCGATCAATATCAGGTTACCAAAGAACGGAACAGCGATATCATCCGCGCTCCCAACGAATACAGCGATGATCCGCAATACATCGTCAACTTGCTGGAGAAAGTCATCACTGTCAGCGTAGAGACGGTGCGCATCGTCAACGAATTGGCAAAGTTGGAATATCGGTAAGTAATCTGCTCACATCACGAATCAGAGCTGCATCGTGACGAAACGCAGTATCCTGCGATGCACCGCATCTCCCGCTTCTTACGGCGGCGAAGTGCCCGCACGCGCTATCCTATCTCCATGCCCGCCCCTCGCCTCACCCGCGCGCAATTGAGTGCGCAGCTGCGCCGTCAACTCGGCCGCGAGCATGCCGCCCTGCTCTTCGAGATCATCGCCCGCGCCGGCGAATATCCCCTCTACCTGGTCGGTGGCGCCGTGCGCGATGGGCTTCTTACAGCGGCGAAGTGCGGATCCGGGGATCGGCCGCACGCGCTGCTCGGCCGGCCGGGCAACGAGTTGGACCTGATGTTGACCGGCCGCACGCTCCAGGACGCCATCGCCTTCGCCCGCACCTTACAGGGCGAACTGGGCGGCAGCCTGCAAACGCACGCCCGCTTCGGCACCGCCCAGTGGCGCACGGCGGACGGAATCACGGTCGACTTCGCCAACGCGCGCCGCGAGCATTATCGGCGCCCCGGCCAGTTGCCGCGGCCCGCCCCCGGCAGCGCCGAGGAAGACCTCTGGCGGCGTGATTTCAGCATCAACGCGCTCGCCTGGCAGCTCCACCCGCCGGCCGCCTTCGGTCGCTTGCTCGATCCCTGCGGCGGGCGGGCCGATCTGGCGCGACGCCAATTGCGCGCCCTGCACCCCGCCAGCTTCCGCGACGACCCGACCCGCTTCCTGCGCGGTTTGCGGCTGGCGGCGCGCCTCGGCCTGCGCTGGGAAGAAGAAACCCTGCGCTGGGCGCGAGAAGCGTTACCCATCCTCGCCCGCCTCAGCGGCAGCCGCCTGCGCGCCGAATTCACGCAGCTCTTCCGCGAGCCGCGGCCGGAAGACGCCCTCACCGCGCCCGCCGCCCGCGGCCTGCTGGCCACCCTGCACCCGGCCTTCCTCACCAAGCCACGCACGTTGCAGGATCGCTTTGCCGCCGCGCGCGCTGCGCCTTTCACCGCCGATCCCGTCGCTCTAGGTTGGCGCCTGCCGACGCTGGGCAGCGACCCCGTCGCCGTAGCCGATCTGGCGGCCCGCTTTACCCTGCGCAAAGCAGAGCGCGATCGCCTGACTCACGCGGCCGCCCTCTTCGCCGCGCGCGCCACCCTGGCCGACGAGAGCCAACCGCCGGCGACGATCGCCGCCGCCCTGGAAACGACCGACGAAGCGACGCGGCTGGCCCTCTGGGCGGCCGGTGATTCCGCGCTGCGCCGCCAGCTGGAACGCTACGAGAAGGATTGGCGTCCGCGCCGGCGATCGCTGCGGGGGCGCGACCTGCGGCGCCTCGGCCTGCCGCCCGGCCCGCGCTACCGTGAGCTGCTGGAGCGCTTGCAAGTCGCCCGCTGGAATGGCGAAGTGTCCAGCGCGGCCGAAGAGAAGGAGTTGCTGGCGCGCTGGCTGGCGGAAGAAGGTGACGAACCCGAGCCATCATCCTCTTGACAGATCCTCCCGCCGCGTTACAATGGTTCGTGAATCGCACAAACATTCTAAGGAGCGCGCCATGGCCACCGGCATCGTCTGG
>WTGJ01000019.1:0-1660 GCA_011523615.1 Chloroflexota bacterium | reverse complement strand
TCGTGAATCGCACAAACATTCTAAGGAGCGCGCCATGGCCACCGGCATCGTCTGGGTGGAAATCCCCGTCCTCGATATGAACCGCGCCGTCGCCTTCTACAACGCCGTCTTCCGCCTGCAGGCAGAAGTCTACGACGATGGCGAGCGCCTCTCCGCTGTGCTCTGGATGATCGAGGGCGCGCCTGGCTGCTCGTTGACGCAGACCGCCGGCTTTCGCCCCAGCGCCGATGGTCCCTGGATCTACCTGCACAGCGAAGACCCGCTGGATGAGTTGCTGACGCGCGTCGAAGCGGCGGGCGGCGAAATCCTCACCCCGCACACTTCGATGGGCGAAGCCGGCTCCTACACCGCCATTCGCGATACCGAAGGCAACACGCTCGCCCTCTACACCGCACCGGTGGGAGCACCCACCACCTCTTAATGCGCTGACAGCCACGCCAGCACCCCTCCGCTAAAATGGGACTTGCGTCAGCAGCAGGCAACAACGGAGGGAAGCGTGACTGCGAACGGTAGTTCGGCGAACGAAAGTTCGACCAATCATTATGATGTGATCGTCGTTGGCGTCGGCGGCATGGGCAGCGCCGCCTGTTACGCGCTCGCTGAGCGTGGCGCGCGGGTGCTCGGGCTGGAGCAGTATGACATCCCGCACGCCTACGGTTCTTCGCACGGCGAAACGCGCATCATCCGCCTCGCCTATGCCGAAGGGGCCTTCTACGTGCCGCTGTTGCAGCGCTCCTACGAACGTTGGCGCCGCCTGGAACACGATTTCGGCGAAACCCTGCTGCACATCACCGGCGGGCTGGATATCGGCGCGGCCGATTCCGCGTTGCTGCAGGGCGCGCTGCATTCCTGCCGCGAACACGATCTGCCCCACGAACTGCTCACGGCCACGGCGGCGATGGCGCGCTTCCCCGCCCTGCAGCTGCCGCCCCATTTCGTCGCCTTGCACCAGCCCGAAGGCGGCTTCCTGCGCTCGGAACGCTGCATCGTCGCCCACGTCACCCGCGCCCAGGCTGTTGGCGCGGAGATCCGCGCGCGCGAAGCGCTGCTCCGTTGGGAGGCGCGCGGCGATTCCATCCACGTGAAAACGACGAAGGGCGAATATGCGGCAGGCCACCTGGTCGTCACCGCCGGCGGTTGGGCCGGGCAGTTGCTCCCGGAGCTGGCGGAGCTCGCGCGGCCGGAGCGGCAATGCCTGGCCTGGTTCCAGCCGCTGGATTTGCCGCTCTTCCTGCCGGAGCGGTTGCCCGTCTGGCTGCTCTATGGCGAGGGCGACGAGGGCAACTGGTATGGCTTCCCGGTGCATGGCATCCCCGGCTTCAAGCTGGGCAAGTTCCGCCACCTGGGCGAGCCGATGGATTTAAGCGCGGATCGGGAACCGAACGAAACCGATGAGGCCCTGCTGCGGCGCTTCACGGAGAAGTATTTCCCGCGCGCGGCGGGCCCGACCATGTCCCTGAAAGTCTGCTTTTTCACCAACACGCCGGACGAGCATTTCATCATCGACACGCACCCCGAGCACGCGAACGTGATCCTCGCCGCCGGTTTCAGCGGGCACGGCTTCAAGTTCTGCAGCGTGGTGGGGGAAGCGCTAGCCGACCTGGCGCTGGCTGGGGGAAGCGAATGGGCGGTTGAGGAGTTTGGGCTGGGGCGGTTTGGG
>WTGJ01000025.1 GCA_011523615.1 Chloroflexota bacterium | reverse complement strand
CCCCATACGTCTACTATGCCCGCCCCGTCGCCCCGCAAGACGCGCGCTCCGATGGCTCCATCGTTCATGTGGTCCAAGCCGGCGATACCGTGAATTCCATCGCCCTCGCCTATCGCATCGACCCCAGCGTCATCGTTGAGCGCAATCTACTGGAAGGCGGCGGCCGCTGGATTTACCCCGGCCAAGAACTGGTGATTCGGGAAGCCACCGCGCTGAGCGGAGGAACGAGCACCCTGACGCCGGTGGTATCCGCTGATGAGGATGATGTCTCTACGGCAGCTGATTCAGAAGCAATGGCGACCGACGGCGAAACGGATCGGGCCGACGATCCTTCGGGCACGATCATCTTCACCGATAGCAGCGAAGAATTGCTCCCCGTGGAAATCGACAGCACCTGCCTCGAAACCCTGCGCGGCGAACACGATACCGACTATGACGAAAGCAATGTGGTGCAACTGGCCCGCTTCGCCGTGCCCGACCTGAACATCCGCGGGCTCATTCCCAATGAATGGGAAGGGGATCCGCTCGGCGTCGTAACGCGCGGCAACCTGATTCAAGACCCCACTGCGTTGATCCATCAAGTGGCACCGGCGATGAATTTCAACGAATTCGTGCGGGAAATCCTGCCGCAATTTGGCTTCTCGATCGATCTGCCCCCGGCCGCTTGCATCCAGCAGCTCAGCACCACCGATTTCTGGCTGTTCTACGTCCTGCCTCCCACGCAAATGCTCTTCGTCGGCGAAGTCACGCAAGTCCTCGCCCTGCTGGAACGTGACGGCATGTCGATGATCTCCATGATGGCTCGCCCGGAGGAATTCGTGCCCTTGTTGGAAACCGCTTTCCTGCCCGCCGTGTGGAATTATGAATATGGCGGGCCCTAACTCAGGGTAGCGGTTGACAGCACGCCTGCTGAAGAGTAAAATTTCCCGCGCGATTCGCACTCGGCAGGCGGCGGGCAAAGCGGAGGTGCAATCTGGCCTCGCGCCAACGTAGCTCAGTCCGGCAGAGCAACCGCCTTGTAAGCGGTCGGTCATGGGTTCGAATCCCATCGTTGGCTCAGTGCGATACTGGGGGTCGTGTCCCGAGCGGCAAAGGGGGCGGGCTGTAAACCCGCTGGCGTAAGCCTTCGCAGGTTCGAGTCCTGCCGGCCCCATCCCCACGCTGCCTCCGTAGCTCAGGGGTAGAGCGCTTTCTTGGTAAGAAAGAGGGCATGGGTTCAAATCCCATCGGAGGCTTCGCGAAACTCATCGCAATGCCCGGGAGTACGTGAAAGCGAGTGAAATATGGCGAAGAAAGGCAACCGCAATCTGGTCAAACTCCGCAGCACGGAAAGTGGTCACATGTATTACACCAGCAAAAATCGCCGCAATACCACGCAACGCCTCGAACTGAAAAAATATGACCCCATTGTGCGCAAACACGTCCTCTATAAAGAGACCAAATGAGGTCGGGAGATCCGCGGGGTCTGGAGACCCATTGGGTCTCACCTAGGGGTATAGCTCAGTTGGTAGAGCGACGGTCTCCAAAACCGTAGGTCGGGAGTTCGAATCTTCCTGCCCCTGTCTGAAGAAGTGGCACTTAAAAAGTGCTGGCCAGAAAGAAGGAAAACAGATGCCGGAAAACGAAGAGCGCAGTAGCCTGAGCGAAAGGCGCCAGCGCCGCCGCAGCCGAAGGAAAGAAATGCTGCGCCAGGCCGGCGACCCCAGCGCCACCACGCTCGAAAGCTCCGCCCCTGCGCCCGTGGCCGTCGCTGCTGAACCGACCCGCAGCCCGGGCAAAGTCACCGCAACCCCGGGGCGCCGAACGGCCGATCAGCCCGGCTTCCTCAGCAACTTCATCCTCTTCAGACCCGTGGTCCGCTTCTGGCTCTATCTGCAAGATGTGGGCGCGGAAATCCGCAAAGTTTCCTGGCCCACCCGAGCCGATGCCCGCCGCCTGACGCGCATCGTCCTCATCGTCACCATCGCCGCCGCGATTTGCCTCGGCCTCGCCAGCTTCGGCCTTTCCGAACTGTTCCGCTACGGCATCGAAACGCCGCTGATCTTGCTCGGTACCTTCGCCCTCATCGTCGGGGGTACCCTGTACCGTATGCGGCGCAACGCCCGCAGCACATCCTATGGATAGGGGGCAACCGATCATGAACGATAATCCAAATACTCTCTCAGAAGAAACGGAAGATGCGCCGCTCCTGCTCAGCGAAGACGATGCCGCGGCGACCTCCGAAAAACAATGGTTCGTCGTGCATTGCTATTCCGGCTACGAAAATAAAGTGCGAGATGCCATCCAACAACGTATCGAAACGATGGGTATGCGAGACCGCATCTTCGACGTCATCGTCCCCGAAGAAGAAGAGATCGAAGTCCGCGATGGCAAACGCCGTTCCGTCAATCGTCGCATGTACCCCGGCTACGTCCTGGTGGAAATGATCCTGGATGAGGAATCCTGGTACGTCGTGCGCAATACCCCCGGCGTCACTGGCTTCGTCGGCATGGGCGACGAACCCGCCCCCCTGCGTGAGGACGAGGTGCGGCAAATCCTCAAACGCATGGAAAGCGAACAACCCAGCATCCGCTACGATTACAAGCCCGGTCAAAAAGTGCGCATCATCGAAGGTCCCTTCAATGATTTCATCGGCACGGTCGCCGAAATGAACGAAGGCCGCAACACCGTCCGCGTGATGGTGAGCTTCTTCGGCCGCGAAACCCCGGTCGATACCGATGTTTTGGGAGTAGAAAAGGTCTAATGGCAAAGAAGATCAAAGCGACCCTCACGTTGCAAATCGAAGCGGGCAAGGCCAATCCTGCGCCCCCCATCGGCCCGGCCCTGGCCCAGCATGGCATCAACTTGATGGGCTTCTGCAAAGAATACAACGCCAAAACTTCCTCGCGCATCGGCGAAATCGTGCCGGCCGAAATCACCATCTATCAAGATGGCTCTTTCCGCTTCATCCTGAAAAGCCCGCCCACCAGCTTCCTCATCCGCCGCGCGGCCGGCGTCGAGAAAGGCTCCGCCACGCCCCACACCGAAAAAGTGGGCAGCATCACCCGCAACCAGCTGCGCGAGATCGCCACCCTCAAACAGAATGACATGAACGCGCTGGACCTGGAAGGCGCCATGCGCCAGGTCGAAGGCACCGCACGCAATATGGGGATCACCATCGCCGATTGATTCATCATCCCAACCCAACCATTCGTGGGAGGCGGAATATACCCCCGCCGCAGGCAGCCCAGCCACTACCACTAAAGGAGAAAACATGGCCAAAGGAAAACGCTTTACCCACGCAATGTCGCTCGTAGACCGCGCCACCGAATACCCGCTCGCCGAAGCCATCGCCCTCAGCAAACAATGCGCGACCGCCAGGTTCGACGAGACGATCGAACTGCACCTACGCCTCGGCATCGACCCGCGCCACAGCGACCAGCAAGTGCGCAGCACCGTCATGTTGCCCAACGGGACGGGCAAAGAAGTGCGCATCCTCGTCTTCGCTGAAGAAGGCGAAGACCTGCGCGCTGCCGAAGCCGGCGGCGCCGATCATTTTGGCGCGGATGAGTTGATCCAAAACATCCAAAACGGTTGGTTGGAATTCGACGCGACCATCGCCGTCCCCAGTGTGATGCGCAAAGTCGGCCGCGTCGCCCGCATCCTCGGTCCCAGGGGCCTGATGCCTTCACCCAAGGCGGGCACGGTCGTCCAACCGAATGATATCGAGCGCGCCGTGCGCGAACTCAAAGCCGGCCGCGTCGAATTCCGCAACGACCGCACCGGCAACCTGCACATCCCCATCGGCAAAGCCAGCTTCGCAGCGGGCGCCTTGCAGGAAAATGCGGAGGCCGTCATCCGTGCCGTGCAGGAAGCGAAGCCCAGCGGCCTGAAGGGCACCTACTTGCGGCGCATCGCCCTCTCTTCCACCATGGGGCCCGGCATCCGCGTCGAAGGTGCCGCGCTGAACTGAGCGCCGCTCACGAATGGGCGGCTGCCTGCGCGCAGAGGCGGCTGCCACCCGCATCCCACCAATCTGCCAGGGCATTGCTGCGGCTGCGCCCCCGCTGGGCATCCGTATAGATGGCCGCCCCCCAGCGCGCATACACTTGCGTTTCACGGGGCCAGCGGGAAAAAGGTCGCACCGTCACCCCCGGCCCACCATTGTAACAAGCCAGCGTGAGCGTGATGTCTCCTTCGGCATAGCCGCGGCATTCCTGCAAAAAAGCCGCGCTGCGCAGCGCGTTGGTCGCCGGCATCAACGGTTCTTCCCCCGCCACGAAATGAAAAGGCATGACCTGGAAGAGGCCCAGTGCGCCCGCCGGACTGATGGCATCCACGCGCCCGCAGGATTCCAACTGCATCACCGTGGCCAGCAGGTTGACCGGCAGTTCATATTCGCGTGACCAGGCGTAGAGCTCCGCGCCCCATTCCTGGACGCTGGGCGCGAAAAATGCGGCGATCGTTCCCGCCCCATCCGTTCCGCCGATCAGCGCTTGCCGACCCAATTGCCAGAGGTTGCTGAACACCACCACCAGGATCAAACCGAGCAACAACCAGGCGGGCCAGGTGTGCCGCCAGTTGCCGATGGCGGTTTCGCTCTTGCCCATGCCTTGCCGCGTTTCGGTACGCTGTATTTCGCTCGCCAACGCCGCCGCTCCACCCGCTCTAACCTATGCTAACGCCTCCTGACCGCCACGCGCGTTACGAAATTGTTAGGTGGGAAAGGTTGAGCGCGGTTCAGCTACCCATCTTGCCTTAATTCAAAAAAGTAAAATAACGAATGCCATTATTTTATTTTTTATTGAATTATGAAATAAGGAAAAGGATTATTTCATTTTTTACAATGAACATCGAAATCGTGACAGGTTACATGCTTTGATTACCGCACCGCTTAGAATTCTCTTCGAGCGCAAAACCAAGACTCTGCTTCTCATTATTTTATTTTTAGCGTATATTTGTAATAATCGTCGACACTACTTCATTTCCTAAAATTAGGGGCTCGCCCAATGCATCGTGATGCGACCGGCCAATACCGGGTGACTCATTATGACGAAGAGCAGGTTCGTGCCTTTGTGCCCTATCCTTTACCACCAAACCCACCGCTGAAACTGGATGGCTCCCTGCAACAGATGTTGGAAGCAGCATCACTGGCCCTTGGGCGTCTCGACGGAGTTAAGACCTTATTGCCAAACCCGGCACTCTTCACCTATTTCTATGTGCGCAAAGAAGCGTTGCTCTCTTCACAGATTGAAGGAACACAGTCTTCCCTGTCAGATTTATTGTTATCTGAATTGGGTGAGAAACCGAAAAAACCATTGGATGATGTAGTTGAAGTTTCCAATTATGTAGCCGCACTACAACACGGCCTGCACCGAATGCAACAAGATGGTTTCCCCCTGTGCAATCGGTTGATCCGTGAGGTTCATGAGAAGCTGCTTTCCAGTGGACGTGGCAGCAGAAAACTTCCTGGCGAATTTCGCCGCTCCCAGAATTGGATCGGGGGTAGCCGGCCAGGCAATGCCCTCTATGTACCACCGCCACACACTGAAGTTCAGGATTGTATGGCTAATCTCGAAAAATTCATGCACGCGAAAAACGATGGGATTTCGATGTTGATCAGAGCTGGGATGGCACATGTTCAATTCGAAACCATTCACCCTTTCCTTGACGGAAACGGCCGTGTGGGTCGCTTGTTGATCACACTGATGCTTTGCGAAGCAAAGATATTAAGCGAACCGCTGCTGTACCTGAGCCTTTACCTCAAGCAAAACAGAAATGAGTACTATGAGTTACTTCAAAAAGTGCGGGAAACAGGCGATTGGGAGTCCTGGATCCGCTTCTTTCTGGAAGGAATTCGCTCAGCAGCCGAAGTTGCCGTTGATACGGCCAACAAGTTGTTGGATTTAGCCAAATTGGATCGAGACACTATCGAAAAGAGTGACAGGCGCGTGAACTCTATGTTACGCGTGTTTGAGGTGCTGAATGAACGCATCATAATTTCCATCTCTGAAGCGAGTAAAAGCACTGGGCTCGCTTTTGCCACAGTTTCGAACTGCATGAACGAACTCGTGAATCTCGGCATAGTCAGTGAATATACAGGCAAAAGTCGCGGCCGCCTCTTCACCTACGACAAGTATCTCGCCCTCCTCAGCGAAGGCACCGAACCGCTCTAAGTACCCTCTCCACTCGCGATCAGCACGGTCATCACGCCGCTCTGTACGACCGTCCCATCCTGCTTGCGAATCTTGATCTCCGAGGTGACCCAACCGCCGCTCATCCGCCGTGCCGGCTTCTTCTCCAGCACCCGCATTTCCACGCGAATCGTATCGCCGATGAAGACCGGTGCGCTGAATTTCAGCTCCAACGCGCGGAAAGCCAGCACCGTGCGCTCCAAGTGGCCCAGCTGTGTCAACATGCCGATGGCGTAGCTGGCCACCAACATGCCGTGCGCAATGCGTTGCCCGAACATCGTCTCGCGGGTGAATTCCGCGTCGAAATGCAGCGGGTTGAAATCGCCCGTCAAGGAACCGAACTGGATGAGATCCGCTTCCGTGATGGTGCGCGCGCGGCTCAAGCGAACCCGGCCCACTTCCACTTCTTCAAAATATTCCCCCCGTGGCAATTCGTTCCCGCCCGGTTTTTCCTCACTATTTCCCGTTGCCATCATCCTGCTCCCATCACCTCTGACCGATAAGAACGCTCGTTCCTGATTATAATGAGGGCCAGGCAGCGCAGGTAAGGAACAGCCATCGTGCGTTCACGCTCCGGTTATTCTGGCTCGGTTTTTTTCATCGGTTTGGCTCTCCTCTTCATCACGGGCTGGTGGTGGCCGGGCATCTTCGCCGTCCTGGCGCTGATGGCGATGGTCCGCGCCTATGAGAGGGGCAAACTCATTTTTACCTCCGGTCATATCTTCCTCATCGGCCTGGGGGTCGCCTTCGCTCTGGGCGGGCAATACTTCCTGCCGGCCCTCCTGGTGGCGCTCGCGTTGAGCCAGCTGCCTTATTTCCGCCGGCAACGAAAAGAAAAACGCAAGCGAAAAGCCAAACGTAAACCGGAATCTTCCTCTCTCGACGAGGCGCAAATGACCCGCATCGATGAATTCCTCCAGCCCAGCCCGGATGTCGCCGATGGTGAGTCTACGCCTCTGGAAGAACTGCTCCGCCAAGAACCGGCCAAGCGCCATGACGAGCGTCACTAGCACCCTCTCTTCGCTCGTCCTGTTCCTGATCCTGGCAGGTTGCGCCGCTTTTTCCGGCGAAACCGAAATCAACCTCACCCCCGTCGCTAGCGACCGCCGACCACCGGAACGCATCCTGACCGCCTTCCTCGCCGCCTGGGATGCCGATCCGGCTGATTCGGCTCTCACGCCCGACTACGATGAGATGCATTCTCTCATCGCCCCACCCTCCCGAGCGCTCTATCCCCGTGATGATTTCGAGGCGCGCTACGAAGAGATCGCCGACGACTTGGGCTTGCAAGGCATCCGCTACGAACCGGGCGAAACGACGATGCAAGGCAACGCCGCCAGCATCCGCTACGACCTCACTTTCCAGACGGTCGGCTTCGGCGAAATCACCGATGCTGGTCGCATCGCGCGCTTCGTACAGGTTGCCGGTGAAGGCTGGCGACTGGCCTGGTCCACGCAGGATATCCTCTCCGGCCTGGCCGGCAACGCCAACGTGCAACTGCTCAGCACCCGAGAGGAACGGGCGAACATTTACGACTACCGTGGTCGCCCGCTGGTGGAAGAAGGCGGACTCGTCACCACCATCTACGTCGCCAAAAACGACATGAGCTCCGAGGTAGATTGCGCCGCCACTCTGGCTCGGGTGACCCGCCGCAGCGTCGCCGCCATCGAGCAACTCTTCATCGGCTGGGCGCCCGAAACGTATTTCTATGTGGGCGAAATCGACCCGGATTTCTGGGACCCCGCCTTACAGAACCATTGCGGCGCCGGCAATAATGGCTACACCCACACCCTGCCCAAGCGCGCCTATTATGGCCACGGCGCCGTCACGCACATCACCGGCTACATCGGCCCGGTCACGGCTGATCGCCTCGCCTATTGGGAAGCGCGCGGCATCACCGCCAGCGCCATCGTCGGCCGCGATGGCATCGAATACTACTATGACGATGTCCTGGGCGGAGCGCCCCAACGCGAACTGCGCATCGTCGAGCCCGGGGGGACCGTCTTGCGCGAGCTGGATAGCAGCGTCGGCCGGCCCGTCGCCCCCCTCACCCTCACCATCGACCGCGACTTGCAGCGGATCACCGCCCAGGCGATCGCCGACGCTTACAACGCCGCCACCAACCACTGGGGCAGCGTCGCCCTCGGCGCGGCTGCGGTCGCGCTGGATGTGCGGAGCGGCGCCATCCGCGCTTCCGTCAGCTGGCCCAGCTTCGACCCGGGCATCTTCAACCGCGCCGAAAGCAACGCACCGCAACGTTTCGTCACCGACCTCACGACCTCCACCCGTCAACCCACCATAGACCGCACTTTCCGCCAGGTCGCCCCGGGTTCCGTCTATAAAATCGTCACGACCGCGGCCATCGCCGAAGAAGAGCTCATTCCCGAAAACTCCATTTTCGACTGCGGCCACAGCTGGGATGGTTCTGCGTATGGCGATACCGTCGGCACCCGCTATGACTGGACCTATTCCGATGGCATACCGCCCACCGGCCCGGTCACGATCCGACAGGCGCTCGCTTCCTCTTGCGACCCCTTCTTTTACGAATACGGCGCCCAGCTGTACAACAAGGGCGAAAACCTGCTGGTCGACTATGCCGAGCGCTTCGGCCTGGGCTCACGCACGGGCTTCGATGAACGCTTCGCCGCCGCCGAAAATACCGGCAACAACGCCCCGCCTGCCGTCATCGAAGCAGCGATCAACAACGCCATCGGCCAGGGCGATGTGCAAACCACTCCACTGCAAATGGCGCGCGCCGTCGCGGCCATCGCCAATGGCGGTTCTCTCGTTCAACCCTACCTGGTCGAACGTATCGGCGGCGTGGATGGCGCGGCCCTCACCTACGAATATGCCCGGCCAGAAACCACTTCCCTCGGTTTGCGCGAATCCACCATCGAGATCGTCCGGCAAGGCATGTGCGATGTGGTGCGGGATGGCAACCTGGGGACGGCCGCCCGTGTGTTCGATGACTTGCGTTCCTACACGCTCTGCGGCAAAACCGGCACCGCCGAAAGCGCCGGCGCGCCTTACGCCTGGTTTGTCGCCTATGCACCGGCGGAGAATGCCGAATTGGCCTGGGTGGTGATGGTGGAAAACTCGCACGAAGGGTCGATCGTCGCCGCGCCCATTTTGCGCCGCATCCTCGATGACTACTACGGCGCGCCCCGGGCCGATTGGCCGGAAATCTGGGAAGAAGAATACACCGCGCCGACCATCGGCCCCGGCGGTACCGGCGCATAAGCCGCCGGCTTCAGCCGCCAGTCTATCGCCGCTGGCTCAACCCGCTCTGCGCCTCAACGCCGGCGCTTGCCTGAATTGTCGTCATCTTGCTTGTTGCCGCCGAACCAGAACAAACTGCGCATCATGCCACCGGCGCTCACTGCCGAACTGACGCTGGTATCGACGGGATCGAACTGCCCGCTGTTCCGGCGGTTGATCCAACCTTCATAGCGCTCCGCCGCCAGGGAAAGCAAAGCCTCCACACCATCGCGGTCTTCTTCCCGCAACATATCGCGCAGTTGCAACAACACCTGCATGATGCCATCCAATTGCCGCGTCAAACTCTCCTGATTCCGCAGCCAACTGGCGGCCAGCGCATCCGGATGGACATCGAAGAGATGGTGGGTGAGCTGGGCAAACGACGGGTTCGTGAGCCGTTGCGTATCATTCCAGCCACTGGCGCTGGCCAGCGTGTGAAACGCCGCCACCCCCAGCAGGCTCGGCAGCAACTCCGTCGCACTCACCAGAGCATCGTATTCGGCCGCGTCCATGAAGGTGGTACGGGCGCCCAGGATGCGGGCGAAATTGGCGGTCAATTCCACCGCTTCGGCCGGGCAATTGGCCGCCGGCATCAGATAAAATTGCGCGCCATCGAACAGCGCTTCATCCGCGAAGCGCGTCTCGTCCAGGCCGGTGAACAGCTGCTGGGCCTGGATCATCGGTTGACCGCCCACGTGATACCGGCCCTCGCCCAGATATTGCTCCGCCCAGGCGGCAGCAGGCAACTGCAATAAAGACAGATTGAGCACGACGGCCCCTTCCCGCAAGGACCCGGCCATTTCGCGCAGGCTGGCCTCGATTTCATGATACGGCTGGGCGAGGACGACCAGATCCGCCTCGCGGGTGGCTCGCTGGGGGTTGCGCGCATTCAAGATATCCGCCGCATCCCGTTCTTTCAGCGCCTCCTTCGTGCCCTGCTGCCGATCGTATCCCTGTATCTCAAACTGGTATTTCGCTTTCGGGTTGCGGTTGTGCCGCCGCAAAGCGAGCGCGATCGATGCGCCCACCCGCCCCAATCCGACGATGCCCACGCGTACTTCTGCTCGGTCTGCCATCGCTTTCCTCCCTACTGCTGCCGATCAGCTGCCTGCAAACGCTGCAACAAGGTCCCATCCGGGTGTGGGTGCCATCGCGGCAGCGGCGTCTGGTGCTCGGCGATCAACCAGCAAGTCCGTTCATCCAAGCCCGCCTCTTCCGCCAGTTCTGCGCCCCAGGCCGGGTGTTGGCTCATCACATATTGCGGCCGTTGCCAGAAAGCCACCCGCTCTGGGCTGGGCCATTGGTTCGACGCGCGCGGTCGCCAATCCTCCAGCAACACCGCCCAGGTCTTGCCCAGGACGGATAAGGGACAGCGAATCTTGCCGATATCATGCAACAGAGCGGCCCGGGCCAACTCCAGCGGCGTTTCCTCCGCTTGCTCCTGCACCGTAGCGTGGACGCGCAACGCATGCTGCTGTTCAGCCCGCCGCATTCGGCAAAACAGGGCAAATTGCGCATCGTTCAGCAGCGCTCGGGCGGGTGAAACATCCAACGGTAGGACGGGCGCCAACAAACTGCGGACGCCCTGCCGCAAGCGCCGCCCCCAATCCCGCGGCGCCTTAGCGCCTGCCTTGCCGCCCATCGCCAATTCAGCGCTTTCCATACCCATCCACCGTTCCTTGCACTCAACGGCCGGATAGGGTGAAGAAGAACAGCAGGTAGTTTTCCCGACCGAGCAGATTCCGCGCCAGCCAATCGACCGGTTCGCCGATGAGCGCGCCCAGCAGGTTGAAATTCGGCAACATGAAACTCAATATAATCAACCCGAAAAACACATACTGGCTCGTTTGCGCATGCTTCTGCCATTCGTAAGCCGATGCCGGTGGCAGGGCCGCCAACACAATCTGCCAACCATCCAGCGGGTACAGCGGCAACAGGTTGAAAACTGCCAACAACAAATTCCAATACACCATCATCAAGATGACCGCACGCGCAATTTGCGGCAAAGCATACAGGTTGGCCGCGCCCAGGAAACCGGCCACCAGGGCGAAGAACAGCGCCAGGGCCAGATTCGCCAGCGGCCCCGCCGCTACCGCCGCCAGGAAACCCCAGCGGGGATTGTGCATCCGCCGCGCGTTGATCGGCGCCGAACCGAGGATGCCGAAGCCGATCAGCGCGAACATCAACCAGCCCACCCAATTGATATGTACCAGCGGGTTCAGGGTGAGCCGCCCCATCCGCCGCGGCGTGTCATCGCCCATGCGATCGGCGATCAGGCAGTGCGCGAATTCGTGCACCGTCATCCCCGCCCCGAGCACGAGCAGCATCGCTGCGATGGTCTGCAACATGGCAGCGGTGCTGATGCTGGGGTCCTGAATCAGTGAGAGCAATTCCCTCTCCGGCTCGCCGGAATGGCATCATTGTAGCACAGCGTCACGACGATTCCGCTCCCCCTGCAGGGCGCTATAATGAGCAGTGTGGAAACGAATCGCTGGGAAATCGGCGCCTGCGTCAGGCTGCGCAAACGGCACCCTTGCGGGGAAGACCGCTGGCGCATCTACCGCCTCGGCGCCGATATCGGCCTGCGCTGTTGTGGTTGCGGCCGGCGTGTTTTGCTGCCGCGCGCGCGCTTCCTGCGCCAATTGCGGGAGGTGTTGCCCGAAACAGAGGTTGGAACCACATGCGCGTCTTGATCATGATGTCTCGCACCGGCGGCGGTCATGTGGCCGCGGCCGAGGCTTTGACCGAAGCGCTCGAAGCCCGCTTTGGCAGCGAATGCCAGGTCACCCAGCTGGATGTATTCACCGAATACATGCGCTACCCCTTCAACCGCCAGCCGCAAATCTACGCTCATTGGATCCGCAATGCCGCCTGGTTGTACGGTCTTTACTTTTCCTGGTGGAATCTGCCGCTGCTGCACCGCCTCGGCGCCCATCTCCTCTATCAACCCAACCGTTCCTGGCTGCGGAAGCTCTTCCGCGAACAACCGGCGGATCTCTACGTCAGCGTCCACGCGGCGATCTCCGGGCCGGTCTTGCTCGCCGCGCCGCGCGGCCCGCAACGCCCCGCCTTCCTGGCCGTCGGCGTCGATCTCATCTCCGCCCACCGCACCTGGTTTGACCAGGGCCTGGATGCCTGCGTGATGCCGACGCGGCAGGCATACGAATGCGGCCTGCGTTACGGGATGCAACCGCCTCAGCTGCGTCACATCGGCTTACCCATCCGTCCCTCTTTTGTGAACGCCCTGACCGACCGCGCCACCGCCCGTACGCGGCTCGGTTGGCCGCAGGAAGGACACCTGGTGCTCCTGGTCAGCGGCGATGGCGGTTTCGGCCCTGTCTATCGCACCGTGCGCGCGCTGGATGAGGCAGAGCTGGGTTGCCAGCTGGCTGTCGTCACCGGCCGCAACCGCGCCCTGGAACGCAAGCTGCGCGCCCAGCGCTGGCGCGGGCCCACGCACATTTGCGGTTTCGTCGACGATATGGCGCTGCGCATGTCCGCCGCCGATATCCTGATCAGCAAGGCCGGCTCGCTCACCATCGGCGAAGCCTGCGTCGCCGGCCTGCCCATGATCCTGACGCGCAGCATCCCCGGCCAGGAAAGAGGCAACACCGCCTACATCGAGGCCGCCGGCGCCGGCTTGCGCTCGCGCGATGTCTCCCGCACCGTAGCCATCGTCAAGGAATGGCTGGCGGATCCGGCCGGCCTACAGCAACGCGCCGAGCGGGCGCGCGCCCTGAGCACACCTGACGCCACCCACGAAATCGCCCAACTGATCGGCGAACTGCTCCGCGAACCAGTCCACGAATCGGCCATTGACCCTACCCACGATCCATCGGTTGGGCACAAAGCCAGCACGGCGGCCGCGTCGATCGAAGCGCAACTCGACCGCGGCAGTTCCGTTTGAACCTACGGGAGTGAATGGGAGTCGAACCCACCGTCGCCTGCTGAACAGTCGACCACCGGTTTTGAAGACCGGGGCATCCACCGGGACACACTCACCCCCGTTTGCAGTATACTGGCCGACTCATCCAAGTGGCAATGAAGGATAAGGAGTGGTGATGCATTTCCATCTGCGCAGACAGCTGTTCTCCATCGTGTTCGTCTGCTTAACGATCATCAGTGGCGTTACCCTGGCGCAAGAAGGGCTGGATTGGGAGGGCACCCTCCCCCTGACGCCGGACGTGCGTTATGGCGTCCTGGAAAACGGCCTGACTTATTACATCCAGCACCACGAGCAACCGGCCGAGCGCGTCGAGATGCAACTCGTGTTGCGCGTCGGCGCCCTGCAAGAAACCGAAGCGCAGCTCGGCTTGGCCCATTTCCTGGAACACATGATGTTCAACGGCACCGAAAACTTCCCCGAAAATGAGCTGATCGATTTCTTCGAACTCAATGGCATGCAATTCGGCCCCGATATCAACGCTTTCACCAGCTATGAAATCACCACTTATCTGCTCAGCGTCAATTCCGCTGACCCGGAACTCTACGCCACCGCCTACCAGGTCCTGCTGGATTGGGCCACCCGCGCCACGCTGGATCCGGTGGAAGTCGAGAAGGAAGTCGGCGTCATCATCGAAGAATGGCGCGTCCGTCAGCAAAACGCTTCGGGGCGCATCAACGAACAGGCGATGCCCATCATCTTCGGCGAAGATTCACGCTACGTCACGCGGGACATCATCGGTGGCGATATGAGCATCGTGGAGAGCGCCCCGGTGGAAGAACTGCGCAACTTCTATGAAACCTGGTATCGCCCCGAGTTGATGGCCCTCATCATCGTCGGTGATATCGACGTGGATGATGCCGAAGCGCGCATCCGCGAAACCTTCGGCCCGCTCACCAACGCGCCCGGAGCGCCGCTGCCTGAGCGATACGCCCTCGAAGCCCACGCCGAAACCCGCATCGGCATCCTCACCGACCCTGAATTCCCCGCCACCGCGATTCAGGTCTTCCGCAAAGTGCCCGGCGGCGAGCTGGTCACCCTCGGTGATTACCGAGACTTCCTGCGCGACCAGCTGTTTTATGCGATGCTGGGCGAACGCCTGGAAGAACGGCAACGCCAGGCCGATGCGCCCTACTTATACGCCTCGGCCTTCGGCGGCATCACCCTCGCCCACCAGGTGGAATACCATGGCTTCGCCGCCGGCACGAGCGAAGAGGATTTGCGGCAAGGGCTCGCCGCCGTTTTGGATGAAATCGAACGCGTCCGCCGCGATGGCTTCAGCGAAGGAGAACTGACCGACGCCAAGGCGAATCTCCAGCAAAATTACGACGACGCCTACGAAGAACGTGAATTCCGCACCAACGAATCCATCGCCAACGAATACCGCCGCCACTTTTCCGAAAATGAAATCTCCCCCGGCATCGAAGCCGAGCTGGAACTGCTGGCTACCATCCTGCCCACCCTGACGCTGGAAACCATGAATGAGCTGGCCGGCCTCATCCTTGAGGAAGCCGACCGCGTGGTACTCGTGATCGCTCCCGAACGCGCGCTCGATGTCTTGCCCAGCGAAGAAGAGCTGCGCGCCGAACTGTCCGCGCGCCGTGATGTCGCCGCCTATCAAGAAGTCGAATTGGTCGATGCGCTACTGACAGACCTTCCCGCAGCCGCCGCCATCGTCTCCGAGCGTGAAATCGAAGGCGCGGAATGGCCGCTGACCGAATGGGTCTTCGCCAATGGCGTGCGCCTGCTCCTCATGCCGACCGATCTGGCGGAACGGGAAGTCCTGCTCTCTGGCATCAGCCCCGGCGGCAGCTCCCTGCTCAGCGACGCAGAATACCTCGCCGGCACCTTCGTCAATGAGGTCGTCAACCAAAGTGGCGTCGGCGATCTGAGCCAGGACGAGCTGGAGCGCTACCTCAGCGGGCGTCAGGTCGGCGTCAGCCTATCCTTGGGTAGCGAGTTTGAAAACATCCGCGGCTTCGCCAACAACGACGAGCTGGAAACGCTCTTCCAACTCATCTACCTCTACAGCAGCCAACCACGGCTGGATGAGGGGGCCTTCGAAGCCGCCCGCGAACGTCAGATCGTCGCCCTGGAAACGCGCGACCTCGACCCGATCATCGCCCTGATCGACGCGATCGACGAATTGCTGGGCGATCAAGATTCGCCCCGCTACCGCCCGGCCACCATCGCAGAAATGGAAGCGCTGGCTGCGGCCGAAGCTTTCGCCATCTGGCGCAGCCGCTGGCAAGAGATGGGCGATTTCTCCTTCGCCCTGGTCGGCAGCTTCGAACCAGCAGCGGTGCGTGAGCTGGCGCAACGCTACCTGGGCAACCTGCCCAGCCTCGGCGGTAGTGAAAGCTGGATCGACCGCGATCCACCCTATCCGGATGCGCTCCGCGAAAAAACCGTCTACGCGGGACTGGAAGAACAAACCATCTTCTTGCTGGCCTACCTCGGCGCTTTCGCTGGCGATGAGCAGGACGCCGCCGCCCTCGAAGGACTCGGAGACATCATCCGCGTGCGCGCCAACGAGACGCTGCGGGAAGAGCTGAGCGGTACCTACTCGCCCTTCGCCACGGCGAGCGTCTCTCGCATCCCCAAATCTTCCTTCATCCTGCAGACCTACTTCTTCTCCAATCCGGAAAAATATGAAGACCTGCGTGCCGCCACTTTTGCAATCTTGAACGACCTGCGCGAAAACGGCCCCACCGCCGCGGAAGTCGAAGGATTCCAGACCCGGCAACGGAACAACCTGGAAGAACGGCGTGAGGAGAACGGCTACTGGCTCTCCGCCCTGCGGCAAGTGATGCAGGGCATCGAGAGCGACTACGGCCATACCCGGCATGAGGCCGCCCTCTGGGAAGGGGTGACGGCGGCAGCCATTCAGGCGCAGGCAGAATTCGTCCTCAACCGCGAAGGCTACCTCAGCGTCAGCCTCTTCCCGGCCGCTTATGCGCCGGCGGAGGAAGAATAGTTGGAAAATTGTAAGGTGGCCGCCCTAGCATTTTCGCGCATATGTTCTAATATGGCGCGACCACATTGAGGAGAAACGATATGTACAAAGTGACGAAATATCCGCACGGCACCTTTTCCTGGGCAGAGTTGCAGAGCACCGATACGGAAGCCAGCAAACGATTCCTCACCGCCCTGTTCGGCTGGTCGCAGGTCGATATCCCCATCAGCGAGAGCATGGTCTATACCATGTATTCGCTCGATGGCGAAAACGTCGCTGCCTCCAACCGCATGGACGATGAAATGCAGAAGATGGGCATCCCCGCGTATTGGAATCAATACATCACCGTCGATGATGTCGACGCGATCGCGCCGCGCATCGCAGAGCTGGGCGGGAAGGTGATGGCCGGCCCCTTCGACGTCTTCGATTCTGGGCGCATGCTCATCCTCAGCGACCCGCTTGGCGCCGCGGTCAGCCTCTGGCAAGCCCGCTCGCACATCGGCGCCAGCCTCGTCAACCGCCCCGGCGCGATGGCCTGGAACGAACTGGCCACGCCGGATTCCGCCGCCGCGCAGGCTTTTTACGGCGCCTTGCTCGGTTGGGAATTTGCGCCCGAAGGCCCGCCCGGCTACATGCTCATCCGCAACCAGGGCCGCAGCAACGGCGGCATCCTGCAGATGACTGACGAATGGAAAATGCCGGATGGCACGATGATGCCTGCGCACTGGACGGTCTATTTCTCCGTCGCCGATATCGAAACGGCCGTAGAACAGGTGGCTGCCCTGGGTGGCGAAGCGCTGTACGAGACGATGGCTGCCGGCGGCGTCGGCCGCTTCCGCATCGTCCGTGAACCCAGCGGCGCCGTCTTCACCCTCATCCAGCTCGACGAGCCAGAAGCCTGGTCTGAATGACGGGCGGTCTGCAAGACCGCAAACCGAAAGAGCCAATTGGGGCTGCTGCACTCAGCGGCCCCATTTCATAAAGGAGACAACCTGTGGATAAACAACCATTTCGGGTAACGCGCTACCCACACGGCACCTTTTCTTGGACTGATCTGGGCAGCCGCGATGCCGCCGCAAGCAAGCCCTTTCTGACCGAGCTGATGGGTTGGGCCGCCGTCGATATCCCCACCGGCGAAGCAGACCACGAAGTCTACACCATGTTTTCGCTGGATGGCGAGAACGTCGCCGCGCTCAGTCCACATTCGCCGGAGATGATGGAGCAAGGATACCCCTCTTTCTGGAGCAGCTACATCACCGTCGACGATGTGGACGCGATGGTGCCACGCATCGAGGAACTGGGTGGGCAGATCAACTTTGCCCCCTTCGATGTCTTCGATTCCGGGCGCATGCTCGTGCTTACGGATCCGGTCGGCGCGAGCGTATGCCTCTGGCAACCGCGCTCGCACATCGGCGCCAGCCTCGTCAATTGCCCCGGTGCCATGGCCTGGAATGAGCTGAATACGCCGGATTCCGAAGCGTCACAAGCCTTCTATGGCGCCCTGTTCGGCTGGGAATTCGTGCCGGCAGGCCCGCCCGGTTACATGATGATCCGCAACCAGGGCCGCAGCAACGGCG
The DNA here is from genome assembly GCA_011523615.1 of Chloroflexota bacterium. Classification (GTDB taxonomy): domain Bacteria; phylum Chloroflexota; class Anaerolineae; order Aggregatilineales; family Phototrophicaceae; genus WTGJ01. The sequence goes on along the minus strand of WTGJ01000025.1, from coordinate 1,125 downwards.
GCATCCTGCCGATGGACGAAACATGGCGCCAACCGGATGGCTCCCTGGTACCTTCTCACTGGTCGGTCTATTTCTCCGTCGCCGATCTGGACCGCGCCTTAGAAAACGTGAAAGCGCTGGGCGGTGAATGGATCCACGATATGATGGAAGCCAGCGGGGTCGGCCGCTTCCATGTCGTGCGTGATCCCGCCGGCTCCTACTTCACCCTCATCCAGCTCGACGAGCCAGAACCCTGGTCGGAATGACGGCGGTCTGAAAGACCGCAATGCCCAAAGAAGGAAACCGGGCCGCTGCGTGCTGCGCTTCTGTATGCAGCGGCCCATTTCATCCAGGAGGACTTTCATGAACCGCGATGCTTTCCGCGTGACGCGCTATCCCCAGGGCGCTTTTTCCTGGGTGGACTTGAGCAGCACCGATGCCGCTGCCAGCCAAACTTTCCTGACCGAACTGATGGGCTGGGACGCCCTCGAGATCAGCCTTGGTGAAGCCGCGCACGAATTCTACACGATGCTGTCCCTGGAGGGCGCGAACGTCGCCGGGATGAGCCAGCACTCACCCGAGATGATGGAGCAGCAAATCCCCTCCGTATGGAATAGCTACATCACCGTCCTGGATCTGGACGCCTTCATCCCGCGCATCACCGAGCTGGGCGGGACCATCGTGGCCGGCCCCATCGATATCTTCGATTCCGGCCGCATGCTCATGCTCATCGACCCAAGCGGCGCGTATGTCAGCCTCTGGCAACCGCGCTCGCACATCGGCGCCGGCCTCGTCAATTGCCCCGGTGCGCCCGTCTGGAATGAACTGCTCACAACGGACCGCGCCGCCAGCCAGGCCTTCTACGGCGCCCTCTTCGGCTGGCAATTCGTCGCCTTCGACGAGCATACCGTCGAGATCCGCAATCAGGGCCGCGCCAACGCCGGCCTTTATACCGGCGCTACCGATCTGGCTCATTCCTACTGGCGGGTCTATTTCGCCGTAGCGGATCTCGACCAAAGCGCCGCTCAGGTGCTTGCCCTGGGTGGTTCTTTCATCCAACCGATCGAGCAACTGGATGCTGATCACCGCCGCCTGCTCATCCGTGATCCCGCGGGTGCAGAATTCGGCCTGCTCGAGCTCGCCCAG
>WTGJ01000005.1 GCA_011523615.1 Chloroflexota bacterium | reverse complement strand
AGGCTCGATTGTGGGTGATGTCTTTTGTCGTGACGGTGACGGAGGGCTGCGCCTGGACCAGCGAGGCGCTGAGCAACGCGACGAGCAGCAGGGCGAGTAACGCCCACGCCCTATATTTTAGAACATATATTCGGGGGGGGGGGTGAATCTTGAACATCAGAACGCTCCAAAATCTCTGATCGGACACGATCGATTACGGCAATCGTAGACTTAACGCATGACTTCAATCCGCTGAATTCAATCATCGACCTTTGCCGTTGTAATGAAGTCTTTAATATCATCAAACCGCTGATTGATGCCATCAAATCGCCCAGTATGAACACCCTGTTGTTCTTTAATGTTACCCAGTTCAGTGAGTATATTGGTGTGCGCAGTTTCAGATGCCTGGCGAACATCTCTGATTTCGTGGCGAACATCTCTGGTCTCGTGATGAACATCTCTGATTTCGTGGCGAACTTCTCTGATCTCGCTTCTTAAATCGCGGCGAGACATCTCCAAATATGCAAATAAGGAAATCACGACGCCAATTGCAATGATCACTGTGGTTTCCATGTTGGCTCCCACTCAACCAAACAACACACCCCGTAGCTCATGCGCCGGTGTTTCTCCTTAAATCGGGCACTCTGGTTGCCGATTGCCTTGCTGTAAGTGTACCTCATTTTTCCGGGATCTCAAAATGTGTGTCAAGTATAGGATGGCTTGTCCAAAAACTACGGGCGATTCTGCGGATCGTTGATGTTGGCACAGGTCAACCGCACAAGCGACCGCAAAGAGGGACAAATGGATGGGACCGCTCCCGCTCTCAGCCATGATAGAACGCATTACCGCGCGGAATGACCGGATGAGCGAGGAAAGGAAAACGATCATGGCAGAAGACAATGCTGGGGGTAACAACACGGGCACCCTCACCATCACCCTACCCAATTGCCTGGAAATCAAACCCTCTGTGGGTGCGGAGGCGGAGGACCCTGCGGCCAGCATGGGCACCGGCGCGATCTTCCTCTTTGCCGGGAAGGACGTGCCCGATGGCTGGCTGATCTGCAATGGCGCAGCGGTGAGCCGCAGCACCTACGCTGATCTGTTTCGCGTCATCGGCACGACCTATGGCGTCGGCAATGGCAGCACCACCTTCAACGTGCCGGACCTGCGCGGGCGCTTCCCGCTGGGACGCGATGATATGGGCGATACGAGCGCCAATCGGGTCACCGCGGCGGCGGCCGATCGCCTCGGCGGCAGCGGCGGCGCGGAAACGCATACCCTGACGACCGCGGAAATGCCCGCCCACAATCACAAGGCGTTCGTCGATCCGGAAGGGGGCTGGACGGGCAGCCGCTCGGAAAGGGATTGGATCCACAATTCCAGCCGCTCCCGCGTCTTCGCCGGTAGAAACATCGGCCGGGGCAGCGGCACGGGTTACGAGGATGCCAAGTCTATCGGGCACGTCACCCAGAATCCACATTCACGCACCCCACTCAACCCTACCGGCGGCGACGCGGCCCACAACAACCTGCCGCCTTACCTGGCTTTGAACTACCTCATCAAGACCTGAGGAACTGTCCTGTTCACCCATCAATATATGATATGCGGCGCGTCGCTCCCTCCGGGCCCGGCGCGCCGTATGCTTTTCTGCATCGCCCGGCCGAATTGTCACGAGTCGTGACAATTCAGCTGGGGTGTGGTGAGCATAGTGCGCAACTGCTCAGCACGAGTAGAATGCAAGAGATGTGGGTTTCAGGTTTCGACCTCGAGCGTCCCGGGCGCCGACTCCGAGAAAGCAACTGGATTACACAGCGCAACGATAGGCTGGTCGCTTTTGTCGAGGAAACCGTCAGATGACCGATGGGCTGCTCATAAAGCGACACCTGCTCATCCTGCTCCTCCTCACCGTGCTCATCCGCGGCGTGATGTTCATCAGCTACCCGCTGGGCGGGCAAGATGAATCGCAGGGATTCTACCGTTACAACGTGGCGCAGATTCTGGCGGGCGACTGGCAGATCGGCAACCTGCGTTACGCGCCGGGATTTCCGCTGTTCATGGCGCCAGTATCGGCATTGGGCGATCTCTTCGGCCGTTTCGACGACCGCATCGAGTTGCTCTTCCAGCTGACCCTGGCTTCCCTCATCCCTTTTCTCCTTTACGACATCCTACGGAGCCGCCATTCACCGCGCGCGGCCTTCGTCGCAGCGATCTTGAGTTGCGTTGAGCCGTTCAGCCTGCAATGGGCGCATTACTACTCACCGATCTGGTGGATTGCGCTGTGTCTGGTCTCGGCGCTGTGGTTACTGCACCATGCGGAACGACGGCGCAGTTGGCGGTTGGTCTGCTTGGCGGGACTGGTCACGGGTCTGGGCATTCTCGGTCGCTGGAATTACGCGCCAGTGGCTCTGGGTCTGGTCTGCCTGCTTTGGTGGGTAGCGCGCAGCGACCTGCGGCGCTGGTTGCGCCAAAGCGCGATATTCAGTGCAAGCGCAGCGTCCTTAGTGCTGTTGGTGCACGTCACCATACAGGTGCCGGCGACCGGGGTCTGGAATCTCAACTGCACCGCGGGCGTCAATCTGTTGGAAACGATCCAATATGCTGGTTTGGCACTGGATGAAGCAAATGGGCCACATTCGAAACGATTGTTGCATCTCAGCAGCTTGGAGCCATTACCATCACACAAGACAGCCACAGGCGATTATCCGTTGTGGTTCAGCGAAACATTTCATTTGTGGCGAATCCCAGGAACCTGGGCGACCGAATTGGAACGGGCAGAGTTCACCCAACAAATTGCTCAGGACGCTGCGCCGTATATCGTTGGACCAAATATACAAAAATTAGTCAATTGGCTATTCTTCTATCTCGGACCCTGTGATGTGGATCATCTCCTGCGAGCTGTGTATATTGAAACCATATTTGCCGATCCATTACCTTGGTCATTGAATATTCCCGTCAACGCATGGGAACTGCTGCAACCTCCTCTTACCATGGGAGAATTTCCAGACTACACCTTACCTCCAACCATGGCGCTTAGCTACGAAGAATATGGGGGCAGATTTGGTTTCTGGCGCGCCTATGGCAGATACGACCACTACACCGGTCAATGGGTCTGGCGGCCGGGGATCGAGATCTTCAGTTGGCTCTGGGCGCCATTGAACGCACTGCGATTCCTGGTGTTTCCGGCGCTGGTCTGGGCGCTTTTCACGCGCCACCGGGTCTACACGGCGATTGGCTTCCTCTTGCTGCTGTACGTTTTCGTGCTCGGCGCGATCGACTATCCCGAACAGCGCATCTCCGCCATCGTCTACCCGCTGGGGCCGGTGTTGGTGGGCGGTTTCCTCGTCACGCTCTGGGAACGCGCGCAGCCATCCTGGCAGCGCCTCCGAACGGCGCTGACAGCGACGCGCCCGGACTGAAAAGTCACGACTCGTGACATTTTGCAGCGATACATCGCTGCGCGGAGGGGATGAAACATGTGCAGTTAAGTGAAGCGTGAGATTATGTGCCTGAGTTTGGCTGTAAAAGAATTCTTAGCGCATCTCGGAAAACTTGGAAGCTAGGTGAGCGGTTGTGGTCTGGGTCCATGTGTTCGGAGATTTCACTAGCTGCTCGTATTTTCTCAAGACCGCCAGGATGATGTTTTTTGAGCACTCTCTCCAATTGCTCCCATGTACCGCCTTTGATTTCATCAGGTGAGCGATAAGGTGCTTTTTTGCCAAGCGTTTTGGGTACTCTCGGATAAGCTTTTCGAATTGCTTCAACGTCGCCGAAGTACCAAGCCTCTATTTCCTCTATGGCGATACGATTAATAATACAGAATTGGTGTCGTGAACTTGTCAATGTATTTAGTCCGGCGTTTAAGGCTATGCGTTCTAGATTCTCTTTGAGCTTATGGCAATTGTCTGAATCACGATCAATTAATACGACAAGAATATAGTCATTTGGAATCCATTTACTGTAAGCATGTAACCTGTCAGGTAACTTTTTTAGCAGATCGTTTTTGCCACGGAATGGATGGATCCTAAATTTAAACCCTGGAAGAATTTTGGGGAGTATTTTATTGAGAACTACTTCGGCAGATGAATCCTCTACGAAGAATTCCAAATACATCAGGAGAACAGTTTATTTTGCTGCCAACCGCCAGAATTCGTGAGGGGATCCCCAGCTGGGAAGTGTCCTTCCATCCATAAGTCTCCAAGAAGTCCACCTGCATCGACTAATCCTTTCACACGGTTCATTTCCGATGCGCGGATGGTTTGAGTATGTCCCTGCTCATCTCGGTATAACACCCATAGTTCCTTTGGTTTAACCCCATCTACAAAATAGGGTGAATGAGTGGTTACCATCAACTGCGTTCTTGCGGATGCTTGACGGCATTCCTCCGCTAGGCCTTGTAACAGTCTAGGATGCAACTGGTTCTCCGGCTCTTCGATACCTATCAATTTTGGTGGGTCGGGATCATGTAACACTGTAAGATACGCCAGCATTTTCAATGTTCCGTCTGAAGCATATTTAGCTAGTATTGGATCTTTAAACGGTGCATCACGAATTTGTAAAACTAATCGTCCATCGATAGTTGCTTCTGCCGTTACCTCCTCAAGACGAGGAACACGTTGAGAGAGAATTTTTAGGATTCTTTCCATTCTGCTTGGATGTTGTTCTCGTAGGTATTGAACGACGTTCGGGAGATTATCTCCTGCTAGAGATAGGCGTTCCTGGGGGCCGGACTCGGGAATAGCACGTGCGTTGTCGGCGCTAATATAGGAGAGGTACCATCCGGTGATGAACGAGCGCAATGCGTTCACTCTTGGATGCCTAGCTAATTGCCCTAAAGTGTTGACGGCCAGCACTTCTGGGGCAGACAAAGATTCCGGTATACGCTCGTCATCTTCCTCGGGATTCTCACCGCTTATAACGTCTCCCTTTCCGTCCTGAAAGTTTAGGAACTTGAAAGGTTGTCCCCGTTCCTTTCTTCGCCAAGCAAGCCACTCTTCAGCAACATATGGGCCTGCTGGATTCTCCTTGATGGCGAGGTGATAGGTTATTTTAGGATTATTTTTATCTTTAGGTCTATCATTATATTCTCTATATTTTATTTCAATCTCGATCGGGCCAGAGGATCCTCTGGTCATCAGCTCTTTGAAGCGGTTGCGTCTGTCCCATGCGCGACGCAGGCCTTCACTGAAGCATTCAGATAAAAAGGCGAATACATCAAAAACCGTAGATTTTCCGGATCCATTAGGACCAAGCAATACTGTCAATGGCGTTAAATTTTTCAATTCAAGGCGGTGCAACGCTCGATAATTCTTGACAGTGAGCGATTCAATTCTCGGTATGTCCTGCGAATGATTCATGAGCTCCCTCCATTGAGTCTGGAGTTCCCATCTCTTAGCAGGATTACTAATGGCGATATGGGAAAAGTTACTATTTATTTTAAGGCGCGGATGTACATGCCGCAACTTGTGCTTGTATTACAATGAAGCCACTGAACCTTCGCTATCGAAAGGATCCGTTCATGTTCCGTTTGCTACTTTGGCTTTCCCTCGTCAGCGGCCTGGTGGGGCTGGCCTTTGCCCCGCTCGCCGCTCAGGACACCGCCATCCCGCCCGCCACGATCCAGAACGATGAAGGTGGCCCGGTCCGCATCACCGGTGAAGTCAGTTACACCAACGTCTTCTTCACCGATGGCGTCGCCGAGCCCCTGGTCATCCTCGAAGATCAGGCCGGCTTCGTCGATCGGGATGTGAATTTCATCATGCCGACCGCCTCTCAGGTGCTGGGGCAAATCACCTCCGACTTCTTCACCTCCCCCTTCACCTACAGCATCAGCTTGCCCATCGAACCGGCGGCGAGCCTGCGCGATGTCGATCAGGACGGCGAAGAAGATCGTGGTGTCATGGTCTATGCCGTCGCCTACTGGAACAACGTCTATGGCGATCCTTACCTGGAACAGCGCGATTTATACGGCGGCGGTTGGTCGAACGCTTATGTTTCGACCCGCCTGAGCAGCCAGATCGAAACCCTGAACGAGATCGTCGGTGGCGTGTTGCTCGTCTACGCCCCAGAAGCGGGACAGGGCTTCCCCAGCAGCTTCGGTGAGGACGGCCTGCTCTTCACCGAAGATGACCCCATCGTCGCCTTGCCCGCCGGTTACACGGTGGTGAATCTCGATGAAGACCCCTTCACCTTCGACCGCTCGCGAGAGGCCACCATCGATTTGATTGAGGGCGAAGGCGCGGAACTGCACGATTTCTCGGACCTGCCCTACGATGAGGCCTTCGATGCGATGATCGAGCACATGTCCACCCGCTACGCCTTCAGCGAGCTGAAAGGGGTGGATTGGGAGACGATCTCCGCCGAGCACCGGCCAGCCTTCGTCACGTTCGCTGAAGACAGCGCCCAGGCCACCGAATTGCGTCAGCAGGCGGAAGAACGCGCCGAGCTGGCGAAAACCCTGCTCAGCGAAGCGGAAGACGAAGCATTGAGCGAGGAAGAAGTCGCGGCGCTGCAGACTGCCGCGGAAACCTTACAGAGCAAGGCGGACGACCTGCTGGCAGAGGCCGATGATCTGGATACCGCCACCGATGTGGCCTACCAGCGCGCATTGATGGGGTACACCTGGGCCATCGACGATGGGCACCACGGCAGTTCTGCTTTCGATATCCAGGGCTTCCAGTACGAAACCGCCGGTGGCCTCGGCATCGCCATTCGCGAGCTGGATGATGGCCGCGTCATCGTGAACTACAACGGTGAAGGGGAACCAGCTCATGAAGCCGGCGTGGAATTGGGCGCGGAAATCATCGCCATCAACGGTCAGCCCATCGCCGACGTGATCGTCGAAAACGTGCCCTGGTCCAGCCCCTTCAGCACCGAGCATACGCGCCGCTTGCAGCAACTGCGCTACGTCACGCGCTTTCCCCTGGGGGAGAGCGTAACGCTCACCTTCCGCAATCCGGAGGCCGAAGCGGTCAGCGAAGTCACCCTGGAACCCAGCGGCGAGCGCGATAGTTTCCGTTTCTCCTCTTTCAATGTGGGGCTGACCGGCTTTGAATTGCCGCTGGAATACGAATTGCTGGAAGATAGCGGTTTTGTCTATGCCAAGATCCACACCTTCTCCGATAACGACTTGCTGCAGGTGCAACTCTGGGAGCGGCTGATGAATGCGCTCAACAGCGAGGGCATCCCCGGGTTGATCATCGACATGCGCCAGAATGGCGGCGGCAGCGGCTTCCTGGGCGACCAGATGACCGGCTATTTCTTCGATGAACCACTCGAGCTGGAGCAGGGCTGGAGCTACGACGAAGAGGCCGGCGAATTCGTGACGGATGACCGCTTCCAGAGCCAGATGTATCTGCCTCCCGAAGAGCTGCGCTATCACGGCGAAATTGCCGTACTGATCGGGCCGCATTGCAGCAGCGCCTGCGAATATTTCAGCCATCACATCACCAGCAGCGATCGCGGTGTGGCCGTCGGCCAATATCCGACGGGTGGGCTCGGCGGGCCGCAAGAGCGCTTCCTGATGCCGGGCGACGAGATCGTGCAATTCTCCGTCGTGCGACCGATCGGCCCGGATGGTGAAATTGTCATCGAGGGCGTGGGTGTCATACCCGATGTGTGGGTGCCCGTGAATGAAGAGACCCTCTTCAGCGATGGCGACCCCATCCTGGAGGTGGCCATCGCTCACCTGGAAGAGATCACTTCGCTGGAGATCATCGATGGGGGCAGCATCGCGGTCGGTGAAAGCGTCAGCGGAACGATATCACCAGGGCAACGGGTGCACTATTCCTTTGACAGCGGCGAAGGCGGCGTGTTTGACCTGCGCCTCTACGACGAAGCCGGTGAGCTGGATACCGTCTTGAGCATCCTGGATACGGAGGAGAACGTCTTGCTCGCCAACGACGACCTGGATGACTTGAACTCCGGTTTTCTAGGGTTAGAGATTCCGCCGGCCTTCCCGCTGATCCTGGAAGTGAGCAGCGCGCGCGATGAAGGAGAAGGCAACTACACCTTGAGCGTGCAGTTCAGCGAAGAGAGCGACGAATGAAGGCGCCCCATCGTTGAATGGCGTTGAGTGGCGATGGGACGAAATTCATCTGACAGTATTGTAAGGTTTCGCAAGAAAAGCCCCGCAGAGCGCCAATTCCGGGGCTTTTCTTCGTTTTGTTGCTTGCGGGTTTCAGCCTTCTGCACAGAATGGCTGATACGTCATCTTGCGGAAGGACGGAGAATGCCTGGATGACCCGATTTTCGGGTACGAGAAGTGCGCTCTTGCTCGCGGTCACCGCCTGCTTGCTCTTGAGCGCCCTGATTGCCTCGGCGGCGACTCAACTCTGGCGCGGCCAGGACTGGGAATACTTGATGTTCGGTCTGGCCATCGACAATGAAGAAATCCGGCTGATCCCCACGCTCACCCAGGAGATGACGAACGAAGAAGAACGATCCTACATCAAAGCCTTGCTGCTGGGCGATGCGGAGCTGCCCCAGTATCTCGCTTCGTTGGGGGAACGGGGCTGGCAATTCGTCCAATCGGAGCGCGTCCTCGCGGATGCCGAATCGGTGTTTGCCCAGCTGCACATCTTCACTTTCAAACGCCCTGAAACTTAAATGAAACGCGCATTCCTGGCGTTTCTGCTGATGGCCGCGCTGCTGCTGTTGCTGGCGTCCGCGGGCTTGCCCCTGGCCGCCCAGGATGAGGCCTGCGCACCGGCCCCGCTGCTCAGCCTGCTCTCTTCGGCGGCGAAACTCCTGACGACCATGGAAGAAGGCGAACAGCGCCAGACCTTGCGCGCGTTGCGGCGGGCCGTGGCGGAGGCGGAGGCGGCCTGCCGCGATTGGCGCTTCACCAGTGATGGCGAAGGGATGCAACCGGTGCTGGGGCCGCTCACGCTGCCGCAGGGCAGCTACACCCTGAATGTGGCGACGGCGGGCTACTTCAACGCCGCGCTGGAAGTAGAAGTAGGGCTTTGTGCGTATCGGGACGCCAGCGCCGGCGCCTTTTCGCGCGGGCAAGCGGTGGGTGGGGCGGCGCGCATCCTCGATGTCAGCAGCGAGAGTTGCACCTTCCTGCTGGCGATCGGCAGCGCCAATGAATCCTGGACCTTGCATATCGCAGAGATTCTCGAGCAGTAGGTCGAAGCGGTGGCGATCCCTGATCTAGAACAGAAATTCGGGGGGGGGGGGTAAATCGCCCCAACTGGCAGAACCGCACCCTCTTTCATGGTGACAATCTAGAATTCCTGCGCGCGATGAACAGCAATAGCGTTCATTTGATCGCGACGGACCCACCCTTCAACAAGAACCGCGATTTCCACGCCACGCCGGATAGCCTAGCGGCTGGCGCACGCTTCAAAGACCGCTGGCGCTGGGATGAAGACGTGCACGAAGAATGGACGGATGGCATCATCGACGATTGGCCGGCCGTCTGGGAGGTGATCACAGCGGCGCGCGCCGCCTATGGCGATGATATGGGGGCCTTTCTGTGCTGGCTGGGGGTGCGATTGATGGAGATGCGGCGCGTGCTAAGACCCGACGGCAGCATCTACCTGCACATCGACCACACGGCGCACGCTTACGTGAAGTGCTTGATGGACGCGATCTTTGGACATAAGAATTTCAGGAATGAAATTGTATGGTGTTACACGGGGCCATCCAATACGAAGCGCTGGTTCCCCCGCAAGCATGATACCATTTTGTTTTACACGAAAGGAGATGAATGGGTTTTTAATGGAGACTCAATACGGGTTCCGTATAGCGAAAAATATAAAAAAAGGTTCAGTAAAAGATATATTGAAAAGGCAGGGTCAATATTTAGCGATGGCCATGACACTGAACGCAACCAAGAACTGGCCAAATTGGGGAAAATACCTGAGGATTGGTGGAGCACTTTCAGTCCTGTCGGGAGAAAAAAGCGCGAAAACACCGGCTACCCCACCCAAAAGCCACTCACCCTTTACCGACGCATCATCGAGGCTTCCTCCAACCCGGGCGATATCGTGCTGGATCCTTTCTGTGGCTGCGCGACGACGCCGATCGCCGCCGAGCAATTGGGGCGTCAGTGGGTTGGTATGGATATCTGGGATGGGGCGAAAGATATCGTCCTGTCGCGCCTGGAAGACGAGTGGATTTATACCGAGGCGGCTGCCGAGAAGCAGATGTTCCCGCATGTCGTGCACATCGAAACCCAGCTGCCGCAGCGCAGCGACGAGAACGAGATGGCGGCGCAGAGTCTGCAACTGAAAATCAGCCGACCGGCCGAGCCCTGGCAGAAACTCTCGCGCAAGGAGATGGTGGCTTTGTTGGAGGAAGCACAGCAATCGGCCGCCGGGGTGATTTGTGCGGGCTGTGGCCGGGTCCTCGAGGCGCCCTTCATGCAGCTGGACCACATCACCCCCAAGTCCGACCGGGGCGAGAACCATATCCTCAATCGCATCTTGCTCTGCGGGCCCTGCAACCGGCGCAAACGCGATGACCTGACCTTGAAGGGCTTGATGCGGGCCAATAAGAGGGCAGGTTGGATGCAAGATGAGGCGCGGGCGATCCTCGCTCAGGATGACGCGCGCCAGAAAGCGGAGGAGGTCCGATCCCGTTGGGGGTGAACTTTCTGGCGAACCCTTGACAAGGTGATTGGGAGTGAGTAGACTTTGGATGTAGTTCGGCGAAATCGGAAACAACTCGCCATGATGCATTCGATCAGCCACAACCTGGAGGGGAAGAAGGCCAACCACCCATAAGGCGTGGGCGATTTGGCTTGTTCGAATGTGTTGCAGCGACCGCCCACCGGGCGGTTTTTTGTTGGATGAACGCTCACGCAGAATCAGTGGGTGCGGAAGACAGGAGAGAGACAATGTTGGCAGTTCAGGAAGCGGTACTTTGCCCGATGTGCGATGCCACGCAGGAAATTTCGGCCGATGCGATGCTCAATGAATTGATCGCCTGCGGTGACTGCGGCGGTGAATTGGAAATCGTCTCGCTGCAGCCACTCCGGTTGGAACTGGCGCCACCCTGTGAGGAAGACTGGGGCGAGTAATCGCGCGTCCCAGCGCCCGGCCTTCCATTCTGGGTAGCGCCCGGGCTTTCGATCAACTGCATCCAACGCACTGTGGGAGTTTTCCCGATGAGTGAGCGGCGTCCCCCTGCGCCGCAGTCGACGCGCCCGCGCGTGGCCATGCTGGTCACTCATATACGAGCGGAGGAAAAGCTGCTGCGGGAAGCACTGGTTGTGGCGGGTCTTACCTGCGATGTCCTGCTCGACCGCGAGCTGCGCCTCGATTTGCTGGCCGATGCCGGGCAGGCGGCGCCCAATGGCCGTCCCTGGCGCGAATACGAGGCGATCCTGATCCGCACGGTGAGCCAATCGCGCGGGTTGCTGGCTGCGCTGGTCCTGGAAGGCTGGGGTTTGCGCGTGATCAACCGTTACGAAACCGCAGCGATCTGCGCTGATAAAGCGCGAACCACGTTGACGCTGGCGCGGGCCGGCATCCCGCAACCGGCGGTGCGCCTGGCCTTCACGCCGGCGGCGGGCTTGTCTGCGCTGGACGAGCTGAGTTACCCCGCGGTGCTGAAACCGGTCGTCGGTTCCTGGGGCCGGCTGTTGGCGCGCGTGCGGGATGCGGAGGAAGCAGAAGCGATTCTCGAACATCGGCAGACCCTGGGCGGTTACGCGCAACAAGTCGTCTATGCCCAGGAATACATCGAAAAACCGGGGCGCGATATCCGCGCTTTCGTCATTGGCGAGCGGCCGATCTGCGCGATTTACCGTGCTTCCGAACATTGGGTGACCAACACCGCCCGCGGCGGGCGGGCCAGCAATTGCCCACTGACGCCGGAGCTGGTTTCGCTCTGTGAACGCGCGGCGGCGGCGGTGGGTGGCGGCTTGCTGGCTTTGGATGTGCTGGAAGCGCCGGATGGCCGATTGCTGCTGAATGAAATCAATCATACGATGGAATTCCGCAACAGCAGCGCGCCGACCGGGGTGGACATTGCGGCGGCGGTCGCTGAATATGTGCGCGAAGCGGTCTTGCCAGTGCGGGCTCGAGCCGAATGACGCGCGTCAGCATCGTCGGGGGGAGCGGTTATGTCGGCGGCGAGTTGCTGCGCTGGCTCTTGCCACACAGCGGGGTGGAAGTGGCGCAGGTGATCAGCCGCAGCCAGGCCGGTCGGCCGCTCGCCCAGGTCCATCCGGCGTTGCGCGGGCAGACGGCGCTGCGTTTCGTGGCGCCGGCGGATCTGACCTCATGCGATGTGTTGTTCCTCTGCTTGCCACATGGGGAGGCGCAACGGCAGATCGATCGTTACGCGGGTTTGGCGGAGCGGATCATCGACCTTTCGGCGGATTTTCGGCTGTCCGATGCGGCGGCTTATGAGCGCTGGTATGGCGTGGAGCACGCCGCGCCGACGTGGTTGCCTCGCTTTGTCTATGGCCTGCCGGAGTTGACGCGCGAGGAGCTCCGCGGCGCGCATTACGCCAGTGGTGTGGGTTGCAACGCGAGTGTGCTGCTCCTGGCGCTGGGACCGCTGGCCCGCGCGGGTGGTTTGCGGCGTGTCGTCGCCGATGTGCGCGTCGGTTCTTCCGAGGCCGGCGCTGCCGCCCGCGCGACCAGCCACCACCCCGTGCGCAGTGGTGCCTTGCGCGTCTACAGCACCGAGCGCCACCGGCACCTGGCTGAATGGGAGCAGGTGTATGGTGAGGCATTACCGGTGGCGGAGGTGACGCTCAGTTTGACGGCGGTGGAAATGGTGCGCGGCGTGCAGTTGCTGGCGCGGGTCGACTTGCGCGAGCCGCTGGCCGGGCGCGATCTCTGGCGCATCTACCGCTCTGCTTATGGCGAAGAGCCGTTCATCCGCATCGTGAGCGGCACACGGGGCCCCCACCGCCTGCCCGAGCCGCGCGTGGTGGCCGGGACGAACTTCTGCGATGTCGGTTTCGTTGCGCCGCAACCGGCCAGCGTGCCGCAGCAGGCCTGCGGACGCATCACGGTCGTCGCCGCGTTGGATAACCTGGGCAAGGGGGCGGCGGGCAGCGCGGTGCAATGCATGAACCTGATGCTCGGCCTGGATGAGCGTGAGGGTTTGCGCTTCGCCGGGTTTTACCCTTGAACGAGACCGGGAGCGGTGGCCTTTCGGACCTGCTGGTGCTCAAGATCGGAGGCGCGGCGGGCTTACCGCTGGTGGCGATCGCGCAGGATGCAGCCCGCCTGGCGCGGCCGCTGGTGGTCGTGCATGGCGTCAGCGGCAGGATGAAGCAGCTGGCTGAGGAGCGTGGTTTGCCGGAACGGATGCTGGTTTCCCCTTCCGGCCATCACTATCGCCATACCGATGAAGCCACGCGCGCTTTGCTCGTCGAAGCGGCAGCGCAGGTCAACGAAGAGATCGTGGAGCAGTTGCGGGCCGCTGGCATCCCGGGCGAATCGTTCGTTGAACCGTTGGCGCTCCGGGCGAAACGGAAAAGGGCGATCCGCGCGCTGGTGGAGGGGCGGCCGCGCATCATCCGCGACGATTACAGCGGCGTCATCCAGGGGGTGACGGTGGAAGGGCTGCGGTCGACGCTGGCGGGCGGGCGGGTGCCGGTCGTGCCGCCGCTGGCCGCCAGCGAAGACGGGCCGTTGAATGTCGATGGTGACCGGGCGGCGGCGGCGATTGCGGCGGCATTGAAGGCGGAGGGCTTGTTGATTTTGAGCAACGTGCGCGGTTTGTATCGGCGCTATCCGGAGGAAAGTTCGCTGGTGACGAAAATGCCGGCCGCGCGCCTGGCCGAGGCCAGCGAATGGGCGCAGGGGCGGATGAAGCGCAAGGTACTCGGCGCGCAGGAAGCGCTGACCGGCGGGGTGCGTTGGGTGCGGATCGGCGACGGGCGGCGCGAACGGCCGATTGCGGCTGCGCTGGCGGGGGAGGGCACATGCTTTCACGCGTGATGGACGTGATGGAATGGGAAGACCGCCACGGCTCGGGCGCGTATGGCAAACGGCCGCTCGCCATCGTCCGTGGGGCCGGTTGCACGGTCTGGGATGAGGCGGGGAATTCGTACCTGGATGCGACCAGCGGGATGGGTGTGGCGCTGCTCGGGCACGCGCACCCGGCCGTGGTGACCGCCATCACAGAACAAGCGCAGCAGATCATCACCGTCGCCGAAGCGTTCTATACCCCCCGGCGGGCGCAGTTGTATGCCGCTTTGGCTGAGGTTTTGCCGGGCAGCTTGGGGCGGTTTTTCCTCTGCAACAGCGGCGCAGAAGCGCTGGAGGGGGCGCTGAAAGTGGCGCGCTTGTTGACGGAGCGGGAGGGACTGGTCGCGGCGCAGCGGTCCTTCCATGGGCGCACCCTGGGGGCTTTGGCGCTCACCGCGAATCCCAAGTATCGTCAGCCTTTTGCGGGGGCGGGGTGGTTGCCCCCGGTCCGCCGCGTGAATTACAACGATCTGGCGGCAGCACGGGCCGCGATCGATGAGAGCACCGCGGCGGTCTTCGTGGAGCCGCTGCAGGGCGAAGGCGGCGTGCATGAAGCGCGCGTGGATTATTTGCGCGGCCTGCGCGAGCACTGTGAGGCGACCGGCGCTTTGCTGGTTTTCGATGAGATTCAGAGCGGCCTGGGGCGGACCGGTACTTGGTTGGCGGCCGAGGCGGCAGGGGTGGTGCCGGATATCGTGTGCCTGGGCAAGGGCCTGGCGGGCGGTTTGCCGATGGGCCTGGTCGCCTGGCGCAGTGAGCTGGGCGGCATACCGCGGGGCTCACATGGCAGCACTTTTGGCGGCAACCCGCTGGCCTGCGCGGCGGCGCTGGCGACCCTGAAGACATTGCGCGAAGAGGAGATCTTGCCGGCGGTTCGTGGGCGTGGCGAATGGTTGCGGCGGCAGCTGACGGCGCGGCAGGCGGATTGGCCGCTGGTGCGGAGCGTGCGGGGGCGGGGGCTGTTGATCGGCCTGGAGCTGCGCGGGCGGGTCACGCCGGTGCTGCGCCGTTTGCAGGAGCAGGGCGTGTTGGCCTTGCCGGCGGGGCAGACGGTGCTGCGCTTGTTGCCACCGCTCATCCTTTCGGCGGCGGAAGCGGAACAGATCGTCGTTGCTCTGGATGCGGCGTTGCGCGATTGAATCGGGCGGATTCATGGAACACATCGGCAGCGAAAGCGCGGAAAATCTTTTGCAGGAATTGGTGGCCATCCCTTCGCCTTCGGGCCAGGAGGCGGCAGCAGCGCGCCACCTGACTGATTGGATGGCCGCACAGGGCTATGAAAAAGCGGGCGTGGATGCCGTGGGCAACGCGGTCGGAATTCGTGGTGATGGGGAGCGGGTGCTGCTCCTGCTCGGCCATATCGATACCTTTCGCGGTCAACCGCCGGTGCGGCGCGATGGCCGGCGGCTGTATGGGCGCGGCGCGGTCGATGCGAAAGGGGCGCTCTGCGCGTTTGCGGTGGCCGGGGCGACGGTGCCCGTGCCGGCAGGATGGCGCCTGGTGGTGGTCGGCGCGGTGGAAGAAGAAGCCGCCAGCTCACGCGGGGCGCGGCACATCGCGCAGCAGTGGCGACCGGCCGCCTGTTTGATCGGGGAACCATCGGGATGGGAGCGCATCACGCTGGGTTACAAAGGGCGTTTGCTGCTCGATTGGCGCTGGCGCGGGCCGCTGGGGCACAGCGCCGGCCGGCAGGTGCGGGGCCTGGAGGAAGCGCTGGCTTACTGGGGCAAGATTCGAGAACGAGCGGACCGTCATGCGGCGGCGGACGGGGCGCAATACAAACGTACGCACTTCGAGCGCCTGGATGCGACGCTGCAGGCCTTGTGGAATGAAGACGACGGCCTGTATGAGACGGTGCAGATGACAATCGGCTTGCGCCTGCCACCGCGGATGGACCCGGCAGCGCTCGCCAGAGAATGCCTGGCTTGCCTGGGTGAGGGGGCGACGCTGCACCCTTCTGCGGGTGAATGGGCCGTGGAAGGGGAGCGCGATTCCACCTTGAGCCGCGCGCTGCGGGGTTCGATTCGCGCCGCAGGTGGGCAGCCGCGTTTCGTGCGCAAGACCGGCACGGCGGATTGGAATGTCGTGGCGCGGCACTGGTCTTGCCCCATCCTCGCCTATGGCCCCGGCGACGCCGCGCTCGACCACACGCCTGAGGAGCACCTGGATTTGGCCGAGTATCTGCGGGCGATTGCCGTATTGCGCGGGGCGCTGCCGCGGGTCATGGCGAGTTGAGCGGAGCGCCGTCTGCGGAAAAATGCAGCCTTGCGGGATTTCACATTGCATTATCATGTAGAAAAGGCATTATCATGTATAAAAGGGCTTTGCAAACAAGGAGGTTGGGATGTTCACGGTGAGCCGATACCCGCACGGCTGTTTCTCCTGGGTGGATTTAGTCACCCACGACGCGGATGCCGCGGCGGCGTTTTACGGCGGCGTCCTGGGTTGGGAAAAGCAGGCCTTTGAAACCGGTTATGGCATGAAATACTATATGATGCGTCGCGATGGTCATATCGTCGCCGGGATCGCTGAATTGCCCGCGGGGATGGAAGACTCTCCGGCCCGCTGGAACAGTTATGTCAAAGTGGATGATATGGCGGCGCAGCTGGAGCTGATCGAAGCGGCCGGCGGCCAGATTATCCAACCGCCCTTCCCCGCGCCCGACGGCAGTCTGGCCGCGGTCATCCATGACCCCGATGGCGCGGCGCTGTGCTTGCTGCAGCCAAAGGAGTTCATCGGGGCGACGTTGGTCAACACACCGGGCGCGCTGTGCTGGAATGATGTCTACACGCGAGACGCGGCCCTGACGCGGGGCTTCTATGAGCGGATCTTCGGCTGGGAATGCCAGGAAGACGGCCAGGGTTATTTCCGCTTCACGAATCAGGGGCGCAACAACGGTGGTATGTTGCCGATGGACGAGGAGATGCAGGAACACTACCAGCCCTGGTGGATGGTGTATTTTTCAGTGGCGGATATCGACGCGGCAGCCGAGCGGGTCGAGCAGCTGGGTGGGCAGTTGGATTTCCCGCCGCAACCGGCGGAAGCAGGGCGCTTTTTCGTCTTTCGCGACCCGCAAGGCGCCCCCTGTTCCTTGTTTCAGCTGAACGAACCGGAGCCCTGGGTGGGGTAAGAGGACGAGTGGCGCACGGGGGCATCATAGACACCGCTCCGTGGCTGTGATGCCCTGATGCTGCACCCCGACGCCGATGCGTCAAACCATTACGGTTCGTCTTCGCCTGTCTCATCGCCGGCATACACCGGTTGAGGCAGGTCATCGTCTGCCTCATCGCCGGCATAGACGGATTTGGGTAAGTCAGCGCTGCTTGATTCCGCCACTGCCTCGCTGGGGGTGGGCTGGGGTGGCACGCGGGTTGCGGTTGCAAACGTCACCGGGATGAAGAGTTCCTGACCGGGGTAGATCCAATTGCCGCCTTGGGTGAGCGGATTGTGTTCGAGGATGACCTGTGGACTAATGCCATAGGCCAGGGCGATGGCGTGGATGGTATCGCCGGTCTGGACCACATGGATCACCGTGCCATCGGCAGCCGCGGGTTGGCGCCGGACAAAAGGCGCGAGCGCTTGCGGGGTGGCCGGTGCAGGCGGGGTCTCCGCGCCGCGGCGGATGCCAGGCAAACCGGTGAAGGTATCCACCGTTTCGATGACTGCCCCGTGCAGATCGCGCAGCAGCGTTACGTGATGCACCTTTCCTTCAAAGTTGGGGCCCATGGCGATGGTGACGTTGCGGTCATGCCAGACGCGCACGGCGACGCGCCCATCCGCGGTGCTGGCGACGAGGCCGTAGGGCTGGACGGCGTCGATCTGCGATTGGCGCACCTGCATCAGCAATAGCCCGCTGCTATCCGGATTGACCTGCCAGATTTCGACCGTGGGTTCTGGTTTCCCTTCGCTGCGGCAGATCAAGCCGATGGCGCCCAAACGCAAGCAGTGGTGCGGGAACCCCGCTCGTTGGGTGGTCGGGCTCCTGGAGTTGGGATTGACTCCCGGCGGCCCGGGACCGACCGTGGATTCACAAGGGCCGGTGCTATTGTCGGTCACGTTTGCCGCGGTCGGGTAGTTGAGCGGTTGGTTGCCCTCAAAAGTGATGCAGCCTTCCAGCGTGATCGTCGCTGCCGTCCCGGTGGTGTTCAGGACGGGCGCGCCGTTGTTACCGATGTTGTTGCGGAACACGGAATCGCGGATCGTGGCGTGACCGCCGCCATAGAGCGAATAGGCGCGCAGCACAGTGGCGCTGCTGGTGGTGAAGGTCGAGCTGTTGTTTTCGAAGATCGTGTTGCGGAAGCTAGCGTTGCCCAACTCCGTGAAAGCCCGGCTCGCGGTATTCGCAAATCGGCTGTTCGTGACGGTCAAAGTGCCCCAATTGGAGATGCGGATCTTCTCCACGCGCAGGTTGTTCAAGGTCAGGCCGCTCAGGTGGGCAGCATCGATGAAGGAATAATTGTTGCCGCTGCCACCGACGAGGCGATAACCATTGCCTTCGATGTGGATCTGGACGCCTTCCGATATGCCCCACAAATCGACATTGCGGCCGGTGGCGCCGAAAATGCAATCTGAAGTGAGCGTATAGCGCCGGTTATGGTCCAGGAAGCCGGGAGCAGGCAAGCCGCAGGAGAGGAGGGCGGGCGGAGTGAGCACGGCATTCGCCCCGTTGCCGATGGTACCGCTGCTGCAGCGGCCGGTGCTGCTGTCCGTCCAGGTGCTCGTATCCAATCGACGCACGTTGTAAGGGATGTTGCCGGAGAAGGTGAGGCAACCTGCCGTCGTGAGCGAGGCATTGCCTTTCAGGACGATGGCGCCGGAATGAAAGCGGTGGTTCCGAACCAGGGCATTCGTCATCGTTACCGAGCCGCCCGTATTGACATTCAGGGCGAGGCATTTCCGGCCGCATTGTAAAGCAAGGACGTACCGTTTTCGAAGAGCACGTTGTTCAGCGTGGCGCTGGTATTTTGTCGGACCTGCAACGTTACCCCTCTGAAACCGCCGCGAAACGTGACGTTGGTAGCATTGAAGGTGTCATTGGCATAGATCATGGCCGGGCGGGCGACATTGTTCCCATCAATGGTCACCTGGTTCAGAATCACGCTCCCGTTCAGGGAGCCTCTCAGCATGGTATAGCTGCCGCTGCCGCCCGCCGTGATCGTATGGCCGTTGCCGTTGATCGTGATGCTGATCTCGCGAACGAGATTATCTGCGACGTTCAGTATGCCCGTTTGGGTGCAATTGGCCGTCAGGGTGTAAGTCACTGTTGCCCTGATGACGCCTGCGGTCGGCAAGCCACAGGCCGCGGGAGTCGGGTTGGTTTGTGCCTGGCTGGGCTGCGAGGGGAGGGAGAGCAACCACAGGGAGAGCGCTGAAACGATGATCCACAGGGGAAGGCGTTTTGCTTGAGCGTAGTGCATCTCAGCCTTCTGGTTGATACGGGCGCATCAGTCTAATCAACATAAAGTGACGTTGCCAAGTGGATGGCCGGTGGGAATGGGCCGCAGCAGCGGGCCACTATGACTGTGGTGGGTATGAGGAAGCTAGGGAATCGGACTCCCGTGTGCGCGGG
>WTGJ01000017.1 GCA_011523615.1 Chloroflexota bacterium | reverse complement strand
CCCTGATCCACCGGTGTGATGTGGGTGGGTGGTGCGGCGCGTCCACCGGAAAGGCCTCCTGACGTGGCATTTTGCCGTTGATGGTTGTTCGGCGTGATGCCATGTCGGGAGGCACTTTCTGTGAGTGACGATACGCGGTTCTTGGACCGGGTCGAGGCTGTGTTCGACGAGGGGTCTTTGGTCGGCGACGCGGGTCTGCTGTTGGCGGGCACGTTGGCGGGCCGTCTGGGTCTGGAGGGGCTGATGGACGAGGCGGTGCGTCCGCCGGCGGCGGGCCGCGGGTCGGGAGCGAAGATTCTCACGGCGGTGTGCTCGATGCTGGTGGGCGGTTCGTTCTTCGCTGACGCGGACCGGCTGCGGGCGGGCTCGGCGTGCTCGGTGCTGGGGTTCGCGCCGGTGGCGCCGTCTACTTTGGGGACGTTCTTGCGGTCGTTCACGTGGGGCCATGTTCGTCAGCTGGACCGCGCCCAGGAGCTGGCTTTGGGCCGTGCGTGGGCTGCGGGGGCGGCGCCTGTGGCGGACCGGATCACGATCGATGTCGATTCCACGATCGCGGAGGTGCACAGCGACGCGAAGGGCGGCGCCGCGTACGGTCACGGCGGGCGGCTGGGCTATCACCCGCTGGTCGCCTCACGCGACGACACCGGCGAGATCGTGCATGCCCGGATGCGCAGCGGATCCTCCCAGCGAGGCCATGTCCGCTTCTTCGCCGAGACCGTGAACCGGGTGCGCCGCCTGGCGCCGGACACGGCGCTGAGGGTCCGCGCGGACGCGGGGTTCTTCTCGTGGGACCTGATCGACAAGCTCGACGATCTCGACGCCAAGTTCTTGGTGGCGGTGCCTCAGAACCCCAGCGTCAAAGCGGCGATCGCGGCCCTCGACGAGGCCGACTGGGAGCCCATCGGCTACACCGACGACGGCGAGGCCCACGTCGCCGAAACGACCTTGGTCAGCGCACGCCGCCGCGGCGGCAAGCCGGCTCTCACGGTGCGGCTGGTGGTGCGCCGCACCCGCCTGGTCGGACCCCAAGCCGACCTGTTCCCCAACTGGCGCCACCACGCAGTCGCCGCCGACATCGACCCAGACGGGCCCGACACCCGAGCCATCGACACTGCTTACCGGTCCCACGCCCGCGTCGAGCTCGCCATCAAGGACCTCAAGGCCGGCGGCCTCGCCCACAGCCCGTCGGCCAGCTTCGCCGCCAACGCTGCCTGGCTCGCCTGCGCCGCCTTGGCCCACAACATCGCACGCTGGACAGCACGCATCGGACGCCTCCACGACCCCAACAGGCTCACCGTCGGGGCCACCATCACCAAGCGGCTGCTCATCATGCCCGGCCGGCTCGTCAACCGCAGCGGCCGGCCCACCCTGCGGCTGCCCGCCAACTGGCCCTGGGCCGCCCCCTTCACCGCCGCGCTGCGACACATCCGCAACCTGCCCCGACGCTGCTGAGCAAACCCCAGCGTCACGCAGCGCCGCGCAGCACACCCCAGGCGCAGCACACAAACCAACCCCCGAGCCGTCGCCGACCACCCACGCATCCGCTCAGCCCTCACCCCGCCCCACGACAGACCGCGCCACCCACAGCCCGCCCAACCCGACACCGCCCACCCCACCGGTGGATCTGGGCTTAGGGCCAGCCATACACTGCGGTTGATGGCAGTGGCCAACACAGCGCCTGATGCACCCCTCTTCGAGATCGACGATTTGGGCGTACGGGCCGTCGACGGCCCGTACGCCCAAATCGTCGATCTCGAAGAGGGGTGCATCAGGCGCTGTGTTGGCCACTGCCATCAACCGCAGTGTATGGCTGGCCCTAAGCCCAGATCCACCGGTGGGGTGGGCGGTGTCGGGTTGGGCGGGCTGTGGGTGGCGCGGTCTGTCGTGGGGCGGGGTGAGGGCTGAGCGGATGCGTGGGTGGTCGGCGACGGCTCGGGGGTTGGTTTGTGTGCTGCGCCTGGGGTGTGCTGCGCGGCGCTGCGTGACGCTGGGGTTTGCTCAGCAGCGTCGGGGCAGGTTGCGGATGTGTCGCAGCGCGGCGGTGAAGGGGGCGGCCCAGGGCCAGTTGGCGGGCAGCCGCAGGGTGGGCCGGCCGCTGCGGTTGACGAGCCGGCCGGGCATGATGAGCAGCCGCTTGGTGATGGTGGCCCCGACGGTGAGCCTGTTGGGGTCGTGGAGGCGTCCGATGCGTGCTGTCCAGCGTGCGATGTTGTGGGCCAAGGCGGCGCAGGCGAGCCAGGCAGCGTTGGCGGCGAAGCTGGCCGACGGGCTGTGGGCGAGGCCGCCGGCCTTGAGGTCCTTGATGGCGAGCTCGACGCGGGCGTGGGACCGGTAAGCAGTGTCGATGGCTCGGGTGTCGGGCCCGTCTGGGTCGATGTCGGCGGCGACTGCGTGGTGGCGCCAGTTGGGGAACAGGTCGGCTTGGGGTCCGACCAGGCGGGTGCGGCGCACCACCAGCCGCACCGTGAGAGCCGGCTTGCCGCCGCGGCGGCGTGCGCTGACCAAGGTCGTTTCGGCGACGTGGGCCTCGCCGTCGTCGGTGTAGCCGATGGGCTCCCAGTCGGCCTCGTCGAGGGCCGCGATCGCCGCTTTGACGCTGGGGTTCTGAGGCACCGCCACCAAGAACTTGGCGTCGAGATCGTCGAGCTTGTCGATCAGGTCCCACGAGAAGAACCCCGCGTCCGCGCGGACCCTCAGCGCCGTGTCCGGCGCCAGGCGGCGCACCCGGTTCACGGTCTCGGCGAAGAAGCGGACATGGCCTCGCTGGGAGGATCCGCTGCGCATCCGGGCATGCACGATCTCGCCGGTGTCGTCGCGTGAGGCGACCAGCGGGTGATAGCCCAGCCGCCCGCCGTGACCGTACGCGGCGCCGCCCTTCGCGTCGCTGTGCACCTCCGCGATCGTGGAATCGACATCGATCGTGATCCGGTCCGCCACAGGCGCCGCCCCCGCAGCCCACGCACGGCCCAAAGCCAGCTCCTGGGCGCGGTCCAGCTGACGAACATGGCCCCACGTGAACGACCGCAAGAACGTCCCCAAAGTAGACGGCGCCACCGGCGCGAACCCCAGCACCGAGCACGCCGAGCCCGCCCGCAGCCGGTCCGCGTCAGCGAAGAACGAACCGCCCACCAGCATCGAGCACACCGCCGTGAGAATCTTCGCTCCCGACCCGCGGCCCGCCGCCGGCGGACGCACCGCCTCGTCCATCAGCCCCTCCAGACCCAGACGGCCCGCCAACGTGCCCGCCAACAGCAGACCCGCGTCGCCGACCAAAGACCCCTCGTCGAACACAGCCTCGACCCGGTCCAAGAACCGCGTATCGTCACTCACAGAAAGTGCCTCCCGACATGGCATCACGCCGAACAACCATCAACGGCAAAATGCCACGTCAGGAGGCCTTTCCGGTGGACGCGCCGCACCACCCACCCACATCACACCGGTGGATCAGGG
>WTGJ01000024.1 GCA_011523615.1 Chloroflexota bacterium | reverse complement strand
CCCCCGAACCGCCGCGCGCCTTACCCGTATTCGCCCTCTGCGATGAACCCGCCCTCGGCCTGCCCGCTCCGCAGGACCTCAGCGAAGGCACCCTCATCGTCGTCTGGTGGGCCTGGCTCGCGCGCACGGCAGACCAGATCCAGCAGCACCTCGACCACGTCGAATACGAAATCACCGTCGACGGCATCTCCCTCAACAACTGGGCCGAATACCAGGGCGCCCCCGGCCAGGAAGACGGCAACTGGGTCGTCTACTGGTACGTCCCCTTCCTGCGCGAACTCCGCGCCGGCGAACACCGCATCGAATACCGCGCGACCTGGCGCGAACGCATTTTTGATGGCATCGGTTTCTATGGCCCCGGCAGCACCACCCCCAGCGAAACCGGCAGCTGTACCTTCACCGTCCACGAAAGGAATGAATGAGGAGCAAACCATGAGCCCTCCCCCCCTCACCGAACGTTTGGCCCGCATCGAACGCGAGAGCGGTTGCGAGCTGGGCATCCACGTCCTGGATTTGAAAACTGGCGAAGAAACGGCCCTCAACGCTGACGCCATCTACCCCATGGCCAGCACCTTCAAAGTGCCCATCCTCGTCACCGCCTTCCAGCAAATCGCCGCCGGCCGCCTGCGCCTCGATGACCGCCGCTCCCTCCTCGATGGCGATAAATCCCGCGGCAGCGGCATCCTCCCCTTCTTCGAAACCGGCCTCAACCCCTCCCTGCAGGACCTGCTCACCCTCATGATCATCATCAGCGACAACACCGCCACCGACATGGTCATCGAGCTGCTCGGTGGCCCCGCCGCTATCGAATCCGCCATGCACGCCCTCAGCGTTGAACCGCTCTCTTTCCGCTACAACTGCCGCGACCTGATCCGCCGCCTCTTCCCGCCCGGCGATCACTCCGACGAAGAACTCACCGAGCTGGCGCGCGAAATGCCCTACCCCGCCGATTCCCTCCCCGCCGCGCGCGACGAAACCAACAACACCGCCTCCCCCCGCGCCATGACCACCCTGCTGCGCAAGATGTTCGCCCAGGAAGCCACCGATGCCGCCGGCTGGGATGCCATGGTGGAAATCCTGCTGCAGCAGCAACTCAAGCAGCGCCTCGGCCGTTACCTGCCGCCGGAAGTGCAGGTGGCGACCAAGACCGGCACCATCCTCAGCACCGCCAACGATTGTGGCTTCTTCTTCCTGCCCAACGGTGCCCAGATCGCCCTCACCTGCTACGCCCTCTGGGATGCCGCGCCCGCCTGGAACGACGCCCGCGCCACCTGGGCCGGCATGCACCACGTCGAAAGCACCATCGGCGAAGTCGGCTGGGCCGTCTGTGAGCACTATGGCTAGCGGCGCATGGACTATGCCGCAATCAGCCGATTGACCATCAGCCGATCGAAAGGAGAACAAAATGTTGCATCGTCGTCTTGCCGTCCTACTGTTGCTGACGCTCGTGGGACTCGCTGGCCCGGTGAAGGCGCAATCCTGCGAAACGCAATACATCCCATCGCACATCGTGGACGGCCTCGACTACATCCATCAAGTGGCCTCCTTTGGCTTCGGCGTCGCGGAAGCCGTCCCGAATGAGGAACTCTTCTCGTTCAGCGATAACTATGTGATCGGTCTCTTTCAACTGCCGGCAGCCGGCGTTTATCAGGTGTTTTTCTTCCCCTACAACCAGGGGAGCACTGCCGCAGCGGAATTCACCATGTTCGACTCGATTGAAATGAAGGTCCACGAAGCTTCCTGCAGCCCCGTCACCTTCGCCGATGGTTTGCAGGGCACCATCGTCACCCAATGTCCGGCGGAAATTACTTTCAAAGTTGATACGGACGCCACGCACCTCACCTGGATCATCTTCAGCCTGGATGATGTGGATCGATCCCACTGCGTCCCAAACCCTCGTCAACAAACATGATCGCCGCTGAGGAAAGTGCCATGAACCGCCCGTGCGACCCTCGGTCGCCCATCGACTGCAGGACGCCTATCGACCTGCCGGCCAGCTGCGCTCAATTCGCCCGCCAGGCAGACGCCATCCACGCCCTGGCCGCCGGCGCCAACGAAGCACAGTCCCGCTGGCGGCCCGACGCGGAATCCTGGTCGCTGCTCGAAGTGATCAACCACCTCGCCGACGAGGAGGGCGAAGATTTCCGCGCGCGGCTCGATCTCCTGCTGCACCGGCCGGCTGACCCCTGGCCGCCGATTGATCCGCAGGGCTGGGTGCGCAGCCGCGCCTACAACGAGCGCGATCTCGCCGCATCGCTGGCCCGCTTCCGCGAAGCGCGTGCGGATTCCCTCACCTGGCTGCGCGGCCTGCACGGACCGGCCTGGGACAACAGCGCCCCCACGCCCTGGGGCGGCCGCTTGCGGGCCGCCGATCTGCTGGCCGCCTGGCTGGCGCACGACCTGCTCCACCTCCGCCAGCTGGTCGAGCTGCAATACGCCTGGCTCGCGCAACAGCACGACCCGCAGGGACTGGATTACGCTGGCGACTGGTAATCAGTCGCTCGATTGGTGAACAGTCGCTCGATTGGTAGGCGCACGGAAGGTGAACCGCCCATGACGCAGCTTCGCAAATGACCCAGCACGAGCACACCCTCAACGTCCGCATCGGCGATGCCCTGCGTGGCATGCGCCGCCGCTGGCGGGTCAGCATCGAGGATACCGGCGCCGCCACCGCGGGCCACCGCCGCCCCGACCTCCTCCTCACCGAGCCCGGCGCCGCCCCGCTCATCATCGAGCATGAAACCCACCCCGCCCCGGGCGTCGAAAGCGATGCGCTCCGCCGCCTCGGCATGGACCTGAGTGGCGGCCGCCACCCCGTCCGCGCCGCCATCGCCCTGCGCAGCCCCGCCGAGTTGCGCCAGCTCCAGGGCGCCGCCCTCGCCGGCCGCATCCGCGAATCCGCCGCCTTCGAATACGCCCTCTTCCGTGGGCTGATCCCGGCCGATGCCGAACGCTGGCCGGTCCGCGGTTGGCTGCGGGGGAGCCTGCAAGACCTGGCCCTCCTCGCCCAGCAGGCGATGCGCCCCAGCGAGGAGATCGACCGTCTCGCCGAAATCCTGGAGCGCGACATCGAGCTCGCCCGCCAAATTTTCAGCGAGAATTACCCCGAGGGCCACGCGCAGATCGCCGCCCTCTTCGCCGAGCACCTGCGCCTGGAAGACGGCCCGCAGACCCGCCGCATGGCGATGGCCATCCTCGCCAACGCGCTCATCTTCCAGCAGTCGCTCGCCGGCCACGAGGATTACGCCGCCGTCCGTACCCCCGAACAACTTTACGACCAGCAGAAACTGCACAAGACCGAAATCCTGCAGGATTGGGGCGCGATTCTGGCGATCAACTACTACCCGATCTTCCACGTCGCCCGTGAGATCCTGCGTGGGATCGACCGCACCGCGGCCGCGCAGGCCATCCTGACGCAGCTCTTCCACATCATCGAGGCCATCGTGCGCGAGGGCGCGGCCCGCTCGCATGATTTGGCCGGTTTCGTCTTCCAGCGCCTGATCGCCGACCGCAAGTTCCTGGCCACGTTTTACACGCGCCCGGAATCGGCCGCCTTGCTCGCGGCGTTGGCGCTCCCCAACGACGGGGGCTGGGGCGATGCAGAACGACTGCGGCAGCTGCGCGTGGCCGATTTCGCCTGCGGCACGGGTACGCTGCTGGCCGCGGTCTATGCGCGCCTCGGCGCCCTGCATGAGCTGGCCGGC
Source organism: Chloroflexota bacterium (assembly GCA_011523615.1). Classification (GTDB taxonomy): domain Bacteria; phylum Chloroflexota; class Anaerolineae; order Aggregatilineales; family Phototrophicaceae; genus WTGJ01. Next base: position 90,332 of record WTGJ01000024.1, on the reverse strand, counting down.
GGCGATGCGCAGGCCCTGCACCGCGCCATGCTGGAGCGCGTGCTGGTCGGTTGTGACGTGCTGCCGATGGCGGTGCATCTGACGCTCTCGATGCTCGCTGCCGCTTACCCGGAAGAGACCTTCAGCGATTGCACGATGCTGGCCATGCCCTACGGCAAACAGGACACTGGCGAATACGCGCTGGGCTCGCTGGACTTGCTGGCGACACAAGTTGCGCTGCCGACCCTGGCCACGCGGCCGGAGGCGGTCGAGGGGGCCGGGCAGCGCGCCGCCGCCGAGCGCCACACCATCGCCGACGAGAGTTATGACCTGGTGATCATGAACCCGCCGTTCACGCGGCCGACGAATCACGGAGGGAAGCACAAGGACATACCCAATCCAGCTTTTGCCGCTTTTGGGTCCGATGCGGATAGCCAACGTGCCTTATCGGAACGCGGCAAATTGTTGGCAAAAGGGACACCCGCCAACGGTTATGCGGGGATGGCGTCCTATTTTCTCACGTTGGCCGATAAAAAGTTACGGAAAGATGGCGTGCTGGCGATGGTCTTGCCGCAGGTAGTCTTGAGTGGCACATCCTGGGAGAAAGCGCGGCAACTACTGCGAAAGAGCTACACGAATATCACCGTCGCCACCATTGCTGGCGCAAAATCGCAGGACAAGGCTTTTTCGGCGGATACAGGCCTGGGGGAATGCCTGCTCGTCGCGCACAAACGTTCTGAGGCAGGCAGGCAGGCAGGCAGGCAGGCAGGCAGGCAAATTCAAAGCAGAGCGAGAATCACGCGCACTTTATCACCTCACGGCAGCGGCCGCGTAGCGAATCTGATGCGCTGGCGATCGCTCGCGCCGCCCAGTCAGCTAGCTCAATACGCTGTCTAGAAGACGGCCCCTATGGCGGGACGGCCATTCGGGTGGGCGAAGACGAAATCGGCCAGATTCTGGATTATTCCATTCCCGATAGTGGCCCCTGGCAACTGGCGGGAATTCAAGATTTCGCTGTGGCGCAAACTACACACTACCTGACACAAGGGAAATTGTGGTTACCACGTACAGAGCGTTCGTACCCCTTGCCAATGGTTACGCTTCAGCAATTAGCTGAGATAGGGCCTGTTGATCGTCTTATAAACGGCGCTAAAAGAGGCGGTGAGCCTGTTGGACCATTTGAAATAAAAAAGCCAGCAATAAATCCTATACCCACCTACCCCGCCCTATGGGCACATGATGCACCAAAGGAACGCTGCATGGAAATCGAACCGGATAGCGAAGCGATTGCCAGACGCTCAGATGACCCGCAAATTCAAGTTCAAATTGTGGAAAAAGCAGAAGCTGTCTGGCGGACGGCAACCCGTGCACATCACAACCGAAATTTTCGGTATAATTCGCAATCGCTCGCAGTGTCAAGTACCCCTAGGCCTACAATTGGTGGCCGTGCGTGGCCTTCCATCATCTTTCCCGAATCGCAGCGAGAGCAGTGGGAAGACGCATACACCGTCTGGGGCAACAGCACGCTGGGTATCCTATGCCATTGGTGGCATGCAGGGCGTGAACAAGGCGGCCGCGGCAACACCACCGTCACCGCCCTCCCCGCCCTGCCCACGCTGGACCTGCGCGCGCTCTCGGCGGAGCAACTGGCCGCCGCCGGCCGCATCTTCGCCGACCACAAGCACTTGCCCATGCTGCCCATCAACCAGATCGACGAAGACGAGAACCGCGCCGAGCTGGACCGCCGCCTGCTCACCGAAGTGCTCGGCCTGCCGGCGGAACTCTGCACGGGGGCGGATAGCCCCGTCGCCCTGCTGCGCCGCAAACTCGCCGCCGAACCGAGCATCCACGGCGGCAAGAAGAGCAAGGTGGTGTTGTGAGGGGGATCATTCTTTGGCGGGCGAATTTTGTGCTAAAATAGGTCAATATCCATAAAGGGTGAGAGGCGGGGAGATTTATGGGCGATTCACATAACAAACCGCAGAGCGATCAAAACAGCGCACCTTCTGTTTCAGTGAATTCAGATGAGACGCCCAACCCCCGACGGATCAAAGCACCTGACGCACAGCGGCCGCAGGCGCCTGAGCCAAAGACTTTTCGCAGCAGGACGGGCCAGGTGCCAAAATACAGTGAGAAATGGGCAACGGGTCGCTATGAATCAGCACCCGAAAAAACCACCTCACAAGAGGGTTAGCCTGTTCAATTAACCAAGAACGAACAGAAGCACCGTCATGATCGCCATGAACGGCAATAACCTGAAGGAAGATCGAAGCTCTTCCCCAGTTTTTTGATTCTGCAAGTACTGTTCCATAATAATATCGCTACATTCGCGCAGGATATCGTGGTAATGTTCGATATCCGTCGGTTTGATATAGGTATCCATAGCAAAGTCCCAGTATATTTTGCCGATTTTCCTGTGCTCCTCCGTATCATCGAAAGCGCTTACTGGTATCACATTTACATAATTAATCGGCATGAAAGGATCGATCACCTTTTTCGGAAAATAGACGCTGATAACCTTGATCAGTAAGACGAGATAGGTCAATACAAACAACATGGCGACTAGCATCATGATTTTCTGGCTACTGCCTATATCCACCACCTGATTGGTGAAGCGCAAATAGATCGTCGCGCCTATGTCCGCACCTTTTGCCAACCCCAGAAAGCCCACAAAACTCGTGGCCGTCGCCAGCGCCCAGATCGCTTTCTGATCCATGCTTTTGCGACTGGTTTCGAATCGAGCCAAGTGTTTCTCGTATTCTCCCAAAAGCCATTGGAGACGCTCCGGTTTGTGGTAGGGATTCGCATTCGTCTCGTTTACTATTTCTTCGTCCACTTAACCCTCTATGTCCCTAAATTCAGCAGTCTATCCAGGCGAAAACTCTAATACCCCCGTTCCACATCCAACTCATTCAGCAGCGGTTCCCCCGCCTGCCAGCGGCGTAGGTTCTCGATGAAAATCGTCACGATGCGCTCATTCTCGGTGACGGCCGTGCTCGCCGAATGCGGGCTGATCAGCACGTTCGGCGCGGCCCAGATTGGGTCATCCTGCGGCGGCGGTTCCGGGTCCGTCACGTCCAGCGCCGCGCCACCGAGCTGCCCACTATGCAACGCGGCGACCAGCGCCGGCTGGTCCACCACCGCCCCGCGCGCGACGTTGATCAGCACCGCCCCGCGCGGCAACTGCGCCAGCTCCGCCGCCCCGATCAAGCCCTCCGTCTCCGCCGTATGCGGGCAAGCCAGGACGAGGAAGTTTGCCTGCCGCAACAAGGTGGGCAGTTCGTCTGGCGGGTAGAGCGCCGCCACGCCGGTCACCGGCTGGCTCACGTCGCGCCGCGTGCCGATGATGCGCATGCCGAGGGCGCTGCCCGCCGCCGCGATGCTGCGCCCGATCTTGCCCAGCCCGACGATGGCCAGGGTCTGCCCGGCCAGCTGGTCCATCGCCAGCCTCTGCCAGCGCCGCGCCGTCTGCGCCGCCTGCAAGCCCGGTAGGTCCTTGGTGAAATACAACATCGCCAGCAGCGCGAATTCGGCCAACGGACCCGCGTGCACGCCGGAGGCGGTGGTGAAGCGCCAGTCGGTGCGCTCCGCATAGCCGAGCCGTTTCACCAGCTGCCCGATGCCGGCGCTCGTGCCCTGGATCCAGCGCAGCCGCCCCGCCAATTCTGGCAATTCCTGCGCGTTGTGGAAATCAAAATCGAAGAAGATCTCCGCCCGGCCCAGCAGTTGGCGCCATTCCGCCTCCTGGGCCGGCGTGCGCGTCACTGGCGCGTTGTGGTCGGCGGCGTAACGCGGCTTAGCCAGCAGGTCCTCGCGGTAGATGACCTCATAGGCCGGCGCCGCCGCGCGGATGCGTTCCGCCAATTCCGGCGCGATGTAAGAGGAGATGAGGATGGCCGGCCGTTCGGTCATGGGGGAGATTGTAGCAGAGGGGGTTATTGGATAACGTGGTATATTCAGAGGATGGGAAACGCTAAGTTCCGCGAGCGAGAGACGGGCAATGGGTGATCGACGATCTCCTTACGATCGCCTGGAAGAGGACATGCTGGACTTTTTGAGTCTCTCTTCTGCAAAAGCCATGACCGAATTTCTCAACGAGGGCGTGAAGGATCAGGAAAAACCCGCGCGCGCCAGAAGAACTGGTTCAGATTACCCCGCGTAAAGCGAATCCCATCCAGCGATTATTCCGGGCTTGCCTGAGGGTCATCGCGAAAACGAAAGAGTACTGGCTTTCTCCCGAATAGTAAGTAGTGGCATCCTATCCGCTTACATGCAGCGCTTTTGCCCGCCGCCGCGCGGATGCGGTCGCTCCCATCGGCTTCGCAATCGGAGGCGATGATGATGGGGGCATAAGCGGGAATCGGCGAGTCACTCCTTGGCCGGGGTGTGGTTATCGCCGCGGCCAATCGGTATGATCCTGGCCTGCAGTAGGCAGGAATGAGGGGGCGTCATGGATACCGGCTATCCCGAACTCTCCGAAGTGCGCAAAACCTTGCGGGTGAACTGGTATCGTTGCCCGATGAAGCGCGGCCGTTTGCGCGAACTGTCGCGGCGCAGTGACTTGCAGGGCTGGCTGCAGGCGGGCGGGCATTTTGTGTTGTTCCTGCTGACCGGCACGTTGGTCTTCGGCTTTTGGTGGTACGAGCAGTGGCCCGCCTTCCTGGTCGCGCTCTTTTGCCATGGCACGGTCACCAGCTTTTTCACCGGCACGGCGCCGCATGAGCTGGGGCATGGCACCGTCTTCAAGACCAAGCGACTGAACCAGGTCTTCATGTATATCTTCAGCATGATCGGTTGGTGGGACCACTTCGATTATGCCAGCAGCCACACCTACCACCACCGCTACACCCTGCACCCGGAAGGCGACCGCGAGAACCTGCTGCCGCTGGAGCCCTCGCTGGCCTCGACCTTCATGTTGCAGCTATTCACCATCAATCTCTTGACGCAGCGCGGGCGCACCTTCGGCAAAGGCGGCTTGATCTCGACCGTCATCTTGACGCTGCTGGGCGCCTTTGGGCGGGTGCCCGCGGACGATCGCGCGCCGATCAACGAATGGCTGAAGGCGCTGCACCGTGACCAGCCGGAGCAGCACCGCCAGTCGATCCTGTGGTCGCGGGCGCTGTTGATCTTCCATGGTGCGGTGCTGGCCATTGCGATCGTCAGCGGCTGGTGGGTGCTGCCCGTGATCTTCAGCATCTCCGTATTCATCGCGAATTGGCTGTCTTATTTCCTGGGCATGACGCAGCATTGCGGCTTGCGGGAGGACACGGCCGATTTCCGCAAGAATACGCGCTCGGTGCGGCTGAACCCCTTGTTCACCTTCCTGTACTGGCGCATGAATTGGCATATTGAGCATCATATGTACGCCGGCGTGCCCTGTTACAATCTGGCGGCGCTTTATGACGAGATCCAGCACGACATGCCGGTGCCGCGCACGCTGGTCGGCGCCTGGCGCGAGATGCGCGAAATCTGGCGGCGGCAAAAGCAGGATCCCGCTTACGTGTTCGACACCCCCTTGCCGGCGACGGCCACGCCCGAACCAGCGGCGGACGAGAATGAGCGGCGCGCCTCCAGCCAGTTGGAGCGGTCGATAGGCGAGTTGGCGCCGAAGGGTTTGCAGGAGGGTTGACCGGCGCCGAACCTCGAAGCCGCAGCGGCCCACACCGCTCACTCGTCGCCAGCCACTCCGCTCCGCCGTCCGGATGCGCCCCACTCTCCCACCCCCGTCGGGTCGCACATAGCGGGTGGGCAGGATAGGATGGTTGAAAATTGCGAAAGCGGGATGCTACCACAGATTCCCGCTCGCCAGCAGGCGTTGCCGCTCGCAGGTGCACAATCTATGTTCTCGCCCCGAGCTGCCTTCTTAGCCAGACTACGGGGAAAAGGCCGCTATCCGTATCGGCGCTATATGGGTTTGCCGCTGCGCTATGCCGGGGGCAAGAGCCTGGCAGTTGGGCATATCGTAGAGCAGCTTCCAGAGACGGTGACTCAGCTCGTTTCACCTTTTTTTGGCGGCGGCTCAGTGGAAATTGCCTGCGCGAAAGAGTTGGGAATATCGGTACGCGGATCTGATGTTTTCGATATCTTGACGAATTACTGGCAAGTGCAACTGCGTGAGCCAGGGAGCTTGGCAGACCGCATTTCGCAGTGGGCCCCCACGAAAGAAAATTATGCGGCGGTGAAAGAACGGTTGAAAGCGCACTGGAATGGTACAGAACCCATCCACAACCCACTGGAGTTAGCCGCTCACTATTGGTTCAATCACAATCTGAGCTATGGCCCGGGCTTTCTCGGCTGGATGTCCAAGATTTATGAAGATACTCACCGCTATGAGCGCCTGCTGGAGAAAGTGCGCGCTTTCCGCTGCGCGAACCTGGCGATCACCCAGGGATCCTTCGAAAAAGTCATCCCCGAATACCGCGCCGAATTCCTGTATTGCGACCCACCGTACTATCTCGCTGGGGATAGCCGCATGTTCCGCGGCATTTATCCTCAGCGCAACTTTCCAGTGCATCACCGCGGTTTTGACCACGTTGCCTTGCGTGATTTGCTACATCAACACGATAGCGGTTTCATCCTGTCATACAACGATTGTCAAACGATACGTAAGTGGTATGCGGACTTTCGTATTGTGGAAGTGGCATGGCAATACACGTTGGGCCAGGGTGAAACCCGCATCGGCAAGAATCGCATTGAGAACGGGACAAAGCATCATGTGAAGCGCTCGCACGAACTCCTCATCGTCAAGGATGGCTGAGATGCCCAAAAAGCGAGTAGATTGTTTCGTTTGCCTCTCGTTCCAGTAAACAGTGGCTCCCTCAACGCTCAGCGCGCCACTCCGCCGCCCATTCCCGGCCGCTACTGCCTCATCTTTCGCGGTAACATCTTTGATCTTTATAGGTCTTCTGCGAATATAAGCTAAGGCTCTATTCCTAAAATAACAAGAGGAACTGGTGGGCTAGTCCTGCCATGCCTGAGAATGTTGTGCAGTTCCCCTTCGTAATATGAGATTCCGCTTGACATTTGTTGTTGCATCGCACGGGTCGGGAGAATCTCGACTCCTACCTCTATCTGGCGTCCTGTGTAGAAAGCCAGGTGCTTGACAAATAGGTCATAGGCCACGAACGCATACTTGCCGAATTGGACTTCGACGGCGACGCGACTTTTTACATGATCTGTCTGATTGTATGATCGAATTGCTTCTGCGTCCTGACTTAGCAAGAAATCTTTCTGTTTGGCTAAGGAAAGCCCTGTCATTGTCTCTAATTGCTGATAATCATGGGCAATGTAGTATGAATACCGGCTTGGTTTCCATCCCCTCTCGCAAAACAAACGATCAAACTCTGCGTTTAGCTCTCTGGGATTGTAGAGGAGATTCCCTAGTTTTCTTTTCTCTTCACTGATTTTCGTTTTGCATTTTTCAGCATTTACCAACGCGACACAATCCAGTATCTCGTGATGCAATTCAGGCTCGTGAACAAGTAACCACTCTTCCCCATTGAGATGAGAGTGTTTCTTGGCTATTTCCATAATTTGACCTGATTGTCTCTGACCCACGGATTCTTTGACAGAGACAGGTTTTCAGGCGGAACATAGACCGGTTTATCCTCCCGCACCCGAAGGGCGCCCTGTAACGCAGATTCAACACGCTCCACTGCCCAATTGTAATAGTCCTCCACTATCTCGGAGCCTACGCCCTTGCGCCCATTCAAGACGGCAGCCACGACGGTAGACCCAACGCCCAAGAACGGGTCGAGAACCAGATCGTTTTCATCGGACATGGACAAGACAAGCCTTTGGGCAAGGGATACAGGAAACTGGCAAGGGTGAGGGGTCTTTTCAATGTGATTGGCTTTGACATTGGGTATATCCCACACATCTGACGGGTTTTTCCCTCTCGGATTGCCAGAGTACTGGCCTTTCTTAGGGCCTCTAAAGTATCTCTTGCCCGGATATTTCTGTGGGATTCGTACCGCATCAAGATTGAATGTGTACTTGTGGGATTTGGTGAACCAGTTGATGGTTTCGTAGCGGCCAGAGAAACGATTGGAGCAATGGAGTCCATGCCCAAAATGCCAAATGATTCGATTCCTCATGTGTAAGCCATTATTCGTAAAACAGGGAAACAGCAACACATCGAGAGGAATTATTTCGCCTTGGTCCACATAGTTCCCAACCTGCCAGCAAATACTTCCGCTAGGACGCAGTACCCGAACACATTCGTCAATGACGGCTTTCTGTTGTCCGACATAGGTATCAATGTCCAACGTATGCTCGTATTCTTTGCCAAGGTTGTAAGGTGGGGAAGTGATCACCAGTTGGATCGATTCGTCTGGTATTGTCCTTAGAAAATCGATGCAGTCCCCCAAATACAGAGAAGCGGCACTATCCACTTCAAATGAAGCACTGATGATAGTTTGTCTGGTCATTGCCTCATTCTCCCAAAGATGGCCGGCCGTCCCGTCATGCGCTAGATTGTAGCGCTCCTGACCGCGAAGGTCGCCCCTCAACGCTCAGCCAACCACCCCACCGCCCATTCCCGGCCGCGCGTTTCGCCCTCCGCATAGAGGCGCGCCAGCCCCGCCTCGCTCGCTTCGTTGAAATCTACCCCCATTCCAGCGGATCGGCCGCGGGTCGCAGGATGTCGATGCGCGCGCCTGCCCAACGTTCCGCGATGATCTCCGTGCCGAAAAAATTGGCGTAGAGCGGCCCCGGCACCAGGCCAGCGCCAGCACCACGGGATAACCGAGCTCCACCAGCTCCCGCGCCGGGCAGACGCAGGTGTAGGAGGCATCGACCGCCGCCTGCCCTTCGGCCCAGCCCGGCTCATCCCAAGCGTGCAGCATGCGCGTCGAAGCGTAGGCGATTTCGGCGAAATTCGTTGCCGTCAAGCAGTACTCCGCGCCCGCGTCGGTGTCATACAGGCGCAACTCGAGATTCGCCTTCGCCCAGCGGTCGTCACCCCGCCCCGCCGCCAGCAACAAGCGCCGGCCCAGCCGTCGTGCCCCTCTGCCTTGAGTTTGCAGCGCTGCTTTTTCCGAAACCACCATGCTGACCGGCAGCAAAAAACGCGGGCTGCCTTCGCGGAACAGCAATTCTCTCACCCGCGGCAACCAATCGTGGATGATGGCCCGGTTCACCTCGGCCATGCTGCGTTGGAAACGTTCTTTCTGCCGCAGGCTCTCCTGCGCGTAAGCCAGCGAAGCCGCCCGCGCATCCCCACCGGCGGCCAAGGCCGCACTGGTGACCGAAGCGGAGCTGGCGCCATAGGCCGCCGCGCGGACGCCCGCATCCTCCAACGCCGCCAACACCCCCTGGATGAACACCGTGCGGTAGCCACCGGCGCTGCAGGCGATGGCCAGGCGTCGTCCTCGCGGCCAACCCCTCTGTGCCATAGCGCCGAATCAGGCCGCGCGCGTATCCTTCAACACCCGGCCACCCTGCATGACGAGGGCGATGTTCGCCGTGTCTTCCAGGACGGTGATATCGGCTAGCGGGTCGCCCTGGCAGATGACGACGTCCGCCAGCTTGCCGGCTTCCAGGGTGCCGATGTCGGCCTGCCAGCCCAGGCATTCGGCCGCCGTCTTCGTGGTCGCTACGATCGCCTCCATGGGCGAAAAACCGACGCCGCAGAGCAGGGGCAGCTCACGCAGGTTGGTGCCGTGCGGCGTAACCGCGCAATCGGTGCCCATGGCGATCTTCACGCCGGCTTGGTGCGCCTTCGCGATGCCATCGCGGTGCGCTTCGATCACTTCACGCGCCTTGCGGATCGCGTAATCCGGCACGTCGCCCGGCGCTGCCTCCGCCGCTTCCAGCACGCCGATGGGCGCGAGCAGGGTCGGCACCACATACGTGCCGCGCTCGATCATCAACTCAATGACCGCGTCATCCAGGTAGATGCCGTGCTCGATGGAATGGACGCCCGCCTCGACGGCATTGCGGATGCCCTCCAACCCCTGCGCGTGCGACATCACCTTGACGCCGCGGCGGTAATCCGCCTCCTGCACGATGACGCGCAACTCTTCCGGCGAGAATTGGGTGAATTCCGGGTGGTCGGTGGGGCTGAAAACGCCGCCCGTCGAGCAAATCTTGACGATCTCCGCGCCGGCGCGCAGCACCTCACGTACTTTCTTGCGCACTTCTTCCACACCGTCGCAGATGCCGCTGGGGCTGCCGGGATAGCCATCGAAGAGGCCGATATCGATCCCCGAAGGCAACCAGCCATCCGTATGGCCGCCGGTGATGCCCAGCACCGATACGCAAATCTGCAGGCGCGGCCCATCGACCAGGCCCATTTCCACCGCCCGCTTGACGCCCAGGTCCGCCCCGCCGCAATCACGCACGGTGGTGACGCCGGCATCCAGCGTCTGGCGCATGTATTGCGCCGCGCGGTAAAAGCGCAGCGAGAATGGGTCGTTCAAGCGCTGCATGAAGCTGCGCAGTTCGAACATGATGTGCACATGCGCGTCGATGAAGCCTGGCAAAATGGTTTGCCCGCCGGCGTCGATTGCGCGCTCCGCTGGCGGAGGTGGCCCGGCGCCCAGCTCGGCGATGCGCTCGCCTTCGAGGCGCAACCAACCCCGCCGCGGCGGCGCCCCCGTGCCATCGATGATCGTGCCGTTGTGAATGATCGTGCTGCCCGTCATTTGTCCTCCCGCCTTCCTGCTACCTTCCCACCCAGTCTGCTGATGCCCGTCGCTCAGGCGGCGCGCGCATCCTTCAACACCCGCCCCCCCTGCATGACGAGGGCGATGTTCGCGTTGTCTTCCAAAATGCGGATGTTCGCCAGCGGGTCGCCCTGGCAGATGACGACGTCCGCCAGCTTGCCGGCTTCCAGGGTGCCGATGTCGGCCTGCCAGCCCAGGCATTCGGCCGCCGTCTTCGTGCTGGCGACGATCGATTCCATGGGTGATAAACCCGCCTCGCACATCAAGCCCAGTTCGCGCAGATTCTGACCATGGGGGACGACCACGCAGTCGGTGCCCATAGCGATTTTCACACCGGCTTCGTGTGCCAGCGCGATGCTATCGCGGTGCACCTCGACCACCTCACGTGCCTTGCGCGCTGCATATTCCGGCACGTCGCCGGGCGAGGCCTCGGCCGCTTCCAAAATTCCGACCGGCGTCACCAGCGTGGGCACGAGGAAGGTGCCGCGCTCTTTCATCAGCTCGATCACCGCGTCATCCAGGTAGACGCCATGCTCGATCGAATGGATGCCCGCTTCCACGGCGTTGCGGACCCCTTCCAGGCCCTGCGCGTGTGCCATCACCTTGATACCACGGCGGTATTCTGCCTCCTGTACGATGGCGTGTAGCTCTTCCGGCGAAAATTGCGTGAATTCCGGATGGTCGGTGGGGGTGAAGATGCCGCCGGTCGTGCAAATTTTGATCACCTCCGCGCCCGCCCGCAGCACCTCGCGCACTTTCTTGCGCACTTCCTCCACGCCATCGCAGATGCCGCTCGGGCAGCCGGGGTAACCGCCGTCCGTGCCGATGTCGACCCCCGAAGGCAACCAGTTGTCCGAATGCCCACCGGTGATGCCGAGGATGGTGATGCTGATCTGCAGGCGCGGCCCTTCCACCAGCCCCATTTCTACCGCCTGCTTGACGCCCAGGTCAGCGCCGCCGGCGTCGCGGACCGTGGTCACGCCCCCGTTCAGCGTGTTGCGCATGTATTCGATGGAACGGTAGAAGCGCAACGAAAAAGGATCGCTGATCATCTGCATGACGCCGTCGAATTGCGCGGTGACATGCGCGTGTGCGTCGATGAAGCCCGGCAGGATGGTCTGTCCGCCGGCATCGATTTCCCGGTCGCCCCGTGGCGGTGGCCCCGAACCCATTTCGGCAATCCGCTCGCCTTCGAGGCGCAGCCAACCCCGCCGCGGCGGCGCCCCCGTACCATCGATGATCGTGCCGTTGTGTATGATCGTGCTGCTCGCCATGACAACCCCCCTATACCCTCTCCGTTCGGGAGAGTCTATCGGGTATTGTTCCCAATTGCTGATTTGCGCTCGGCAGGCGGCGGTGCAAATTTCCTTGGATCAGTCACGGCTCCGCGGTTGGAAGGCGAAAAGCAGGTCGAGACGCGGTTGAATCCCTGCCTCCGTTCGTTGGATGATGCCGACAGAAACTTCCCGTTCCATTCTCGGAAGCCCAACGTGCTCCTTCGGGCCCAGCTGCATCAGTGCCACGAGATCGCGTTCCAATTTTCGTGGACTCTCCATATATTCCAGCGCCAGACGCGGCGGTGCGTGATTCAGGATTTCCTGCATCGATATGGGCTGTCCCAACGCATGGACCAGGGTCAGAGCCAGATCCCGCCTGCGCTCTTGCAAGGAGCTGTTCTTGCCCGTGAATTCGCGATAGACCAGATCTCTCCAGAGAAGGGGTAGTTGTTGTCGCTCAATTTCCTCCACCTGTTCTCGCAGCATGATGCGGAAACCATCGAGCGCGTAACGCAGGAAAGCGAGGGCGCCCTCATGGCGAGACCGGTCCAGGGCTTCGTAGTATCTTTGGCGCGTGCGGTGGTAGTAATTGCTCAACAAATGCGCGGCGATATCGGGCACGCCTAAAGCCAGGAGGATGTGTAACTCCAGCGCCCGCGCCGTTCGGCCATTGCCATCGGCGAAGGGGTGAATCCAGGCGATGTACAAGTGCGCCAGAGTTGCCCGCAGGACTCCTTGAGCCACTGTTCCCAATTTCTCCAACCCAGCCAAATCTCGATATAGCCATTCGCACAATCGGTTCGTGAGGTAAGGAACATCGACATGAGGCGCGCCTCTGCTCCGGCCGATGCGGACTCCGTGGCTGCGAAACTCGCCGCCTGGGTTCACTGTTTCCAGATCCTCTATATGGGCTCTCACCATGCCGTTGTATTTTTTGATGGTTTCTAAGGTGATTTGTGGTGGTTGACCGGCGGATTGGTGTCCACTGAGAATTTGTTCGGCAATGTGGTTATAGAGCGCGAAAATGTTCTTCGCTTCTTGTTCCTCATAAGCGCGAGAGGCTCGTTTGGGGAAGGCACCCTTTTCGATTTGCGAGACTTCTTCTTCTGTCAGCGTACTGCCTTCGATCGCGATGGTCGCCCGCACGCCGCGAGCCAAGTACACCCCATACAACCGGGATGCATCGGCAAGTGGCAGGCTGGCCCGCGAAATGTGCCAGATGCTCTCCTCCACCCGGCCCAGGTTTCGCCAGAACTCAAATCCAGCCTCATCCAATGATAATTGGAAGTCGATCCAGGAATGGCTGCTTACATATTTTCGCATTCTGATACCCAAAATGGATTCAAAAATGACCGAAATTCATTCGGGATTTCCGAAATATAGGCTCATTCTAGCTTAGATAATAGCATGGATTCTGGTAGCGAAATGATTGAGTTTTCGGGCTCAGGATTCCTCCCCCCAACCCCGCACGTAACCCAGCTCCGAGAGCGCGCGCACCTGCAGATCCGCCCGGTAACTCGAGCGCACCAGCGGCCCGCTCTCCACCCAGCGAAAGCCCATGGCCAACCCCGCTTCCTTCAGCTGGTCGAATTCGGCCGGTGTGTAAAAGCGCTCCACCGGCAAGTGCTTCGTACTCGGCTGCAGGTATTGCCCCAGCGTCAGGATATCCACCCCCAGACCGGCCAGATCGCGCATGGTGGCCAGGAGCTCGGCGCGCTCTTCCCCCAGCCCGAGCATGATGCCGCTCTTGGTCAGCACCAGCGGATCCATCCGTTTGGCGTTGCCCAGGGTCGCCCGCGCCCATTCGTAGCAGTCCTGCGGCTGGACGCGGGGGAAGAGCCGCGGCACTGTCTCCACGTTGTGGTTCAAAATCTCCGGTTGCGCGTCCATCACGATCTGCAGCGCCCGCTCGTCGCCCTTGAAATCCGGGATCAGCACCTCCACGCTGCAGCCGGGTTGCAGCTGGCGAATGCGCCGAATCACCATCGCGAAAATCGGCGCGCCGCCGTCGACCCGCTCGTCTCGATTCACGCTGGTGATCACCACGTGGCGCAGGCCCAACTCGCGCACCGATTGCGCCACTCGATTCGGCTCCGCCCAATCCAGCGGCCGCGGCCGCCCGGTCTCGATATCGCAAAAACCGCAGGAGCGCGTGCAGATATCGCCCATCATCAGGAAGGTCGCCGTGCCCCGCCCCCAGCATTCGCCGATGTTCGGGCATTGCGCCTCTTCGCAGACGGTATGCAGACCGCCCGCGCGCATGATCTGCTTCAGCTTGTCGTAATTCGGCCCGCCCGGCGCCCGCACTTTGATCCAGGGCGGCCGCCGCCGCGGATGCTTGGGGTCCGGTCGCCAGCCGGCCGCTTCATCCACCACCGGAATCTCGGCCAGCCCTATTTGAGGGCTGCGACCGATCAGCTTCTCCCGCTTGCGCCCGCTCGCCGGCTCGCTCATCGACCCGCTCCTATTCCTCGGCCAATGTGATCGGTGCCAGCGGCGCGTCCTGCTCGAGCAGGGCCAGCGTCGCCCGCAGCACGCGCAACTGCTGCGCCGCGTCGCCCGGCTGGCCCAGCGTGGCGCCGCGTTGCAGGCGCGTGAAAGTCGCCCGCGGCGGTTTCGTCAACCGCGTCACGCTGCCCAGCCAGCTCGTCACCACGCTGGCGATGCCCGCCAGTTCCAGCGCCCGCGAAAGCAATCCCACGGATTGCGCGCAGATCGGTCACGCCGGCACCAGCAAGGCCGCTCGTACCGCCGCTTCTTTGGCGAAGGCGACCACCCGCGGCGCCGTCTCCGCCACCACGCGCGGCACATCGGGCTGATAGCCCATGAAGCTGACGAATGCCGGCGCCAGTTCGCCGAGCAGCCCTTCATCTCGCAGCGACTCCAGGTGGCGCAAGGGCAGCAGGACCTGCGGGTCGGTATTCACCGCGTCGTGCGGGTAATGCGTGTGCGCGAAGGCGATTTCGGCCAGCGGCGTGTCGCTCGGGATGGTGCGGATGCCGTAATCGCCCAGGTCATTTTCGGCGGCGAAAGGTTCTTGCGCAGCGGGCAGGTAGGCGCCGGCCGAAGTGACGAAAAGCAGGCGGCTCTCCGCCAGGGGGATGCCCGGGCCGCCGACCGCCTCCTGGTTGCGCGGGCGCGGGTAGAGCGACCAGTCGATGGCGCCGTTGGCTTCATAATGGGCGAGCCAGCCGCTCTCGTATTGCGCCTGCCACTCGGTTGGGCTGTCGAAAATTTCGGGCATGGGATTGGCGTTCGCTCCGGTTAAAGTCACAGGCTCCCGCACCATTATAGTACGGAAGCCGGTGGGTTGGGCAGCGGGGGTGTGAATGGATACCGAATCAGTTGTCTATCTCGAATTGGAACGACCAGATTTCTGTGCGGTCATCATTCCAGGCTTGTCTCGTCTGTTGCAACAGCACTTCATAGTGACCTGCGCTCAATGTCGGGACGACGATGCCAAGGGTGCCGGAGTTGACGGCCAATGAAGTTTGGATGATTTCCCCATCCATGAACACCGTGATGGAGGTAACAGACTCGGTGGTACCGTCGATCGTGGCGACAAAATAAGGCGTATCATCCACGTAATTGACGCAGACATTCGCCGTTGCAATT
The DNA here is from genome assembly GCA_011523615.1 of Chloroflexota bacterium. Lineage (GTDB taxonomy): Bacteria > Chloroflexota > Anaerolineae > Aggregatilineales > Phototrophicaceae > WTGJ01. The sequence goes on along the minus strand of WTGJ01000024.1, from coordinate 74,794 downwards.
GTCTCCAATAGAATCACTTGGTCACAAACACCACCCACAGTAACGTAATTGAACAAATCGTAAGTGGATTCCAACTGATTCAGAGATTCCATGGAGGGCAAATCGATTACGATTTCCACCTCCTCCTGCGCATTCACCGCGCCGCCAAAAGCCAACACAGCGATGAGCGCGAACATTACGAACCCCTGCCATTTCCCGTACATAATTATCTCCTTTTCAAACTTTTCCTTACGAAACGTGGGTGGATCCATCCTGAGGCTGCGTCAATTCCTCCAGCAACGCGATTTGCCGTTCGAGCAGGCGAATCTGCTGCCCTTGGTGGTCAACCTGCGGTTGCGTCAGTTCTTCCACCAACGCAACTTGCCGCTCCTGCAAGGCTATTTGCCGCTCTAGCAACGCGCTTTGCAGTTCCAATTGTCGGATCTGTTGCCGCTGGTAGTCGTAATGCGGCCACATGGGAAAGAAAAACATCCGCATCACTTTTCGGATCAACCTGGCCATTTTCTACTCCTTTCCTATCTCCTCCTGAGTGAAATACGCTTTGCCTGCCCGTTGTTTCTCCGGTGGGTCATTCACCGAGCAAGGTGGCGTATTCATCCGCGATATTGCCGATGATCTCGCCCACACATTCGTACATCTCGTAGAGAGCCGCCAAGCCGCCGCTTTCACGTATGCTCTCAGCGTGTTCGAGGATCGTCGCCGACTGCTCGCGCATATCTGCCAATAGCACTTGGATGAGCACTGCGGCCAATTCCATTTGGTCGCCACCGCCCTCAAACTCGATATAACCAGTCCAGGCAGTCAAGGCATAAATGAGCCTTTCACTGAGTTGGATGTTGGTCGCTTCCCCTTCCGCTACTTCACATGCGGTCTGCGCAATGCCCACATGGAACGATTCCCACTCGGTCGGATCTTCGAATGATGCGCCCAACATGTTTGCCAGCATCACCAGCACGATAAAAAAGGACAACATTTCCCCTCCTAACAGAACAAACTTTCTTGCCGATATCCGTCTATACGAACATGTGTGCGGAAGGTTGCACACCCTGCCCCTTTCCTGCCACAATTGCCCCAGTCTAGGGATGGGTTGCACATGTTGAGCTTCAGATTGCTGTTGTTATCGGTGCTACTGCCACAGGGAAAGGGCGCTGGCCTCTATTTCGGCGAGGTCTGCCTGCGCCTCGCCGCGTGCATCCCCGGTTGCGATGGCAGCCGAAAGGGAAACCCCACTCGCTATCGAAGAATCTACGACCAGTTGAAAACACTGCCGCGGAGTGGGGCCGTCATTCGTACATTCGACAAGAGCGGCAACGCTTACCGCTACTGGCGCGCCGCTTTTCTGGATTAGGAGGCCCCCATGCACTTCGCCCTCTCCGCCGAACAGCAAGCCTTCCGTCGCCTCGTGCGCGATTTTTGCGCGGCCGAGCTGGCGCCGCGCGCCGCCGCGATCGACCGCGATGCCCAACTCCACTGGCCCACCATCCAAAAAATGGCCGCCATCGGCCTCCTCGGCCTGCAAGTCGACGAGGAATACGGCGGCGCCGCCCTCGATACCCTCTCCGCCAGCATCGCCATCGAGGAAATCGCGCGGGCCTGTGGCTCGACGGCGCTCTCCGTCTCCGCGCACAACGGCCTCGGCGCCGCCCCCATCCAGCGCTGGGGCAGCCCCGAGCAACGCCAGCGTTACCTGCCCCTCCTGACCGGCGGCGAATGCCTCGGCGCCCTCGCCCTCACCGAGCCCGGCGCCGGCACGGACCTGGCCGGCGGCGTCCAGACGCGCGCGGTTGTCGAAGGCGATTCCTGGATCGTAGACGGCCAAAAAGCCTGGATCACCAACGCCAGCCATGCCCCGGTCGTGGTCACCTTGGTCCGCACGGATCCGGATGCTGGCACGCGCGGCTTCAGCCTGCTGCTCATCGAGCCGGGCAGCGCAGGCTTCACCATCCACCCGCCGGAGCGCAAGATGGGCGTGCGCGGCTCCCCCACCCACATGCTCAGCTTCGAAAACGTCCGCGTGCCCACCGCTTCCGGCACCTTGGGCGAGCGCGGCCGCGGTTTCCACCAGACCATGCAAACCCTCGATGCCGGTCGCATCAGCATCGCCGCGCTTTGCGTCGGCCTCGCTCAGGGCGCTTATGAGCACGCCACTCGCTACGCCCTCGAACGCCAGGCCTTCGGCAAGCCGATCGCCCAGCACCAGCTCATCCAGGCCAAAATCGCCGACGCCGCCACCGAAATCGAAGCGGCCCGCTGGCTCGTGTATGCGGCGGCCTGGCGCGCCGACGAAGGGCTGGATTTCGCCAAGCAGGCCGCCATGGCCAAGCTCAAAGCCAGCGAAGTCGCCGAGCGCGTCTGCCACGATGCGATCCAGATCCACGGCAGCTACGGCTACAGCAGCGAATTCGCCGTCGAGCGCATCTATCGCGATCAGCGGCTGATGACCATCGGCGAAGGCACCAGCGAGATCCAGCGCCTCGTCATCGCCCGCCGCGCGCTGGCTGAAAGCCAGGGCTGAATTCCAGGAAAGCGGCTAGGAAGTTCCCTCAGTAACTCAATAATTCCGCCGTCAAGTGCGGCACGCGGTTCTGGAAGCGCAATACGACCCTCCCGCCGCGCAGGATATCCACCCGCGTCATGCCGGTGTTGTAATGGCTGAAGCGGATCCCGCCCTGCTGCTCGCGAATCGGCTGGCCCAGCAATTCCCGCAGCAACAAATCGAGCCAACCGCCGTGCGTGATGATGCCCAGCCGCGCCGCTGGCTCAACCTGCGCCTGTTCCCGCAACCAGCCGGCGAAGCGCGCCGCCCGTTCCGCCGCCTCAGCGAAAGTTTCCGCCTCGCGGCACCACCATCCGCCCTGCCCCAGCTCCGCCGGCCATCCCACCAGCGGGAACTCAGTCGTCACCGCGCACCGCGTCATGCCGGGTTGGCGCAACGCCGCCCCTTCGCGGCCGTCGTAGATCCCGCCGATCTCGTGCAGATCAGCTCGCGCCGTCGTTGGCAGGGCCAGCGCCTCCGCCAGTACTGCCGCGCTCTGCAGGGCACGCCGCATCAAACTGCAATGCAGCCTTTGCAAGCCCAGCGGCGCCGTGCTCAACCGCCGCTGTTCGCGGTCGAGCCGCAGATCCCACCAGCTTGGCAGGAAGGCCGCCAAACGTACGATCTGCTCTCGACCCAGCGCGGTGATGGCGGGATCCGGTTGCCGCAGCGGGTGGCTGGACGCGCGCAACGAACCGCCGTGCGGTACCTGGGCGTTGTTCTCCGATTGCGCATGGCGGATGAACGTGATTTCCATGGGAACAGGGTTCGATTGCGAAACAGGGTGCCGCGCCGGCCGGACGCGCGCCGTGCATGATAAGCGAACGTCGCCCGCCGCGCCAGGATGCCTACCCGCGCGCCTCGCTCTCCGCCGCCAGCGGCCACATCGGCCGCGCATCCAAACCCGCATCCGCCGGCGGTTCCCCGCGCAGGTGCTGGAAATGCGCCGCCGCCGCGATCATCGCGCCGTTGTCGGTGCTCCATTTCGCCGGTGGCGCGTAGAGCGGCTGCTTCACGGTCGCCCGCAGCTGCTCGCGCAGCGCCTGATTCGCGCTCACCCCGCCGACCAGGCCCACCGCCGCCGCCCCCAGCTGCTCGGCCGCCTGCGCCGTCTTCACGGTCAGCACCTCCAGCAGCGCGGCCTGAAAGCTGGCCGCCACATCGGCTACGTTCGTTCCCGCCCGCAACTTGAGTTGCCGCGCATCCGCCGCCGGTTCGGTGACTGCGCGCCGCACCGCCGTCTTCAAGCCGCTGAAGCTGAAATCCAGGCTCTCCCCCAACCAGGCGCGGGGGAAATCGTAAGCCGTCGCGACCCCCTCCCGCGCCGCTCGTTCCAGCGGCGGCCCACCTGGATATGGCAGTCCCAACAGGCGCGCCACTTTGTCGTAGGCCTCGCCTGCTGCGTCATCCCGCGTCCGCCCGACCGTCTCGTAGCAGCCATGGTCGCTCATCCACACCAGCTCGCTGTGCCCACCGGAGACGATCAGCGCCAGCAACGGGAACGGCGGTGGTTCCCTGCCGTTCTGCTCATCCGCCAACCACAGCGAATGGAGGTGCCCCTCCAAGTGGTTCACCGCCCGCAACGGCCGCCCGCTCCCCAGCGCCAAGCCCTTGGCGAATTGCAAGCCTACCAGCAAAGAACCGACCAAGCCCGGCCCCTGCGTGACGGCGATCGCGTCCAGATCTGCCAGCTGACAACCCGCCTCCGCCAGCGCGGCCCGACACACCGGCGCGATCGTTTCCAACTGCGCCCGCGAAGCCAACTCCGGGTAGACGCCGCCGTAAGCCGCGTGCAACGCCACCTGCGTGGCCACCACCTGCGAGCGCACCACGCGTCCGTCTTCCACAACCGCCGCCGCGGTCTCGTCGCAAGAGGTCTCGATGCCGAGGATCAGGGTCATCTGCCGCCGCTCGCCGCAACTTGCTCTCCGATCCATACCAGCCCCGCCCCCGCCAGCATCCACCACAGCGGCTCATTCGGGAAGAGATAGCGCGCGTTGGCGTCCAGCCAGAAATGCAGCCCATAGGTATAGAGCAAGGCCAGGACGACGATGGTCAACCCTGCCCCCTGCCTCCCACGCAATTGGAGCAGCCCGGCCCCCAGCAACCCTCCCGCCAGGGCTACCAGGTGGAAGGCCCAGAGCAACGCTTTGCCCCCGAAACCCGGCGCCCGCATGATCTCCCGAAATTCGCGCGCGCTCCGTCCCTCCTGCCACCAATCGGCCAGCATTGCCTTCAGGCTCGGGCCGGAAAAATACAGCGTCCCGTGCGGCTGCAGCGCCGCGCCCCATAGCGCCTCCGCCCGCCGAACCAGGTAGCCGAAGGGGTCCTGGCGGAACACTTCCCAGAACGCGGTTTCATAGGGCAAGGCGCTTTCCGCCGATGGCACGGCGCCGGTGAGTTCTTCCGTTTGTCGATCGATTTCCCAGTGAGTCACCCTCCCCAGCGCGCCGCGGAGGGCCACCGCGCCGATGCTCGTGTCGCTCACTAGCATCGGCCGCCCCCAGGCCAGCAGCGCATACAGCGCCCAGATGGCCAGTACCGCCCCAAAGCTGCTCAGCAACGCCAGGGATGTCCGAAATGCCTTCACCCGCAGCACGCTTCGCCGACGCCGGGATTGTACCCACCAGAGCAGCACCCACAGTGGCGGCAGCAACAGGGGTGGCATCCGCGTCAGGGTCGCCAGGCCGAAGCACAACCCGCTCCACGCCGCCCCACGCCCGTCCTGCGCTTCCATGGCGGCCACCACCCCGCCCGCCAGCAGCGTCAGGTACATCGTCTCCGTCCCGATCACCGCCGCCTCGCGGATGAACGCCGGTCCGATGGCCACGGCCAGCGCGGCCACCGTCGCCGCTCGTTCGTCGCCGCTCAAGCGCTGCGCGCCGCGATAGATGATCCAGACCAAGGCCGCCCCCAGCAGCGCTCCCCAGCCCCGAATCAGATGAATCGGCAGGTCCGCGTTGCGCAACGTCGCTGGCGGCAAGACCTCGCTCACGTGCAAAGTCGCCCTCTCCGCTGCGCTCTGCGGCAAGAGAAAAGGGCGCAAGATCAAACCCACGCTCAAGGGGTACAGGGGCGCGTTGGATAAGCCCGTCTCTGCATAGGAGCGCCCGCTGATCAGGTCGTAACCCAGTTTGAGATAACGAGACTCATCCCCGCTCCGTTCCTGATACACCGGCGCAGTGGGCTGAGTGGCGGCGAATGCAATTCGCAGCAAAAAGGCCGCGCCGACCAGCAGCGCGAGGAAGGGTGAGTGTCGCATTTCCTGCAAGGGCCTCTGCCTGGTTTGCCCGACTATGGTAATGCCTGGGCGGGGTGCGGGCAACCACACCGCCCACCATCTTGCCTGCCGGCCCGCCGCGCATTAGCATTAAAGGGCCGTATAGTAGACTCACCGCGATGACCTGGATCGACCCCCGCCAGCGACCCACCTCCGGCCGCCGCTCGCTCTGGCTGCTGCTCCCCATCCTGCTCGTCATCGCCGCCGGCGGCGCAGCGCTCATCTGGTTCGTGCTCTCTGGCGCTCCGTCCGCCGATCCCCTGCCGAATTCCTCGCTCGGCCCGTCCCTCACCCGCGTCGCCCCGGACGCCGCTGATCGGTCGACCGCCCCCCCCACCGCCGCGCCGGCCTTCGTCCGCTCCACGGCGCAACCTTTGCCTCCATCATGGCCCGTCCTCAGCGAGGAAGCGCGCCTGACCCTGCTCGCTGCTCCGCTGGTGCGCAGCGCCGCCCACCCTTACGCCGCCGCCTCGCTCTCGCACAACCCGTACTTGCCCTATACCATCATTCCCGAGCGCCCGCGCGATTCCGTCATCCAGCACCTCGTTCAGGAAGGCGAGACGCTGGATAGCATCGCCGCTCGCTATGGCTTGCAAGTGGAAACCCTCGCCTGGTCCAACAACGTCCGTTACGTCCAGGTCATTTACCCCGGCGAAGAAGTCACTGTCCTGCCGGTCGATGGTATCTATCACATCGTGCGCGGCGGGCAGACCGTCGCCGATATTGCTGAACGCTACGAAGTCGAACCGCGCGCCATCCTCGAATCTCCCTTCAACCGTTTCGCCACCGGCACCAGCGCGGCGACCTCGCTGCCCTCCAACATGCGCCTCGTCGTCCCCGGCGGCGTCGGCGAAGCCATCCTCTGGCAACCGACGGTCACCATCCAGCATGGCGCGGGCAGCAGCGGCGATGACATCACCGGCGCCACCGTCGCCTACTATGGTGGCTCCGGCAGCTGCGGTCAGGTCGTCAACCCCGGCGGTGGAGCTGCCTGGGTGCGCCCGATGGCCCTGGGTACCTATTCTTGGGTGCGCGGCTATTCCCTGGTCCATTCCGGCATCGATCTCGCCGCCAACCCCGGCACCCCTGTCCTCGCCGCCAACGGCGGCCGCGTCATCTTCGCCGGCTGGAACGACTATGGTTACGGCTACACCATCGTCCTCGCCCACGGCCCCTTCACCACCCTTTATGGCCACCTGAGCGAGATCTACGTCGGCTGCCGCCAGGATGTCGCCCCTGGCCAGATCATCGGCGGCGTCGGCAACACGGGCAACTCCAGCGGCCCGCACCTCCATTTCGAGATCCGCTACGGTACGGATTCGCCCCAGGACCCCAGCTATACGTTCTCTTTTTAGGTTGATTTGACTAGCGGAATCAGAATGTTATCATAAGTTCGTGAAGGGCTATAAATATCATGGACTCAATAGAAGATCGTTTTTTGAATGCAATGCAGCAATCTTACCAGATGGTATTAGAACATGGGGTTCGTTCTAACAAGAAAACGAAAGTGTTACATGGTTGGGCTCAAGATGAAATGAAGCGTGCTTTGGGGTCTGGCTATGTTTTCACTGGGCAAACACCAGATTCCAAGTCAGAAGCAAACGTTGCTGGGATGTACTACGGCAAGAATGTAGACATTTTGGTTTCGCGGGACGGCAAAGAGTTAAGCGTTATTAGCATTAAGTATGTTATTTCTAATTACTGGCAAAATGCTGTGAACTATTTTGAGCAACAGGTGGGTGAAACAGCCAATTTTAAGGATGAAGAACATTGTCTACGGGAATCTTTTTTGTGTGACGAATCCAATCCCTTATAAGAAACGTGAAGGTAATGTTGAACGTTTAGAAAAATTGCGCAACCGTGATGTTGAGCGCTATGTCAAACTTCGAGAAGATCATCAGCATGCACATTCCCCTGATGAAATGGCTATTGGTATTGTTGACTTAGATACAGAGAAAGACATAATCACTGGAATCACTAATTCTCATGCACTGGGGCTTAGTGAATCCAATCGCATTGCATTGACGAAAGAACTAAGTGTGACTGAGTTCTTTTCAAGGATGGCCATGAAAATTGAAGTGAGATACCGTTCCCCTTGACACATTCTAAGCAGAAGCAGAATGGTGTTGTCTATACACCAGCACATATCGTAGATTTGTTGATTGTCAATGTCTTGCCTTTTTTGCCTAATGAATTAAGTCTTGCCTCTATCTGCGACCCTGCTTGTGGAGATGGTGCTTTCTTGGTAAAAGTCGCGGAATATGTGCTAAAAAATTTAGACCAAGAATACGCAATGCAAGTTCTTCGGCGTATGGCTGGTTGTGATATAGACGAGGATGCACTGTTCATTTGTAAGAAGCGGCTAAATGAATTGCTAGATAAGTATTATCCAAACGAAAGGGTTGAATGGGATATTACTCGCCGTGATGTGCTGGATCGGGATAGTTTTAAAGACTGGCGTGAGCGATTTACCCATATAGTAGGCAATCCGCCCTATGTACGTGTGCAACACTTAGAGCAAGAGCGGCGGGATAAGATAAATGGGCGCTGGAAAATGGTGCGTGGTGCAACTGATATCTTTATATCCTGTTTTATGAATTGGCGTTGGATTTACTATGTGAACGCGGTTTTGTAGGTTATATCACGCCATCTAGTTGGTTTCGTTCTGACGCAGGGAGTTTGTTACGTAAAACGCTTTTAGCAAAGCATAGGGTTTGGAAGGTAATTGATTTTGGCAAGCATCAAGTTTTCCCAGATGTAACTACATATACATCTATTACTGTCATTCAAAAAAGAGGGGTTGCAAAGAGCATCCCAGCCGAAATCTGGGATGGCGAAAGATTGTTGGAAGTTGGTCAAGTAGTACTAGATAGGAGCAATCCATCTGCAAAATGGTGGGTAGCAAAAAATCAATTGGTAGCTGATCGAATGAAAGACTTGATGAAGCGAGAGACGATGTTAGGTGATATTGCTGATATTCATGTTGGGATACAAACGCTTGCGGATTCGGTATTCATAGTACCTATGGATAAGGCAGATGAATTGAGCTGGGAGCATTGGATACTGAAAGATATTGTTAAAGCATCTGTGATGAAAGATGGTAAAGATCCGGTTAAACGAGTTGTTATTTTTCCGTATGATGATTCCGGAGCTTTGCTCCCGGAGGACACTATTGCCAAGAATGCACCACGTGTATATCAGTGGCTGCTAACTCATAAAGAGCGTTTGCTAAACAGAGATAAAAGTAAAATTGCTACTGCAAAATGGTATGCTTTTGGTAGAAACGTTTCTATATTGTCTGGTTTCGGGGAGAAGATATTAACTTCTGGTATGAACAAAAAGCCTAATTTCCAGCGTTGTATGAATTCAAAAGCGACATTCTATAGTGGCTACTGTATCAAACCCAAATCGCATATAAGCATTGATGCCCTGTTACCATTGTTGAACTCAAGTGATATGGATTTTTTCATACAACACACGAGCAGGCCATATCAGGGTGGCTGGATGTCTTACGCTAAATCATTTATCGAAAATTACCCAGTTCAATAATCACTTTGACCAGAGTTACTATTTACTTTAATTGTTGAGCATATCATTTCCTTTTAGAATGCAAGATAGCTGTAGAATCGACCGCCGTGTAGCCAGCGCGCCCCTGGTTCTCGCTTCGCCTTGTGCTAGACTGCGCCCATGGAATCAGCCGCCCCCCATCCCCCGCCTCCAGAAAAACCGCTCTATCTCGCAGGTTGGCTCATCACGCTGGAGGAGCAGGGCCGGCCGCTTGGCGACTCGCGAGGCGAGCAGGACACGCCGGACCTACTGGCTGAGAAAAACGCCGCCTGCGCCAGAGAGGAGAGCGGCATAGTGCAAAGCGCTGCCCTCATCCTGCGCCGTTCCCGCCATTGGCGCGTCAGCCAGTACCGCAAAGCGCTCCTCCGCTTCGCTTTTGCCCTGTTTTTGCTCGCCACCGCCATCGCCACCGTCCGCAGCGGGCTCGGCGTACCCAACCCCGGCCTCGTCTTGCCCCTCGCGCCACAACGGCTGCCGGAAGCGGCCCTCGTCCTCAGCGTCATCTTCGTGTTGCGCGCCGCCTGGATCGCAGGGAGCGCTTGGCGCGCGCCGACCCAGTACCGCGCAACGACAGAGCACCTTGCGACAAATTCTGATTCGCCCGCTCCCGTCGCTCCTCTGGTGGAATCAGCTGCCGCCGGCCAACCCACCCTGTGGCAGCGCCGCGACGATTCCGCGCCCTGGCAGCCGGTGGTAGCACGCGCGCGCGCCGTCGTCGTCAGTGAGCGCTGGAGCCGCCGCGGCCGCAGAGCCGAAGTCAGCTGGGGCGGCTTGCATCTCTGGCCCGCGATCGCCTCCCAGGATGACCGCCGGCAGGTGGAACACCTGCATGATCTATTGCAGGTCGGCAAACAGCGACCGGATGCGGCTGGCGAAACGGACTTGCAACGCGTCGGGCAGCAACTGGCGCAGGCCCTCGCCCTGCCTTATCACTACCTCACCAAACCGGCCCAGATCGCCGAGCAACGCCAGGCACCCACGCCCGCTGACGAAACAGTTGCGCCCCTGGCCGCAGAAGCAAGCCCGTTTCCCGCTGAGCCCGCCGAATGACCGCCGCCGGACGCCCCCTCGTCCTCATCACCAACGACGACGGCATCGAATCCCCCGGCCTCTGGGCGCTGGCGGCCGCCTTTGCGGATATCGCTGATCTCTTCGTCATCGCTCCGCGCGAACAGCAATCCGGTTCCTCGCGCAGCATGCTCAGCAGCAGCAGCGGTTGTCTCCACCCCGTCGACGCTGTGGCCCATGGTTTGCCAGCAGGGAGCCGCGCCTTCGCCGTCGATGGCACCCCCGCCCAGGCCGTCCAGCACGGGGTCTACGAATTGACCGATCGCCCGGTCTCCCTCGTCGCCAGCGGTATCAACTACGGCGAAAACGTGGGCAGCGGCGTGACGATTTCCGGCACGGTCGGCGCGGCCCTCGAAGGGGCCAGCTTCGGCATCCCCGCCCTCGCCATTTCCCAGCAAACCGCCCTGCACCTGCAAGATACCTACTCCAAACAGGTGGATTTCCGCGCCGCGGCCGTTTTCGCCCGTCGTTTCGGCGCCTGGCTCCTGAATCACGCCCTGCCTGGCGATGCCACCGTCCTCAAAATTGACCTCCCCCACCAGGCCACCGCCGAAACTCCCTGGCGGGTGACCCGCGTCTCCCACATCCGCGTCTACCTGCCCACCCCACCCGCGCGCGCCTCACTCGATGAATGCGTCGGCATGGGTTATCGCTACGCCGAAGAGCGCCACCTCGCCGAGCCCGATAGCGACGCCCACGCCCTCCACGTCGTCCACGAAGTCAGCGTGACGCCCCTCAGCCTCGACCTCACCGCCCGCATCGCCCTGCCCGCCCTGGAGGATCAGCTCCGTCGCGAAATCGAATCCTCCGCCTGACCCGCCGGCGTTGCCTTTCCCCGGCCAGGCGACACAGTGTGTTGCCGCGCGTTATAATCCCCTGACGACTTCATACAACCCGGAAGGAGCCCATCCTCATGGATTTCCTCGCCGCAGCGCGCGCGCTGCAACCCCAGATCGTCGAATGGCGCCGCACCATTCACCAACACCCCGAACTTGGTTTTGAAGAAGAGCAAACCGCCGCTCTCGTCGCCCGCCACCTCAACGAGCTCGGTCTGGAGACGCAGACGGGCGTCGGCCGCACCGGCGTCGTCGCGCGCATCGAAGGCCGCAGCGACGGTTCGGGCCGCCGCGTCGGCATCCGCGCCGATATGGACGCCCTACCCCTTCAGGAAGCCAACGACGTCCCCTACGCCTCCCGGGTGCCCGGCAAGATGCACGCCTGCGGCCACGATGCCCACACCGCCATGCTGCTCGCCGTCGCCACCCTCTTCGCCCGGAGCGATGAACCGCCGCCCGGCGAAATCCGCTTCCTCTTCCAACCCAGCGAAGAACGCGCCGATGCCGAGGGCATCAGTGGGGCGACCGCCATGATGGAGGACGGCGCCATCGAAGACCTGGATGCCGTCATCGCTCTCCACGTCTCCAGCGAAAATGACGCCGGCACCTTCCGCATCGGCAGCGGCTACCAGATGGCCGCCGTGGATTCCTTCGATGCGCGCATCATCGGCCGCGGTTGCCACGGCGCTTCCCCACACAGCGGTCTGGACCCCTTCTGGATGCTCGCGCAGATCATCAACGCCATCCAGGCCATCCGCTCCCGCCGTCTGGATCCCACCGCCCCCTCCGTCATCTCGCTCGGCGCCGTCCACGCCGGCAGCGCCCACAACGTCATCCCCAACGAAGTGGACCTGAACGGCACCATCCGTAGCTTCGACGAGGAAACGCGCGCCAGCCTGCACGAACAGCTCGAAGGAGCGCTCGCCCTGACGCGCAGTTTCGGCGGCGATTATGAGCTGCAGATTCACCCCGGTTACCCCGCCACATACAACGACCCCGCCGTCGCCGAAATCGCCCGCGCCGTCGCCGAACAAACCGTCGGGGGGGAAAACCTGCGCCCCGGCAAACCCATCATGGGCGCGGAAGACTTTTCATACATGACGCAAAAAGCGCCCGGCGCGATGGTCTTCCTCGGCGCCCGCTACGACGAGCATTCCCGCCCGCACCATTCGCCCATCTTCGACATCAACGAGGATTGCCTGCATCTGGGCAGCGCCGTCTTGGCCGAAACCGCCTGGCGCCTGCTCGCCGAAGGATAGTCACCCGGCCCATGTTCCCCGGCCACGGTGCGGGAGGAAGCGCTGGAAGTTACCCGCTATCACCGCTCGCCGGCCATGGCCCACCAGAGGGCGGATCGAGGCAATTCGACGATGAATCGCCAGGGTTTGTCCAAGATTCGCATTATTTGAAAATTGTTATAGACTTACGCTCTAAGGCTGCGGCGGAGTTTCCGCGCCAGTAAGGTTTGTCGGGTTGAACCAAAAGGAGAAACCAATGGGATCGCAAGAAGACATGATGAAGGGCATCCTGCCCGGCATCATCGCAGGGTTCATCTTCCTCGCTTTTGCCGGGCCGGGGATGAATATGGATGTCGGTGGCATGATCGGCGCCGGCGACACGCCGCTCGTCGGTTTCATCATCCACATCATCATCAGCGCAGTGATCGGCGCGCTCTACACGGGAGTCTACGTGGGGGCTGCCAATTTCTTCGGGGACAACCAGCTCCTCACCGTGGCCATCGGCGGCTTGATCTACGGTCTCATCTGGTGGATCATCGGCGGCAACATCATCATGCCCGCCATCAGCGGCGGCGATATCCTCTCGCTGGATTTCAACGGAGCCAGCCTCATCGGCCATATCATCTTCGGCCATACCCTGGCCTGGATCGTCGCCTCGCACGAAATATAAGGCAAGGCCGAAAAAGCACGGATGAATGTTCGACGCGGTGGCTGCCGAGCTGCCGCGTCGTTGATTTAAGCTATCCCCTTGTTCGGCCGCTTCCTCGCCCGGCTCTTCGGTTGGCCGCTCTGGTTGCTCTGGTGGGCCTGTGGCTGGCGCCTGGAAACCGGCATCCCGAATATCCCCCGCTTCGTCGTCATCGGCGCCCCCCATACCAGCAACTGGGATTTCGCTCACCTGCTGCCCATCGCCCTCCACGCCGGGCGCCGGCCGCACGTCGCCATCAAACACAGCGTCTTTCGCCCGCCCATCGGCGCCCTACTGCGCGCCATCGGCGCCATCCCCATCGACCGCAGCCGCTCCCATGATGTGGTCTTCCAATTGAGCGCCCGCCTGCGCAACGCGCGCCGCATGGTGCTTATCTTCACCCCGGAAGGGACGCGCCGCCTGCGCAAGCAGTGGAAGAGCGGCTTTTACCACATCGCCCACGCCACTCAGGTGCCCATCGCCCTCATTTACATCGACTACCGCCGCAAGCGCGTCGGTTGCGCGCTCACCTTCTACCCCAGTGGCGATTACCGGCACGATTTCGCCCTCATCCGCGCCGTCTATGCGGCCCGCGGCCACCCCCGCCACCCCGCCAATTGGCGCCTGCCGGAGCTGCCGGATTGAGCGACCCCGTCCCCCGGGCTATTCCTCGTCTGCCGCGCGGATGAGAATCTCCTGCCCGGGGAAGATCCAACGACCGCCACGATCCAGTTGATTGAGCGTTACGATGACGAGTGGATCCAGCCCATAAGCGACGGCGATACTGTGAATCGTATCGCCCGGTTGGACGACATGGACCAGCGATCCATCGGCGCGTGCGGTCTGGGGCCTTACCCAGGGGGCCAGCAGCGCGGGTGCTACGGTGACCGCTTCGGTCTCGACCGACGTCAGCGGCTCGCAGGGGCGGCCGTCCGTCGTATCGGTGGTGCCCAACACCTCGCCCTTGAGGTGTTTCGCCAACGTAACGTGATGCGTCTTGCCTTCCGGGCTGGGCCCCATGGCGACGGTGACGTTGCGGTCCGCCCAGACGCGCACGGCGACGCGCCCATCTGCAGAGCAGGCGACGAGGGCCCGGGGCGGCTGGATGAGGTCCAGCTGTGCTCGCCTGACTTCGAGGATGAAGTAACCAGTACTGTCGTCCGTAATGCCCCAGACTTCGATCGCGCTGTTGGCCCCCTCTTTTTGGTTGTGGCAAATCAGGCCGATGGCGCCCAGTTGCTGGAAGCAATTCAGCGGCCGACGTTGGTGCAAGATACCGCCGGTCGGGGTTATGGGTGGGATTCTGGGCCGGATGTCTGCCTCGTCGCAAGCGCCGCTGCGCTGATCGGTGACGGTGCCGAAGAAATCCATCGGCGTGTTGTTCTCCAACGTGATGCAGCCGGTCAGGGTGATGCTCGCGTTGAAATTCGCCAGAGCGCCGCGGCGGTTGACGTTATTGCGGATGATGGCGTCGGTGAGAGTCGTATCTCCCTTCCCGTAGGGATTCCAGGCGATGATCGCGCCGCTGGATCCCGGGGCGTTGAGGTTTTCGATGATGATCCGGTTGATCGTGGCGCTGCCTATATTGTATATGGCGCTCGTCGTGAGTTGTTCTACGTGATACCGATCCGCCGTGAAACTGCCGTAATTATAGATCCGCACCCCACTCGCGCTGAGATTGTTGATGCTCAGCGAGCCGGTGGCGGCGATGTAAATGTTCAGAAAGCCGCTCGGAACGCGGAGGCGGCGGCCGTTGCCGCGGACGGTAATGTGAACTTTTTCCGAGATCCGCAGGTCGCCACTGAGCACACAATCCGCCGAAAGAGTGTACGTGGTGGATGCATCGAGATTGCCAGACTCGGGAAAGCCGCAAGCCGCCGCGGTGACCGGCGGGAGGGACGCCGGGTCGCCGTTGCCGATCGTGCCGCTGCAGGGCCCGCTGCTGTTGTCCGTCCAGGTGCCACCGTAGATGTCGTAAGGGAGGTTCCCCGATAAGGTCAGGCAGCCACTGGTGGTGAGCGTAGCGCCCGTCAACATCGTGACGGCTGCACCACCACGCGAGTTGTTGCGAATCACGACGTTATTCATGGTCATCGTCACATTCGCGGGGCTTCGGATGCCGGAGCCATTATCGCCGACTAACAACGCCGCCGAAACATTGTTTTCAAAGAGCGTGTTCGTAATCTGGACGGTTCCACCGGCCACACCAGCCAGAGCAGAACCCCTGAACCGCTTGATACTGACGTTGGTCAGGCGGATCGTACCCGCCTGGATTCCTAAGGGGCGAGCGATCCCACCGCCATCGAAAGTCAACTGGTTGACGACGAGGGTGCTGGTGGCAATGCCCGAGATGAAATGTCCGCTGGCCGGGCCGCTCAGGGTATGACCGGCGCCGTTGATGGTCAGGGTAATGCCCGGAGTGGCGTTGGCGATCCTCAGAGTGCTCGTCAAGGTGCAATCCGCGCTCAAGGTGTAGGTGACGGTAACGTTGATGTTGCCCCCCGCCGGCAGGCCGCAGGAGGTTACGGTTGGATTGACCTGCGCACGCGCGGGGACGGCCAGCCATGAGACGCAGGCGATCAGGAACAGCGCCGCCCGCCTTGCGGCCCGCAAGCGCGAAGAGAAGGCAAAAGGCTTCATCGCCAAATTTTTGCGGGGGGGGGGGGGTCATTGCATTTCGTCCATTCAGCGCTGACTCAGATTGCGTTTTGCCAGGTGCAAGGCATGTGTATGATGAATTGGAGTGTAGTCTGCGATCGTGAATCGTGCCAGTGTGCTGGATCATACCGACCAGGAGGGAATGTGAACCTTAAGCAGGAAAACTTGTGCCGCGGGCTGTTGCCGGGGGTCATCGCCGGGTATTTCTTCCTCGCTTATGCCGGGCCGGATCTGCAGGATCTGGTGGGTGGTGCCTTCGGGGCCGGCCCCCTGGTGGGTTTCGTCCTGCATCTCGCCATCAGCATCGTGGTCGCGGCGCTCTATACTGCGCTGTTCCTGCCTTTCGTAGACTTTGGCAACCCCTTGCTGAATATCGTGGTCGGCGGCTTGCTCTACGGCCTCCTCTGGTGGGTCATCGGCGGCAACATCATCCTGCCCCTGATCAGCGGCGGCGAGCTGTTCCGCCTGGAGCTGGGCCCCATCTTCTACGGCCACATCGTGTATGGCCACACGCTCGCTTTCATCGTCTTCCTGCGGGACGCGGTGCTGGCCCAGCTCCGATCCAACGGATAGGCGCACCTCCAGCCATCACCGCTCAGCCGGCGCTTAACCCTTGACCGCCCCCATCGTGAAACCCTGGATCAGGCGGTCCAGGAACAGGTTGTAGACCAGACCGACCGGGATGGCGATGAAAAAGGCTGCCGCCAGCAAGGCCTGCCAGAAGAACACGTCGCCCCGGATCAGCGCCGAAGGCACCCCTGTGCTCAGAGTCCGCCACTCCAGACGAGAGATGAACACCTGCGAATAGGCGTACTCATGCAGCGTCAAGGTGAAGCTGAAAACGACCACCGAGATGATCCCCGGCCATGCCAGCGGCAACACCACCCGCAAAAAAGCCTCGAAGCGGTGGTAGCCATCGACCAGCGCCGCTTCCTCCAGCTCCGGCGGCACGGACTTGAAAAAGCCCATCAACAACCAGGTGCAGAACGGCACCGTGATCGTCGGGTAGACCAACATCAAGGAAAGCGGCGAGTCCTTTAACCCCAGCGAGACGATGATGCGGAACAGCGGGATGAAGAGCAGCGTCGGCGGCACCAGGTAGACGATGAACATCATGATCCCCGCGCGCTCACCCCAGCGCCCGGTCAGGCGGGCCAGCGCGTATGCCGCCGGCAGCGAAAATAACAGCGTGATCACCACCACCGCGACGCCCACCACCGTCGAATTGCGCACGAAGGTCAGATAATTGGTGTTTTCAAACAGGAAATGGATGTTTCGCAGCGTCGGTGCTTCGGTGAACCACAGCTGGTTGCCGCTGCGGTAGAGATCATTGTCGTTTTGCAGTAGCCCCGTCGCCATCGCAAAGAACGGGGCGATGGCCAGGAAGCAGAAAAAAGCGACCACCAGAGTGCGCAGGGTACTTCCCAGCACCCGCTCCCAGCGCAAGCCAGCGCGCGGGGAGGCCATCGGTGGGCGTCGTTCGCTCACGTCCAGCTCCATCATCGGATCTCCGTGCGGCTGGCGGTTCGCAGCAGGATGATCGCCACCACCAACAGCACCGGGAAGATGAAGAGCGAAATCGCCGCCCCCTGCGCCAGGAAGCCGCCGTCAATTCCGACCAAGAATCTATGCATCGGCAGGTAAAGGTGTGCTTGTCTGGATCTCCTTATGTCAGTTTTTCGTTATTAGAACGGCACTGTTTCCCATGGAGTGCATGACAAAGTTCCTGAAATTATGGGGCAAAAATTGGGTGACCTGCGCTCGCATTGACCGGTGCATACCCTTCTCTCTTCATGAACACCAATATATTCACCTCTCCTAGTTCGTGTTTCCGTATAACTAAATGATTCTATCGGATAAGCCGTTGGCGGCGGATTCCGATACTCCACATGAGTGAGTTTCCAATCGCCACACTGCTCGGTGCCGCTGATCCTTTCACAACTGGCGCCCGGTAAGGCGCGCTGGCAGGAATAGCGACACTCCCTGCTGAAGGTGCAATCTGCTTCCCGCCCCTCCCTGAGGCACCACTCGGTCTTCTTCTCCGTTTTGCTCTGTTGCTCGATGATCGGGGTGGGCGATGGTGTTGCAGTCGGGGTAAAGGTGGCTGTGGGTGTCAATGTAGGAGTGAACGTCGGTGTGGGGGTGTAGGTGGGAGTGAAGGTAGGGGTATGGGAAGGTGTAAAAGTAGGGCTGGGCGTAGGTGTATTCGACGGAGTGAAAGTAGGCGTCGGCGTAGCGCTCGGCAACGGCACGGTGCGACCGCGGATCGAGGCGGGCGACGAAGCGCCACCGGCATTCACGGCGCGCACACTCAGGCTGTATTCGCTGTCAGCGCTGAGCCCACGGAAAGTGTATTGACCGACAACGCCGCTGAATGCGCCGGCGTCCGTCCAGGCGGTCAGGTTGCCGCCGCGCACTTCGTAGCGGGTGGCGTCGGGAGAGAGCTGCCAGTACAGGGTGAGCTCGGTGGCGGCGAAGCTGTAGGTGTTTAGGTACATGGGTGCCGCTGGCGGAGGCGGTAACGGTGTGAAGGTCGGCGAGGGGGTGAAAGTCGGTGTGTTCGACGGGGTAAAGGTGGGTGTCGGAGTACTCGTCGGCGTAAATGTGGGCGATGGTGTGTGGGTCGATGTAGGCGTATTCGACGGCGTGGAGGTTGGCGTAGGTGTGAAAGTAGGCGAAGGAGTCGGTGAATTGGTTGGTGTAGGCGTCGAGGTATTCGTGGGTGTGTAGGTAGGGGTGGGCGTAGGCGTGTTCGACGGCGTGAAGGTGGGTGTCGGTGTGAAAGTAGGCGTGAGAGTTGGCGAGGGGGTGTAAGTTGGGGTAAAGGTCGGAGTGTGGGTGGCAGTATTCGTCGGGGTCAACGTTGGCGTCGGCGTTTGAGACGTGGTCGCTGTGAGCGTCCCCGTGGGCAGCGGTAGCAGGCGCAGGGTCAGCGTTTTGCTCCAGGGGCCACGCGCCTCGTTCAGCACGCCATCACCCAACGCGCGCAGCTGCACGGTGATGTTGGCGTTTGGCGAGAGATTCTGCAGGGTGTAGCGGGTTGGCGTGGCGGGCAGGTCCGTGACGCGCCAACGTCCCCCCACCGGGCGCCAACGAAGACGGTAGCCATCCGCCCGTTCGACTGATCGCCAGGCGATGGTGGCTGTTCCGGCATCACTGTCGCTCCGCAGCAGGCGCAAGTTGCTGGGCGCCGGCAGGTCGCGCGGTGGAGGAGTAGGAGTTGCGGTGGGCGATGGCGTCGGCAACGGAGTCACCGTGGGGGTGGGCGTGGCCGTGGCATTTACCCTGCGCCGCAGCGCCAGGGGGCGGCTCCAGCTGCTGTGGCGGAAAGCCGAACCGCGGGCCGCCAGCGCGCGTACCTGCACCGCATAGTAGACGTTAGGAGTGAGGTTGTGGATGGTGAAGCGGGTCTGGCTGGCCGGTAGGGTGGCTCTCATCCAGGTTCCACCACCGGAACGCCAGCGCAGCTCATAGCCACTGGCGTTGGCCACCGCTTTCCAGGAGAGAGTCGTGCCAGAAACACGAACGTTCTTGGGGGTTGGGAGGCGGGGATCCTGCGCTTGCGCCAGCGGCACCACGCTCAGCAGCGCTGCCAGCAGCAAGAGGATCCACTTCCCGTTCATTTCTCCTCTCCTTCAAATTTCTCACTTCCCAACTCGGATCATTCTATGGTCAGGCTGGATTGTGTTTCATCGGCGCACCATAGCTGCCGTGAATCTAACAAAATCGCAAGCAATTGCCAACCAAACCCCGCTTTTCCTGGGCGGCGACTCCCTGCAATTGGCAGTTCATGCGATTGTGGGTACAATTCACTCACCGGCTTAAGGAGACGTGATCAGAAAGGTTCACTATGAAAGCTCTTGCGATTTATCTTTGTGCGCTCTTGTTGCTGCTTGCATCACCCCTCTCAGCGCAATCGGATGAAGCATGTAACTTTGCCGAAGAAGTCATTCGCATCGGCACCCTGGCCCCGCTCTCCGCGCCGGGTGCGGTGCTCGATGGCGTCCAAATCGCCTGGGTGGCGGAGCTCGCCGCGGAGCACGTCAACGCCGCCTGCGGCATCGCCATCGATGGCGTCAATCACCGCGTCGAAACGGTCATCGGCGATTCCGAAGGCCTCCCCGAGCGCGGCCAGGCCGCCGTGGAGCGCATGATCTTTGATGATGGCGCCGTCGCCGTCATCGGCGGTTTTCACAGCGCGGTGGCCCTGGCGACCATGGGCATCCTGCATGACAACGAGATTCCCACCATCTACGCCAGCCCCTGGAACGACAACATCACCGCCAACGGCATCCAGGAATTCGAAACGCGCGCGCCCCGCGTCTCCACCAACGACGACGGTCTGGATTACATTTTCCGCACCTCACCCAGCATCTCCCTCGCCGCCCCGACCTCGATGAACTGGCTGCTGCACCTCGGTGTGGAGCGTGCCATCGTCATCGCCGAAAATACCGATTACGGCGTGCCCGCGGCGCAAAAAGATAAGGAGCTGCTCATGGCGGGCGGCCTGGCCGATGATGACGTGGAAATCTACCACGTCGAATTGGGGCAGGAGGATTTCCTACCGCTCATCGATCGCATCCTCGCCCGCCCTGATCTCCCCGATGCCGTGATGGTCGAAGTCACCGGTGAAACCATGCTCAACCTCACCCAGCAGATGGCCGAAAGCGGCCTCGCCCCCAGTGAAAACACCATCTGCGCCCTGGTCGACGAAACGGCTTACAAAACCGAGACCTGGTGGGCCAGCGTGCCCGATGGCAACTATTGCGCCTTCTTCCGCGTGGGCATCGTCCCCGCCCTCTACAATGAGATGTCCCTGGCTGTCGTGAATGCCTACCGCGATGAATACCAGGACGAAATCACCAGCTACGCCCTGGCCACCTACGACGCCTACATGATCATGGTGCAGGCCATCCAACGCGCCGGCAGCGCAACCGACGGCCCCAGCATCGTCCGCGAAATCGAACAGACCGACGTCACCCTCACCCAGGGCCGCTATTACTTCCAATACGGCTCCCACAACCCCGACCTCGGCGATGATCCGGCCTGGATGTGGCACCAGTGGCCCGAGCCGGCCGTGACGATGATGCAGTACTTCATCCAGGGCCAACCCGGCCCCGAAGCCGCCGTCGTCTGGCCGCCGGCCTACTGGACGCACGACACCGCCTTCATCCCCTACGGCGCCGCCCCCGGCGAGTAAAATCAACCCATTCCTCCCACCATCCCTTTCCTAGGGGGTGGCGGGAGGGCTTCTCCATTCACATCGGGACATCAGGCGCTCACAAGAAACGAGGTGCTCAGATGAAACATTTCAGCCGCTCGCTCTTTGTGTTTGCCCTGCTATTGCCTTCCTTCGCCACCGCCGCCACCGCGCAGGAAGAAGCCTGCCAATTCGCTGAAGAGCCCATCCCCATCGGCACGATGGCCCCCCTCTCCGCCCCCGGCGCGGTCCTGCTCGGCCAGCAGATCGTCTGGGCCGTGCAACTCGCCGTCGACGAATGGAACGCCAATTGCGGCATCGAAATCGATGGCGTCAACCATCGCATCGAACTGGCGGTGGGTGATAACGAAGGCCTCCCCGAACGGGCGCAAGCGGCCCTGGAACGCATGATCTTTGAGGATGGCGTCGTCGCCGTCGTTGGGGATTACCACAGCGCGGTCGGCCTCGCCACCATGGGCATCTACCAACAGAACGCCATCCCCATGATCTTCAGCGGCCCCTGGAACGACAACATCAGCGCCAACGGCATCCAGGCCTTTGAAGGGCAACCCGCCCGCATCACCACCAACGAAGCCGGGATCGATTACGTCTTCCGCATCTCCCCGGCCATCTCCTTCGCCGCCACCGTCATGATCGATTGGTTGTTACACGTCGGTTCCGAAAACGTCGTCATCATCGCCGAGAATACCGATTACGGCGTCCCCGCTTCCGAAAAGGACGCCGAATTATTGGCCGCCGGTGGCGCGCGGAGCGATATTTACCATGTCGAATTGGGGCAGGAAGATTTCCTCCCCCTGCTGACCCGCATCCTGGCCGCAGCCGAACTCCCCGATGCCGTCATCCTGGAGATGACCGGCGAAACTTCGCTCAACCTCGCCCAGCAAATGGCCGAAGTCGGGCTCGCCCCCAACGAAGATACGCTCTGCGTCCTGGTGGATGAAATCGCCTACGCTGGCAGGACGTTCTGGGAAACCGTCCCCTATGGCAACTACTGCGTCTTCTTTCGCGTAGGGATCGTGCCACCCCTCTTCAACGAGATGACCCATTTCGTGGCCGATTCTTACCTGGAGGCCTTCGGTGATGATATTTCCAGCTATGCCCTGGCTGCTTACGACGCCTTCTGGTTGATGGCCGGTGCCATCGAGCGCGCCAATACCATCACCGACAAAGCCGCCATCGTCCGCCAGATCGAACTCAGCGATGTCACCCTCGCCCAGGGGCACTACCATTTCCGCTACGGCTCCCACAACCCCGACCTCGGCGATGAACCCGCCTGGATGTGGCACCAGTGGCCCGATCCGGCCCTGACCATGATGCAATACTTCAGCGAAGGCCAACCCGGCCCCGAAGCCGCCGTGATCTGGCCACCGCAATATCAAACCCACGGCACCGCCCTCATCCCCTACGGCACCGTCCCCGGCGAGTGAGGGAAGCGCAACCCCCGGGCATGCCCCTGCCCACCCCTGCAACCCGCAGGCTTGCGTTTGCTCGCGCTTTGCGCTATGTTGGATGAACATCGGTG
Organism: Chloroflexota bacterium; assembly: GCA_011523615.1. Classification (GTDB taxonomy): domain Bacteria; phylum Chloroflexota; class Anaerolineae; order Aggregatilineales; family Phototrophicaceae; genus WTGJ01. Next base: position 52,180 of record WTGJ01000024.1, on the reverse strand, counting down.
GGTTCTGTGTCGCCGCGGGCCAGGCGAAAAGCCATCGACTACCTCGCACCGTGGTCTGGGCAAACCGCCGAGCGCAGTGTGAACCTGTGCGCAGCGTGAACTTGCGCTGGCTATCGGGCTAAGATCCAGAGGCGCATCGCCCCACCAGTCAGGGCCACATTGGACGGGAAACCGTTACCCACAGCAACGCTGCGCCACTACGGCACACCACCGATGCAAAACGTTGTGAACGAAGAACATAAGGAGAAAATCCAATGATCAAGAAAGGCATGCTTCTCTTACTGTTGCTAGCACTCAGCCTGCCCGGCCTGAGTTTCGTCGGCGCCCAGGATGATTGCAACTTCGCCGAAGAGACGCTGAAAATCGGCACGCTCATGCCCCTCTCCGCGCCGGGCGCCGTCTTGAGTGGCGAGCAAATGCGCTGGATCATCCTGGAAGCGGTCGAAGACATCAACGAAGCCTGCGGCGTCACTGTCGATGGGCAGAACTGGGCAGTTGAGGCCATCATCGGCGATTCCGAAGGTCTACCGGAACGCTCCCAGGCCGTCGCCGAGCGCATGATCTTTGAAGATGGCGTCGTCGCCATGGCCGGCGTCTTCCATAGCGCCGTCGGCCTCGCCACCATGGGCGTCATGCAAGCCAACGCCATCCCCACCGTCTTCTCGGAGCCCTGGAACGACAACGTGACGGCCAACGGCATCCAGCCCTACGGCAACGCCGGGGCGCGCGTCGAGAGCAACGAAGAAGGCATCGATTACATCTTCCGCATCTCACCCGCCAGCTCGATGACCAGCAAGGCTTCCGTCGATTGGTTGCTCTACCTCGGCGTGGATGATGTCGTCATCGTCGCTGAAAATACCGACTACGGCGTCCCCGCGGCTGACAAAGACAAAGAATTGCTCATCGCCGGCGGCCTAGATGAAGACAACGTTGATATCTTCCACATCGAACTGGGCCAGGAAGACTTCCTGCCCCTCATCGACCGCATCCTCGCCCGCCCCACCCCGCCGGATGCCATCAAGACTCAGATTACCGGCGAAACGGCGCTGAATTTCACCAACCAGATGACCGAAGCCGGCCTCGCGCCGAATGAGGATACCATCTGCATCACCAACCAGAACGCATACCAGGCGGATGCCTACTGGTCCACCGTCCCCGATGGCAACTACTGCGCTTTCTTCCGCGTCGGCATCGTCCCCGCTCTCTTGACCCCGGTCGCGCAAGCACTCAATGATGACCACTATGCGGAATTCGGCGCCGATATCGCCAGCTTCGCCCTCGCCACCTACGACGCCGTTTGGCTGGTGACCGACGCCATCACCCGCGCCAACTCGCTGGATGGCGCCACCATCGCCCTGGAAATCGAGCGCTCCGATGTCGAGCTCTCGCAGGGCCGCTACCACTTCCCCTACACCACCCAGACCAAGAGCCCCTTGGAAGATGGCCTCCCCGCCTGGATGTGGCACCAATGGCCGGATCCTGCGGTCACCATGATGCAGTTCTTCCGCACCGGGCAACGCGGTCCGGAAGCCGCCGTCATCTGGCCGCCCGCCTACTGGACGCACGACACGGCTTACATCGAATACGGCACTGATCCGGAAGCAGAATAGGTTGAACCGGAGTCGGTTGGAGCGGAACGAAGTTCATGTGGAACGTAGCTCCGCCGGAACCTAGGTCCGCCCGCAATAACTCAAAACAGGGGGCCGCAACGCCCCCTGTTTTCTTAATCTGGCGGTTCGCACTATAATCTCACAAAGTAGAAGGTGCTTTCGGTACAAATGATGGATTGGTGGATCGTCTGGCTGCTCCTGGCGGGGCCCATATGGGCGCTGATCGGCGGGGTGTACATCCCGCGCCTCCTCGAACCAGAGGAAGGGCATGCCAGCGAATTGCACGAAGGCGATGCCAGTTACCGCCTGGGTGGCGCGGCCGGTGGTTTTGCCCTGGGGCCGCTCGCCATCGGCTATCTCTATTGGCGCCGCCCGGTGCGCATGCCGCGCGGCTGGCTCACCACCAGTATGCTCCTCGGCGTCCTGCTCGCCTCCATCGTCGCCTTCAATTTGCCGGATATCCGCCTCGCCGTCTTGCTCTGGCTGTTGTTGGCCGGCCCGGCCTGGGCCATCTTCGGCGCTTACATCACCCCCCGGCGCTACCGCCAGCTCGGCCTCGATGACACGCAAGCGCTCATGATCGGCGCCCTCGGCGGCTTCGCGGCCGGCCCCCTGGTGCTGGCCCCGCTCTGGTATGAGGCGCCCAAACTGAGCGCTCGCTGGTCGTCCTGGCTCGCCCTGCTCAGCGGCTGGCAGCTCATCGCGCTCTATTCCTTTTACGCCCGCAGTTTTGATGATACTTTCTGTTTCCTCTACCCCGGCAACGTGACTTATGTCTCGCAACAGTTGATCAACGGCATCAACATCGGCCTCATCTACGCCCTCATGGCCGTCGGCCTCACCCTCATCTATTCCGTGCAGGGTGTCGTCAGCTTCACCCATGCCCAGTTTTACATGCTGGGTGGCTATTGTTCCTACTGGTTGCTGGAAATCGGCGCCAATTCCTTCGGCATCACCATCAACCCCCTCTTCGGCATTCCGGTCGCCGCCGTCGTCACTTTCATCATCGGCGCCGTCTTCGAGCGTTTGCTCCTGCGCCCCATGCACCTGGGCAAAGTCGAGCGCATCCACGAATACGCCATCCTCATCACCTTTGGCTTCGGCTTCTTCTTGGAATCGCTCGTCCTCTCCACCCAGGGGCCGCTCCCTGTCAAAGTCGGCCGCTATTTGGATGTCCGCCGCTTTGAACTCGTCCTCACTGCCGATCGCGACCGCATCATCGGCCCGCTCCGTTTCTTGGGGGACCGTACCTTCACCGCCCTCATCGGCCTCCTGCTCATCTTGGCCCTCATGTATTTCTTCCGCCGCACCTGGACCGGCCGCGCCCTCCGCGCCGTCAGCATGGATAAGCAGGCCGCCGCCGTCGCCGGCATCAACCCGCTCAACATGAATACCCTCGCCTTCGGCCTGGGCGCGATGCTCGCCGGCATTTCCGGTGCCGCCCTGATCCCCATCTTCAACTTCGTCCCCTGGATCGGGCAGATCAACGCCGGCCGCGCCTACATCATCGTCGTCCTCGGCGGCCTCGGCTCCATCCCCGGCGCCCTCATCGGAGGCGTGATCGTCGGCCTGATGGAGACGATGGGCTCCGGTTGCCTCGCCGGTGGTGACCGCGCGGCCGCGTATAAAGATGTCTACGGCCTGCTCATCTTCGCCCTCGTCCTGCTCATCAAACCGACCGGCCTCTTCGGGCGGGAGCGCCTCTGATGGCCGTCATCCGCGCCGAAACGACAGACATCCACGCGCGCCGCCGCTTCCTTGGCTTCGCCATCCTGGCCGCTCTGGCCATCTTCTTTGTCACCTTCCCCCAAATCTCCGGCGTCAATCCCTACCAGAAGACGGTGGTGCTCAGCGGTTTCTTCTGGGCCATCATGTCGGCCAGCTGGGCCTTGTTGGCGGGTGTCGCCGGCCAATTCTCCTTCGCCCACATGGGTTTCGTCGCCATCGCCTCTTATACCGCCGGCATGCTCTCGCGGGATGGCTTCTTCTCCATCTCGTCCAGTTTCTTCTCCCCCGTGGTCGCCATCTTCATCGGCGGTGTCGTCGCCGGCATTGTGGGCGTCATCGTCGGCTGGTTGCTGCTTCGCCTGCGCTCTTCTTACCTGGCCCTGTTCACCATCGCCTTCTCGGAAATCATCCGCAAGGTGATCGTCGCCGAAGAACCCATCACCGGCGGCATGAATGGCCTTTCCCTGCGCCCGCTTTTCGATTTCGGCGGTTCCCCCGAAGCGCGCATCCTCGAACGCGACGCCAGCTATTACATGATGTTCATCCTGCTCGTCATCTCCTTGATCTTGATGTACCTGCTGGCCAATTCGCGCGTCGGACTATTCTTGCGCGCCATGCGGGAAGATGAGGACGCCGCCGCCGCGCTGGGCGTCAACATCGTGCGCTATAAAATTTTCATCTTCACCTTCACCGCCATCCTCGTCGGCATCACCGGCTCCATCTATTTCAGCGATGTCGGCGCGGAACGCATCTCGCCGGATGCCCTGCGCCTCCTCTCCACCTCCCTGTTGATCACCTACGCCGTGCTCGGCGGCATGGAAAGCATGTTGGCCGCGGCCGCCGGCGCCTTCGTTTCCCGCCTGCTGCTGGAAGTCTTCCGTGAGATCCCGCTCCCCTTCGCCATCCAACTGGATTATGACGTGTTCAGCCTCGTCTTTTTGGGCGCTTCGGTCCTCATCATGGCTTTTGTGATGCGCGTCGCCCTGCGGCTGAGTCAACGTTATTTCGAGGCCGAAAAGCGCGCCCTGAACCCAACCCCGCTCCAGGTCGGCGCTCTGGTCGTAACGCTGGTGATCATCGGTATCCTTCGCTTCTTGGTGCCCGCCGTGTTGACCACGGCCACGGATTCGGTGGCCCGCTTCTTCGATATCCTCCTGATCCTCGCCGTGGCGACCTTCGCCATCCAACAATCACTGCGCTTCTTGCACGTCCGCCTGGCTCACCTCAGCCGCCCCCGCTATTACGGCGTTCTCATCCTGCTCTTCATCGGCCTGCTGGTCTTGCTGGTCCTCTTCCTGAATGCCCTGCTGGCGGAGCAGAGCGAATGGAGTTTCCCCGTCGTCGGCATCCACCTCAGCCATGGCGCCTCCGCTTTTGAGCCCGGCTTCTGGCGCTACGCCGTCTTCGGCATCGTCATGATCCTCACCCTGCGCTTCATGCGCAACGGCCTGCTCTACCCCGTCATGCAGTGGTTCCAGGGGCGGGATGTTGCCATGCAAGAGACCGTCGCCATCCGCAGAGTCCGCTCCGATGACGATTTTGGTGATGAGGAGGCTACCTAATGCTCCACCTGGAACTGCATGATGTCAGCAAGAATTTCGGCGGCAACCTCGCCGTCGATAACGTCACCCTCACCGTGGATGGGCCCCAGCTCATCGGCATGATCGGCCCCAACGGCGCCGGCAAAACCACCCTGGCCAATCTGATGAGCGGTATGCTCAACCCCTCGCGCGGTACCATCAGCCTCAACGGCCGCAGCATCAACGGCCGCCCCGCTTACGAAGTCGCCCGCGCCGGCCTCGGCCGCACCTTCCAGGTCACCCGCGCCCTGCGCCGCATGACGGTCCTCGAAAACATGCTCGTCCCCGCCTGGGCGCGCTACCCCAACGATTCCAAAGCGCAGATCGAAGAACGCGCCCGCGAAGTGCTCGATTTCCTCACCATGAGCCACCTCGCTCAGGAATACGGCCGCGCCCTGAGCGGCGGGCAACAAAAATTGCTGGAACTCGCCCGCCTCCTCATGCTCGACCCCAATATCATCATCCTCGATGAACCCTTCGCCGGCGTCCATCCCCGCCTCCAGCAAACCATCTATGCCTATATCGATCGCGTCTACAAAGATGGCAAAGCCGTCCTCCTCATCAGCCACGATATGGACGCCGTCTTCGAGCTCAGTCAACGCTTGCTCGTCCTCAACTTCGGCGCGCTCATCGCCGATGGCGAACCCGAAGCCGTCCGCAGCGACCCCGCGGTCATCGAAGCCTACCTCGGCGAAGACGACGAAGAAGACGCTGCCCAGGCCAGTGGCGCTGATAACGCGAATGGCGCAGGAGGCGCAGACCGATGATCGAAGTCAAGGACCTCTACGTCGGCTATTACCCCGATCTACACATTTTACAGGGGCTCAACATCGCCGCGGCCGACGGCAAAATCACCACCGTGCTGGGCGCCAACGGCGTCGGCAAGTCCACCCTGCTCAAAGCGCTCTACGGCTTCCTACGCCCCCATAGCGGCGAAATCATCTACGACGGCCAGGATATCATCGGCACTCCCACCCACCGCCTCATCGACCTCGGCATCAGCTACATCCCCCAACAGCCGGGCATCTTCCCGTACATGTCCGTAGAAGAGAACCTCATGATGGGCGCCTGGACCTTCCGCAAGGATGAAGAGCGCATCCTCCGCAAAATCGAAGAAAATTACGAACGCTTTCCCGTCCTGCGCGATAAGCGGAACGACCCCGCTGGCTCCCTCAGCGGCGGTCAGCAACGGATGGTCGAAATCGGCCGCACGCTCATGACCGGGCCGCGCGTCATCCTCGTCGATGAACCCACCGCCGGCCTCGCCAAGCTACTCAGCGAAGAGGTCTACCGCATGCTCGTCGATCTGCGCGATCAGGACGGCCTGACCATCATCCTCGTCGACCAGGAGATCCGCCAGGCGCTGAAAATCGCCGATTACGTCTATGTGCTGGAGCTCGGGCGCAACAAATTCGAAGGGCCGACCAGCGAATTCACCGACCTCAAGAAAGCCTTCTGGGCCTGAGGGCCCTTCCCCCAAACCAGCAGGAAGGGTCCGTAGTCTGCCCCCTATTCCGGTGGCCGTTCCCCGTATTCCACGTATGATGTGCCGTGCGTCTGATATTGCGGCGGCCAGAGCACGGCGGCATCCGGGCCGCGTTGCCCTTCTTCGAAATATTGCATCACCGTGATGATTGGCTCCGGCCATTGGTGCCAGAGCCAGGCGCGCTCGTCCGCCAACTCCGGCTGGTGCGAACCGTATGCGAAGTAATAATGCCCCGTCGTCAGCTCGATATCACTCAGCTCGATCGCCCGCACGATCGCCGCCCCATCTTCAGCGGAGCCCGCGCGCTCGATCGCGTCCGCCATCAGCATCAGCGCGTCAAAGGCGGAGAGCGCATAGCTGGTGATTTCTTCGTGAAAATCGGCGAAATACGCTTCGGCTACCTGATCGGTCAAAGCGGTATAGAGTGGCGGGATCGTGCCATCGCGCACGAAGGTGCAATAATTGCCATCCGGCACCGCGCGCCAATATGTCTCGGAGGCGTAGGCAATCTCATCGATGATGCAGATCGTATCTTCGCTCGGCGCCAGCCCCAGCTCCACCATCTGATGCGTCAAATTCAGCGTCGTCTCGCCGGTGATCTCGGCGAGGATCGCGCCCGGCACCTGCGGCCGCGCGAAGATGCGGCTCAGTAGCGGCAGGAAGTCGTCTGTGCCCAGCTCAATGTGGAAGATATCCGCCGGTATGCCGCGCTTCGCCAGCTCCTCCTGGTGCTTGAGGGCGATGGGCACACCGTAGTCGGTGTTCTCGGCGATGATCACGACGTCCGAAACGCCCACCGCCGCCAGCCAATCGCTCACCACCGGCACCGCCAACGAGAAACTCGGCGAGATGCGGAAGATGTAATCCAGCCCGTTCTCGTGCACACTCACCCGCGGCGCCTGGCTGCCATAAGGCAAGATGCCGTTCATCGTCACGTTGTCGTTCCAGGGGTTGGCGAAGATGGTCGGAATCTGCTGCTGCTGCAAGATGCCCATCGTCGCCAGGGCGACCGCGCTGTGGTAGCCGCCGACCAGAGCGTGGATCTCGTTTTCGAAGATCAGCCACTCCACCGCGTTCTGCCCGCGCTCCGGCAAACCTTCGGAATCGCCCACGCTCAGCTCAATCCGATGATTCACCCCGTCCAGCGAAATGCCACAGTCCGCGTTGAGCTGCTCCGCCGCGTATTCTGCCCCCCATTGCACCTGCGTCCCCGATAGCACCGCGCCCGGCGCGGAAAGCGGCGCCAAGACGCCGATGCGCAGCGGTTCTGCGGCGAAATCGCAATCCTGCGCCGCTACCCAGCCGCTGCCCCCCACGAGGCAAAGGACGAACGCCCAGAGCCAACCCAACCGAACCCGAAATTGCGCGCCTCGCATGTCATTCTCCTGTTGCCGTAGCCATGTTCTTGAACTCTCGCAGGATACGCAGAATCCGCGCATTAGGGAAGGGATATTGCCTGGCCAGATAGCGCCCGCGACGTCGCGCTGGCAGCTGGCTGCGTGCGGTTTGCGCTCATCGCCCTTCTTTGTCTATAATTGGCAACGTCCCGTATGTTCAAACGGAGTGCTCCCATGAAACGCAAATTCATCTTGCTGATGCTCGCGGCCTTGCTCTGCCTGCCCCTGAGCGCAGGCGCGCAAGAGCGCGACACCTTCATTTACGTCCGCCCGCTGGAGATCATCTCGCTCGATCCGGCGACCGTGACCGAATCGCTCTCCGGTTTCGTCCTGCGCAACGTCTACAGCCGCCTGGTCGATACAGCCTATGACGGCAGCAGCGTCGAGGCTGATCTGGCGCACAGCTGGACTGTCTCCGATGATGGCCTGATCTACGATTTCGAGCTGCGCGAGGGCGTGCTCTTCCACGACGGCAGCACCCTGCAAGCCAGCGACGTCGTCTATTCTTTCGAGCGCCTGCTGGCCATCGGTGAGGGCGATGCCGCTTCTCTCTCGTCCTGGATCGCCAGCGTCGAAGCGACCGGTGACCTCAGCGTCCGCTTCACGTTGACGGAACCCTTCAGCGCTTTCATCCTCCTGCTCGGCTACCCGCGCGGCACCAGCATCGTCTCCGAAGCCTGGGTCAGCGCCAATGCCACCGAAGAAGATCCCTGGTCCACTGAATTCATGGCCACGAATATGATGGGCACCGGCCCTTATCGCTTCGTCGAATGGGTGCCCAGCGAATTCGCCCGAATCGAACGCTTCGATGATTACTACGGCGGCCCTGCCCCCATCCGCGAAGTTGTCTCCCTCATCAACAAAGACGACACCGCGACGCGCCTCTCCCTCGAAGCGGGGGAGGTCGACGCCGTCCCGCAAATTCCCAATGACATCATCAACGCTCTGGCCGATAACCCCGACATCGCCATCCACCGCCGTGCTACCGGCCAGGCTACCTTCTGGAGCTTCAATCACACTATCCCACCCTTCGATGACGTCCGTGTCCGTCAGGCCATCGTCGCCGCCATGGATTACGATGGCCTCATGGAGAATCTGGTGGGCGATTTCGGCGTCCGTATGAATACACCCGTCTTCGCCTCGATGCCCTTCCACGATGCCGATTACCCCCTACCCGTACAGGATCAGGAGCGCGCCCGCGCCTTGCTGGCGGAAGCCGGTTACGCGGATGGCCTGGAAATTGAGCTGATCTACGTCGATTGGCGCATCCTGAAGGATATCGTCGTCGTCATCCAATCCAGCCTCGCCGAAGTGGGCATCACCGCCGAGCTGGTGGAGCAACCCTTCGGCCCCTTCCTGGAGAACATCGGCAACGACGTGACCGGCATATACCCCTGGGTTTCCGGCCCCGATTATCCACAGGCCATTTCCGTCCTGGAGCGCTTCGACTCGGAAGCGATCACCCCGGGTGATTTCGACGGCAACATTTCCCGCTACATGAATGAAGAATACGACGCCTTGCTGGATGCCTACCGCGCCTCCGATGACCCCGCCGAGCAAGAAGCGCTCGCCCATCAGATGCAAGCGATGCTGATGGAAGATGCCGTCTGGATGATGCTCTATCAGGATCAGGAAACGCAGGTGACCCGCGCCAATGTCGAAGGTTATGACTTCGGCGTCTACAACTATCTCGATATGCGCGACGTGCACTATTCTTCTGAGTAGTCAACCACCGCGCAACACCCACCCCATCCGAACCGCGTTGCTTCGCATGATCCGAAACGGCGCGGTTCGTTCCATCCCATAAAGATACGGTGGCGCGATGCCGCTGAGCCGCTTCATCCTGCGCCGCCTGCTCCTGATGTGCTTCATGCTCATCGCCGTCGTCGCTGTCACCTTCTTTCTCTCCCGCGTCATCCCGGGGGATCCCGCCCAACTCCGCGCCGGCATGGATGCCACCGCCGAAGAAGTCGAGCGGATGCGCCAGCGCATGGGTCTCGATCGCCCCCTCGGCGAACAATTCATCCGGTATGTGGCCGATCTGCTCCGTGGGGACCTCGGCACTTCCATCTTCAACAACCTGCCCGTGCTCGATAACCTGCGGCACTTTTTCCCCGCCACCTTCGAGCTGGCTCTGGTGGCCATGATCTTCGCCATCTTGCTCGGCTTGCCTCTGGGGGCGCTCAGCGCCGTGCGCCACGGCAGCTGGCTCGACCAGGGCCTGCGCCTCGGCGCGATGGTCGGCCTGGCCTTCCCCAGCTTCGTGCTCGGCATCGTCCTCATCCTCATCTTCTTCTATCACCTCGATTGGCTACCCAGCGGGCGCCGCCTCGAAATCATGGCCCAGATCCGCCGCAGCGCGCCGCCCATCACCCGCCTGCTGCTCGTTGACGCCCTGCTCGCTGGCGATTTCACGCTCTTCACCGAAGCCGCCCGCCACCTCATCCTGCCGGCCGTCACCCTCGGCCTGGCGTCGCTGGCCCGTCTGATGCGCTTCACACGCGCCTCCTTGCTCGAAGAGCTGCGCCAGCCCTACACGCAAACCGCGCGCAGCAAGGGCCTCCGCCCCAGGCGCATCCTCGCCGTCCATCTCTTGCGCAACGCCCTCATCCCCACCGTCACCGTCATGGGCATCGCCTTCGGTTCCACGCTGAGTGGCTCCGTCCTCGTCGAAACCATCTTCAATTGGCCCGGCCTCGGTCAATATGCCTTCAACGCCGTATTCAATCTCGATTACCCCGCCATCGTCGGCGTCACCCTGCTGACCACCACCGTCTATCTCTTCGTCAACCTGTTGGTGGATATCGCCTACGTCACCCTCGACCCGCGCATCCAATTCAGCGGTGCAGCGGCAACATGAACGCCATCGCTCCCCTCGCCCGCGCCCTGCGCCGTCTGAACCCCAGCGCGCAGCTGGCCCTCCTGGTGGTCGCCATCACGCTCGTCGTCGCCCTCTTCCCCGCCGCTTTCGCCACCGCCGATCCCTATACGCTGGATCTCCCCAACCGCCTCCTCCCGCCCGATCGAGACCACATTTTCGGCACCGATAACTACGGGCGCGATGTCTTCAGCCGCGTCCTCCATGGCGCGCGCTATTCGCTGTTCACCGCCCTCGTCGTAGTCGCCTTTGGTTTGACCCTCGGTTGCGCGGTGGGCGTTTCGGCGGCCGCAAGCGGCGGCTGGTTCGATGAAATCCTGATGCGCCTCACCGATGTCGTCCTCGCCTTCCCACCCATCCTGCTGGCCATGGTGGTCGTCACCGCCCTGAAACCCAGCCTGGAGGTGACCATGCTCACATTGGTGCTCATCGGTTGGCCGGAATACGCCCGCGTCATGCGCGCCCAGGCGCTGGTCGTCCTCTCCCGCGAATTCGTCCTGGCTGCCCGCGCGCTGGGCATCGGCCCGCTGGCCCTTTTGACGCGCCACGTTTTGCCCAATGCCCTGCCGCCGCTCATCGTCCTCGCTTCGTTGAACCTAGGCATCGTCATCCTCTCCCTGGCCGCCCTGGGTTTCCTCGGCTTGGGCGCCGGCCAACCGACCCCTGAATGGGGCCGCATGGTCAGCGACGGCCGCGATTACTTCCTGGATTCCTGGTGGTACCCGGTCTACCCCGGCCTGGCCATCGCTTTGCTCACCTTGGCCTTCAACATCCTCGGTGATACCCTGCGCGATATCCTGGATCCGACGACCCGCAGAGAAAGCAGCTGATCCCATGCCCCAGCGCGACCTCCAATTCAGCTTCGGCAGCAACGGCGCGCCGGCCATCCGCGAGCAAATCGCCCTCGCCCGCGCCGCCGAAAGCCACGGTTTCTCCCATTTCAGCGCCTTCGATGATCTCTTCTTCCGCCCTGCCTGGCCGACACTCTTCAGCGTCGCCCAACATACGACGCGCATCGGCCTCGGCCCCTCGGTGGTTAACCCCTACCTCACCCACCCCGCCCTGATCGCCGAATATGCGGCCATCCTCGAGGAGGTCGCCCCCGGCCGCGCTTACCTCGGCATCGGCCGCGGCGCCTTCCTCGAAGAGATCCACGTCGAAATCAGCCGCCCCCTGCGCGCCCTGCGTGAAGCCATCGCCCTCATCCGCCAGCTCTGGGCCGGCAATGCTGCCGCCTATGAAGGTGAAATCTTCTCGCTCCGGCCCGGCGCCGCGTTGCATTTCCCCCCGCCTGCGCGCGCCATCCCCATCATGCTCGGTACCTGGGGCGAACGCGGCGCGCGCCTCAGCGGTGAACTCGCCGACGAGCTCAAAGCCGGCAGCCTCTGGTCCGTGCGTTACGCTCAACACCTCTGGCATCACATCACGGAAGGCAGCGAACGCGCCGGCCGCCACACCCAAACCTGCGGCCTGGTCCTCGGCCCCCTCACCGCCATCGCCGAAGATCGTGCCGCCGCCGCCGCCTGCGCTCGCCAGACCCTCGTCTTTTACCTGCCCTACCTCGCACCGATGCCGCAGTTCCTCGGCATGGAAGAGCAGCTCAGCCGCATCCAGGCGCGTCAAGCCGAAGGCGATCTGCCCGGCGCGGCCGCCCTCATCTCAGACGATCTGCTCCAGGAATTCGCCCTCTTCGGCACGCCGGGCGACGTCATCGCCAGCATCGAGCGCACTGCGGCCGAAACCGCGCTGACCCGCGTGGAATTCGGCATGCCTCACGGCCCCGGTGGCAGCGCCGCCGCTCTCCAACTGCTTGGGGAGCGCGTCCTGCCCCATTTCAGCCGATAATGATCGGCCGATCCTGATCGACCGATCCGGAACGGCAAAGGAGACTCCCATGCTCGAAATCCACCCCCCACCCCGCCCCGGCACTTTCGTCGAATACGAAACCTGGACCATCCGCCCCGGCCTCGAAGATCAGCACCACGAGATGATCCGCACCTGGTTCAACTTCGTGCGCGAAAACCAGGAATCCATGTTCGCCGAGTGGAAATCGATCCGCTATTATCGCCAGGTCGACCGCGATGGCACCCCTGTCGGCCGGTACATCATGCTCTTCGAATTCCACACCCGGGAAGGGCACCACGCCTACAAGGAGCGCCGCAAGGATTACAGCGGCCCCTACGAAGCCTATGGCGAAATCGACCCCTACCAATTCTTCATCGTGGAATCGGTGACCACCGATTATTGGGAGCCGCAGGAAACCCATCTCTGGGCCGAATTCGCGCCGCCCGAAGAGTAATCACCACCTTTACCGGCGCCATAAAATACCGAATTCACCTCGGCTGCGTCAACGTTGCGTCAATGGCTGCCGTTGCCATTTTGCGCCCGCTGCGCGCTGCCGTCGCCGAAGTAATAGCCGATGATGCCGCTCAGCGCATAGCCGATCAAGTCCGGTACGGCCTGCGATTGCAGAGCCAGGTAGGCGGCGACCAGACCAAAAAGCACCACCAGAAAAGCTTTGACCGCCCGCGGTGAAGTCAATTGTTCGATCGCGCCGCTCGTGTGGGGTTCATGGGTAGGGAGTTGCATAGGGCCTCCTGTTCTAATGGATTGGACGCCCCAGCCTGGCATGGAATGGGCCCGGATCGCGCGCGGTTTCTGTCCCTATTTGTGTATCTAATTTAAGGGAGTTATCCGTAATAAATTAGAGTCTTATAATCCTGAGCCAGCCGTCATGCCGTTTCCAGCACGCTGGCGCTCGGCAGCGGCGCCTCCGCATGGACCGGACCGTTCTCAGCCATCGCCCTCTCCATTGGTTGCTAACCCTCAATGTGTTATAGTGAACTTATGCGCCAGCGAAAACTATTTGAAAGTAATCTAGTAATTGTAGAAGATGTCTCAGTTGAAGCAACACTGAGGATCAGGGCTGCTGCGAACAAGTGGGTTTCTCAAAGTTTCCCGACTACCAGAAAATTTCTATCTCATACTACACCGAATTACTGTGATGTTGACGGGGGTTGGAATATCCCAATTGTAACGAAGAATCTTGGGAATATTTCGGAAGTTGTGGGTAATCTAATCATTGATAATGAGGGCAGAATAGCCGAAGGAGCAGATGTAGAAGCAATTGAAAAGAGAGTTAATCAAAAGTTGGCAGACAGTGATTTTGAATCTGCTGTTGTATGTGAACTCATTGGTTCGAACTATGAGTTTCGACTTGGGGATGGTATTGAAGCGGCAAAAGCACTACCTAATAATTCAGTTAACCTACTATTGACAGACCCACCATATGGAATCAGCAAAGCATATACATGTGAAAAGCAAATCCCAAGGAGACTCCGTAAAGATGGAACAGATTTTATTATGCCCAGGGGGAATTTTGGTAGTTGGGACAATCCAATTTTACCATGTGATTGGGTGCATACTGTTTTACCAAAAGTAAGTGGGTGGTTTGTTACTTTTTGCGCACAGGCACAGATTGGTGATTATTGTCAAATCTTAGAAGAGGCGAATTTTGTTGCTGTGGGGACTCTGGTATGGCAGAAGACTAACCCAGTTCCATTTAACCATAAATATAAACCGATTAATGCTTGGGAAGCACTTGTGATAGGCAAAAGACCGGGCACAAAATTCAATGGCAAGGTGGTTCACAATGTTTTCGTACACAAATCACCATCGCCACAACAACGCATTCACCCAACACAAAAACCACTTCCCTTGATAGAACAGTTTGTAGAGCTTTTTAGTAGTGAGGGCGATTTGGTTTTCGACCCATTTGCGGGAAGTGCAACTACGCTTGTTGCAGCTAATAGGTTGCACAGGAAAGTTATTGCTTATGAAAAAGATTTAGAAATTTATCATAGGGCAGCAAAGAGAATTGCGTCAATGCAAGATTAATCTCATGGCTAAGTTACCAGATAGCATTGGCGAATACTTCAAACCAGGTACAAAGATTTACCAAGTATACAATATCTTGAGAGACAAAAATTGGCATTGTAGGGAATGCGAATATCAACATATAGGAATTACACAGATTGCCGGCGGTTCGGGAATACAGGGATTGCAGCGCGGTACGAATAAGCGGCCAGGGATGGTCATCGAAAGTGATAATCTCTCTTGCTCAAACTGTAACAGAGTAACGCGACAAGATAGATGGCAAGGACAATTGCAGCTTTCTGTTCATGCAGGCACCATGCCACATAAATTCATCGAAAAAGTGTTGAGAATATTTGCTAGGCGGGACGTTGTTGAAGGTACAAGACGTTCTATAGGCGAGCTAACAATTGATCACAAGTTTCCTATGATTCGCTGGAATAATGAAATTAGCGAGAAATTGACTGATTATGGAAACATGAGTGATGATGACATAAAAAGCCATTTTCAACTCTTGAAGAAGTCAAATGGTAGTGTGAGTCATAATTTACTCAAGAGCAGAGCGTGTGAGAGATGCTTTCAAAATGGACAGCGGGGCGAACCGTTTGGCATTCGGTTTTACTATAGTGGTAATGCGAAATGGGCTCCAACCGACAAGTATGATCCTATCGGTTGTATTGGTTGTGGATGGTACGATTTTGATTTGTGGCGCAAACACTTAAACGAACAGGTGCAAGATCAAAGTGATCTAAATGTACCCACCTAGAAAGAGTTAGCCAGCAATATCCGCTGCTATCGCTCAAACGAAGATCCCAACTCCCCCACCAGGCCGCTCAGCTGGCCCCCAGCGCCCGCAACACCGCCACCACCTCATCTGCCGGCACGTCCCAAACGACTTCCGGTTGCCCGATCCCGCGCAACAGCACGAAGCGCGAGCGCCCGCTGACCCACTTCTTATCCCGCGCCATCGCCGCGTACAGCGCGCCCGCCTGCATCCCCGCTTCCAGGCGCCGCGGCAAGCCGGCCCGTTCCAGCACCTGCTCGACCCGCGCCGCCAGCCCGGCCGCGCACATCCCCAGCCGCTCCGAGAGCTGCGCCGCCGCCAACAAGCCGACCGCCACCGCCTCGCCATGCTTCCAGCGATAATCGGCCACGCGCTCGATCGCGTGCGCGAAGGTGTGCCCCAGGTTCAAATGCGCCCGTTGCCCCTGCTCGAAGGGGTCCGCTTCCACCACATCGATCTTCACGCGCAAGGCCCGCCGCAACAGCTCCGGCAGATCACTCGCGGCCGGCCGCCCATCTTTCAGCCAACGCGGCGCGAGCAACTCCTCATCTGCCAGCAAGCCGTGCTTGATCACCTCTGCCATGCCGCAGCGCCATTCGATCGCCGGCAACGTTTCCAACAGCTCTGGATCCAAAATCACCGCTGCCGGTTGCAGGAAGGCGCCGACCAGGTTCTTGCCCTCGCGCAGATTGATGCCCACTTTGCCGCCGACGCTGGAATCCACCATCGCCAATAAGGTGCTCGGCATCTGCACACAACGGATGCCGCGCAAAAAACTCGCCGCCGCGAAGCCCGCTGTATCGCCCAACACGCCGCCGCCCAGCGCCAACATCGTGCTGTCTCGCTGGATGCCGGCCTCGATCAGCTGCGAATACAGGCGCTCCACAGTGGCTAGGTTCTTCGCTCCTTCGCCATCGGCGATGGTCAGGAGCGTGGCCTGCGGCAGCGTTTCCATGACCGCTTGTGCGTGCTCCGCGGCCGCCCCCTCGCTGCTGACGACCACCACCCGCCCGCGCAAGCCGTGTGGAGCGCCCATTTCCGCCAGGCGCCAGCGCAGCCCCGCCCCCACATGGATGGGGTAGCTGCCCTGCGGCGAGCGTACGGTCAGCCGGGTCGTTGCGCCTGTTGCCATAGAGCCCATATTTCATCCGCGACCTGCTGCGCGCAGCGGTCATCTGTGACCACTTGATGGCGAAATGCAAGGTAGCGTGGCTGCCGCTCCGCCAGCAATTTCCGCCAATCCTGGCTGAAGAGCGGACGACTGGGGTCTGCCGGCGGCAGGCGGCGGGCGACCGTATCCTCGCGCGCGGTCAGGCAGATCACCAACGCCCGCCTGGCAAAGAGCGCTGCCGTTTCTGGTTGCAACAACGTCCCGCCTCCGGTCGTGATCAGCAAACCCTCCTGTTCCGCCAGCTCACGGCATATCTCCGCTTCACATTCGCGAAAATCACTTTCGCCCACCTGCACGAACAGGGTGGTCACCGCGCAGCCATGCCGCTCTTCCAATAGTTGGTCGGTATCCAACCAATGCAGGTGGCCCCGCTTGGCCAGGATTCCGCCCACTGTCGTCTTCCCCACGCCCATGAACCCGGTCAGGACCAGCGAAACCGGCGGCGAGCGTCTGACCTTCACGGAGAATCCCTCATAGGCCACCTTCCTCATCGAAGCGCCAGCGCCGTGCCGCCATCGGCAAATCATCCAAATGCGCCTGCCTTAAGGCTGCAAAACGCGGCTTTTGCTCCGCCAGGCTATCGCCGCCCAGCTTCGCCGCCAGCTCCTGCGCCAACACGAAGGCCAGCATCGCCTCACCGACCGGCACCGCGCGCGGCAAAGCGCAAAAGTCGCTTCGCTCATATACCGTCGGCGATGCTTCGCCCGTCGCCAGATCCACCGAATCGATTCCTTGCAGCAAAGTGGAGATCGGTTTCATCGCCACCCGCGCCACAATGGGCTGACCGGTGGTGATCCCGCCTTCGATGCCACCCGCGCGGTTGCTGCGCCGCGTCAAATTCCCCGCTTCATCGCGCAGGATCGCGTCGTGCGCCTTCGAGCCGCGCCGCCCCGCGTTCTCAAAAGCCGGCCCGATCTCCGCCCCCTTCATCGCGTGGATGCTCACCAGCGCCGCCACGATCCGCCCATCCAAACGGCGGTCGAAATGCACGTGCGAACCCAGACCCGGCGGTACGCCCAGCGCCACGACCTCGAAGACGCCGCCCAGCGTATCGCGGTCGATCTTCACTTGGCGGATCGCCTTGCGCATCGCCGCCGCCGCCGCCGCATCCGGGCAGCGCACGTCGCTCTCCTCCGCCGCCGCAAAGCGCGCCTCGTAAACGGCCTCATCCTGCAGCGCAGGCAAATCCGCCTGCACCGCCCCCAGCTGCCGCACGTAACCGACGATGCGGATGCCAAATTCCGCCAGGTAGGCGCGGCAAATCGCCCCTGCCGCTACGCGCATCGTCGTCTCCCGCGCGCTCGCCCGCTCCAAGCCGAGGCGCAACTCCCGGTAACCATATTTCACCGCCGCCGTCAAGTCGGCGTGCCCCGGCCGCGGCACAGTCAGCGGCTCGATCGCGCGGTCCTGCCAATTGGCAAAATCACGGTTCGTCACGACCAGCGAAATCGGCGCGCCGGTGCTCTGCCCGGCCATCACGCCGCCGGTCACCTGCACTCGATCGCGCTCGATGCGCATCCGCCCGCCCGAACCATAACCCTTCTGCCGCCGCGCCAACTGCTCATCGATGATCGCTGGCGGTACTGGAATGCCCGCCGGCATTCCTTCCAAAATGGCCGTGACCTGCGGCCCGTGGCTCTCGCCCGCCGTCAACAAGCGAATCATGCCTCGCCTCCGCCATAAAGATCCCGTTCTGCTGCCGCGCGCATCACTTCCACCGGCGCTTCCCGCCCCGTCCAAATCGCAAAAGATAACGCCCCCTGTTGCACCAGCATCCCCAGCCCGCTGATTCCGCGCCCGCCCTGCGCCTCCACTTGCGCCATCAACTTCGTCCGCGCCGGCCGGTAGACCATATCGTAGACGGTCATCATCGTCGGTATCGGCACCCCCGCCGGCCAGGGGCTTTGCTCCGTCGCCCGCGGCTCTCCCTCCTTCATCATCCCCACCGAGGTGCAATTCACCACCAGCTGCGGTCGCCAGGTCGCCAGTTCCTGCGCTTGCAGCAGTTCCACCTGCGCGCCCAATTCAGCAATCAAGCGTTCCGCTCGCGCCACTGTTCGGTTGTGCATCGCCAGCACCGCCCCCGCCTGCGCCAGCGCATAGACCGCCGCCCGCGCCGCGCCGCCCGCGCCCAAAACTAGGGTCCGCCGCCGTGGCAAATGCAGCTCGTGCGCTGCCAGATCAGCCAGCAGACCACCGACATCGGTGTTGTGGCCGCCCTTCGTCCGAAAATCGATCGTATTCACCGCACCCAGCGCCGCCGCCGTCTCGTCCGCCTCCACAAAAGGCAGCACCACCTCTTTCAGGGGGATCGTCACGTTCAGGCCGCGATACCCACCTTCGTCGCGCAATTGGCGCAGGTGGCTGCCCAACTGATCGGGTGGAATCGGCAGCGCGTCATACCGCCAATCCGTCATCCCCAGCGCCTGAAACGCGGCCCGGTGCATCGCCGGGCTCAGCGTGTGCCCCAGCGGCCAGCCGATGATCCCGACTCGCTGCGTCCCGCCGCCGGTCATGTCGCCTCGCTTTCCGGCCCAGTCGCTTCCTGCATCCCGGCGCCCAGCCCGCTCATCAACGATGCGAAGCCGGGGAAGCTGTCATTCGTGCACTCCGCCCCCAGCAGGGTCGTATCACCTTCCGCCAGCATGCCGGCGATCGCCAGACTCATCGCGATGCGGTGGTCATCATGGCAATTCAGTTGTGCGCCGCGCAGCCCTTGCGGCCCGCTCATCACGAAGCCGTCTTCTCGTTCTTCCAACACCGCGCCCATCTGCTGCAATGCCGCCGCCATCACCGCCAGCCGGTCGCTCTCCTTAACCCGCAATTCCGCCGCCTCCCGCAGCCGCGTTTCGCCCACCGCCTGCGTCGCCGCGACCATCAACAACGGAATCTCATCGATCATCCGCGGGATCAAAGCGCCACCCAGCTCCGCGCCTTGCAGCGTCGCCGAACGTACCCGCAATTCCCCCACCGGTTCGCCCGCTTCTTCGCCTGTGATCGACACTTGCAGATCCGCGCCCATCTCCCCCAGCGCATCCAGCAGGCCGGTGCGCGTCGGGTTCAAATTCACGCCCGTCAACGTGATGTCGCTGCCCGTCAGCAAGGTCGCCGCGACCAGGGGAAACGCCGCCGACGAAAAATCGCCCGGCACGCGCAAATCCAGCGGCCGCAACTCCTGCCCCGATTGCAAAACCACGATGCCCTGGCCACGCACCAGGTCCGCGCCCATCGATGCCAGCATTCGTTCGGTATGATCGCGCGTGGCCTGCGGCTCTTCCACCGCTGTCGCCCCATAGGCGAAGAGGCCCGCCAGCAATACGGCCGATTTCACCTGCGCGCTGGCCACCGGCAGGTGGTAAAAAATGCCGTGCAAGCGGGCCGGCCGAATCTTCAGCGGCGCCACATCCCCCAGCGCATGGATGTTGGCCCCCATCGTGTGCAAAGGCTGGATGATCCGCGCCATCGGCCGCCGCCGCAGCTGCGCACTGCCGTCCAGGGTGCTGGCAAAATCCTGTCCAGCCAGGATACCCGCCAGGAGGCGAAAACCGGTGCCCGCGTTGCGCAAATCCAGGCTCTCCGTGGGTTCCCGCAAGGCCCCGCCCTGCAGACGTATCTCATCCCTATCTCGATCCCGCTCGATCGACACGCCCAGCGCACGGCAGGCGCTCAACGTCGCTTCGGTATCGCCCGCCGCCAGCCAGCCGCGGATTTTCGTCTGCCCCTCGGCCAACATCCCCAGCAGCACCGCGCGGTGCGAGAGCGATTTGTCGCCCGGCACCGTCGCCCGGCCCTGCAACGATTCGCCCGTAGGCTGCACGCGGAGCACCTTGCTCTCGCCCATTGCCACGCCCTCACCAGTCATCACGCATCACGCCCGATCGCCTGCGCGACCTGTCGCACGTTCTCCATCAGCTGGCGGAAGCGCTTCGGTGTTAGGCTCTGCCGCCCATCGGAAAGCGCTTTGTCCGGTTGCAGGTGCACCTCCAACAGCAGGCCGTCGGCGCCGGCCGCCACCGCCCCGCGCGCCACCGGCTCGACATACTCCCATTTGCCCGTGGCATGGCTGGGGTCAGCGACCACCGGCAGGTGCGTCATCTGTTGCAACGCGGGGATCGCGCCCAGGTCAAAGGTGTTGCGCGTCGCCGTCTCGAAGGTGCGAATCCCCCGCTCGCAGAGGATCACGCGGCTGTTGCCATGAGAAAGGACGTATTCCGCCGCCATCAGCAGATCTTCCAACTTGCTGCTCATCCCGCGTTTCAACAGCACTGTCTGCTGACTCTCGCCACAGGCGTTCAGCAGATGGAAGTTCTGCATATTGCGCGCGCCCACTTGCAAGACATCGGCGTATTCCGCCACCAGCGGCACCAACTCCGAAGACATCACTTCGGTGACGATCGGCAGGCCCGTCTGCTCACGTGCCTCCGCCATCCATTTTAAGCCGTCTTCGCCATGCCCCTGGAAGCTGTAAGGGGAAGTGCGTGGCTTGAATGCGCCACCGCGCAGCGCCGTCGCCCCGGCTTCCTTCACCGCATGCGCCGTCTCGATGATCTGCTCGCGGCTCTCCACCGAACAGGGCCCGGCCACCACCAGCACCTTCTCGCCGCCCAGCAGCGTGCCGTTCAGGGGCACCAGCGTGTCGTTCGGGTGAAAATCGTAACTGGCCAGCTTGTACGGTGCCGTCACCCGCAGCACTTTCTCCACTTCCGGCATGCTGCTGTAATTCTCCTCTTTCAGGGGCGTTGGACTGTGCCCGACCACGCCGACAATCGTGCGCTCTTCCCCCTCGGAAAGGTGCACGTCGTAACCATCTCCCTTGATGCGCTCCATCAGGTTGTAAATGGCCTCTGCGCTGCACCCTTTCTGCATCACCACGATCATGATTCTTCCTCCTTTTGCTCCCGGTCCGGCCGCAATCGGGCCGCCTCTCCCAGATACACGTGCTGGATTTCGTCCAGTGCCCGCGCCGTCTGCCAGTGAATCAACACCCGAATCACGCGCGGCAAGGCCCCGGCGACGGTCTGTTCCTGCGCGCCAAAAAGAGCCACCCGATGCCAGCCCAGTTGCCGTGCCGCCTGCGCCGGGTAAGCAGCTGTCAAGTCCGCCGTCGTGCTGAAAAACACGCTCACCACGTCCTCTTCCCGAATGCCATTGGCCGCCACCAGATCCTGCAACAATTCCGCAGCACCGATCAGGATCGCCGCCGCATCGTCGCGCTCGATCTGCACCGCCCCGCGCACCCCGCGCAACCGCAACTCCGGCCTCATTCGTTCCACTCGGTCGCCGCCTCGCTCTCCTCGCAATTCCGCTTCACCTCGCATATCCTGCCTCGCCCTGAAGTTCCGCTTCGGCCCCGATGTTCTGTATCGGCATCTCACCCCCGGCCATAAAAAAAGCGCAAGGAGTCTGGGGAACTCCCTGCGCCAATCTCTTTCGTTCTGGCTACGCCGTCAGCACAGCATCCTGCGCGCGACGCGGGTCCGCCCCATCGCTCCTATGGCGCTGCTAAAATAGTAGTACGACCAACGGCTGCTCATAATTGGATACTAGCGCACCCTTTTCCCATTTGTCAAGTCAAATGGAAAAGTGGCAGATCAGTATACCTAACGTGTAGAAGGTGAAAAGCCTACACAGATGGCCACAGCGTCCGCAATTTGTTCCATCTGTGCGTGATTTAGCAACCCGATTCTCTTCCCAAATCGTTCAATGGATTGGCTTTTTATCTGGAACACATCTGCCCAAGTATCTTGCGTTAGCCTATTTTCTTCGTCAGCGAATATTTTCACTTTTAGAAAATCACCCTCAAAACCAACATGACCTGTCGTGAATGGAACAATGATCCTCAGCCCCAGCGCATTTATGTTATCCATGCTCATGACCACCGCAGGACGGATCTTTGTGATCTCAGCTCCAACTTGTGGGTAAAATCGAACTGTCCAGATCTCACCTCGCTTCGGATTCAGTTGCCTGGCTTCAGGCATTTATAGAATATCCTCGTCAACTGTATCTACCATTTCGTAGTTCTTGAGATCAATCTCGGCTATCGATTTTGCAATCCACCGCTCACGCTCCCCCAGAGGCATTGCAAGAATTTCTCTGCTACTAGGGAATTTTCCTTCTGCAATAACCATAGGTTCATCATATTTCCCGTATTGGGGAAACACCTGCCGAATCCGATCTCCCGTGACCAACTGTTCTTTCAGACATCGTTGTATCATTTGCTCAAGCAATACCGGCTCTTCATCCGCAACATAGGCGTATTCATCGGGCTCTTTCCTTTTCCAGCCCAGTTGATTGACCTGTGGCCAGAGTGAGTTCGCATAGGCCTTGGAAATTATACCTAAGTCCATGGCTCGGTAGATCCAACCCTGGATACTCAGTCCATAGCGTCGTTTGAGCGTTCCCAGTTCCTGGAGTGATATTCGCTGTCGTTTTCTTCCCAGTTCGTAACGAGCTACTTCTGCGGGCACAAGTAAAGCAGCGGCAAAACGATGTGCTAATTTTTCGGATTGGTCTTCAGTAGTGCTCATGAGCAAATGACCTAGCTCGTGCGCCAAATTAAAACGGATGCGATCTACCTGACGAACTGTATTTACAACCGTGATTGGCACGGTATCATTCAACCGGCCTGATAAGCCATCGAAAAGCCGAGTTGGTTTGTTCCAATCGATTACAATTACACCATTTGATTCAGCGGTAAAAGTTAAGTTTTCGATTGGGTGATTGGGGCTTAATCCCCAAGTGGCCCGTAAATCCTGAGCCGCTGTTTCTGCAGCTTCCACATCGAGAACGGCGCGACGTTTCGGAAAATTAACCGCATCATTGGGATAGAGTAATGTACGAAGTTCAATGTATAGTGCTGCTACATCTTTCGCATATCCTTGAATAGAATGTTTAATTTTTTCTCCAAGTGTGCTGCGACCTCGATATGCGAGCCAATTGATTTCCGTTTTGGGTGAGTAAAAAAAATAATCCGTACGCACCCCAAGCAACCCCGCCAACGCCAGCAACACCCGCGCGCTCGGCTCCCTTTTCCCGTTCTCATAATTGGAAATCGCCTGTTTTGTAGCAGAAACATTTACCAGGCTTAAGGCGGTTGCAACCCCTTCTTGCGTCAATCCGGCCAATTGCCGTGCCAAACGAATTCGCGCGCCAATCATGACTCTTCACCCCCAAATGTTGACAAGTTGTCAAATTATATTACATTTGTCAACACGATACAATGCAGTATCTCCCATTTGACGCACCTCCGCCGCCCCCGCCAAAAAATTTTGCAACAGGCGCGACCCCGCTTCCGTCAGGAAGCTCTCCGGGTGAAATTGCGTCCCCAGTATCGGCCGCTCACGGTGCGCCAAGCCCATGATCGTCCCATCCTCGCTCCGCGCGATCACGACCAGCTCCGCCGGCAAACTCGCTTCTTCCACCATCAAGCTGTGGTAGCGCGTCGCCACAAAAGGCGATGACACCCCCGCAAATAACGGATGCCCCCCGTGCCAGATCTGTGAGGTTTTGCCGTGCATTAACTCCCGCGCATGCACGATCTGCGCGCCAAAGGCTTCGCCGATGCACTGATTGCCCAGACATACACCCAGCGTCGGGATTCCGGCATGACGGCGCAACATTTCCAACGAAACCCCCGCGTCTCTGGGGTAGCCCGGCCCCGGTGAAATCACCAACGCCGTCGGCCGCAATTCCGCCAGCTCTGCCAACTGAATCTGGTCGTTGCGCCGCACCACCAATTCCGCCCCCAACTGCCCCAGCATCTGCACCAGGTTGTAGGTAAAACTGTCGTAATTATCGATGACCAGGATCACTCCACTCCTCCTTCCCGCAAACCGTTCTCGGCGAAGCGTATCGCCGCCGCCAGAGCCTGCGCTTTATTGACGCATTCGCGGTGCTCCCGGGCCGGCACGCTATCCGCCACAATCCCACCGCCCGCCTGTACCGTGCAGCGCGCCTCCTGCATCAACAAGGTGCGGATCGTGATGCAGGTATCCATCGAGCCGTCATAACTGAAATAACCCACCGCGCCGCCATAAGGCCCGCGCTGCGTTCCCTCCAGCTCCTCGATGATCTCCATCGCCCGCACCTTCGGCGCGCCAGAAAGCGTCCCCGCCGGAAAGGTGGCCCGCAGCAAGTCGAAGGCGTTCAACCCCGGCCGGATCTTCCCTTCCACGTGACTCACGATGTGCATCACGTGTGAATAACGCTCCACCACCATCTGCTCTTTCACTGCCACACTGCCATATTCGCAGACCCGCCCCAGGTCGTTCCGCCCCAAATCGACCAGCATCACATGCTCAGCCCGCTCTTTTTCATCCGCCAACAACTCCACCGCCAGGGCCTCATCTTCCGCTGCGTCGCGCCCGCGCCAGCGCGTCCCCGCAATCGGCCGCACGGTGGCGATGCCATCCTCCAGCCGCACCATCATCTCCGGCGATGCGCCAATCAAGCGCAGGTCAGCGCCGAAGTCCAGCATGAACATATACGGCGAGGGGTTCAACGCCCGCAATGCCCGATATAACATCATCGCCGACGCGGAAGTCCGCGTGCTGAATCGTTGCGAGAGCACCACCTGAAAGATATCCCCGTCGTGGATGTATTCCCGCGCCCGGCGCACCATCGCTTCATAGCGTTCCTGCGTCATGTTGGAACGAAACGGCTCATTCAATGGCGCCGAATGCAAGGCCGCCCCCGCGGCCAGCGGCGGCAAAGGCGCGCGGATGATCGCCTCCACCGCATCCACCCGCGCCCGCGCTGCATCATAAGCCGCCAGCGCAGCCGCATCGCCCCCCGCTGCATCGCCCGCTGATTCAGCGCCCGCTAACATAGCGGCCGTCTCTTCCAGCCGCGCGTTCGATAAAATCAGCAGCTCATGCCGCACGTGATCGAAAATCGCCAGCGTCGCCGGCATCATGAAGACCGCATCCGGCACATCCAATTCGGCGACCGTCGTTTCCGGCAAGCGCTCGAAAAAACGCACGCATTCATAGCCCAGGTAGCCTACCAGGCCACCGACCAGGCGCGGCAAGCCTGGCAGAACCACCGGCCGGAAGCGCGCCAGCTCCGCCTGCACCACATGCAGCGGGTCTTCGCCCTCCGCCAGCCTGCGCCGCTCCCAGCCCTCCGGCCGCTCCCAGGTCACTTCGCGCCCCTGCACGCGAATCAACAACTGCGGCTCCACCCCGATGAAAGAATAGCGCCCGACGCGCTCCGCCCCCTCCACGCTCTCCAAAATGAAGGCCCGTGGGTAGCGTTGCCGCAACTTCAAATAAATCGAGACCGGCGTCTCCAAATCCACTAACAAGCGCCGGTATACGGGCACCAGGTCTCCCTGGGCGAACAACGCCGCGATGTCTTCCCTGCCTGGTCGGGTCGCCTCCATGCCCAGCCCCTTTCTATAAAACATCCCCATCCTTTCGGACAGGGACGAGAAGGGGTTTTCCCGCGGTGCCACCCTGTTTGGTGGGAGTGCGTCTGCCGGCAAGCGGTTCGCCGCCTCACCACCCACTCTGCAGCGCCCGGCGTCAGGTGTGCCTCACCCTCCGTCGGAGACTTTTCGCCGTAACGGGGCGTTGCGCTTTCGAAGCCACGCTGGGAAGCGCCCTCCCGGCTGCGGATACTCCAGGCTAACCATCATGGCCCTGTTCCCCGCAGCGACTCCCCGGCCCACTCCACGCCCGCGCCAGAGCGCCCTCCCAGCTCCAGCGGCGCCTCTCTGACTGACGCGACCGGCGTGTACTTTCCGGTTCACCGTCGTTGCTTCCATGGTATCGTGTTGGCAGCATTGCGGCAAGCGGTAGTTATGCAAACTTGCTCAAAGTCCGACGAGCTCACCCCGCGCCCCTGGGTATGAGCCGAGCAGCTTAACGAAAGCGGCTCGTTGCAGGAGACCCACCAGCGCCCGTTGGCAATTGTCGTCGCTCCAGTGCCCCTCGAAATCGACGAAGAAGATGGGCTCCCAGGGGCGATTGCGGCGTGGGCGGCTCTCTACTTTGGTGAAGTTGATACCACGCGTCGCCAGTTCACCGAGGCAATCATAGAGGGCTGCTGGTTCGTGGCGGGTGGCGAAGACGATGCTGGTCTTGTTGTACCGGCTGCGTGGCGCCGACGACGAAGAAACGGGTGTAATTGTGGGGTGAGTCTTCAATATTCGGCGCCAACACTTCGAGACCGTACAATTCGGCGGCGCGGGCGCTGGCGATGACGCCCGTCGCTTGCCAGGCTTCTCTCGTCAGGTCACGCGCACTGCCCGCCGTATTGAAATGTGGCACACCTTCCAGCCCATACCGCCGCAGGAATTGCTCGCATTGCTCGAGCGCCTGGGGGTGAGAGCGCACATAACGCAAATCGTCCAGCTTTACCCCCGGCCGCGCGAGCAAGGCATGATGCACGCGCAGGATGACCTCGCCCTGGATGTGTAGGTTGTTTTCCAGCAGTAGATCGTAAGCGCGCAGGATGACCTCGCCCTGGATGTGTAGGTTGTTTTCCAGCAGTAGATCGTAAGCGCTCAGGACCCCGCCCGCATAGGTATTCTCCACTGGCAATACGGCGTGTTGTGCCAGCGACTCTTCCAAAACGTCGAACAGATCCGCGAATCTCGGCCGTGCCAGCAGTGTGACCTCGTCGCCAAAATGCTGGCGCACTGCCTGTTCGGAATGCGAGCCCGGAACTCCTTGAAAAGCGACGGTCAAATCCATTGGAAGGATGCGCTTATCTATCTTTATGGTAATAGTAATATACTTAACACATAAGTGTGTGGTTACTCATCCTTCACTTCAAATGTTGGTGCATTGAACGGGAAATACCATTCACAAGGCAATTGGCCAAGATGTCTTTTGCCACATGACGGTCTTGTTCTCTCGCTAACAATCCCTGTCGCAAATTCAAGCTGTATCGCCACACTATCGGTTCTGCACAGCCAAACCGAATGGTCATCACCCCAGTAATGTGTGAACCAATTGTGGAATACTGTTCCAAGACAATACTGTCTTTGTAGATCGCGCAAACAAAATCCTACACGCTGGGGTCCACATTCATCATCGTTTGGATCGCCTGTAGATACAGAGGATGTGCTTGCTGCGGGGAATGGTGCAATAAGTGCTGAATACACATAACCAGTATTGCCATCATCTAATTGCACGATATACCAAGTAGCGTTATCTCGCCATCCAGCGGGGACTTCCCCAGATTCTTCCCCCAAAACAAATAGTTGTTCGTTACGGCCTGCTGTACGGATAACAGTAGTATCACCACCTGCTGTACTTGGCTCATTGCGAATAGTCGCAAAATTATGCACCCAAAAAAGAGTTCCTAATGTTTCTTCATTAGACTTTTCCACATCACTTGGCGTTGGCGCGTTAGTAGGCGCAACTAAGCAATGAGATTCATATGCTTGTTGCTCTTCATCGCTCGTAATATACTCGAGCCAAGCATCACAAACTTGACTTGCTGAAGCAATACCACTATCAGATGCATCTTGCGCAATTACATTACTTGAAATTAGAAGTAATGCCATCAATGCTATAAATTTCATTTCATCACCATACACGAATAATCAAGATTTCTTTACGGTGACTAAGGTAGCAAAATCACGGCCGCACGGGTAGGTGCAAAGGTGGCTGACGCGACCGGCGTGTACTTTCCGGTTCACCGTCGTTACTTCCATGGTATCGTGTGCCACCTTGCGAGGCAAGGGCCGCCACCGCCCTACAACCCGACCAGCGACCCTTCCACCGCCGGATAAGAGCCCAGCATCTTCACAAAAGAGGCCCGCTGCAACAGCGCCGTCAGCGCCTCCTGGCAATGCGAATCGCGCCAATGGCCCTCAAAATCCACGAAGAAGATCGGTTCCCACGGTCGGTTGCGCCGCGGCCGGCTCTCTACCTTGGTCAGGTTGATGCCCCGCGTCGCCAATTCGCCCAGGCAAACGTAAAGCGCCGCCGGTTCGTGCCGCGTCGCGAAGACGATGCTCGTCTTGTTGTAGTTGCCTCGTGGCGGATCATCGACGCCAATCACGAAAAAGCGCGTGTAATTGAAAGAGGCATCCTCGATGTTCGGCTCCAAGACTGCCAACTCATAAAGCTCCGCCGCCAGCGTGCTAGCGATCGCCGCGGTGTCATCCAGCCCCTCCGCCGCCAGGTCGCGTGCGCTGCCCGCCGTATCGAAATGCGGCACCGCCTCCAGCTCATGACGGCGCAAAAATTGCTCGCACTGGCTCAGCGCCTGCGGGTGCGAGATCACGCGGCGCAGATCGCCCAGCTTCACCCCCGGCTTCACCAACAAGGCGTGGTGCACATGCAAAATCACCTCACCCTGGATGCTCAAGTCGCTCTCCAGCAATTGCTCGTAGGCCCCCAATACGGCGCCGGCCTGCGCGTTCTCCACCGCCAACATGGCGTGCTGTGCCCGGCCCTCCCGCACCGCAACAAACAGGTCCGCTTGCTCCGAACAGGCCAACGGTTCGACCTGCGCACCGAAATGCTGCCGCACCGCTTGCTCCGAATAGGCCCCCGGTATGCCCTGAAAAGCGACCGTTTCCTTCACCACCGCCGTGCTCCTAAACCCTCAATTCCTGGCCCCTCTCATTTTCATCATAGCAGGTTTGCCCCATCCTTGGCCCCCGCGTTGCGCTACGCCCTGCGCTACACTCAGGCTCCAGCATGATGTCGCCAACGGGTCGACGGATGGAGATGGGCCAACGAAAGATTCACTCGATGAGCGAACACACTGGGGGCGAACGCGTGTTGAACGAGCGCATTCCCTTCCCCGCCATCCTTTCCTTCTTTTGGGCTGGCTTCTGGTTCCTCAATGGCCTCGATGCCTTCTTCAACGCCCCGGATTTCTTCGGCTACGATCACCTCGCCGATATGATCGCCCATTTCGCCCTCTTTCACCTCCCCGCCAGCCTGGCCCGCCTCGCCCTCTATCTGCTCGCTGCCCTGGAAGTCATCCTCGGCCTTTCTTTCCTCGCCGCCCTCTTCAGCGCCCGCTACGAAGCCTCGCAACAACGCTGCAACTTCAAGACCGCCGCCTTCATCTTCATCGGCCTCAGCTTCGGCGATATTCTGATCGGCGATCAGACTCAACTCTGGGAGCACGGCACCTACCTCCTGCTCGTCCTGGGCAGCTATCACCTCTATTGCCGCCCACCCCAATTCCAGCTCATGAAACGCGAACGGAACTCATGACAGCGTGGTTTCGCAGCAAAACATAGAATCACCGCAAAGGAGTGAAACTCATGATCACCGAAATCCTCGCCAACAGTTGGCGCCTCATATGGGACGAAAAGCGCCTCATGCTGTTCCCGCTCGGCGCCATGATCACCTCGGCCTTAATCGGTTGCTGCGCCGTCCTGCTCCTGGGTGGCCTCTTCATGGGCAACCTCGGCGACCTCGATCTCCAGAATATCGACAGCTGGAGCGGAGCGGATTTCCCGCTCAACGAAACCAGCTTCGATGAAACCTCGCCGACCCAGTGGCTCCCGAATCTCCTGGCCACCTTCATCTTCTACTTCTTCTATTTCGCGACGCTCAGCGCTGTCTTCCGCGTCCTGGCGGGCGAAACCTATACCGTCAGCGGCGCCTACGAAAGGGCCTGGTCGCGCCTGGGTCGCATCTTCCTCTTCACCCTGATTCACCTCCTGATCCCCGCGCTCGGCTCCGCCATCACCTTCTTCTCTTTCGTCATCTTCCCGGACCTGCTGGCGGTCTTGCTCTCCTTCGTCATCTGGCTCTTCACCTATGCGCTCCTCTATTTCATGCCGACCATCGCCGTCGCCGAAGAGACCGGCCCCATTGTCGCCATCCAGCGCAGTTGGCAGCTGGTGCGCACCATCCCCGGCACCGTCATCCTCGCCACCATCGCGCTCATCGCCTGCGCCATCCTGGCTGCCATCGGCATCGCCATCGGCGCCGGCATCCTGTTTCTCATCCTCGGCGCCTTCGCCCGCGCCCTGATCGCGCTCTGGGCCCTCGCTTTGTTCGTCGCCATCGTGGGCTATTTCCTCTGCTTATGGGTCTTCTCGACCGCTTTCTCGGCCCAGCTCTACCAATACGCCGTCGCCCAGCTCGATGGCGAATCCCCCTACACCCCCGACGACATCGACGAGGACGCCTTCCACAAAGCCAAATTCTGAGGGTGTACCCCCGAGGGCGCGCTTACTTCAAGCCACTCTGCGCGAAACTCTCCAAGAAGCGCCGCTGGAAGAGCAGGAACACCACTACCAGCGGCGCGATCACGATCAGCGTTCCGGCCATCATCTGGTTGTAATTCGCGCCCAGGTCCGTCGTGTGGAACAGCTTGTTCAAGCCCACCGTCAGCGGCCGTACGCTCTCGCTCCGCGTCACGATGAAGGGCCACAAAAATTCGTTCCAGTGGCTGCTGATCGAAATCAGCGCGAAAGAGATGTAAGCCGGGATGCTCAAGGGCACGTAGACATGCCGCATCAGCTGCAGCCAGTTCGCGCCATCCATGCGCGCTGCCTCTTCCAACTCGAGGGGCACGCCGCGGAAGGTCTGCCGCAACAGCAACACGCCAAAGGCCGAACCCCAATAAGGCAGCATCAACGCCAGCTGCGTATCAAACACCCCCAGCTGCCGAATCATCGCGAAATTCTGGATGATCAGAATCCCGCTCGGGATCATGATCTGCAACAATACCAGTCCCAACAGCAGACTCCGCCCGCGGAACTGCATCCGCGCGAAAGCATAGCCGGCCATCGTGGTCGTCGGAATCTGCACGATCAACGTCCCCGTCACGAAGAGGATGCTGTTCGCGTAATGCGTCGGCCAGGGCGCGACTTCCCAGGCGCCGGCGTAATTATCGCCCGTGAACCAGCAGGGCCCCACACCCACAGTCGGCCCCGGCGGCTCCTCTTCCAAATCGCAGGCGAAGAAGATGTTGCCATTGATGATCGAGGAACGCGTCGGCCGCACGCTCATCAGGATGCTGAAAACCAGCGGCAACAACCACAACAGGGCGAAAGCCACCGTCAAAGCCGTGCCGATCAGCCGCCAGCCATCGCCCGGCCGCCTAAGCCTTCTCGTCATGCCGCCCGCGCTCGAACAAGAAGAAATTGCTGCTCGTAAAAATCAGCAAAATCAAAGCCAATATCACCGTCATCGCCGCCACATGACCGGTGTTCAACTTTTCGTTGCGCAACTGAAAGATGTAATAGAGCAACATGTTGCTGCGGTTGGCCGGGTTGCCCCGCCCCATCACCTCCAGCTGCTCCACCGTCTGAAAGCCAAAGGTCACGCCGATGATCAACAAAAACAGCGTCGTCCGTCGCAGGAGCGGCAAGGTCAAATTCCAGAACTGGCGAAACAGCCCCGCCCCGTCCAGCTCCGCCGCTTCATAGATATCCCGCGGGATGCCCTGCAAACCCGCCAGGTAAAACAGCATGAAATAACCGGTCTGCTTCCAGATGTTCACCGCGATCACCGAAGGCAGCACCGTATCCGGGTCCAACAACCAGGGCACCGTCCCCAGATTAAAACTGCGCAGGATCGTATTCAGCAGACCGATGCTATCCGAAAACAGGAAGGCCCAAATCGTCGCCCCACCGATCATCGGCAACAGCACCGGGTAAAACACGCAGAAGCGCCAGAGCCCCAGCGCCCGAATCTTGCGGTTGAGCAACATCGCCAACAACAGGGCCAGCGGCAAACTCACCACCAGCGTGCCCCCGGTGAACACCAGTGTGTTGTGCAGGATCTTGACGTATTGCCGCCCGATGAAATGCCGCTCGTTGAAGAGATCTTCGTAATTCTGGCTGCCGACGTATGCGAAGGGTTGGTTGGCCCGCGGCCGGCTATGCGCACTATCCCAGAGCGCCTGCACCGCGGGCCGCAGAGTGAACATCGTGATGAAAATCAGCGTCGGCGCAACCAGCAAGTAAGGCAGCGCGCGCTGCAGCCAGGGCTTGCCCCGCCGGGGTTCGGCCGCCGGCGAAACCACCGTCATGGCTGGGCCGCCGCTTTCCTTAAGCTGTCCCCAGCCAAGCAGCCCAGCCACAACGTCAGGATGGCGGCGTGTTCACCGTGCCGCCGCCATCCTCGGTTCATTTCTTTCGGAGCGCTCTCCGCCGGAACCCTTTCCGCACTCACTCTCCGCGGTAAGGCTCCAACAGCGAGTCGATCTGTTCCTGGTAAATCTCCAGCGCCAAATCCGGGTCGCTCTCGTTGCCGGAAATGATATCGCTCAGCACCGTGTTGATCATCACCTGGACATCGATGGAGCGATACGTGGCGATCTCCTTATCGGCGTATTGCAACTGCGCCGGCGCTGTCGTGTATTGCGGCCACTCGGCTACCAGATTCTGCAACGCTTCCGATTCCCAGGCGGAAGGCCGCGTCGCGATGTAACCGGTCGTCGTCGTCCAATCGGCCTGAATGTCCGCAGAAGCGAGGTGCACGGCCCATTCCCAGGCTGCCTGCAGTTCCGCTTCGCTGTGCGTGCCGTTGTCGAAGATGTAGACGTTACCACCACCCGTCGGGGCGCCATAGCCCTCGCCATCCTCATTCGGCGGCCCGGAAGGCAGGAAGCCCGTGCCGAATTCGAAGGTCGCGTTGTTGCGGATGAAGGTGAGGCTGCCCGTGGTGTGGTAGATCATCGAGGCCGCACCGGCGATGAAGTTCGTCGGCGTATCGCCCCAGGCCGAACCGCCCACTGGCATCACGCCGCGGTCACCCAGCTCTTGAATCGCCGCCAACGACGCTTTCGTCGCCTCCGTATTCAGGAAGGCTTCCGTCGGGTCGTGGCTCACCAGGTTCTGACCATGGGCGATAGCGAAGCTCTGGAATAACCAGCTCGGGAAATCGCCGGCCAACGGGATTTGGATGCCGTCGCGCTCATCGTTGGTCAACAACTCGGCGAATTCGATCAATTCGTCCAGGTTCCGCGGCGGTTGCTCTGGATCCAAACCGACTTCCGCGAAATGTTCCTTGTTGTAATATAGGATGGGTGTGCTGCGCTGGAAGGGCAGCGTCCAGACGTTTCCTTCCGCATCCACGCTATTCAGCATGAAAGCCGGGAAGAAATCATCCACAAAGTCCTGCGGGTCTTCCAGTAGGTCGATGTACTGCTGGGCCGAGATGATCGTGCCATCCTCGATGAAGGAATATAGGTCCACCGATAGCATGACCGCCACATCCGGGCCGGCACCGCCGCCTTCAATTTCGGTGCGCACCGTCTCTCGCGTTTGTCCGTAAGAACCGGTGAACACGACGTTGATGCTGACATTCGGGTGCATCTCCGTGAAGCTCGCCGCGTAGCGCTCGAAAGCCTCCTGCAAGGGGCCGCTGACCGCCGCGGGATAATAGAAATCCAGCACGATCTCTTCGTCCTGGGCCAGCGCCGGCGCGCTCCATACCAGCGCTCCCAGCAATAGGAAAACGAAAACCAGCTTATGTTTCATGTGAAAACTCCTTTACTTGACCAGTCCTGCAGTATAACGCAAGTATCGCGCCGATTCACCTCAATCGCTGCACAGAGTCGCCTCCTGCGCCCGCTTGCATATACTGAAGTCCATGAAAGTCATCACCTTCCTCAACGAAAAAGGCGGCGTCGGCAAGACCACCCTCGCTACCCACCTCGCCGCCGGCCTGGCCCGCGCCGGGCGGCGCGTCGTCCTCCTCGATGCCGACCCCCAGGGCCACGCCACCCTCTCCCTCGGCGTCGAAAAAGCGCCCGGCCTCTATGACCTCCTCGTGCGCGATGCCCGCTTTCAAGATGTCCTGTGCCCCGCCGACCCCACCCGCTTTTGCCTCCCCGATGAAGACCCGCAAGGCGCCCTGCACCTCATCCCCTCCAACATCGAGACCCGCAGCATCCCCATCCAAATCTCCGATGCCTTCGTCGTCGCCGACCGCATCCAGGAACTGCGCGATCTCTTCGACCTCGTCGTCGTCGACACGCCTCCCACCCCCTCCATGCTCCACGGCTCCATCTACCTCGCCACCGACGCCCTCATCTACCCCACCAAATGCGAATACCTCAGTTTCGATGGCCTCAGCGAGAGCCTCACCCACCGCGAAATGATGGCCGCCACGCGCGAGCGCTGGGGGATGCCGCCGCTGCAAGTGCTGGCCATCATTCCCACCATGTTCCGCCCCAACACCCTCGTCCATACTGAAAATTTGCACCAGCTCCGCGAACGCTTCGGCGAAAAAGTCTGGCCGCCCATCGCCCTGCGCACCATCTGGGCGGAAGCTTCCACCGTCGGCCAGCTCATCTTCCGCTTCGCTCCCAGCAGCCCCGCCGCCGCCGATGCCGAATCCCTCGTCTCTCGCATGCAACATTGGCTGGCCGAACCACCGGCATGACCAAAGATACCGATACCGCCCGCAAACGCCGCCTGCGCGCGGCCAGCGACTGGAACAGTCACCCCCTCTTCGCCGAATCGACCGCGCCACAGAGCGAAGGTTCCCCCAAGCCCGCGCCTCTCAGCGTCCGCGCGGCCGATGCCGCTCTTTTCGGCGAAATCCGCACCCGCGAAGGCGGCCGCCCTACCTTGCGCCTCCTCGATATCCACGACGTCCAGCCCGATCCCCAGCAGCCCCGCCGCAGCCTGCCCCGTGCCCTGCGCCAGCAATGGGATAGCCAGGTGGCTACCCTCCCGGATCTGCTCATGCACTGGCGCGAAACCGTCGCCGCCGATCTCAACTTGCACGCCGCCCTCGCCCTCAGCGACGAAGAAAGGGCCGAAACCATTGCGGAGCCGGCCTTCCGCGAGTTGCTCGCCCTCGCTGCCAGCATCCGGCGCGATGGCCTGCAACACCCCATCACCGTGGCGCGCGCCGCCGCCACCCCAGCGCAAAGGGCTGCCCGGGCCGAAGCGCCTGGCTTCCTCCTCGAGAGCGGCGAACGGCGCTGGCTCGCCTTCCATTTCCTGTCCCTTTACGACCCAGCCGGCGAACGCTGGGCTCGCATTCCCGCCAACATCCAGCCCGAGCGCGACGTCTGGCGCCAGGCCAGCGAGAACAGCGCCCGCGATGACCTCAACGCCATCGCCCGCGCCCGCCAGTACGCCCTGCTCCTCATGGACCTCTGGCGCGAACGTGAGAAGGAAGCACCTTTCCAGCCCATCCACGCCTTCCCGCATGAGCAGGATTTCTACGCCCAGGCCGTTGATCTCCGCATCCCCTATGGCGCCGGCGCTCGCCTCCTCAACGCCATGGGCCGCCAGCACCGCAATGCCTTCCTCCGCTGCCGCCAGTTGCTCGCCCTGCCCCGCGCGCTCTGGGAACGCGGCGACGAAGAAAACTGGCGCGAAGACCAGCTCCTCCAGGCCGCGCGTGCAAGTGACCCAAAGGAACGCCCTTCGCAGCTGCCAGATACCACAGACGCTGCCGGCACCCCCGCTGCCCCTACCCCCTGGGAGCGCCAGTTCGCCCGTTGGCAGCGCCAGCTGAACCCTACCAAACTGCGCCGCCTCCCCGCCCACCAGCGCCAACAACTCCGCGAATGGCTGCAGGGCTTGCTCGCTGCTTTAAGTGAAGATTGACGCCATAGGATTTGACATGTGTATCGGTATGCGGTACACTTCCTCGTGATCAAGAGTTTTCGGCACCGTGGCTTGAGGCGCCTTTTCTATGAAAACGATCACGGCGGGGTGTCTCCCACAATGGCGAATCGCATCATGCGATGCCTGAACTATCTCGATGCCGCTGCTCGACCATCAGACCTCAACCTACCTGGTTTGAGGCTCCACCGGCTGAGAGGCACTTGGAAAGGCTATTGGAGCATTCGCGTCACGGGCAACTGGCGCATCATTTTCCGCTTGGAAGAAGGTAACGTCTACGGTGTCAACCTCGTCGATTATCACTGAGTAGGAAGGACAGCGATCATGCCCATGAAGAATCCCCCGCATCCTGGACCAGGACTCAAGGAGGATTGCTTGGATCCCCTTGGCCTGAGCGTGACCGAAGCGGCTCAGATCCTCGGTGTCGCCCGCCATACCCTCTCGCGCCTGCTTAACGGGCACGCCGCCATCTCGCCCGAAATGGCCATCCGCCTCGAAAAAGCTGGTTGGTCCACCGCCGAATTCTGGCTCCGCCTTCAGACTTCTTACAACCTCGCCCAGGCCCGCCGCCACGAAGACCAGATCCATGTCACGCCTTACAACCCCGAACTTACGGGTTGACGCATGCCTTTATTCCACTATGGGAGGATTGGAGATGCTACCTGCGAATCCCCTGTTCCGTAAGCTTGACGATCAACTCTGCTTGCCTCCCCGATCCTTTTAGTGAATTGCACGCCGAGCAGAGCAACTGCAGATTCTCGATATGGTCTGTCCCTGATTTGGACTGAGGAATGATATGATCGATCGTGAGGTTTCTGAACGGAAACGCAATCCTGCATCCCGCGCAAATCCCCTCCTGTTTGCCGAACAGTGTGTGCTTGTGTGTCCTGTAATTGGGTAACTCGCCCAGATCTGTGCGCTTCGGAATATCCGTTCGGTGAACGATGTCGAAGAAGAGCTTCATCTCTTTTTTCAAACGGGATTTGACCAGCTTGGCCGCCAACTCGGATAGATCAATCCCTACCCATTGGCGCCCCAGCCGCTCTGCCGCCACGCAGGCCGTCGCGCAGCCACAGAACGGATCAAAGATGATATCACCCGCGTCGGATGAGGCGCGAATGATCCGATCCAATAAAGCGAGCGGTTTTTGTGTGGGATAACCCGTGCGTTCGCTGGCTGGAATATGACTTCCTGAAGGAATGTCATACCAGTGATCCTCAGGGACTTTGCCGCGCTCAGCGTATTCCTTTTCTATTGCTAACAATTCTTCCTTTGTTCTGTCTCCTGAAGCGAACGAACTCTCTCCTATCCCAGTGATGCGTTTGTAATCAATGCGCACTGCATCTCGATTGAAGGTTCCTCCTGCCTCATCGTTTTTTACATAAAACAAAAGCGTATCGTGTTTGCGCGGGAACCACCGCGGCGTGTTGGCAGGGCCGAAATAGCACCAGGCAATCTCATTTCGAAATTGTTGATTCCCGAACACCGCGTCCATCAACAGTTTCAGATACTGTCCCGCCGTCGGGTCACAGTGCAAGTAGATGCTGCCTGTCTCTTGCAGGATACGCTGCATTTCCAATAAGCGTACCGCCATATAAATGATGTAGGCCTGCATGCTTTCGCCATGCGTTTCCCGCGCAGTGTTGGCGAGGCTGTAGATCGCCGGCTTGCGGTCGGCGATTTCGCCCAGCCAGGCCAGATCCACATCGTTCAGCGTCCAAGCGTCTTTGAAGGAAGCGCCCGCCGCTTCGCTGCCGATCGGAGCGGAGAACATCTCGTTCTTATTGAAAGGTGGGTCCAAATAAATCAGGTTCACGCTGTCGGAATTCATGCCACGCATGATGTCCAAATTGTCGCCCGTCCACAGCGTCCGATTCGCCCAGTTCGCTTCAGATACGGCAACCGACATATACTTGGCCTCGTCCAGTGTGGATTAACCCTTATTTCATTCTCATATCCTAGCACAACCACCCAAGAATCCCCCTTCCCCCCATGCTATAATTCAAACTCAGCATGAGACACGCCCACAGGGAGGAAAAAATGCTACGCTACATGATCCTTAGTTTGCTACTTGTTCTTGGTACAGCTGTTTCTGCGCAGGAATCTGAAACTAAGCTCCTCGACTTCGAAGTTACCACTGGTATATTGTTGTCGTTTCTTATTGACGAGGTAGGAAGCGGTCTTTACTTGGTGGAAGGTGAAAAAGTCGAACGCCCGTTTCGTTCGGATTACTATTTGACCGAGGGTGTTTTCGATATTGAGGTAGGTGATTGGTTGATTGTAGCCATCGGCGTGGGCGGCGATGATCGTACCAGTTGGGTGACAGATGATTTTAACTACGAAGCCTACCCTTCACGCTGTGTAAAAGAACTAGGCGATACCTGGAGAAGCGGTGCCCTGGAGGTTAGATGTTCAGCGCAACTTGAGTGGAGCGTCCAAACGGGCTTTCCAATTGCCTTCTTGCTTGTGGTTCGCTTTTAGTTCGTTTGAATTAGGCATTTGTGTTTAGTCTTACGAATAATCACCCTCACCGCCCGCCGCTCCATCAAACGCCAGTGGCAGGCCGCCTGGCTCCTGCGCGCGCTTTCTTGCATCGACCTCACCACCCTCGAAGGCAGCGACACCCCCGCCCGCGTCCTGCGCCTCTGCGCCAAAGCGCGCCAACCGCTCCGCGCGGAGCTGATCGCCGCCCTCGGCCTCTCCCAAACCCCGCAAGTCGCCGCCGTCTGCGTCTACCACAGCCGCATCCACGATGCGCGCCGCGCCCTCCGCGGCAGCGACATCCCCATCGCCGCCGTCTCCGCCGGTTTCCCCAGCGGCCAGACCTCCTTCCGCTCGCGCCTGCTCGAAATCGAGGAATCTGTCGAAGCCGGCGCCAGCGAGATCGACATCGTCATCTCCCGCGCCCATGTCCTCAGCGGCGATTGGCCCGCCCTCTATGACGAGGTGGCTGCTTTTCGCGAACGCTGTGGCGATGCGCACCTCAAGGCGATCCTGGCCACGGGTGAGCTCGGCACGCTCACCAACGTCGCCCGCGCCAGCCTGGTCTGCATGATGGCCGGCGCCGATTTCATCAAAACTTCCACCGGCAAGGAAGCCGTCAACGCCACCCTGCCCGTCGGCTTGGTGATGGCTCGCTCCATCCGCAGCTATCACGAACGCACCGGTCAGGTCATCGGCTTCAAGCCCGCCGGCGGCATCCGCAGCGCCAAACAGGCCCTCGCCTGGCAAGTCCTCATGCGGGAGGAGTTGGGCGCTCCCTGGTTGGCGGCCAGTCGCTTCCGCATCGGCGCCAGCGGCCTGCTGGCCGATATCGGGCGCCAGCTGCACCACCATGCCACCGGCCGCTACGCCGCCGCCCACCATATCCCGCTGAGCTGATGAACGGCCAAAACCCCAGTCTGGGCCGCAAATTCGACCTCTTGATGGTGTTTTTGATCATCATTTCTGTGGTTTTGATGATCTTGGAGACTATGCCCGAGCTGGCCAGCCTGCAGCGCATCTTCCTCAGGTTGGAGCTCGCCTTCGTGGTCATCTTCATCGTGGCATACGTGGTACGTGTGCTTGTTAGCCGTCCCCGCCGCGCCTATATTTTCGGCTTCTACGGCATAATCGACCTGCTGGCGATTCTTCCCGCACTCCTCTTACCGGCCGCTTCCGGTGTGCGCGTGGTGCGGCTTTTGCGTGTCTTCCGCCTGATTCGCCTCTTCAAACTTTCACGATATTCCAGCGCCATCCGCCTCTTTCAGGTTGCCTTACGGGATATCATAGAGGAGTTGGTGCTCTTCCTGGTGTTCCCCATCATGGTCGTCCTCGCGCTCGCATTCGGTATCTACCATTTCGAGAATCCCGTCCAACCCGAATATTTCCGCTCCGTCCCTGCCTCCCTGTGGTGGGCGATCGTTTCCCTGACCTCGGTCGGCTATGGCGACGCTTATCCCATTACCACGGGAGGCAAAATATTCACCAGTTTCATGCTATTGGTCGGGATGGGCGTTGTATCGGTGCCCTCTGCGTTACTGGCCACTGCCTTAAGTAAAGCGGCGCAAGAACGGCGCAGCCCAAACGAATCAAGCCTACAATGAAGGATGACGCCTGGCGAAGGAGGTGCCCATATGACCCTCGAAACCCTCACCCAAACCCTCCCCTACGGCCCTGCTCCCGAATCAGACGCCATCGCCCAGCAGTGGCTCGAATCACACGAGCGCAATTTCGGCCTCTTCATCGGCTGAGCATGGTGCTTCCTACCACAAGCCTTGCGAGAGAAACTCGCCAGAGAAGCGAGCATCCACGGCGGCAAGAAGAGCAAGGTGGTGTTGTGAGGGGGTGGGTGTGTTAGAATGAAGGGAGACGATCCTGGCAAAGCGAGCC
Organism: Chloroflexota bacterium; assembly: GCA_011523615.1. Lineage (GTDB taxonomy): Bacteria > Chloroflexota > Anaerolineae > Aggregatilineales > Phototrophicaceae > WTGJ01. Next base: position 11,780 of record WTGJ01000024.1, on the reverse strand, counting down.
TCAATCAGCCCAAAATGACTGCAGAGCAAAAACACTCAAGCAAGCAAGCAGGCGGCCGTCCGGCCCGAAACTCCTCACGCGCCGCGCTGCTCCCCACGCGGGAAGAAGTGCGAGCCTGGATCGAGCAAGATGAGGAACCCGGCGGCGGGTACGATCCCGATCTCGAGACCATCGTCGATCAGGTTCTGGAAGGGTTGCAACAGTCGCACAGTGGTGTCGGTCTTCGCCCGGTGGACGAATTGCTCGCCGAGTTGCGAGCGTTGGCGGCAACGGATGCCGACGAGGGTTGATACGCTCTCTATCTTTGATCGAGAAGTAAAAACGCTACACCGCAAATACCCTGCGATAACGGATGCACTGGCGAATCTCGCAGACGAGCTGGAACGTGGGCAGCGCCCGGGCACCCGAGTGCCGCGGGTGGCAGCTACAGTTCACAAAGTGCGTCTGCCCAATCCCTCCGCGAGGCGTGGGAAACGGGGCGGATTCCGCATCCTATATCATGTCAAATCGCAAAGACATCTGGTTCTCATCGCAATCTATGCCAAAACGGAGCACGTCGATATCACCGATGCGGAAATCAGACAGCGCATCGCTGCGGTTCGTTGATCCCACTCTCCTGCGCCGCCACCCGTCCGGCCGAGCCCTCCATCCACAGCGGTAAGAAGAGCCTGCGAAACTGAGTTTCGCCGAAACTGCGTTTCGTCCCTTCACTTCGCGGTGGTAAGACGAGCAAGGTAAAATTACATTAACCCAGTATCATGGGATGCCATGACTCTCGAAACCCTCTCTCAAACCCTCCCCTACGGCCCTGCTCCCGAATCAGACGCCATCGCCCAGCAGTGGCTCGAATCACACGAGCGCAATTTCGGCCTCTTCATCGCGGGTCAGTGGCATTTCCCCAGCGATGCCGCCCGCCTCGCCGCCCATAGCCCCAGCAGCGGCGAGTTGCTCGCTCATTGCGTCGATGCCGATGCCGCCGCGGTCCGCGAAGCCGTCACCGCCGCCCGGGCCGCCTTTCCCGCCTGGGCCGCCCTGCCCACCCAGCAGCGCGCTCGCCACCTCTACGCCATCGCCCGCGCCCTGCAAAAGCACGCCCGCCTCCTCGCCATCCTCGAAGCGCTCGATAATGGCAAACCCATCCGCGAAACGCGTGACTTGGATCTCCCCCTCGCCATCCGTCACTTCTACCACCACGCCGGCTGGGCGCAGCTCCTGCCCCACACCCTCGCTGAATACGAACCGCTCGGCGTCGTCGGCCAGATCATCCCCTGGAATTTCCCGCTGCTCATGCTGGCCTGGAAGATCGCGCCGGCCCTCGCCGCCGGCAACACGGTCGTCATCAAACCCGCCCCCCAGACCTGCCTCAGCGCCCTGTGCTTCGCCGAAATCCTCGCCGAGGCCGGCTTACCCCCCGGCGTCGTCAACATCATCACCGGTGGCGACGAATGCGGCGCCGCTCTCGTGGCGAGTGAAGGCCTCGCCAAGCTGGCCTTCACCGGCAGCAGTGAAGTCGGCCGCCTCATCCGCCGCGAAACCGCCGGCCGCGGCCTGCGCCTCACCCTGGAGCTCGGCGGCAAATCACCCTTCCTCGTCTTCGACGACGCCGACCAGGAAGCGGCCATCGAAGGCCTCATCGATGCCATCTGGTTCAACCAGGGCGAAGTCTGTTGCGCCGGCTCGCGCCTCCTCGTCCAGGAAAGCATCGCCGAAGCCTTCCTCGAACGTTTGCGCGCGCGCATGGCGAATCTGCGGCTCGGCGATTCCCTGGATAAAGGGATCGACATCGGCGCCGTCATCGACCCGTCCCAGCGCGACCGCATCGCCAGCCTCGTCGAAGAAGGCGTCGCCCAGGGCGCCACCCTGTTCCAACCCGACACGCCACTGCCCGAAAACGGCTGCTACTACCCGCCCACCCTGCTCACTGACGTCGCGCCCAGCGCCCGCGTCTGCCAGGAGGAAATCTTCGGCCCGGTCCTCGTCGCGATGAGCTTCCGCACACCGGCCGAAGCCATCGAACTGGCCAACAACACCCGCTATGGCCTCGCCGCCAGCCTCTGGAGCGAGAATTTGCCCCTCGCCCTGGATGTCGCCCGCCAGTTGCTCGCCGGCAGCGTCTGGGTGAATTGCACCAACCGCTTCGATGCCGCCAGCGGCTTCGGCGGCTACCGCGAAAGTGGCTTCGGCCGTGAGGGCGGCCGCGAAGGACTGCTGGAATACCTGCGCCCCCGCTTCTTACGGCCGCGAAGTGCCGATCCGGGGATCGGGGGCACACGCTGGTTACCGCCATCCACCAGCGACCCTGCAGCGGAACGGAGTGAGTGGCCCCCTCCCGTCGCGCACCCCGCCCCGCTGGGTACCCCGCAAGCGCCCCACACCATCGACCGCACGCACAAGCTCTACATCGCCGGCAGCCAACGCCGACCCGACGGCAATTACTCCTACCCCGTCCATGATGCCGATGGCCAGTTGGCGGGCATGGCCGGCGCCGGCAATCGCAAAGACATCCGCGATGCGGTCAGTGCCGCCCGCGCCCACCGCGATTGGGCCCGTTATTCGCCCCATCTGCGCGCCCAGATCCTCTTCTACCTCGCCGAAAATCTCAACCTCCGCGCCGCCGAATTCAGCGAGCGCCTCGCCCGCCTCCTCGGCGATCCCGCCGCTGCCGAGCGTGAAGTCGCCCTCAGCCAGGAGCGCCTCTTCACCTTCGCCGCTCATGCCGATAAGTTCGGCGGCCAGCTCCAGGAAACCACCCTGCGCGGCATCGTCGCCGCCCAGCACGAAGCGATCGGCGTCGTCGGCATCGTCTGCCCCGAAAGCCACCCGCTGCTCGCCTTCTTCACCCTGCTCGGCGCCGCCCTCTGCCGCGGCAACACGACCGTCATCGTCCCTTCGCAGCGCCACCCCCTGCCCGCCCTCGATAGCTACCAGCTGCTGGATACTTCCGACCTGCCGCCCGGCGCCGTCAACCTCGTCAGCGGCCCGCGCGCGGAACTGCGCGATGTGCTCGCCGACCACGACGATGTCGATGCCCTCTGGTATTTTGGCAGCGCAACGGGTTGCACCGCTGTCGAGCGCCGCTCCGCCAGCAACCTCAAGCGCACCTGGGCGCTGCGCGAGGAAGATTGGCCCTGGCTGGACGAGACGGCCAACGCCAGCGAGTGGTTGCTGCGCCAGGCCACCCAGGTCAAGAACACCTGGCTGCCGGCGGGGGCGTAAGATTAGTCGTCAGTGCTTATCTAGTTATTTAAGAGTTGCCGTATATGTTGGTCGAAGTGGTTGCGAACAACATCCACATCATGAACATTCTTCCAAAGCAACACATGAGCCTCGATGCCTCGGAACCAGTGCATGATCTCTTGCCTATAATATTTGTCGTTCGCGATTCCATCTGTAAATATCCACCAAAAGGGAATAATTTCAGCAGGTTGGTTTGCGTGTTGACGCAATGAGTTTAAAATCCCAGGCGTAAAATATTTACACGCACGTTCATGTGCGTTCCCTTGCGCTCGCTGTCTCTTGATTTCAACATAAATTGATCTGCCAGATGTCTTTGACGTAATTGCATACTCAGGATGAATTCCATGCGGTGAAACTCTGCCTCGTTTGTCTTTACGCTCCCCGTATATTCCCTTTAGATCTTTCGGTTTATGCACAGTCAGAAAATCAGTGTGCTCTAAATGCATTTTCATTATTGTGTGAAATACATCTTCAGCACCATGCCCGCGTGCTGCACTTTTACCTTGCCAATTGTCTCTTTCGGATAAGGACTTACGCCCCATTAATTTCAAGTCCCCATGAATACCAGTCTTGAACAGCTTCTCTAGCAAATAGTTCAATCTTACGCTGTTCGGGAAACATTTTATTTATTCGCACTCGAACGACATTTGGTTTTTCAGAGTGACGGCCCCGCTTCTCACTTACAAGTTGGTGAATATTACGAGCTCCACGTGGTCTAGGTATACGCCCACGCTTGAAGACTAGACACAGTTCGCAACGGCTAAGTGTATAGTGTCCTGGATTTGTGCGTTTCTTGTCCCATACGAATGCGACTGTAGCCCATTTAAACCCCCAAAATTTCCCGAGGTCTATTGCCTGGTCAAGATGTGGATTTGTAGCCCATAAGAATAAGAGACAGTCTTTGGCAGCGATGCTTGCCACATCAAGGTTTTTAAGAGTATCTAATGTTACTGTTGGATAGTGTCGGATCGCCCCACCTGTATCTATGCCCCCAGGTCCGTTGTGTTGCAATTGACCTTTGTAATCCCATGGCGGATCGGCGTAAATTATCTCAAATTCACCATCAGGCAGGGGAGGGAATAACTCTGTACTTAGACCGTTTGTGTGCATGGGCGGACACTCAAACTGCTTAAGCTATTATGATAACCTGATCATTATAGCATGATTATAATCACCTCAACGTAGTAATGCTAGTAATGTTTGTAAAGCTGCTATATTCAACGACAAACTGTATTCTCCACATCAAACCCATCCCCTAGCAACACCGAACGCGCACCCAGGCCTTCCCCAGCTCGATCGCCTGATCCAAATGCGGACTCGTCGCCCAGAGGAAGAGCAGGCAATCCACCGCCGCCAGCTCCGCCACCGGCAAAACTTGCAAATCCCGCAGCGTCACCGTCGGGTAATGGCGGATCGCCCCGCCAGTATCGCCGCTGCCCCGGCCGGCGTGCTGCAACTGCCCGCGGTAATCCCAGGGCGGGTCCGCATAGAGGATCGCGTAGGGGCCCGGTGGCAAAAGGGGGAAGATCTTCGACGATTCCATCCACGAATTTTAACGCAGTCTGAACTTTCTCCCAGTGCAACGACCCATCTACAATACTTTGTAGGCGTGTTAACAATGGAGATTCGTTTATGGTCGAGTATCGCGACAATCAATTGCGTGGACGAGATAGAAATGAGCAAGAAATTATTGACGAACTACGTAAAGAGGGATTGGCCGTTTATGCCATCAACCCTTTATCGGGGTCGAAAGGCCATCCGGATCTAATGGTCTACTGTGGCGGGAAAGCATATCCCGTAGAAGTAAAAATTGGCATTCATGACCAGAGCAAATTGTCAGCGATCCAATGTTATTTCGGTGTCGAGTGCTATTTTGTCGTGGCCGGTTACATCTCTGGTGCACCCTATCTTGCAGATCAGATAAAGTTACATGCGTGCGGTGAGCAATCAGAGTGGCTTGGTAAACAGGGGTATATCGGGTTTTTATACGAAAATCAGATCAAGAATGCAACAGTAGAATCCGAGTTACGTAAGCGCTCATCCGCGTTGCGCGAACGACAAACAGCAATTGATATTGGTATAAATCTTAATGCTTCGCATGATCCACACGAATATCTGAGAGAATATCGTGAGAAATTTGAGAATGCGGTAAGTAGGGGCAAACGTGCTGAACAAGACGGAAACTATTGTAAGGCAGGTTATGCGTTTAGAGAGGCTCAAAAATCGGCTAGATGTGTCACAAAATATCTGAAACACGATTACGTAGATAAGAGCCAGAAATGGAAAAAATTAGCCTCTGATTGGGGAAAACGTGCAGATCGCTGCTGGGAAAAATACCGCACGCATTACCGCTGAAAATACACCCCTCACCGCCCCAGCTGCTCCTCCAACGCCTGCGAGATCCAGCGATTCACGCTAACCCCACTCTCCGCGGAAGCCTGCGCCACCCGCTGGTGTAAAGCCGAGCCTAGCCGCAGGCTCAGTCGCCCAGAAAACGGTTCCACCGGTTCAATACCGTCTTCTCGACAACTCGCCAGGTACTCATCCTCACTTTCTGCGAACTTGTGGTAGACTACAAAGCAAGTCCTCGCAGCGAGGTCATCCGATTGCGATGAAGAAGAAAAAAACCAATCACACTGCCGACGCCCAGGATGAAACCACCGCGGCCCCATCATCACTTCAGCCAAAGCGGTGGAAAAACGGCAAACCCCCGCCCGATCATCCGATGTGGCAGGAGCTGTGGCAGGCCTCTGAGCAGGCTTGGGCTCGTATGTCCGCTCAGGGTGAACTCGATAACTGGAAAGAAGAATCCACCCTTAGTGGAGATTTTCGTAAAGGCAATCCCCGAAAAACATAACCGATCCGATGCGCCTAATCCCCGGGGAGCGTTATCTCTTTGATACCACCGTATTCAGAGATTTCACGTACCGTCGTCAAACCGCGGTCGAACTGATCCGTCAGGCAGGAGAACCGAATTATGAAATCCATTATTCTTTTGTCACCTTTTGGGAACTAAAAATCAATGATTCCGAATGGTCCGAGGATGAACAGTATATTTTGCTCAAGCCCTTCCCCATGATCGGCTTGCATCCTGATATCGGTGAGTTAGCGGAGCAGATGCAACATCGTTTGCAGGAAAAGAATGAGCGACGGAAGAACAAACGCTCAATCCCAGAATTCAACGACTGCTATATTGCGGCCAGCGCCCATTCATATGACCTGCGCGTCGTTACCCGCAACCAACGCCATTTCCCCCAATTCTGTGATCTAGGCGAACTTTCCATCACGGTAGATCTTTACGAAGTCTGATCCCCCCATTTTAGGGTCTCACCGCCCCAGCTGCTCCTCCAACGCCTGCGAGATCCAGCGATTCACGCTAACCCCACTCTCCGCGGAAGCCTGCGCCACCCGCTGGTGTAAAGCCGAGCCTAGCCGCAGGCTCAGTCGCCCAGAAAACGGTTTCACCGGTTCAATACCGTCTTCTCGACAACTCGCCAGGTACTCATCGATCGACCGCTCAAACTCACGCTGCAGATCCGCCACATTCGCGCTCTCAAACGTTGCGATCGGGTAGGCACCACTGTTGATCACCCGCCCATGCAAACGACCGACCGAATCATCGTAAACCACTTCCGCCTGATATCCTCGATATTCCATCATGGTTTTTCTCCCAACGCTTCAAGGTACTCAGCAATGGCTCGCACCGTCGCTTTTCCTGTTTGTGGTTCTGGATGTGGTCGATGAACCACCATCCGAACCCCACCCTTTTTTAAGAGTGCTCTGGATCCTGACCTTTGGCTGACTTCGACTTTTATCGCTTGCAACAGGGCAACGATATCCAACCAGCGGATATTTGCCGGCGTAGGCCTTTTGAATATCCGCTCTAAGGTGCGTTGGTGCTTCGTTCGCATGTCTGCAGATATGATACCAATCATGACACTATGTTGCAACTTCTTTTACGGTTGTTTCTTTGAATGGGCTCTGCTACTCACCACTTGAAATACATCCCCCTCATTCAACCCTCACGCCCTTTCCCCATCCCGACTATCATGAACCCTCATGCCATCCAGTGACGTCCCTGGCCTCAGCGCAGCGGAAGTCGCCGCCAGCCGCGCCGAACACGGCGCCAACCGCATCACCCCACCGCCGCGTACCCCCTGGTGGCGCCTCTACCTGCGCAAATTCGACGACCCCATCATCCGCATCCTCAGCCTCGCCGCCCTCGTCTCCCTCGCCGTCGGCGCCATCGAAGGCAACCTCCTTGAAGCCCTCGGCATCCTCCTCGCCATTTTCCTCGCCACCGCCCTCAGCTTCTTCAACGAGTACCGCGCCGGCCGCGAATTCGACCTGCTCAGCCAGGTCGATGACGAAGCCCTCGTCGTCGTCCGCCGCGAAGGCGCCATCGTCGAACTCCCCCGCCATGAACTCGTCGTGGGCGATGTCGTCCTCGTCGAGCGCGGCGCCGGCATCCCCGCCGATGCCGAAGTGCTCGCTGCACTCTCCCTGCGCGTCGACGAAGCGCGCCTCACCGGCGAATCCATCCCGGTCAGCAAAATGCCCGCGGAAACCGCCGCCACGGCAACGCTCGAAGACATCACCTTCCCCCGTAATCACGTCTTCCGCGGCACCCTCGTCGTCGATGGCCGCGCCACCCTGCGCCTCCGCGCCGTGGGCGATGGCACCTACATCGCCGGCATTTTGCAGAGCAGCACCGCGCCAACCCAACGCGAAGATTCCCCCCTCACTGCCCAACTCGAACGCCTCAGCCGCCTCATCGGTGTCGTCGGTCTGGCCGTCGCCGCCCTGATCTATTTCGCCCTTGTCCTCCAGGGTGCCCTCAGCGGCGCCCTCCCTCTCGCCGGTGGACAATGGTGGACCATCGCCGCGCTCAGCACCGCCGCTTTCGTCGCGCTCGCCCCCGTCTGGCGCCCCATGCTGCCCTTCGGCACGAAACGCTTCGCCCAACCGCGCTGGCCCATCGCCATCAGCTCCGCCCTGGCCTTCGCCGCCGCTTTGCTCCTCCTCGCCCGCCTCAGCGGTGCCCTCCCCGCCGACCTTGCCCACTGGCTGCCCGCCGAAGCCGGCGTTGAGTTGCTGCATTATTTCATGATCGCCGTGACCATCATCGTCGTCGCCGTGCCGGAAGGCCTGGCCATGAGCGTCACCCTCAGCCTGGCCCATTCGATGCGCCGTCTCATGGCCGCCCAGAGCCTCGTGCGGCGCATGAACGCCACCGAAGCGGTCGGCGCCGCCACCGTCATCTGCACCGACAAAACCGGCACCCTCACCCAAAACACCATGTCTGTCCATGAAGTCGATTTCGCCGCGGTCGACCGCGCTTCACCGGGAGCGCCCGCTTCAGCAGAGGCGCCCGCTTCAGCAGAAACGGCATTCATCGCCGAGGCCATCGCCACCAATTCCACTGCCAACCTGGGACAGGATGAAGCCGGTGCTACCACCATCATCGGCAACCGCACCGAAGGTGCCCTGCTCCGCTGGCTCCACGAAGAGCGGGGCCAAGATTACGCCGCCACTCGCGCTGCCACGCCGATCATTGGCCAGGTCCCCTTCTCCACCGAACGCAAGTTCATGGCCACCCGCCTGGAAAATGCGCACATCCACGTCAAAGGCGCACCGGAGCTCGCCCTGGCCGCCTGCGCCGATTTGCCAGAAGTACAACGCAGCGCCATCAAGCACCAGCTCGCCGATTATCAGCGCCGCGGCATGCGTACCCTCGCCTTCATCTGGCTCCCTGGCAAAGGCAGGCGTTCTGCCGAAACCGATTCCGCTGACGACGCCACCTGGGAAGCCTTGCGCCAGGGCGAAATCCCCACCGGTTTCCATTGGCTCGGCCTCGTCGCCATCAGCGACCCCCTGCGCCACGACGTCCAGGACGCCATCGCCGAATGCCAACAAGCCGGCGTCGAGATCAAGATCGTCACCGGCGATACGGCCCTCACCGCGCAGGAAATCGCCCGTCAGTGCGGTCTCTGGTCAGAGGAAAACCCTGATGGCGCAGCGCCGCTCCACCTCGATGGCCCCACCTTCGCGGCCATGGATGATGCCGAGATCATCCCCCAGCTGAGCCGCCTACGCATCCTCTCCCGCGCCCGCCCGCACGATAAAACCCGCCTCGTCAACCTGCTGCGCGCGCAGGGCGAAATCGTCACCGTCACCGGCGATGGCGTCAACGATGCCCCCGCCCTCAACGCCGCCCACGTCGGCCTCGCCATGGGCTCTGGCGACCAGATCGCCAAAGAAGCCAGCGACATCATCCTGCTCAACGACGCCTTCTCCAGCATCGTCCGCACCGTCCGCTGGGGCCGCGCCCTCTATGCCAACATCCAGCGCTTCCTGCTCTTCCAGCTCACCATCAACTTCACCGCCCTCGGCGTCGCCCTCCTCGGCCCCTTCCTCGGCGTGCCCTTCCCGCTCACCATCCCCCAGATGCTCTGGGTCAACCTGATCATGGATACTTTAGCCGCCCTCGCCCTGGCCACCGATCCGCCCCAGCCCAGCGACATGCGCCGCCCGCCGCGAGACCCCGCCGCTTTCATCCTCACTCGTCCCATCGCCCGCCAGATCCTCGCCGTCGGCGCCGCCTTCATCACCGCCTTGGCCGCGCTGCTGCTCCATTTCGATGCTCAATTCTACGACGGCGGCGCCCAGCAGCGCTACGCCGAGAGCGCCTTCTTCACCACGTTCGTCTTCCTGCAACTCTGGAACCTGCTCAACGCCCGCGCCAGTGGCAGCGGCCGCTCCATCTGGCAGGGTTGGCGCGTGAATCCCAGTTTCAGTTTCATCCTCGCCATCATCCTGCTCGGCCAGGTCATCCTCGTCAGTTGGGGTGGTGATCTCTTCCGCACCACCCCCCTCCGCGCAGAAGATTGGTTGCTCATCGCCCTGGCTACTTCGCCGGTGTTTTGGTTGGGGGAGTTGGCGCGGGTGTTTTCACAGCGACGGACACCAACGTCAACTTGAGAGGGAGACAAACTCAGGTATCTGTAACCAACAGCTGCAACAGAATCTCAAAGCTGAAGAATTATCGCTTTGGTAAATAATTTAGGATTAAGTTAAGAAAACCACTAAAAGACTCTTATGTAATGGGGATGTCGTCGGGGTCTTTCAATTCGTCTTTCTCTCATTACTTTCCAGCAGCTTGCTTTTGAACTCCAACACCATACATTACTGCGTTGTATAATTTGATAATTTCGCTTTCTTCGAAATCATCTAATGCCTCTGTAAGCCACTTCGGAGATTGAAGTACATCTGGCAATATTGTATCGAGCACTTCCCGCATAACGGTAGCTAGCCACAACGTATTATTATCGGACCAGCTTTGCGACTTGTAATCTTCAATTGCGGATATTTGACTCAGTAGATCTTCTCCTTTATTCAACAATAGATTGACGGACACTATTCGAAACAAAACATCAATGCCGGCCACCTTTGCTAAATGGATTCGAGACTGGCGCCAATCCTCGAAACTTAGACTTTTCTCTACAGCCAATGAATCAGCCCCTTTTACATGACCACCGTCTGACCGCAATGCTCTTTGATCAAGAAGTATAACACCAAAAGTTTACGTAATGTTCTAGCTTTCTATAGTCACTTGTCCACAAACCTTTACCACGAAAGCCGGTTATCGGCTCAAGAATAGATACGCCAAAATTGTTAACTTTACACCGCTCGTGTAAATGGTTCAGTAGAGGGAATCTCAGATGTGCTTGTGGGGGAGACAATTCTGAAAGGGTTTGTTTATTTCGCTGTAGCCACAAATCATAACCACGCCAGTGATTATGAGAATAGGCTCCCAAACCGGCAAATACGTCGACCAACTGAAGTGAATAATTTGGTGTCTTTTCCTCCTCCAAGATTTCAACGACAGTCTGTCCAATCTCTGAAATAACATCTCTTTGCACTTGGTTTTGCATCAAATTAAATCTCAATCCTGAATGCTGATCCGTAGCTATAGACCAAAAATGCGAGCTTGAGTCATCGTCTGAGCGCCAATGTTTGATCAAGAATGTGAGTAATTCGACGTACTTGTCATGTAATTGCCACTCATCTGGCTTTTCACGGATTTTGATTCCTTTTTCCAACGATGCCTGATCATGTTTATTCCAAATTACTACATCCATGCGCAGTTTCTGTTCAAAAGCTAATTCTAATGCTGTATTTAAAATATATTCCGCATCCCGCTGATGACCCTCACCACTTCTATGAGTTTCTCTTCTGTCCTCACTCCATTTCAACTCCGCCATCTTTGCCCCTGCCCTACAGCGCGCCGCATAGAGCCGGGACTCAATCTCACAATAATGCTCCACTCGTGCGGAAACACAGGCAACCGAACGAAAAGTTAAGTTGGGTTCATTCCAGGAAGATTCGTCGGTGAAGCCGACGTGTGTTGTCCTTTCGTCAAACCCAAAAACAGCCATAACCAAGCCTCATACCGAAGGGCAAAACGACATCCCGGTTATTGTAATACTCCGCTGTACAACCGTGTTTAAACTGGCCCCACCCCCTCCCACGCTATAATCTGC
>WTGJ01000016.1 GCA_011523615.1 Chloroflexota bacterium | reverse complement strand
TGCAGGCTGCAACTCGCCTGCATGAAGTCGGAGTTGCTAGTAACCGCAGGTCAGCCACACTGCGGTGAATACGTTCTCGGGTCTTGTACACACCGCCCGTCAAGTCATGGAAGCGGGTCACGCCCAAAGTCGGGAGGCTAACCGCAAGGAGGCTACCGCCAAAGGCAGGGCCGGTGACTGGGACTAAGTCGTAACAAGGTAGCTGTAGCGGAAGCTGCGGCTGGATCACCTCCTTTCTAGAGAAACCGCGAGAACCCCGACCGGGGCGATCGCAACAGGGTCGTCAAACCCTGGCGGCAGTTCTCTGACGAGACCTGTCCGCAAAACCGAACCACCACCTTTCAGTCCCCTTCTGCTGCACTGCTCAGCTTTACACCTGCACCGGGCGGGCCTGTAGCTCAGCTGGTTAGAGCGCACGCCTGATAAGCGTGAGGTCCCAAGTTCAAATCTTGGCAGGCCCACTGGCGGGGATGTAGCTCAGTGGGAGAGCGGTGCCTTTGCAAGGCATAGGTCCGGGGTTCAAATCCCCGCATCTCCACAACTCGTACAACGGTTTTTCACCATCTACCATCACTCTTTCATTTCCCTCAGAAACCGCAGATCAACTGCGGTTGAGTGTGCATTTCCCTGCTGGGCGTCCTGTTGCTCAGTCTTACCTTAGGAAGTGTAGCGGTTCAGGAGCAGCCACCGCCGCCACCATTCACCCTGGAGACGGAGCGTGTCCCACTGCAGGCGCTGGAGCCGGATCCCATGAGGTTTGATCGGTGGCGGTTAGGGAAGAACTCACCCGAATCCTGCCCAAAATAGGCTTGACACACCGCGGGCCTTGCTATGCTCAGAGGTCCAGGGTGTTTCCGCGACGGGCAGCGTGGGGGGTATAGTAGAATAGCTAGGAGTGGGCATTGGGCGCTATACATTTTCGGTTGCTTACATCGAATGTGTTTGAGCGAGATTGTTTTAATCGCAGGCAAAAAAGGAGGAGGCCATGCGCAGGAGTCGGGCGATGGAAAAGATCCGCGGGGGAAAGGAAGTACGTATCGCCGGGCTCGGCTATGTATTGCCACCCTTCCTCGCCTATGCCGCCCACAGTGGCTACGACTGCATCATTCTCGACCTGGAACACCACCCGATGGATGACGGTGAGGTGCTCACGCTGCTGGCTTTATCGCATCTCTATGACATCGACATTATGGTGCGCCCCGAGTCGCGCGGAGGGGTGCGGCTTGGCCGCTTCCTGGAAGATGGCGCCGCCGGCCTGCTCATTCCGCGGGTCAACAGCGCCGCGGAAGTGCGTGACCTGGTGGAAAAGGTGAAGTTCCCGCCTGTCGGCGATCGCGGCATGGCCGCACGCTCACCCAATCTGTGGGCGCATTTTGGACTCGAGGTCGCTGATGATCAGGAGCTCCATGACGGTCACGTGTCCCTGGCGAATCAAGCATTGTCAGAGACCTTTCTCATATTGCAGCTGGAGACGCCAGCTGGCATCGCCGATCTCGATGAAATGGCGGCCGTGCCCGGCTTCGAAGGTTTTTTCGTCGGGCCGGCGGATCTTGCGCTGCGCATGCAATATGAGCCGGAGGAGCGCCGCGTCAGCTACGAAGAAACGCTGCGGCGCCTCAGCACAGCCTGTCAGCGCCACGATCTCGTCTGGGGTTCGTTCGCGGGCGACGTGGCGGAACTGCGCGAATTTACATGGCCTTGGTGCGCGGCTGCTGTTGTGGGGCATAGACTCGGCTCTGTTGCGTGCGGGTCTGGAGGCCTGCGCGAGCGAGTTGGACGAGTTGACAGGGGGCCGCGGTTAGGGGAAGAACTCAACTGAAACCACCTAAAATATAGTCTTGACAACACTTCGGGCCTTGCTACACTCAGAGGTCCGGGGTGTTTCATTCACTCCGAGCGGTGAAGGCCTGAGGGAAACCTTGCGCATTCGCCGCGTGCAGGTTAACAAGCGCATAGCAAGCGAGAGAACGTATCAACAAACAAAGAGAACGTCGTGGTCTCCGTATCACACGAAGAGAAAGCGACTAAGGGCGTACAGGGGATGCCTTGGCGTCAAGTGCCGAAGAAGGGCGTGGTACACTGCGATAAGCTCCGGTCAGGCGTGTGCAGCCGTGAACAGCCGGAGATTTCCGAATGGGGAAACCCGGCGGGGGTGATACCCCGTCATCCTGCCGAGCAGGAGGGGAACTGGGTGAACTGAAACATCTTAGTAACCCGAGGAAAAGAAACGATTCTGCGAGTAGTGGCGAGCGAAAGCGGAACAGCCCAAACCGCACTTCGGTGCGGGGTTGTAGGACTCGAGCGCGCGTGGCAAAGGCGAAGTAGAAGGCGTTGGGAAACGCCGCCAGAGAGGGTGAGAGCCCCGTATACGGAAGCCGGCGCCAGGCACGAGGATCCTGAGTAGCGCGGGGCACGCTAACCCTGCGTGAAGCTGGGTGGCCCACCACCCAAGGCTAAATACACTTGACGACCGATAGCGGACCAGTACCGTGAGGGAAAGGTGAAAAGAACCCCGGCGAGGGGAGTGAAATAGAATCTGAAACTGTACGCTTACAACCGGTCGGAGGGCGGTACATGGTACTGCCTGACGGCGTGCCTTTTGGAGAATGAGCCTGCGAGTTTATCTCTGTGGTGAGCTTAAGGGAGTGACACCCGGAGGCGTAGCGAAAGCGAGTCTGAATAGGGCGAGCAATCGCAGGGATAAGACACGAAACCTGGCGAGCTAACCATGGGCAGGGCGAAAATGCGGTAATGCGCATGGGAGGCCCGAACCCACTGATGCTGCAAAATCAGGGGATGACCTGTGGTTAGGGGTGATATGCCAAACGAGCCAGGAGATAGCTTGTTCTCCCCGAAATAGCTTTAGGGCTAGCGTTGCGTGATGAGTGCCGGAGGTAGAGCACTGGATGGGCTAGGGGCCGTCAGGTTACCGAACCCAACCAAACTCCGAATGCCGGTGACTTTAGCGCGGCAGTCGGACGGCGGGAGATGAGTTTCGTCGTCAAAAGGGAAAGAGCCCAGACCCACGGCTAAGGTCCTCAAGTCCATGCTGAGTGGCAAACGATGTGATTGTGTTCGGACAGCCAGGAGGTTGGCCTAGTAGCAGCCACCCTTTAAAGAGTGCGTAACAGCTCACTGGTCAAACGCAGTTGCGCGGATAATGTAACGGGGCTAAGCATGGCACCGAAGCCAGGGAGCCGCGGATCCTACGGGAGAAGCGGTTGGTAGGGGAGCGTTCTGCGGGCAGAGAAGGCGGCCTGAAAGGGGCGTTGGAGCGCGCAGAAGTGCGAATGCAGGCATGAGTAGCGAGAAACGTGTGAGAACCACGTTCGCCGAAAATCTAAGGTTTCCGACGGAAGGTCAGTCCGCGTCGGGTTAGTCGGCCCTAAGCCGAGGCCGAAAGGCGTAGGCGATGGATGACAGGTCAATATTCCTGTACCGGTGAAGGGAGCGTTGTGGATGCGCGTTGGGAAGGATCAGCCACTGAGTGGATTGTGGTGGCAAGCGGGTAACACCCGTGATGCCGGGGCCTAGCCCAGAAGTGATCGGCACCTAGCGCCGAGAAAAGTCCACAATGCGTTGAAGCTCATCGACCGTACCACAAACCGACACAGGTAGATGGGTAGAGAATACCAAGGCGAACGGGAGAACCCTCGTTAAGGAACTAGGCAAAATGGCCCCGTAACTTCGGGAGAAGGGGCGCCAGCGCAAGCTGGCCGCAGTGAAATGGCTTCGTCGACTGTTTACCAAAAACACAGGTCTCTGCTAACGCGAAAGCGGATGTATAGGGGCTGACGCCTGCCCAGTGCCGGAAGGTTAAGAGGAGGGGTGCAAGCTCTGAATTGAAGCCCCGGTGAACGGCGGCCGTAACTATAACGGTCCTAAGGTAGCGAAATT
>WTGJ01000010.1:7290-23739 GCA_011523615.1 Chloroflexota bacterium | reverse complement strand
CAAGGGTTGGGCTGTTCGCCCATTAAAGCGGTACGTGAGCTGGGTTCAGACCGTTGTGAAACAGGTCGGTCTCTATCCGCTGTGGGCGTTGGGAATTTGCAGGGTGCTGCCCCTAGTACGAGAGGACCGGGGCGGACGCAGCGCTCGTGTACCGGTTGTCGCGCCAGCGGCATCGCCGGGTAGCGATCTGCGGTCGGGATAACCGCTGAAAGCATCTAAGTGGGAAGCCCACCTTAAGATAAGATTCCCCATCCCCTTTGAGGGAGTAAGGCCGCTGGGAGACTACCAGCTGGATAGGCGGGCGGTGGAAGCGCAGTAATGTGTGTAGCCTACCCGTACTAATGGCCGAGGGCTTTCTCTTCTCCGATGCGGAGACCACGCCGTTTTCTGAAGATGCGTTCTCTGCGCCGCGCTCTTAACCAGAGCGCGCCCGCTGTGCGCGGCGGACCTCAGGGTCCGCGAATTGACCATGTGAATGAGTTGGTGGCTCATGTGGCGGAGGTACACCCGGTCCCTTTCCGAACCCGGCAGTTAAGCCCGCTAGCGCCGATGGTACTGCACTGGTAACGGTGTGGGAGAGTAGGTGGCCGCCAACTTTTTCAATTCTCCACCCCCCCTTACTTTTCGCCACTATACTGACAAGTCATTGGTTCATGGGTTGCCGCTTTCGTGCCTCGTCTGTTCGACAGACCCATTTTCAAACGTGCGATACTCCTGGTGCCCATCCTGCTATTGGCATTTTTCTTGCGCCTGGATGAATTGGGCAATTGGCCCGTCCGCTTTGACGAAGCGTTCTCCGTCTGGCTCAGCAACATGGATTTTGCCAATTTCACCGAACGCACCGCGAAAGACGTCCACCCACCGCCTATTACTGGTTCTTCCATCTCTGGACGCGGCTCGTAGGCACCAGCGAATTCGCCATCCGCGCTCAGGCAGTTCTCTTCAGCGTAATTACAGCCGCCACCGTCTATTGCCTCACGCTGCGTCTGAGCAGAAACCGCCTTGCCGCTTCGCTGGCGCTGCTCCTCATCACCCTATCTCCCTTCCATATCCATTGGTCGCAGGACGCGCGCATGTACGCCCTGGTGACCATGTTCGCGGCCCTCGCGCTATATGCCTATTGGCGGAACTGCCAGCGCCTGCTGATCATCGCGGGGATCGGTACGGTGCTCACGCATTACTTCGGCGCGATCATCATCGTCGTCATGATCCTGCACCACGATCCACTGGCGAGAACTCCGCAGCGGACGACGCGAATTCCTGATCGCCCTCGCCATCATCGCTGCTTGCTGTCTGCTCTGGTTCATCTATGCCATCGGTCTCATCCGCCGGGACCCCGGATACGCCAGTTTCCAACCCATCTTCACCTACCAACTCATGGCCACCCTATTCGCTGTGAACCAATCGATCCATATCGACAACCATCTGCCCGCCACGTTGCTCATCAGCGCTGTTTTCTTTGTTGGCATTCTGCTGACATGGCGGGGGGGCGCCGCGTCGCCAGCCTCATCCTGGTCGGCTGCTAGTTGCCGCCGGCTGTGATTTCAGCAGGAGCGCTGCCATTTTTCCCCTTCCACGTCAACTTCCTCTTGGAACGCTACTTCGTCATCTTCGCACCCATTGTCTTCGCTGGTTATGGCATCGGC
This sequence comes from Chloroflexota bacterium, assembly GCA_011523615.1. Classification (GTDB taxonomy): domain Bacteria; phylum Chloroflexota; class Anaerolineae; order Aggregatilineales; family Phototrophicaceae; genus WTGJ01. Next base: position 22,093 of record WTGJ01000010.1, on the reverse strand, counting down.
TTGAGTACTATGATGAATCAACGGCGGCTTCGCTGGATGGGCATCGCCGCCGCGATAGGACTGTTGACTCTTTACGCCTACCACACGGAGCGGCAGCGCGACGCCCGCTATTTCACCGATGATTACCACAGCATGATGGAGGCGGTCGCTGCCCTGACCACCGCCGAAGAAAAAGTATTCGTGATCTCTGGAGGATACGCGCTGGAAGTCTTTTACCACCTGGATCAAGCCGGCTATGACGCGCCAAAAGACGACAACGCGCGCTACATCAACATGACGGGTGTGCCATCGGGCTATGTTGAGAATCCATCCGCCATGATGGAATCCGCATTTTCGGGCTTTCCTCGCTTTTGGCTCATTGAAATTGAAGCGGCCAGCGATGGACAGCAGGATGAACGCCTGCAATGGATCGAAGATCACTATTTCCGCATTTTCCACATACCCGTAGGACACAACGGGATCAGCCTTTGGAGCATTGACCCCACCGACCCTGTTCCCGAAAGCGCCGCGATCATCCCGCCTGCTGTCAGCGAAGTGCGTCCCGGTGACCCGATGCGCATCGGTGTTCCGGCGGGCACCCGGGTCGATCTGGTTCACAGTGGGCAGATCATCGACACTCGCATTGCCGATACATGGATGCTGCATTCATTTGACATTCATCCGCATTACTTCAATGGCGTGTATGAGCTGAACGTGGCAGACGAGCGCTATCCCTTTGTGATCACGCATAGTCAAGACTTCCCAGGCGCTGAGCAGTAGGATGAACCCATACGACCCTCTTTTTTTGTAGATGTGCTTGCTCACTCAGCGCAATCGTTTCCTGATATCAATTTCTCAGAAAAAACCTTGCTTGCGCCCTGTTATACTGTAAGGCGTGAGTGAGCTGACCGGCCGAACGCAAGATCCAAAGGACAAAATGCCCCCCTGGTGGGTCGTCTTTGAGACGCACCATCCCACGGAAGCGCATATCGTGGCGGGCCGCTTACAGAGCGAAGGCATCCAGACCCAGATCCTGACCTATGCCGGTGGCGCTGCGCTGGGCATCACCGTCGGCGTGTTTGGTGAGGTGCGCGTGCTGGTGCCGGCGCAGCAAGCGAAACGCGCACGAGAAATTCTTGAGCAAAGTAGCCCTGTGTTGCAAGATGATTCATCCCCTGTGATTTTCCCACCCGGAGAAGATGCCAGCTGAGGGGCGAGCCAGCCTGCGTAAAGTCCGCATCGAGAAATGGGCGGTGCCCTGCGGCATCCTGCTGCTGGCGGCCTGGATCCGTTTCAGCCATCTCGAAGCGGCTCATTTTCAGATCGACCAGGCCAAGCTGATCCAGCATGCCTGGAATTTGGCAAAAAGCGGTGTATTCCCCAGCCATTTTTACGCGCTTTCAGCGGGTTACAGCAACTTTCCGCTTGCAGTTCATTTGGATGCTCTACCACTCCTGTTGATGGACAGCGTATATGCTGTGATCGCCTTCCATATCGGGATGAATCTGCTCGCCATCGGTTTGTGCTGGTGGTTGGCGGAGCGTTATTGGGGGCGGAACGTCGCCACCCTCGCCGCTTTGATCCTGGCCTGTAGCCCCTGGGCGATCTTGTATTCGCGGCGCATCTGGACGAATTCGCTGATGCCACCCTTTGTGATGCTCTGGTTGATCGCCTGTTGTTTGGCTTTTGCCGAACGGCGCCGGCGCTGGCTGATCCTTGCCTGGGCTTCTGGCTGGTGGCTGCTGCAACTCCATGCGGGCGGGGTCATCTTCCTGTTCATGACGTTGGTCTGGATGTTCGCACATGGGCGGAAGCAAGATTGGCGCTATTGTCTTGCCGGGAGCGCGATCGGCATTCTACCGGCGCTGCCCTGGCTTTACGCTCATGCATTCGGCCCGGCAGTGCTCTATCTGGAACGGATGCCCTACGCGGGTGGCGGTGGGATTCGCTACCATAGCGGCCCGTTGATCGAGTTTCTGAGCTCGAGGAATCTGGCGAATTTCTTTCGTGGCGGCGGCTGGGAGCGGCTGCAGGAGCAGTTGTCGCTGTTGCAGGCGGTCGAGCCGCTCTGGCTGCTGGCCTATGGCGGGGCGGCTTTGTGGATCCTTCGCGTTGCCCTGCGTGGGAAAGATCGCATTCCAGAGCGGATCTTAGCGCTGTGGTTGTTCGCCCCCTTGCTCTTTGGTTTCGTCACGAATCGATCGTACACGAACGTCTATTACCTTCCGCTATTGCCGGCGCCGATGCTCGCCATCGGTATCGTTTCGGCTGAAATCCTGAAGCGCAAGCGGTGGGTGGCCCACTTGATGATCCTCACCTTATGCGCACTCTGTGTGTTGAATCTGCGATCCGTTCTGGTTGCCTATGAGTTCGTCCGCAGCGGTTTGCAACGCGGCGATCCTCAGATCTGGGCCGATGGCGGCGGTACGCCGTTGGGAGCGCAGCTGGCGATGGCGGACGAGGTGAAGTCCTGGGTGGAAGCAGGCGCCGTCAGCGATGTCCTGGTTCTATTGCGGCCGGTGCTGCTGGTGGAACACGAGCTGATGGCGTTTGCCTTTCCCTTTCATTTGCGCCAGGCAGCCCATCGTTTGCTGGACGTTTCCGCACCCCATGTGGTCTACCCCGCGGAGGCAACGGCGCTCTTGCTGGACGAGAACAACAGCGCCTTACCCCATGCTTATGAAGGTCGGGCAGAATGGGGAGTGACGCATGCGCCTTATCAGCTGTATGACTTGCCCGGCGGGTCCGCACCCTCGCCGCATTTTCCCTTGACGGAGCAGCCGGGTTATGCCAATGGTTTGCGTCTGCTCGGATACGATGAGTTGGGCTGCGCTGGCCATTGGCGCTTGCATTGGACGCCGGGTCTCCCGGAAGGAGAAGGCGACGCGGTGCATTTCTTCGTCCATTTGTTGGATGGCGAAGGCGGCGCATTGGCACAGAGGGACATGCGTGCGTATGATCCAGGGCATTGGCGGGCAGGCGATCACATCGTAACGACGGTCGATTTCGAACAGGAGTTGACGGGGCTGCCGATCGAAGCGATCCGCGTGGGCCTGTATCGCTTCTCAGAGGGGAGCCAAACGATCACGGAAGGCATCTATGCGCTCGATGAGCAGGGGCGCCCCTGGCAATACGCGGTCGATATTCCTTTTGTAGGAGAATGTGTTGCATGAGTGAACCCTCTTCCCTGGCGAATGACAGCCTGACCGCGATCCCCGGTTTTCGCGTCGGGCAGGTGACGAATCGCGAAGCGGCGACTGGTTGCACGGTGGTGCTCTGTCCGCCGAATACGGTAGGTGGCGTGGACCAGCGCGGGGGCGCCCCCGGCACGAGAGAGACGGATGCGCTGCGGCCGACGCGCGGCAATCAGGAAGTGCATGGGGTGATGCTGGCCGGGGGGAGCGCCTACGGGCTGGCGGCTGCCGATGGGGCGATGCGTTTTCTGGAAGAACAAGGGGTTGGCTACCGCGTAGGGGCTGACTTGCTCGTGCCCATCGTCCCCGCGGCCATCATTTTTGACCTCGCTCTGGGCGCTGCGGATGTGCGTCCGGACGCGGCCATGGGCTACGAAGCCTGCCAGCTGGCGTCGGCCGCAGCGGTGGAAGAAGGAACGGTGGGGGCGGGGACGGGTGCGCGGGTGGGTGGCTTGCGGGGCAACGAATTCGCCAGCAAAGGGGGAGTGGGTTCCGCCTGCGAGGAGCTGGATGCTGAGCTGAAAGTAGCGGCGTTGATGGTCGTCAATGCCGTGGGGGATGTCCTGGGTGAAAATGGGGCGGTGTTGGCGGGCCTTCGCCGGCGGGATGGCGAAGGTTTTGAAGGGCCGGGGGTCGCTTTTCGCCGCCTGGCGCGGGTGGTAGAGCGGGGCTTCCGTTCGCGAGAGAATACGGTCATCGGCGTGGTCGCCACCAATGCGCGCTTGAGCAAAGCCGAAGTCAACAAGGTGGCGCAAATGGCGCATAATGGCATCGCCCGTACGGTCATGCCGGCCCATACGATGCACGATGGCGACACGATCTTCGCTTTGTCGAGCGGCGCTGTGCCGGCCAACGTCAGCGTCGTGGGCATGGTCGCTGCGGAGGCGGTCGCGCGGGCGATCCGTCGTGCCTGCCGAGCGGCGACTTCGCTCGCTGGCGTCCGCGCGATTCAAGCGCGATAGGAGGGCCCGTTGAAACGCATATTGATCATCGAAGACGAGCTCACCCTTTGCGAAAAGCTGGCCCAGGCGCTGCGCCAGGAAGGGATGAAGGTGGATACGGCTTTGGATGGTGAAAGCGGCCTGGCGAAAGCACAGGAAAAACCGCCGGATTTGTTGTTGCTGGACATCATGCTGCCGGGACTGGATGGGATCAGCATCTGTCGCATCTTGCGGCGCAACGAAAAAACGGCGCAGATGCCCATTTTGATGCTCACCGCGCGCGGCATGGAAGTCGACAAAATCATTGGGCTGGAGACGGGCGCGGACGATTATGTGGTGAAGCCTTTCGCATTGGGCGAATTGTTGGCTCGTGTGCGGGCGCTGTTGCGGCGCACGCGGGAGGTGAGCCACGGGAAACGGGAAATTCTGGAGGCAGCCGGTATACGGCTCAATCAGATCAGTCGTCGTTGCTTCCGCAATGGAGAAGAGCTGCAGCTCAGCAACAAAGAGTTCAACCTGCTCGGCGAGCTGATGCGGAACCCGAACGTCGTGCTTTCACGGGATCTGTTGCTCACGAAAGTCTGGAATTATGAATACGCGGGCGAGCGTGAAGTGCGGACCGTAGATGTACACATCCGCCGTTTGCGCATCAAGCTGGAAGAGAATCCTGCGAAGCCGAAACGCATCGTCACGGTGCGCGGCGTCGGCTACCGGTTTCAGGATGCTTGAATGAACGGCTTGACCGAGAACCTGCGCTCGCTGATCGCCCGGCCGGGGAACGGGCTGCGCGAATTGGTTGATTTTGCGGAGGAGGCGCTGTTCATCCTCGATGAGCGGGGAAACATACAAATGGCCAACCGAGCGGCCCAGGAGATGTGCCCGACAACGCTCATCGGGGTGCCCTTGGGTGAGGCTTTGCCTTCGCCGGTACTGGCTGCACTGGTAGAGGACCTGATGCAGCTGGATGAAAAGGAGATGAGCGAGCAAGTCCAGATCGACGAGTGCCCCTTTCGGGTGCGGGTGCGTGCGCTTGCCGGTCGGCGCAAGCGGATTGCCGTATCCCTGCAAGACATCAGCGAATTGGTGCGCTTGAACCGCGCCCGTCGTGATATGGTGGCCAACATCTCTCATGAGTTGCGCACCCCCATCTCCAGCATCCGCATCATCATCGAGAGCCTGTTCCACGAAAAGGAACGTCCGCGCCGCCGCGACAGCATCGCCAGCCTGCGTGCGATCCAACGGGAAGCGGATTCGTTGCAACACCTGGCCGAAGAATTGCTGATGTTATCGATGATGGAAACCGGTCAGATATATTTGCGGATGCAGCCGGTGCAACTGGGAGAATTGTTCGGCGAGGTGAGCGACCGAGAAGAAGAACGGCGGGAGTTGGCGGAAGTCACGGTTCACAATCGGGTGGATCGCGAGCTCAGCGTTTTGGCCGATCCGGATCAACTGCGGCGGGTGTTGGTGAATTTATTGCACAACGCAATGAAGTGGACGCCGGCGGGTGGGGAAATTGTGTGCCGAGCGGAACAGCAGGGCGAAGAGGTCAAGGTCATGCTGCAGGATAGCGGGGCGGGCATCCCGGCGGATCAGACCCAACGGATCTTCGAGCGTTTTTATCAGATGGATGATTCACGTTCTCGTGGGGAAGGCATCGGTCTCGGTTTGGCGATTTGCCGCCACATCATCGAGGCCCACGGGGGGCGCATCTGGGCGGAAGCCGGTTCGACGGCTGGCGGCGGCTTTTTTGCGTTCACGTTGTTGGCGAGTTGAGCGGCACCCCGGCGAACCAATCCTGCAAACGCGGATACAATTCTCGATAGCGCGGGTGGATTTCCGCATAACGCGAGGCGTCTTCGCTGGGTTGGATTGAAGATCCCAGGGTCACCCAATCGTCGCAGGCTGCGGAAACGGAGGGGAAGCGGCCCACACCCACCGCCGCCAGCAGGGCAGCGCCAAACGCGCCCGCTTCGGCTTGATTGACGTTGACGAGGGGCTGGCCGAGGATATCGGCGACGATTTGTTGCCAGATTGGGCTGCGCGCGCCGCCCCCACTGATGCGCAATTCACCCAGCAGAGAAGCAGTGTCGGCGCCTTCCAGCAGGGCCAGGCAATCCCGCAGCCCAAACGCGACGCCTTCGAGGACCGCCCGGGTCAGGTGGCCGCGGCGATGGTGTGTGGCGAGGCCGATGAAGGCGCCCCGTGCGGACGGGTCCGGGTGGGGGGTGCGCTCGCCACTGAGGTAGGGCAGGAAGAAGAGGCCCTCGCAACCCGCAGGGACTTGGGCGGCTTCGGCGAGCAGGGCCGGATAGAGCACCTCAGGCGCCAGGCGGTCGCGGTACCATTGCAGGCTGCCGGCAGCGCTCAGCATGACGCCCATGTAATGCCAGCAGCCGGGCGCGGCGTGGCAGAAGGTATGCAGCCGACCGGCGAGAGCGCTTACGGCAGCGGCGTCATATTGTGCGAGGGGGCTGAACACCACGCCGGAAGTGCCGAGGGTGACGCCGGTGGTGCCGGGTGAAACGCAACCCATGCCGATGGCACCGGCGGCCTGATCCCCACCACCGGCGACGATGGGCGTGCCGGCGCGTAGGCCTGTCGCTGCGGCCGCCGCTGCCTGTACTGAACCGGTGATCTCGCTGCCTTCGTGTACTGGCGGTAACCAGGAGAGAGGTAGCGCCAGCGCGGCGCAGATTTCCTCGCTCCAATTGCGCGCTGCCACATGGAGCAAGGAAGTTCCGGATGCGCCGGCCAGGTCGGTCGCAAATTCACCGCTGAGCCGGTAGCGGATGTAATCTTTGGGCAGTAGGACTTGCGCGATCTGATCGTAAATTTCGGGTTCGTGTTGCCGCACCCAGAGGATTTTCGGCGCGGTGAAACCGGTCAGGGCCGGGTTGCCGCTCAGTTGCAGCAGCCGCTCCGCCCCGATGCGGCGCTTCATTTCCTCACATTGCTCGGCGGTGCGCTGGTCGTTCCAGAGGATGGCCGGGCGCAAGACCTTGCCCCGTTCATCCAAGAGGACGAGGCCGTGCATCTGACCGGTGAGGCCGATGGCGCGGATTCGTTCGCCAGCGACGCGCCCTTCTTGCAAGGCTTTGCGGATGGCCCCGACCACGCCATTCCACCACGTTTCGGGATGCTGTTCGCTCCAACCCGGCTGCGGTTGTGAGAGTTCCTGGGCTACGCTAGCGCTGGCGATGAGCCGGCCGGCTGCATCCAACAGCAGCGCTTTGGCCGCCGTCGTGCTGATGTCGATGCCGAGGTAGGCTTCGCTGGGATTCATCTTGAGCCTCCGCATGGCAAACCCAACTGGACCAGGCGGGGGAGGATGCTGGTTGCGATGTCAGCTTCGCTTTGGGGTGTGGGTACATCGCGCAGGAAGAACCAGGCTTCCTCATGGGCGGTGCGGGCACCGGGAGGGAGTTCGGTGATGGCGCCGAGCGATTCCAACTCCAGGAAGTCGCCATTGACGAACATCTCCGCATTGCAGCCGTCGTCTGGATAGTGGGCTGCACCTTCATAGGGGAAGGTCTTCACGAAGAGGCTACCTTGCACCGCATAGGCCAGCCAGCCCGCAGGCACGAGCGCGCCCACTTTTTGCGCGGTCGGTTGGGCAGGATCCTGCTGCAAGCGCAGATGGCATTGACCCCAGCCCCAGCGTGGGTCTTGCAGGTTGACATAGGGCCAAAAGACGAGGCGCGTATTGGGCAGTAAATCCCGCGGGTGCTGACCGCGCGGAGGCAGGGGCAAGATGCCTACTCCGCCGCTGGCCATCACGGTGAGCGCCCAGGGCGCCAGGCGAATGGGCCAGAGCGTCGTGTTCTGCAGTTCATGCCGCAGGAGAAAGCTTTGACCGCTTTCGTCGGCTGAAATTCGCAGTGTTTTTTGGATGCCAGTCTGCGCTTCCGTGGCCTGTTCCAGGATCAACGCATTCTCTTCTCGCTGGATGCGCGGCGCTTCGTTGTCCGGGACGTAGGTGCGTTGTGGATCTTCGGGCGCATGCCAGAGGCGGTGCCCGCCGTAGAGCCGGTGCGCATCGCCGCCGCTCTCACCGATATCAGCGGTGATCAAACCCAGCAGGTTGGGGCCACCCACCCATCCGGCATAGAGGATGCGCGGGCCGAATTCGGTGGGGATGCGCAATTCGAGCTCACCGACCCGCAGGCGCAAGCAGGGCCAACCGGACCAGCTCAGTCTGGTGATTTCCATCAGCCGTCACGCACGCCCAACAACAGTTCGGTCGTCAGTTGGTCCAGCCGTTCGTAAGGGAGCGGACGAGCGGCGAGGGCGTGTCGATCGAAGGCCCTGCGGTGGATTCGTTGCGCGGTCTCCCGGCGGTAGCCCTGGTCGAGATCGGCGAATTCGTCATCCTGGTGGTGGATTTCGGCCAGGAGGGCCTGAATCTCTTGGTCTTCCGCGAATTGTTGCGCTTTTTCCCGCAGGATGAGGTAAGTGCGCATGCAACCACGGGCGAAGGCGCGCACGTCCCCGTAATCAGCGCTGCGATAGGCGTGCGCGTCGAAATGACGGCTGCCGGCATAACCGACGCCTTCCAGGAAGCGCACCAGGTGGAAGGCCTGGCGCAGCATGGCCGCACCAAAACGGAAATCCTGGTCATAACGGCCGAAGAGTTGATCGTTGAGGTCGATGTGGAACAGCTTGCCGGCATCCCAGGCCTGAGCGACGGCGTGCATGAAATTCAGCCCGGCCATGTGCTCATGGGCGACTTCCGGATTGACGCCGACCATAGCCGGGTGCTCCAGCGTTTCGATGAAAGCGAGCATATGGCCGACAGTGGGCAGGTAGATGTCGCTGCGCGGTTCGTTGGGTTTGGGTTCCAACGCGAAACGCAATTCGTAACCCTGATCCAGGCAGTATTGGCAGAGGAAATTGAGCGCATCGCGCATGCGTTGCAGGGAGAGGATGGGGTCCTTGGCGGCATCCGATTCCGCACCTTCCCGGCCGCCCCAGAAGACGTAGACCCGCGCGCCCAATTCCACGCCGAGGTCGATGGCGTGCATCGTTTTGTGCAGGGAGTAGGCGCGGACGCGGGCATCATTGCTGGTGAAGGCGCCGTCTTTGAAAGCGGGATCACTGAACAGGTTGGTGGTGGCCATCGGGCAGACGAGGCCCGTTTCCGCCAGGGTCGCTTTGAATTCGCGGACGATGCGGTCGCGCTCGCTGGGCGTGGCATCGATGGGGACGAGGTCGTTATCGTGCAGATTCACCCCCCAGGCCCCGACTTCGGCGAGCAAACGCAGGAGCTCCGGCGGTGAGATGGGAGCACGAGTCGGCTCGCCGAAAGGGTCGCGACCGATGTTGCCTACGGTCCAGAGGCCGAAAGTGAATTTGTCGCTGGCTTGCGGCTCATAAGAAGGCATGGGCGAACTCCATCGGTCCGAGTCTGCAAGTGCCCCAGTCTAGCACAGGGTGCGTACACGGCGGGGTGCAGCACGAAAGCAAGCCCCGGCTTGCGGTATAATGGTTTGATGCGGTCAAGGCGGAGGGCAGGATGAGTGAAGTCGTCATAGTGGAGGCGGTTCGTTCACCGATCGGTCGGCGGAATGGCTGGCTGCGGGAGATTCATCCGGTAACCCTCGGTGCGCTGACCTTGAACGAGTTGCTGGCCCGCGGCGGCGCCACACCCCAGGATGTCGACCACGTCGTGATGGGCTGTGTGGAGCAGGCGGATGAGCAAGGGTTGAACGTCGCGCGGAACATCGTGCTGGAAGCCGAGTGGCCGATCGAAATTGCAGCCACTTCCGTGGATTTTCAGTGCGGCTCGAGCCAGCAGGCCGTGCATCTGGGGGCGGCGATGGTGGCTGCCGGGCAGGCGCAGGTGGTCGTGGCGGGCGGCGTCGAACACATGACTCGGGTGCCGATGGGCAGTACCGTACGGGAGGCTTCGCCGTTCACGCCAGGGATGATGGATGTCCATCAATTGGTGCACCAGGGGATCGCATCGGATGAGATCGCGCGGCATTTTGGCATCCAGCGGGATGAGATCGACGATTACAGTTACGAAAGTCACTTGCGGGCAGCGCGCGCGACGGAGCGCGGTTGGTTGACGGGCGAGATGTTCGAAATGGAAGGGGTGGATGCGGCCGGCCAAACGATTCGCGTGAAACGGGATGAGGGTTTCCGCGCGGCGCCGGACCGGGAGCGGATGTCGCAACTGCCGCCGGCGTTCACGGAAGATGGCGTCACGACTGCGGGGAACAGCAGCCAGATCAGCGATGGCGCGGCGGCCATCCTCCTGACTACGCGGGAACATGCGGCGAAGAAGGGCTGGCGGCCGCGCGCTCGCATCCTGGCGACTTGTGCGGTCGGCTCGGATCCGCATCTCATGCTCACCGGGCCACTGCCGGCGACTCATCAAGTGCTGCAGCGGGCTGGCTTGCAATTCAGCGATATCGACCTGTTTGAGGTGAATGAGGCCTTCGCCACCGTCGTGAAAGCCTGGGAGCAGGAGTTCCAACCAGACCGGGCGCGGGTGAACGTGCATGGCGGCGCGGTGGCCATCGGGCATCCGCTGGGTGGGAGTGGCGCGCGGCTGATGACGACTCTGGTGCATGCCCTGACGACGCACGACCGCCAGCTCGGTTTGCAGACGATGTGTTGCGGTGGGGGGATGGCGACGGCGACGATCGTCGAGCGGCTGAACTGAGTTGCGGCTGAGGTGAGTCGAAACGCATGAGCAGGCTGAGGGATCACCGGCCTTGCGCGCATTGCGAGCGCGAGTTGCCGGGTGCAGAGTTTCGGAACGCTGAAGTAGAGTTTTGCCGCACCTGTGAGCAGGAGCTGCGCAGCATCATGGCCCGAAAATACGACAAAATTTCACAGGCTTTGCAGCGCGCCCAGGAACGTCAACGCACGCAAGCCGGGGGTTGAACCGCGCGGGCTGATTTCAATCGCAGGGGCGCTGGGGCAAATCCAGCAACCAGAGGCCGCCCTGGGCATCGTCTGCAGCCAGGGCGAGCAGCGATACATCGGGCGAGAGCGCGAGCCAGGCGCGCTGCTCCCGTGGCAGGAGAATCGGCAGCGGTGACAGGACGCGCGCAGTATCGCTGTCACGATTCAGGCACACCAGTTGCCAGGGGGCCTCTCCTGCGGCCGGCGTGATGAAAAAGGCCAGGCGCTGTTCATCATCGCGATACAGGATGGGCGCCGGGGCGTTGTTGCCGGGCAAAGCGGTAGCGTACATTAAATCCAGCGCTGAACCGGCAGCGGGCTTGAGGTAATAGCCCGGCGGAGCCGCTTCCGCCAAACCGAGGACCAGCAACAAACCATCTTGACTGGCGCCCGGACGGGTCTGGCTGGGCAAGCTTTCGGAGACCGGGCGGCTCAAGCGCCTGCCATCCACCTGGGCGGTCAGATAGCGCACGTCATCGCCGAAGGAACCGTAGAAATGAGCGAGGAAACGCCCGGGGCCCAACCAATCGATGCCCTGCATGCTGTTGCGGAATCCGCTTTCGTCGATCAGGCGCGGGTATTGGCCACTCTTTTCGGCGCTCATCACGTGGCCGAGGTCGTTTTGGAAGACGAAGCGATTCGCTCGGTGGTGGCTGCGCAGGAAGGATTGCTCGTACAGCCTCGCATCGCGCTCGCCGGATTGCGAAAGGCGATCGATGGTTGAATGGCGGCGGAAGTCCTCGTCGATGAGTACGCTGAGCGGGTGTTCCATGGCGAAATGATTGTCGCTGCTCACATGGTATTGCTGCCAGCGGAGCGCGGTGAAAGGGTCGGTGGCGCAACCGGTGGCGTATTGGAGGACGTTCTTCGATAGCCATTCCAAAACCACGACCTCGCCGCGGGCGACCCGGCGAAAAGCGGTCGCGAGTTCGCCCTCTCCCTGCGGCGCGGTTTCGCCCTGGATGGTGATTTCGTGATGATCGATCGGGTGGGGCGGACGGTATTCCAGCGGCACGACAAAACGCACCGCCGCGCCGGGCCGCAGGGTGAAATCCACCAGGGCCGTGCCGCAGGAGCGGATCAGGTATCCTGCGCTTTCTTCCAGCAGCTGGCCCGTTTCGTCGGTTATCGTGGCGGTAATCTGTAGATTTTCGTAGGCTTGCTCGCCGCGGTTGTGGATCTCCCCTCGAATCAGATACTGAGACAAACCGAAGGGGCCGGTTTCTTCGACCCACTTGCTCTCTGCATGCAGTTCGCCTTCTGTTTGGGACTGGGCGAAAGAAGCCAGGCAGCAGGCCCCGGCGAGGAAAGCGAAGCAGAACAAAGAGGGCAGCCAGCTACGCATCGATGGGCTCAGGGCGATGGGCTGGCGTTCAACGCAGCTGGCGCAAATACGCGACCAGCAGTTGGGTCACGTTGGGCAGGGCGGCCCGATGCGCGATCTCGAAACCGTGCGAGTTATCCCGCGGGAAGCCGAATGCCACTGTGCGCCCGGCCAGGCCGGCTTTTTTGATGCCCGCAGCATCGGATGCGGCGCCATCATAAAGGACCGCTTGCGCGCCGAAACCCAGGCTTGCGGCCAGTCGCAACAGAGCAGCGCACTCTTCTGGGTCGTGATAGACCAATTCGCGCGACCAGATGATCGGTCGGGCATCCAGCACGGCGCCGCTGCCATGGGCGACGGGCGAAGTATCGATGGCGATGGCGATTTCCGGGCGCAACTGTTGTGCGGCATGGATGGCGCCCAGGAGGCCAATTTCCTCACTGGAACTGAAGACGAAATGCAAGTCCAGTGCTGGCGGTTCGGCCAACAGCTGTTCGAGCGCCCAGACGAGCGCGACGAGGCCCAGGCGGTCATCCAAAGCGTAGGAAGCGACGTAATGCCCCAGGGTTTGCAGTTGTTTGCGCTCCCGAGAGACGACGGCGCGGCTCCCTACGTGGATGCCGAGCTCCGCCAGCTCGCGCGGCGAACGACCGCTGAACAAAGTGACGTCGCTCCAGGTGAGCGCCCGCTCTTTCACCAGCTCCGCCACCGGGCCGGTGCGCGCGTGGCTGCTGCCCACGGAAAGGATGGCCCGCAGCCAGCCGCTATCCGTTTGGATTTCGACCGGCCCTTCGCCATATTTCCAGGGCAGGCTACCGCCGCAGTTTTGCACGAGCAGGCGGCCATCTTCCCGAATGGCAGAGACCGCCATCGAGATTTCGTCTTTGTGCGCCAGGACGAGGACGCGCGGCCCATCGCCGGGCAAGTGGGCGATGAGGTTCCCCGCGCCATCCTGCGAGAGTCGGATCCGATCACCGAATTGCGCCAGCTCTCGTTGCAGGACGGCATCGACCTCGGCTTCGTGGCCGGCCGGGGCATGGCAGGAAAGCAGTTCTTGCAGCAGTTGGTAGGCTTTATTCTCGTCCATGGTTCAGCTCCGGTAGAGATCTTGCAGGGCCGAGCGGGCATCGGGAAAACGGAACGCGAAGCCGGCTTCCGTCAGTCGCTGTGGGATGACGGCCTGCCCTTGCAGCATCGTTTGCGAGACTTCGCCCAAAGCAGCCTTCAGCAGAGACGCCGGCAGGGGCAGCCAGGAGGGGCGGCGCAGGGCAAGAGCGAGTGCTGCGCTGAACTGGGCGTTGCTCAGGGGTTGCGGCGCGGTGAGGTTGTACGCGCCACAGGCCTCTTCCTGTTCGATCAAGAAGCGAAGCGCGGCGACGGCGTCCTCGATGTGGATCCAGGAAAAGGCTTGTTGACCGGAACCGAGGCGCCCGCCCACGAAGCAGCGGAAGGGCAGGGCCATCTTGGGCAAGGCGCCGCCGTTCTGGCTCAGGACGACACCGATGCGGGCGATCACGTGGCGCGTCGTCAATGCTGCCGCTGCATTGCTGGAGGCTTCCCAATCCTGGCAGAGTTGGGCCAGGAAATCTTCGCCGGGGACCGCCTCTTCGGTGAGTGAGCCGGCTTGTTCTGTCCCGTAGTAGCCCACGGCAGAAGCCTGGAGGAAGACCGCCGGTGGTGGAGAAGCCAATTCGGCGGCGCGGGCCAGGATGGCGCCGGCCGCGAGGCGACTCTGGCGCAGGAGGGCTTTGCGTTGGGCGGTCCAGCGGCTGGGCACGATGCCTTCGCCGGCGATGTTGGCTCCAGCCAAGTTGATGACGGCAGCCGCCCCGCTGAGTCGTTCTGCCCAATCGGCGAGGCGTTGCCCATCCCAGAGGACGTATTGTGCGCCTGCGATCGCTGCGGCTGGCGCCCTTTTTCGGCTGAGGATGACCACTTCATTGCCGTCGCGCAGCAGGTGCTGAGCCAGTTGCGAACCGATGAGGCCGGTGCCACCGCTGATGATGATGCGTGCAGTCATGGGCGTGCTCCTTCGTGCTTCATGGTGGGCTGATCTTTAGGGTTGTGAGGTGGAGGAAGTCTCCATCATCCGTGATCCAGCGTTCATTGGGCTGTCCCAGAGGATACACCCCTACGATCAGGGGGTAATCTCCGGGAGGCAGATCCAGCGGCAGGGGCAGGGCGTGGCGGTCCACGATGGTTTGCGCCAGAGGCCAGCTCGTCGTCGGGAGCAGGTTGCCGCCGGGCTCGCTGTCCTGCGTGATGGCCAGTGTACCATCAGGATAAAGCAATTGGCTGAAAATTCGATAGCGTGAATGGATGGGCGCCAGCGTTTGCCAGCGCAATTCCAGCGGAACCCATTCTCCCGGTTGCCAGGCATCGCGCGCGAGGAGCGAATGGCCGAGGAGAGTCAGGTTTTCGTTCCGGTTCGGGTGCTGGAAGGTGGTTTG
>WTGJ01000010.1:0-7190 GCA_011523615.1 Chloroflexota bacterium | reverse complement strand
CGGGCATCGTAATACGAAAACACTTCTTGTTGCCCCGGCCCGTTCAAGATGAGGGCGGCCGCGATGGCCGGTTGTGCTTGCACCTCGCGGTGGATGGCGGCGATGGCGGCGCGGTAATCGGCACGGCGGAGCGGAGCGCCCTCGAAATGATCGCTGGCGCCCAGAAGCAGACCCGCGAAAAGGGGGCTGGCCGCCAAAAGGGCCCACCCGGGGTGCCTGCGCCAGCCATCGGCCAGACCCAAGGCCAGGAAGAGGGCGAAGGCGGCTTGCGCTGGCAACAGGAATTTTACATTGGCCGGTCGGTAAAGCCCCAGCAGCAGGAAAAGCGTGATCGGCAGCAGAAACCAGGGCAACACCGCACGGATGCTGGCCTGGCTTTGCCGCCATTGCCGCAGCCAGGGCAACAGGACGAGCGCAGTGGAAGCCGCGATGGCTGCCGCGAAAGGGGGCGAGAATTCTGCCGCAGTACCCACGCTGAAAGCGCGAAACAGCTCACGCAGGGACTGGAGCAGGGAAGCGGTTTCGCCGGTGTTGGGCCAACCGGTTACGCTGCGATACGCCGGCGCCAGCCAGGGCAGATAGAGCAAGGCCGTCAGGGCATATAGCGAGATTCCTTCACGGAGCCAGCGGCGCCCATCCGCTCCGGCTTGCAAGAGGAGCCAGAAGGCTTGCGCGAGAATTACGAAGGCGAAGGAATAATGCGTCCATAGGCCGGCTGCATTCACCAGGGCCAGCGCGAACAGGCGCCTTCGCGTGGGGCGTTTCCCATAGGCATGGCTCAAGAGGAGGAGCGCCGCGCCCCACATCGCATGCAGGGCGTACATGCGCACCTGCTGAGCGTAATCCAGGGGGAAACTGTTGAGCGCGAAGAGCAAACCGGCGGCGATGCCCGCTCTCCCATTGCCCAATTGGCGGCCGGCGGCGATGAGGCAAGCGGCGGTCAGGACGCTGGCCCAGGCGGAAGGCAGGCGGAGGGCGAACTCGCTTTCCCCCAAGAGGCTGCGACAGCCGGCCAAGAGCCAATAATAGCCGGGTGGGTGGATGTCTCGTGCGGTGTGAGCGGCGATGGCGGCGGGGTTGCGCGTGGCTTGCACCCAGCTGTTGCCTTCGTCATACCAGAGGGAAGCCCGGCCCAGGTGGTGGAAGCGCAGCGCGGCGGCGATCAGCAAGATGCCGATGGCGAGGACCCACCAGGATTGGCGCTGGGTTGTGACACGAATCATGGCAGGAGGTACGAGCGTCGCTCCCTGCTGCCGGAGCCGATCGCCCAGAGGAGCAAACTGGCGGCGATGAACGCGATGGCAGCCAGGGGGTACCCGTGCGCCCAGCCCCGGTCATAGACCCGCACGGCATCCAGGACGTAGCCCGACGGTACCGACAAGTAAAAGGTCTCAGGACCAGCTGGTTCTGGGCATTCCTGGCAGAGGGTGACGGTGGTTTCGCGGGGCATGCGAGAGGTGGTGATGGGCCCGGCATGATCCGCGCTGGGTGGCGGAAAAAGGGCGAAAGCAGTGCCACGGAGGCGGAAACTCACCTCGCCGAGGAGGGTTTGCGCGCTGCCAAAATCGGCGTTGCGGTCGGGGACGGTATGCCGCTGCCCACGGATGGCCCAATGCTCCGCCTGGTGATGACCGGGGGGCAAGAGAGGCTCTTCCCGGGCGATGAAATCACGCAGGGAATCGTAAATGGGAAGCGGTCGCCAATCCGGCTCGACCATGCGGAAATAATAATAGGATTGATCGGCTTCGCTGGGATTGGGGCGGCGGAAGAACCAGTAATTGATGACGCCGAGCCAGGGCCACTCTGCTGCCGCGCGTTGATAAGCGAGGGGCATATAGCGGGCGGCCTGTTCGTCAGTCACCACGCCATAGCGATCGTAATCCTGCAGATCGCGCGGTACACCGGCTTCGCCGACGGGGTTCCAGGCGGCCTCGCTGAACCAGATCGCTTTGTGGGCATCGTGGTTAACGACCATCAGATCGCGGATGAGGAGGTTGCGGGAGTAATTGACTGAATTGGGGTTGAGGCGGCGGTCGGTCGGCCCGCTGAAGAGGCCGTAACCCTGCAGGCTGAGCACATCAAAACAATCACCCGCGCCGGCATCGTACATGCGTTGCAAGAAGACCAGATCGCTCAGATTGTATTGATCGAGCGAGTTGGTGGGGGCGAGCGCGCCGCTGATGACGATGATATCGGGATCCACCGCTTTCAGCGCCTGATGGGCCAGGCAGAGCAGATGCGCATAATCTTCCGGGTTGATCGGCTGTTCGCCCCATTCGGGGTAGATGTTCGGTTCGTTCCAGATCTGATAATGATGAATGCGCCCGCGGTATCGTTCGGCGACGGTGGCGGCGAACTCGACGAAGTCTTCCAGTCGGTCCGGTGGCGCAAAGTCGCCTTTGTTCGGATTCGCCCTGGACCAGGCCGGCGGGTTGCTGAGGCGGACTTGCAGGGTTAAGCCGTGTTCTTCGGCGAGGCTGACGATGCGGTCGTATTTATCCCAGGAAGAAATTTCGCCCACCGTAGCGAGATTGCGCCGGTCCTGGAAATCACCCCGGGCGTGGATTTCGATGTCCTCCCAGGGGAATTCCTGGCGGATCCACTGGAAACCGGCGGCGGCGATCATCGCCAACTGGCGGTTGACATTGGCGGGGTCCACTTCCAGTTGCAGGAAAGTGTTGACGCCATAGGGGTTGACGCCGGCGTGTTGGATGGCGGCGTAGCGTGCGACGCGGACCGGAGCTCGCAGGGCATTGCCGAGATATTCCACCGTGGCGCGCCACTGGGCGAGCGGTTGCTCTTCGCCCGTCACCGACCAGAGCTGATGCCAGATGGCGCCGCGAAAAGCGCCGTCAGTCGAGAGCAGGAGCAGGAGCGTGAGACCGATCAGAGCCAGGAGCAGGCGCCGGCGGCTCGTCAGTGTACGCAGTTTTCGAGGAAAGGCAGGCGACACGCCGGGCTTCACCTCGTTGCCCCGCTCAAACCGCTTCGGGAGTGGGGGAGGAGGGTTGACCAGGCCGGTGGCGCCAAAGCAGCAGCGCGCCAGAGGCGAGGAAAGCGATCGCGGTGATGGTTTGTGAGCTGTTGATGGTGGTGCCGGGCAGGTAGGCGATTTCCAAGCGCAGGAATTCGAGCAAGAAGCGGATGCCGCTGTATTGCCAGATGTAGAGCAGGAAGAAATCGCCAGGTAAGAAGCGGCGGCGCCAGTCTTCCTTCAGGAAGAGGTAACGCAGCACGAAAAAGGCGGCCAGATTCCAGAGCGATTCATAGAGGAACAGCGGATGAAAGCGCGGGACGGCGCCATGCTCCAGGGGGATGTTCAGGTCGGTGGGCCAGCGTTCGGCATCGACGGTGATGCCCCAGGGTAGCTTCGTGAGTGAACCGAACAGTTCCTGGTTCACGTAATTGGCCCAGCGGCCGATGGCCTGGCCGAGCGGCAGCACGACGCCGGCGATATCCAGCCATTCAGCGAGGGGGAGCGGCGCCTCTCTCCCGGGATCTTTGTGCGTTGCTTTTTCAGCCGCTTGCGTGCGCAATTGATCCCCCCAGCGGGGCAAAAACAGGCCGAAAACCAACGCCGCCAAATTCAGGAAAAAACGGGCGATGGGTCCGCTGATGCGGTTTTCGAAGAAGCGCTGGAGGGTGTAAGAATGGCGCATGTACAGCCAAACGCCGAGGAAACCGCCGATCACAGCGCCGAAAATGCCCAGGCCGCCGGACCAGATGGCGATGGCGCCGCTGGTGGTATCGAAGAAATTGCGCAGCATATAGAGCGTATCCTGGCAGATGGCACCGACGGCCTCACTCCCGCAACCGGCCGTGAGGGTGGCGGGCGGGAAGAAGACGAACCAGAGGCGCGCGCCGATGATGCCGGGGATGATCGCCCAGGTCAATGCGCCCCACACGTGATCGGGGTCTTTCTGATCGCGCTGGGCGAGCCAGGCCGCCACCGAAGCGGCCACCATCAGGGCAATCACGATGATCAAGCCGTAGTAGCGGATTTGCAGTCGATTGAACAATTCGAGATATTCGCTATGAAATTCCATCTTCTACCTCGTGCTTGGAACGCTGGGGGGCGGCCGCCAGCTGCTGAACGTCACGCAGACGCTGGAGGACGGTGATGCCGCTACCCACGGCCAAAAAGGCGGCGCCAGGGAGCAAGAGCGGCGGGAACCACAAAGCCAACAGGGTGACGATGATGCGCTCCATGCGGGTGATCCAACCCCTCCGTGTGGCTACGCCAGCTCCTTCAGACCGCGCGCGGACATAACTGACCAGCAGGCTACCGACGAGCGCCGCCAGGGCCACGGGCAGCCAGGAGAGGCGCCCGGTCGCCGCCAAATGATAGCCGATGGCGCCCCATATCATAGCATCGACCAAGCGGTCGCTCGTGGAATCCAGGACGGCACCGAAGGGAGTCACCAGGCCTGCGCGCCGCGCCAACTCGCCATCCAGGGCGTCCAGCGGCTGGCTGAGGAGCAGGATGAGGCCGGCGAGCGGCAATTGACCGCGGATGATGAGCGCCGCGGCGAGCACGGCGAAGGCCAGCGCGGTGAGGGTCAGGGCAGTCGGGTGAATCCCCAGGCGCATGAGGATGGCTACCAACCCGTTGATGGGGCGGGCAGCCAGTCGGCGCAGCGCTGCGCTGCGATCCCGGCGGTGGGGGGGAGGATCGGCGCTCATGCGGTTTCTCCCTTGCCGCTCCGCCGGTCATCCAGTACCATCGGTGCATTCGGGGCGTGGCGCAGCCCGGTAGCGCGCACCGTTCGGGTCGGTGAGGTCCCCGGTTCGAATCCGGGCGCCCCGATGGATTTTGGCCATTCGAGCCAAAGCGAAGATGCATTTCGCGAAAGTACATCTCGCACGCGAAACCCGCTCTCCTGGATGCAGCGAGTGGGTTTCATGTGGCCTGACGCACGAAGACCAGCGAGAAGCCGACCCGCACCGCACGGCAGTCGCCGCTTTCGTCCGGCTCGAATTCGAGGACGCCTGTGGGCAGCAGGAAGCGATGGGCGCCGATGGGTTTGGCGGGGATCGGTTTTGCGCCGAAGAGCGGATGGCGGACGGTGAGCTGGGGTTGCGAATCCGTTTCCTCCAGGGTGACCTCCAGGAGTTCACGGTCGTTGCGGTAGTTCCCCTCGTAGATCGACCAGTGAGCGACCGGCAAAGCTTCTTCCGCTGCGATGCGCAGACGGCGGAACGTTTGCGGCATGGGGAATTGGCGGATGACGCTGACCTGGGGATGAGCGCCGTTTTCATCCGTTGGGGCGTGGATTTGCAACGGGATGGGCTCTCCTGCGATTGCGGCATAGAACAGGGTATCGTTCGCCGCTTTCAGGCGATGCTGCTCGCCGTTCAGGGTGGCGATCAGCTGTCCGCCTTCCTCGCCCAATTCGAGCAAACCGAGTGGGTTGGCGGCATACCGGCCGGCGAGGCGTTGCAGCTGCGTTTTGGGGACCGTTGCGCTGGGGAAGCGTCGCGTCTCGTCCGGTAGGTCCAGCAATTGACGGAAGATTTCTCGGGCCAGGCTTTCCTCGTGGGGGGCCCAATGGCTGGCGTGGTTGCACTGCAGCGTGATCGCCGCTTTGTGTTCCGGTAGGTAACTCCAATAATGAGCATAGCCGTCGATTCGACCGGGGTGAAGGTAGCGGCGGATGCCCTGATGTTCGATCATGAGCAGGCCAAAGCCATAGCCACCCACGGTCAGGCCGGGGAAGCTCACTTCGGGTCCCTGCATGGCGGCCAGGGAAGCGGCAGAGAGCAATCGTTCGCCCTGCCAGCTGCCGCCTTGCAGCATGAACTGCGCCCATCGGGCCATATCCAGCGCGGTGGAAAAGGCGAAACCGCTGGCGTGATGCAGCACGTTATCGGCGATGCGATGCCAGACGCGCAATTCGCCTGCTTCATCCGTGTAGTGCGATTGGGCAAAGGGGTACGAAGCGGCCACGAGCGGATCGAGAGTGGTGCGTTTCAGCCCGAGCGGTTCAAAGAGCAGTCGTTGCGCCAGTTCGGCATAGGATTCACCGGTCACCGTGCTGGCCACGAAGGCGGCCAGGTCGATGCCTGGATTGGAATAGGACCAGAGTTCACCCGGTGGTGCGAGCAAAGGGAATTCGGGCAGCACTTCGTAGATGAGGCGCCGGAACTCGCTCGCTTCGCGTGAGCCGAGGTAGTTGGCGGCGCTGGGCAGGCCGCTCTGATGGCTGAGCAAGAGGCGCAGGTTGATGTGGTCGACCGCACCGCGCTCACTCAGCTGAAAATCGGGCAAGATCTCGCAGATCGGCACATCGAGATCCAGCAGACCCTCATCGACCAAACGGAGGATGACGATGGCGGCGATCGGTTTGGAAGTGGAGCCGATGCGGAAGACGGTCGCCGGCGTAACGGCCTGGCCGCCATCTTCGACGCTGGTCGTCCCGAAGCCGGCGGCGTAATGCAGTTCACCATCGGCGACGATGCTGAGCGCCAGGCCGGGGACCTTGGCTTCCTGCATGGCGGCGCGGATGCGTGTTTCCAGCTGGGCGATGTGCAGCATCATTGGGCTCCGATTTTAATTCAGGGGATGACCTTTGCGGCCGGGGCGGCGGGTCGATCAGCCGGGCAAATGGTTGATCCACCCGGCGGATGTTTCGACATTACCGCTGTTCTCTTCCTGGGTGAGGAGGTTTTCGAGGTAACGGGTGAAGCGGCCTTCCTGGATGTTGGCGGCCTGGAATTCATCAGTGGGGCGGTTTTCCCTCCCGACCACCTGGATGATGTGCTGGCCGAATTCGGTGGCTACGGGGCCAACGATCTCACCGACATCAGCGGAGAGGGCGGCCGCCGCGAATTCGGGTACATACGTGGTCACGTCGGGATCCACGGGGGCGTAGTCGTAGAAACCACCTCGCGCGGCAGAACCGGGGTCGATGGAGTGTTCGCTGGCGAGCGCAGTGAAGGATTCGCCGGCGGCCAGGGCGGCGAGGATGTCATCGACCAGCGTTGCATCGCTCGCATTCACGAGGATGTGGCGCAGGGCAACGTAAGGCGTTTCGCTCACATCTTCCTGCATCGCTTCTTCCAAGGCCGCGCGCCAGGCGAGCGCTTCGTACCAGGCATCGATGGAGCTTTGCCTCACGCCTGTACCGCGCAGAAAGTCATGGAAATCAGCGACATTGCTCTCGTAGTTTTCCCGTCGTTCGGCGCTGGTC
>WTGJ01000001.1:1381-24095 GCA_011523615.1 Chloroflexota bacterium | reverse complement strand
CGACCAGACTTCCCTCCGCGTCGAGCAGGTGGTTGAAGACCTGGTAGTCACCCTGGGTGGCTGCGGCAGCCTGCCAGTAGAGGTGGAAGGGGAGCGCCTCCCCTGGCCCAACGTTTTCCTTTGTCATGTCATAACCGAGGAGGCGGATGGGGCCGAGTTGGCCGGAGGCGGGGTGCTGGATGGGGTAGAGGCGCAGGACGACCATGGCGGGGCCGCGGTGGGCGTGGGAAGGCGGGTAGGACTTGAGGAGGGTGGTCTGGGTGGTGAAAGGGTGGTCGCCATCTTCCCGCCAGAGATGATAGAGGAAATGGTCGACGATGGCGAGGTGGACGCCCTGCTCGCGCCATTGCTCGAGGCTGGGTTCCGAGAACACATTGCCCGCATAATGAAAGCGCGTTTCGCCCGCATAACCACCCCACTCGCGGTTCAGAGTGCGGTGATTGTCGTAGTCGGTGATGTAACGGCCCGACGGCAAAGTTTCATCGGCCCAGATGGCCAGGTCATTGCGTTGGTCGGGCCGCATCCGGTCGCGCAGGTCAGTGACGCTTGCCTGGAGAAGCGGTAGATTGAGGGCGAGCAAAGCCAGCAATGCTGCGGCGCCCATGGCCCGCTGCAGCGGCAGTGAAAAGAAGGCAAAGCGTTGCTGCAGGAATTGCCACCAAAACGCGTAACCCACACCAGGGAGCACGATCATCAAACTCACAGCCGGCAGCATGAAACGGATATAGGGTGTGTTGAAGAGGGCCATCGGTACCAGCCACAACCCAATCGTGACAACGCAGATGAGGATGACCCAGCACTGTTCCGCTCGACTGCGCAAAAAGAAGGGAATGATCAACCCCAACCAGCCCGGAATGAACAAGCGCAGATCCAAAGAGTTTTGCGTTTCTTGCAAAACATCACGAATTACTGGCAGTCCAGGCAAAGCGATGGCCTCTACGGTCTGCACCCACGCGTTGGAGATTTGATGCTCTTCGTTTCGTATTGCATCCAGGGCAGGGGTCAGCAAAAATAGCCACGCGAGAAACAGCGCCAAACGCCCACAGTTTCCCAAAACTCTCCGCCCGCTTACTCTCCCCCGAATCAAAGGGATAAACAATACCAATGGGGTAATGGCCATCGCTGTGTATTTGAAAGTGATTGCCAACATCAACGCGTAGGTACCTGCGGTGGTGAGCCCCCAGCGCTGGTGCACCGTGCCCGCCAGGGCCAACCAGAGAGCGAGTATTGTGAAACCGGTTACATAGATATCCGCACTGGCATAACGGCTGAATTCCACCATCACGGGAGTGATCGCCCATATCCCCGCGCTGATTAAACCCGCCAACGGTCCGCCGGCCTGGCGCCCCAAAAACGCCACGGCGACCACCGTGGCCAGACTGACACTGATCGAGAGCAACCTCATGCCGCCGATGACGGCTGCTGGCGGCTCCACCGAACCCGGAAACCAACGCAACGCTAGATAATTCAGCGCAAGGATACCAGGGGGATAGTTGTGCAAATGAAGTGGCTTAGCGGTGCCCGTGTCGATGATCCAGCGGGCCCCGAGCGTGTAATAAATTTCATCCGCTCGATAGCCCTCATGCTCTATAAACGGCAGTCCAAAATCATAGCCCGGAAACCGCAGCGCCCCGGCCAGCAGTAGGATGACCAGCAGGGCCAGCCACCACCTCCGCCGCGGCCAGAAGGGCGCAACGGTGTGCCCTTGCGCTCCTATTGCCTGATTTGCTTCCATGTGACCCGATAACGAGTGAGCAGCTATAACAGGCTCTCATCCACTGCGATCACCACTTTGCCGAAGTGCGCGTGCTCTTCCAGCAAGCGGTGCCCCTCGCGGATCTGCGCCAGCGGCAGCACCGTATCCACCACCGCGCGCAGCCGCCCCGCCCCGACCAGTTGCAAAGCGCGAGAAAACTCGTCATACGTACCGCCATTCGCACCCAGGATGCGCAGCTGCTTGTGGTAAATCTGGCGGATATCCAGCTCAAAACTGGCCCCTGAATGCGAACCGACCACCACCATGCGCCCATTCCGCGCCAGGCAGCGCAGGCTATCAGCCCAGGTCTTGCCGCCGACGAGGTCCTGCACGACATCCACGCCGCGGCCATCGGTCGCCGCCAACGTCTCCGCCACCCAATCCTGCTCGCGGTAATTGAAGACCGCCGTCGCGCCCAATTCCCGCGCTTGCTCCGCCTTCTCCGCGCTCGAGGTGGTGGTGAAGACCGTCGCTCCCAACATGCGCCCGACCTGAATCCCCATGCTGGCCACACCACCCCCCGCGCCGGGGATGAGTAACGATTCCCCCGGACGCACGTTGGCGACTGTGATCAACATATGCCAGGCCGTCATCAACACGATGGGCAAACTGGCTGCTTCCACGAAGGAAAGGGAGGCCGGTTTCGGCACCAGGTTCCTTTCCGAAACGACAGCGAATTCCGACAGGCCACCATTCACGCTCTCCCCGTGAATCCGCCCCTCCGGGCAGATGGTCGGGTAGCCATTGCGGCACCATTCGCAGCGGCCGCAGAACAATTGGGGGAAGACCACGACCTCATCGCCAGCCTGCCAATCGGTCACGCCATCCCCTACCGTTTCGACCCTGCCAGCGAAGTCACTGCCCATGATCAACGGCAAAGCAGCTCGGCCAAAACCGCCACCCCGCCGCACCGCGACGTCCAACCAGTTCAAAGCGCAGGCCGCCACTCGCAACCGCACTTCCCCGAGTCCCGGCTCGGGGATCGGCATCTCTCGCACCGAAATCGCTTCCCGTCCGCCCTGTTGTGTCAGGACCGCTGCCTGCATCCCTTGCGAAACTGTCCGATCACTCATGGCCTGCCTCCAAACTGCCTGCCTCCAAACTGCCTGCCTCCAAACTGCCTGCCTCCAAACTGCCTGCCTCCAAATTAATACTGCGTGCTGGTCGCGGCGGCGATCTGCTCCTCGCTCAGAGGCGGGCTCTCGGCATGCTCCCCATACAGATGGCAGAGCGCGAAATGTCCCGGCTCAATTTCCACCGATGGCGGGAAATGCTCCAGGCAAGCCTCACGCACTTCCGGGCAACGGCTGGCAAAGGGGCAACCGCGCACCTGTTCTGTCGGCCGCGGCACACCCTCGCGGATGCGCAAAGGTTCCGTCTTCAACGTGGGATCCGGCACCGGCACCGCCGCGATCAGCGATTGGGTATATGGATGCTTCGGGTTGGCGATCACCTCGTGGCTCGGGCCGATCTCCACCACATAACCCAAATACATCACCGCGATGCGGTCACAGGTATATTGCAGCAGCGAGAGGTCGTGGGAAATGTAGACCGTCGCCAGGCCCATCTCCCGCGCCAAGCGCCGCGTCGTATTCAAAATCCCCGCTCGCACCGAAACATCCAACATCGATACTGGCTCATCCGCCACCAGAAAATCCGGGTGCAACACCAGCGCCCGCGCCAGCACCACGCGCTGCAGCTGTCCCCCGCTGAGCTGATGCGGGTATTGATCCAGGAAAAGTTCCGGCGGTTGCAAATTCACCCGCTCCAGAGTGTCCAGAATGCGCGCCAGCCGTTCCTCTTCGTCCTTCCAGCCATGGATGATGAGCGGCTCGGCCAGCGAGCGATAGAGCGTAAACCGCGGGTTGAGCGCTTCGAAAGGGTTCTGGAACATCAACTGCACCCGCCCGCGGAATGCCAGCTCCGCCCGAGCATCCAGATGCGCCAGCTCCGCGCCATCGAAGACGATCTCCCCCGCGCTCGGCTCGATCAGCTTGACGAGCAACTTGCCGGTCGTCGTCTTCCCGCAGCCGGATTCACCCGCCAGGCCCAGGCTCTCGCCGCGCCGCAAGGTGAAGGCGACTTCGTTGACGGCGTACAGTGTTTGTTCGCGCTGCCCACGCACCAGACCCGCCAGACCGCCACCAATCTTGAAGCGCTTGGAGACTCCCCGCATATCGAGCAGGATCTCCTCCGCCGTTTCCCCACGCGCCGCAGTGTGTCCGTTCGCCGATGCAGCATCGGTCGCTTCCGCGGCGACGGTGCTGAGCCCAACCTCGCGTGCTGCTTCCGTCTCCCGCCAGAAAAGCGGCTCCTCGGCTTGTTCGCGCAAGGCATCCATTTCAGCGGAACGCAGGCAGGCGGCCCAGTGCCCGGGCACAATCTCGCGCAGGGCTGGGTCTTCTGCTCGGCATTCCGCCAGAGCCAGGGGGCAACGCCGCGCGAAGCGGCAACCGCCCGGTGGCTGCCGCAAGTCTGGCGGGTAACCCTCGATGGAAATCAACGTGTCGCGCGGTTGCCGCAAATTGGGGTATGCCTGCTGCAAACCTAGGCTGTAAGGGTGGTTCGGCTCGCGGAAAAACGTCTCCGCCGCGGCCCGCTCCACCACCCGTCCCGCGTACATCACCGAAACCTCGTTGCAGAGCTGCGCCACCACCGAAATGTCATGCGTGATCAGCAGCACCGTCAAATTCAACTCATCCTGCAAGTGTTGCAAGACCTCCAGGATCTGATGCTGCACGATCACATCCAGCGCCGTGACGGGCTCATCGGCGATCAGCAAACTGGGGTTCAACGACAGGGCCATCGCGATGATCGCCCGTTGCTTCATGCCGCCGCTGAATTCGTGCGGATAATGCGAAAGGCGCTCCGGGTCCAGGCCCACCAGCTCAAACAACATGATCGCCCGTTCGCGCGCTTGCGCTTGCGAAAGCCCCCCGCGGATTTTGAGCAGCTTTTCCAGCTGATGGCCGACGCGCCGCACCGGGTCCAACGAATCCATGCTGGCCTGGGGGATGGTGGCGATTTCACGCCAGCGAATCTCGCGCATTTCCGCCGGCGTCAGCTCCAGCAGGTTACGCCCCTTGAAATACACCTCACCGCTGGTGATGCGCCCGTTGCGTGGCAGCACCTGGATCAAAGCGCGCATCAGGGTCGTCTTGCCGCAACCGCTCTCCCCGATCAGGCCCAACTGCTGCCCCGCTTCGATATCCAGCGAAACCTGGTCCACCGCGTAGACTGTCCCACTCTGCGTGAGGTATTCGACCGAAAGATTGCGGACGGAAAGCAGCGCTTCGCTCATGGCTCAGCCTCAGGTGCGCCGCAAGCGCGGGAAGAGGACTTCTTCATAGCCCCGCCCGATGAAAAAGCCGGCCATCACCGTCAACATGATGCAGATGCCCGGCGGCACGATCCAATAAAAGGCTCTGCGGGAAAGCGCCAGCGAATTGAAAGCATCCTGCAACATGAAGCCCCAGCTGATCGTCTCTGGGTCGCTGAAGCCCAGGAAGCTGACCGATGCCTCCGTCAAAATTGCCCAGCCAATCGCCAGCGTGCCATAGAGGAAGCTGAGCGGCAGGATGCTCGGCGCGATGTGCAAGAAGATGATGCGCAGGCCGCTGGCCCCGCTCACTTTGGCCGCGCTCACGAATGCCTGTTCCTTGATGACCAGCACCTGCGAGCGGATCACGCGGCTGCTATCGCGCCAGAGCAGCACCGACATCGCCAGCACGACGTTCCAGATGCTCGGGTCAAAAAAGGCCGAGATGACGATGATGAAGGGGATGAAGGGGATGCCAAAAGCAACATCCGCCGCCCGCATCAGCACCACATCCACCCAACCGCCGTAAAAGCCGGCCAACAAGCCGACCACCGTGCCGATGATCGCCACCGCAATCGCCGCCGAAAAACCGACCAGCAGCGCCGAGCGCGCGCCGTAGATCAGCTGGCTGAAAATATCGCGCCCGATGTTCGTCGTGCCCAGCACGAAAGTGTTCGTAAATCCTTCTGCTTCGTCTTCGCCCGGTTCGGCAAGCCAATACGGGAGGGTGTTGCTGATCCAGTCACCATCTGCATTCTTGAGAGGGGTAAAGGGGTCATTGGGGGCAATCTGCGGCGCCAATATCGCGACGAGGGCGAAGAAAGCGAAGATGATCAGTCCGAAGAGCGCCAGCTTATCGCGCTGGAATACCTCGCGGTTCGTCTCCCAGAGCTGGCTGAAGGGGGAGCCCTGCTTGAATTGAGCGGCTGTCTTACCGCGCATTCCTTCTTTGACCAGCGCTTCTTGCTGCATGCTCACCTCCGCCTCAAGAGAGCCGCGCCTGCGCCGACGCCCCGACGCGCGGATCCAACAGGCTGTACAAAATATCGGCGATGAAGTTCAGGAAGACGATGATGAAGGCGATGAAGAAAAAGGCCCCTTGCGCCAGGGGATAATCGGACTCTTGCACGGCTTCCACCAAGGTCCGCCCCAACCCGGGCCAGGAAAACACGTTCTCGATCACCACGTTGCCGCCGATGCTGTAGCCGATGCCCAGCGTCAACGCCGTCAGCACCGGCAACAGGGCATTGCGCGCCGCATGCTGGATCATCAAGCGCGATTCGCTATAACCGGTCAGCCGCCCCATCACGATGAAATCCTGATCCAGCACCTCTAGCATGTTGGAGCGCATCAGCAGCAACGGCAAGCCGTGCAAGTAGATCGCCAGCGTGAAGGTGGGCAAGATCATGTGCCGCCAGAAGACGGGCGAAAGCAGCTTGTCCCATTCCGTTTCCCAGCGGTAACGCACGAGCGCCGGGCCGATGCCCGAAGAGGGCAACAATCGCCATTGGAAAGCAAAGAGGGTCAGCAGCAGCATCCCGACCCAGAATTGCGGTGCCGCGCGCGTCATCAAGGTGAAGGTCGTCCCTACCCGTTCGATCAGGCTGCCGCGCAGGGCCGCCATCGCAATCCCCCCCAACACCCCCACGCTGTAGGCCAGCAACAATGAACTCATCGTTAAATAAATCGTGTTCGGCAAATCTTCTGCCAGGATATCCAGCACACTCCTGCCGGCGTAGCTGAAGGTCTCGCCCAGATCCAGCTTGGCCAGGTTGACGAGATAAACTACATATTGCTCGTGCAAAGGCTTGTCGAGACCGAAGCGCGCGCGCAGGTTTAATTCTTGTTCGCGGGTGAAGTTGACATCGATATAGTTGGCGATCGGATCGCCCGGTGCTAGGCGGAACAGTAGGAATAACAACGTGACGATGATCCAGAGCACCAGCACGCTCTGCAGGAAACGCCCGATGATGTAGTAGGCGATGCCGCGGTTCATGCGCTTCCTTGATCGTCAACCATAAAGGATGGATGGGGAGAAGAGAGGAAACCCCCTCTTCTCCATAGTTTCAAAGACCGTTGCGGTGCGACTCAGTTCGCCGGGTAGAGCAGACGTCCTTCGTCATCCCAACTGTAGCCAGCACTCTCCAGCAGCGCACGCGCCCCTTCAATGGTGAATTCATAGGTGCGGAGTGGCTCGTCGCACTCGCGCCAGTATCCCAGCGCGGTCGAGACGAAGCTATCCGCTGGCGCGGCGAAGCCGTTGTACAGGTTGTCGATGATGAACTGCTGCGGGATGACATGCGCGATCGCCTGACGGAAAGCCAGATTGTCGAAAGGCGCATACCGCAGGTTGAAGGCGAAGTACTGGAAGCCAATGCTGGTCTCCGTAAAGAGGGACAGGTGGTCATTGGCTTCGGCGATGTCACTGAGTACCGCCGGGTCGCTGGGCCATTCCCAGAGTAAATTCATCTCGCCCGATTGAATCTGGCCGATCATCGCCTCCAGGTTGGGCAACACGTTCATCAACCAACCGTCGGCTTTCGGGGCGGACCAATGGTCTGTGTGCGCCTCCAACAAGGCGAATTCATTCACATCATAAGCGACGAACTTGAAGGGGCCGGAGCCGATCGGAATCTCTTCCTGGATCGAATCGACATCAGCACCATCATCCGCGAGCAGCTCGGTGATGATCGGTTCCCAAATGTGCTTGGGGATCAAATTCAACTTGGACAGAGTGGAAGTCTCGAAGGCTCCGTTCGGAGCAGCCAAGCTCAAGCGGATGGTCAGATCATCGATGATTTCGATATCGGTGATCCCACTGACGAAAGGGTAATAATCCGTTGCTTCGGCGCGGAAAAACTCATTGCCCTCCGCATCGACTTGCGTGGTACCCGCCAGGGCCGCTTCGAAACTGTAAGCCGCATCGGCGCTGGTCACTGGCAGACCGTCATGCCAGGTCATGCCCTCACGCAGGGTCAGGACGACGTGGGTACTGTCTTCCCAAACCACGCTCTCCGCCGCCCAGGGTTCCGGCAAGCCATCCGGATTGGTGCGCATCAGGCGATCCCAGACGATTTCCGTCACGCGGCTGGGTGAGTCGCCCGCAATCTCCAGTGGGTTGAGGACGTTCAGGTTGGAGGTCGTCGCGGTGATGATGAGGCGCTCCTCACCAATGGGTTCGATGTTGATCCAGTTCCAGAAATTCTGGATGCCGATGCCCGCCTGAATGACTACGCTAGCGGCGTTGAAAACGTCGGTATTGACCAATTGCGGCGTCTGCGGGTGCAAGAAATAAGCGTTCACCATATCGTTGCGGATGACCTGTTGCGCTTCGCAGATGATCTCCCGCCGCTCTGCGGGATCCGTCAAGGCCCGTTGCGTTTCAGCCAGGGCGTCGTATTCGGGGTTGTAGTAGCCGATGAAGTTGTAACCGCCATCGCGCACGCTGGAATGGAAGAGGTTGTAGGTGAACTCATCCGGCTCCGAGCGCTCCGGTCGACCGACCATGCGCCAGGCAGTCATCTGGAAGGGTTTCTCTACCCGCCCTTTTCCTTCTTCACGGCTGAACCAGGTCTCGTCAAAAAACTGCAAAAGAGACAGAGCGCGATGTTCCACATCCAGGCCCAGCTCGCGCATGTTCTCGACGACCAGGCGCGTGGTCTCATATTCGATGGGGCGTTCCGCCTGCGTGACCGAATGTACCGTGATCGTGGGCACGCGTTCCTGCGCGGAAACCGCACCCAGGCTCATACCCAACACCGTGGTGACCAGCACCAGCGCCAAGATGACCCGCGGATTCAAACGAAATTGCATTGCTTTTCTCCTATCTTGCTGACAAGGAACGATATTCACGGCTCTGAATGAAGCGTGAAGCCGCGAGTATAGCGCACTATTCTAAACAGCACTCCGCCCTCCGGTAAAGGGCGCTTACGACACTGCTCCGCCAAAGCATTCGCCGCTTGCCTTCCCGAAGCGGTCGATGATCGCGCCGATGTGCTCGATCCCCAGCCAGTAATCGCGCAGGTGGATGTTCTCATTCGGCGCGTGATTGCGCGAATCTTCATTCCCCACCCCCAGGCTGACCGCCGGAATCCCCAGCATCTGGCACAGCGGGTACATCGGCCCGCTGCCCGGCGAGAGCGGCTGGACCAGCGGTTCATGCCCGTAAGTCGCGCGCGCTGTCTCCACCACCACTTGCACGAAAGGATGGTCGATCGGCGTGCGCGCCGGGTGTTCCGCCCCCAGCAGCGTCGCCTCGACGTCTTCGAAGCCCGCCGCATCCAGCGTCGCTCGCAGTTTGGCGAACAGCTCCAGCGGGTCTTGATCCGGCACCAACCGAAAGTCGATCTTGCAGGCCGCCTCATGCGGCAGCACCGTCTTCAGCCCCGGCCCCGAATACCCGGACCAGAGCCCGGCGATGTTGCCGGTCGGCTGGAAGCTCAGTTGGGCCAGCAGGGCGTCGCCGCTCAACCCCTGGCTGAATTGCGGCAGGCCATACAGCTCCCGCCGGCCCGCTTCGTCAAAATCCAGCGCCCGCAGTGCGGCCATATCCTCCTCGGTAGGTGGGACGCAGCGCGCGTAAAAATCCTCGATCAGGATGCGGTCTTCGGCGTCTTTCAGCGCCGATAGCGCCCGCTGCAGCCGCCAGGCCGCGTTGGGCACGATGGCCGCCCAGCTGGAATGCAAGTCCACCGATGCGCAGCGGACGCGCAACTCCACATACAGGATGCCCTTCAACCCCAGCGAAAATTGGCGCCGCCCACGCGTGTCGCAATAACCCGCTTCCCAGATGCAGGCATCGGCCGCGATCGTCGCTGCCTGTGCCTCCGCGAAGGCGTGCATGTTCGGGCTGCCGATCTCCTCCTCGCCCTCGAAGATGAATTTCAGGCGCAAGGGCAAGGGGCCCAGCGCGCGCCGGTAGGCATCGGCCGCCGCGATCCGCGCCACCAGGTTGCCCTTGTTATCGGCCACGCCGCGTGCGTAGAGTGTGCCAGCGCGGATGGTGGGCTCAAACGGCGGCGATTCCCAGAGCGCGAGCGGATCCGGCGGCTGCACGTCGTAATGATCGTAAAAGGAGAGCGTTTTCTCCCCCTGGCCGATCTCGCCATAGACGACCGGGTAGCCAGCCGTGGCGATCTGCCGCGTCTCGGCGCCGATTCCGCGCAGCAGCAACTCGCAGAGATCGGCCATCTCCGTCATACTGGTGCCCTGCGCCGCCACGCTCGGTTGGCGGCAGGCATCCAGCAACCAGCCGAGGTAGGTATCCTGCCGTTCTTCGATCACCGCGCGCAGCCGTTGCCGCCTCGCCTCATCCATCCGCTGGTTCCTCCCCTTCCCGTTCGCCAAATTCCACTGTCATCGTTGACCTATCACCCTCCGCATCCGACGCGAAACCCACTCCTGGTGAGAGTTCGCCCAAGCGCGTGAAGAGTTTCCGCGCTTCCGGGCCGGCGATGGCCTGCGGGTTGCCCGCATCGTCCAGCAGCACCGGGTGCAGCCGGTAGCGCGGGGTCGCATCGGCAAAATCGACGACCAGCACAACGCTCTCCTTCCATTGCCGGTCGCGCCCCACCGAGAGCGAATACGGCGCGTGCTGCGCGACCATCGTCGGTTCTGCCCCCAGGCGGTTGTGATGGAAGATGAAATTTCCCAGCGAATGAAACACCGGCGTCCGCCCGACCCGCGCGATCGTCTGCAGCGAATGGGGGTGGTGGCCGACGATGAGGTCGGCGCCCGCCGCGGCGAATTCCTCCGCCAGCGTCACCTGATATTCTGCCAGCCCATCCTGGAAGCGGGAACGCCACAGCGGCGGCACGCCCCAGTGCATGGCAAGCACCACGAAATCCGCCACGGCCTTCGCGGCCCGAATCGCTTCCCGCGCCCGTTTCACATCCGCCGCCCAGGGCCGGGTATGCACGTAGGGCGCGCTGCCCGGCTGCTCCAGACTGCCGTTCGCGTCCACGGCGTAACTCTCGCTGATGCGCACCGGCGCGACCCCCGGCCGCTCTTCCGTCGCCGGCAGCGTGGCCCCTAGTGTCGAAGAAGCGCCCAACAGGGCCACCCGCTTCCCAGCCAGCGTGACGACGTGCGCCGCCCAGGCCGTAGCCAGGTCTTCCCCGCCGCCGACGAAAGGAAAGCCCGCCGCTCGCAAGTGCCGCAGCGTATCGGCGAAACCTTCGTAGCCGTAATCCATCAGGTGGTTGTTGGCGATGGTGAACACATCGAAGCCCAGCGTCCGCAGATTCCCCAGCAGGGCCGGCGCCATTTTCATGTTGATCCACTTTTGGCTGGGCGCGCCGCCTTCGGTGAGCGGCGCCTCCAGATTGGCGAAGGCTACCACCGCCTCCCGAATCGGCCGGAACGCGTCATCCGCCCCCTGCTCCGCGCTGAGCTCCGCCGTCAGGAACAGGTCGCCGACGATGGCCAGCCGACCGTTGGTCGGGCAGGCGCTCGCCGGGAGACCGCTGGTCTCAGTCATCCAGCCGCCCCGACCGCAGGTCGACCGCTTGTCCGCCTTTCCAGACCGCCGCCACCGCGCGCAGCTGCCGGGGGTCTTCCAGCGGATTGCCGCGCAGCAGCAACAGATCGGCCCATTTTCCCCGTTCCAGGGTGCCGACTTCGTCCTCCATCCGCAGCACCCGGGCGTTGTGCTTCGTGCCCATCGTCAGCGCATCCAGTGGCGGCACGCCATAGTCGATCAGCAACTCAATTTCGCGCGCCATCGCGTGGCGGTGCGGCGCCAGCGCGTTGCCGCCAGCGTCCGTCCCGCAGGCCAGGAAGACTCCGTGGGCGCGGGCGATTTGCAGCGTTTGGATGTAGCGGTCTCGGCTGGATTGGATGCCGTCTTTGCGCCGCTCATAATCAGCCCGTTGAATCGGTGTCAGGGCGTGGACGTCTTCGATTTCCGGATTGGCGACGCCCAGGGTGACGACCAGTTGTGTACCTCGTTCTGCCATTAATGCCGCGCATTCTTCGTTGAGGTAAGAGCCATGCTCGACGGAATCCAGCCCGGCTAAAGTAGCGTTTTGGATGCCGCTGGGGCCATGGGCATGGGCCGCCACGGTGCGCCCCATCGGGTGCGCCGCCGCTACCGCCGCCGCCAGCTCTTCCTGTGTCAGCTGGCTGGCCATCACGTCCTGCCCTGGCGTGGCGCTGCCGCCCGTCGCCATCAATTTGACCGTATCGGCGCCCGCTTTGATCTGCTCGCGCGCCGCCTTCAAGATCTCGGCCGGGCCATCGGCTTCCCGAGCGATGAAATGCCCGTGCCCACCGGTCATGCTGATGACGCGGCCGCTCAGTTTCATGCGCGGCCCCTCGATCCAGCCACGGGCGACCGCCGCTCGCAAGTGCATCTCGATGTATTCGTGCCCGCCGACATCACGGATGCTCGTCGTGCCCTGCTGCAACGTGCGCCGCGCCAGCGACACCGCTTCCAGCAGGATGGCGCTGCGGTCGCGCTCCAGCAGCTCGAAGATGCTCTCTTCGCCATTCCAACAGATGTGGATGTGGGCGTCGACCAGCCCGGGCATCAGGAACTGGCCACCACCGTCGATTTTCTGCGCGCCGGCGCGGATGTCCCTGGGCAACTCGCGGGTCTTGCCGACCCAGCCGATCCGCCCGTCATCCTGGATCTCCAGCGCGCCATCTTCCAGTGGCTCGCCGCCCTGGCCATCAAAGAGCGTGACATGCGTCAGCAAAGTGGTCATGCGTCGCTCCTAGTTCTGGCTGATGTGAAACAGATCATCAGGCGTGGCTGCTTTGCCCGTCGCCAGTTTCGGCGGCGTCATGTAAGCGCGCCGCGAATGCGTCAACCCGGCGCCCAGCAACGCTTCCAGCCATTTCAACTGCACGCGGGCCGGGTTCAGGAAAGGTACGCCCAGCTCAGCACCAGCCTGCTCGGCAATTTCCAGGAAGCCCATGCTCATACAGCCGCAAATCAACGTGTCGGCACGGTCCTGCTCGATCGCCAGCCGCCCTTCGTTGACGCAGGCTTCGATCGCCAACTCGCGGTCGCGCCGCAGATCCAACACGGGGATATCCACCGCGCGCACGCTCGCCAGCTTGCTGTCGATGCCGATTGCCTTCATCTGTTTCTCCTGGGCGGCGATCACGCTCTGGGTGACGGTGATGATCGAGAAGCGGTGCCCGAGCGAGGCGGCCATCAGCGCGGTGGCCTCGCCCGCACCGACGACCGGGATATCGACCAGCTCGCGCAAGGCATCCAGCCCCGGGTCGCCATAACAACCCAGCAAGATGCCATCCCAGCCTTCCTGTTGCAGCTCATAAGCGCGCTGCGCGGTCGCGGGAATGGAGAGGTACTCTTCGAACATGCTCTCGATCGAGCCCGGGCCGCGGTCGATATCGGTGATATCCACTTCCGTCTCGGCCGCCGCATGCCGTTTCAAAAACGCGCGCCGCCGCTGCAATTCTTCCTGCCCCTCCGGCGTCCGTCCCATGGGGCCCGATACCAGATAAATCAACTTCACCATGATGTCACCCTTTCTGTGCGTTGCACGCCTTTTGCTATTTCCAAACCCTCTTCATTAATAATGGAAGGAGTACCCTACTATCTCAGAGGAAGCCTTCCCAAAGATCAACCTGGTCAACCGCTGATCACCGCCGCCGCGCGCCGCGCGATGGCCGTCGCCTGTTCGAAGCACCAGGCCACCCGATTGACGCCGCGCAGCAGGTGCGTCTTCGTCACGTTGCGCAAGTGCCCGCTCGTGCCAGCCACCGTGAGCGCCGCGGCCAGATCCGGCAATTGCGGGATCGGCACGGCCGGTTCGGTGCGGAAGCGCCCCTTGCGCGTGAAGTTGATCGGCACCAGCTCGCGCGCCAAGGCCAGTTGGGCGTCGTTGAAGGCGCGCACAGCGGCATCGCCCACCCCACGTCCGGCCAGGCCCGCCGCCGCGCCGTACAGCTCACCCAGCGCTTCCTGCAAGCCGGCCAGTGCGCAATGCGCCGGTCCGAAATCAGCCTGCTCACCGGCCGCTTCACTATAACGCGCCAGCGTCCCCGCGAATTCCTGCGCCAGGGCGCCGAAATCATAAGGATGCAAGGGGTTGTTCAGCACCCGCTGCAACGCCGCGGTGTAGACGCGCAAATCGCGCATCAACACCTCCTGATCGGCAATTTCCAGCCGGTCATCTTCGGTGTGCCAAGCGATGTTGCCGCCGCAACCGCCCACTCCGTAATAGCCCTTTTCTTCCCGCAGCTCAGCCGACATCGAAGAGAGCAGCATGAAAAAGGCCGATAAGCCGATGTTGTTGAAGGAATAATCGCCCGCCTGATGCGGCCGCGCGCCCGTGGCGGGAATGCCGCTCGCATCTTCGATGGCCTGGCAGGCAAATTCGCTCGCCTCCGTCATCATCGTGACATCCGTATAGGTATCCGCCCAGCGGCAACCGGGGCTGTCGATGTTCACCTGGGCGATGCAATGGCGCGCCAGCTCCAGGCCGAATCGGTCGGCAAACCAGGTCGATGCGCCATAGCGCCCCGTGGAATGGCCCGTCCACCAAACCACCCGCAGCGAACGGGCCAACTGATCGCGTTGCGCCTGAAAGATGCGTGCCAGCTCCAACAGCGTCGCATTGCCGACCGCGTTATCACCGATGCCGATATCCCAGCTATCCAGATGCCCATGCACCAACACGAAGCGCTCGGCCTCTTCGTTGCCACGGATCACGGCGTCGATGCAAGGGCATTCCACCCAGCCCTCGCGCAGCTCCGTATGCAGCGTGACCTGCGTCTTGCCCGCGGCCAGCTGGGCGAGCAGCGCCTCACCGTCGCTCTGGTTGATGGCCAGCACCGGTGTGTGTGGCTGGCTGCGGTAGTTATCCAGATCCGGCGCGCCCCAGATGGTCGTGCAGATGCCCCAGTGGATGTTCTCGCCCGGGTTGAGGTAAATCTGCCCGATCGCCCCACGTTCCTCGAAGAAAGAAACCGGCGGCGGCCCGCCGAAACCATTGACCACCACGATCTTGCCGGCCACCTCCACGTCCTCCGTCGCCGGGATGAAATCAAACAGGTCCGCGCCGCGGCTCGCGTTGAAATCCGGGATGAAGATCGCTTCTCCGCTCAAGCCGTCCGGCGGGGTGCTGATGGAAAACGCCGGGCTTTTGGCGTGGAATTCGCGCCCCCCAGCGACCAACCGTGACCGCACGGGCACGCTCAAAAACAGCTCCGGCGTATGCACCGTATGCTCCACGCCGAAACGGCTCAACTGATCGCTGATGTATTGCGCAGCGCCCCGTTCATCTTCGCTGCCGGATTCGCGAATCAGGTTCTCGTTCGCGAAATGTTCGATCAGCGACCAGGGCGCGTCCGCCGATAGTGTGGCGAGCAAAGTCTCCTCGAGATCCTTCCGTGCTGGGGCCGTGCTCACGTGCATCTGTGCCTCCTCATCCAGTCTTCTACCCGCTCGAATTTGCGCCATTCTAATCCTGCCGTGGCGTAATTTCCACCGATGGCTCTCTACCAGCCCCCGTGCCTCAATGCTCGACCGTTGGCGGTTAAGCGCGAATTTCAAACCTCAATACAATGAACGCACAGAACTTTTCGTTCCAAAAAAGGGGGATCCACCCAATGAAACCGCGCACCATCTTAATCTGGTTCAGCGTATTGTTGTTCAGTTTGCTGAGCAGCAGCACTCTCTTGGCGCAGGAAGATGCCGTCGCGCAAGTTTCCTCCGTGCCCGTGCTTTTTGAAGGCACCCTCAGCTCGCGCGAAAATACCGAAGGCAGCCACGTCACTTTCTTTGTGACCATCAACGCAGGCGATCAGATCAGCGCCACGGCCCTCTGCGAAGCGGCCGCTGAAGACGGCAACCGCCTCATCGACCCGGCCCTCACGGTCTTCGCGCCGGGCGAAGCGGGCGACAATCAGCGCCTGCAATGGTACAACGACGACGAGGACAGCGCGATCGCCTGTGTCGATTATCGCTCCTCATTCCTCACCTTCGAGGCGCCCGTCAGTGGCGACTATGAATTCATGATCGAAAACCTCGCCAATCGCGACGGCCCCTTCAGCCTGGAAATCCTTGGCAGCACGGCCATCCAGGCCGATGCGACCCCTTCCCCCGAACCGGAATCAGAAACCTTCCTGGTGGAGAGCGCCGATGAAGCAACGGATGCGATTGCCCTCACATCCACCACCACCACCACCCTGACCTTCAGCGGCACCCTCGCTGCTGCTCCGAACAACGTCGCTACCCATGAGGTCGATCTCGTGGCAGGTGATCACGTCGTGGCCCAACTGGTCTGTACAGAGCACAACGGCGCCTACCCCCTCGATCCACAACTCGGGGCCAGCATCACGGTCGATGGCGCAACCTACCAGGTAACGGCGATCGATGACCTCAACGGTATGAGGTGTGATAACGACCAATCCAGCGTATATGCCGTCTTTTCCGCAACCCATACGGGGACCTATACCTTCACTGCTACCAACCAGGCCAGTGCACAGGGGCCGTACCTCCTCACCGTCTCGGGCGTCTCCGTTTCAGGCGGTTCGGATTCAACGGAACCCGTCTGGGATGGCAGCGACCCGAGCGTAGATGGCAGTTGGGCGACCGCGCAATTCTCTGGCGGTGAAGGCAGCCTCGTCGTGAACTTGACGGCGGGCACCACCGTCGCCGCCCTCGCTTACTGCGTGGCTGACGATGAAGGCAACCGTCCGGCCAACCCCATGTTGATCGTGCGCGATCCCAGCGGGGTGGTGATCACCAGCGCGGATGAATCGAGCGATTATCAATCTTGCGACAGCGGCTTCAGCGCCTACGTCGAATTCACCGCAGCAGTGGATGGTTTGTACACCTTCGAGATCGTCGAATCCACCGATTCGGTACGTACGGCCGCCCAGGCCATGGTGGAAGAAGGCAATCCCTCCGCGATCACGATCTTGCAGATCCTGCCACAAGTCACCGACGATAGCGACAGCGGTGGTGGTGGAGGCGGTGACGATGGCGGCGGTGGGCGCGATTGCTCGGGCCCTGAATTGCTCGGGAAGCTCGGCGCCATCGGTTGCGTGTTCAGCAGCAATACCGACCAGGGACAGCGCATCGATGTCTACTATACCGATACGAACAGCCGCGGCCACTTCGTGTTCGGCAACCATGTCAACCAGTTGGGCAGCGCACCGGCCAGCGAAACCCAGATCAACAGCGGCACCGGTGGTCCCTACACCTTCCGCGCCTACCACAGGCCCAATGGCGACCTGCGCATCACCGGCGGACCCAGCTCGGAAGGGAAGATCTATGAGGTGATCGTCTCTGGCCTGACGGGCGCCAGCAACAACAATAACAATGACAACAACGACAACAACAACAATGACAACCAGCAGAGTCCCCCGGCACCCACCTACACGCAATATGTTGTGCAGCAAGGCGATACGCTCTATTCCATCGCCACTCGGCACGGCGTTTCCGTCCAGGCCATCGCGGATGCCAACGGCATTGGCGCAGACAATATCATCCACGTCGGCAATACCCTGAACATCCCCTCCCCCTGACACCCAGAAACAGGCCCACGCGTTTCCATAAAATGGGCCCCCTTCTGAATGAGCCAAAACACCCGTCGGCAACGGCGGGTGTTTCTTCTTTGCTGCTCGGCAGCCCTCACGCCACCCCGCCACAAACGAGAAAGGCACGAAATTCAAACCTAAATACAATATAATCACCGCTTCATAAGCACTGCTTCGCTGAACACGGTGTGAGGGTCGCATGGTGAAAAGGGATTCGCCCATGAAACTGCCTACGAGGAAACGGCGGGCGTTGAAACAACGCAATTTGCAACGACGCACGATCCTGCCCTGGCTCCGCTTTGCCGTCCTGTGCGCTTGCCTGTGGAGCGGCGGCTCGCTCCTGGCGCAGGAAGAAAGCGTGGTCGCGTCCGCCGCGACCGCTCCCCTACTGTTCACGGGCACCCTCAACGATGGCAACGCCAACGAAGGCAACCAGCTCTCGTTCACCGTCGCCATCAACGCCGGTGACCGCATCACCGCCACCGCGCTCTGTGAGATCGCCAGCGACGGGCTGCGAAACGTAGACCCCGCCCTCACTGTCTACGCCCCGGAGAACGAAGCTTCCCTGGAACGCCTGCAATGGTACAACGACGATAGTGACGCCGTAATCGACTGCGTCAATTACCGTTCCTCCCGGCTCTCCTTCGAGGCGCCCGTCAGCGGCGATTACGAATTCATCATCGAGAACCTCGCCGGGCGCAGTGGCCCCTTTTCTCTGGAAATCCAGGGCAGCTCCGCGATCCAAACCCGGCTGGATCTCCTCCCGGAAGACGGGATGGAAGGCGCACTCACAGATAGTGGCACCCGTGAATTGGATGATTCCAGCGCCCTCGATGCCGATACGGCCGATGCCACCGGCGAGGGCCCAGTGCTGGGCGAACTCGTCTTTACCGGTCTGCTCGCCGCCAAGGAGGATGCCGAAAGCGCTTCCCGCAGCTACGAAATCCAGCTCAATGCCGGCGATGAAGTGGTCGCTGAGCTGACCTGTGAAGAGGATCTCGGCAGCCGCTGGTTGGATCCTTCCCTCACCGTCTCTTACACCAACGAGGCGGGCGAGGAAAGCTCCTGGCACAACGACGACCACGAGAACTTGCCCGCGTGCCTGTTTTATCGCAGTGCGGGCGTGGAATTCACCGCGCCAGAGACCGCGGTCTATACCTTCAGCGCCCACAACCTCTCCTTTTACAAAGGCCGCTACCGGCTGCTCATCCGCGGCGCAACGGCGCCGCAAAACCAGCTCGCAATTCCGGAGCCACTCTGGGATGGCACGAGTGACCCGCCCGGTTCTCTCGATATCCTCGAAGGTGACCTCGCTTACAAAGGCGAAGTGACCCATCGCTTCTCGCTGAACGAAGGCGAGCGCATCGCCGCGCTGGTGACCTGTGAGGCCAGCGAAGATTCACGACCGGTGGACCCATTGCTGCGCATCCTGGATCCCGAAGGCGCATTGATCCTTCAGGTGGATGATTCGCTGGCTTTCCCGGCCTGCGCTACCTGGTACAGTGCTTACGGCGAATTCACCGCCACCACCAGCGGGGATTACTCCTTCGTCGTGCGCAACGTGGCCCGCGAAGGCAGCGGCCCCTATTCCCTGGCTCTGGTCCGCTCCACGCCGGGCGCCCTGGCCAGCGCTGTGATCCAGAATGGTGGAGAGGCGATCGCCACCACCCGCGGCGATGCCCACATCGGCACCCTCGGCGAAATCGGCAGCATCTTCCTGGTCGAAACCGAAAACGGACTGCGCCTGGATGTCTACGCCGTCGATGACGCGAGCAATGGCCTGCACGTATTTTCCATCTATGGCGACCAGCTGGGCCACGCTGCGGGCCGCGACGAATACCTGCTCGCCAGCGCTCGAAACGGCACCTACAGCGCTCACCTACTGGGCGATGGCAGCCTGCGCCTCTCCGCCGGTCCCAACGCCGAAGGTAAGCGCTACCATATGATCCTGAGCGGCATCCCTGGTGAGATCATCTCGACCTATGATGAGATCATGGCTGTGGGCGCGGAAGACGCTGCGGTGGCCTCGGCGGCTTCCCTGGTTGCTGCCCCGGTCCTCGCCCTCCACGTGGTGCAACCCGGCGAAACGCTTTATTCCATCGGCGTCCGTTATGGCGTCGGCTACGAAGCGATCGCCGCTGCCAACAACATCGGCCCCGATTTCATCATCCATGTCGGTGCGGAGCTCGTCATCCCCAAACCCTGACGCAACTCACCCGCTCACCATCATCGCAGGAAGAAATTGTCTGCAAGAGTGCCAGGCAGGCGCATTGCCGGGTGAATGCGAGGGATTTTTGGTAAAATCCTGCTGGTTTGATCAACTGGCAAGGAGTTGGTGGAGCAGATGCAAATCAATACCCTCTACTACGGCGATTGCCTGACCATCATGCGAGAGAAGATGGAGGCGGGTAGCGTCGACCTGGTTTATCTCGACCCGCCCTTTAACTCCAAGAAAGATTACAACGCCATTTACAAAGACGAGACGGGCAGACCGTTGCC
The DNA here is from genome assembly GCA_011523615.1 of Chloroflexota bacterium. Taxonomy (GTDB): domain Bacteria; phylum Chloroflexota; class Anaerolineae; order Aggregatilineales; family Phototrophicaceae; genus WTGJ01. Next base: position 4,002 of record WTGJ01000001.1, on the reverse strand, counting down.
AAACCAGGTAGAGGCCTTCACAGACACTTGGGAACTATCCAACGAACGGCTTCGTACCATACGGAATATGTTGGTGCTATTGCGCGAATGCGAAGTTGATGAACATGACGCGAATTTCTTGGCGAGTTTCATCAGCAGCCTGGTTAACTCGCAATTTGATATGGCGGCCTATCTGGCTTATATGACAGAGCGCTTGCTCGAGATCAAACGGGTGATGAAAGATACGGCCACTGTGTACCTGCATTGCGACCCCACCGCCAGCCATTATCTTAAAATCGCAATGGATGTAGCGTTTGGGAAAGACAATTTTTTGAATGAGGTGATTTGGCATTACAAAAGATGGACCGCAACAGCAAAGCGATTTCAAAGAATGCACGATTGCATTCTTTGGTACTCAAAAACAACTACACATAAGTTTACGCAGCCTTTGCAACCATACAGTGATGAGAAGTGGATTGAAGATACTGTGCGCGGCGTGGTTTATGGTAAGCTTGTCAGATTAAAGGATTCGGAAGGGAAATACATTAAGCGAAAAGAACAAAGGGGTGGTGTTTTGATGCACGATGTCTGGCACGACATCAACTTCATAGCACCGACATCAAGAGAGCGGTTAGGGTATCCTACGCAGAAACCAGTGAAACTTCTTGAAAGAATTATTAGCGCATCTTCCGACCCTGGCGATGTTGTTTTCGACCCATTTTGTGGTTGCGCTACATCTATAGAGGCAGCTGAAAAGTTGAATCGCAAGTGGATCGGTATCGACATCACCATTCACGCAGTCAGGCGCGTTGCTCGCCTTCGTTTGCAAGACCGTTTGCATCTGAAGGAAGGTGAGGATTATGTAATTGATGGTGTGCCGCAGAACTGGGAAGGGGCGCACCACCTTTGGGAACAAGACCCTTATCAATTTCAAAAATGGTGCGTTGAGCAAGTAGAGGGATTCGTAAATGTGAAACGCACTGCCGACGAAGGGATCGATGGGCGTATTTATTTTGACATGTCAGGCGTGAATGTATTGCAGAGCATGGCGCTGGAAGTCAAAGGTGGCGAGAATGTTGGGATCAATGCCATTCGCTCATTGAATAGCGTATTGCAATTTGAGAACATTCAAATGGCAGGATTGATCATGTTGCATGATTTAGGAACAAGGCAGACGAAGAACTTCAGGGAAACCATGGCGCTCGCAGGTGATGTGGAAATAGATGGAAAGAGTTACCCTAAACTGCAAATGTTGACAGTCCGCGAGATATTGGAAGGCAAGAGATTTGATATGCCACAACCAGTAGGGCGAACAAAATCAGGATATGACTCAGATTTGATCAACCATCCTATCTCCAATTAGATATAAGGCACTTCCGCATACAATTCCCCAAAGAAAACACCCGCCGCGCTGGCGGGTGCTTCGCTTTCCTGAACGCTGCAGCGTACCTGGAGAGATTCGAACTCCCGACCCCTTGTTCCGTAGACAAGTGCTCTATCCACTGAGCTACAGGTACCGGGTGCTGGCCGCTCCGCGGGAGCGGGCTGCTCCGCCACCCATCCTATCATAAGGGCCGAAGGCGGGCAAGGGATGGGCGGTGGTGCGTCGCTACGCCGCCGTGCCAGCGCGCCGCCGCCGCTCGCCCTCAGGGCAATGCGCCGGATAGCAACTCATCCAGGGTGACGAAGGTGGCATCCGTGGGAATTTCAGCGATCGTCACCGCCAGGCCCTGCGCGATCCCCAGCGTCAAGCCGATGTCAATCGTGATCGGCGTGCCCTCCGCGCCCAGCGCCGCCGGGTTCAGCGCCCCGCTGATCACCGACTCAATTTCCCGCAATTGCCCCGATCCTGCATCGATGCGGTAGGTCGTGTCGACCCGCGGTTCCTGCAAGAGGAAGGCGAGCAAGGGCAACAGGGCCGTGATCTCCTCACTCGTCATGCCGGCTTGCCCGGCGATTTCATCGCTGAGCAGGGCGCTGACTGCCGCGGTCAGCGCCGGGTCCGTCACCAGAGAGAGCAAGTTCAACCGGTTCTGCAACTGAAACAGGCCCTCAGCTCCGTCTACATCCGCCAGGCGCCACATCTCGCTATGCGCGCCGAGATCCAACGAGGGCAGCCCCGCCTGCTCACCGCCAGCGAGCGACCCGATGTCTGTGCTGCCCAACGTTTCGGCCAGAGACAGCCCGTACCAGGGCCCCGCCGTGCGCAAATACAGCGCATCGCCGCTCATCACGACGTGGATCGCCTGCGAATCGCCATCCATTTCTCCGTTGAAGGCGCCGCCGCCACGCTCGTTGACCAGGTCCAGGGCCAGCTTGCCGGTCAGCGCCAGCTCAAGCAAAGGCGGTTCATCCTCCGCTCCCCCCAGGAAAACCGCGAAATCCAGCGACAGGTGCAAGGTATCTGCCTCCAGGAACTGAGCTGTCGCCGCATTCAACCGGGCCCGGTCGGCTTCGCTCGCTGGCGTCGCTTCCTGGGCCAGCGCTGGCGCTGCCGCCAGCAGGAGCCACCCAAGCCAAATCAATACTCGACGAATGCGCTGCATGGGGTTTTTCTCCCGTTCCGTTTCTGTAGATATTATGCCCATAGATATTATGGATCGCGCTCCTCGCTGTCAACGAGTGGCCGGTCAACGAGTGGC
>WTGJ01000001.1:0-1281 GCA_011523615.1 Chloroflexota bacterium | reverse complement strand
GTCAACGAGTGGCCGGTCAACGAGTGGCTGCTTCGAGAGGCGGCCGCTTTCGAGAAGCGGCTGGCCTTCGTTGCGCCAATGCAGCGCGCCCAGCAGTTGCAGGGATGAGCCATCTACTCCCGCGATGCCCGGCAACGAAACCTGGGTGCCCAGTCGGGTGGCCAGCGTCGCGGCCAGCAGCTCCTCTCGCTCCGTCGCCCGCCCTGCCGGCAGTACGAACTCCGCTTCCCAGTGCGCCTCTTCGATCCACGTGTAGAGCAAGCCCAGCGCGATCGACAGCTCCAGCGGGCCGATGGCGAACGGCAACGGCGCCCGGCCTTCGAATCCGGCGGAGATCAACTCCACCAAGGCCACCGTGAAGCGCGGATCGAGCAATACCTGCCGCCCATCCAGCGCCGCTTGCCAAGCAGCCGATCCGTCCGATTCGGGCGCGCGACACAGCTCGCTGTGCTCTTGCAGCAGGGAAGCTAGGACGGCCGCGAATTCCGCCAAGGCCTCGGTCCCTGCCACAGCACCCGTTGCTGCAGCGCTCGTTTCCAGCCACGCGTTGCGCCAAACGTCAGCGATCCCGCTTTCGGCGAAACGGTCGAGCCCCGCCAGATGCTGCGGAAGCGGCGCCACGCGCTCCAGGATCTGGCGCCCGCCGGCTGCCAGGGAGATGTGCAGCTCCTCCCCGGCCCACGAAAGCGCAATGGCGGCGGCGAGTGGTGTACCTGGTCCCGGCGCCCCGGGCTCCGCCAACGGGAACACCAGGCGCGCCGCGAACGACCCTTCCGCCCGTCCGCCATGGCGAAAATGCCCCGACGCTTTCAGCAAGGTCGCTCCTTTTGCCGCGGCCCGCGTCCGGTCGTGGGCCCGCCGCAACAAGAACGCGAAATCCACCCGCCAGGTTTCCACTTCCGGGAGCCGCGCCAGCACCGCACGCAGGCGGGCCCGGTCGCTTTCGCTGGCCGCCGCGGACGGTGGCCTTTCTTGCGCTGCGGCCCCGCTCGCTGGCAGCAACAGCAGCCCGGCCAGCAAGCCAAGCCACAACCACCGCTGCCACCAGAACCCCTTGCTTCGCATCGACCATCCTCGCCGGCTCACACCCGCTTCCACGATAGCAGCGAAATCAGATTCCCGTCGCCTTGGGGTATACTCTCCGTGATGTCGCATCGCCAATTTCGGATCATCCTCCCACCCCGGGCGGCCAGCCCCGCTGCCGGGTTCTTCCTCATCTTCCTCTGCTCCGCCATCCTCGCCGCCTGCAGCCTGCCCGCCTCTCAACCGCCCCCCACCGTC
>WTGJ01000020.1:328933-379894 GCA_011523615.1 Chloroflexota bacterium | reverse complement strand
GGTGTAGAGGAAATGCCGCCAGGAGATATTCAAGCGGTGGTTGACACGTGGGGGGAATTGTGTCAACAGGCAAACATCCCCACTGAAGTCTGGGCAACACCGCGCCGCCTTGCAATGTATCAGCGTGGAGTCGGCGCAGAGAATCTTGAATTGGAAATTGAGCATCGGGGGCCACCCGCTCGATTGGCGTGGGATGATGCGGGCCAACTTACGAAAGCCGCGATTGGTTTCGCGCGCAGCAAAGGCATCGCCGCCGAAGAATTGGTGGTGAAAGAAATTACGGGAGGGGAATACGCAGTTGCACGGGTGAAACGCCCCATTCAGGAGGTCATGGCAGAGCGAATCAAAGAATGGTTTGTCGCCATCCGTTTCCCCCGTACTATGCGCTGGGATGATTCAGGCGCGGAGTTCTCGCGGCCAATACGCTGGGTTGTGGCACTCTGGGGCGATCAAATCATCCCCGTGCAATTGGCAGGATTGACCGCAGGGCGAATGACGCGAGGTAATCGTCAATACGGTTCACCCATGATCGAGTTGGCAAGCGCAGCAGACTATAAATCAGCCATGAAAGAAAATGGTATCGTCGCTGACCAAATCGAGCGGCGCGCGATCATCCAACAACAATTGGCGGTGAAGGCCGAAGAAGCAAGCGCGCAGCCGCCGAATGATGAGGACTTGCTAGATGAAGTGTCTCATCTTGTAGAAGCACCAACAGTCTTTAGCGGTGATTTCGATCAAGGTTTTTTGGCATTACCGGACGCCGTGCTCACGACAGTGATGAAAAAGCACCAGCGCTATTTTGCATTGAGGGATCAGCAAGGTGAACTATTGCCACATTTCCTCGCCGTGCGCAATGGCAACCATGAGAATTTAGAAAGAGTGCGGCGTGGTAACGAGCAGGTATTGGCGGCGCGCTTTGCCGATGCTCAGTTCTTCTACGAGCAAGATAGAAAGCAGAGACTCGAGGATTCCTTGCCACGGCTGGATACGCTGACCTTTCACGGAAAACTTGGATCGGTGCGGGATAAAAGCCAACGGCTGGAGCAAGTGGTTGAGCCGCTCGCTGAATTATTGGGATACGAGTCTTCTGATGTAGCAATCGCTCGTGAGGCAGCGCGTTTGTGCAAGGCTGACTTGGCAACGCGGATGGTGGTCGAGTTCACTGAATTGCAGGGGGAGATTGGGTACATCTATGCGCGGGAAGACGGCATCACCGAAGAAGTAGCGCAGTCGATTTATGAACACTGGCTGCCGCGCTTCGATGGTGATGTCTTGCCACAGAGCAACCCAGGTGTATTGCTCGCTCTTGCAGATCGCTTGGATAGCCTGGTGGGTTTGTTCGGTGCTGGAGAGCGCGTGACAGGTTCGGCCGATCCCTTTGGCATGAGACGCCTGGCACTGAGTATCACTCGCATATTGATAGACCAAGAGATTAATGTGCCACACGCTGAAATCTATCAGAACATTGTTGAGTTGTATCGAAATCAATTGGATATCAATGATGAGTCTGTGGTTGAAATGAATGTATTTCTCCAAATGAGATTGTATATTTGGCTACCGACTTACTACCCATCTGTATCTTGTAGCGATGCAGTGGATGCAGTTATGGCGTGCAACGCCCATATTCCCTACCGGGCCTATTCATTCCTACAACAACTGATGGATTGGGTAAAAAAGCCAAATTGGGAGCAAATTCTCGATGCCTATGCCAGATGCTGGCGAATCGTACCAGAACAGTTCCCACAAGATCATGAATACTCATTGAGAAGTTCTGAAGCAGCAGAGCGCGCCTTGTATGAAGCCTATGGACTTGCTCGGGATAAGATTGCTGTTGACCAAAGTGTAGATGCTTTGTTAAGTGCAATCGAAGCGATGTTGCCGGCCATCACGCGCTTTTTCGATGAAGTCTTGGTGATGGCTGAGGATGAAGCGTTGCGCAACAACCGCCTTTCTTTGTTGAAACACATCGCAGCGCTCGCCGATGGCATCGTAGATCTCAGACGCATGCCCGGTTTCTGATGTCCACCCCCATCATCATCCAGCAGGAGCGGGCGGCAGATCTGTGGCTGCCGCGTTGGGCGCGGCGCTCGCATCCAGTAGTGCGGCGGCAACTGGGCCTGAATTGGCGCACCCTCGCTCCGGAATACACCACCATTCTGCGCGTCTACCTGTTTCAGGTGGCCTTGATCGCCGCGACGTATCCAATTCCCTTCCTATTTAACATCGTCGTCCCGTTGAACATCGCATTCATCCTATTCTTGCCGCTGGCATTGGTGGCTTATGGCTATTGCCTGTATCGCATCGCCGCCGTTGCTTCCTATCAGATGGCGCGCGAGGTGCAGCAAGAAAGCGTGGAATTGCTGAAGATGCTGCCGATGCCGAACCGAGAAATGCTGCTGGCGCAGGCGGCCGCGGCGATGTGGAAGCGCGTTGATTTGATCAGCACCTTGCTCATGCTGGGCGTCTTTTTCAGTCTGCCGGGGGTTATGGCGCAATACGCGAACCTCTGGTCGCCCTATGAATACGCCATGGTTTCGCGCTTGGCGATGGCGCTGGGCCTGGCCTCCATGTTGCTGCGCCTGGTGCTGGAGCCATTCATGGTGAGCGTCATCGGTGTGGTGATGGGTGTGGCGCTGCCCCACCGTGCTGCATCGGTCCTTTGGGCCTTGGGGATCACGGGGATGTATTTCCTCATCTTGAATCTGGTTCGGCAATTGCCGCTGAATGGGGTCGCTCGTTTTGGCGTGGAGATTGCTCTGCCATTGGTGGCGCCGCTGGTCGTGATGGCTTTGTTGTTGCAGTTGGCATTGTACTTGCTGCGGCCGGACTGAGGACAGAGCATGGCGATGTCACTGCGCGATCGGTTGGAAGCGGGCTTGGTCGACCGGGCGAACCAGGTGGATCAGAACCTGCCGGCCTGGGCGAGGCGGGGCAACCCGATCGTCATGCGGCACCTGGGGGGTTGGTATCGTGCGGAGTTGCCGGAAGTGCGCCACTTGCTGCGACTTTACTTCGCCCAGATCTTCATCTTGTTGCTCTCTTTCGTCGCTCCCTTCGTCTTCGTCATCATGATCCCCTTCATGACGGCATGCCTCTTCCTCTTGCCCTTTGGTTTTTACTTTTATTTGCGGATGTTGCTGCAAATTATGGTGGATGCGGTCGCCACGGTGACGGAAGAATTGCGCGGCAACACGCTGGAATTGTTGCGGACCACGCCTTACGAATTGTCTGAAATTTTGCTGAGCAAAGCGGCTTCGGCGCTCTGGCGGCAGATGGGGATCCTCTCTTCCTTGTTGCTCTTTGTTTCCATCGTCAGCTTGCCGGTGTTGGCGGTGCAGGTCTTCAGCGAGTGGCCCTTGACGGAATATCCCATCGTGTCTCGCCTGGCGTTGATGAGCAGCTTGACCAGCGTACTCCTGCGGCTGCTGCTGGAACCGATGATGATCGCCATCCTCGCCATCGCCCTCGGCGTCTCTTTGCCTCATCGGGGCATCGCGACAGTCTGGACGGTCAGCATGATGGCTTTCTACTACTTACTGGTCAATTTGCCGCGAATGTTGCCGCTCAGCTGGCCGCTGCGCTTCGCCGTGGAATACGCGTTGCCGGTGGGCCTGCCGATCTTGCTGACCCTCATCTTCATGCGCTATGCGATCTACGCGCTCATGCGGGATGGCATCGACTGATGGCGGGATAGGGAAGCGGTCGGGATGGCTCAACCTTCCCAACCCCAGGGCACGCCACGCTGTTCAAAGGCGTAGATCAGCAAATCTTGCTCTACCGTTTCGCCACCATGGGAATGGATGGCGGCCAGTGCCTGGGCACGGTGGTCGGTCGCGTGGTTGCAGACTTGCAATAAGCCTTCGGCCACGGTGATGCTGGCCCGTTCATCGTCCCAGAAAGGCAATTGCGTCTCTCGCGCCAACTCATCTTCATCGAGATTCTCGAGCAACTCGGCGGCGACGGCCTCCGTTTGTTCCAGCCAGGGGAGGATGGCATCCCGGGAGGCCAGGTCATCATCATCCAGGATGCGCAGCACACCATCGTTGAGGAAATGCAGCCACCAGAATTGAACTTTGACCAGGTGGGCGAGTTGAGCATGCACCGAACCGATCGAGTAATCCACCGGCGCGAAGTATTCTTCATCGGAGAGGGTGGCGACACAGGCGTGGATTCGACGGGTCGCCCAGGCGTTGTAACGCAACAGGATCTCTATCATTTCGCGGGCATTGGTCATACATCATCTCCTTGGTCAGCCGCACATACGAGTGGATGCGGAACCGCCGCGCCATTTTAGCGTAGGATGCCGGCGAGGGGAATTCAGCCAGAGACGACGATTCGGCTGGGCAAGGCCGGGGCGACACCGGCTCGCCGCGCATCCAGGTAGGATTGCAGGATGACTTGGGCCGCCCAATCGTCGACGGGCTCGCCGACAGGGCGGCCTTCCCGCCGCGCCAGTGCCGTTGCTTCCTGACTGGTCAGCGTTTCGTCCCAAAGCAGGCAGGGGATCTGACAAGCTGCCACGAAGCGGCTGGCCCAGTTGCGGATGCTGGCGGCTGCCGGGTGTGGCTCGGCTGTATCGCTGCTGGGGATGCCGAGGACGGCGCCGACCACCTGTTCCGCCACGATGATTTCACTCAGGTGGGCAAAATCTTCCCGGCGTGAGCGCCTTCGCCAGACCCACAGCGGCCGAGCCACCAGGCCCAGGGCATCGCAAATGGCCAGGCCGATGCGGGTGCGGCCATGGTCGATCCCGAGCAGACGGCCCGCGCTTGCCTCATTCATGGCGTTTCGGGCAGGACGGTCTCGAGGGTGATGCGTTCTGCCCAGAACGGAATCCTGCCGAACCAGAAGGGGCGCAGTTCTATGATCGGTTCCGCTTCTTCTGCTAAAGAGAGGTTCACCAACAACCATTGCCGGGCATCGGCCGAGCGCCGCCCAGCCAGGGAGGAACGCAATTCGTTCAGGTCCAGGACGGGCGCGTATTGCGCTGTGGCGCGCATTTCGAGCGCGATGCTGCCATCTTCATGCACGGCCGTCACGATGCAGCAATCGACCTTGGTTCGTTCGGGAAGGAAGATTTGATCGGCCTCTCGGGCAGCAGCCAGCTGAGCCAGCGCCACCTGTTGCACATCCGCCTGCTGGTAAGCCATGGCCACCACTTCTGCGCTCAGCGTCAACTGCACTCCGTCGACGATATCACCCACTGCAGCGGAGTATTGCGCCCAGCTTTCCTGTTGCCGTTCTGGCGGAATGGTGAGCGATTGCAGGATGATGGTTTGGCCCGGATTGAGCCGGGCCGACATCTCTTCATAGGCGCCGGTGATGATTTCACTTTCCAACTGGCGGCGCAGCTCGCTGTGGTCGACGGCGATCACGACCGGGTAGGTGGCATCGCGCCCGCCTATGGTCGCATCGGTATTCACGACGCGGATGCTCTCCGCAAATGGCGGCCCGACCACCTGGATGGCGCCTGCGGGGAGGTTGCCCCGCTTGCCGGCGGAGGCTTGCAGCGCTTCGATGGCGACGGTGGTCGTTTCCCCAAAACCCGCCGGTACGATAGACACATCGGTGGTACGGAAGCGCAGCGGGTCTTCGTCGCTGCTCGCCAGAATGGTGCCGGCGGGGACGAAGATTTCACTCGTCGTGCGGTTGGTGAAGGTGACGGTTCCTGTCGCCAGGGATTGCGGGAGGACGGTGCTGCCGCTGCTCGGGCGGCGCGCGCTCCGTTCGGATCGCACGACAAACTGGGTGACCGGGATGATGGCTTGATCAAAATCAATTTCTTCCACCAAGGGGTCGGCGCGGAGGGTGATGGTATGCACCTGGGTGGTGAGGCTGGGGGTGAGGGTGATATGCGCGCTGGGTAAGAAGAAGGCGGCAGCGAGGAGGGGGATCGAAACCAAGCCGACGGTGGCGATGGCGCGCAAGAGGAATTTCCGCGCCAGGGTGAGGGGTGAGCTGGCGGGAGCGCGGGCGAGCCCGGCGGAATGTGGTGGCAGCGCGAGTTCGGCCCGTTCTCGTTCCGCTTTGCCGCTGAATGCGCGGGCCCGTCCCCGTTTCCAACGTTTGGCTTCGGCCGCGCCGACGGTATCGAAGGTGCTGACCTTCAAGGTGTCGGCGTGGTAGAGGACCCGCGGATGATGCGAGATGAGGGCGATGCGGATGGCGCGGCGGGTGGCGGCCCGCAACACCAGAACGAGATCGAGGCGTTCCTGAAATGGCGGCGAATCGGGTGGCAGGATGAACAAAGCCCGGGCGCCGCGGGGCAGTTCATTCAAACGTTCGATGATGTGTGCCGCGGTCTCGTTTTCGTAGAGTTGCAGATAGTGCGTCAGGCGGGCCATGCTGGCCTCGCTCAATCAGGGGTGAGGGGGAAATCGGCCAAGTAGCAGCGAGCCTCCTCCAACGCTTGTACGATGCCCACGGGATTAGAACCACCGGCTTGCGCCATGCCCGGCCGACCACCCCCACCACCGCCGATGTTCGGGGCGATGGCGCGCATCAGTTGGCCCGCCTGCAGACCTCTGGCCTGCCAATCGTCGCTCACCGTGGCGAGCAACTGCGGTTTTCCGTCGTAGACGCTGCCCAGGATCAGGACGCCAGAGGGGTGATGGGCGCGGAACCAATCGGCCATTTCACGCATCGTGGCCATGGGCGTGCCATCGAATTGGGTGATGAGCGCCGGGATCGGGCCGATGTCCTCCAGGCGGAGCAGTTGTTCGCGGAATTGCTGCTGGGCCAAAGAACGTTCGAGCTCGCTGTTGCGCCTTTTCAATTGAGCGAGCTCCTGCTGCAACGATTGAAGGCGCTCGGGGATGCGGTCTGCCGGTACCGCCAGGGTTTCGGCTGCTTGCTGCAGTTGATCCCGAGTTTCGCGGATGTATTGCAAGGCAGCGGAACCCGTCAACGCTTCTACCCGGCGAATGCCCGCGCTGACGCTGCCTTCGCTGATGAGGACGAAGGGGCCGATCTCTGCCGTTTGCGTTACATGCAAGCCGCCGCAAAGCTCGTAACTGAACCTGGCGCCAGCTGAATCGGTGATGGCGATGGTGCGCACTTCTTCGCCGTATTTCTCGCCAAAGAGGGCCATCGCGCCATCGCGGCGGGCTTGTTCGAGGGAGCGCTGTGCGGCGATGACGCGGTCGTTGGCCAGGATGTGCTGATTGACGATGCGTTCCACCTCGCGCAACATTTCGCTGTGGAGGCGTTCGCCATGAGTGAAATCAAAACGCAAGCGATCCGGGGCAACGAGTGAACCGCGTTGTTGAACGTGTTCGCCCAACACTTTTCGCAACGCGGCGTGCAGCAGGTGGGTGGCGGTGTGATTGCGGATGATGCTTCGCCGGCGTGGGCCATCCACGATTGCGGTTACGGGCCCCGCTTGTGTTTGGCCTTCGATGACTTCGCCGCGCAGCAACGTCCAATCATCCAGCGGCCGCAGCACCTCCTGCACCGCCACTTGCCATCCATCGCCGATGAGGGTGCCCCGATCGCTGACCTGGCCACCGGCTTCGGCGTAGAACGGCTGCCGCGCCAGCAGGACTTCGACGCTCTCCCCGACGGTGGCGGTGGGGATGAGCTGCCCGCCGCGGGAGAAGGCCAACGCTTCGGTTGTCAGTTCCAGGGGGCCATAGGGTTCATAGGATGAGCCGTTTTCGGGCAAGGCCTGGGCCTGTTCGAGTTGCTGGAGCAGGGCAGGCCCATCCACAGGAGAGCCAGCTTCCGCCAGGGTGGCGCCACTGATGCTGGCGTGTTCCGCTTCGGCCGCCTGGTAGCCGGGCAAATCGACCGCATGACCGCGCTCCCCGCTGATGTCTTTGGTCACCTGCAGGGGCAGGCCGAGCGTGGCATAGAGGTAAAACGCGCGTTCGCCGGCCAGCTCACCGCCGGGGGACAATTGTGCCAGCATCGCGTCCAGTTCACCGATGCCGCGCGAAAGGGTCTGGCTGAAGCGCTCTTCTTCGCGGTGGATCTCCTGCGTGATGCCGGTCGCTGCCGAGCGCAGTTCGCCGTAATGCTCGCCCATTTCCGTGATGACCGTTTGGGCGACCCGGTGCAGGAAAGGTTCTGAAAGGCCGAGCTGCTGGCCGAAACGGGCCGCCCGGCGGATCACCGTGCGGCAGACGGAATCGCGCCCCTTCGCGCCGGGACGCACGCCATCGGCGATGAGGAAGACGGCGGCTCGCGCATGATCGGCGATGACGCGGTAGGCCACCTGTTGGTTGCGGCGCTGGGCGGCACCATGGCCGGTGATTTCCGCGGTGGCGTCCATGATGGCCTGAAACAGGTCGGTCTCGTAGGTAGAAGCGACATCTTGCAAGACGCTGGTGATTCTTTCCAGGCCCATGCCGGTATCGACGCCGGGCTGGGGCAGGGATTGGTCGTAGGTACCGCTGTGTTTTGGATCTGCCTGGGTGCGGTTGAACTGCATGAAAACGAGGTTCCAGATTTCCAGGAAGCGCTCATCTTCCCGTTGGAGCAGGGGGATGATGCTTTCTTCACCCTGCTCGGGGTAACGATCCCAGTGGATTTCACTGGTGGGGCCGCAGGGGCCGGTATCAGCCATTTGCCAGAAATTCGTCGCGGGCCCCAGCCGTGCCACGCGCCGCGGGTCGATGCCCATTTGCTTGACCCAGATGTCATGCGCCTCGTCATCCTCATGATAGACGGTATAGACCAGACGATCCGGCGGCAAACCGTAGGTTTTGGTGAGCAATTCGTAGGCATAATGGCAGGCGGCGGGCTTGAAATACGCGCCAAAGCTGAAATTGCCCAACATCTCGAAAAAGGTGTGGTGACTCGGGGAAGGGCCCACTTCCTCCAAATCGTTGTGTTTGCCGCTGACGCGCATGCACTTCTGCGAGGTGGTCGCGCAATCGTAATCACGGCGGGCGCGGCCGAGGAAGACTTCTTTGAATTGGACCATCCCCGAGTTGACGAAGAGCAGGCTCGGGTCATCTGCGGGCACGAGCGATGAGGAAGCCACTTCGCGGTGCCCCTGCGAGACAAAATGATCCAAGAAGGCTCTGCGTACCTGTGTACTCGAAAAGGAAGGCATCCAACCGGCCGCACATCAAGGGAAGGTGCACCATTATAAGGGTTCACCCGAGTGGATTCAAGCGAGGCAGGGTTTGGAGAAAGCTCGGCAGGTGCATATACTTTGACTGCATCCGCCGCAGCGAATTGGCGAGGAGGAAACATGTCGACGTATGCAGAACGACCCTGGGTCAAGCATTATCCGGCGGGGATGGTGGAGGAATTGGCGGAAACGGGTGACGTATTTTTGCATGAGATGCTGCGGCAGGCCGCCCGTCGCCAGCCCGAGGCGACGGCGCTCATCACGCCGGCGAATCTGCCGCTCTTGGGTTATACGCAAGCCCATTTCACCTACGCCGAGTTGGATGCGGCTTCCGATGCATTCGCACATGCTTTGATCGCTCGTGGTCTGCAAAAAGGAGACCGGGTGGCGATCCTCCTGCCCAACTGCGTCGCTTTCGCCATCGTCTATTTTGGCATCCTGAAGGCCGGTGGGGTGGTCAGCGCCATCAACCCCACCTACCCACCGGCGCGGATGGTACATCAGTTGGATGATTCCGATGCGCGGATCTGCGTCGTGTTGACTCCCTTTTACCCGCTCGTCAAATCGATACAGGATCAAACGCCGGTGGAGCGCTTCATCGCCACCAATATCAAGGAATATTTGCCGGGCCTGGCGAGATTTTTATTCACCCTCGCCAAGGAGAAAAAAGAAGGCCATGCGGTGGAGCTGCAAGAGGGAGATGAATGGTTCCAGGACGTCCTGGCCGCGCATCAGGGGGGAGCAGCGCCGGCTGTGGCGATCGAGGGCGATGATTTGGCCTTCCTGCAGTATACCGGCGGCACGACCGGCGTCTCCAAAGGGGCCATGCTCACGCATCGCATGTTGTCGAGCAATCTGCTGCAGATCCAGGCGTATTTGGATCCCGTAGCAGGCACGGAGTTCACCCGGGGCAAGGGCAAAGAGGAACTGGTCTACCTGGGTGCGTTGCCGATGTTCCACGTGTTCGGCCTGGTGGCGGTGTTGAGCGGGGCGATCCACGCGGGTTCACGGGTGGTTTTGGTGGTCAACCCGCGCGATCTCGCTGATATGGTCGGCGTGATCGATCATTACCGGCCCGATATCATGTGCGGCGTTCCGGCGATGTTCCACGCCGTGAGCCAACATCCTGCCGTGCGCCAGGGAAGCAAGCGCCTGGATGGCATCAGCATTGCCGTCAGCGGCGCTGCCCCCTTGCCGGCCGCCACCAAACGGGCTTTTGAGGAAGTGAGTGGCTGCCGCCTCAGCGAAGGCTATGGCATGAGTGAGGTGACGATGGCCGCCATTGTGGTGCCTTTCGGCGAAGAATCAAGACCCGGTTCCGCTGGCTTGCCTTTGCCGGGGATGGACATCCGCGTGATGGATATCGAAACCGGCACGGTGGATGTGCCGGTGGGGGAAGCGGGAGAAATCGTCATGGCCGGGCCCAACGTCATGCAGGGTTATTTCAAAATGCCGACAGAGAGCGAAGCGGTATTGCGGGAACACGACGGGCGGACCTGGGTGCATTCCGGCGACATCGGCTACATGGATGAAGATGGCTTCTTCTACATCATCGACCGCAAGAAAGACATGGCTTTGATTGGCGGATACAACGTGTACCCGGCCCAAATTGAAGATGCATTGAAGGAACATGCGGCGGTCGCTGAAGTAGGCGTCGCCGCCATACCGCATCCGGAACGGGAAGGTCAACTTGCGCTGAAAGCCTGGGTTGTGAAAGTGCCCGATGCGGAGGTGACCCCTGAGGGTTTGATCGCCCATTGTGAAGCGCACCTCGCACCTTATGAAGTGCCGCGTCGCATCGAATTTCTGGCGGAGTTGCCAAAAACGGCGATCGGCAAGACCCTGCGGCGAGAGCTGGTGCGCCTGGAAGTGGAGCGGGCAGAAGCAGGTGAAACGCCAGGATCCACGTGATGGCGGGTGAAGGCAAGCGCTTCGGCATTCTGCACCCGGGTGAAATGGGTGCTTCGGTCGCCGCAACGTTGAAGAATGGCGGGCATGAAGTCTGCTGGGCGAGCGAAGGACGCAGCGTTCAGACGATAGAGCGCGCAGAGGCGCAGCAACTGCAAGATGTGTTTCGTCTGGAACGACTTTGCCGAGAATGTGATGTCCTGGTCAGCGTCTGCCCACCCCACGCAGCGGAGGCCTTGGCCGCAGAAGTGATCCAACGCGGTTTTCGTGGTCGATACCTGGATGCCAACGCCATTTCGCCGGCACGGTCGCGGCGGATGGACGAACGGATGCGCGCGGCAGGCGCAGACTATGTCGATGGCGGGATCACCGGCGGGCCCGCCTGGGAACGGGGCACCACCTGGCTGTTGCTTTCCGGGCCACGAGCTGACGAAACCGCGTCTTACTTTGCCGCCGGTCCCTTGGAGACGGAAGTGCTCAGCGAGCGGATCGGCGATGCATCGGCGTTGAAAATGTGCTTCGCCGGCTTGACCAAAGGGCATGGCGCGTTGCAGAGCGCCGTGTTGGCCGCGGCCGAGAGCGGCGGTTTGCGGGCCGCCTTGGAAAGGCAATGGCAGCGGCGCGACGAGAAGATGCCGCAACAGGCCGAACAGCGCGCCCGCAACCTGACGGCCAAAGCGTGGCGCTTTGCCGGGGAAATGGATGAAATTGCCGATTTCTTCGCTGAGCAAGGTTTGCCCGCTGGCTTCCATCGCGCCGCTGCGGTGATGTATCGGCGCATGGCCCATTTCAAAGACGAAAGCGAGCTGCCCGCATTGACCGTGGTCCTGGCGGCCCTGTTGCAAGAGGAAGTTCAGTAGCGTTGAGCGCTGCACTGCCACGTTTGGCGACGCTCTGCGGTTGAGGGCGGCGCGCTCTGTAGTTGAGAGCGGCGCGCTCTGTAGTTGAGAGCGGCGCTCAGCGGGTTTGCCGGCGGGCAATTTCCTCCGCATAATCTTCGAAGAACGCCAGCGAATCCGGATTGCGCATCGAGCCTGGGTTGGCGGCTTCGTCCCGCGGCAAACCCAGTAAAATTTTGCGGATGGGCACTTCCATCTTCTTGCCGCTGAGCGTATAGGGCACTTCATCGATCGCCAGGATTTCATCCGGAACATGGCGGGGCGAGATCTGCTCGCTCAAGGCGCGGCCGATGCGCCTGCACAGATCTTCATCCAATTCCTGTCCCGCTTGCAGGACCACAAAGAGCGGCAGATGGGATTCATGGCCGAGCATTTCCATATCGATGATCAACGAATCCTGGATTTCGGCGAAGGCTTCGACGACGCGGTAGATCTCGCTGGTGCCCATGCGGATGCCTTTGCGGTTGATGGTGGAATCGGAGCGGCCGTAGATCACGCAGCCGCCGCGTGGAGTGACGCGCAGCCAATCGCCGTGCCGCCAGACGCCTTCATACATGCCGAAATAGCTTTCTCGGTATCGCTCGCCCGCGGGGTCGTTCCAGAAATACAGTGGCATGGAAGGCATTGGCTGAGTGATGACCAGTTCCCCGACCGCGTCGATGGTCTCGTTTCCCTGTTCATCGTAGGAACGGACATCAGCGCCCAGAGAGGGGCCCTGGATTACGCCGCGGTAGATCGGTTCGCTGCGAACGCCGCCGACGAAAGCGGTACACAAATCGGTGCCACCGCTGAGGGATTCCAGCACCACGTCTGCTGAAAATTCATCGTAGAACCAATCGTATATCTCTGGAGCCAGGGGTGAACCGGTGCCGCTGAGCGCGTTCAGCTGGCTCAGGTCATAACGCTGGTTGGGGCGGAAATCGGCTTTCATGCAAGAAGCCATGAACGCGGCGGATGCGCCCAGGTAATTCATGCCGGTGCGCTCGGCGAGTTGGAACAAAGCACCCAGGTCAGGATGGATGGGGCTGCCGTCGTAGAGGATGACCGTTGCGCCGGCGAGCAGGCCGCCCAGGAGATAATTCCACATCATCCAGCCGGTGCTGGTGTACCAGAAGAAGCGATCACCCGGGTGGAGGTCGTTGTGAAACAGGGTCGCTTTGGCATGTTCCAGGGTGATGCCGCCATGCCCATGGACGATCGGCTTGGGTTTGCCGGTCGTGCCAGAGGAGAAGAGCACCCAGAGCGGGTGCTCGAAGGGGACGATCTCACATCCCAGAGAGGCGCCCACCCCCCGCGCCAAGGCTTCCTGCCAGCTCAAGCTGGGGTAGCGCTGATGGCTCGCTTCTCCTTTGCGGGTGCGGACGAGGAGGGTCTGTTCCAGGGTGGGCAGATTGGCCTGCAACTGGCTCAGGACAGAGCGACGATCGAAGCGCTGGCCGTTGTATTGATATTCCGGGACGGCGATGAGGATCTTGGGTTCAATCTGCTGGAAGCGTTCCAGCACACTCTGGCTGCCGAATTCGGGCGCACAACTGGACCAGATGGCGCCGATGCTTGCGGTCGCCAATAGAGCGATGACGGCCTCCGGGATGTTGGGCAAGAAGGCGACGACGCGGTCTCCCCGCCGGACGCCCAACTCACGCAGGCAGGCGGCCAGCGCCGCCACTTGATCTTCGGCATCCGCCCAGCTGAGGGAAGCGATCTCCCCGCTCTCATCGGCATGGAGCAGCATCGGCCGCTCAGCGGAACGTTTGGCGAAAATGTTTTCGGCGTAATTCAAAGTGCAGCCGGGGAACCAGCGCGCACCGGGCATTTCCCGCGAGGCGAGCGAGGTTTGCCAGGGTTCGTGATGTTTCAGATCGCAGAACGTGAACAGGCTGGACCAGAAAGCGGGGAGATTTTCGATCGACCAACGGTGCAAGGCGCGGTAATCGGCCAAATCGAGCGCATGATGCTGGGCGACCCAATGGCGGTAACGGGTGAGGTTGGCCGCGGCGGCCGTCTGCAGGCGAGGGATCCATACCGCTGAATCGGTGTTCATGGCGCGAAAATTGTAGCGCGCGGCAAAGCGCGAGCCAATAGTGGGCGCAGTGTCATTCCCTAGCGCCTGGCCAGGCCAATGACTAGACTGGATGCGAGCGAGAGGTGGAATGCATGGCGGGACGTTTCTGTGTCGGCGTGATGGCGCACCCGTTGCGGCCGCGATCGGAGCCCATCGCAGAGCGCATTGGCGCGGATTTGCAGGCGGCGGGCTGTGAAGTCTGGTTGCGGAAGCAATGGCAGGCGGATGAAGTGGAGCCGTTGATTGCCGAATCGCAGCTGCTGATCGCCATTGGTGGCGATGGCGCGATGTTGAATGTAGCCCGCGTCTGTGCCCCACACGGAGTGCCGGTGCTGGGCATCAATGTCGGTCGACTCGGCTTCCTCACCGAGCTGAAATTGGCGGAATGGAATGGGCAGATCATCGAGCGCTTGATGAAGGGAGACTACCGGCGCGAAAGCCGAATGATGATCGAGGCGGAGGTTTGGCGGGCGGAGGAGCGGATCGCTTCCGTCCTGGCTTTGAACGATATTGTCGTGTCGCGCGCGCGTTTGCCGCGGGCGATCCAGTTGGATACGCGCATCGATGGCGCCTGGGCGACGGTCTATTCCGCCGACGCGCTCATCATCGCCAGCCCCACCGGTTCGACCGCCTACGCGCTGGCCTGTGGTGGGCCGATCATGCCGCCGGAATTGAAGAACATCTTGTTGGTTCCGGTGGCGCCGCACTTGAGCATGGACCGCTCGCTGGTGCTCTCCGAAGGGGCCCAATTGGATATCACCGTCAAGCTGTTGCCCAGCCGCGAGGCGATCATCACGGCGGATGGTGTGGAATTCTGCGTGTTGCGCAGCGAAGACCGCGTTTCGGTCCGCGCCGCCGAACCGGTGAGCCAATTCGTCCGTCTGCGGCCACCGACTTATTTCTACCGCTCTTTGCTCGACCGCCTGGAACCGCGATTGCCCACCTGGACCACGGAGAGTCGCCTGCTGACCGAAGAAGGCGCCGAAGCGGACCCCTGATGACAGCGATGGAACCGCAGCAGGAGGAATTGACCTACTGTGCCTTGCACCCCCGGCGAGAAACGGCGCTGCGTTGCAACCGCTGTGAGCGAACCATGTGCCATGAATGCGCCGTACATACGCCGGTCGGTTATCGTTGTCGCGAATGTGTGAAGGAGCAGGATCGGCAATTCTTTGATGCCCGTTTGACCGATGAACTGCTCATCGTGCTGGTTTGCGCATTGGTTGCGGCGGTGGGCATGGTCGTGCTGACATTCTTCCGTTTCTTGCTTTTTGCTCTGCTGCTCGCGGTGATTTTGGGCCCCTTTGCGGGGGAATGCGCGCGCCGAGTGACCGGCCGCCGCCGCAGCCAACGGGCCGCGCTCGCCGCTGGGGTCGGCGCCCTGCTGGGTACGTTGGTGGTGGGTTTGCTATGGCAGGGTTTGACGCTTTCGGCGCTGCTGTTCGCGGCGCTGTATGCTTCCTTCGCCAGTGGGCGTTTGCGCTGGGGTCGTTAGCTGTGCTGCGGGAATTGCGCATCCAGGACATCGCCATCATCCGTGAATTGTCCCTGTTTCCTGGCGCCGGCTTGAACGTCCTGACCGGTGAAACCGGCGCTGGCAAATCGATCATCGTCGATGCCCTGGAGCTGGCGCTCGGCGGAGCGGCCTCTGCGGCTGTCATCCGCAATGGCGCCCGGCAGGGGATGGTGGAGGCGCATTTTCGCTTGGCTGAAGGAGCGGCAAGTCCTTTGATTGAGCGGTTGGAGGATGAAGGACTGCGGGATGAAGAAACGCCGGATGCCCTGGTGCTGGCGCGGGTGATCCGCGGAAGCCGCTCCAGCGCGCGGGTCAATGGCCAGCAGGTAGCGCTGCCTCTGCTCC
Organism: Chloroflexota bacterium; assembly: GCA_011523615.1. Lineage (GTDB taxonomy): Bacteria > Chloroflexota > Anaerolineae > Aggregatilineales > Phototrophicaceae > WTGJ01. The sequence goes on along the minus strand of WTGJ01000020.1, from coordinate 364,085 downwards.
GTGAGTTGGCTTCATTGTTGGTGGATATCCACGGTCAGAGCGAACACCTCTCGCTGTTACGACCGGGGCAACACCTGGTTCTGCTGGATCGATATGCGGGTTTGGAGGAGGAACGAGCGGAGTTTGCGCGCCAAGTGGGGCGCTTGCGGGCGCTGCAGCAGGACGCCGATGACTGCGAACGCGCTTGGCGCAGCGCTCAGCAAGAACGGGCGCGCTGGCAGGAGGATTTGGCAGAGCTGGAAGCGGCCGCCTTGCGAGAGGGCGAGGAAGACGAATTGCGCGCAGAACGAGAACGCCTCAGCAACCATGAGCAGCTGGTGGCACAAACCGCCACGGCGCTTGCCTATCTGGCTGGCGAAGAACGGGCCGATTCGCCACCAGCAGCGGCCGATGCTTTGTCTCGAGCTGCGGCGGCCCTGAAGCACGTCGCCCAATTGGATGGCTCTGGCAAACCCCTGGCGGAGAAGGCGGATGCCTTGCAAGAAGAGGCGAACGGCTTGTTGGCTTCTTTATGGCGCTACCGAGAAACGCTGGAGTTTGAGCCGCAGCGCTTGCAAGAGATTGAAGAGCGACTGGAAATCATCCGTCGTTGCCTGCGGCGCTACGGGTGCAGTGTCGCCGCCGCGCTGGATCACGAAGAAAAGGCGCGCGCTGCTCTGCTGCAGGCGGAAACGGGCCAGGAAAACGGCCAGCGCTTGCGTGCCCAGGCGGAAGCGCTGTTGCAGGAGCTGGGGGAAAAAGCGGCGGCCCTGAGCGAAAGGCGCCAGCGAGCAGCCGGAACGTTGAGCGAAGCCATCGCGGCGGAGTTGGCGCATCTCGGTATGCCTGTAGCGCGCTTTGTGGTGCAGCTGGAGCAAAATGAAAGTTCAGCAGGTTGCCCCTTGCCCGATGGCCGGAGCTGTGAATTCCACAGTACAGGAGTCGATCGCGTTGCCTTCACCCTCAGCGCCAACCCGGGTGAGGCTCCACGACCGCTAGCCCAGGTCGCTTCTGGCGGTGAAACAGCCCGCATCATGCTCGCCTTGAAAGGGGTTCTGGCCCATTCAGACCCGATCCCCACCTTGATTTTTGACGAGATCGACCAGGGAATCGGTGGAAGGTTGGGCGCTTTGGTCGGGGAACGCTTGCGGCAGTTGGCTCGAAGTGGCCATCAGGTGCTGGTGGTCACGCATCTGGCGCAACTGGCGGCATATGCAGACGCTCATTTCGTGGCCCGCAAAACGGTGGAAAATGAGCGCACGGTCACGCATGCGGAAGAATTGGCCAGTGATGGGGGACGCATCGGCGAATTGGCGGCCATGTTGGGGGCCAATTCGGCCGCCGGCAGATCGAATGCGGCGGAATTGTTACAGCAGGCGCAGGCCGGTTAACGGAAGCGCATGGGCAGCAAGGGTCGCAAGCTGCGGCGTTCCTGAGCGGTGAGTGGGTTGAGCTTCCACCAGAGGAACAGGTAGCCAACAGGCGCAACGATCAAGGCGAACCACAGGGCGCCGAATTCGGCGAAGGCCAGCATCAGCAGCAAAATGACCGTTGCCGCCAACGTGGGGCGCCAGAGCACGGCGCGGAAGATGTCCCCATTCAGACCCGGGATTTCGCGTTGCAGATACCACAAGAAGGGAATGAGCAGCGCGGCTTCGGAGGCGATGGTGGAGAGGGCCGCTGCCTGAAAACCGTAGCGAGGGATGAACAGCAAGTTCACCACGATGTTGAAACTCGTCGCGATCAGAAAGGCGATGGTGACGCGGCGCTGTCGATCGACGGCGATCAGTGTGTACTGGGTCAGGCTATTCACCCAGCCGATGGGGATGCTCCAAACCATCAACTGAATCGCGATGGCGCCTTCCGGCAGGTATTGAGCGCCACCCAGGATGGCCGTCAGGATGCGCGCCGCAAAGGTCATCCAAACGGCCAGGGGTAGGGCCATCGCCAGGAGCAATTTGATGGAGAGGATGTAAGTGGCACTCAGGAAGCTGCGGTTTCGTTGCGCATAACGAGAGAGACGAGGCAGCAGGGCCATCGTATAAAACGCGGGGATGACGTTGATGGCCAGGATCCATTTGTAACCGATGTCATATTGTGCCACCATGCGGGTGCCATGGATGATCTCGATGATCAGCAGGTCAATTTGAAAAAAGATCTGCGCCAGGAAGTGATTCAAAGTGAGCGGCCAGCTTTCACGCAGCAATCGCCTCATCAGTGCGCGATCCAGCTGCCAGTGGAAGGGGCCGGCCTGCCTCCCCAACCATTGCCTCGCGCCATAGAGCAGCGCCAGGAGGGTGAGCAAGTTCGTCAGGATGCTGATGGCGGCGAGGCCGACGATGCCCCCGCCCCCCACCAACAACAAAACGCCCAGCAGAGCCTTATGGAAGGTGGCCAGGCTGGAGATGGCGGCGGGATATTCGGCTCGCTCCCTGGCGTAGAATAGCGCTGTCAGCCCCGCGCTGACCGTTCCAGGCAGCAGGCCCAAGTACAGCAACGCGAGCACCCAGGCCCCGCGCGGATCCAACGCGGCGGGGATGCCGTTCAAGCGAAGCAGGATGAGGATGCTCAGCGGTAGGGTGCCCACAACGAAGAGTGCCAGGCGGAGTAAGGTGGTGTGCCCGAACAGTTGCCGTTGTTGCGCGCGGGAACGGGCGGCCTCGCGGGTGAGCAGGGTGTTGAGGCCAAAGTTGGTGAAGATCTCGAAGATGACGAACAGGACGATGGCCGCCCGGTAGAGCCCGGCATCTTCCGGGCTGATGACGCGCAGCAAGAATGCGGCGAACAGGAAATCGATGCTGCGGTTGAACAGATTGAGGAGGATGGGGGCCAGGCTGTTGCGGGCCAGCCTGGCCGTGCCGGCGCCGGTCCGCGCGGGCAGGAACCAGCGGCGCCAGAGCGCAGCGCCAACCACAAAAATCAGCAGAGCAGCGCTGCTGAAGGAGAGAAAACCGCCGAGCAAGAAACTGCGGGGCGAATGGGCCAGACGGATTGCGTATTCGCCCGCCTGGGGCAGCTCGATGGCCGTCAGGCTGAGCAAGGCAGGTAGTACGGTGAGCTCGCGCTCCTCTCCCGCCGCATCTTTCGCATACGCGCGCCAGCCAGGGTCATAACTCTGGCTGAGGATCAAGTAAGCCGGCGAATCGGCGCGGGCTGTGATCGTCAGTTTGCGCGTGCTCTGCCAGGAAACTTCGGCGGGGATCCATGAAGGGGGGCGATCCAACTCTTCCAGCAATTGCGCGGTTCGGGGGACTGTGTAAGCGCGCGGCAACTGGCGCGATGCGGGCATCTCCCAGATGCGCAGCGAGTCGCTTTGCCAGCGCAGCAGCCAACCCAACGGTTGCAAGTCGAATGGCGGATGGGCGAGGACGAAGCGGACGTTCAAGCGCTCCAGGGTGGGGGATTCCAGCGCCGTTTGCCATTGCTGATCTTCGTAAAGAGGCGCGATGCGGGAATACAGCAATTCGTGCTGAGGTGCCCCGGTGTTCATCAGGCTGACATAGCGAGCGGGGAAGATGGAATTGTAGCCGCGAATGTCCTCGAGAGCGAAGCGTGTGCCCGCGTTGGCATGGAGGATGTGTGGTCGATTGCGCGCCTGCAGGGTGGTGTAGCGCCAATCGCCGCTTTGTTCCATCAGCCATTGAATTGCCGCCGGCCGATGCTCCAGCAACGCCGGATCGGAAGCCGGGTTGAAACCCAACATGGCCCAGAACAGATCACCCGCCACGAGGAGGAGGACGGCCGCCTGCCAGGCAATGCGCTGCCAGGGCAGGTGCGGGTGAGATGCTCGCCCAATTCTGGTTCCCCAGAGCAATACCGCGCCACAAAGAGCGGCGACCATGACAAAACGCAAACCATTGCTGAAGAGATGGCTGTAGAACCAACTCAGCTCACGAAAGGCGGCCTGGGCCTGGGTGCTGTTCAGGTAGAAACGCTCGAGGATCGGGCTGAATGCCCCGTAGAACAAGCGGCTCGAAAGCAAGACGACGGCTCCTGCCACGGCGATGGCGATGAGCAGCCAGGCGATTCGCTTTGCCCAGCGCAGCGTTTTCTGGCGCTGGCGCAGCAATTCCTCCGCCCCCATGCCGGCCAGCGCGGCCAGCGCAAAACTCACGAGGTAGACCCAGCGGAAGGGGGAATGCACCTGGTTCAATCCCGGCAATCCGTAGTAGAGCAGCGCGTAGCTCGGCAGGCCGAACATCCAGCTGCCCCCCAGGGCGGCCAGGGCGAGCAAGAGCCAGCGTGGATTCCAGATTCTTCGGCGAGCCAACAGGGCGATGGGCGCGAGGGCCAGCGGCATCAGTCCCAGATAGACCGCACCTTCGACATAATTTTTGACGCCCCAGGCGGTGTGGTCCTGGTTGGATGCGAAATCTTCGCCCCATTCACCATTGAGCCAATCGTACAGGCGGTGCTGAGCGGGGCTGCCGAAGAGGTTCGGCATGAGATAAAGCAACACATCCCGATCGGGGTGAGCGTATTCGTTGACGATGGTCGAGTATTCGGTCCACTGCGTGCGAAAATTGCTGCGAGCGACTTCCAAAAATGGCAACAACTGAATCGCGCCCAGGCCCAGGCCGAAAACGGCGCTGCCCGTCAGCCAGGCCAAGCGCTGCCAGAACCACGGCCGGCCGCGTTGCCGGCTGCCGATCAACCTGCCGCTGCCGTAGAGGGTGGCGATGAGCGCGGTATAACCGGAGAGCTCCATATGCCCCGCCAGGAAGATCATGGCCAGGATGCCCGCAGCACACAGCGCCCAGGGTAAGGTAGCGCGGCGATTCTTCCAGAAGGGCCGGCGGTAGATCACCCCTTCCATCATCGCCAACAGCCAGGGCAACCAGATCGCCGTCCCGACGATCATCGGCCAGACGGCGCTCGCCACCAGCCAGCTGGCCAATTGGTAGACGATGCCGGCGATGACGGCCCCGAAACGCCCGTTGCGCAAGGTTCGCAGGTAGAGATACATGCCGACCCCGGCCAGCCACAGGTGGATCACCATGTTCCAGCCGTAAGCCAGCGGGATCGGCAGCAGGTGGAAGATCAAGCGCAGCGGATAGAGCGTGCTCGCTTGGCCGAGGGCGAAGAAGGGTTGGCCCGCAAATTCGTAGGGGTTCCAGAGGGGCAATTCGCCGGCGGCCAGGTGCTCACGCAAGAAGAGTTGCCAGTTGTAATTTTGTAATACGAGGTCAGAAAGCAGCGCATTGTGCGGTTGTGGAGCGCCGACCGTCGCTCGTTCGCTGTGCCAGGGTTCAAATTGGTAGAGGTTTTCGGCGGGGATTAAGGTGCGGCCACCCAGGGTTTGCGGCGCAAAGAGCAAGAGCGGCAAGAGAAACAACAACAAAGCAGCCCAGGCATCCGAATGCTTTTGCCGCAGCATCACCCTCTCTTTACGCTCTGCACGCGATGATAATGCGCGCTAGGAATACATTAAGGATGATACTCCTGCGCGTGAATCTGCGCGAGGTTCATGGAAGCAGTGAGCGATCATAGAGAGCGCAGCGAAAGCGCATCGGCTAAGATGGCGGCATGAGCGCAGGGGAGATGCGTGGTTGTGGGGATGCTGTTGCTCGACAGGGCGTCCCCAGCCTGGTCTGGCGTGCGGGCCAGGAGCGTCGTTTGGCGATGCTGGCCGCGCATACGAGGCTGCAAGAGGCGCGGGTGCTGATCGCGGGTTGCGGTCTGGGGCTTTATGCGCAGCAGATTCAAGAGCGATATGCGGCTGAGGTCTTGGCCTTTGACCTCGCGCTGGGACATGCCGAAGCTGCGCGGGAACGGATCACGAGCACGTTTTGCGCCGCTGTCGAAGGGATTCCGCTGCCAGACGGCACCATCGACACGGTGCTTTCTCACGAAGTGTTGGAGCACACGGAGGATGACGGCGTGGCAGTGCAGGAAATGATACGCGTGCTGAGGGTTGGCGGTCGACTGGCTCTCTTCGCGCCCAATCGCTGGTACCCTTTCGAGACGCACGGACATTACTGGCGCGGTCGCTACCATTTTGGCAACACGCCGCTCATCAATTATTTGCCGGACCGTTGGCGGAACCGCCTGGCGCCCCATGTACGTTCCTATCGCCGTCGCGATCTTCAGGCGCTCTGGGAAACACAAGCCGTGAAGGTGGTCCAGGAACGGCGCATCTTTGGCGCTTATGACAATTGGCTGGCGCGGTGGGGAAGGTGGGCTCGCCCGCTGTTGGCGCTGCAGGGCCTGGAGGGCAGCCGGCTGGATTTTTGGGCGCTATCGCATTTTGTCGTGTTGGAGAAATGCGCTTGATGGGCGGTCAGCCACATCACGCATCGCTTTCCTCATCCACCCAGATGGGCAGGTGACCCAGGGCGATCACTTTTTGCCAGCGGGCGCGGTCGCCTTCGGTGAGGATCGCCGCTTCGCCGACCAACACCGCCCCGGCCCGTTCCATGATCAGGCGCATCCCCTGCGAAGTGCTGCCGGTGGAGACGACATCGTCGATGATGGCGATTCTTCTGCCGCGCACCAATTGCCGATCTTTGGCATCGAGGAAGAGGGTTTGCGGTTGACCGGTGGTGATGGAGAGGGTTTCCGAGCGCAGTGCATCGCCCATGTAAGGTTTGTATTGCTTGCGCAAGACGACATAGGGCAGGCCGAGCCGAGCGGCCAGCGCATGGGCCAGGGGGATGCTTTTCGCCTCTGCCGTCACCAGGGCTTCGGCAGCCAACGGCCGAATTTTTTCCGCCAGAGCCGCTGCGGCGCGTTCGGTGAGTTCGACATCGCCCAGGATATTGAGGATGGCGATGCGCACGCCGGGCTTGATTTCAAACAACGGCAGCTGGCGCTCGACGCCGGCGATTTGGATGCGATAATGTTCGTTCATTGGCTCCTCAATGCGCGGCTGCAATGGCTCTTTCTTGTTCGACCAGGCGGCCATCCTCGAGCGTCAAAGCGCGATCGAGGGATGCTGCGATCGCCGCATCATGCGTGACGACGACGATGGTGGTTTTTTCGGTATCGCGAATTTCATGCAACAATTCCAGCAGTTCCACGCTGGCGGAGCGGTCCAGGTTGCCGGTGGGTTCATCGGCGAGCAAGAGCGGGGGTTGGTTGGCGAGTGCGCGAGCGATGGCGACGCGTTGTTGTTGGCCACCGCTCAGTTCGGCGGGCCGGTGGCGCAGGCGATCCCCGAGCCCCAGCCGGGTCAACAATTCGCGGGCGCGTTGTTCCGGGCGAAATTTGGGTTGCCGCGCGAATTGCAAAGGCAGGGCCACGTTTTCCAGCGCGTTCAGCGTCGGGATCAAGTTGAAGAATTGGAAGATGAAGCCGATTTTCTCGTTGCGGATTTCGGTGATGCGGTCCTCGCTCAGTTCGCTGATGTCGATGCCATCGAGGATCACTTTGCCGCTGCTGGGCCGATCCAGGCCACCCAGCAGGCCCAGGAGAGTGCTCTTGCCGCTGCCGCTGGGCCCGACGATGCCGATCATCTCGCCGGCTTCGATGGCCAGATCGACTTCGTGGAGCGCATGGATGACGTGCTCGCCGACCCGCAACTGGCGCGAAAGACCCTGGGCGATCAACATGTTGGCATTCGTGATGCTGTCATTCATTCGTATTCTGCCTCCTTTGCCCGGTACCAATGGCCGATTTTGCGAAAGCGTGCGCTGGAAGAATCCAGCTGACCCCATTGTACGCCTTCAATATCGGGATGGATGGCGTAGGTGAACAAAGGGGAATAAAGAGGGATGGCGACGGCCGCTTCCACGAAAGCCTGCTGAAAATCCGCGTAGTGTGCACGCCGGTGGAAGCCGTTCGTATCGCGCCGGGCGTGTTCCAAGGCCTGGCTGATGCGGCGGTTGGCCACCGCAGCATAGTTTTGCCCCGTTTCGATCTGACCTTCGTGCCAGAAATCGTAGACATCCGGATCCGCGCTGCCGCTGAAATCCAATTCCACCAAGGCGAGATCAAAATCACGGGCGGCCAGAGCCGCTTGGAATTCACTGTCGGGCCGGGCATCCAGCGTCAGCGTAAGGCTCAGCGCTTGGAAGCGATCAGCAATTTCCTGCGCCAGCGCTCGCATGGGGGGGATATCGCGCAATAACAAGCGCAAAGTCCAGGCTTCTGCGTCATTTTCATAATCCGCCAGGCTTTGGTGGAGATTTTCGCGGGCGGTCGCTGCATCGATGGTCGGTGCAGGGCTTGGGACGTAGGCCCAGGAAGTGGCCAACAGCGGTGCATCGGCGCTGACGACGAGGTTGGGCAGGGCGCTTTGGATGACTTGCGGGACGGGGAGGCTTTCTCGCAAAGCGCGGCGTATCCTCAGATCGGCCAACCACTCGTGCTCCCACTGGAGGAGCAACATGCCGATGACGGGCGCAATGGTGCTGTGGATCAGGAAGGGGGTTTCGAGCAGGGCATTGCGCTCGCTGAAGTGCCGGCTGGCGTAACCATCGATCTCGCCGGCGGTGGCCGCTGCGATCACCGCGGCCAGATCCTCATATCGCCGAAAGCGAATCCGTTCCAGCGCGAAAGGGGCCGCCGCGCGTTCAGTGTAATTCGGTGCCCGTTCGAGGATGACCTCTGAGATGTGCAGGCCGTCTTCGCTGTGGAGGGATGCCAGTTGATAGGGGCCACTACCGATGGGATCCAGGTTGAAGGGGTGAAGGAACAGCTCAGCCGCTCGGACGCCGCGCAAAGCGTGTTCGGGCAGGATGGGGGTGCGCAACGCGTCCATAAAACTGGCGAGTGGTTGAGCGAGGCGAAAGCGAACGGCGAACTCGCTGAGAGCGTAGGATTCCACGGTACGCCAGAAATCGCGCAGGGCCGGGTCGCCGGGAAAATTCCGCGATCTGAGTAGAGACAGGGTGAACACGACATCCTGAGCGGTGACTGGCAGGCCATCATGCCACAAAGCCGGCGGGTGCAGGGCTGGGCCGGATTCCGCTGGCTGGCCGCGCAACCAAACCACGTATTCCAGGCCGTCTTGCGAGATGTAGACGTCCTGCGCCAGGAGCGGGATGATTTCGCCGAAACGGTTGAGGGTGAAAAGTCCTTCGAACAACAACGAGGAGACCGCGGCTTCGTTCGAATTGGGCGCGGCCCAATAGGGATTCAAGCGCTGGAACTCGCCGATGAAGGCTTCGGTGTAAGTCGGCACATCGATCTGTGCGTCAAGTGGTGCCGCAATGGCCCATAGCCACAGGGCGAGTGACGCGAAACGACAGCGCATCCTATCGCTGGCGGAAGGGGCTTGAAAAGCTGCGGTCGGTGGCGCTCACCGGCCCGGCTACAAACGGTCCACGATCACGGAGAAGGTGCTGATGCCGAGGAAGGCGATCGATAGCCAGATGGTGATGTGGAACATCGTTTTTTCCAGGCCACGGCGCGTCCGCGCGATGCCACCGCCGGCGTCTCCTCCGAGCAGGCTGCCCAAACCACCCCCCTTCACTTGCAAGAGGATGAGCCCGATCAACATGATGGAAACGATGATGGATGTCAGCTGCAAGGCGTTCTGCAACAATTCGGAACTCATGGGCCGTGCTCCGTTGGCTGATTTTGCTCCGTTGCCGCATGATAATCGGAGGATCGCGCGGTGTATAGGCTTTGCTCAGCTTCTCGCCACAGCAGCTCAGGGCGAGGCAGAAAACGGCTAAGCGGCCTTGCGCAGCAATTTCGCGAGGTAATTGAGGGCAGCATCCAACTGCACATCGGCGGCTTCCTCTTCCAGGACGGCGGTTTCATCCATCTCGACGAAGATATCGGGCTGGATGCCGCTGCCTTCGATCGAGTTGCGTTGCGGTGTGAGCCATTCTGCGATGGTGACGCGAACGCCGCCGCCGTTGCTCAGGAGATGCTGGGTCTGTACGCTGCCTTTGCCATAGGTCACTTCGCCGATGATGGTGGCGACTTCATTCTCCTGCAACGCAGCGGCGAACAGCTCGGATGCGCTGGCGCTGTTTTCATTGACAAGGATGACGATGGGGATGTTCAGGCCGGCGTAATTGCCATCGGCGCGGAATACTTCTTCTTCGCCATCGGCGAACACTTCGTAGAGGATGACTTCACCGGGGGCCAAGAACACGCTGGTGATATCCAGCGCCGATTGCAGCAAACCACCGGGGTTATCGCGCAGGTCCAATACGAGCGCATTGAGCAGGCGCGCGTTGAGGTTGGTGAGCGCGTCGTCCAGTTGATCCATGGCGATGGAAGAGAAATCTTGCAATTTGAGGTAACCGATGTCGTTATCCAGCAGTTCGCTTTCTACCGACGGGATGATGATGCGCGCGCGCTTGACGACGAAATCGAGCAATTCCTCACCCCGTTGCATGGTGAGGTTGACCGTGGTGCCCGCCAGGCCGCGCACTTTGAGGACGAGTTCACTCTGATTGAGGGTGCTGACGTCGATGCCATCCACCACGCGGAAAATATCGCCCGAACGCAGACCGGCATCCTGCGCCGGTGTGCCATTCAAAACGGAGACGATGCGCACATCGCCGCTCTCCTCATCGGTCGATACACGCGCACCGATGCCCTGCAATTCGCCAGAAAGATCGCTGGCGGTGATGGCGAAGATCTCCGGTTCGATATAGACGCTATGGCGATCGTTGAGCGATTCCATGATCGCTTCGAGGGCCGCATCGAGCGCTTCTGGGTCGTCGGGTGGTTCACCGTAAAAGGAATCGACGATGATGTTGTACAGTTGACCGATGGGCGCCAGGAAATTTTGCAGGTCATTTTCCTGCGCGGAGCCGATTTGCGTTTGTCCGCCGATGAGCGCGCCCAGGAAGAAAACAACGGCCAGCAGCAAAGTACCCAAAACCCATTTGCTCTTACTGAACGGTGGCCAGAATGTATTCTTTTGCACACTCATCGGATTGCCCTCAATGCATTACATTTAAAATATACACCATGCGACAAGTGTCTTGAACCATGACCTGGCTGCGGCAAGTGTTAAATCTTCCAAGCGATTCGGCGGTGATTCAGGAAGCCGCGGCTGCATTGCGCGCCGGTGCGCTGGTCGCATTTCCGACGGAAACGGTCTATGGATTGGCGGCCTTGGCGCTGGATGAAAGCGCGGCCGCCAGGATTTTTGTGGCAAAGGAACGCCCGTTGCACGATCCGCTGATCGTTCACATCCATGAACGGGGGCAGATGGATGCGCTGGTGCGGGAGAAACCACGTTTGGCCGATCGCCTGGCGGCGGAGTTTTGGCCCGGGCCCTTGACGCTGGTATTGCCGAAGAGTGAACGAGTTCCGAACATCGTGACGGCTGGCGGAGATACGGTTGCCTTGCGGCTGCCGGACCATCCGGTCGCGTTGGCCTTGTTGCGGGCCGTCGCTGCGCCGCTCGCCGCGCCCAGCGCCAACCGTTTTGGGCGGATCAGCCCCACGCGAGCGGAGCATGTGCTGGCGGAATTGGCCGGGCGGATCGAAGGCCTGCTCGATGGCGGACCGACGGGCTACGGGCTGGAATCGACGGTGCTGGACCTCAGCAAGGAACCGGCGCGCATCCTTCGGCCGGGAGCGATCACGCTGGAACAATTGCGTCGCGTCGAGGCCAGCATATTACCGGACGAAGCGCGGCCCCGCGTGGGGGAAGCGAAGCCACTGCGTTCACCCGGGCAGTTGCCCGCCCATTACGCGCCCAGGGCTCAAGTGCGATTGGCGAGCGGGCCACAGGCGGCGATTGAACTGTTGCGAGAATGCCGAAGACAGCAAGCGGCTGGCCAGCGAGTGGGCTGGCTGGCATTGACCGAAGATCGAGCGCAGGCAGCGGCTGCCGATGTTTCTGTCTTCCTGGCTAGTGTGGACGATGCAGCGGCTTGTGGCCGGCGGTTGTATCATGCGCTGAGGGAATTGGATGAGCGAGGAGTCGCGGTGATCCTGGCGCGTGAGCTGCCCGATGCAGGCCTGGGCCGGGCGATCAACGATCGTCTGCGGCGCGCAGCGAAGGCGCGGATTGGTTGGCACGGCGATGACGATTGACCGCACCTGCTAGACTATTCCCATGAAGACGAAACGGCGGCCCAGGTGGGCCCGGCCAGCGCTGGATCTGGCGCGGCATCGGGCTGAACTGTTGCCCATATTGAGCGCAGTGGCGACGCGCGACGAAATGACGCGCCCGCAACTCGATCGCCTGTTGCGACAGTATCCACGAGCTGGGGCAGGCATCTTCAGCCGCGATGAGTTGATCGAAGCGTACCGCGCGTTCGCCGGTCAGGAGGGCCTGCCGCCGTACGACGAACGGGTCATCCAGCGATTGCGCCGCAAACCGGTCCGTTCCAGTTCGGGGGTTACGCCGGTCACGGTCCTCACCAAGCCCTATCCTTGCCCGGGGGAATGCATCTTTTGCCCGAATGACGTCCGCATGCCGAAGAGTTATTTGGCCGATGAACCGGGCGCTCAACGCGCCGAGCAGAACCATTTCGATCCGTATCTGCAGACTTACACCCGCCTGCAAACCTATTACGCCACCGGCCACCCGACAGATAAGATTGAGCTGATCGTGTTGGGCGGCACCTGGTCCTTTTATCCCGAACCGTACCAAATCTGGTTCGTCAAGCGGATGTTGGATGCCCTGCATGATTTTGGCGAAGGCAGGGATGATCGGGCCGCAGTGGAGGCGGCGCATTGGGAACGGGCGGCGCAACCGAATGCGCCGGACCCGCACCGCATCCAGATTCACGGCAGTGATCTATCGCGGCCCTACAATCAGGTCGTCCGCGAAATCTTTCGCGCGGAATGGCAATGCGCGGAAGAACGGGCACGAATGTTGCGGGAGCAAGGCGGTGAGCGGAGCCCGCTCGATGAATTCGCGACATGGGAAGAGCTGGTAGAAGGGCAGCGTGCCAATGAGGCGGCGGCCTGCCGTTGTGTGGGATTGGTCGTGGAGACGCGGCCCGATCACATCAGCGCTGAGGAAGTGATCCGCATCCGTCGCCTGGGGGGCACCAAGGTGCAGATCGGCTTCCAAAGTTTGAACGATGAGGTCTTGCGGGTCAATCGCCGGGGTCATGATGTGGCGGCCACGCGATATGCCCTGCGCCTGTTGCGGCAGATGGGTTTCAAGATTCATGCACATTGGATGCCTAACCTGTTCGGCTCTTCCCCCGAAGCGGATGTCAGCGATTATGACAAGATGTTCGCCGATGCTGATTTCCGGCCGGATGAGCTGAAAATTTATCCTTGCTCTCTGCTGGAAAGCGCGGAGCTGATGCAGGTCTACCAACGGGGTGATTGGCTGCCCTACACGCATGAAGAACTCCTGGAAACGTTGGTGGAATGCTTTGTACGCACACCGGAATACTGTCGGCTGACCCGCGTGGTTCGTGACATCCCATCGCCCTATATCGTGGATGGCAATCAATTGACCAATTTCCGCCAGTTGGTGGATCAAGAAATGGCGCGCAGGGGCTTGAGCAGCGGGGACATACGGGCGCGCGAGGTGCGTTTTCAAAACTTGAGCGAAGTCGATCTGCGGATGGATGAACAGCGTTACGCGACGAGCAGCGGCGAAGAGGTGTTCTTGCAATGGATCACGCCAGAACGGGCCATCGCGGGCTTTGCTCGCCTGGCTTTGCCAGCGGAGGAAGCTTTGCTCGAGGAATTGCGCGCTTCGGCGATCATCCGCGAAGTGCACATTTACGGACAGTCCCTGGCGATCGGGGCAGCCGCCGGCGAAGAAGCGCAACACCGCGGCCTCGGCCGGCAACTCATCGAACGCTGTCTGGCCATCGCGGCAGCGGCAGGCTACGATCGTTTGGCGGTGATTTCAGCCATGGGTACGCGCGGCTATTACCGGCGGCTGGGATTCACCGATGGGGAATTGTATCAATCGCGCTCGTTGAGCGGTTTCCAGATTTCGACACCATAGGGTGCCAGCGACAACGCCAGGATCCCGCCGTTCACCTGCTTGCATCGTACTTTGAGCGCGAGTGGATCGGTGACTCGAGCGTCGCCCAGGATGGGGACAGAAACCAGCTGATCGACCGGCTGGTCGCTGAAGTTCACGGCGATGAGGCGCCAATCCTCCCCATATTGCCAGGAGAAACAACAAAGGGGGTGGGTGATCGGGAGCAATTGCCATTCGCCCTGGCGGTACACTTCGTGGCTCCGCTCACGCAGCAGCCGTTCATAAAAGGCGTAGAGTTCGAGATCCAGCAGCTCGTCGGGTTGGCGAGAAATCTGCACCGGCAATTTGATGCGGCGGCCGGCAAGCTGGCCATCATGCAGCAGGATGGCCGAAGGGATGGTGGTGATGAGGGTCGCCGCGGCCATTTGCTTCGCTCGGCCCAGGCGTTCCATGACGCGTGGTTCGTCATGATTCTCGAGGAAATTCAACAGGCGGATTTGGTTGCTCGGTCGCATTTGCAATAGAGCACGCAGACCGTCGCCATCCCATTGCATGATGCGGTCATATAAGTTTTTGTGATAACACAGGTCGAAACCCTGGCTGAGCAGGGTTTTTTCGAGGTCCCAATACACTTCTGCCAGGAAAGTAAAATCTGGGTGTTCGCGGCGGATGGCCTGGATGAGCGGCGGCCAGAATTCATCTCGGGGACGAGGTTGGGGGATTTGCTGCCCCCAGGTGTTGGCAAACACGTCGTTGAGTAACAGCATCGCCATATCACAGCGGACGCCGTCGCATTGGCGGGCGATGTGAGCCAGCGTCTCTTCTGCGGCGGCGCGGTATTCCGGTGCGAAGGCATTGAGTTGAGCGGTGTCGACCCAGCTGGGGAAGTAAGGGTCACGCCCGTGGGCCACGAAATAGCGTTGACCGTGGCGATCGTGCACCGCGACGAAGCGATCCGGCTGAGCGGCGGCGCTTTCGGCATCCCCTCGTACGAAGAGCTGTGGCTCCTGCTCGATCCAGGGATGGTCCAGCGCGACATGATTGGGGACAAAATCGAGGATGAGGCGGATGCCCTTGCTGCGCAATCGTTCGCGCAAATGGGCGAGGCCCGGCGCTCCCCCCAGGCGTTCATCGACCTGGTAATCGCCGATGGCATAAGCGGAGCCGACGACATCCTGTTCTTCGATATCGGGCAAAGCGCCGCGATATTCATGGAGGTAATTCAAAGCGGAGTTGCGCCCGGCGGGGCTGCGGTACCAGACGCCCATCAACCAGACTGCAGCGACGTACAAACGGGCGATGCGATCCAACTCGCTGTCGGGTACGTTTTCTAAGGTGATGGTTTGGCCGGTTTGCGCGCTCAACGTATTCAGCCAAACCCAGGTGTTGATTTCATAGATCGCTGCGGCGGGAGGTAATGACATAGGCTCGCTGAGAGGGCCGGCACCAGCCTCCATCATAGCGCGCTGGGCTGGCTGGTGGTATGCTGCGATAGGTTTGGCAAAGGCAGAAAACTCCGCATATGCGCTTGCGAATTCAAGGCGGAACGCCTCTGATGGGCGAATATCGGCCAGCGGGCAATACCAACGCGGCGGTCGCCCTGTTGGCGGGCAGCCTCCTGAGTCAATCGACGGTGCAGCTGCAAAACTTGCCCCCTACGACCCACACCTTCGCCATGTTGGAAACCGCCTCCGGGTTGGGTTGCCACATCCAATGGCACAGCGATGACGGGGCGATGATGGCCGAAATCCGCGGCGGTCATTGGTCCAGCCAGACCTTACCGAGATACGCCAGCGAACGTTATGCGGGCACATTGTTGTTTCTCGCTCCGCTCCTGTGCAATCACGAGCGGGTCTGCATCGAGCTGGATTTGCCGCTGCGGCGGATCCGTACTCATTTGGCTGCGCTGCGGGAGTTGGGATTGGTGGAAGAAGCGGCGGGCGGTCAGATATGGCTGCGGCGGCGCCATTGGGCAGAGCACAGTTTGATTTTGAACGAGCCGAGCGTCACCGGCACGGCGCTGCTCTTGATGCTGGCAGCCCAATTGGGCGAAAAGACCACGCTGGAAAACGCCGCCTGTGAGCCACACATCCAGGAGTTGGGCCGCTTGCTCGGGCAAATGGGGGCGGAGATCGAAGGGCTGGGCACGAATCGCCTGGTGATTTGGGGGAAGCGTGCGCTCGGCGGGGCCAGGGCCACCGTCGGTCCCGATCACATCGAGGCGGGGAGCGTGGCGGCGATCGCTGCCTTGAGCGGCGGTGAAGTCCGAATGCCGTTGGTGCGCAGCGCGGACATGCGCATGATCGCCCAGGTCTTTGCGCAACTTGGCTTGCAGATGCACCTGGCGGATGAAGAGCTGATCGTCCCGCGGCAGGAAAGCCCTGCTGCCAGCCTGCGAGAGGAAGACATCGACACGGAGATCGAGACCTCCACCTGGCCCGGCTTCCCTTCGGACCTGGTGGCCATCGCTACCGTCATCGCCACCCAGTTGCCGCGGAGCACGTTGATCCACGAGCGCTTGTACGATAACCACCTTTTTTTCGTCGATCGGCTGAATGCGATGGGCGCGCAAATTGTATTGTGTGACCCGCACCGCGCTCTGGTGGTAGGGGCGCAAGCATTGCATGGCGTGTACCTGGATTCACCCGATATCCGAGCGGGCTTGGGGATGGTGGCGGCGGCATTGATCGCGCAGGGAGAAACGGTGATGGATAACGCTCAAGTCATCGAACAGCAGTTTGCCGGCACCCTGGATCAGTTGACGGCCTTGGGAGCAGACATCGAGCAGGAATGAAAGGGGAAGTGTGGGTTGACACGGCCCGGCCATTCGCAAAGTGCGACGCAGAGTGCGACGGGGATGCAGCATCCTGAACCCAGTTGCCATGAAGCATCGATCCAGTCTTTGCGCACCCATTGGTTGCAAACCGGGCAAAGTGGGCAAGGAGAATCCATCCTTTTCCTGCATGGCTGGGGCGGCGACAGCAGCGTCCTCTGGCCGCTGGCAGCCACACTGGGCGAAGCCGGTTTCCAGGTGTTCGCCCTGGATTTGCCGGGTTTTGGCGAAACAGCTGCCCCGAACGAAGCCTGGTCTGTGGGCGATTATGCTCGATTCGTGGCCGAATTCTTGGACCAGCTGGCTTTGACGCGTCTCCACTTGGTCGGGCATTCTTTTGGGGGGAGTGTGGCGATGGTCCTGGCGGCGGCACAGCCCGATCGCATTGGCAAGCTGGCTTTGCTGAGCAGCGCCGGGATACGCCGCTCGCCAACAGGGCTCGTACGTTGGCGGACGCAAGCCATTCGGTCGACCCGTGGGCTGCTGCAGCGCCTGGGCTTCGCGAATGCGGCGCAAACGTTGAGCGATTGGGCGGCGGCGCACTTTGGCTCGGCCGATTACCGCGCTGCCCAGGGGGTGATGCGTGCCACCCTGGTGCGCGTCCTCGCCGAGGACTTGGCAGAAACGGCGGCGAACATCCAGTCGCCGACTTTGTTGCTCTGGGGTGAACGAGACGAGGCGACGCCGCGCTGGCAAGGAGAGCTGCTGGCCCGCACGATTCCGGATGCGGGCCTGCATGTCTTCCCGGGCGCGGGGCATTATGCCTTCCTCGAGCGGTGGAGCGAAACCGGGCATATCTTGCGCTACTTTTTCACGGAAGAGCGATGAACGATATCGCCTGGTCGCTGGTACCGCTCATCTGGTGGATCGGTAGCATTTGGCGCTGTCGGCAGCTGGCCCTGTATTTGCAGCAGGAAGCGTATGAGAGCCGCCGTTTTTTATGGGCGATCTGGCAAAAAAGGTTGTTCCCGGTCCGCGCTGCTGCGATTGCGCTTTTGGCCGTATTGCTGACGGAGGCGGCCATCGTACATGTCCTCGCGGCAATTTTGGCGGTGTCTCCTTTGCCGGAGCGGGTTGCCCGAAAAACCCCGCTGCGCTGGACGGCGCGACTCTGGCGTTTGCTGCTGCTGACCGGCACCGTGATCACGCTGGTGGCATTGTGCTTTGGCTTGCTGATTCATACGGGCGAAGCGCTGCACACGGCGATGGGCGCGGTGATGTTTGCCGCGGCACCGATCTGGCTGGCGGCGGCGAACCGAATCGCAGAACCCATCGAGGCGCTCATCCGCCGCAGCTATCGGAAACGGGCGGCGGCGGTGCTCGCCCAGTTGCAACCGACGGTGGTGGGGATCACGGGGAGTTGGGGGAAAACGAGCACGAAACATTTCCTCGCTGGCTTGCTCGATGGCCGGCGGCGGGTCTACGCCACCCCGAAAAGCTACAACACCCTGATGGGCGTCACTCTGGCGATCAACCAGGACCTGCACGATGATCACTCCATCGATACCTTCCTCGTGGAGATGGGGGCTTACCGTCGGGGCGAAATTGCCGAAATTTGCCAATTGGCCCAGCCGCAGATCGCCATCTTGATTGACATCGGCCCACAACACCTGGAACGCTTTGGTTCGCTGGAAGCGACGCAACAAGCGAAATTCGAGCTGGTCGATGCGCTGCCGGAAGCTGGTTTGGCGATCTACAATTGGGACAGTGAGTGGGTGAGGGAAGGCTTTTGGCGACGCAGCCACCCGCAACGGCGCATCGCCATAAGCCAGGCTGTCGACGCTCCTGAAGCGGTGCGCTTCGTGGCCAGCGATGTGCAGGAAACGTTGGCGGGTCTTGCTTTTTGCCTGAACGACCGAGAAACGGGTGAGAGTGCCTGGCTGAAGACGCAACTCTATGGCACTCACAACGTCACGAATCTCTTGTTGGCCAGCGCCGCCGCCCGACATTTCGGCATCTCCCTGGAAGAAATTGCCTGGCGCGCGAGCCAACTGCAAGCGATCGAGAGTCGCCTGGAAAAAGTGGAGACGGCAGCGGGGATCACGATCCTCAATGATGGCTACAGCACGAATCCGCTGGGTGCGCGCAGCGCATTACAGACACTGGGGCTGCACGAAACCGGGCGGCGCTTGTTGGTGACGCCGGGGATGGTGGAGCTCGGTGCAGAAGAGGCAGCGGCCAATCGTCAGTTGGGGTCGTGGGCGGCGCAATACGCCACCGATGTGATCCTGGTCGATGAGCAACGCGCGCTGCCCATCGCCCAGGGGCTGAGTGAGGCGGGTTTCCCGAAGGAGAAGGTGCACATCGTCGGCAGTTTGGCGGAGGCGGTGGCTTGGTACCAACAGGAACTGCGAACGGGTGATGCCGTTTTGTTCCTCAATGATTTGCCCGATGTCTACTGAGAGTTCTCGTTGAAGCGCAAACTGCGCGGCTTGAAGCGCGCTGCCTTCCAGCTCGATTACAGCTTGTATCGGGTGGAAGTGCCGATTCCGAACGAGGAGCGGGGCCATCTTTCCGTCATCGACATTTGGCCCGAAGGGGTCGAACGAACATTGCTCCTGGTGCATGGCTATGGCGGTTGCGCGGAAACCTGGGAACACCAGATCAATCATTTCTCGCGCAATTACCGCGTGGTCGTGCCGGATTTGCGCGGCCATGGGCAATCGGACGCTCCCGATTCGCATTACACGATGGAAGAACTGGTTTTCGACCTGCAAGCCATCGTGGAAGCGCTGCAGCTCCCTAGGAGATTCCACTTGGCCGGGCATTCCTTTGGTGGCTCCATCGCCGTTGAATATGCCTGCGCGCAGGCGGGGCGAGTGGAGCGCCTGATGCTCATTTCCACCGCCGGCGAGTGGCCGGTGCCGCGGCTGGTGCGCTGGTTGCTGCGAACCCCTGGCGCATTATCTCGTCCCTGGTGGCGCTTTCGACCCCGCTGGAATGCGGAATACCATGTCTTGCAACGGATGATGCAGCACAACCTGGTGAGCTGGCGGGGCTGGGAGAAGTTCCCCCAGTTGCAAGCGCGCACGCTGGTGTTGACTGGAATGCGTGACCGTTACTTCCCGCGGAAGTACTTTGATGCAGTGGGGAAGCATATCCCCGGCGCGGAAATCCTGGATATCGGCTCGGCGAAACACAAGGTGCAGTTGGAGCGGCATCGCGCAGTCAACCGCTCCATGACTCGCTTCTTGCATGGTGGGTTGGGGAGTTGGCGAGAGGGCCGAGACGAACCGGACGTGGAAGATCAGCGGCTCTGGCACGCCGCTTATGACGAAAACGTGCCCCATAACGTGCCCATCCCACGGCATCCCTTGCCCCGATTTCTGGAAAACACGGCGCGTTGGTTGCCGGGGCGCAGCGCCTTGATTTGCTACAACCAGCGCCTGAGCTATGCCGAGTTGGATGCGAAAGCCAACCGCCTGGCGAATGCGTTGTTGGGCATGGGTTTTTCCGCGGGCGACCGGCTGGCGCTCCTGTTGCCCAATCTACCTTCCTTTGTGGTGGCCTTTTACGCCACGCTCAAGCTCGGCGGGGTGGTCGTATTGACCAATCCCGAAGCAGACCCCAATACGCTCAGCGAACAGCTCTCTGCGGTAGGTGCGCGCTGGGTGGCCGCGCCCAGTCAGTATGCGTCGTTATGGGCGGCGTTGGCCGATGTGCCAGAGACGCGTGGCTTGCTCGTCGATTTGCGCCAGGAATTACCGGCCGCGGTGTTTCATCAGTTGGCCGAGCGAAGAGCTTGGGCGCTAGGGGAGCCGAGCGGCCTTCCCGGTGAAACACACTGGCTCGCGGAGCTCATCCAACAGGCGCCTCATTCAGAGCGGCCGACGGTGGCGGTCGACCCGCGAGCGGCGGCGGTCATCGCCTATACGCAGGGAACGGATGGCCCGGCGCGGCCGGTTCGCCTCAGCCACCGCAATCTGGTCGCCAATATCATGCAAACTCGCCATTGGGCGCCGGTTTGGCGCTATGGCCGCGAACGTTGCCTGTCGGCCTTGCCGTTGCAGCACAGTTACCCTTTGACTCTCGGCCTGAATTTGCCGATCGCCATCGGCGCCACTGTCGTGCTGCTGCCTTACCCGGATCTACCCACCTTGCTGGAAACGGCACGACAGCATCGCCCATCCATGTTTCCCGCCGTACCGGCCTGGTATCTGTCCATCAACCAGGTGCCGAATGTACGTCGGTATGGTCTTTCCTCGATCGGCGCCTGCCTGAGTGGTCTGGCGCCGTTGCCGGTTGAAGTACAGGAATCCTTTGAGAAGTTGACGCGTGGGCACATCCTGGAAGGCTATGCGATCAGCGAAGCGGCGCCGGTGACGCATGCCAACCCCTTCCTCGGGCAACGACGGGTGGGATCGATCGGACTGCCATTGCCCAATACCGATGCCCGCATCGTTGAGATTCGTTCGCGCGTGCCGCTCCCGATCGGTGAGGTGGGTGAGTTGCAGATCCGCGGCCCGCAGCTATTCAGCGGCTATTGGGCTGAGGAGGCAACTGCTTTTGAGGACGGCTGGTTCTCTACGGGCGATCTGGCGTTGATGGACCACGCCGGTTATTTCCGCATCCTGAACCGAATCGCGGATGAAATCGAAGTGCGAGGAGAGAGGATTTATCCCCGCGATGTAGAAGAAGTGCTCTATGAGCATCCGGATGTTCGTGAGGTGGTGGTCGTGGGTGATCGCGTCGGCTTGGGTGAAGCGCAGGTAAGGGCGATCGTGTTGCCGGTCCGTGGGAAGCAATTGAAAGCAGCCCATTTGACCGAGTGGTGCGAGCGGCGCTTGCCGAGAAATGCCGTTCCGCAGCGCTATGAATTCCGCCAAACATTGCCGCGGAATTTCCTCGGTACCGTCTTGCGCAAGGAGCTCGGCTGAAACGTGGATGGCTTCGTTGTGCAGCCAATGTCTCGCTCTGTGTTGCCTGGCGCCTGGTTGACTCTGCCGTGGTGCTGTGCTAATCTCTGGAGGCGGGGTGGAGCAGTGGCAGCTCGTCAGGCTCATAACCTGAAGGTCGGAGGTTCGAATCCTCCCCCCGCAACTGACGGCTGACTCGAGGCAAAGCGCAGGTTTCGCGGGTACGGGTGAAAGTCAGTTCGTTTTCCAGGCGATGTAGCTCAGCCGGTTAGTAGCGCCAAACTCATAATTTGGAGGTCGCTGGTTCAAGTCCAGCCATCGCCACAGCCGAAGGCCCCCATGTCAGGGGTCTTGGCTTTCGCCGGGGTAAAAGGAACGCCAATCTTCTCGCGCACGCGAAAGACGCCAGCCAGATTCCGCCCCATTCCGATACACTACGACTTCCGCCGGCCGCGGCCGGGCATTGTAATTGCTCGCCATCACCATGCCGTAAGCACCGACGGTGAGGATGGCCAGGAGATCACCCGCCTGGGGTGGCGGCAGCGCCACCTGCGGCAGGAGCACATCGGTCGATTCGCAGACAGGACCAACGACTTGCATCGTCTCCCTGCTTGCCTTCTCTACTTCGTTCAGGGGAACGATTTCATGGTGTGCGCCATATAGGGCAGGGCGGAGCAATTCGCTCATGCTGGCATCGACGATCAGCGTGGTTTGTCCCAGTTGTCGTTTGCAGTAAAGGACGCGCGTCAGCAAGACGCCCGCATCAGCGACGAGGAAGCGCCCGGGTTCGATCTTCACCGCTTCACGGAGTTGCAGGCGCAACAGGTACGGTTGTAAGGAGGCCACCCATTCCTCTACGGTGGAGAGTTCGGAATCCTGGCGATAGGGCACGGGAAAGCCGCCACCGATGTTGAGTGTGGCCAGTTGTGGGTATTCTGCCAGCAGGTTTCCGGCGGCATCAATCGCTCGCCCCGTCGCCGACGGTTCGCTCAATTGACTGCCGATGTGCACGTGGAGGCCGCAGAAATCGAGCGCCGGGTAGCGTTCTGCACGCTGCATGAGCTCACGGATGCTCGTTGCACTGAGGCCGAATTTGGCTTCGGCGTGTCCGGTGGCGATGGCGGCATGGGTCGCTGCTCGTTCGGCCGGGTTGAGCCGCAGGGCGACCCGTTGTGTCCTTCCGGCGCGGGTGGCGGCGGCCTGAATCCAAGCGCATTCCTGCTGGTTCTCGATGTTGATCCAGCCCACACCCTCGTCGATGGCATAATCGATCTCTGCTTTTGTTTTGCCGACGCCGGCGAAGACGATATCCGCCGCCGGACAGCCGGCCTGTAGCGCGCGCCAAATTTCGCCGCCACTCACGGTATCGATCCCCACACCGGCCTGGATCAGCGCCCGCAAAATGTCGAGGTTGGCGTTTGCTTTGGCGCTGTAATGGATTTCGCTGGGTATGGCTTGGAACGCCGCTTTCAGGCGCTGCAGTTGGTGCAGGATGCGCGGCAGACTGTACACATAGCAGGGAGTGCCGATCCGCTCTGCGATCTGAGCGAGCGAGATTCCATCGCAATGGAGGCTGCCGTTGGCGTAATGGATCGAGTCATTCAGCATGGCTGCCGCGCTTGCTTCACATCTGCCTCACTTGAATTTCCGCCCGATGGTACGCATAATTTGCAGGCAGGGAAACTGGCGCGTCAGTATAGCAGGTGGTGAATGGGCCGTTCGGAGGGACAGACCGCGCAACTCAGCCACGATTTCGGGCAATTGAGGGATCGCGTGCGCAACCTGGTGGAAGAAGCGCTGGCGACGCTGCCCCAGATCGACGGTTTGCCCCCTGCCCGCCTGGCTGAATTGCGTGATGCGCTGTTCCACACCGAACACCCTTACTTGCTGGCGTTTGTCGGCCCGTTCAGTTCGGGAAAATCCTCGTTGATCAATGCCCTGCTCCTGCATGATCGGGCGTATGAAGAGGCGGCTGGGCCTGAACCACCGCTGGCCATGGGCCCGGTGCCGACGACGGATCGCATCGCCATCTTGCGCTGGGGCGCGGAAAACGAACGCCGCCGGGAAGGTGAATCGGTGGATGGCGTGTATTTTCCGGCAGCGATTCTGCAACGAGTCAGTTTCGTCGACACCCCCGGTTTGGGTTCTGTCTTTCAGGCGCAGGAGAGCATCACGCAGCGATTCTTGCATCGGAGCGATACGGTCTGCTGGGTGATGTCCGCGCGACAGGCACTTTCGGCAGAGAATCTGGAAGACCTGCGGAAATTGAAGGAGTTCGGCAAAAAGACCATCTTATTGCTCAATCAGGCGGATACGCTGGATGAAAGCGAACGGCAGCACGTGCTGGAATTTGTCCGCGAGCAGAGCCAGGCTCGCCTGGGTTGGCAGCCGCGGGTATGGCTCGTCTCCGCCAAAGCAGGCCTGGCAGCGCAAGGAGAGGACGCAGTGCAACGCTGGCAGGAGAGCGGTTTGGACGGATTGCTCGCTTCCATTGAGGAGCAGCTGGGCGATCAAGCGCGGTTGCAGCAAAAGCTGAGCACGCCATTGCAGATTGTTCAGCGCGCGAACCGCGAGGCGCAGACCATCTTCGAGGCGAATCAGGCGCATTGGGATGAGTTGGGGAGAGCGGTGGCGAATCTGGAAGGGCAGGTGGTCGCCGCTCACAATTCAGCGAACGTGGCGCTGGAAGCGGCGCGGCAAAACCTCGCGACGACAGGCCGAGTCGTGCAGGAAGCGGTGGTGGAAGGTTGGCAGGCGGCTTTCGCCTGGCGGAAGATCCCGCGCCTGGTGGGGTGGGGCCTGCTGGAGCTGCTCGGCCTGGGCTGGTTGGCCCGGCGGGGGAAGAGTGGCCGCAATTTACTGCCAGCGGGTTTGTTGCAGGCTTGTGAGGAATGGCAGGATGTGGCCGAGAAACTGGCCGGGCGTTTGGAGGCGCGCGATTGGCAGGACCTGGGCGATCTATTGGAGGCGGCGAAGCGGGCGCTGGCGCAATTGCCCGAAGAGGCGCGCTCGCAAATGGTGGGGAATCTGGCCGCCCCAAGCCGCTATGACCGCAGTGCCCTGGAAGAAACACGGCACGCTTTGCGTCGTTTGGCTGATGAAACGCGCCGTGCAGAAGAAAAACTGCTTGCCGTGAAGGCGCAAAGGTTGTGGAATGGCGTTTCCGCGCTGCAACTCACCTGTATCCTCCTGGCGCTGGGTACCTTCGCAGGACGTGCCTTGCTGGCGGAATGGCGCCCCGAAGCACCGTTGTACGCCTTGCTGCTGTTGGCGGGTGGGTTCATCGCCGGCGCCTGCTGGTTGCCGATTGCTGCCCGCTGGCAGGCCGCCCGTTTCGCCCGACGCTGGCGGAAACCACAGGGGCGGGCGCTGGAGCTGCTGAACGAGGGGGCGAAACGTCAACTGGATTATGGCCAGCAGCTGCGGCAGGATGCCTGGTTGCCCCTTCAGCGCTTGTGGGAAGTGCATTCCAGCCGTCAACAGCAGCAACGCTCCGCTCTGCACCTCATCCAGCAACAGGTCAACGAATTGGAAGGAGCCATTCACAACCTGGGACGGTTGAATCTGGGTGAACGGTTGCGAATGCGCCTTTCGTCGCCGAGCAGAGACCGAGAGGATGCCGCCGAACCCGTCACCGCCGAGGAAGAATGCACGGAGTCGGAATCCGCAACAGCCAGTGAGTCTTCGGATGAACGATAAAGCCCTGGAAGGGCCCCTGGCGGCGACGCGCGTCCGATTTTCACGCGCCCTGTATGAACTGGCGGAAACGCTGAAGGAACTCGAAGATTCTCGGGAGGATGGGCGTCGACTGCAGGAAATTGCCTCCGATCTGGAAGAGATGTTCTTTCTCATCGTGGTCATCGGTGAATACAACGTCGGGAAATCGACCTTCGTCAACGCCTGGTTGGGGGAAGCCTTGCTGGAAACCGGCATCACCCCGACGACCGAAGCGATCGAATTGATTCGCTATCGAGAAGAGGCGCAGCGCCGCCCGCAACAATCTCCGCAGCAACCGGGCATCCGCATTTGGGCGCATCCCCACACTGGCGGTAAGGGCGTGGCGCTGGTCGATACGCCGGGATCGGGCTCCGTATTCCGCCAGCACGAAGCATTGGCGCGATCGTTTTTGCACCGCAGCGACCTGGTGCTCTTCGTGCTCAGCGCCAAACGCGCCCTGGCGGAAACCGAACGGCTCTATTTGGAGCTGGCGCGCGATTATGGCAAGAAAGTCATCTTGGTCTTGAACCAGATCGACTTGCTGGAAGCAGCCGAATTGGAGCAGGTGCGGCGCTTCATCCACCAACAGGTGCAAGAATTGCTGGACCTCCGGCCCCTGCTCTTTGCCGTTTCTGCGGGCAAGGCCCTGGCGGGGGAAAAAGAACCCGGGCTCGATGCGCTGCGCGCCCACCTCCGAGCGTCTTTGAACGAGGTCTCTCCTGCAAGGCAAAAACAGTTGGCCCAAATGGAAACGGCCCAGCGCACCTTGATGGAAGCACAAGCTTCGGTGCAGAGGCGGCTTGAATCCCTGCGCCAGGATCGAGGGGAGGCAGAAGGGGTGCAGCAGGAGCTACGGGAAAACGCGGATGAGCTGGAGCAGAATCTGCAACGGACCCTGCAAGAGATCGAGCAAGCGATTGCCGCGCTGGGCCGCCGCGGCCAGGAATTCATCGATCGTGAGTTGGCTTTTCGGCCGTTCCGCCGCGCGCCACGGTATGGCAAGCTGCAGGAAACCTTCGCGCAAGAAGTGTTGGGGGAAACCCTGGTGGAGATCCGCAAAACGGCGGAGAGATATCTCAATCGCCTGGTGGATCACAATCGTGCGTACTGGCAGGAGATGCAAGAGCGATTGCGATCCATGTTGGAGGTGCTGGGCAAAGAGAGCCACCTGGATGCCGCTCTGTATGCCGAACAGCGGGAAGACTTGCAGCAGGCGATTCGACACGCCGAGCGGCAAGAGAAACACTATGCCGATGGCGCATTGGTGGCGGAAATGCAGTTGCAATTCAGCCAGAATCTGACACGGTTGCGCTATGGCGCCCTGGCCGGGCTGAGTGGTTGGCTTTCTTTGGCGCTGGCTTTCCTGGCGCCGGGACCGCTGGTTGGCGTGGCGGCGGCGCCGCTGGCCTTGCCGGCTGCCATTATCGGCGCACCGCTGGCGGCGGTCGGTAGTGTGTACGCCTGGCGTCATTTGCGGCGCATTCGTAAGGAAAGCCAAGGCGAACTCCAAGAGGCGAGTGCGGCCCTGCTGCGCGTCTACCGCGAATCATTGACCCAGCTCTGCCAGACCGAACGGCGGCGTTTGTTGCAAAATGGCGAAGAACTCCTGCGGCCCTTGTTCACCCGCCTGACGGGTCAGGAGGAATCGTTGGAACAGCAAGCGGCAAGGTTGGCCGCTCACCGCAACGAACTGGCGGAAATCCAGCTGGAATTGTCTCCGGTCTCAGAGCATTGATCGCCCCGAAAGTTCCTTCAGAGTGTCGGGTAATCAGCCCTTGGTGACTGCAGGGCCGCAGCCATCGCTCATCACGATCCAGCCATCGTCGCGGATGCGCAGCCAGCGGCCGTCGCGGAGCTGACGATAGTGGGTTGCGTTGAGGGTGAACATCGGCAACCGAACGGCATAGAGTTCTCGGGCGACCACAGCGCCCAGGGCGAGGATGCCGTCCAATTCCCGCGTCAGGATCGCAGCGGGGGCGGTGCCGCGGCGGCAGGCTTCGAGCAAGATGCTGCTGGCGCTGCTCGAGCCGCGGCCCTTCGGCAAAGCGAGGATGCGGCCGGCCACGTTTCGCCCGCGCTGAGGATGGCGCTCATCGATGATGTCACCGCTGCGCGGGTCGACCCCGCCCCAGAAACTCAGGGCTTCGCTGAGGACCAGCAGTTGCCCCGCTGCCGCGCCGGGGAGGATGACCTGCGCCTGAAACGACGAGTTCATGCCTGCCAGAGCGCTTCGTCGCGCCAGATGCGGCCCTCGTGAGCCGAACGGACGCACTCTTCCAGACTGCCAAAGACGACCCCCAGGCCGGTATTGCCGGGGGTATAGTGAGCGAATTTCGCGGAATTCGTCATCAACACGCCACGTTGCACGCGCAACAAAGGTGCGACCACGACGCAGGTATCCACCACCAGGCGGACTCCCAGCTCCTTCAAGGGGCCGAGCCAACCCCGTTGTTGCAAAGCGGCGAGCACGATGCGGTGGGTGCATACGATGAAATCCACGTCAGAATGCGGTGGGTGATGTTCCAGCAATGGGCGCAAGGCGGCGAATTCTTCCAATGAAAAATGCGGGCTTCCCAATGCCACGACGTCGAGTTGCGCCGTACCCACCGTCGATAATTGATCGCGTGCGCGGCGCAGGGCCGGCAAATCGACCGCTATGGTCTGCTCTGGTTTCTTCCCTTGCGTGGCATCCTGCAGCGTGTTCGCTTCCGGGGTGATGCCCACTGCATGGAACAGCGCCACTGCACCGGAAGAGGCCGCCGCCGCCCCCAGGGCCTTGAGCTGGTCTTCGTTGGTTTGTGGCGGTAGACCGGTGATGATGGGGATGGCTTCGCCCTCGCCTTCCTGTGCGCCACAGGCCGCCCCCACCAGATAGCCGAGCACGGGATAGAGCACGGAATCCATGAGCAAGCGTGGAGGGATGCCCTGCAAAGCAAACAGCCAGCGACCGCGACGGTTTTCCGTAAGGTGCAAACCGCAGGCCGGCGCGCGCCCCGTCAAGGCGCAACAGATGTCGATGAAGTCGCCATAACGTTGCGTGCGGGCGCCGAGGACGGAATTGGCGAAAACGATCGCGTTGCTCTCGGCCCAGGCGATTTGAGCGCCGAAGGGTGGGCGCGCGCCGCTCTGATATGGCGCACAGGTGAACATCGGTTCGCATCCCATTTCCACATAAACCTGCATGAGGCGCTGCGCCTGAGCCGCGGTCTGTTCATCGCCCTGATAGATCTCTGGATGGAGCAGGTCATATGCGCCGACGTTGAGGGTCGTGGGAACGACGACACGTCCCCCCGCTGCCAGCAGGCGTTCGGCGAAATCCAGGCCGGATTCGCCATGGAGCAACACGCCATCCACATGAGCGTGTTCGATATCCAGCAGCTGTTCCGCGCCGTAGATGCGCGCCATGGGGAGCAAGATGCGCAGCGCCAGGCGGGCCGCATCGCCGCGCTCACCGGCCAACATGGCACGATCTGCTTCACTGAGGCGCAGGCCATTCGTCGCCATCATGAGGCAGGGAGCTCATGGATTTGACACAGCGAGCGCAGGAGAGAATCGATGGCTGGCGATGCCTGCGGTGGCGGACCGAAGGGATCGTGGCATTCTTCGTCACCCAGCAAAGCGTGAGCCAAATTGCGCACGCCAGACGCCAACACCCGCGTATCATAGCCGCCTTCCAGGAAGAAGATGATCCGTCCCTGGCAACATTCATCGGCCAGGTGGATGAGCGAACGGGCCATTTCATCATAACCTCGGAGCGATAGATTCATTCGGGCCAGCGGGTCTTGCCAATGGGCATCAAAACCGGCGGAGACGAGCACGAGCTGCGGCTCGAAGCGACGCGCGGCGGGCAACAAGACCGTATCCATGAGTCTGCGGTAGCTATCGTCGCCGTGTCCGGGGGGCAAGGGAGCGTTGATCGTGGTGCCGCGGCCGCGCCCGGCGCCGATTTCATGCAACAGCCCGGTCCCTGGATAAAAAGGAGATTGGTGAACGGAGAAGAAGAGAGCGTTGGCGTTTTCGTAGAGCATCTCCTGCGTACCGTTGCCGTGATGCACATCATAATCGACCACGAGGACGCGCTCCAAACCCCATTCCGCCACGGCATGGAGGGCGGCGATGGCCACGTTGCCCAGCAAACAGAAGCCCATGGCCGTCATCGGTCGGGCGTGATGCCCCGGTGGCCGGGCGAGGACCAAAGCGCGTTGGGCACGGTCATGTTGGAGAGCCTCCACGGCGCCGATGGCCGCGCCTGCCGCCAACCGCGCGATGGTCGGGCTCACGGCGCTGGCATAAGTATCGGCATCGAGCAGGAAGCGCCGCGTAGGGTCTTGCTGGGCGAGGAGATCCAACTGCTGCAGGTACGATTCCTCGTGGGTGCGGAGCAGGTCGCCATCTTGGGCCGGTTCGGGCGTGATGGCGATCATGCGTGGCAACAGGCCGCCCTCCGCCAGCTCACGCCAGCAAGCGCGGATGCGGTGCGCATTTTCGGCGTGTCCGGGATGATCGTGCTCGACGAAGCGGGGATGCGTGAGATAAGCGACGCGTGGGGAAGGATCGCTCATCACGAAACCCGCGGTTCCAGGATGCGGTAACGGAAGCCATTCAGCGGAATTTCCGCGACTTCTTCATAATGGGCGAAGATCGCCGCCTCCACATCCGCGGGGAAGAAGGGAGCGCGGAGCACGATGGCGCTGAATTCTCGGGCAGCCAGTTGGGCGATCAAGGCGGAGCTATCGAAATGATCGCGTTCTGCCAGGTTCCAGAGGAAGGGGGCATGGGTGATGACCGATTTTTCGGCGCGTATGGCAAAACCGGCATCTTCACTGATGACCGGCCCAGCGGTCTGGCGCAACCAATCGACGATGAGCCACCCCGCGCGGACATCCTCCTCCGTCGTGAAATGACCGATGTTGGAATAGCCCGGTGGATAATGCCCCAGGGAAGTGCGGGCGCCATCATAAAAGGGGCGCTCGGGTAAGACGTTCGCTTCATGCCCCAACAATTGCGCCAGTTCGCGGAAACCCGGCGTGTCGGTCGGATGGTGCAACACGGCCAAAGCATAACCCAAATAGAGGACGGCCGGCAGGAGGAAGAGTGGTTGACGGAGCGAACGAGCCAGGGGTGCAAGGCGGTGGATGAGGCGGCCGTATGCGTTTTGGGGGAAACGCCACTGCTGTTGCAAGATTCTCGCGGCGAAGATGCCACTGAGGATGCACGTCGCAGCGATGGCCGTCATGTAATAGTTATCGCCCGCCCCCCAGCCGCCGCTGCTGATCGCGCTGAAAAAGGCGGTGCAAACGAACCACAGGCTGTAGAGCGAAATGCGCGAAAAATACCATTCGAAACCGACGAGCAACAGCGCCGGTGCGATGAGCCAGCCGTGCACTCGCAGCCAGAGCCGGGCCAGCCGCCAGCCATGCAGGATGCTGGGTGAATTGGCGTTGGCGATGATGATCTGGCGCCACCATTCCCCTTCGCTGAGCCAGAGGAAGCCGACGAATATCGCCGCTCCCGCCAGCGCACTCCCCAGGATCCAGCGCCAGGCACGTTGCGGGGCGCGCAAGATGAGATAGGCGCTGATGGCGAGGGCGGTGAAAATGGCCAGCGGCTTGGCAAAACCCGCGGCGATCACCAGGGTGGAACACCAGAGCAGCCGGCGCGTGGGGACTTTGCGCAAATCTCCAGGAGCAGTGGCGAGCAGGACGACTGCCAGCGTTTCCAGGAGCACCATCAGGGTGTGGTGACGGAACAGCGGCGCCTGGTGGTAAACAGTATTCGAGGCCAGGAAAGCCAACCCGGCCAGGGTGGCGATGCTTCGGTGTCCAGATTCCTTGCCCACGGCATAAGCGATGGCCAGGGCGGTCAACAGGACACAGGCCAAACTGAGCGCGCGGCCGTACCAGTAAGCAGGGCCGAATGCCCAGTGAAAGGGAACCAGCACGATGTGAAAGAGGGGCGGATAATGGCTGCCGTAATAGGGGAAGCGGTCGACATCTTGATAGGGTAGTTGGAACTGGCTCAGGTAACGGACTGCTTCCAGCTCGTAGCCTTCGCCCTGGTCATAATCGAAGGGAAAGGCGAGCAGATTCGCCGCATAGCCAGCCAACACCAGCAATTGGGATAGGAGCAAAAGGGTGGCCAGGCTGAAGAGCAACCACTGGGCGCTCCGCCAAAACCGGTTTGCATTAAGCAGGGTCATCTCCCAGCGGCAACAGGCTCATGCCCAGGAGGAAAAGGGCGATCGAGACCAAGAGAGCAGTGATTTGACCGGGGCCGAAACCGCCCTCCCGGCCGGGGAAAAGCACATCCAGAGCCAGGATCACAAGCGCAGCCAGCAGACCGATGCCGGCGCATAGTTTTCCCAATTGACGCTTGGTCATCATTGCCACTCGGTCATCGCCGAAGCCTTCCTCTGCTTGCGGATTATAGCGAAGACGCGGCAGCCCACTCAGCGCACAGGCTGTGGAACGTGGCACCCTACCGAGCGCGTCAAATTGCGCTACACTGGCGCATCACATTCGAGCAAAAATGAGCGAAGAGGAGGCAGCGATGGCCGGGGAACAGGTGATGCAACGGGAGGAAGCGAAGCCAGTGGAGATGGTGCCGGGAATCACGAGGCGCACGCTGGCGCAAACCGCCGAGGCGATGATCGTGGAATTCGAACTGAAAGCAGGGGCCGTTTTGGATAACCACCATCATCCGCACCACCAGGCGGAATACCTGGTCAGCGGTGAGGTGGTGATGATCATCGATGGCGTCGAATATCCCTGCCAGCCCGGGGCCAGCTGGGCGATACCGGGGGATGTTCCGCATGGCGTCCGCGTGATCGAAGATTCCGTCATCGCTGGTTGTTTTTCACCCCCGCGAGAGGATTATCAGGATTGAGCGCAGCGATGACGGCGGAAAACAACTGGAGCAGCGCGGAGAAGAGTCACACCTGTGGCGCCTTGCGCTTGCATCATGCCGGCGAGCGGGTGCGACTGGCGGGTTGGGTGCACCGCCGCCGCGCTCAGGGAGGGCTCATCTTCCTCGATCTGCGCGATCGCTGGGGGATCACCCAGGTCGTCGCCGATAAAGAATTGGCTGCAGAGGCGCATGCCGCGGCGCAGGAAAGCCGCCCCGAGTATGTGTTGGCGGTTGGTGGCACCGTTCGTCAACGGCCCGCAGGAACAGAAAACGAGGACCTGGCCACGGGCGCCGTCGATGTCGTCGCCGAGGAAATCCAGATCTTGAACGCCGCGCGCACTCCGCCCCTTTACATCACGCGGGAAGTGGGCGAAGACGAAGGATTGCGCATGAAATACCGCTACCTGGATTTGCGGCGGGCGCGCCTGCAGCGCAACCTGGAAATCCGCCACCGGGCGATCAAATTCATCCGCGATTATCTATCTGAGCGGGGCTTCCTGGAAATCGAAACGCCGATCCTCTTCAAGACCACGCCGGAAGGTGCGCGCGACTTCCTCGTCCCCAGCCGCATGCAAGCCGGCAAATTTTATGCGTTGCCGCAATCTCCACAACAGCTGAAGCAGTTGCTGATGGTGGCCGGAGTGGAGCGCTATTTTCAGATCGCCCGTTGTTTCCGCGATGAAGACTTGCGCGGACAGCGCCAACCCGAATTCACGCAGCTGGATCTGGAGATCAGTTTCGTCCAACGCGAGGATGTGATGAGCCTCAACGAAGCGTTGATGTTGGCCTTGGTGGCGGCGGTCGCGCCGGAACGAAAGGTGCAGCAACAACCCATCCCCAGGATGCGCTATGCGGAGGCGATGGAGCGATACGGCACCGACCGACCGGATGTCCGTTACGACCTGTGCGCAGAGGATATCAGCGACATCGCGGGGAAGAGCGGCTTTCGGGTATTCGTCGAGAATGCAGCCGCGGGAAAGCCGGTCAAATGCATCCGCGCGCCCGCCATGGCCGCGCAAATGAGTGGGACGCTGTTGCGCAAAGTGACGGCTGAGTGGGAAGAGCAGGTTCGTGCTGTGGGTGGAAAGGGCTTGGCCTGGTTGGCCTTGCCCGAAGAGGAATCGGGCGAGATCCGCGGGCCGATCGGCAAGTTCTTCACGGTAGAGCAAAAATTGGCCCTGTTTGATCGGATGAAAGCCGCCCCCGGTGATCTCCTTTTCTTGATCTCAGATGAGCGGGAAGTGGTCCAGCGGATCGTCGATGCGCTCCGCCCCCAGTTGGCGGCACAGCTCGGCCTGATCGATGAGGATACGCTGGCATTCGTTTGGGTGATCGATTTCCCTCAATTTCATTGGGATGAAGAAACGCAGCGTTGGGAGCCATCGCAGCACATGTTCACCATGCCGCTCCCGGAAGATCTACCGCTCTTGCGCAGTGACCCGGGCGCAGCGCGTGGCTCACAATATGACCTCGTCTGCAATGGCCATGAAGTTGCCGGGGGCAGCATCCGCATCCATGACCGCGCCCTGCAAGAAGAGATCTTCCCTTTGATCGGGTTGACGATGGAAGAAGCGAACCAACAATTCGGGCACATGGTGGAAGCTTTCGAATATGGCGCGCCGCCGCATGGTGGGATCGCCTGGGGTTTGGACCGCGTAGTAGCCCTCTTGGCGGGAGAACCGAACATCCGTGAAGTGATCGCGTTTCCCAAAACGCAAACCGGTTCGGACCTCATGGCCAGTGCACCATCGCCGGCACAGGAGGAGCAGCTGAAGGAATTGCACATTCGCTTGTCTGCGGCCGCCGAAAGGGAATTGCAGCGGGAAGGTGCAGTGGATGGGCGGCAACCCATTGAGGAGGCGGGTTCAGGAGCCGGTCACTGAAGCGCTGCGACCGAATGCCTGCGGTATAGAACGCAGTTTTGGATGAAAAGGAAAGGGGGCCTACTGAGAGGCCCCTTTTGATTCAGGTCGGTTGACGGTGCCTGAGGAGTATCTTCTCCTGCATCACTCTTCCGAAGAGTCGCCGAGGAGATTGTTTTGCACCAGCGGCGCAGCGATGCCACCGACGAAGATGCCGATGAAGTAAGGAATGATGTAATCGAGGTTGCCATCGATCAAGGCGGGGCCGAGCGTCCGCGCCGGGTTCAATGAGCCACCGCTGAAATTGGCGCCGATGAGCACCATCGCGCCCAGAGTCGCGGCAATCGCTAAACCGGGGACGTTGCCGCTCGCCCGCAAGATGACGCTGACGAGGGTGAAGGTGAGCAGCGCTTCCAGCACGGCCGCTTGCCAGACATTGTCGGCCGTGAGGCTGCCCATCGATTGACCGAGGTTGCCTGCCGCATCCCCGAGGATGGCGCTGATGACGAGGGCCGCCACGATGGCGCCCAAAAATTGGGCGACCCAATACCAGACCGCCCGCGTGATGTCAATCGCGCCAGCGACCAATTGGCCTGCGGTTACTGCCGGGTTGACGTGCCCACCTGAGATTTTGCCGTAGGTGGCGATGATCCCCCCCAGTACCAGAAAATGGACCAGACCGAGGGCGATGGGTGCACCGCCTTTGTCGACGAAAGAAATCGCCGTGAGTGCAGCCGCGAACGTGAGGGTGAAAGTGCCGATGAACTCGGCCACCGCGGCGCGCATTTGCTCGTTCATATTGCTTCTCCTTGTCCCCTGGAACTGGATATAGTATGACAACACAACGCCGAGAATGCAATTCATTCCCTTTACAGCGCTGCCGCACTGCATCACAATGCCAGAGCCTGCCATGTGCGTGATGTCGTTTAGCATTTGAGCCAACAGGCTGACTTAGGGGTCTACCGTATGGGAACGACCCACCTGCGAAAGCAGGTTCAAATCGTGGCGACACACGGCATGGCGGGTGTCCATAAAAAATCGGACAGTGTTATACTTGTTGTCGGATGGGTCACGAAGGCGTTGGAATGTGGCAATGGCGCGATCAAGTGGTGCTCGTCACGGGTGGCAGTGGCTTTTTTGGCCGCCACCTGGTCCATGCGCTGCAGAAACGCGCCGTGCG
>WTGJ01000020.1:129510-328833 GCA_011523615.1 Chloroflexota bacterium | reverse complement strand
ATCTGCAGCTACCCCAAATTCACCGCCGTGCCCTTTCGAGAAGAAGATCTCTGGCTCGGTTACCCGGAAGAGACCAATGCGCCCTATGGCCTGGCGAAAAAGATGTTGCTCGTCCAGAGTCAGGCCTACCGCGCCCAGTATGGCTACAACGCCATCCACTTGATGCCCACCAATCTGTACGGTCCGGGGGACAATTTTGACCTGGAGACATCGCATGCCATCGCGGCCTTCATCCGTCGCATGACCGAAGCACGGGAGCGGGGAGACGATCGCATTCGCCTGTGGGGGGATGGCAGCCCCACGCGAGATTATGTCTATGTAGAGGATGCCGTGGAAGCGGTGCTATTAGCGGCGGAACAATACGACGAAGGGGAGCCGGTGAACATCGGCAGTGGCCAGGAAATCAGCATGCATGATCTGGCGAAGATGGTGGCGGGGATGGTTGGCTTTGAGGGGGAGATCGAATGGGATGCGACGAAACCCAACGGGCAGCCACGGCGTTGCTTGGATGTTTCCCGAGCGGAGCGCAAATTCGGCTTTCGCGCCAGCACCCCGTTGCGAGCAGGTCTGCGCGAAACCATCCACTGGTATGAAAGCGAAACGGCAGCGGTGGGGTTGTTTTCGACCGAAGCTTGAGTTGCTGGTGCAGAATGCGGGAGAAAATTCGGATTTTTTGTAATTTTGCGCGCGACGTGGCAAAATGTGCCTGTTCGCACATCAACCTGAGTTTCGATCAGGCATAGCGGATAAGGAGGCGAAACCCTTGGCACGCTTAATGGATGTAAATGGGCTCACGGTCCGCTTCTATACGCCGGAAGGTACGGTCTATGCCGTCAATGATGTCACGTATACGCTGGACGAGGGGGAATCGTTGGCCATCGTGGGCGAAAGCGGCAGCGGCAAGAGTGTGCACGCGCTGGCGATCATGGGTTTGATCCCCAGCCCGCCGGGCAAAGTCACCGATGGCACGGTGATGTTCGATGGGCGCGACCTGGTTCAACTGCGCGAAGATGAAATGCGCCTCGTCCGCGGTTCAGAGATCGCCATGATCTTCCAGGACCCGATGACTTCGCTCAACCCGGTGTTGAAAATCAGCACGCAGCTGACCGAAGCGATCAAATTGCACCTGGGGATGACGGAAGCGCAGGCGCGCAATCGAGCGGTGGAGCTGTTGCAGATGGTCGGCATCCCGGCCGCTGCCGATCGGCTGGATGATTACCCGCATCAGTTTTCCGGTGGCATGCGGCAACGCGTGATGATCGCCATGGCGCTTTCCTGCAATCCACGGTTGCTGATCGCCGATGAGCCGACGACCGCGTTGGACGTCACCATTCAGGCACAGATCGTGGAACTGATCAAGCGGCTGCGGGCCGAATTAGGGATGGCGCTGATCTGGATCACCCACGATTTGGGAGTGGCCGCGGGAATCGCCGACCACATCAATGTGATGTATGCCGGGCAAATCGTGGAACGCGGCCCGATCATGCAAGTATTCAAGGATCCGCGCAGCGCCTATACGCTCGGGTTGTTGAGTTCCCTGCCGCGGCTGGATTTGAAGGACCAACGATTGGTGCAGATTGAGGGACAGCCCCCTGATATGCGCGATGAACCGACCTTCGACCCGTTCGCGCCGCGCAATCCATACGTGACAGAACGCTGCTGGCAAGAGATCCCGCCCCTGGAGAACGTCGCCAAAGGGCACCCGGAGCATTTTGCTCGTGCCTGGTATGATTTACCGAGCCTTCGCAACGCACAGTGAAATAGGAGACGACGAAGATGGCTGAAACGATGGTTGAGGAAGCCGCACCGGCGCCAGAAAGAGCCCAAGAAAACGGACGCGAGGTCATCCTCAGCGTACGTGGCTTGAAGAAGCATTTTCCCATCATGTCGGGTTTCATTTTGCAACGGCGTGTTGGCGAGGTGCGTGCGGTGGATGGCCTGGATTTCGATGTATTCAAAGGCGAGACGCTGGGTCTGGTCGGTGAATCCGGTTGCGGCAAGAGCACGACCGGCCGCACCATCCTGCAACTCTACCGACCCACCGAAGGCAACGTCGTTTTTGAAGGCGAAGACTTGACGCAAATCAAAGGCGAGCGCATGCGGGCGATCCGCCGGCGGATGCAGATCATCTTTCAGGATCCCTTCGCCTCCTTGAATCCACGCATGACGGTGGGCAATATCATCGCGGAGCCATTGCGCATCCATAACATCATGAGCCGGCGGGAGCAAAAAGATTATGTCGGAGATTTGATGGAAAAAGTGGGCTTGAACCCCTACTTCGTCAATCGTTATCCGCATGAGTTTTCCGGCGGTCAGCGCCAGCGCATCGGCATCGCCCGTTCGCTCGCGCTAGAGCCATCGTTCATCGTCGCCGATGAACCGATCTCCGCCCTAGATGTGTCGATCCAGGCGCAGGTCGTCAATTTGCTGGAAGACTTGCAGAATCAGCTGAACTTGACCTACTTATTCATCGCTCATGACTTGAGCATGGTTCGTCACATCTGCGATCGAGTGGCGGTGATGTACCTGGGCAAGATCGTGGAACTGGGCAACACCGATGATGTCTACGATAACCCGCAACATCCTTACACGCAGTCGCTGCTTTCGGCCGTGCCAGTGCCGGATCCTGAAGTGGAGCTGCAGCGCCAGCGCATCATCCTGGGCGGGGATGTACCGAATCCGGCTACACCACCCATCGGTTGCAACTTCAATACCCGCTGCCCGGTACGGTTTGGCCTGTGCCATGAAGAGCCCGACCCCATCCTGGAAGAGATTCGACCGGGTCATTTCGTCGCCTGCCACCGCACCAACTGAAGCGGAGCATCAGGTCGATTTGAGAGCCGCTGCCGAGTACCTGCTCCGGCAGCCAGCGCATGGCCATCCATCACTTATCGCTGAGTAATTTCAGGAATTACGCGCGCCTGGAGCTGGATCTTCCGCCAGCGGGGCCCGTCGTTTTTTTCGGCCGCAATGCTCAGGGCAAGACCAGCCTGCTCGAAGCGCTCTTTTACCTCATCACCGCGCAATCGCCCTATACCCATCACGATCGGCAGCTGATTCATTGGCGCATGGAAGGCGAAGCCATGCCCTACGCCCGAGCGGCGGTGGAATTCGATCACGAAACGCGGGGCCGTCAACGATTGGAAGTCACGTTGTTGCTGGAAGCGACCGCAGATGGCCGGCAGCGCTTGCGGCGACAGCTCAAGTTGAATGGCGTAGAGAAACGCATCATCGATATCGTCGGATTGCTGCAGGTCGTGCTCTTTCTGCCCCAAGATATGGCCCTGGTGGAAGGGCCACCGCAGGAACGACGGCGTTTTCTGGATACCACCCTGGCCCAGGTGGATGCCACTTACCTCGCCGCACGCAATGATTTCGAACGTTTGCTGCCCCAACGCAATGCCCTGTTGCGGCAGTTGGCCGAAACGGGCGGAAACGTCAGCCAGCTGGCTTACTGGGATGAGCAGATCGCCCGCGCGGGGAGCGTGTTGGTGATGGCCCGCCAGCGTTTGTTGCGCGAGTTGGAACGGGACGCAGCGCGCATCCATGCGGAATTGAGCGGTGGCGAGGAAGTGCTGCAATTGCGCTACCTGCCCAGCTTCGCCCCGAACCAGGAAACGCCACCCGCGGAAACGCTGGCTCTACCGGGATTGGATCTGCAGTCGGAGTTGGCGGAAGAAGAGGTGGTGGCCGATTATTTATCCTGTCTGGAAGCCGAACGAGCGGCATCCATCCAGCGTGGGGTCACCCTCAGCGGCCCCCACCGCGACGAATTGCGTTTGCTCATCAATGGGCGCGATTGTGGCGATTATGGCAGCCGCGGCCAGGTACGTTCCTCGGTACTGGCGCTCAAACTGGCCGAATTATCCTGGATCCAGGCGCAAAGTGGTCAGATGCCGTTGCTCTTGCTCGATGAAGTCGTGGCTGAGCTGGATGAGCGTCGGCGCAGCTTTTTGCTGGAAAAACTCACCGCCACGCAAAATACGCCGGAACAAGCGCCGCTGCAGGCATTGATGACCACGGCGGACTTGAGTGTCTTGGATGAAGCATTCCTGCATCAGGCGCAAATCTGGGAGGTGTGCAACGGCATGGTGGAGCGCGTTGCTTCAACTCCGGCGTAGTAGGGTAGGTTTATATCGGATGGCTGAGGTATAGCGCCAGGGGCAATAGGGTGCCCAGGAAAACGCCACCCAGCAGCTGGCGATGGGAATGACGGCCCAGCCGATAGCGCGCGGCATAAACCAGAGGCAACAGGGGCGAAACCGCCAGGGCCAGTGGGGCAGAGAACAACAAAGCCAGCGCCATCAAGGCACTGCTCATGCTCATCGTATGCATGCTGATTTGCCAGAACACGGTGATCGCCGCCATCGCCACTACGTTGGCCAGACTGAACAAAGCCAATGCCCGCATCACGGCAGAGGCATCCAGCAGGCTCAACATGGCCCAGGCGGTGGAAGCGCTCAAGATGGTCACCAGATAGGGTCGATGGCGCTGGCGCCTTTCGCGCAAATGCAAGTCGCTGATGCTGCCGCGCAGGACATTGATGCCGATGTACAGCGCGGGCAGAAGACAGACGAAGAGACCGTAGATGGCCGCCCAGAGCAAAGGATGCTGGCCCGGGCCGGCATCGCGGAAGGCCACCGGTAGGGCGAT
This sequence comes from Chloroflexota bacterium, assembly GCA_011523615.1. Classification (GTDB taxonomy): domain Bacteria; phylum Chloroflexota; class Anaerolineae; order Aggregatilineales; family Phototrophicaceae; genus WTGJ01. Next base: position 324,180 of record WTGJ01000020.1, on the reverse strand, counting down.
CATCGCCCAGAGTATAGGCGGGCTCAGCAGGTTCGATAGCAAAGATTCCCAGGAGCGGTCGGCAAACTCCGTTTTGAGGCGGACGGTGGAACTGCGCAGGCTGGTCATATGGGGATGATAGCATACGGCTGAACCTGGGTTGCGTGGCCTTGACAAGTCTCACTTTATGCAATATAAATAAGTTCAGTGGCATAATGCTGTATAAAACGTACAAAGGAGTCGCGGAATGGTCGTCTTTGCGCACCCAGCCTACGCTGGGCATGAACAAGTCATTTTTGCGAGAGACGAACTTTCCGACCTGAGAGCCATCATTGCCGTCCACAACACCCAGCGGGGGCCGGCGTTGGGTGGCTGCCGCATGTGGGATTACGCAACAGAAGAGGAAGCGCTCACCGATGTCCTTCGCCTGTCCGAAGGCATGACGTACAAGAACGCCCTGGCGGGTTTGGCATTTGGCGGGGGGAAAGCGGTGATCCTGGGTGACGCCCGCCGGGACAAGAGCGCAGCGTTGTTGCGCTCCTTTGCCCGACAGGTTCAAACCCTGAGTGGGCGCTATTACACCGCCGAGGATGTAGGGATTGGGCCGGCGGATGTCGACACGATGGCCGAAGCGAGTGATTTCATCGTCGGTCGCAGCGGAGCCGGCGGCAGTGGCGATCCTTCGCTATGGACGGCCTATGGCGTGTTCCTGGCTTTGCGTGAGGCCGTACGAGAGCGCCTCGGTCGAGGAGATTTGCAGGGCATCACCGTCGTGGTGCAGGGTGTGGGCAATGTCGGGGGCAAATTGTGCCAGTACCTCCATGAAGCCGGTGCACGGTTGTGGATCAGCGATGCAGACGCGAATCGCTTGCAAGCGGTCCAGGAACGCACCGGCGCGAACGTGGTGGCTTTGGGTGAGGAATGGACAGTAGCAGCCGATGTTTTGGCCCCCTGTGCCCTGGGTGGGGTGTTGAATGATGAAAGCATCCCGCGGCTGCGCGTCTCAGTGGTTTGCGGCGCGGCCAACAATCAACTGGCCGAAGCGAGGCATGGTCGTGATCTGCATGAGCGAGGCATCCTGTACGCGCCGGATTACCTGGTCAACGCGGGTGGCGTGATCAATGTCAGCGCGGAAGTGGGCGGCTCCTACGATGAGGAGCGCGTCCGGCAGGGTGTGGAAGGCATCGCCGATACGGCGCGCGAATTGTTTGCCCTGGCGGCACGGCGCGGCCTGCCGACATCGGTCGTGGTCGCTGAGCTGGTGCAGGAGCGCCTGAACGCCACAGCGGCGCCCACGCCGAAACCCAACAGCTGGGCTGCTGCTCTTTAGAACTTGCGGCAAACCATCCGGGCAAAGGCAGCCGCCTGCTAAGATAGTTTCATGCAAGCTTCCGAAGCGTATTTTGCCGCATTGCAGCGGCTGATTCGGCCGGTACGCGCCATTCAATACCCACAGTCCCTGACTGCGATGCACGCCCTGCTACGGGCCATGGGCAGCCCACACAAGCGATTGCGCAGCGTCGTCATCGGCGGTTCGGTGGGTAAGGGGACGACCGCGACCTTCCTGGCGCAGTTGCTCCGGGCCGAGGCAACTCGGGTGGGTTGTTACCGCGGGCCGCACCTGCATTCCTGGCGAGAACGTTTCGCTCTGGATGGCGGCTGGATCTCCGCAGAGGAATTCACCGCCGGGGCCGAACGGGTTCTTTTGGCCGCTTCCAGGGCCGGTGTGGAAGGCAGCACTTTTGAGTTGAACACCGCGCTGGCCCTTTCCTGGCTTGCCGAAAAGGACGTGGATTGGGCAGTATTGGAAGTAGGGATCGGCGGACTTTGGGATGCGGTGAATGCGGCGGAACATGAACTGGCGATCCTCACGCCCATCGAACGCGAGCACCACAACCTGTTGGGCGGCAATTTGTCGAGCATCGCGCGGCACAAGGCGGGCTTGATGCCCGAACAGGGACGGGTGATCAGCGCCGCGCAAAGCCCGATGGTCACGCAGATCTTGCAGCAACAAGCCGAGCGCAAGGGTGCACAACTGACGTTTTTGGGCCGCCGAGTGGTTGAGCCTTTCGCTGTGGCTCAACAGCTGGCCGTGGCGGCCTTTCGCAGCCTACGGCCGAGTGAAACCGTCCCTGGCATCGCGCTGATCCCTCCACCAGGGCGTTATGAGCGTTGGCAGGATCAAGGACGCAGCTGGTTGTTGGATGGCGGGCATACGGCTCGGGCGGGCCAACAGTTGGCGAAGTTCTTGAGACGGCAGAATGCGGGAGCGCAACCGAACCTCATCGTGCTGGCGATGTTGCGGGATAAAGCTGTGCGGGCATTTGTCGAGCCGCTCGATTCGCCGAAGAACGAATTCTGGTTCACCACTGTACCGGGCCAGCGGGCCTTAACGCCGGAGGAGTTGCGACAGAGGAGCGGCCTGCAACGGGCGAACGCTCGCCTCATCCCTACAGCGGAGGAGGCGAGCCGCCGTGCCCAAGTAAGCGATCATCGGCACATCGTCGTGACCGGTTCGCTGCGCTTGGTGGCGATCGCGCGGGAGGAGATCGGTCTGGTTTCCGCCGCGATCCGCGAAGAAGCGCGACGAACGCGAACGATCATCACGGCCCAATGGAAGCCAACTGAGCCGCGCGCTATACTGCGAGATCCTTCCCCCCGTAGCTCAGGGGAGAGAGCGGAGGTTTCCTAAACCTTGTGCGCAGGTTCGAATCCTGCCGGGGGGAACTCTGGAAGGAGAAGGGAATGAAAGCAGCCATTTGTTACGAATTCAATCAACCCCTCGTGGTGGATGAATTGGAAATGGCCCCGCCTCAGTGGGGAGAAGTGGTCGTGCGGTTGAGTGCCTGCGCCGTGTGTCATTCGGATATCCACTGGTTCAACGGCGATTTCCGCGGGGATTTGCCGCGAGTCTGCGGGCATGAAGCGGCGGGAGAAGTGGTGGAATTGGGCCCGGGCGTGACGCAGTTGCGCGGCGGTGAACGCGGTGCGGTTTCTTTGCTGCGTTCTTGCGGCCGCTGCCATTACTGCGTCAAAGGGGCGCCGCATCTTTGCATCCATGATTTCGCACTGAACACAGAGACTCGCCTGAAAGACCGCGCCGGCCTCGGCGTACAACATGGCACCAAAGTGGCGGGCTTTGCCGAGTATTGCATCGTTGATCAATCGCAAGTGGTGCCTTTGCCAGCGGAGATCCCCATGGATCGCGCTTGCTTGCTGGCCTGTGGCGTCATCACCGGCTTGGGGGCAGTGCAAAATACCGCCCAGCTGAGGCCCGGGGAGAGTGCGGTGGTGATCGGTTGTGGTGGGGTCGGCGTGAACGCCATCCAAGGGGCGGCCTTGGCGGGGGCAAGCCGCGTCATCGCGGTGGATTTGCTGCCCACGAAGCGGGAAGAAGCGCTGGGTTTTGGCGCAACCGATGCCCTCGATGGCGCGCAAAAAGACTTGCCGGATGCTGTACGCGATTTGACGGATGGCCTCGGTGCAGATTACGTCTTCGTCACCGTCGGTAGCGTGCCGGCCATCGAGAGCGCCTTCTCGCTCATCCGCAAGGGTGGGGCGGTGGTGGTAGTGGGCCTACCGGGTTACGAAGCGGCGCGCTTTTCGGCCCGCAGATTGATCGATGTGGAAGGGCGCATCCTGATGAGTTGGATGGGTTCGACGCGATTGGCGGTCGATGTACCCCGCCTGGCGCAGTTGTATCTGGATGGCAAGTTGGACTTGGATTCTTTGATCACGAAACGCTACCCGCTGGCGGAGATCAACGATGCCATCACCCATACCGTATCCGGCCAGGCCCTGCGCAATGTGATCACGTTTTAGCCTGGCTTGGCGGTCCGTTTGCTGGTCAGTTTCATTGGCGGGGCAACTGAAGTCGGTAGCGGACGTGCTTCATTTCCCGATAGGCATCCAAACCGGGTTCGCCCATTTCCCGGCCCAGGCCGCTCTGTTTCATGCCACCGAAGGGGGAACGGATGTCGGTTACGTCGTTGACATTGATGCCGATGCCGCCGAACTGCAGCCGTTGGCTGGCGTAAAAAGCGGCGTCCAGATCCTGGGTATAGAGATAAGCGGCCAGGCCATAGGGAGTGCTGTTGGCGGCGTGGATCGCTTCCTCAAGGGTGTGGAAACTGGCGATGGGGGCGACCGGACCGAAGGTCTCTTCCTGCATGACACGCATATCGGTCGAGACCGCGCCGAGCACGGTGGGCTGCAGGTAAAATCCATCGCTGGGGAAGCGTGCATCCCTGGGGCGGCTGCCACCGAGGAGCAGGGTTGCGCCGGCGGAACGAGCCTGGTCGATGTGGGCCTGGACGTGGGCGACGGCATGGGCGTTCATCAACGGGCCCATATCAGCCGCCGGCTCGGCGAGGCCATCGCTGGTCACGTGGAGTTGGCTGGCGGCGGCCACGAAGCGGTCGGTGAATTCTTCCAGTAGGTCGCGCTGGACGAAGATGCGGTTGACGCTGATGCAGATTTGACCGGTGTGCGAGAAGCAGCGCCGCAGCGCTTCGGGAACGGCGAGATCCAGATTCGCATCACGGCATACGATGAATGGCGCGCTGCCCCCCAGCTCGAGCAAGGTTCGCTTGAGGCCCTTGGCAGCGGCCTGGGCGACGCGTTTGCCGGTGGCGACCGAGCCGGTGAAAGCGACCAGAGATACTTCCGGTCGTTCGATGAGGGCCGCGCCGACTTGGCCATCGCCCGTCAGCACATTGAGTGTGCCCGGTGGCAGGCCGGCTTCTTCGCAGGCTTTGACGAGCAAAAGGGCCGCCAGTGGTGCTTCCTCGGATGGCTTGATGACGAACGTGCAGCCCGCCGCCAGCCCGGGGCCGATCTTCCAGGCCAGGAGATCCACCGGAAAATTCCAGGGGATGATGGCGGCGACCACCCCCACGGGTTGTTGGAAGACGAAGCTGTGGGTGGCGCCCTGGTCGCCAGCGAAGTGGCTGCCACGGAAGCGGCGCGCTTCGGCGGCGTAGAAATCCAGCACATCGGCGGAATAACGACATTCCTTGAGCGAATCGTTGAGGGGTTTGCCATTTTCTAGCGTGAGCCAGCGGGGCGAATCTTCCAAATAGCGTTCGCGATAGATCGCAGCGGCGCGTTGCAGGATGTGGGCACGCTCGCGTCCGGAAAGGCCCGCCCAGGTGGGAAAGGCATTCGCGGCGGCTAGACAGGCTTCGGCGATGTCGCTGGCGCTGGCTTGAGCGATCTGCGTCAATTCGGTGCCATTGGCCGGGTTGATCAGAGGGAGGGTGCTTGAGTCGTTGGCGGCACGCCAGTTGCCGTTGATGAGGAGGGTTTGGCCCGCTTTGGGCAGGGCCTCATTCACCATCCTGTTCCTCCAGCCAGGTGACCAGCGCGTTCAACACGCAACGGATGAGACCTTGTTCACCGCTGGCGCGTTGCTCGCTCCCCAACATGCCAAAAGGACGGGCCGAATTGGTCACGTAGCACATGGCGGCGGCTGCCATGCCCAGCTGACGCGCGAGGATGTACAGCAGTGAGGTTTCCATATCCAGGGCGACGATCCCTGCGCGTTCCATCTCGTCGATATCCAGCTCCCCGCGGTCGGCGAGCGATGGCGCCATGCCGGGGTAAAAGGCATCTTTGGTGACGGTCGTGCCCAACCGCACATCCAGACCCTGCGCCGTGCCGGTGTCGTGCAGTGCGCGCAAGAGGGCGAAATCGGCGACCGCCGGGTAAGGCAGGGGCAGATAAGCGGCGGAAGTGCCTTCACAACGGGCCGCGGCCTGGGCGATGACGTAGCTGCCCATCGGCACGGTCACTCCCATCATCGTGCCCATGCGGACGATGGCGCGCACGCCCAAGCGGGCCAGTTCTTCGATGGCGATGGCGGTCGATGGCGCGCCGATGCCGGCAGAGACGGCCGAGATGCGCCGCCCACGAAAGCTGCCCGTCGCGCTGTGGTACTCCCGATTGGCGGCGATGGGCACGGGATTTTCTAGCTGAGCGCTGATGCTCTGGACGCGGGCCGGATCCCCAGAGAGCAAGACCGCTTCGCCGATATCACCCGCGCTGGCCTGAAGATAGAGGGTAGGGGTCATTGCTGGCTCCAGTATGCTAGGTGCTGCTTCCAGTACGTTTCGCGATCCGGGAGGCCGCTGTGCGCGCCGGGTTGCGAGAGAGCGAAAGTAGCGAGTGTGACGCCGCGGCGGGTGCATTCCACCCAGTCCGCATCCTGTAAGAAGCCATCCAGGAAGCCCGCCGTGAAAGCGTCCCCTGCGCCAACCGGATAGGTATCCGCCAAAGGAACGCTGGGGACATGGGTGATTGCTTGATCGGCGGCATAGAGCGTAGCGCCCTCGGCGCCCTCGGTGACGATGACGATGCTCGTCGCACCGCGGAGTAAGTCTTGCGGGCTGGCTGCACCCAAACGCTCACAGAGCCAGAGCGATTCACCGGCATTCATCATGATCATGAACGACTGCTTCCAGAAGCGATGCAACACTTCATCTGGATAAATCGAAGTATGGGTTTTCAGTTGCCAGATCAGCGGGACATCATGCTCACTTGCCGCGTCGATGAAAGCACAGCAAAAATGCAGCGGACCAGCGGTGACCAGGGCATAGCGCGCTTCAGCCATCGTGCTGAAATCGAATTCTCCCTGCCAATCGGTTGGCGCCACACCCGGATAGTAGAAAATTTGGTATTCGCCATCCGGCGCGCACAATAAAAAGGAACGTGCGGTGCGTTCGGTCGCGACCAGTTGGACATCGCGTGTGTCTACACCTTCGGCTTGCAAGTGGGCCAAATAGGCGCGGCCCGGTTCATCTGCACCGAGCAAAGTGGCCATCCCGGTGCGATGTCCCAGGCGGTTCATCCCCACCGTGACATTCGCGGCGCAACCACCAAAAGAGTGAGGCACTTCTTCCGGGAGGGTGGCCAGGATGGCGGTATCGTTGGCCGGCGGGCAATGGGAAACAGGCACGATGGTATCGACGCAGGTGTACCCAGTGGCGATGAGGTCAAGCATGTTGGGCGGTCGCGGTCAGGGTGGATTCTTCGCGCAACAGCGCCAGGACTTCGGCAGCAGGGAGGACGCGTCCGAAGTAACGTTCCATATCCTCCAAATTGGCCCGATGCAAATTTTCGCGATCGGTGGTGACCAGTTCCCGCGGGATGAGCAGGTCGTAGTTGCGGGCGAAAGCGTCTTGAGCGGCGGCGCGAACGCAAACGTTGGTTTTGGTGCCGGTCAACACCAGGCGGTTCACTTGTTCATTGCGCAAGATGAGGTCTAAATCGGTCGCAAAAAAGGCGGAATAACGGCTCTTCGTCACGACGTAATCTTCCGCCAGGGCCTGCAGCGGGGGCATGAGTTCGACGCCTGGCGAACCTTCGGTACAATGGAAACGCACTCGATCCAGCTCAAAATCAGGTTTGTTGGGCCGGTGCTGATCGATGATCCAGATGATGAGGATGCCAGCGGCGCGCGCTTCGGTGACGAACTCGTGCAACGGGGGCACGATGCGATCGGCATTCTGGATGTAGACGAGCCCGTTCTCTGGGTCGCAAAACTCGCGGATCATATCGATGACGAGTACCGCCGTGCGCGTCAAATTCCACCTCGCCCACGCCGCAGGTTCTCGCGAACGGAAATCAGCACCATCATGATGACGACCATCAGATAAGGCAGCATCTGGAAGAATTGATAGGGGATGCTGACGGTGGTCTGCAGGCGGAATTGGAGGGCCTCGAAGAAGCCGAACAACAAGCAAGCCAGGGCCGCCAGGAAGGGACGTCCCGCGGCAAAATACACCGCCGCCAGGCCGATGAAGCCGCGCCCGCCGGTCATGTTTTCGCGGAACAAAGCCAACTCTCCCACGGCCAGGTGCGCGCCACCCAAACCACAGAGGAGCCCCCCCAAAGTCAGGGCGAGATAGCGGATGCGGGTGACGGAGATGCCTGCGGTGCGCGCCGCTTCTTCGTTGACGCCGACCGCGCGGATGTGCAGGCCGGCTCGGGTGCGGTAGAGCAAGATGGCCGTGAGCGGAATGGCCAGCCAGGAGACGTAAATCAACGGTGGGTGTTGGAAGAAAGCTTTGCCGAGGAAAGGAATCTCACTCAACACCGGAATGCGCCAGATGGGCAGCGACTTCAAGTCGCCAGGGGTATAGGAACCATAGACGCCAAAAAGGATTTGCAGCAGGTAGGCGGTGGTACCCAGGACGAAAAAATTCATCGCCAGGCCGGTGACGATGAGGTCGGCGCGCAGGGTGGTTACGAAGAGAGCGAACAGCGCACCCATGGCGGCACCGACGATGCAAGCGAGCAAGACACCGCCCCAGGCATAGCCGATTTGGGCGCCCGCCACGACGGCGATGAAACAGCCAGATAGCATCAGGCCTTCTACGGCGATGTTGATGAGGCCGACCTGGTAGCTGAGCAAGCAGGCCATGGCGGTGAGCAGCAGTGGTGTGGCCAGGCGCAACGTGGAGGCGAGCAAATTGGTCAGCAGTTCGAGGGCTTCCATCAGGCTACCTGTAACTCTGCGGTTTCGGATTCCTGGCGGCGGGCACGCCAGCGGCGCCACCAGGTGAAGCTGAGGTCAATGGCGATGAACAAGATGATGAGCGCCTGGATGACGTCGACCAGATCCCGCGGGACATCGGTGAAAATTTCCATCACCGTGCTGCCACTGCGCAAGGCGCCGAAGAAGAGCGCGGCCAGCAGGACGCCGACCGGGTGATTGCGGCCGACGAGCGCGATCACGATGCCATCATAACCCAGCCCGCGCGAGAAACCGGATACGAAACGATAATGCACGCCCAGGGCCTGCCCGCCGCCCGCCAAGCCCCCCAAGGCGCCGCTGATGAACATGACGAGCACGATGATGCGCAGGATGGGCATGCTGGACCAACGTGAGAATTGCAGATTGCTGCCCAGGGCACGAATCTCATAACCCAGGGTCAGGCGGCGCATCAGGAACAAAACGGCGATGAAGGCGGCGATGGCCAGGAAGAATGCCGGGTTCCATTGCGACGAGCGGATGAAGCGGGGCAGTTCGGCTTGTGGGGCGACCCGCTCGGACATCGCATTGGCCATCCCGGGTAAATAGAAAGGGCCGTTCACCAGATAATCGGTGAAGAAGATGGCGACGTAGTTGAGCATGATGGTGGTTACGATCTCATCCACGGCCCAACGCGCTTTCAAATAGCCGGGGATGACGCCCCAGAGACCACCGACCAGGGCGGCGAAGGCAAAACACAAGGCGATCAAGGGGATGGCGGGCAGATTGGTGAAGGTAAAACCCACCCAGGCGGCACCGAATGCGCCCACATACAGGGAGCCTTCGACACCGACGTTGAAGATGCCAGCGCGGAAGGCGACCATCGTCGCCAGGCCGGTGAAGATCAAGGGCGTCGCTTTGAGCAGCGTGTTGGCGAATTGCCTTTGCCCACCGACCGCTTCACGATACAGCAGGCGATAAGCGGCGATCGAATCCTTGCCACTGATCTCCATGATGATGCCGCCGAGCAGGAGAGCGAGCAGCAGGGTGAGGAGCACGCGCAGCACCGGCCAGGAACGCAGCAAGAGCGAGCGGCCCCGCGCTTCCCATTGGTTTGCGGCCGCGTCTGTGGTTGCCGGCTCTTCGAGGGTCATTCGGGGATCGCCATTTCTTTTTCTCGACCAGCGAGTGCTGCTTCTTCGAGGTCTTGACCGGCCATCAACAGGCCGAGTTTGGTGCGGCTTGCCTCGGCGGCGCTCAGCTCACCGACGATTCGCCCTTCGAACAAGGTGAGGAAGCGATCGCTCAGGGAAAGCAATTCATCCAGATCGGCGGAGATGAGCAATATGGCGAGCCCTGCGGCGCGCAAAGCCAGGAGTTGCTCATGCACGTAGCGCGCCGCACCAACATCCAGGCCGCGCGTCGGTTGGGCGGCGATGAGGGCGCGTGGCTGAGAGGCCAGTTCGCGGGCGATGACGGCCTTTTGCGCGTTGCCGCCGGAAAGGGTGCCCAACTGGATGTTGGGCCCGCTGGCGCGCACATCGAACTGGTTCATCAAGTCGGCGGCATCATTCTGGATGCGGCCGATATGCAGATAACCATGATGCGAATGCGGTGGGCGGTAATAGCGGGTGGAGACGAGATTCTCCCAGATGTTCAAGGCGTCGGAGAGGCCTTCGAGCTTTCGATCTTCCGGGATGATGGCGAGGCCCAGTTCACGGCGCTGGCGGCCGGGCAGCTCGGTACAATGGGTTTCACCGAGCCAGATTTCACCGGCGACCAATTTCCGCAAACCGATGAGCACTTCCAGCAATTCTTGTTGGCCATTGCCGGCCACGCCCGCCAGACCGACGATCTCCCCGCCGAAGACCGACAACGAAACGTCACTCAGGGCCGGCAAGCCACGGTCATCGAGCGCGGAAAGGGAATCCAGGTGCAACTCACGCGCTGCGGGTTGAGATTCACCCTGGCGGCGGATGGGTTCTACATCATTGCCGACCATGAGACGGGCGATCTCGGCCGGGGAAGTCTCGGCGACGTGGAGCACATCGACGACGCGGCCACGGCGCAAAATAGTCGCTCGTTGGCAGATGGCCATCACTTCGCGCAATTTGTGGGTGATGAACACCGTGGTGCGCCCTTCCGCGGCCAGGCGTTGGATGACCTCGAACAGCGACTCAACCTCCTGGGGAGTGAGTACGGCGGAAGGTTCATCGAGGATCAGCAAGCGCGCTTCGCGGTAGAGCAACTTCAGGATTTCCACCCGTTGGCGGATGCCGACGGAGAGATCTTGCACGCGTTGGGTGGGATCGACTTCGAGGCCGAACTGACGCGAAAGCTGGTCGACGCGTTCGATCAGCGCTGCTCGTTCGATGAAGCCATGGTGGGTCGGTTCCAGGCCGAGGGCGACATTTTCAGCCACCGTCAGTGGGGGGATGAGCTGAAAATGCTGGTGCACCATGCCGATGCCGAGGGAAATGGCCGTATTCGGGTTGGGGATGTGGACCGGCGATCCTTCCAACAGGATTTCACCGCGATCGGCGTGCTCCAAGCCATAGAGGATGCGCATCAAGGTGGATTTGCCAGCGCCATTTTCGCCGACCAGGGCGTGAATCTCGCCCGCTTCGACGCTCAGGTCGACGGCATCATTGGCGAGCACGCCCGGGTAGGATTTGCTGATTCGCTTTAACTCAAGGAACGGGGTCATCGTTACCTGGTTACGTCGGTTTCCGTGAAAGGGGGCTCCTCAGGAACCCCCTTGGGTGCAACTGTCTGGTTTCGTTATTCCATGCCCACCGCTTCTCGGAGCGCGGCAACCCCTTCGCAGGTGGGGTTTTCATCGATGAGGGCGAAGGTATCCGCATCCACCGTACGGGTGTCGATGACATGCAGCTCGCCCGCGATGATGGCTTCACGCGCGGCATGGACCTGGTCGATGTATTCGCGCGGGATGATATGGCGGGTGAAGGCCATCTCACTGATGCCGACGCCATCGATATCGAGGCCATATTGGAGCACCGTTCCACCGATGGCTTCCCCGGCGACGGCGCGGGCGATGGTGTCATAAACGGCGACATCGACGCGTTTGAGCATGCTGGTGAGCACGCTACCGGGCGCCAGGTAATCCTGATCGCTATCGACACCGACGGCAAAGAAGCCGCCATCGGCCGCCGCATCAATGATTCCTTCACCGGTACCACCGGCAACCTGGAAGACGACGTCCGCCCCCTGCTCATTCATCGAGATGGTCAATTCACGGCCCGTGGCGGGATCGCCAAAGCCATTGGAATAGGCGAGCAACAATTGGGTGTCCGGGTTGACATCACAGGCGCCCTGGAGGTAGCCATAGAGGAAGACATCGATGCCGCTGGATTTTACACCACCAATTGCGCCAATGATGGCTTCGTCGTTGGTTTGTTCGAGGCTGGCATCTGTCGTCACGAAGGCGGATAGCATACCGGCCAGATAAGAACCAGTGTGCTCATCGAACATGATGTTGACGAGGTTGTCTGCCGAGACAAAGTCGACGTTGACGATGGCGAACAGGGTGTCAGGATAGTCATTGGCGACGACCACGATGGGGTCAAAGTGGCTGAATTCCAGGGTGATGACCAGATCGAAGCCGGCTTCGGCCGCGGTGCGCAGGAGTTGCTCCCCTTCACCCACTGGATCAGAAGATTCGATCGGCACCACTCGAACGCCGAATTCTTGCGCGGCCAGAGTCAGACCGGCAAAAGCCAGATCGTTGTAAGAACGGTCACCCAGGCCGCCTTGCGCGATGATGAGAGCCACATTCATGTCGCTCTGCGCCAAGGTGATGCTCCCCACGCTCCAGGAAAACATCGCGACCAGCACCAAGAGGATGAGAACCAGACCTTTACGTTGATTCATTTCTGTCTCCTTTCTTCGATATTCAGGCAATCCTGACTGACGTCGTGAATATATCGTGAAATTCACAGAATTGCCATTGAACTGTTGTATCAGCAACCAAGCAGTTTCGCTTCTTCCCAGAGCGCGTCCATTTCCGAAAGCGATGCTTCGCTCAGTTCGATGCCTTTCTCTTGCAGGCGGGTTTCGACATAAGAGAAGCGGCGCCGAAAGCGCTGGTTAGCGGCCCGCAAGGTGCTTTCGATATCGGGTAGGTGCAACCAGCGCGCCCAGTTGACGAGCGAGAAGAGCACGTCGCCCAGCTCGGCTTCTCGTTCGGTGCCCGGGCTCGCCTGGAGCAATTCGGCCAATTCCTCGCGCACTTTGGCGGCGACGTCTTCCTCATTTTCCCAATCGAAGCCGACGCGGGCCGCACGCTCCTGCAAACGCTGCGCTTGCAGCAAGGCGGGCAAGGTTTTCGGCAGGCCATCGAGGAGGGCACGGGACGTTTCCGCTTCGCCGCGCTCTTCGCGTTTGAGCTGCTCCCAGGATTGGCGGACGGCTTCGGGGCTGCCCAGCTGGCGTCCCCCCCAGACATGGGGATGGCGGCGGACGAGCTTGCGCGCCAACTGCTCGAGCACATCGCGGATGGTGAAAGCCCCCCGTTCCGCCGCCAACTGGCAGTGGAGCAGGATTTGCAACAAGACATCGCCCAGCTCGTCGCGGATGGCATCAGAGTCTGCTGCATCGAGCGCTTCGAGCAATTCGTGCGCTTCTTCCAATAGATAAGGCCGAAGGGAGGCATGGGTCTGGGCGCGGTCCCAGGGGCAGCCATTCGGCGCGCGCAACTGGGCGATCAGTTCGACCAGGTGGGTGAGGTCTGAATCTTTGCTGCGCGGGGGGATGTGCCACCAGTCCCATCGTCGAGCCGTTTGCGCCAATTCGGCCAGGGTGAAAGACTGCCTGGCTGAATCATCTGCGGCAAGGGCGTGAATGCTTGTGGCGGCGGGGTAGCATTGCAGCAGGTGATGGGCGAGCTCAGCGCCCCTGGGACCGATGGCGCCGATCAACGTCGGCCGGTTGGTTTGCAGCGGCGGTTGCAAGAATTCGAGCAGGTGTGCGGCGGGGGTGATTTGGATCCCGCGGCTGGTGTCTACCGAGAAGATCGCCAGGGCGTTTTGGATAGCGGTGGGGTTGAGGGAGTGCGGTGGTCGGCCCATCACGCTGGCGAAGAGCGTTCCGTTTTGCAGGGCCGATGCCGGGCGATGAGGTGGTAGAGCTGTTCACCGATGGCGTTCAATGGTGGCACGTACAGGCACCAGGCCAACGGGGCCAGCAGTGGCAAGACGCGCATCATGCGGCGCACGGCCGCAAAGCCACACAGCATTTGCCCATTTTCCAGCCGCAGATGCAGGGCGAGTTGACTCTCTACCGGGCTCAAATTCGGCACTTCTCGTTGAACGGCTGCGCGATCGTGCAAGTCGGTGAAAGCGAGCCGTTGGCGCCAGTCCAGCGTGTGGGCGAAGCGACGCGCGCGCTCACATAAAGTGCATTGACCATCATAAATGGCGAGCAGTGGTTTCGCTGTTGCGCTCAATAGGCACCTCGTTGCGAGAGGACCAGGGGTAGGGTCATCATCAGGATCTGGATGTCCAGGGTGAGCGACCAGTTTTCGATGTAGTAGATATCCAGCAAGCACATCTCATCGAAAGGGACTTCGCTGCGGCCGCTGACCTGCCAGAGGCCGGTGATGCCGGGCATGGATTGCAGGCGGCTTTTTTGCCAGGTTGCGTAAAGCGCCACTTCCTTGGGGATCGGTGGGCGCGGGCCGACCAGGCTCATTTGACCACGCAGGACGTTGATCACGTTGGGCAACTCATCGAGGCTGGTGCGACGGATGAAACGGCCGAAGCGCGTGACCCTGGGGTCATCCATCAACTTGGGATGGCGAGGATCCAGTTTGTGGCTGGCGACCAGTTGCTCCTGTTGGCTTTCTGCATCCGCCACCATGCTGCGGAATTTGTACAGGAAAAACTCGCGGCCATTTTCACCCACGCGGCGTTGTTTGTAGATCGCCGGGCCACCCCCCTGCAAGCGCGTCAGTGACCAGACGACGAGGAACAACAGGAGCCACAGGGGAGAAGTCAGCAGGAGCAGGCTGATATCCATCACGCGCTTCAACAGGCGGTTGCGCCCACTAATGGAGGATTCCCGTTCCAGATTCAAGAGGGGGATGCCGGCGAGGTTTTCCACTTGCACCTGCCGTAGATTCAACTGAAAGAAATCGGGCACGACGCTGAAGGAAACGCCAGCGCGGCGGCATTCTTCGACCACATTGCGGATGAGCTCGCCTTCGCCCAGCGGTAACGTGTAGATCACCTGCTCGATTTTCTGTTCGTGCAGGATGCGGGGCAGATCGGCCACCGAGCCGAAAGACGGAATGCGGCTGCCGAAATCGAAGGTCTCTGCATCTTCACCGGCCTGGAGGTAGCCCACCAGCTGATAACCGAGCGCTTTGCGGGCGAGAATCGTGCGCATGACGGCCTGGCCGCTCTCACCCACACCGACGAGCAGCGTCCGCAACACACCCACACCGCGTGCACGCAAGCGGGCGTCCAGGATGCGCACCCAGACCCGCCCCAGTGAAAGCAGGACGAAGCTCGCGATGGCGACATAAACCAGCATCTGGCGGCTGGAAACGATGGGCTGAAGGAAGAAGCTGAGCGCCATGAGGGCCAGGGTGCCCTGTGTCACCGCGCTGAAGATGCGATACACTTCTTCCGCCCAACTGCGCCCGCGCACCGAACGGTAGAGACCCGCGCCGGATTGCACGAAATACAGGAAAGTCGTGAGCAAAACGTAATAACCGAAATAAGGGCCATAAAACGGCGCCCGAAATTCCTCCTGGACCGGCCGGAGGATCTGCCATTCATAGACCGCCAGATATGCCAGCTGGAAGGCGAGGAAAACCAATATGGCATCCAGGATCGGCAACCAGCGATAGTAGTGAGGAAGCAGCCGGGCTTGCGGATGATGCATCATGCCAGCGCCGCCCGATAGCTGGCCAGCAGCTGTTTCGCCGTGTTTTCCCAGGTGAATTCGGCGGCACGCTGCAGCGAATGTTCCCGGACCTGCGGGCGCATCATCTGCCCAGCTGCGATTCGCTGCAATGCGATCCGCCAGGTATCTGCATCGCGAGCGGGGATGCAAAGTGAGCCATCCCCCACCAATTCCCGCAGGGCATTGGCGTCACTGGTCAACGTAGGTACGCCACAAGCCATGGCCTCGAGTACCGGCATACCGAACCCTTCATGCAAGGAGGGAAACAGGAACCAATCCGCACCATTGTACCAGAGCGGTAACTCCGCCGCGGGTAGAAAGCCCGGCAGCAGCACCGAATCATGGAGCTGCCAGCGTTCGATGCAGGAATGGATTTCCGCTGTACCCCAGCCTGCGCCACCGGCGAGGACGAGTGGCACCCTTTGCTCGGGTTTCAGTTGCGCATAAGCGGCCAGCAAAGTGACCAGGTTTTTGCGCGGCTCCAGCGTGCCGACATACAACCAATAGCGTTCAGGCAGCGATTTTTGCCGCCGGAAGGCCGCCACTTCCTCAGCGGGCCGGGGGCAGAAACGAGAATGGTCGACGCCCGGTGGCGCGATATCGATGCGCTGTCGGGGCACCCCCAGGTATTCCACAATATCGGCCGCGACGGCGGCGGAGATGGTGAGGATGCGCCGCGCGCGACGGGCGCTCCAGCGGGTGGCACGGCTCAAGTAATGGCGGCGGGCGGCGGGTAGGTGCTCCGGTTCTCGGTAAAAGCTGAGGTCATAAATGGTGAGTACTTGCGGGCAGCGCAGGAAAGCCGGTAAGACGAAGGCCATGCCGTGGAACAGATCGGCACCGCGCAGCGAAGGGGGCAGCATCAACTGTTCCCAGAGGATGCGTGGCCCGGGTCGGCGCAAGGACCAGGGTGCATGCCGCAGCGGGATGCCGGGGTATTCTGCCTGCGGGATTTCCGCGCTCACCCAGGCCTCCAACTGCCATTCGCTGGGGAAAATGGCCGCGAGAGCGTTCAGGGATTGACTCTGGTAATGAGAGATACCGGCCGCGCGGTAATCCTTACGAGAGCCTGCCAGGAGAGCGGCATTCAGACAGATGCGCATACCCCCATGATACAGCAGGCAGCGAGATCGTTGCCCGCGCTCGGCGCCAAACCTATACTCTGGGGGCAGGAGGGAGTGGGCCAGATGGAAGCGATGTCCCCCATCGATGAACGCAGGATCGGTTGGTTGTCGGCTCTGGCCTGGTCACCCCGCGGACGGCAGTTGGCCGTGGCCAGCGGAGAGGCGATCCGGATTCATTCCTGGTCGGCGAAAGACGGATTGGGCGAACGTCCATTGAGGCAATTCGGGGGGCATGACGCACCGATCCGTTGCCTCGCTTTTCATCGGCAGGGGCATATCCTCGCCAGTGGTGCTGCGGATGGCCGCACCTTTCTTTGGCGCAGCGACGGTAGCGGGCACTGCATCGAAAAGCGATCCGAAGCGATCGCTGCGCTCTGTTTTTCGCCCTGGGGTTGAACGCTATTCGTGGCGGGGGCCGGGGGCTCCCTGATCAATTGGAGTTTGCAGCAGAGCAGCTGGTTGCGCCAGCGCATCTTGAGCGAAGGCGCCGAGGAATGGCTGGCGTTGTGGCCGCAAACGGAGAAGCCGGTTGGCGTGCTGTCGTTGAGCAGCGACGGTCGTCTGGTGCGATGGTGGCATCACCGCCGCGGTGCGCAATGGCGCGATTGGGGAGCGCTGACCGGACGCGCACGGGCGCTGGCCGGGCATGAAGGGCGTGCGTGGTTGGCGATCGTCGGCTCGTTCGGTGTGCAAATCCGCTCTCTGGAAAGCGGGGCAGTCTTGGTTGAGGATTCTCCCGCTGCTGCCGAACTGGAATGCGCGGCATTTGCAGCGGATGGAACGTTGCACATGGGTGGACGAGATGGCTCATGGCGGCGTTGGTCGGCCGATCGCATCGCGAATGCGCCGGGCGCTCCGCCAGCACGGGTGATCCGCGCGCACGAAAAACCCATCCGCGCGCTGGCGCCACACCCGCGCGGTGAATGCGTGGTCAGCGCGGGTGGCGATCATGTTTTGCGAGTGTGGGAGGGTTGAGGGTATTCTGGCTTCCTCGTTTCGGGTTTCGGCGCAGTTGATGGCAGGCTAACGTTCACCAGCCAGGCGAAGCAGCGACCATTCGCGCGCGAACTCGCCCAGGAGCCGGGCATCTTCTTCGCTGAGCGGTGCCGTTTTGAGCAGTTCCGGGCGGCGCTCCCAGGTGCGGCGGAGGGCCTGTTTCCGCCGCCAGCGCTCGATCTCCGCATGATGGCCGCTCAGCAAAACATCCGGCACGCTTTCGCCGCGGAATTCGCGTGGGCGGGTGTAATGGGGCCCTTCGAGCAAGCCGGTCGCGAAGCTATCTTGAGTGGCCGCATGTTCCGCGCCCAACAGGCCGGGTTGCAGGCGCACCACCGCGTCAATCACGACCATGGCCGCCAGCTCACCACCGGTCAGTACGTAATCGCCGATGCTGATCTCGTCGCTCACGTAATGGCGAAAACGCTCATCGACGCCTTCGTAGTGGCCGCAGACGAGGATGAGGCGGTCGTGCGTGGCTAATTCGCTGGCGATCTGGTGCGAAAAAGTACGGCCCTGTGGCGTGAGCAAGATCACCGGCGCCTCCGCCGGTTGCAGTGTTTCCAGGGCACGGGTGAGCACATCAACGCGCAGGATCATTCCGCCGCCACCACCGTATGGCGTGTCATCCACACTGCGGTGGGCATCCTCGGCGGCGTTGCGGATATCGTGTGCCTGAAAATCCAGCAAACCACGCAGGCGGGCCGCTCCCATCATGCTGTCGGAGAGGGGGCCTTCGAACATGGCCGGGAAGAGAGTGAGCACGTCGATCTGCATTTCCACCTCGTTTACAGTGCGATTGCCACCGTTTACAATCATAGCATTCGCGGGGAGTGGGAAGCGAAGGTGGATGCGTGGGCTGCGAGTTGGCCGCGGCGATCGGCGAAGGTACCGTAGGTGGGACTCGCTGTTCTGGTCGACCCTCGTCATGATGTTGGCTGCTTGCAACCTGATCAGCACGGCGGGATCGCCCGCGGCAGTGGCGCCAACGCCCGATATCCCTCGCGTGCGAATCTTGAATCCGGCGAACAATGCGCGCCTCATGCGCGGTGAAACCCTCATCCTGGAAGTACTGGCGGAAGATGATGGAGCCGGCATCCACCAGGTACGGTTGTTCGTGGATGATCCCCTGGCGGAAGGTGAGCCTTATGCCGCCGCTACGGCATTCAACGATATCGCGACCGCGGCATTCATGGCGCACCTGGTTTGGGAAGGGGAGCGCAGCAAGTCCTATCTCCTGACTGTGGTCTCTTACCGCGCGGATGGGACGCGGAGTGATGGGGTGAGCATCAGCGTGCATGTCGACGGTTCTTGAAGTAGGTTTGCAGCAAAGGAAACCAGCATGATCCTATTTCACAACGGCATCATCCACACGATCGATCGCGCTTGCCCGCAGGCAGAGGCCCTGCGCGTGCGGCGAGATGGCAAGATCGCGGCGCTGGGGAGTTATGAAGCCTTGCGGGGCGATGGCGTGCTGGAAGTGGATCTGGGTGGTCGGACCCTCATGCCCGGTTTCAACGATGCCCATGTGCATGTGCCCTGGCTGGGCGATCTACTGACGCGGCTGGTCAATGTCACCGCCGAGCGCGGCCCGGACCTCGTAACTTTGGTGCAACGCTTCCGTGAACGGGCGGAGCAAGAAGCGCCCGGCACCTGGATTCAAGGCGGCAACTACAACGAGAATTTTCTGGCGGAGGGTCGGCATCCGACTCGTGCGGATTTGGATGCAGCCAGCGACCGACATCCGCTAGTGGTGGTGCATACCAGTTGGCACGCCGCGGTCGCCAATTCCCTGGCGCTGGAATGGGCGGGAATTACGAGGGATACTGCGGATCCGTTCGGCGGTCACATCGGGCGCGACGAAAATGGCGAGCCCAATGGTTACCTGGCGGAAACGGCGATGTTGCAAGTCTTGCAGCATATCCCGCAGCCAACGGCGGCCCAACGGCGGGCGTCGATCCGCGCCTGCCACGAGCATCAATTGAGCCTGGGCATCACCAGCGCCACGGACCCCAATGCGGAGCCGGTCGACGTGGCCGCCTATCGTGAGCTGGATGCCGCGGGGCAGCTGGCGGTGCGGATGAATTTGCTGGTTGCGCGGCGCAGTGGCGATCAGGATTTGCCCTTGCCTGAACGCCATTTGAGCGATTTTTTGCGCATGGATGCCGTAAAATTCTTCGCCGATGGTGGCTTGACCAGCGCGACGGCGGCGATCAGCCAACCTTACAAAGAAACGGCGACCCAGGGGCTGCTCATTTACGAAGATGAGGAATTGGCTGACCGCATGTGGGAAGCGCATGCCGCCGGCTTCCAGATGGCGACCCACGCCAATGGCGATGTCGCCCTGAAGCAAGTGTTGGATATTTATGAAGCGCTGGATCGCCGCCTGCACCAACCCGGCTTGATGCACCGCATCGAGCACTTGGCTTTACCGACGCCGGAACAGGTGGCGCAGGTGGCGCGACTGGGCGTGGGGGTGGCGATGCAGGCCGTCTTCCTGCCGGCCATGGGGGCGACCTACCGCCGTTACCTGCCGGATGAATTCATCCCCCGGGCCTACCCCGCCCGTGAAGTGCTGGATGCGGGCATTCCCTTTGCCTTGAGCACCGATGCGCCGGTCGTTCCCGATGATAACCCCTTGATCGGCTTGAAAGCAGCGGTCGACCGGCTGGATCACCGGGGCGAGGCATTGGGCCCCGCGCAAGCGATCACCCGGGAAGAGGCCATCTATGCCTACACGATGGGCGGCGCGATCCTGAGTGGTGATGCGGGCAACCGTGGCAGCCTCACACCGGGCAAATGGGCCGATGTGATCGTGCTCAGTGGTGACCCGTTGACGACGCCGACGGCGGATCTTCTTTCTTTGCGCGTGGAAGAGACCTATGTTGCGGGGGAACGGGTGTTTCGCGCGGAGGACTAAGCAGGTAGCAGGCGCAGCAGGTGCAATTTGCGGCGGCCGACTCGGAGGAGTAAGAATTGGCCATGCAGGCAATCACTCTGGCGGATGCGGCTGCCCTCGTCGGTGACTCGTCGGTGGTTGAGGTAGACGCCACCGCCCCGGATGAGGCGGCGCGCTTCGCCCCGTGATTGCGCCAGTCCGCTCTCCGCCAGCAATGTGACGAGCTCCGTGCCATCGCCCTGAAGTTCCGCCGCCGGCCGTTCGCTGTAGGGCACGTCTTCGCCGATTTCCGACCATTCCGTAACGCTGATTTCCGCCAGGTCACCGCCGAAAAGCACTTGGGTGGCGCGCTCGGCCTTGGTTAACTCGCTTTCTCCATGAACGAGGCGCGTCACCTCACGGGCCAGCGTACGTTGCGCGACGCGGGCGCCCGGGTTGTCCTGTCGCTCCTGGTCGAGCGCATGGATTTCCGCCCGGTCCAGCCAGGTGAAGGTCTTGAGGTAGGCGACGACATCTTCATCGGCGCAGTTGAACCAGTATTGATAGAAGCGATAGGGCGAAGTGAGTTCCGCGTCCAACCAGATGGCGCCGCCCTCTGACTTGCCAAATTTCGCGCCACTGGCAGTGGTCAGTAGGGGATAGACCAGGCCGTATGCCGCGCTGCCGCGTTTGCGGCGGATCAGGTCGACGCCGGCGACGATGTTGCCCCACTGGTCGCTGCCGCCCAATTGCGCCTGGCAGTTGGCGTTTTCGTTCAACCAGAGGAAATCGTAGGCTTGCAGGGGCATGTAGACGAACTCGGTGAGCGAGATGCCTTCTTCGCTCTGGATGCGGGATTTCACGGAATCTTTGGCAAGCATGTAATTGACCGTGAAGTGTTTGCCGGTATCGCGCATGAATTCGAGCAGGCTGAGCGGTTCCAACCAATCGAGGTTGTTGCGCAGTTGTGCACGATTGCTGCTCACTTCAAAATCGAGGTATTGGGCCAGTTGGACGCGAATTTGGGCGACATTGGCTTCCATCACATCTCGGGAGAGCAATTGACGTTCGCGCGTCTTGCCGCTGGGGTCGCCGATGAGACCGGTACCGCCACCGACGAGGGCGATGGGGGTATGGCCGGCGCGTTGCAAGCGAGCCAGACCGAGGATGGGGATCAAATGACCGACATGGAGGCTGGCGCCGGTCGGGTCGAAGCCGTTGTAGACGGTGAGCGGTCCCCGCGCCAGGGCGGCGGCGAAACCTTCGGTCGCGCTATGGACCTGGCCGCGCCATTGCAATTCCTCGAAAATGGGGCTGGGGGAATCCATGCTGGCCGATCTCCCGGCGATACCTGCGCCTTTTGGTGGGTTTTGTGCAGTGGCTAAGGTCATTATGATGAGCGGCGGGTTGAGTTTCCAGTGTGGTTATGGCAGAGCTTCGTGCCAGTTGGGATCCAGGAATCGCTGGATCTCCAGCAGGTATCCGTTGGGATCGCGCAAGAAACAATGTTCGATGCTGAAGCCGCTGTGGACTCTCGGAGCGCTCTCGAAAATGACCCCGCGGGCGCGCAAAGACTCATAGCAGGCGGGCACATCATCCACGACCCAGGTCAGGATGAGTTGGCGCTTGGCGCTGATTTCTGCCCGGCTGGGCGCATCCTCGCCGGTGCATATGCCCAGATAGGCGGCGGGATTGACGCGGTAGATGTGGCAGCTGCCTTGATCCACAACGAGCGGCAGGGCCAATTGCTCGCCATAGAAGTGTGCAGAAGCGGCCAGATCAGTCGTATAAATGAACGTGATTTGTTGGTTTGCGTGGACCATCGGGAACCTCGTTGAGCGAAGCTCTCTCTACTGTGCGAGATGAGTGATGCCCCGCCAGTGTAGCAGGTAGCGCAGCAGCAGGAATTGCTGCGTTATACTGGCCGCAATCGGGAAATGCGATGAGGAGAGGGGATGCCGCGGGGAACGCACGATGCCTTGCCCGATGAACGCAACGAAACGGTGCTGGTCTACGTCAATGGCGACTTGATCCCGCGGGCGCAAGCGGCCGTCTCCGTATTGGATAGCGGATTCCTGATAGGAGATGGTATATGGGAGGGCTTGCGCTTGCATGAGGGTGGCTTCGCGCATCTGGCAGAGCACCTGGCGCGGCTCGAGCAGGGGGCCCGCGCGACCGCCTTGGATTTGGGGATGACGCGGGAAGAGATCACCGCCGCCCTCTACCGAACGGTGCAAGCCAACGGCATGCACAGCGATGTGCATGTGCGGCTGATGTTCACGCGGGGGGTCAAGAAAACGCCTTCCCAGGACCCTCGCTTGACGATCGGCGGTCCGACGGTGGTCATCATCGCCGAACACAAACGGGCCAACCCAGAACACCAGAGCAGGGGCATCACCCTCTTCACCAGTACGGTGCGGCGGCCACCGCCGGATACGCTCGACCAGCGGCTCAATTGCCACAGCAAACTGCACGAGGTGATCGCCTTGCAACAAGCGCTGGCGGCCGGCGCGGATGAGGCCTTGATGTTGGATACGCGCGGTTTTGTGGCGACCTGCAATGCGACCAATTTTTTCATCGTCCGCGGTGGGGCGGTGTGGACTTCGAGCGGCCGCCATTGCCTGCCCGGCATCACCCGGGGCGAGGTGTTGCGGATATGCCGAGAAGAGGGCATTCCCGCCTGGGAAGGTGATTTTTCGTTGACGGATGTATATGACGCGGAGGAGGCTTTCGTGACCGGAACGTTTGGTGGCCTGACGCCGGTGCGTGAGATCGATGGTCGCAAAATTGGCGAGGGTGATTGGCCCATGACCCATCACCTGAGTGCGCGCTATCGCGCGGAAATGGCGGCTTCGGCGCGAGCAGCGGCAGCGGCAAAGGAGGCTGGATGAACGTTGAGGAATTGCCAGCGCCCGATTATCGAGCGCGGGTGGGCCGCTTGCAGGAGGCGATGGCTGAAGCGGCCGTGGCTGCAGTCGCTATCATCCCGGGGCCGAACCTGCGTTACCTCTGCGGCGGGGCGCACTTCTTATTGGAGCGGCCGCTGGTCTGGTTTTTGCCGCAGGAAGGCGAGCCACTGGCCGTCGCGCCTAAACTGGAAGCACCGCTGTTCGCGCTGCATGGTCTCATCGCTAGGACCATCATCTGGGCGGATGCCGAAGGCCACCAAGACGCATTCCGACAATTATTCGCTGAATTGGCTTTGCGCGGGAAGCGCGTCGCCATCGAAGGTGGGCGGATGCGTTACAACGAATGCGAGATCCTGCGCGCGCTCGGGGCAGAATTGACGAATGGCGATCCCTTGCTGAATGGCTTGCGGATGCGCAAAGACGAGACCGAGTTGTTCCGGCTGCGGGGGGCGATCCAGCGCAGCGAAGCCGCTCTGGAACAGACGCTCTCGGAAGTGCGGGTGGGCATGACTGAGCTGGAAATTGGTGCGCGCTTGGATGCCCTGATGCGGGAGAATAGTTGTGAAGGTCAAGCCTTCCCGACCATCGTACACGCCGGTGGCAACTCCGCATTACCGCATCACGGCCCTTTGCCTTACGCCTCGCAGCCGGGGGATGCCTTGATCATCGATTTTGGCGGCGTATATGAAGGATATTGTGCCGACATCACCCGCACGTTCTTTTTTGGCGAACCGAGTGCGAAACAGCGGGAGGTGTATGAAGTGGTTCACCGCGCCAATCAAACGGCGCGAGAAGCCGCTCGGCCGAGCTTGACCTGTGGCGAGCTGGACCGGCGAACCACAGCAGTCCTGCGCGAATCGGGCTTTGGGCATTTGATCCGCCACCGTACCGGGCATGGCCTGGGCCTGGAGGCGCACGAAGAACCCTACATCGTAGATGGCAATGAATTGCCGTTGCAACTGGGGATGGTCTTCACGGTGGAGCCGGGACTCTACGAAATGGAAGTGCTGGGCGTGAGGATCGAGGATGACCTGTGGATTACGGAAGACGGCAACGAGAGTTTGACGCGCTTCCCGCGTGAATTGCGCGCGTTGGGTTAGGGCGCAGGCAAGGTAGCGGCGAATTCTTGCAAGCGCTCCCTCTGGCTCTGGCTGGGCCAGACGAAAGGCCGTACTGTCTCAATGCGCGCCAGGGCAGAATGTGGCGTTTCTCCTTCATGGGCGACCAGGTAAGCGGCAACCACCGTCGCGGCGCGCCCAACGCCCACCCAACAATGGACGTACACCGCATCACCCCGTTCCAGCGTCTGGTGGTGGATGAAGGCGACGCCGGCGCGGATGTGTTCGAGGGTCGGCGCTTCGCCGTCGGTAGTGGGCAGGTATAGGTAGCGATTCAGGGACAGGCCACGGGCGGCATCGTCAAATTCTTCACGGAGGTTGACGACGCTGTGGATGCCGCGGGATTGCATCGCGGCCAGGCCGCGCTTGCCATGTTGACCGCCGAGGTACAGCTGCGGCGTGATCTGGCAGTAACGCCAGACCGGTGCGCCGGTCAAGCGGCGTTCCAGCGGCACCCAGATGCGGCGGGCGATATTCAGTGGACCCTGGCTGCGGATCCTTCGCCAAATTTCATGAGGTGAATGGATGCGTTTCACGGGGTGGGTTAGGTCGCCTGAATTCAGTGCACTTTCATCTAGCTTCCATCTCGGCGCGCACGGTTTGCAGTAAGGTTTCCGCTTTGAGTTGGCTGAGGGTATAGCAGGGGCCGCCGAGGCGCTCGGCGAGCTGGCGCGCCAAACCCTGATCGAAAGCGGCGTGTTCCATATTGATCACGAGAGTGCGTATGTCGTCCTGGGAGATGCGTTCGGCGATCTGGTAGCTTTCTTCCATCGGCGATAAGCGGTCGCTGAGGGAGACGTTGCCGGCGCCATCCGTGAGCAGGATGATGAGCGGCATGACATCCGGGTGCAGTTGCTTTTCTCTTTGGACGGTATCCAAACACAGGAGCAAGCCAGCCGAGAGCGGTGTTTTGCCACCGACCTGGATATCGACCAGAGTTTGCTTGGCGAGGACGACCGAATTGGTGGGGGGCAGGACGAGGTTGGCACGGTCTTTGTGGAATACGACGAGGCCGACGCGATCGCGCCGTTGATAGGCGTCGGTCAGCAGCGACATGATCGCCCCTTTGGTGGCTTGCATGCGCTCGGATACAGCCATGCTCCAGGAAGCGTCGACGGCAAAGAGGATCAGGTTGGAGGCTTTGCGGACGCGCACTTTGCGTTGCAGGTCGGATTTGCGCAAGGCGTAGGCCATTTCGGTGGCTGCTTTTTGGCTTTTGCGCTCGACCTGGAAAGGAGCAGCGGCGCGGAGGGTGGCATCGAAGGCGATGTCGTCGGTTCGCTCGCCTGCCGGGCGTGATTGGATGTAACGGCCGCGCTTGCGGTCGGTATGGGTGCGGGAACGGCGGCCAGCCGAACGGCGCGTCAGTTGATCCAGCGGCGTATTCAGGCGGCGGGGCTGGAATTCACCGGCGGATTCGACTTTCTGCCCCCCTTCCCACCAGTTGGCGTCCTGGGGGTTTTGGAATACTTCCTGCGGTGCTGGTTCAGCGCTTTCCAGATCGGGCGATTCCCGTTCCCCCTCCGCGGTTTCACTCAGGGAAGGACTTTTTTTTTATCGTCCATTTCGCCCTCGCCGCTTTCACCGGGCTGGGCTTCTTCATCGCCTTCGCCGTAATCGGCTTCGATTTGCTCGAGTTGGCCCTGCAAGGCACCCATGCTCATCTGGGCATCGGTGAAGGGGCCGCGCTTGAGGCGGTGGGGGACGGCCAGCTCGGTCGCCAACAGGATGTCGGTACTGGTGATGTGCTTCCGTCCTTCGAAGGCCGCCTGGGCGCGGGCCGCTTTGAGGATGACGAGGTCGGCGCGGTGGCCATCGATGCGCATGCTGCTGGTGAGGGAGGCGATGGCATAGAGATCACGCCGCGTGTAGGAAACTTCCTCGACGATTTCTCGGGCGGCGGCGATGCGATCAGAAAGTTCATCTTCGGCGCTTTGCCACTCGCGCTGGAAGTTTTCTGGGTCACGCTCGTAGTGGATGTGGCGCTCGAGGATGTTCATGCGATCATCCGCGTTGCTGATGCCACGAACCTCGACGGAGAGAGCGAAGCGATCCAACAATTGCGGGCGTAAGTCGCCTTCTTCAGGGTTCATCGTCCCGACGAGGATGAAACGGGCGGGGTGAGAGAAGCTGATGCCTTCGCGCTCGACGACGTTGATGCCCATCGCGGCGGAATCCAGCAGCAGATCGACAACGTGGTCATCGAGCAGGTTGACTTCGTCGACGTAGAGGATGCCGCGGTTGGCGTTGGCGAGGACGCCGGGGTCGAAGTGCCGTTCACCCTGTTGGATGGCTTTTTCGATATCCAGCGTACCGACGACGCGATCTTCGGTGGCCGAGACGGGCAAGTCGATGAAACGGACGCGTTGGCGGCGCGTCGTCAGTTCTTCGCCACGAGCGACGCGCTCGCGGATGGGGTCCGACCAGGTAGAGGGATGGGCGGGGTCGTCGGCGTAGGGAGATTCGGCGATGACTTCAATATCGGGGAGGAGGACGGCCAGGGCGCGCGCGGCGGTGGATTTACCGGTGCCTCGTTCGCCGCGGATGAGGACGCCGCCGATGGGCATGTGGATGGCGTTGAGGATGAGGGCGCGCTTCATGCGTTCCTGGCCGACGATGGCGGTGAAGGGGTAAATTTGCGCGGATTGCTTGGGCATACCGTCCCATATTCTGGTCGTTTGGCGACAGGATATGATAGCGGATATTGAGGGTAGGGGCTAGGGTGGGGTTAGGCGTGAGGGAGTTTGCCGGACTCCAGATTCTCGAGAAGTTTGTTGGCTGCGGCGGATAGGAGTTTGCGACGCTCAGATAGGAATTTTGGATAATTCTTAATTTCCCATAACTTTTGGTCTACTGGAATCCATTGAGATTCAAGAACCTTAACCTCAATTTCTGCTAGATAATCACTAGGCAGATTTGCGCTGATGCTTAGATTGGAGCTTCTTGTAATGAAAGCAAAATTGGCGAGCGCGTTCACTTCTTTTCTAGAATATTGCTGCAAATGCTTCTTTGGGAAAATGTGATGTTTATGTAAGGGTTCGCTAATGGATGTGCTGAGTCGGATCCTACGATTGCCTAGATCAATTGCATTACCTGTCCGCATAAGGATGTAAATTATCGGATAATAAACACTGTTGACTTGAGAAACGTCAAAATGCTCTGGGTTGAAATGAAGAGGTCCGTGGTCTAAGCGAAGCAATTCATACATCGAATCCAAGCAAGAATTCCAGTCGGCAGCTTCATTGACTAAATTCAAATCTCTTTGAAAAAAGTTATCGTTTTTTCCCGGATATCTTCGCCAAAATACTGTATGAAGGTACCAACCCAACAATCTTACGAAACCTGCCGTTGTGATGTTGTGGTTGCGAAACTTGTTGAGAAAATGCAACATGATCGGTAAAGAGTTATGACTTCTAAGAACGTTTGAAGAATCAATCCCTAGATGAGATTTGATCAAATCAAGAATCTGTATCAAGATGGTTTCGGTTCTTTTATAACTGTCTTCCAATTGCTTTTTTGTGACTTGGTTGAAATCCAACGAACTATATGACCAATTTTGTGTCGTTACAACTGTCATGCTGCGCAGAAGTAGCTCAACTCTGATCCGCCATACATGCAATTTTTCTTGCAGTTTCGTCAAAGTGTTTCGGCATTCAGGCCAAATTGGATAGATTTTTGACAGGGTCAGATAAGCCACGGAGAGAGGTGTGCCACCACGGTTCACCTCGTTAAAGACTTCAATTACTGTTCCTAATTTATATTGTTCTCCTGCTAATTCGTTGAAGTATAAATTCTTGGTCAATAGGTTGATGATCTTCGATAGAAGCCTTACATCTTTATTTGAATAGCCCAATTGATCCATTTGTGAATCGTAATAATCTTCCCCATGCTGAAAAATCTCAGATACCAGAATCAGGCGTTGGTTTTCTCTAGCGGTTTGAGGACTATAAAATCTGAAAGTTTCTCTATCTAAATCAAAATAAAAATTATCGAATCTCGTGGGGTCTCCTTCATAGAATTCAGGGGGCCTTCCTTTGCAGATGCTATACAGTGCAGTGACTCTTTGCTGTCCGTCTAAGATGAATGTAATGGGCGAAACGTTTTCTCTGGTTTCACTTCTTGCAGCTGAGGAGTATTGATTTGTTCGCCAAGTGATCAAGCCACCTACAGGGTATCCACGATAAAGAGAATAATAGAATCTTTCTATCTTTTCATCGGTCCAGACAAAATCACGCTGAAACTCAGGGAGTGTATATTCACGCACCTCAACTCGATCCAATATTGACCCGATGGACATTGTAGTCGTCATAAAGTCCTCAACTCCTTCGATGCCGCAACGCATCCAGCGCCACGGCGAACAGAATGATGAGGCCCTGGAAGATGCTGCGGTAAAAGTTCTCCACCTGGACCAGGTTGAAACCGTTTTCAATCAAGCGCAAGAGCATGACGCCGAGGAAAGTGCGCCAAATCGCCCCCTCGCCACCCATGATGCTGGTGCCGCCCACGACCACCGCGGCGATCGAGATCAACTCCAATCCCTGGCCATTATCACTTTGGGCGCGCAAAAATTTCGAAGCGGAGATGACTCCCGCGATGCCGGCGGCAAAACCACTGATGCCAAAGGTGATCGTGCGCACCAGGTTCACGTTGATGCCGGACAATCGCGCGGCTTCTGGGTTATCGCCCGCGGCAAAAACGTAGCGCCCGAATTGGGTGCGGATGAGCACGAAGGTCAGGATGAGGGCCAGACCGAGCCAGATGTAAATGGTCGTCCGGACGCCCAAAATGTTCGTCCGCGCCAGCTCGGAAAAGACGCGATCGCGCACGCGCACGGTATCGGCCTGGGTGATCAGCAAAGCCAAGCCACGGAACACGAGGCCTGTAGAAAGGGTGGCGACGAAGGTATTGATGCGCAGGAAGGTGACGAGCACGCCGTTGAGCAAGCCAAGCAAAGTACCGACGAGGATGCCGATGATCCAACCCAGATACGGCGCTGCGGCGCCGATCGAGGCGACATCCGCCCAATCCCGAGCGACGAGCCCGGCCACCACGCCGCTCATCGCGAAGATGGCGCCAGTGGATAGATCGAATCCGCCAGCGATGATGACGACGGTACCGGCGATGGCGATCAAACCAATTTGATGCGCTTGATCGAGGATGTTCAGCTGATTGCGAATGGTGAAGAAGGCTTCGGTACTGAAGGCCAGGAGAAAGTAAAACACCAGGAATGCGATGACGATGCCATAATCGAGCAAGAAATTGCTGATGCTGCGCCGATCGAGCTGGGTGAGGCGATCGGAAAGAGACGGAGCGTTCGCATTCATGGGTGTTTTCTTTCCTCAGTCTTGTGCCACGGAATCCTGAATCGTGCCAAACGCAGCCGTCATGATGCCGCGGCGGGAGATGGGCGAATCGGTCTCTGCCCCAAATTCGGCGACGATCTGCCCGAGGCGCATCACATAAACGCGATGGCAGAGACCGAGGATTTCATCCATTTCCGAAGAAACGAGCAAGATGGCAACCCCCTCGGCGGCCAACTCAGCGATGAGGTGGTAGACGGCTTGTTTGGCACCAATATCGACGCCGCGGGTGGGCTCATCGACGAGAAAAACGCCGGGCCGTTCGAAGAGCCATTTGCCGAAGAGGACGCGTTGTTGATTGCCACCGGAGAGGCGGTTCACCTGCAGCTGGGGCAGTGGTGGTTGCACGTTCAGCTCGGCGAGCAAATTGCGGATGCGGCGCGTCTCGTCCGGATAATTGATGATGCCCGCCCCCCAATTCACCGAGCGCAGATGGGGCAGGGTCAAATTGCTACGGATGACCTGCTTGAGGGAAAGCCCCTGTTCTTTGCGACTCTCGGGCAGCATGAAAATCCCTGCGCGGATGGCGTCTGTGGTGTTTCGGATGGCCAAAGGAGCGCCATGGACGAGGATTTCACCGCCGCGAATCTCTTCTGCGCCGAAGATGGTCCGTACCAGGCGACTGCGGCCGCTGCCGACGAGGCCGGCCAGGCCGACGATTTCACCGGAGCGCACCTGCAGATTGAGGCCATCGAACACGTTGCTTCGTAGACCACGGACTTCCAGGGCATTGTGGGCATCCGGCGGCGGCAACACGCGCGGCGGGTACATTTCCGAGAGCGTTTGCCCAAGCATGGCTTCGACGAGGGAGTCGGTCGTTTCTTCGCTCGTGGCTGCGGTGCGCACGATACGCCCATTGCGCATGATGGTGACGGTATCGGCCAGGTTGAGAACTTCTTCCAGGAAGTGCGAAATGTAGATGATGGTATGACCACGCTGGTTCAGATCGCGGACGATCTCGAGGAAGATCTGCGTCTCGTCGTCGGCGAGCATGGCGGTGGGCTCATCCATGATGATGAGCTCGGAATCGCGGGCGATGGCACGCAGCACTTCTACCTTTTTCTTGTCGGCGAGGTGCAAACCACCGACGATGGCATCCGGGTTCAGATCGAAGCCGGAATCTTGCACAATGCGGTCGAACTCATGGCGCATTTCGCTGCGTTTCAGGATGCCAAATTGTTGTTTTTCCCGACCGAGCAGGACGTTATCGATGATGGTTTGTTGGTTCATCAGCGCGATCTCCTGCGTGATGGTGGTGATGCCATCGCGCAGGGCATCGATGGGGTGGGTGTAATTGCGGGCTGCGCCGCGCACCCAGAGCGTGCCCGCATCCGGCCGCTCGATGCCGCTGATGATTTTGCCTAGGGTGGATTTTCCTGCCCCATTCTCCCCAACCAGGGCGTGGATTTCACCCTGGTTGATGGAGAGGTTGACGTCCACCAGTGCCTGTACGGCTACGAATTGCCGTGAGACATTGCGGACTTCAATGATTGGCGTTTCGGCCAAAGGATGCAGTCCTTAAAACGCTCGGCGCATTACCACTGCGGTTCAAAGTCCTCGTAGTTATCCTGCGTGATGATGGGTCCGGAGGCGGGGAAGGGTGGCGCCTGGTCGTACATGTTCACCGAGCGTACGAGAAGGGTGCCATCCAGCACCTGCAGGGCCATCTGGGCCGCGATTTGACCATTGGTGTAAGGGATGTTGGCGACGGTGGCGAAGAAACGCCCTTCGGCGACTGCCTGGTAACCGTCTTGACTGGCACCCTGACCGATCAGCTTGATATCAAGGCCGGCATCTTCGGCGGCGATTTCGGCACCCAGGGTCATTTGATCACCCACAGAAGCGAAGACATCCACACCCGGGTTGGCCTGGAATTGATCGACCGCGACGATATAACCCTGATCCTGGGTATACGCGCCCGGCTGATTGGAGACGATCTGGATGTTGGCATGTTTGGAAACGACATCCTGAACCGCGTTGAAGCGATCGAGATCCAGCGGGAAGTTTTCGAAACCAATTTGGAAGACCACTTCACAAGGATCGATGCCTTCGCAAGCCATGACGATCGCCTGTCCGATTTGGGAACCATCACCATCGCCGGTACGGGCGATTTGCGCGGCGATGTTCTCATAGGGGACGAGGGTGTGGCGATCTTCATTGATGGCCGCATCGAGCGCGATCATGGGGATACCGGCTTCTGCCGCCATATCCGCAGCCACAACGGCACCCACGCCATCCGCAGGGTAGAAGATGAAAGCATCAAAACCACCGGTCGTGATGGCATCCTGCAACTGGTTGAGTTGCTCTTCGAAGTTGAAGGTGGGCGGGGCAAAAACAGTCAGACTCGCACCGTTTGCATCCAGGATATTCTGTACGCCGAGTTCCGCATTGCGGACGTACTCGTTGTTGCTCAGGGGCAAGAATAGGGCGATGTTAGGGCCGTCATCCTGAGCACTGATCAAGGCAAAAGAGAGCAGCATCAGCAAAAGGAGACCCCCGAGCAAAGTGGTTTTACGCATTTGTTCCTCCTATCCAACTTTTTTCCTTGGGCGCGCTGAAAATGCACGCACGAAAATGGATGATAACGAATCTTGGAGCCATCTTGCAAGCAAAGCAGGAACCAACAGAGAAACGCTCATTGGTGAAGGCAATGTCCGGCCGTATGATTTTGTATACTGGAATCACGCATGAGCCAGGGCCATCGTGATTCAACTCCGTTTTACCAGCCACTTAGAGAAATTCTTCCCCGGGCTGGGCGAATTGCGGCTGGAGGCGCGCGATGTGGCGGCGCTGATCCGCCAGGCGGACGAGCGCTTTCCTGGCTTGGCCGCCTATGTGGTCAACGAGCATGGCGCATTGCGGCCCCATGTCAACGTCTTCATTGGCGATGAACGGATACATGACCGGCAGGGATTGACGGATGCCCTGCAAGATGGTGATGTGGTGACCATCCTGCAGGCCTTATCGGGTGGGATGATGAGGAAATGAGCATGGGTGAATCTTCGGCGGACCATCTCATCCTGGGAACGCGCAAAGGGCTGATTCGTTACGAACGACGGCAGGGCAGCTGGCAATTGGTGCAGGAGGCCCTGCCTGCACAGACGATCAGTTATGCCTTCGTCGACCGCCGCAATGATACGCTCTGGGCGGCGCTGGACCATGGGCATTGGGGGAACAAACTGCAACGTTCCCGCGACCTAGGGGAAAGCTGGGAAGAGGTGCCGACGCCGGCCTACCCGGAAAATGCGAAACGGCCGGATGGCGGTTCTGCTGCCTGTACCTACTTGTGGTACATCGCGCCGGGCGGTGAAGAAGAGCCAAACCGCCTCTATTTTGGTACGGAGCCGGGCGGCTTATTCAGCAGTGACGATGGCGGCGACAGTTGGCAATTGAACGAAGCCTTGTGGCTGCACCCATCCCGCGAGCATTGGTTTGGCGGCGGGCGCGATCAGGCGGGCTTGTGTTCGATCATCGTTGACCCCAGAGATTCGCGGCGCATCACGGTCGGCATCAGCGTGGGCGGGGTGTACGTCAGCGAGGATGGTGGGGAAAGCTGGCAGGGGCGCAATCGCGGTCTGAATGCGTGTTATCTGCCGAATCCAGCTGCGGAATACGGCCACGACCCGCATTACATGCTGGCATCTCCCAGCCAACCGGATGTGCTCTGGCAACAGAATCACTGCGGGATCTTTCGCAGCGAAGATGGCGGTCAGAACTGGTTGGATATCTCGCAGAAGGAGACAGGCGCTTATTTTGGCTTTGCGATCGCGGTGGATGAAGAGGACGCGCGATGCGCCTGGGTCGTGCCGGCGGTGGATGCGGAATATCGGATTGCGGTGGAGCGGCGCTTGCGCGTCTGTCGTACGGAAGATGGCGGGGGCAGCTGGCAAGAGCTGACCGTCGGCTTGCCGCAGGGGCCGAGCTACGATCTGGTCTTTCGGCACGCCCTGGATGTATCAGGAGACACGCTCGCTTTTGGGACGACGACCGGCAACTTCTTCATCTCAGAGGATCGGGGTGATACTTGGCAGTGCTTGAGCCACCATTTGCCACCCATTCATTCGGTGCAGTTTCATTGAATGCAGCGGCGAAATCAAACGGATGAGGCGAGCTCGTTCACTCGAGGCTTTTTAACACCGTTAAGGCAGTATCGTAATCCGGGTGTTCGTGGACCTCGGGTAAGTATTGCACGTAGCAGATCACGTCTTCATCATCCACGACGAAGAGGGCACGGTGTTCGATGCGCATTTCCTGGATCATCGTGCCATAGGCAAAGCCGAATGCCATGTCTTTATGATCGGAAAGAACCGTACTCCGGCTGACGCTGGCAAAAGTGCACCAGCGATCCTGGGCAGGGGGCAGGTCTGAGCTGATCGTGATGAATTGAAAATCCTCGCCCATTTCTTCGATTTCTTTGCTCAGTCGCCGGGTTTGCACGTCACATATGGCGGTATCCAGGCTGGGAATGGCGCTGATGAGGCGGATCTTTTCCGCGGTGTCTGCGAGCAGGCGAAACGGTCTACCCCATTGTTGTACCAATTCGACTTCTGGCGCATCATCACCCGCTTCCAATTCGGGGCCTTCCAGGTGAACGATGTCTTTGCCCAGATACGTGACGGTTCTTTCACTCATCCGAGAACACTCCTTCTACTGAAGCGGCATACAGCGCTTAGATCTTAAATTTAACACCTTTCAAGTATTCACGCACGAGCATCGCCGCGGTTGCCCCTTCGCCTGCGGCAGTGGCTACCTGTTTGGTGCTGCCTTCGCGGACATCACCGGCGGCAAAAATTCCGGGGATGGATGTTTCAAAGATGAGGGGTTGGCGTTCTGAGTACTGGCCGATGTGATCATTTTGCAGGGGGATGTTGTGACCGGTACGGATGAAGCCCCAGGGATCCAACTGAACGTCCGAGTCTTTGAGGAAATGCGTGTTCGGCTCCAGCCCGATGAAGATGAACGCACCACTGATGCGGATTTTCTCTTCCGAACCGGTTTCGCGATTGAGGACGTCCACAGCGCGGAGGCGTTTCCTGCCGGTGAAACTCTGTGGCTGGCTGTTGAATTGGACGCTGATATTCTCTCTTTCGATGACTTTGTCCTTGCACACCGAATTCGCTTTGAGGGTATCGCCACGGACGAGCATCGTCACCTTGTTGGCAATCGTGGATAGTTCCAGGGCGGCTTCCGCTGCGCTGTTGCCGCTGCCGATCACGGCGACATGTTGCCCTTTGTAGAAGGGGCCATCACAAGAAGCGCAGAAATGGACGCCGTTGCCGATGAAATCCTGCTCGCCGGGGATGTCCAGGTTGCGGTAACGGCTGCCGGTGGCGATGACCAGGGCATCGCAACTGTATTCATCGCCTTCGGCGGTCGTGATGGTGTGGTAATTGTTCTCACTGCGCACACTCTCGATGTTGGTCGCCTGTAAGATTTCCACGCCAAAGAGTTCCGCTTGTTCGCGCAAGCGTTCGCTGAATTCAAAGCCGGTGATCGGTTGGGGGAAGCCGGGGACGTTTTCCAGGTAGCCGGTAAAATTGGCATTCCCACCGATGGCTTCCCGTTCGATGACGAGCGTTTCGGTGGCGTCACGGGCGGTGAAAATGGAAGCGGTCAGCCCGGCCGGCCCGCCACCGATGACGATGAGCGGCCAGAAGCTGCGTTGCATGCTGAGGCGCAGGTCGAGCTTTTGTGCCAGCTCCGCGTTGGTCGGGCCGAGCATGATTTCACCATCGTGGAATTCGACGGTAGGCAGCCCGCGTTTGCCGCCCGTTTTTTCGAGCAATTCGGCCGTCACTTCCGGTTTTTCGAGGATGTCGATCCATTCATAGGGGATGGAATGTTCACCCAGGAAGGTTTTGCAGCGGCGGCAATCCGGGCACCAATGTGCACCATAAATGCGAACAACCGGTTCTTCGCTCATATGCCCCTCTAGCCAAATGCAGGTTTAACCCGCGCAGTACAGGTCAATGCAACTCAGTCATAATAACCGATTTACTGGGAAATTTCCAGAGGCTTGCCCTCAGTTCAGCGAAACCGGACGAAAGCGGAAACTCCGCCAGAAAGAAACCGCCGCGCAAGCCAGGACGAGCAAAGCGAAGCACTGCAAACTGCTCTGGAAGCCCAGCCATTGGATGAGGAAACCCCCGAGCAAGGGCCCCAACACTTTGCCTCCGTTGCGGAGCGCACCCAGAAACCCCATCCCCGCGCCCAACTGTGTCGCCGGTAGTCGACCAGAGACGAGCGCCAAGGTCGCCGGGAAGATCAAGGCCTGGGCCAAGCCGAGGGCGAGGGCAGTGGAGAACCAGATCGCACCGTGCTGCAAGACAGACAGCAGCAGCAAAGCGAGGGCCAGGAGGGTGAGCCCCAGGGCGATGCAGGGGTAATAACCCCAGCGATCACCCAGGCGGCCGCCGTGCGGTCTCGCCAGGATATGAGTCGCTTCCTGGGCGGCGAAATAGGTGCCGACATCGAAGGCCGTTGCTCCAGCCGCCAGAGCGAAGATGGGCAGAAACGCGCGCAACGCATAGAGGGCGAGATAACTGAGCGCTTCCCAGGCGCCCGCCAGCCAGACCCGCTGTACCACCCAGCGCAAACGCAGCGCCTGGCGAATAGAGGTGAGCTGCGCCTGCCCTGATGAAGGACGCGGCGATGTTTCTGTTTCTTCTCGTTCTTCTCGCAAGTGAAACAGGGGCACGAAAGCCGCCGCGCTCAGCACGCCGACGATGCGGTACACGGTGGCGGCATCCAGGGTGAACAACAGCCAACCGCCCAGGAGTGGGCCGACGATGTAACCGCCGCTGCGCGCATAACCAAACCAGCCGAAACTCTCCGCACGCCTGGTTTTGATCCTTTCCCCCACATGAGCCAGGGTGACCGGGCCGTAGATGGCGGTGCCCAGTCCGTGAAAGAGGCGCAAAAGCACCAGTTGCTCGGGTCGGTTGAGCCAGGCATAAAGGAAGGGGGTTAAGACGAGGAGGGCAGTGGCGAGCAGCAGCCAGCGCCGCCGGCCGCCTCGGTCCGAAAGGGCGCCGAACAGCGGTTTGCTGATCATGCCGGTCAGGGTGGAGACGGAAGTGATGAAGCCCAGCAGGGCCCCCGTCGCGCCCAGTGACGCGGCAAAGATGGGCAAGAGCGGCGTCTTGCCCATTTGATACGCGCTGCGGATGATGAAATCAGCCGCCGTGACGGGCCATAGGGCCTGCCAGAGGGAACGGCTCGTACCGTTTTCCGTCAAGCGTTGGGTTCAGTCTCACTCAAAGGGTTGAGACCCGCTTCTTGGACTCGTTGATTGAAGGCCGCACCCTCTTGAGCGAGCAAGGCATCCAGCTCAGCGGTCGCCGCATCGATGCGTTCGCAAAGGGAAGCGAAGACATCTCTTTGCCCTTGGGTGGGTGCGAATTGTCCCGTGGCAACATCGGCCGGCAGGGCGGAAATTTTCGCGGTCAACCGCGCACCTTGGTTGATCAGATGGTATTGATTGCTCACATCGGCCGGGGTGAACTTTTCCAGGATTTCGGTCAATTTCTCGTGGAGAGAAGTGGCGGCCTCATGGATCTCCCCTTCTTTCAAGCGCTCTTGCCAGTATTTCAGTTCTTTGAGCGATCGGCGGATGCGCTGTTCGGTCAGCTGGGTTTCGCTGATTTTGTCCCTCAGGGCCAGGAGCAGCTCAAATTGGGCCTGCAGATCCTCATCCGTTGCCGCAGAACGTGGGTCTTTGGTGATGTGGAACGTGCGAGTCTGCGTTTCCTCGCCAACGGTGATCTGCACCTGATATTCACCGGGGGGCGCCACCGGCCCCAGCGGCGCCGCCGAGAAGAATCCTTCCGCGGTCGGTCGTTTGCCGTGGGGATAGCGGCCATCCCAGACGAAGCGATTTACCCCTGCGCGATTCGGCAGGTAAGGGAGGGTTGCATCGCGGTCGGGTTTGGCATCCGTATCCTCTTCCTCGGCCGGCGGTTTGCTGGTGAATGTTTTGATCTCGTTGCCGGCTGCATCCAGGAAGCGCAGCTGGATCGGTTCCTCCTGGGCGGCGGCCAGGTAGTAATGCACGCAAACGCCACGCGGAGGGTTCAGGCCCGCATTCAGAAAACGTTGATGGACGAGCAATTCTTCATCTTTTTCCATCTCGAAGGTCGCTTCCACCCCTAGGAAAATGGCAGAATTCTTGCCCGGCGCAATTTCCAGATCCACGTGACCTTCAAAAGGCGTGCTGGCGAGCCGCGCCCAATCCCGTGGGGGGAAGAGGTGGCTCTCGGCATCGTTCAACGCTGCGGCCTCGCGGAGCGGCGTGATGTCGTCCAGGATCCAAAACGAGCGGCCGTGCGTGCCGATGATGAGGTCGCCGCGCTTGATCTGCAGGTCATACACCGGCGCGACGGGCAGGTTGCGGCCGTGGAGCGGTTGCCAGCTCTCGCCATCGTCGAAGGAGGCATAAAGGCCCGTCTCTGTCCCCGCGAAGAGCAGACCTTCGCATTCGGGATCCGCCCGGATGACGCGGGTGAAATCGTCCGGGCGGATGCCGTTCGTGATCCGTGACCAGCTGGCGCCGAAATCGCGGGTGATATAGAGGTAGGGCGTGAAATCGTCGTTCTTATACCCGGTCGCCGCCAGGTAACAGGTAGCGGCATCGTGCGGCGAAGGTTCGAGGCAGGCGATCATCGTCCATTCGGGAAGGTGAGGCAAACTGAGGCCTTGCCAGCTGGCGCCATCATCGCGCGAGACGTGCAACAAGCCATCATCAGAGCCGGCCCAAAACAACCCGGCGTCGAGGGGAGATTCGGCGAAAGCGTAGACGGTGGCGTAATGCTCGGCGCCCAGGGCATCGCGGTTGATGGGGCCGCCGCTCGGCTCCAGGGTAGCGGGGTCGGCGCGGGTGAGATCCGGGCTGATCGTTTCCCAGCTGTCACCCTGATTGCGGGAGCGGAAGACCTGGTTGCCGCCGAGATAGAGCGTCTCGCCATCGTGTGGCGAAAAAACGATGGGGTAGGTCCAGGCGAAACGATATTTTTCCGCTTTGGCGCCGAGGCCCAGATTCATCTCTGGCCAGACCGTGATGCTGCGGAATTCGCCGTTGCTGCGATCAAAACGTGCCAATGCGCCACCGCCATTCGGTGAGCTGCCGACGCAGCCGGCGAAGATGACATCGTCGTTTTGTGGGTGCACGCGGATGTAGCCGCTCTCGGCGAAAGCGGTGGCTTCGCAATCTTCCCAGGCGATGATGCGATGATCCGTCGCGGAAGGAACGGCGATGGCCGAATTATCTTGTTGGGTGCCGTGGACGGTGTAATGAAAGGCGTTGTCCGTATCCAGATGATAGATTTGCGCGGTCGGTTGGTTGTAAATGGAGGACCAGGAAGCAGCGCGATTGTAGGAGATGCAAGCACCGCCGTCGTTGCCTTCGATCATGCGCCGGTTGTCCTGTGGGTCGATCCAGAGCGCGTGATTATCTCCATGAGGCGTACCGATTTCTTGCCAGTTGCGCCCGCCGTCATCCGAGCGGAAGAAAGAGAAACACATCACATAGACGGATTCTGCATCCACCGGGTCGGCTTCGATGTGCATGTAATACCAGGCGCGCCCGGTCAATTCTGGTTTGTCGCTGAGCAGCTCCCAGGTCATGCCATAATCATCGGAGCGATAAAGGCCCTGTCCTTTTTTGGCTTCGATGAGCGCCCAGAGGCGGCCGGATTGGGCGGGGGAGGCGCTGATGCCCATTTTGCCCAGCAAAGTTTGGGGGAGGCCTTTGCGCTGGGTGATTTCTTCCCAGGTATCCCCGCCATCGAGGGAGCGGTAGAGGCTGCTGTCTTCCCCGCCGCTGGAGATCTGGTGGAAATTGCGATAACACTCCCAGAAACTGGCGTAGAGGATTTGTGGGTTTTGCCGGTCCATCGTGATATCCACCGCGCCGGCTTTCTCGCTGCGGAACAGCACCTGCTGCCAGTTCACACCGCCGTCGTCGCTGCGGAATACGCCGCGTTCGCGGTTGGGCCCGTAGGCGTGCCCCAGGGCGGCGACATACACCCGATCGGGATTTTGCGGATGGATGACGATTTTGCCGATGAAGCGGGTATCGCTGAGCCCCATATGCTGCCAGGATTGCCCACCATCCGCAGAGCGGTAGACGCCGTCACCATGAGAGACATCGATGCGGATGCTGGTTTCCCCTGTGCCGGCGTACAGGATATGGGGGTGGGAAGGGCTGCTGGCCAGCGCACCGACGGCGGCGGTCTGGAAGTAACCATCGGAGACGTTGCGCCAGAACTGGCCGCCATCCTCAGTTTTCCAAACCCCACCGCCGACCGCGCCGAAATAGAAAGTGGCGGGATCTTTCGTGTCTCCGGTTACGGCAACGACGCGGCCGCCCCGAAACGGGCCGATGCAGCGGAAATCGAGCGAATCGTAAGGGCTTTCGCGGCGAAACGCAGCGGGCAAAGACATGATGACCTCCTGAGATGCGAGTATCCATCTGGCTGGCGTGAGAGTATGACACATTCAGGCTCTTGCTGGCAATGCAATCTGACAATGCAAAGGAGATGCGCCGTTGATTCCCCCTATGGCTTGGCCTATACTGCCGCTATGTCGTCCACGAGGAGAAAGAAGATCAGGCAGGCATGACGAAGCGCACCTATCAGCCGAAGATCCGGCGGCGCGCGCGCGTGCACGGTTTTCGGCAGCGGATGTCCACGCGGGGCGGGCGCAGTGTGTTGAAGCAGCGCCGGGCCCGCGGCCGTCATTCATTGGCGGTACATCCCAACCACGTGAAAAAGGTCAACTGGAAGGCTTGAGGCGCAGCCCGTGCTGCGGCCGGATGATTCACGCCATGTCCACGGGGTGTGATGAACGCCGATGCGACGTGAGATTCGCCTGCGGAAACGAGCAGATTTCCTCCGCCTGCGGCGCGATGGGCGCTGGTTTCGCAGCTCACTCTGCCACCTCGCTTTCGTCCCCAATGGTTTATCGCACAATCGATATGGCCTGGTCACGAGCAAACGGCTGGGCAAAG
The DNA here is from genome assembly GCA_011523615.1 of Chloroflexota bacterium. Taxonomy (GTDB): domain Bacteria; phylum Chloroflexota; class Anaerolineae; order Aggregatilineales; family Phototrophicaceae; genus WTGJ01. Next base: position 283,411 of record WTGJ01000020.1, on the reverse strand, counting down.
CGCACGTCCGCAACCGCATCCGCCGCCGCCTGCGCGAGGCCACCCGCTTGCTGGATGCCGATCTGCGGCAAGGTTATGATGTGTTGATCATCGCCAGAGAGCCCAGCGTGACGGCTGGCTATTCGGAATTGGCTGAAGCTGTGCGGAGTATGCTGGAGCGAGCGGGAATTTTTCCGGTCCTCGCTGCGGGTGAAACATGTTAGCCGGCTGCGCGTTGACGATCATCCGCCTCTATCAACGCACGATCTCCCGCATCCTGCCACCCAGTTGTCGCTTCCAGCCCAGCTGTTCCCAATATTCCTACGAGGCGATCGAGCGCTATGGATTTTTTCGAGGAATTGGCCTGGGCATCAAGCGATTGTCCCGTTGCCATCCCTTCCATGAAGGCGGCTATGATCCGGTTCCTTGAGGGACGGCGCATTGCGTGGGCCAGTTTCCTGATGCTGGCATTCTTTGTCGCTTGTGCGCCATTGCCGCAAGACCCCGGTTGGCCGGGTGTGTTGCATGTACCGGGCAGTGGCGATGCTGAAGCGTCTCTCATCGTGGTGTACACGAATCAGGTGCACCGCGTCGATGCGCAAACGGGCGAGCCGGTGTTGTTGCCGCCTGCGCTGCGCGCGGTTCAGGATGATGACTTCAACTGGCGCGTGGAAAGCTGCGCCAACAAAGGGAACGAAACGCAATTCGCCGATAACTGGAAAGCGGAATACTTCTCCGCGCCGGTCCTGGCGGCGGATGGGCAGAGCCTGTATTTGGCGAGTTTCGAGGCGAGCGGGGGCGACGAAGCGATTCAGTGGGCTTTGCTGGCATCGGGCGAGGTCGATTTTGGCGATTGTTTGCCGCTGGCCGCCGGCGTGTTGGCGGACCTGGTGCGGGATGGCGATACCTTATACATCGCACAGCTGGATGGCCGCTTGCAAGCGCGAGACCTGGCCGATGAATTTGCCCTGCGCTGGCAGTTTGCGGCGGGCGATGATGTCTGGGCGACCCCGTTGATCTTGCGCGAAGCACCGCTATGTCACCATGAATCGAGTGCATCAGGCGACGTTGTGATGCCACTGGAACAGCCACTGCTGATCCTGGCCTCCTTGGATCATCATCTGTACGCCTTGGACCCGGAAACCGGTGCAGAGATCTGGCGGCGGGATCTGGGCGGGACGGTCGCCTCGCCTCCCTTGGCTTGCTGGCGAGGAGAGCAGCTGCGGCTGTATGTGGGCTCGTTCGCCAGCCGCGTGCATGCTTTGGATGCGGCCAACGGTGAGCTGTTGCACGAATATCGCACCCAGAACTGGGTCTGGGGGCAACCCGCAGTGGATGAAGCGGGCCGGCTCTACGTCGCGGATTTACGGGGCAACGTGTACCAGTTGGATCTGGAGTTGCGGGAGATTTGGCAGCAAAAGATAGCGGATGAAGGGATCCGCGCTGCGCCACATTTGTTGGGGGAACGTCTCTTGGTGGCCGCTCGTGACGGCCAGATTTACCTCCTGTACACGGATGATGGCACCGTCTCTTTCCAGGAAGACCTCGGCCGGCAAGTGCTCACGGATATCCTGGTCATCGAGGAAGCAGCGGGTGGAAACCCCCTGGTGGTCTTTGCAACCACACGCAAGAGTGAATTGTTGCGGGCGTTTCAGCTGGATGGCGATCGTTTGCGCCCGCTCTGGGTCTATGATGGCGGTTGAACGGAAACGACGAAGGGGCAGCCACAAGGAAGGTGCTGGCGATGTTTGATACTTTGATCATCAACCCATTCATCACGTTCATCACCTTTCTCTATGCCACATTGGGCAACAACATCGTGTTGGCCATCGTGGTCTTCACGCTGGTGGTGCGGGTCTTGACCTATCCACTGACCATTCAACAGCAACGCTCCAGCCGCGAGATGCAGAAAATCCAACCGCAGCTGAAGAAATTGCGTGAAAAACACAAAGGGGATCGTGAGAAATTCAGCCAGGCGCAAATGGCCCTTTATCGCGAACACAAGATCAATCCGCTGGGGGGCTGTTTGCCGCTGGTGATCCAGATGCCGATCTTGCTGGGTTTGTACAGTTCGATCATGAACGTTTTGGCCAGCACGCCAACGCAGTTGATCGCGCTGAATGATCGCTTGCTCATGCCGAGCCTGGGTACATTGGTACCGCTGGAAAAGGTATGGCTGGGGATGGATTTGACCCTGGCGCCGACGGCCAATCCGTTTTACGCGCTTTCTTTGCCGCTGTTGGTGATGGGAACGACCTGGCTGCAATCCAAACTGACCATGGGCAACCAGCCCAAGCCGGAGAAACGAGACGATGGCAAACCGGATCAAAGCGCGGCCATGCAGCAATCGATGACGACGATGATGCCCTTGATGTTCGGCTTTTTCTCGCTGTCGTTTTCGGTCGGTCTCTCCATTTACTTCATCGTTTCCAATGTGATCGGCATCGTCCAATATGGTTGGACTGCGCGGAACGACAAGAGCAAAGAAGCGCTGAGCGAAGAAGAAGCGCGGATGCTCGGCAATAAGCGCCGCCGTCGCCGGCGAGAGCTGTCCGAAGCCGCGGAAGCGCAAGGAGCCGCTGCGAGCGATGCAACGGAGCCAACGTCGGCACCGGCAGTCAACGCGAATTCCCTGTTGTCCGCATTGCTGCCTTCGGTATTTCGCCGGCGCCAGGAGGAAGACATGCCGGAGGCCAACGAGGTCGTTCCGGAGAGCCAACCGGCGGCGAACCAAACCGTGGCAAAACAGGCGCAGCCACACAAACCCTTGACGGATGATGAAGCGCAGCGGAGAAAAGAGCGCCGCCGGCAGATCCTGAGCCTGGCGGACGAGGCGGAAGACGGAGATTGAGGGGGGCGGAAATGGAACAGCGCAGCCTCGAGATAGTTGCGGAAACCGTGGAAGAAGCGGTCGATCAAGGCTTGCAGAAGCTGGGGGTGAGCGCCGCCCAAGTGATCATCGAGGTCTTGGAAGAACCGAGCGCGGGCTTGTTCGGCGTCGGCGGCCGGCCGGCCAAGGTTCGCTTGAACACCCTGGCGCAAGACCCACCAGAAACTCCCTCCGCTTCCGTCAGCAGCATTTCGGAGGAATCCCCAGCAGAATTCGAGGATGATCATTACATACCGGATGATTTTTACCCGGCGGAACCTGCAGAAAGTCCCGTGTATGAAGACGAAGGCGATTATATCGATGATCCGGTACCGGAAGCGCCGAGCATCCTGACCGTCGACGAGAGCGAATGGGATGAAGAATTGCGCAACGCGCAGACGGTGGTGACGGAGCTGTTGGAACAGATGCAGATCAAAGCCCGTGTGCGGGTGGGGCGTGCCGGCGAAGAAGAGAATGCGCCCTGGTTGTTGTCGATGGAAGGAAAGGCTACCGGCAAGCTGGTGGGGCGGCGGGGGCAGGCGCTGGCTTCGTTGCAATACCTGGCGCGCTTGATCGTCAGCAAGCGCATCGGCGGTCGCTGCAGCTTCGTATTGGATGCCGATCATTACAAGATGCGCCGGGCGGACAAGTTGCGCACCCTTGCGGAGCGCATGGCGAATCAAGCGATCATGCAACGCCGCACTTTGACGCTCGAACCGATGCCACCCAACGAACGGCGGGTCATCCATTTGACCTTGCGGAACCGCGAAGACGTAGAAACCTTCAGCGTCGGTGAAGGCGACGGGCGCAAAGTTTCCATCGCGCCACGTTGACCAATGCCGACCGGTAGCGCAGTGCCGGATGTATTGGTCATCGGCCATATCGTCGCGGACGTGCAGGATGGCCAGCGAATCCTGGGGGGAACGCCGGCATATGCGGCACACGTGGCTCGTGCGTTTGGCGCGCAGACCCGCCTATTGACCAGTGCGGCTGCCGACGAACCCTTGTTGCAAGAACTGAATTTTGTAGAGACGCATTGCCTGGCCGCCGAACACACGACCACGATGGAAAATCATTATTCGGCTGCGGGAAGGCGACAGGTGATGAGGCAGGTGGCGCGCCCGATCGATGCCAGCGCCGTTCCTGCGGCGTGGCGGGATGCGCGTTATGTGATGTTGGCTTGCATGGCCGGCGAAATCGATCCGACGATCGTGGATGGTTTCCCTCAGGCGAAGATCTTGCTCACGGCACAGGGGTATTTCCGCAGCTGGGATGAACGAGGTTGGGTGCGGCCGCAGCCCTGGTTCGACGAAACGCTGTTGCAGGCGGTGGACGTCGTGGTATTCAGCGAAGAGGACATCCGCGATTTGCCGGGCGGCTTGGCCCAGATTGTGGCCGTTTCGCGGAATGTGGTGCTCACGCGGGGCAAAGAAGGCGGTACGCTGTACCGAGAGGGTCGAACGCAACCCTACGGAACATTGCATCTGGGTGAATGTGAATTGACCGGCGCCGGCGATGTATTCGCGGCCTGTTTGTTGTGTGCTTTGCGGGGTGGCTTGTCGGTGTGGCAAGCGACGCAATTGGCCGGGCGCCTGGCTGGAATTTCCGTCACCCGTGAGGGTATGGCAAGCGCACCGAGACCGGCTGAGATCAGCGAGCAATGGGGTATTGTGCTAGGCAGCGGAGAGGATTGAGGGATGTCTTTCGTGGATCGCGTCTTGTACAACGGAAATATCTTCACGCAGGATGAGCGGCAGGTTCATGTCACTGCGCTCGCCATTGGGGATGGTCGGATTTTGGCGACGGGCGCTGACGAAGAGATGCTGGCATTGGCCGGCGCGGGGACGAAACGGGAAAATCTGGAAGGGCGGGATGTCTTGCCCGGCCTGACTGATGCGCATATCCACTGGCAGCATACCGCGCTGTCTCTACGAAGCGTCAACGTTTACGAGGTGCCCAGCCGGGAGGAAGCGCTGCGGCGCGTGGCGGAACGGGCGGCGGTTACAACGGCTGGGGAGTGGCTGCTCGGTGACGGTTGGCGGCAAGATGTCTGGGAGGATCGCGCCTTCCCGACCGCGGCGGAATTGGATGCGGTCGCCCCGGTTCACCCGGCCCTGTTGACCGACAAGAGCGGTCATGCGGCCTGGGTGAATAGCGCGGCCCTGAGGATCGCGGGATTGGATGCGAGCAGCGAAGATCCTCCGGGAGGTAGTCTGCAACGCGATGAAAATGGGGCACTGACGGGCGTCCTCTTTGAGACGGCCATCGAGTTGGTTGAGCGCCATATACCCATACTGAGCGATGAGGATATCGCCGATGCCATGTTCGCCGCGCAGCAAAAAGCTTTGGCCGTTGGTTTGACGGGCATCCATTGTTTCGATGGGCCGCCGAGTCTGCGTGCCTTGCAGATCCTGCGCGAACGCGGCCAATTATCCTTGCGCGTGTGCAAAATGGTGAAGACCGAGTTCATCGCCGGAGCGTTGGAAGTGGGTTTGCGGCAGGGCTTTGGCGACGACTGGCTCTGGCTCGGCGCGCAGAAGATATTTGCCGATGGCGCGCTGGGACCCAGAACGGCATACATGATGGAAGCATACGAAGGCGAACCGGATAATTTCGGCATACGCATCATGGACGCGGAGGAGATGGCGGAAAAGGTGATCCGGGCCAGTGCAGCGGGTTTTGCCAGCGCCATCCATGCCATCGGTGACCGCGCGGTGCATGAGGTGTTGAATGTTTTTGAAGCAGCGCGCAAAGAAGAAGCGGCCGCCGGTATCCCGCGGGAGGGAAGGCGACATCGGATCGAACACCTTTCGCTGGTTCATCCGCCGGATATCCCCCGCGTGGCAGAGATTGGGGTCATCGCTTCGGTGCAACCCATTTTCGCACCTTCGGACTATCCCCTTGCCGATCGATATTGGGGCGAACGTAGCCAATACGCATACGATACGCGGACGCAATTGGATCTCGGAGCGCGGGTTGCCTACGGCACGGATTCACCGGTCGAACCAATGGAGCCGTTCATCAATATCCACGCAGCGGTGACCCGTCAACGAGTGGATGGCTCACCAGGGCCGGAGGGCTGGTATCCGGCAGCCAAGCTGACCCTGGCCGAGGCGATCGCCGGCTATACGCAAGGACCGGCCTATGCAGCGGGGAAGGAACATTGCCAGGGACAATTGCGCGCGGGCTACCATGCCGATCTGATCGTGTTGGATCGAGCGATTCATGCTTTGCCGCCAGCAGAGTTGCACAAAACGCAAATTTTGGCTACCATGCTGGGTGGCGAGTGGTGTCATGGTCCCTTCTAAAGCGCAATCTCCTTGCCAAATGGGAAGAATGGTGATTTGACTTAGGGTAGGGTGCTTGAATCATGAGCGATAGACCGGGTGTCATAGTGGGAGATACGGTTCATTCAGTCCAAGGCTCGATGTTGGCGGTAGGACAGGAAGCGCCGGAATTCCTCTTGCAGCGAAGAGACCTGGAAATGCGCAAACTTGCCGACTACAACGATAAGATCAAAATCATCAGCTGTGTCCCCTCAGTGGATACGCGCGTCTGTCAGATCCAGACCAAGCGCTTCAGCAATGAGGTGGGATTGCTGGATGAACGCATCGTACTCATCACGGTCAGTGCGGATTTGCCCTATGCGCTCGCTAGATTTTGTGTCGAGGAAGGGGTCGATAACGCTGAGGCATTGAGCGATCATTACACCATGCAATTTGCCGATGATTATGGTGTCTTCGATACGGATTGGCGGATCTGCCAGCGCGCCGTTTTCGTGGTCGATACCGAAAACATCATCCGTCATGTGGAATACGTAGCGGTGATCGGCGATGAACCGGATTACGACGCCGCATTGGCAGCGGTGAACTCGCTGCTCTAAACCGGCGGCCAGGGATAGTTGCTCCCCTGGCCGGGTTGTGGGTATTTCCCTGAATCCAACAAATCCTTCGCGCGAACTTCCAAAGCGTTGATTTCAGTTTCGCTGAGCAGATTGCTCATCTGTTGCCGAAAGGAGCTTCCTTCCGCCAGCGATTGGCGCCACTTTGAAACGTCGGCACAAAGGGCATCGGGCAGCGCCTCACCGGCGAAATCCCAGATGACGGTTCGCAATTTTGGCTGGCTGTGGAAAGACACGCCATGGTCGATGCCCCACAGTTGCTGCCGCTCATCCAACAGACAGTGACCGCCTTTGCGGTCGGCGTTGTTGATGAGGCAATCGAAGAGCGCCAGACGTTTCAGTTGGGGGATCAAATGGCTCCCCTCCGCCTGGAAATTGAAGTAGTGCTGCTCTGGATCATGGTGAATGAAACACTGTAGGGAGCCGATCCCATAGGGTCCCTCACGCAAGGCAGTGGGCGGGACGATCGACCAGCCCAAGGCGAGGGCGGTTTCATATGCCGCGACTTCACGGAAACATAGGGTGCCGCGGGGGAAATCCCAGAGTTCGCGTTCGCCGCGTTGGGGTTTATAGATCGCCAACAATTCCTCATCCTGCTGGCCCACCGTGAGCAAGAAGCAATAGTTGGAACCCCAGGGCAACATGCCATGTTCGTGACGGAACTCCCCGTTACGCAGAATGTGGAGGGCCTGCTCCGCGGAAAATTCTTGAGTAGTGAAGTCTTTGGCTTGGGCCGTCGCTTTCGCCGATTCGTCGGGCAGCGCAGCATTCATCCGGCCATGCCCCAATAATAACGGATGTGCCCGTTCTGGCTGGGGTCGGGTCGTCCAGCGCGGACCACTTCGCTGCCATATTTGCCCAATTGGCGCATCAGGCTGCCCGCAATCCAGAGGCGGACGACGCTGGGCGAATCGCCCTCTTCCGCTTCATCGCTCGAAAGCAATTCTTCGATGACGAGGACGATGAGATTGTGTTCCTCATCGTAGCCCAGGCCCATCTGGGCCACCCGAAACAGCGGTTGGATTGGTTCGCGGAGAATGAAGGACTCTTCGTCGATGGTTTCTTTTTCTGCCGTCTCTTTTTCCAGGTCGGGGTAACGTTTCACCAGATCCGCCAGGAGTTCTTCGATGGCTTCACACAGGGCCCAGGCCTGTTCTTTTTCGACTTGCAGGGTGGCGATTTGCTCACCCTGGCCGGCTTGCAGGTAAAATACCCGCCGTCCTTTGGGGCCGACCGTACCGATGGTGATGAAATCAACGGGATTGAGCTGGATTTCCTGGTTTGGCATGCTTACCTCATCGTCCGGAACGGTTGGCTAGGTTGGGGCGCAAGTGCGCGCAATCATTCAGCGTCAAAAGGGTAGGCCGCCCACTGCCCAATTCCAGCGATGAAATGGAAGCCGGGGCGATCATGATGCGCTGGTAGAGATCCAAGTGCATGCCCAAATAATGAGCGAGGATCAACTTGATGACATCCGCATGCGACACCAGAGCGACGAGTTGTTTTGGGTGGAGGAGGCGCAACCGCTCCAGTTCATCCACCGCGCGATTCTGTACGGCGCGGATCGTCTCTCCTTCCGGGAATTGTACCCTTGAAGGATGAGATTGAACGATGCGCCAGAGTTTGCGGCGGGTCAACGCTGAGAAGGGCTTGCCCTGCCATCGGCCATATTGCACTTCAACGATCGCCGAGCAGCGCTGAATGTTCAGCTGAGGGGAGCGTTTTTGGATGGCGCGGGCCGTTTCCATCGTGCGCAGCAATGGGCTGGAATACAGTTGCTGGATCGGCGCAGCGGCCAGGCGTTCCGCCAGAGATTTGGCTTGGGCACGGCCTTCCGCATTGAGGCGGACCCCCGGGCTGCGGCCGGCCAGCCGACCTTTCTTGACGTAATCATTGGTGGCATGGCGGATGAGGAGAAACGTGGTCATCGCGCTTTCATGACCGGGGGGAACGGCCCAGCGAGCCGCCTAAGGCATAGATGAGCAAGCCAATGGAGGCAAATAGGAAACCGCCCACGAGGCCCAGGGCCTGACCGCGGCCCAGGAAAAAACCCTCGTTACCGCCATGAGAACCGAAACCCAGGATGTCCGCAAAACCGGAGAGCAAAGAAAAGAGCAAGCCCGTCCAGGTGAAACGGATGCCGATTTGTTGAATTAAGTTGACGGTGCCATCCGGGTAGAAATTGAAGCGCACATAGACCCAGGCGCCGAAAATTTGCAGGCAAAAGCCGCCGAGGATGACGGTGATTTGGATTTGACCGACATCACCCACTGGCGGCGAGCCAGCAATGCCGGGGAAGAGGCCGATGAGCGTCGAGATAATCCCCAGCGCGATCAAGATGATCCCCAGCTGAGCGGTACGTTCCAGGCTGTCGTCAGGTATACCCTGTGGCGGTTCTGCATTTTCTTGCAGCTGGGTGTCGAGCGGGCTGCCTAGGGCGGGTCGCTGGCCCAACAGGCCCGGCGCAGACGCAAGCGATGCCGCTTCAAAGCGGGCAGATGGACTTTCGCTGGTGATCGATTCGTGTTGTTCCGCTGCCATCAGAGGTCTTCATCTTCGAGCCGTTGCACGGTGTTCGCTTCGTGGGTCTCGAACGCTTCTCGTAAGGCCCTGAAATTTTCGTCATCCTGTTTGGTTTCGACGAGCAGAGCCGGTTGACCGTGTTTGAGTTGACTGGCGATATCATCAGTGATGTCACGCGGAAAACCAAAATCCAGCAAATTGGCCGCAAAGCTACCCGTGAGGCGGCCGATGATCGCGCCGATGATGGTGCCAGCGGCGATGGCGAGGACCGGGCCGACGCCAGGCAAACGCGTCGCTCCCAGGAAGATCATGCCGGCAGCGGCAAGAAAGCCACCGAGCACCATGCCCGCCGGGCCGCCTTCGGCAGCGCTCAGATCATCATCGACGACGACGGTTTCCCCATCTTGATTGATGGATACGATGGCGGCTCGCTTGATCTCGATGCTTTCCAGCGTTTTGACTTGGGCGAGCGCTTGTAACAAGAGATTCCGCGTTGGAAAGACCGCGACGATCAATTCCCGCGCCATGAACACCTCATGCTATCGATCGGCCCAACCTGCCTATCCCCGCAGTATAGCGCAGAACGGCCGGCCAGCGGAATCCGTCAGCAGGGGTGAGGTCAGTCCTGCAGGACGGCGGGCGCTGCCAACAGGGCGGTGAGCAGATCGATGCTCGCCCGGACGTCGCCCAAATGCACCGTTTCGCTGGTGGTATGTAGGTGGCGGGTGGGAACGGAAATCACGCCGCTGGGCACACCGGCATGAGCTACCTGGATGGCCGCCGCATCCGTCGTGCCGCCGGGGAGCACTTCACGTTGATGGCGGATGCCGCGCTCGGCAGCGGTTTGGAGCATCCAATTGCTGACCGAACGCGGGACGATGAGACCGGGGTCATACAGCTTGATGGCGGTACCTGCGCCCAGTTTCATCGGCATTTTTGCTCCGCCTGGCGTATCGCCGGTATCCGTCACATCCAGGGCGATGGCGATATCAGGCTCTATCGCAAAACCGGCCGTTCGCGCCCCCCGCAAGCCCACTTCTTCCTGTACCGTGAAGGCGAAGAAGCATTGATTCGGCGAATTCTGCGCCAGATTGCGCATTGTTTCGATGGCAATGACGCAACCGATGCGGTCATCCAGGGCTTTGGCGATGACGAATTCACCGCGGGTGGCCATCTCTCGCCAGAAGACAGCCGGTTGGCCGGGTGTGAATTCCTGCTCCGCGCCGCTGACATCCACGTAAAAATCATCCAAATGGGTCGGAGGGTGCTGGCGGATGCTCTTGCCATTGCGTTCCTGCGCGTTGACGACACCGATGGTGCCATCCTCAAACTGCACACGGTTGCCGATCAACGTGCTCTGAAATAGGCCACCCAGATTGGTGAAGCGCAGGTAACCGCTGACCTCTTCTTTGTAGAGCGCCATGATGCCGATTTCATCCATGTGGGCGGCGATCAGTACGCGAGGGCCTTCGCTGCCGACGCGGCAGATGAGGTTACCCAAGCCATCCACCCAGATTTCATCCGCCAGATCGCTGACTTCTTCCCGGATGAGACGACGCACCTGGTGCTCATATCCACAGGGCCCCCAGCATTCGACCAGTTTGCGGATCAACTCATTCACGATGTGGCTCCTTTATTCCGATAGGTTGCGCGAAACAGGCGTGGCCCTTCTTCCAGTGTGATATCGGCAAATGTTTCTTCTGTCATGCCCGCAACCTGAAAGGCGGCCAGATCACTGCGGGCCAAGGGCCAGGGGATGCCCTGGTGAGGTTCGTCTTCATCGCGACCATGGGCCAGCAAAAAGACCCGTCCCTGAGGGGCGACGGTGCTGCAGATGGCGGTGGCGGCAGACTGTAGCATATCCCAGGGCAGGGCCTGCAAGGTACGGCTTTCCACGACCAGGTCAAAGGAAGATCGCCAGGCGGAAGGCAATGCAAACAGGTTGGCGACCTGATATACCACAGCAGAATTCGCGAAACGGTTGCGACAGGCGGCGATGGCTGTTTCCGAAATGTCAAATGCGGTCACGCTGTAACCGAAAGAGGCGAGCAATTCGGCATCGTCGCCATAGCCACAACCGATGACCAGGGAACGTTCTGCGGCGGATGCTTTTCCCTCTTGCTCCAGCCACTCTCGGATCAAGGGGTGGCCACCTTCCGTCTGCCAGGGAACAGGGCAGCCGTCGCGTTCCGCGAGTTGGTAGATTTCCTCGAACCAGCTGGTGGGTTCTCCCCGCTCCCATGCCGCACGAATTTCACGGGCGATCTGCGGAAATTCTCGGCTGACGCGCTCGGCCAGTTCATTCATCCCAGGTGAGGACCTCCTGGGTCAATTCCTGGGTCAATGCACGCAGCAAAGCGAGGGTTTGGTCGTAATCATCGCGATGCAGCATGGCGGCCGGGGCGTGGACGTAACGGCAAGGCACAGAGATCACCGCCGAAGGGACGCCGGCGTTGCTCAGGTGAATCGCGCCGGCATCGGTACCGCCCCCACGCAGCCCCCGCATCTGATAAGGGATGCCATGGCGCTCCGCAGTTTCGACGACGAAGCGCAACAAGCGAGGATCGGCAATCATGCTGCGGTCCATCGTCGTGAGGGAAGGGCCCGCGCCGAGCTGGTTGCTGGGGTTGCGTTCGTTCCGGTCATCCGGCTCTTGTGTGGGGTCGGGGATATCCAGCGCCGGCGGCCCTTCCAGGACAATGCCGATATCCGGTTGGAGGTGATTCGCAGCAATGCGCGCGCCCCGCAGACCGATCTCTTCTTGGACGCTGAAAGAGGCGAGCAGATCGACCGCGTGGGGGCCGGCTTGCAGCAATTCGATCAGGAGGGCGCAACCCACCCGGTCATCGAACGCGCGGCCGAGCAGCATCTTTTCGCCGAGCTCGCGATATTCGCTCTCGAAAACGCCGTAGGTGCCGAGGGGGACGGCGCCTTGGGCTTCCGCTTTGTCCTTGGCGCCGATGTCGATGGGCAATTCACGCAGCGGGATGGCCTTGGGATTGCTCCCTTTGTGAATGGGCGGCCACATGACCACACCGGGGACGGCATCTTGGCCAAAACGCAAGCGCAAGCCGGGCAGGATGCGGGCGTCGATCCCCCCGACATTCGTCACGCGCAATCGCCCCTCGCTGCTATGGCCGACGACCATGAAGCCCACTTCGTCCATATGGGCACAGACCATGACCTTCAAACGGGGTTCCGCGCCCGTACCGCTCTGGCGGGCGGTGATCCCTCCCATGGGGTCGATGCGCAAATCGGTCACGTGGTCGGCAATTTCGGGGATGATCAGATCGCGGATGGCTCCCTCATCGCCGGAAACGCCCACCGCTTCGGAAAGTCTTCGCAGGATCATGAGGCGCTTTCCTGGGTCGAGAGATCGTTTTTCGTCGGCATTGCATAGCCGGAATGTTCACGGAGGAAATCCACCGAAAGGGAACAGATGAAATGCGCCAACAAGCGGCCGCTGCGTTCGACATCGCGCAGGTCCAGAGTCTCGACAGGAGCGTGCATGTTCAGGAGGGGCAGGCTGATAAGCGCGGTGGGGATGCCGTCGCAAGCGGTCTGGATGGCCCAGGCATCGGTGCCGGTGGCGGCTGGAACGGGCTCGACCTGGTGGGCAATTTCATATTTTTGGGCGGTTTCTTTCAGGCCTTGAAAGAGGGCAGGGTGGATGTTGGCACCCAAGGCCAGCACGGGTCCACCGCCGAGGATCACCGCTTCCTCCTCGTGGATGCCTGGCTGTGCCGCAAAACCGACGTCGAGGGCGATCGCGGCATCGGGTTGCATCCGCTGTGCGGCGGTACGGGCGCCCAGCAGACCGCTTTCTTCCTGCGCGGTCGCGGTGGCCAACACCTCCCAGTGGTGTTGCATATGTTGCAGTTCATGGAGGCAATACGTGACGATGGCGACACAAGCGCGGTCATCGAAGGCTTTGCCGGCCAGGCGACCGTTGCGCAATTCCAGCAGGGGAGCGTCAGGCGTGACCAGATCGCCAATTTGCACGAGGGCATCCACCTCAGCCGCGGGCAAACCGAGGTCAACCATCAACGTATCCCAGGCCGGATATTCCCGACGCAATTCGGGGGTGAGCAGATGCGGCGGGGTGGTAGCGATGATGCCGGGAAGCTCGCGCTTGCCATATACGGTCACTGGCAGGGCAGGGGCCAGGCGGTGATCGAAACCGGCGACGGCCCGCACGAAGAGGAAGCCATCTCGGATGTCGCGCACCATCATGGCGATTTCATCCATGTGGGCGGCCAACATGATGCGGCGTTTCGTTGGGCTGGCGCTGTTGGCGTGGCGGATGCCGATCAGGCTGCCGAGGCCATCCTGCTGGAATTCATCGACGAGCGGCGCCCAGGCAGCGCGGATGACTTCCCGCACCGGCCCTTCGTGGCCGCTGGGTCCGTGGGCTGCTACCAGTTCTCTCAAGTGCGCGGTGAGATCCAAAGGCGCGTTCCTGATATTGATTGAGGGTATTCTATCGCTTCCGCAGGAGAGTTTCCAGTCTACAAAATTGGATCATGGTCTCGCGGTGTTGGTGGCGGGGAGCAAAGGGGCACGCGTGTGGGTCGCTGTAGTCGCGGGCAGTGGGTAATCCGTCGCGGTTGCCGGCAGGGCGGAGGGCGGGAGGTAAGGCAGGGAGGTCGGTGGTTGTTGGGGGATGCGGAAGGGCGTCGCGCTGGGTGGTCGGTCGGTCGGTGTGAGGCTGGGGGAAGGGGTGTAAGTCGGGGATGGCATCCCGCTGGCGGTGGGGCTGAAAGCGAGCGCCGGGGTTTCAGTGGTGTGGTATGTCGTTTGGATGCGTTGGGCAGAATCGCCGCTCGGGCTGATGCCCCAGAGGATGAAACCGAGGCAATAGAAAGGGAGCGTGAACAGGATGACGCCCAGCAAGATGCTGCGAGCGTGCGTGCGCAGCCAACTGCGTGAGCCGAATTCGCTTTCCGTGCCGAACAACCGCGCTTCCTCCGCCCCTGAACCCCATTGTAGGCAGGGCCGGTGTAGGCGCGAATTGTCCCACTTTGCCAAAACGTTGGCAGAATAGAACATAAGTGCTAATATCGCATCGCACGGCTGATTCAGTCAGAGGAGGGGAACATGGGGGTCCGGTCCATACGAGATACCTTGCAGAAACTCGATCAGGGAATCGACAACACTTCCTTCGAACCCGTAGGGGATAGCCCGAGGCGGGAGAGGCGCAGCCTTTCGCGGCGCAAAGGCATCCCGGCCTGCATCGCCAATGTCGTCACGCCCAAGGGGACGATGCCGGTGATGAAGACGATGCTCACCACCGCTTGTGAGCGGGATTGTCATTATTGCCCTTTTCGTGCCGGACGGAGCCAAACCCGCCGCATGACGTTCCAGCCGGATGAGCTGGCGAAGGCTTTCGATGAGTTGCAGCGGCGCAAACTGGTCGATGGCTTGTTTCTTTCTTCCGGCATCATCAAGGGCGGTGTCGCCACGCAGGACCGCATCATCGACACGGCGGAAATCATCCGCAAACGTTACGGGTATCGGGGCTACATCCACCTGAAAATCATGCCCGGAGCGGAACGCGACCAAATCCATCGCTCGATGCAACTGGCTGATCGAGTCTCCATCAATTTGGAAGGGCCGACGGCGGAGCGCCTCCAGGCCTTGGCGCCGAAGAAGGAATTCTTCGCTGAAATGCTGGGTCGCTTGCTCTGGGCGGGGGAATTGCGGCGGGAAGCGGAGGGGCGGTTGGCCAGCATCGCCACCCAATTCGTGGTCGGTGCGGTGGGTGATACGGATCTGGAGCTGCTGACCATGAGCGAACGTTTGCTGCGACAGGTGGGCCTCAGCCGCACCTATTACAGCGCCTTCACACCGGTACCCCATACCCCGATGGAAAACATCGCACCGACCCCTCCCCGGCGCGAGTTCCGTTTGTATCAGAGCAGCTTCCTGCTGCGGGATTATTCCTGGGATGTCGAAGAGCTGCCGTTTCGTCACGATGGCAATCTGCCCTTGAATCTGGACCCCAAACAGGCCTGGGCGGAGGCCAATTTGCGGCACACACCGATCGAGCTGATGAAAGCGGAGCGGCGTCAATTGTTGCGCGTGCCCGCCATCGGCCCGCGCGCGGTGGAAGCCATTTTGGCGGCGAGGCAGCAAGTGAGGTTGACCGAATTGGCGCAACTGCGGAGTTTAGGCATTCGCGCACCGGAGCGGGCGGCGCCCTTCATCACGCTGGACGGCCGGCGGCCGCCGCAGCAGGCACCGCTCTTTGGGGCGACCGATTGACTGCTGCAGGAGACCGAACTCCGGACCACACGATACAGGCATAGCAGGTACGCGCTAACATGAGCGTATGCGGCAGAGGCTGGGCTGATATGAGGCTGATCTACCTTGCGCTCTCCTGGCTATTGGGGATTTGGTTGGCGGAGGCGTTGGGAACTCGGGATGCAACCGCATTCTGGTTGTTGCTGGCCATTGGCTGCTGTGTTGCGATTGGGCTGGCCTGGTGGCAGCAACAGCCACGCCTGCGAGAGTTGAGCCTGGTGTTGCTCTTCTTGCCGCTGGGTGCCTTGCGCATTGCCAGTTGGCCGCAGAGTGATGCTGTGGCCGAGTTGGCGAATCGGGGCGGGATCACGCTGGTCGGCGTCGTTTCTTCCGAACCAGCGATCAGCGGCATCACGAACCAATTCCAGCTGAGCGTACGGGAATACCTGCGCGCGGGAGGGCGCGAACCGATCCGCGGCAGAGTCTGGGTGCGCGCCCGCCGCGAAACCGCAGTTGCCTATGGCGATCATCTGCAGGTGACCGGCACGCTGAGCGAACCGCGCGACATAGACGCCTTCTCTTATGCCGATTACCTGGCGAGGCAGGGCGTGTTCAGCGTGATGACCAGCGCCCATGTGCAGCACCTGGGCAGTGGTTACGGCAATCGATTGCGCACTTTGCTGGGGCAGGTACGTCAGGAGGCCAGGGAACGCATCGGCCAGGTGCTCGCCGAGCCGGAGGCAGGATTGCTGGCGGGCATTTTGCTGGGTGATGAAAGTGGCATCAGCGAGCCGGTGTATGATGATTTTTCGCGGGTGGGGGCGGCGCATGTCATCGCCATCAGTGGTTTTAACATGACCATGTTGGCGGGAATCCTCAACGTGCTTTTGGAGAGGATGGGCATTGGCCGTTGGCGCTTGCTCTGGGTATTGGTGCTGTGGATCGGCTTGTACACCTTACTGGTTGGTGCATCGCCTTCCGTATTGCGGGCGGCGGTCATGTCTGTATTCCTCATGCTGGGTTACGCCCTGGGGCGACGGGTGAACATCCTGACGTCGCTGGCGGCAGGCACGTTGATTCTGACTTTGGCCAATCCCACTTTGCTCTGGGATGTTGGCTTTCAGTTGAGCGCCGGCGGCGTGCTGGGCATTGGGGTTTGCTTCGGCACCCAGCGGTGGCGTGCTGTGATCTCCCCACAAGATGCGCAGCCAACCGACGCTTTCCACCCGAGGCGAGAATGGCAGCGATTCTGGCGTAGTGCCTGGCATTTGTTGCGCTCCATTGTGCTGGTAACCTTGGCCGCTTCGCTCTTCACCGTGCCTTTGGTCGCAGCGCATTTCGGCCATCTTTCGCCCTGGTGGGTGCTGGTGAATCTGTTGATCATCCCGGTGCAGGGTTTGGTCCTCAGCCTGGGTATGTTGGCGACGCTGTTGAGTTTCATCGCGCCACCCCTGGCAGAAGTGATCTTCTGGTTCGCCTTCCTCGCCTTGCGCTGGACCGTCACCGTAGTGCGCACCTTCGCCGATTTCCCGTTGGCCAGCGTGCCTGTCTCCCTTTCCCCGACCCTGCTCGGGCTATGGTTTGTGGCCTTGACGAGCATCGCCCTCGTCTCTGCCTCTCAACCGCGCCGCTGGCAACGATGGCTCAACTGGCTCAGCCAACGGTGGCTCCTGTGGTTTGCTTTGCTGGTGACATGCCTGCTGTTGATCCTGCTGGCAATGCGCTGGCGGGCCCGGCCGGATGGCCATTTGCACGTCTGGTTTTTGGATGTAGGCAACAGTAACGGCATCTTCATCCAGACTCCGGGCGGCGCGCAGGTGCTCATCGACGGCGGTCGTCATCCCGAACGCTTGCTCACGCAAATCGGTGATCGGATGCCGTTTTACGACCGTCGCATCGAGCTGCTCTTGCTCAGCCAAACCGATGTATGGGATATCTCTGCATTGACCGCTTTGTTGAGGCGATATGAAGTGGGTCTGGTCGCCTCCAACGGACGGCCGATCGAAGACGTCGCCCTGTGGGAATTGCGCGAGGCGCTGGCACAGCAGGAAATGGTGGCTTTGCGAACGGGTCATTCATTGCGTTTTGGCGATGGCGTCCGTTTGGATGTCTTGCACCCGAATATCACGCCCGATCGTGAGGCGCGGCTGGATGACGGCGTGCTCGCCTTGCGCCTGCAATATGGCGCAGTATCCTTCTTGTTCACCGGAGACAGCAGCACTGCGGCGCAGGCCGATTGGCTGGCGGAGCTTCAGCCGGTCACGGTCTTGCAATTGCCGCAACATGGTGCGGCTCGTTCCCTGCATGATGAGTTGCTGTCTCGCAGTGCGGCCCAGTACTTGGTCTTGAATCTGGAAGAGAACATCCTGGGGGGTGGCCCTGATCCTGATTTGCTGGCCGAATTGTCTGCAGAACGGCCGCTGTTCCGCACCGATCGGCTGGGCGTGGTGCATTTTCGCAGTGACGGGCAGAGTCTGGCGGTGAGCGGCTCATCAGAGCGGCTCATCATCATCCGGAAGTGATGGGTAGCGCTGAACAGGATGCGCTGAACGTCCCTGGGTCCGTTCCCCTTCTTGGCATTTACCTCAGGCGCGCGGCATAATGAATGCAGGGCAGTTCATCATGGGTGGAGCTTGATGGCCAGGAAAGATCAGCCGGGGCGGTTCAGCCTGGATGCGAAATACCTTCAGTTGGAAGGTCGCATCGTGTTGAACGGAACGCAGGCGCTGGCCCGATTGTTATTGGATCAGCACCGCGCCGATCGCCGGCAGGGCTGGAACACCGCTTCTTTTGTGACGGGTTACCGGGGCTCGCCAATGGGCAGCCTCGACATGACGCTGGAGCGACATCTGCCGCTATTTCGGCAGCACCAGGTGCATTTCATGCCCGCGGTCAACGAAGAATTGGCGGCGACTGCATTGATGGGCAGCCAACAGGCCAACCTGCTCGAAGGTGCGCGATATGACGGTGTGGTGGGCATGTGGTATGGCAAGGGCCCGGGCGTGGACCGCAGCGGCGACGCTTTCCGCCATGCCAACTACTGTGGCGTCGGTGAGCGAGGCGGCGTGTTGGTCCTGGCGGGAGATGATCCGGCCTGCAAGTCTTCTACGATCCCTTCCAGTTCCGAAGTGGCCCTTTACGATGCCTGTATGCCGATCCTGTTTCCAGGAAACGTGCAGGAATTGCTGGATTATGGGCGTTACGGTTATGCCCTCTCTCGTTACTGCGGTTCCTGGGTAGGGATGAAGATCGTCACCAATGTGGCGGATGCTTTCGAAACGGCAACGGTCAGTGAAGCGCGGCACGATTTTCAGATGCCCGCTCATCAAGTGGCGGGGAGCGATTGGCGGCCGCAACAGAACGCCCTGCTGATCTACCCGGATGCCATGGAACAAGAACGCGAGATGGTGACCCATCGCCTCGAGGCGGCCCGAAGCTTTTCACGGAGCCATCCGATCAACCGCATCACCGTCCCAAGCGCCGCTGCCTGGCTCGGCATCGCTGCGGCCGGTCACAGCTACTACCTGGTACGACAGGCATTGCGGGAGTTGGGCCTGAGCTTGCTTGATCTCGAACGCTATGGCGTCCGCATCCTCAAAATCGGCATGATGTATCCCCTCGATGGTGAAATCGTGCGGGAATTTGCCCAGGGCCTGGAAGAGATACTCGTCGTTGAGGAAAAGCGGGCCTTCCTTGAGCTGTTCCTGCAGAGTGCATTGTATGGTGCGACCGCCGCCCCGCGCATCGTCGGCAAAGAGGATGAACAGGGCAAACCATTGATCCCACCTTATGGCAGCCTGGATGCCGATGCCTTGCGTGGGATATTGGCGAAACGACTTTCCCAGTGCTTACCGGCCGACCTGACGCACCATTGGCGCGTCGCTGCGGGAGAGCCAGCGCCTGGTGCAATCTCTCTGCTCGCCCGCACCCCATATTATTGCTCGGGTTGCCCGCACAACCGCTCGACGGTCGTGCCGGATGGTTCGCTGGCCGTGGCGGGGATCGGTTGCCATACGATGGCTCACTACATGGATCGCAACACCTTCGGCCTGACGCAGATGGGTGGCGAAGGCGCTCATTGGGTGGGGATGTCTCCCTTCAGCGAGATCGAACACGTCTTTCAGAACATCGGCGATGGCACGTTGACGCATTCCGGCACTCTGGCGATCCGTCAGGCCGTGGCGGCTGGCGTCAACTTGACGTTCAAAATCCTGTACAACTCGGCCGTGGCCATGACCGGCGGGCAACCGGCCGATGGCCTGCTTTCGATTCCGGCCTTGACCCGGGAATTGGAAGCGGAGGGAGTGCGGCGCATCTTGATCATTCAGGGCATGGGCAGTGAATTTGCGGAAGATGCCCGCTGGTCTGAGAACGCGGAACTCTGGTCGCGGGATGATTTCGACGAGGCGCAGCAGGTCTTGCGTGAAACCGAAGGAGTCACCGCGCTGATTTACGATCAGGAATGCGCGGCGAATTTGCGCCGCAAACGACGGCGGGGGATCGCCGAAACGCCGAATACGCGCATTTACATCAACGAGGCGGTCTGCGAAGGTTGTGGCGATTGTGGGCGAAAGTCCAATTGCCTCAGTGTGCAACCCATCCAGACGGAATTCGGCCGCAAGACGCAGATCCACCAATCCTCCTGCAATTTGGATTACTCCTGCCTGGATGGCGATTGCCCGGCTTTCCTCAAGGTGGAAGCAGGGCAGGTGGAACAACAGCCAATCCTGCCTTTCTCGATGGACGTGGCGCTACCGGCAGCACCCGAAACAGCGGCCGAGGGTTGCCAGGTGGTGATGGTGGGGATTGGCGGCACGGGTGTGGTTACTACGAACCAGATCCTCGGTACGGCGGCATTGCTGGCGGGCTTCCACATCCGCAGTTTGGATCAGACCGGTTTGAGCCAAAAAGGCGGCCCGGTGGTGTCCAGCTTGAAAATCAACCGCGAGGAAGAAGCAGGTACCGGCAAAGTTTCCGCCGCGGAAGCCGATCTCTACCTGGTGTACGACTTATTGGCCGGTGTGGCCGAAGCCAACTTGAGCCGCGCCGCCAAGGACCGCACCACGGCCATCGTATCTTGCAGCGAAGTGCCGACGGGTCATATGATCGCCGATGTCGATAGCGCCTACCCGGCCCAGGCGCTGCTGTTGAAACAGATCGAGGAACGCAGCCGAGCCAAACAGAATGTGGTCCTGGATGCGGTCGCCCTGGCGGAGCAATTTTTTGCCGATCACATGGCCGCCAATATGATCGTTTTGGGGGCAGCTTATCAAAGCGGCCGATTGCTCGTCGATGCGAGCCATATCGAAGAAGCGATCGCCCATAATGGCGTGGCAGTGGCGATGAACCAGAATGCCTTCCGCCTGGGTCGGGCGGCCGTCGCGCTGCCGGAATGGGTGGCCGCGGAGCAGGCGAAACGCAGCCCACCAACGCCGGTGGCCGCGAAACTCACCGCTCAGGAGGAAGCGATTCTGGATTCGGTAGGGGCAGAACGTGACAGTGAATTGGAGCGCTTGCTGCGCTGGCGCATCCCCGAGCTGGTCGCTTACCAGAATGCCGCTTATGCCCGGCAATACGCGGATGATGTGCGCAGAGTGCAAGCCGCCGAGAAGCAAACCATGCCCGGTGAAAGCCGCCTCAGCGAAGCGGTGGCTCGTTACCTGTTCAAGCTGATGGCCTACAAAGACGAGTATGAAGTCGCGCGCTTGCACCTCAAGCGAGAGTTCAAAGAGGCTTTGCAGGCACAATTCGGCAAAGGGGCGAGTCATCAGTATCTATTGCACCCACCGTTCTTGCGGGCATTGGGCATGAAGCGCAAATTGGCCTTCGGCAGTTGGCTGGATGTGGGTTACCGCATCCTGGTGTCTTTGCGTCGCTTGCGGGGAACTCCCCTGGATCTGTTCGGCTATGCCAGGGTACGGCGCGTGGAACGAACGCTGATCCAGGAATATCGCAGGCTGATCGCAGGTGCCCTGGCCTCCCTCGATGCGACGAATTATGATCGCGCGCTGCAGCTGGCGGAACTGCCGGATGTGATCCGCGGCTATGAAGAGATCAAGTTGGCGAATGTAGAACGTTTTTGGGCGGATGTCCGTGCCCTGGGCTTCGCGCCGGCAGCCGATGCGCAACCAGCACCGATGAAAACCGTCGATTCGCCTGCCGGTGGCTCCTGATCAGCGTCGTTGAATCGCTGCCAGATCATACGGCTGAGTGATTTTCCCTCCTGAAATTGCACCCCCTGCATGCCCAGGGAGATCGCAGCCCCGACATTTTCGGCCCGATCGTCGATGAAGAGGACTACTTCGGCCGGTTTTCCCATCAGGGCGAGGGCAGCACGATAGGCTGCGGGCTCTGGTTTCAGGCAGCCGAGGTAGGAGGAGACGAGCAAGGGCGAAAACAGATCGGCGATCCCGAGTTGGGCCAGGCGCGCCGGTAGCGAACGACTTTCGTTGCTGAGTAGCGCGACCGGGATTCCCTGAGCACGGAGCGACCGCAGGAGCGAAATGGCTTTCCGATCGAGCTGATCAGCGGCGAAATAATCTGATCGGAATTGGGGCAAAGCCTCTGGGCTGAGCTGCAATTCCCGCGCCACGGATTGCCAGTAATCCTCCTCGTTCAGTTGGCCGAGCTGACAGCGTTGCCAGGCCTCGCTGCCATGTACGATGCGTTCCACGCTCCCCCGCGGCAGTTGCAATTGGGCGTCCCAGGCCACCCGCAGTGCGCGTGAACGGGTGCGCATCAACACACCGCCATAATCCAGCAAAAGGGCGCGAGGTCGGCGGGATTTCATGGTATCCTGATGGCGGATGGACGAAGGCTTTCCATACATGCCCCAGTGGCTGCGAACGATTCTGGCGAGGCCGGCGCGCTGGCGAAGGCGCGCCGTGCAGTATATCACGGGCCAGTTGCTACAGATCTGGCAGCGTTTGCCAGCTTCACTGCGACAGGTGTTGACGCACAGCGGACGAGCGCTGTTCAATTTCCGCGAATATGGTGCGCGGCAAGCGGCGGCCATCACCTACTATGCGCTTTTCGCCACCTTCCCCTTGATTCTGCTGCTGGCGATTGCCGCGGGGCGCATCCTGGGACCGGCGGTCGCGCAGAAGCAGATCGCCGATGCGCTCAGCCTCGTCTTGCCCGCGCAGGCCTTGAGCGAGATTCAACGGTCGTTGGAACAAGCGATTCTGCAGGGGGCGCCGTTTGTGTTGGTGGCGCTGCTTGGTTTGCTCTGGTCCGCGCTGGGTTTGTTCGCGAATTTGACCGCAGCGTTGGATTTCATCTTTCGCGAACCCAAAGAGCGGGGCGTCTGGCAGCAGCAATTGACGGCCTTCGCGATGAGCGTCGTCTTCATCTTTTTGATGGCGGTCTCGTTCTTGACTTCTGCCGCCTTGCAACTGGTCTCCGCTTTTCTCTTGAATACGACCAGCACCTGGTTGACGATCGGCATCACGTTCCTGCCAGCGGGCTTGAACATGGTGATTTTTGTGATGCTGTTCCGCTACATCCCCCGGCAGACCGTCTATTGGGACGCGATCTGGCCGGCGGCATTATTGGGGGCCGCCGGCTGGGAGATGACCAAATGGGTCTTTCGTTGGTATCTGTCGACGGTGTCGAGCTATCAATTCGTGTATGGGGTGTTTTTCACGGCAATTGTCTTGTTCTTGGGGGCGTATATCGTGATGGCCATCACGTTGTTTTCCGCTGAAATCTGCGCACAAATGAATGAATGGATCCGGGCTCAGCGGCGTTTGCTGCCTTCTCACGGGCAGGGGCAGCCGCTATTGACGGAAGGCGGGGAATGACGAAGGTCGTGATTCCCCGCCTTGCCCGTTGCCCCGACCGCGGGTGATACTGAATCGTCATCATATGGTTTGACGCGGCAAAGGATCGCTCCGACGAAGCTGCCAGCGGTTTCTCGCCAGGCCCTTCAGGATGTACGGAGAGGCGCTCCCGCCGCCTGCTGCCTGCGCTTTGCGGAAGAGGCGATCCTGTGCGGCATGGTGGCGCAGGACGCCGCGCGAACCCCGTAGGAGGAGATGGGAGTTTTCGTGAGGCATCGCCTGACTCCTTCTTTCAGCATTTAAACCCAGCATTTGAACCGGTGGAGTTCATCGCCGCAGGCGACGGGCCCAGCGCAACTTATTTCGCTGGCCTCGCCGGGTGGCCATTCGTGCTGCGTTGGCGAGTCGTTCCTGCTCCGCTTCCCGCCGCAACTGTTCCCACTGCAATAGGTGCATTTGATCCAACATGGTGGTGGCTCCTGTATTGGGTTACGGACGATGGCGGTGCCTGGTAGCGGCGGTCACCGCGATTGCTCAGGCTCGGAGAATTCGAGAGAGGCAGCATCCAGTTGTGGGGCGTTCTCTCGCCTGGTCTATGGCGCGGCTGGGCGGCCGCAAGTGGGAACCTGGTGCTTTTTTAGCGCTTCGGCAAAAAAAACCGCAGGCTTTTGCCTGCGACTGCTGTCCTCTACGGTCTCGTGTCAGAGCACGGAGTTAAGGTTGAGTGGAGGTACAGCGTACAGGCGCTTTCATGGAGGAATCCCGATCTGCCCAGAAGATGGCGTTTGACCATTGTGGGAAATCATTCATTGGCACTGAAACTCCTCTGACTCAACCGGACGATGGCATATCTGGCTGTGGCTGGGTGGCAACGGCTGGGCATTCTAGCGCTTGCGTTGCGCCTGTCAAGTCCATTTCTGCTCAGACGCTGGCCAAGGCTGCATTCTTACCTCCTTGCTACCTTTGCCCGAAAGCGCGCATTATACTGGTACGGTTCACTTTGCGAATCCTCTTGCGAAAGGAAAGCATCATCGCCGCGCAGCAAAGCCACCGACAGCGTTTGCACGAACGATTGGGCGACGGCAGCGCAAGCATTGGCATCGTGGGTTTGGGTTATGTGGGCCTGGCGCTGGCGGTGGAGTTTGCGGAAGCGGGTTTCGCCGTAACCGGAGTGGAACAGGATGCCCAACGAGTCGTCGAGATCCAGCGCGGCAACAGCTACATCAGTGATATACCGAATGAGCGCCTGGCGCCGCTGGTCGCGCAGGGCCAACTGCAGGCCAACGCGGATTATGAGGCCTTGCGGGGCTGCGATGCGATCAGCATCTGTGTTCCCACGCCGTTGCGGAAGACGAAAGACCCGGACCTCACCCACGTGATTTCTGCCGTGGATACACTGGTGGACGTATGTCAGCCGGGCATGCTCATCGTACTCGAGAGCACGACCTATCCCGGCACGACCGAAGAAATCGTCAAACCGCGCTTCGTTGAGACCGGCCTGGCGGTGGGTACGGATGTCTTCATCGCCTATTCGCCGGAGCGCATCGATCCGGGCAACCAGACCTACACCCTGCGCAACACGCCCAAAGTCGTCGGCGGTGTGACGGCGGCCTGTGGTGAGCTGGCGCGCGCATATTACGCCCGGGTGGCGGAAGAAGTCGTCGTGGTTTCCTCACCGACGGCGGCGGAGATGATCAAGCTGCTCGAAAATACCTTCCGTGCGGTGAACATCGGCCTGGTCAACGAAATGGCGTTAATGTGCGATAAATTGGGCCTGGATATTTGGGAAGTGGTGGAGGGGGCCGCGACCAAGCCCTTCGGTTTCATGCCGTTTTACCCTGGCCCGGGTTGGGGAGGGCATTGCATCCCTGTGGATCCGCATTACCTCAGTTGGAAGTTGAAGACGCTGGATTACAACGCGCGCTTCATCCAGCTCGCCAGTGAAATCAACACGGCCCGCCCGCGCTACGTGGTGGAGCGCATCCAGGATCTGTTGAACGAAGCCAGCATCGCCACCCGCGGCGCGCGGATCCACCTGCTGGGCGTGGCTTACAAGCGAGATAGCGCTGATACGCGGGAGAGCCCGGCACTGGATATATTGGAGTTGCTCTTGCAACGCGGGGCAAAAGTGGAGTATCACGATCCTTACGTCGCTCAGTTGCAACGAGTCAATGGCGAGCTCATGCAACGATCGGAATGCCGCGAGGAATGGCTGCGGGCAGCGGATTGTGTGGTCATCCTGGCCGATCACTCCACCTACGACTGGCAACGAGTATGCGATCACGCGCGCGTCATCCTGGATACGCGGATGGCGACGCGCGGTGTGCAGGGGAGCGCGCAGATCACGCGCATGTGAAGGAGATCACCTATGGCCCGCTACATCCTGGCATTGGACCAAGGGACCACCTCTTCTCGCGCCATGCTCTTCAATGAATGGGGCAATATCGTCTCGCTGGCGCAAGAAGAGTTTCCCCAGCATTTCCCACAGCCGGGTTGGGTGGAGCACGATGCGATGGACATCTGGGATGCTCAGTTGCGCGTCGCGCGAAATGCCCTCGAACAGGTGGCTGCGAAGGCGACGGAGATCGCCGCCATTGGCATCACGAATCAGCGGGAAACGACGCTCATCTGGGAGCGAGCCAGCGGCCGTCCCATCCACCGAGCGATCGTCTGGCAAGACCGACGCACCGCCTCTCTTTGCGATGCATTGCGCGCAGAGGGCTTTGACCGCAGGATCGCTGAGCGGACCGGCCTGGTGACCGACCCCTATTTTTCCGCTACCAAGGTCGCCTGGTTGCTCGAAAACGTAGTGGGCGCCCGGCAAAAGGCCGAACGCGGCGAGTTGGCTTTCGGTACCATGGATGCCTGGCTCGTCTGGCAGTTGACCGCTGGCGCCAGCCACATCACCGATATCAGCAACGCCAGCCGAACGATGCTCTTCGATATCCACAGCGGGAGTTGGTGCACAGAGATCCTGGAGCGATTGAACATCCCACCGTCGCTGTTGCCCACTGTGGTGCCGAGCAGCGCTGTGGTGGGAGAAACGGTGGCCGCTTGCTTCGGTGCGGCCATCCCGATCGCTGGTATGGCGGGCGATCAACAAGCGGCGACGTTTGGGCAGGTATGTACCGAAGCGGGGATGGCGAAAAATACTTATGGCACCGGCTGTTTTTTGCTGATGCAGACCGGCCGACGCCCTGTGCCGTCGGCGCACCAGCTGTTGACGACCATCGCCTGGCAAATTGGCGAGGCCGAGGCGCAATACGCTTTGGAAGGCAGCGTCTTTGTGGCGGGCGCGGCGGTGCAGTGGTTGCGCGATGAATTGGCTTTTGTGGAAACGAGCGCGGCCAGCGAAGCGATTGCGACGAGCGTCTCGGATAGTGGCGGCGTCTATCTGGTGCCCGCCTTCACCGGCCTCGGCGCGCCGTATTGGGATGCCTACGCACGCGGTGCGATCGTCGGCCTCTCGCGAGGGAGTGGCCGCGCGGAGATCGTGCGGGCGGCGCTGGAAAGCATCGCTTACCAATCCCGCGATGTGGTGGAAGTGATGCGAAAAGATGCTGACCTTTCTTTGCACACGTTGCGCGTGGATGGAGGAGTGACGCAAAATGATTTCGTGATGCAATTCCAGGCGGACATCCTGGGGGTGCCGGTAGAACGTCCGGTCATCACGGAAACCACGGCTCTGGGTGCGGCATACCTCGCCGGCCTTGCCGTGGGTTTTTGGCCCTCCATGGGTGCATTGAAGGAACAATGGCGGTTGGACCGGGTGTTTGAACCACAAATTTCCGCCGCGGAACGGGAGGAGCGCTATGCAGGTTGGCTTCAGGCAGTGGCGAGGGTGTGCAGTGATGTGGCGTAAGTCTTACGTGTTCTTGATGGTTCTGTTGTGCTTTGGCCAATGGTCCCTGGCCCAGGAACCCGGCGAAAACCTGGATGATTACCGCGGCACGCTCATTCGCCTGGCAGCATTGGTCGTCGAAGCGCGGCAGGCACCGGTAGATCATTCCCTCATCGAGCGAATCGGCGACCACGGCGATCCGCTCTACATCGCCCCGCTGATTGATGCCGCTTACTTCATGGCGAATCCGGAAGGCAACCGCGCCATTGTCGACGCCTTGGAACAGCTATCGGGGCAGCCGAGAGAAATTGGTTGGCGTGGCTATTTCGAATGGGCGGGACGTACGGATGTTGCGCCGCCGCCGCATTATGCGGAATTCAAGGGGCTGCTTTATGCGACCGTCATCGATCCGGAATTCGCCCGTTTCTTCCCCGTCGATGCAGCAGAAACGGCACAAGTCAATCTGGTGGAAGTCGTTTGGGGCGGGGTGAGTGTGGATGGCATTCCTTCGCTGGTCAATGCGCGTCAGATCACGCCTGAGGAAGCCGCTGCCGAGGGTGAGCGTTTGCCGCAGTACTGCCGAGAAGATGATTGCCGTTACCCGGCGGCGGATGAACTGGTATTTGGTGTCGCGCTGGATGGCGACGCACGGGCCTACCCGCTGCGTTTATTGAACTGGCATGAAATGTTCAACGATGTGATCGGTCAGGCAGATCTATTCGATGAACCCGATGGAGAGCGCCTGTGTGGATTCCGTGCCCCCGAGGTGGTGAGTATCCAGCAACGTTCTGACGAATGGTTGCAGATTGAAGGCCGATCGGCGGGCTGCCCGGCGACGGGCTGGTTGCGTGGAGCAGATGTAGCCATCGATGGCGATACCGCCCAAGTGCGCGGGCGGCCGGTGATGCTCGCTTATTGCACGCTTTGTGGTGCGGGCATCCTCTATGACATCGCTTTGCCGCGCCTGGAATATGTGGATGCCAATGGCGAGAGACAGTTCCAGGAGGATGTTGCCCTCGAATTCGGTTCGACCGGGATGTTGATGCGCTCCAACAAACTGATGTACGACCGACTGACCGATACGGTGTGGAATGCCCTGACGGGCCGGCCGGCCTTCGGCCCTCTGGCGGAGAGCGGCATCGAGTTGCCCCTTTTGCCGGTCGTCGTCAGCGATTGGGCCAGTTGGCTCGCGGAACATCCGGAAACCAGCGTGTTGAGTTTGGCGACCGGCGTTTCCCGACCCTACCGCAACGGCGCCGCCTATGCCCGCTATTTCAACGATCCGGAATACATCATGTTCCCGGTTTGGCAGCAGGATGAGAGTCAGCAAGCGAACAAAGAGATGATTTTTGGCCTGCGCATCGCCGGGAAGGCCATCGCCTATCCCCTGGAACACATCTTACCGGCCGGCATCACCCTGGATGTGGTCGGGGGGCAGCCGCTGTTGCTGCTCGCGAAGGCGACGCCGGAACGCGATTTTTTCGAACCGGGTGGGGCTGTCGTTCGCGCTTATGAACGCGAAGCCGCTTCGCAAACGTTCACCTGGGATGTGGCAACCAATCGCTTGACGGATCAGGATGGCGCGCAGTGGCACATTACGGAAGAAGCCTTGGTCGGCCCGGGCGGTGCGGAGTTGGCGAGAATCGCCGGGCATTTGGCGTTCTGGTTTGGCTGGTATAGTTATTTTCCGGAAACAGAAGTTTTTGAGTAGGGGGTTTGCGATGAAAGTCTTGATTTCGGTGGATATGGAAGGCGTCGCCGGGGTGGTGCATTCGGAAGATGTCATGATGGAGGGGGAAGAATACCAACGCGCGCGGCGCTGGATGACCGCTGAGGCGAATGCGGCCATCGCCGGGGCGAAGGACGCCGGTGCGAAGGAGATCGTCGTCGCGGATTCACACGGCTACATGCGCAATTTGCTCATCGAGGAGCTGATCGAAGATGAGATCGTGCAAATCGTCCGTGGTTCGCCGCGACCGTTGGGGATGGTCAATGGCGTCGATGAGAATTGCTTCGCGGCGCTGTTCATCGGCTATCATGCAATGGAAGGGACGGAAAATGGCGTGCTGGCACACAGCTATTCTGGGCTGGCGATCCAGGAGATGCGCCTGAATGGCAGGGCCGTGGGCGAGCTGGGCTTCAACGCAGCCATTTGTGGCGCTTTTGGCGTGCCGGTGATTTTCGTCAGTGGCGACGATCGCCTGGCGGCAGAAGTGGCCGAGCAGCTGCCCCTGGCCGCAACAGTGATCACCAAGTGGGGGGTGGGCTTCAACGCCGCGCGCAACCTGCACCCCCGCGAATCCTGCCGCCGAATTCGCGCCGGTGTGGAAGATGCGCTGGAGGCTTTGCCGCAGTTGCAGCAGTCTTTGACCACGAAGGGGAAATTGTTCCTCGATCTGGAGCGGCCCATTCGCTTCGAAGCGATTTACAAGCGGAACATCCATGGCGATCACGTTCAGCACATCCCGGCTCTGGAACGTCTGGCGGGCAACCACGTCGCCTATGAAAGTGATGACATCATCGAGCTGGCCAGCATCAAGAACCTGCTCACGTATTTGCCCCACAAATCGTTATAATTGATACAGAGGGGCTGATATGGATCGCACCATCGGGGTCATCACCGCAGGGGGGGATACACCGGGCTTGAATTCGGCGCTGCGAGCGCTGGGTAAGGCAGCGACCGGCGTGTATGGCATGCACGTGATAGGCTTTCGCGATGGCTTCCGCGGCCTGATGGAGAACCGCACCATGCGGTTGGAGGGAGATGCCCTCAGCGGGCTGCTCAGCGTCGGCGGTACCATACTCGGCACGAGCCGCGACAAACCACATCGGATGCCGATGGGTGGGCGGCATTTGGATATGACCGAAGTGATGATGCGCAACTATGAGAATCATCACCTGGATGTTTTGGTTTGTTTGGGTGGCGGGGGGACCCAGAAGAGCGCCCATCGGTTGATGCAGAGTGGGCTGAATGTCCTCACCATTCCCAAGACGATCGACAACGACATCATGCATACGGACGTCTCGTTCGGTTTCGATACCGCGTTGGGCATCGCCACCGAAGCGATCGACCGTCTGCACAGCACGGCGCACAGCCACCATCGCATCATCGTGGTGGAAACGATGGGGCACAATGCAGGATGGCTGGCGCTGGGTGCCGGTTTGGCCGGTGGAGCGGATGTCATCCTCATCCCGGAGATCCCTTATGACCTCCACAAGGTCGCGCAGGCGGTTACAGCGCGGCGGCAGCGAGGCACCAATTTCAGCATCGTAGCGGTATCAGAAGGAGCCCTATCCAAAGAAGAAGCGGAAGCACTGGCGGCGGGAGAGGCAGAATTGGCCGCGGCGACGAACAAAAAAGAGCGCAAATTAGCGAAAGAAAAAATACGTCGTTTGCAGATCGACCAGCACGATCATGTCAGCAAGCTTTCCCGCCAGCTGGAGCAGTTGACCCAGTTGGAATCCCGCGTGACCATCCTGGGGCACGTACAACGGGGTGGCGCGCCTTCGGCCGTCGACCGATTGCTGACGACGAATCTGGGCACAGCGACGGCCCGATTGGCGGCGGAAGGGCAGTTTGGCTATATGGTCGCGGTGAAGGGGGCGGGGACGGCGGCGGTGCCGTTGGAAAATGTGGCGGGCCATCGCCGCACCGTGCCGGATGACCACCCCTGGTTGGAGAGCGCGCGGAACTTGAATATCTGTTTGGGAGATTGATCGCCCAGCGGTGAATGAAAGTTTTGCGCGGGCCGATTGGGCCCAACTGAAAGCAGAATTGCGACATACGCTCATCTCGCTGGCCAAAGCGCGACGAACCATCAGTTACTCCGAATTGGCGCGTCAGTTACAGACCGCTACGATCCATCATCGTTCCCCTTTGTTCACCCCCCTGCTGATCGAAGTTTGCGATGAGGCAGAACGAGCAGGGGATGGTTCCTTGTGCGCGTTGGTGGTCCGCAAGTCGGATGGCATCCCGGGAAAAGGGTATTTTGAGGCGGCAGCGCTGCGCGGCGCGGATGTTCACGACCCCTACGCATTTTGGCGGGAGGAGGCTAAAAAGGTCTGGGAACAATGGGCTGGGCGGGGATGAGCGTTCAGCTGGCACGATGCGCAGGCAATATGCGATACAATGGCCGGGAAGGCGCGCAGGGGGAAGCCGAGAGATGAAATTTGGCATGCTGGATGCGGAGTGGGAGCAAAAAAAGGAAGATGCGTTGCGTTTTTTGATCCAGGCCGCGGAAGAAAAACGCACGATTTACTACCATGAGTTGGCCAGCAAACTCTGGCCCACGGGCGGACAATCCTATTGGTTTCGCTACATCGGGCAGTTCCTGGGTGAAGTGTGGACGGAGGCGGAAAAGCGCGGTTACGGACCGCTCACTTGCCTGGTGTTGCGCAAAGACTTGGCGATGCCCAGCGGCGGCTTTTTCATCGAAGCGCGGGAACGGGGTTACGAAGTGAATGATTTTCGTGCTTTTTTCGTCGAGCAACGGGAACGGGTTTGGCGATTGGCGGCGGAGAAGAAAAATCCTGCTGCAGGGGGGCGGTAAATGACGATTCGCCAAGGGAGGAATGGCCGGCGCGAAATCATGAATGGGGCCCAGGATGGCCCCGCTCATTGGCGCGAACGGATCCGCGCGGGGGCGCACAGCGGCTTGACGGCCGGCCTGGCCCCGGGCTATGTACAGGCGAACCTCGCTGTGCTGCCGCGCGCCCTGGCTTTTGATTTCTTGTTGTTCTGCCAACGAAATCCGAAACCCTGCCCCTTGTTGGAAGTGGTAGAAGCGGGGAAAGTAGAACCCCGTCGTTTGGCGCCGGGCGCAGATTGGCGGACGGATTTGCCCCGCTATCGCTTGTACGAACACGGTCAATTGTGTTTGGAATGCACCGATGTGCGCGAGCTTTGGCGGGAAGATGACGTCGCTTTTTTCCTCGGTTGCAGCTTCACCTTTGAAGCGGCACTCGTCCAGGCAGGGATTGAGATGCGGCACCTTTCCTGCGGCAGCAATGTGCCGATGTACATCACCAATCTCGCTACGGAAGCGGCGGGCCAGTTTCATGGGCCGATGGTCGTCTCGATGCGGCCGATTGCGTATGCCGACGTCGCTCGGGCCGTACAAATCAGCGCTCGATATCCTGCGGTGCATGGGGCGCCCGTGCACCTGGGAGACCCGGCGGCGCTTGGCATCCGCGATTTAGCACAGCCGGATTTCGGCGATGCAGTGCCGATCGAGAAAGGGGAAACACCGGTCTTCTGGGCTTGTGGCGTAACCCCGCAGGCAGTGGCGATGAAGGCCAAGCCCGCACGCATGATCACCCACGCGCCCGGTCATATGTTCATCACCGATCGGCGCGACGAGGAACTCGCTACGGCTTAACTGCGCTCGCCCAGGTGTAGTGAAACTTCTTTGGTTTCTCCGGCCCGAATCAAACGAAGAGGGAGCGGCTTGCCGATTCTGTCGCTGGTCAGCGCCGCGTGGAGTTCTTGGAGCGTGCTGATTCGCTCACCATCCAGGCTCAGCAAGATATCGCCTAGCAATAGACCGGCGGTTTCGGCCGCACTTCCTTCCTGGATGGAAGTCAACAGGATGCCGGATTCTTGTTGCCATTCACGCGCAATAGGGGCGGGCAGGCGAACCGCTTGCCCACTGACGCCCAGGAAGGCCCGTTTGGTGCTGGGTTTCTGTTCCTGGAGAGCGACACAAGCGGGCTGGAGCAACGTATGGGGCAGCGTGAGCGCATTGCCGAAAGCGGAAGTGTTGATGCCGATGACCTGGCCCGACAGGTTCAGTAAGGGTCCGCCGGAGAATCCGGGGTAAAGCGTGATATCCAAAGGGAGAGCACCCATAGGGACTTCCCACAAGGGCGAATGGAAACGAGCGCGCCCACGACGCCTCATTCGTGGCCGGCGCCGATAGTGGCGGTGCGGTGGCCCGTGATCTCCCTCAAATTCATCACGAAATTCAAAGTTGCGCACCGCACGGCGGGCAATTTCTTCGGCATGTTGAACCGCGCGTTCTGCACTGCGGCTGAGTTTTTCGATGGTATCTTGCCAGGGATCCTCAGCATCGACTGCTGCCTCTTCCGTTGGATCCCACGGTTCATCGGAAGAATCAACGGCTTCGGGTGTTGCCTGGCTTTCCGTCGCTTCCGCATTGGGGATTCGTTGGGCTTCCCCGATTGTCGGAGCACGGATGATCCCCAGCGAGGCTTCGAGGGCGCCATGGGTTCTGCCCAGGGCCAAAACCAATTCACCCACGGGAGGTACGTCTTTTCCGGCTCTCCAGGCAGCAGCGGGCAGCGGTTGCTCGATGCGCAACAAGGCCAGATCCTGTTCTGGAATGCGGCCCACGATGCGGGCGGCGATGCTTTCGCCAGCCGAACGACCAATGTGCAAAGAACGGCCGTGTTCGACCACGTGGTTGGCGGTGAGGATGAAGCTGTGATCCGCTTCTCGGGACCATACGACACCGCTCGCGGGCAGGCGTGCGCGGCCCAAAACCTGGACCACGCTTTCCTCCGCGCCTTGGATGAGTGCCTGGATTTTTGAAGAGACTTCGCTGAGATTCATCGGGCAACCTCGCCTTCATGCCTGAGGGCGTCGGTTGCGAACGGGCATTGGCTAACTGCTTTCTTCCGTTTGCACCATTTCTTCATGGTCTTCGCCCCGCGTTCCGTAGATGAGCAGCAAGAGCACCACCACAAAATCAACCACAATCAGGGCGATCATCACCGGCATGGCTCGCTCCTCACGACTCAGTACGTGGAAACAGCCACATGGTAGCAGAATTCCGCGGCAGGGTCGGTCAGCTTCATCCTTCTCCTTCCTGCGGCGAATAGTTCATGGCGCGTAGGGCAAATATGGCGTGCATGCCAATCTCTGGATCGGGGTCGGAAAGCGCTTCGATCAGGATGGGTGCCGCTGGACGGCCAATTTTGCCCAGGGCCACTCCACTGGCTTCTCGCACCTTGCGGTCCGCGTCGCGCAGGCTATCCCCCAGGGCGGCGACCGCGGCTGCATGACCGATACGCCCCAGTGCCTGGGCGGCAAAGCGACGCGTGCTGACATCGACATCCGTCAAGGCACGCAACAAATCCGCCAGCGCGGCTGCATCCCCCAATTTGCCGAGCGCTTTCGCTGCCGCGCGGCGGACCGCTGCCTGATCATCTTGTAAGGCATGCACCAGAGAGGGGACGGCCGCTTCGCCAAGGGAGACGAGCGCCGCTGTCGCCGCCATCCGCAACCACATATCCTCTCCACGGAGGGCCGGTTGCAACGCAGCAATCAGCTCTTCCGTTCGTTCAGCGCCGACTGGCGGTTTTTGGCGCAATATCCGCCCAATCGCCATCGCCGCCTGGTAGCGGATGGAGTGGTCTGCATCGCTGAGGAGGGCAGCCAGCGTCGGCAAAGCGGCGGCATGGCCAGCCTCGGCGAGGGCCTCCATGGCGCTGCCTCGTTCCTCCGTGGTGCCATTTTGGAGCTGCAGCAAGGCTCGCTTCGGATTCATGCCACGGGTTGCTCGATCCAATAGTGGCGGATGGCAGAAGGATGGCCCGCGAGGTGGAGCGTGTTTTCCCAACGACCGCCATTGCGTTCGATGATGCGCTGAGAGGCGGGGTTGTTCTCGTAACAGGTCAAGAGGATGCGCTCGAGACTGGGTGCCACTTGCCAGATCAAAGGAAGCCCCAGTTGCAGGATGCGTGACCCCAAACCTTGCTTGCGTTTGGATGGGCGGATGGTATAGCCAACGTGGCCGCCAAATTGCCGCAGCGCCGCATTCAAGGGATTGCGGAAGTGAAGCACACCGCAGACTTGCCCTTCCACGACCAGCCAAAACGTCTGCTCGGGGACGTAGCCGGGTAAGGGGCAGGTGATTGCCAGTTCCAGATCAGCGAGAAAGGAGGCAAAGGATTGCTGCGTCGCCGGCAGGGGCCAGTTGTGATAATGGCCAGCGGCGTGGAATTCGCGCATCGCCGTAAGGAAGCTGGCGTGGTGATCCCCGCTCGGTCGGGTGAGATGGCCTTCCGCAACGCGGCCGGTGGCTGCAACGAATGGGTCCATGCCGTCACTCCAGCAAAGATAGGGCGCGTTGGAGGTTCGCGATGGCTGCATTGCCCCCGGAGCAGATCAAGCCCACCCGTTGGCCTTGCAACTGGCCGCGCAGTTGATGAGCGACGGCGAGGGAAGCAGCGCCGGCCCCTTCCGCCAGGGTGTGAGCGTGTTGCAGGAGCCAGGCCATGGCTTGCAGGATCGCCTCATCTTCCACCAGCACAAAATCATCCAGCAAATCGTGCAAGATGCCAAAAGGCATGGCGAAAGCGGTGGCATCGCCCGTGGCCAGGCCGCCGAAAATGCATTCGTTGGCGGCGGTTTGCAATTCGCCGGTATGCCAACTGCGGCAGCCAGCGGGTGATTGGGCCGATTGCACGGCGATGACGCGCGTCCGCGGGCTCAAGTGTTTGCTGCTGATGCATGCCCCGGCCGCACCGCTGCCGCCGCCCAGAGGAACGATGATGGCATCCAGCTCTGGCTCACTTTCCAGCATCTCCAGCGCATGGGTGCCCACGCCGGCGATCAGATGGCGCTCATTGCCGGAATGGACATAGCGATAGCCATGCTCGGCAACGAGTGTTTCACAATGGATGCGTGCTTCATCAAAATTTGCACCCGTCAGGATCACTTCCGCCCCGAGGCCGCGCATCGCATTGACTTTCCCCGGGTCGGCATCTTCCGGCGCGACGATGATGACCGGCGCCCCGACCAAGCGGCCGGCATAGGCGACCGATTGCCCGTGGTTGCCGGTCGATGCGGCAATGAGGCCGCGCTGGCGCTCGTCTTCGCTGAGTTGCAGCGCCAGGTTGATGCCGCCGCGCACTTTGAATGCCCCCACCGGTTGATGGTTTTCGTGCTTGATGTAGGCGTGAAAACCCAGCAAATGATCCAGCGCGGGGTAGTGATGCAACGGGGTGGGCGGTAAATGGGGACGGATGCGGTTGCGCGCGGCCAGGACATCGGCGAAAACGGGTGGTTGCATTGCAAGGGGATTGGGTGATTTCATCGGCATCATTATAGCGGTCTCCTTCGCTCCAACGCTATGGTGCAGCGGGCTGTGCGGTGGCGGTTTGCCGCAACCAGATTGCCTGGGCGGGTGGAACGTGGGCCAGCGTCGCTTCGTAATCCGCCGCCGCGATCCCTGCCGGAGGTGGGGCATGGGTCATCAACAAGGAGTCGATCGTCGCCTGTACGAGGGTTGCGTTTGCGTCGACTTCTTCGGCAGGAAAGCGGACATAATCGTTGCTGATGAGCAGCAGTGAAACGATAAACATCAACAGCACAACCAGAGTGAGGATGAGTGCATTGCGCCGTTTGGCGCGGTCAGGATTTTGAGCCTGGCTCACGGGATTGGCTTCCTCCGCGCTAGAGTACGAAAGTAGTTCACAATATCCCAGCGTTCCTCGTCGGTTAACGTTCCGCTGCACGGGGGAAGGGTCTGCCAACCGAAACGGGTGGCGGCGAACAATTCTTCATCTCGCAATTGCTGAACGCCATCGCGCAGTCGTTCAAAATCACGCCCCGCGCTTTGCCAGTTCAGGCAGTGTGCTGTGTAAAGGGCCGCGCCACGATCCAGCGATGCCTGGCTGGGCAGCACGCTATTGACGACCGTCGGCGTGGGGTGCTGCTGCTCCCGATAAGCGGAGCTGCTGCGTTCGAGTGCTGCATAACCCAGGTAGAGCAAGAACACCGTCATGAGGCAGACGCCCAGGGCCACCAGCACATTGGTCGGCCGCCAATCGACCAGCAATGCCTGACGACGGAGGAAGGGCCAGAACAGCCAGAACAACGAGGCGATGACGGCCGACAGGGCCAGCCCATGCCCAAGAGTGGGTCGGCGGATGGTGGACAGAGCGGTTTCCTCCGCGATTTGCCAGCGCGAGGCGGCCCGCGTCGTCTCGCCGGATTGATCCTGGATATCGAGCAGCAACCACCATTCGCCGGCTGGCTGCAGGAAATCGTTGGCGTTCACGTAAAGCCCATCCTCAATGTATTCCATGGGCAGCCATTCGGAGCGCTGATCGCGAGCCGGCAGCACGGCCTGCAGCTGGATCTTGGGTAGCGATGCCACTTCGTCTTCATTGGCGGCCAACTCGCGCGCGAAAGAAAGCACGGTATCAAAAGAATTGATCCCCGTCCAACCCGGCGAGATGCTCTGGGAGATTTCATAAGCGCCGGCGGTTTGGTGCTGGCTCTGCGCTTCATACTCGACACCCGCGGCTTCCGGCGTAGGGATCGGTGTCCCGCTGAGTGAGGCGGCCGCAACCAGGATGGCCAGGGCGAGCAACAGCTCCAGGCGCATTGCGCGCAGCCAGGGCCAATGCCGCAACCTGGCCGGAGCAGCCTTGGGTCGTTGAGCCAGGTATTGCCATGCGCCCAGGGCGAGCAGACTGCCGACCAGGAAACCCTTCAGCAGCAGCGTCAAGCCGTATGGAGTTTGGCGGAGGTCTTCGGCTGAGCTGAGCTGCACGGTCGAACTGAAGATGCCGCTGGTGATGACGAGTGCCAGGATCGGTCGCAGGCGTTGTGAGAATTGCCTCACGACTGCCAGTGTGGCTTCTCGCTTTGCGGGGCTGGGCAGCGGTTGCAATGCGGTGGGCAAAACCAGGGCCAGGGTGACCAGACCGCCGACCCAGAAACTGATGGCCAGGAAGTGGAGCCAATCGACGATCAAGGCGGGCCAAGCCCAGAACAGAGCACCAGCGGCATGGCTCAAAGCGCTGTGCGTGCCCAGGATCAACGCCACCAGCCAGCTCGCTGCCAGCCAGCTCGGGTACATCACCTTGGGTTGGCTCTTGCCTTCGCGTCCGTAATGCCAGGCGAGGATGAGCAACAACAAGGCTCCCAGCCAGAGCAGCATCCGTGGGTTCCAGATATCGCCGAAGCGGGTGCCGATGCGCACGAAACGCCAGAGCTGATCCTGCCATACCGCAAGGGCATCTGCCTGGAAAAAGGCCATCGTCTGCTGCCAGAGCGCGAGCAGATTGCCGGCAAAAGCCACGACACAAGATAGGGCGGCGATCGCAAACAAGCGACGCATGACCCGGGGAGGAAGAAACCCCGCCTCATGACGGGGGTTGCCCCAGGCGGGCAACAGGACGGCGCCATACAGGCTGGTGGCACCAAAGAGCGTCAGGGTGCTCAAGATCGTCAGCCCACGCCAGACGGCCTCCAGCGGGATGACGGTCGTGCGGGCGCGGCTGCCGGCCAGTTCTGCATCGGCTGAACCGACCGTGAAAACGCGGCTTTCCGCGACCACATGGCCATCGCTGGCGAAAGCGGGGCGCAATTCCACCACATATGCGCCATCGGGCAAAGTCGGAGGGACGCGCAGAGTCAGCAGGCTGCGATCGTTTTCGGATACGCCACCCTCAGCCAGCAAGTCGCCGGTGGCATTGCGCAGACGGATGGCCGAAAAGCGCGCTTCCAGCGGTTCGCTGAACCAGTATTGCAGGCGCGCCGGTGCACGAGAGAGCGCAGCCCGGTCGGCCGGGATGGCGCGAACGATGTATCCATGAGATTGGGTCTCGCGGTAGGGCGCGAAGGAGCAGATGAGGAAGACGAGCAACGCCCGGCCAAAACGAACAGCGGGCCTATTCCAATTCGACACGACCGCGCGGCGTCAGATCGGCCTCGGGCTGGCCTTCTTGCTGGATGAGCGATGTGTCCGACGATTGTCGAGCGCGGGCACGCAACCAGCTGGCCGCCATCAAGATGGCGAAAGCGATGGCCACCGCCAGGAAAATCAGCTCATCCCAGTTTCCCAATGCTCCGTGTGCCAAGAACGTTCTGAGAGTCAATGATCTCTCCTGTAAGGTCAACTCGGTTCGTGATTTTAGCAAAACGGGACGGCAGTTTTCAGGAGAAACGCTTGCGACTTGCCGGAGAGAGCGGCATAATCGCGCGAGGTGAGGAGGCAGCCATGATTGGCGAAAATCATCGCCCCCGTTTCCGAGCGGTCAGCCAGGAAGATCGGGCCGCCTTGCAGGAGATCGTCGGTGAAGACGCACTGAGCGATCGCCGGGGTGATTTGGAACAGCATGCGCGCGACGCCGGGCATTTCGCTGGACAAATGGCGGAATTGGTGATCTGGCCGGCAAATGCCGAACAGGTCGCGCAGGTGTTGCGCTACTGCAACGATGGGCAAATACCGGTCACGGCCTGGGGGGCGGGCAGCGGCCTGGAAGGCAACGCCATCCCGGTTTGTGGCGGGGTTTCGCTCTCGATGACGCGCATGAATCGTATCCTTGACGTCCATGCCGACGATTTTCAAGTCACCTGTCAGCCTGGCATCGGCCACAAAGACTTGAACGAGCAATTGGCGCGGGAGGGGCTGTTCTTTCCGCCGGATCCGGGGGCAAATGCCTCCATCGGCGGTATGATCGCCAACAACGCGGCCGGCATCCGCACGGTCAAGTACGGGGCGACCAAAGACAACGTGTTGCGCATGCAGGTGGCGCTGGCCGATGGCTCATTGATCGAGGTCGGTTCACGCTCCATCAAGCAATCCTGTGGCTATGACTTGCTGCATCTCATCATCGGTAGCGAAGGGACGCTGGGCATCGTCACGGAAGCGACCCTCAAGCTGACGCCTTTACCGATGGCCGTCAGTTCAGCGCTGGCCCATTTCCCGGATGTGGAGATGGCCGTAGAAGCCGTCGTTGCCATTCGCGGCAGTGGCCTGGAACCGGCCGCGCTGGAATTCATGGATGCCCATCATGTGGAGATGATCAACCGCAGCGAAGGCATGGCCATGGAAGAAAAGCCGACGCTATTCATGGAGTTTCACCATTCAAACGAAACGGCTTTGCAGGTCGGGTTGGAGTTCCTGGAAGAGATCTGCGCGGAGTTGGGTGCGACGGGTTATCGCGCTACCGCTGACCCCGCGGAGCGGCGCAAACTCTGGCACGTGCGGCACCATTCGTACGAAATCATGGTCCGCAGCCATCCGGGGATGAATTTCTTGATCCTGGATGTCGCCGTCCCCATCAGCGCGTATCCGGCGTTGATTCACGCTGCGCGGGAGCGAATTGCCGACCGAGGAGCGGTCGGATATTTCCTGGGCCATGCCGGGGATGGCAACATCCACATCGAATTGCCTTTCCCTGAGGGGGATGAGCGGGCCTATCACGCTGCGCTGGCGCTCAATGATGACATCGTGGCCGAGGCTTTGGCCCTCGGTGGAACGGCTACGGGCGAACACGGCGTCGGTATGGGGAAAGCGCACTGGATGGAGCGAGAGCATGGCAAAGCACTGGGCGTGATGCGGTCGATCAAAGAAACGTTGGACCCGAAGGGCATCCTCAACCCGGGCAAGATTTTCCCACAGGATGTGCCGGAATTGATCCACGCTTGATCCGTGATGTTGCTGATCACCCGCCAAATCCATGACCCTGCACAACCCTTGTAACTGGCGCACCATCCGCCTCGGCGTCCTCGCCTTGCAGGGGGATTTCCACGAACACCTGCAAATGCTGCGGCGCCTCGCTGCGGAGATGGAAGGCGCGCTGGCCCTGGAGTTGCGCGAAGTCCGCCTACCACAGGAATTGGCTGATCTGGATGGGCTGATCATCCCCGGCGGTGAATCCACCACCTTTTCCAAACTGGCGGAAGGATATGGTTTGATCGCGCCACTGCGAAATTTCGCCGCCGCTCGGCCGACCTGGGGTACCTGCGCGGGCATGATCTTCCTGGCGAAAGAGCTGGATAACGCGGCGGCCCTGGCCGACGAGCCGCAACGCGTTTTGGGCCGGATGGATTTGACGGTCGAGCGCAACGCCTTCGGCCGCCAGGTGGATAGTTTCGTCGCGAAATTGCCAATTGTGGGGCTACGAGGGGGACCGTTTCACGCGATATTCATCCGCGCGCCCATCGTGAGCCAGGCAGGGGCAGAGGTGCAGGTGCTGGCAAGGACGGCAGACGGACGAATCGTCGCTGCGCGGCAGGGTCATTTACTGGCGACCTCGTTTCACCCGGAGCTCGGCGAGGATTTGCGCTTGCACCGCCTCTTCCTCAACATGGTCGCGGAGAGTTTGGCGTGAGCCTGCTCTTCCGCCACTCACCGCAAGAACGGGTTGCTGCGCCGCTCGTGGCCGATGCTGGTCGCTTCGCCATGGCCGGGGTAGACGCGGTAATCATCCGGCAAAGTGAGCAACTGGTTCTGGATGGAAGCCAGCAACTGCGGCTGGTCACCGCCCGGTAAATCCCAGCGGCCGATGCCCCCCGCGAACAGTGAATCACCGCTGAAAACAGCTCGTTCGCTGTGCAGGACAAAACTCAGGTGATCCGCAGCGTGGCCAGGGGTATAGCGCGTTT
This sequence comes from Chloroflexota bacterium, assembly GCA_011523615.1. GTDB lineage: Bacteria > Chloroflexota > Anaerolineae > Aggregatilineales > Phototrophicaceae > WTGJ01. Next base: position 241,906 of record WTGJ01000020.1, on the reverse strand, counting down.
CCAGTTGGATGCTTCCCAGCGTGATTTCCTCTGGGCCATCGGTGAGCCAGCGGTCCACGGCAGCCGCCGCCGGGAAACGAAGGCCGGCGCCGAACATCCGACTGGCGCTTTCGGGCTGTTCTTGCAACCAGGGTTCAGAAAGTTGGTGCGCCTGAAAGGGCGCGCCGGTTTCCTTGCGGATGAGATCGCTGGAAAGGACGTGATCCCAATGAGCATGAGTGGCGAGGATGAGCTCGATCCGCAACGCGAGGTTTTCAGCCAGCTGCAGGATGCGCGGTGGGCGCAACTCGGCGAATTCTGCCGTCAAGTCTCCGCCGGGGTCGATCAAAATCGCCTGGCCGGCTGCGCGATCACCGATGAGGTAGCTGTTCGTGCCGAGCGGTTGGAGGACGAGGGAATGGATTTCGATGTTCAAGGCTTGCTTTCCTTTTCCATGTGCGCTGGGGAACGCCCGGGCCACAGGGTGATCAATTCGCGCAATTCTTGCATACCCAACCGCCAAGCGGTGAAGAGATAAACGGACAATCCGAGGAGGCATTGTACGCCTACCAAGGCCAAATTGCTCCCCAGGTTTCGCGGGATGGCGGCATGCCAGAGGGTATGGCTGAGCCAGAGGACCGCCGCCATCACCAACGTGGCCAGCGTGGCGCAACGGGTGCTTTGCCATAATTCTCGCTGGCCAATGTCTCGCCAGCGGCGGCGCAACCACCAGAGCAACAGGGTGACTTCCAGGATCACGCCGAGGGTATTGGCCAGCGCCAGACCGCCCACTCTTTGCTGGTTTGGGCGCCCCAGCAACACGCCGCTGAACCACAGGGCCAGGAATAGATTCAGCGCCGCGCCCAGCAGGGCAGCCCATAGTGGCGTTAAGGTATCTTGTTCGGCGTAGAAACTGCGGGCGACCACTTCCAGCGCCGCATGGGCCAGCAAGCCCAGCGCAAAAAATTGCAAACAGAAGTAGACCAATTGCGTGGCGGAAGCGTCGAAAGCGCCGCGTTCCAGCAGGCTGAGCAAGGGTTGCCCGATGATGAGCAAGCCCGCGGTAGCGGGGATGCAGGTGACGATCAGCATACGCAGTGAACCGGCGAAAGAAGCGCGCTTGCCTTCCTGGTCACCCCTTTCGTTCAGCGCGGCCAGCGTGGGGAAGATGACGGTGCCCAAAGCCGTGCCCAGGAGCGTTTGGGGAATTTGCATCAGCCGCCAACCCCAATCCAGAGCGGAGACGGAACCGCTGCCCAGGCGTGAGGCGAGATTGGTCATGATGAGGAAATTGAGGCTGAATACCCCCAGGCCGGCGACGCGCGGCAACATCAATCGCACCACACGCCAGAGCAATGGGTCACGCCAGCCCAGCTGCGGCCACCAGCGCGCGCGGTAGTGGATGAGGCCGGGGACTTGTATCCACAAGTGAGCGGCAGCGCCGATCACCGCACCGGTGGCGATCCCCCGCGCGCCCCAGCGTGGCGCGAGCACCAAGACGCCGAATAGAATCCCCACATCGAAACATAACGGCGCCAGGGCCGGCAATGTGAAATGTTGGTGGCTTTGCAAGATGCCCATCACGATGCCACTCACGGAAAAAATCAAGGTGCCGAGCAAGAGGATGCGCATCAGCATGGCCGTCTCGCTTTGCCACCGGGCTTCAAAACCGGAGGCGACGACATGGGTGACGAGCCAGGGCGCAAAGATGAACACCAGCAGACTGATGCAAAAAGTAACGACGAAGATGGAATTGATGATGTGGCTGGCGGTGCGCCAGGCGTGTTGCGTTTCACCCCGCGTCAGGAGGCCACTGAAGATGGGGATGAAGGCGTGGGACAATGCCCCACCAGCGATCAGGGTGAAAATCAACTCGGGGATGCGGTTGGCGGCGACGAAAGCATCCCATTCATCGCTGAGGCCGAAATTCTGCGTGATGACCACGGTTTGAACGAGGCTGAGGAGTTTCGCGGCAGCAAAAGCGATCATCACGATCAGGGTCGAACCGGCGATTTGTCGGAATCCACGACCTTTGCCGATGGTGGTTTGGTCAGTGGGTTCAGGCATCCAATGACTCAAGGGCGCGGCGCGCTGCTTCGAAATTGGGGTTGCGGATCAAGGCGGTACGATAATTATAGCGAGCGTCGTTTCGATTCCCCTCAGATTCGCGCAAGCGACCCCGCCAGTAATACGTCTCCTCGACATATTCACCGCCGGCGTTGAGGCTGGAAGCCAGGAGCGCATTCAAATCGGCGAAGCGACCGACCGCATGATAGGCCTCGTAGGGGGTGAAGCGATACCAGGTCATCCGCCAGGGGATGCCATGGCGCCGCGCCTCATCGAAATAAGAGACCGCTTCTTCGTAATCGCCCAGGAGGGTGAGGGATGCACCAGCGTTGAACCAGGCGATACCCAGCGTGGGTTGCGTTCGCAATTCTGCCAGTGCGGTTTCCAGGGCCAGCTCCGCGGATCGGTTCTCGCTGAGGCGTTCGCCCAAAATGGCGTAGACGCGCTCCTCTCGCGCCGGTTCATAGACGACGATGTAGACGCGGTTGAAATGACGCCAGTGTTCATCGAGATCTTCATAAGATTGGCTGATGATCCCATTGCTTTCGTCCGAGCCCAAATAACTGTCATACAGCAAGAATTGCCGCGTATTGTGCTGGTAGCCAGCCAGAGTGCGGTAATGGCCGATCCAATCGTAGCCTTCGGGGCTGTAGCCAGTTTCGATGATGACGGGAAAACGGGCGGCGACCAGCGCGCGCAGCAACTCGATATCGCCCCCCACCCGGTATAAGGCGCGAACGCCCGTTTCTTTCTCGATGTAATCTACGATCTCGCTCGGGCTGACATTTTTATCCTCCTGGCCGCCGGGTTTGAGGACGGCAGCGGCGATGGTTTGATCCTCTTTCCAGCCGAAGTAACTGAGCGCCATCGTGGTGTTTGCGGGACCGCAGTTGTTCCAGGTCTGGCGTTGGTGATTCATCACCAAAATGTCGACGCGGTCTGGCAATTCGCTGCCGGGTTGAGCGGTCAGGGTGGGGGGAGTGGCGGTGGGCAAGGCGGTCGGCACTAACGTTGCTGTCACGGTGGGGGGCAGTGTGGTGGGCGAAGGGGGGATGATGCTGGGTGTGACCGAAGGGGTGCGCAGGAAGAGCGGCGGGCTCGTCAGCAGCATCTCTCCGCTCGTATCACTGTCTCTGGGAAGCGGTGTGGGCAGGCGCAAATCGGGTGGTGGCAAAGGCGGGTCAAAATTCTCCAGGAGCGGCGCCAAGAAAGGGATGCGGTTCTTGGCCGATTCCCGTTGGCCAGGGGTCAACACTCGGGTATAGAAGAGAAATATCGCCAACAGGCTGAGCAGGGCCAGTAGGATCGTGGTCCAACAACCATACCATAGCCAGCGAGGGGGTGGTGAAACTCGTTCCGGCCCCAAATTGGGCTCCAGCGCTGCTTTCGGCTAAAGGATGATGCTACGGCTTGGGTGGCTCATCGGCGAGGACGCGCAGGGTGTATTGCCCAAAACCGCTGTCATTTCGACTGCCCACCTCTACGATCACCGGCCATTCTGTCGGGAAGCTGAGATCGAGGAGAGCCGCATCCAGCGTATTCGCGTTCTGGTTGTCATTTTCTGCCAACAGAGCGCCTCCTTCGCTGTACAGACGGATGACGGGATCGAGGGTCATGCTGCTCACCCAGAGGCTGATGACTTGACTGGGGTGCAAGGTGATGGAATACTGCACCCGCTCACCCGGCCGAATCTCTTCGATGATGAAGTCTCCCGCGGCGATGGGTTGTGGCTCATCATCGATCAGGATGTCGACCGTGGGGGGTGGGGCGTTCGGCAGGGTGGTATCCGGCAACATGCTGGGATCCGCGACGGGATCGTGTTGTATGATCTCGAAGCGGTCTGGATTGCTGAGAAACGCCTGTGCGGTTGCGAGGACCGGGTCTTCCCCGCGGATGGTGGCCATCGTCGTTTCCTGGGTGATCGGTACGCGCACATTCGGCCGCACCCCGATGCCTTCGACGATGATGTTCCCTTCGAAGTCGACGTAGCGAGCGGCGGAAAATTGCAGGGAGAGGCCGCCCGGCATCAGGAAGCGTTTCTGACCGGCGCCCATGCCAGCCGTCGGATATTGACCGATGACGGTGGCACGGCCCTGGCGCGTCATGAAATCGCAAAAATATTCGCAAGCGCTGGCACAATTGGGGCCCACGAGGACGATGATTTCGCCGTAAAAGCGCAAATCTTCGTCAGGTAAATACATTTGCAGCACCCCACGTGGGTCAAAATAAAACTCATCCAGGGCATCGTCATAGGTACCGGCCTGGCGCAATTGGAGCGGCTCTGCGAAGAAATGGGCGGCCATCTGAGCGGCGCGGAAGGTATAGCCGCCGCCATTCTGACGCATGTCCAGTATCAGGGCCTGCGTGTTTTGCCTGCGCATGGAGCGCATCAGCCGTTCCCAGAGTTGGATGGTGAGGACGTCGTTATCGGAAAAGCTATGGATGCTCGCATAGGCAATGCCATCAGCGAGGAAGCGAAAGTCGACCGGCAAGTTGCCTTCGGATTGAGCTTCGCTGCTCTCGCTGTAAAACAGGCTCTCGTATTCCAGGGCCGTATTCAGCCGGAGCGAACGAACTTCGTTTTCGCCGGGGTTGCGATAGGTCAGGCTGACGGTGGCGCCGGGCGGGAAGCGCGTGGCGTAACGCAGCTGCATCAAGCGCAGGCTATGTGCGGTGCTGTGTGGCGCCTGCCAGGGACGAGTATTGGCGACGCGGTCGGCAATATCTTCATCGTTGATGGTCAAGATTTCGGCGCCGAGTTCGACTCCTGCCTGTTGAGCGGGCCCTCCCTCCAACAAGTAGATGACCAACATCCGGCCGTCATCCAACTCGCGCAGGCCGATGCCGATGCCGCCGGCGACTTCAGATTGAAAGATTTGCCCGAGTGGGCCGGAGATGGGGAAGGTCATATGGCCATCGGGGATCGACCAGTAGAAATCCCGCAAGGCGAGGAGATATTCCTGAGCGCTGTTGTTGCGGTCGGCGACGATGAAGCGAGCGCGGAATCGATCCGCAAGAGCATCCCACTCCAACTGCTTGAATTCCGAATAGGCATACTCTTTGCGGAACATCGCCACCATTTCATCGAAGGCGGCGGTGTAGCTGAGCGAAGAGAAATCGACGAGAGCGGCACCTTCTGGCTCATGCAAGTGGATGACTTGCTCGCGCGCGCGATCGAAACGGAAGGGTTCGCGGTCCAAATTGACCAGGGTGTAGCCTGCGGGCAAACGCACGATGGGGTCATCATCGGTGAAGAGCAGGCCATCGGCGCCGAAGCCATTGGGGAAACCCTGTTCATCATCCGGTGCATAGACGATCATTTTCCCGCCGATGATCTCGCCCTCATCCGCGGCATCCGGGCTGACGATGGTAGAAGCATAGGCCCCGGACCAGCCGCCGCCGTGCAAGTCGCGCTCTTCCAGGAAGGGATCGCCGTAAGTATTGTTCCAGTAGGCGACGGCGAATACTTGCACTCCTCGGTCGGATCTACCGTCCTGGTCTACATCACGATAAGCACCGGCGGGTACAACGGGGAGCAAGAGACTGTAACTGACGGGTGACTCAAAAAAATCGGAAGTGAGTTGGCCCAGAGTTTGCGATTCGGGTGGGAACAGGTAGTAACGATTGCGGTCGATGAAGCCCGCCTGATCTTCCAATATGATGATCGGTTGGGCGACGCCTACGGTGAAATTGAGGTTCGTGTATTCGAGATTGCCGCTGATGATGGCGACGCCGCCTTCGTCATTTTCGATGACGGCTGGGGGAAGATCCCTCTGGGCGCCCGTCGGGTGGGTGAAGAGGAGCGAAATTACCGAGAACAACAAGAGACGCAGGAACCAGCCCTGGGTTCGTATGGCCATCAGCCCTTCCTCAACCGCTTTGAAATCATTATATCATGCGGTGTTGCGTTGCTGGCCAGCCGCTTTATGCTGGGAGATGGCCAGATTCCGGGGAGAACATGATCGGTACACATGATCGCTGAAAGAGTGCGCGCCGTACATCGCATCCAACAAGAAATGCAAGCCAACCTGATGCGCACACAGAACGTGGTGGGCCATGCCATTGGCTATAAAATCTCGCGCGGGGTCACGACTGATGAGTTGGCGCTGGTCGCGCTGGTCAGAGAGAAGATCAGCCCGCGGCAGCTGCCTTCCTCCCAATTGTTGCCGCGGCAGGTGGATGACATCCCCCTGGATGTCGTCGCCGTCGGTCAAGTGGTCGCCCAGCAGAGCTCACGCAAGCGGCACCGCCCCAAGATACCGGGTGGGGTGAGCATGGGGCACCTGGCGATCACAGCGGGCACTTTCGGGATGCGCGTACGGGACCGGCGCAGTGGCGAAATCTTGTTGCTTTCCAACAATCATGTCCTGGCCAATGCCAACGACGCCGTGGTCGGGGATCCCATCGTGCAGCCGGGCCATGTCGATGGTGGTCGTATGCCCGATGACCGGGTGGCTTCATTGAAACGGTTCATCCCGCTCACCTTTCTCGATCAGAAACCGCCGCGATATTCTTCGCCGGATCTTTCACCACCGGGGGGAGGTGTTCTGCCGGTGGGTCCGGGTTCGCAGCGGCGCGGTTGTGGAAGAGCGCTCTGGGCGATCTCCCAGGTTTGGCGCCATGACGACGACAGGCAGCCTGACCCAGCGCCGGAACCTGTGGAGCGCATACCGGAATTCAGTTACAACAATCGCTTGGATGCTGCCCTGGCCCAACCACGTGATGCCGCCATGTTCCCCAACTACATCCAGGATATTGGCTCCATCCAGGGCAGCCGCGACCCGGCGCTGAATCTTCGCGTCCGCAAATTTGGGCGAACTACGGGTTTGACCCGGGGGCGCATCGTCTTGATCAATGCCACGGTGGATGTGGCCTATGTCACGAATCAAGGGATGCGGACGGCCCATTTTGTCGGCCAGTTTGGTACGGAGGCGATCAGTGAAGGGGGCGATTCGGGCTCGATCCTCGTCGAAGATGGCGGCAACCTGGCGATAGGTTTGTTGTTCGCCGGTTCGGATACGCGCTCTTTTTTCACGCCGATTCGGAACGTGTTGGATGCGCTCGACGTTCGGATTGGTTGATCGCGACGGCTCCCGTTGAAGAGCGTGAGAGTTAAGGGGAATGAGATGAGCGTAGAAGCGGTTCGTGCGGTACAAGAAAAATACGAAGCGCAATTGTTGAAACGGGCGAACGTGGTGGGGGTGGCGGTCGGCCTGGTGCAGGATGACGGTCAGTTCAGTGATGAGATTGCCCTGATCGTTTTGGTGCGGCGAAAAGTGCCGCTGGATCAATTGGCTGAGGAAGACCGAATCCCGGCAGATTTGGCAGGGATCCGTGTGGATGTCCAGGAAGTGGGGACGCCTTACGCGCAGGGGGCAAGCGCAGACTGAAAATCGATATACCATTCCCACATTGGCATGGGATGCTGCAGGATGCAATGCTTCGTCAAGGTTTGGCGATGTTCGCTTTGGTTTGGCTGGTTGCCGCTTGTAACCTGAATCAGGGAAACAGGGCGAAGCTCGCAGAGGGTACGGCCACGCCAGCGGGTACCTGGATCCGCGTAGAGGCACCCAATGCCGGTGACCTGCTGGAATTGGGTGCTTACGTTGCCCTGAGCGCGGTCGTGGAGAACGCCAACGCAGATATCGAGCGCGTGGAAATGAGCATCGATGGCGAAATCATCCGCCGTTATTTGATGCCGAACGCGGATGATGCGCCGCGCATCGCCCTCCAAGAGCGGTGGCAAGCAGATCGTTTGGGGGAGCATGAGCTGAAAATCTCAGTCTGTACCGTGGATGGCAGCTGCGTCGAATCGGCACCGGTTGGATTTGATGTGATTGCAGCGGCGACCGAAGCCGTGCCCACCGCAAGAGACTCTGCGGAAACGAGGAAAACGGAATCGCTCACTCCGGTCTTCACCACGGCGACGCCCGTACCGACACGCAGCACCGCCCAAGACGTCGTTACGGCGAAAATCCTCACCAATGTATTGAATGTGCGAACGGGCCCTGCCATCCAGTTTGAACCGGTGAGCACCCTGCAAAAGGATGAAACCGTGCGTGTTTTTGCCCGCACCGAGAGCGAATGGTACAAGATCTTTTTGGCCGGTCAGGAGCGCTGGATCTATGGCGCGGCGGGTTCGGGTTTGGTGGAATTGACGGGCCCTTACCCGGATTTGCCCATCGATCATGGCCCGCCATTGCCCACGCAACCCCCCGCGACTGCCACGCCAGTCCCGCCTCAATACCCGAATCTGGTCATCGAAGGAGCGGAAATCGAGGGTGGCGCCTTGGTCTGTGGTGAACCGGGGGTCTTGCGCTTTCGGGTACGCAATAGCGGCAACGCGCCGACTCAGTGGGGTGGGTCGATCCGCGTGCGCGATGTGCAGGTGCGCAATCAAGCTGGGCAGGAATTCCAGGCGCCGAATTTCGGGCTCCTGGCAGCAGGAGGGCATACCCCCTGGTTCCGCGTGAACCTGTTGGTGGATACCTATTATGGGGAAAAACATCTGATCGAGATCACGGTGGATTCGCAGAAGCAAATCACCGAATCCAACGAGCTGGACAATCGCTGGGAATATGCTTATGTGTTGCAGCAGGGCAGTTGCCCCTGAGTCAATACGCGCGGATCTGGGTACCGAACAGGCCATTGAAGGCTTCGACGATGGGAAAACGGAAGGGATACAGGACGAAACAGAAGAAGATGAGGAAACCTACAAAATAGAAATAGGCCCCTTGTACGGAATCCATGAAGCGGACGATCATCGTAGCGAAGACGGTCAGCGCAAGGTAGAAAAGCGCCAGGACGAGATAAAACTGGAAAAAACGGAAATTCGAGCTGGCATTGATGCGCGCTAGTTGAGTCAAATCATTGATGCCTAGGATCGCAACCAATGAAGAATCTTTGATGATGGCGATGAAGTCATTGCCCAGAGGCGGCGTGACCACCTTGAGCGCTTGCGGCAACACGATGGTTCGCATGATGAGCAGAGGCCGCATGCCCAGAGAGCGGGCCGCCTCCAGCTGACCTTTGTCAACTGAGCGAATCCCTGCGCGAACGGTTTCCGACATGAAAGCGCCGTAGGCCATCGACAATGGAATGATGGCAGACAAGATCGAGCGGCTGTTCATCTTGAACCAGGAAAATTCCACTTTCGCGGCAAAGATCAAACCGAAGGCAAAAAACATCAGCAGGATTAAGGTGGGGATGCCACGAAAGAAATCCACATAGAACGTCAAGGCATGGTGCAAGCCCAGGCGAATCAAGTGAGACAGACCACTCATCAATCCATGTCCTGGTTGCGGCGGGAAAGCGCGCAGAGTGCCGATGAGAATTGCAATGATGAGAGCGATGGAATAGGAGTAGAGCGGGATGGGTATCGTGACCCATAAACCGGGCAAGATTTTGTTGAATGCGAAGCGATACCAGTATTGATTGGCGAAGGTCATCACCATCGCGACGCCAAACAGCGCCATGAGCAAGTAATTCCAGGGGCCACGAAACACCAGGCGCCAGAAATAGGCGAGGTTCGTTTCGTAGCGAAAGATGCCTACGCGAAACTCGCGGCCCAAAACGGAGATGCGCCACTGCCAGCGATACACCTCTGCTTCGCGATCTGGTTCTCGGCGGATGTTTGCCACAGCTCTGCGATCATTTCAGAGGCGCACTCGACGCAAGCGCGCCTCTATGATGGTTTTTGCGTCTGAAAAAAGACCGCAGTCAGACTACGGGCTCATCCAGCGGTTGGTGATTTCTTGCAGTTCGCCCGAAAGGGAGAGTTCGAAAAGGCCGGCGTTGAAAGCGTCTACTAATTCGCTTCCTTGCGGGAAAATGAATCCCAAGTATTCCAACGAAGTGAGAGCATCATCCAACATTTGAACGGATTCTGGGTTGGCACCGACGTAGCCCTGACCGGCGACGTCATCCATCACAACGCCATCCACATCGCCGGAGATGAGTGATTGTATGGCTACAGCGAAGATGTCATAGCTGACGACGCGATCTTCCCCGACTAGCTCTACAGCGACATACCAGTTGGTCGTCCCGGGTTGCACACCGATGATCAGGTCTTCCATAGCGGCGAATTCTTCGCCGGTGCTGAAGCGGTCTTCATCGGTGCGGACGAGCATCCGCTGTACAAGGGAGACATAGCCGAAGGAATAATCGACGATTTGGGCACGATCTTCTTTGATCGTGATGCCATCCGCCGCCATATCGAATTCGCCGTTGGAAACCGCAAGGATCATACCATCCCAGCTGGTTTGCACGTATTCCGGCACGCAATTGACGATTTCGCAGATGGCGCCAACCACATCGTAATCCCAACCCACGGCATTGCCTTCTTCATCCAGGAAGTTGAAGGGTGGGTAAGCGTTTTCCACGGCGACGGTCACGGTACGGCCGCCCAGATCCGGCGGGTACTGTGCGCTGACGGTGAATGGCAAGGCCATAGCCAATGCCAAGAGTGACAGGACAATCAATTGGTTTCTGGAGAACATTTCATTCCTTCCTTACTCAATGAACTTGTGTCGGGAAACGGGACGCATTCCACTAGCTGACCTACACGGGCCGCGTTCGACCCCGCGCACGAAAGACCATCATAGCATATTTAGGGGAAACATTCGCCCCCCGCAAGATCACAAATCACGTTACCGGTCGCTTCGCCAGCCAGGCGAGCCGCGAGCCAATCGCGGAAATTCACCCCGGCGACTTCTGTCGTGTAGAACTCGGGTTCGGGCAAGATGCAGTGCTCCGAGCCACCCGCAATGTAACCATTGAAATTGGGGACAGTGGTGATCAGTTCCGTCAGGCGTGCTTGCATTCCCGGCGGCCAATCGTTCGGATCGCCGCCCTGGATGGCGTAGAAACGAATCTGGACCTCATCAGCGGCGGTGGTGTACTGGGCGAAAGTCTGATGGGGGAAGGCAGCTGCGGTGTGGCTGTATAGGTCGTTCAGCGAAAATGTCTCGTAAGTCAACGGGCCGGCTTCGCGAATGGCGGCGGGTAGGCGATCCAGGAAAGCCCAATTTTCGAAGGCCTGCCAGCCGGGGGGTACATGGCCGACACCGGCATCGGAAAGATGGGTGACCCGCACATCCGGGTACTGGGACATGATGTCATGGGCGTGGTAGATGGCGCCGTAAGAACCGGCACTGCAACCCAACAGAGCGACGCTGCTGGGCTCAGCATAATGTTCGTAGGTCCAGGCCAGCACCGCTGCTGCGTTAACTGCGCCCTGGTGATGGATGCGCACAGGATACGCCCGTCTCGAGAGCGAATTCTCGGGCACCTGGTAGACCCTCTGGGCACTGCCGGTATGCACATCCGCACTGCAGTAGGGGACGTAGACGATGTCATATTCCGCGAAGGGGTTGGCTTCGTGTTCCAAACTGAATATGCCACGAGCTTCTTCATCGCCCGGGAAATAGACCGTATCTTTGAAGAGCGGCCCACCGGAAGTGTAATCCGCACCGAATTGGCAGGTTGCGCCGTCCCAACACGCGCCGCCACCCTCGAAGAAGATGAGGAGATCTTCGCTGCTGCCCTCACGATGGAAGAAGGAATAAGGGGTGCCGCGAGCGCAAACGCCTTCGGGAACGGCGATGGTTTGCCAAACAGATTCCTGGGCCGAAACCGCCATCATCGGTATGGCCAGCAAGGTGCAAATGGTGAGCAGGATCTTACGGCGCATCGTGATTTCTCCTGAACCGCTTCCAACGAGAGGATAATTCATTCTGCTGGCATCGCCAAAATATACGGGCGAGAGCCGCCGTGCCATGTCGTTATAATGAACCTCAGGCAAGTGCTTGCAGGCGGGGGCCCACAGAGGAGGGAGCATGGGACTGGATTTGGGGAAGTTGATGCGCTTTTCTGGCTTGTGGATGGTCTTGTGGATTGCGTGTATCGGCAGCCCGTTGTGGGCGCAAGACGCACCGGATTGTGAGGCAACCCTGGCGGTCTGGCAGGTACAGGGCGCGGGCGAACGGGCACAGTGCTACCGGAAACGGGTTACGATCCGCGGGGTGGTGACGATCATCGCCGCGAACAAGAGTCGCTTCTTCCTGCAGTCGCCGACCGCAGAGAGTGATGGTCTGTCGGAAACTTCGGATGGCATCCTGGTGCAGACCACACCGATTCGCCCGTTGGCTGAATTGGCGGTGGGTGATTTGGTGGAGGTGCGCGGGCGCGTGAATGAGTTTTACGGCCTCACGCAGTTGGAGATCGCCGGCAGCAACAGCATCGAGACGCTCGATCGCCGGCGTGAACTGCCCGCAGCCATTGACCTGGCACAAGTCTCGCTCGAATGGCCCGCGGGCGCCAACCACCCTTTAGAACGCTACGAAGGCATGCGGGTGCATCTGCGTGACCGCCGGGTTGTGGCGCCGACGAATTACTTCGATGAGTTTGGCGTCTCCATCACCGGCAGCCCGGCCTATCGTGAAATGGGCATCGAAGTGGATGATCGACCGGATCTGGCGGGCCAGGGCTGGCCCCAATGGGATCTGAATGCCGAGTTGTTGGAAGTGGATCCACCGGAGTTGGGTCGACCGGTGTTGCAGTTGCCCGTCGGCGTCCCGGTAAACGTAACCGGGGCCATTGCCTACAGCTACCTGGATTATCAGATCTGGCCGGATGTGGTGGAATTCGATGGGAGCGCGATTTCTGCTTATCACGGCCGGCCCGTGCGGCCGCGGGAGGCGGGCGAATTCACGATCGCCACGCAAAACGTCAACAACCTTTTCGATACCGTCGATGACGCTGACCGCGAAGACGGACGGGAAGAGGATTATGTTCCCGATGACGAAGCGGCGTATCGACTGCGGTTGCAAAAGACGGTGCATCAAGTCCATGAGATCCTGGGCGCGCCAGACATCGTCGCTCTGCAAGAAGTGGAGAATGCTGCCGTCTTGTTCGACCTGGTCTTGCTGCTCCAAGAATCCAACCCCAACTTGAAGTATTACCCCTGCTTGTTGGAAGGCCTGGAGAGACGGGGGATCGACAACGCCTTCCTGCTGCGGGTGGATCGCGTCAAAAACCCGGAGTGTTTCCGTTTGCCCGGTTCTTATGAGGCGACTTACCTGGGCCCGCGGGATTTGTTCACGCGCCCACCGCTGGTTTTGGAGGCGGAGCTATGGGATGGGCAGCGCGGCCAGCCAATCACGCTGATCAATGTCCACCTTCGCTCACTCAGCGATGCCGATGCACAACGGGTGATGACCAAACGGCTGGAACAGGCCATCATGATTGCGGAATACGTTCAGGAACGGCAGACCACCCAACCGGAGGTCTTGCTGGCGGTGTTGGGCGATTTTAACGCCTTTCAGTTCAGTGATGGCCTGGTCGACGTGGTGGGGATCATCGCCGGAACGCAGGATGCGAAGGAAGCGCAAATGGCGCCCGTGCGTGATCTCGTCGAGCCAGACTTGCTGAATCAGGCCGGGTTGCTGGATCCGGCAGAGCGTTATTCCTACGTCTGGAATGGCAACCGGCAGTTGTTGGATCACATTTTGACATCCAGCCAACTCAGCGCTCTCGTCACCGATCGCGCCTTAGGGCGGGGCAATGCCGATGTGCCCCGAGTCTGGTTGACCGAAGACCACGGTGCTGCGTTGGCCGCTTCCGATCACGACGGGATGGTGATCTATCTGCGCCTGGGCGAAGGATGATGCCCGGCCCAGAATCACTCGGCGGGCCGAAACCGCATTCGCCGACCGATGGTATCGATGGCAACCAGGATGACGCCCAGCCAGGCCAACCAATAACCGGCTGCCAGGCTGCTGATCAGGCGGTTGGTATTCCAGGCGAGGGGATTCTGGGCGTGGATGTGGGCCGGCAACCAGATCAACGCCGGCGCTGTACATAACGCCGCCAGCCAAAGAAACCAGCCGCGCCCCAAAGCAGGCAGGAACAACGTGAAGGTGCAAGCGAGTAGGGCCAGGACCAGGCTGAGCGAAAACCAGCCCGGTTCGCGCAGCAGGTAGTCATCCAGCAATTCGAGGGCGCTGCGCTCAATGCGGGTGGTTTCCTGCGGTATGGCCAGCCGCGCTTCTTCCAGGACCGCCGCGATCCATACATCCGCGCCTTCCACGCCAGCCCAGGTTGCTGCATCCCAGCCCAGACCAGCGAGGCGGTTCAACTCTCGCAGATTCAAGTAGAGTGCGATCCTGCTGCTTTCTTCAAGGGGCAGTGGCACCGACGCGAGGGTGAACAATTGCGCCAGGCTGATGGCAATATCACCCGTGGATTCCGGCCATTGGATGCCGGCGAGCTCCGCCAATTGTGCGAGTGAAATTTCGCTTTCCGCCGTCATTTCTTCACTCAAGGGGAGGCTGAGTTCAAGGGCATCTAGCAGTGCCTGCAAGGGAATCGCGATGCTGAGCAAGTCCAGTAAGTCGGCCAAATCCACCCAGGCGGCGGCGGTTTCATGCAAGGACGGTCGGGGCAATGCCAATTCCGAGTGGCCGAGAATCGCTCGCAAAGGAACGACGACATCTTCTCCATGAGCGGCGAGGGCGGGCAAACTGGGTTGCCGGCCCTCGGGATGGATTTCGGCCAGTTGCGCCGCCGTCACCTGGAATTCACGGCGGGTGTACACGGCAGGAAAGGGCAGCTCAAGGTCAAATAATTGGGCGATGTCTCCCATTCGGTAATCAGCATCACCCAGAATCAAGCGATCATCGGGCTGGGTACCATTCGCGCCACGACTCACCGGTACCGTGATGAGCGCTTCCGCCAGTGCCCGATCGTCGAGTGGCGCTCTTTCCCTGCCGATGGCCGGGTCCGTGTACTGCAACCAGGGCAGAACTGGCAGCACCAGCGCAATGAGGATGAGCAAAGTACCCACCGCAGCCAGGATTTGCGACCAGGTAGATCGTTTATCGTTCACGACGATGCGCTCATATTGCCCAGAATAACACCGCACATCATAGCGATTCCGCGCGTCTTTGTCATGCGCTTCCGCTGGGAATCCGCTATCATGAATGCATGGCACGCGTCTTGCCTTTCCTGGACCGAAAACTGATTTCCTGGGCTTGTTGGCTCATCCTGCTGGCGCTGCTCATCGCCCTGTTCCGAAACATCGCCGCTTCTTCTTTCCTTTTGTTCAGCACCTATTTCCTGGGCATCTTCATCGAAGCGGCGCCGTTCTTGCTGCTCGGGGCGTTCATCTCCGGTTTGCTGGAAGCCTTCGTGCATCGCGATGACCTGGCGCGGCTGATCCCAACACGGTTGTTGCCGGCGACGGTAATGGGCGCATTGCTGGGCTTCATCTTCCCGGTATGTGAATGCGGTGTGGTGCCGGTGGTTCGACGGTTGTTTCGAAAAGGGATGCCCCTTTCGGTTGGGGTGGCGCTGTTGTTGGCCGCACCGGTGATGAACCCCGTCGTTTTCGCCAGCACGTACATCGCCTTTGGCTGGGGGCCTTTGCTCTGGGGACGGTTTGCCATCACTTTTGTGGTGGCGGTGACGGTCGGTCTGGTCTTCTCCCGGGCACAACCCGCTGAAGTACTCCTCCACGGCGGAGTTGGGGAAGAGTTGTCATTGGTGGCGAGACGACCCCCCTGGCGGAGCGGGCTCACCTCCGCAGCGCGCGTGGCGATCGATGATTTTTTTGACATGGGCCGTTTTCTGGTGGTTGGGGCGCTGCTGGCTGCTGCGTTGCAGACCTTTGCCGATTCCCGGTTGTTGCTGGAGATCGGCCAGGCGCCGGTTCGCTCGGTCTTCGCCATGCAGCTGCTGGGCTATGTGCTGAGTGTTTGTTCGACGGTGGATGCCTTCCTGGCCCTGTCTTTTGCGGGCAGTTTCAGCAGCGGCGCGTTGTTGGCTTTCCTGACCTATGGCCCGATGATCGATATCAAGAGCACGTTGATGTTCAGCGCTGTGTTTCGCCGCCCGGTGCTGGTCGTGCTCATCATCCTGCCGCTCTTGATGACGGCGCTGATCTCTATCTGGTTGAACCTGAATCTGGCACTCGGCGGATGACACTTCCGCTGCAACATACGCCGCCTCATCATGCGCATCATCCAGACGCGCAGCTGGACGGCACAGCGCTCTGGCGGCGTTGGCTGCAGGCGGGCATAACCGCCGGTTTGGCCGCTTATTTTTCGCTGGATCTGCTGTTGGGCGGTGGTTTTCGCAAGTACATCAACATCGAATTGGAATGGCTCATCGTGCTGGCAGCGGGGTCATTGATTTTGCTGGCCATCGTCGCCGTTGGGGAAGGCTCCCGCTTGTTGCGTGGCGAGGAAAGTGGGCACTCGCATGGTAGCCTGGTCTCGTTGGTCATCCTGGCGCTCCCCTTATTGTTGGCAGCACTCAGCCCGGAAGTACCACTGGGTGCGGATGCCGCCCGCGGTCGCCTCTCCACCAGCGTCCAACCCGGGAGCTTTTCAACGCTGCAGCGCGACCCCCGCGATTACCACATCCTCGATTGGTTGCGTGCCTTTGCCCGAGAAGCCGACCTGGAGCGGTTTGAGGGACAGGAAGCGAACCTGCTGGGTTTCGTCTACCGCGAAGTGGATTACCCGGATGATCTCTTCCTGCTGGCGCGGATCACGTTGAGTTGCTGTGTGGCCGACGCCAGCGCGGTGGGTTTGCCCATCCATCATCCACAGGCAGCCGAGCTGCCCGCCGATCAATGGCTGCAATTGCGAGGCCGCTTCCAGTTGGGCGCATTCGGTGACGAGCGCATGCCGATTTTGCAGGTCGAGGAAATGACCTGGGTGGAGCCACCCGAGCAACCTTATCTCTACCCTTGATGCCCGGAAACCACGCAGGACCGTGAAGCAAACGAATTCGGCGCTGACTCCCTTCCGCATCGCCGTACTGACCGTGGCTGTGTTACTGCTCCTCGGCATCGCCTTGACCATCGCTCGCGGCGATCGCGTTGGCGTGCGCCTCGTGCGGGCAGCGCCGGCGGAGGAAACCCACAGCGCCGGCAGTCTATTGTTCCAGTTCAGCGCGGAGATGGATCGCCCGAGTGTGGAAGAGCGCCTGCTGCTGGAACCGGCCGTGGCAGGAGAATGGCTCTGGAACGGCCCGACGCTCCGTTTCAAGCCCACCTTGCCCTGGCCACCGGGGGAATCATACACCGTAACCCTCTCGGCAGGGGCGAGCAGCCGCTGGGGGCGGCCGATGCTGCAGGAGGCGAGGTTGGAATTTCACATACGCCAACCGCGCGTCCTCTGGTTGGGCCCCGCCGATCAACCACCGTATCAGATCTACATCGCAGAAATCGATGTGCCAGAAAACGCCCGACCGCTGACCGATGTCCCCGGCGGGGTCTATGATTTCACTGTTTCATCGGATGGCCTTCAGTTGGTGTATAGCGCTGCCACTGCGCCGGGCGAACCGCATGAGTTGTTCTTGCTCGATTTGGCCAGCGCAGCGCACCACCAGCTCAGCCAGTGTGCCTTGGAAGATGCCGATTGTACGCGACCGGTCTGGCGGCCGGGCCGGCGTCAGCTGGTGTATGAGCGGGTGGAGCTGAACCGGCAATTGGCAGAGGTCAGCGCCAGCCCGACGCGCATCTGGTTGATGGACTTGACGGGAACGCCCCGCACTCGGCCGCTGTTTTCTGACAACCAACAATTGGGTCACAGCCCCCAGTGGTCGGCGGATGGCAGCACGCTGGCTATCTTTGATCCCAGTTTCCCGGAAGCCGGGATCGTGGTGCTGCAGCCGGATCGCGGTGAGGACGCGCAGTTCATCCCCAGCAACAGCGGCTCGGCGGGGGGCTTATCGCCGGACGGTTCGCGGATCTTTTACCCGGAGATCCAGGTTTTGGGCGATGCTGTGCGGACGATATTGCGTCAGGCGGTGCTGGAAGAAGCGGTCATCACGGATTTCACGCCGGCGAATCTGGCGGTGGATGATACGGCCGCTGTCTGGCATCCGGACGGGCGCAGGCTGTTGCTGTTGCGCCGCTACGATGGCGAGCGCTGGACGCACAGCCCGCAATTGTATCTGCTGGATTTACCGACTGACGAGATGCAGGTGCTGGTATTTGATGGCCACTATAACGTGAGCGATCTTTCCTGGGATGCAGCGGGCACGATGATTTTGATGCATCGTTTCCCGATTTTGGATGAAAGCGGGCAATACAATAGCGCTGGCCTGCCTGAAATCTGGTGGTACGAAGTGGAAAGCGGAACATTGCAGCGGATCGCCCGCAACGGATTTCATCCGCGTTGGTTGCCGTAACGAGGTGATGTACGATGGATTCAATCGATCAGCAAAAGGAGGGTGTGATATGTTCAACCGAATTTTGGGGAATGCCAGTGAGGTGGAGGCGCAGAAGTTGCAAAAAGAATTGCAAGATGTGCTTTCAGACGGGGAGTCGGTCACTCATGCCTACAAGCTCGTACGTGATTTCTTTGTATTCACCAACCGCCGCCTCGTGCTCGTAGATAAGCAAGGGTTGACCGGGCGCAAAGTTGAGTATCATTCCATCCCTTACAAATCCATCAGTTCATTCTCCGTAGAGACGGCGGGCAATTTTGATATGGATGCCGAAATGAAGATATGGCTTTCTGGGCGCAGTACACCGTTGGAGAGAAAATTCAAGCGAGGCACCAAAGTGGTCATCGGAGTCCAGAAGGCGCTGGCTCAACACGTGCGCTAGTTCATGAATTCAGTCAACCCCAACCGTTCATACTGCTCTTTGGGCGCATCGTGCTCGCGCATCAGTTTCACCATTTGCTCGCTCAGGTGTCGTTCGAGGGCGGGGTCTGTCAGCGAGTTTTGCTGGCCGGGGTCGGTCTTTGTATCCCACAGGTAATTCTGGAACAGGAAATCGATGT
Source organism: Chloroflexota bacterium (assembly GCA_011523615.1). Lineage (GTDB taxonomy): Bacteria > Chloroflexota > Anaerolineae > Aggregatilineales > Phototrophicaceae > WTGJ01. The sequence continues at coordinate 223,061 of WTGJ01000020.1, read as the reverse complement.
CGACGACGTGTGAATGGGGTTGCCGCGTTTCGATCTGCAACAAAGAACAGCCCTTGGTGAAAGAGAAAGGCGCTGCCAACGTCATCCCGCGCATTTCTTCTGGCGCAAAGCGAGAGCGCACATGGGTCGGCATCAGGGTGTATTCATACAATGGAGCATTGCGCTCTCCCGCGACGCCGCGCATATAGATATAGCGTCCGTCGGTGATGTTCACGTGACTGCCATGGGCGCCAAAAAGGGCGTATTCTCGCACCGGGATGTCATCGGCGATTGTCGCCTGGAGCGCTTTCCCGAGCATATCCGGCGGCTGTTCGAGGCCGAAATAATCCAGCAAGGTGGCGGGAAGATCGATCATCTGCACGAGGCTCTGTCGTCGTTCCGCGCGTTTGCCGCTGCGTGGATCCCAGATGAAGAGCGGGGTATGGGCCATTTCGTTGTACCAGGGCATGCGCGCTTTGCCCCACCAACCATGCTCGCTCAACAGATAACCATGGTCGGTATTGACGATGAGCAGCGTATCGTCCCAGAGGTTCAGTTCATCCATTGCATCCAGAACGCGACCCAGGCTGGCATCGCACATGCTGAGCAGGGCGGCGTATTCGTAAATGGCATGTTGTACCATGTCGTCGCTTTGCGTGATGCGATTATACGGCGGCCAATCGAATGGTGGGCCATCGTATTCGTGCGGGTACAACGCTTTGAATTCGGGATGACTGAAGAAGGGTTCGTGCGGATCGAAGGTTTCGATCTGCAGGTACCAGTTGTCGGCGGCTGCGTTGGTGTGGATGAAATGGAGACCATCGTTGAAGGTGCGCGTCTGATAGTGTTGCTCGACGGTGGGCATATAGCGGCGGTTGATGAATTCTTGCGGCCACATTTGCCAGTGATGATCGCGGATGATGGTGGAGGTTCGTTCGGGAATGGGAAAATCGGGTTCGACATGCCCTTTCCAGAGGTCGCCTTCCTGGCCGCGGTTGCATTCCCAGGTGGTGTAGCGGGTGTGATAGGTGCCACCACCATCCTCAAGGTAATGCATGTGATCGGTGATGAGATGAGAATGAACGCCATTTTCACGCAAGGTTTCTGGCATGGAATCGTCGAAAGGTTCGAGCGGCCCCCAGCTGCGGTGCAGGAAGTTGTAGCGACCGGTGTGCAGCTCCCGCCGCGCGGGCATGCAGGGCATGCTGGCGATGTAACAATTGTCGAAGGTGACGGCGCGTTTGGCCAGGCGTTGGAAATTGGGCGCGTGCACCCAGTCGCAGCCATAAGGCGGCAACATGTGCCGGTTCAGCGAGTCGAACATCACCATGATGGCTTTCATCGCTGTACCCTGGCTCGGTGCCTCAGTGCTTCAGTTCAATTGACTGCGTTGGGTAATGCGATCGATTTCGTGTTTCAGGCTTTCCAACTCTGCTTGCCCGGACATCCCCTGGATCAAATCAGCCAGCGATGTTTCTTCTCGACGCCAGGTACCAAAGACGCGACCGCGTTTCAGGATGGTGAACGTATCGCCGACCACATCGGCGTGGCTAGGGTTGTGCGTGATGAAGATGATGCCGATGTCCCGCTGGCGGGCCTCGGCGACGAAGCGCAAAACCGTACCCGATTGTTTGACGCCGAGGGAGGCGGTCGGCTCATCCAAGATCAGCACTTTGGCGCCGAAATATATTGCCCGTGCGATGGCCAGGGATTGGCGCTCCCCGCCGGACATCGAACCGACTTCTTGCCCCGGGTCGCGGATGTCGATGCCCATCTTGCCCATCTCTTCGAGGACGGTCTGTTTGGCGAAATCGATATCGTAGCGACGGAGCGGCCCCAATCGCTTTTCCGGTTCAGAGCCGAGGAAGAAGTTGCGCCAAACGGAGAGCATCGGCACCAGCGCTAGGTCTTGATAAACAGTAGCGATGCCGAAGGCGCGGGCATCTCTTGGAGAGTGGAATTGAACTGGCTGTCCTTCGAAGAGTATTTCACCATCATCTGGTTGGTAGACGCCCGAGAACAGTTTGATGAGGGTAGATTTACCAGCGCCGTTATCACCCAGCAGGCAGGTTACCTCGCCGGGGTAGACATCAAAGGAGACGTCGTTAAGGGCGATGATACGACCGAAAAGTTTGGTTACATTGCGCGCTTCAATGAGTGGAGCAGCACCATTCTTCTTGCCGTTTTCAGTCATTTTCCGGATTTCCTTTCCCATCGTCTTGGCCTTGAAGGACCGGCGTTTTTTCGAGCCACTCCTCATCAGTTTCTTCTTCGCCCATTGCCGTGGTACCGATGTATTCGGCTTGGGTGCGCAAGATGAGATTGAGAACGATTGCCAACAGTAACATGACACCCAAGAATGCGAAGAACCAGTCCGAATCCCAAAAAGCGGCGACAATACCCGTTTTCGTCAGACCGAAAATGAGCGCGCCCAGGGAAGCACCAATTACCGAGCCATAACCGCCAGTCATACGGTTACCACCGGTTACTGCAGCAACGAGCACCGTAAACTGCAGGAATTCACCTTGTGAGGCAGTAGCACTACGCAAGCGGAAGATCACCGCCATCCCCGAAATCCAGGCGCAGGCGTGTACAAACATGAAAAGGGCGACTTTTACACGCTCCACCGGCACACCGACACTCTTGGCTGCCGCCGGTTCACCACCGCTGGCGAAAATCCAGCTACCCCAGCGAGTACGCAGCATGAACCAGGTGAAAAAAGCGGTAAAGGCGAACCACCAGATCAATGTGATGTAGAATTGAGCACCGCCAATGGAGAGCCTGTAAGAAAATATGGCGTTCATTAGGTCATAGCCCGGGACGCGGTCGATATAGGGAACGCGGATATTGCCGGTGACCGATCGAGTTACGGCGAAGTTGGCACTGCGCAGGACAAACATGGTGCCCAGGGTGATGACGAAGCTGGGTAGGCCCGTACGGATGCGCATGATTCCATTGAAGAAACCCACACTCAGAGCAAAAATCAGTGCCAGCGGCATGGAGATGGCTAAAGGCCAACCGTAAACCGCAGACAAGATGCCGACGATCATGCCGGTAGAGCCGGTCATGAAACCGATCGATAAATCAAACTCTCCGGCGATCATCAGCATGGAGATGGCCACGGCCATCACGCCGATATCCGCGGAGTTATCCAACACTCGTCCGATAGCTGGGATGGGTACTTTCAGGAATAAGTTTTCACGCGCGGGTGAAAGCATGAAGATGATGACGACGCCGATCAATCCCACAACGGCACCCATCTCGGGAACCTGAAAAATACGCCGTAGTAACCCGACACGCACCAAGCGCTCGTCTTTTGTGTTCGTTGTCATCTGAGCCATGGCACCCCTTTCTCTGTTCTGGAGATTCACTCAGGGGCGGCCTGATTCTAACAACCGCCCCTGAAGAAAGACGTAACTATGAGATGTACTTAGCGGGTACCGCGGGCAGCACCTTCACGAACAGCCGCGGCGTTGCCGGCGTCCACAAAACCGGGTCCGGTCAACACCGGCAAACCGCCACCGAGGGTGTTGGCGTTCTCAACAGCGAGTACGAGAGCGGATACAGAGTAGTAACCCTGCAGATAAGGCTGCTGGTCGATGGCAAAGCTCATCTCACCAGCTTCGATGGCATCCAACACTTCTGAGCTGAGGTCGAAGGTGCCGAGGATGACTTCGCCGGGGCGCTCAAGATTGATGGCATCTCGGGCGGCGATGGCGATGGTCGGGTTGAGCGTCAGAATCGCTTCAATGCTCGGATCGCTGAGCAGCTTGGTCTGTAATGTGCTCTGGGTACCGATCAGATCCTCACTACCTGTCGCGGTCACGTCGATGCGTTCGACTTCACCGGAGAAGGTATTTTCCAGACCTTGACAACGCTCATCTAAGCCGATGTTGTAGGATTGGTGATTGACGCAAAGTACTTTCGAGACGCCCATCGCACTGAAGCGATGTCCGGCGCCCTCACCCGCAATGACTTCCGTTTGTCCAAAGTGCATCATAGCGCCGGCGGATAGGAAATCATTGGAGCCAGAATTGAAGCTGACGACAGGGATACCTGCTTCCAACGCCAGCGTGATGGAATCACGCATGGCATCCGGATTGGCTAGGGTAACCGCGATGCCATCTACCTGCGAGGCAACGAGGTCTTCGACGAATTTCGCCTGCTCCAGTGCGTCTCGGCTGCCCTGGAAGGTAATGGATACGCCATAGCGTTCAGCAGCGGCCCGAGCGCCGTTGTGAACCACTGTCCAGAAAGGCCGAGTGGGATCTGAATGGATGACGAGGCCGATTCGCAGCCCTTCATCCTGTGCGGTGGCCAACGGCGCGAGTGTCATCGTGACCATAGCAATGAGTAGCACTACAAAAAGCTTACGCATGTAATTCCTCCTTATAAACGAGTTGAATCGGCTTGCCGCGTCCACACGGGCTCGGAGCGATCCAACGAATGCATTGTGGCATTCAATAGCCACCCTGACTCTACCGAATGGAATTTCGAATGTCAAATTGGGGAATGAACATCCCCTACTGGCTGGCTTTTCTCCGCCAAAAGGGTTCAACGTCAAGCAGCAGTCGGTTTGGGTGTGGTTTGCCGATCTGCCGCTGGTTGTACCGCAGTGAATTGCAACGCTTCGCCATTCACAGAGACGTGGAGCTGTTCGCCGTTTTGCAACTTTCCTTCGAGGAGCATCACTGCGATCGGGTCGGCCATTTCTCGTTGGATGCAACGCTTCAGGGGGCGCGCGCCAAACACCGGGTCATATCCACGCTCGGCCAGCCAGTGTCGCGCAGCCTCATCGACCTGCAGCGTGATCCGTCTTTCGGCCAGGCGCCCTTGCAAGCGCGCCAGCTGCAGAGCCACGATCTGGGCGATTTCCTCACGACCGAGGCTGCTGAAGATGAGGATGTCATCCAGGCGGTTGATGAACTCCGGTCGGAACTGTTGGTCGATGACGGGTTGGATGGTGCGGCGGGTTTCCTCTTTGCTCAGCGCACCGAGTGCCTTCAGGCGATCGGAACCGACGTTGCTCGTCATGATGATCACGGTGTTGGCGAAATCGACGCGCCGGCCCTGGCCATCCGTCAATCGGCCGTCATCGAAAACTTGCAAGAACACGTGGAAGACTTCGCTATGCGCCTTTTCGATTTCATCCAGCAATATGACGCTGAACGGTCGGCGGCGGACGGCTTCGGTCAGTTGGCCGCCCTCTTCGTAGCCGACATAGCCGGGGGGCGCGCCCAGCAAACGAGCGGCGCTGTGCCGTTCGCCATATTCGCTCATATCGAGGCGCACCATCGCCTCTTCATCATCGAAGAGGAACTCGGCCAGTGCCCGTGCCAATTCGGTTTTGCCCACGCCGGTCGGGCCCAGGAATAGGAAGGTGCCGATCGGCCGGCCCGGTTCGCTCAAGCCACTGCGGCTGCGTCTGACGGCTGCCGAAAGGGCGCGGATGGCGTCATCCTGCCCGATGACGCGTTCTTGCAGGCGATTCTCCATCCGCAGCAGTTTTTGTGCCTCACTTTCCAACAGGCGAGAAACGGGGACGCCAGTCCAACGAGCGACGATGTTGGCGATTTCATCGGCATCCACTTCCAGCTTCAACATGACCTGGCCATCGCCACGCAGAGCGGCCAGCTGTGTTTCGCCTGCTTCCATTTCGGCAGCCAGCTCCGGCAGGGTGCCGTAGCGCAAGCGCGCGGCCGTTTCCAAATCGCTATCTCTTTCGGCGCGTTCCAGTTGCAGTCGCGTTTCTTCCTGCCGCTCGGCGATTTTGCGCAGGGTATCGATCACCTCTTTTTCGCTTTGCCAACGGGCGGTGAGCGCGCTCTGTTCTTCGTTCAGATCGGCCGCTTCGGCCTCCAGTTGAGAAAGCCGTTGCTGCGAAGCCTCGTCTCGTTCCTGGCGCAAGGCTTCGGCTTCGATGTTGAGCTGCATGATCTGACGGGCGACCTGATCGATCGCAACGGGTCGCGAATCGATATCCATCTTCAGGCGCGCCGCTGCCTCATCGATGAGGTCGATGGCTTTGTCTGGCAGTTGGCGGTCGGCGATGTAGCGATGGCTGAGGGTCGCCGCGGCGATGACGGCGCCATCCTGGATGCGCACTCCGTGATGGACTTCGTAGCGTTCCTTCAAACCCCGCAGGATACTGACGGTATCGGCCACGTTGGGTTCTTCGACGAAGACGGGTTGGAAACGACGTTCCAGAGCGGCATCTTTCTCGATGTATTGGCGATATTCATCGAGGGTCGTTGCGCCAATGGCGCGCAATTCACCGCGGGCGAGCAAGGGTTTCAACATGTTGCTGGCATCCATCGCGCCCTCTGCAGCGCCAGCGCCGACGATGGTATGCAACTCATCGAGGAAGAGAATGATCTGGCCATCACTGGCGCTCACTTCCTGCAGCACCGCCTTGAGCCTCTCTTCGAATTCGCCGCGGAATTTCGCCCCGGCAACCATACTGCCCATATCAAGAGCGATGATTCGTTTGTCGCGCAAACCGGCGGGGACATCGCCATTGATGATGCGCTGCGCCAATCCTTCCGCCAGGGCGGTTTTGCCGACGCCAGCCTCCCCAATGAGGACGGGGTTGTTCTTGGTGCGGCGGCTGATGACCTGAATCAAGCGGCGGATTTCTTCTTCACGGCCGATCACCGGGTCGATCTTGCCCTGGCGAGCCAAAGCCGTCAGATCTCGTCCATATTTTTCCAAAGATTGGTAGGAGTTTTCCGGATCCTGAGAAGTGACTCGTTGCGAACCGCGGACATCTTTGAGGGCGGTCAGGATGGCACCATGATCGATGCCGTGGTGGTTCAAAATGGGTTGTATGCTGTTGGCTTCGGCCAACGCAAGCAGCAGATGTTCGCTGCTGATGTATTCATCGCGCAACTGGGCCGCGTCTTTTTCCGCCTTGCGCAACACACGATCGAGCTCGTCACTCAGGCGGGGCTGAGCGGCCTGTTGCAGGTGCGGTTGCTGTTGCAAAGACGCTTCGACTTCGCGCAGGAGTCCCGCCGGCGGCACACCGATCTTGCGGATCAGTTGCGGCACCAGCCCTTCTTCTTGCGTCAACAGGGCGGCGAGCAAGTGGGCCGTAACCAGCTCCGCGTGTTGCGCTTCTGCTGCTCGTTGCTGCGCGGCCAGGATGGCTTGTTGTGCTTTGTGCGTGAATCGGTTGAAATCAAGCGTCATGAAAACCTCCTGAAGCCAATCTACAGGGGTTGTATATGAACCATATTGTGATTGGATCAGAATCCTGTTGGCATTGTTGCGGCAGGATACTATAATTCGCCACCTTGCTCTGGCAGGGAAACGGATCGCAGCGGCAGATGAGCATGAATGAAGCATCCTTGCAAGAAATCATACCCCGCTTGAATCAGCGAGTGGCAGAGCTGAGCGGAGACATGATCACGTTTTTCCGTGAGATCGTCGCCATTCCCAGCATGGATAGCGACATCGGCCCCGTCGGGCAACGCATCGGGCAAGAAATGACCCAACTGGGTTTTGACCGAGTGTATACCGACCGCTACGGCTCGATTGTGGGCAAAATTGGCGATGGGCCGCGCATCCTGCTCTATGACAGTCACATCGATACGGTGGGGATCGGCGAGCGAGAAGCCTGGCAATGGGATCCCTTCGTGGGCAAAGTGGAAGATGGCAATTTGTATGCCCGGGGCGCTTTAGACGAGAAAGGGAGCACGCCCGGCATGGTCTACGGCATGGCGCTGGCGCGGGAGTTAGGGCTACTCGATGGCTATACGCTGTACTATCTGGGCAATATCGAAGAATGGTGTGATGGCGTGGGTTGCAACGCTTTCGTGGAATGGGAAGGCGTCCGGCCGGATTTCGTCGTGATCGGCGAGCCCACCAATATGCAAGTGTATCGGGGGCATAAGGGTCGATTGGAGCTGGAAGTGCGTTGCCGCGGCGTCAGCGCCCACGCCGCCAGCAACTACATGGGGGACAACGCCATCTACAAAATGATGCCCTTCATCCGCAACCTGGAAGCGATGGATGTGAATTTACCGGTGGATGCTTTCCTGGGTCAGGGGCGGATCACGGTGACCCGCGTCGAGAGCGTCAGCCCCAGCGACAACGCCGTGCCGGAAGCCTGCAGCATTTTCATCGATCGTCGCGTTACCTTTGGCGAGACCCGTGAAGGGATCATCGAAGGCATCCGAGCGCAGATCCCGGAAGAAACCCGGGAGGATTTCTTGATCCAGGAGCTGGTCTACGATACGCCGAGCCATACGGGCGCCGTCTTCGTCTACAACAAATTCTTTCCCGCCTGGGCTGTGGAGGAAGAACATCCGCTCATCCAGGCGGGGGTGGAAACGGTGAAGCAGCTCTGGCAGAAAGAAATGCCAGCCAGCAAGTGGGATTTTTCCACCAACGGCAATTATTGGTGCGGCAAAGCGGGTATTCCCTGTGTGGGTTTTGCCCCCGGCAACGAGATTTATGCCCACGCGATGGATGAGCACGTACCGCTCGCTGATGTCGTTGAAGCGACCAAGTTTTACACGCTGTTGCCCGCGATCTTGCGCGAGCAGCTGGATTAACTCTCGCTGTACTCAGCCACTATACTCCGCCAAATAGGAACGCATATCCGCGAGATCCATGATGCCCAGGATGCGGGCGCGGGCGACGCCATCGCCATCCAAAATGAAGGTTTGTGGCAATTGCATGACGCCGTAGAGCGCCGTGATTTCCCCCTGGGTATCGAGCAGGGTGGGCAGAGGGTCGATGCCGAGCTCATCATAGAATTCGTGGATTTGTGCGGCATTTTGACCGCCATTGATGGTGTAGAGCACCAAGGGCGAATCCTCATCTTGTTCGGCGAGGAAGGTGGCGAAATCGGGCATTTCGATGCGACAGGGAGCGCACCAGGTTTCCCAGAAGTTCAAAAAGACCACTTGGCCGCGATGGTCCGTGAGGCGGAATACTTCCCCGCTCAAGGTGGGCAGGGTGAAATCGGCCGCCTGCCAGTTCAAGACGCTGCGAAAGGCGCTGGCGGGGGCCGCGGCAGGGGGGGCAGGGCTCTGTCGTGAATGGTTGAAAACCAGCAAGGCGGCCAGGAGCAAGCCCAGCGATGCGGCCAGCGATAACAAAGCCAGGGTGGTTCGCCAGTTCGCTGCCCCTTTCACTGGCGGGATGCCGGCCGGTGGATTGCCAGAAGTAGGTATGGGATCGGCACTCATGCAAAGGTGGCTTCAGCGGCGTTGGCAATGGGGCAAGATTTCCTCGGCGAAGGTGTGGATCGGTTCCAGGTCATCGTTGTCGGTGATCTGCAACATGAAGCGCTGACAACCAGCCGCTGCGTATTCTGCCAGCTGCGCGATGATCATCTCGCTGGTGCCGACGAACAGACCAACGCCGCGCAAGGATTCCAGCGTCACTTCCTGGCCGCGCTCCTCGCTGGCCGTTTGCAGCTGCTCGTTCAGGCTTGCCCGGTCTTTGAACCAACGGAAACCGGCCATCAAGGAGCGTTTGACATCTGCGGGCGATCGACCGACCGCTGCGATCGCTTCATTCAGTTGTTGTTGTCGTTCCCGGTAGCGATCGATGTTCAAGTAGACCCCATTCCATTCCTGGGCGAATTGTGCCGCGAGGGGCAGGGTGCGCAAGGGACCGTTGCCGCCGATCAAGATGGGGAACCTTCGTTTCGGTCGCGGGAGCAAGACGGCTTCTTTCAGTTGGTAATGTTGCCCGGCGTAATCCAGTGGCTGCGGATCATCGAGGATGCGTGTGCTGAATGCCAACTGTTCGGTCAGCATGGCGAAGCGGGTCGGAACATCCGGGTAAGGGATGCTGTAATTTTCGTGCTCGCGGTCCATCCAACCGGCACCGAGGCCCAGAACCAGGCGCCCGTTGCTCAGGTCATCGATGGCGCTGGCGTAACGCAACGTCATCATCGGGTGGCGGAAGGTGATCGGGCTGACGAGCGGGCCGAATTCGATGCGTTCGGTGGCTTGTGCGGCATAAGCCAGCGAGACCCATAGCTCCAGCGAATCTTTATCTGGCGGATGGGGGTTCACAAAATGATCGGAACGAAAGACGCTTTGATAACCGAGGCGCTCCGCGGTTTCCAGGATCTGCTGCCAGTTTTGCCAGTTGAGGCCATCTTGGCCTTCGACCATCAGGCCAATTTCAACGTTCATCTGCCCTACAGTTTTGACTTGAGCGAACGTTCAGTGGGCATTCGCTTGCTGGCTCAGGTCTTGCAACTGGGTTTCGTTTTCCTCCAGCCAATGGATGGCGGCCATGGCGGCGCCGGTCCCCTGGCCGACGGAAGTCGACACCTGTCGCCACAGCTGATCCTGGATTTCACCTGCGGCATACACCCCCTCGATGTTCGTGCGGAAGTGTGAATCGGTGATGATGTAGCCTTCATCATCGAGGATCACCTGGTCAGAGAAGATCGCATTGTTGGGATCGTGTCCGATGAAAATGAAAACCCCTTCGGTAGGGAAGTTGGATGTTTCCCCCGTCTGAACGTTCCGCAGCCGCACCGCGCTCACGCCCTCACCAGCTTCATTGATGATTTCTTCCACCACGGTATTCCAGATGAAGGAAATCTTTTCGTTGCCCTGTGCTCGATGCCTCAGCTGGGGGCCGGCGCGCAATTTATCCCGGCGATGGATGATATGGACCGAATTGGCGAAGCGCGTCAAAAATATCGCTTCTTCGAGCGCGGAATCTCCCCCGCCGATGACGACGATATCTTTACCGCGGAAGAAAAAGCCATCACAGGTACCGCAATAGCTGACGCCGGCGCCGATGTTCTCCGCTTCGCCCGGCACCTTCAATTTTCGGGGATCGGCCCCGCTGGTGATGATGACGCTATCGGCGGAGTATTGTTCACCTTCCCGCAAGCGAATGTGGAAAGGGGAACCTGAGGTGAGATCCAAATTCGAGACGGCGGAATTGACGAATTCTGCGCCGAATTCCTTGGCATGTTCCGTCATGCGCTCGACCAATTCGGGGCCGCTGAGGCCGCCGGGGAAGCCAGGGTAATTCTCTACTTCGTGGGTGATGGCCACTTGCCCGCCGGGTGTATCGCCGGCAATGACGACTGGCTTGAGTTGTGCGCGCGCGGTGTAAAGGGCAGCCGTGAGCCCTGCTGGCCCGGAACCGATGATGACGACTCGTTCTCTCTGCATGTATCCTGCCCATTTCTCCTGTTGGGTTCAGCGGCTTGATTTGCGCTCAGGCATCCGCTGGGTGGTTGCGGTAGGTTGGGTCATCCGGTACCCAGCGTTCCATCCACTGATTCGATGAGTCCCGATTGTTCGGCCGCAAGGATTGCGGTCAGCGCCTGGAATTCTTCCTGGACACAGGTATAACAGTGCATATGTTTCGCCAGTTCGGGCATGAGTTCGCGCAGCGGCCGGCCATTCGCCACTTGCTCGGCAATCATGCTGGTGTGTTCGCAGCAATCGCAGCAATCCATATCGACGCTATTGTTGCAAGGATCCGTGAGCAAGTAGTTGAAAAAGGAAGCCAATTGTTCGTCCACACCGCGCTGGGTGGTCGATGTCCCGGGTTCACTCATCCTTCCCCCCCTATGCCGTCCCCATCGATCTGTGCCCAACACCTGGGTAATAGTGACGCAGCGGCGTGATGTATCTTACCAAATTGTCACGGCTTCTGCATCGCCAACATCCGCAAGGAATCAACCGTCGCCATCTGCCTGGCGCAGGAAGATCCGGGCGCCGGCTTGCAGGCAATGAATGGCGCCACCTTCAGCGCGATGGAACAGGAGGTCAAAACCGCCATGATGGGGCACGGGTTCTTCTCCTTCCTCTTGCGGCAGGAGTAGGGCCACATCTTTGCCGATGAAACGCATGACGAGAGGCGGCGACCAATCTTCCAGGTGATAAGAAAACGCATCCTCATCGGGAAACGTACCTTCACTCTTCATGCTGTAGGTGAGGTTGCCTTCTGTATCTTTGGCGATCCGCAGCGCTGCGTTGATTTGAGCGTAGTCGCCGACGAATTCATCCTGCTGTTCCTCGCTAAGAGATAACGTTTCAGCTGATACGGGTTCGATGCCCCACATTTCCTGCAGCACCCAGGCGCGAACGCGTTGGGCCAAGGGGTAACCCTGGCCTGAATTGGTGGCGATCATCATGGCGGCATTCAGCGCGGGGATGAAGCAAAACAGCGACGATTGGCCCACGCCACCGCAACTGTGGCCATACTGCCACAAATCGCCGATTCTTTGCCCCCAAAAAGTCAGACCGATGCCATAATCGGCGCTCTGATAGTGCTCCACTTCATGCAATTGGCGGATGCCGCTCTCGCTGATCAGCCGTTCCCCACCAGCCGTGACGCCGCCGGCCAGCTGGAAGCGAGCGTATTGCAGCACATCTTCCACGCAAGAAGTGATGCCGCCCGCGCCGTTGAAAGCGCGCCCGAAGCCCCAGCGTTCGGCTACCTTCACCCCATCTTGCGTGCGGAAATGACCGGTCACATAGCGGTGCGTCATGAAATCTGCCGGCAGGAAGTAGGTGTGCTTCAAACCCAGCGGATCGAACAATCGCTCCTGGACGACCGCTTCGTATGTCTTGCCCGTGACGATTTCGATGATCCGGGCAGCCAGGTTGAAACCGGCGTTGTTGTAGGAGAAAGGCGACGTGCCCACCGGGGTGAGTTGGGGGGTATCGACCATGGTAGCGACATACTTCGTCAGCGCATCATCGCCGGTACCGGTGCGCCGGGGGTGCGTGAACCAATCCCCATACCAGCCCGCGCGGTGTTGCAATAGCATGCGATAAGTGGCCTGTTTGCTGGCCGCTTCGTCCACCACCCGAAAATCCGGCAGGTATTGGCGAACCGGCGCATCCAGTTCCAAAAGACCATCCTCGATCAACATCATGGAGACCGTGCCGAGGTAGGTCTTGCTGATGGAGCAGATTTGAAAGAGGGTGCGAGAATCGATCGGCAGGGGATGGCGCAGGTTGCTCACCCCGTAGCCATTGGTGTAGCGCTCTTCGCCTTTCAGGAGCCCGATCCCGACCCCCGGCACCTTCATCTTGTCCATAGTGCTGTAAATCAGTTCGTCCAGGGCGTAGGTATCCACGTTGCGCTCCTCAGGATGTTTGATTCAGCGATTATAGCCATTTTCGGAGGCAGTTGCACCGTGAGCGAATGGATTTCCATGCCCATGCACTCCCAATCCTGATATAATCCACACCGCTGAGGCAGACAGCCACGAGCCTGCGAAAGGCGATGCCGATTGCGGCCACTGGCTGCCACGGATCCGCAATGCAAGCACAATTTGGGGAGTGAAATGGGTGAGAGTCCGGCCATACAGACCGAGAATCTGACCAAGATCTATGCCGGCAGTGGCCGACTGACCCATTTTGCCGCATTCCGCAAGATTCCGGGCGGGCTCATCGCCCCACCACGGCCACCGGTTCATGCTTTGGAAGGGTTGGATTTGCGAGTAGAGCGCGGTGAGATTTTCGGTTTTCTCGGCCCCAATGGGGCGGGGAAGACGACGATGATCCGCCTCTTGCTCGATTTGATCCGACCGACGCGCGGCAAAGCTGCCGTGCTCGGCTTGGATGCCCAGCGAGATGCGGTGGCCTTGCATCGCCGGGTGGGTTTTTTGCCCTCTGAACTGAGCCTCTGGCGCAATCAACGCGCCGACCGCATCCTGCGCTATGTGGCCAGCGTCCGCGGTGATGTACCGACCCTTTTGGCGGAAGCGAACCGTCTAGCAGAACGTCTCGCATTGGATACCACCCGCAAGGTGCGCACCTACTCATCGGGCAACCGCCGCAAACTCGGCCTGGTGATCGCCATGATGCACAAACCTGAGCTGCTCATCCTGGATGAGCCTTCCAGCGGGTTGGACCCCCTGATGCAGCAGACCTTTTATCAACTGCTGCGCGAGGCGCGCGCCGAAGGGCGGACCGTCTTTTTATCTTCGCATATCTTGAGTGAAGTGCAGACCATCTGTGATCGGGTGGGCATCCTGCGGGATGGCATTTTGCGTGCCGTGGAAAGCGTCGAGGCCCTCACGCATGTCGAATTTCGGCGGATTCGCATCCGCGCTCGGGAGGAGATACCGGCCGGTTGCTTGGAAAACGTGGCCGGGGTCAGCGAAGTTCGTTTGCAGGGGCGCACGGCGGAGTTGCAGTTGCATGGCGATTTTGACCCGTTGTTGCGCGCACTTTCCAATTTTTACATCGAGGATGTGCGGCAACACGACCCCAGCCTGGAAGAGATCTTCCTCGCTTACTATGGCGATGGCTCGGCGGTGGAACAGTGATCGGTGCCATCTTCCGCGGCTGCCTCCAGGGCAATGCGCGCGCTACCGTTTATTGGACGCTGGCCATTTCGTTTTTTGGCTTTTATGCGGTGGCCATCGCGCCGGATTATGAGGGCGTGCGACAATACGCGACCCTGCTGGAATCTTTTGGCCCCATATCCACCCTGCTGGGGGTCAGCGCAGAAGTGCTGTCTTCTTCCAGCGGTTTTGTGACTTTCATTTATCTGGACTATTCGTTCCTCTATTACTCTTTCTTCGCCGTGATCGCCGCCATCAGCATTTCGGCGGGGGAAGAAGAACACGGTATCTTGGATTGGCAGTTGAGTCTGCCGGTGCCGCGCATTCGTTTTCTCTGGGAAAGGACCTTCGCCTTCCTGGTGATTTTTGCGATCGTCAGCTTCGTTTCCGGCGCGGTGACCTGGTTCAGTTCTTTCCTCAACGCGAACGTCAGCCTGGATTTCTGGACGATCCTCTCGGCCTCCTTGAATTTTCTGCCGACGCTGATGCTCGTTTTTGCGGTCACTTTATGGATATCGGTCGTCGTCCGGCGGCGCAATGCGGCGATCATGCTGGCCGGTTTCTTCGTGGTGGCGAGTTATTTCTTGAATGGCCTGGGTGATTTGGTCGGAGGAGATGCGGGCGCCTTCTTGCGGGGCATCTCGTATTTCCACCATTATCAGCGGGGCAGTGTGCTGATCGACGGCTTGAACCCGGCGAATATGTTGTCGATCGCGGCCGTCGCCGCTTTGTGTTTGGCACTGGCGTCGCTGGCCTTCCAACGGCGCGATATTGGCATATAGTGTTGGGTAATCCAGGAAGGATCGCCATCATGGCTTTGCCAGTTTTCCGTGAAACCCTCCGCCGCAGTGTGGCTTCTACGATTTATTGGGGCCTGGCTTTCGCCGCATTGGCCTTGCTCACCGTAGTGATGTTGCCGGGGGCGGAAATGTTGCAAACCTTCGCCGATTTCATGGCCAGCATGCCCCTGGTGGTGATTCGGGCGATGGGCGTGGGCGAGGATCTGGAATTCCTGGCGACGGCGGAAGGCTTCATCGCGGTTGGCTTCTTCTCCAAGATGTTGATCTTTTTCGTGGCCTATCCCCTGGTCATGGGTACATCCATCAGCGCCGGCGAAGAGGAGAATGGTTCGTTGGAGGTGCTGTTGTCCCTGCCGTTGCCCCGCTGGCGTGTCATCGTGGAGAAATACGCCGCCTACCTGGTTACGATGACGGCGATTTTGCTCATCCTGTATGGCGGCATCTTGCTCGGCGTTTTCCTGGCCGGCGTCGCGCTGGATCTGGCGGTGATCCGCGCCGCCGTATTCAACCTTTTTCCGAGCATGTGCTTCATCATGGGCGTGACCACGCTGGTGGGGGCTTATGTATCCCAGGCGCGCTATGTGCTGGGCATCGTCGCCACCTACATCATCGTCAGCTTTTTGCTCGACGTGGTGGGCGATATGGGGATCGGCACGGTGGCGGAGAACCTGAGCTATATCTCTTTCTTTCGCTATGGCGATAGTGTCGCGGTGATGCAGCACGGCCTGGAATGGAGCAGTGTGGTCGCCTTCTTGGTGGCGGGCGTAGCTTTGATGCTGCTTTCCACCCGCGTCTTTGACTTGCGGGATATCCGCGCCGACTGAACCTGCAGCGAGGCGGCGTTTTCCCATTCGGTCGTTTCAACGGCTGACTCTTTTTTGATTCGCGCCCAAAATGGTTACAATGGTTGCGGTTGTCCCTCCAGCGGTCAACCAGTGTTCTGTTGTTTGCAGTTAAGGAGTATGAAAAGTGAATCAAGTATTGCGAAAGAGCACGCTTTGGATCCTCACGGTGACTCTGCTGGCGCTGGTCGGTGCGGTGGGAGCGCAGGATGACGGCATGAAAACCGTCACGACCGCTTTCCTCGGCCCCGGCGATGTGCCTTCCATCGATCCTTCCATCGGTACGGATACCAGTTCGATCCAGATCGTGCTGAATACCTACATCGGCTTGACGACGCAAAACGAAGTCACTGCCGAGCTCGAACCGGGCATCGCCCACAGTTGGGAAGTCGACGGCACCACCTACACCTTCCACCTCACGGAGGGCATCCAGTGGGTGCGTTACGACCCTGAAGCCGGCGAAGTGGTGGCCATCACCGATGCGGATGGGAACGCACGCACGGTCACCGCACACGACGTCATTTTTGGCTGGAGCCGCACGTTGGATCCCGAAACTGGCTCCGATTACGCCTATGTGCTGGCGGATTGGGTGGTCGGTGCCAATGAATACAACAGCGGTGAAGCCGACAGCTTCGATGTCGTCGGCATCCGCGCCATCGATGATCATACGCTGGAAATCGACGCAGTCGCCGCCAACGCTTTCGTCCCCTCCATCTTCGGGATGTGGATGGCGATGCCCCAGCTGCAGGAAGTGGTCGAGATGTATGGCGATGAATGGACGGAAGCGGGCAATTACCCCAGCTTCGGCCCCTTCGCCCTCAAAGAATGGTTGCATGACGAATCCATCACCCTGACGGCCAACCCCTTCTGGGCGGGCAACGAATGGATTCCCCAACCGGTGATCGACTCGGTGACCTGGCTCATGCTGCCATCCACCGCTCAGCTCGATGCCTATGAAGCGGGCGACCTGGACGTCGTCACTTCGGTGCCCTTGGACGCCATGGATCGCATCCAGGCGGACCCCGTCCTCAGTGAGGAGCTGAATATCGGTTACGATACCTGCTCCTATTACTATGGCTTCAACACGGCCAAAGAGCCGCTGGATAACGTGCACCTGCGCCGCGCGCTTTCTTTCGCCATCGATCGGCAGAGCATCGTCGATAACGTGACGAAGGGCGGGCAGATCCCCGCGCAGTGGTTCGCGCGTCCGGGTCTGGCGGCCGCGCCGACATTGGAATCCCATCCTGACACGGGCATCTGGTTCGACGCCGAAGAAGCGCAAGCTGAATTGGCGCTGGCCCTGGAAGCCGATGGCATCAGCGATCCTTCCGAATGGGAGCAGATCACTTTGATGCACAATACCAGTGAAGGCCATGCGAAGATCGCACAGGCGATCCAGCAGATGTGGTCGGAGACCTTGGGCATCAACGTCGAAATCGCCAACCAGGAATGGGCCACCTACCTGGCCACCGTCCGTGAAGATGCGCCGCAGATCTATCGACTCGGTTGGTGCGCGGACTACCTCGATGCGCACAACTACAATTCCGATGTCTGGCGCTCGACTTCCAGCTTCAACAACACCAACTGGGCCAGCGAAGAATACGACAACTTGGTGGATACCGCCGTGACGCTGAGCGACACCGAAGAACGGCGCGAACTGTATGCCCAGGCAGAGAACATCCTCGTCTATCATGACGCGGCGATATCGCCCATCTACTGGTACACCAACGTTCAGATGACGAAGCCGAACATCAGCCGCACGTTCTCTGTGCTCTTCCAGGACCGCTATGAAAAATGGGATGTCGGTCAGTAAGCGCTGATTTCCCGTGCTTCAGGGCATGGTCAACCAGAGGGGAGGGGGTGGATTCTCCCTCCCCTTTCTTTCGCCAGTCGTGAGTTAGGCAGCGATGTCCAAATTTGTGGTGCGGCGCGTGGCACAAATGATTCTTGTGCTGTTCATCGTCTCCGTCATCATCTTCATGGGGGTGCGCGCCATCCCCGGCAGCCCCTTCGAGCGTGAAAAACCGCTGCAGCCTCAGGTCATCGAGCGCCTCAAAGAAAAGTACAACCTGGATGCGCCGGTGCACATCCAGTACCTCGATTACATGGGGGATATCCTCATTCCACGGTTGGAGAGCGGGGATACAGCAGCGACCTTCGCCGAAGGGGACTATTTGATCAACATCCAGCTGCCCATCGGTGAGCACGGCCTGTACTTTCGCTGGATGAATTTTGGCCCTTCTTACCGCGGCCTGGGTTCACGTACGGTGAATGAAATCTTCCGCGATTTCCTGCCCACGTCCATCCAGTTGGGCCTCGCTTCGGTGTCAGTGGCGGTGGCCATTGGCGTGCCGCTGGGCATCATCGCTGCTTTGCGGCGGAATACGATCGTGGATTACAGCGCGATGGGCGTGGCGATTTTTGGCGTGTCGGTACCGGCGATCGTCCTCGGCCCGATCTTGCGTTATGTCTTTGGTGTGGAGCTGGGTTGGTTTCCGGTGGTCTGGTCTGCGGAGGGCTTCCCGTATTACGCCCGCTTCATCTTACCGGCAACCGCGCTCGGGTTTTCTTCGTCTGCGCTCATCGCCCGCCTGACGCGGGCCAGCATGTTGCAGGTGCTGGATGAAGACTATATGGATACTGCGCGGGCCAAGGGCTTGCATGAGCGGCGCGTCATCCTGGTGCATGCGATGCGCAATTCGCTCATACCCGTCGTAACCACCCTGGGGCCGTTATTGGCATTTTTGCTCACGGGGACATTCGTGGTAGAGACGATATTCGGCATTCCGGGTTTGGGGCGCTATTTCGTCACCAGTTTCACCAACCGTGATTATCCGGTCATCATGGGTGTTTTCATGCTGCTGGCGCTCTTCATCGTCGTGGCCAATATGGTAGTGGATTTCACCTACGCCTGGTTGGACCCGCGCATCCGGTACAGCTGATGAGCAGATGGGCACCGGTGGATGGCTGAGGCAGCGGATTCGGTGGCGGTGGAAGCAGAAAGCAACGGCATCGCGCAGATCGCGGCAGAGCGGCCGTCACAAAATCTCTGGCAAGATGCGTTCTCCCGCCTGTTGCGCAACCATGCGGCTGTCCTGGGCTTGATCATCATCATCCTGAATTTCGGCGTGGCCCTTTTCGCGGAGAGACTCGCGCCCCGTCCCTACGAAAAGCAAGTATTGGCGCTGAACAATTCCACACCGCAATGGATCATCGACGTGTTTCCTTCGTTGGAAGCGAAAGATGAAACCATCAGGCTGCGCGGCGCAGAGCTGACCGTGCAGACCGGCGACCGAGTCGCTGCCGATCAATTGCTGGGGGAATCCACCGTGCGCGGCCAGACCAGCGAGATCCGCAATCGCATGGCGGGCACCGTCATCATTGAGGGCAATCAGCTGATCATCACCCAGGAGGAGGTGGAGGTCTATGACATCCGCAGCGGCTGGGAGGTTTTTGTCGCCGATGGTGATCCGGTCCTGCCGGGCGATGTATTGGCGCAGCATCAGGAAACGGCCGAACAATACGTGGCTCAATTGCGCGGCTTGACCCGTGCGGAATCCTGCCAATTGCGCGACGACGGAACCCGGCCGCGGCTGTGTGTCGGGACGGTGTACCTCACGGAAGAGAAGCTCTTCGTCCGCAACCCCAATATCGGCTATGTGAAGGTCAGTGACGAATACCCACTGGGCGCGGATTACCTGGGGCGGGATATGCTTTCGCGGCTGATGTATGGCGCGCAGATCTCTCTGGCTGCGGCGATGATTGGTTCGACCGTGAGCCTCGTACTCGGTGTGGCCCTGGGTTTGTCCTCCGGTTTCATCGGCGGTCGCGTCGATAATTTCCTCATGCGGGTGGTGGATATCATGTATTCCTTCCCGACCATTTTGCTCGTCATCGCGCTGATGGCTTTCTTCCGTTCGGCCTTCGTCAGTGGCAATACTGCGGTGTCCTTGCCCGTCGCCATCGATGCGACGGAAACGACGATCGAATTCCCGACGATATTGGAAAAAGAGTTTCGCGGGGTGCAGTCTTTCAACATCGGAAAAGAGACGGTCGCGATCATCGACAAGGATTACGAGCCTGAAGTGCGTTTCATCTTGACCATCGAGCGTGGCGCAGAGGGCACCGAAGTTATGGAACACGCAGCCGACGCCAACATCACGTTGAATCGGCCCTGGTCCTTCGCGCGCCAACTGTACACCATCGACAACGCACTGGGGGGAATGTTTTTCATCGCCCTGGGCATCGGTTTCACCAGCTGGGCACCGATGGCCCGGTTGACCCGTGGCCAGGTCCTCAGCATTCGCGAACGAGAATACGTTGAGGCGGCCCGCTCTCTGGGCGCTTCGCAGCGGCGCATCATGTTCCATCACATCTACCCCAATATCCTGGGGCCCATCGTCGTTGCCGAAACCTTGACCATCCCTTCTTACATCGCCTACGAAGCCTTCTTGAGTTTCATCGGCTTGGGCGTGAATCCGCCGACACCGAGTTGGGGGGCGATGATCAGCGAAGGGGCGGAATTGATGCGTGATTATCCTTACCAGGCGCTCTTCCCGGCGCTGGCGCTCTTTTTCATCATGTTCGCTTTCAATTTCCTGGGCGATGGCTTGCGGGATGCGCTGGATCCTCGTTTGCGTGGGGTGGATTGAGCCAGGGCCAGCCAGCGGTGCAACAGCAGAGTTTTCTGACTTCGGAAGCCGCGATAGACGCCACCCTCCGTGGCGTAGTGCAGCGGGTTACCTATTACAATGAAGAGAATCACTATGCGGTGATCCGCCTGCGGCCGAACGAAGACTCGCAGACGCCGCAGGATGCCCAGAATCAGGAAGGGCTCGTCACGGTTACGGGGTACATCGTCGGCGCGAGCGAGGGTTTGACGCTGCGTTGCAGCGGGCGCTGGGTGATGAACCCCAAATATGGCCGCCAATTCGAATGTGCGCACTACCAGTCGCAATTGCCCGGCGACATCGACGGCACCAAAGTGTATCTGCAACAGGTGAAGGGGATTGGCCCGGTCTCTGCCGAGCGGATCATCCGACATTTTGGCGAGGAGCAACTGGCTCACATCATGCGGGCAGATCCGGAGCGACTGCTCGATTTCTCCGGAATCCAGGAAGAGGTGTTGCAACGGCTGGTGGCGATGCTGCGCGAAACCACCCATCAGGATCGCGAAACGCAGGAATTCCTCTTCAGCCTGGGGATCTCCCCTGCCATCGCGCGGCGCATTGGCAACACCTACGGCGCTGAGACGCTCGCCCGGGTGAAAGCGAATCCTTATATGCTGGCACAAGAAGTGTATGGCATTGGTTTTTTGCGGGCGGATCAAATTGCGCGGCAGATGGGGGTGCCGGTGCACTCGCCCTATCGCATCCGCGCCAACCTCAGCCATCAACTGGAGCAGGCCGTATTTGAGGGCCATACCTACTTGCCGACCGAACAACTATGCCAGCGCGCCGTGGAGTTGCTCGCTGAAGTCGAATTGCCCGCCGTGGCTCAAGAGCTGGAACACAGCCTGGAAGCACATGAGTTGTGGGAAGAGCGTTTTCAACGGGGTCGCCACAGTGAGCGGGCCATTTATCTGCCGCAATACCATGAAGCGGAACGAACTTGTGCACGACGCCTGCGCTTGTTGACCGCTGCGGAGAGTGCGTTGCAGGAACCATGGAGCGAAGCGGAATGGCAGCAGGCATTGATCGACGTCCACACTCGTAGGGAAACTCCGCTCAGCAGGGAACAGCTGGCGGCGCTGCGCACGTTGCATCGACACAAGATTTCGATCCTCACCGGTGGGCCGGGCACCGGTAAGACAGAGACCTTGCGCACGCTGGTTTCGATCTTGCGAGAGCGTCCCGCAGTGCGTTATTCCCTGGCCGCGCCGACCGGCCGGGCGGCGAAGCGCATGGAGGAATCCACCGGGGCCAAAGCCAGCACCATCCACCGCTTGCTGAGTTTTGGCTATGAGCAGGGACGTTGGCGCCCGCGTTTCCATGAAGACCATCCTTTAGAGAGCGATGTCGTCGTCATCGATGAAACGTCGATGATGGATATCCAACTGTTTTCGATGCTTCTCAAAGCCATCAAACCAGCCGCCCACCTGTTGTTATTGGGCGATGTCGACCAATTGCCCAGCGTCGGCGCGGGCCGGGTATTGCAAGATTGCATCGAAGCCGGCCTCTTTCGGGTGACGCGCTTGACGAAGATCTTTCGGCAGGAAGCAGACAGCGCCATCATCACCAACGCCCATCGGGTGGTGCGCGGTCAATTGCCACAGATTCAGCGCAACCATCAAGATTTCTTTCTGTTTCCCGCCCAGGAAGCGGAACAAGCAGCGAATTTGCTGGTGGAGGTAGTTTGCGAGCGTCTCTCGAGGCGTTTCCCCAATTATGACCCTTTGCACGACGTCCAGGTGATGGCGCCCATGCGCGAGGGACTGGCAGGTGTGCGCAATCTGAATCGGCTTTTGCAACAGCGTCTGAATCCGCCCGGTCCCGCGGAGGTGAAAATCGGCATGACGATATTCCGCGTTCGCGATCGCCTGATGCAGACGAGGAACAATTACGACAAGGAAGTCTACAATGGCGATATCGGATTCATCCAGGCCGTGGATCCGGAAACGCGACACCTCGTCGTCCGCTTCGACCAACGCGATATCGAATACAAACCGGATGAAGTCGATCAATTGACTCCGGCGTATTGCATCACCATCCACAAATCACAGGGATCGGAATACCCGGTGGTGGTGATGGCCTTCTTGATGCAGCACTACGTGATGTTGCAGCGCAATTTGCTCTATACCGCGATCACTCGCGCACGAGAGAAGGTGATCATCGTCGGCAACCGTGCGGCGCTGGCGCGAGCGGTGAAGAACAACCGAGTCGTCGAACGCTACAGCGGCTTGTTGTCACGGTTGCGTGGCGAGGTGCAGGGCGCCCTGGGCAGCGGTCGGGCGCCGGGCAGGAAAAAGCGAAGCCTCAGCGAATTTGTGGCGAGGAGTGGGAATTTTGGCTGAGGAATCGCAAGTTCCTGGGCGCCGGGGTGAAGCCTAGCTGCTGAAAATGCGTTGCATGTATTCGAATGAAAGGCCTTCGGCTTCCATATGTGAACGGAGCTTGCGGCGCGCATCGTGCAGCAATTTGTAGAGCGCGTTGCGGTTCGTTCCCAGCTGTTCTGCGACCACTTCCAGCGGCACCCCATGGAACACCACAGCGATCAGCGCCTGGCGTTGGCGCGCGGTCAGGCTATCTTGCAAGGCTTGTTGAATGCTGCGGAGGAATTCATCCCGTTCCAGAGATACTTCTGGCGAGGGGTTGGGCAAACTGCCGACATTTGCCGAATACTCCGCTGGTAGCATCTCATCTTCGAACGCGCCGCTCTGGCTGGATTCCTCGTCGATGAATCGCGCGGTCATCGCATCCAAACTGAAATTGCGGTAACGGACCCGGCGCAGTTCGCTGATGGCGAGGCGGACGGCAATCTTGGTGGCCCAGGTGGTGAAACGAGCCGCGCCCAGGAACGTATCCAGGTGATCCAAGACCCGCAAGGTGGCATCCTGCGCCAAGTCTTCGGCCAGTTGGTGCAGATCATGGATGGAGGTGC
Organism: Chloroflexota bacterium; assembly: GCA_011523615.1. GTDB lineage: Bacteria > Chloroflexota > Anaerolineae > Aggregatilineales > Phototrophicaceae > WTGJ01. Next base: position 199,545 of record WTGJ01000020.1, on the reverse strand, counting down.
TTACGAGGTCGCTGCGCTCTTGCGAGAGGTAGAAATAAACGGCGCGGCGCAGATGGGCACGGAGGTCTTCCAAGGCCGGAGCGAAAGCAGCGGAATCTCGATCGCGGAGAGCCGCCAACCACTCTTCATTGCTCCGATCTTTGATGCGGGTGGACATGGTGTTTCCTGTGTGAATGGCCCGGTCATTGTACGTTCGGCGTGAGCCACGTTCAAGATGATCCATCTCTTGCCCAGGGTAAATGGTGTATCATTGCGGTGAGATGCAACACGGTACGGCGGCATTTTGAGTGAAAGAACCACCTGACCACCCCAACGAATCTGAGCGACCGGAAAAACCGCCTGCGAAGCGACCGGCGGGCCACCCCACCGAGCCACCAACCGCTCCGCGCGGCAATCGGTTTCGGCAGCAGCGCAATGTTTGGCTCCTGGTTGGAGTGGGCTTGGTGGCCGCCTTCTTCTTTTTCTACATCTTGCCCAATTCTTCCAATCGCGGTTCAGATACCAATTGGAACGAGCTGGCTTCCCTCATCCAGAGCGGGCAGGTCAGCCACATCACCGAGCGCGGTGGGCAAGAGGTCACCATCCGCTTGCGGAATCACGTAACGCGCCGCTTCACCAAAGAACCAGAGATCAATCTATTCGACCACCTCAGCCGTTATTACGGCGTATCACCCGAAGCCTTGCAAATTTTCACTTATGAAACACCGGCGCGCGACAACACTTCGGGGATCTTCTTGGAGCTGGCTTTCGCCATATTACCGACCTTGATCATCGTCTGGCTCATCTGGCGGATGCTGCGTTCGGTGCGCGGCAGTAATGATCAGGCGGTGGGCTTTGGCCGCAGCCGCGCACGGGTCACGCGGGATGCCGAGCGACCTCAAGTTACGTTTGCCGATGTCGCCGGCGTCGATGAATCGAAAGAGGAGTTGGCGGAAATCGTCGAATTCCTGAAGGAGCCGGAGAAATTCATACGATTGGGGGCCCGCGTCCCCAAAGGCGTATTGATGATCGGCCCGCCGGGTACTGGCAAAACATTGTTGGCGAGAGCGGTGGCTGGTGAAGCGGGAGTCCCTTTCTTCAGCATTTCCGGCTCCGAATTTGTGGAAATGTTCGTCGGCGTCGGCGCCAGCCGAGTGCGTGATCTATTCGAAAAGGCGAAGAGTGAAGCGCCATCGATCGTTTTCATCGATGAAATCGACGCCGTCGGCCGCCACCGCGGTGCGGGCCTGGGCGGCGGGCATGATGAGCGGGAGCAAACCCTCAACCAGATCCTGGTGGAAATGGATGGCTTTGAAACCGGCACGAACATCATCATCATCGCCGCGACCAACCGGCCGGATATCCTCGACCCGGCATTGTTGCGCCCAGGCCGCTTTGACCGCAAAGTGCTGCTGGATACACCGGATATCAGCGGGCGGCGACAGATATTGAACGTCCATGCCCGCGGCAAACCGATCAGCGAAAAAGTGGATCTGGACGCCTTGGCAAAAATCACGGCCGGTTTCAGTGGTGCGGATCTGGAGAATCTGATCAATGAAGCGGCCATCCTGGCTGCCCGACGCGACTTGAAACTGATCCGGATGAGTGAGTTGCAAGAGAGCATGGAACGTATCGTGATGGGGCCGGAAAGGCGCACGCGCGTCATCACACCGGCGGAGCAGCGCAAGGTTGCCTTTCATGAAGCCGGCCACGCCATCCTGCACCATGTCCTGAAACATGCCTTGCCGGTGCACAAAATCACCATCGTTTCACGCGGGCGCGCGGGCGGCTACGTCATGCCGCTCTTGAATGACGACTCGATGCTCAAGACGCGGGAAGAATTCGAAGACCAAATCACAGCGGCGATGGGCGGCCGGGCAGCGGAGGAAATCGTCTATCGCCAATTGAGTACGGGGGCCAGCAATGATCTGCAACAGGCCACCCAAATTGCGCGGGCGATGGTGACGCAATTCGGCATGAGCGAGCAACTCGGGCCCCGTGCGTTTGGTCGCGGCAACGGCGCGATTTTCCTCGGCCGGGAATTGGCCGAGCAGCGCGATTACAGTGAAGAAGCGGCCCGGCAAATTGACGTGGAGTTGCAACAAATCCTCAACGCTGCCTATGAGAGAGCGAAGTCCCTCTTGAGCGAACATCGGGTGGTTTTGGATGCTTTGGTGGAAAGATTGCTCGAACGGGAAACGCTCGATAGCGAGAGTTTCCAGGCGTTCATGCAAGAGCAGGGTTTGGCCACTCCGAGCGCCATCAACCCAGCCTGAAATTGGTGAAATATTCGTAGAGCGGTTGGTTGGGGTGCCCCCCAAAATTGACCAGGCCGTAGCCATTATCCATGCCATGTCCCCAGCCATACCAGCACGCAGCCACCACGCGCGCCCGGTTCGCTTCGACGACGCTCATGAATTGGCGGGCGTAGGTGGTGACGGCTTCGGTTTCATCAAAATACTGGCGATCCAGCACCCCCCATTCGGTGATGTACAAGGGGACATTGCCATAGACCGTATCGTAGCTGGAGATGGCATCACTGAGTTTGCCCCATATGCTATACGGAGAATGTTCCCGACCGATCCCCAGGCCATAGGCATGGAAGGCGAGGCCATCCGGCCGCACATCGTCCGGGAGAGAGTCGCGGGTTTTGCGCGCGTAGGTTACCCCCGCTCCCGCACCGGTGATGTGGCCGCCGCTGATGATGTGCACCTGACTATCCTGTGCGCGGATGGCGCGGTAGGTTGCAGCGAACAGTTTCGCGTAATCATACGGTGGGATGGGCACAGCGGCCCGGGCATGGGCGGGAAAGGTATCCTGTTCGTTCCAGATCTGGTACGCAGAAACGATCCCTGAACTGGCGAATTGTGCCGCTGCCCGGCCCGCCATCTCTGCGAAATGAGGCGTGAAGGCAGTCCAACGAGAGGTGCTGCCCGGCGATGGTTTGGCCATATCGGGCCAATAATAATTGGCGCCTTCGCCGTACAACTGGTGGGTGAAAATGACGATCAGTTTTGCACCCTCACGCACGTAGCGCTCGAACACCGGAAAGTGGCGCTCATAGGCGGCTTCCAGATCGTGGTTGCCATAGGATCGATTCTTGGGATCATATGAGACGTTGTATTTCACCCGCACCCAGCCAATTCGGCCGAGTCGCGCTGGGTCGGGCCGGCCGCGCGGATTGTGGATATCCAGGTTGACCCCGGTGATGTTGGTTTTGGGCAATTGGCGCCCGTTCTGGGTGGCGGGTGGCCCTTCGGGAGGTGTGACGGGGCGGCGTGCCTCCAGGTAGCGAGCCGCCGCATACCCTTCGGTGCCATTTTCATTGGCCACATGCAACCAACTATCTTCTACACCCAGTTTCTGCAGGGTTTCACCATGTGGTTCCAGGGTGATCGCAACTTCACCCGGGCGGATGCTATCCAGCTGCGGGTGTTCGGTTCCCGCGGCGGTGCGGATCCGCAACCAGACTCCTGTGGTGCGGACGATCAAGTCACTCCAGTGCAGAAGCGGGGTGGGATCGATCACATTGGGGATGTGAAAGCCATCTCCCCCCTGAGCGTCGGATTGGCAAATCAAGGTGAAGCGTTCGCCAGCAGCGTGCGCGATCGCCTGACCTGCGGCGACCTCTTCCCCGAGGTTCAGGTGGATGGAATCCAGCTGCGTATAGCTCAGGGTGTACGCTTTGCCATCATGTCGGCTGACGATCTGGGCATACGCGCCAAAGCCGAGGCCGTCTTCCTGCCGCGAGATATGGGCGACCACCCCCGCTGCCGCCGCGCGGATGGTGCTACCGGCGGAAGAGCCGATGTCGATGCCGATGTGCCGCAAGTCTGCTTCCGGCCCATCGTAGAATCCGCGCAGGATGCGCGCCGGATTGGCATCGGAGGGCCAGTCGATGCTGAACCGTTCCCGCAGATGGCCATCTTCATTCAACAAAGCGCCAAAGCGATCTTCATGGGCGGCACGAGCATCCAGTATTGCTTGGAATTCGGCGATCGTTTGCGCCGCAATGATGTCGGTACGGACCACGTTGCGGAAGACCAACTGGATGTGGTGCAAGGGGTCGTCGTTCAGCCAACCGGCCGTGGCGATGGTGGTGATGTCTCGATAGCGGTTCAAGTTGTGCTCGCGAACGCCGAGGATGATATCCAGGTTCGGGAAGGCTTGTTGGTATCGTTTGGCAGTGCTGCGCCAGGCTTCCGAGTTTTCCTCGGGCAAGACCAGGCCATGGGTGACGATGGTCATGGAATGCAATTCATCAACGGCAATCCACTTGAGTTTATGAAAAGCTGGCGGAGACGCAATTGCGTCAAATGTCCATCATCCCGAAGCGGCGCAGGGTCAACAACACGCAGATGGTCGTATAGGGGTACCAGTGCGCCAGACCATGTTGATCGGGCCAAGAGCCATCATCCTGTTGCGATTCATAGAGTCGTTCGAGCGCATCCTCCAGGAGTCCCTGGGGTAGGGCTTGCGTGGCCGGAGAGGCGGGATCGGTGGCGAAGAAAAAGAGCGAGTAAGTTTGTTCTGGCGGCATCTTCTCCGCAAGGAAGACGATGTTTTCCAGAGTGGCGAGGCGGCACTCGCGTACGAGGTCGCTCTCCGGCAACGCAAAGTAGTATTCATAGGGTCGATAACAGAGGAAGAGCCACTCATTGGCCCGGATCTGGCTTGGATTCATGTGAGCTTGAGCCCAGCGAGCCGCGGCATCCAGCAGTACCGGTGTGCTTTGGCCCTGGGCATGCAAATTGCCGACGATGGCGATAGGCACATCCTGCCCACCACGCTGCCACCAGGGGGCGTGCGGATGTTCCAGGACGGCCGGCGGGTTGCGCAACGACCCATCGGGGAGCAGTTGTCTTTCCAACCATGCTGCAGTGCCGGCGAGCAGATCACCGGCTGGAATGGCGCAAATGCGCAGAACGGAGAGCAAGAATTCCAACGCCAGGGGATGGGAATCCGGGCAACGAATGTCATGTTCGAAAGCGTGGCCATAACCACCATCGTCATTTTGGTAAGTAGCCAGGCAAGCATGGAGTCTCGCCAATGAACCGCCTTCGAAGTGATGGGCATACAAGGCGCGCTCCCAGAGGGTGCCCTGGGCATAGAGGTAATCTCGTGCCGCTTTGGCGTTGGCTGCCATGGCGCTTACACTCTTGATCTCAGCTAATGGATGGATGACAGCGTAGCGAGCGCCCGCCACAACGTCTAGACTGATGATCATATGCTGCGAGGAAGCCATGGAATATCGATACATCCTCTGTGAAACCCCTGCTCCCGGTGTGGGCCTGGTGCGCTTCAACCGGCCCCAGGCCCTGAATGCCCTGAATCCACGGTTGATCGCGGAGAGCTTCGCCGCGCTTGCCGACTTTGATGCGGATGAAGAGATCGGTTGCCTGATCGTCACGGGCAACGACCGGGCCTTCGCCGCGGGCGCAGACATCAAAGAGATGGCCGAACGCAATGCCATCGAAATGATGACGGCGGACGACATCACCGATTGGGGCGCCTTTGAGCAATTGCGCAAACCGGTCATTGCCGCCGTTTCTGGTTGGGCCCTGGGCGGCGGTTGCGAGTATGCGATGATGTGCGATTTCATCGTGGCTTCCGAAACCGCCCGCTTCGGCCAACCAGAGATCACGTTGGGGATCATGCCGGGCGCCGGTGGCACGCAGCGCCTTCCGCGGGCGATCGGTTCTCGCCTGGCGCTGGAAGTGATGTTGGCGAATCGGCATCTCAAAGCGCCGCAAGCGTTGCAGCTGGGCTTGGTCAATCACGTGTTCCCTGTGGAAACTTATCTGGCGGAGACGATTGCCCTGGCGGGAAAAATTGCCGCCATGCCGCGCATTGCCGTTCAGTTGATCAAAGATGCGGTGCGAAAAACGGGCCAGATGAGCTTGCCAGATGGGCTCGATTATGAGAAGAAGAATTTCTACCTGAGCTTTGACACGGAAGATAAGCGTGAAGGTATGGCCGCCTTCATCGAAAAACGCCCTCCCCAATGGCGGAATCGCTGACCGTACTCTACACCCAACATTTGCGCGGCAATTTCATCCTGGCGGCGCACCTCGGCCGTTGGTTGCAGGTATTGCGCAGTCAATTTGCGAGCGAGATGAGATCGTTATGGCTCGATTTGGGCGATGCCAGTGATCCTCAAAGCTGGCATCATCGCCTCACGGCGGGTCGCTCTACTTTGTTCATCCTGGATGCGATGGGTTATCACGCCATCAACGCTGAAGGGACCATCGACACAGAAATCACGCCGGCCATTCGGGCCGGGTTTCGGCTGGCGATCCTCTCACCGGATTGCGATTGTCTGGATGAGCGCGGCCCCGGGTCGATCCGTTGTACAGTTGCCCACGGGGCAAAGTTGGCGGCCGGAGAAGCGCTCGGCATCCAATTGAACGCAGCCCAACAAACCGTCCTGGATGCGGGTTTCTTGCGTCTGGCTGAAGTGCCTGCGGCTGCGGTCGGTCGGGTGCAGCTGCGTTTGCAGGCTCATTCTGCAGCGATCGTAGAACAGGAAACCCATCCCCTTCCCGAGCACATCCAACCGGAGCCTTCCATCGCTGCGACCGTTGATTTTGTACTGTCGGAAGCTCACCAACTGGCCCAGCGGCGGGACGTACCCAGGCCGGAAATCCCAGCCGGAAATTCCTGATGGAAAAGCAGGAGAGCCGCTGAAGGGCGACTCTCCGATTGTGATTCTGAGATTCGGCTCAGCAAAATTTGCGCTTAGGTATCCAAATACAGCAAGAACTCATAGGGATGGGTGCGCATGGATACGGCATCCGCTTCCAGCTGCTTGTGTTCACAGAAACTGGCGATGATGTCTTCGGTGAATACGCCACCGGCCAATAAGAAATCTTTATCTGCTTGCAGCGCCTGGAGCACATCACCCAGGGTGCCCGGAACCGTCGGCGTATCGCCGGGGTTCTCGTACAGATCGTAATCGGCCGGTTCACCGGGGTCGATCTGATTCTGGATGCCATCCAGGCCAGCCATCAGCAGAGCGGGCAGGGCATAGTAGGGGTTGCAGGCTGGGTCGGGAAAGCGCGCTTCGATGCGGGTCGCTTTCGGGCTGCTGCTGTAGACCGGGATGCGCACGGCAGCGGAGCGATTGCGATTGGAATAGACCAGATTGACCGGCGCTTCGTATCCTGGCACCAGGCGACGGAAACTATTGGTCGTGGGATTGGTGAAGGCGAGCAGCGCGGGTGCATGCTTGAGGATGCCACCGATGTACCAGAGCGCCATTTGACTCAAGTTCGCGTAGCCAGCGGCGTCGTAAAACAGCGTCTCCCCCTGGTTCCAGAGGCTCATGTGGACGTGCATACCGGAGCCATTTTCTTCGAACAGGGGTTTGGGCATGAACGTGGCGATGAGACCATGCTGCAAAGCGACGTTGCGAACGATGTGCTTGTAGATCTGCATGTTGTCGCACATGCGCAGCAAAGTATCGAAACGAATGTCAATCTCTGCCTGCCCGGCGCCGCCGACTTCGTGATGGTGCAGCTCGACCGGGATCCCGCATTCGAGCATGACAGCCGTCATGTCAGCGCGCACGTTGTGCGTTTTGTCCATCGGTGGTAAGGGGAAATAGCCTTCTTTGATGCGGTTCAGGTAACTGTGCAATGGGTCATCCGATGCCGTATTCCAGAATCCTTCGTTTGAATCCACTTCGTAATAACTCAGATACTGATTGACTTCATATTGCACGTTGCTGAACATGAAGAATTCTGCTTCCGGCCCAAAGTAAGATGTATCCGCTAAGCCAGTTTGTTGCAGGTAAGATTCCGCCCGTTTGGTGACGCCGCGAGGGTCTCTGCCGTAGGGTTCCCGCGTGATCGGATCGTAGATATCGGCAAAGACTGCCACTGTAGTTCGGTCGAAGAAAGGGTCGACGTAGGCGGTCGCGATATCCGGGATGAGGATCAAGTCCGATTGCTCGATGCTCTGGAAGCCACGCACACTCGATCCATCGAAACCAAAACCTTCGGCGAAGTCCCCTTCATCCACCGTGACGATGGGTACCGTGAAGTGCTGGGTATGGCCGCGGATATCGGAGAAACGGATATCCAAGGCTTCTGCCCCTTCTTCGCTTGCCCAAGCCAACAGCGCAGCAACGGATGACTTGGCGCGCTCCGGCGCTACATAGCTCATTTTTCCCCCTTATGAAAATGAAACCAACTCATCAACGGCAATCTTACTGAGTTCGACAGGATTTCACAAGTGGAGATGCCTGCTGCGTTTGCGTGCTCACCCATGCTGAATAGAATGAATTCATCTCTCAATGCTAGCAAAGGTCAGGCTCGATGATGAAACGCACTACTGCGATCTTTTCGTTGCTCTGTTTGATTCCGCTGTTGATCCTCACATCAGCAGCATCCGCACAGGGCAGCTATGTGACCCAACCCGGCGATACCCTGTGGTCCATCGCGCGGGCGATGGGCGTCACCGTGGATGAACTCATCGCCGCCAACAACATCACCAACCCGGAGCTCATCCACTCCGGTATGACCCTCGTCCGACCCGGTCAAACGCCGGTCAGCAGCCCCGAGGGCGCCGCACCCAGCGCTGAATACGGCACGTACACGGTCGTGCGGGGCGATACATTGGGTACGATTGCTGCCCGTTTCAACACCAATTACTTCTTGATTGCGGAAATCAACGGCATCGCGAATCCAGACCAGATCTTTGTCGGCCAGGTTCTCCGGGTACCCAACGCACCGCCGCCGGTTGCCGACACAGGCGGGGGGAACATCCCGATCGCCAACCTCCCGCCACCGGCTGCCGGCGGCGGTTTCGAATTGGGGGGGCAGGCGTTTGGCTTTGGCCATACCGGCACGATGCGCAGCGCAGGCATGACGTGGATCAAGTTCCAGCTTCGTTATGGTGGCGGCACGGATGCCTCCGGGCAAGCCGGGCAGATCCAACAAGCGCACAATGCGGGTTTGCGCATCCTCTACAGCGTCATCGGCGACCATCATCAATTGCGCAACAACCCCGCCCAATTCTACCGCGATTACGCAGCCTTCCTCGGCTCGTTGGCTTCCCATGGCGCGGATGGAATTGAAGTTTGGAATGAACAGAATATCGAGCGCGAATGGCCGAATGGCTTCATCAGCGGCAGCAATTACACGGATATGTTGCGAGCAGCCTATGCGGCCATCAAGGCAGCCAACCCGAATACGCTCGTGATTAGCGGCGCACCATCGCCCACGGGTTATTACCAGGGGGGGTGTCAGGCGGGTGGTTGCAACGATGATGTCTTCATCCGCCAGATGGCCGCAGCCGGTGCCGCCAACTACATGGACTGCCTCGGCATCCATTACAATTCCGGCTCCGTACCCCCGACGGCCCGCAGTGGCGCACCGGTGGGCAGTTCTGGGCATTACACCTGGTATTACCCGACCATGGTCGAACTGTACCGCTCGGTTTTTCCCACCAAACAGCTGTGCTTTACGGAATTTGGCTATGTCTCACCCGAAGGCTATGGCCCGATTTCCAGTGGCTTCGCCTGGGGGGCGAATACCTCCGTCGCGGAGCAGGCGGATTGGTTGGCAACGGCAGTGCGGCTGGGCCGCGCGAGTGGCTATGTACGCTTGTTCATCGTATGGAACATCGATGCCCAGCGTTATGACAGCGACCCACAAGCCGGTTATGCCATCATCCGACCGGGCGGTGGTTGCCCGGCCTGCGGTGCCTTAGCGGCGGCGATGCAATGATCGGTGGCTGCCCGTAACGGCTCTTGAGGTGGTTGGTTGCAGCTCAACCACCTTTTGCTTTATCGTCCGCGGCGGAGAAAATGTTTCAGCCGCCAATTGAATTCTTCGGGCCGTTCCAGACTGGGCAAATGCGCGGTATTCGTCATGCTGACGCGGCGGGAGCGCCGCAGTTTCTGTTGCAAGCGATCGGTCATTTCATGGTACAGCTGCAAGTCCAGATCACCGATCACCAATAAGGAATTGACCGCAATCTCATCCAGGCGATCGTTCAACGAAGGCAGCAGGTTTTTCTCTTCGGCCTCATAGCGATTTCGGTTGCGCAAGGAAATGACGATCATTTCTTGCAATTGTTTGTGGATGATCGGCGGGGCGGTATTGCGCTTGCGGAAATCACTGCCCAGCCAGCGTTTGGCGACCAGTTCGCTGGCCTGCTCGTATTCGGCGATCGCGAGAAAGTTTTCGATTTCCGTCTCATAAGGCAGCAGATGGCGTTCGCGCCAGGGGTAGCCTTCTATGACCGGCGCGATGAGAGTCAGACTGGAAAGCCGCTGCGCTTGGAGGGCAGCCAGTTCGAGCAATACACGAGCGCCTTCCCCATTGCCAATGCCGTGCACCTGTTCGAGTTGCAGGTGATCGAGCAGGGCGATGAGATCTTCGCGATGCGCAAAATCTCCTTCCTGTGGCGAACTCTGCCCGGAACCCCGCAAGTCATAGCGGATGACCTGGTGGGAATCGCGAAAGGCTTCGAACTGGTTTTCCCACATGCGACGATCGGCCAGGTCTGCATGAATGAATAAGAGCGGCTCTCCTTGGCCCGCCGTTTCGTAGTGAATGGAAGCTCCGTTCAGCGCCAACTCACCCGCGTTGTGCTCGTTCTCTGTCATCATCTTTCCCTCAATGTGGCGGAGCAACCCCTCCCCTCAGTTTAGCCAGGGGAGCGGGCACGGTATAGGGGCAACCACCGCATCATCGCTTCCTTCGTCCCTGGCCTTCTGCTACCATGGCTCTCCGCTCGCTACCTGCTGGGGTTCTTGAAGATTGGCTGAAAAAACCACCGTACTGATCCCGGATCGAGTGCATCCCATCGCTGCCGATCAGTTGCGGGAAGCAGGATTGGCGGTCATCGCACCGGGTCAGATGAGCCGCGCGGAAACCCTGTCTGCCGTCGCCCATTCAACCGCCCTGATCGTTCGCAGCGCGACACAAGTCGATGCGGCGTTGCTGGCAGCTGCACGGCAGTTGCGCTTTGTCGTGCGCGCCGGCGCGGGCGTGGATAACGTGGATTTGCCCTGCGCGACGGAGCGCGGCATCATCGTGATGAACACCCCGGGCGTGAACGCTCTGGCTGTGGCCGAATATACCATCGGTTTGCTGCTGGCCCTCGCCCGGTACATCCCTCAGGCGCATATGAGCTTGCGGGAAGGGGAGTGGAATCAGCAAGCTTTCATGGGCGTCACCCTCTATGGCAAAGTCTTGGGAATCTATGGTTTCGGTCGCATCGGCCAGGCGGTAGCGGAGCGAGCACAGGTCTTTGGCATGCGGTTTTTGGCGCATGATCCGTTTGTCCCTGCCGCTGCGATGGCGGACAAAGGGGTGGAAGCCGTTGAGTTGGAAACCCTTTGGGCGGAAGCGGATTTCCTCTCTTTGCATGCCGAGGTGAACGAACACACGCGAGGCATCGTCAATGAAGCGAGCATCGCGCGGATGAAACCAGGAGTGCGCATCATCAACGCTGCCCGCGGCGCCCTCATCGATACCTCAGCCTTGGCGGCGGCGTTGCAACGCGGAACCGTTGCGGGCGCAGCGTTGGATGTTTTTGAGCCAGAACCTCCGCCCGCCGATCACCCTTTACTGGCTGCACCCGGTGTGATTCACACGCCGCACCTGGCGGCCAACGCAAAAGAAGTTCAGGAAGCATTGGCCCGAGCAGCGGCAGATACTTTACTCCAGGCCCTTCAACAAGGTTCGTGGCAAAATGTGTGCAATCCAGAGGTGCTGGCCAAAGATGCTGGCTGAGTATGGCTTGCCAAAGGCTTGTGCTTGGTTATACAATCGGGCTTACCAGCGGACGCGGCGGTGGATGCGGTGATGTTCCTGACCATACATGACGTGACCAACCTGCGGGATGCGGAAGCCGCTCTCTTTGGTGGCGCCATCCTCGATTTCCTGATCAGCTGGTATGAAGAATCCGGCGGCGTGATGCTCACCGAGACGGAAACGATGCAAGCGCTGGCGATGAACGAAGAAGATTTCTTACTGGGCGCCCACTGGATGGAGCGCTCCGGTTACGAGCTCTTTCTGGATTGATTCGGCGTTCAGCGATAGCCAGTTCAGCGATAGCCCTGGAAGGTTTCGCCCGGGAATTTTCCCACGGCGGAGCGGCGCAGGTTCATGCCGAGCCCGGGCGCTTCTGGCAAGAGCCAGTGTCCGTCTTCCATGATGAGCGGTCGATCGACGATCTCACCGAACAGGGAAGCATCTTCCTCGGAGCCGATCGTTTCCATCATGTAGAAATTCGGGATGCTGGCCGCGAGGTGCAGGCTGGCTGCGCTGCACATGGCGCCGTTGGGGTTGTGCGGCGCGATGCCGACGTAATGGGCCTCGGCGATGGCCGCCATTTTGCGCGCCTGAGAGAGGCCGCCACAGTTCACCACATCCGGCTGGTAGAGATTCACCGCCCGTTGTTCCATGATTTGGGCGGCATCGTATATCGTTACTGTACGTTCCCCCGAGGCGATGGGGATGGGGCTGCGCGCGGTGAGCCAACTGAGCGCGGCGATGTTTTCGGGCGGCACCGGCTCTTCGAAGAAGATCAATTGGTGAGGAGCCAATGCTTCCGCCAAACGAAGCGCGTTGGCCGGGCTCAGCCTTCCGTGACCATCCAATGCCAGGCCCATTTCCGCACCGGCTGCATCCCGCGCGGCGGCGAAATATTGGGCGATGCCTTCGATCACCGCCGGTGAAAGATATTCCGTCTCTTTCCAGCCGGGGTCGATGCTGCCGCGGGTGCCAGAATACGTTTCGCCACCTTGTGGGCCAGCACCGTAAAAGAGAGGCAGAGTCGTCTTGATGGCACGGTAGCCGGCCCGCTGTCGAGCGCGCACATTCGCGGCGAACTGCGCCGGTGAATCGCCGCTCTGACAATGCGCGTACAACAAGACCCGTTCACGCGTGGGGCCGCCAAAGAGCCGATACAACGGGCAACCCAACTCCTTTCCGACAATGTCCCAGAGGGCAATCTCTAGAGCGCTGATGATCGTGGAATGCAAAGGGCCGCCGACCCAAAAGGAATCCCGATACAATTTTTCGTAGTGTGCTTCGATGCGGCGTGGGTCTTTGCCGATGAGCGTTTGTCCGAGCTCGTGGATGCCGGTGGCGACGGTGCGCGAAAAGCGTTTCAACACCGTCTCTGAGAAACCGACGATGCCAGTATCCGTCTCGATTTCCGTGAAGATCCCATTGCGGAAACCGAGCGAGATGATGTGGCTGCGGAGGGCAGTGATGCGCATCGCCGGGGCTATCCGTCGTTTTCGATCTGCGAAAATGTAGCGCGGACCGTTTCTTTTTGTGCATCCGTCAGTGGGTAGAAGGGTGGGCGTGAATCGCCGCCATGTCTCCCCCGCAGTTCCAGGACATGACGCCAGATGGCCAGGTCGTTTGCGGCATTCCCCAGGCCATCGGGTGCATAAAATAAATGGGTATAGGGGATGATTCGCTGCCAGATGGCCTGGCCGCGCCGCAGGTCATTTTCCACACACACGGTTTGATGCAGCGCGACACAACGTTCGGGAAATGCGTTGAGAAAACCGCTGATCCAACCATGTGCGCCGCCCGCCAAGCCCTCCAGCGCCGTGCGAAAGCCACCATGGAAGACGCGGAACTCCGCCGGACAGAGGTAACGCAGGTCGTGGATGCCGGCATTGCTGGCGAAGGTATGCTTGATGCTCTGGAAGACCCCTTCTTTCACCAGCTCCGTCACTTCCCAGGCGTTCAGCTCGACGGTTCCTGCATAGGCGGGGTTGTCGTAATACATGAGTGGCAGTGAGGTGTGGCGACGGATGGCACGAAAGTGTTCGATGATGGCGGGTTTGGGCGGCTTCTGATAAATCGGGGGCAGCAGCACCGCGCCCGCCGCGCCGAGCTCCTCCACGGCTTCCGTCAATTCGATCGTCGCTCGGTCGCCATAAGCGCTGGTGCAGGCGTATACCGGCACCCGGCCGGCCACCCTTTCGATGACCGCGGCGAAGAGCGCGCGTCGTTCTGCCATCGACATGGCGATGAATTCACCCGAGGTCCCGGAAAGCACCAGGCCCTGGACGCCGGCCTTCACGAGCCAATCCGCGTGCTCGGCCGAAGCGGCCAGATCCAGTTCGCCACTGGCGGTGAACATCGTCAACATGGCGGGGAAGATACCCTCGATTCGCGGTGCCAGTTGAGCCATTCGCTTGCTTCCTTGTGCTCTGATGCTTTGCCCTGCGGCAATCTCATTCTGGAATATACTGCATCTGGAGGCATTCGGTCAGTACGAGCCTTCATTAAGAAAACGCGGGGACTCTTCATGCCACGGCGGGTGATCTACAAAGAAATGAGCTGGGTGGAAATTCAGGGGCGTGTTTGCGAATGCGACATCGCCATCTTTCCCATCGGCGCGATGGAAGAACACGGTTTTCACCTTCCCGTGGGGACCGATAATTATCAGATCGAAGCGATGTGTCGCCTTGCCGCGGAACGAGTGGCCGATTCGGTCGGGGCGGTGGTCATGCCTTGTTTGCGCTATGGCAGTACCACGAGCACGCGCTGCTTTCCGGGGACGGTGAACGTTTCGCCGCCCATCCTCATCCGCTTTCTGCTGGCCCATATGGAAGCCTCGTATCGGGGCGGTTTCCGCCGCTTCATCATCGCCAACGGCCATGGCGGCAACAGCTATCCCCGGCAGGTCGGCAGTGCGTTTTGCCAAACATACGAGGATGCCGAAATCTTCTTCACCGGGACGTTTGGGCTGGGCTTGTGGGAGCGGGTCAGCGCAGACCCCAACAATGTCATGGTCGGCCATGCCGGGGAGATCGAAACCTCATTGATGCTCGCCCTGCGTCCTGATCTGGTGGATATGGGGCGCGCCACCGATGGCGAGATGTTTGGTGAATTCTTGAGCAAATATGCTTTTGTCATGGATGATGATTACGGGGTCGGCGCCTTGCAGAATCGCTGGCAGACGATGAGTATCGGCGCGCGCGGCCGGCCCTACCGCGGCAATCCAGAGTATGGGCATGAGTTGGTGGATGAGTGGGTCCTTCGCATGGCAGAGTTGTTGGAGCAGCTGCAACATACCCCACGCAACGTTGAAGGAGAGTAAAATGAGCGGCGCGCTCCATCAGTTTGAAGAATTGCCCTGGCCGGATATTGAAGAGCGTGTGCGGCGTTGTGACATCGTGGTGCTCCCGCTGGCTTCCCTGGCGCCCTGGCCGGGCTCGCTGCCAGTGGGTTGTGATGCCTTCATCGTCGAAGGCCTGGTACAGCGTGGAGCGGCTCGGATTGCCGAAGAAGTCGGTGCGCTGGTCTTGCCTGCCCTGGAATTCAGCACACCAGCGGAACCCAGCCTCTTGCCAGAAGCGATGCACTTGCCCTGGGATGTGTTGCTGGATTTCACGGTCAGCCTTTTGCAAGACTTGTACCGTCAGGGTTTCCGCCGCTTTGTCTTCGTCAATGCCCAGGGCAAAACGGGGAGCATCCCAGCTCGGGCAAAGCCAACGGAAGAGGAAGGCGGGCCGCGGATGGCGGGTGAGGGATTCAGCTACCAGACAGCATTCGGTTTTGCTTACGACGCCGCGGCGCATTTTGTCGAGAATGGCCCGGATGTCGAATTCCTCTTCGTTTCCATCGCCAGTTTCTTTCGCAACGTAGCCGAAATTGCCGATTTACCCTGGTGGGAAGCCAGTGGCGAAGGCGATTTGCCGATGCCCGTGCGCTGGGCTTTGTTGCATGCCCTGCGGTCGGACCTCGTCGCAGCGCAACCCCCGGAACCCCTGTCTCGAGCATTGGTACCGCCCTATCCCTTCCTGGCCGATCCACGTTATGGCGTAGGCACCATCCTGCGCCATAATCGTTTCCAGGCCGCGGCCGACGCCCCGAATTGGGAAGCAATCTCTGCGGATCAAACGGAAACGCTGATCGAGATCTGGTCGGAAAAATTCGCTGCTGTATTGCGTGAGATGCAGGCCAAAGCGGCCTGGGTCGGCCGCTATCGCCCCGATGCCTACCGCAGCGGCCAGCCCTGAGCCCGGCAGGCGGAATCCATGTACATCGACGCCCACATCCACCTCTGGCAGCGCTCCCAGTATCAGGCGGTGTATGAAAGTTACGACCGACCGCCTGAACTGCAACCCTTGTTGCGTGATTTCAGCGTACAAGAATTGCAGGCGAATTTAACAGAGGCGGGCATCGACCGCGCAGTGCTCATCCAATTGGCGCAAACGGATGCGCACAATGACGAGTTGCTGGCCATCGCTGCGCGAGAGGAATGCATCGGTGCGGTGGTGGGCTGGGTGGATCTGGCATCCGCAGCGCTCTCGCAGCGCCTGCAACAACTCAGCCACCATCCCCTGATGCGCGGCATCCGCGATCCACTGGAAGGCAAAGACGCAGACTGGCTCCATTCACCCGGGATCCGCTCCGGTTTGCGCGCCCTGGCGGAATGCGGTTGGTTGTTCGAACTCCTGGTCAGCCAAGAGCACTGGGCGCTGGTGGTCTCTCTGGCGAAGGACATCCCCGATTTGCCGTTGGTTATCAACCATTTCGGCAAGCCCACAGCGTCCACACTGGAAGAATGGGATCGGCGATTGCTCAGCGAAATTGCCGCCATGCCCCAGGTTCACGTTAAACTGAGTGGCATCATGGCGCTGTTTCCTGATGATCGGTGGTCGCAGTGGTCCGTTGCGGAATTGCAACCCTTCGTTGACCGGCTGTTGGAGCGGCTGGGCCCGCGGCGCTTGCTCGTCGGCACGGATTGGCCGGTGGCCACATTGGCTGGTTCGTACACCCGCCACGTGACCGCACTGGAAACGACTTTGGCTTCGCTCAGCGCTGCGGAGCAGGGGCTGATCCTGGGCGAGAATGCCCGACGCCTTTATCGGATGGATTGAGGAGCAGCATCATGCAACGCACCATTGAGTTTTACTCCGAAGCGGAAGGCTTTGTGGCCCGTGCCGCTCTCTGGGATGACCGGGCGCCCAAAACCTGCGCCCTGGTCTGGGATCTGCTCCCTTTATCGCTTCAGCTGCATCATGCCGCCTATTCCGGGCCGGAGCTGGCGCTCATTTTGCCGCAATATCAGCCCATCGAGCGCGAAAACGCCACGACCACCTGCCTGCCCTGGGAGTTGGGTTTTGCATCCTTGCGCGCGCAAGACTTCATCGATGTCGATCAGGATTTCAGTGAAATCATGTTTTTTTATGATCGCAATACGGGCCCCAGGATGGTCGACGGCCTGGTTGCGGTGAACTTGTTCGCCCATTTCATCAGCGGGCAAGAAGAACTGCGCCGCCTGGCGGGGGTCATCCGTTGGGAAGGACGGCGACCCATCCACCTGCGGCGCAGCGATTGAGGAATGACCCGGGTTCGTATCCGTCTGGGCCAGTCCAGCTAGCCGGCGACACCATTTTCACTGGCATAACTGAGCGCGTCGGTGTCTTCCTCGCCGGTACTGATGCGGATGACGCTTTCCACGGGCGATACGAAGATGATGCCGTCGCCCTTTTGCCCGGTGAAAGCAGCCTTGCGGATCGCTTCTACATTGCGCTCGACATCATCTTCATTGCAGACGATGCTGATGAGGATGCGTGGCAAGAGGTGCACCAAGTAGGTGCCCGTCCGCCATTGCAGCTCCATGCCGCCTTCGCGCCCTCGCCCTTTCACCTCGATGGCGGTGACGCCGATCGCCCCTTCGTCGATCAACGCCTGCATGACTTGATTCATCTTATCCGGCCGAATCGCCGCCTCAATTTTCTTGATCATCAGGTGTTTCTCCTTCCGTCCAATGAATCTTACTGGGGTGGTGGTGGCGTCGGTTCGCTGGGCGAATTGGTGAATTCGGGGTAAGCGACCAGACCATGTTCGTAAATGTCGAGGCCGAAGATTTCAGCATCAGCCGGCGCGCGGATGCCCACCGTAGCTTGGATGATCCTGAACATCACCCAGGATGCGGCCAGGACGAAAACAGCGACGGCTGCCACGCCGATGATTTGGGTGACCAATTGATCTAGCCCACCGCCATGAAGCAGACCCGACTCCGCGGCAAAGATGCCGACCGCCAGTGTCCCCCATACCCCGCAGAAACCGTGCACGGAGATGGCGCCGACCACGTCATCGACTTCGCGGCTTTCCAGGTAATTCACCCCGTAAAACATCACAATGCCGCCGATTGCGCCGATGATCACCGCTTCCAAAGGGGTGACGGCATTAGTGCCGGCGGTGATGGAAACCAGGCCGGCCAGCGCACCATTCAAACCCCAGGGCAATTGCGGTTTGCCGACCAGGTACCAACCGAGGAACAGGGCAGAGAGCGCGCCAGCAGCGGCGGCCAAATTGGTGGTCACGGTAATGTGCGCGATGCTGGCGGCGTCGGCATCCAGCTGGCTGCCCGGGTTGAAGCCAAACCAACCCAGCCAGAGGATGAAGGTGCCGAGCCCGACGAGGGTCATGCTGTGGCCGGGGATGGGGGAACCGTGGGCGCCGAAGCGATTCTGCCGCGGCCCGATGGCCAACGCACCCATCAGGCCAACCCAGGCACCGGTGGAATGCACGACGGTGGAACCGGCGAAATCCGCGAAGCCCATCTCCGCCAACCAGCCGCCGCCCCAGACCCAGTGCCCGACCACCGGATAGACGATCACCGTAACGATGATGCTGCACAGCAGGTAGCCACCGAAATCGGTCCTGCCGGCCATAGCGCCGGCGGCGATGGTCGCTGCGGTTGCTGCGAAGGCAAACTGGAAGAAGAAAAAGGCATAACTGGGGATGGTCAGATCGGGGTAAATCTCCGGCAGACCGTTCAACATGAACCACTCGGTGCCAAAGAATTGGTTGCCGGCCCCGAACATGATGCCGAAACCGATCAACCAGTAGGCGATCGCGCCCACCGATAGATCAAACAAATTCTTCATGAAGATGTTCACGACATTTCTGGCGCGAACGAAGCCGGCTTCCACGAGCGCGAAACCCGCCTGCATGAAGAACACCAAAAAGCCAGCGATGAGGATCCACACGGTATCGAGATTGCTGGCCACAGCGGCCTCTTCGCCATCGTCTGCGGCCACTTCTTCTGCTTCATCATCGCTTTGTGCAAGCCATTCCGCACCGGGATTGCCCACAGCCACGCCCACGACCAGGCTACCCAGCAGGTAGGCGAGGATGAACAAAATGAGCAAGGTGAATCCGGTTCGTTTGCGATGCATATTCCCCCCTCTGCTATCTGCAACTCATTGGATCATAAGTTAGAATAACGAATATGCCGCAATCTGCAATTGAGGCGGGTTCGAGCCTGCCGACATTTCGCTGATGAGGAGAGCCAGCCATGAGTCAAATTCGTAGCGCGTTGATCGGTGTCGGTGATTTTGGTGCGCGCCACCTGGATGTGCTCGCCCATGCCGCATCCGTGGATCTGGTCGCCATATGTGACATTGATGAGGAACGTGCCCGAAACCTGGCTTCTCATTACGGCGTTCGGCATGTCTTCATTGACTGGCGAGAAATGTTGGCTGAGGTAAAGCTGGATGCTTTGCACATTGTGACGCCGGATGTCCATCACTTCGAACCCGCCATGGCTGCGATCCAGCGTGGCGTCGACATCTTCGTCGAGAAACCGCTCTGCCCCGATGTCGCCGATGCGCGCACCTTGATCGATGAGGCGGAACGACTGGGTCGCCGATTGCAAGTGGGACACCTGCTGCGATTCGATGCCGCCAGCGCGGATGTCAAAGCGCGCATTGCGAGCGGGCAGCTGGGGCGGGTTTTTAGCATCTATGGCCGGCGCAATGTGGTCCGTTCGCAGATACCCATCTACCGTTTTGCCAACCGCCTGTACACCACCAGCGTGCATGACATCGACTTAATCCTCTGGTTCTATGAAGGCTTGCGCCCGGTAGAGGTATATCTGAAATCCCTGAGCGTTTCCGGCCAGGGGGACGACGTGTTTTGGGGCATCATCACGATGGAGGATGGCTCCTTGGGCGTCATCGAATCGAATTGGAACCTGCCGGATGCGACGCCCTGGCGCGGTCATTGCTTGCTGGAGGTGGTGGGTACCGAGGGAACGGCTTTGGCCGAAGTACCCGGCAACAGTTACCAGGTTTGGAGCGAACGGGTCGAAGTGCCGGATACCAGCTATTGGCCGGTGGTGCATGGGACGGTGACGGGCGCCCTGCGTGATGAAATCATGTACTTTGTCCAATGCGTCAGCGAAGGCCGACCATTGACGGTGCTGGATCCGGAAGACGCCTACCGTGGTTTGCAGGTCGCCCGTGCCTTGATCCGCAGCGCGGAAGAGGGACGGCCCATCCGACTAGAGGAGGAGATCGAATGAATGAAGCAGCGGTCGGACGGGTTCGCGATTTCATCCTGCAGCGGCAGGGGGAAATGATTGCCCTGGCCCAGCAATTGATCGCCACACCTACCCCCAACCCCCCTGGTTTGGAACGGGCGGCGGCGGAAATCGCGGCGGAAGCGCTGCGCCAGCTCGGTCTGCAGGCGATCGAAATCCATGAGCCCACCGACCAGCGGGCCAACCTGGTCTGCACCTACGATACCGGCCTGGATGGTCCGACTCTGCTCTTGAATGGGCACCTGGATACCAAACCGCCGGATCCCCTGTCCGATTGGGAGAGCGATCCCTACGTCGGCGAAATCCGTGAAGGCAAGCTGTATGGTTTGGGTGCTGCCGATATGAAGGGGCCCGATGCTGCTTTGGTCTATGGCTTGGCGGCGGCTCTGCATTGTTTGGGCGATCGAATCTGCGGCAAAGTGTTGCTGGCGCTCACCGCCGATGAAGAAGCCGGCGCCCTCCATGGGCCGCGCTACCTGGTCCAGGATCTGGGTTTGCGCGCCGATGCTTGCCTCATCGCCGAGCCATGTGGCATCACGCAGAACTGGGAGATGTTGCCGCTCATTTCACGCGGTGTGACCTGCTTTCATTTTCAGATCCAAGGCACCCAGACGCACAGCAGCATCAGCGACCGCATCCCGGTGGTCAACGCGAATCTGGCGGCCAGCCAACTGCTGGTGTTTCTGCAGGAGCGCTTGCAGCTGAATTATCCCGCGAACGAATTGTGTCCGGTGGGGCCCACCGTGAACCTGGGCACGCAATTCCGCGGCGGGGCGGGACTGGCGAAAATCGCCGGCGAGGCCACCATCAGCAGCGATATCCGCACCTTGCCGGGCATGACGCAGGAACAAATGTCCGCGGACATCGAACGTGCGCTGGCCGAATTCCGCGCAATCTACCCCGAGGCAGCGGTATCCTGGCATTATGAAGACGGTCCCGTCGCCTGGACGCCGCCGACGGCCATCGCCGCCGACCATCCTCTGGTTCTGGCGACGGCGCGGGCGGCTGCGGCCATCCTGACAGAAGCTCCACCACTGGGTTATTTCCCCGGCGGCACGGATGCGATCTGGTGGCAGGGCTACGCGGATATTCCCACCATACCGGCGTTTGGCCCGGGTCGCCTGCCCAATTGCCACCGACCGAATGAATATGTAGCGATCGAGGCCCTGGTTGAGGCGGCGCAAATCTATGCGCTCTTGATTGCCGATTACTTGGCGCGTTGAAAGCGATGTTTGCCCTGCGCCAATGAATTTGCGGATTCGCCGGCAGGCTGGTTAACTTCAGGGGTATCGGATTCCTGAAAAGCCGGATCGGAGTTGCATGACAGGGTACATCGCGCGCCGTTCGTTGATCACGCTGCTGACGCTGATCGGCGTTTCGATCCTGGTGTTCTTGCTCGTTCACGTATTGCCCGGCGACATCATCGATACCAAATTATCGATCTTCGCCAATCGCAGCCCGGCGCTCATCGCCGAGATGGAAGAGCGCTATGGCTTGGATCAACCGGTTCCGGTGCAGTACCTTAACTGGCTTTCCTCAATCCTGCAGGGAAATCTGGGTACTTCCTGGCGCAACAATGTGCCGGTCCGCGAGCTCATTGCTGAGAGCCTGCCGGTCACCATCGAACTGACTGCCCTGGCGATGCTCATCACCGTGGTGATCGGTGTTCCCCTCGGGGCTATCTCGGCCATCAAGCGCAACAGCTGGTTCGATAATATCGGTCGCGTCCTCTCCTTCACGGCGCTGGGTTTGCCGGATTTCTGGCAAGGGGCGATGATGATCCTGATCGCCCTGACCGTGTTCAACTGGTTCCCACCCATCCGCTTTGTGCCGCCATGGAAAGATCCCATCCAGAACCTGGCGACGTTCATCCTGCCCGCCATCGCCCTGGGCACGATAAATATCGCCAATGTGATGCGCTTGACTCGCTCCAGCGTGCTGGAGGAGCTGCATCGCGATTATGTGCGTACCGCCCGTTCCAAGGGGCTTCAGGAAAGATCCGTCATTGCCAGGCACGTGCTGCGCAATTCGCTCATCAGCATCGTGACGATCATTGGCTTGATGACTGGGTACTTGATCGGTGGCGCGGTTCCTGTAGAAGCGGTTTTCACCCTACCTGGCCTGGGGCGATTGATCCTGAGTTCCATCCAAACGCGTGATTTCCCAACCATTCAAGCCACCCTCTTGCTGACGAGTACGGTATTCATCTGCCTCAATTTTCTGATCGACTTGCTATATGCCTACCTGAACCCGCGCATCCGCTATGGGGGTGAGGCATGAGCTCAGCCCACGAGGGAGAGTTGGGCAGCGGTTGGGTTGCCCGTAACTGGCTGGCCGATTTCCTGCGGGAAATCCTGCGCAATCGTCTGGTGGTGATCGGTCTATTCCTGGTATTCATTTTCGTTCTGTTGGCTGTTTTTGCGGAGCAGATTGCGCCCTATGCGGCGGATGAGGTGAACATCCGTTCGCGTTTCGCCTCACCCAGCGCGGCCCATCCCTTTGGCGCAGATAACCTGGGTCGTGATACCTTCAGCCGCCTGCTCTTTGGCATCCGCATCTCACTGTGGGTCAGCATCGTTTCGGTGAGCTGGGGAGGTGCTATGGGGGTGGTGTTGGGACTGATTTCGGGTTATCTAGGAGGCCGCGTAGACATGGCTTTGTCCCGCTTGTTGGATATGCTGTTCGGCATCCCAACGTTGTTATTGGCGATTGCACTTTCCGGCGTTTTGGGGGCGGGTTTGATCAACCCAATTCTGGCGATTGGCATCGTCAATGTCCCCTTTTTCGCGCGGTTGACGCGGGCGCCGACGCTGGTCGAGCGGGCAAAACCCTATGTCGAGGCCAGTGTTGCGCTCGGCGCGCACCATCCACGGATATTGTTTCGGGAAATCGCCCCCAACGTGATCCCGATCGCCCTGGTGCAATCGACGTTGAGCATTTCTTACGCGATCTTGATCGAAGCCGCCCTTGGCTTTGTCGGTTTAGGCGTCCAACCGCCAGAGCCTTCACTCGGAAGAATGTTAAGCGAAGGACGCGAAGTCCTGGAACTCGCGCCATGGTTCTCTTTCTTCCCTGGGTTGGCCATCATGATCATGGTGCTCGCCTTCAACCTGGCGGGTGATGGCATGAGAGATGCCCTGGATCCGACGATTCGCGGCAGAGATTAGCAATTATTGGTGTGATGCGTTACATTTCGAAGAACTTCAGCGGTACCATCGTTCGAATAGTGGAAGTGAGGCCAAATCATGAACAAATTGAATCGGGGAGGGCTATCGCGTCGGCAGTTCTTGAAACTGGCGGGCATCACCGGCGCGGCGAGTACGCTGCCCCTCCCAGCCTGGCAGGTTTTCGCTCAGGATCCGCAGCACGGCGGTGTCTTGATCGAGGCACGCACGTACTCGGTGGAAGATCTGGACCCGAAGACTTCTTTGAACCTGGAAGCCGGGCAGATCACGCTCCCTCGTTTTTACGAGCCCTTGGTAACGACCGGGCCGACGCTCAATGCCGTTCCCAAACTGGCGACTTCCTGGTCTCAGGTCGATGACACCACCTGGGAATTCAACCTGCGCCAGGGTGTCAAATTCCACAATGGCGAGGATTTCACCGCTGCCGATGTGGAATATAGCTACGGCATCATCCTGGACCCGGACACGGCTCATCCGGGGATCAACCGCATCGGGCAGATTGATTCCATTGAGATCGTGGACGATTACACGATCCGCTTCCACCTCCCCGCACCCAACGCCATCTTCCCGCAGATGCAGGATTGGGCTTTCATCTTGCCCACCTCCAGCGCCGATATGGGGGATGACTGGTTGCTCCGAAATGTGAACGGCACCGGCCCCTTCAAGCTGGAAGACTGGCGGCCGCAGATCGAAATGGTCCTCAGCCGCAACGACAACTACTGGCAGGAAGGCAAACCGTACCTCGATGGCATCGTTTCCCAAGACTTCCCTGAGGAAAGCTCAGCGCTGGCCGCCTTGCGAGCTGGTGATGCGCATTTCGTCACCCTGGAAGACCCAACCAACTATGCCCTGCTGGTAGACAACCCGGATCTGCAGTTGCTAGAAGTGCCGGCCAATGGTGGCATTTTCTGGTGCTACAATGGTGACAAGCCGCCGATGGATGATGTGCTGGTACGTCGTGCCATCTCATCTGCGATCAACCGTGAAGAAGTGTTGGAGCTGGTGGGCGCTGGTTTGGGCACCGTTTCTGGCGTCATCACACCCGCTTTCGCAGATCTACATGTGCCCGCCTCCGAGTTGCCCTACTATCAATATGACCCGGATCTGGCACGTTCCCTGTTGGCAGAAGCCGGCCATCCGGATGGTTTCGCGATGACCGCCGTCTACATCGATTCCTTGCCGATCATGAAGAACGGCGCGCTGCTGTTCCAACAATACATGATTGACATCGGTATCGATTGCGAAGTGGTGGGCTACGAAGGTGGTGCGGCCTGGGTCGATGCCCTGACGAACGAAGATTTCCACTTCACGACCAATCTGGAAATCGGTGGGCCGACGCCAGAATCCATTCTTAACTTGTTGGCCTGCAGTTCACCGCTGGCTCATACTTACTATGGACCATGCTCGGAGGAGCTCGACGCGATGGTACAAGCGGCCGCCGCGATCACGGATCCAGAAGAGCGGAAGGCCATTTGGCGTGATATCCAAATCCTTGTCGCCGAATTCCAACCGACCGCTACCTGGGTCTATGCTCGGAACCACGTGGTTGCCGCACGCAACGAAGTCAACGGCTTTGTCCCCTTCCCGGATAAAGCCCATCGTCAGCTCGAAGACGTCTGGCTCTCCATGTAATTTCGGGGAATCGTTCACACCCGGGGCGCCTGGCTGGTTCAGGTTGCCCCGGTGTTTCACCCATACATTTCCATATTCAGGAGGTAGCCGTGGCCCGAGAAGTGAAATTGGCGACCGTCCAACCGCCATGCCCGGACGCAGTCCTACGCAACGAGGAGATGATCGAAATCGCGCTGCAGCTCACGGATGCACAGGGCAGAGAAGGGCCGGATATCGTCCTATTGCCGGAATTGATCAACATCTTTGAGGTCGAAGGACATTCTTTGTCATTGGAGGATACTGCTTCCACCGCAGCCGTGGCGGAACTGACGGATCGCTTTGCCGAGTTGGCAGCGCGGCACGGCATGCATTTGATCCTGCCGGTGGGTGAATTACGTGAGGACGGTCTGTACAACAGCGCAATTCTTTTGGATCGACAGGGGCGAGAGATCGGCCGTTATGACAAAACTCACATCTCGCAGCCAGAAAAGTTGATCTATCCCAACATCCAGGCCGGCGAAGATTTCCCCGTGTTTGACTTGGATTTCGGCCGCATCGGCATCATGACCTGTTATGACTGCAACTTTCCCGAAGTCGCCATGATCTACGCCATGAAAGGTGTGGAAGTGCTGTTTTACCCGCGCTGGCAAAGCGGCCCCAGTGAAATCTATTTCGAGATCCAGATGCGTGCCCGCGCCCTGGACCAGGGCATCTTTCTCGTCAGCTCCAGTTTTGGCGTTCGCGATGGCATTCCCTGGAAACCGGGTATGCTCTTCGGCCGCAGTTGCATCATCGGGCGCGATGGCATCATCCTGGCCGACGCAGGTCATGATCAGGGCGCTGTTTCTCGCTGCGTGGACCTGGAAAAACCGTTCCTTGTGGAATGCCTGGATGACAGCATGGGGCAAGGCCTCATCAAAGATTTCAACCGTCTAATTATAGAAGACCGTCGCCCAGATCTGATCCGCGAAGCATTGCGCGACGTGTTGGAAGATCAAGCGGTATTGACTTGATCTCGTAGGAATACCTACGTTTCACTGATTCGACAGGCGCAACAACGCTTCTTTCATGGTCGGCAGCCCTGTCTGGCAGCCCACCGCTTCCACCACGAAACTGGCGACGCTGCTGCCCAGTTGGATGGCTTCGGGGAGGTCTTGCCCTTGCGCCAAACCAGCCGCCAAACCGGCGACAAAGCCATCGCCTGCACCGGTCGGGTCGATCACTTGATTCGCCGGGTAGGCAGGGCAACTTCCGCTGCGGATCTTGGTCTGCCAGCGGGCGCCGGCTTGTCCTCGGGTACGAATGATGGCCGAAACGCCAATATCCATCAATTCTTCGATTTCACGGCAGCCCAGCAAAGCGAGTGCCTGCTCCAGCTCGTGGTCGGTGCAGACCAGGGCATCGGCCGTCGTGACGAAGGCGGCGATCAACTCCGGCGCCGTCGACAAGGCGCCGCTGATGATGACCTGTGCGCCGTGGTTGCGCGCCAATTCCGCCGCGCGCAGCGTGAAGCGGTCGAACCGATAGGTGATCACCACAACGGCAGCGGCCGATAAGATATCGGCATCGGGCAGGTAATTCTCCTGGCTTGCCGCGACGCCAATGTGCGAGATGCAGACCGAATTCCCACGGTCATCCCGAAACAAGAAACTATGCCCACAGCGTTCGCCCTGGATGATCTGCACGCCCCGCCGGTTCACGCCCAACTGATCGAGATGCGCGGAATAGCCACGGGAGACGAAATCATCGCCGACGATGCTCACCAAAGCGGATTGCATCCCCAGGCGCGCGGCCGCAACCGCCACATTGGGCGCGCAACCGCCAAAATGGACGCGCTCCACTTCGTCGATGTGACTGAGGATCTGCACGGTATCGCCAGGGGCTGGTAGGTTGGTGACCTCGAGCAGGTGATCGAAATTGGTCCAGGAACCGACGGCCACCACATCCGATTCGCGCAAAGAGTGGATCATGAATCTTTCGTGGCAAAACCCCAGATGCGTTCGGCGTTTTTATGGAAGATCATTTCCTGTTCCGCATCGCTGAAGCGACACTCTTCCACTTTGATGCGCTCGACCAGGGGGGATTGGAACGGCGCATCGCTGCCATACATCAACCGCTCCGCGCCGACGGCACGAACGAAGGCCTTGATATCGTAGGGCCAGGCCTGGCTCATATCGGCAAAGACGTTGGGCGTTTCTTTGCAGACCAGGATCGTCTCCGTCAGAAAATCGTGCAACCCGATGTGCGCGATGATCACTTTCACCTGCGGATACTGTCTGGCGGCATGGCCCTGGAGCGAGGGCAAATCGCGGCTGGGGTGGCCCGAATGGTAGAGGATGGGGATGTCGTATTGTTGCGCTGCCTCAAACACCGGCCCGACGACCTTCAAGCTGGAGGGATTGTAAAAATCGGCCCGCGCCACCATTTTGATGCCCCGCAACCCCCGTTCTTCCACGAAGTGCTGCACGGTTTGCCAGACGAACTCTTCGCCAAATAGTGGATTCAGGCGGATGGCCCCGATGAGCCGTTCGGGATAGGCGGCCACCGCTCGCGCGACCGCTTCATTGGCTGCCTGGTAGTTGAAATCCGTGGGCGGGTTCAAGATCCGATCCGGCGGCAAGAGGACGCCACGCTCCATACCGTATTCATCCAGCATGCGGATGATGCTGGCCGGTTGATCGTATTGCACGTAGGGGACGATGAGGTGCTCCGCGATGGCCGGGTCTGTGCCATAGTGCATATGGGCGTCGATGATCATGGTGGTTTTCTTTACTGCTTAAGAAAATAAGGGCCGCCGGAGCGACCCCAAACTCTAGCGCTTAGGTCACTCGTCCGATCCTGCATCGTCGCTCATGTCATCGTACATATCGCCGTAGGCTTCCACATAAGCCGCATGGATCTCTTCCATCAAGAAGACCCCTTCGGTGGGGACAGGTTCGCTGATGACACCGCTGACGTTGACGAAGAAATTGTTGGTGTAATCCCAGCGCGCTTTCCAGTAACTGTAGCCATCTTCAGAGAGGATATCGCGCTCGATTTCGCTGGGGTTCAGCGGATAGTGTTCATAACCCTGCCAGTACTCCTTGAATCCTTCGACCGTCATATTTGAACCGGTTTGACTATTCAAGGTATCGAGGATGATCATCGCGCCTTCGTCAGTATTCTCTTCGACGAAATTCACGATGCGGAACCAGACATGCAGCAATTTCAGCAACGTTTCTTGGTTCTCAGCTGCATAATCCGGCGTAGTAATGATGCCGTTTAACGGTGGTATCGCCAAATCTGCGCCGACAACAATTGGCTTGTAACCCTCGGCCGTCGCTCTCACGCGCTGCGGGATGCCACCGAGGTAGAAATCGCCGGTACCGGCAAGGAAAGCAGCCAGACCTTCGTCGGGGTTAAGGTCGATAATGGTAAAGTCCGAATCTGGATCCAGTCCAACCTTTTCCGCCGAACCAATTACCGCCTGACCCATGTCGGTATTGCCAGTGGTCACGACGGTTCGCCCTTCCATTTGCCGCAAAGCGGCGTTGACGGCATCCTCCCGTTCCATCCCCTCGGCTTCAAATTCTTCAACCGACTTGAATTCCGGTTTGGCCATGAGCGCCGTACCGGCATCGAAGATGTTAAAACCATAAACATAAACGAATTCGAACGCGTCATAGGTGGCAATGACCGAAGTGATATTGTTGATTGCGACATCGACTTCTCCTGCTGCCAGGGCTTCCTGCACTGCCTGCCATCCGAGAATGACGAATTCGACATCCAGGCCCTCTTCCGCATACCAGCCGAACTCCTGCCCCAGGATGGGCAGCAGGGTATCCTGAAAGGGAGAAACGCCATAACGGACGCTGACCATTTCGTCCTGCGCCTGTACGCCGGCGATGGCCAAAAGCGCCACCAACAGCGTGAGCAGGACCCTACGAACTGCAATACCACTCATTACAACCTCCTTACTTTTTCTGGCGCATCGCCAGCGAACACACTCCACACGAGAAGAATTGAATTCATCGTTCCACGTCTCTTTCTGTCCAACGGGTCAGGCGACGGGTGAAATAATACAGCACACGATCGGCCAAAGCTGCTTCGATGCCGATGATGATGATACCCAGCATGATGGTCGGTGTATTCAGGCTGCGGCGAGCGACCATGATCATAAAACCGATGCCCTCTTGTGCGCCCATCATCTCCGCTGCTGCCATGAGGCCAAAGGCCAGGGCGAGGGCCACCCGCCAACCGGCGATCAGCTCCGGCACGATGGCCGGCAAGATGACGGTGCGATAGATGTAATCCTGCTCCGCGCCAAGAGAACGGGCGGCCTGGATGTAAATGCGCGGCACGTTGCGCACCGCTTCGATGGTGCAGACGACCATCACCATGAAACAGCCCAGGCCGGCCAGCAACACTTGCCCGAACAGGCTGATGCCAAACCAGAGGATGAAGAAGGGGATGAGGGCGACGGGCGGCACCGGACGCAAAGCTTCGATGTGCGGCACGAGAAAGGCGAAGACGATGCGGAAGCGGCTCATGACCAGACCGACCAGAACCCCCAGGGCCGAGCCGGCCAGAAAGCTAAGGCTGACCCGGTAAAGGGTGACCAGAGCCTGCCGCAAAATTGTCTCGCGTACCTGGATCAGGGTTTCCAGAACGCGCGCGGGACTGGGCAATTTGAGCGAGCGTACGATGGGGTCGGCCCCTTGCCATTCCATGGTAACGACAAACCAGAGCAACAATATCCCAATGATGGAGAGGATGCTGATCATGCGCATGCGACGGGCGCGTTGCCGTGTACTTTCCTCTTGCAGCATCAGGCGAGCATCATGCGGCCGGTTCCGCTTCACTCTGGCTCAAGGTATCCATCAAGCCTTGCCGCAGTTGTTGAAAGGCGGCGGTCGTTTTGCGGCGCGGGTCGAGTTCTCTGGTGAAGGGGACAGCGATGTCTTCCGCCACGCGGGCCGGGCGCGGCGTCATCACCACGACCCGATCACCGATGAACAACGCTTCTTCAATATCATGCGTGACGAACAGGATGGTCAGCGCTTCTTCCTGCCAGAGGCGCAGCAACTCCAGTTGCATCTTCTCTTTGGTGAGTACATCCAACGCGCCGAAAGGTTCATCCATCAGCAATACTGCTGGTTTGTTGGCGTATGCGCGGGCGAGATCCACGCGTTTTTTCATCCCGCCGGAGAGTTGCAGCGGGAACAATTCGGCGTATTCCGTTAAACCCACCAGGGCCAGCAGGCGATCCACAATGGGTTGGATTTCATGATTCGGCAAACCACGGGCACGAGGCCCATAGGCTAGATTCTGTTGTACTGTCAACCAGGGGAAAATGGAATCTTGTTGGAAGACCACCGCACGATCGGCGCCGGGCCCACGAACAGGCACGCCATCCACCCGCACCGATCCTGCGCTCGGGGCGATGAATCCGGCCACGAGGTTCAATAGGGTGGATTTGCCGCAACCGGAAGGGCCGACGATGCAAACGATTTCATTGGTGTTGATTTTGAGGCTCGTCTCATCCAGGGCGGCTACGCTTCCCTGAGCGGTATGGAAGGTCTTATGGACGGCGTTCAGCTCTATCTTGATGATCGGGTCTGGTTTCATTGCCTGCGAAAGGGTTTGCTCGTTGCTCCGATTTCAACACGATCCATGGTAACGCAAAGCATCCCATCCACCAAAATGAAGCGCGAACTTTCCCTCTTCGGCCGCGGCAGGTTAAGGGTGCAACAGTTTCGAACAGGAGAGAAAGAGATGGACCTGAGGGGATTCGAACCCCTGACCTCTACAGTGCGATTGTAGCGCTCTCCCAGCTGAGCTACAGGCCCGCCGCGCGCGAGTATAGCAGCAGGCCGGCCCCGTCGGCTAGCCTCTCCGCAGACAGCACCGCGGTCCTGCGGTCCTGCATCTCGAGCGTCGCCTGTCCGTGCTTTGTGCTATATTTCCCAGCATGGGTGCCCGACGTAAAAGATGGTCGAATCAATGCCTCATCGGCTTGACCGGCAATATCGCTTCTGGGAAGAGTTCCGTAGCGCAATGGCTCGCCCGTCACCCACTGGTGAAGGCCCTGGATGCCGATCTCATCGCCCATGAGGTCTTGCAGCCAGATGGGGAATGTCATCAACCAGTGCTGGATCATTTTGGTCGCGGGATCCTACAAGAAAGCGGCGGCGCCCGCCCGGCCATCGATCGGGGCCGGTTGGCCCGCCTCGTGTTCCAGGATGAGCGTTTGCTTCGTGAACTGGAAGCGATCACTCATCCGCCGATCCGGCGCATCCTGGAAGCTCGAATCAGCGCCAGCAGCGAGCCGATCATCGTGCTGGAAGCGATCAAGTTGCTGGAGAGCAGTCTGCGACCGGAGTTGGATTTCATCTGGGTGGTCGATGCTGCTGAAGACGTCCGGCAGGAACGCTTGCGGACCCAACGGAAAATGTCGGCGGAAGTGGCCCGGCAACGCATCGCAGCGCAAGCGCCACAACGTGATAAACTGGCACAGGCGGACGTGGTCATCGAAAATGGCGGCAACTGGGAGGATACGAAGAGGCAGGTGGAGGCGGCTCTGGCGCTCGTGTTGGAACGTCTTCCTGACCCAGCGGGAGAAAGCGCAGGCACAGCCAACGGAATGAATACGGTATGATCCCCAGCACAGATGGAGAAGAACTACATGTCCATTTTAGATAATCTCTTGAATCGTTTTCTGGAAACCGGCTTCGGCCGTTGGTCCAACGAACACCCACGCATCCTGGCCTGGCTGATCCTGGCCATCGGCATGGTGCTCTTGTTGGCCTACGAAGGGCGCGATGTCGGCCTCTTGATGGGGCAGTGGCTGGCGCTGGTCGTTGCCACATTTTTGGTCGCCGGCCTGTGCATCTGGATCATCACCTGGGAAGACGGCGATGAAGCGGGTGAGGAAACCGCCGAATCAGGGAACGCGGAACGATAGCTGGTAGGGCGGCTGCACGAAATTGCCATCCCACCCCACCACCACCAATCGCAACTGATAGTCTCCACGAGGTAAGACAGGCAACCATTCCAGCGGCCCGTCTGCGACCGGTTGCTGGTGGATGTCACCCAGCGTGATCCAATCAAAGTAAGGCCCACCGCGCAATTCCAGCTTGTAGAATTGGGCCTGCTCCGGCGCAAATTGGACGCTGCCCTGAATCGCCATCCCCCCCGTAACGAGCTCATCGGCATAGGGCCGGCTGATGAATGCGGTGACGACCTGGGCAATTTGACTGCGGGCGAGGGCGAGCAGCTCCGGCGTACAGACGATGGTGGGCAAGAAGGCATAGCCATTTTCCCGCGCGAATCGTTCGGCAGCGATGGCGTCTTGCGCATCGGGTGGCGGTGCCAGGAACAGCCGAGTTTGTGCCCCGGGCGCGCTCGGCGCCAAATGTTGCGGAATCTGGCAATACAGGGGCGGCGGTGGCGCTTCTGCTCGTGGAAGGCCGAAATCGATCGCCTCACTGATGTTGGCGGGGAGGGGTTGCGCGCGCAGGGCATACACGCTCGGCGAAACTTCAACCCGATCCACATCACTCAGCAGTTCGGGCTCTCGGACCGGCGATGGGGGAATCTGCAGCTGGCCTTGTGCATCCGGTCGAGCGGGCGGAGAATCCAGGAACCATTCCGTCGTGGTTGAGGAACAGTGCGTTGCCGGTTCTCGCAGCTGCCGCACATCGCAAATTTCTTGCAGCGTCATGGCCGCGGGTACCGGGATGACCTCGCTCCTTAGGCTGCCATCCGCTTCGGCAAATGGGAGCAGGTGTTTTGACTCTTCGTAAATTCCGCGCAGGATGGCATTCCATATCGGCGCCGCGCCGCTGAGGCCCGTGGTGTTGCGCATCGGCTCCCCCCGCGTGTTGCCGACCCACACACCGACCGCAACATTCGCTGTGGTGCCGACGGTCCAATTGTCTTTGAAATCGTCAGTCGTTCCCGTTTTAACGGCAGCCGGTAAATTGGGGATATGCAAGGCGCTGTTGGCGCCCATCGCAGGCGATCGGGCCACGTTGTCGCTCAGGATGTCCTGAATGAGGTAGGCGATGCGGGCATCGAGCACGGCCTTTCCGCCCACGGTTTCCTGCTGGCTGGGAGCGGGCAGCGAACAATATGCCGCTTGCGCTTCGCTGGGCTGCGCTTCACAATTGGCCAACATCGCAGCGGTGACGATTTCTCCCCTGGGGCAACCCGCAGCGAATTCATAGATGATGGCATCATTCATGTCCAAAATGCAACGAATGCTCCGGCTGGGCAAGAGGCGGCCCTGATTCACGAAGATGGTATAGGCGCGCGTCAGCTCGAGCAACGTGATTTCACCACCCCCCAGGGTCAGGGATAGGCCGTATTGGCTGGGATCATCCGCCAAAGACTGCAGTCCGAAACGGTTCATGGTTTCCAAGAGATTCTCCACCCCCAGAGCGCGCAAGGTCTGAACGGCGGGGATGTTGTAACTGTTGGCGAGAGCCGTTCGCAACGTCATCGGGCCATGGTAGCGACCGTCATAGTTCCGTGGCTCATAATCCGGTTGACCGGCTATGGTGATGCTCGTCTCGGTGTCCCAGAGCACGGTGCCTGGATTCAGCACTTGCCGTTCCAGGGCGGCGGCGTAGGTGATCGGTTTGATGGCGCTGCCGGGTTGACGCCTGCGCGTCGTTACATTGACCTGCCCATCCACCACATGCACGGCGGTGCAGCGGCCTTCATCGTCATACTCGTAAGCGATCAGTGGGTTGCCGGGCGCCAGGTCGTGACTGTGGTAATTGGCGCTGCCCATCATGGCGAGCACTTCCCCGGTGCTGGGTTTCAGGACGACCGCTGCGCCATTGCCGATGCGCTGCTCTTTGCTTTGACACAGCTGTTGGGTGATGACATCACGGCTGAGTTCGTTCAGTCGCGTATCCAGGGTGCTGTACACGCGAAAGCCGCCAAAAATCGGCACACCATCCGGGGTGACGAGATCGGGTTGGTAACCCAAACTGCGCAACTTCTCTTCCAACTCCCCCAGCAGGTGAATGGTGAAATGAGGAGCTTCCAGGCGGATGGCATCTTGCTGCAAGACCAACCCGGTCGCATGGATGCGTTCCTTTTCCGCTTCGGTCAGAAAGCCATTGTCCACCATAGCATCCAACACGATCAACCAGCGTTCGAGCACCGCTGCCTGGGTGGCTGGGTCGCTGGATAGCGGATCCAGACTGGCGGGCGCCTGGGGCAAACCGGCCAGCAGGGCCGCCTCCCCGACCGATAAGTCGCTCACCTCTTTGCAGAAGAAGGTTTGCGCAGCCGCCTGAGCGCCATAGGCGAGGTTGCCGTAATAGACTTCATTGAGGTACATCTCCAGCACTTCGTCTTTGGCATACCGCTGGTCCAGCGCCAAAGCCAGGATGATTTCCTCTGCTTTGCGCCGGATGCTTCGTTCCGCGCGATATTCTGGGGCGAAGAGCACATTGCGCACCAACTGTTGGTGGATGGTACTGCCACCGGGGGCGAGTCGGTTGCCGGTCAAAAAGCGCCAGGCGGCTTGCAAGGTAGCCGGGATGTCGATCCCGAGGTGGCGATAGAAAGCTCCGTCTTCCGTGGCGATGATCGCCTGCAGCAGCGCTACGGGCATCTGTTCCAGGGGGACATGCTGCCGGCGCCCTTCGCCAAATAACTCATACAGTAAATGCGGTTCATCCCGGCCGGGTGGCTTTCGGGCGCAGCCAGCATCGCTCGTCACGCCATCGCTGTGATTGCGGGCGTAGATGAAAGTGCTTTCGAAGCCGCGGTATTCAGCAAATTCTTCCAATCGAGCATCCACCAGCTGGTCCAGACGAGCATACGCCAGACCACCGACGGCGGCCACCGATACCGTCAGTAGACCACAGCCCAGGAGCAAAAACACGGCGAATGACCACAGGCAACCGCGGTGACGGCCGATCCTGGGCGGGGGTGGCTGATTCGTTTGCGCTGGAGCGGGTTGCCGGGTGGGGCCGCGAGATTCCTCCTGCGCAGGGCGGATCGGGCGTTGGGCAGGGCGGTTTTTTCCTGGTGTGTGTGGAATTGCTTTCCGGGTGGGGTTGGCTGTGAAGTTGGTGTCGCCTGGCATGAACATGGCTCTTTGCAGGATAACATATCCTGCGAAGTTTGCTGGGGGAGAGCGCAGGCTTTGCACGTGGTTTGACAGCCTGGGTTGCCAAGTTTATCATCCGTATGAGATGGCAACGGCGAAGGGGAGGCTCTGTATGCCTAAAGTGACCGTAGAAGGAATGGGCAGTTTTGAAGTAACACCGGGCAAACGCTTATTGAGCGCCTTGTTGGAAAACGGGGTGGATATGCTGCACCGATGTGGTGGCAACGCCAAGTGCACCACCTGCCGCGTTTCCTTCCTCCGTGGTGAGCCGACCATGCGCACGGAAGCGGAGCTGCAACGCTTGACCGATAAGCAAGAAGACCTGGGTTTGCGCCTGAGCTGTCAGATCAGTTGTGAGGCAGATATGGAGCTGCGAACCTTATTGCGCTTTTCCGAAAGTGGTCTGGATGACCCGGGGCCCGAACCGCTCCCGACCATCCAACCAGAGCCGGTCTGGATCAAGCGGGAGTGATCTTCCAACTCAAGACTCGCACGCTCGCGCCAGCGTTCACAAAGAGCGCCGGCAATTCATCACCATCCACGGTCAACGCATCGCCGATGGGTACTTCGTTGATGAGCGCCTGAACCTCTCCCGTTGCCAGATCCTTGCGCAGCGAGATGCGTGCAATCGGGACGGAGAGGGTATGGATTTCTCGCAAAACGAACTGACCATTTTGGTGCAAGGTGAGTTTTAGGATCCCGCCACTGGCCGGTTGAGCGAGGATGCTGAAAACGGGCTCGATCTGATCGCTCCGCCGCAAGTGCACACCAAAGCCTTCCTCGGCTGGCTCCGTTTCATACAAAAACTCGGCCGCCACCGCACGAAACCCGGTTTCGCTGATGGCATCCAGATCCGCTTCAGCCAGCATCACCTCATTCGAACGGGCCGCGTCTGCTGTGGTGAACTCCCAGCCCTCGTTCTCTTCGGCTGGAATGTGGGGCAGGAGTGCGGCCGGATTGTGATTTTGCAGCCAGGCCAGCACATCGATTTCGGCGATTCCCAACCCTTCTGCTGAGTCGAGCGCTTCGTTTTGTTGGGCGAGGAATTGCGCTTCGTTCGGATTTTCACTACCGCCGCGGAAAAACATCGCAAACAAGATCGTGAGCAGCGTAGTAACGATCGCGCCGAAGAACACAAAGAACAACCAGCGCTGCTGAAGGTTTCTTTGCGGATTTTCCGCTTCGGTTGCGAGAGCGGCGATGGTTTCCTCTTCGGCTTCATCCAGGAGCTCAAGATCTTCTGCGCGAGGGGGTTGGCTGAAAGGGTAGGGCGTCGCTGGCGCCGCGTTGGTATGGCTGGATGTCTCCGAAACGGGTTCATTTTCTACGGTGGTGTTGGAGAAATCTTCTGTTTCCGGGAATTCTGGCGAACGGTCGATCAGTTCGAAACGGTGTTGGAACCAGGGCAAGGCTGGGTGTTGTCCCATATACGGCCGGCGAAACACTTCTTCGAGCTGAGACAATACGAGGCTCCTGCGACCATTGCTGGTTAATGCAGCGTCAAATGCCTCGCTGGCTTCGTACCAGGCGTTGACCGTATGCGAATAGGTTTCACCCACCCAACTCACAGAACGGTCGCGGAGTTGCCGGGTATCTTGCCGGATCATTTCACGATTCGTTTCCTCAAGGCGGGAGCTACCCCGTATCTTTCCCATAAGTTCATGCAAGGATTGACTGACCCGGTATAAGCTTTTCAACCAGGAACGAAACGGACTCAAGGAAAATTGGCAGGAATGCTCTGCGGTCTCCGCCGCCTCATCCGCGCGCAACAAAGTTTCCCCGGCGGCGACGAAATCCGCACGCCCCCAGGATTCCAGCGCTTTGCGAACGGCATCCAAACTGACGGCGGCGTGGCTGAGGGTTTCGGCTTCCGGATGTTCGGTCAAGTAATCGTAGCTGTCTCCCAGCTGGGCGATACCGTGCTCACCGTTCAGCTGATTGATCCGCGTGGCCACTTCCCATAGCGTTTCACGCAGCGTTTGCAATTCGATCAAGCATTCGTTGGTGGGGTGATTGGTGGGCAAACCACATAATTGGGCAGCCATGCGCCATTCTTCTGCCATCTTCGCGTCGTTTTGCTGGATGCTGAGGATGCCTAGGAGCAAACAGCGCAAGTGCAACAGGCGGGGGGCGGCCGGACTGAGATTCCGCAGCGGTGCCACGATGCCGACCGCCATCGCGCGGATGTAAGTCGCCAATTGAGGGATCAGGTCTTCAAAATCATCCAACAGTTTTTTCTCTTCTGGGAGAAAGCGTTCATTGATCTGCTTCAGTAAGGGATATAAGGTGGCCACATCTCGTTTCACGGCATCCGATTGGATTTCACGCGCCAGTTCCAGCACGTGAGACAGGCGCATTGCCGCCGTTTCTTCAGGTTCTTCTTGCGCCAGTTGAAGCGCCTTCTCCGCCAGGCTTTCCGCCTCTTTCAGATTGCCACTGTCATAAGCCAACCAGCCATCGGACAGGGCATTCCCCAGCGCCTCGTTCCAGGCATGGCGTTGCAAGTGCGTTTCGCGATTGAGGATCTCATGCCACGATTCCAACCAGCGGGCCAGGTTGGGGTAGTAAGCGCGCGTGGTAGAACGCATCTGTGGGAGCCGTTCGTCGATGATCCGCCGCTCCCCTCGCAGCAGCGCGCGGCTGATTTCCTGCCACATCGCCATCGCTTCTTCGACGACGGTTTTCATGGCTGCGAAGCGCGCATCCCCTGCGAGGATGAAGATGCTGGCTAGATCATCCGCTTGATCCTTGAGCCACCGGCCCAGATCACGCCCCGCTTCCTGGGGCACGAATGGTTCGGCTTTTTCATGGGAACGGGCGAGTTCCATGAGTTGCTGTTCGATCACGCTCCATGCCTGGGCATGGGGATCGATCGCACGGCAAGTTGCCAGCTCTGCTTGGGCAGCGCTCGGGGAAGCACTGGCGGCGGTGGCTAATTCCTGCAAGCCGTTCGAGAGCGTTCCTGCCGCCTGGCTCGCTCGCTGCAAAGCGGCTTGCCAGCTTTCCTCCAGGTCGGTTCTCTCCGCCATCGTGGTGAGGGAAACGGCCAGGGTTTCATAGGCAGCGGCCAGCTCGCTGAGAGAAGGCTGTGCTTTGTTGAGCGCGTTTTCCAGGTCGATGATGTGTTTGCCCAGGAGGGTGAGCGGCTCCCCCTTCAATTCACGACGCAAGCGAAACAGAGGCGGGCGCAGGTAAGCACCATCATGGAGTGCGTGTGCCTGCAGATGCTCCGCCAACAACCAGCACGTCTGACCCAGGTCCGAATGCTCATCACTGGCCAGCAGGGTTTCCATCGCATTGGCCGCTTCACCCGCCTGGATCGACTCGCAGGCGATCATGATCGGTGCCGGCAAAGGGGGGAGCAATGATTCCTGCTGTTTGAGGAAGCGGACGCTTTCGTGCAACCCCCTGACCACCGCTGCCTTGGCCACGTCTTCGTTCCCCGCAACAGCATCCAGGAGGGTTTCGGCTTGGGGCCAATCATTCGCCGAAATCAGGCCCAGGACCTCTTGCAATGTTTGAGAAAAGCTCAGCTCCGCTTCCTGCTTTTCGATTTGCCTTTGGATCGCCATCGCCTGCGGATCGGAAGGATCCAGCTGCCAGAGCGGTTGCCATCGCTTGCGGTAGGCAGCCAGTTGCTGGCTGGACATGTTCTGCGGAGATTCTTGCGCCAGTTCCACCAACTGCGCTTGATGCTGCTGGCTGATGGGTCCTTGATGGTGATTCAAATCTTTGGCGAGTTCACTCATCGTGGAATACTGCACATTGCGATTGGGATGGCACGCTTTGGTGATGATGGCGGCCAATTCTTCATCCCAATCGTCGCTCTCGACGCCAAAATCCAATGTGAAGGTTTCATCCGCTTCCCGGGGAATCATAGGTTCGCGGCCGTTGGATCGCATGAAATAGAGCCATTCACCGAATTGTTTCACATCTTCCCGGATGCCAATTTGATGCGGGTTGGTTGTTTTCTCCGTGTAAAACACCGCATTGCCCCAATCGATGACGGTCAAACGACGGGATGGACGGTGCCAATACAGGTGTCGGGCCGCGATGTCGTTGTAGACCACTCCTTTGCCATGAGCGAAGGCAAGCAGATCCGCCAATTGTTCCGCAATGCGCAATAATTCCAACCGACCTTGCATTTGCCCCGATGAGCTGCGTTGCAGGATGAGATCGGAAAGGGGCAATCCTGCGGCATGTTCCAAAACCAGATACAGGTGACGTTGGCCGCTCACGGCGAAATAATCGCTGCGCAACAGCACATTCACCGCAGGGTGCCCGGCCAAGTGTTGCAGCGTCTTTCGCTCGATCATCAAGTTGGCTTCTTGCCGAGCGCGGATGGGAGGGGCATCGCGCGGGACCGGCCGCTTGATGATGACGGGGCGATCATTCTCCGCCAAGTCGAACGCCTCGATCACCTCGCCGGAGCTGCCACGAGGGAACATGCGCTCACAACGATAGCGATCTTCAAACAGGTACGTCAAACGAAGCGATTCCCATCTCTATCAGTAATTCTAAACGGGCGAGTCATCCCCTTGCAAGCGAAGCATTCACTGAGGTGGGAATGCCCGCAGCAATCGTGCACAATGTTCCAGGAAGCGATCGGTGCTGTCTCGGAGGTTAAAATTCTCTTCGACGTGCCGTCTGCCCGCTGCCCCCATGCGCAGTCGCAAGTCAGGATCAGCGAGCAAGCGCAGGATCCGTTCGGCATATGTTTTTGCATCGCGCGGTGGGACGAGAAATCCGCAGACGCCGTCGATGATGGTTTCACTGGGGCCACCGCAATTCGTGCTCACGACCGGTACGGCGCAGGCCATGGCTTCCAGGTTGGCCATGCCATAACTCTCGCAGCGTGAAGGGCAAACGAAAACATCCGCGGCTGCATAGAACTCGGCGATCTCATCCACGAAGCCTGCATACACCATGCGCTCTTTCAGGATGGGGTCCGCCTGGGCGCGAGAAAGGATGCGTTGTTGGTAATTGGCATCCGCGGCGCGCTGCAGGTTTTCGCCGACCACCAGGAAGCGTGCTTTTGGATTCTCCTGCGAGACGAGGCGCGCAATTTCCTGGAAGGTATCGTGTCCTTTGACGTCCTGAAATCGGCCCACATGCAAGATGATCTGGCTGTCGGGTTCGAAGTTGAACTTTTTTTCGAGTGCTTCTCTTGCGCTGCGGGAAGGTGCGGGTTGGAATTTTTTGGTATCCACACCGGGATGCAATGGTTTCAGTTCGATCGGCTGGGAAAAGAAACCCCGCTTCTTTTGGAATTGCTCTCGAATCTCCTGTGTTAAGGCAAAGCGCCCTTCGATGTTGCAAAAAAAACCATATTGCCAGGGCTTGGGATGGAACCAGTTGCCCATGCAAATCCACAAACGTGGGATGCCCAGGCTGCCGGCCGCCGGGGAAAAGTAAGGCAGGCTGTGGTAATCGGCATGGCCCAGTTGGATCTTTTCGGAGCGCAAGATGGCCGCCATTTGCTGGACGACAGCCGAAGACGCCGATCGCGCAGGTAGGAAATACACCGAAGAA
The DNA here is from genome assembly GCA_011523615.1 of Chloroflexota bacterium. GTDB lineage: Bacteria > Chloroflexota > Anaerolineae > Aggregatilineales > Phototrophicaceae > WTGJ01. The sequence continues at coordinate 158,802 of WTGJ01000020.1, read as the reverse complement.
GGGCGGAAAGGCAAGAGGTGCACGGTTTGCCCCAATTCTCGCCAGCGTTGCGCAAACTCACCCTCCTCTCGGACGAGCAATTGGGCTTCCAAGCCACGGCGGGTTAATTCTTCGGCCAGATTGAGCTGGATGCTCTCACCACCACCCAGGCCGCTGTAAGCCGAAGCAAACAAGAATTTCATCCCTAAGATTATAGTGGGGCGCAGCGCCTGACGAAAAAGGGGTATGCCGGAATCACCCGGCATACCCCCGATGATGGTTGAACCTTTGGCTCAGTTGTCCAATTCGTCCACCAGTTCGTTGGCGGCGAGTTCCAACTCTTCCGCCACTTCCGCCGGATCGCGACCGTTGAGGGTCACATCAGAATACGCCTCACCGAGCAAACCACGCACCGGGCTGAAAGAAGCCACGGGTGGCCCGCTGTAGATGCGCACGGCCGAATCGGAAAGGATGGCGTTGGCCTGCTGGAAGAAGGGGAAGAGTGCCTCATTGCGGAACGTATCGATGGTCAGCGAATCGCTCAACCCCGTCTGCGTCGGGAAGTAACCGGTGTTGCTGGCCCAGATCACTTGCGATTCCGCCTGCGCCAGGAACTTGAGGAAGAGCCAGGATGCCAGCTGTTCTTCGGGTGTGGATACCAGGATCGAGATGCTCGGCACGAAGACCTGGGCTGCCCGTTCGCCGCCCGCTTCCACCGGAGGCATCGTCGTGATCACCCAATCCAGATCGACGCCGCCGTTCTCGACGCTGGTTCTGATGTCATTGATGACGAAGGGAGCGCCGGCCGTGCTGCTCAAGGCCATCGGATTCAAGTACAGGGCGAAGTCCCCGGTATTTTGGTAGCGCTGGTCATAAAAGTAACCGCAACCATCCTCATACAAGGCCTTCACGAAACTCAAGGCAGCGACGACTTCCGGCGTGTTGAAAGTGTAGAGCCCTGTTTCATGATCGTAGATGTCGCCACCATGGGCGATGATGAAGCTCTCCATTTCCGAAGAGCCGCCGGCGAAGGGGAAACCCTGGATATCTTCGCCATTGGGTCCGGTGTGAGCGGCCGCCGCGCAGGCGATTTCGCGGAATTCTGCCAACGTGCTGGGCGCTCCAGCAAAACCCAGCTCTTCCGCCATCGTGAGATTGAAGAAGAGCAACTGCGCCGAAATCTGATTGGGCCAGACCACCCGCGTGCCCGCCGCGATACCGACATTCAGGATGCCCTGATTCAAACTGGCGGCGTCATCTTCACTGAAGCCCCAGGCCGCGTCATCATAGTATTGATTGATATTCACGACGACGCCTTCGTTGTTCCAGTTGGCGGCGGCGTTCGCGTAAGCAGCGACAAGATTCGGCAACTCACGGTTCAGGATCGCACCCGACATGGCCTGCTCAATTTCGCCATAATTGCCCTGGAAATTGGCTTCCACGGTGATGCCCCATTCGTTGGTCGCGTTGAACTCTTCCACCAATTGGCCCATGATCTCCTGCGTGGGACCACCGCTGTATTGATGCCAATACGTAATGGTCACCCCACTGGGGTCAACACCGCTCAAGTCCTGCGCGCTGATCGCTCCCGCGGCAATCAACAGCACCAGCGCCGACAGTGTCAAAACGAGCCAAGTTTTCTGTAACATCTTCGTTTTCTCCTTTCCATAGCCAGCGACGTTCCGCTGACGTTTCTCACGAAGCTTAACGATCGAATGGTGATTCTCGTGCGCGTGGGGCACGAATCCCAAGGGGAGCTAACCCTTCAGACCGGTTTGAGCGATTCCCTCCGTGAATTGTTTCTGGGCGATGAAATACATCACGAGGATCGGGACAATCATCATCACTGAAGCGGCCATTTGCAAGTGGAAATCTCCGGGTGCGCCACTATCGACAAAGGTGGTTAACCCCAGAGCGACCGGGCGCCAGCGGGCATCCTGCGTCACCAACAGCGGCCATTGCAAGGCATTCCAGGAGCCGATGAAAGAGAGCAAGATGACCGTCATGATGGGCGCACGCGAAAGCGGGATCACCACCCGCAGCATAAAGCGCAGATGGCCCGAGCCATCGATCTGCGCCGCATCCCACAACTCCGTGGGAATTTGGGCAAAGAATTGCCGCAATAGAAAAATGGTGAAGGCGGTGGCGAAGAAAGGCACAGTGAGCGCCGGCCAGTTGTTCGTCCAGCGGCAAACATCGCCACAAACCGCTTCCCCAAGCCGACTCAACCAGGTCACGGTCAGCAGATTGGGTACGAGCGTGACGATGCCAGGGATCATCATGGTGGAGAGCATGACGCCGAACAGGACGTTTCTGCCGAGAAAATTCATGCGCGCGAAAGCATACGCGGCGGGGATGCAAAACAGCAGGGTACCGATCACACTGATGCCGGTGATGCGGATGCTATTCCAAACATAACCGCGAAAATCAAAACCGCTGAGCCAGCGGGAACCGCGAAAAACTGGCTCCTGAGCCATATCCTGCAGGTGTACATTCAGCTCATCAGCCAGGGGATGAAATTCGATGGCGTATTGCGGGCCGCCGATGAAATTGCCGTTGGCCAGGGCATCCGGATAGTTTTGCCACTGCATCTCCTGCGGCAGCAATCGACCCAGTGACGCTTCGCTCTGCGTCATGAAAGAAGTGCTCAACATCCAGAGGAAAGGACCGACCGATAGCAACGTGCCGAAAGTCAGCACCAGATAAATCAATATACGCCCGACGGGCAAGGGGGTCCGCGGCCGCTGCTCCCGGACAACCTGGGGGATGGCAGGGGTGATCGCTTCCAGCCGCTTGGTTGCCGCGCTCATCTTGCGTCCTCAGCCATAGAATACGCGCCGCCCCGCGAGCTGGTTCTGGGCCAGCGTGAGCAGGAGGATGATGATGAACAGGACGAAGGCCATCGCCGCCCCGTAGCCATATTGTGGCCGCGTATTGCGGATCGTCTCGAACATATAGATGCTGGCCGTATCCACCGCCCGGGAACTGGCCGGGGTGCGCATGATCCAGAGTTGGGTAAAGGCTTGGAACGTGCCGATGATGGCGATGAGGGAGAGGAAAAAGGTCGTCGGCGAAAGCAAGGGCAGGGTGATGTGACGGAAAATGCGCCAGCCGGAGGCGCCGTCGATGCGGGCCGCTTCGTAGAGCTCAGATGGGATGTTGCCCAGGCCCGCCAGGAAGACCACCGTATCGAAACCGATGTAGGTCCAACTCGTGTAGATCATGATGACGACGAGAGCCAAACTGGGCCCGGCCAGGATTTCAGGGACCCCCGAACCGAAGAGCAGCTGGAAGATTCCAGTGGGTTCCTGCAACCATTTTTGCGCGCCCAACCCCAGGAATTTCATGAGGTTGTTCAGCGTGGAATTCTGCGCCTGGCCGAAGAGCACTTTGAACACCACGGCCGTCGCCGCGAAGGGCATGATGTAAGGCAAAAAATACACCAGGCGAAAGAATTCTTTGCCGCGGATGTTTTGGAACAGCAGGTAGGCCAGCACCAAACCCACACTGAGTTGCACGGGCACAGTACCGAGTGAGAACATCGCCGTGATGCCAAAGCCTCTCAGCAAGTCATCGTCCGCTTCTTGCAAGGCGACCGGCATTCTGACGATCAACAGGTAGCCGCCCAATAAGAACAAAATCGCCGCCAGGATCTGCCCATAAAACGCGCGATCATCCAGGCTGCGATGGGCGCGTTGCCACAGGCGATAGGCGGCAAACACGAGCATCGCTCCTGCGCTGATGAAGATCAACTGGGACCAAATGGGCAATTCATAAATGGGTGGGGTCGCCGGCAAAGGCAAGCGCAATTCGGCAAAGGTTTGGGCCATGGTGAGTAAAGCGCCCCAGATGGGCAGGCGGCTCGTCGCTCTCCCGACGGCGGCGACCAGTTCATGATAGGTCATCCAGATTAACCAAAGGGCAGCCGCGAAGGTCCAGAGGAACAATACAGCCTGGCCAAAATGGCGGGAAACTTGGCGGTATCTCTTGCGCCACCAATAGAGGTTGGCAGCGATGGCGATGAAGGTCAGGATCAGAGCGATGTTACCGGCTCGCACCACTTCAGGGAAACGAAAACTGTGCAAGAATTCGTGGATGAAGACCGCAGCGCTATGGCGCCCGGGGGGCAAGCGCCGCGGCGAATCCACGACCAGGGGCAAAGAGAGCAAGAACCAGTAACAGAGACTGGTGGTCGCTAGGCTGAACAGAGATGCGGGCAGTAAACTGTGGAAGCGATCCGGCCAGGATTGCGCCGATCGCAGGAAATTGCGAAAAATGCGATAGCTGAGCCAAAACAGGCCGAACGCGAGCCAAAAGAACAACACGAAAGCGAAATCGCCCAGGGCTTTCTCGTAATTCTCCAGCCCGTTGTAAATTTCCGGGAAAATGCTCCATTCATGGAGGCTGACGAATAAGGAAAACAGCACCGGGAAAACGTTGAAGACGAAGAGCAGGGCCGCCGCCGGGAACAAGAACAGATAAGCGGCGATGTGCTCCCGCACGACGCGCATCTTGACCCCTTGAAAACGAGGGAATATGACCGGGGGTTGGTGTTTCTTCAGTGCACGGACCATCCAACCACCATCACTCTGCGCTGCAACTCGATTCGCTTACCCAGAAGTTATACGGCGCCATCTTAACAAAAATCATTGCAATCATCAAAAGGCCAGGTTGCCAGCCCTTTTCCAATGGAAGAAGAAATCTTCACCTTGGCAGAGTGGACAGCACTTCCTGGTAGAGTTGGATCGTTTCGCCGAAAACCCGCTCTTGCGCGAACTCTTGCGTTGCGATTTCGCGTCCTTGAGCGCCCAGCGCTCTGCGCCAATTCGGTCGTTGGATCAGCTGGAGCAAGGCATCGTACAGGGCTTCGCGCTGGCCGGGTGCGATGAGCAAGGCATTGACGCCATCGCGGGCGATCTCTCGACAACCCGCAATGTCGGTGGTGACGATGGCCCGCCCGCTGGCCGCCGCTTCCAACAGAATGCTGGGGATCCCTTCGCCATATTGGCTGGGCAAACAGACGACGTGCGAATTGGCGATCAACGATGGCATGTCTTCGACCGTCCCGAGCAACTCGACGATGTTCTCGTTTCGCCAGGAAGTCAACTGAGCTTCAGCCACCGAATCAGGATTTCCTGCCTCGGGGTAACCAGCGATCTGGAAACGAGCATCGATGCCCGCTTCTCGCATCTTCCTGGCCACCGCGACGAAATCGCGGATGCCTTTGGCCAGTAGGAGGCGGCCGGCAAAGAGGATGACGGGCGTTCCGTCCTTCTCCGGCCGAGGTTGAAAACGATGCACGTCGACACCGGAACCGCGGATGAGGTGCGTGCGCTGCACTGCCACCAGGCCCAGCTGGATGAATCGTTGCCGGTCATCGGGATTCTGGAAGGTGAGCCGCGACCGTGAATGCTGCAAGGCAAGCTGGAGCGGCAGCCGAATGAATTGCTGCAACAGGGCTGCTTTCCTGCTGCGGTCGCTGAATAGGTATCCCAAGCCCGTGAGCGAGAAGATCAAGCCCGGCTTCCGGAGAAAATGGGCGGCCAATCCCACATACAAAAGCGGCTTGATCGTGAAGGTATGCACAATATCCGGCCGCAGCTGGCGAATGACTTGCGCGCTGGCCAAGAGGGAAGACAGCTCCTGCAACGGGTTGATCCCGTGTTGCTGAATGGGCAAAGGATGGAAGGGAAACCCCTCTTCTCGGATGCGTTGCGCGTGGGTGGCATCATTCCCCGCGGCAGCGACGTGAACCTCAAAGCCAGCCTCGCGAACGGCATGGGCCAGAGGGAGGCGATGCGTCACAAAAAAGCGCGGGATGTTGACCAGATAGAGCAGACGCGGCATCTAGGACCGTTTCATCACGAGCTGGTGAAGGGGAAAGAGCGCGAGTGTGCGGCTTCCCCTTTCTGCAAGACGAAAAACGCTTGGCCGTCGTTTGCCCCCTGGCTGATCATGACCCAGCGCTCATTGAGCAATTCTGCCAGTTCTTCTTCCGCCGCTGAGCGAGATTTCTGATCCGATAGGGCGAAGGTTACGATCCGAATCTCTACCGTCATCCACGAGCCTCCAAAAGCTCACGATACAATGCTGATGTGGCTGTCACCATTTTAGCGGCTGTGAAATGCTGCTCGAAACGGTGCCGACCCTCACTGGCGAGGCGAGAGCGCAGGGCGCCATCGGCGCAAAGGATATCGATCTGCTCCGCAAACGCTTCGATATCCCCCGGGGGGCAAAGCAAGCCACTCTTCCCCGATTCCACCACCTCTGCGATGCCTCCTACATTGGAGGCGATGATGGCGGTACCGGTGGAAAATGCTTCCAATAACACGAGGCCGAAGCCTTCCCATAGGCTGGGCATCAGCAAGATATCGATGTCTGCCAGGCACCGGGTTGCATCCTGGCGCCAACCGAGGAAATGAATCCGATCCCGAGAGCGCAGTGTTGCTGCCTGTTGTTCGAGCGAGTTGCGTAGCGGGCCATCGCCGATGATGACGAGCCGCGCATGGCTGGGTGCGCCGCGGTCGAAGGCCAACAAGCCGTCGCTCAGCCCCTTTTGCAGCATCAACCGGCACACACAGCCCAGCAAAATCGCCTCCTCGGCGATGCCCAGTTCATTCCGCAAGGCAAAATGACGCGGATGATCGGCTGCTGCCAAACCATAATGGATGCGGTGGATTTTGGCCGCTGGCACTCGTTCTGTAGCTTCAACTTGCCATCGTAAATGGTCGGCAATCACAATGGCGGCCGTGACTTTTTTCCACAGTTGCCGCAGTACGAAACGCAACCATCGTTGCTCACGAAAGGCATCCTGGTTGTGACGACTGACGATGATCTGGCGAACCCCGGCTCTTCGTGCTGCCCAATTGCCGTAGATTTCGGCGTGGATCAAGTGCAGGTGTACGATATCCGGCGCAATTTGTCGGATGGCACGCGCCAGTCGGAAGGGCAGGCTGGGATCGAAATCGTGCCGGATCAGCAGGCTCTGGCAGGGGATCCCGCGCTGCTCACATTCGCGCAGATATTCGGGCATCGGCCGGTCGCGTTCGACCAACAGCAAGAGACGAGCGTCGACTCCACGCTGCCGCAAACCGGGGCACAGGGTCAGCAAATGCCGTTCTACGCCAGCCATGCGCGTGATTTTCAGGATGTGCAGGATGCGCATGAGGCTTACTGTCGGTTGCGTTCAGCGAAGCTGCGTTCAGATTTGCTACGTTCAGCGAACCAGGCCACGGTCTGTTGCAAGCCCTCGCTGAAACTGACTCTGGGTTGATAGCCCAACAGCCGCTTCGCCATGGTGATATTGGCGAGAGAGTGGCGGATATCCCCCGTTCGGGGTGCGTCATGGATGGCATCAATCTGCTTGCCCAAGATGGCATTGATCTGCTGCACCAGGTCGACGACGCGGATGCGCTCACCCGTCGCGATGTTGATGGTTTGACCGCGGATGGCCGGTGCATGGGCGGCCAGCAACATGCCATCCACGACGTTGGCTACAAAGGTGAAATCGCGCGATTGCAAACCATCACCAAAGATGGTGGGCCGTTCGTCGGCCAGCATGAGTTTCACGAAGCGCGGGATGACAGCGGCATACTCCGAATCCGGGTCCTGTTTTGGCCCAAAAACGTTGAAAAAGCGCAAGGATACGGTCTCCAGCCCGTACACTTGTGCGAATACTTGATGGTAGAACTCGCCGGCCAGTTTCGCCGCGGCGTAAGGAGAGATGGGTTGGGGAGGGAGGCTTTCTTGTTTCTGGTCGCTCTCGATATCCCCATAGGCGGAAGAAGATGCGCCATACACCACCCGGCGGACGCCGGCTTCCCGCGCTGCCAGCAAGACGCGCAAGGTGCCGGTGACCAGTTGCTCATGGGTGAGTTCAGGCTGCTTCAAGCTACGTGCCACGCTGGGTAAGGCGGCCAGGTGAAAGATAAATTCGGCTCCCTGGCAAACACGGCCCAAAACTGCTGCATCCAGGATGCTGCCTTCCTGGACATCCAGCGCGCCTTGCAATTCGGCCAAGTTTTCCCGTTTGCCCGTCGAAAAATTATCCAGCACGCGCACCCGATAGCCGTCTTTCAACAAGCGCTCGACGAGGTGCGAGCCGATGAAACCAGCTCCACCCGTGACGAGGGCGACCGCCGCTTTGCCGTGTGCCGTCATCCTCCCCCTTCGCCGAAACGGGCGCGCAAGCCCTGCATGACCCAGAACAAGATGCCCATCAGGAGGAAGCCCAGAATCCCGACCCGCCAGGCGGTTTCCGCGGGCGCCAAACTGATGTAGAGGGCCATTGCGCCCAGGAGGGCCGCCAGGCTGTAGAGCAAGGCCAGCGTTTGTCGTTGCCCCAATCCCGCTGCCAACAGGCGATGCGAGCTGTGATCACGACCGCCTTGCCAGGGTGAGCGGCCTTCGACCAAACGGGTGAACACGACGAGCGAAATATCGAACAGGGGCAGGCCCAGGGCGAAAATCGGCACCATCCAGGTGACGCTCAAAGGCTGAGCGCTGAAGGTCAATTTGATGCCGCTGACGGCCAGGATGTACCCCAGGACATAGGCGCCCATATCGCCCATGAAACTGCTGCTGGGATAAAAGTTGAAGACGAGAAAACCCAGTGCGCTCCCCGTCAAAGAGGCAGCCATGGCGCTCACCAGATACTGACCCTGTGTGTAGGCGATGATCGTGAGCGTTCCGGCGCAGATCGCCGCCGTTCCCGCGGATAAGCCATCCATGTTGTCCATGAAATTCAACGCATTCACCAGCGTCAACACCCACAGGATCGTGAGCAGGATATCCACCCCGACGTGGTAGGTGAGGTGGATCTGGATGTCGTTCAAGACGAGGACGACGGCGGCCAGCGTCATGACGACCAAACGCAAGCCCCAGGGCAAGGAAAAACGGTCATCCAATAAACCGATGAAGGCGACGAGGGCCGTCCCAAACAGGATGGCCAGGAATTCTGCTTGCCAGCCATCAGGGCTGAATAACAAGAGGGCCAGGGCGATCGCGATGAAAATGGCCACCCCACCGAGCAAAGGCATGGTCTGCTGGTGCAGATCTCGGCTGCGCCCCGGTTCCTTTACGATTCCGACCCGAAACGCCAGGATACGTGAAATCGGCGTGAGGATCACCGTGGTGATGAAGCCGAAAACCAGCATCGGCAGGATGGGGAAAGCGAGCATGATGCTGTGAATCTAGCGCAGCGCCTTCATCTGGCCTACGCTCATCCCAGCGGGCGATTGATTACCCCGTCATGGATGCAAGGGAGTGCGAGTGGGCGCGAGGAACCTGGGGCTGCTCTCCTGGGTGATGCTGGCGGTGTTCCTGGGCTTGGTCACGGGAATGGTGCTGGGAAATTTGGTGGTTGGCTTGACGCTGGCGTTGGCTTCCGGTGGGCTGGTGTTGGTTTTGGCGAACTTGAGACTGAAATGAGCACCGGTCGATGAGCGGCAGACCTACAGGCGCAAACCCGAAAACAGCCCGCATTCCGCAGAGTGTGCGATGAGGGACTGCTTGCCGAATCGGGCACGCGATTTTACCATGGCGCCAGGACCGAGCGAGCAAGTGGCAGAACGCGGCGCATGAACGATAGACCGACACGAGAAAAAGACCTGCGGGCGCTGAAGAATCGCCATTCGTGCCCGGTCTTGATCGTAGGCGGTGGCATCGTGGGCATCGGGACTTTTCGGGAATTGGCCCTGCGCGGCATCCCAGTGATCTTGGTGGAAGGCAACGACTACTGCTCGGGCGCCAGTGGCGCCTCCTCACGTTTGCTCCATGGCGGTTTGCGCTATTTGGAGCAGGGTGAATTTCGCCTGGTGCAGGAAGCGCTCCGTGAACGGGATCTCCTCCTCACCCAAGCACCCCATGCGACGCGACCCCTGGCGATCCACATCCCCATCCTCTCCCGCTGGGCGGGGTTCTGGTCTGCGCCGTTGCGCTTTGTGGGTTGGGGCGGGCCAGCCACGGGCCGCGGTTCCTTGCTGGTGAAAATCGGCTTATCGTTTTACGATTTTTACACGCGGAAACGACGCCAATTGCCACCACATCGTTTCTTGAACCGTGAACAAGCGCTCCAACAGAGGCCCGAGCTGAACCCCGAGATTCGCGCTACGGCCGTATATTACGATGCTTGGATGCCGCAGCCGGAACGCATCGCGCTGGATCTGCTGCGGGATGCCCGTTCGATGCAGGCGGATGCGTTGGCCCTGAATTACGTTTCCGTCCAGCAATCCTCTGGTGCAGAAGTTTGCTTGAGAGACTGCCTTTCCGGCGAAGAGTTCTCCCTTCGGCCTTGCGTCGTGGTGAACGCGGGTGGCGCTTGGATTGATTCCGCCAATGAGCGCCTGGGTGAAAATACGAGCTTCATCGGCGGCACCAAAGGTTCGCACCTCGTCCTACGGAATGAGGAAATCCATGACGCGCTGCAGGGCGACATGATTTATTTCGAACATCGCGATGGGCGGATTCTGCTCTGCTATCCCTTTTACGATCAGGTCCTGGTTGGCACGACCGACATCCGCATCCGTCACCCGGATCAAGCAATTTGCACTGAGGAAGAGGTGGAATACTTGCTGGATGCGCTGCGCTGGCTGTTCCCTCGATTGAAGGTCCGGGTGGAAGATATCGTCTTTCGCACCTGCGGGGTGCGCCCCTTACCTTCGTCGGCGGGCCGGGAAGGAGAGATCAGCCGCGATCATGATCTGCAAGTTTTGCCACCGACAGCGGAACGACCGTTTCCCATTGCTTCGCTGATTGGCGGCAAATGGACCAATTTTCGTGCCTTCAGTGAAAGTGCGGCGCGCTGGGTGTTGCAACAGTTGCGACTCGAATTTCGCAGCAGCAGCGAACCGCTTGCCATCGGCGGCGGGCGAGATTATCCGCTCAGTGAAGCGGAGCAAACGCGATGGATCGAGGAATTAGCGCAGGAAACGGGCCATGAACCGCGCTGGTTGACGCGCTGGTTGAGCCGTTATGGCACCCATTGCAAGCTGCTGGCGCACAAGATCCCCCCAGAAGAAGCGAAATCGCTGGAGCACCTGGAGGATTATGCCCGTGGCGAAATCTGCGAGCTGGTCCAGCAGGAGCAAGTCTGCCATCTGGATGACTTGTTGCTGCGGCGCACGCTCATCGCGATGCGGGGTTCATTGAGCCGTGAATTGCTCGTTGAAATTGCGCAAATCACCGCTGAAGCGCTTGGTTGGGATTCGCCTCGCATCGAATGGGAGCTGGCACGCACACGGAAGATCCTGCGCAAGCGTCATGCCGTAATGCTTTAGCTACTCTCACTCTCCCTGCATCAACCTGCCGCGAAGGGGTCATCCAGCCAGGGGAATTTGTGCAGGTCCACGTTTTGGTAGGGGATTTCGGTGAACTGCGGAGGAATCGCCCCGGGCGCGGACATATACAGCACTTCGGCGGCGATGGGCGCAAATGAACCGTAAAAATGTTGCGTGGATTTGACGATGAGGAGCGAGCGTTTTTCCGGTTCCAGCCCGAAATGGCGGAAGACCTGCGGAGTGAGCAACTGAGTGCGCTTGCTGATCAGCACCAGGTCGATCTCTTGTGCGGTTCGCAGGGCACAGGCATCGCCCAGCGGAATGCGATGTTCGTTTTCACCCCAGTCGATGATTTGCTCCATATCGCGCTGCAGTCCCATCACTTTGACTCGTAGATCGAGCGGATCGCCGCTGCTGGGCCCCATCTTGCCGCCGATGCGCATCTCCAACTCGGCCCCTTCGCCCGCGGCAAAAGCGATTCTCACCGCGATCGGATCCCAAAACAACCCGATGCAGGTATCCCCAATTCCTTGTTCGATCAGGTAGCGCGTGACGAAAGTGGAATCGGAAGGGGCGCCGCCACCGGGATTATCGGCTTGATCGGCGATGACGACTGGCTTCCCGCCGCGGTCAATGGCCAGCGCACGGCGGAAGGTCTCCGCCATCGGTCGCGAGGTGGCTGCCACATGATGTCGAATCTGGAAGAGCTCAGCGGCCAATTCCTCGGCGACACGCTCGGCCAGGGCCGCGTCCCGGTCTGCGATCACTAGGGTTCGCGTTCCCGTCGTGGCTACATCCGCCCAGGGGAAGCAATGCACGAGCGAGCAGGAGAGCACGCCCGATTCTCCCTCACGTTCGTGCATCCGATCCACGAAACCGCGCATCGGCTGGACCGGCGTCATGAACAGGCCGATCATCCGACAGTCATGCATCCGCATCACGGGTTGTACTTTCCCCTGATGGGCATCCGCGATGATGGCGAACAACTCTTCCGCCCTCGGGACGCCATCGGAATGAGGGTATTCTTTCATCAAGATGATGGCATCCGCTTCTTCGCACATCTGCTCAGTCACATCACAGTGGGGGTCCAGGTGCACGCCGATTTTGGCATTCGGGCCGACGATTTCGCGGACTCGGTGGATCATGTCCGTTTCGCAATCGTCGTATCCATCGGCAATCATCGAACCGTGCAAAGGCAAGAAAACGATATCCACCGGCAGCGCCGCCCGTAAGTCAGCCAGGATTTCGTCGCGCAAACTTTCGTAGACGTACCGGACGGTTTTCCCGGCCGGTTGGGCGAAAGCGGAAAGCGACATCACAAATTCCCAGCCCCGTTCTTCAGACAGCCGGCGGAACACCGTCTCGCGGTTGAGAATGCTTTCATCGTCTTCATCCATTCGTTCGTGCGCGCGGATGATGTCGTAATCATCCATGCCGGTGGGCATCGGCGAGAAAGTATTGGTTTCTGTGGCCAGCGATGCGCAAAAAACTCGTACCATGAGTGCCTCCTGTGTTGTGTCAGATGATGTCGTTGCGTCGTTCGTGACCGAGCAGGTAATGGTGGAACCAATCCAACATCGCCTCGTTGTGGATGCGACGCATGATCGGTTCGCCCCGCGTGGAAGCCCCATGTGCGCCTTTGGGTTGACGCAGCATTTCTACCGGGCAACCCACCGCTTTCAACACTGCGTAGAGCTGCTCGCTTTGTTCGGCCGGGCAGCGCCAGTCGTGTTCCGCTTGTACGCAGAGCGTCGGGGTCGTGCATTGATGTGCGAGCGTGATCGGCGAACAGCGGGCGTAGATTTCCGGGATCTCCCAGGGGTGACCGCCCAATTGCTCCAGGGCGAACCAAACGCCGATATCGCTGGTGCCATAGAAACTCCACCAGCTGGTCACGGGATTGCAGGGGATGGCCGCCTTGAAGCGATCCGTTTTGCCGATGATGCAAGCGGTGAGGTTGCCGCCGCCGGAAGTGCCGCAAACCCCCATGCGCGCCGGGTCGACCCAGCCCTCTTCGATGGCACAATCCACGCCAGCCATCAGGTCGAGGTAATCGTGGTTGCCCCAATCGCTTTTGATCATCGTGGCAAAACGATGGCCGTAGCCCGTGGAAGCGCGGTGGTTGAAATACATCACCGCATAACCCGCGCCGGCCAACATTTGAAAATCGAAGCCAAAACAGTTGCCATAGGCGGCGTTGGGCCCGCCGTGAATGTATAGGATGCCCGGCTGGGGCCCTTCCGTTCCGGCCGGGACGATCACCCAGCCTTCGACATCCGTGCCGTCCTCACCCTGAAACCGCAAGTTTTGCAGCTCAGGTAGCGCGATGCCACGGAGGAAATCCTCGTTGATGTGGGTGAGCTGTCGTGCCTGGCTGCCATCTGCTTCGCTGATCCACAGTTCCGGCGGCTGGTTGTAGTGGTTCTCCGCATAGAGTAGTTTCCCTGCTTGAGCATCCTGGGTGTAAAGCACCGAACCGTTCTGGTGCAGTGCCGCATGAGCTTCCTCACCCTGCAAGGCGACGCGATAGATATCGGTATGTCCTCCTTCTTGCACCTGGACCCAAGCGCAATCACCTCCGTCATCGACCAGGAGAGGCGTCAGGGTCAGGGATTGACAGGGCATATCGCCATAACAGGCGCCGCCCACATGCCATTCCAAATTTGCCGTGCGATTTTCCGGTATGCCGCCGTTGACCGGGACGGTGTATAGGTCGTTCTTGCTGCCGATCAGTTGGCCATTGGGTTGCCCCAAAAAGACGATGGTCTCGCCGTCTGGATGCCAGCGGGCTCCCTGCGCCCAGCCCCAATCACTCAGGAGGTCCTGATGGCGGCCATCGATCAAGTCGGCGATCAGGATGCGCGGCACGAAGACATCGTGTCGATCGGGCTGAAAAGCGGCGCTGTATAGCAATTGGCGGCCATCGGGCGACCATTGTGGGTTGGCGTTCAAGCACATATTTTCGGTGACCTGCCTGGGTTCACCGCCCGAAGCACGGATGATGTATAGATCCTTCACGGCAGAGTCGATGTAACCGAGCTCATCGAAGCGATAGACATTCCGCGTGACGCGAAAGGGTTGATTCGGGTCAAACGGTTCTGCGACGTCAGGGCCGCTGCTGAAGGCGATGTATTGGCCGTCGGGTGACCAAATCGGGCCGCTGGCGCCCTGGGGCAAATCGGTCAGCTGCCGCGCTTCGCCGCCCTGCGCATCGATGAGGTAGATCTGAGAGGTGCCATTGCGGTCAGATTGAAAGGCGATCGTCCGGCAATCGGGCGACCAGCTCGGACTCGCGTCGTTGGCAGCACCATGGGTCAGCTGACGAGTTTCGCCGCTCGCCACATCCAACAGCCAAAGGGTGTGATATTCCTTCTCTTCTTCCGCATCGACATGGCCGATGCCATAGACGACTCGACGGCCATCCGGAGAAAGTCGGGCGGCCTGCAAAAATCGCAGACGAAACAAATCATCCGCTTCCATCCTGCGCTTGCCAGATTCGTTGCTCATGATGTCTCCTCAATTCGCTGATTCACCAGATCACGGCCCTTTTTACCCACATCTTGTTAAGAAGCGCCGAACCATCAAGCGAAATCTCGCAATAGTTCTTGCGCTGCCCCGGCCAGTATCGCCGCCCCCAGGGGGAAGGAATCCTCGTTGATATCGAAGATCGGGCTGTGGTGCGGTCGATGCACTTCATCCAACTTGGCACCCAGGCGAAACATTGCACCGGGAATGTCCCTCGTCATCAGGGAAAAATCCTCTGCCCCCATCGTGGGGCCGGCGGTTTGGATGCCACTTTCGCCCACGACGTCCCGAGCCACGCGGCGGAGGGTGCTGGCCACCTGCGCATCATTGATGCCGACGGGGTTGCCGTGGATGATGTCCAGCTCGTAATCACCGCCGTAAGCGCGAGTGACGGCGAAGGCCCGCGCCAATTCCTCATGCAGTTGGGCGCGCACCGCTTCATCATAACTGCGAATCGTGCCGCTGAGCACTACCGAATCCGGGATTACGTTGGCTGCGTTGCCCGCCTGGACGCTGCCGATCGATACGACCGAAGCGGCCGTCGGTGCCAACCTGCGCGAACGGATCGCCTGGATGGCGTGGATCACATGAGCGAGCAGGTAAATGGGATCGACTCCCGTATCCGGGTGTGCCCCGTGGCAACCTTCGCCCAGGATGCGACCGCGGAAGGTATCGGAAGAGGCGTGAATCGGACCGTCATCGATTTTGACGATGCCCACGGGAACATCGCTGGAAACATGCAGCGCGATGACGGCATCCATTTGCCGCAAAGCTCCATCTTGCATCATCCGACCGGCACCGGTGTAACCTTCATCGTCACGACAGACCGAACCTTCTTCACAGGGTTGGAAGAGCAAGCGGATTTCGCCGGGTGGTCGATCTGGGTGTTGCTGCAAGATGTGTGCTGCCCCCAGCAAGATGGCCGTATGGGCATCGTGGCCGCAGGCGTGCATGATGCCCGGCCGTTGTGAAGCGTATTCCACGTCATTGGCTTCCTGGATGGGCAGCGCATCCATATCGGCACGAATGCCGACGACAGGGGAACCCTGGCCGATGGTGCCGACCACGCCGTTCCTGCCGACCGGCCGCTCATGTGGGATGCCGAATTCTTTCAACCGCTCGCAGACGAAGGCTGGGGTGCGCTCTTCCGTGAAGCCAATTTCAGGGTATTGATGAATCTCCCGCCGCCAGGCGCTGAGCAGAGGTTGCAGCTCCTGGGCTTGATCCAACTCGCGCATCTCCACCTCCGTTGCAAGGACTCGCAGATTATGGCGCGTTTGACAGGCGGCGGCAACCAAGCTGGATCTGCTATCCTCTGAGAGGATCGGCAGGAGATGGCAAACCATGGCATCATCCAACCCTTCGCGCGAGGCGATTCTGAACCGCTTGCGAAAGGCTCAGTCAGCCGGAGCGCAGCTGGGGTTCGAAGCACCACCCACACCGGCAGAGTATGAAGCGGTGCGAACGGTCGAAAACGAGCCAGCATCCTTGCTGTTGCAATTTTCCCAGGCGCTGGAGCAATTGCGGGCTCATGCCCATGTCGTGGATGATGAAGAGGAAGCCGTCTCAGCATTGATGGATGTGTTGCGGCGCCATGAAGCGGATGCCGTGATTGGTTGGGCGGAGAGCGAGTTGCCGCTTTCGAATTTGCCGGCTGTCCTGGCTTCTGCCGGGGTCGAATACCATCGGCCGCTGGGGGATGCGCAGCGTTTTTCGGAGGCAGTCGTCGGTATCAGTGGCGCGGAAGCCTTGTTGGCGGCGACGGGAACGGTGGTGGTGCGCAGCGGTGCCGGCCGCGGCCGCATCCCCACGGTGTTGGCACCGGTGTACGTGGTTTTGGCCCATGTCGATCAACTGTTGCCCAACATCGAAGCGTGGGTGGAAAAAACAGGCCCGTCGCTCGGCGATCGAGGCAATATCTGCTTCATCACGGGGCCGAGCAAGACTGGCGATATCGAGATGATCTTGGTTCATGGCGTGCACGGACCGGGCGAAGTGCACGTCATCCTCATGCGCTAGTTTCCTTCACGGAGCACTGCCAGGACGAAACGAGGCAGGCGTAACATGCGGCGCCAGCGCCAGGGTTGCCGCAGCAAACGGAACAGCCACTCCAAACCCAGGCGCCTCATTCCATATGGCGCCCGGGGTACTTCTCCCGCCAGGAAGTCGAAAGCGCCGCCCACACCCATCGCCATCGCTACATCGAGTCGGGTGGAATTGCGGGCAATCCATTGATCCTGGATGGGCGCACCGAAGGCGACGAAGAGCAGATCCGCACCGCTGGCGTTGATCTGTTGGACGAGCTCATCTTCTTCTGCCGGCGCGGGGCTCCCGCTCAGGGTACCGGCGATCTGCAAGCCCGGGTAACTTGCCTGTAGGGCATCGGCGGCCCGGGCCGCCACCCCCGGTGCGGCGCCCAGGAAAAAGATGCGCCAACCGGTTTCCGCGGCGCGTTGGGCGATTTGGGATAAGCCGTCAGCACCCGTGACGCGGGCCGGCAAGTCCTGACCCTTGCGCCGCGCCGCCCAGAGCATGCCCACGCCATCGGGTACGCAGAGCGCGGCGCGCTGCAGGATGTGGCGGAAATTGTCGTCGTGTTGGGCGATGACCGCAAATTCCGGATTCAGGGTGCAGACATGATGCAGTCCGCTTCGATCCTTCACCCAACGTTCGATTTGGGTCAACCATTCATCGTATGTGATGCCATCCAGGGGCAAGCCCAAAATGGTGAGTCGTTGCCCGTCTCGCTGGGCTGTATGAGGGGAGGTCCGGGCAGGCTGGGCGACGACGCGCTCTCCTTTGAGTAGGCTTCGCGCTGCCTGGATGACTTCAGCCGTGGAAATCAGGTGCATGCAGGTACGAGCGGGACAGCCTTCGCGTTGGCCGATTCTCTGGCCCACGTAGCTGCACGGACTGCAGGCAACGCCGCTGCGCAAGATCACGGGGGCGATTTCTGCCTGCGGCGCCCAGGGTGCCCAGGCCTCATGATTTGAGGGGCCAAAGAGGGCGATCTGGGGAGTCTGGACAGCAGCGGCGAGGTGCATCACCCCGCTGTCTGCGCCGATGACCAAGGCTGCCTCGCGCAGGACAGCCGCCAACTGAGGCAGATCGGTCCGGCCCGTCAAATCGTGATCGACTGATTCCTGGAACAGACTCAGCGCGTTCGGATCACCCTGCTTCGCCGCGGGGATGGCGGTTTCCCGGTCATTCGCGGGACCAGCCGTTGGCTGCGGCAGATCGGCTGCGCTCCCCACGCAAACGATTTCGGCGTTGAATTCTCCGCGCAATTGGTGGGCCAGCGCCCCAAAGCGAGGCAAGGACCAGCGGCGGGCCAGGCTATCGCTACCGCTACCGGGATGGATCACGATGCGGAGGCGGTCGCTCCTGGGCAATGGGGATGAGCCGATGTGGACTGGTGCGGGTCTGGCTTGGCTCGATGCGCCCAGCAAACCGACCAGATCCAGCCAGTATTGCGCTTGGTGGCGGGCGCCGAAACCGTCGTCGGGCAGAGAATCGGTCAGGAAATGCGCTTTGCCATTTTGCAGGCCATAGCGTCTGCCAGCACCCGCGAGCCGAGCCAGCAGAGCAAATTTTAGGGTTCCGGCGCGCAAACTGAAATGATGAAAGTAAAGGATGGCGTCAAAGCGAGTCGTTCGATAGATGCGCCACAAGCGGCGCCAATTGCTTCGTCGGAAGAAGGCTCGCGTTGCATTCTGCCCCTTTTTTTCGAGGGTGATGATTTCATCGACGAGCGATTGCGGCACGAGCGGAGCGGCATGCGCGCTGGTGAGCAAAGTAAGGTGGGCGTCAGGCAGGCTTTCGCGCAATGCACTCACGGCGGGAAGGGTGAGGATGAGGTCACCGATATCGGCATATTGGACCAACAAGAGCCGCTTCGGGGCTTGAGCATCCATTCGGTTTGGCTGGATCAGATCAAGAAGACTTTCAAAAGAGCGCCGACGCTCGCACCGACGTGCACCAGGACGGCGCCGAGCGTGGATTGGCTGAGCACGCGGGCAAGGGTAAAAGCAAAACCCGCCAAGAACGGGGCAATGATGACCAGCCAGTATTGAACGAGATCCGCCTGCCTGCCCAGGCCACCATAGAGGGCGTTGTGCAAGATGGTATGGGCGAGGGCATTGGAGAGGATGGCGACCCACAGCCCGGCGTTGCCTTTCAACCTTGCTCTCATGGCGGGGTACAAAATGCCGCGCAGCATCGTCTCTTCCACTAAGGGTTGACCGGCAAGCATGAACAGCGCCGCCAGCAGCCAGGCGGTCAGACTCAGATCAACGCGTTGGGTGAACGTATCGATCAGCTCGAGGGGGGGCAAAATGCGACCGGTCAGGATTTGACCGATCAAGTCCAACGAGAAAGAGAGCAGCAAACCCCAACCGATGAAATACAACACTCGCTGGAGCGGGGAAGGAAGGGAGAAGCGCAAAGCCGCGAATTGCTTCGGCTGGCGAAAGCGAAAGAGCAACAGGAGGATGCTCAATGCTGCCCCCAGGTTGAGCGCCAACCAACGTTCTTCTGCGCTGGCGAACAGCAGGCCATCTGGCAACGTCACGATGGTGGCCACGATGAAACAGAAAATGCTGATCGTGCACACACTGATGGCGGTGAACTGGCCCCAGGGCGGTGGCTCTTCCATCGCCAGCAAGCGTTCCCACAGGGTAGGTGGGCGTTTGGGCGGAGAGAAACTCATTTGCCGGTTGCGACGGGTTTGCTCAAGTCACTGCCCCATTCGTTCCAGGATAGATCATAGTTCGCTGCGTTCAGGTAGCCTGCCTCATGCAAAGCGAGCAGCCCATAGCTGGCGGACACGCCACTGTTGCAGTAGGTGATGACCTCGTCTTCCGGCTGGATGCCCCGTTCCGCCAGCAATTGGCGAATCTCTTCTCGTGATTTGAGGGTGCCATCTTCCGCGATCAGCTCGGCGCGGGGCAAGTTGAGCGCGCCAGGGATGTGTCCCGTTCTGCCGCGTCGCGCCGTTTCCCCGGAAAACTCCAGCGGTGAGCGCGTGTCGAGGAGAACGGTGTCGCCGCCGAGTGCAGACAGGACCGCATCCGCGCTTCGGCGCCAGGCAGGTTGAGGCTTCACTTTGAAGGTGGTATGAGCAAATTGAGGGATCTCGTCTGTCGTCGGGCCACCTTCGGCGAGCCATTTGGACCAACCGCCGTTCAAAACGAACACCTCCTCGTGGCCGTAATAGCGCAAATTCCACCAGAGCCGGGCGGCGAACAGACCGCCTGAATCGTCATAGGCGACGACCACACTATCGTTGGCGATGCCCAACTGGCCCATCATCGTTTCGAACTCAGGCGGGGGGCGCAAACGAGTCGTGGTGGCTTCGTTGAGCTCATCATGCCAGCTGAGGAACTGCGCGCCCGGAATATGGGCCTGCCGGTACGCCTCCCGATGATGGACATAATGGGGCGGTGGCTCCGTTGGCGGCAGGACCGCTCCGCGCAGGTCGATGATCCTCAACTGCGGTTCTGAGGATCGTTTGCGCAATTCCTGTGTACTGATCAGTGCAGATGCCATGGGTGCTCCTTGGGTGGTTTCCTGCATCATAGCGAAGGGGCGGGGGGCGAGGCGAATGTTTCGCTCTCGAACAGCCACTGAATGGTGAAAACCGGCCGATCCCAGCGCAGAGCAAAGCTCATGTCGCCCAGCGTTTGGATGATGCCCAGGGATGGATCGATGGCGCTGGCCCAGTCGGCCAAACGCGCTCCATTCAGGTACAACCAGAGTTGTGCAGCAGGCAATCGATGATTGAGGAATCGGTGGATTGCGGCATCCGGCCCTGATTCTTCGGTCGAAGGATTTCCCTCGGTTGTGGTGTGCAAATGAGCCTGCTGGCCATCCCATTGCAAATGAATTGCGAGTGGAGAGCTGCCCCAGGCTGATGGCAAGCTGAGCGGTGGGCGGAACACCGCTTCGCCGGGATCGTAAAAATCGAGCGTCGCACGCAGTTGCTGGAAGGCAGTTTCGGCGGCCCGGGAATCCACGCTGCGGGTGATCAGGGAAAAGTGCGGTGGTTCATCTTCCCACAGCGCGAGGTAAGGGCCGCGCATCCAGGCCCGCAGATCGCTTTCCCATTCGAGGCCGGTTTCGCTGCGGATGAGCCAGGGCAGCCAGGTCTCGAGCGTGGCCAGCCAGGCCAGATTCGGCGGCAGACTCTCGCTATCCGCCAACCAACCTGCCCAGGCACTGATCGTCGCCATCCATTGATCGAGGTCGTTCCCCAGATCGTTGCCGCTGACCGCCAGCGCCGTTCCAGGTGGCAAGGACCAGTCGGTTGGGAGTAGCAGCTCATCTTCAGGTAGCCAAGAGAATTCCACGGAAGGAAAGGATTCTTCCACTTTTGGGTTGGTGGTGACGTTCAGGATGATTTCGTATAGTTGGGATTCCGCCATGTGCCGGAACGTCAACACCGCGTCGCCGATTGCATCGATGAGTACCGGCCAGTTTTGCCCCAGCGGAGGCAAGCTGCCGGCGATCGCGGGTTGGGCCATCGCTTCCCCCAGCGCCCGGAGCAACAATGCTTCGCCATCTACGAGCAGGATGGCCGCCGCACCATCGGCGGTGCCATTTTCGTAAGCGCGGATCAAGGCCTCGTTTTGCCAGAGCGTCGCTTCATCCTCCGCACGAAATGCTTTGCTGGCGGAGGCGATGAGCAGCACGTCAGCATGGATTTCGTAGGCAATCCCGAGCAGTTCACTCTCTGGTTGATAACGCACGGCACGACCGGGCAAAACCAGGCGCTGGATGGAACCTTCGCTGAGTTCAGCAGCGAGTGAATCATCGAGCCATTGTCGGGTGGCTTCGAAGTCGGTGATTTCCAGCGCCAGCAATTGCGTCGAGGTGGCCATAGCGAAATCGGCGATGCCCAAGGCCACGCGATCGCCCAGTCGTTCGGCCCAGGTGGCGGGTGATGCTTCGCCGGGAAGGAGTGCGGACCAGCCTTCGTGCAAGGAGAAAGGAAGGCTTTCATCTGCCGAGAAGAGCGCCCACAAACGCTCGCTGAACGCATCGATGGCAGCGAGGGAGTGGAATTCGCTCTCGGCATAGATTTGCGTCTCCTGGGGGAAATGCCGTGCCAGAGATAGCCCTGGCTCCTGGGCGTGACTTTGGCTGAACACGATGAATAGGCAAAAGAGAATCGCGAAAGATTTCATCGAACACGCATGGGTAGCTGACTTCCTCTCCCCACATCGTACAATGGGATGAGTCATGTTGTAAGATGATGCTCAGGTGATTCACGACCAAGAGCGCTCGGCAGCGTGAGTGGAGGGCGGTGATGCGACTATTTGGTAAAAACCGGCGTGAGATCGAGAGAGAAAGCCGGCAGGCCGGGCGATTGCCCCCGGGTCAATCGATCACCCGAAAATTGCCGGTGATGTCCTTTGGCCCGCTTCCCAGCATCGATTTGAGCACCTGGGATTTGTGCGTATTTGGTGAAGTAGCCGAAAGCCGTTGCTGGAACTGGGAAGAATTCAGCGCTCTGCCGACGGTCTCGGTCACGGTCGATATCCACTGCGTGACGCATTGGAGTCGTTTGGACAGCCAGTGGGAAGGGGTTCGCTTCCGAGATTTTGTCGCTCTATGCGATTTGAAACCCAGCGCCCAATACGTCATCGCGCATTGCGATGGCGGTTATACTACCAATCTGCCCCTGGAAGTGATGTTGGCAGATGAGGTTTTGCTCGCTTACCGCTATGAAGGTGCGCCCTTGCCTGCGGAACATGGCGCTCCGCTGCGCACCCTGGTCCCTTCACGGTATTTTTGGAAGAGCGCCAAACATTTGCGGAAACTGGAATTCAGCGAGGTGGATCGGCCGGGTTTTTGGGAACAGGGCGGCTACCACAACGAAGGCGACCCATTCAAGGAACAACGCTTCCGTCGCGATCGCTTTTAGCTTCCACGGGCGCAATATCCCAGTTCGCAGTTTCATTCGTGTGGGCAGAATGGAGCACATCACGGATGGATATGCCGAGCACCGCCGCGCCGATGCTGCCCAGCACGGCATACAGCGCAAGCGAAGTGCCGTGGGCGAGGAGCGCGAAAACCAGCGCTGCTTCTTCATTGAGGCCGGCCAGCGTACCCCCCAGAACCACCATGGCTTCATAAGGGCCGACGGAAGCGACCGTCAACGGTGCGGCTACTCCCAATGAAGAGAGGGTCAAGGTCAACGCACAGACGAGGATGATGTTTTCTTCTTGCAAATGCAACGCCGGCATGAGTGCGGCGAAGGTGGCGAAGGAGAAGAACCAGCCCAAGAGCGTCCAACCACTGGTGATCAGCACGAGGCGTCGGTTTTGTATGGCTTGCAAGCCCTCGAAAATGGGCGTTAGGATGCGAAAGAAGAAGCGCATCAGGCTGTGCATCATGGGGATGCGGCTCAGTCGGCGGATCTGCAACCAGCTCGGTTGTACCTCCTTGGTTTTGTTGGGTTGCCGCGTGATCCACCAGGCGAAAACGAAAAAGAGCAGCACCGCGCCGCCGATCAAAGTCGCCGTATCTTGCATGTAGTAGTGATGCGTGGGCAAGCGGCTCAGCGCCCAGGAGAGGACCAAGATGATCAACAACAGATCCAACAAACGCTCCAATGCGACCAGGGTAGCGGCGGTGAGCAGCCGGACGCCATCCTGACGGGCCAGGAAACTGCGCGCCACCTCACCCGCACGCAGGGGAAGTTGATTCAACATATTGGTGATGTTCATCGCATGAATGGCCCGCCAGGTGGTGATTTTGCCATCCAACAAGCTGCGCCAGCGCAAGCCGCGAACCGTCAGGGCGCAAAGGTTCAGGAGCACGGAAATCAGAACCCAGCGCCAATCTGCATCGTGGATCACCTGCCAGAGGCGCTCGAGCTCAATGCCACGGAGGGCCAACCACAATATGCCGACACTCAACAACACGCTGAGCAGGGTGATGAGGCGAGGATGGGTCGCTAGATAACGAATGCGGTATTCCTTCCCTGCCCCGCAGTCTGTTTGCAATGCGAACGGTGATTTCCATACAATAGCGTGAAACAGCGTACAATCATACGCGAAGCAAAATGGAGAGGATCGATGCCTGCGGCTGAAGAAGTGCAATTCCGTTTGTTGAAGGAGATGCGAGATCTCGAGGCGCTGGTTCAGTTGGAGCTGGATATCTGGCAGCTGCCGCCGCTCGATGCGGCACCCTCGGCTCTGATGGTTGCCTTCATTCACAACGGCGGCCTGGTCATTGGCGGTTACCATGAAGATCGCCTGGTCGCCCTCGCACTCGCCTTCGTGGGCAGGAAAGGGGGACGCATCCGCCTCTGGTCCCATATGGCGGGTGTGCATCCTGATTTCCGCGGCCGGGGCATCGGCCAGGGCATCAAGTGGGCCCAGCGTGAGTTTGCGTTGGCAGCGGGTTTCACGCAGATCGCCTGGACCTATGACCCGCTCTTGCGCGGCAACGCCAACTTCAACCTGCGCTTGTTGGCGGCGACGGCCCACGTGTACCACGTCAACCATTACGGAGAAATGCAGGATGCCATCAACGTCGGTCTTCCTTCCGACCGGCTGGAAGTTCAATGGGATTTGCGGGACGAACGCGTGCAGGCCTTGGCCGCGGGTCAGTATGTGCCGCGCCACGAGCGGCCCGCGCCCTTTTTGCTGGAAAAAGACGGGCATGGCGCACCCCTGGCCGATGCGGGAGTATTGAGCGAGGCCCCGGCACAGTGCCGCATCGAGATACCGCGCGATGTGGACCGGATGAGACAAGAGCACCCGGATCGTGCCTTGGCCTGGCGTTTGGCCTTGCGTGAAGCGATGCGCAGCGCTTTTGCGGCCGGCTATCGGGCGCAGGATTTTGTCCATTATGAAGATCGCTGCTGGTACGTTTTGGAACAGGGTGGGGTGCATGCAGGCGGTGGATCGGCTGATTGAACGCTTGGCCGAGCGGGCTGATTCAGCGACCGTAACCAATCCTTATCGAGCCGGAGATGATCCCAACCATGCGATCCGGCGGCACAATTTGCGCCTGTATCTCAATGGCTTTGCCGCCGCGAAGAAAGTACCCGCCCTTTTGGTCTGTGAGGCGCCTGGCTATCGCGGTTGTCGGCTGACCGGCATCCCGCTCTGCAGTCGGAAAATCCTCACCGCCGGGGTGAAAGGACTGCCGCTCTTCGGGCTGAGGCGTGGCTACCGTGAACCCAATGAGCCATCATTCTCGCAGATCCAGGGTGAACAAAGTGCCACGATCGTCTGGCGTGAGCTGAGTCAGCTGGGCTTCAACCCTCTCATCTGGAATGCATTCCCCTGGCACCCACACCGAGAGTGCAGGCCACTCAGCAATCGCACCCCGACCCACAGCGAATTGCAAGAAGGTAGCGCGATTCTTGCGCAAGTCATCGACCTGTTTGCCATCGAGAATGTATTGGCCATCGGGCGGAAGGCACAAACATCCTTGCGCGATTTGGCCATCCCCTGTGCGGCAACCCGGCACCCAGCTCACGGCGGGAAGGCGGAATTCGCAGGGGGCTTGCGCCGTTTCGTCGCAGGATTGGCTGATTCATGAGAATTCCCCTGCGTTGACTTGACATAACGCGAGCACCCCGATATTTTTAGACAAGCCTAAAAATATACGGAGAAATTTTCGTAATGCTTCGATACCTTGGCGCCTTCACGCTGGCATCTATGGCCTGCATCACGCCTGTCTTCGCCCAGGATGAACCCAGCCGGATCGTGGCGACGACGACACAGGCGAGTGATCTGATCCGTGTGCTCACTGCTGATCTGCCACCAGGAACTCTGGCGCTCACCGCGTTGATGGGCAGCGGAGTGGACCCGCATTTGTACTTACCGACCGAAGCAGATATCCGGGCGATCCAGGAAGCAGACGCTGTGTTTTACAGCGGACTGCATTTGGAAGGGCAGTTTGGTGAAGTGTTTGCCAATTTGAGCAACCGGGGCATCGCGACTCATGCACTTTCCGAACCGGTCGAGCGAGCTGGCTACATCATCGGTGGTTTTACCTTATCGGAACGATACCAAAATGTGGCCGACCCGCATTTTTGGTTTGACCCACGCAATTGGCAAATGAGCGCCACCTATGCGACCGACGCTCTGGTCCAACTCTTGCCGGATCATCGCGGCCCCATTGAAGAAAACGCGATTGAATATGCAGCGACGCTGTCGACTCTCTTCACCTGGGCGGAGCAGGCCATGGCCGTCGTGCCGGAGCAGCAGCGCGTCCTCGTCTCCTCTCACGATGCGTTCCAATACTTCGGCGCGGCCTTCGGTTGGCAGGTGCGAGGGTTGCAGGGAATCAGCACCGAGGATGAGGCGGGCGTAGCGGACATACAGCAGCTCGTTGAATTCGTCATGGAACGGGAAATCCCGGTCATCTTTGTAGAAAGCAGTGTCCCGCCCGATGCGATTGAAGCGGTCCAAGAAGCGGTACGGGCCAATGGTGGCCGGGTGAGATTGGGCATCCAGACCCTGTATTCCGACGCGATGGATGCGCCGGAGCATTATGGCGGGCGCTACCCCGGCATGTTGATCAGCAACATTCTCATCATCCTCGAGTCATATCGTTGTGCGGGTATCGATCTCACGATTCCGCCTGTACCGGAGGAATTGGCGGAAGGATTGCCGGCCGAACTCGCCCAGCCAGATTGTGCGGTGATCGATTGACGGGAAACGCCAGCGATGCATTTTGCGTTGAAGATTTAACGGTCGCCTATCGTGGCGTCCCCGCCATCTGGGATGTGGATGTCAATATCCCCGAGGGTGTCCTGCTGGGGGTCGTGGGGCCCAACGGGGCCGGCAAAACGACGTTATTGCGCGCCGCAATCCAACTGATCCCCAAAGCAGCGGGCACGGTGCGGTTTTTTGGCCGTCCCTATGAAGAAGCCCTCTCGCAGATCGCTTACGTACCGCAGCGGGGCAGCGTGGATTGGGATTTCCCCACGACCGTCATCGATGTGGTCTTGATGGGCCTGTATGGACGGCTCGGATGGTGGCGCCGGCCGAGCGATCGAGAGAGGAAGTCTGCTTGGTCTGCTCTGGAGCAAGTGGGCATGCAGGAATATGCCGATCGGCCGATCAATCAACTCTCCGGCGGCCAACAACAACGTACTTTCCTGGCTCGCGCGCTCGTCCAGGATGCTCGCTTGTATTTGATGGATGAGCCATTTGCTGCGGTGGATGCGGTCACCGAGCGGGCCATCGTTCAAATCATGCAAGAACTGCGGGCTGCGGGGCGAACGGTCATCGTGGTGCATCATGATTTGCAAGCAGTGCGGCATTATTTCGATTGGTTGTTGCTCCTCAACATCGAAGTCGTCGCTTGTGGGCCGACGGAAGCAGTCTTCACCGAAGAAAACCTCCGAAAAACCTATGGCGGCAACCTCTCCACGGTGGAGGATTCTCGTCGAGTAGAGCGTGCCCCGTTTCCATGACGAATGCGCAGGTCTGGCGGCAAATCGTCCTGGTGCTGGCGATCTTGGGTTTCGGTTTCGCCGTCTTTCTCTGGTTGTTGCAGAGCAGTTTCCAGCTGAGGTTGGATTACACCTTGCGCTCCGTTGCACTGGGCGGTGCGTTGCTCGGCTCGCTCAGTGCTGTGTTGGGTTCTTTCGCCGTTTTGCGTCAGCAAAGTTTGTTGGGCGATGCCCTGGCACATGCCGCCTTGCCTGGCGTGGCATTGGGGTTCCTGCTCAGTGGGCGTGAGTTGAGTGCACTGCTCATCGGCGCGGCGGTGAGTGGTTGGGTGGGCATGCAATTCATCCAGACCCTGGTGGGCACGACGCGGCTCAAACAGGATGTGGCATTGGGTATTGTGCTGTCTGCCTGGTTTGCGGCGGGGATCATTTTGCTCGCTTATGCGCAGAATCGGCCGGATGCCAGCCAGGCGGGATTGGATACCTTCATCTTTGGTCAGGCGGCGGCCATCATCGAAGAGGATCTCTGGTTGATGTTCAGTCTGTCGGCAGTTTTGTTATGTGTACTCCTGTTGCTTTGGCATCCGCTCAAGGCGGTTACGTTTGATTCCCCGTTTGCGGCCACCATTGGTTTGCCGGTTCGGCTGTTGCGCCTCGTCCTCACCACGATGATCGTGATCACCATCGTCATGGGTTTGCAACTGGCCGGCGTGATCTTGATGGTGGGTTTGCTGATTGCCCCCGGCGTTGCTGCGCGACAGTGGTCCTACACCCTGGCGCAGATGGCGCTATTGGCCGCGGGTTTTGGCGCCTTCTCCGGCGGGATGGGCGCCAGCATCAGCGCCCTGGATGCAGATATCCCCACGGGACCGACCATCATCGTCGTCACCTTTCTTTTGTTGCTGATTTCCATCTCATTGGCGCCAGAAAGAGGCCTGCTTTGGCGCTGGTTGCGCGAAAGAAAGGACCGACGGGCAGTCCTCAGCCAACAGCTGTTGCGGGATATGCTGCGCTACGCCCTGGGACATGGCGGCTCCACGCATGCAACCCCAAATTCCTTCCTGGTCGGGATCCATGGCGCCGCGACCCGGACTTGTTTGCAATCTTTGAAACAGGACGGGCTGGTGGAGAGAGTGCGCCAAACCCCAGAGGAGCATTCCTGGCGCTTGACGCAAACCGGCCTCGCCGAGGCAGAACGTGGTTCATTCCAGCGGAGGATGGGCGCGTGAGCTGGGAAAGATTGACGATCGATCTCCTGCTCGTCTTCTTCGATGCGTCTGCTTTGAACGCTTTCCTGACCGATCCGCGCTCGCTGGCCATTCTGTTGGGCGCGCTCATCGCGATTTCGGGTGCGACGTTGGGCACTTTCTTGATGTTGCGCAGCTTATCGTTAACCAGCGATGCCATCAGCCATACGGTCTTATTCGGCATCGTGGTCGCCTTCCTGATGTTGACCTGGTTGCCCCAAGCAGAACCGTCGCTCAATTCGCCCTGGCTGATTTTGGGCGCCGCTGCTGCCGGCGTCCTCACCGTATTGCTCACCGAGTTGCTCTCTCGTTCGCGGGTGTTGAAGCAGGACGCCGCCCTGGGCATCATTTTTCCACTGCTCTTTGCCATCGCGATCATTTTGCTGGCCCGATTTGCGGACGATGTCCACCTGGATAGTGATTCCGTAATGATCGGTGAGATCGGCCTGGCTGCAGCGAATACCCGAGCCCATTGCATCGAGAATTGCGTGAGTGTTGAGATCAGGGAAGATGATCCCGCTGCTCGTTTTGAGCGACGTTGCATCAACTGCCAGGAGTTGGCAATCTACCCACGGGATCCTCGTGCTGAATTCGTTGCCGTCTGTGGGAATTGTGGCGTTCTTCCGCCCGCAGAGGCCTGGAGCGCAGGATTGCTGGAAGAAGCGCCGGTTCTGGTGCATTGGCCGCGCTCGTTATCGGTCATTAGTCTGCTCACGGCGGTGACTCTGGGCGCCATTCTGCTGTTTTACAAGGAGCTGAAGTTGTCTAGTTTTGACCCGGCTCTGGCCCGAACCCTCGGCTTGCGACCGGCGTGGTTGCATTATGGAACGATGGTGCTGGTGAG
>WTGJ01000020.1:0-129410 GCA_011523615.1 Chloroflexota bacterium | reverse complement strand
TGGATTGGCAAACGGAATGGAATTCTCATATCTCCGCTTCGATGGTCATCATGATGTTTGTGATGTTCATGCTGGTATGGTTGGTTTCACCGCGGGAAGGTTTGATCACAGGGATCATCCGGCGCCATTGGCAAAGGAATCTCTTCGCAGAGCAAATTTTGCTCGGGCACATCTTCCATCATGAGGGAACCCCCAACGCGGCACAGGAACTGGCCGTCGCCACCTTACACCAACACTTGCGCTGGTCGCCCAACAAACTGCAACGTGTGATGTGGCGCATTCGAGCCAAGCAACAGATCGAGGTGAGTGAAGAGCTTCGGTTGACAGAGAACGGTAGGCGCCGGGTGGAACAATTCCGCCGTGAGATGCTCTCGCCGCGTTAAGTGCTATAAGGCACCGGCGAGAGCAACAGGAAGAAGCCGCCCAAAGTGGCGAAGATCAGCGGGACGAGCAAAGTCCAGGCGAAAATGCGTCGGTCGTCTTTCAGGTGCATGTAATAGATCACGACCAGGGCTGCTTTTCCGATGGCGATGCCAAAGAGGACCAACACCCGTGCGGGTCCTTCTGGCATGCCTGCGAGGAAGATTTCGATCAACGTGAGCAAAGCCAGGACCACAAACACAAAGGTATAGATGCCGCCGGGCAAACGGATGCGCCGATCACCGGGGAGGATGATCGCATCGTGATGATGGGGATGGGCTTCGTCTGTCATACGTCCCTCGTGGCGTCAAACCAGGTAAATCAGGGTGAAGAGCAAGATCCAAACCACATCGACGAAGTGCCAATACAGACCGAAGGTTTCCACGCCGACGTAGTTCTCTGTCGAATAGCGGCCCTTCCACGCTCGCCACACGACCCACAGCGCCCAGATGACGCCGATGATGACGTGCGCGCCGTGGAAGGCAGTGGGGGTGTAAAAGCGCATCCCGAAGCCGGCGAATACACTGGCGTTGGTGTTGTTGATCGCCACGCCGGCGTGCGCCAATTCGGTGTATTCCACATATTGCAAGCCGACAAATGCCGTACCCAGCAAAGCAGTCAGGCCGATCCAAGCCATGAGGGCCCGTTGCTTGCCCGCCTGAATCGCCCGCAAGCCCATCACCATCGCCCAACTGCTGGTCAGCAACAAGAAGGTATTGAAACTGACCAGGGCGATGCCCAGCTCTTCCCGGACGTGGAAGACGGTATCTGGATTTTGGGCGCGAAACATCGCATAAATCGTGATGAAAACGCTGAAAATGATGACTTCCGAGGCCAGATACAACCAAACGCCAAATTTGATGTTTTCCGCTTGTTCTTGCGGACTGGGGCCGTGGTGGGCATGGGCGGTGGCTTCAGCCATGTTTCATCCATTTCCTCCGGGTAAAGCGGGGCCGCCTTCGCCACGAGTCAGGGCGCGGCGTTCTTGCCCTGCACGATGAACGGCGGCGGCTGAATCTTCAGCGCTCACACCGCCGGGTGCACGGTTGAGGCCTTTGCCACGGATGAAGTCCGCCGTCCAGCCGGACAATCGACCGGTGATCCCCGCCATCAGTGTATGAACCGTGACGAAAGCGCGGATCGGGATGCGCAGCACTGGCCTCACTTCTGGATCGTAGCCACCCTGAACGTAGAGTTTTCCCCGCGAGAGAGCGAAAAAGGTGAAGCCAATGATGCCGGAGATCACCAACAGCGAGAATATGGTGAAGAAGCCGATCGCGATGAAGACCACCAATTGGCTGATCTCCAGCGTTTGGTCGCCGATGGTCAGCAGGAAAACGCCGATGCCGGTCGCGCTCGCTGCTGGGATATCGGTTTGCGTGATGGTCGGGGTCCCCGGCAAAAGGGCGTAGGTGGCAAAGCCCATCACGGTCAACAGGGTGATGGTGGTGATCAGCGCAGTATAGCCTTTAAGGATGGCAAAGGGAGATTCCTCGCTTTCCTCTGCTTCACCTGCTTCACCGTGATCTTCACCATGTACGCTCATGCTCGGCGTGAATGCGCCGATCCCCCAGAGGAAAAAGCCAGCCGATGTGAAGGCGGAGAGGATGATGGCGACGCCGGAATCCCAGGCGGGTTGGATGTCTTGCAAGTCTCGCATGATCATCACGAAGAGAGAGCCGATCAAAAAACCGATCAGTCCCATGGGGATGGCGCGCGACAGACTGGGGCGTCCCATCATTGCCCTCGCGTTGGTGGGAATCTCTGCTTCATACTCACCGAGTTAAGCATAGCGTCAGATGGAGCATTCTATCAGATCCAGTACAAGACGGCATAGAAAATCAACCAGGCGATGAAGACAAAATCCCACAATTTGATCGCAGCTTCGATAGCCCAACCGTCCTCCGGCGAAGGATTGCGCAGCACGCGAATGGCGAGCCAACCGATGACCAGGGCATGGGCCAAATGGAAGCCCGTCATCACGCGGAATACATCGCGGTAAGTGGTGCCCACCAGCATGGGTGCTCTGAAAAATTCCACCGCCATGATCGTGACGAAGAGAAAGCCCAGGGCGATCCCCAACCACCAACGACGGCGAAAGGAAACGCGAGCATCGACAGCAGTGAGGGTACCCCGTGCGGAACGGAAGAGGAGCAAACTCGCCAACAAGAGCAGGGTGGCGATGGAGGGAAAGATGCGGTTCAGGGTGATTTCACTGGGAGGCCAATCGGCATATTGCCAGCGAAGCTGCCAGTTCACCACACTGAGACAGATGAAGGTCATCATCCAGGAGACTTGGAAGATCAGCAGGCCCAGACGGCGGTTCTTGGCCGCCAACAATTCCTGGCGTGATGCCGGTTCGGTGTAGGGCTTGCCGGGTGCTAAGGTTTTCGTCATTGTTGTTGACCGGCCGAAGTGCCGGCTGAACTGCCAGCCGAAGTGCCTGCCGGTTGTGTCGCCAGCGAGGCGGAGGTGCTGCCTTCGTCGGTGGGCGCTTCCAACGCCGCGGGAAAGCGCCTTTGCTGCTCATCCAGGTATTCGCGCGCTGCATCACTGCCGTAACCATAGGGATTGGGGTAGGGGACGGGGTCTTCATAGAAATTCAACGGCGGCGGTGGCGAAGTCGTCGCCCATTCCAGCGTCAAGGCGCGCCAGGGATTGCCACCAGCCACTCGGCCCCGCGCCAAACTCCAGCCCAGGTTGTAAAAGAAGAACAGGGCAGAGGCGCCGAGGACAAAAGCGCCGAGGCTGCTGAGCTGATTGTAGATGAGCAGGCTGGGGTCATAGGTAGCGACGCGCCGGGGCATGCCCATCATGCCGGCGATCTGTTGCGGCAAAAAAGTCCACAGAAAGCCGATGAAGGTGAGCCAAAAATGCCACCGGCCCAGCCCTTCGTTCAACATGCGGCCGGTGATTTTTGGCCACCAATGATACACCCCGGCGAAAAGCCCCATCACGCCGCCGCCATACAGGGTGAAGTGAAAGTGTGAAACGACGAAATAGGTATCGTGCAAGTGGATATCCACCGGCACCGAACCCACGATGACTCCCGTCAGGCCGCCGATCAAGAACAAGGAGAGGAAGCCCAAGGCAAAATTCATCGCGCTGGTGAAATGAATCTTGCCCCCCCAAATCGTTGCCAGCCAGCTGAAAATCTTGATGCCGGTGGGTACGGCGATGATCATCGAAGTGATCATGAAGGGGATGCGCAGCTCAGGGGTCAGACTGGTGAACATGTGATGCGCCCAGACGGTAAAACCCACCAGCGCAATGGACATGCTCGATAGGGCGATCATGCGGTAACCGAACACCGGTTTTCGTGAATGCACCGAAAGTACTTCCGAGATGATGCCCATGCTGGGCAGGACCATGATGTAGACCGCCGGGTGGCTGTAGAACCAAAAGACGTTTTGCCAGAGCAACACATCTCCGCCTTGAGCGGCGATGAAGAACGAGGTGCCCGCCACCATATCGAGGATCAATAGGGTCAGCGCGCCGGCCAGGAAGGGCGTGGCCAAGACGATGATCAAGGCGGTCGCCAGGACGGCCCAACAAAGCAAGGGCATACGGAAGAGAGGCATACCTTCCGGGCGCATGTTGAGGATGGTTACGATGAAATTGATGGCGCCCAGGATGGAGGAAATGCCCAATAGGTGCAACGAAACGGCCCACAGCAGTTGACCGTCGTGCCCCAATAGGCTGAGGGGAGGGTAGCTCGTCCAACCTGCTTCGGCGGGCCCAACCAGCCAACCCAGGAGCATCAGGATGCCGGCCGGCGGGATGATCCAGAAGGCAAAAGCGTTGAGCCAGGGGAAGGCCATATCGCGCGCGCCGATTTGGAGGGGCACGACGTAGTTGCCCATCGCTCCGATCATGGGGATGACCCAGAGGAAGATCATGATGGTGCCGTGCATGGTCATGGCCGAGTTGTAGACTGCGCCATCACCGAAGAAATCCACATCCGGCGTGAGCAATTCCCAGCGCATCAGCATGGCCAAGATGCCACCGATGAAGAAGAAACTGAGGGCGACCACCATATATTGGACACCGATGATTTTGTGATCCACCGACCAACGCATGAATTCGCCGACGCGCGGTAGACCGGCTGAAATCCTGGGTTCCTGGCGGATGGGAAGAGATGCCGTAGCCATCGATATCCTTTCTATCCGGGCGCTTAACTCGCTTCCGATGCAGCTTCGGGCGCATCGAGCGAAGTCGGTGCACTCAGCTCAATCTCGCAGGCGGGTTCTGCATCCGGGTCTGCCGTGACCGTGCACAAGTAAGCGGCGATGGCCTGCTGATCGCCAAGCGGCATGTACGTCGCCAGGGTCGAATCTTCCGCTTGAAACACGGTCATCACGGCGGGCCAGTCTCCCGGGACGAGGAAGGCCGGTGAATTGCCGAGCGATTCCAGCAAGTAATCTTTTGCCGAATAACCCGCGATGCGCAAGGAAGCCCGGGTGCCGATGCCATTCAACACCGGCGCTTGATTGCCGTCCCAGCTGAAGTGCGGGGTTTCCAGGGTATGGCAGCTGGCACATCCGTAGACATTATCGGCCAGCAGTTTTTGGCCGATGAGCACCGGATCCGTCGGCGGATTGATGATGAAGTCGATTTCCGGTTGCAAGAACGACTCGACGAAATCGCTTTCCGTAGCGTGGACGATCACTTGCGAACGCATGCTGCCATGGCCGCTGCCGCACAACTCCGCGCACACGATGGGATAACCATGATGGACGGGCTCCCCATTCTCCCATACCACTTCGGTCGCCAGGGTAGGAGTGAAGCGGACATCGGTGGTATAGCCGGGCAGGAGGTCTTGTTTGATGCGGAAGGCGGGCACCCAGAAGGAATGGATCACGTCGGCCGTTTCCATCGTCAGATGGACATTCTGCCCGACGAAAGTATGCAACGAGGGCGATACAACTTTGATTTCCCGTCCGCTATCCGGGAGGGTCACAGAGTAGGTAAAGCGCCAGGCGAATTGTTGCCCTTCGGCGAACACGGGTACCACATCGTAGCCGAGCACCTGATTCTCATCAGCCTTGGGTGTGGTGATATCGACCCAGACCTGGTAACTGAATACGACCAGCACAAAGACGATGACGGAGGGGATGAAGGTCCAGACGAATTCTAATAGGCGGTTGCCATGCCAACTGGGACCATCGGCATCATCACCGGGTCGGCGGCGATAAGCGATGATGGCGAAGACGATCAAGCCTTGCACCAGGAACCAAATCGCCCCGGCGATGATCATCAGGAAGCGGAACAGATCGTCCACCTGGCGAGCTTCCGCAGAAGCCTGGGCGGGAAACAGCAGTGGCGTCATTTCCCCTGCCAGGTAGCCGCCGCCGACGACTCCGATGCCGGACAAGAGCAAGACGAACAAGGTGCGAGGCGAGAGCAGTAATCTGCGGAGCGGTTGATTCATGTGATTAGGGATTCACGGGCACCCATTTGATCGGCAAATCAACAGCCACCATGATAGACTTTGGCGCGGTCACTGGCAAGCATGAGTCGGGTTGCTTCACGCGCCGATGACCTCGGCCAAAGCGGTGGCGAAGACTTCCAGCGCCTGGTTGGTTTCTTCTCGAGTCGCGACCAGAGGAGGGATCCAGCGGATGACATTGTCATACGTCCCGCAGGTGAGCAGCAACAAATTGCGCTGGAGGCAGGCATCGGCCACCGCGCTGGCCGTTGCCGTATCTGGTTGGCCCTGGGCGTCGCTGAACTCACAGCCGACCATCGCACCGAGACCGCGGACGTCGCTGATCGCGGGGTAGCTCTCCCGCAGGTGATGCAGACCACGTTGCAGCTGATCGCCGATGCGCGCCGCGTTTTGCAACAAGCCTTCTTCCTGGATGGTTTCTATCGTCGCACAAGCCGCTGCGATGGCCACCGCACTGCCGCCGCCGTATGTACCGCCATGGGTGCCGGGTTCCCATCGTTCCATGAGTTCCTGGCGTGCGCCCAGCGCGGAGATCGGCATCCCACTGCCCAGTCCTTTGGCCATCACGATGAGATCCGGTGTGATGTCAGCATGCTCAAAGGCGAAGAAACGACCCGTACGGCCGAAACCGCTTTGCACTTCGTCCACGACCAGCAAGATGCCGGTTTCATCGCAGACCTGCCTTAACCCTTGCAGGAAGGAACGGGGAGCAGGCACATAGCCACCTTCCCCCAATACCGGCTCGATGATGATGGCTGCCGTCTCATCCGGAGCGCTCTGACTGGCCAGGAGCGCCCACAGCTGACCCAGGGCAAATTCTGCCGCGGCTGCTTCCTCCATGCCGAGTTCTTTGGCCGCTGGGAAGGGCGTGACGAAAACGGCAGATGGCAGGGGTTGATAGCGATGGCGGTAAATGGTTTTGGAAGTGGTCATCGCCATCGTTTGCGCGGTACGACCGTGGAAACTGCCCTGGAAGACGATGAGGTTGCGCCGACCGGTGGCATGCCGCGAAAGTTTGACCGCCGATTCAATCGCTTCTGCACCGCTATTGGTGAAGAAAAATCGGTTGATTTCGGTGGGCGTGATTTCATTGAGTTGTTCAGCCAGTTGTAAAGTGATGGGGGGAATCACGATGTTGATTTGCCCGAAGAGCAGCCGTTCCGCCTGTTGTTGAATCGCCTGCACCACACGAGGATGCGCGTGGCCGGTGTTCGTCACGCCGATGCCGCAGGTGAAATCCAGGTACTCTTGTCCCGCTGCATCATAGAGATGACAACCCGAACCACGAACGGGCTGGATGGTACTTTTGTGTTTCCAAACCGGTGAGAGGAGTTCCAGCGCTTCGGACATTCAGCTCGGCCTTTTCGACAGCAGGTCAATACGGGAAGACCTTGCGATTATAGCGCAAACAAATCCGCTACGATGTTCAGTCGGTAGCCTGCTAGACTGAGCGTATGGAACGCGTCTCCTGGCAGCAGATCCTCCCCTTTTTCCGCCGAAAACTCGTGCGCGATACCTTGTCCTTGCAACTGAGCCGCAGCCTGGGCGCTCTCTTGGGCTTTCTTTCGGTGATCGTGGTGACGCGCGCGTTGGGCCCGCTCGAATTCGGCCGCTGGGGACTCGTGCTCGCTACGACGGAAACCTGGGGCCTGCTCAACCTCAGCGGCATCAGCCAGAGCGTACAAACCAGGATGGCGGAAGCCCTGGGTGGTGAAGCCAGGCGGGAGGAGATCGCCGACTTATTGGCCCAATACCTGATCGCCGCTTTCGCCTGGGCACTGATCAGTTTTGTCGCTTTGAGTTTGCTCGCTCCACAGGTGACGCAAATGCTCTATGAAGACGAACTCATCGGCATCTGGAGCGCCTGGCTATCGTTGCGCATTCTGGGCAATTCGGTGTATCAGCTGGTATTGATGAGCATTCGCAATCACCGTTGGATGTCCCTGGTATCCGCGCTGCATGTACTGAATCAGTTGCTGCTCCTGGGGGTGGTCGTGCTTGCCTTGAACCGCAGCGCAAGCTTGAGCAGCATGGTGGTTGCCCGGGTGGCCCATGCCTGGCTGATGATGTGGATTGCGCTGGTGATCGCCTTGCGCTTTCGCGAG
Source organism: Chloroflexota bacterium (assembly GCA_011523615.1). GTDB lineage: Bacteria > Chloroflexota > Anaerolineae > Aggregatilineales > Phototrophicaceae > WTGJ01. The sequence continues at coordinate 121,436 of WTGJ01000020.1, read as the reverse complement.
CGCAAAATGCCATTGCTGCCCCGCGTCCACGAATTGGTTCAGCGCATCCCCCGCGTGAATCTCCTTCGTGAATGGCGCTTTGGCATCATGATTTCCATCGACAAGAACCTGGGCACTTTTTTCGTCAAGATCGCGCTGCAATGGGTGGGGGCCGTGGGCGGGCCGCTGGCAGCAGCCCCGTTGAGTTTCGCGCTCAACCTCATGGAACGGCTCACCTTCTTGACGGCCGGCCTCTTTGAAAACATGAGTGCCGTCATCCCACGTTTGGTGGGCGCCAAGGAGTACCTGCGCTTGTGGTTCACCTTGCGCAAGGTGCAATTGGCTTTGCTGGCGGGTTCGCTGCTCGTGAATGGCATCCTCTTCTTCATTTTCCCCTGGGTCATCCCGCCTATTTTTGGTGAACAGTGGCGGTCGGCGATTCCCCTGCTGCGCGGCTTGCTCATCTATGCGACGATCATCACCGTGAGTGGTGCATTGGGGCCGCTCTATCGCGCACAACGGCAGGTTCGCTTGGCTGCCCTCGCCAAAGCCTTCGCCCTGCTGAGCGTGAGCGCATTCGCATACACTTTGCTCAATATGCAGGATGCGATGCACGGGGTGATTTACATTGTGTTGCTCTACGCCGTTTCGGTCTCTTTGACCGCGCGCTTTGCGTTGGCTGAGCTCCAGCGACGGGCCTTTGCCTAAACGTTGAAACGAATCTGCAAGAGATCCCCTTCCTGCACCACGTAGTTCTTGCCTTCCAGACGCAGATTACCGGCGGCGCGCAGCTGGGCTTCCGAACCGGCCTGGATGAGCTCTGCCGCCGCCATCACTTCGGCGCGGATGAAACCGCGGGCCAGGTCACTATGCACCATGGCGGCCGCTTCCACTGCGCTCCCCCCACGTGGCAGGCTCCATGCCCGGGCCTCCGTTTCCGCTGCTGTGAAAAAAGTGATGCGCTCCAAGGCAGACATCGCCAGAGAAGGCAGCTGCGTCGCGACCAACTCACGGATGCCATATTCACACAAGAACGGGTTTTGCTCTTCCTTGGGCAGTTGTGCGATCTCCCATTCCAGGGCAGCGGGCAATTGAGTCAATGCGGCGCCGGCTTGCGATATTTCCGGAAATGCCAGTGGTTGAAGCGGATCATCCCCCACATTGATCACCACCAGCAGCGGTTTGATGGACAGCAAGCCGAAGCCATGAAGGAACGGTCGATCCTTTTCGCTGAAAGACGCGGTTCGCAGCGGACGGCCACTTTCCAACATCAACGCGAGTCGTTCCAACAACATTCGCTCTGCAGAAAGTTCTTCGCCACGGCGGCGGCCTTTCAGCGCGATCTCACTGGCGATTCGCTCCAGGCGCGTTTCTACGGTCAGTTGATCGGAGAGGAGAAATTCGCCTTCCAGTAGCGAGAAATCTCGCAGGGGATCGACCGATGATAAGGGGTGTGGGGCGCTGGCGGATTCAAAAGAGCGCAAGACGTAGATGAAACCATCCTGGTTCGCCAGACGATTGCGCAGCACGCCGGGCAAGCCCTCCGCTTCACTCATCCCCAGCCCATTGGTATCGACGAAGGTGACTCTGGCATATGTTTTCTTCTGCGACTGGAAGATTGCCTGCAAAGCATCCAGCCGCTCGTCCAGGATCGGAACGACGGCGGAATGATGGGCAATTTCCAGGATGGGATAGGGCGTTACCGGGCGATCGCTGCCACAAATGGCGTTGAACAGAGTCGTCTTCCCGCTATTGGGCAGACCGATGATCGCCAGTTGCATCATGTCAGCCCTGTCACCCAATCCAGGACGGCCGTTTCCGCTTCAGCTACGCCGATCCCTGCACGCTGCCAATTCCAGGTTCTCGGTTTGTGTGGCAAGGTGCTGGCATCAGCGCTCGTCTGGCTGCGATGGAGGGTGAGTGTCGCCGGGCCCAGCGGTGCATAACGCCGGGGATCGCTGGGGCCGAAAATCGTGGCTACGCGGGCCTGGCTGGCCGCCACATAATGCGAAAGCCCGCTGTCATTGCCAATGTATAGGATCGCCCGGTGCGCCAGCTGAGCAATTTCCGCGAAACGGAGATCGCCGATGAAGACTTGGTTCAGGGCAGGAATCCTCCGTCGCAACTCCGTGATGAGGGACGTCTCCTCCGCACCCACCAGCCAGATGGCTTGGGCGCTCCAGCGCTGTTCCAAACGAGCCGCCAGTTGCAGGAAGTTCTCGAGCGGCCAGCGTTTGTTCGGGAACACCGCCCCTGGATTTTCACCCCCGCCGGGATGGAGCACAAAGAAAGGAGGCACAATGCCACGCTGCTGCAACTTTGTCTCCAAAGAATCGGCCGCGGCTTCCGGCAAAGGAATCTGCGGCAGGCAGCCTGCGGTATCGATGCCCAGTGCCGCCACTACATCCAGATAGATGTCGCTTTCGTGACGTGCCACACGGGGGTCGACATGGGCTCGGTATTGATAACCGAAGCCGCGATGGCCGCTGTGCATCCCCGCTCTCATCGGAATTCCACTCCAGCGCAGGGCCAGACTCATGGTTGCCGAGCGAACCAAAGAAACGGCCAGATCGTAGCGCCCCGCCCTCAATTGGCGCAGGAATCCCAGGAAGCCTGGTACAGACCGCGTCGGTAGGGCCTGCGGCCCCACATCCACCAGCTGGTCGATATCCGGGTGTTCGGTCAGCACGGGGCGAGACCAGCTGCCGACCGCGAAACTGATCTCTGCCCGGGGGAAGGCACGGCGCAGCGCCTTGAGCGCGGCGGTGGCCATCACCACATCGCCAATGCAACAAGGGCGGATGAGGATGATGCGCGCGATCGGAACCCGGGCGAGCGGGCCGGTAGCTAAGATCGGTTGCGCGCTAATTTTTCGCGGCGGGCGGCGAGGTCGGCTGCCGGGTCGTAGCTGCGCTGACGCTCTTCCGCACCGCGCTCGATGCGAGTGGTGAGGGCATCCACATCGACGGTTTCAAAACCCAATTCGGTGATTTCCTCTAAGAGCATGGCATCCAACTCAGCGATTTCCTCGGCGCGAGCCATGGGTTTCCGAGTTGCTGTTTCAGGGGCAGCAGTATGACTTGCGGGAGCTTCCGGGACACTGGCGCTCTGTGGGGCGGAAGACCGCTGTGAGACGCGGCCCAGGGTGAAGGCGATCAGGGCGACGATCGCCAATTCCAGCCAACCGGTGGTCAATGAATGAAACAGGAGGAGCAGGATCGCGAAGGCGGCAATCCCGCGGATGATTTTGCCCCACTGTGGTGATGGTTGAATCAGGAAACGCAAATGAAGCTCCCTTGGTCTTCCACCTCAGCGAGGGTTGTACAGCAAGATGGGGATGTGCACATCCAACAGGAGCCTTTGCGCCAGGCTGCCGAACAATTTGCGAGTCAGCCCGGTGCGGCCATGAGTGCTCATCACCATCAGGTCAATATCACCGCCGTTGACGTAATCGATGATGGGTTGAGCGATCCCGCTGCCTTCCAGCAATTCACCGCGCACGTTGTGGCCATCTTGCCGCAGCAAGTTGCAATAATCATCCAGTTGTTTTCGCGCATCCTCTCTGAGTTCCTGGATGACGGTGTTTTGGGTGACCAGCGGCGTCCAATCGACATAGTCCACCAGTTCGGGCGTTTGCGGTGTGAAGACGTGCAAAAGGACCAATTCCGCCTGATGGCTGCGCATGATCCCCATCACATAAGGCAAAACGAGGTTGGACCACTCGGTGAGAGCGGTTGGCATTGCTATGGTTTGATATTTGATTTCTTTCATGATCTCCCCTACAAAATTTGTGAAAGAAAAGTTTTCGTCCGTGGATGATGATCCACATCCAAAGAGAAAAATGTGTGGGGCTCACCCTCCTCAATCAATCGCCCGTGGTCAAAAAATAGCACACGATGGGCGACTTCACGAGCAAAGCCCATCTCGTGCGTCACCACGAGCATCGTCATCCCGCTTTCTGCCAACTCTTTCATCACATCCAGCACCTCTTTGATCATTTCAGGATCCAAGGCAGAGGTCGGCTCATCGAAGAGCATGATCTTCGGTTCCATCGCCAAAGCGCGAGCGATGGCGACCCGCTGCTGTTGCCCGCCGGATAAAGCAGCGGGCAGCTTGTGCGCTTGTTCTGGAATTCCGACTCGTTCCAACAAGTGAAACGCGCGCTCTTCCGCTTCACGACGCGGCAGCTTGAGCACGGTGCGCGGCGCAAGGCTGATGTTTTCCAGCGCAGTCAGATGCGGGAACAGGTTGAATTGCTGGAACACCATGCCGGTCTCTTTGCGAATTTCGGAAATGTCATTCAAGTCATGGCTCAAGGTGACGCCATCCACGATGATCTCACCTTCCTGGTGCTCCTCCAGCCGATTGATGCAGCGGATGAAGGTCGACTTTCCAGAACCAGAAGGGCCCACGATGACCAATACTTCACGCCGTTGCACTTCGGTGCTGATATCTTGCAAGGCCTGAAATTCGCCGAACCATTTGTTCACCCCGCGACAGATGATGATCGGATCGCTTCCATTCTGGCTCGCCCTACTCGTCGGAGAATCAGCGTACATGACCCTTGTTTCACTCTGCTTTGCGGATGATTCTATCGGGTGCAGGCCTTTCTCACAAGCATCGATGCGGCGCTACCCTGATGTTTCGGCGGTGGCTTCGCTGGGGTTGCAATTCTCCCTGGCCGTATGGAGGCGACTGATGATGCCATCGCCGGCCGCACCGTGTTGGATCGCTCGCTCGAATTGGGTCGTGGCTGCACAGGGATCCTGGTTGGCCAGCAACACTTCCGCGTAAATGCGGTGAGATTCCGCCAGGAGCGATTGTGCGCTGGGCAATCCCGTGGGGGCATAATTGGGGGCCAGGGAGCGCACGTATTCCAGGTCTTGGATGGCGCGCGTCGCATCGATCTCCATCCAACGCCTGCCATCCAGATAGTACGTGGCGACCAGGCGCGAGAAGCGCAACGGATCTTCGGCGGGCAGGCCAATTTCTTCCGCCCGATTGACCAGTAAGATGGCGGGGGCCAGTTCACCCGCGGCAAAGAGATACGTGGCGCGCATCCGAAGTGCGTAGAGCAACAGAGCATTCACCGTCGAGGGATCAAAGGATGGGTCGGCGCTCTGAATTGTCTCCAAGTATTCGATGGCCGTAGGGTAATCTTGCGCTCGGATCGCCTGTCGCGCCACTTCCAATTGCTCGGCGAGGGATTGCAGATCGTGAGTGGATATGGGAGCAGGAGAGGCGGTGAACGTAGGCGGGGCGGGCGTCGACGAAGAAGCCACCGGGATGGCCACTGGGGTCAGGGTGGTTTCTGCGCTGAGGGATAATTGCTGAGCGAGTTGAGTCGCCGTCGCCGGGATCCCCACCAGGCATGGGGCCGCCGGGGTCGAACTGGCCAATAGCTCATAGCGCCGTTGCAAGAAAACGGCCCGTCGCTCCTGTACATCTTCCGCAAACAAAGCACAGTTCTCCTGGATGAAGTGTTCATTTTGTACGCGGGCCGTCTGCTCGGCCAGGCGTTGTCCGCCGGTCCAGCCCGCCGCGCCCGCCAGCAAGATGATGCTCAGCGAACAGCCGAAGAGGGCGAAACAACCGATGAGGTTGAAGAAGTTACCCGAACGGGATGGCGGTGCGGAATCGATGATGTGGCACCTTCGCCGATGCTGCGCAATACAGAAGACTCCTCATCTTAGGGGGCAAAGGGTAGGGAATCAACGAAGGTTTCCTCGCTGACGATCCTCAGCGAAGATTTCGTCGGTTCGCGGCAAACTCGTCAGACTGAGCAACATGCCGCTGGTGAGGGCGATCCAGACCGGGAAGTTCATTTCCCCTTGTGCGGGCAGCCGACTGCTGATCTCTAGGGCGTTGGCGGTGAGCAGATAGACGGCGGAAAACCAGGCCAACCAGGACCAGGGGGAGCGCTTCCAGGCAAGCAGCAGAGTCGCCAATAAAATCAGCAACAGGATTCCGTGTTCGTCTGCTTGCAAGCTGCCGCGGAATGTTCCATCCGAGGCGCGGATCCAATACAGCGGAAATGCGCTGGATATGGCAGTGAGGGTAGGGCCGATGACCGCGAGGAAACGTCGGTTTCTGCGTGGATCGCCTGGCAACATGGATGGGTCCGCTGAGGCTTTACGATAGGAGTTTGGTCTGAATGGGGACCTTGGGGGAAAGGCCCGCTTCTCGCAGTACCCGCGAAATGAGTGTGGTCGTTTCGCCCCCCGCAGCCAGGAGTTCGAGTGCGAACACCGCTGCTGCCTTTTCTCCTTTCTTACGGTTGCAGCTCGCGCAACTCAATACGAGGTTGCTGCGTACATGGTTCCCGCCGCGGTTCAGGGCCTGGATGTGGTCGATTTCGAAAGCAGCACCAGTGAGGTTCACCGCACACCAACCGCAACAACCGGCGGAAGAGAGGATGACATCGCGCAAGTCATCGATCTCGATTTGCCCTTTCGCCTGCCGGGAGCGCGCCCGCGCATTCAATTCCGCGGCATAGCGGGCCAGCGCAGCAGCGGATGGCAAATCCTGGTAGCGCAATGCATTCCCTCCTTTGCTCATCGGCATTATACTCGCTGGAACCAAGGAAATTGCCGATGGCATTGGATGTAGAGGGTGCGTTGGCCGTGGCTCGTTCCGCTGCCAAGCGAGCGGGTGAGGCGACCCTTCGTTACTTCGATCAACCGATCGTCGCCGATCGCAAAAGGACGCGCAGCGATTTGCTGACGAAAGCGGATCTGGCGGCTGAAGCGATTCTGGTACAGGAGATCAGCCAGGCGTTCCCGACTCACGCTCTGATCGGTGAAGAAGGCGGTGCGTACGGAACGGGTTCAGCGGACGCCACTCATCGCTGGTATTTGGATCCGGTCGATGGCACCACCAATTTCGTGCAAGGAATTCCCATCTATGGCGTGAGTGTTGCCTTGACGGACGCAGAACGGCAGCCGCTCGTCGCGGTCGTCTTGAATCCTGTCTATGGTCGTGAATTCATCGCCATGCGTGGATCGGGCGCGTTTCTTGCGGATCGCCGTTTGCAGGTTTCGGCAAAAACCGCCCTTGCCGATGCCGTGGTCGCTTCCGGGTTTCCCTATGATAAGTGGGAGAGCGCCGATGATAACCTGTTGGAATGGGGGGTGATGACCAAGCAAACTCGCGGAATCCGTCGCCTCGGCGCGGCCGCGTTGGACTTGTGCTTTGTCGCCATGGGACGGCTGGATGCATATTGGGAGCGACGATTGAACCCCTGGGATGTCTTGGCCGGCATCCTCATCGTGGAAGAGGCCGGGGGCCGGATCAGTGATTTTTCTGGCAGGCGTTCCGAGGATGCGTTGTTGGGGAAAGAAATCGTCGCCAGCAATGGCCGGTTGCATGAGGCCACTTTGTCCGTTTTGCGCGGGGTCAACCGCTGAAGACGACTGCCGATGAGTCTCGAAACCATCCAACCTGCTTTCTTTGATGCGTTGATCTGGTTGCTGGTGGTTTCGGGGATTCCTTGGGCGTTCTGGCGATTGAGGCAAGATCTGAAACAAGCGGTGGAAGAGGAACGAGATGCTTGATATTCGCCTGATCCGTGAACGGCCCGATTGGGTCCGGATGCAGCTGGCGCGATTGCATGATGCGGACGCGCTGCCACGGCTGGAGCGCGTGATCGCCCTGGATGTGCAACGCCGCCAGGCATTGAGTGCGGTGGAAAGCTTGCAGGCGATGCGCAATCGCTTGAATCGAGCCGCCGGCCGCTTGCGTGGCCAAAGCAGGCAGGAGCCAGAGCATGTTCTGGCTTGCATCGTTGCCGCAGAGCAAGCCATCCGAGCAGGTGAATGGGAACGAGCGGAAGTGGTGCTGCAAGGACAGCTTGAGCCAACGAGTGCAACAAGCAACGACTTGCCCGCAGCTTTCACAGAGTTGAACGAGGCCCTGGGGGAGTTGGGCGATCGTTATCAGGAATTGAATCAACAGGCACACGAGATCGATGCCGAACTGAAGGCGGAGATGCTCTGGTTGCCCAACCTGCCGCATGAGACCGTGCCAGATGCGGCGGATGAAGCGGAAAACATCCCTGGGGCGGCACAGGGTATGCGGCGCGAGTTCGCTTTCACGCCCTTGCCCCATTGGGAAATCGGCCCCCGTTTGGGCATCATCGATTTTGAGCGCGGCATCCGCTTGATGGGATCGCGTGGTTATGTCTTGAGTGATGTCGCTGCGCGTTTGCAGCGGGCGCTGATTCAATATTTCCTGGACCAAGCGCGCAACGATGGTTTTGTGGAACAGTATTTGCCTTATCTGGTACGTGCGGAGATGCTGGAAGGCGCGGCCCAGTTCCCGAAATTCCGCGATGTGGTCTATGAAGATCAGGATGCCGCCTTGCACTTATTGCCTACGGCAGAAGTGGCGCTGACCAATTTCTTTCGTGACGAAATCCTGGCGGAAGAGCAGCTGCCGATCCGTTTTGTGGCTCATACCCCCTGTTTTCGGCGCGAACGCATGAGTGCGGGGCGCGATGTGCGTGGCATCAAACGGGTGCACCAGTTCGAAAAAGTCGAGCGATATTCTTTCACTCACCCAGAACAGAGCTATGAAGAATTAGAATTGCTGACGGCTGCTGCGGAACAGATTTGTGCATCATTGGGCTTGACTTACCGCCGCCTGGAAATCGTTTCGGGAGATCTGGGATTCAGCGCCAGCAAGAAATACGATGTAGAAGTCTGGGCACCGGGTAGTGAAGAGTGGCTGGAAGTCAGTTCCTGCAGCAATACGGAGGCGTTCCAGGCGAGACGGGCGCAGATCCGCTATCGCCCGCGAGGTGGCAAACGCACCTTCTTTCCCCACACCCTGAACGGCAGTGCGTTGGCGCTGCCCCGCACCCTCATCGCCATCCTCGAGACTTACCAACAAGCCGATGGCAGCGTGAAGATCCCGGAAATCATGGTGCCCTATATGGGTGGTCTGGAATCCATCCCCGTGGGTTAAGGGTAATTCCGATTCAAGAGCCGGGGATACGGGATGGTTTCGCGGATGTGGCTGAGACCACAGATCCAGGCGACCGTGCGTTCGATGCCGATGCCAAAGCCAGAATGAGGGACGCTGCCCATCTTCCTCAGTTCCAGATACCAATCGTATGAACGGCGCTCGATCCCGATTTCGGCGACGCGTTGTTCCATCAATGCCGCATCATGGATGCGCTCACTGCCGCCCGTAATCTCCCCATAACCCTCCGGCGCCAGCAGATCTACGCTGCGGCAAATCTCCGGCCGTCCGCCGACGGGTTGCATGTAAAAGGCTTTGACGGCGGTGGGGTAGTGGAAGATGAACACCGGTTTCTCGAACATCGCCGCCAGAGCGGTTTCATGGGGGCTGCCGAAGTCTTGCCCCCATTCGATCGCCAGGGCGGCCCGCTCCTCATCATCGGCCGATTGTTGCACGAGTTCCTGCAAGCGCGCTACCGCATCGTCGTAGCTGATCCGGGGGAAAGGGGGGGCGATGCGTTCCAATGCCGTGGTATCACGTTCCAGGATTTGCAGCTCCGGCTGGCAGTCTTGCAATACGCTCTGGATCGTGTAACTGACAAACTGCTCTTCCATATCCATCATGTCTTCCAGAGAGTAGAACGCCATTTCCGGTTCCAACATCCAGAATTCGAGCAGGTGTCGGCGCGTTTTGGATTTTTCGGCGCGGAAGGTGGGGCCGTAACAATAGACCTTGCCAAATGCGGCGATGTTCGCTTCGTTGTATAGCTGCCCCGTTTGCGCGAGGTAAGAGCGTTCCCCGAAGTAGTCGATCTCGAACAGCGTGGTGGTTTCTTCCCCCGCGGCAGCCGTCAAGATCGGCGTATCGACATGCAAGTAGCCGGCTTCATCCAGCCAATCCCGCATAGCGCGGATGATGCGCGCCCGGATTCTCAAGATCGCCCATTGTCGTGAAGAACGCAACCAGAGGTGACGGTGATCCATCAAGAATTCGGTGCCATGAGCCTTGGGGGTGATGGGAAAATCTTCCACTCGTTGGATCAACTGAAAACTGGTGATGCCGATCTCGTAACCCCCGGGCACACCCGGGGCTCGTTCGTCCTGGCGAACGACGCCTTCCACGATGACTGCGGATTCCTGCGTCAGGTCACGGATGAGTTGGAAGGATTCGGGGTCGAGTTCATCGCGAAACGCGACACACTGGGCCACCCCGCTGCCATCCCGCAAGCGGATGAAATGCAGGCGGCCTTTACCGGTTTTCCGTTGTACCCAGCCTTTCAAGCGCACCGTCTCGCCGACATGTTGTGCGAGTGAGCGGATCTCTACATCACGAATCACGGGCCAATCCTTTGGAATCATGAATGTTGCAGTATAACATGGGTTAGAAATTGGTTTGCAGTGCGGGCGTTTCCCGTGTTATGATGAATTCAAGACGAGTGTGGGGTTCTGGCTTTGATCTATACAGAAGATGCGAACACCAAAGCTGCCTCTCGCATTTGGGACGAACGGGATATCGCGGATCTGACGCCGAGTCAGCGTCATTACCATGCGTCATCCGAGCCCTTCGCCACTGGAGACACGTTGCAGACCTTGCTCTATCGGGGTTGGCAGCCGGCCAAAGGACTGCAACGCCATGTGTATTGGCTATCGGCGATGCGTTCGGTCACCGTTTATGTGTTTCAATTGCAGCGAGCAGGGGAAGTGATGCAGATTCCGGTTCTGGTGAATCCATTCGTGATGAACATCGTCCACGATATGGGGTTGCACATCGAAATGCAAGAAGATCACGTGGAATGGCCGAGCAAAAGTGGCTGAGGTAGATTGCGCGGCCCCTCGCAAAAACCGCAGAGATCACAGAAAGTGGAGGTTGGAATGTCCGTAGATTATGGTGCTCGGCAGGCAAAACTCAGCGCACTGGCAGACGCGGTTGCCATTGTCCCGGGCACGACGATGCAGTATTTCACCGGCTTGGATTTCCACCTCTCGGAACGACCGATTGTCGCGATGTTCATGGGCGATCGCTTGGCGTTCATCTGTCCGGAATTGGAAGTGCCGAAACTGCAGGATGGCTTGGGCGATCGAGAGATCGAGATCTTCCGCTGGACCGATGAGGATTGGTATGAAGGCGCCTTCGTCGAGGCAGTGGCCACCCTGGGCCTGGCCGGCGGGACATTGGCCCTGGATGATATGACGATGCGGGTTTTTGAATGGCTCGCTTTTCAGCGCGGGGCGGGCAGGATGGGCCTCACGGCGCGGGGGGTCGGCCAGGAGATTTTGCACATCCGGGCCATCAAAGAAACGGCGGAAGTAGCGGCGATCCGGCGCGCCATCCAAATCAGCGAGGAAGCGCTGGCGCGCACCCTGCACCAGGTGGAACCCGGGATGAGCGAACGTGAGATTGCCAACTTACTCGAAACGGAGTTGACTGCCGCTGGCGCGCAGGGCTTGTCTTTCGCCCCCCTGGTTCTCGTCGGTGAAAGGGCGGCCCTGCCTCATGGGAATTCAGGCGATCGGGTGCTGGGCCAAAATGAGACTTTGCTCATTGATTTTGGTGGCTTGTGGGATGGTTACCCGGCCGACATCACGCGCACGTTTTGCCTCGGCGAGCCTTCCGCACAATTGAGTGAGCTGTATGACCTGGTCTTGCGCGCCAATCGGGCCGCCATCGCGGTGGCCGGCCCCGGCGTTCCCTGCCAGGAAGTGGACCGCGCGGCGCGAGAAATCATCACTGAGGCGGGTTATGGCGAAGCCTTCATCCACCGTCTCGGCCATGGCCTCGGCTTGGATGTCCATGAGTTGCCGCAAATGGCCGATGGCGTCGAAGCGACCCTGGAAGAGGGGATGGTGTTCACCGTGGAGCCGGGCGTGTACTTGGCCGGTGAAGTAGGGGTACGCGTGGAGGATATTTGCCTGGTCACTGCCGACGGGGTTGAGGTTTTGACGAGTTTCCCACGTGCGCTGGATGCGCTTGGGTGATGAGCAGCGTCGGCAAGAGTAAAATCGACTGGAATGGTGGCCTGCCTTGAGCTGAGGCCGCGCAAACTTCGTCTGTGAAGCAAGCAGCTTTGCCGCATTTTGAGAGTACGCATCGCCTGATTTGTGGGGATGCGCTGGATGCAACTCTCTTGCCGCGCGCGCAAAACTCACCCCCCCCCCCCCCGAACGGACGCGATTCGTTGATCTGACGGTCACTTCACCGCCCTACAACCTGGGCAAGCATTATGGCAAGAGCGATGACGCGCTGAGCCTGGATGCTTACCTGGATTTCTCCGAGCGCTGGCTGACGAACGTATATCGCTGGACGGCGCCGACTGGCCGCCTCTGCTTGAACATCGCGCTTGATACCAACCTGGGTGGCAAGGCGCCGCTCGCTGCCTTGTTGACCACCCTGGCGCTACGGGTCGGTTGGCGCTACCACGCGACCATCATCTGGAACGAAGGCAACATCAGCCGCCGCACCGCCTGGGGCAGTTGGCGTTCGGCCAGCGCGCCGCATGTCATCGCGCCGGTCGAAGCGATCATTGTGCTGTACAAAGGAGAATGGAAGCGCAATCGGCGTGGCGAATCCAGCATCAGCGCCGATGATTTCAAAGACTGGGTATGGGGCATATGGGAGTTTCCAGGCGAGAGCGCAAAGCGCATCGGTCACGAAGCGCCCTTCCCACTGGAATTGCCGCGCCGTTGCATCCAGCTGTTCTCTTATGTGGGCGATCTGGTGCTGGACCCCTTCGCCGGTTCAGGCACGACGATGATTGAGGCGATCCAGTCGGGTCGGCAGGTGATCGGCATCGAGATTGAACCACGCTATATCGAGCTGGCGCGGCGGCGGATTGCGACGGAAGCGGGCGTCAATCTCGCACCACAATGGCTGAATGAGCAAGAAAATGACACCGCGGAATAATCCTTTGGCAGATCCTGAATTTCAGCATCTGATCCAGTTGCTCGCGGTAGATCTATGTGGCGCGGAATTCGTAGAGCGTGGTTATCAGCGCTATTTGAACGAATATGGTGAAGGAAACCGAGCGCGCAATGGGCGCATATTTGAGCTGCTCATCGTCGAATCATTGCAAAGGGCAAAAATCGGCCCCGTCTATTTTCAGACAGAATTCCAGTTTGTTCCCAATGTCGCGTTTGACATCCTGCTGTATCATCCTGTGATGCCCGTTGTGATTTCCTGCAAGACTTCCCTGCGTGAGCGTTATAAACAGGCAGAATTGGAAGGTTTTGTGCTACGGCAGGTGTATCGGCGGGCACAAGTCTTCCTCATTACGCGCAACGTTCCAGAAGGAATGAGTGTGCAAAAGAAAATTGAACAAAAGCAATTGGTTGGCATCAACGAGTGCATCATATTGAATCGAGAATTTCCTGATTTTCCCCAGAACTACGACCATGTGCTGGAGAACTTGTCGGATGTTAATTTTCAGATCGCCGAACCCGTTGAACCCCTCCTAAAGGTGGGATATGTATTCCCGATTCGCTGATTCCTGAGATGAGCTAGGCTACGGTCACTTCTTCGCAGAGATACACATCCTGTATGGCATTTAACAGCGCGACCCCTTCCGCGAAAGGGCGTTGGAAGGCTTTGCGACCACTGATGAGCCCCATGCCACCCGCCCGCTTGTTGATGACGGCCGTTTTGACCGCCTGCGCAAAATCGTTTGCCCCGCTCGCACCACCGGAATTGATCAAACCGACGCGGCCCATGTAACTGTTGATCACCTGATAACGGGTGAGGTCAATCGGGTGTTCGCCACTCAACTCGGTATAGATTCTGGGGTCCAGCTTGCCATAGGAGGAATCGCCGGTATTCAAGGCCGTGTAACCGCCATTGCTGGTGGGTTGTTTCTGCTTGACGATATCGGCCTGAATGGTCGCGCCGAGATGGTTGGCCTGACCGGTGAGATCGGCGGAACCTTCGTGGTTGATTCCAGCCACTTGGAAGGCCGAATTGCGCAGATAACACCAGAGCACGGTCGCCATGCCCAAATCATGCGCTTCGGCAAAGGCTTCCGCCACCTCAACGATCTGCCGTTGGCTCTCCGCCGAACCGTAGTAGACGGTGGCGCCCACCGCCACTGCACCCATATTCCAGGCTTCTCTTACGGTGCCGAAACGGAATTGATCGTAACGATTGGGGTAGCTCAACAGCTCGTTGTGATTGAATTTGACCAAGAAAGGGATGCGGTGCGCGTATTTCCTCGCCATTGCGCCCAGGACGCCGAAGGTGCTGGCCACGGCATTGCACCCCCCTTCGATGGCCAATTCCACGATGCGGGCCGGATCAAAATACTGTGGGTTGGCCGCAAAAGAGGCGCCCGCGGAATGCTCGATCCCCTGATCTACGGGCAGGATGGATACATAGCCGGTACCCGCCAGGCGCCCGTGTTGGAGGAGTTGTTGGAGGCTGCGCAGCACTTGCGGATTGCGATCGGAATCTGCCCAAACGCGGCTGACAAAATCCCCCCCGGGCAAATGCAGCGCGTCTTGCGAAACCGTGGTGCAGCTGTGGTCGAGTAGGGTACTGGCTTCGTCGCCCAGGTGTTCCTGGATGGTATCTATGGTTAATTCTTGCATGAATGTTGCTCCCAGTTCATGGTTGGGCTAAGGCCCATCAACATTGTTGTGAAAATCCGAAATTCTGCAGCAAGTCGTAAAGGATGGGAATTTGATCCCAGGAACAGGATTCATCGATGATCCAGATCGCGGCGATGGTGACGATGCAACAGAAGAAAATCAGAAACAGCATCAAAATGAAGAATACGATGCGCCAGGGATTGCCCGCGTCCTCCGCTCCCAAGTCTTCGTAACCATATCCGCCCGTTGCCGGGAGCTCATTGGTATCGATCGGTTTTGGCCGGGGCATGGCCTGCGGTGCTTCGATGTCAGCTCGTTGCGGAGCATGGGGCGCAAAATCCCTCAGCGCCGGGTCCGTCACCGGGGTGGCGCTCGCTTCGGGTGTAATGCGGGAAGGGGTGGGCGTTTCCACCGCTGGGACATCATATACCGCGGGAGTGACTTGGTACTTGAGGAGAATCGTTTCTCCGAGGCCGATCAAATCTCCATTCTGCAGATCTTGCAATTCTCGGACGCGTGTTTGGTTGACGTACGTGCCGTTGGTGGAATCGAGATCGACCACCTGGTAGCCCCGTTCCGTACGGTGCAGGCGCAGGTGTCGGCGGCTCACTTCCGGATCGCTGAAGACGATGTGATTCGCAACATCCCGCCCGATGGTGACCAGTTCGCGATGTAATTCATAGATTTGCTCAGGTTTGGGGCCGCGCTGAACAACCAGTTGATAGCGCTCCGGGACCTGTGGCATGAGTTCAGCCTTTGTGCACGAAACCAGCTTGAATCGAAGCGGATTCCCAGCAGAGCATTATAACGATTGCCCCACCTGCTTGCAAGCAGCCGCCTGGGCCCTGGATGGCTCTGCTATACTCTGCGGGCGCAACATTTGGCGTGCGAAGGGTCGCTGAAATCGACGTTTTATCCTCAACCATCGAGCAGATCGACAAAGATTTGCGGGCGGGAAAATACACCGCCCAGGCTTTGATGTCTTTCTATTTGGATCGCATCAAAGCGCTGAATGACGAATTGCAGTGTTTCGTGCACATTGATGAAGGTCGTGCCATGAGGCAAGCAGCGGCGGCCGACGAGCGTTTGGCGGCCGGGGAAACGGGTGCTTTGCTGGGCATCCCCATCGCGAACAAAGACAACATCTCGCGAGCCGGCGCCCTGACCACAGCGGGTTCGCGGATCTTGGGCGGATATACCGCGCCTTATTCGGCTACGGTGATCGAGCGCCTGGAAGCAGCCGGCGCCATCATCCTGGGAACGACGAACATGGATGAATTTGGCATGGGTTCATCCAACGAGAACTCCGCTTATGGGCCGGTGTTGAATCCCTGGTCAAAAGATCGCGTTCCGGGGGGGAGCAGTGGTGGTTCGGCGGCGGCGGTTTGTGCCGGGCTCTGTGCAGCCGCCCTGGGCAGCGACACGGGTGGCAGCCTCCGTCAACCGGCTGCGTACACCGGTTTGGTAGCCCTGAAACCCAGTTATGGCCGCGTTTCCCGCTGGGGATTGGTCGCTTTTGGCAGCTCCCTGGAGCAGATCGGCCCCCTGGCGCGCAGCGCGGCAGACGCTGCACACCTCTTGCAGGTGATGGCCGGTCCTGATCCGCGCGATGCGAACTGTGCCCATGCTGTTGTCCCCGATTACGTGGCTGGGTTGGAACAGGCGGATTTGCGCGGTACGAAAATCGGCATCGCTGAGGAATACTTCGTGGAGGATATCGAAGCGGAGGTGAAGGCAGCCGTCGAAGCGGCGATCGAACTGCTGAGCCAGCTGGGCGCAGTAATTTACTCCGTTTCACTGCCTTCGACGCAATATGCCCTACCCACATACTACCTGATCGCATCCAGCGAAGCGAGCGCCAATCTGGCCCGTTATGATGGCATTCGTTACGGGCAGCGGGAAACCGGCAAGTCTCTCGGGGAAGTTTATCAAAACACGCGCACCCGCGGCTTCGGTTCTGAGGTCAAGCGGCGGATCATGTTGGGGACGTATGCCCTGAGCGCAGGCTATTACGATGCGTTTTACGGCAAAGCTTCACAAGTGCGTGATTTGATCCAGGCGGAGTTTGAACAGGTCTTTCAAACCGTGGACTTGCTGGTCACACCGACGGCGCCTACGACGGCATTCCGATTGGGGGAAAAGTTAGCCGATCCCTTGCAGATGTACCTGGCGGATGCCTTCGTCCTTCCGGCCAACCTGGCGGGCATTTGTGGCATCAGCATCCCTTGTGGTTTTGATGTGGCTGGCCTGCCGATCGGCTTGCAGTTGCTGGCGCCTGCGTTTGCGGAGGCGAATTTGTTGCAAGCCGCTCACCGTTACCAACAAGAGACCGATTGGCATTTGAGACGACCGACAGCCATAGAGAAGGATTGATGACGGTAGAAAACGAAGCGCAATTGGTCGCGCTCAAACGCATCGGTCGCATCGTGGCCTTGACCTTGCAACGGATGAAGGAACGTGTTCAGGCTGGGATGACGACGAAAGAGCTAGATGAGCTGGGTGCCCAGGAGTTGGAACGACACGGTGCGCGTTCCGCTCCGATTCTGGATTACAACTACCCTGGTGCGACGTGCATCAGCATCAACGACGAAGCGGCCCACGGCATCCCCGGCCCCCGCGTCATCCAGCCGGGCGACCTGGTGAACATCGATGTCTGTGCCGAGTTGGCTGGGTACTATGCCGATTCGGGCGCCAGCGTGGCGATTCCCCCCGTTTCACCGGGAGTGCGCCGACTCTGTGAATACACCCAGCGCGCATTGGAGGCGGCGATTGGCGTGGCCAAAGCCGGCGTGCGCTTGCAGGAAATCGGCCGGGCGGTGCAACGCGTTGCCACGCGCGGCGGGTATCAATGCATCCGTGAATTGGGCGGGCATGGCATCGGGCGCAAAATTCATGAAGCCCCCTCGGTGCCCAACTGGAACAATCGCGCGGCGACCGAGCGGCTTCACGAAGGACAGGTGATCACGCTGGAACCCTTCCTGACGACCGGAGCGATCCACGTCAAGACCGCGGCCGATGGCTGGACCCTGCACACCACCGATGGCAGCCTCTCGGCGCAGTATGAACATACCGTGGTCATCACGCGTGGCCGGCCCATTCTATTGACGCTGGTCTAAGTGATTTCTGGGGGAGGGCGCTGCATCTCGAAGCGCTCGCCCTGCAAAATGTAACCCGGCCCACTGGTTCGGCCGATGGGTTGATATTGATCCAGGCGGATTCTGCCATCGCCCGCGTAGATGGCCGCGTCGACTCGCGCATGAATCACTTCGCCAATGACGATGTGTGCCGCGCCGGTAGCGATGCAGTGTTGCAGCTTGCATTCGAAATGCAGGGGTGATTCAGCAACGTGTGGCGCCTGAATCTGCTGCGACGCGGCGGCGGTCACCCCGGCGCGGAGGAATTCATCGACCTGCGGCGGCGCTTCCACAGCGCTGAGGTTCATGGCTTCGGCCAGGGTCTCGGTCACGAAATTGACGGCAAATTCACCCGTTTCCTGCACGTTTTGCAGCGTGTCCTTGAAGCGGTGTTCCTGTGAATTCCGTTGACCGACGCAGAACAACACAGTGGGAGGCTGATAACTCACCCCGGTGAAGAAACTGAAAGGAGCGAGGTTGGCAATCCCATCCGTGCTCCGGGTACTGATCCAGCCGATGGCGCGGGGCGTGATGGCGGCGGTCAGCAGCCGGCCCAGGGCAGCAGCAGAGAGTTCTTTGGGATCGATGGCAACCATCTCAGATCATCCCGGGGATGAAATAGAATGCCAGGGCCAGGATGGCGTAAAGGGCCAGCAGCATCGCCCCCTCGAGCCAGTTGGTTTCGCCATCCAGGGCGATGAATGCAGCGATGATCGATGTCGCTGCCAGCGCCACCAACTCATAGTTGTTGTAGACGAGGAGCAAGCGCTCGCCGAAGAGCAGGGCGATGAACACGAGCAGGGGGGCGACAAAAAGGGCGATCTGAGTGCTGGAGCCGATGGAGACAGCCATGCTCAAATTCATGCGATTCTTGATGGCGACCTGAACGGCGACCAGGTGTTCTGCGACATTGCCAACCAAAGGGATGATGATGATGCCGATGAAGAATTCGGTGAGGCCCAGCTGATGCGTCACGCTTTCGACTGCCCCAATCAATGCTTCACTCATCCAGACGATGCCCAGTGTGGAGAGGGTCAAGACCCCGAGCGATTGCCGCACCGTCCATTTTGATTCGTGCGGGTGGACCGGTTCTCGCTGGAGGCGTTTTTCTTTTGCCGAAGAGCGAAACGAATAATATATGCTCATGGCATACAGCAACATCATGATGATGGCGACGCCTTCGCTCAACCGCAGCTCCGCACTGGGGTTGTCAGCGATGGCGATATCGAATAGCGAAGGCACCATCAACGCGGCCAGCGCCAGCAACATCAACGCGGCATGCATGGCAGCATCGCGGCGATCGAAACTTTGCAGACCGTTCTTTAACCCACCCAGAAACAAAGAGAGACCCATGATGAGCAGCAGATTGCCCAGGATCGAGCCGATGATGGATGCCTTGACCAATTCCAGTAAGCCGCGCTGGATGGCGAAGATCGTGATGATCAACTCCGCCGCATTGCCCAGTGTGGCATTCAACAAGCCACCGATTTGTGGCCCGGTATGGTGCGCCAGCTCTTCCGTGCCTTCACCGACGAGGCCTGCTAAAGGGATCACCGCCACTGCGGCAAGGATGAAGATGATGGTTTCATCCGCAGCCAAAAACATCGCGCCGATCGTGATCGGAACGAAGATGAGCAAAGCATAATTCCAGGGGATACGCGGCATATGTCCTTCTCCAGCTCCCGCCCCATATTACCTACTGAGTTCTGTACCTGCTAGATTAGAGTCGGCAGCCGCTCAGGAAGAAGTGCATTTGCGAATCCTTCACCTTTCGCCATATTATGCCCCGGCCTACGCATTCGGTGGCGTGGTTCGAGCTCTGGAGGGTCTGGCAGAGGCGCAAGTTTCTGCCGGTCTTTCGGTGGATATTTTGACCAGCGATGCCGAGAGTCACGCGATTCATCGCCGCCTGAAGGCCCGAGAAACGCGCCATGAGGTCGATATCTACCGAATGAAGAACCGCTGGCCCGCCTTGCGCCATCGGTTGAATCTGTCCACACCGCAAGACGCTGGAGAAACCTACGATCGGCTCATCGAGCAAGCCGACGTCATCCATTGTCATGAGTTTCGTACCATGGAGAATTGGTTGCTGTGGCGCCGGCTCGCCGCGAAGAAAATGCGCAAACCGCTGCTGCTATCGCCCCATGGCACTTTGACCCACCGCACCGGCCGTCGCTGGGCGAAACGAGGGTGGGATGCTGCGCTGGGCAGCCGGTTGGCACCGCTCTTTGATCAGGTGATCTGTTTGACCGCAGCGGAGCAGGATGAAGTGCAGCGGTGCTGGCGGGCCATGGGCCACGCTGCGGTTGCCACGAGGATCATTCCCAATGGCATCCAGCCGGATTTGTTCCGAACCAGCGACCGCGCCCAGCTCCGCCGACGTTTTCGTGAACGACTTCGGTTGCAGGACGAACCGATCTTGCTCTTTTTGGGCCGTTTGCACCGCAGGAAGGGAGTCACGTTGTTGGCCGAAGCCGTGCACAACCTGGAAGAGCCGGAGTTCCACCTGCTGATCGCCGGTCCAGACGATGGGGAAGCCCAAAAGATTCGCAAATTTTCAGACGGGAGAATCACGCTGTTGGGTCATCTGAATGGTGAAGATCGTTTGGCCGCATGGGCTGCGGCCGATGGCTTCGTGTTGCCCGCAGTGGGTGAAGGGATGTCCATGGCCATGCTGGAAGCCTTGGCCGCCGGTTTGCCGATCATCTGCACTCCCGAATGCCATATGCCAGAAGTTGCCGAATGCGGGGCAGGTTGGTTGGTGGAGCCGGAAGTGAGCACCATCCAGAAAGCGGTCGTCGATTGGCTGGCGGCTCGGGGGCGCTGGCCGCAGATGGCAGTTGCCGGGCGGCAACTCGTGCGGGAACGATTCAGCTGGCCGCAGGTTGTGGCGGAGACGACGAAGGTCTATCGAGATTGGATCGCGCGGATCAACTCTGCCGCCAGGTCGTAACGTTCGTAAGAGGGGATGACGTAGATCCCCTGTGGCTGCGGTTGCAGCTGCTCATGGATCTCCAGGGCAATGGAAATACCCTCAGCTTCTGGATCTCTGGCCTGTTCCATCCGGCGCATGATTTCCTGCGGGATGTAGATCCCGGGCACTTTGTCGTGGAGGAAACGGGCATGGCGGAGGGATTGAAGCGGCATCAAACTGATGATCAGCGGCAGCGCGCAGGGGGCGCCATGCACCCTTTCGTACTCATCATGAAATTGCCTGAGGCGCTCGGGCACATACAAAGCCTGGCACAGGGCGAAATCTGCACCGCCGTTCTGTTTGCGGGCCAGAACTTTCAGTTCTCTAGCCAGATCCGGCGCAGCGACGTTCAGGGCGCAACCGACTGTGTAGGTAGTGGGATCGCCGATGGAGCGACCACGCAAGTCGACGCCGGCATTCATCTTTCGCTTGATGAGCGCAATCAAAGCAGAGGGCGCCAAATCATAGGTGTTGCCCGCTCCCGGGTAATCGCCAATATCCACGGGATCGCCCATAGTGACGAAGACATTGCGCAAACCGATGGCATGGGCGGCGAGCAGATCGCTTTGCACCCGCAATAGGTTGCGGCCGCGGGTGGGGAAATGCAGCACGGTTTCTTGCGCCAGTTGATCTTCCACCAGGTGGCAAATGGCCCAGGCCGACATCCGCAAGCGAGCCGTTGGCGTATCGGCGACATTGACGAGATCCACTCCCGCCGCTTGCAGCGTGCGAACGTTGTCGAGCAAGCGTTCTGCAGAGTAACTGCGCGGCGGCGTTACTTCGACATGAATGAGGGAATCGCCGCGGGCCAAGCGCTCGGGTAAGCGCAAGGGCGGGTCATTCATCGGGCAGAATCAAGGATTTGCGCGACACGATCCAAACTGCCGACGCTGAAATAAGATGCTTGCGGATGGTGGGCGAAAATGGCGGCGGTGCTCGCTTCCGGAACGATCTGATGTGCCTCCGTCAGGTGGATGTTGAGCTCGGTTGCCGCCGGGGGCATGAGCTGCCAGACCCGCTGGTGGTCCGCCAAATCCGGGCAGGCAGGATAACCCCAGGAATACCGTTTTCCTCGATTCTCCGGCAGCTTCAACTCGCGGCGAATGTGTGCGGTTACGTAATTGGCGGTGGCTTCCGCGCTTTGCACCGCGAGGCCGTGAAAATAATAGGCCTCACTGTATTGATCGGCGGCTTGCAAGCGATCCACTTCTCGGCTGGCCGCTTCCCCCACCGTCACAATTTGCAACACGCAGGTATCCCATTGGCCCCGCTCGACGGGGGTGAAATAATCGGCCAGGCAAAGCTGTTGACGATCGGGCTGGCGCGGAAACGAGAAGCGAGCCAATTCCCGTCGGTCGCCATCCGCCGCCAGCTCGGCATCCCAGATGATCAGTTCGTCTCCATCGGCATTGGCCGGGAAGTAGCCGTAGACCGCCTGCGGCAACAAGGCGCCCGAACGCCCCGCCGCACGACCCATGCGCAACAATCGTTCTTCGAATTCGGTCTCCAGTTGTTCCCATTCTGCCCCGCGGGTATTTTTTGCGCCCCAGGAAAGGCGAAACAGCTCCGGCTTGTGCAGATGTTGCAACACCATTTCCAGAGGCATCTGGTGGATGACCCTGACCCCCCAGAATGGTGGCTGGGGGATATCTGGCGCGGCCGGAAAATGGCCGTTGCTGCGGACACGTTGGCGGGTTCTCTCTGCGGGTTTGGGCCGCGCGAGAGTTTCCCGTGCCTTGGTTTCATTGTCCGCTACGAAAGCTTCCCCTTCTTCGCTCATCAGCTGTTCCATCACGGCTAGGCCTTCGAAGGCATCACGACAGTAGAAAACGCCGGCCGAATAGGGCTGCATTTCTTCACCCAAGAAGAGGATGCGCTGCCCGAATTTGCGGTTGATGGCCGCCCCGCCCACGAGCACCGGGATCGCCAAGTTACGCGCTGCCAATTCCTGGATGACCAGCGGCATCTGTTTGCTCGTGCTGACGAGCAATGCGCTCAAGCCGATCGCATCCGCCTGAATCTCTACGGCATTGTCGATGATCGTGTTGACGGGGACTTGTTTGCCCAAATCACGCACTTCATAGCCATTGTTCGAGAGGATGGTCTTGACCAGATTCTTGCCGATATCGTGGACATCACCGAAAACGGTGGCCAACACGACGGTTCCTTTGCTGGTGCCCTCGCTGCGCTCCATGAATTGTTCCAGATGACGAACCGAACGCTTCATCACTTCGGCCGATTGCAGCACGAAAGGCAGGATCAGCTCCCCGGCCCCGAAGCGATCGCCGACATCTTTCATCGCCGGTAGCAACACGTGGTTCAAGACGCCCACCGCATCCTGCCGCAAGAGGCAATCATCGATGAGTTGCTCCACACCTTCCTTGCGCCGGTGGAGGATGTGCCAGTGCAACGCTTCTTCTGCGGAAAGATCCGCCGTCGGGTCCAGTTTTTCGGTATAGCTTGGTGCAAAGGAGTTCTCTTCGTAAAACTGGATGAAACGGGCCAGGGCTTCTGGATCACGATTGAAAATCAAGTCTTCGGCCAAACTGCGTTGATGCTGCGGAATCTCCGCATACGGCGTGATGTGCGCGGGGTTGACGATGGCCATATCCAGGCCGGCCGCAACGGCGTGATACAGGAAAACGCTGTTCAAGACGCCGCGGGCTGACTGGGAAACACCAAAGCTGACGTTGCTGATCCCCAGGCAGGTGAAGGCGCCAGGGATCTCTTGCTTGATCAGGCGGATGCCCTCCAGAGTCTCATGGGCATCTTCGCGCAATTCGGCCTGGCCGGTCGTGAGAGGGAAGGTGAGCGGGTCGAAAATCAAATCCTGGGGCGTGAAGCCGTGATCCTGCACCGCGATCTCGGTGATTCGTTGGGCGATGCTCAGTTTCCGTTCGCGGGTATGCGCCATGCCGGCTTCATCGATCGTCATGGAAAGCACGGCCGCGCCGTATTTTTTGGCGATGGGCAGCACCGCATCGATTCGTTCGCGCCCATTTTCCAGATTATTGCCGTTGATGATGCTGCGCCCCGGGTAGACGGCCAAAGCCGCCTCGGCGACTTCCGCTTCGGTGGTGTCGATGATCAGCGGGGCAGGCACCGCGCTCGAGAGTTTCTTGACCAAGGTTGCCATTTGCTCTGTTTCGTCGGTCCGCTCCGTCAAGGCGACACAGACATCCAACATGTGTGCGCCCCGTGCGACTTGATCGACGGCGATCTGCACGATGCTGTCGTAATCTTCTTCCAACAACAGTTTCTTGACGCGGCGGCTGCCCTGGGAATTGACCCGTTCACCGATCAATGTGGGTCGGGGCTCCTGCTGGATGGCGAAGGCGGTCATCGCGGATGAGGCAGAAGGCAAAGTGCTTGCGTTTCGCGGCGGGCTGGCGTAAAAATGACCGTTTTGCTGGGATGCCGAATAGCGCTGACCATGAACTTGTTGATACAGTGCCTGGAGGTGCTCCGGGGTGGTGCCACAGCAACCACCGATGACTTGCACTCCCTGTTGCGCGAATGCGCTGACCAGTTCGGCGAAGGGGGTAGGTTGCATCGGATACACCGCTTCGCCGGCCACATTGAGGGGCAGGCCGGCATTGGGCATCACGCTGATGGGAAAGGGGCTGTGTTCGAGCAAGAAGCGTACGGGTTCTCGCATATGCTCCGGACCTGTCGAACAGTTCAGTCCGATGAGATCGACCGGTAGGGCAGCCAGCGTGGTGAGGGCGCCGTAAATATCCGTCCCAAAGAGCATCCGGCCGCTGGTATCCAGCGTAATCTGGACCTGCAGCGGGAGGCGACGACCGATTTCCGCAAAACAGCGCTGGATGCCGTGGATCGCCGCTTTGACTTCCAGGATATCCTGGCTGGTTTCCAGCAAGAGGAGGTCGACGCCGCCCAGCATTAGTCCCTGGGCCTGCTCCTGAAAGAGTTCGGCCAAGGCCTCAAATCCCCAGTCACTCAAATCAGGATCATCGCCGGAAGGCAATTTGCCGGAAGGACCCATGCTGCCGGCCACAAAGCGGCGAACCCCACTATCGCGGGAGGCTTGATCCGCTGCAGTTCGGGCGATGCGGGCCGCCGCTTCGTTGATGGCGATCGTTTGCTCACCGAGGCCGAATTCAGCCAGGGTGAGGCGGTTGGCACGAAAGGTGTTGGTTTCGATGGCATCACAACCCACGGCCAAGAAAGAATCATGGATTTCGCGAATGATTTCAGGTTGGGTGATGGAGAGCTGATCGATGCAACCGAGGTGATTTTCCCCACCATAATCTGCTGCCGAAAGGGAATATGCCTGGATGCTCGTTCCCATCGCGCCATCAAAGAGGATGACTCGCTGTGACAATTGTTCCAGATAAGAACGGTCGCTCTTCATGGCCTGGCTGGGGTTCACCTGCTGCTCATCGGTTGAAGATGCCAACACATGGGCTGGATTCGTCTTCGCTTAGGGGTGGACGACGCTGCCCATTCGATCGTTATTGATTATATCACTGTCCGATTGGGAGCAGCAGGATCACCTCACTCCACCACGGGGTTCACGGCAAATTCATCGCGGTGGGCCAGGTGTAGATGACGATGAATGAGATCAACGGCTGAAAGCTTCTGCGATGGTTTGAGCCAGCACGCTGAGGTTGTGATTTTCGACCACCACGGAGCGCACTTGCTGACTCAACTCTCGCCGCTTTGAGGGAGTCTGCCTTTGCAGCTGAATCGTTTTTTCGGCAAAGTGCAATGCGGCAGCGCGATCATCCAGACCAACGGGAATGAGCCATTCATCCGCCGGCGGATGCAAGAGCTCCACTGCCGCTTCACTGTTGGTGACGATGGGCAAACCGCAGGCCATCGCTTCCAGCAACACCTTATCCAAACTGCCGGTCGCGCTGGCACTCCAAAGCACATCCGCAGTTTGGTAGATGTCGGGCATGTCTTGGTAATGCCGGGCGCCACTGAAACGGACGCGTTCACCAAAGCGGTGCTTCGCTTCCTGGCGCAAACGCAGTTCGTAGTCTTCCTGGCCTGGGCTGGCCACCCCGATGATGCGCATTTGCCAGGGAAAGTGGGCCTGTGCGGAAAGGTGATCCAGGGCGGAAA
Organism: Chloroflexota bacterium; assembly: GCA_011523615.1. GTDB lineage: Bacteria > Chloroflexota > Anaerolineae > Aggregatilineales > Phototrophicaceae > WTGJ01. Next base: position 95,724 of record WTGJ01000020.1, on the reverse strand, counting down.
AGAGCATCTCCATTCGTTTGATGGGGTCGATGCGCCCGGCATAAACGATGGTGAAGGGGTTGGTTTCCGGTTCGGTGGTGAGTGGTGCGGGTTGGAAATGGTCGGTATCGATGCCATGGCCGACGACCTGAATCTTCTCGCTGGCCAGACGGCAACTCTCGGCAGTCGGCGTGAAAATTTGGCTGACCCAGCGTTCTGCCAGGCGCAGGTGCCAAGGGACGTTGCCATGCGCATACCAGAGGATCATCGGCACCGCCTTCCAGCGCAGAAAGGGCCCCGCCAGGCTGGCCAATCGGGGTTGCATATGCGCAAAGCAACCCACGTAATTGCGCCTGCGCAAACTTGGCAGGAAATGCCGGTAGAAACGGAGGAATTGTTGCGCTTTGCTGGCGTCGCTTTCTTTACCCAGTGAGTGGATCGTGATGTTCTCCGCCAGATCCAGGCTTCCAGCACGCATGGTGATGACATCGATGTGATCGAAATGCGCAGCGGCGGCATTGAGCCAGGAAAGGGTGAAAGCCAACACCGGATCATCTCGATCGGTCGCCAGGTTGAACCAGAGCAGATTTCTAGGAGCCATCTTGTTTCAACCGATCGTGAGCGATGGCCAGCAGTTGACGATATCCAGCCAGGTAGGCTTCCGCAGAGAAGGTTTCTTGCGCAAAACGCCGGGCATTTTCACTCATGTCCCGCCAGGTTTCGGCATCCATCGCGAAGAAATCCTCGATCGCCCGTTTCAAGGCAGGGGCGTTTCCCGCCGGGATGAGGAAGCCGGTATCACCATCGCGGACGACGTCGGGCATCCCTCCCACATCGGTCGCGATCACCGGGGTACCCGCCAGTTGCGATTCCACGAGCACACGCCCCAGAGCTTCTGAAAGGGAAGGCAACACACTGCAGCGCGCTTGCTTGAACTGTGCACCCAGTTCCACTTGGCTCAGCTCACCCAGGAATGCCACCCGATCGGCAATGCCCAGCTCATTCGCCAGGCTGCGCAAGGATTCAGCGTAATGCGCGTTCGTCGGCGCACCGATGATTTTCAGCTGTGCTTGTGGGTGAGTTTCGTGGCAGGCAGCAAAGGCCCTCAGCAAATGATGAACCCCTTTTCGCGGGATCAATGCGCCCGCATACACCAGCGTTGGCGCGGGGAATGTTCTCGCCTCTCGGGTGGCGAAAGCCGCTGCGTCGGTCCAGGCGATGAAACGAACTTGCGTGGTTTTGGGGGCAAATTGGCGGAGTTGCGCTGCCGTGGAGGAAGAAACGGGGCGGAACAAGTCCGCGCGTTTTAGGGAAAAACGGACGGCGCTTTGCATCAGCTTGCGATAGAGCTTTGCGGCAAACACCTTTCGCTGCAGGAAGAGCGTTTCTTTGAAATCGTTGTGGCTTTCGATGATGATGATCGTTCGCCGGCGGAAGAATATCTTCCCCAGTAGTGCGGCAAAAACGCAAATCACGCCTTCGTAGGGGCTTTGCGCGATGAGGATGCGACAACGGTAGCGAAAACAAACCCAGATCAGGGTCAGGCTCCCCAAAACGAACAACGTCAAATGCCGCAGTAAGGAGTAACGGGATTGTGGCAGCAGCATGAATTGCGCGTGCTGTTGGAATTGCTGCGGTCGCCCCTGCTGTGAGAAGCCGATGACATACTGGCGATGCTTGAGCTCAGAGAGCAGCGCCCATTTGCGGGCCTGGGTTTCGCTCAGTGGCTTTGGGTAACGTGCGCTCCCCAACCAGCAAACGCTGCAGCATTCGCTGAAGTTGCTCGCTTGCCCAGCTGGGTGTCGCTTTGGCTCTTCCATGCTCATCTCAGTGGGAAAACTTCAGCGCCATTTCGGGGGTGTGAGGCTGTGCCCGCCATCCACGGGCAAGACCGCGCCGGTGATCGCTGTGTGGGAAGCCAGGAAGCGAACCGCTTTGGCCACCGAACGCTCATCACCGCCCCATGCCAGGGGAGGCGATTGGCTGATCTTCGACCATGCCTCTTCCGCCATTTGCTCCGGTCGCAGAACGGGGCCGGGGATGACGGCATTGACGCGGATTTCCGGCGCCAAAGATAGCGCGCTGGTTCGCGTGAGCATGATCAATGCCGCTTTGCTGATGCCATGGTGGGCGTAATTGGGCCAGGGCTGCAAGGAACCATAATCTCCCAGATGGATGATCGTGCCCCGCCCATTCTGCTTCATGATGCGGGCCGCTGCCTGGCTGAGGAAAAAGGGAGCGCTCAAGTTGATCGCCAGCGTTCGTTCCCAATCCTGCCGCGTCACCTCCATGAGTTCCCGTTTTTGAAAGATCGCCGCGCTGTTCACCAGGATATCCAACCGCCCCCATCGTTCGACCGCGCATTGCACCAGGTCTTCGCTTGCCTCCGCCTGGCTGAGATCTGCCTGTTTTGCCTCAGCGCGAACCTCGCATTGCTTCAGCTCGTTCAACGTTTCGGCGACCACTTCCTCCGCCGTGCTGCCATAGTGAATCAGGATGTCACTGCCGGCGCGGGCGAGTTCGAGCGCGATTGCCTTCCCCAGCCGACGGGCGCTGCCGGTGACCAGGGCGACTTGACCTTCCAACTCCCTCTGCACGCCGTCCTCCTCAACACACGCTAATATGATAAACAGGTAGAGATGAATTCGCAGCATATGAAAATAGGCTTGTTGGTGGCAGATTGTTCCCCACATCATGGTTGGGGACAATATTGCATCAACCTGGCCCGTTCATTGGCCCGAACCGGGGTGCAGATTCGCCTGGTTGCGGCAGAGAACTCACCGGATTTACCCGGTATTTCGCTGCGACGCGGCTTACCGAACCTCGTCCCGCGTGAACGCGGCCTGCCCTTGCGCCTCTGGTTTGCGCGTCACTGGGTACAAAAAACGCTGCGGGACTGTCAGGTCATCCATTCTCTGGTGGAACCCTACGCAGCCTTGGCCGCGTGGTGCGCGGGAGGGCGACCCTATTTCATCACCGGCCATGGCAGTTATGTGAATGCCTCGTTGAAACCCTCGGGCTTGCGTGGGCGACTGTATCGCCAGGCATTTTCGGGCAGCGCCGGCGTGATCTGCGTCAGCCAATTCACCGAGACGCAGTTGCGAAAGTGGCTGCCGAATGCGGCGAGCATGGTGATTGGCAATGGGGTGAATGTGGAGCGCTTTGCCCATTTGCCGCAAGCCTCGAATCGGAAGCGCATCCCTACGGTCTTGGCTGTGGGCGCCGTCAAACCGAGGAAGGGTATCCTACCCTTGGTCGAGGCGATCGCGCTGGCGCGGGAATCGATCCCCGATTTGCGTTGTGTCGTGGTGGGGGAGACCAGCAGCAACCCGGCCTATGTCGCGCAGGTGAGAAGCTGCATCGAAACACACGCTCTGGGCGATGCCGTACAATTACTGGGTACGGTGGATGAAGCAACCCTCTTGGCTCACTATGCAGCAGCAACGGTGTTTTGTTTGCCCACCCTACAATACCAAGATGATTTTGAGGGCTACGGTCAGGTGTACCTCGAAGCAGGTCTGGCGGGTTTGCCCGTGATTGCGACGGACGCGGGCGGGGTGAGCGATGTCGTGCAAGACGGGGAAACCGGCATCTTGCTGCCGGCGGCTGATCTCTCCCAGCGCCTCCCCGTTGCCATCGTCCAGCTGATCCAGGATGAAACCCGGGCGAGCACCCTGGCTGCAGCGGGACGGGCGCGCGCCTCATCGCTCAGCTGGGATCATGTGGCCCAGCAATACCTGCAGCTATATGAGCGAGGTTTGACTCATTGACCCGATCCGGCCAAAGCTGAGCGCAGCAGGGCATCCGTTCGTGCCACCTGTCGAAAGAAGCTGAAGCGCTCGGGTTCTGGTAGCGTTGCCTGGCGGAGTTTTTGACGGCATTCATCGCCGAGGGCCAGCTGGATGGCTTGTTGGATCGCTGCACTGGCCCGCGCATCATCGGTTTCATAGGGGATGAGCAAGCCGTTCTCGCCATGTTTCACCAATTCTCGATTCGCCGGAATATCGCTGGCCAGGACCGGCGTGCCGTAGCTCAACGCTTCCAACAAAACGTGCGATAGACCTTCGAATCCCGAATACAGTAAGACGAAATCAGCTGCACGGTAGTGCAGGGCCAAAGCCTGCGCATCCAGCCGACCCAGGAAATGGACCCGATCGCTGACACCCCATTGGGCTGCACGCTGTTGCAAAGTAGGGAGCATGGGGCCATCCCCCGCGATGATCCAATGGACACTCGGTAGCTGAACCAGGGCATGAAGGCAGGTCTCAAAACCCTTAAATGGCTGGATGCGACCCACAGAGAGCAAATGTATCCCTTTAGGAAGATTCAGTTGTTCCTGCGCATTTTTTGAGGACATCGATTGAAAGCATGGCAGTATTTCAATGGCGTTCTCGATGATGTGGATCTTTTGTGGTAGAATTCCCCAGCCTTGAACCAACTCAGCTTGTGTTTGACTCGGAACGATGCAGGCAGAATATCGCAGCAGTTTTCTATTGCGCCAATATCTGAGTGTACTCAACCAGAAATTTCCCTTGTAACTTTGAAATCGTGGCATGTTCATACCATCCGGCAGCCATTGATTCCTTACTGCTCTTTCCCAGAGGGAATCGCCGCCGATTCTGAGGATTCGCGGGATTTTTGTACCGAAGATGGGAAGGTCGATCGACTGCTCAAACACCAAATCGGCTTGCTGCATCTCGCGGAAAGCAGCCGCGGCGTAACGCAGCTGCCGCCATGGGGTGCTGCTTCTGGGGATGCGCTGCACGGGATATGGGTACGCCATCGCATCGTCCTGCCGATCGCCGTAACTCAAGACGCGAATCCGCCACCCCTTTTCCTGGAGCGCGGGCAGCAGCTGCTTCAAATACGTCGCCGGCCCACCGGGATCAGGATGAAAAATGCCACTGGCGACGAACAAACGGGACACAATTCGCTCAGTTCACTCGTTCATACTGCCACACGGTTTCACCCCGCCGGCGCAAACGCCCCCGCACCCGCAAGCATTCTAGGTGAGCGAGGGCTTCCACCATCGCGAAACGCCACTCATGGGGCGTGAACCGCGTTGGATCGAAGAGCTGGGCCGCCACTTCATATGCAGTCGCCGGTGGTTCGCAGGCGAGCAGGGTTTTGGCCAGGCGAGCGTCGTGATGCGCACTCAACTCCGCCAACCGCCCCCGCCAATCCTGGATGATGGCGCGGTGACCGGGAAGAGCCCTGCTCACTTTCACCGCGCTCAACGTTTTGAGTGACGCGAGGTATCGTCCCAGAGGGTCCGGGCGAGATTTTGGCCAGAAACCGATATTGGGTGTGATTTTGATCAGGACATGGTCGCCGCAAAACAGCAGCTGATCTTCTTCATCATAGAAGATGACTTGCCCCTCACTATGGCCGGGGGCGGCGATTACCTCGCAATTGCGATTGCCGATGCGTTTCTGGCTGCCTGGCATCAGGAAGCCGGCAAAATTGGCTTGTGGGAAAGTCCCTTTGCGGGTGAAATGTTCTGTGTCGGATACCTCGCGGACGGTTTCCTCCGGCATGCCACATTGCAATAAATGGCGGTACATGAGTTTCGCATGGGGCGCCCGTTTCCACATCAACTCCGCGAAAGCTGCTTCTTCCACCGAAAGGTAGACGGGCAGCTCCCGTCCTTCTGCCTCCGCTTCCTTTTGCATCATACCGGCCATGCCGTAGTGATCCGGATGGGCATGGGTGAGGATGATTTGGGAGAGGTCCTTTGCCTGGATGCCCAAGGCTTGCTTCGCTTCTGACCAAATCGCCGCCGCTTCTGCCGTATGCAGCCCACAATCCAATACCGTCCAACCCTCATCACCACGCAATAGATAGACGTTGACGTGATTGAGCGCAAAGGGTAAGGGCAAAATGAGTTGGTAGATATCCTCGCAGATGCGGCTGAGATGGTCAGAGATGGACATCATCCACCAGGGTATGCGGTCAAGCGCGCCCATCATCGCAGAGAGGCAGGCAGGTATCTAGCGTGAATCCTTACCTGCCTCATGCATGCAGCCCACCGCGTAGAAGACGCCAGCCGTGCCAATTCAGGGTGAAGTGCTACAATGGAATTGCGCGGAGGTCATGGCGCATGCGAAATTTGATTCAACTCTTGCGGGATTGTGACCGCGGCCGCTTATTGGCCATTGCCGACAGTTGGAATGTGGATGTGCGTGGCTTGCAGGATGATGAGCTGCGCCAGACCTTGAACGCCGCCTTGCTGGAGGAGGGCCGTGCTCAGCAATGCTGGGGCGGATTGACCGAAGACCAACGCATGATCTTGATCACACTCATCACCACCGATAAAGGCGAAATGAGCAAGGAAATGTTCGGCCGTTTCTATGGGGAAATCAACCGCCTCGGTTTTGGCCAGATTCAACGAGAGAAACCGCAAAACAGCGATCAACCGGCGCAAGCCCTCTATTATCGCGGGCTGATCGGCGATGCATACGAACGGGATGAGCGCGGGACGCGCCCAATCATTTATGTGCCACAGGATCTGGGCGCGGTACTCCCCACCCACCGGACCAGTTATCAGCTCCGTGAGCGAGATCGGCAGGATGAGACTGCCTTGAATCTGGAAGCCATCACCGAGGTGGAATACCGCATCCCGGCCGATACGACCATCGTGGACGATATGACCACCTTGCTGGCTTTCCTGCAACGCGAACCGCAACTGATGAATAACCATGCCATCTCTGCGGGTGAACGAAAACGCATGAGCACCTATCTGCAGCAGCAAGAAGAGCGCCGGCTGGATTTTCTATTGCAAGTGGCGCAAAGTGGGCAACTCTTGCAGGAAGAAGAAGGCAGTTGGGTCGTAGAGAGTGCCCACGCCCGCCCCTGGTTGCAGAGCAATCGCCACCAACAAGTGAAGCGATTGGCGCAGATCTGGCGGGAATCGACGCTGTATCGTGAGCTGTGGCAAATCCCAGAATTGAAAGTCGATCCTCGTGCCGGGGATATGCCCAGCTACGATCCCGCGGCAGCCCGAAACGCCGTGCTGGCATTGCTGGAAAAGCAAGCGCCCAAAAGTGATTGGTGGTTGGTGGAAGATTTCATCGAGCTGGTGAAACAAGTCAGCCCTGATTTTCAGCGCTCGAATTATGACCGCTGGTACATCCAAAACGAACAGGGGGCTTATCTCAGTGGCTATGAACATTGGGATGAGATTGAAGGTCGCGTCCTGGAGTTCATCCTGACCGGCCCCATGCACTGGTTGGGATTATTGGATACGGCGGAACAAGCGGCGCGCTTCACCGCTTATGGGCGGGCTTTCCTGGGCATGGATCGTTGGCCGGATCGCCCCCTGCCGGAAGCCGTCATCGAAGTGGATGCTGATGGCTCCATCCTGATCCCGCGGCGGATGAATCAGCTGGTTCGCTTCCAATTGGCTCGCTTTTGCGAATGGGGTGTGGCGGATGATCCCTATTCCTACCGCATCACGGCAGAGAGCCTGGCTGCCGCCCAGGAAAAAGACATCACTTTGGACCAAATCCGTACCTATTTATTGAGAGCGCTCCAGAGTGAAGCCTTGCCAGCGGTGTGGATGCCGATGTTCAGCACAGAACGAGTGGAGAGCGCACCGGAGTTGGCGCTGGAAAGAAAGAACATCATCCGCACGAGCACGACCGAAACCATGGAATTCATCTATGAGACGCCGACCCTGCGTTGCTTTTTGGAAGAAAGGCTCGGTCCCAGGGCGGCCATCGTGTTGCCGCGCAAGGAGTCGGGATTGCGGCAGGCATTGCAAGATCAAGGGATTCACATTTCTTCCGAATCTCAATGAAAGCAGGGTTTCATTCTTCCGGCGCTGGGTCTTCTGCCGGCATTGACGGGTGGCGGAACATGACTGCTTCACTGTATTGGCCCCAGAATTCCCGTTCGGCAGCTGGATCCCGCGGGGCGCCATATCCGCTCAGTCGACGCAACTCGTGGCGGTACACATCGAAAGCTGCTTTGACGTGGTGGCCCCAATCCACCGCCGCCATCCGCGCCTGCCAGGAACTGTGCAGGGCCAGGCCGATGAGCAGCACCGGCAGCCATTCCCAGTGAATGCGCAACGACAACAGGGTATTGGCGGCATAACTGAGCAAAATGACCAGCGAAAGAATCCACACGTTCAGCCAAAAATCAACTTGTGATTTGGCGCGATCCAAGCGATCGATGACGTCGTTCGGCAATACGGCCAGCAAGCGCGACCAAATGCTCAGGCCATCCATGTTGTAGACGATTCGTGGGTAAGCCTCGAAGGCACGCAGTACGTTGCCGAAAGCGGTGGGTTGCAAACGCAGGTGGCGTTCGGGATAGCGCTGCTCGGCGAACAACAAGGTCCTCATGCGTTGCTTGAGGAAATCCAGTGGTGGCGTTTCTCCTTGCGCCTGGTAAGCGGCCATCCGCTCTTCGAGCAGATCCACTTCATGCAACAGTTGCTGATGGTTGATGTGCTCGATCCGTCCGACCAATCGCCAGGGGTTGAAGCGTCCTTCTCCTTTGAGGAAGGCCAGCACGCTGCGATGCACTTTCGTCAACAGGATGGCGATCGCCAGCGCGATGGCCGCGGCGATTTCCAAGCCCCAGAGATCTCCACGCACCGTTAAAGAATGGAACCAGTCGGGAAGCCAGCTGGGGAGATGCTGGAAGCGGGCCAACAGTCGATAGGCGAGGAGGGTGAAGCCCAAAGCAGGCAGGTAGTAACTGACCCAGAAATTGGCTTCATACAAACTGGGAATGCGCCCGTACATCCACGCTCCTGGAAAGAACGGCTGCCCATGACGATGCCATCATTGTAACGCGAACCGCGCTATGATGGCATCATGCCTGCAGCTGGCCCGGAGATCCGCGAAACGATCAGTTTGCTGCTGACCGTGAAAAACGAAGCGGCGAGTCTGCCCACATTGTTGCCATCGATCCGCGAGCAGAGCCGCTTGCCGGATGAGTTGATCATCATCGACGGAGGCAGCGACGATGGCACGTACGAAACCTTGCTCGCTTTTGCCGCGGAACGCAGCCGGCGAGGCGCTGGATTCCGCGTCTTGGTAGAGCAATTGACCGGCGCGAACATCAGCCAGGGACGCAATGCCGCCGTAGCCCGATCCCGTGGGAGCATCCTGGCGATCACCGATGCCGGCGTGGTATTGCCCGAGGATTGGCTCGAGAACATCACCGCGCCCCTTAGGAAGGATCGGGAATGGGATGTGGTCAGTGGTTTTTTTCACGCGCTGCCGCAAAATTCCTTCGAATTGGCCTTGAGTGCCGTCACGTTGCCTTTATCCCATGAAATCAACCGGCAACGCTTTCTGCCGAGCAGCCGGAGCATCGCCCTGCGCCGATCTGCCTGGGAAAGGGTGGGCGGCTATCCTGAATGGCTCGACTATGGCGAAGACCTGATTTTGGATCTGCGCTTGCGTGCGCGTGGGGCGCGCTTTCTCTTTTTGCCCACAGCCAGCGTGGGTTATCGGCCGAGGAAGAACCTGCCTGAATACGGTCGGCAGTACTTTCGCTACGCTCGCGGCGATGGCAAAGCGAACCTCTGGCCGATGAGGCATGCTGTACGTTATTCCGTCTACTTATTGCTCACACCGGCCTTAATCTACCTGGGGATTTTTTTGCACGGAGTGTTTTTTCTCTTGCTGTTGTTGGGCGCTTTGCTCTATCTCGGCCCTTTGTATCGGCGATTGCCCGCATTGGCGAAGCGAAATCCCGGCTTGCAGCTGTGGCAGCGTTGCTTCGCCTGGTTTTGGGTGGCGCCGCTGCGTGCCTATGGCGATCTGGCAAAAATGCTGGGCTATCCGCTGGGCTGGTGGTGGCGATTGCGCCACCGGCCACCTCCCTGGCGTCCATGAGCAATGAGCAGGCAACCTGCCGCTCTGCTGTGCCGCAACGGGCGCCGGCTGATCCTGCGGATCCGCGCAAAGCCCCTGGTTCTTCGGGTGGATCCCCCAAGGCCACAGGAATGATTCCAGCAAAACGCAAACGCGGCTCCTGGATCAGTCGCGCCGCAACCCTCTTGCTCCTCGCTGCCACGCTAGTCGTACTGATTTTGTATTTTTACCCCGTTGCAAGCCCAGAAATCTCCGAGACACAAGTGAAGCAGATCCATGCCAACGTAGAGAGCTGGCAACTGGGCGAAGGGGGATATGCCGCCAAATCACCGCACTGGGAGGTGTATTTTACGGCGCCCGGTCGCGAATACGGGCGAGAGACGCCACTCGGCGGCCTGGCGCGCGTGTTGATCGAGCGCTTGGACGCAGCGGAACGAAGCCTATGGATCGCGGTATATGATCTGGAGCATCCGGCGTTGGTGGCGGCGTTGCTGCGGGCGAAAGAACGCGGGGTAGCGTTGCGCATCGTGGCTGAACATACGAATCGAGCGCCCATCGCCACTTTGGTGAATGCAGGTATCCCCGTTCAATTCGACGATCGCAATGCCTTGATGCACCATAAATTCATCATCATCGACGACGCTGAAGTCTGGACGGGTTCCATGAACCTTACCGAGAATGGCATGCAGCGGAACAACAACCATTTCCTCCGTTTTCAGCAGGCAGAAATCATCCAGGCGTATCGAGACGAGTTTGAGGAAATGTTCGCGGGGCAATTCGGCCGCAGTTCGGACGCCAGCAACCATGCCTACATCGAGCATGAATCCGGGGAAATCGTGGTGCATTTCATCCCGGAATTTTCACCATTGGAAACCCTGCTGGCTGTGGTGGGTAGGGCAGAGATCAGCATCCGCTTTTTGGTGTTTTCATTCACCCTGGATGAATTGGGGGCGCTGCTGATTCAAGAGCAGGATGACGGCGTGGATGTCCAGGGCGTTTTTGATTCCCGGCTGGCCCGTGGTACGGGAAGTGAATACGTGGCCTTGTTTTGCAAAGGCCTTCCCGTTTATCTGGATGGAAACCCCTATACCATGCATCATAAAGTCTTCATCATCGATGAGCGTTGGGTCCTGACCGGTTCGATGAATTATTCGCGGAGCGGATCGACGCAAAATGATGAGAATTGGTTGATCCTGCAAGATGAGGGCCTCGCTGCCGCCTTCCTCGCAGAATATGAGCGTGTCTTTGAGCGCTCCCGCCGTTCCACAGAGGAAGACTGTCCCTAGCATTGCTGGATCGCCACCCCCCGATACAATGAAGCCAGGACCGAGGAGGCTACGATGAGCGATCAATCCACGCTGATGACCATCGAGCGCTATGTACGAGAATGCCAGGAAGATTTTCCGGATGCTTCTGGCACTTTCACGCACATGCTCTACGACATCGCACTCGCGGCGAAATTGATTGCGCGCGAAACCACACGCGCAGGCATCGCCAACATCCTCGGCGAAGCGCAAGCGGAAAATGTCTACGGTGAGCGGCAGCAAAAGCTGGATCTATACGCCGATGAATGCATCTTCAAGATGAATGACCACACGGGCCGATTGGCGGCGATGGCTTCGGAAGAGCATGAAGAAATCATCGCGATTCCGCCGCATTTTGACACCGGCAAGTATGTGTTGCTGTATGACCCATTGGATGGTTCATCCAACATCGATGTCAACGTGTCGGTCGGCACGATCTTCGCCATTCACCGCAAGATATCCAGCGGTGAACGGGGCACGCTGGAGGATATGCTGCAACCCGGTCGACACCTCGCAGCAGCGGGTTACGTGATTTACGGTTCCAGCACGATGATGGTCTATTCCAGCGGCCGTGGGGTGCATGGCTTTACCTTGGACCCCAGCGTGGGAGAATTCCTCCTCAGCCATGAAATCATCCAGATGCCCCGTCGGGCAACCTATTACAGTTGCAACCACGGCAATGAATTGCACTGGATGGAAGGGATTCGGCGCTATGTACGCTGGTTGCAAGGCATCGATGAAGCAGGACGGCCGGCGTTGAGTCACCGTTACATCGGCTCTTTGGTCGCGGATTTCCATCGCAACCTTTTGCGCGGCGGTGTCTTTCTCTACCCGGGGGACCGCAAAACACCGAATGGGAAACTGCGCCTGCTGTATGAGTGCCAGGCGATGGCCTTTTTGGCCGAACAAGCCGGGGGCTATGCTTCCGATGGCATCGGCGATATCCTGGATTTGCAGCCGCATGACTTGCACCAACGGAATCCTTTCTTCGTCGGCAACCCCGAGCTGGTGCAAAAAGCGGAAGCGATGATCCGCGCATACGACGGAGAATGGATTGCGGAATACCGCAATTATCGCGATCGACACTACCGCCCCGAGGTTGTTGTCGCCTCTTAAATCCCAGCTTCCGGGCTGCGCATGAAGCGAGCTGCCCCCCTCCTTGCGGTCTGCTTGCTTTTGCTCATCGCGGCCAATTCCGGTTTGGATCGGCGGCTGGCGGTGGGAATCTATGCGGATGAAGGTACCCAGTTTGCCATCGCTCGATCGCTGATGGCCGGTGAGATGCGCTATCTTGCAGTGAAAGACTCGACGCTGTTGTTCGCCAAGGGGCCGGTCTTTTCCCTGACGTTGGCGATCTGGTGGCGAATCAGCGGCACCGCTGGCGCGAATCTGGATGCGCTGTTCCTGGCCCGAAGCCTGGTATTCCTGCTGCATGGGTTGAACCTCTGCCTGCTCTATCAAATCATCAGACGGCGCAGCGCGAATGTCTTCCTGGCGGGAACGGCAGCCCTGCTCTGGGCGCTCTTTCCCCTGGCGCGGCTCTTGAATCCGCTTGCCTTCAGTTACCATTGCGCCACGACGCTCGTTTTACTGAGTTGGCTGTTTTGGTGCCATGCGCAGAAGAACCGGCGCAACGAGGATCGCTGGCGCTACCTGGCGGCGTTCTCCTTCGGTGGGGCATTGCTGACGGATCTGGTCATCTGGACCCTGCTGCCAGGTTTTTTGGTTGCATTCAGCCGGGTACGTCTGCGTAAGGGAGCCAAGTTATGGCTCATCGCGCTATCCCCCACCCTCAGCTTCGTTTTGCTGCAGTTGGGTATTTCTGCCGAAGCGACGCAAATGGATCTTCAGGCACTTGGGGCACGCATTTCGGCGAACGCGATCACCGTGCCCTGGCTGATCTTGCGTACCAATTTGCATAACTTGATTCTGGCTGCACCCTGGTTCCCATTGTGCTTGCTGGGCGTATGGGTGTTGCCGCGGCAATTGCGAGCGGAATGTTTCGGCTTCGTGGTGATCCCGTTGCTCTGGGTCGCCAGTACGGTCCCCATCATGGGATTGGCTGCGTATCATCTCATCCCCTGGCTGCCCTGGTTCGCTTTGTTGGCCGCCGCTCTGCTCGTGCGGGTGGCGATGCACACGGGCCGCAAGCAGCTGACCGGGAGCTGGTTGAAGGCGTTGCTGATGGCATTCGTTGCCGGCCTTTGGCTGTTTTCTGGCCCTGACGATTCCTACGCTCGAGTGAGCGTTTCCCCGGCAGAAGCCAGCGCGATGGTTCAATTTTTGCAGGACCGTCGAAAGCCCGAGGAGCTCGTGTTGGCGAGCCCGGCGCTGGCCTGGATGCTCCCCGGCAAGGCGGCGGATTTTCAAATGGCCTTGGCGGCGGAGGGCAAACCAAGCGTACATCTCCCGCGTGATTTGCCGGCAGAACGATTTGCCTTCGATGCACGCTTTGCCGCTGCGCAATTTGCCGTGCTGGATGACCAGCTGTTTCGCTGGGCCTTGGTGAGGATGCCGGATCTGGTCGGCCATATTGCGCGGATCGAAGCGGATTGGCGGCTCGTTTTCCAGACGCCGAGCTTGAAGGTGTACCAGCGCGCATCCCTGCCCTGACTCAAGCCAGCGAGCGTGCGCCGGAACGCGGATCTTCTTCAATCAGCCTCTGGTTGAGGGTGGGATTCGTTGTTGCCACTGGCGACCACAAAAGCGATCGCGTGTTCACGGGTATGGGAAAGGCTGATATCCCAATGAGTGAGGCCGAGCTCTGCGGCTATTTCTGCGGCAGCGCCATGCAGAAGGAGCTGCGGCCGATGCGTCTTCGCTTGACTGCGGATCTCAATTTCGACCCAGGAAACTTCGCCGATCCCCGTACCGAGCGCTTTGGCGACGGCTTCTTTGCCCGCCAGACGCGCCGCCAAGCGCATGATGGAATCCTCGCAATCCTGCCGTTCTCCCGCAGTGAAGATGCGCTGCAGGAAGCGTTCACCGAAGCGATCCAAGCCATCCGCGACCCGTTCGACCGTGATCAGATCGACGCCGCAGCGCAGCATCACCATTCCGCCGTGTACCCATTGCGCTGGTACCAGGCGTAGCTATCGGCCAGGCTTTGCCGGATGCAGATTTTTGGCAAGCCGAACGCTTGATGCGCTTTGCGGCAATCATAAAAGAATGTTTTGCTGTACTGTCTCAGGTTACCGATGTTGACGCGGATGGGTACACCCAACCACTGCAGGATTTCCACCAGCCGGATCAGCGCATTCAACCAACCGGCCGGTATGATCCAGCGGGGTTCGGGAAGACACATCACCCGGGCGACGAGCGCGAACGACTTGGCGGCACTCAGCGATTCCGTTCCCAATAGGTAACGCTCACCGCGGCTTGCGTTTTCCGCGGCGATCAGGTGCAGCTGAGCGACGTCGCGGACATCGATGAGCGTGGCGCCGCCGCCCGGTGTGGGGGTGAACGCTTTGAAGCGTTGGATCAAGCGCATCACATTGCCGGCGATCAAGTTGAGGTCGCCCGGGCCGATGATGATGGCCGGGTTGAGGATGACCACATCCAGGCCTTTTGCCATGAATTCGGCGCAGACCTGTTCCGCTTGGAACTTACTCCAGGCGTAAGGAAAACTCTTGCGGTCCCCTCGAAACGGGGCGGTTTCATCCACCGCAAGACCGTTGGGATCGGGGCCGATGGCGGAAGCGCTGCTGGTGAAGATGACGCGTTGGACGCCGGCCGCCCAGGCGGCTTCCAGGACGTTCCGGGTGCCCTCGATGTTGACCCGCAAGAGCCACTCCTCATCGGTGAACAGGTAATCGGCGACCGCAGCGGTATGGAAGAGCCAGTCGATATTCGTGCTGGCCTTGGCCAGGGAATCGCGATCGAGCAGATCACCGATGACGGTTTCGTAAGAGTGGTCGGCCATTTGTTCGCGGAGGGCCAGGAGCCGCGAGTTTTGTCGGCGCAGGATGCGCACCTGGTGGCCGGCACGGGCGAGGGCGCCAGCGAGATGAGAACCGAGGAAGCCAGTCGCACCAGTGACGAGAACCCGCCGCCTCATCTTCCACTCTGCAGCAAGTGATTTGCAATGACGTCGCTCTGGTTTGTATAATGCGCGTTCATGGGCAGTTAGCTCAGTCGGCTAGAGCGCCTCGTTGACGTCGAGGAGGTCATAGGTTCGAGTCCTATACTGCCCATCGTGGTGTGAATGCGGATCAAAGCAAGATCGTCCAGAGAACGATGCCGCCGGTGTAGAGCAAACCGAGGATGGTCGTCACTGTGACCAGACCTTCGGAACGGGGGCGATTGGCGGCGCGCGTGTAGCGATGCAAGAGCACCGGCAAGACGATCATGCCCAAAGGCACCAGGTAAATGGGGATGGCGCCGCTGATCAATCCCCCGACAAATACTGCGATAATTGCAGCGGTACACAGACGCAACATCCGTACCGTATTCACCTGTCCGAAACGGGTGGTGAAATTTCCTTCGGTTTTGCGGTCCAATTCGTAATCACGCGCCTGTTGTTCGAGTTGCGCGGCCAATGAAGAAAGCAGGAATAGCGGCAATAGCACCGTATCCAGCGCGTTGATTTCCAGTTGCAGCAGGAACAGGCACAGAAAATAAGGGTAGGTTTGTACAAAAACGGCGTGAACGATGAGATCGATCCCCGGTCTCTTTTTCAGGCGCAGCGGTTGGGCAGAATAAGCCCAGACGATGAAGGCGGAAAGAAAGAACGCAAATGCACCACGCCAACCGTAGGGGTATAAAATGAAGACGATCGCCAGCAAAATCAGGCTAATGAAGAACAACAAAGTGCGCCGACGGGGGCGGACGGCGACGAAAAAATTGCGCGCCGCTTTTTCTGGATCCAGGCGGTCATAATCCGCATCACAGTAATCGTTGACGGCAAAGCCCAACCAATAGGCGACCGTGATCGCTGCGGCGAGCAATGCGGAAGAGAAGGAAATCGCCTCGGGCTGGTCCTGATGCGAAATCAAGCAAACGAGCGTGATGCCGAGGGTGACTCCCCAAGCGTCCTTATGATTGAAGAGCAATTGCCTCATCGCTCGAGTCGTCTCATTGCCGGGATTGGCTTATCATAGTGGTGGGCGATGATACATCCTAGTGTGGGGTGATGCTTCCATTCAGTTAACCCATTTTAGCAAAATGTTCTGCACGAGTATGAGAGGGCTGAGGTGACAAAGGATATTTACGATTATGTGATAGTAGGGGCAGGCTCCGCCGGGGCGGTGTTGGCGGCCCGTCTGAGTGAAGATGCGGATTGCCGGGTGTTGCTGCTGGAGGCAGGGCCGGATTACACAGCGGCAGAGTCTCCCGAGGAGATGCATTTTGCCAACTCGGCTTTAATCTTATCGGAGACGGAGTTCCCGCAATATCTCCATACCGAAATTCAGGCACGGCGAACCGCGCAACAAGAGCCGCGGTATTATTGGCGTGGACGGGGCGTCGGGGGCAGCTCTTCAATCAACGGGCAGTTAGCCACCCGCGCATTGCCAGAGGATTTTGACAATTGGGAAGAGCAAGGCTGTTTGGGTTGGGGCTGGGAACGGATGAAATCCTTTCACAATCGCCTGGAAGATGACCTTGAATATGGTGAAGCGGAGTATCACGGTCGTGGCGGGCCGATCGCCATCTACCGTACTCCGGAAGAAGAATGGAATCCCTTGGATCGGGCGTTCAAGCGGGCAGCATTGGCTCTGAGGTATCCCGATTGTCCCGATCATAACGCGCCGATGGGGGAAGGCGTATCACCATATGCCTGTAATCGACGAGATGGCCGGCGCATGTCCACGAACGAGGGATATTTGGAAGAGGCACGAAGGAGAGAGAACCTCACCATTCAGGGCGATGCGGTTGTTGATCGGGTGATATTCGATGAAAATGGTCGGCGTGCGGTGGGTGTCCGGGTTTCTATTGGTGGTGAATGGCAAGAAATACTGGGTCGTGAGGTGATCCTCAGCGCGGGTGCGGTGCATTCTCCGGCGATCTTGCAGCGATCCGGGATTGGGCCAGCAAAATGGCTGCGTGAGGTAGGAATCGAACCACGGTTGGTATTGCCGGTCGGTCACAATTTGCAGGATCATCCCGTCATATCGGTATATTTACGGTTTTTGCCGGAAGTAAGAAGTTTTTCGGTCCATGAACGTCATAGCAATGTGTGCTTGCGCTATTCATCGCGGTTGGCGGATGCCGGTCGGACAGACATGCTCTTGGCGAGCAAGGTGTGGATTGGTCTGGGTAAGATGGCTGAAATCGATAGTGCTGATTGGGAAGATCCCTCCGAACTGGAACAACCCTTTGGCATTCTAGGCTGTAGGGCCAACCAGTGCTTTTCGCGGGGTGAATTGCGTTTGGCGGCAGCTGACCCCTTTGTGGATCCGATTGTCGATGAAGATATGCTCAGCGATGAGCGTGATTTGATCCGTATGCGGGATGGAGTGCGCCGTTTGTTCGCTCTGGCTCGGCATCCGGAGATGGCGAAAGTTTCCGATCGCGTCCGCTTGTTACATTCTGGGATCTCGCCGGAGGAGATACAGAGTATCGATGAGCTCGACGATTGGATTTTGAACGGCGCCATCGATTCCCAGCATATCTGTGGGACGTGCCGCATGGGTGATCCAAAAGATCCTCGGAGCGTCGTGGATCCCGATTGCCGCGTGCTGGGAATCGAGAACCTCAGGGTGATCGATGCTAGCATCATGCCGGATGTGCCCCGGACGAATCCAAATGTAACCGTGATTGCGAGTGGTGAATACATGGCGGCGCGATTGCGTGGTGAAATTTGACTACGACGAATAGGGGCTGATCAAAAAGGGAGCAGAGGATGTACGATATCATCATTGTCGGAGCGGGATCTGCCGGTGCTGTTTTGGCGGCACGCTTGAGCGAAGACGCCGATCGTCGTGTGTTGTTGTTGGAAGCAGGGCCGGATTATTCGGCAGCGGATACGCCCCCCGAAATGCACTATGCCAACCCGGGTGCGATCATCTCGGAGCCGCAGTTTGCCTCCTTGCAGTACCCGAAGCTGCAAGCGCGCAGGACGGCGCAACAGGAACCGCGCTTGTTTTGGCGGGGCCGGGGGGTGGGCGGCAGTTCATCGATCAACGGACAATTCGCCATTCGCGCCGTCCCTGAGGATTTCGACAACTGGGAAGAGATGGGTTGTGTCGGTTGGGCCTGGGAGCGGATGCTGCCCTTTCACAATCGGCTGGAAGAGGACCTGGATTTTGGTGATGAACCGCACCACGGAAACAACGGGCCGATCGCCATTCATCGCGTGCCGGAAGAAGAATGGAGTCCGTTGGATCGGGCTTTTAAACAGGCAGCATTGGCGCTGGGCTATCCCGATTGCCCGGATCACAACGCGCCGCTGGGGGAAGGGGTTTCTCCTTACGCTTGCAATCGGCGGGATGGCAAGCGCATCTCCACGAATGAAGGTTATCTGGAAGCGGCCCGCGGTCGAGAAAACTTGAGCATTTATGGGAATGCCATCGTCGATCGAGTGATCTTCGATGAGAGTGGACGCAGAGCGGTCGGGGTCCGAGCGTACCTGGATGGAGAATGGCAAGAGTTACGGGCGCAGGAAGTCATCCTGAGCGCGGGGGCGGTCCATACACCGGCGATTCTGCAACGATCGGGTATCGGGCCGGCCGATTGGCTGCAAGAAGTGGGGATTGAACCGCGGCTTGAGTTGCCGGTGGGCCGCAATTTGCAAGATCATCCACTCGTTTCCGTTCACCTGCGTTTGCAGCCGGCAGCGCGCCGATTCACTCACCACGACCGACACAGCAACGTTTGCTTGCGCTATTCATCCCGCATGGCCGATGCGGGCCGAGCGGACATGCTCCTGGTGAGCATGATGTGGGTCGGCATGGGCAACCGAGAAGAGTTACCCAGCGATCAATGGGCGGAGTGGGCGGATCCAGATGAGCCCATCGGGATGCTGGGTTGCTGGGCGAATCAGTGTTTTTCCCGGGGGGAGTTGCGCTTGGCCGCAGCCGATCCACACGTGGATCCCATCATCGAAGAGAACATGCTCAGCGACCACCGTGATCTGGCACGCATGCGAGACGGAGCAAAACGCTTGTTCACTTTAGCGAGGCAGCCGGCGATTCAGGCGGTGACGCAGCAGCTGAGCCTCTTGCCGATGGGCATCGCACCGGAAGAGTTGCGTAGCGAAGCGGAATTGGATGAATGGATCTTGAGCGCCGCTGTGGATATACAACACATCTGCGGTACCTGCCGCATGGGGGATCCGAAAGACGCCCGCAGCGTGGTAGATCCTGACTGTCGCGTGATTGGCGTAGATCACTTGCGCGTCATCGACGCCAGTATCATGCCCGATGTACCGCGGGCCAATACCAACCTGACCGTGATCGCCAGTGCGGAATACATGGCCGCTCGGTTGCGGGGCGAGCTTTGATTGGGGCAAAGCCACACCCATATCCTCTTGTGATCGCATGAATTACGACCACATCATCGTCGGCGCCGGCTCAGCTGGAGCGGTATTGGCGGCGCGTTTGAGCGAAGATGCCGGGCGGCGGGTGTTGTTGTTGGAAGCCGGGCCGGATTACCGGGCGGCGGATGTGCCCGCAGAGATGCACCTGGCCAATGCCGGTGCAATCCTCAGCGCTCCGCAATTTTCTCCCTACCGTTATGACGAGGTCAAAGCGCGAAGGAGCGCGCGCCAGGAGCCACGGTCTTATCTGCGTGGGCGCGGCGTCGGCGGCAGCTCGGCCATCAACGGCCAATATGCGATCCGTCCGCTGCCAGAGGATCTGGATCAATGGGCGGCGGAAGGCTGCAGCGGTTGGTCCGCAAAGGAGATGTTGCCGCATTTCATCCGCCTGGAGGACGACCTGGATTTTGGTGATCAAGCACATCATGGCCAAGGGGGACCGCTACCCATCCAGCGGACGCCAGAAGCGGATTGGAATGGCTTGGACCGCGCCTTCAAACGGGCGGCCTTGGCGCTGGCTTATGGAGAATGTGAGGACCACAATGCAGCGTCTGGCGAAGGAATTTCTCCTTACGCCTGCAATCGTCGCGCAGGACGGCGGGTTTCCACCAACGATGGCTATCTGGAGGAAGCGCGCAACCGGGAAAACTTGACGATCCACGGTGATGCTACGGTAGATCGCGTCATTTTGTCTCCTGACGGCCGGCGTGCTCTTGGGCTGCGGGCCTTCCTCGCCGATGCATGGCAGGAGGCCTGGGGCGGTGAAGTGATCCTGTGCGCCGGCGCGGTGCATAGCCCATTGATCTTGCATCGTTCGGGGATCGGCCCGAAAACCTGGCTGGAAGCGGCGGGCATCGTCCCTCGTTTGGAGTTACCCGTGGGGCGCAACCTGCAAGATCATCCCTTCATTCGTGTGCACGCGCAGTTGCGCCCGGATGCGCTGCGCTTTTCGGTGCACGAACGGTTCAGCAATGTATGCTTGCGTTATTCCTCGCATTTGGCCGGGGCCGGCCGAGCGGACATGATGCTCTGGAGCATGTTCTCACCGGGTCTGCAAACCCGGAGTGATTATTACGCCGATTGGACCGAACCGGCTGAATTGGAACGACCGTTTGGGATGTTGGGCTGCTGGCAAATGCAATGCTTTTCCCGCGGAGAATTGCGGCCCGTTTCCAGCGACCCCTTTGACGGCCCCATCATCGAAGAGAATATGCTCAGCGATGAACGGGATTGGCTCCGCTTGCGGGATGGAGCCAGGCGACTCTTCGCTTTGGCCCAGCAGCCGGCGCTTGCGGCGATCGTCGAGCGCTTCCGCTTACTGCCTCAGGGTGGGACGATCGAAGGTTTGGCTGACGTGGCGCAGCTGGATGAATGGCTCTGGCGGGGCGTGACCGATGCGAATCACATCTGTGGCACCTGTCGCATGGGCGCTGCGAATGATTCGCGCAGTGTGGTCGATCCAGCGTGTCGCGTGATCGGCGTGGAAAATCTGCGCGTCGTGGATGCCAGCATCTTGCCCAACGTACCGCGGGCCAACACCCATCTGACCGTGGTCGCTTGCGCGGAAGCGATGGCGGCCCGCATTCGCGGAGAGAATTGAGCTCTCCTGGTAGCGAAACCGAGGTGAGTTTCGTTCAATCAACCAAGGATTTGTCGCGTTCCACCCGCCTGGCACGTTGGCGACGTTCCCGAAGGAGGCGGGCTCCCAGGTTGGTTTGTGGAGCTTCGGGTATGGGGCTGGGGAGCGGTGCAGTCCGCGCTTGATAGGCCGGTTGGTGCCGGTGCTGGCTGGAAGGGGCGGATGGGATGCGCTGAGGCGTGATGGCTGTCGCCGGTGCTGGCTTGGGTGACTTTTGCTCCAGCAAAGTAGCGATTCGCTCGCGGGCACCGGTGGCCGCTCGTTGCGGGAAGAGAAACGCGCGCAAGGCCCGCCAGTCCTCACGGGAGAGGACGATTCTCCTCAGGGCGATATCCAGAGGGAGCAAAAGCAAAGCGGCGAGGAGCAAGCCCTGACGCATGGGCTGCGTGGCTGCTTCAGCGCGGAGATCGTGGTCGAATGCGGATGCGGCGTTCGCGCTGCGGTCTTGGCCACCGGTTTGTTCAGCCAGGTTGGCGAGCAAAAGGCGGCCATCCTGTTCTGGGGGCAAGTACTCTTCGGAGTAGCTGAGCGTCCAGGCGCTGCGGGATTGAATGGGGACGGCGGGGTCGCCACTTTGCACGTGGATCAAGTATGCACCGTCTCGCTCGGGCGTAAAAGTCGCTTCATAGCGGCCGGGAGCCACTTGATCTAAAGCTAAGCTGAGGTGGCTCTGGGTCGAGCCACCGGGGAAATTCAAGGTGGCCTGGAGTTGGAGGTTGTTCCAGAAGTGGTCCTGGTCGTCCAGCGCTTGCGTGACGATGCGTGCTGTCTCTCCTTCCAGGTACACCTGGGTTTCCAGCTGGCCGCTCTCTCGGGTGATGGTCCAGCGCAGGACCTGGTTCCAGAATGGCGCAAATTCCGCCCAGCCCACCCATTCACTGGCCCATTGCGCTTTGGCATCGCTGGTGAACGCGACGGAACGGCCGAGCCCGTATTGCCAGGCCGTGAGGATGGGGTCGTCCTGACTACCGCCACGGATGAGGACCTGCGCATTGTCTTTGGCGCTGGCGGCGACATAGCCATTGAGGATGGGGTAATCATTCAATCCTCTCGTGATGGGGTGCGCTTCTTGCGCGCGCAGGGCTGTGTATTGCTCCATGATGTAAGAACGGGTGGCCAGGATGGTTTCTGCGGCGAAAATAGCGGGGATCGAGGCGGCATCGGTGACGTGGTGGAAATGGCCATCGCCTGCTTCAGCCAGTTCGCGCAGGAAAGGTACGGGCGAGCGGCCGATGCTGACCACAGAAGTGCTGATGTTGGCGCTTTCGTGCAAGGCGCTGGCCAATTCGATCAGGCCAGTTTCGCTGGCCCCGCCATCCGTGAGCAGGATGATGTGCGTCAGATCCGCCTCGCTGAAGGGGACAATTTCCGCCGCCAAAGATAAGCCGGCGAGGATGTCCGTCCCGCCGCTGGCACGCAAACTCAGAACGGGTCGTTGCAAGCGGCGCGCATCGGCAACCGTTTGGAAAGGAGAGATGAGGAAAGCGCTGGCATCAAAGCCGACGATGGCGGCGCGGTCTTCCCTTTGCAGATATTCCAACGAGCGGACGATGGCTTCCTGGGCATATTGAAGGTGCGTGAGGACATCGCCACTGGAACTGATGGTGCCCATGCTGCCGGAATGATCGATGACGTAGATGATGTTCAGTTGGGGCAGTCTTTCTTCATCGCGCAGGCGCATTTCCAGCGGCAACACTCGTTCCAATGGAGTGTCGGCATAACCGCCGGGAGCAAAGGCTTCGTGGCCGCCGATGGTGACGAGGCCGCCACCGAAATCTCGCACGTATTCTTCGAGAGCCTGCATGCGTTGTTCGGTCAGGCCGAGCGCCGAAACGTTGGCCAATACGACCACATCATAAGGAGCGAAGCCGTTGAGGTGGTTGGGCAAAGCCTGGGGCGTCACGGTTTGAATCTGCAATCCCGCGCTTTGCAGGGCGGGCAGGAGATTGAGCGTTTCGGCTGGACTGGGACTCACGAGCAAAACGCTGGGTTCGCCCAGGACGCGCGTCACCGCGGTCAGTCGATCATTTTGATAGATCTGGCCGGGTGCTTGCAGGGCAGGGTCGAGCGCTTCTACGCTCAATTCCAGGGTGAGGAAATTGCCGGGTCGTTCTTCGCCGCGCAGGGTGAGCGCTCGTTGATTGCGCCCGGCTTGCAAAGCGATGATTTCGTTCAAGAGACGCTGCTCTTCACCCTCAATGATGACGCGGGCAAGTGTGGGAAGGTCGGCATCGATGGCGATTTCCGCTTCGAATTCCTGGCCGGCGCTCACCACCTGAGGCAGGTGAAAACGGGTCACGCGGATATCGGGTATCTTTTCGGGTGACGGAGCGACGAAGCTGATCTCCACATTGGCGGTATGGGCCAACTGGGCGATGCGGGCGGCATCTCCGGTCGTTTCTTGCCCATCACTGATCAGGACGATGCGGCGGGCGGCATCCGGCGGGAAGATGGACAGCGCTTTGCGCAATCCCTCGGCGATATCGGTGTTGCCCGGATGAACTTCGCTACGGATCGGGTTCAAGTTGCGGATCACGGAAACGGGCCGCACGATGCGCGCTTCCTGGCCGAAAACGACGACGCCGAA
This sequence comes from Chloroflexota bacterium, assembly GCA_011523615.1. Classification (GTDB taxonomy): domain Bacteria; phylum Chloroflexota; class Anaerolineae; order Aggregatilineales; family Phototrophicaceae; genus WTGJ01. The sequence continues at coordinate 71,906 of WTGJ01000020.1, read as the reverse complement.
ACGGTCATCGGCCGCCATATGGGCGATCGCATCACGGATGTAGTTTTCAGCGGCAGTGAGGGCATCTCCCCCAAGGCTGTCGGACAGGTCAACCACAAACACCACCGAGAGTTGATCCGTCGCCCGGACGCTTTCCAGCCCGGCCATCGAAAGGATGAGCAAGATCACGATCAAAGTTCGCAACAGCAAACTCAAGCTGTCCCGTCGCAGGCGAAAACGATGACGTGGCCAGCCGATGTACCAGAGGACGGGCAGCGCCAGCAAGAGCCAGAGCGCACCCGGTGCTGCGAAATTCATCTTGCGCTTCCCGGGAAGATGCGTTGTCGCAGGCTGGGTGGAGCACCGGCCGGGACGCGCTTCGGCAAGCGGTTGCGATGGTGATACAACCACCATTCGCCAACCAGGAGCACGAGGGCGATCGTGGCGGCGATCGACCACCATTCTCGCTGGCCCAATGCATCCGTTTCACTTTGACTCAGCGTGATGTCTCCGAATTGTACTGCTTCGCGGGGTCGGATGTCGCTTTCTTGCGGTTGGAATGAGTTGATGGCGAAGGCATCCGAGCGGATGACCTGCTCGCCCGCCAGCCATTCCAAACGATACAAGCCGGTCGATTCGGTATCTTGGAAAGCCACTGTGGGACTGGTTACGGGAAGCAACTGCAAGTCTCCATCCGGCCCCGTAATGCGTGCCGTATCAGCAGCGAGCGGTGCTGAGAAGAGGGCGAGTTCCCCGCGATTCAGGTGCTCGGCATCAGCAAGATCTCCCCAACGAAACCATTCCAATAGATTGGCCACGAGGATGGGCCAGGCAATCCAAAGAGGGAGATCGGAATCCTGAAGATCAAAAGTCAGGAGGGCGATGCGGCGGTTTTGTTGCTCTCCTGCGAGCAGCAATGGCACCGAATCCGCCCAGATGATCGTTTGGGCCCAATCGAACAGCGGCGTGAATTCTTGTGCCGTCAGCAAACTCACATTGCTGAGGTCGACAAATTGGGTGATGGGGTGTTGTTCGTCAGCGCGCAAAGGTGCATGGATGGCAACAGCTTCGCCCCGCTCAAAGAGAGGTGTGCTCCGCGGCGGTTGAATGAGCAGCAGATCGCCCTCCGGTAAGCCTTCTTCGGGCAGCCAGCCATCCAGCACGGTGAGGTCCGTGATCAAGCTGGGAATTCCCAGTGATGGGTTGCCGCGCAAGACTTCCCAGCCCGGGATGCTGCTGATGGCGCGTTCCAGGAAGATATTGCGGTCTGAACCGTCCGAGTTTTGCGAGATGAGCAACGCGCGCGCGGCGCTGGAATTGCCGGTGGCCGCATAGGCACGGTCATCCGCCGGAAAATGGTCGGGGGTTTGGGCGGCCAGCGGCACCGTGAGGCGCAGTTCCAGCTCCTGATGTTCGTGGGAAGGCAGCTCGTATAGGAAAGGTTGCGCGCTGCCAGCCGCGATGGAGATTCGCTCGGAATGGTGCAAATTCTCATCCAACCAGAGGCTCAAGATGCGCTCGGCGTCCTGTTGACCATAGTTGGTCAGGGAAGCGAATAGTTGCGGGCGTTCGGCGCCAAGGGAACGCGTGGCGAGTTGGCTGATGGCGACATTCTCCGCAGAATTGCCGATGGGGATGTATTCCCATTCGATGTCCTGACCACCGGGTAGGGCGGAGATTTCGCCGAAGCCGCCATCACTGAGGATGACGATGCGTTCGGCCGCGGTTTCGCTATGGCGATCGGCGGTAGCCAGAGCCAAGGCGCTCTGCCAATCGGCCGTACCCGCCCCAGCGGTCAGCGATGAGATGGCGCTGCGCAGTTGGTCACGATGGTTGCTGTAAGGCAGGATGATCTCCGCCAGGCTGGCGACGCGGACCAACATGACACGATCCCCGGCGTTCATCGTATCGATGATGGCCAGCGCCTGCTGTTTGGCGGCAGCCATGCGCGTACCTTCGGCTGCATCGGTGGCGTTCATGCTGGCGGAAGCGTCAATGAGCAAGGCCAATTTGCCGCTGCTGACCGCGGGCACAATGGTGTATGGGCGGGCCAAGGTGAACACCAGGGCAGCCAGTAGGAGCAATTGCAAGAACAAGAGGAAATTGCGGCGCAATCGTTGCCAGGGGGCATTCGCTTCGGCGTCCTGCAGGACTTGCTGCCAGAGGAAGTTGCTGCTGACGGGAATCTCGCTTCGGCGCAGTTTGAGTAAATAGAGCAAGAGGATAGGCAGGGCGAGCGCGAGACCGCTGAAGGCGATGGGAGTCAAAAAGTGCAGCATTCCAGGAACCTATTTGAGCAGTCGAGCGCGGCGCAGATCTTGCATCAGCAGGCCCAGCCAGGGCCGGTCGGTGCGGGCAAGTAGGTAGCGAACACCGCGCGAGTGGCTTTCTCGCCGAATGCCTTCCTGCCATTGCTTCACTCGGCGGGCATATTGTGCGCGCAGGCGGCCATCCAGGGTGACTTCGCGGGCGGAACCATTCTCAATGTCGATAAGGCGCAATTCACCGACCAGGGTGGGTTCCATTTCATCAGGCGAAAGGGTGTGCACGATGGTGGTTTCATACCCCAGCGCGAGGAGGTCATTCAGACCCGTGCGATGGCCATCGGCGCTGAGCAGGTCACTGATCAGGACGAGCAGGCCCGGCCGAGCGTGCCTCAAGCCATAAGAGCGCAAACACTCGTTCCAATCCAGCTCGCCAGAGGCAGTTTGTGCGCTGAGGAAGGAGAACATCCGCGGGCTATGTTCGCGACCGCGGTACGGGCCGAAGGTTTGCCATTCGGCGCCAGAAATGGCGGTGATGAGTAGCTGGTCGTTGTTTTGCAGGGCGATGTAAGCCAGAGCGGCGCTGAGGTGACGGGCGAAATCCCACTTGCTGACCTGACCTTCTTCAGCCGTGAGCGGCCATTCCATACTGGCGGAGGCATCCAGGATGATGTGTAGGGCGAGATCTTCTTCGTCTTCATACAGTTTCAAGTACGGCCGTTCCAGTCGGGCATACAGGTTCCAATCCAGGCGGCGCAAGTCATCGCCCGGGGCGTAGTTGCGGTAGTCGGCGAATTCCAGGCTGGTGCCGCGGCGGGCAGAGCGGCGATCACCCACCCAGCCACCGGCCGATTTGCGTTGTGGGGCGAAAGAGAGCTGGGCGAGTCGCGCGCGTTCTCGTTCATCCAGCCAGGGGACGGTGCTCATGCGCTGCCATCCCTGCGCAATAGTGGGGAAAAGGAATCGCTCTGGTGCGATGAGTTGCGGACGAAGCAAGCAAGGCCGTCACCCCACTCGCGGACAGCAAGCACTGCATTCCCCTTGGGCAAGAGCGGTGGCATCTCAAATCCCCTTTGGGGTATCTCGCAGGAGGGCCTGCACGATGGCATCGGGGACGATGTTTTCGGCGAGGCCTTCGAAATTCAGCAACAGGCGGTGGCGCAGGGCCGGCGCGGCCACCGTTTCGATATCGCCGAATGAAACGTTGAAGCGCCCCTCCAATAACGCATTGACCTTCGCACCGATCAAGATGGCTTGTGCACCGCGCGGGCTGGCGCCATAGCGGATGTATTGGCGAACTTCCGGTGGCGCTTCTGTGGCATTGGGGTGAGAAGCGAAGACGAGGCGCGCGACGTAATCGCTCAAGTGCCTGGCGACGGGCAGGTTGAGCGCCAAGGCACCCATCTCCAATATCTCTTCCCCACTGGCGACGGCCTGGGCCGTCGGTTCGGCGACGCCGGTGGTGCGATCGAGGATGCGCACCAGTTCGTCCACCGCGGGGTAATCCACCTGGATTTTGAAGAGGAAACGATCCAGCTGAGCTTCGGGAAGGGGGTAGGTGCCTTCCATTTCCAGAGGATTCTGGGTGGCCAGCACGAAAAATGGCGCTTCCAGCGCATAGCGGCGCCCGGCAACCGTCACGGTTTTTTCTTGCATCGCTTCCAGTAGGGCGGATTGCGTTTTGGGAGTGGCGCGGTTGATCTCATCCGCCAGGATCAAGTTGGCGAAGATGGGGCCGTGCTGAAATCGAAACGCGCGGCGGCCTTCCTCGGTTTCTTCCAGGATGTCGGTGCCGATGATATCGGAAGGCATCAAGTCTGGCGTGAATTGAATGCGGGAAAAATTGAGCTGTAAGGCGGCAGCCAACGTGCGAATGAGCAACGTTTTGCCGAGACCGGGCACTCCTTCGAGGAGGGCATGGCGGCTCGCCAACATGCAAATCAAAACGTGGCGCAAGATCTCCTGCTGGCCGACGACGACTCGAGCAACCTCTCGTTCGATCGCGGCGGTACGTTCATGAAAGATTTCGGGGCTGATTTCAGTGGTTGCGGTCATGGTTTCTCCTGGTGGTTGGGCCAAAGAAAAGCACTAGCCTTAGGGATCGGGTTCAATCGCGCTGAAATAGGAGCGGATCACAGCGCGCAAGCCGAGCGGTATGTATTCCGTTTCCAGAGCGACATTGGCGGAATCACGATAGTCATGGAACAATTGCGTGTAAGGAATGTGCGATTCGCCGAATGGGTTTTCACTGAATTCACCACTGTCGACCAGGATGTCGCTGCTCCCGCTTTCGAGCTCGATCCCGATTTGGCTGTTGCCCTCGATGCGTTCGCGCGGGGCGTAAATGGTCTGGTAATTCCCTCGGCCGCTGCCATCGGTTTCATTGCCTGAACTGGGCAAATCGCCACCGGGAAGAGCGCTCACGTCGTCACTTTGACCGGAGGTGACATTGCTGGCGCCAGTAGTCTGGCCCGCGCTGGTTTCCGTGCGGGAATCAGCGCTCTCCGCCCCCTGCGCGCCTCGAACCGCGCCTTCGCTGGTTTCCCCCTCTGGAGCAGGGACGGCGGCAGCCTGCGAGCCTCTGCGGCCGACATCCCTGCCGGAGCCGTTTTCCCCTGCCGGATCGTTGAAGGGTGCGGTATCGCTGCCATCCGTCAACTGCTCTGCAGCATTCGACAACTGTTCTGCCGCGCGATCCATAGATCCTGCTTCGCTGCTGGCTCGTTCCTGGTCGGCTGCCATCGTTTGCAACTCGAAGATCGCATCAGCCATGGCTTCATCGGCAGCGGTGAGATCGCCACGCTCCAGCGCCTCGGCGGCAGCTTCCAGCGCACTGGCCAGATCGGGGTTGGTCAGCGCGAAGGCTTCGGCCGCTTCACGCAGGGCGAGGGCCAGGCTGGAGCGTTGATCTTCGCTGAGCGAAGGGAGATCCGCTCTCATTTCTTGGAGGCGTTCGCTGAGCGACGGTGGACGGTCGGGAGCAGGACGATCTTCGCCGCGGCGCAAGGCCTCTGCAGCGTTTGCAAAAGATTCCTGGACGGTAGAGCTTTGCGCATTTAAGGCCGCTTGACCTTCCTGGAGTTGCTGGGCCGCGCCATACAGGGAAGCGACCGCTTCTTCGCGGCTGATGGCGTCATTGTCCAAATGGGCTACGGCATCATCGATCGCCCGCAACAACCGTTCGCGCTCCTGTGCGCTGAGGCGTTCTTCGGCAACGACGGCGCCGCGCGCATCTTCCAGGGCGTCCATGGCCAGAGATCGTTGGGCTTGCAGTTGCTGTTGCCAAAAGAGGCGGGTCTCCAGTTCGCTCGGCAAAAGGATCACCAACGATAGGGTGAATGAGGAGGCAGCCAAAACAAGGAGGGCTTTGCCACTCAGACGAAAGGGCAGCGCGGTCACAGGGGATGCCGAAGTGGCATGCTGCAGAGTATCGCGCAGTTGCACCCGGCTCAGCTGCTCGCTGGTATGGATGTCGCCGGCCTGGATTTCAAAGGCAGTGGAGAGCCGCTCCTGAAGATGGAACGCTCGCTCCAGGCGACGTGCCAAGCGCAATTCGGACTGTGGCCAAATGAAAAGCCAGACGATGACGGAGAGGGCCATTGAAGAGAGGATGCCCACACTCAAGACCACCTGCTCGAGCTGCGTCAGCAGAAGGAAGAAGCGGGATGCGACCACGAGGGCGATGGCCAACCAGCAACCGAGAATCAGGGCGATGGGGAGCCAGCGCAAGCAATCCACCCAGTTGCTGCGCCACTGCCAGCGGCGGAACAGGGCATTCAGTTCAGCGAAATCCGCCGGTGGTGGGGTGAGGACCGTCATCCGCGATCCACCTCAATCCAACTCATAGCGTAGCCGGCGCATGGTGAGGACGACCAGCGCGCCGCTGCCGAGGAGATAGAACAGGGTGTAGCTGATCCAGGGTGCGACGGTGGGGATCTGTGCGCCATTGCTGGCGAGGATTTGCTGCCCAAAAGTCAGCACGCCTTCGCGGACCAGCAGCTGCTGCGTGCTCAAAGCCGCCAGAAAAGGATTCAGGCTGATCAAGATATCGCGACTGTACCACAGGATGGCTTCAAAAACGGGCGAAGTGGAACTGCCGACGAGGGTTTCAATGATGCGGAGCAATAACAGCGTCGCGAGCGGGATGGCGAAAAGAAAGGCTAGATTCGTCAGATAGGAACGTACGCTGGCCGCGAGGGTGCGTTCTGCGCCAGCCGAGTAATACATGCCCACCGCACCGAAGAGCAAAGACGTCACGACCACCAGCTCGAAAGAAAGCGCCAGCTCCAACTGGCTCACCCCGCCAAAAAGGAAGGCCAAAGCGAGGAGGGGGGCGGTGGCACACATCAACAACAGGATGTAACCGATGGCTGATTCCAATTTGCCGATGATGAAGGCGGGCGACGGGATCATCGTCATGCGGATGAGGTCGTAGGTATTGGCATCCCGTTCGCCGGTGATGGACCCTGCGGTGAAGGCGGGCGCGATGAAGATGATGAGCAGCAACTCGAGGGCGACCATGCCGCGGAACAGATCCCGTCCGATGGTGCCGATCGCCACCGAACCCGTGGCTTGCACTTGCGGGACGAAGATGAGGTAGAGCAATATGGCAACCGCGCTCATCAAAGAAAGATAGATGGAGAGGATCACAAAGGCGCGGATGCCTCGCATACGAGCGCGCAATTCTTTGCGCATCACTGGATTGAAACGCAGCTGAGGGAGATCCGCGCGCGCCCGAATCAGGGTAAAGCACAAGATCCCGAGCGTGATCCCGCTGGCGAGATGTTGCCAGAAGAAGAGCAGGGCCAGGTTGTACAGCATCGTGACGCCGGCCACCAGCAGCAACCACCACTCACGAGCCAATGCCCCCACCAACAACACTACCAGCGCACAAACATTGACCAGAGCCAGGATGAAAGAGAGCATGGCCGTTTCACTGACCGAGTGGCGGTTCGCTTGCAGGAGGTACTGCGCTTGGAATTCGAGCCCATCGGCGATCCCCAGGATGCTGACCAAGGTGAAGAGCAGCGGCAGCAGGAGGGTGAACGCCTGTGCGTATAAACCGTATTGCAAGAGCTGCGCCAGATACAGGCGATGGCGGGCTGGATTCAGGCTCGCGGCATCGGGCGCAGCCTCCGAGAGTGCCTTCATGTGACGATGCCTTTGGTGATGCGCATGAACATCGCTTCCAAATTGCGCGTCTCTTCGGTGAAACCAAGCACCAGGACTTCGGCGTTCACGAGCCGCTGGTTCAAAGCACCGATGGCTTCGTCATCGCCATCCGACTTGACCAACACGCTATGGCGGCCACCCCGTGGGGGGAGCAATTCCGCTTCCAGTACCGTCGGAGCGTTGCGCAAAATGCCATGGGCGCGGCTGGCGCTTGCCGCATCGGCGAGGGTGACGATGACTTCACGGTGAGACATCAATTCCGCGCGAATCTCATTCATACTGCCCTGGATGATCAACTGGCCGGCTTCGATGATGCCGATGTGGCTGCAGATCTCACTCACGTCCGCGAGGATGTGTGTGGAGAAGAAGACGGTTTTGCCCATGCCGGCCAGGGAGACCAACAACTCACGAATCTCGACGCGCGCGCGCGGATCCAATCCGGAAGCCGGCTCATCCAGGATGAGGACCCGCGGGTCATGGGCGAGGGTGCGGGCCAGGGAAAGACGTTGTTTCATGCCGCGGCTGAGTTGATCGACCATATCATCGCGGCGGTGGGAGAGTTCGACCAATTCCAGCAGATCATGGACGAGCGGTCGGCGCTCAGATTCGGGGATGTCGTAGCAGGCAGCGAAGAAATCGAGGTATTCCCATACGCGCAGGTCATCATACACCCCGAAGTCATCAGGCATATAACCGATGGCCCGGCGCACCTCTCGGCGATCATGATGGATGGAATGGCCGGCCACCCAGGCTTCCCCAGCGCTGGGACGCGTGAGGGTGGTCAACATGCGCATCGTCGTCGTTTTGCCCGCGCCATTGGGGCCCACAAATCCGTAGATGGAACCGGCCGGCACATGGAGGGAGAGCTCGTTGACGGCGGTGAACTTGCCATAACGCTTGCTCAGACCCGTGGATTGGATGATGCTGGTTTCCATGCCCTATCCTTGAGCGTCGACGGAAGAGAATTCCGCTGAATCAGACGCATATTGGCCGCTGAATTCTACACCAATCATGTTCAGATTGAGGAAACCGCCGCCTTCTTCCCGCGTGAGGCGGATGCGCACCCGGCCGAGGGGGCCAAGGTAGCGTTCCCAGCCCTTCGGCAAGATCGTCGGCTGCGCGTTGGGCCCCACATCCAACTCAATCGCCTGCCATTCCTCCTGTTGCCAATCCCAGAGCTGCATTTCCAACCGATAGATGACCGAGCTGGGGACGCGCGCCACCAGGTGCAGGGCATCGATTGCTGCCAGGCGGGCCTCGGGCAAAGGGATGTATTCAAAGACGACCTCGTCTTCCGGGCGCAGGGTGAAGCGTTGCGGGCCGATGTCATCCACTGTGGTGTAGGGTGCGTGCCAGGTGAATTGCTCGGCGGCGATATGAACCGAGGTTTCGGGCACGGTGAAGGTGACGGGAAGGGCGATGAGATGCAGCGTTTCCACCAGGGTCGTCGATTCTGCGCCGAACAACGCCAGTTCAGATCCACTCTCCTCGCTCCAACCTGCCAGATACAGGCGGTTGCCACGGCCCGGGGCGCGGGAATGGTCATTCATGATGGCATCCAACAGCAGGCGGCGGCGCAGCGCTCGTTGCCAGTGCTCGGGTGAGCCGGGGTAGTTTTGCCGGTTGCGACTGGCGGCATATTCGTTGCCCATCAATTCTCGCGCGCTCGTCTCGCCGGAAGCGATCCTGCGAAACAGGCTACGCGAACTGAATTCATCGCGCAGGCCGGGAGTGTAGACCAGGCTCGCGGGAGCGGCCGCGCCACCCGGTTCACGCAGTTCGTAAGCGTTGGCCAATTCCAGTTGGAATTCCTGGCGTTCCCCGGGTTCCAGTGAAGCAGGCAGGGGCAAAGATGCGTTGCGGAACAGCAACACGGGATCGAAAAGCGGTGTCGCACTCTGATTGTGTACGCTACCCGCGAGGACTTGCGTACGGCCGTCGCCGGCGAAACGCAGCTTGGCATCGCCCTGTATGGCAGGCGCCTCGGTAGCACCACTGAGGACGAAGTGGCTGACCAGGCTGGCATCCACCGCAAACTCTGCTGCCCGAAATCGGTTGCTTTGCTCGATGTTCAGCAGAGCATCACTCTGCAAACTCAATGCGTCGTCCTCTGCGGAGACGGGCGGCGCGCTGAGGAACACCGCCGGGGCGACTTCGAGCGTCAGGTGATCCCGTCGCGGCGACAGCAGGCCGAGGTATTCGTCGACACGTGCCAGCTTCTCTGCCGGCCAGGAACGGACGATGGCGATGCGGTTCAGCGTAACTTTCGTCCCCCGAAGCTGTTGGCCGAGGGCCCAGGCGCCCGCGGAGAAGAAGATGATGAAGGTGGGGATGGATAGCCAGGCCCATTCGCGGCGACGCAATGCGCTCAACAGGAGGTAGTTGAAAGGGCCGACCACGACGATGTAAGCGATGAGGAAACCCACCAGGGAGAGAGAATTGGGGAGAAGATCCAGCCCCGGCATGATTTCGGCGGCCTGAATGGCTGGATCCCATGCTTTCCAATCGTGGGCCCAGCCGGGTATGGGGTTGGCGGAGAGGGCGATCGTGAACCAAAGCTCACCGAGGCCGGGCCAGAAATTCAGCGGCGGGGCCAGGGGGTCTGCGCTGAGATAAGTGACCAATCCATCGCCAAAATCACGCTGGCTGATGAGTGGCTCTCCGGCATCGTGTCGCAAAAGGACGCGTGCTTGCGGGTGCAGCTCCCCGACGGCGATCGAAGTGTCGGCGCGCAGGTTGGTTGCTTCGCCGATGAATCCAGCCAATGCCGATAGATCCGCAACGTCACGGTTGGAACCGGGTCGGAGCGGGAGGAGGTCCGCGAGGCCCGCGGCAGTCCGGGTGGTTCGGGCGGTCGTGCTGCCCCCGGTTACGATGAGGTGGCCGCCGGTAGCGACCCAGCCAGCCAGCGCTTCCTGTTGCCGGGCATTCATCTTGCCGGTATCCGCGTTGCTGATGAGCAGGAGATCAATGCCATCCAGGGCGGCGTGGCGCTCAGGAAGATGTTCCACCGACCAGGCTCCTTGCCGGACTCTGGCGTCGCCATTGCGGACAGCGCTCAAATCCAACGGCGCCGGCGAGCGGGTATCGCTGATCACCATATAGAGGTGATCGTCCGGCGGGACGAGTTGCAGGCGGAAGTTTTCCTGGCTGAGGACGCGGCCCTCGGCATCCAACAATTCCAGGCGCAACAATCGCGCTTGCTCCAGAGGCTGGATGTACAGGGTGACGCTGATGCGGCTGCCCGCTTCTGGCGAGAGGAACACCGGCGCGCTGAACGTGTGGACCACCGATTCCGGTGAAGTTTGTGGGCGGACGACCAACGAGGCCTGGATGGCAGATTCGGTATGGTTGCTGATGCGGACGCGGATCGGCAACCATAACCCCGCTCGATAATAGCCGTCGTAACCGATGCCGGCGGCATCTAGGCTGAGTTCGATGAGGGCAGCGCTCTGAGCTTGCGCCGGCGGCACGATGGGCAGAAGTGCACCCACCAGCGCCAGCCAGGCGATGCCGGCCAGGGCACGCGAGAGTGTGGGGAGACGAAGCAGTGAAAGGGCCTGTGGTCGCTCTCTTGACATCAGCATCCCGCCCACGAGAGACGATTTCAAGCGTCGCCGGTGGGCCTCATCAAGAAGAGGGCGGTACGTTTGAGCTGGATGCAGACCACTCCATCTTGATTGCGACCGGTTTGTTGCAGGGTGACCAGGCCTCGCTCTGGCTGGGAGCGGCTGATGCGCTTGTGCAAGACGCGGCTTTCGGCGTAGAGGGTATCGCCGGCGAAAAGCGGATGCGTATGGCGCACCTCTTCGTAACCGAGATTGGCGACGATGGTGCCGGCGGTCAGGTCGTTCACCGAAATGCCCACGACGAGCCCCAGCGTGAACAAACCATTCATCAGCGGGCGCTTGAATTCGGTGCCGGCGGCGAAATCGGCATTGATGTGCAGCGGTTGGTGGTTCATGGTGAGGCTGCTGAACAGCACGTTATCCATTTCGGTGAGGGTGCGACCGAATTCATGCCGGATGACTTCGCCGACGATGAGCTCTTCGTAATACTTCCCACCCATGTCACTCTCCCTTTCACCAGAGATTATCATATTTGAGGCGCCAGTGCTGGGCAGCATCGGCCAGGATGGAATGGGTGCCGATGATCAGGATGGTGCCACGGCTTCCGCTCATCATCTCGGCTGCCTGGAGGGCGTCTTGCAAGTTGTGGCGATGGGTTGCCTGGGCGCCCAGCTCGCTCGCGAGTCGCAAGGCAAGCCCTTTGGCTGGGAAGGGGAGGATGCGGTTGCGCTTCGTTTCGGTGATGATCCATTGATCGCTGATTTTTGCGATGGCGTGGTACACGCCGCGGAAGCCTTTGTTCCGTGGGACGCAGAGGATGGCGACGACCGGCTCTGGCAAATGACCGGCGAGACTGGCGACCAAAGCCCGGGCAGAGCGGCCATGAATCGCGCCATCGAGGATGACCCGGGGGTTTTCCTGCAAGATCTGGAAACGGCCCGGCCAGGTTAAAGTGGCGAGCGCCGGCCGGATCTGCACCATTTGCCCGGTGGAGAAGGGGGCCGCTGGCTGTTGGCGGGAAGCAGCGTATAAACGCCGGGCCAGGGCCAGGGCGAGGGCGGTATTTTCCGCCTGATAGCGGCCGGCCAGGCCCAATCGTAGCTCACCATAGGGCGGCAGCCACAAGTGGCTTCCCGCGCCGTCACCGGGCAGCCAGCGGCCCCGCTCTTCACCCTGAAGGAAATGCAGCCTGGCACCGACTTGCGCTGCCTCTCGCATGAGTTCAGCCCTCACCACGGGTCGTTGAGGCAGCGATATGCCCTGAATGCCGGGGGCGAGGATGCCGCTCTTGTGCCAGGCGATTCGAGCCAGGTTCGAGCCCAGATAGCCCAAGTGTTCGCGGAAAATGGGGCTGAAGGCGGCGACCCGTTTGCGCACGAGCGAGACATCATCGAATCGGCCGCCGCGACCCACTTCCAGGATGGCAAATTCCACCCCCTGCTCTTGGAAATGACGCAGGGCTACTGCCAGGAAGATCGCCTGCGGGCTGAGGTGTTGATGGGCAGCCAGGCTCGCCTCGATGGCATCGATGGTCGGGACGAAATCGCTCAGGATGCGGCAAAAATCCGCTTCGGAAATGGCGCGACCGTTGATGCGAATGCGCTCGAACCAGGAGACGAGATGGGGGCTGGTAAGCGTGCCGACTCGATGGCCCAGGGCATGCAACGCGCGCGCAGCCAGGATGATGACGCTGCCTTTGCCTTTGCTGCCGGTGACGACGGCGCTGATCGGGGCACTTTCGTCGAGGCGATGGGCGGAGAGCAACCGGGCTCCCAGTCGTGGCTCTCGATCCTGGGAATCTTCGCCCCTTTTCCGTCCGCGGAGGCGCCGCAGGGAGCGAAACACATAGCGAATGGCCGTTTCTTCGTTCGGTAAAGGCAACATTTTGCGCTCGAATGCGTATGGAATGATAAATCAGCCGGCCCAGATTGGTTAGGGGATTCTGTGAGAACAGATAGAACCATGGGTATAATCTAGGGGCGCTTGCCATTCGTCATTTTGGCGGAGGTTCGAAATGGATGTGTTGCTGAGTGTAGATCCCAATCTCATCTATCTGCTGTTGATTTTCGGTTTGTGGTCGGGGGTGACGGCCAGTTACATCCCGGGTACGGGCTTCACAGAACTCATCACCCTGGCTGCTTTGGGCGTCAGCGGGGTATACCTGTGGCAGGAGCCAGCGACGAACTGGCTGGCGGTGTTGGTGCTGAGCGTGGGCGTATTGACCTTCATTACTTTCCCCTTTTTACCGCGTCATTGGCGGGATTACACATTGGTGGGTTTTGCCTTGCAAGCCCTGGGCAGCTGGTTCCTTTTCGCGGGCAATCCGTTGAATCCGGTTTTGATCCTGGTGGTTTTGGGATTGCAGTTGCTCTATCACCGCGTTTTGCTGGTGCCCATATTGGAGAAAATCCGCGATCAGAAAGCGGAAAGGACGCGCGATGAGCAGATCATCGGCCAGGAAGGTCGCATGACCAGCGCGCTGGACCCGAGTGCGACCCATCCTTTTGGTTCCGTGATGGTGAACAGCGAAAGTTGGAGCGCCAGCAGCGATTACGCTCTGGCGGAAGGGGAAGCGGTCACCGTGATCCAGAGGCAGGGATTGCGTTTGAAAGTGGAACCGTTGATTCAGGAAAAAGAGAAAACAGGCAATTTGGATCGGCAAGACCGCGCTGGATTGCTGGGATAAGAAAAGGAGACCACCATGGAGTTTGAGGGTTTGGCAGGGGCCGCCACGATCATCCCCATCCTCGTCATCATCATCTTGATTTTCTGGTTGCTGGTACGCATCGTACGGGTCGTGCCGCAATATGAACGCCTGGTGATCCTGGCACTGGGAAAATACAGCGCGACCCGTGGGCCAGGGTTGATTATAGTGATCCCCATCCTGGAACGGGCCACGAAAGTGGATTTGCGCGAGAGATTTTTGGATATCCCGGCGCAGACGGCGATCACCAGAGACAATGCACCCATTTCGATCGATTTCCTGGTGTATTACCGCGTGATCGATCCCAAACTGAGCGTGCTGGAAGTAGACAACGTCGTCAGTGCCTCGTTGAACATTGCCACCACGACCTTACGAGCCGTAATCGGCGACATCACCCTCGATGATGTGCTCTCCAAACGGGAGCAAATCAATGACACTTTGCGTGTGAAGCTGGATGAGGTCACCGAGCGTTGGGGTTTGAAGATCACCAGCGTGGAAATCCGCGAGATTGAACCCCCACGTGCGGTTCAGGAAGCGATGAATCGGCAAATGAGCGCTGAGCGGGAGCGGCGGGCCCAGGTCTTGCGTGCGGATGGCGAACGTGAAGCAGCCATCAGCGTTGCGGAAGGCGAGAAGCAGGCCGCGATTCTGCGCGCAGAGGGAGCAAAAGAAAGCGTGCTGCTCGAAGCGGCCGGTGAAAAAGAGGCGCAATTGCTCAAGGCCGAGGGATACGCCCGTGCCCTATCCGCGATCCATCGTCAGGCCCGCAGGCTGGAAGCGAATTCGATGGCTTTGCAATACCTGGAAACCTTGAAGGAAATCGGCGCCAGCGAATCGACGAAATTCGTGCTGCCGATGGAATTGACTGCCATCGCCCAGCAGCTGAGCGGCACCCTGCAAGACCGATTCAGCAACGGCCAGAAAGACGCGGCGGAATGAAGGGTTTTGGGTTCAAAATTGACTTGAATCCGATACACTCAGGAGAAGGGAAGCTGTATAGGAGAACGAAAAAATGAGCAAAAGGAGAAGCAGCGCAATGTGGTTGTTCGCCGTTTCGCTGTGCCTGCTGCTGAGCGTGCCGATCAGTCAGGCGCAGGATGGCTACACCCTGCAGGTGCTGCACAGCTCGGATAACGAATCGGCGTTTCAAGATCCGAATACTCTTGAGCCGAAGATTCTGAACTTCGCTGCCGTCGCCGCCGGTCTGCAGGCGGTCGCCGCTGCAGAGGGCATCGGCAGCATCCATGTCACTGCGGGCGATCATACGTTACCGGGGCCCTTTTATGAGGCAGCGGCAGCGGTGGAGGGCCTGGGGGCCAATGGCCTGGCCGATATCGCTTTTTACAACGCGATGGGCTTGCACGCCAATGGCATCGGCAACCATGAGTTTGATGGCGGCATCAATGATTTTGCAACCATGCTCGCCGCGGCGGACTATCCGTTCATCGCCGTGAATCTGGATTTCTCGGCGGTGCAGCTGGCGGAAGGAACGCCGGCGATCCAGCTGGGTGAAGATGGCGGCAATGCGGTGGACAACGCCGGTAAAGTCGTGAAAAGCGCCTGGGTGGAAGTTAACGGCGAGAAGATCGGTCTGATCGGTCGGGCGCCGGCTGGCTTTTTCGAAGTGATCAACGATCCGGATGAAACCCTGCCCGGTTTGGATTTCGTCGGTGGACGAGATGAAGAAAACCGGCCGCTGGTTTCGGCCGTTGGGATGGTTTTGGAGCAGGTGACCTTGCTCGAGGGTCAGGGTGTGAACAAGATCGTGCTCTTGGATCATGCGCAGGATTTCACCAGTGACCCACTCTCGGCGAGCGACTTGCGCGGCATCGATGTCATCGTTTCTGCGGGATCGACGGGCTTCATGGGCAGCGATATGGCTATGGGTCCATTCAACCTCCTGCGCGAGGGAGATGCGGCCAATGCAGATTATCCCACCTGGCGGGAAGACAGCGAAGGCAATCCGGTCGTCATCGTCAATACCGACCAGCTCTATTCCTATGTGGGCAACCTGATCGTCACTTTCGATGCAGCTGGCGTCATCCAAAGCGTCGATGAGCGCAGTGGGCCGGTGGCCAGTACGGCTGCGGCGATCGCTGCCTTGAGCGAATATCTGGGCAGCGAAGTCACGGTACCTGCGGCAGTTCAGGAGACCTACGATGCCCTGCACTCAACGGATCTGATTCAGGAATTGTTCGAGGTCGTCGGCACCACGAACGGTGAACTGAATGGGTTGCGAGCCAATGTTCGCTCTCGTGAAACCAATCTCGGCAGTCTCGCGGCAGATTCAGCGCTCTGGTTTGCCAATGCTACGGTGGGCCCGACCGATATCGCCCTGAAGAACGGTGGTGGGATTCGGGCGACCATACTGGGGCCGAACGTCACGAGGTTGACGATCAACTCCGCCCTGGCTTTCAACAATGCGATGGTGGTCGTTGAACTCACCGGTGGCGAGGTGATTGCCATGATGGAAAACGCCCTGTCGCGCAACCCGGCCCTGGATGGCCGTTTCCCACAGGTAGCGGGCATGTACGTTGAATTCGATTCCAGCCGCGAAGCCATCTCCGATGCGGTTTCACTGGATGCTCCTTCGCGGATCGAGACGCTGGTCATCACCCGAGCCGATGGCAGTGAAGATGTGCTCGTTGCGGAAAATGCGGCGGTGGGTGATCTCGCTCGTACCTTCCACCTGGTGACGAACAATTTCCTGTTGCGCGGTGGCGATGGCTACCAGGTCCTGGCTGCTGCCTCTGAAGAGCGAGGCTTTGCCGATCCTGGCATCGGCGAGCGCCAAATCTTGACCGATTACATCGTTGAGGTTTTGGGCGGGGCGGTTGACTTCCCAGAACCGATCATGCATCCGCGGATCGTTAAGTTGAACGAAGAAGAATAAACAGCCGATCCGAGAGAAACAACGAACGGGGCGGCCAACAGGGCTGCCCCGTTTTTTGATGACCGTGGCAGGATTCGAACCTGCAACCAACGGATTAAAAGTCCGCTGCGCTACCGTTGCGCCACACGGCCGGCAGATGGATGCGATTGCCCCTGCATTGTAGCGACAAGTTGCCTTCGGGCAATATCCAGAAGTGCGAAATTCAGGTAGCCAATTGCCGCTTTCGCCGGATTTCGGGCACTAGGAGCAAGGAGATGAGAGCATTCAAACAGACGATGATCGTGCTGCCTTCATGGGCGAGGACGCCCAGGGGCAAGGGAAGATTGATGAGGAATACTCCGGCGATGAGCAAGGCGATGCCGGTGAGCGAAAAAATGATGTTTTGGGTCACCACGCGGCACGCACGCTGACTGATTTCCAGGGCATCGATGATGAGGCTGAGGCGGTTGCCCATCAAGATGACATCTGCACTATCCAGAGCGATGTCGCTCCCCGCGCCGCCGAGGGCGATGCCGACAGGGGCATGAGCCAGCGCAGGCGCATCATTCACCCCTTCCCCGATCATGGCCAACGCAGCTTGACGCTCGGCCAATTGTTGCAAGCGGTCGACTTTTTCGCCGGGGAGCAAGCCGGAATGGACTTCCGCGATGCCGAGCGGCTGAGCGATACGCTGCGCGACGATTTCATGATCGCCGGTGAACATGGCGACTTGAATCTTGCGGTCATGGAGCGCTTGAACGACGCGATCCGCATCTTCGCGCAATGGGTCGGCAAAGGCAATCAAACCCAGCCAACGTTGGGCAGGGTGGAGCTGCACCACGCCGACGACGGTTTTCCCCGCTGCGCAGAAGGAATCGTAGGTTGCGCTGAGACTTTCCGCGATTGGAAGCAGATCGGCCAGATGGGGGACGCGACCGATTCGATAACTGTGCTCGCCCAAGCGGGCGCGGACGCCCAGGCCAGGCTCGTTGACGAAATCGTGCAGCGCTTCGCTTGAGTCGAGAGCGAGCTTCTGTGCAGATGCTGCCCGGAGGAGGGCTTTGGCCAAAGGATGTTCAGAACGGGATTCGATCTGAGCGGCCAATTGCAGCAGCTCTGATTGCGAAATGTCGGCGACGGAATGAACGTCGGTGACGATGGGCTGCCCTTGTGTCAACGTGCCCGTTTTGTCAAAAGCGACTGCCCGGAGGCGAGCCAGGGTTTCCAGGAATGCGCCGCCCTTGAACAGCAAGCCGCGGCGGGCTGCGCCAGTGATGGCCGAAAGATAGGCGACCGGTGTGCTGATCACCAGGGCACAGGGACAAGCGACGATGAGCAAAACCATCCCCCGATAAAAGTTGTTGCGAAAATCCACCCCCCAGATGAGGGGCGGGAAGATCAACCAGGCGAGGACAAAAATCAGCACCGTAGTGGAATAGCGCTTCCCAAAGGTTTCGATGAGTCGTTGTGTGGGGGCTTTGCGATCTTGTGCTTCTTCTACCAGCTGGACGATGCGGGCGAGGGTGGAATCGGAGGCGAGCTGCTCGGCGCGAATCTCCAAGGCACCTTGCAGGTTCAATGTTCCCGCGAAGACAGGGTCGGCCACACCTTTGTCGACCGGCAGGGATTCACCGGTGAGGGTGGATTCATCCAGCGAAGAGGTGCCCGTGACGATTCGGCCATCGACGGGGATGCGTTCACCGGGGTGGATCAAGATCCGATCGCCGATGTTCACTTCACGGATGGGGATCAATTTCGCTTGGCCAGCGTGTACGATGGTGCATTCTTCCGGGTACAGCTGGTATAGGTCACGAATGGCGCCCCGATTCCGCTGGATGACAAACTCTTGCAACACATTGCTGAGGGAGAAGAGGAACAATAAGATCGCGCCTTCATGCCATTCACCGATGAGGGCCGCGCCGACCGCTGCCAGCAGCATCAGCAAATCGATGTCAATTTCGCCCTGGCGCAGTTGTTGGAGCGCGGTACGCGTGCCGAAATACCCACCCGCCGCATAAGCCGTCAAGTTGAAGGCTGTGATCAAGGATAGGGGCGCCGCCGCTCTCTCCGAGAATATGCTGGCCAACAACGCCAGCAAAGTGAGGCAGACCAGGCGCACTTCCCAGCTGGAAGCAAACCAGCGCAAGATCATGCGAATTGTTCCGTCATATCTATGATAGACGCACAACGGAGATTATATTTTACGACATGCCGACGCCATTCACGCATTTGGTGGTTGCCCAGCGTTTGTTGAGCGATCCGCGAATTCCCAAAGAGATTCGTGACGTCATGCGACGGGAAGAACCAGCGTTTCTGTTGGGCAGTGTGGCTGCGGATGGCCGCGTGGATCTGGGTAGTGAGCGTCAGGAAACGCATTTCTACCGCTATGACCGGCCACAAACCGAGCGCGCCTGGCGTTCGATGTTGCGGCAGCATCCGACATTATCGAAAACAAAACAGGTCCATCATCTCGTATTCTTGGCTGCTTATGTCGCGCATCTGGCGGTCGATGAAGGATGGACGAAGCGGATGCTGCGCCCGCATTTCGCCGAAAAAGATTGGTGCGGGGGAGAAAGTCGGGACGAACGATTCCGGCGGCTGCATTACTTGCTGAGTTGGATGGATGAGCGAGATTGGCAGCGATTGGATGAGACCTGCGCAGCACGTTTATTGGCGGCCCAGCCGGCCCATTGGCTGCCTTTCTTCAGTGATGAATCGTTGCGAAACTGGCGCGATCGCATTGCACAACAGTTGCCACCGAAGGGAGTCAGCGAGACATTGGCGGTGTTTGGCCGGCGAATCGGCCAGGCACCCGAGCTGATTCGCGCGCGTTTGGATGACGAAGGGTGGATGCAGGAGCACCTGTGGCAGAACATCCCGCAGCGTCTGCTGGGGGATATTGAGCAATCCTTGCTAGCAGATGCCAGCGAACAGTTGCAGGTTTATTGGCAGGAATGCGAATGCAGTTGGTGAAGGCAATCCTAGTTGCTAAGATTCAGCACGACGCCGACGATCAAACCGGTCAGGATGACGAAGAGGATGATGGCCAGGAGATACTGGATCAGTTGGCGAATCTGGGCTCGTTCGGCGGGGCTGAGTTTAGGATTTTTACCCCGAGGCGGTCGAGCATCAAGAGACATGAGCATAGTATAACGACAGGAGAAGCTGAATGTTCGCAGAAGTGAATGGAGTGAAGCTGTTTTACCAGATGATAGGCAGCGGGCCACCCCTGATGTTGATGCATGGCGGTTTGGGTGCTGACCATTCTTCCTACTTGCCGCAATTCCTGGAAATCGCCGATGAATGGACGTTGATCCTGTATGACCACCGCGGCAATGGCTTATCGCGGCCGATTGAATGGGAGGGTGTAACCCACGACACCTGGGCGGCCGATGCCGATGCATTGCGAGAGCACCTGGGTTATGAGAAGATGTCGCTATTGGGCCATTCCTATGGCGGTTTTTTGGCGCAAGAATACGCGGCACGATACCCAGAGCGGTTGGAGGCGCTGGTATTGCTGTGTACGGCGCCTGCTTGGGATTACGGGGATATCATCCAGGCGAATGCAAGAGCCCGAGCGAGGACGCCGGAGGCCATCGCGGCGGTCGATGAAGCGCTTTCGGATGAGCCCGTGGCTGAAGATGCGGATTTTAGGAGAATTCTCAAGGCCCTGGCACCCTTGTATTTTCATCGACCGGAAGAATTCCCCGAACACGTCGCGTCGTTTTTGGCAGATACGGTGTTCAGTGCGGCGGCATGGAACCACTGTAGTCTGGTTTGTCTACCCGAATTCAACGTGATGGATGAGCTGCCGAAAATTCACGTGCCGACACTGATCTTGAGTGGCGCGGATGATTGGATTACCCCGGCGGAGCAGGGGAAACGGATCCACGAAGCCATGCCCCATTCAGAATTGGTGATTTTCGAGAAAAGCGGGCATGTTCCCAATATCGAGGAGCAAGAGTTGTTCTTTAAGGCACTGCGGGAATGGCTGTCCCGACATAGCCTTTCTGCCGAATGATACGCAAATGAGCCATTCAATGGTGTGAGGAGAAAAGGGGGTTCGCATGTTCGCCGAAGTCAATGGGGTGAAGCTATATTACCGCACGATGGGCAGCGGCCCACCACTGATGTTGATGCACGGTGGGCTGGGTTGTGATCATAGCTATTTTCTGCCCTGGTTCGAGCAAATGGCTGATCAATGGACTTTGATCTTGTATGACCACCGTGGGAACGGCCGATCGCGGCCGATTGAATGGGAGGGCGTAACCCACGACACTTGGGCGGCGGATGCCGATGCTTTGCGCGCGCACTTGGGCTACGAGCAGATTTCCTTGTTGGGTCATTCCTATGGTGGTTTCCTCGGCCAGGAATATGCGGCGCGCTATCCAGAGCGATTGACGGGGCTGGTGCTGCTCTGTACGGCGCCGGCGCTCGATTATCCGGAAGTCATTGCGGCCAATGCGGAAACGCGCGCATCTTCACCCGAAGCCATCGCCGGAGTTGCCGAGGCCTTTGCACCGGATCCGCTGGCCCGAGATGAGGATTTTGAGAGCATCATGACGCGGATCGGGCCGTTGTATTTCCACCAGCCGGACGTTTTTGCTGACGACGTGAATTCGGTGATGGCCAACGTGAAATTCAGTGCAGCCGCCTGGAACCATTGCAGCCAACATTGCATGCCGGAATTCAATACCCTGGCTGTCCTGCCACAGGTGAACGTGCCGACCTTGATCCTCAGTGGGGCGGATGACTGGATCACACCGGCGGAGCAGGGTCAACGCATGCACGATGCCCTGCCGAATTCAGAGTTGATGATCTTCGAGAAGAGTGGGCATTTCCCCTACATCGAAGAAGAAGGATTGTTCTTTCGCACCCTGCGCGATTGGTTGAAGGCAAGGTAGCTTGCCGCAAATGCGGGATGCGGTCAAAACTGAACGCCGCGGCGCGGGAGTTGCCCGCTGACCAAATACCGTTTCAGTTGTTCGCTGCGGAACGCCAGCGCTGCCTGAGCTTTGCCTGCGAATTGCGGTTGAACGCTCTCTCGAGCCAGCCAGAGGCAGGAGGCTGCATAGCGGGCGATGATGCAGTTCTCCAGCAGGTGCTCCGCATTTGCCGGCCAGGGACGCGAAGAAGCATAACCGTCGATGAGCGCCGCTTGCAGCGCGGCAAAATTCTCTTCGTCGAGGAATTGGATGCAGAGCGCAGCCAGGTCGTACCAAAAATAGCCCCAACCAGAATGATCGAAATCAATGAGCGCCAGACCGGTGGGGCAGCGCAGCCAATTCTTCGCGACCAGATCGCCGTGAATCATGCCGCAGGCGCTCGGGTCGCCATCCAGGGGGGTGAGGTTGGCGCGGAAGCGTTCACCAACTTCGGCGATGAGCGAGCGCAATTCCTCAGGCAAGACCCGCTCTAAAGCGATATCGACGGAATGATACAACGATTGGGCGCTGAAAAGATGGTCGGCGAGCATTGAAGCAGGCTTCCAGGGTGGCCTGGGTTGAAATTGCGCCGCGTGTTCATGCAACCTGGCGACAAAGGTGCCGATTTCCTGCAACGTTTCACAATCCATATCGTTTGGATCCAGCGTCTGGCCGGGGATCCAGCGGAACAGCGATGCAAAATGGGAAGATTTCGTAAGGCAGAATGATTCGCCACGGAGCGTGGATTGTGGGACCGGTGCGACGAGTTCCGTCTCTTCATGGATGGCCTGCAACCAGGCGAATTCGCAGTTGAGTCGGTCGGCAGTGGTATGGGTCGCCGCTGCGATGCGCAGGACGAAGATGCCCTGGTCGCAATGCACCCGCCAGATTCGGTTGCTGATCGATGGCAGAGCATGCAGCTGAGCGTCATCCATGCCGAAGGATTGGAGCGCATGGTAGGCATCACGGTTCATGGAAGCGATCCAGAGGATGAGGTTTGCAGGACGACGAGAAGACACATGGGTTGTTTTCGCTCCCCCTATGCTTCTTGCTGCAGGATCGGCGGCGAGGGCGATTTGCCTCTGATGCGAGCCAAGAGCCAGGTGGCAGGCAAGAGGAGGATGGCGCTGCAACTCAGGGCCCAACGAGTGCCCACTTGCAAACCGACATAGCCGATCGGTGGCCCACCGGCAATTTGACCGACCGAATCCACCTGCCAGATGAGCGAAATCACGGTGGCCCGTACCTCAGATGGGATGAAGCCATTGATCCAACCGGTGAACAATGGAATGTACAGTGTGCGCAGGACCGTGATGAAAATGTAAGCCAGAAGAGCGAAGACCAACCAACGGATCTGAGCGTAGAAGAAGATGCCGAGACTGATGAACAGCGTAATGCTGAGCATGAGCCAGATGACCCGATGGCTGCCGGTCGTCAGCTGCCGGCGGGTGAATTCGGCGAGGAAGATCGACAGCAAAGAGCTCACACCATTCAGGATTCCCCACCAGATGAAGATGGGTAAGGTGCCGATGATGGGTAATGTGAAGTGATCCAGCAGGTGCTTGGTCCAGAGGCGATCAAAACCCTCGCTGTACACGCCATAAAACAGGGCGATGCCCAGCACAAAGAGCAAAACGGGACTCAGGCGAACGGCAGAGATCCCGGCCCGCAACTGTCGCCAGGGTTGGCGCGCGTCACGCGGGGTCGGCTGAAAACCAGTTTCGGGCATGAAGATGGCGAGGAAGATGGCCAGGACGAGATGACTGAGGCCAGAGACGAGGATGGGGATCGGCACGGCGATGAATGCCAGGGCGATGCTGAACGGGATCGCAAGCAACTCACCCATTTTTTTCCACTGAGTCCCACGCAGGAAGATCGGTTGGAGGGGGGGACCATTCGTGGCGATGATTTCGTCAGCGATCCACGCTTCTTCTGCACCGCTGATGAAGGTCGCCCCCAGTCCCCAGAATACGGTGCCCAACATGAGAGGGACAAAGGAGGGAAAACTCCCTTCAATGAGGAAGCCGATGCCATACAGTACATAACCAATGATGATGGACAGGCGTCTGCTGATGAGGTCGGCGAGGATGCCGGTGGGCGTCTCGCTGAGGAGGACCGTGATTTCCAGCGTCGTGCCGACGAGCACCAGCTGCAGCGGGTTCAGGCCCACGGTGGCGGCGTGGTAATACACATCGATGGTGGCGTAGAGCGACCAGGAAAAACCGCTCAGGGCAGCGATGATCATATAGAGCGGTACCGCGGGGAGGCGGGGGATTATGGATGGATTCCGTTGCCTGTTTCGGCCAGGAAACGGGGCAGCTGATCCAGCCCGGAGCTGTTGCGCAAGAAGATGTCTTGTGAATTGACGGCTTCTTCACTCTCTTGGAGCTGGCGGCGCTGGAAATTGCCATCGGCGCCCATCTCCCAGGCCAGGGTATTGTCCGCCATCTGCGTGGCCAAAATGCGCAGGACCTGCTGTTGGACGTTTGTGTCCAGGATCGGGAAGACGGTTTCCACGCGATTGTACAGGTTGCGGCGCATCAGATCCGCGCTGCCGATGTAAATGCGTTGATCCGCCGGGGCGCTGTGAAAATAAAAGATGCGTGAGTGTTCCAGGAAGCGGCCCAGGATGCTGATCTGGCGGATGTTCTCGCTCAGTTTGGGGATGCCGCATTTGAGGGTGCTGAAGCCACGGATGATGAGGTCAACCTTCACGCCAGCGGCGGAGGCCTGGTAAAGGCGCTCGATGATGCGGTCTTCCTCGAGTTGGTTCGCTTTCAGGATGATGTATGCGGGTTTGCCCGATTCTGCGGCAGCAATTTCACCATCGATGCGCTCCAATAAAGCGGGCAGCAGATACTCCGGTGCGACCCATAAATGCTGGTATTGGGTGGAAGGGGCAAAACCGGTCAGGCGATTGAACAGGCGCGAAACGTCTTCGGCCAGGCCCTGATGGCAGGTGAATAGGCCGATATCGGAATAGATGCGGGCGGTGCTCGAATTGTAATTGCCACTGCTGAGATGGATGTAACGGCGCAGGAGATTTCCTTCGCGCCGAACCACCATCGTGACTTTGGAATGGGTTTTCACCGGCAATTCTTCGACCCCATAGATGACATGAACGCCTTTGTTTTCCAAAGCGCGCGTCCAGATGAGGTTGTTTTCTTCGTCAAAGCGAGCCTTGAGCTCCACGAGCACCGAAACTTGCTTGTCGTTATCGCGGGCATCCATGAGGGCCTGAACCACGGGTGAATTGTTGCCGACGCGATACAGCGTGGTTTTGATGGCGACCACTTGTGGATCGACAGCGGCTTGACGGAAAAAGTCTTCCACCGGGGTGAAGGAATCATAGGGGTGGAAGAGGAGGATGTCACCGCGACGGATGGTATCGAACAGCTGCGTTTGCTCCTGCAGACTTTCCGCGATGCGTGGAGTATGTGGGGGATAGCGAAGCTCAGGCAGATCCAGTGTGGTCATATCATGCAGACTGGCGGAACCCAAAGCGCCGTTGATGTAATAGACATCGCGCACGTTGTCGATTTGCAGGTCGCTTCGGAGTCGGGCCAACATGCTTTCGCTGATGTCGCTGGGAACACCGAGGCGTGTGATCGAGCCAAATCGGCGCTCGAGCAGGCTCGCTTCGATGATATTGCTGATGTTCAGCTCCGATTCTTCACGCTCGTATTCATAATCGATGTCGGTATTCCTCACGACGCGGAAGGGGTAATGTTCGACGATCTTCATCCCCGGAAAGAGCTGATCCAAATTGTTGGCGATGAGGTCTTCCAGCCATAAGTAACGGTAGCCGGGCGGAATATTCGGGTGGTCTTGCCGGCGGAGGATTTCGTTGACATCGAGCAGGCGGGGGATGAACGGCGGCACCTTGATGCGTACGAATTGCAGTGGTTCGTCATCATCGCCATCATCGTGCCGCAGCAGCACCCCAAGGTTCATGCTCAAATTGGAGATGAAAGGAAACGGTCGTGCGTGATCCACTGCCAGAGGCGTCAGGACCGGGAACACTTCTTCCTGGAAATACGAACGCAATAGAACGGTGGTCTCTTCGTCGAGTGCGGCAGGGGTGATCAGCTGAATGTCATACTTGGCGAGATCGACGAAGATCTCATTCAGCGTGGCGCGGAGTTCCTGGATGATGGCGCCCGCTTCTTCACTGATATGGGCGAGCACTTGCTCGGGAAACAAACCATCGGGGCGAGTATTCGCGAGCCCCAAATTTTGACGCTGCTGATAAGTTCCGACCCGCACCATGAAAAATTCATCCAGATTGCTGCCGACGATCGAGGCGAATTTGACCCGCTCGAGCAAGGGGATTTCTGCATCCTGCGCCAGGGCGAGGACGCGCCTCTGAAAAGCCAGTGTGGCTGCCTCTCGATTCAAGTAATTTTCGGGGGATAATTGGATGACGCCAGTTTTGGTACGGGAATTCATCGCTTCCGTTCGGGGGTAACTCAATGGCTGATCATATGGTAGCGAGGCAGGCGTGGGTATGCCAATAACAGCACTTCGATGGCCAGGCGCAGATTGAGATTCAAGGCCAGGCGCTCGCTCAACTTGCGGGTGGCTTGCAGAGCCCGCACGATCTCTTTGCCCTTCAGCTCTCGGGCCAGGGTGGTTAATTGTTCGTGTTGATCGCAATTCGTGGCTGCATGTGAGGGATCAACCGCGAGCAAAAGCACATCTCGCCAATAGCTCTGCCACCAAGAGAGCGTCTCTTCGAATGTTTTCTTATCCTTGGCGAGGCGTTCGGCGCTGCGGAACCGTTCGGCACGGCTCTGGCTCATGCAAGAATTGAGCAGGGCAATTGCCTGGTTTCTCGTTGCCATCAGCGCTTCGTCCTGCAAAGCACGGATCGCCCAGCCTGGCCGGCCGCCGCTGACCTGAGCGAGCAGCTGCGCCTGTTCGCGCGCTGCCTCGTACTGAGCGGTCAATTGTTCGGCCAACACTGCCGGATCAACCTGGCGCAAGCGCAACTTCTGACAGCGACTGAGGATGGTGGGCGAAATCTGACTCTCATCGGCGGCCAGCAAGAACAGGAGGGCATAAGGTGGCGGTTCTTCCAGGGTCTTCAAGAGCGCGTCCTGAGCGAGTGGCGCAGTGCGTTCGAAATCATTCAAGATCGCGATGCGGTAGCGCATTTCATAGGGTTGTAGGGCGAGGAAAGCGCTGGCGCGACGGATCTCTTCGATCGGCAGGGTGTTGCTGCTGCCGCTCGTTTGGCTGAAGAAGAGGTCCGCGCTGCTCTGCTGGCGGATGAGCTGGCAGTTGCGGCATCGCTGGCATGGAGCTGCTCCCCCTTCTTTGCAATTGAGCGCCATGGCGAAGGCGAGCGCAACCTGGCGTTTGCCGATATCCGCCGGCCCCACGAAGAGGTAGGCATGTCGGGTGCGGCCCTGCTCGATGGTTCGTTGCAGGAACTGGACGGCCCATTCATGGCCGATGATGGGCCAGGCGGGCGGCGAAGTTGCTTTCATGTTCTTTGCTGAGTTCGACGCTGCAGGCGGGCCCATTCATCACGAAGCGCGACGGTCCGGTTGAAAACGGGATTTTCGCCGGTGCTATCTGGATCGACGCAGAAATAACCCAGACGCTCGAATTGGTAACGGGTGAAGGCTCTTCCAACCGCTAAGCCCGGCTCGATGAAACATGGCTTGCGAATGTTGAGGGAATTCGGGTTCAGGTTATGGATGAAGTCTTTCCCTGCCGGCGCATCGAGGGGATTTTCTCGGGTGAAGAGGTTCTCATACATACGAACTTCTGCTTTTTGTGCGTGCGAAACCGAAACCCAGTGCAGCGTCGCTTTCACCCGCCGACCTTCCGGTGCGTTGCCACCGCGGGTTTCGGGATCGTACCGACAACGCAGTTCGACGACATTGCCACCTTCGTCTTTGATGACATCGTGGCAGGTGATGAGATAGGCAGCACGCAGCCGAACTTCTCGGCCCGGTGCGAGGCGGAAGAATTTGCGCGGTGGTTCTTCCATGAAGTCATCCCGCTCGATGTACAGCTCGCGGGAAAAAGGCAGCGTACGGGTTCCCACGTCCGGTTGCTCCGGGTTCTTTGGGACGGTGAAGGTTTCGACCACGTCTTCAGGATAATTCTCAATGACGATGCGCAGCGGTGACAGTACGGCCATCGCTCGCGGAGAGTGGTGATTCAGGTCTTGTCGCAGGACGTGCTCCAACATTTTCCAATCGACGCTGCTGTTGCGGCGGGAAACGCCGATTTCCTCACAGAAATTGCGAATGGCACGCGGGGAATAGCCACGGCGGCGGAGACCGGAGAGGGTCGGCATGCGCGGGTCATCCCAACCAGAGACATGCCCCTCCTCAACCAGACGGCGGAGCATGCGTTTGCTGAGCAAGGTATGGCTCATGTTGAGACGGGCGAATTCGATTTGTTTGGGGTGATGAATCGACAATTGATGCAAGAACCAGTCGTAGAGTGGGCGATGATTTTCGAATTCCAAAGAGCACAGCGAATGCGTCACCCCTTCGAGGGAATCCGACTGGCCATGAGCCCAATCGTATAAGGGATAGATGCACCATTTTTTTCCCGTGCGAGGGTGGCTGGCGGATTGGATGCGGTACAGCACGGGATCACGCAGGTTGATGTTGCTGGCCGCCATATCAATCCTGGCTCGCAGGACGCATTCACCCGGCGCGAACCTACCCGCTCGCATTTGTTGGAAGAGCAGGAGATTTTCCGCTGGCTTTCGCTCTCGATATGGGCTGTTGATGCCCGGTTCGGTCAACGTGCCACGATGGCTGCGCATCTCTTCCGCGCTCTGGTGATCGACATACGCCAGGTTGGCCTGGATGAGCTGAACGGCGAATTGGTAGAGCCGGTCGAAATAATCCGAAGCATAACAGGTGCGTTGCCATTCGAAGCCGAGCCAGCGGATGTCTCTTTGGATGGCATCGATGTATTGTTCTTCCGCGCGGCTGGGGTTGGTATCATCAAAACGCAGGTTGCAGGTGCCACCGAATTCTTCGGCCAAGCTAAAATTCAGACAGATGGCTTTGGCATGGCCGATGTGAAGGTAGCCGTTGGGTTCGGGTGGGAAGCGAGTTTGCACCCGGCCCGAAAACGTCCCTTTTTCCTGGTCGGCGCGGATGATATCGCGGATGAAATTCGGCGCTAGATTTTTTTCTTCCAAGACGTTCTCTTGCCATGCTTTGTCTCATGCAGTTTAGCGAAGGGGAAGCAGGAATTGTAGCGCTGAACCGGGCCGGTGATGGCTGTGACTGCCTGGCTTTCTATTCTCTCATATGGGCTATACAATGGATTTTGTGATTCTACCGAGGGGCGATGTTTGAAAGACTGGCCGCCGTTGCCGAACGCTATGCCGAGTTGGAGCGAATGCTGGCCGATCCCGCCGTGGCCGAAGATTATCGGCGCGTGGTGGGGCTGAGCAAAGAGCGCGCGGCACTCAGTGAAACGGTTGCGAATTATCACGAGTATGAAAGATTGTCCACTGAGCTGCGTGATGCCAGGCAACTGTCATCCGAAGCGGAGGATGCAGAAATGCGGGCTCTCGCCGATTTGGAAGTCGAGAGTCTGCAAGATCGACTGCACCAACTGACCGATGCCCTGCGAAAGGCATTGATCCCCCGCGATCCGCGCGATCAGAAAAATGTCATCATGGAAATTCGGGCCGGCGCCGGCGGCGATGAGGCAGGAATCTTTGCCGCGGATCTCTTTCGGATGTACACGCGCTACGCCGAGCGACGGGGATGGCAAGTCAACCTGTTGGACTTGAACGAAACGGGCATCGGTGGTTTCAAGTCCGTGATCTTCTCCATTGCAGGAGAGGGGGCCTACAGTCGGTTGAAGTATGAAAGTGGCGTCCATCGGGTGCAGCGGGTGCCCGTTACGGAGAGCCAGGGCCGGATCCATACCAGCACGGCTACGGTGGCGGTGTTGGCGGAGATGGAAGAAGTGGATGTCGAACTGAATCGGAATGATCTGCGCGTCGATGTGTTCCGCAGCCGAGGAGCCGGCGGCCAATCGGTGAACACGACGGATTCTGCGGTCCGCTTGACTCACTTACCGACCGGCATCGTCGTTGAGATGCAAGATGAGCGCAGTCAATTGCAGAATCGAATCCGAGCACAACAGGTGCTGATCGCCCGGCTTTATGAACGGGAGATGGAACAGCAACGGGCGGAGCGGGATGAGCTGCGGCGCGGGCAAGTCGGCAGTGGCGACCGCGCCGAGAAGATTCGCACCTACAACTATCCCCAGGGCAGGGTGACGGATCATCGCATTTCGCTCAGCGAATTCAATTTGCCGGAAGTGATGGATGGATCAATCGATACGTTCATCGATGCCCTGTCGCTGCAAGAACAGCAGGATTCGTTGGCAGAGGGGGCATGACACGCAGTCTTGCAGTAGGAAATAGCATCCGTGAGGCACTGGTCTGGGCAAAGCAACAACTGGCGGCTCTCGATGAAGCAGCTCTTGAGGCACAACTGTTGCTGGCACAAGCCCTGGCAGAAGATCGAACGCACATATTGTCGCACCCGGAAAAGCGATTGAGCGAACCGGAGAGGCTCACGTTCGGCCGTGCGGTCGAACGCCGCACGAAGGGAGAGCCACTGGCGTATATTTTGGGGCAACGCGCATTTTACGATCGGGAATTTCTCGTCACTCCGGCGACGCTCATCCCACGGCCAGAGACAGAAATCATGCTCGAGGCAGCCCTGACCAGCGTATCGGGCGCTAGCAGCGGTGTGACCCTTGCCGATGTGGGCACGGGATGTGGCGCGCTGGCGATTTGTTTTGCCGCGCTGAGACCTCGTGCCCGAGTGTGGGCCAGCGATGTTTGTGAGGATGCAATTTCGGTCGCCCAACGGAATGGCATTAAATCAGGCGTTTCGGTGGCGTGGATGCAGGGAAATTTGTTGCAACCCTATCAGGAGCGTGGGATCCGCCTGGATCGCATCATGGCCAATCTGCCCTATGTGCCGACGGAAGTGCTGCGTCGCCTGGAAGTGAGCGAGTTTGAACCCTGGTTGGCGCTGGATGGGGGAGTCGATGGCTTAGCGCTCATCCGCCGGTTGTTGGATCAGCTCGCAGATTGCCTGGCTCCTCGCGGACAGGCCTGGCTGGAGATAGGCGCAGATCAAGGGGCAGCCGTCTGTGCTTATGTGAAGGATGTGTTGCCTCTGGCAGAGGCGGATTTGTTACCCGATCTCGTCGGGCATGATCGCGTGTTGCACCTACAGATGCCATGAACGGGCGCCGGTATATCATCGGCTTCGTTTTGGCAGCCATCATTCGATTGGGATGGTTGTTTTCTCATGCCGGTTTCCCACCGGAAGGGAATTATGGTCGCTTTGATCAGGGGGATTATCGCCTGTATGAGATCGGCGCTGAGCACATTGCTGCACAGGGTGATTTCAACAATAGCCTGTTCCTGGTTCGTCCACCTGGCTTCCCATTGCTCATTTACGCGGTAGGCATTTCGCAGTTCGCAGTCTTAATCGCCAATTGCTTTTTCGGTGCTGGCCTCGTACCCCTATCGATGAAGATCGCCCTGGAGCTGGGTTTGCGACGGAGGTTGGCTTTGTGGGTGGGGTTGATCCTCTGTCTGGATCCCACCGCCGTGATTCACTCTTCTGTTTCCCTGTATGCGGAACCGATGACCAATGCAGCCATTTTGATATTCATCCTGTGCCTACTTTTAGGGGTCAAGTCTGCTGAGCGAAGAAATCGATATTCTTGGTTGATCGCTGCGGCAATTTTCCTCGCCATTTCCGCATTGACCCGGCCGACCACGCAGTGGCTGTGGGTGATCTTTGGCGGTCTCCTCTGGTGGCAACATCCCAGGCTGCGTCGCTCCGTGATTGCATTCACTCTAACGAGTTCCATTTTGTTGTCGGGCTGGGTGATCCACAATGGCTTCGTTCACCGGCATTACATCTTTTCCACGTTGGGTGCCTATACCATGTTGTATTACCGCGCGGCATCGGTGGAACGTCTGGCGACGAATCAACCCATACTGGACGTCTTCGCCGCGATCAACCAGAGGGTAGCGATGCGGATGGGTGATTCTCCAGAAGGCATCGGTGAGGAGCAACGGCATCACTGGCTGGCGGCTACCCCGGAAGTCCACGCCGCCATGGTGGCGGAATCACTCTCGATATTTCTGAAGTATCCGATCGCCTATTTGCTCACGGTGCCGGTGGGTTTTCTGAGGATCTTCGGCATTTTTTCTACTTTTCCTCTCTTGAGTCAACCCTGGCTCAGCCTGGCCTGGTTGTGGAATATTTGCCTGGTGCTGGGGTGGTGCGCGGGCATGATATTCGCGAAACGTGCCCAGCAGAAACCATTTTTCTGGTGGCAGATCACCATCGTGGGTTATACCACAGTAGTGACGTTGATCGTCAGTTCGGCCAGCAACAGCGCACGCATGACTTCCTCGATCACACCATTCTTGATCATGGCTTTGGTATATGCCCTGGATGAGTTGGGTAGGCTGCGGAAGATGCGCCAATCCCCAGCTCATTCAGCCGGCAGTATCTCGCTCCAGTAAAGGAATGCCCTCGCTTTCGCTAGCCAACCAGCCGATGCGACCGCTGGCATCCTGCACCTGCCACCAGGTTTCAGTATCTGTGGTATAGGGCCCGGCTAACACCCGTACGAACTCGCCTTGTTGGAGCGTAGCGATGATCTCACCTTGCAAACCGGGTTCCACGCGGAGGTTCAGCGCCAGGCTGATCACACGCAACTGCTCGCCCGGCGTGAAGATCGCGCCGATTTCGACGCCGGTCGGCAAACCATCCAGCGAGTGCGGTACGGGGGCAACGTCCGGATTGACGTAAAAGCTGATCACTTGATCGCCGATGGTGAGATCCAGCGCTTCGCGCGTTTCATCCCAATGTGCGAAATCCGGCCAGGGTGAGGATTGTGGGTTGCCGACGGCCACGGCACGGCCTTCTTCCACTCGATGAAGCGCCAACTCGCCAGCATCGCCGCCCAAAGCATAGATGAAACCATCGCTCGCTTCCTGAGCAAAGTGTAAGGTTGTGGTTTCATCGGAATAGAGAATCTGCTTCACACTCCCGTTGGGAGATAAGATGACGACCCCATTTCGCCCATCGGGGCCATGGCCACTCACCAGGAGATCACCATTGGCTAACCAACTACCGTAGTCGTAATGGAGGATGGGCGGAACTTGATTGTAATCCCGTCCGGGACGGAGCAATGCCAGGGACGGACGTTGGATCGGGTCAGAGATCTCGATGCGTGCGATCAATGTGGCGTGATCTGGCGACCATTGGATGGTTCGCGTACGCCAATGATACGGGCCGCGGCGACGATCGACGATCTGGCAGCCGGGGTGTTGCGGTCGTGGGCAATCCACCAGGAGGCGTTCGGGATTCCTGCTGCCGGGCTGCATCCACCAAACGCCGTCTTCCGCAGAAAAATCGCTATGGATGAGCAGAGCGAGGCGCTCTCCGTCTGCTGACCAACTCAAATCAGCGATGAATGCCCGATTGCGGACAGGGTCGGTCGCTTCAAAGATGGAGGCTGGTGAAACCGTCAAGCGTTCTGCATGGCCATCGCGGTCGATGAAATACAAAGAACCGACGGCATTGCGCGCTGCATACTGGATGGGATGAGCGGCGTTGGGATTCTCTCGCACAAACGTGGGTGCGCCGGGCAGGTCGGCCGGGATGCCGCCCGTCAAGTTGCCCAGCCCATCGATGCTATACGAACGCAGGGAGAGATCGTTCTCGGTATTGACGATCGGAGTCAGCTGCCAACCTTGAGGGATTTGTGGGGCCAGGGTGACGAACAAAGCGACCGTTGGCGGAATGGTGGGCCGCTGGGTCGCCCGGAAGTTGGATATTGGGTCGGCATCGGCGCTCAATACGGTGGGCGCCTGGGTGCTTCGGGTGTTGGGAGGGGTCGCCGTGCGAAACGGGTTCTGCTCCGTGCTCAAGGGAGGACGAGGGCTTGGACTGGGAAGAGTCGGCGGGATGGGCGTTTGCCGCAAGATGAAAGCCAATTGTGTGGGTGAAGGGCTAGGCGAAGGGAAGGGGTCCGGCGACGGGTGTGGTGGTTCCGTAAGGTAGAAGGAATCGGGGATGGGCTCGCGAGTGGTCGGCAGGGGCGTCAGGCTGAGGCGAGGGGTACGAGCGGGTGGGGTGGGTGTGGCATTGGGTAGGTTGATGTTGCAAGCCGCGCAGAACAGAAGAATGCCGCAGCTGACTCGCAATCGCCGATGGCTTGCTCGCATAGTTCCAGTTTAACCGACCCTAGGACGACTTAAGTCGGTGAAGTTCGGCACGTTTGCGGATAGACTCGACGCTTCGGGGCGGTGCCAAGAAACGACCGAGGGCGACCTCTCCAGCAGCCGTTGGACGGTGAAAATCGGAGCCGCCCGTCACCAACAAGCGGTGATGTTGCGCCATACGACGCAGCAGCGCAGTGGTTTCTGTATCGTGT
This sequence comes from Chloroflexota bacterium, assembly GCA_011523615.1. GTDB lineage: Bacteria > Chloroflexota > Anaerolineae > Aggregatilineales > Phototrophicaceae > WTGJ01. The sequence goes on along the minus strand of WTGJ01000020.1, from coordinate 37,944 downwards.
TGCGGATGGATGATTTCGATGCCATCCAGACCCAGCGGGATCAACGATTGGATGACGGCTTGATATTGCAAGAGCTTGCCCGGGTGGGCGAGTACAGCGACTCCACCTGTGTCGTGGATCAGGGTGATGCCTTCCTCAGCGGTGAGGCACCAACGTGGAACATGAGCCGGCGCTCCCCGCTGCAGGTAGCGCTCGAAGGCCTCTGCCAGTGTTGCGACATGGCCCGAATCGACCATTGCCTGAGCGATATGAGGGCGGCCGATGCTTTCTCCCGCTGAAATGCGGAGAATCTGTCGCCAAGAAACCGCCATCCCCCGTTCATGCAAGCGGGCAAGGATCGCTTTGGCGCGCGAAATTCGCTCGCTGCGCAGGCGCTGCAAGGTCTGTCGTAAGGTGGGATCTTGGTGATCAAAATCATAGGCGAGGATGTCGATTTCACGGCCTGCCGACTCACTTTCTCCCAGAGCACAGGCGAGCTCCAAGCCGGGCAAAATGAATAAATCCGTTGGTTTTTTGGCCAGCGCAATTTCCAGGCCAGCCGTGGTATCGTGATCGGTGATGGCAATCCCATTCAAACCTCTGCGGCGGGACAGAGCCATCAATGCTTCAGGATGGAGGGCACCATCGGATGCTGTCGTGTGGAGGTGAAGGTCGGCGCGCAACATCCGCAATGAGGATGGATTGGATTAAGGCAGGGTCATCACCGAGAAGCGAACGGCGGTCCTTTCTTCGCCATTGATTTCAATGTCGATGAAATAGATGGTATTCGCGATGCGGATTTGGTCTTCTTCCAGGTAGGTCGAGGCGATGGCCAGCGCTTTCACGGCCTGATTGACGGCGCCCGCTCCGATGGCTTGTACTTCGGCTTGACGGGAGTTGCGGATCACCGCCGCAATGGCCCCCGCAACTGCGGTAGAGCGAGATTTTGAGGAAACCTTGATGAGGTTTTCATTTAAGGGTGGTCGGGTGGTTTCCGTTTGCACCTCCCCGCCTCCATCCGGTTCATCCAATGCTGTGGTATCGATATAGCCGTACATGGAACCCCCCTCGGTAGGACCGCTTAATCAGATGAATATAACAATTCGCCTCAGGAGATTGCAAGTGAATGGTCGTATGTAATGAAAAACTAGATTGGACCGATCCAGGCGAAGAAAACCCCCGTACGAGACGGGGGTTGGTCTCTTGTGGCAGCGCAGTCTTACGATGCCGCGTTGGGCGACGCTGCTGGCTAGTTGCCGGTGAATTCCCAATCTTCGATGGGGTTCGAACCCCAGGAGCCGAGGTTGAGATTGGTCAGGTTGACATTGTGCACGGTGACGGAGGCGTTGTCGGAAATGAAATCAGCGATGACTTCGTCTTTCACCATTTGTTGGATCGCAGAATAGTTTGCGGCGCGAGAAGCCTGATCACAGTTTTCAGCCGCGGCCGTGATCAGGGCATCCAGCTCTGGGTTGGTGTAGGAAGTGAAGCCGAGGCCACCTTCCAGCGTGTCGTTGGCGGCACCGAGCAAGATTTCGGTCAGGATGTGTGGCGCAGGCTGCGACCAGGTGAAGCTGACCAGGAAAGCATCGAAGATTTGTGGATACAGTTTTTCCGAGGCCAATGAGGCGAAATCTTGTGTGCTGACGCTGATATCGAAGCCGATTTCACCCAATTGATCTTGAATGATGGCGGCCGTTTCCGGGTAACCAGAAGAAGAAGCTGCATCCAGATGGAAGGAGAGCGTTTGGCCATCTTTTTCGCGGATGCCATCGCCATCTTCATCGACCCAGCCGGCTTCTTCCAGGATGGCCTTGGCCCCTTCTGGATCATACTCCCAGGGGGTGACGTTGTCATCATAAGACCAGGGGATGGAAGGCGTGAGCGGCCCTACAATTCGGTTGAGAATGCCTTCACCGCGGATGATGATGGCATCGTTTTTATCCCAGCCCATGGCTACGGCCTGTCGAACGGCAAGCTCGCCGAAGATGGAGTGTGGCGGTTGGTCGTTGTAGTTGCCGTCTTCATCGAGGCCGGGCATGGGGTTCTCCGGGTCGGCGTGATTCATGATGAGGACGAACCAGGAATTCAAGGGGTTGGAGACGACGTTGACGTTGGGGTTATCGGCGAATTCATAGATGAAGGTGGGCGTGATGCCCATGTAGTCCAATTCGCCAGCAGCCATGGCCTGTCGGGCGACGGTGTCATCGGTGATGATCTGCAATAGCATGGTCTCGACTTTGGCGGGGCCATTGTAATAATCCGGGTTCACGCGGAAGCGGATGTGGGAATCCCGTTCCCATTCTTCCAGGATGTAGGCGCCCCCACTGACCGACGGGAATTGGTTGTAGGGATTGTCGTTGAAATCGGTGTAATCCGCCGCAAAGAGGTGCGAAGGGAGCGGTTTGATGGTCAAGCGGGGCCAGGGATTGCAATCCAATTCTTTGTAGATGAATTGGAAGGTGCGGTCGTCGATGATGTTGATGACGTCCACGTTATCCATCCAGGATGCCCGGGTCGTGGTGACGTGCTCGGAAAGCACCGCTTCATAGGTCCATTTCACATCGTGAGAAGAAATGGGCACGCCATCGGACCAGAAAGCGTCATCACGGATGGTGAAGGTGTACTCGAGACCGTCGTCGCTGATCTCCCAGCTGAGGAGACTGGGTCCGCCGTTGATGGGATCGCCCGAATGCGGATCGGCAACGTACATGGGTGGTAGCACGTGGTTTTGGGCGATCCATGCTACCACGAGGGTTTGGGTGACAGGGTTCCAGTGGTCGATATCGGTCGGTAAGTGGCGGCGGAGGACGGTTCCTTCCTGGGCGGTCGCTGGCACGAGCGTTACCAGCAACAGTGCCACCACCAGCCAACAGAACAAGATTCTTCGGGACATGATTCACTCCTTATTTCAGCGGACTGGGAAGCAAGCAAAGGAATTAATAACGAGGAAATGAGCGCTTGTCAAAAGTTGCCACGGGTGGAAGGAGTAGACTGATTGAATCAATAGAGTCAAGATAGCATTGAGATTATCGTAAATATATCCCAAGTTCATTTCAACAATCGTCGATAAATATCCCAAAACATTGGCCGGACTGGTTGGAGGAATCCCCAGATTTCCCAACATTAAGTGAGCTTTTGGCGCATGTTTTTCCGTTTTGACGAAATGACGCTCCTTTTTATACTTGCTCCCTATTTTGTGGATTTGAGCGATTGGCTCTCCATGACAGACCCCATCGAGCAGCGTCAACTCGCACCCGAGAAAGCATGGCGAGCGACCTATCATCAGTTGGAGATCCAGTTGGAGCCGGCGCAATTCTCCACCTGGCTGCGCGAAACAACCTTTCTCCGTTATGAAGCCGGGTGGTTTGTGATCGCCGTGAACAGCCCCTACGCGCTGCAGATGTTGGAGCAGCGTTTGCATCGCAATGTGCGGCGGGTGTTGCGCGATGTCTGTGGGGAGGCGGTTGAAGTTCGCTTCCAGTTGGCGGAAGCCAGGCAGGAAAGCCAACTTTCGAGTTCCCGGGAAGAGGCCGCGCCGCTCATGCGGATGCTGGCGGAACGCAAGGCCAGCGCGCTTGCCGATCCGGAAGTTCCACAAAGGAAACCGCTTCACACCCGAGTCCGGCGGCCCGAACGCATTCCTGCCCCGGCCCATGAACTGAACGAAGAATTCACCTTCGCACGCTTCCTCGTCAGCAGAGAGAATGAATTGCTGTTCAACGCCGCCTGCGCGGTGGCGGAAACCCCTGGCAGCGTCTACAGTCCCTTGCTCGTTTATGGCGGCGTCGGCTTGGGCAAAACTCATTTGTTGCAGGCGATCGCCCATGAGATGGAACGGCGTGGGCGAAGATCGCTGTACATCGCTTCCGAAGTCTTCACCAATGATCTGGTCCAGGCCATCCGCAAGAAAACCACGGCTCTGTTTCGCGCCAAATACCGCGATACCGATGCGTTGTTGGTGGATGACATTCAGTTCATCGCGGGCAAAGAGAGCACGCAGCTGGAGTTCTTCCATACCTTCAATGAGTTGGTGAACCGCGGCAAACAGATCGTGCTGGCCAGCGACCGGCATCCGCAACACATGTTGGGAATCGAGGATCGGCTGGTCTCTCGCTTCCGTGGCGGGTTGGTCTTGGATATTCAGCCACCGGCGTTGGAGACGCGTCTGGCGATCTTGTGGATGTGGGCGCAGGAAGCGCAGCTGGCCTTAACGGAGGATGTTTCTTTGCACCTCGCCGAAGCCGTGGCAGGGAACATCCGCAATTTGAAAGGCTTGTTTCAAAAAATCCTGGCGCATGCGCGTTTGCAGAAGCAAGCCGTGTCGATGGCTCAAGTGCGGGAAGTGGCCGAGCAACCGGCCCAAGCCAGCGAGATCACTCCTAGCGAAATCATCGCCCGTGTTGCGGCCAGCTATGGTTTGTGTTCGGCAGAACTCTACGGCACGAAACGGAGTGCTTCGATCAGTCGGGCACGGCAGGTATCGATGTACCTGATCCGTGAACATTCTGCATTGTCTTTGCCACAAATCGGACAGTTGCTCGGCAAACGAAGCCATACCACCGTGTTGCACGGCTGCCGTAAAATCCGTCGCATGCTGGCTGAAAATGTGGAATTGCAGGGTCGGCTTCGGCAGCTGGAAGTCGAGCTGTTTGGGGGGCGCTAGCTGGCAAAGAGTCGGGCAAGCCTGTTCCTGCTACAATGACGTCATTCCAGACACGAGCGGGAGGCTAGGATGACGGTCGATTTGAAGCAGCATGTAGAAGATCTGGGAGGGATCAGCATCCTGCACGGTGGCGGCGAAGGGCGAGAGTGGAATGGCATCCAATACAACCACGGGATGTCGAGCAAAAATGTGAATGCGCGCGAGTTATCGATGAACCTGGCTACCATCCCGCCCAACGGAGTGGCTTATGCCCACATCCATGTCGGATTTGAGGTGATGCTGTACATCCTAGCGGGGCGGCTGCGTCATGATTTTGGCCCCGGTTTGCGCCAATCGGTGATCAACGAAGCGGGCGACTTCATTTTCATCGAGCCCGGTGTGCCGCACGAAGTCGTCAATCTGAGCGATACCGAGGAAGTGCGCGCGGTGGTGGCCCGCTCCAGCGCCGACGAATGGGACCAAATCATCACCTACGACCGCCATAGTGAATGATGGCTCTACAGCGGTCGCTCGCTTTCGTGGACGATCCGCAACGTTTCCAGTTGAGGGATGATGGCGAGGATGGCGCGGCCGCGATGGCTGATGCGGTCTTTGACTGCGTCGGGCAATTGCGCAAAGGATTGCCCAAAACCGGCGGGGATGAACAGCGGATCGTAGCCAAAGCCATATGGTCCGGTCTGGTCGGATAGGGCGATGTGACCCGAGCAGCGACCTTCGCTTTCCCCAAGGATGGCGCCGGAAGGGTCGGCCACGCAGACCGCACAGCAGAACTCAGCGCTCCGTTCGGTTTCTCGCCCCAGAGCAGCCAACCGCGATAACAGGAGTTGGCGTCTTTCGTCATCCGTGAGGCCAATCCCACCGAAGCGAGCGGTATGTACGCCGGGCGCCCCGGCCAATGCGGAGACGCACAGGCCAGAATCATCCGCCAGGGCCGGAATGCCGGCGTCACGGGCACTGGCGACCGCTTTCAGGCGGGCATTTTCGGCAAAAGTCGTACCGGTTTCGGCAATGCTCTGCTGTTCCATGCCGTAATCCTTGGGAGCGCGCAGCGTGATGGCGACGCCGGCGAACATGCGGCTCAACTCTGCTCTCTTGCCTGCGTTGTGGCTGGCGAGCAACAGCGTGAAGGTCATCGTCAGTTGGCTTACGCGAAGATTTCCGCTGTTCTCGCAAACAAACCGGCGGTACCGCCTGTATGCCAGAGGAGCAAGGTTTCATCGGCCCCATAATGGCCGGCGCGAAAACGGCTCAGCCAACCGCCCAATGCGCGCCCGGTATACACGGGATCGGCGATGATCCCTTCCGTTCGAGCGAGGAGGAGGATCGCCTCACGCTCAGCCGGAGTGATGACGCCATATGCATGGTCGCCGGATGAATGGCAGTGAATGTCATTCAGATCACAACGCCAGTCCAGGCCCAGCCGAGTGGCGAGTTGGTCGCACAGGTCTTTGATGAATTCTTCTTGCCCCGGCCGCGGGCCATTCTGGATGCCGTCGATGCGAATGGAGAGCCCCATTGCGGCCAGACCGGTCAGCAAACCGGAGTGGGTGCCACCGGACCCCGAAACGCAGATGATGCGATCCAGCGGCAGGTTCAGCTCGGCCCATTGTGCCGCCATCTCCTCCACGGCGGCGACATAACCCATCGCCCCGATGGCATTGGAAGCGCCGCGTGGGATGATGCAGGGTTGGTTTCCGGCAGCCCGACTCTGTTCCGCCAGTTCCTGCAAACGAGCGTTTGCCGCATCTTTCTGGCCTTGCAGCCAAACGACCTCCGCGCCAAAAAGGGCGTCCAGGAAGAGGTTGCCATTCCAGGGTTTTGGCGGCTCTTCCCCATCCAGGACCAGGGTGCAACGCAGGCCCAAGCGGGCGCAGGCGGCGGCGGTTTGGCGGGCATGATTGGATTGGTTGGCACCGCTGGTGAGGATGTGGTTTGCGCCATCGGCGAGGGCTGCCCCCAAGGCAAATTCGAGTTTTCGTGTCTTGTTGCCGCCGGTCGCCAGTCCCGTGGCATCATCTCGCTTGATGAACAATCGGGGGCAATTGGGGCCGAGTTCTTGCCGGAGGCGGCGGAGTTCTTCGATGGGGGTAGGGAAGTGACCCAGTGGGATGCGCGCGAAGGCGTCGGTGATCATGAATTCCGTTTTCCACTGCTCCGCTGAAATTTAATCTATAGTGTAGCAGTTGTGAGTGTAGCAGTTGTGGCGAAGTTGCTCGCAACTTTGAGCCAATTGTAGCGTACATTGGGAGTAAGGAGTTGTTGCTGGTGTTTGATGAGAAGGAAGAAACATGAACGCCAATGATCGATATGAGCATTTGACGGTTGGGGCAGCTGACGCTGTGGAGCCGGAAGAAGAATTCGCGGAGGATCAGCGCAACGGGGTGGATGTCCCAATCGATCGCCTGTTTGAATTCTTGCAGAAAGTGCTGGAAGAGGGTGCCGCCCGACGATTGATCTTGCGCGACCGTCAGGCACGCGTTTTGCTGGATGTTCCGTTGGGCCCGTCGGCACTGGTCGGCACAGTCGGTTTTCTGTTGATCCCCATGTGGTTGAGAATCGTGACGATTGTGGGCGTTTTGAGCAGCATCACCGTCGAAATTCAACGTGAAGTGGTGGATGAGGACGAGGCGGGCGAAGCACAATCCGGGCCGCCGTTGCCCCGCAAACAACGGATCACCATCGAGCGCGATGAGGAAAACGTTGCCGGTGATGACGAAATGGTTTAAGGCAAGAGGCCCGGCAGAACCTGCCAGGCCAGATTCAGCGTGAACAAAGGCAGGGATATTCCGACCAGTGATGATGCTGCGTTGCCGAACCGGCCCAGCTGTTGTTGGCACCGGAGCAGGCCATAGGACCAGGCCAAAGCGATGGGGATGAGCGCAGGGTATAGATACCGCCCCTGCCATTGCACGAACATCAGGTTGTAACCGACGAACATTGCGCCGGTCAACAGGGTCAGGAGGAGCAGGGTTCGCATCGTCTGGGAAGTTTGGCGCGTGTTCAGCCGCGTCACCACGCCAAGAGCCACCAAACCACTCAGCAAGAAGGTATAGAACAGGCGCCAACCTTGAAGGGGCAAAGCCATCCAACCGAACTGGCCCCAGAAACTGGTGTACGTCACGCGAATGAGATCCGTCAGGTAATTCCACCAGCCGTTTTCTGCGATCAGAGTAGCGGTCCGCAATTGGCCGACGACCACCTGGTTGTGTTGCAGCAAGCCGAGGAAATCCGGCCAACCATACAGGTTCACATTGCGCAACCACCAGCTGGCGCCGAGCAATAACGCCGGGAGCAGGTACCAGGCAATGCACCGCCAGCGCCGCCCCGAATCGTCGATGCAACGCCAAAGCACAAACAGGGCTACGGGTAGCATCAGGTAGGCGGTGGTTTTGGTCAAGAAGATGAGGCCGATCAAATTCCCGAGCGCAAAATAGGTTGCGGGGAGTGGCTGGCGGCGCAACACGGTGAGTGGGAAAACCGCGCAGCAAAAAATAGCCAGGACCATCACGTTGGCGGCCCCACCGCCTGAAAAAAAGAACCACACTGCGGCAATGGGAAGCTGGAGCCAGGCGATGACGACGGCTTCCGTTTTCACAGGCGTGTTTTGCAGCAAGCGCAGGCAGAGATACAGCGTTTCACTGATCAAAAGCCAGGCCAGTGCATCATTATTGATGGAAGCCAGGATGTGCACATGCTGCGGCAAACAGGCGACGAAGAGTGCGGTTAAGGTGGCGACGGCAGGCTGCTTGGGTGCGAGGATGCGGCCGCAACGATATGCGTTGAAAACGATGCCCAAACCCAAAATGGCAGACCACAATCGCAGGCTGACCACGGAACCCGAGCTCCAGCGGTGGATGGGAGCGGCGAGAACGTAATACAGGGGCGGTTGATGGTTTTCATACTGCAATGCGCGGATTTGCTGTGGTGTGGCATCGGCAAAGCGCTGGCTGGTCAGCTCCGCCAGCAGCTTGTGATCCCAATCGCCGCTCTGCAGGCGTGGGCAGCAGCCTTCCTCAACGATGGTCGTGACGTAATTCCAATGAGCGGGTTCGTCTGGCGCCTGCCAGGTGGGCGTGCGCAGGATGAACAGCGTGGCCAGCAGCGCATACAGGATGAGAACGAAAGGCAGTGCGAGGCGTGTGGGATGCAGCGGCGGTGCGTTCATCCGGAGATTGAATTCATCACTCTGCTATGTTACACTGCTCTCGCCGACGGGTGAGAAAGCCTGCCGTCAAAGGAATCGGACGAAGGAATGGAGGTTTGAGATGCAGCATTCACTGTTGAACATCCGCATCATCTATTGTACCCCTTGAAACTACACTCCCCGTGTCGTCAGTTTGACGGCAGACATTTTAGGAGATCGTGAGTTAGAGGCGTTCATCAGCACCTGGCAACTGGAAACGGGTGAAAGCGGAGCGTTTGAAGTGTTCATCAATGATGAACTGGTCTTCTCCAAGAAAGAGTTGGGTCGACATGCGGAAGATGGTGAAGTTCGTGCGTTGATCGAGCAAAAGTTGGAAGAAGCAAGGGTAGTGGCTGGCGTGTAAGGTGGCGCTACTCAATTCCGAGATAAAAGAGGAGGGCCCTCCAAGGCCCTCCTTTTTTTGTCGCAACGATCATTCTGCGGAACTCTCTGGAGCGTCGCCGGTTTCGATTCGCTCGAGCGTCAACGATACCTGACCTTCACCCAGCTGGGTGAATGACATCCGAATCTCGCCGGTTTTGGGGATGGGGAACAGCCACTCGATTTCGCTGATGCCGCTGTGTTGCAAGCTCGCCAGGATGTGGCCCGACTGCAGGGCTTCGAAGCGGATGCCATCCGCCGATTCACCTTCGACCTGTGCGCGGAGGCGGATTTCACCCGTTTCCTCCACTAGAAAGATGACAGTCTCTCGGTTCTGCTTGCTGCTGAGCTTGAACTGCAGGGCGCCCTCCGCGAGGTGCAAAGGTTCACGCAAGTCGATGGCGATGGATACTGGTTGGCCATCGCCTTGCCATACCGGATCGAGCGAGATGAGGTACGTGCCATCTTGCGGCAGGTAGAGGCCCAGCAATTCGGGGTTGTAGCCACGACCGCTGTCGTCATCGCTCGCGAGGAGCGTGCCATCTGGCGCATGAACGGTGATCTGTGTATCCAATTTGCTGTAACTGGAAACGGCAATGTCGATCAGATCGCCCGCCTGGCCCTGGAGGGCAAAGCGCAAGCCAAGCTCGGATTCACCGATCGGTGGCGCCAGACGATCGCCATATGCAATGGGAATTTCGCCGACCTCAGCCGAGCTTTCATCCACATCGGCGTCATCCGCGTCCGATTCCGACGCTGGCGCGGCTGGTTCGCTGGATTCTGTTTCCGTGGTCGCGGTGCTTTCCTCGGCATCATCCGCTTCGTCAGCATCTGCTTCGGCTTCGTCAGCGCCTTCAGCCGCTTCAGCTTGCTCTTCTGCTGACTGAGGTTCGGGGGGAGGAGCGGAATCTTCGTCCGATGAAGCATCGTCCGATGCATCATCATCCACCCAGTCGATTTCGCCTCCCCAGACCAGCAATTGGTAGGCGCCGGTGACCGTTTCATCGACGTGGATGTATTCCCAGCTGGAAACGACGATGGTGTATTCACCTGCTTCGCTGAACGTGTAGTCCTCGATGCGGGCATTCAAACCGCCGTCTCCATCATCATCGCTGGCCAGGGTTTCGCCCGTCGCATCATCGATCATCAAGTAGGGATCGAACTCATCGGAACGCAGGGAGATGGTGATGCTTTGCTCTGCTGCGGCGCGGAACGTGTAGCGCATGAGGGGCGCCGATTCTGAGAGCGCGTCGTTGATTTCCTTGGGTTGATTGCCTTCAGGATCCGTTTCTGTGTCTGCGGATCTGGGGGCAGTTTCCACCGTTGTTGAGGGGCTTGCTTCCGAAATCAGGTGGAAATCCAACTGGAACTGACCCACAGAGAAGTTTTCCTCCAGGTGATAATAGCGCCAGCTGCTGACGAGCAAGGTGTATTCGCCACTACCCGGCAAAGTGAAATCAGCGATGTGTGCATCCAGTTCGGGGCCGCTGTCATCGTCCATCGTGATTTCATCACCGGCGGCATTGAGCAGGACGAGGTAAGCATCGAAATCCGGCGAATGAAGGGACGCATTCAGGAGGTCGCCGCTTTGGGCGTTGAATGAATAGGCGATGATGCTGTTTTCCTCCGTCGTTTCCCCGCTCCACTCTCCATTTTCGATGGCGATGGCACCTTGATAACGGAGCGCGGGCGCGGCACGTTCTTCGGCTTCTTCCGTGCTCAGGATCTGGAAGCTCGCCGTTGCCGCGACGCCTTCCTCCGCCCGGGCCTGGACGAGATATTCGCCGGGGGCGTCGTCTCGCTGGCTATGGATGACGGTGGAAGCACTCCCCTCGTCATCGGTGGTCAGGGTGGTTTGGAAATATATGGCTTCTTGATCCACGTGGGTGACCGTCAAAGAGACGTCTTTTTCGGCAGCAAAGCCGATGATCGTAATGGTATAACCGGTGCCGACACTGCCCGACCCGGGAAGTACCACCACCGCAGCGCTGGAACCTTGAGCCAGGACAAAACCAACGAGTGAGAGGGTGAAGATGAGTATGGTGCCAAAGATGATTCGCCCATATCGCATGGCAAACTCCTTCGTTATGATCGTGCGCAAACGCTTGGTTCAGGTAAAGTATAAGGGAGTTTGGGCAGAAACATTCAGGAATTTGACTTACATTGTTGTAGCGTTGGCTGAGGATCCATGAAACAGAGTTTCGAATGGCGCGGCAAGATCTATGAAAGCGAATGCGTCGCCCTCGAAGATTCATCCTATCGCTTGCAATGGCAGGGAGAGCAGCTGGAATGCAGCCTGCGTCCATTACCTGACGGAAGCTGGTTGGTACAAAGAGGGGCTCGCATCGCGAAAGTGCTGGTCCATGCGGCCGGCGATTGGAGACAGGTCTGGTTCGAGGGAAGGACTTACTCGCTGCGGCGGCTGGATCGACGCCGGGAATCAGGGGCGATCGCGTCCCGTGACGCTGGCCCGTTGCGAGCGGAAATGCCCTGTCAGATTGTGAAGCTTCGCTTCGCGGCCGGACAATGGGTAGCGCAAGGGGAAACTCTGTTGGAGATGGAAGCGATGAAAATGGAGCTCAAACTGAACGCGCCGCATTCGGGTCGCATTGCCGAATGGTTGGTGCAAGAGGGGCAGCTCGTGCAAAGAGGGGCGGAGTTGTTGCGCTTCGAGCACGCCGATGAGAGTGAGTCATGACGCCTTGAAGTGGCCCCGCCACAATCGGACGAACGCGGCACGCTGAACGACCTGCCGCCGAAACGAAAGCATCCAAGATTGTACGAAAGTGAGCGCAGGGCCTATGTGGGGAGTCGGTCGTTGCGTCTGGCGCCTTTATGGAATGACGCCCAGCGCAGTGCCAATGTCAGCGATCGCCGCCAAAGCCTCTTCGATATCGGTAGCGCGGTGTGCGGCACTATTCATCAGGCGGATGCGCGCTTGACCGCGGGCTACGGTGGGATAGGCGATGGCCATGGCAAAGACGTTTTGCTCGAAGAGCTGGCGGGCGAATTCCTGGGCCAGGGCGGCATCACCCAGCATGATGGGCACGATGGGCGTCGTGCTTAAACCGGTATCGAAGCCGAGCTGCTGCAAGCCAAGGCGCAGCGCTTCGGTGTTTTGCCAGAGGCGCAACACCAGCTCATTGGATTCACCCAGTAAGTCCACCGCAGCCAGGCAAGCCGCGACATCCGCCATCGTCAAGGCGCTGGAGAAAATGAACGGCCGCCCCCGCTGTTTCAACCAGTCGATCAGGGTCTGCGAGCCGGCCACAAAGCCACCCATCACGCCAAATGCTTTGCTCAATGTGCCGATTTCGATATCCACCCGCCCGTGCAGTTGGAAGTGATCGACGATGCCACGCCCCCCTTCGCCGAGCACGCCCTCGCCATGGGCGTCGTCGATCATCAGCAGGCAGTCATAACGCTCCGCCACTGCGACGAGTTCGGGCAAGGGGGCGATGTCGCCGTCCATGCTGAAGACGCCATCGCTGATGATCAAGCGGCGGCCATCGCTGTCAGTCTCCTGGATTCGGCGCGCCAGATCGGCGGCATCGGCGTGGTCATAGGCGACGATTTGCGCGCGGCTCAAGCGGCAGCCATCGATGATGCTGGCGTGATTCAAGCGATCCGAAAAGATGACATCGCCGCGACCGACGATGGCGGGAATGGTCGCTAGATTGGCGGAGAAGCCACTCTGGAGGGTGAGCACCGCTTCCGCTCCCTTGAAATCGGCCAACCGGATTTCCAGCTCTCGGTGCAAGCGCTGCGTCCCAGCGATGCTGCGGACGGCCGCCGGCCCCACGCCATAATCGTCGATCGCTTTCTTGGCTGCTTCCCGGAGCGCAGGGTGATTGGCCAGCCCGAGGTAATTGTTCGCACAAAAATTCAGCACGTAACGGCCATCGACGCGGATGCGGGCATCCATGGGCGATTCCACCGTACGAATCGTATTGTAGAGGCCGCCTTCATGCAGCTCCGTGAGGTGATCTTCCAGGAAATGGGTGCGCTGAGAGTGGTTCAAGAGGATGGTCCGTTCGTTGAATTCCGAGAGTGAGTGAGGCTCATCGCCGAGTTGATCTGGCTGACTCGATGCCGGTTCGCTCCCCATTCTACACTGAACAGGGAAACGAGTTGGTTCATCCGCTCTGTAGGATGGTAGCTCGGGTTTGGCATGCGCATCACTTCCGGTTCGGCTCCCAAAGATAAATCAGCCAGTAAAATGCGGAGACCAACACGATGCCACCCACCAGATTGCCAATGGTCACGGGTATGATGTTGTTCAAGATACCGCCCAGCGTGATCGCTTCGAATTGAGTCGGCAGGCTGGCGATGAAGGGAGGATCCCAAGCCTGGATCATATGTGCCACCGGCAAGAAATACAGATTGGCGATGCAGTTCTCAAAGCCGATCGCGACGAAAGCGGTGATCGGGAAAATGATGGCCATGATTTTGTCGGTGGAGGAGCGGGCACCGAAGGTCAGCCAAATGGCCAGGCAGACCAGGCCGTTGCCGAGGATGCCGAGGAAGAACGCCTGCAAGAAATCAAATTCTAATTTGTCGGTGGCGATACTCAAAGCCTGCTCGCCGACCACACCGCCGCCAAATCGATATTGGCCGGAAGCATACAGCAAGAATGCGGTGCTGATTGCGCCGACGGCGTTACCCAAATAAACCAGCACCCAGTGGCGGATGAGGGCGCGAGAGCTGATGCGTTGGCTGGCCCAGGCCATCACCACCAGGTTGTTGCCGGTGAAGAGCTCCGCACCGCCCAGCACCACCAGGATGAAACCCAGGCTGAAGACGATGCCGCTGAGCAAGTGGGCCAGGCCATACGGCAGATCTCCGCTTGCACTGGCGACGGTCGTACTGAAGATGGCACCCAGCGCGATGAACGCCCCGGCCAGAACGCCCAGGGCGAGGGTATGCATGGTGGGAAGCGCAGCCTTTTGGGTGCCCACCAACTCGACGCGTCGGGCGACTGCATCGGGAAACAGGGCATCCAGACTGAAATACTCTCGCTGATCCGTCATGTCACAGCGGTTTCTCGACCCGTTGTTGACCCAGCTGATCCCGTTCCTGGGCGACGATTTCAGGATCCAACTTCACGAAAAGGTGTTGCGGTGTGCGCAGGGCTTGACCCGGTGGCAATTGACTGCGCAGCCATTTGCCGATTGCCCTCGATGAATCATACGTCAGCACTTCATGGCTGCGCGTCTGTTCCGGCACGGTTTGGATTTCCTGCTTGCCGAAAATTTGCCCATCGTAACCGAGCATCTCATGCAATTGTTGCGCGCTGAAGGGCAGATATGGCGCGAGCAGGATTTTCAGGTTGTCGATGACGCGCAAGATGGAATACACCGAACGGGCCGCGTCTTCACGATCTTCGCGAATGCTTTGCCAGGGTCGCCGCTGTTCCAGATAAGCGTTGGCGGATCGAGCGACGCGCATCGCTGCACTGAGGGCATCTCGCAATCGGACCCGCTCGATGAGTGCGCCGACTTCGTCGAAGGCATGTTCCGCTTGCTGGATGATGGCGCGGTCGGCTTCGATCAGCGGCGGGTGATGAGGGACGGCCTGGTCGAAGTGTCGATGGGCGAAGCTGAGCATGCGGTGCGCCAGATTGCCCCAGGTCGCCACCAATTCGTTGTTGACCCGTTGCTGGAAGCCATCCCAGGAGAAATCGGAATCGCTGGTCTCCGGGAAAGTGGTGGAGACGTAATAGCGCAAGGAGTCGGCTGGATAACGCTCCAGGATATCGGGCAGCCAGACCGCCCAATTGCGCGAAGTGGAGAACTGTTGACCTTCGATGTTCATGAATTCATTGGCCGGCACATCATATGGCAATTGCAGCGGCGTGACGTCATCGTGATAGATGCCGGAGACGCCCAACAATTCCGCCTGCCAAATGATGGTATGGAAGGGGATATTGTCTTTGCCCAGGAAGTTGTAGATGCGCGCTTCGGGGTTGTACCACCAACGTTTCCAGGCTTCGGGCTCGCCGCGTAATTTCGCCCATTCCACGCTGGCGGTGAAATACCCCATCAGGGCCTCAAACCAGACGTAAATGCGTTTCTCTTCCCAACCCGGTAGCGGGACGGGGATGCCCCAATCCAGATCGCGGGTGAAGGCGCGGCCCCGCAAACCCTGCTCGATGCCCTGTTCGATCATGTTGCGCGTGAAACGGACGACGTTGGCCCGCCAGTGCCCTTCATGCTCTTTCAAGTACTCCAGCAATTGCCCGGAGACGCGCTGAAGATCCAGGAAATAGTGTTCCGTCTCGCGGATGACGAGGCGATCCTCGGGCGAATTCTTGCTGCGTGGGTTCCCGAGCCGGGTGGCATCCAAGAGGTTGCCACATTCGTCGCACTGATCGCCACGGGCGCTTTCGTAACCACAGTAATAGCAAGCGCCTTCCACGTATCGATCCGGCAAGAAGCGCTGTTCACGTTCACTGTAGAGCAAATGTTGCTTTTCTTTGTACAGGCGTCCGTTTTGCAACAAGCGGAGGAAAAAATCCTGCGCGATGCGGTGGTGATTCTCCGTATCGGTGTGGGTGAAGAGGTCGTAACTGATGCCGATGCGGCGTTGGGTCTCCAGGATGCGGTGGTGATAGTGCTCGAAGAGAGATTTCGCGGAAACGCCGCGGGCGTCGGCTTCGACGGAGATCGGTGTGCCGTGGCTATCGGACCCAGAGACCATCAAGACATCACTGCCGGCGAGACGATGGTAGCGAGCGAAGATATCAGCGGGTAGGTAGGAACCCGCCAGGTGTCCGACGTGGAGATCGCCGTTGGCATAGGGCCAGGCGACGGAGACATGGATCGGTCGGCCCATCAGGCGGCCCCGCCGGTGAATTGTTCGCGCATCGTCGAGCGGGTCAATTCATGGGGATCATTCATCCCTTGTCGATCGACCGCTTGTTTCCAGTCACAAAAGGCAGGCATTGCGTCGTCAGATGACTTTGTCGTTTTTGCCCGCCAATTGGCGCAGGTATTCAAATTGGCCGGCGTGGTAGCCTTCGTGCCAGGTCATGAACAGCAGAAAATCGAGCACGGACGATTGGCGCTCTTCGTTCCAGATGGTTTCCAGTTGCTCGTGTGAAGCGCCTTGTATCGCTGATTTCAACGCTTCCGCCGAGTTTTGCAGGTGCTCCAGCAACTGATCCAGGTGCAATGCGTTCTCGCCATCGGTAATCGGCTCCGAATTGAACTTGTACAGCGAATTCACATCGTCGTCCCAGTAGCTTTCACCGGTGATTCGTTGAATCATGGAGCTGCGCGAAGAGATGATGTGGCCGAGCACCCAGTTGGCGCAGTTTCCGCGAAAAGGGAGCTGGAGCAAGCAGTCTTCATGGGACAGGCCATCCAACTGGGCGTTGACGACGAAGGCCGTTCGATCGAGGCCACTGACCATAAAATCGGTGAGTTTTTCCAAATCAGTTTCAGCCATTTTCGGCATCCTTTTCTTTGTTTGGTTTCGTTGAATCTAGCATAAATGCTGGTTCCTTGGGATGAAAATCATTGGGCCCGCGTTTCGTGGCGGCGTTGCAGTTCGCTGAGGATTTCTTCGAGGGGGATTTCCAGCTCGACGAGGAGGATGAGCAGATGAAACAGCAAGTCCGCCACTTCGGCGATCTGGTGTTCGCGGGATTCATGGAGGGCGGCGATGATCACTTCGAGGCTTTCTTCACCAAGTTTTTGGGCGATGCGGGCCGGCCCAGCGGCGAATAGCTCGGCGGTGTAGCTGCCTTCGGGGCGCTGGCGGCGGCGTTGGTGAAGGATGGATTCGAGATTGATTAGGAAATCGGAGATGGATTTATCTTCTTTCTGTTCCTCAATCTCCTCCAATTTTTTCATCTCATTTTTTGCGTCGCGTTCTGCTTTGCGGATTCGGCGTTGTTTATCATAGGCACGTCTAACCTCTTTCGGATTGACGTGAAAAGTTTGCTTGCCTAAATCCGTGAGAGACCATGTTCCGGGTGCTGGATTCTCCAAGATTCCATAATCCTTAAGATATGTTCGAGCAAAACCCAATCTGAAGGAGAACAATGGTTGGCCGGTTTTTCCTGATCGCGATTTTGTTAAAACAGATAACTGTTTTTCCGTAATGTTTTCCTGTTGAACCACTTTTTCTTCGATCTCTTGTTTGCTTACTGGTCCTCCAAGTGAATGCATTGTGCGCAAAAGTGGATTCAAGAGCTCCTCAATCGTAGGAAGATTTGTGTGAAATTTCTCTTGTTCAAGAGGGGCAGTGGAATCCATCTTCAGATCATTTCTTTCTTCAGCGACGGGTGTATCTGCCCGTTGCCGATCTCTCGCTGGCGATAAGGCTTTCTCCAGTCGTTTCTTGGGCCAATTCATCATCGTTCATGCCATTCTGTCATCACTGCTATCAAAACAACTCGTCTTCCCCGTGTGGCAGGCGGGGCCGTTGGCTTCTACGGACAAGAGTAACGCATCCTGATCACAATCGAGGCGAATCTCGTGGACGTGCTGGGTATGGCCGGAGGTGGCCCCTTTGTACCAGAGTTCGCGGCGGCTGCGGCTCCAAAATACTGCTTCCTGACATTGCAGCGTTTCTTTCAGAGAAGTCTCATTCATGTAGGCCAGCATGAGCACCTGTTTCGTCTCCACATCCTGCACGATGGCGGGGATGAGGGCGTCGGCGTTCCAGCGTATGCTTGCGATTTCGGTTTCACTCAGTAGAGGCACCTTCATTCTCCTCCCAGCCGCTGAGGCGGATCGCGATCCCGCTCTCGGCCAAAGCCTGTTTCAGCCTGTAGATGCGGAGTTGGTCAAAATGGAATAAGGATGCGGCAAGAGCAGCACTGGCCCCACCCACCGTGAGCGCTTCGGCAAAATGCTCTACGGAACCGGCGCCGCCAGAGGCGATGACGGGGATGGATACTGCTTCGCTGACCGCGGCCGTCATTTCGATATCATAGCCCGCTTGCGTGCCATCGCGGTCCATGCTGGTGAGCAAGATTTCACCGGCGCCTCGGGAGCACACTTCACGCGCCCAGGGTAGGGCTTCCTGCTCGGTGGGGTGTCGGCCGCCGTGGCTGTGCACCAGCCAGCGTCCATCCACCCGCTTGGGATCGATGGCAACGACGATGCACTGGCTGCCGAAGGCACGCGCCGCTTCATCGATCAGCTCAGGTTTGGCCAGGGCGGCACTGTTGATGGAGACCTTATCGGCGCCGGCGAGTAAGGTAGCGCGGATGTCTTCCAGGGTGCGGATGCCACCGCCGACGCAGAAGGGGATGAACAGCGCATCCGCGACGGCCCGCACCATGGCGAGGGTGGTGGCGCGTGCTTCGTGGGAAGCGCTGATATCCAGGAATACCAGCTCATCGGCGCCTTCCCGGTCGTAAAGGGTGGCTTGCTCGATGGGATCGCCCGCATCGCGCAGGTTGACGAAATTGACTCCCTTGACGACGCGACCCTCATGGACATCCAAACAGGGGATGATGCGCTTGGCTAGCATGAGGGCTGCTCTGTGCGGGCCGCAGCCAACGCCTCCGAGAGCGTGATGCGGCCGGTATAAAGGGCCAGGCCGATGATGACGCCGGCGATATCGCCCACCGCCGCACAAGCCTGGATATCGGCGACGCCGCGCACGCCACCGGAGGCGATGACGTGAGCACCGCTGCTGCGGGCCAATTCGCTCGTCGCGTGGACGTTCACACCACTCAGGCCACCGTCACGTTGGATATCTGTGAAGAGGATGTGTCGCAGACCCATCGCCGTGAACCTCATGGCCCAGTCCATCGCTCGCTGTGCTGATTGTACTTGCCAGCCATGCGTGGCGATGTAACCCTCGCGTGAATCCAGCGAAACGGCGATGCGTTCTGCGCCCCAACGGTCGATGGCGGATTGAATCAATTCGGGTTGCTCGAGGGCGGCCGTGCCGATCACCACGCGAGTTGCACCGAGTTCCAGCACACGTTGGATGTCTGCCAAACTCCGCAAACCACCGGCGAACTGAACTTTCAGGTTGAGTCGCGCGGTGTGGGGTAATGCGGCTTCATTGTCGTTGGCCTGGTCGAAGGCACCATCGAGATTGACCAGATGCAGCCATTTTGCCCCTTCATCCAACCAGCGCTGGGCAGTGGCCAATGGGTCGGTGCTGAACACACGTTGCTGGGCGGGGTCGCCCTGTCGCAAGCGGACGACTTTCCCTGCGTGCAGATCCATGGCGGGATAGATGATCATCCGCGCCACTCCAGGAAGTTCGCCAGGATTTGCAAACCGATGCGCTGGCTCTTTTCCGGATGGAATTGCACCGCGAAGAGATGGTCACGCTGGATGGCCGAACAAAATGGACCGCCATAATCCGTTGTGAGCAACGCATCGGTCTCATCGGCCGGGCTGCAATAATAGCTGTGCACGAAGTAGACATAGGATTCATCGGAAACGCCATTCAGCAACGGCGAAGGGCGTGCACGGTGCAGTTGATTCCAACCCATGTGAGGGACGGGGTGAGTCGGTGTAGCTGAGAAACGACGCACAGTTCCGCCAATCAAGCCGAGCCCGGGCACGCTGGGATCTTCCTCACTCCCTGCAAAAAGGAACTGCATGCCCAGGCAGATGCCCAGGTACGGGCATCCTCCGAGGAGGGCAGCTCGCAGAGCGGCGGTGATACCGGTGGCGCGCAGTTGCTTGAGGGCCGCACCGAAGGAACCAACCCCGGGGAGGATGATGCGTTGGGCCCGCCGGAGGGTGGCGGTATCCGCTGCGCTGCGAATGAGAGTGACGTCCCGCTCGCCGAGATGGTGCAGGGCATGCATCACGCTGCGCAGATTACCGGCGCCATAATCGATGACGGCGATCATGGTTGCTGCAACTCCCGCCATAAAGAAAAAACCCGCTCTGCGCGGGATTGCGTACGATCAGGCATGCTGGCTCACTCCCGGCGCGTCAACCCTTTCCCTCAACCATCCGATGTACGTGCAGCATGGCAAGCTCCCCCTTTGACAGGACCATAACGCGGCGGGAAAGCTTTGTCAAGCAAGAGCTGGGCTACCTGGATGTGCTAGGATGAGGGGAAAGAACGATCTGGATGTACCATGTCGCAAGATCCCTTACTCGCCCATCGTGAGCGGTTTCCCATTTTGGCGCGCTGCAACTATCTGGTGAACCATTCGCTGGGTGCGATGCCGCGCGATGCATACCGATCTTTGGCGGAATACGCCGACGATTGGGCCGAAATGGGAGTGGAGGCCTGGGGCGAGCGCTGGTGGGCCTTGAATGGTACGGTGGGAGATCAGTTCGCTGCGCTCATCCATGCGCCACCGGGCAGCATCTCGATGCATCCTAACGCCAGCATCATCTTGAGCATCTTGCTCAGCGCGTTCGATTTCAGCGATCGAAAACGCGACCGCGTCGTGGTCAGCAGTCTCATTTTCCATACTGATTACTATGTGCTGAACGAGATGTTACCGGACCATGTGGAGCTGGTCGTCGTGGAGAGTCCGGATGGCATTCACGTCCCTGCGGAGGCGATGTGCGCCGCCATCGATGAGCGAACCCGGTTTGTCCTGGTGAATCACGTTTTGTTCCGCAGTGGCTTCATTATGCCGGTACAAGCGATTGCCGAAAGGGCCGCACAAGTTGGCGCAGAGATCATCGTGGATGGCTACCACAGCGTGGGCATCATCCCTGTCGACGTTGAACAGCTCGGCGTGGATTATTACATCGGCGGCGGCTTGAAGTGGATGTGCGGTGGGCCGGGTGCCGTGTTTCTCTACGTCCGCCCGGATCGATTGCCCCATTTGCGGCCGAAGATCACCGGCTGGTTTGCCCACCAGCGACCGTTTGATTTTGAAGTAGCTGCAATCGAGTTGCGGGATGATGCTTATCGAATGCTGAATGGCACGTTTCCCGTCGCTTCCTTGTACGCCGTTCAGCCTGGCATCCGGATCATCGGTGAGGTGGGTGTGGAGCAGATTCGGGCTAAGAGTCGGCGGCAGACGGCGTCATTGTATGAATCTGCCTTAGCAGCGGGTTTTGCGATTCGCTCCCCGGCCAACCCCGATGAACGAGGGGGGATGGTGGTGATCGACCCACCCCATTCGCGGGCCGTGAGTCAGGCGATGCTGGCGCGAGGGATCAAGATCGACTATCGGCCCCTGGCAGGCATCCGCGTCGCGCCTCATTTCTACAACAGTGATGAAGAAGTGCGGGCGGCGGTGGCGGCGATGGTGGAGATCCTGAACAGCGGTGAGTGGAAGGCGTACGCCGGAGTAGAGATGCCGGTGGGTTAGGAACGGGATTCCTCTTCCATGAGGTGTCGGAGCGAGAGGAATTCGCCATCGTTGCCATCGCGTTCTTGCAAGGCAGTGAACAAAGCGCCAGCCGTATCGTGATCCAAAGAATCCACCAACCGGCGGATCTGCTCTTCATCGATGGGAGTTTTTCGTTTCTGAGTTGAGCTTGCGGCAGGCTCCTCCTCGCTCAGGTGCAAGTGAACCGAAGAATCATTGAGCTGCTCCCATACCGCAGCGGTGCTGACCAGTCCGCAAACGGCGATCAGGATGCCGAGCACCATCTCGAATGGGCCGGCCGTTTTGCCGAGCAGGAGAAAGCCGAAAATCATGGCGATGGCCGTCCAGATGATGGCGGTTGCGCTGACGCGAGCAACTTCACGTGGCATGGCTGACTCCGATCTCTCTGATGATACGTAAAGACGGCAGATGAAGTTGCAGGATCATGGTTCTTTGGGCTCGCCAACCAGCAGATGGCGGAGGAAATCATGGAGCTCGCTCACGCCCAATCGCCGCAAGAGTTGCAGGTAGAGGAAGATCGCGAGGATGCTGCTGGCGGTGAGGCTCAGGGTCGATGAGATTCTGCCACCTCCCAGCGTACCATGAAGCCAGGCAAAGAGAAACGCGGTCACGATGGTGATGGATAGGGCGGCCAGAGCGCTGCGCCATAGCGCATGCCACCAGCGAGAATAAGAGAGAGCTTGAGTTTTGCGTTGCAATAGCCAGGCAGAAAGCGTTGCATGCAAGATGTGTTTGATGCTGTCGGCGAGCATCAGCGAGAGCAGGCCGAGGGAAGGATGGAGCGCAGTGGCCACGGCCATGTAAAAGAGCAAGCAGATCGCACCGATGATGGCCGGTGAGCGCGTATCCTGCCGGGCGTAAAACGCGTAAATCAGGATGAGATCGATGGCGGCAAAGGGCAAGCCGGGCAGGTAATAGCGCAGGACTTCAGCCGTGCGCTGGCTGTCTGAGCTGAGAAAGGCGCCATGCTGGAAGAGCAAAGCAACCACAGCGGGCGCCAACAGGAATAAGAGAGCCGCAGCAGGCAAGATGAGGACAGTGGCCAAACGCAAACCGTGGTTGAGCGTTTCACGGAAAGCGCTGGACGCCTGACGATCAGTTTCCGCCTGGCTGGCATGACGGGCCATCGTGGGCAAGATGGCCAGGCTGATGGCAGCGGCAACCAGGCCCTGTGGGAACTGGATCAGGGTGGTGCCGAGCTCCAGGTAGTTGATGCTGCCGGGGCCGCTCTGGTTGGCGAGCCGATAGGTGAAGAGCCGCGTCACCAATACATCGAGCAGCAACGTGACCAAAACGGGCAAAGCGAGGCGCAAGATTTGTCGCAGTTGCGGGTGCCAGCGGGGCAAGCGCAGCCGCCAACCAACCTGCCGCAAGCCGACCCATTGGGAAAGGAGCATGACCAAAGTGGCCAGGAACCAGGCCAGAGCGGCCCCACGAATTCTTTCGCCGGCGTTCAGTTGTTGGGAGAGGCCGATGGCCACCAGGATGAGGACGATGGTGCCGTTGAATAGGGTCACGGCAAAAGCGGGCCAGCGGAAAGACCGTATGGCCAACAACGCGCCGTTCAGGATGGCAAATGCGCCAAAACACCACAAACCTGGCGCAGTGATGCGCAGCAATTGGGCCGGCATCTCCGCCGTAGCCGCTGCTGTATTGGGCGCGACGAACTGGATGATGGGTTGTGCCCACCACACCAAAACCAGCACGACGGTAGCCAGCAACAAGCCCACCAGTGTCAGCAGCAAGCTGATCAGCTGCCAGAGTGAAGCGCGGCCTTCTTTCGCTTCTACGGCGCTGAAAACGGGGATGATGGCGCTGTTCAAGTTGCCACCGATGAACAAATCGTACAAAGTCCGCGGGATGATGATGGCAACGCGCAGGGCTTCGGCCAAAGGAGTGGCCCCAAATAAATTGGCGAGCAACATTTCCCGGGCCAGACCCAGCAGCCGACTGCTGATGTTGCCTAAGGCCAGCCAGCCGGTCGCACGGGCGATGCCCGTGGTTTCATCCTTTGCGATGGGATTCGCAGCGGGCGACTGATGATTCACTGATGCAAAGATTGGATCTGCGCGATCCGGGCAGAGGTGCTGTGGTTTGCCAGGTAATCGACGAAGATCACCCGCCCCCCATAGGCTTCGACGACTTCTCTTTCGGGTAAGGGTTTCGGTGGCGTTTTGGAAGCCTGGCTCGAGTAATCGCCACCCTTCACGTAGAGCTCCGGTCGCAACACTTCGATGGTCGAATGGGCGGTATCTTCCTCGAAAATGACCACCGCCGTAACGGGCTTCAACGCTGCGACCAGCGCAGCCCGCTCCGCAGCGGGGACGATCACAGAACGACGCCCCTTGAGGCGCAACGTGCTCTGGTCTCCATTCACGCCGACGAATAAAGCATCACCGAGCGCACGAGCGGCTTCCAGATAACGCAAGTGCCCCAGATGCAGCAACTCAAAATGACCATTGGTGAAGACCAAATGGCGTCGCTGGTTGCGGAGCTGATCCCGTTCGCGGCTTGCTTCCGCTAACGATATTACAGGCATCGATACCCAGAATGTGCATGGTCTGACCTCATGATAGCGGACTTGCACCGAACGGGCACGACGGTGAAGCCATTGCAAGGCCGTTCACATTTTTCTAGACTATCCACATTCTTGAGAGAGCAAAGCGTGCGAATTTTCATCGTAATCCCGACATACAACGAAGTAGAAAACCTGCACCTGCTCGTGGATGCCATCTTGGAACTCGCCATTCCTGATTTGGGCATATTGATCGTAGACGATGATTCACCGGATGGAACGGGACGCCTGGCGGATGAATTGGCCAGCCAGCATCTTGGAGTCGTGCGTGTGTTGCATCGCCAGGGTGATAAGGGGTTCCGAAAATCGTTGGTCGCAGGCTTGAGCGAGGCCATGAACCTGGGAGCAGAAATCATCTTGCAAATGGATGCAGATTTTTCTCATCCACCGCAATACATCGCTTCCCTTTTGGATTGCGTACAAGGAGAGGCAGACGTCGCAATTGGCTCCCGCTATGTTCCCGGTGGGAGTACCGCAGCGGATTGGCATCCCTTGCGCAGAGCTTTGAGCCGCTTTGCCAATCAGGTATATGTGAGATCATTCCTGCGGATGCCGATTTGCGATGCCACGGGCGGTTTCCGCGCCTATAAACGAAGCGTGTTGACCGGTTTGGGCATGGCCGAAATTCGCTCGAATGGCTATAGCTTTCAGGTCGAATCCATCTATCGTTGTTTTTGTTTGGGTTATCGCATCGAGGAAGTGCCGATCCATTTTCCGGATCGCATCCGCGGCACATCCAAGATGAACTGGCAGATCGCCCTGGAAGCGGCCTGGCGGGTGTTGCTGTTGCGCTGGCGTTATCGCAGCCTGCGGCAGAAGAGTCAGACCGACGTTTCCGCATGAAGGCAACCCCATTCAAGCTGTTTCAGGATCGACGCTCCATTTGGTGGGATGGTGTTTTTTTGCTGACGGCATTCCTGTCGGTCTTTTACTTGTGGAATACCTCCGAGCTTCAATGGTTGATCTATCCCTTGCGCTTGTGGGTCACCTTCATCCATGAGGCGGGTCATGCCTTTGCCGCCATTTTGACCGGCGGTGAACTGAATGAATTCGTAGTCAACGCAAATGGTTCCGGTTTCGTCCGTCTTTCGGGTGGGTATCGCTTATTGATTTCACCGGCTGGATATCTTGGGGCGGCATGTTTCGGTGCGTGGCTCTTCATTTCGAACAATCGCGTGCGTTCGGTACGGAAATTGGCATTTGGCCTGGGTTTGGCAACGCTCATCTTTTCCCTGCTGTTGCTTTATTTCGATCAGTTCGCAGCGAATGCCTGGCAAGGGGCCAATACGTACATCGCGATTTTGGTGGGCTCAGCCACCGGTGGCATCCTGATGGCAATGAGTTGGTTGACCCACCCAATCCTTTTGCGATGGTTGTTGATGGTGTTATCCCTCTGTTGTTCGTTGGAAGCCGTGTTGGATATCTTGCGCGTGCCGAATTTTAGCGGTGTGAACTACTATCAGAGTGATATCTATCAATTCGCTGAAATGATGCCGATTTTTACGGTTCGCATTTGGGCATACATCTGGGCATCGATCGCCCTCGTGATTTTTTGGCTGGCGGTACGTTATAGCTATAGTTTGCGGTTGCAGTTACCGAATCGAGCGGAGCGGAAAGCGGATTCTCCCTCCGAAGCCTCTGTGTAATGATGTGGGTGACCGGGAAAGAAGAAAATCAGTAGCGAATCAATGCGAAAGAGGACGGGCGAAAGGCCACGTCCTCTAGGTTTATTGCTAAAATTGTGCTCAGATGGGTTGGACGTTGCGCGCTTCTTCGCCTTTCCGCCCTTGCCCGATTACGAATTGAACGCGTTGCCCTTCCTCCAGGCTGCGATAACCTTCCCCCGAGATGTTGGAGTAGTGGACGAAGACATCACTCTCTCTGCCATCGACCGTGATGAAGCCAAAACCTTTTGTGTTGTTGAACCACTTTACGACACCGGTGCTGAGCGAATCTGACATTCCTTTAGCTCTTACTTTCTACTGCGATTGCAGTCTACACATGACCGAAGGCAGTATAACGGACATTCACGGCATTACAAGGATGAATCTTGGCTGGGCTCAGGGTGGCTGTCGGGCGATTTGGGCCAGTTGGATCCATTCACTGAGTTGGAGCGTCTCCGCTCTCCGTTCGGGTTCGATCTGCGCTCGTTCCAGCAGTCTCGTGGCGGCGTCCTTCCCCAAACCCAGTCCATTGGCGAGTGAATTGCGCAACTGTTTGCGTTTCTGGCTGAAACCCGCTCGGATGACTTGAAACAGCCAAATTTCAGCCGCACGAGGCAATCGGGGCGTGGCGCTTTCATCCAGACGAATTACTGCACTTTCCACCTGGGGCGGCGGCCAAAACACCGTCGAATTGAGGCGGCGAACCAGGCGGGTCTGGCCATAATATTGTGCGCTCAAGGCGAGGACGCTGAGTTGGCCGACCGGGGCGAGGATGCGTTCAGCGACCTCTT
Organism: Chloroflexota bacterium; assembly: GCA_011523615.1. Taxonomy (GTDB): domain Bacteria; phylum Chloroflexota; class Anaerolineae; order Aggregatilineales; family Phototrophicaceae; genus WTGJ01. Next base: position 11,419 of record WTGJ01000020.1, on the reverse strand, counting down.
TCTGTACCGTCAAGACCATGCGAAACGGGCGGTGTGAAGCCTCCAGCAAACGACGCAAGATGGCATTGCTGATGTAATACGGCAAATTGGCGACGACCAGATAAGGTCCTGGCGGTAGACGCCGGGTGAAATCCAGCTGCAAAAAATCGGCGAAGATCAAATCTACATTGCGGTGAGCAATCAGCGATTCTTCCAACAGCGGTCGCAATCGCTCATCGATCTCAACGCTCATCACATGACGAGAAGATTCGGCCAACATCGCAGTCAGGGCGCCGGTGCCCGCACCGATTTCGAGCACGGTATCCTCTGGTTGCAACTCCGCCGCGGCCACGATGATCCTCAGTGTATTGGGATCGACGAGGAAATGTTGACCCAGCTTTTTATTGGCACGCAGGGAAGCGGCGCGAAGTAGGGAGCGGGGATCATTCACGGGCGATCAGGGCGGCAAGATATAGGGGAATCCAGCGGGGACCGGCGTGAGCAAGTAGACGTTTTCCTGTTTGCGCCAGGGGATGTAGTTTTCTTCATCATAGCCGAGATCGAGCCAACGGCGGGTCGTGGTCAGACCGTAGCCCGTGTCTTCTACCTGGCCGATGCCATAGCCGGGGACATAGACGCGGGTGTGGTAGGGAATGACATCCGGGTGGGTGGCGACGATGCCTTTGGTGATCTGTATGCCCGTTGAAGTGATGTTCTGCGCTCCCGGATATTCGTAGGGATGGTAGCTGGTGAGCTCCATGCGGATCACGCGCCAGTATTCCAGCGGTCCCAATTCAGTTTCCAGCGTACGCAACACGATTCGGGTGCCATAATAGTAGATTTCATCCTGCGCTTCTCGGAGGGTTTCGGCGCTGATCTGCTCGCGCTGGGTTTCCACACCATCTTCGAAACGCACCCGATAGCGCAACAGGCGCTCTCCCGCTTGGCCATTGACGTGGCGGCGCTGATCCAACTCCAATTCCGCATCCGCCAACCACTGGGTTTGGTGAGGGATCTCCTCACGCATTTCGACGATTTCTTCCCGCACGCGGATGATGTCGATGCGCATGCCCTCGCGGACGGGGGTATCGGGCGCTGGTCGGGTGTAATCCAGGGGACCCAGCCGCCAGCCCGCTTCTTCCAGAGCGCTGGCGATATCCGCGGCGATGACGAAAGCGATTTGGCGTTGGTCTGTGCTGAAGATATGGATGGCCTTTGCCCGGTCGATGTGGACGTCCAGGTCGGCGCTCAACGGCGTTTCCGCCGGCGGCTCCAGGCGGTCATGCGGATGGATGGAGATACCGTTTTCCTGCAGCGCTTCGCCCACGGTGGCGGCGAAACTGGTATGCTCCACGCCGATATCGCTGGTGAATAGGGTGAAGGGAAGCGCTCGTTGGATTGCGAGCGTTTCGAAAGGCCCAGACCAGGTTTGCAGGCTGCTCTCATCGATGAGCGATCCGTCCAGGAAGATGCGATCGCTTGCCGGGTCATAGGGCAATTGCGCGCTGGCGATCAAGGCCAATGGCTCGTTGATCCGCGTGATGTAAGTTTGCGCCATGTCATCGATCTGAACGGTAACCTTGCGCGAGCGCTCGATCTCGATGGTCATTTCTGGCGCAAGTTCGCTGGATAACGGCGGATATACATCATCACCAGCATGGATGACGATGCCTGCTTCTGCCAAAGCCTCGGCAACGGTAGCGCTGCGCGTGGCGAAAGAAGTGCTTTGGCCGCCATCGTCAATCTGCAGGTTGTGAAGCGGTCGGTATAGCAGTGCAATGGCGAGCAGCACCGTGCTTACCATGATCGTCATGACCAGGGCAGCCAACAGGAGCAGCGGCCAAACCGGCCGGTGAGCAGCCGTTCGACCGGCGATCATCGCCATCGGTGCAAGAAGGTTGCCGCCCCTGCGCTCGGGCCGGGTGCAACCGTGGCACCCGGGAATTGACCCTTAGTGCTGCTACCTTCCGGTCCTGACACGGTTCGGGCTTCCCGCCGCACGACTCCCAGCCAGAGCGCAGGGACGACAACGTCGCATGAAGGGTGTAAAGCCATGCTAACCAGCCAGCGGGCCTCTGTCAACCAGCGGTAGCTCCCTTCAGCCGGTGGTGCGATGCCGGCAGGGATAAGCCCAGGAAAGCGGCGATCAAGACGACGACGGCAACGATTTGAAAGGTCACGGTCAGGCCAAACAGATGCCACATATGGCCGATGAGGATGGTGCCAATCGCACCGGTGCCGAAGATCAACCCCATGATCATGCCGGAAGCGAAGCCTTTGCCGGATGGCATCATGTTTTGCGCCAATTGGATGATGATGCTATGGCCGCCCCCACTGAAACCGCCGGCGGCGATGGCGACGATGAAGGCAAAAAAACCATCGGCCGAGGGCAAGAGCAAGAAAGCCGGCACAGAGCACAACAACGAAATGGTGACGATGTAACGGCGGTCGAAGCGATCGGCCAATTTTCCTAAAGTGATGCCGGTGAGGCCAGAAGCCAACCAGAAGCTGCTGGTGATGATGCCATATTCGGCGGGCGACCAGCCCTTGGCCTGAAACACCAGGGGGATGAAGCTGATGGAGCCGGGCATCGCCAGGCTGCGCAGGGTGACCATGACGATGAGCGTTGCCAGAGAAAGTTTGGGTACGTTCCAGCGGAGCTGTTGATCTTCTTTGACCAGCCGGTTATGTACCCGTTCATAACGACGGCGAGGTGGTAGGTACAAGATCATCATGATGACCGCAGGAATGCCGATGGTCGTCAGGGCGATGATGGGGAATAAACCGCCGCTGGTGCCCCCTTCTGCCAACGTTTTCCCTGCGGATTGGTTCAATAGGAGACCGGCCAACGTAGGACCCAAGGCCAAACCCATTTGACCCATGAAAAAGAACAGCGCCAAATTCACCCCGGCATGTCGCCGATTGGTCTCTGCCGCATGCAGGGCACCGACCGGGTGGAAAGCCGAGCTGCCCAGGGCTCTAAGGACAAACGGCAAAGCAAACAGGATCAACAAACCGGTTTCCGCCCCCAACATGGCCAGAGCGGTGCAGGATAAAGTCCAGGCTAAGCCGCCCGCGCCGATCCAGCGACCGCCGTTGCGATCGGCCAGCCAGCCGAAAAGCGGTTGCGTGAGCGCATTGAGCAGCAACACCAGACCGAGGATGGTGCCAATTTCCGAGCTGCTTAATGGTAGGATGTGGACGCTGATGAAAGTCAACACGACCGGACCCATGCTCATGAAGATGTCATTGCTCAAGTGACCGAAGCACACCGAGGCATACAGGAGACGCGCATGCAGCTTCAACGCACGGCCGGCATGGGTGGTCTTCGTGGCTAAGGTAGCTGGCGGCAAGAGATCTCCACGCAATGATGAGCCAAGCATAGCGCGTTTCGCGCTAGAATTGGATGCAAGAGTCGGAGCAGATCATGAATCTCCACCCGTATGGAAGACGGTCTCAGCAGATAGAGGATCGGCGTTTGGTGGCAGAGTGAATCCAAAGGATTGAGCATGTTGCGCAGTGGGATCAAATCCAAACAGGTAGGGCAGTGCGTCATCGCATTGGCGGCCATAGCCTTGGCATTCAGCAGCCAAATTGCACCGGTGGACGCGGAGTTGAGTTGCGAGCAAGCTCCGCCGCCTTTTGATGATCCGTCTCGGGTGGAGCAATGGCGCGGCCGAGGCTGGCAAACCGATTTCTGCCACACGACCATCCCGTATGACGTGCTCTTCAGCGGGGAGATGTTGCAAGGCTGCCCATTCAAAGACTGCATCCCCGCCATTCACGACCCGGAGTACGACACCATTGAAGGTGCCAGCAACTGGTTGCAGCCGCAGTCACCGGTGATCGCGGTAGCGCTGAACGGCGAAGCGAAGGCCTTCCCGCTGGGCATCCTCATCAGCCATGAAATCGTGAACGATACCTTGGCGGGGCAGCCGGTGACGGTAACCTACTGCCCCTTGTGCAACAGCGGCATCGTGTTTTCCGGTCAGGTTGGGGAAGTGGTGTTGACGTTTGGTGTATCAGGTTTTTTGCGGAACAGCGATCTGATCATGTATGACCAGCAAACCGATAGTTGGTGGCAGCAACTGACGGGCGAAGGCTTCGTAGGGACGTATGCCGGCACAATTTTGGATGTCTTGCCATCGCAGTTGGTGGGTTTCGGCGCTTTTGCAGAACAGTATCCAGATGGCTGGGTGCTGCGTCGCCCCGGGGGCAGGCGTTACAATACGAACCCCTACGCTCGCTTCAACTATGACAGCAATGACTCGCCATTTTTGTTCAATAAGGTGCCGGACCCTCGCTTGCGGGCGACGGAGAGGGTGCTCGCGGGCGTCATCGCGGGACAGCCGGTCGCCATCCCCTTTCACAACCTGGCCGAGGAGAGGGTGATCCAACCGACCATAGCGGGCGTCGATCGCGAGCTGGTCGCTTTCTGGCAACCAGGCAATGCGAGTGCCATGGATCAGAGCAACATCGATCTTTCCCGCGACGTCGGCATGGCCGTCCTCTTTGATCGCACATACGAAGGCCGCAGCCTCAGTTTTACCTGGCATGAGGATGGCCATTTTGTGGACGAAGAGACGGGCAGTCACTGGAACATTTTCGGTACGGCGGTTGCCGGTGAGCTGGCGGGTGCGCAGTTGCGGCAGCGGATCGCCGCCCCTCATTTCTGGTTTGCCTGGGCGGCATTCCAGCCGGAAACCTGGGTGTATGGTCAAGATTCGTGAGAATTTTAACCGCTCGTTACCCACCGTCTGAGGTTTGACCCGAGGCATTTGCGTGACTACACTGGAACGTCGTATTCCTGTCCGAGAGAAGAGGATGCCATCAGCCAAAGTTAAGAAACTGCTGGGTTGGTATGGGCAGATGGTGCTCATCCGCGAGTTCGAAGACGCCTGTGATCGCTTGTTCTGGGAAGAAAAGCAGATCACCGGTGTCTACTTGCACTTGTATTCCGGCCATGAGGCGGTGGGTGTGGGCGCGTTGGCAGCGCTGACGGAGCGGGATCACGTCATCACGGCCTATCGTGATCATGGCATTGCTCTGGCGCGCGGCCTCGATGTGGGCGCCTGCATGGCGGAGATGATGGGCCGAGTCGACGGAACGAGCGGCGGCAAAGGGGGGTCGATGCACCTCGCGGATCGTTCCCGCAATTTCTGGGGTGGCTATGCCATCGTAGGCGGCCACTTGCCGTTGGCGGTGGGGATTGCCCTGGCCTCACAATATCGCGGTGAAGATGAAGTTACGCTGTGTTTCGTCGGCGATGGCGCTACGAACAACGGGTATTTTCACGAGTCGCTGAATATGGCGGCCATCTGGGATTTGCCGATGGTTTGGCTCATCGAGAATAACTTTGTGGCGATGGGTACTCGGGTGGAGAAACATGCCGGAGAACCGGAATTGCACAAGCGAGCGGCTGCGTATGGGATGAAATCGCTGGGGCGAGTGGATGGCCAGGATGTGCAGGCAGTGCACGATATCACCCGGCAGGCGGTGAAATACGCAAGAAATAAAGGGCCGGTGTTGTTGGAGGCGCTGACTTACCGTTACAAGGGACATGGCGTTTCAGACCGCTCGTATGACCAACGCTTTGCTGCGGAATTGGCAGAATATCGGGAATCCAAAGACCCCATTGAGCTGTTGAAGCGCAAACTGCTGCAAGCCGGCCATGCCGATGAAACTTCGCTGGGGGAAATCGAAGCAGTGCAGCAAGAAAAGGTCAAAGAAGCCGTTGCGTTTGCTGCTGCCAGCCCCGCCCCAAGTGAAGAGCACCTGTACCAGAATGTGTACGTGGAGACAGAACGGGCATGATGGTGCGCAACCAACCGATGCGAGAGGCCTTGCGCTCGGCGCTGCAGGAAGAGATGCGGCGCGATGAACGCGTCTTCGTGATGGGCGAAGAAGTGGGCGAATGGCAAGGTACCCATCGCATCACGCGGGGTTTCTTGCAGGAATTCGGCGAACGCCGCGTCCGCGATACGCCGATCAGCGAGATGGCGATCGCTGGAGCGGCGGTCGGTGCGGCGATGAATGGCTTGCGACCGGTCGCGGAGATGATGACGATCAGTTTTGCCTTCCTCGCCATGGATGCCATCGTCAACCATGCAGCGAAGATCCGTTACATGTTTGATGGCGAGTTTGAGGTGCCGTTGGTGATTCGCGCGGCCAGTGGTTGGGGGGATCAGGCCACCGCAACTCATTCGCACAGTCCGGAACCGATCTTCGCCCATTTCCCGGGCATGTATCTGGCCTGCCCATCCACCCCAGCAGATGCCAAAGGGATGTTGAAAACCGCCATACGTGACCCAAATCCCGTGTTGTTTTGTGAAAGCATCGCGCTTTACCCACGACCGGGGCCGGTGCCCAATGATGAAGATTATTTGTTGCCGATCGGTGAAGCGGCTGTAAAGCGAGCAGGTGCGGATGTGACCCTGGTCAGTTTTGCCGCCGGAGTGCACTGGTGCTTGCAAGCGGCGCGGGAATTGAGCAAAGAAGGCATTGAATGTGAAGTGGTGGACTTGCGCTGGTTGCGGCCGCTCGATATGGATACCGTGATCGCGAGTTTCCAAAAAACCAATCGCTGTGTGGTGGTGGAAGAATCCTTGCCGATGTATAGCCTAGGCAGCGAGGTTGCTGCGCAACTCCAGGAACGTGCCTTTGATTACATGGATGCGCCCATCCGCCGCGTCTCAGCAGCAGACGTTCCCTTGCCTTTCGCCAGGGAATTGGAACTCATGGCCTTGCCCAACGCTGACAAAGTGATCGCATCCGTCAGGGAGGTGTTGCGGTGAGCACTCCCATCACCTTATCCGTCGCCGGTATTTTGCTCAACTGGCTCGTGGAAGAAGGGGCCGCGGTTCAGTCGGGAGACGTCATTGCGGAGATCGAGGCGGATAAAGCGACCGTAGAGATTGAAGCGCCGGTCCATGGGATTCTGCTCTCTCTCTCCGCTGAGCCGGGGGACGAGTTGGCGGAAGGGGCGACGATCGCGGCGATCGCTGCTGTCGGTGAAGAAGCCGTGGCAGCCGACCGGGAAGCAGAAGAGGCAGATGAGTTGGGTCCTGATGCCGCCACCGAAAGCGAAGATGCAATAACGGCTGCAGCAGCGGAATCAAAGGAGCCGGATACGATGCAGACCGAGCGCCTCCGGGCCAGTCCTTTGGCGCGCAAGCTGGCGGCAGAGCGGGGGATTGAACTCCATCAAGTAAAGGGCAGCGGACCGCAGGGCAGGATCGTGAAAGCGGATGTCGAAAATTTCACCGCTTCCCAACCGGTAGCAGCTTCAATCCCGTCTACGGCAGAGGGTCATGAAGAACTCGCGATCGGCAGGATGCGGAAGCGCATCGGTGAAGGCACGTCGCGATCCAAGCGAGAAGCGCCCCATTTTTACGTAACCATTGAGGTTGATGTGGATTCGTTGCTGGACATGCGGCGGCAATGGAATGAGACCCAACGAGAAGCGCAGAAGGCGTCGGTCAACGATCTCTTGGTGAAGGCCGTTGCGCTGACGTTGCGCGACTTCCCCAATTTGAACACACATTTTGTCGATGGCAAGTTGCTGCGCCATTGGCGGCGGAATATCGGCATTTCGGTGGCCCTGGAGGGCGGTGGCTTGATCAATGTGGTGGCGAAAGAGGCCGACCGTCGCGAATTGGGTGAGCTGGCTGACGCGAATCGAACGATGATCGAACGAGCGCGCGAAGGGCGGATCCGACCCGGCGATGTCGAAGGGGCCACGTTCACCATCAGCAACCTGGGCCCCTATGATGTGCTGGAATTCAGCGCCATCATTGATCCACCACAGGCAGGGATACTGGCCGTCAGCAGCACCCGCCGCGTGCCGGTCGTTCGTGAGGATGGCAGTTTGGGTGTGGGGCGGCGCATGCGGCTGACTGTCAGCGTGGATCATCGCGTCAGTGATGGCGCGGAAGCGGCCCGATTCCTGCAGCAACTGCGCCAACATTTGGAATCACCTTTGCGTCTTTTTCTGTCCGAACAGGAATGAGTCAGGAATGAATTCCTAATTACGAATTCCTGGATTTGAAGTAGGAGAGTCGTCTTGTCCCGTAAATACCTTTTTTTCGTATGGATGGTTTTGGTCATGGCCCTGGCTGCTTGTGGTGACAGTGATGGAACCAGCGAACCCACGGAAGTGGCTGTCACTTTCAGCAATGCAGTCCCGTTGCCGGATTATTCTGGTGAGGCGGGTTTCGTTTTGCAGATCGCCAGTGGGGGTGTTCCCACGACCTTGAGCAGCGATGAAGGGGCGATCATAGAAGTGCTCCTGGAGCAAGCCAACGAGCAAACCGGCACGACGATCACGCGCTACCATTTTTCGCATGAAGATGGAACGGCTTTGACCTTGTATTTGCCGCAGGAGTTGTCAGCTGTGCCCTATCCCATTCGCAGCTGGGAATCGCTGGACAGTGAAGCGACGACCATTTTCGCCACCGTACAGTATCAGGGGCAAGAACTGGCAGCCAACATGATCGGTACGTTGCGGGTGAGCGAAGTCGGTGAGGGTACGTTGAGCGCGACGCTTTACTTCGATAATGGCAGCGACGAAGAGACGCGCATCACCGTTGCCGGAGATTTCCGCGGTTTGAGCTATCCCGGAGTGGAATGAAGGGATTCGGTGTTACGCCGGGGTTGAAATCGAATTCACGATGTTGTTGATGATCTCACGAATGGTGGGGCCGAGCAAGACCAGGATGACGATGATGACGACGGCCACCAACACCAATATGAGGGCGTATTCCAAAATGCTCTGACCGGATTCTTCGGGTGGGTTGGGCATGAATGGAAACTCTCGCACGTTGTGGGTTGAGATCGCAACGGAGTATAACAATCTACCGGCTTCCTTGCAACGATGAGCTAATCCTCGCCTTGCTGAGGTAATTTCTGGCAGTGTTGGATCAATGAAGAAAGCGCAAGTTGCAACGTCTCATCAGCGAATGCAGCGGACGCTTGCCAGGCGAGTAAGGCGTCTTTCAAATTCCAGACCTGTGCTTGGAACGCGGTGAGGGCGTAGGCGTTGCCACTGCGCAGCAGCGATGGCAGCTCGCGTTCGAGGCAATGTTCCCACCAAGCGATGAAGGTCGGGAGCGCCATTTCTTTCCCTTCATAGCGAAAATGCCGGTCTGTCGGAGGCGTGTTTTCTGGGCTGATTGCCGATAATTCCTGCAGCAACGCTTTTGCCTCTGCCAACCAATCCCAATGGAGGCCGTGAATCGAGCGTGGGACGGTTTTCCCTTGCCAGGTGAGGCGCAACGCAAGCCAGAGACGTTGGATCTGAGCCCAAGGCTTCATCGCTTCAGCAGAGTGTGAGGCAGCGGTGCAGTTTGCAGCTCATTTCGATGCCCGCTGGCGCAAGTAGATGGCGCCGATACCCAACAGCAAGGCCCCCTGCAACCCCAGGGCGATGATCAAGCCGATGATGATCGAGCGGCGTTCTCGGTTGCGCGCCCGAAGAGCTGCGGAGAGTGGGGGAGGTGGTGTGGCGCTGGGGATGGGCAGGACTTGCGGTTCGCCCAGCCATACGGTGGGACGTGGGGTGGAACTGGCTGCCGGCGTGACGGTGGCGCGCAGGGCCGTGGTAGTAGAAGGCGCGGTCTCCTTGGGGCCAACTTCACTCGCAGGGGATGATTCAGGAGTCGCGGTGGCGATGGACCGGGCTGGGGTAGGGGTCCAGGTACCATCGTACGGCGGCACGCGGATGATCTGGCCGACTTCCAGCGCATAACGGTTGACTTGATTGACGGCTTCCATGGTGGTCACGACATCCCAAGTAGTATAGCCATAGATGAGCGCCAAATCGCCGAGCGTTTCACCGGGTTGGATGCGGTGCAAGATGTAACCCTGTTCATCCTGACCCACCAGACCCGCTGGCGAACGCGGTACAGCGTCGTTGCGATTGACATCGTTGCCGGTTGCAGGAGAGTCGTTGGCGGGGCCGGCTGGCACGTTTCCGCTGAGGTTGCCGAAGACGACGACATAAGCGGTGCGACCATTTGCCGTATGCCGGCCGACACCGGCGTTTTCGTAATAAGGGGCAACGATCGTGTTGTGATGGATGGGAGATTGCAGCCACCAATCCCAGGCGGTAACGTGGCTGGTGTTGGGGCTCATGAAAATGATTTCGGCCACCCAAGTGGAGCCATAACCGGCGGCCAATGCCCGCGACCGGTGCGTGCTGCCGTTGTGCGAATGGGCAATCTGTCCGCTAGCCGTCATCCAGCGCGCCTGCTCCACCGCGGCGATGCGTAGCGATTCATGCGATGTGAGTTGCTGGACACCTCTCTGCGCCCGATAGTTGTTGATCAAAGTGAGCAAGGCCGCTTCGTTGCCCTGGGATGCAACGATGCTGACACCCAAAAGCGTCAGGATGGGGATGAGCAGCAGCGCAGCCCGCAGTGGACGAAACATGAGGCAATTCTACCATAAGGTCAATCGTCACAAACCGCGCGGCCGTCCGTTAGAATGCAAGCGATGGCGATCATCCTGGTGGTGCTGGGCAGTTACCTGGTGGGTTCTCTTCCGAGCGCCTATTGGGTGGGCCGCGCTCGCGGGATCAACATCTTCACCGTCGGCAGCGGCAACATGGGGGCGACCAATGTGGCCCGCGCCTTGGGCACAAAATGGGGTCTCTTCGTGGCCATCGTCGATGTGTTCAAGGGGTGGATTGCGGTATGGCTGGCCGGGCAGTCTGGCGTGGATCAGGCCCAGGTACTGGCCGCGATCTACGTCGTTTTGGGGCACAACTGGTCCGTATGGGTCCTTTCATACACGGGGCGCTTGCGTGGGGGAAAAGGGGCCGCCACCACGATTGGTTCTATGATCGCCTTTGCCCCGGCCGAATTGCTGCTGCTCATGTTCACGCTGGCTGTTTTGGTGTTGCTCATCACGCGGTGGAGTTCGTTGGCGATGCTGGTCAGCATCATTGCGGGCGGTTTGGCGATCCTATACTTGGCAGCAACGGGAACGCTAGCGGAAGCCTGGTTGTTCCATCCCATCATCCTATTGCCGATCACGTTTCATCGATATCGAGGGAACATCTCGCGCTTGATCCAGGGTGACGAGCGCAAAGTGGGTGAGCGGGTCGATCCGGTAAATGTGAGTTAATTGTCGTCAATGAGGCAATTCTCAACCCCTTCCAGCGTGTCTTGACGGATCCATCCTTCCAGGGTTCGTTCGCCACTGAATTGATAAATCACGTGCAACCAATAGTAGGGATAGTCCGTCACGCCCTGTTGCCAATCGAAGACCGCCAACACAGAACCGAGCGGAATCTGGGCGATGTCATTCTGGGTGAGGGCGTTGGGTTCCGAGCGCAGATTGGCCACGCTCTCTTTGACGCGAACGTGACAACGCACAGGCTCCGGGGTCATGGTAGGGGTGTGCGTTTGAGTGGGTGACGGGGTGATGCTGGGAGTTGGGG
>WTGJ01000030.1 GCA_011523615.1 Chloroflexota bacterium | reverse complement strand
GGTCCTGGGCGCGGCCTTTGCCCTCGATCTGGGCGAGGAACACGTCGGGCAGCGCCGTGTAGCCGCCGGTGACGGTCTGGGGGGTGGTTCCCGACACCGACACCGTGGCGCCGATCTGGACGGCCTCCATCGGCACCGGCGCCGCCTCGTCGCCCTTGGGGCCTTTGATGGGGTTGCCGTCGGTGATCCACGTCTGGACGCCGTCCGCGACCCGCGACAGCAGGTACTGCTGGCCGCTGTCGGAGTCCTGGTAGACGTCCTGCGCGGCCGCGCCCGGCACGGTGCCCGGCGCTCCGGTGCCGATGAAGTACTTGGTGCCGCGAGGCCCTGTGTCGCCCTTGTCGCCCTTGTCGCCCTTCGGGCCGGGATCGCCCTTGTCGCCCTTGTCGCCCTTCGGGCCGGGATCGCCCTTGTCTCCTTTCGGACCCGGGTCGCCTTGGTCGCCTTTCGGGCCGGCGTCTCCCTTGTCGCCCTTCGGGCCGGGATCGCCCGGATCGCCTTTCGGTCCTTGACTGCCCTTGTCGCCCTTGTCTCCCTTCGCCCCCGGGCTCCCACGAGGCCCTGTGTCGCCCTTGTCGCCCTTCGGACCCTCAGGGCCGACGCCGCCGGCCTCGAACACCGCTCCCCACACCGCCGCGATCGACCCGGTCTGGCCGGCCTCGGGAGCGATCGGCGCCCGCGTCTCGTAGAGCACCTGGTCGTCGCCGGGCGTCATCGGCGACACCGACCAGCCAGGGCTCGGCGTCACCACGGCGGTGGCGATGTCGACGCTGCTCTGCGGCGGCGACGCGGGCGACGGGTCGCCGGCGTCCGCGAGGATGTACTGCGACACGACGTAGGGGCCGGGGCGGCCATCCTTGCCCGGCACGGGGCCGACGGGGGCGACGGGGCGCCATTGGTCGTAGAGGGTGCCGAGGCGGCTGTCGGCGTCGGGCATGATGAATGGGAATACGCCCCAGGGGCGGCCGTCGTTGGGGTCCCACAGCGTGGCGACGTAGTAGGTGCCCTCGATGCTGGGGGGGAAGTCATCGATGACCGAGACGCCGGCGCTGTCGGTGCGGCCGGTGACGGCGCGGCCGGAGATCACGGCGCCGGTGGTGCCGTCGGCGTCGTAGCGGTCGCCGGCGGCGTCGCGTTGGATGATGGAGAAGGCGGCGGGGAGCGCCCGGCGCAGGAGGTCCTCGCTGGCGATGGTGAGCGATGGCATCAGGCGGCGGCGGGCGGGATGGCCGGGGGTCGGCCGGTAGGGGGCGGGATGGTCTCGGCCGCCGTGTCGACGAACGGCCACGCGGAGGGGTCCGGCAGCAGCCCGAGCGCGACGTAGGCGGTCACGATGGCGTAATGGGCGACCCGGACGCGTTCGGTGTGCGCAGCGTTGCGGCGAGCGAGCGCGACGCCGGAGCCGACGTCGCCGGTGTCGGCGGCCTCCACGGGCACGACGGCCGTGAGGGCCGTGAGCTCCAGCTCCTTGCGGTCCAGGTAACGGAAGCTGGCCTCCATGTCGTCGGTGGCCTGCACGTACTGGGGACGGCGCAGCCCGTTGTAGAGCAGCAGCACGGGGAGCGAGCGCAGTTGGGGGCCGAGCTGGCGGATGGCCTCGGGGCTGGTGGGGTCGTCGACGCCGACCGGGATCCCGAACTGGTGGGCGAGCTTCTCCGCGTCGAAGTTGTCGACCTCGACGGTGAAGAGGGGGTTCTCATTGAGGTCGCGGCTGTAGCTGATGCCGGCGTCGCGTCGGACGATCTCGATGATCGGGCCGAGGGCGGCGGGCAGCAGGGGGCGTCCCCAGCCGTTGCGGGTGGTGAGCCGGTCGATGGAGGCAGCGACGGCGGGACGGGGCTCGAACACCTCGACCAGGGCGCCGAGCTCACCGCGGACCGGCTCGGTGACCGGCGCCGCCGTGAAACGGCGCCGCACGCCGGCGACGGTCCCGTCGGCGATGACGAGGATGTCGATCATGTCGGCGAGGGCGGTATCGGCCGATGCGGAGATGCGCGGCACCCACACGACCCAGCCGTCGGTGACGCCGGCGATGGGGAACGCGAAGCGGGCGTCGATCTCGGCGAGGGTCTCGCCGGCGACGTCGACGACGATCGCGCGCCCGTAGGTGAGCATGTCGCTGTAGGCGCCGGCGGCGGTGCTGCGCAGCTCGGCGGCGCGGGGCGTGGCGTCGGGCAGCGGGCTCGACAGCAGCGTCACCTGGCCGGTCTCGACGACGGCGGCCCATCGGTTGGTCGGGTTGGGCACCGTCACCCAGGGGGTCAGGATCCCGTCGGCGGCGAGCGAGAGCAGGTCGAGGCGCCGCTGGCGGTCGTGGGTGCGCGGCGGCGGCCAGGTCCTGCCCTCGGCCAGATCGGCGGCTGTCACGGCGACGCCGAGGTCGACAGGCTTGAGCGGCAGCCCGACGGGCGGCAGCCGGCGATCCCCCACCGGCGCTCCGACAGGGCCATCGGGGCCGTAGTAGCGCTCCAGGCCGGGGGTGTTGGCGCTCACGCGGCGATGCGGGGGGTACGCATCGGCATGCGGTAGTCGGGCAGCCACTCGATGGCATAGCGGAGCGCGTCGAGGCCGTGGTTGTGCACCTGCACCGGGACGAGCCGGGTCGGTGCGGGTGCGCCGCGGGCGCTGGGGGGGTAGCCGTAGCCGACAGCCTCGTCGCGCAGATCGACGCAGCGCCACGCGACCGTGAGGCGCCCGCTGTTGAGCAGGGCGCTGACCTTGGCGATGCCGTCGTGGATCGGCAGGCCGCTGTCGCGCACGATGGCGTCGGTCTGCTGGCGCAGCGCCAGGCGGATGCCCTTGGATGTCTGGTCGACGGTCCAGTGCCCGACGCGGCCCCAGCGGTCGAATTGGGCGATCATGGCGGCGGCCTGCTGTTCCTCGTCCATCTCGCCGTCGGTCTCGGCGTCGTGCCGCCACTCGTCGATCACATGCCAGCCGGCGTCGTGGCGGCCGAGCAGCACGGCATGGCTGACGGTCTTGGCGGCCCAGTCCACGCCGGCTCGCAGCTCGGTCCACTCGGCGTCGACGTCGGCGACGCGGTCCGCGAAGCGCGGATAGACGAGCCCCGAGGCGGCGGCGTCCAGGCTGTGGATGTAGCGGTCGCGCTGCCACTGATGGGGCATCGTGGCCTCCAGCCGTGCGGCGTAGTCGGCCGGGATGCCGTCGTGGGGGTGGAGCGGGAGGATGATCTCCTCCACGTCGGGCAGCGAGCGGAAGTCGACGCGGAAGTGGTGGCTGGGGTGGTCCGGGTTGCCGGACCACCAGCCGGTGGGGAAGCGCACCGACCGCAGCCGGCTGCACGCTTCGGCGCGGACGAGCTCCGACAGGTTCGGGGCCTCGTCGCAGTAGAGCGTCGCGAGGTTGAGCCCCTGCAGGCTGCCGGCGACGCTGTCCGCGTTTGCCTCGCCGAAGACGACGCCGCGGATCAGGTTGGGCTCGTCGCCGGCCAAGCTGCCGAGACGCCACTCGACGAGGCCGCCCCCGCGGCGGCCGCGCTGGAGAGGCACGCCGATCTCGGCACTGAAACTTGACAGCTCGCGCAGCACCACGCCTTCGAGCTGGACCTTGCGCTTGGCGAGGGCGGCGTGCTCGTGGCCGGCATAGCAACTCGTGATGTGCCACGCCCAGCCGCGGATGAGGTTGGCCGACTTGCCGCTGCCCTTGGCCCCGATCACGCAGCGGTGCGGCTTGGTTGGTGCCTCCAGGAGGGGCCGCTGCAGCGCAGTCGGCCGGTGGCTCATGCCGCCGCGGCCGGGGCCTTCTTGGCCGGGGCCTTCTTGGCCGGGGCCTTCTTGGCCGCGGGCACGGGATCGTCGCCGCCCACGTCGACGGAGTCCTCGGTGGCGATGGTCACCTCGGTGAGCAGGACCTTGTTGATCAGCTGGCGGCCGAACAGGCCTGCCTCGTTCATCTGGTGGCTGGGGCCGTCGGGGTTGCGCTCGGGCGGGAAGTAGGAGGAGACGGGCTGGTCGATCGCCAGGGCGAGGGCCTGGCGGGTGCCCATGTAGAACTTCCAGTCCTTGCCGGAGCCGGGTACCGCGAACGCGTTGGACACGATGACGTCGATCCCGTAGAGGCGCCCCGTCCACGGCACCATCGACCGCAGCCTCATGTCAAAGGTCGCGTCGGTGAGCTGGTCCCAATGGAGATTGCGCTGCTCCATGTCGTACAGCAGCACGCTGTAGAGCTCGGGGCTCATGATCGCGAACACGCGGCCGGCTGCGCCGCCGACGCTCGGGGCGTCGATGGCATTCTTCCGGTACCAGTGCAGGGCGCCGCGCCGGAGGCTCTCGGCGACGAGTGTGTAGCCCGTGCCCTTGTAGTAGGGGTACGCGATCGTCAGCGTGTTCGTCGTGCCCGATCCGACCGTGTATTTGTCGTCGGCCGCATACGCGAGGCCAGCCACGAACGCCGTGACGTTGTCGTCGATGTAGGTCGCTGTCTTGAGAGCGCCGTCGCGGCGTGCGCGGTCGAGCCAGCCGATGCGCGGGCTCTGGCGGATGTCCTCGTAGGCGATCTTGATCGGGCCCACCTCGTAGGCCTGGTCGAGCGTGAGCGTGATCTGGTCCGCGGTGATGCCCTGCGCGGTGCCCCAGTCGGACCCGCGGGTGCGGGCCTTGACGCTGGTCGCGAACTTCGGGTCCTGGATCACCAGCGACCGGGCGTTGGCGAGGTCCTGCTCGAAGCTGCGGTTCATCAGCGCGGCCCACACGCTCGAGCGGTAGAGCTCGATGGTGGTCTGGCGGCTGAACGCGACCATCAGCTCGTTGACCTGGGTGGGGTCCAGCGCCCCGATCTCGGTGTCTTTTGCCATGGATCAGGCTCCTTCTCCGACGAGGCTGGTGTAGAAGCCCTCGAACGCGGCGGTGTCCATCGTGCGGATCTCGGCCGGCGAGGGCCGCGCGTCGGCCGCCGGCGATGCGGCGCCGAGGCCGGCGGCCATGAGAGCCTGCAGCGTCCCCGCGGGCGCCCCAGCAGCCCCAGGAGCGGCCTCAGGCGCCCCAGCAGCCCCAGGAGCGGCCTCAGGC
>WTGJ01000012.1 GCA_011523615.1 Chloroflexota bacterium | reverse complement strand
TGGTATCCAGCCTGGGCGCTTGGTTCCAGTTCTGGTCACTTCGGCGCCAGCGCAGGCGATAACCCTGAGCATTTTCGACGGCATCCCAGGATACGGTGCGGCCGTTGACTTGTGGCGGGTCGGGCTGTGGTAGGCGTTCCTGGGCGTTGAGGGTGGCAATAGCCAGCGGCAGCAGCACCATCAGGAGCAAGATGCCGCCCCCCAGCATTTTGAGGCTACGGCGCACAGGAGTGGTACCGATGGTTCGACCTCTACTTCATCACGGCAGATTCTACGGCAAATAAAGGGGGATGTCAATTGTGCTTCTGTACGCTGGTTATCCCGCGGATGAACGGCGTCAGGTAGGTGTCGGTTGGCGGCCGCGCCAGCGTTCCAGGGCGGCGCGGGCGCTGCTGTTGCCGATGCGCGCCAGGGCCGCCGCCGCCGCATCGCTCACCCGCTCGCCGCTGCTTTCGTCGCAACCGACATCGGAGAGGCGCTCGATGAGGGCATCGGTGATCGTTTCGAGGTGCGGGCTGGCATCCAGCTCGGCCAGGGTTTTGGCGGCGGCCAGGCGCACGGCGTCATCCGGGTCGGCCAGCGCTTCGCGCAAGGGCAGCAGCGCGCTGGTGGGCAGGACGCCTCGGGTCGCCAGTTCCAATAAGGCTGATGCCGCCGCGCGCCGCACGAAAGGGTCTTCCCGGCCCAGGGCGGCCAGCAGGCTCAACGTGGCTCGCTCGTCGCCAATGTGCCCGAGGCCCTGCGCGGCCACTTCCTGGATGGCCGGGCTTTCGTCATCCAGCGCGGTGGTCAGCGCTTGCAGGGCCGCTTCGTCTCCGAGATTTGCTAGGGTGCGCGCCACCGTCAGGCGGACGCTGTAGCTGGGGTCTTTAAGGAGGGGTTCGAGCAGGGGGAGCAGGGTCTGCGCGGCGCGCGGCTGGTCGGCCAGGGTCAGGGCGAGGCCTTCGACGGCGATCCAACGCGCAAACCAGGAATCCTGCGTGAGAGCGGGCTGGAGCGCTTTGATCCATTCCGCGCGATGGGCTTCTTCGCCCCTGGCGGCTCGCTGGTAGGCGGCGCGGAGTTGGCGGGCGGCTTCTTGCCGCGCCATACCGTCGCTGTGCAAGAGGCTGGCCACCAGCGTGGCCGGCGCCAGGGTCGCGGGTTGCGCCGGGGCAGCGAGGGCGGTCGCGCTGGTGGCGGAGGCGGTACTCACGGGGACGGCCATGCGGCGGGCGGGCAGGGCGTCCGGGCGGGCCAGGGCGTGCACGGGGGGCGGCTCGACGCCGGTCGGGCTGCTCTTGCGCAAGGCGGCCAGGGCTTCCTTGCTGCCGATGCGTTCGAGGGCTTCCGCCGCCAATTCGCCGATGCGCCGCCCGGTGATGGCGGAGCGGGCGCGATCGTTGAGCAGTTTGCGCAATGGGCGGACGGCTTTGCTGTGGCCGAGGCGGCCCAGCGCTTCGGCAGCCGCGCCCCGTACGGCCGGCCGACGTTCGCGGAGGGCGCGGATCAGGCCCGCTTGCGCGGCCTTGCCGAAACGCCCCAGCCCTTCGGCCGCGGCATCGATCACCGTGATTTCTTCGTCCCGCAAGGCGGCGAGCAAAGCCGGCACGGCCTGCTCATCTTCGATGGCGCTCAGCGCGCGCACGGCAGCCCAGCGGACGTGGCCGTTTTCATCCTTCAGCGCTTCCAGCAGGGCGGGGATGGCGCGGGGTTCCCGCCTTTCGCCGAGCATCGTCACCACACTCTGGCGGGTTGCGCCGGGTTGCGCCGGTCCCTGTTGCAATTGGGCCAGCAAGGAATCGACGCTCATGCTGGCCAGCTCGGCCGGCGATGCGCTCAAGCCGAGCGTTTCTTCTTCGAGGGCGGGTGATTGCGTGAGGGGCGTTGCTGTGCTCAAGCCCTGCTGTTCGCGCCAGCTCGTCAGAGCCTGATTCGCTTCGATGCTCTGGGGGAAAGCGGCCAGTGCTTCGGCAGCGTAATCACAGACGCGTTCGTTTTCTGCTGGTAGGAGCCGCTCGTCGGTCAAGGCGCGGATGAGATAAGGGGCGGCGCGCGGATCGGCCAGATTGCCCAGGGCATTGGCGGCGGCCGCGCGCAGGCTGGGCTCATCTTCACGGACGAGTAGGTACAGCAGCGGGGTCAGCGCCCTGGCATCCCGTGTGACGCCCAGCGCTTCCAAGGCCAGACGACGCATTTCGCGGGTATCGGCGCTCGGCGGACGGTTGACGATATCCAGGAGGCCGGCCACAGCCGGGCTGCCCAGCCAACCCAGAGCCTCCGCTGCGGCGGTGCGCACGCGCCAATCGTCATCGTATAGCGCGCGCAACAATTCCGGCACGGCGGCGGGATCACGGATCCAGCCCAGGGCGACGGCCACCGCGCGCCGCACCAGGCAGTCCTCATCGGCGAGCGCGGCGACCAGGCCAGGGACGGCAGCGGCATCGGCCAGCTCACCAAGCGCCCAGGCCGCGCCACGCCGCACGCGCCAATCCTCATCGCGCAGGGCTTCCAGCAGACCGGAGACGGCGGGCTCGCCGATCTGGCGCAGGGCGGTGCCGGCCGCTTCGCTCATGACGTGATCCCAATCGCGCAGGGCGTCGATCAAGCCGGGCAGAGCGGGTTGCTGGATGCGGTGTAGGGCTTCGCTCGCCGAAAGGCGCACGGCCCAATCGCGGTCGCGCAGGCCGGTCATGAGCGGTTGGATGGCCCCTTCGTGGGCGAGCCGGCCCAGGGCTTGGGCCGCGGCGAGGCGGGCCGCGTTGACCTCACTGGTGAGGAATTCCTGCAGCGCTTCGATGGTGGCGTTGCGCGCAGCGTCGCTGAGCTGGATGCCAGTCTGGAGGCAACGTTCGGCCAGGAAGGGATCCACCGAGGCGATCGTCTGGATGGTCGGATCGGCCTGCGTCACCAGGCCACACAAGGCAATCATCACCGCATCCCACTTGCGGGCGACGCGCTGGCCCGACTCGTCCCATTCCGGGTAGCGCAAACGCGTCGGCAAGCCGGCTGCTTCCAAACCGCGGGCGGCGAAGTATTCCTGGATCAGCTGATGTCGGAAGCGGACGCGGCTGGAGCGCACCTCCAGCAATTGTGCCGCCGCTCCCACGGGCAACAGGCGCGCATCTCCTAGATGTTCCAGGGCGCGGGTGGCGGGTATTTCCTGGGGCAGATCTTCATCGATCATGGCGAAGGCGAGCCGGGCGAAGGAAGTCGTCATCTCTTCCTGTGGTCGCCAGCCGGGCGTTTGCCGCGTGCCATCGCGCTCCCAGAGCACGT
The DNA here is from genome assembly GCA_011523615.1 of Chloroflexota bacterium. Taxonomy (GTDB): domain Bacteria; phylum Chloroflexota; class Anaerolineae; order Aggregatilineales; family Phototrophicaceae; genus WTGJ01. Next base: position 27,326 of record WTGJ01000012.1, on the reverse strand, counting down.
CGACGAGTTGCTGCAACAGGGCGCCACGATGTTGGGGCAGGTTGTTGCTGGGTGCGGCGCTGTGGACGGTGAGCATCGCCTGTAGCAAGAAGGGGTTATGGGCCATGCGGGACAAAGAGGAATGTCGGTTGGGCGGTGTTGAGGCGGCATCCGAGTTGGCGGGTTCCAACTTGCGGAGGAAGCGTTCGCCGAGCACATCACCCAGTTGCCCGATCACGAATTGGCGGACGCGGGCATCGTCCATCGGTTCGGCATGGATGATGGGCAGGTTCAAGTCCAGGGTGGCGTGGTAATCGTTGGCGCGGCAGGTGAGGATGACCCGTTCGGGCGCCTGTGGGCTCTGGAGCCAATCGCGCAATTCCGCCGCCCGGGCCGCACTCGTCGCCCCCATTTCGTTCAAGCCATCCAGATAGAGGAGGGTGCGACCGTGCTGCAAGGAGCGGAAGAGGTCATCCTCAAAGAGCCAGTGGGAGCGCAAAAAATCGACGAAGGGTAGGTCCACTTCCCAACTGGCCAGCGGCAGCAGCAAGGGCAATGGGGCGAGGTGTGGGGCGGCCAAACGCGCCCGGGCGGCTTCGAGGGCGAGGCGCTGCAAGGTGGTGGTTTTGCCGGAGCCATGCGGGCCGATGAGCACGAAGCGCGGGTATTTTTCGGTTGCCTCGCGGATGGAACTCAGGGCGTCGCGCGAGTCCTGGGGCGTTGCGGGATCGACCGTGGCTTGCGTTGCGTTTTCCGGCGGTTGCGCTGCGCCGTTTTCGCGGGCGCGGAGCGGATCCACCGTGTAATTGACCGCGAGCTGCTGCGAATCCAGCGAAGCGGGTTGGGGACGCTGTTCGACCGTTTCGCTGGAATAGCCGGCCAGCTCCACGTAAGAAATGACGCCCTGGCGCGCTTCCAGCTCGGCGATGAGGGTATTCAGGTAGCGCGTTTCGTGCCCGGGGGCGGAGCCGGTCTGTTCGCTGGCGCGTTTGTGCAGCACCCAGAGCAATTCTTTGAGGCGTTCGTAGTATTGCTCTTCGTCTTGCCAGGCCGTGAAATCGATTTGTTGCAGGCGCTCAATTTCCAGCGGCCAATCGGTTTCGGCGATGGGTTGCAGGAGGACGGGGAAGATCTGGCGGCGCATACGCCCGGCGCGGGCCAATTCCCGCTTGCAATAATCCGAATTGACGTAGGCGGGCGAAAGGACGGCGATCAAACCACTGCAGGTATTCAAGCTCTGGACGAGGGCGCGGTTCCAATCGTCGCCGGGTTGGATATCGAGGCGGTCCATCCACAGCTGCACGCCGGCGTTTTTGAGGTCAGCGGCGAGGCGCAGCGCGAATTCTGCCTCCACGCTGCGGTAGGAAAGGAAGATGTGGCCCGAGCGACGCATGGGAGCATTTTAAGGTGAAACAGGAATGCGCGCTGGCCGGTTTTGCGGGGTAGAATGCGGGCCATGCCGGTTTTGCATGAATGGTCGAATGACCCGCGCGAAGCGATCCGCCTGCAGCAGCAGCTGGCGGCGCAGGTCATCGATGATGAAGCTTTTTCACTGTGTCAAGTGCGAACGGTGGCCGGCGTGGATGTCAGCGCGCGCCGCGGGCAGGAGCAGGGCGCGGCGGCGGTTGCCTTGATGAGTTTCCCCGAATTGGCGCTGCTGGAATGCCAGACGCAGCTGGGGCCGCTGGAATTTCCCTACCGCAGCGGTTTGCTCAGCTGGCGGGAGTTGCCGTTGATCCTGGCGGCGGTGGCGCGCCTCCGCACCCGGCCGGATGTGTATCTGGTGGATGGAATGGGGCGCATGCATCCGCGGCGCTTCGGACTGGCCTGTCATCTGGGCCTCTGGTTGGATGCGCCGACGGTGGGCGTGGGAAAAACGCGCCTGCTCGGCACGTATGAACCGCTGGCAGTGGAGCGCGGGGCGCAGCAACCGGTCCGCCAGCGCGGGGAAGAGTTGGGCCGGGTGTTGCGGACACGGAGCGGCGTGAAGCCACTCTTCGTTTCGGTGGGGCATCGGGTGAATCTGGTAGCGGCGGCGGCACTGGTCCTGGCCTGTGCACCGCGCTACCGCTTACCGGAGCCGCTGCGCGTCGCTCACCGTGCTGCTCATCGCGCCGCCCTTCAGGTCGAAACGGAATTGCGGGAGAAAAGCGCGTCGGCCAGTTCTGGCAGGCCTGCGTAGACGAAATCCGGCTGCAACGAACTCTCTCGGAGTCTATCGGCTGAGGTGACGCCCGTCATGACCAGGGCGGTCGGCATGCCGATATCGGCCGCGCCCAATATATCCGTCTCCAGCCGGTCGCCGATCATCAGGGTACGTGCGGCACGGGTACCGAGGATGGCCAGGGCGGCCTGGAAGAGCGGCGCGGCCGGTTTGCCGATGTTGGTGGGTGGGCGGCCGCTGGCATAGGCCAGAGCGGCCACCAGACTGCCCGCTCCGGGGGCCAGGCCTTCGGGAGTGGGATAGCTGCTGTCCTGGTTGGTGGCGATGAAAGCCGCGCCTTCCTGGAGGCAGCGCATCGCGTTCGTCAGTTTGCGATAGGAGACGTGCCGATCCAAACCGACGACGACCGCGGCCGCCTCGCGCTCCACCAGGCGGAAACCGGCCGCGCTCAGGATTTCCCGCAGGCCGTCTCCGCCCAGGACGTGCAGGGCCGTAGCGGCGGGGAAATGCTCACGGAGATGAGCGAGCGTCACGGTGCCGGAGGTCAAGATATGCGTGCTGGGGAAATCCGCAACGCCCATTTTCGCCAGTTTTCCCACGTAAGAGGCGGGCGCGCGCGCGCTGTTGTTCGTCGCCAGGGCGCAGGGCAGACCGCGGTCCCGTGCGGCCGTGAAGAATTCGGCCATGCCAGGCAAAGCTTCTTCGCCACGCCAGAGCACGCCATCCATATCCAGGACGAGGGCATCGATATCTTGGGGGAAGATCATGGACGGGGCTCGGTTGCGTACATCACAGGTGGGTTGGCGGGCAGAGTTTGCTGAAGCCAGTATAATGGATGCGTGCCGCTTGATGGAATGCGCCGTCCGTAGTATGTTCGGTATGGTGCCTGCAGGAGTGTCCTCGATGATGAGCCTCTCTTTCCCGCAAAAGATCTGGTTCGAAATGCACCCGGAGCGCGATTGCTGCGATGCCTTCGTCCAGGCGGAAGATGGTTGCCTGTATGCCGCCGTATTCATCACCCCGGCTTATATCCAGCGGCAGATGCAGTTGACGGAGGAGATGACGCGTTTGCAAACGGAAGCAGAAGTGCCGCCCGTGCCGTATGCGGTATTGGATATGGCGCACATCGTCGTCGAAACGATGGCGCGCGAGACCCTGGAGGATGCGATTTACCATTTGATTGCCCAGGACGTTTTCGAAGGCTGCTTCACGCGGGTCTGCGCCGAACCCACTCACAACGACGACGACAGCCGCTTTGCGACGCAAGAGATGGCTGCCGTCGTCATGCACGAAGTCCTGCGTGTGGAAAGCCGTTGACGAAACGCCACCGACTGCAGCTCCACTGAAGCAAGCTGAGGCACCCGAGCCCAAGCACCGAGGACATCTCTGACCGAATGGGCGAGGTGTTTTTTATGATAGACGAAAGAAGCGCGCCAAGTGCGAGGATGGGAATGAAAATGGCCAAGGCCATCCCTTACGAAGAGAGCGAACTCTACAAAATCCGCCATTCCTGCGCGCATGTGCTGGCGGAAGCGATGCTGGAGCGTTTTCCGGGCGCACAGCTCGCCATCGGCCCACCCATTGAAGATGGTTTTTACTACGACTTTGACTTGCCGCGCGCGGTGAACGAGGAAGACTTGCAATGGGTGGAGCAGCGCATGCGGCAGTTGCTGCGCGGCCAGCACCCGTTCACGCAACGCGAGATCAGCGCCGAAGAAGCGCGGCAGCATTTTGCCGACCAGCCCTACAAGTTGGAACTGATCGAGGAGTTGGTGGAAGAGGACGAACCGCTGACGGTCTATACGCAGCACCAATTCACGGATCTCTGCCGCGGGCCGCACGTGGAGCATACCGGCCAAATCGATCCGAATGCGGTTCACATCCGTCACAAACTGCCGGCGGGCGCTTACTGGCGCGGCGATGAAAGGCGCACCCAACTCACGCGCATCTATGGCACGGCCTGGGAGGACGCCGCGCAGTTGCAGGAATACTTGCAGCAAGTGGAAGAAGCCAAGCGCCGCGACCATCGCATCCTGGGCGAGCAATTGGGCTTATTCACCATCAGCCAGCTGGTGGGAAAGGGCTTGCCGCTCTTCAAGCCGCGTGGCGCGATCCTGCGCGATACCTTGGAGCGCTGGTTGCGTGATGTGCAGATCGCAGGCGGTTATGAGCCAGTGGTGACGCCGCATATCGGTAAGTTGGAACTATATGAAACCTCCGGCCATTATCCCTTCTACAGCGACAGCCAGTATGAACCCTTGCAAGTGGATGACGAGCGTTTCTTACTCCGGCCGATGAATTGCCCGCACCACGTCATGATTTACAAGAGCGAGCCCCGTTCCTACCGCGATTTACCACAACGCTATGCGGAATTCGGCACCGTCTATCGTTATGAGCAATCGGGCGAGTTGCATGGCCTCACCCGGGTGCGCAGCATCACCATCGATGACGCACATCTTTTCGTGACGCCCGAGCAACTCGATACTGAGTTTCAGAATGTGGTTTACCTGATCCAATACGTCTTCGAGACCTTGGATATGCGCGATTTCCGCGCCCGCATCGGCGTCCGTGATCAAGACAGTGAGAAATACATCGGCACCGACGGGATGTGGCAGCAGGCGACGAATTCGATCGTGACTGCCTGTGAAGCGCTGAATTTACCCTATGAGATCGAGGAGGGAGAAGCTGCTTTTTACGGTGCAAAGCTGGATTTCATCGTGCGGGATGCGCTCAAGCGCGAATGGCAGCTCGGCACCATCCAGGTGGATTACAATTTGCCGGAGCGTTTTGAGCTGGAATACGTCGACGCCCAAAACGAGCGGCGGCGGCCCATCATGATTCACCGCGCCCCTTTCGGCAGTCTGGAGCGTTTTCTGGGGATATTGATCGAGCATTTCGCCGGCGAGTTTCCCCTCTGGTTGGCGCCGGTGCAGGTGGTCATCATCCCCATTCGCGAGCAACACTATGAATACGCGCGGGAGGTGCAGGGCGTCTTGCAGCGGCGTGGTCTGCGCGTCGAAGCCGATCTGCGCGACCGCAACATGCGCAACAAGATTCGGGAGCAGCGCGCGCAGCGGATCCCTTATCTGCTCATCGTGGGCGACCGTGATGTGCAAGAGAGCACGGTGAGTGTTCGGCTGCGGGATGATACTGACCTCGGCCCGCGCCCCTTGACCAGATTCGCTGCCGATGTGCGGCGCCTGGTGAACGAGAAATCGTTGGAATTGTTCTGATTGGTAGTTGAAGCGTTCGGTCGACGATACGTCGGTCGACGATGCGTCGGGCGCAACCGATTTCAGCGCGGTCGTTTGCGGCGCACTCGAAAACGGAAGACATCCGGGCGGGAATAATGCCCGCTGACATCCAAGGTCATTTGCTCGCGGGTGATGCTGCGCAGGTCCAGCTCGGCCGATAAGATGCCTTCTTCATCCCAGAGCGGGCCGGCCAGATAGGAGCCATCTGGCGCGATGATCGCCGAGCCACCGTTCATCACGAGCGAATCCGGCGCGTCGGCCAGCGCCGCCGGTAGTTCCAGTTCGGGGGGCGTATCCTCCGCCCGCAGGATGCTCCCCGCAGCGAGGACGAAGCAACGTCCTTCGAAAGCGTATTGGCGGCTGGCGACCTGGTGCATTTCCTTCACCGTCGGCCAGAGGGCTGCGTGAATCTGCTCGCCACTCTCGTGCAGGGCCTGGCGCGCCAACGGCATCCAGTGCTCCCAACAGACCAGGCTGCTGAGGCGGCCGACAGCGGTGGGGATGGCCCGCAGGCCGGCGCCATCTCCCTGCCCCCAGATGAGGCGTTCGGTGTAGGTGGGCACCAACTTGCGGTGGTGGTTGACCAGCTGCCCGTTCGCATCGAAGGTCAGGATGCTGTTGTAGAGCGTGCCGTAGCCGAGGCCCTGATCCACGCGTTCGTTGACGCCGATGACGAGGACGATGCCCAAATCACGCGCGTGGCTGCCGAGGCGTTTGGATTCCGCACTGGGGATGGCGATGCTGTTCTCCGCCAGGCGGGCATAGACTGCTTTGGTTTCGGGGCGATCCCACTGCGCGATGCGCTCGACATAATCCAACCAGGCGGGATAGCCAGGCAGCCAGGTTTCTCCCAGGACGACCAGCTGCGCGCCCAGCTCCGCGGCTCGTTGCATCCAGTCCAACGCCAGTTCCAGGCTGGCGGGAAGGTCGTAATAGACGGGCCGTGCTTGCACGATCGCCGCTGGTACGGTCGTCGCTGGCGTGGTGGAGCGGGTGGCACTCATTCGAGAGCCGCTCATTTGAGTGACACTCATTTGAGTGCCACTCATTTGAGTGGCGTCATGGGAGTAGCGATGAGTAACCCTTCGGTCAGGGATTGCACGTAGATGCAATCGCGCCAGTCGATCGCCACATCTGCGGGGTGGATGGATCGATCGCAGAGCGGGATGTGGCTGCCGCGGATGAGGGCGAAGGGCGTCGCTTCGTCCCGTTCGCCCATGACCAGCTGGGCCGCCGCGGCCAGGGAATCCGCGATGCCACGCTGGGTGACCGTCATCGCGTTGCCGAAGAGATCGGGGCGGCCGCGCTCGTCTTGCACCGGGGCAAAGCCCGCGGTAGCGACGGCGATTCCCGTCGTGCCCAGGCGACCGGGCAGCAGGCAGCTATCGGTGAGCACGAGGCCCACATCACAAGCGGCCCAGTTTCGCAGGGCAGCACAGAGCTCGGCGGCGAGGGCGTAAGGCGCGCGCGGCAACAACACGGCCTTTCCGCTGGGGATGTTGGAGCGGTCGACGCCGGCATTCGGCGCGATGATGCCATGGTGCGCGCTGAGCGTGAAACCCAGTTGAATGCCGCCGAAAACGTGCTCCGCTTCTTCCCAGACGAGTTGGGCCAACTGGGCTTGGATGCCATAACGATTGGCCAGGAGCTGCGCTTCCGGCCCCACCACCACCTCGGATAAGGTGACGACCCGCCCTTCGCTGATGGCCGCGTACTTGCTGGAAACGGCCAGGATGTCGCCCTCGCATACGGATAATTCGGCCTGCTGCAGGGCCTGGCACAGCTCGGCGAACAGGTCGAATTCGCTTTCGCGGATGGTGGCGGTGATGGGGTGAAGGCTCAGGCTGGCTTGGGTCATGACGTCTCACACTGGGTGGGCAGTAGGGTCGGGGCAAGCGCCTCGCTCGCCGATCCGCCCGAATCCTAGCAGCGCTTGGCCTTTCCTTCCATGCTGGAACGCTCGCTTGCCGGCGGCGGGTGGTATAGTGCGAATAGGAGGAGGGAAATTGGCGGGGCGAAGCGGTTTCTTGGGGTGCGGCCGTTGAGTATCAGTCACGGTCGGCCGTTGTTTTTTCAGTTTTTTGCACTTTTGCAATTGTGATATAGTTATGCTGTTCCACTGGTGAAATTCAACATATCATAAAAGGAGAAGATCATGAAGCGCTTAATTTACGTAATGTTGTTCTTGATTCTCCTTACAGTCGCTGTAGTCCCGACGGCAATTGCCGGAAGTGACGAGATGCTGGTTTGCGAGTAAGTTCCTCAATGCACCACGAATTGCGATGGAAATGAAGGGAAATGCAGATTGGTTTTGATTTGCATTGAGATTGCGGGTGTTCCCGTAGTCTGCTTTTGGAGAATTGAATGCGGATAGCGTGAGAGATGCGCTTTACATCGTTCCCGGTCGGCCAGCGGGGCCTGCTGGCGCTGAGCGCCGTTGCTCTGGTGCTGGCACTCCATTGGCTATCGGGTGGTTCCGAGCGCGCAGCAGCGCCGACCGCCACCCCGTCGCCGGTGCAAACGGTACATTATGCGACGGTCCTACCGACGCCCGCTCACATCGGCGCAGCCAGTTTCTTTCCGGAACATGAAATGGCGAATTTCGCATATTGCGCCGATTGTTATCCGCACATCGCCGCACTCTACCCACCGGAGACAGCCTGCGCGAACTGGGAGAATGGCGGTCTGCAATGGTTTCACTTCGAGGATCGCGCCGATCTGAAACTGGGTTGGGGCGCGGTTGCTTGGCAGGGCCCTCATCGATTCTGCGGCTTCCCCCAACCCTACCCGGAAAAGCCCGCCGATCCGCCCGAACCCGATGATGCGCCGGAGGAATGGTTGCGCTGGAACATCGAAGCAACGGAGCGTGCGATCACAACCACGCCCGTCCCGAAAGAGACGCCCTAGCGCAGCGCGCGGCCACCCTCCGCAGTTGGGCCAATCAGCTCGGTAACGTAGGCCTGCATCTCCCGCGCGCCCAGGGCGCGAGCCACGGAGCAGCGGTGGTGGCCATCGCGCACGTAATAGGCATCCCCATATTGATACAACTCGATGGGTGGCAGTCCCTGGCTTGCCAGCGCTGCGGCATAGACGCGGCTCCAACGCTCCCGCAGGAAGTCGCTTCGCGGGCGCATTTGGGCGGTGAATTGGTGGGCTCGGTTGACGCTGCCCACGATGGAGCGGAGCGGCACCTCGCGGATGCCGCGTTCGTGTTCGGTATGCCAGGGCAGGCGCTGGACCACGGGTAGGTATGGGGCCAAGCCGCGCGGGCGGCCGCGCAAACGGGCGATGGTTTCTTCCCAGGCAGCCTGGAAGCGTTCCTGGTTGAACTGTTCTTTTCCTTCTACCAAAGCGAGCCGATAATTGCCCTCCATGGTCTTCCCTCTGGCCCTTTCTATTACCCATAACTGCGGATGTCCACTATCTATTGAAGGCCAACGGGCGTATGATTTTCCATTAATTCGCTATTAGAAAGGAGCCTCGATGAGTCGCTTCATCGTGACCAATGACGACGGCGTGTTTGCGCCGGGCATCCAGGCTCTGGTCGATGCCCTGCGCCCCCTGGGGGAAGTGCAGGTGGTCGCGCCGGCGAGCAATCAATCCGCCAGTGGGCACAAGAAGACGCTGTTTCGCGATATCCACGTGGAAGAAGTGACGATGGCCGATGGAACGCCGGCCTATGCGGTGGATAGCGCGCCGGCCGATTGCATCGCCCTGTGCGGGCTGGGCCTCTGTGAATGGCCGCCGCAGTTGGTGGTATCTGGCATCAACCGCGGCGCCAACATGGGCCAGGATGTTACTTATAGCGGTACGGTGACGGCCGCCTTGGAAGCGACCATCCATGGCGTGCCCGCGCTGGCGGTTTCGAAAGAAGTTTTGGTCGCCGATGAATCGGACGAACTCCGCGAATATGAGCATGCCGCGCAGTTGGCCGCACAGGTCGCCAGCCGCATCCTGGAGCGCGGTCTGCCGCCCTTCACGATTCTGAGCTTGAATGTGCCCGCGGTCGAGAGTCGCGGTCTGCGCCTGACGCGGCAGGGGGTGCGCATTTATAATGATGTGCTGCAGCGCAATGGCTCTCATTACCAAATCGCTGGCGACCCGCCCACCGGCGATGTGGACGAGGTGGGCACGGATCTATGGGCGGTGCATCGGGGCTTTGCGAGCCTCACACCGCTGCACCTGGATTTAACGCGGCATCGCTTCCTGGCCGAGCTCTCTGCCTGGGATCTGCCCTGGCGCAACCAGGAAGTTTTCAACGAGAGAGACGCGATGAGCCCAGGAAGATCCACAGGCGATCCATCATATGGCGATTTCGCAGGCTCAGGGAAGTCAGGGCCGCCACTGCGCTGAAGATGGCGGCGATCAGGGTGAGGATCGTCGGTGGCGGTGGAGCGAATTCCAGGGTATCGGGCACGACGTAAAAGGCGGCAATCGTGAACGCTGCCAGGACGATTCCCAGTAAAAACAAACCCGTTCGCCCGGGCCAGCTGGATTTGAGGAACGGGTCCAGCCCGTGGACGTGCCAGAAAGCCAACATGCCGAACAGAGTAATCAGGATGGCCGCGGCGCTGCTCGCTTCGGCGTATTGGAGCGCGGAATCGGGGGAGGAGAGGTAAGCGGAGGCATACAACAGCGAGAAACCCACCGCGCCGAGGAAACCGAAGGTGAAGGCGAAATCGATCAGATCACGCCGGTAGTTGCGGATGGCGGCGGGCAGGAGGATGCGGAAGGCGATGAGCGTGGCCGGGATGTTTACCACGCCGAAGGTGACCCAGCTGATTTGCACCGGTGTCACCGGGAAGGGCAGGGACATCAACATCACGAAGAAGAAACCGAGGATGCTGTAGCAGGTTTTGACCAGGAACAGTTTCATGGTGCCCAGGATGGTCTGGGTGATGGTGCGCCCTTCGTGGAAGGCGCGCGGCAAGGTGGTGAGATCGTTGTTGAGCAGGACGATATCAGCGACATCTTTGCTGATCTGCGCGCCATCGTTGAGGACGACGGCGAGGTGCGCTTCTTTCAGCGCGGGGACATCATTCACGCCGTCGCCCACCATGGCGGTGAATTCACCCTGCTGCTTGAGGACCTGCAGGATGCGTCGCTTGGTGCCGGGGTCGACGCGCGCAAACAGCTGACCCTGCTGAACGGCATTCGCCAATTCTGCATCGGAGAGCGCATCCAGCGCTGCGCCTTCATAGGCGATGCCCCCACTCAAGCCCGCTTTTTCCGCAATGGCACGCACAGTGAGCAAGTTATCGCCAGAGATGACTTTGAGAGAGACGTTTTGCTCGCCGAATTCGTACAGCGTCTCGCTGATATCCTCGCGCATGGTATCGGAAAGCGTCAACAGAGCGAGCAGTTCGCAAGTGCTTTCGAGCGCTGCGGAATGGGGCGAAGGAGGGTCGCTGGTTTGAGCGAAGGCCAGGACGCGCAAACCCTGCGCCGATAAGGCCGCCACCTCTTTTTTCAATTGTGCGACTTCGGTGGTGGGGAAGGGGAATCGCTCCGGCGCACCCAGGAGCAGGGTCGTTTCGGCAAACTGGATGGCGCCCCATTTTCTCACGGAAGAAAAGGGAATTTCCTCGACTTTATCGCCCAACGCGGCCGGACCGATGCGCTGGCTTTCCAGGTAGCGGTGAATGGCTTCGGCGGTGCCATTGCGGTGCGCGAGACGGTCGATGTAGGTGGTGAGCGACGCCGTGACTGCGGTGTGATCTTGCCCGGGGCCGGGGCGGATTTCTTGAATGGCGAGCTGATTCTGCGTCATCGTGCCGGTTTTATCGAAGCAGAGCACGGTCACGTTGGCCATGGTCTCGACGGCGTTGACCTGTTGCACGAGCGTGCGTTGGCGGCTGATCTTGATCGCGCCGATGCTGAGCGAGAGGATCGAAACGAGGACGAGGCCCTGGGGCACTAAACTGGTTACGAAAACGACGGCGTTGCGGATGGTTTGCAGGAGGGATTGTTGGTCGAGGGTGCTGGCGAGCATGATCATCGGCCCGAGTACGAGCATCAGCAGGGTGGTGACTTGCACGAAGGCGAGGATGGTCTGTTGCGTGGGCGTGAGTGTGCGTTTGAAGATTTTGGCGACGGCGGTCAATTGGTTGATGGAACTGTCTTTGCCGACGCGCGTGGCGCGCATCCGTCCACTGCCGGCCAGGCAGAACGAGCCGGAATGCAGCTCGTCATCGGGCAATTTGTGTACGGCGTCGGATTCGCCGGTGAGCTGACTCTCGTCCATTTCCAGCGCATCGGAATGCAGGCAGATGCCATCGACCGCGATGCGCTCCCCGGGGTGGATTTCGAGCCAATCATCTTCGACGACTTCCTCGGCGGGGAGGCGCAGCAATTCCCCTCCGCGCCAAACCAGCACCTTGCGGGCGGAAAGGGCGGCCAGTTGGTCGAGTTTGCGCTTGGCGCGCATTTCCTGGAGCATGCCGAGGAAGGAATTGGTGACGACGCTGAAGCCGGCGAAGAGGGCGGTGGAGTAATCGCCGAAGAGGACGACGATCAACAGCAGAGAGAAGAGGACGATGTTGAAGAGGTTGAGGATGTTATCGGTGAAGATGCGCCAGTAGGTGCGGCCGACGCGGGCCTGGAAACGGTTATCGCGCCCCTGTTCGCGGCGCTCAGCGACTTCGGCAGCGGTGAGGCCGGGGGGAGGGCTTTCTGTAGTTGCTATGGCCGCATCCATGGCGGGTATTGTAGACGATATGGAGGTGTAGATAATTTTGTTATAGTTCTAATCTGAGCTGACGGGGTTGTTTCTTCAAGTCGATGACACTTAAGGAACTCTGCATTTCATCTGATGAACTCTTTAGAAGTTGCATGAGTTTTTCAAACTTGTCGTCATAGGTATAGAGAATTGTTGCTTTGTGAGACTCGGCGGTAGCGGCAATCATGAGGTCAACTTTTAATGATTCCTTTGAAATATCAGTTTTCGTACGAATTGCTTCGAACACTGTTTTTCTGTCTTGATGGCTATACATTCTTGCGAAGGATTTGGCACTTCGGATCGTATAGGTGACAGAAGGCCCGAGACGTCGTAATTGCGCAATTGTGGTGTTGTGCTCACTGGCAGGAATTCCCGCCAGGATTTCACCTATGACAATAGTAGGAATAAGAACATTCGAATTTTCTTTAGCAATATCTTCCATTAACTCGCTTGCAACAGTAATCAATTTCGGGTCAGAATTGACGTGTTCGCTTGGCAGAAAACCTGCAATAAGTAATTGCGTGTCAATACAAACTTTGGCCATTATTAATTATTGTCTCGACCACGAAGCTCGGCTACATAAGCTTCAATATCAGAAACATCCCTAAAATGATGTCCTACGTTTTCTCGAAGTTCATCCATTACTTCAGTAATGGGAGTCTCCCAGTACTCTGTCAGCTCGTTGATCTGAAATTGCAGCAAGGATGAATCGTCTTGAGACCAAGTAGCGATTCCGCGCACCCCAATCAGCTGATAGAGCAATGGTGCTATTGAGGTAGCCAGTTTTGTGGACTTTACAGAGCAGGTGAGTGTTTTACCATCCAGGAAACGGATGTTAGCAGATGCACTCTTATCTCCTCCAATCCTTATCAGTTCACCATAAAGGGTTGTCTCCTCTTGGTATTTCAGGGGAGTGGAAGTCGAAATGGCATCTATTGAGGTGGATTGAGTAACTACAGCTAGATTTTCCTTATTCGCGTTATCGTTAAATTGCCAATACTCCGAAATGATCCGATGAAACTTGTGCTTCTTCAGAATTGCACGGAGTGATTCTTTGGTCTCTTCGTTAAGACTAGAAAAGTCTTTGTTCTTTAGGGCTTTGGTAAAATTACGCCACCCAGTTTTAACCTCTTGGCTTTCTGTCGAAAACTCGCAGTGTAAACTGCCTCGACGTACTGAACTAATCTCATATGGTGCAATTGTGCTTTCCTTCTTGCTCTCGTCAGTCTTGGAATTAGGTAGCGATCTAATTATGTTATCGTATTCGATTAGCAGTTCGGCGAAGGCACGCGTGGGAATTGCTTCCGGAAAAAGACTATCCGGTTTCAGACTAATACCAAATGTGTATTGATTATTCATAAGAGCTCGCCTTTGCACTTCTTGATGACGGGCGTTGCCTATTATAATTATGGCAAGTAAATTTATAATTTTCACCATCAGTTTAAAAATTTCTTTAGCGCAATTGCAGCTGAGCGAAACCGTGGCCATAATGCGGTTTATGTTCGCCCAAAGAGCCTGGAGATTCTTCACCACAAAGCCACTACGCTGGATCCTACTGCTGGCTTTGGGGGTGCGGGTTGCGTGCTTGGCGCTCTTCCCTCATTACTTTGATTTTGTGGCGACCGGGCGGGTACTGGGGATTCCCTCTCACGATATCTATGCCACCAACCTGTTGGAAACGGGAGTCTATGGCTACGAGCGAGGTGTGGCCGATGCTGAGTTACCGCCTTTGTATAGTGTGTTCCTTGCCTTGTTGTATGCAACGCTAGGCCGCGGTCATTGGCAACTTGGTCTGGCGCAAAGCCTACTTGAACTGATATCCATTGCAGCGCTATTCGATATTGCACAACGGCTCTGTCCTCAAGGAACGGGCCGCTTGGAAACACCCCATGTACGAACTTGCATTGCATCCTTAGCAGCGCTTTGCTACGCCATATACCCCTATCTCGTATTCCAGAGTCTCACGATGATCGACACGACACTCTACATCACGGGGGTGTATGTGTTTCTTTGGGCGCTCGTTCATTTGAACGAGGTTCCAGCTGCCCGAGTGGTTGGATGGGCTCTGACAGGAGGTATCGCGCTCTGGTTATTGTTGCTCTTGCGGCCCAATTTCGTGGTTTTCTTGCCATTTGCACTGTGCTGGTTGGCCCTTCGTTGGGGATGGCTGGGTAGTTTGCGGCGGTTGTTGCTGCCGGTGGTATTGAGCATTGTGCTGATATTGCCCTGGATGGCTTATGGGGCTAGCGTCTATGGTCGCCCTGTCTTCATCGCGCTTCATGGCGGTGGTAATTTCCTGCAGGGAAACCATCCCTGTACGGTCCCCTTTTTACGGGCCGGCTACGACACATCCTGGATGTCGATGGGTTCTTACATTAGTGAAAGCGCGAGTGGCAATCTAGCGGAAGAAGACTCCGCGTTTTTTCAGGCTGGCTTGGATTACCTGATCCAGAATCCCGGCAAGATACCTGAGCTGCTCTGGGTTAAATTTCTCGTTTATTGGAATGTGGATTTGTGGCCGCCTCATAACCCACCTACTGCTGAAGAGTTTGCTGCCCTTGAAGCCGTTTGTGCCGGTCAAGAATTGGCGATCGGCGCAGTTAGCGAAGACGATGCGCTCCGCCTCTACGATGAAGCGCCGGAAGCGGGGCTGTTTCGCACCATCCACCGCTGGTATTTTGGGCCGCTGCTCCTGTTGGCCATCTGGGGCCTGTGGTTATCGCGCCGAGAGTGGCGGCGCGTCTCCATCCTCTGGGCGGTGCAGATCAGCATGACGATCGTCTACGTGGTGTTCCACCCGGCGACGCGCTACCGCGCACCGACCGATCCGCTCTTGTTCGTGTTTTCGGCGGTTGCCTTGTGCTGGTTGTGGGAGCGGGCGGAAGAGCGAGGTTGGCTACTGTGGCTACCGAGCACCCTTAAACATAACTCTTGAAGCGTTAAGTGTGAAATGTCGCCCGAGAATGCGCCGGTCAGAGTAGAGTTTGCGCCGTCCGCAGCCGTGATGTATGCGTATTGACGCAGGTATTACCCCTTCACCGCCCCCAGCGTCAAGCCGCGGATGAAATAGCGCTGGAAGAACAGGAAGATCAATAGCGTGGGCAAGCTGGCGATGACCGAGAGCGCGCCCTGTACCCCCCAGGCTTTATCATATTGGCCTTTCAACAGGACGATTCCTGCCATGATCGTATGTGCTTTCGCATTTGTACTGAGCAATACGAAAGGCCAAAGAAAATCGTTCCAGATCCAGGTGAATTGCAAGGTCGCCAAAACGGCCAGCGCTGGCAAACTGAGTGGCAACATCACGCGGAGCAGGATTTGCCCTTCGTTGGCGCCGTCGATGATGGCCGCTTCGCGCAGCGCGGCTGGGATGGTGGAGAAGAAATTGCGCAGCAACAAAGTCGTGATCGGCAAGCCGAACGCAACGTGTACCACGACAAGTACCCAGATCGTGTCGTTGATTGGCGTTTTGCTGAATAGTTGTTTGAGAGGGATGATAACGATCTGCGGCGGGAAAAATAACCCTGCCACCACCGCCAGATAGAGGAACTCGCTGCCACGGAAAGCCAAGCGGCTGAAAACGTAACCGGTCAGGACACCAAAAGCGATGGAGAACGCAGTAGCTGTAACGGTAACGGAGAATGAATTCTTAAGATAATTGGGAACTGTAGCGCGCCCCAAAACCCTTTCGTAGTTCTCTAGAGTCACGGCACCTGGCCAACGCCAGAGTCCATGCCGTGTAATTTCCCGATCGAGTTGGATGGAACTGAGCAACACACCGAGAGTCGGCACTGAATATACAGCGACCAGCACGATGAGCGAGGTGTATATGACGTATCGTGCAAGGTGTTCTCTACGCAGATCGCTAGTCATACAAATGTTCCAAGTAGCGGATACGCGAGAAATAGATAGCAATGATGATAGCAGCGAGAGCGAACAGTGCTATTGAGATAGCACTACCATAACCAGCGTTTAAGGAGAAATAGGTTTCCTCGTACATCTCGACGGCGAGTGTTGCTGATTCCCCTTGACCACGGTTTAACGCCCAGACAAGATCGAAGCTGCGTAGTGAGTTGATAATCGCCAGCGCGATGACGACCACGCTGGAGGGTAACAGCAAGGGGATGACGACTTTTACTAGGGACTGCCTGTAGTTAGCGCCATCGATCTGTGCTGCCTCGAGCAGATCCTTGGGTAGAGACGTCAATCCGGCCAGGAAGATGACCATGGAAAGGCCAACTTGTTGCCAGCACCAAGCGAAGATGATGGAAGCAAGTGCCAGTCCCCTCTCACTCAACCAGAACACTTCCCTATCTATGATTCCTAAGCTGACGCCCAGCGTGTTGAGCAGCCCCCAATCAGGCTTGTAAATCCAGGACCAGGCTTGGGCGATGACGACCAATGAGATGGTGATAGGCATATAAAACATCGATTTGAAGAAGTTGGCAAAACGGATCCGTTCGTGCAGCATTAACGCTAAGAAAAGCCCACCCCCCGTCGGAAAAACGAGAGCAGCCATCATCCAGGCCACTGTGTTTTGAAAAGCAGTGTGAATTTTTTTCGAATTGACAAGGCGTTCATAATTTTTCAACCCCGCAAATTCCGGGGAGGCGATAGCGCTGAACGTGTAATCCGTCAGACTGAGATAAGCGCTGGCTAACAATGGCCCGATCACCACGATGACATACACGCTCAAGGGAAGGGCCAGGAAAGCGATGGTCCAGAGACGCTGCGAGGTCTTGAGCCGGAGGTTCATGCGCTTATCCTACACCGGCCAGGTACGTTTGCCATTTGGCGGAAAAACTACCGAGCGGGGCCTAATTTGGGTCCCGCTCGGTGAGACACTCTTGATGCTCGAACAGTTCGAAATTTGCGCCGCGATTACTGGGCAAATCCTTCCACTGCACAAGCCTGCGTGGTGGCCAGCGTGCCCGCGATGTCACTGGAGTCATCCATGAAGGCGGAGAACATATCCAAACCGCATTCAGCGACGGGCGGCGTGGTGGCCAGGTCGTAGTTGAAGGCGTAGACCGCCGCGTTGGCGATGCTCGCGCCGGCTTTGGCCGCGACGACGTCATAGACCATCGGGTCGACATTCACGTTCGGCGAGAGCGAACCATAGCTGGTGTTCCAGAGCGTCTGGGTATCGACATCGTTGATCAAGTATTCCAGGAGTGCCCCGGCCGATTCCGCATTGGCAGTGGTGGTCATGACCCAACCGTCGATCGGGCCCACGCCGGCTTGCGGCACCATGTCAATTTCGGGGAAATCGAAGAAGTCATAATCTTCACCCGGTACGAGGTCCTGACCCTTCCAGTAACCACCGATCCAGGTACCCATCAAGGTGACGGCAGCGTCGCCGTTAGCGACCTGGTCGGCCGCATCCACCCAGTCGTAGGCATTTGCACCATCGACGAAGTATCCGGCATCGATGAGTTCCTTCCACATTTCCATGGCGCGCACGACTTCGGCGTCCTCATAGGAGGCATCACCGGCCATCAGCGCAGCGCGGTAGTCTGGTCCGGCGGTGCGCAGCAAGAGGTAATCGAACCAGAATTGTCCCGGCCAACGGAATTGCGAACCGAGGGCGATGGGGTCGATGCCTTGCGCCTCAAATGCGGCGAAGGCCTCCAGCAGGCCATCCCAGGTATCCGGCACATCGATGCTCGCTTCGGCCCAAACCTTGGGGTTGTAGAAGAAGGCAGCATAGTGGATGTTGAAGGGGATGAAATAACGAGAGCCATTGTAGATCGTGGCTGCGTCGGCAACACCGGCGGGGACGACGTCATCGAGTCCCGCCGCGTCCCAGAGCTCGTCAATGGGTTGGAGCGCGCCGGCATCGACGACGAATTGGACACGTGCACCTGCCCAGTAAGAGAAGACATCCGGCAGCACACCGGCGGCCACACCGGCGAGGATGCCGGTCTTGAAATCCTCATGGCCGATGGGGCTGTCGATCACGGCGATGCCCGTCGCTTCAGTGAAGCCACTCATGATGGTGTTCAGATTGTCCTGATTCAGCTCACCAGAGAAATAGTGCGAGATGTTCACTTCATCCTGTGCCGAGCCCGGCACAGCCAAAGCGCCAAGAGCCATCAGCGCAGCGAACACGAACAAAAACTTGCGATTCATGTGATTACCTCCATCCTTCCTTGCCTAGATTCGTTTGATTACGCGGCCGGCGCCAATTTGGCAAATGCCGGCCATCGTTGACATATGATACCAATGCGAATTACAATACGCAACAAATTCACTGAATCCGCGGTGGTGACGTGGCGGAAATCCAAACTTTGGCTCGTGGCCTGAGGATCATGAATCAGCTCGAAGATGCGCCGGAGGGCCTCTCTGTGACTCATCTCGCGCGTCAGTTGCAATTGGAAAAAAGCAGCGTATCGCGTTTCTTGCGCACTTTGCACAATTATGGCTATGTCGAGCAGGACGAGCGGACCCGCCGCTATCGATTGGGTGCGCGACTGGTGGCGCTGGGGCAGCAGCGTTTGCGCCAATTCACGCTGCGCGAGCAAGCGCGACCCTACTTGCGGCGCTTGGTGGATGAGACGGGGGAATGCGCGCACCTCGCCGTCTTGCTGCGCGGGCAGGCATTTTACGTCGACCAGGTGGATACCTCCGCTTCGTTGCGCGTCTCCGCCGGCATCGGCACGATGGCGCCGCTGCATTGCACCGCGCTCGGCAAAGTGTTGTTGGCCTTTGGAGACATTCAACCCGCGGCTGAGCTCGCTTTTCATACCCCACAGACGATCACCGACCCCGCAACCCTTACGAAGCAACTGCAGCGCACGCGGGAACGGGGTTACGCCCTCGATGATGAGGAATACACCATCGGTGTGCGCTGCCTGGCCGCGCCGGTTTGGGGCGAGGGTGGGGTGCTGGCGGGGGCGATGGGCATATCCGGCCCGGCGGCCCGCCTTACTCTGGAACGCGTACCCGATATGAGCTGCATCGTGCTTGATTGCGCGCGCGACTGCAGCCGTGAATTGCAATATACGGATGGCAACTCGCTGAAACCGGCTTCTGGCTAGCGGAAAAGGACGGCAGCCATGGATCGACTCCGCGTAGGCTTCATCGGCACGGGCCGCATCTCCGACTTGCATGCGCTCGAATACCTGGCCCATGAACGCACCGAAATCGTCGCCGTTTGTGACGCCAATTTGCCCCTGGCGCGGGAACGCGGGGCACGCTGGGGCGTTCGGCCGGATCGCATCTTTGCGCAATATGAAGACCTGCTCGCCGTGGAAGAGGTCGACCTGGTGGAGATCCTGTTGCCCCATCACCTGCATCGGGATGCCACCGTGGCGGCGGCCCGCGCGGGCAAGCACATCTCCTGCCAGAAGCCGATGGCCTTGAACCTGGCCGAAGCGGATGAGATGGTCGCGGCGGCAGCGGCAGCCGGCGTCGTGCTGAAGGTTTTTGAGAATTTTCTCTTTTATCCGCCGGTGCAGCGGGCCAAAGCGCTCATCGAGGCGGGTGAAATTGGTGAGCCGCGCACCATCCGCATCAAGTCCAACGCCGGGGTCAGCGAGACGCAGTGGGAGGTGCCGGACTACGCGTTGGCCTGGCGTTTTGATCCTGAACGCTGTGGCGGTGGGCCGCTGGTCTGGGATGATGGCCTGCACAAATTCGCTCTCGCCTGGCATTTCTTTGGCCTGGCGGAAGAGACGCATGCCTGGATCGGCGAAACTGACCTGGGCGGCGGCGCCATCCTCGATGCACCGGCGATCGTCTCCTGGAAATTCCCGGGCAACCGTTACGGCAGTTTTGAGGTGGTCTGGTCGCCGGAATTGCAATTGGAAACGCAGCAATACGCTCAGGATGACCGCATCGAGATCACCGGCACGCGCGGCGTGATCTGGATCACGCGCGGCCACGCCAAGATGATGGATCTGCCGCCCGTCATCCTCCACCGCGACCGTCAAACGCTCACTTTCTCCGATATGCCCGTCGCCTGGTCGGAAAGCTTCGTTCGCTCGACGCGGCAGGGCATCGAGGCTTTGCTCACTGGAGAAGCGCCGGTCTTGACTGGCGAGCAGGGGCGGGAGATCTTGCGCTTTGCGCTGGCGGCGCAGGAATCCGCGCGCGCAGGTCGGGCGATTCGCCTCGCTTGATCTTCCCTGCACTGGGAAACCACCAGCCACCTTCAATGCCTGCGCTATAATCCATTCATTCCAATACCTACGGCGTTCTCAAAGGAACGCAAACGGAGGGTGCATCATGCGCTACGAAATGCTGATTGATGGAGAATGGCGGGGGGCGATCCACGGTGGTCAGTGGGGCGTGGTCAACCCGGCGACGGAAGGGACGGTCGTCGATGTGCCCTATGGAGACGCGGCGGATGCGGAAGCGGCCATCGCAGCGGCGGCCGCGGCCCTCCCCGACTGGCAGGCGCTCTCCGTCTATGAGCGCTGCGCGATCCTCGCACGGGTGGGGGAGGCGATCCTGGAACGGCTGGATGAGTTGGCGCGCATCATGACGCAGGAGTGCGGCAAACCCCTGGCCGAAGCGCGGGGCGAATGGATGGCCACCGCCTATCATTTCGAGTGGTTCGCCGAAGAGGGCAAGCGCGCTTATGGCCGGGTGATCCCGCCGCGCAATCTGGGCAAACGCTACCTGGTCATCCGGCAGCCGGTCGGCGTCGTCGCCAGCATCACGGCCTGGAATTTCCCGGCCTTGCTGGCTTCCCGCAAGTGGGCGCCTGCGCTGGCGGCCGGTTGCACAGTCGTCGGCCGGCCGAGCGAGCTGACGCCGTTGTGTTCCATGGCCATCGCCAATTTGCTGGTGGAAGCGGGCTTGCCGCCGGGGGTCTTGAACCTGATCAATGGCAAGCCGGCGGAGCAGGGCGCGGCCTTCCTGGCATCGCCGCAGGTGGCCAAAATCAGCTTCACGGGCTCCCAGCGCGTCGGGCGCATCTTGATGGAAGGGGCCGCACAGAATTTGCAGCGCTTATCGCTGGAGCTGGGGGGCAGTGCGCCGGTGTTGGTCTGCGAAGACGTCGACATCGATTGGGCGGCCGCGCAGGCCGTCGCCGCCAAGTACCGCAACAACGGTCAGGTCTGCATTTCGCCTGCGCGGTTTTATGTGCAGGAGCCGATTTACGAAGATTTCCTGGAGGCCACCGCCGCAGCAGCCGACCGCCTGACTCTGGGCGACGGTCTTGAGGAGGGCGTGACGACCGGGCCGCTGGTTACGGCGGCGGGGCGCGAAAAGGTGCAGGATTTCGTCGCCGATGCGCTGGCGAAAGGCGCGCAGCTGGTCACCGGCGGCCAGCGCCCCGCCGCTTTGTCGCAGGGCTACTTCTATGAACCGACCGTCATGGCGCAGGTGACGCCGGCGATGAAGCTGGGCTGCGACGAGGTCTTTGGCCCGGTGTTGGCTGCTTCTACGTTCCAGACGCTGGAAGATGGCCTGGCGCAGGCCAACCGCACGCCCTTTGGCCTGGCTGGTTTTGTGCTCACCCACGATATGACCACCGCCGTGCGCGCTTACGAGGGTTTGGAATTCGGCATCGTCGGTGTGAATGACCTGACGCCCGCCACTCCCGAAGCGCCTTTCGGTGGCGTGAAGCAGAGCGGTTTTGGGCGGGAGAGCGGGCAGGAAGGGCTACAGGGTTACCTCGAGCCGAAATTGGTTTCGCTGGGCCTGGACTGAGGCGAGAAGCGGGCAGACGCGCGATGGCGGATGAAGGAACGCACGGTTATTCGCGCCGCCTGACGGAATATGGCGATCGTGAATTCGCCCGTTTTGTGCGTCAATCTTTTGCCAGTTCGCAGGGTTTTGCGCCGAAATCGCTCGGCAAACCCATCATCGGTATCGTCAATACCTACAGCGAGCTGAACAATTGCCACCGGCTGCTGCCCGACCTGGTGGTGGCGGTAAAGCGAGGCGTCTGGGCAGCGGGCGGCTTGCCGCTCGAATTCCCGGTCATTTCCCTGGGTGAAATCTTCCTGCACCCCACCAGCATGTGGCTGCGCAACCTGATGTCGATGGATGTCGAGGCGATGCTGCGCGCGCAACCGCTGGATGCCGTGGTCTTGTTGGGCGGTTGCGACAAAACGCTTCCGGCTTTGTTGATGGGGGCGGCCAGCGCGGACCTGCCGGCGATTGTGGTAGCCGCAGGGCCGATGTTGCCCGGCGAATTCGAGGGCGAACGCGTCGGCGCCTGCAGCGATTGCCGCCGTTTTTGGGGCGCTTACCGCCGAGGGGAGCGGGAACGCAGCGAGCTGCTGGAATTGGAGGCGCAGCTGGCGCCGACCGCCGGCACCTGCGGCGTCATGGGCACGGCCAGCACGATGGCTTGCCTGACGGAAGCGCTGGGGATGATGTTGCCGGGTGGGGCGGCTATCCCGGCCGTCTATGCGGAGCGCCTGCGTCAGGGTGAATGGAGCGGGGAGCGCGCCGTGGCGCTGGCGGAGGAGCGTCTGCGGCCCAGCCAGATCATGACGGAGCAAGCCTTCGATAATGCGCTGCGCGTGTTGTTGGCCCTGGGCGGCTCGACGAACGCCATCATCCACCTCACGGCCATCGCGGGGCGCCTGGGCATCCGCCTTTCGCTGGACCGGTTGAATGAACTCAGTGCCTGCACGCCGGTCCTGGTGGCCGTCAAGCCTTCGGGCGAGAATTATATGGTGGATTTCCACCATGCGGGTGCGCTGGATGTCCTGTTGCCGGAGCTGCGCGATGACTTGCATTTGGCAGCGCCCACGGTGGCGGGCAGCACCTTGGGTGAACGCCTGGAACGACGGAGACGCCGCGCGCCGGATGCGCAGGTCATCTACCCCCGTTCGCGCCCTTTCCAGGAGGCGGGCGCCTTGCTGGCTCTGCGCGGCAACCTGGCGCCTGAGGGGGCGATCCTCAAGCGATCCGCCGCCAGCCCGCATCTGTTGCAACACAGCGGACGCGCGGTGGTTTTTCGCTCATTGGCGGATCTGGCGCAACGGGTCGATGATCCCGCATTGGAGGTGCGCGCCGATGATGTGTTGGTCTTGCAGAATGCGGGACCGCGCGGCGGACCGGGGATGCCGGAAGCGGGCTATTTGCCGATCCCGAAACAGCTGACCGGGGTGAAGGACATGCTGCGGCTTTCCGATGCCCGCATGAGCGGCACCGCTTTCGGCACGGTGGTGCTGCACATCACACCGGAGGCAGCGCTCGGGGGGCCGCTGGCGCTGGTCCGCGATGGAGACCGCATCGAGCTGGATGCGGCAAACGCGCGCCTTTCGCTGGCCGTCAATGAGCGGGAACTGGCGCGGCGGCGGGAAGAATGGCGGCCGCCGTCCACCCCGCCGCGTGGGTACGAACGCCTTTATCATGAACAGGTGCAAGGTGCGGACCTCGGCGCGGATTTTGCTTTTTTGCGGCATGAAGCGCTTTCGGACGGGGCTGCTGCGGGTTAATCTTCCGCCGGTAACTCGATCACATCGATCGCAAAGGGGATGTGCGCGGGCACGATCTGCGAGACCAGAGAGACCTGATCCCAATTGGTGGCGTAGAGGCGACCTGCGTGATGGACGACATCGCTGATGCCGCGGAAACCCTCAGCGATGACGACCAACTCGCCCTCACTCAAGCGCAGCAATTGGTTCTGCCCAAGAGCGGCGAGGTAGATGGCGCCCTCGGCGGTTACGGTGAGGCCATCGAAGCCGGGCGCTGCCGGCGCATCGCCGTGGTCGTAAAGGATCGCCGTCTGTGGGACTGGGTCTTCCGCGGCGAGGGGCAGGAGAAAGACGCGGCCGCCGAGCGGGTCGCTGACGAGTAGGGCATCTCGCGATGAGTCAACCGCCAGGCCAATGGGGTCAATCGGGTCTGAGGCAGCGCTCACCGGTGCGCGCCACCAGATCTCGCCCTCTGCGCCCGGCGGGAAGCGCCAGACGACATCGATGCCCCAGTCGCTGACGTAGACGTTGCCCGTAGCATCGACGGCGATGTCATCCGGCAACTGCCCATCGGTCACGCGGGCGATGCGGGTCAGCGTATCCGCTGCTAGCGTGCCCGACGGGGAAAGGGTGTAGATCGCGGGGTCGGCGCTGCCCTGCCCGGCACCGATGGCGCCATCGAGGATGTAGAGCGTCCCGTCGGGCGCAACGGTGAGGCCGGAAACGGAATAGAGGGTTGCTCGCGTACCGGGGATTTCGTGGGCGCGGCCGCTGGCGTCGATGCGCCAGATGGCGCCGCTGGCGAAGCTGCCGCTGTAAAGGGTGCCGTCCGCGGCGATGGCCAGGGCGGCCGGGTAGGCATCATCATCGGGGAGGGTGGCGAATTCCCGTAGGGAGGCCCCTGGCAACCGAGCCCGAGCCTGTTGGCGTTCGCCGGCGCGCAAAGCGCTCAGTAGCAGGCTGACGCTGAAGCCCAGGATGACGACCGCGGCGAGGAGCAGCGCGAGGGTCAGGAATATGGCGCGGCGCCGGCCGGCCCGGCGAGATGAAGTCATACGGCCATTCTAATGCAAGAACGTTGTCCCCCGTTGCGCCGGGTATAATGGGCGGATGAAAGGGGAGTCAGGAGCAATGCGCGGTTGATGAACGAAGCAGCGCTGCCCACAGGGGCGGATATCGTAGCGGCGCGCCAAGGCCTCGCCGGACAGGCAAACGTAACGCCCATTTTCACTTCACGCAGCCTGAACGAACGGCTCGGTATGTCGGTGTTCTTGAAGGCGGAGAGCTTCCAGCGCGGGGGCGCCTTCAAATTCCGCGGCGCTTACCATACGATCGCGCAGCTGAGTGCCACCGAACGCGCGCGCGGTGTCATCACTTATTCTTCCGGCAATCATGGCCAGGCGGTTGCGTTGGTCGCGCGGATTTTTGGGGCGCCGGCGACGGTGGTGATGCCGGATAACGCGCCGGCGCTGAAACGAGCGGCTACGGCCGCTTATGGTGCGCACATCATCGAGTACGTTCCCGCGGAAGCGGAGCGCGAAGCCATCGCTCGTCAGCGGGCCGCCGAGCATGGTTATGCCGTCGTGCCACCTTACGACCACCCCCACATCATCGCCGGGGCCGGCACGACCGGTTTGGAATTCCTCGAGCAAATCCCCGATCTGGATGCCATCCTCACGCCCTGTGGCGGCGGTGGTCTGCTCAGTGGCGTGGCGCTGGCGGTGAAAGAAACGCGGCCGGCCTGTCGCGTCATCGGCATCGAGCCGGAGCTGGCGGACGATGCGGTGCGCTCGTTCCGCTCGGGCGTGTTGCATACGACGAAGAATCCGCCCACCATCGCCGATGGCACGCGCACGCCGTCACTCGGTCAGTTGAATTTCGCCCTCGTGCTGCGTCATGTGGATGCGATGGAGACAGTGACGGAGGAGGAGATCAAAGAGGCGGTGCGTACCCTGTTTCTGCGACTCAAGCTGGTCATCGAGCCTTCCGGGGCGTTGGGCCTGGCTGCTTTGATGAGCGGAAGGCTGCCGGAGTTGGCGGGGAAGCGGGTGGGCGTCGTCCTCAGCGGCGGCAATATGGATGCAGAGACGTTTTGCAGCCTGTTGGACGATGCATGCATGATGCATCATGATGCGTAATGCGTAATGAAGGGTGAGCGCGCGCCGAGGGTTTCTGTCGTCATCGTGAACTACAATACGCGGGAGCTGTTGCTCTCCTGTTTGCGCTCACTGAAGCGATCCACTGAAGATCTGCAAATCGTCGTGGTCGACAATGCTTCCCAGGATGGTAGCCCGGAGGCGGTGCGCACTGCCTTCCCGGAAGTCCAATTGTTGGCTTTGCCGGAGAATCGAGGGTTTTGCAGGGGCAACAATATCGGAATTGAGCGGTCCTGCGGAAAATATGTATTGATCCTGAACCCGGATACCGAAATTGAAAGCAGCACGCTCACTTTGATGGCAGATTTCATGGATCACAATCCTGAATACGACGGTTGCACCGGGCAGTTGCATCACCCAAAATTTTCGGGGGGGGGGGGACGCAGTTGACTTGCTCTCGCATCCCGACATTTCGCTTTCTTTTACTGCAATCCAGCGCTCTGGGGAGCTGGTTACGGGGGCGAAGGAGAAAGCTCTGGCAGGATTACAACTACGGAGGCTGGTCGAGAGAATCCGATGCTGATGTCGAGGTGGTGCCGGGTTCTTGCTTCATGATGCGCCGGGAGACGTTTCGATATGACGAGAGGTTCTTCCTGTATTTCGGTGAAGAATCGTTCTTCGCTCAGCGTTTGAAAGCTGGGCGTGGCTGGAGGCTGCGGTATTTGAGTACGGCGCGCGTCTTGCATCATGAAAGCAGCAGCACGCGCAGCCGTTTCGCCCGAAGGATCTTTTTTCGTGACTGTGCTACGTACATTCGCTTGCATTTCGGGAGATTCGCCTGGGCCCTATGGTGGGTTTGCGCGCTGCCTTTGCGCCTATGGCTGGAAATGCGCCCGCGTCGCTAAGGCTCCACCGGCACGAAGCGCACCTCAAATAGCTTCGGCCAACCTTTGCCGGTGATGAAGAAAGTTTCCGTTTCGGGCCGGTAAGCGATGCCATTCAGCACTTCACCGACGCCCAATTGGGCGCGCTCTTCTTCCGTGAGCAAGCTACTGGCGTCGATCAAGGCGGTCACCTGCATATCCGTTTTGTCCAACACGGCGATGAAATCCGTGCGCCAGAGGTTGGCGTAGAGGGAATCCCCCACGCATTCCAGTTCGTTGAGCAGGCCGGCTTGCACCGGTTGGCCGCCGTAGGTGACCATGCTGCGGATGATGAGGGAAAAATCCTCGGCATCTCGCAGGCTGATGTAGGGCGAACCATCGCTCATGTAGAGGTAGCGCCCATCGAAACAAAGCCCCCAGCCTTCGCCTTCGTAAGCGATCGTCTCCATGATCTCCAGGCTCTCGCGGTCATAGACCGTCGCGCGGCCGGCCGTCCAGCTGAGCTGGATCAGGCGATCGCCCAAGCGCGCCAGGCCCTCGCCAAAAAAGTCATCGCCATGGGCGACTTGCTGCAAGACTGCGCCATCTTCGATGCGGACGCGGCGCACGGTCGTTTCGTAGCCGGAGTCGGGGTAGCCCGAAGAGCCGGTGCTCTCGTACAACACGCCATCATAATAGAGTAGCCCCTGGATATAAGCGTTAGTGTCGTGGGGATGGGTGGCGATGATTTCCGGCACGAGGTTCTGAATCGGGGTCGTTGGCGTTTGCGCGATGGCCGTCGCCGCCATGAGCAACAACAGCACCAGTCCCAACCAGCCTCGTTTCATGTGTGCTTGCTCCTCCC
>WTGJ01000009.1:6737-32617 GCA_011523615.1 Chloroflexota bacterium | reverse complement strand
CCCCCCACGTGTCAACCACCGCTTGAATATCTCCTGGCGGCATTTCCTCTACACCAATCTCCAGCAAGAGATCGGCTGCTTCAGTTGTTTCGACCAGATCATCCACTGCCCGCTCTGGCGCTACAACCGCCGGCCACTGCTCTTTCAACTTCTTGCGCCAGGGGAAGCCCAAAGCCTCCCGTTCCACCAGGTACGCATTCGCACAGGCGCGCGTCATGCCTTGCATCGTGGAGAAAAACTGCGCGCGTTCCGTAACCCCCACCGCGCCACGGGCATCCAATACGTTGAAGATGTGGTTGCATTTCAGCACATAATCGTAGGCCGGTAGCACAGCCCCGGCCGCCAACGACCGCTCATGTTCCCGCTGATATGTCTCGTAGACTGCGCGCAAACCTTTGACATCGGCGATCTCAAAATAGTATTGGCTATGGGCACGCTCTTCCTCCAGGTAAACATCGCCGTAGGTCAATTCGCCCTGCCAGCGGATGCCCCAGACCGAATCCACCCCCTGGATGGCCATCGCCATGCGCTCCAGTCCATAGGTGATCTCCACCGAAACTGGGTCGCAGGGCATCCCTGCCGCTTGCTGAAAATAGGTGAACTGGGCGATCTCTTGCCCATTGAGCCAAACTTCCCAGCCCAGCCCCCAGGCACCCAGCGGCGGGCTTTGCCAGTTATCTTCCACAAAGCGAATGTCGTTTTCACGGGCGTGGATGCCCAGCGTTGCCAGGGATTCCAGATACAACTCCTGCGGGTTGCCTGGTTCGGGTTTGAGGATGACCTGATATTGCAAGAAGCGTTGCATACGATTGGGATTTTCGCCATAGCGACCGTCATCTGGGCGGATGCTCGGCTCTACATAAGCAACGCGCCAGGGTTCGGGGCCCAACACACGCAACAGGGTGGCTGGATTGTTCGTGCCCGCGCCGACCTGGACGTTATAGGGATGCCAAATTACGCAGCCCTGCGCCGCCCAAAACCGCTGCAGCGATAGGATCATCTCCTGGAAATTCATCTGCTTGGTGGCAGCAGCAGGCCGTCCGGTGGGCAGACCAAAACCCGCTTTCCTTCGATATCCGTCTCCAACACCGTCTCTTCGGTGACCGGCAGCAATACTTCTCCGTATTCACTTCCTCGCAGGACGTAGACGTCGTTGGCGCCCGTTTCCAACACTTCGACGAGGGTGCCCAGCGATTCGCCATTTTCCATTTCCACGCGCGCGCCGAGGATCTGGTAAAGATAAAACTCATCTTCTTCCAGGGGGACCGCTTCCGCCAGCGGCGCCAGCACTTTGAGCCCGCGCAATGCATCCGCCGCATTGCGATCCTGGATACCGGCGAGCGTCAGCAAGGCGTAACGACCGTGCCAACGAATCCGCGAAAGGTGGTAGGGCTGTGCCTGGCGGTCATGGGGGCCGCTGCCCAGATGGATGATCTCGCGCTGTGCCATGGCCTCGGGATAATCGGTGCGCGGTCGCATCCGCAACTCACCACGAACACCATGAGGCCGGAGGATCTCCCCCAACAACAGGTAGTTCGGTGCAGGGGCCGCCGCCGAATCAGTCAATATCGAGCAAAATGCGCTTGTCTCGCAGGCGGGTGCTGGCCCGCAAGACGCTGCGGATGGCATTGGCCACGCTGCCGTTGCGGCCGATGATACGGCCCATATCTTCCGGCGCGACTTTCAATTCCAGGATGAGTGCATCGCGCGTCATCCGGCTGCGCACCTCGACGCTTTCCCGGTCCGAAACCAGCTGTTGCGCGATGTAGTTGACCAGCTCCCGCTCCATATTTGCACTCTCCTGCCGGGTATCGTCTTCCCTTGCTGAGGATCAGTCGGCTTCGGTAGCGAGGGCGGCCTGCTCCCGCGCTTTCTTCCTGGATTGGCCGGGCCCGGGGGCCGGGAAGCGCGTCTGCGGCGAAACCTCAGGCACCGTCGCCGCTGCCTCGGCAAGCAGGGTTTCCAGCGCCTCGCCGGCTTTCAGTCGTTCGAAACGGCCCTGCGTTCCTGTATGTTTCAGGATGCGCCTGACCGCATCGCTCGGCTGCGCACCCACACTCAACCAATGCAACGCGCGTTCTTCGTTCACCCGATTGGTTTCGGGTTCTGTGCGCGGGTTGTGGTGCCCAATGTTCTCGATGAAGCGCCCATCCCGCGGGTTTCGCTGATCGGTAACCACAATGCGGTAACTGGGTTGGCCTTTAAGGCCGATGCGCCGAAGCCTGATCCTCACCATCGCCTGTTCTTCTCCCTCTTCTATCTTGGGTTCGGGGGGTTCGCTCCGGGAAGGGCTTGCAACCGCTGCAAGGCACCCCTTGGCAATCGCCGTGGCGCCTTACCGCCAGCGAGAGCGCCGCCGAACTGTCCCATCATCTTTTGCATCTGGCGAAACTGTTTGAGCAATTGGTTGATGTCTCGCACCTGGGTGCCACTGCCCCGGGCGATCCGCCGCCGGCGAGATGCGTTCAATAGGCGCGGATTCTCTCGCTCGGCTGGCGTCATGGAATGGATGATCGCTTCCACCTGGCGGATTCGGCCTTCCGTCTCCTCCGCATCGAACTGATCCGCCAC
The DNA here is from genome assembly GCA_011523615.1 of Chloroflexota bacterium. Taxonomy (GTDB): domain Bacteria; phylum Chloroflexota; class Anaerolineae; order Aggregatilineales; family Phototrophicaceae; genus WTGJ01. The sequence continues at coordinate 30,046 of WTGJ01000009.1, read as the reverse complement.
CCGGCCCATGCCAGGAATCATTCCCAACAGCGATTGGAGCGAGCCCATCCGGCGGATGCGTTGCATTTGCTCCAGAAAATCCTGCAAAGTGAAGCGATTGCGGAGCATCTTCTCCTGCAGTTGCTCCGCTTCCCGTTCATCGAATTGATCCTGCGCCTTTTCGATCAGCGTCAGGACGTCGCCCATCCCCAGAATGCGTGAGGAGAGGCGTTCCGGGTGAAACAATTCTAATCCAGCCAGTTTTTCCCCGGTCCCCAGGAACTGGATCGGCACACCACTGACGGCGCGCATGGATATCGCCGCGCCACCGCGGGCATCCCCATCCACTTTGGTGAGGATGAGACCGGTCAAGGGCACCCGTTCATGGAAACCGCGGGCGATGTTCACCGCTTCTTGCCCGGTCATGGCATCGGCGACGAGCAAGGTCTCTTCGGGTTGAACGAGCCGGGCCAAGTCGGCCAACTCTGCCATCAAGGCATCGTCAATCTGGGTGCGGCCGGCTGTATCGACGATGCATACCCCGGCCTGTGCTGCTCGGGCTGCTTCGATCCCCCGCCGCGCCACTTCCGGCGCAGGGATTCCCGGCGCTTCCGCGTAGACGGTCACGTCAATTTGCCGACCCAAGGTTTGCAATTGCTCGATCGCGGCCGGGCGCTGCGTATCCGCCGCAACCAGGAAGGGTTGCCTCCCTTCACGCCGCAGGTGGATCGCCAGTTTTGCGGCCGTGGTCGTCTTCCCGGCGCCGTTCAAGCCGACGAGCAGCACGACATGAGGAGCCTCCCCGCGGGATAGATCCAGGCGTCCTGGCTCGCCCAGCGTGGCGATGAGCTCTTCGTGAACGATTTTCAAGGCCTGCTGGCCGGCGTTCAAAGCGCGGTGGATCTCCGCCCCGGTGGCCCGCTCCCTGACGCGAGCGATGAATTCCTTGACGACAGGCAAGGCCACGTCCGCCTCCAATAAAGCGAGACGGACTTCTCGCAAAGCGCGATTCACATCCTCTTCTTTGAGGCGACCGGGCGCAGAAAAACGGCCCAAAACGCCCTGCAAACGCTCACTGAGTTGCTCAAACATCGCTTGCATTGTAAAGGAGTGCCGGTGGCTCGTCAACCAGAGCTGACTTCCGCGATCCCGGCGATCTTTTCAATGGCCGGCGCAATGTCTTGCAGCGATATGGGCTCACGGAATGCATCCCGGCCCGCACCATAGACCAATGTGGGGATCTCGTTTTCGGTATGCTTGCCATGATCCATCGCTTCCAGATTGCCGTGGTCGCTGGTGAGGATCAGCGTATCCTCTTCGCGATTCCACTCTGCCAGCAGGCCTGCCAGAACGTCATCCAACAACTCCAGCTGCGCGACGGCCTGGGCCAAATCACCACGATGGCCCACCACGTCCGTCCACCAATAAGAGAACATGCTGAAATCATAGTCGCGTGCCAGGCGTGCCAGACGCATCCCGGCCTCTTTCCGGGTGAGGGTCGGGAATTCCGCGTCGAAATGCTGGCGCCAAGCCGCGCCGGTGAAATCCCCCGGCAGGGCCTCTCCCCGACGAAGGTCTTCCGCATTGCGCAGTTGCAAGCCCGCCACGAGCGCCGCATATTGCAGGCTGGCGGGCAAGCGCCGGCCACGATCCAGCGCTTGATAGAAGGAAGGCGGGTAAGCCTCCCAGGTCGCCACCCGCATTCCGCACGAGGCAAAACGTAGGAACAGATTCCGCCGGCGCAGCAACTGGCGGATGCGGGCGTCCGGCCGCGGTCCGTAGTGCTCGCCCAGGTATGCCGGGACATTGCCGCCACTCAGCAACGCCGCCTGGCTGCTGGCGCTCTGCGGCCGGCCGGGCACCCCCATCCGGGCATCCGTCGCCCACATCCTCGCCCATTCGCTCTGCCAGGGGCCCTGCCCTTTCAGCCAGCGTCTGCCACCGCTGATGCGGTGCAAGGTCGGCAAATGCGCGCTGGAAAATGGATTGGTTCGTTCATCATCTTCACCGAGGCCGATGCCATCGACGAAAAACAGCAAGATGCTCATCGGTGCCGCAGCCTATGCGGACGCATCAAATGCCGATGGCCCGCAGATCCTCCGCCTTCGGGGGCAGGCTCTCCGGCCAACGCACTGCACCCGCTGCATCCAGGAGCACGAAGGCGGGCACCCATTGAACCCCAAACTGTTCTCTCGCTTGCGCCCCTTCCCGTTCCATCACCTCCAAACGGACGATTTGGAGGCGACCCGCGTATTGGCGCTCCCAGCCTTCGGTTGTTGGTACGATCAACATGCAGGAGATTCATAACGACTCTGGAGGATCCACAGGGCAGGGAGACGTGAAGACGGCTGGGCAACCGCCTTCGGCCGTACACGCCAGGAACCGCGGATGGGAGGATCGCCAACAGCAAGACAAACGGCCAGCTGAGCGAAGCGCTGTATGCTCGTTGCAGGATCACCAGGCCCAGGGCAGGAGCAAGGCAGAATGACGATCGGTCCAGCGAAACAGGCTCATGCGCTGTTCACCGCGGTACAAATTGCCAGAGGCTGCCATCGGCATAATCGAGCAAGTACAACTCTCCCCTCTCGTCCTCGCCAAACGAGCTGATGGCATGAGTCGTGCGCATGAATTCGTTCATCCACCAGTTGCCCGCAGCGGTCGGTTGCAACGTCCAGATGCGACCACTGCCAAAATCGCCAAACACATAAGCGCTGTATAAGCCGGGCAAAGATTCCCCCCGATACACATAGCCACCGGTGACCGAATTGCCCAGGCGATGGGGGTAGACGGCGATGGGTGCGACTGTTTCTGCGAAAGGCAAACCGCCCGCATAGCGAGCAAAGCCTTCATAGGCGTTCCAGCCATAATTTTCGCCGCCGCCGCTACCCGCCGGTTGCAGGCTGATTTCCTCCCACTGATTCTGGCCGACATCGCCAATGAACAGGTCGCCGGTTTCGCGGTCAAAACTGAAGCGCCAGGGATTGCGCAATCCATAAACCCAGACTTCTGCCGCGGCATCGGCCCTGCCCACGAAAGGATTGTCGGGCGGGATGGCGTAATCGGCGCTCCTCCCTACCCCTACCTCCAGCCGCAGTATGGTGCCCAATAAGGTGTTGGGCCGTTGGCCATGCCCCCAGGGATCGCCCGCCGAACCGCCATCCCCCAGCCCCAAATAGAGCTGGCCATCCGGGCCAAAAGCCACGGTGCCACCTTGATGGTTGGCGAAGGGTTGAACGACGGTCAAAATGGTTTGGGCGCTCAACAGATCGGCGCGATTGGCATCCTCTGCGCTCACCCGAAAGCGCGCCAGCACCGTATCCCCCTGGTCGTCGTTGTAATGCAGGAAGAAGTAGCCATTTTCCGCATATTGGGGGTGAAAGGCCAGGCCCAGCAAACCGCGTTCGGTGAAACCCGATGAGTGCACTTCCCAGGGCAGCCAACCGCCGATGTCGAGGAAAGGTTCATTCAGGATGCGGCCATCCTGAATGATCCAGATGCGTCCCGCCTGTTCGACGACGAATAGGCGGCCGCTGCCATCACCGGCATGGGTCACATACAGCGGCCGCGTGAAGCCGCCGGCGACCCGTTCCAGGCGGACCTCGCTGGCATCAGGGATCGTCTGGGCGAACGACGATGCGCAAAAAACAAAGCCAGTGAGCAAGGAAAAGCAAGTGACCAGGAAGCGTACGGAAAAACTCAACGCCTATTCCTGAGGAACGAACTTCCAGATGCTGCCGTTGAAGTAATCGATCACGTATAGCTCACCTTCTTCGTCTTCACCAAAGGAACTGATGTTGTAATCGGTATCCAGGTATTCATTGACTTGCCAGCCGCCGTCTTCTCGGCGATAAATCGTCCAGATGCGACCGCTGCCAAAATCGCCGAAGAGGAACACGCCATACAGGTCCTCGATCGCCGCGCCGCGATAGACATAACCAGCGATGATCGCATTCCCGTATTCATGTGAATAGAAAAATATGGGTGGGCTGGTTTCCTCAAAGGGGATGGCTTGCGGTCCAGGATTCACTGTGTCCCAATCTGGCCAGCCGTAATTCTCACCACCTCGACTAGCGACAGATTGGAAATTCAATTCCTCAAGATCCCCACCGCCGACATCGCCGATCCACAAATCACCCGTGGCTCGGTCAAAGCTGAAACGCCAGGGATTGCGCAGGCCATAAGACCAGATTTCTGGTTTGACCCCGATGACGTCGTCATAAGGATTGTCCGCAGGGATGGTATAACCCGCCACTTCTTCCAGGATCACATCAATTCGTAATATGCTACCCAACAGCGTATTGAGTCTTTGGCTATGGACTCGGTCACGAATGCCACCTTCACCCAAGGCAACGTACAAGTAGCCATCCGGCCCAAATGCCAACATGCCGCCGTTGTGCCAATGGTGTGGCTGATCGACGGTCAGTATGACCTGTCCGCTCGCTGGATCCGCGCGATTGGGGTCCGCACCATCCACTTGATAACGTTCCAGCACGGAATCACCTTCATAGTCCGTGTAATGGATGAAGAACAGCCCGTTTTCAGCATAGTTCGGATGGAATGCCATGCCGAGCAAGCCATTTTCCGAATAATGGGTCAGTTCATCAAAGAAATACATCGAATCCGCGAGATGACTGACATCCAAAAAAGGCTCTTCCCGCAGCTCGCCATTCTGGATGATGCGGATGAGCCCTCCCTGCTCGACCACGAACAGCCTCCCGCTGCCATCCCCGGCATGGGTGAGAAAAAGCGGCAGTTCCAATCCGCTCACCAAGGAAGTCAAGCGGATATTCTCGGGATCGGGTATCGCCGACACAAAGGCAGTTTGTGGTAACTCTGCCTCGGCTTCCGTCGGGGGAGCTTCCTGCGTAGACGAATCAGCTGAACAAGCAACCAGGAACCAGAGCAAACCCAGCCAAATCAATATGGATTCACTGGTTCTCATGATACGGGGGCTCCGGTCCCGCCAATGCCAGGGCATATTCATCCTCGGGCCAGTATTTCTCCATCGCCGCCACGACATCATCGCGGCGGATGCGGTCGATGTGCCCGCCATATTCCAACAGGTAATCCAAACCCAGCCCAAAACACTCCATCGTCAGCAACGTAGCGGCGATCCCGTCGTTCGTCTCCAATTGTAAGGGCAAGCGACCCTTAAAGTAAGCTTGATTATCGGCGAGGTCTTCCGCTGTGATCCCCCGGCTTCGCAGCGAATCAATCTCATGGCGGATCAAATCCAAACTGGCTTCCTCCCACTGCGGTTCGACGCCCGCCAACACGCACCAGGCGCCCCGGTCGTAGCCTCCGTCCATTCGACTGTAGGCATAATAGCTGAAACCATGTCGCTCGCGGACGCTTTCGCCAATCCGGCCCATCATGCCGAATTGGCCCAGGACGCTGTTCGCCAGGCTGGCGGGCAGATAATCATCGGCAAAACGGGATGGGCCCGCTACACCCAACACCAGATCGGTCTGCGTCTTGCCCGGGATGGCGATCCGCTCTTTGCGGAGCGATGCCAGGGGAGGAACTGGGACCGGCGGCACGATGTCCCGCTCCTGCACCAAAGGTTGCCAGTCATCCAGGCACGAGCGCAAAGTATGGATCGCCCGCTCCGTTTCCACCGCCCCCACCACGGCAATTACCAACTCAGCCGGTCCGTAGACGCGTTCGTGAAATCGCCGCAAGTGCGCAGGGTTGATCTGCGCAACACTGGCCAAAGTGCCGATCACTTCCCGATGGTAAGGATGTTGCGCTGGGTACAGCAAGCGGTTGAAAGCTTCTTCAGCGCGCCAACTGGTATCCTGCGCGTAAAAATGCAGGCTGGTTAAGACCTCGTCTCTCAGGTTGGCAATTTCTTGCTCCGGGAAACGGGGTTCTCGCAACACCGCTGCCAGCGCATCCGCGAGGATCGGCAAGTCTTCGGCCAACGCTTTGCCGAAAAAACTGACGGTATGACTCCCGGCACTGAACTGCAGGTCGGCGCCAATGCCTTCCAAGCGCCCATGCAGCGCGTCGAAATCGTGATCGGCAGCGGCACTCATCAAGCCCTGTGCGGTGATATGGGCCAAACCGGCCGGTTCATCCCTTTCGAACTGGGAACCCGCCGCCAGGGAGCCCGCCACCACCACCGATGGACTCGCCGGATTCTCGTAGGCGAGCAACACGGCGCCATTGGCCAGGGCAACGCGACGGATGCTTGTTGAAGCGGGGTATTCTTGCATCAAGCTCTCGCACGCAACCAGCCGATGATCCGTTGCTCCGGCCGGAAATACTGCCGTGCCACTCGCTGCACCTGTTCCCCACTCACCGCGTCAATCCGCTGCACATAGCGCTCAAACCATTCATAGCCCGCTAAATTTTCGGCGAAAGACAACCAGAAACCCTGCCCAGTGACGCCTTCTGAGCTGTAGGCAAAAAGCGCGCGCGTCTGCTTTTTGGCGCGGGACAGCTCATCGTCTCGAATCTCACCCGCTCTCATGCGCTCGATCTCCGCCAGAGCGATGCCTTCGACTTCTGCCAAATCTCGGCCGTGCTGCAGGGTGATCGTCAAGTGATACAGGTAAGGATCGCAACGCGGGCTGAGGTTACCGTCAATCGCGACCGCTCGCCCAGTTTTCACCAGAGCCTCGTACAAGCGGCAGCTACGGTTGTCGACATTGCCGCTGCCGGGGCCACTCGGCCCCGCCAAAAGACTCGCCAAAACAGAAAGCGCATACCAATCTTCATGCGTCGCCGAGGGTACCCGGTACGCCATTTCCAGGAATTCGTTTTCTCCATCCCACTCCACATTGAAGCGACGTTCTGAACTTTGCGCGGGTTCAACCGGCAATCGTTTCGCAGGCAAGGGAGCAGAAGCTGAAGTGATTCCCGCATATTGTTCAGCATCAAAATGCTGCGCAATCATCGCGAGCATTCGCTCACTTTCAAAAGCGCCCACCGCCACGCCGATCACATTTTCCGGCACGTAATGCTGGCGGTAAAATCGCCATAGCGGCTCACGATCCATGCGCTGCAAGTCTTCTTCATTGCCCAATATTTCATGCCGGTAGCCATGCTTCGTGAACGCACAGTGGTTCATTCGTTCATCCAGGGCAAAGAGCGGATCGTTGGCTGCGCTGCGCCGTTCCGCCAGGATGATGCGCCGCTCCGCCTCCACATCTTCCGCCAGAAACATCAAGTTCCGCATCCGATCGGCTTCCGCTTCCAGCGCCAGTTGCACATGGGCGACGGGTAAGGTGGAGTAATAGGCCGTGTAATCCTGGGCGGTCTGGGCATTCCAAATGCCGCCGAGCCGATCGATGGCGCCATCCATCCTCCCCATGGGAAAGCGCTCCGTGCCGCGGAACATCATGTGTTCCACCCAGTGCGCTGCGCCAGTCATGCCCGCCGTTTCATCTCGACTGCCGACTCGATACAACATCCACCAGCTGCAAATCGGCGCATGCCAGACCTCTTTGAGCAGAATCGTCATGCCATTGGCCAGCACATGACGACGCAGCGCGCTCAAGCCATCGCTCCACCGGTCCCTTCATCGATCACATCGAGGGTGATTCTAACAGATTTACTCATCAGCCAATGGCTGTAGAACCACGGCGGGCCGTTGACAGCAGCGGCTGCTTTCTCTATGATGGCTGCCCCCGTCCAGGATGTTCGATCAGGAGCCCAACGTGGGTCCACTGCCCAAGCGAAAAGTTTCCCGTGCCCGCCGCAACCGTCGCCGCGCGCATGATGCACTCTCGTCACCCAACCTGGTTCGTTGCAACGAATGCAACGAATTTCGCCTCGCTCACCGCGTCTGCCCGCATTGCGGCAGCTACCGCGGCGAACAAGTCCTCCCTCCGCAAGACGATTGAACGCCAGTCCAGCCTGAGAGTACGCCTGGCATGAGCAGCGCCGTCCTATTCCCTGGCCAGGGATCGCAAGTGGTGGGGATGGGCGCAGACCTGCTGAGCGAGTTTCCCGCCACCGCTACAATCTATGAACAAGCGGCGGTAGAAATGGGCGATGCCTTCCTGCCCATTTGCTTCGCAGGGCCCGCCGCGGCGCTCAATGATACCGCGATGGCCCAGCCGGCCCTCTACGTGCACAGCATGGCGCTATGGGCAGCCATCCGCAGCGCTCGCCCGCAATTCGCCCCCCAATTTGCCGCCGGGCACAGCCTGGGTGAATTCTCCGCGCTGACCGCCGCGGGAGCGCTCGATTTCGCACCCGGCTTGCACCTGGTCCGCCGCCGTGGCGAGTGGATGCGCGCGGCCGGCGAAAGCCAACCCGGCGGGATGGCCGCCTTGCTGGGGCTCGAAGCCAGCGCGGTAGAAACCCTGCTCGCTGACATCCGCGCGGAACATGGCGGTACGATCGTCATCGCCAACGACAACTGCCCCGCTCAAGTCGTCATCAGCGGTGATCAGGACAGCCTGTCCCTCGCCGGTGAACGGGCAAAAGCGGCCGGCGCTCGCCGCGTCCTCCCCCTGAATGTCAGCGTCGCCACGCATTCTCCTTTGATGGCCAGCGCCGCCGCTGAATTCGCGAAGGTGCTGGCAGATACCCCCCTGCGAGCAGCCCGTTTCCCCATCATCGCCAATGTCAGCGGCCGGCCCATCCAAACCGAGGCAGAGATCCGCCACGAGTTGCAAACCCAGCTGACGGCCGGCGTCCGTTGGCACGATAGCATGCGCTGCTTGCTCGCCACCGGTGTGAAGCAGTTCTACGAAGTGGGGGCCGGCAACGTGCTCAGCGGCTTGCTCCGACGCATCGACCGTTCCGCCCGGGCGATCCCCATCCACAGCGCGGAAACGTTACTCGCGTTCCTCGCCACCGCCTGAAGCATTTCCCCAATTCCGATCATTCCACCGTTACGCTTTTCGCCAGGTTGCGCGGCTGGTCGACATCCGCTCCGCGATGCACGGCAATGTGGTAAGCCAGCAACTGCAACGGGAGCGTCGCCAGGATGGGTTGAATCGACTCCGCACACGAAGGAAGCGGGATCCATTCATCCGCTTGCTCCTGCAAAGTGTCGTCGCCGCTCGTGCCCATCACCACCACCTTGCCTCCCCGCGCCCGCAACTGCGATAACTGCGAGAGGACTTTCTCATACAGTCCGTTTTGCAAGGCCAACAATAGCGAAGGCATCTTTTCATCCAGCAACGCGATCGGCCCGTGCTTCATTTCGCCCGCGGGATACCCCTCCGCATGGATGTAACTGATTTCTTTGAGTTTCAAGGCCCCTTCCAGGGCAATGGGATAGAGCGAACCACGGCCCAGATACAAAAAATGTTGGTGGGCATACAAGCGGCCGGCCAATTGCTGAAGTAAGGGGTCCACCGCGAGCACTTCCCCCATCAGGGCAGGCAGGGAACTCAACTCGCGCAGACGAGCGGCTCTTTCTTCCGCGGTGATGGTCTCCCGCCACCCGGCCAATGCCAGGGCCAACAACTGTTGCGCCACGATGCTGGCGGTGAAGGTCTTGCTGGAAGCGACGCCGATTTCCGGCCCGGCGCGCATCAACAGGGTGCAATCTGCCATCCGTTGTGCCTGGCTGCCCGGCGCATTGACGATGCACCAGAGGGCCGGCTGAGTCGCTGCACCCGGTCGACGATCAGCGCCTTTGCGCACGCCATTGTGCCCCGAGCCCGCTCGCACTTCTTCCATCGCCGCCAAGGTATCCGCCGTTTCGCCACTCTGTGTGATGGCGAGCACCGCCGTGCTCTCGTCCAACGGCGGCTGGCGGTAGCGAAACTCACTGCCATAATCGACCTCTGTCGGCAAGCGAGCCCAGCGCTCAAAGAAGAATTTACCCGCCAAGGCGCTGTAATAACTCGAACCGCAGGCGACGATGACCAGCCGGCGCAAGCGCTGCGCACGTTCCGGCGCCACCGCCAACTCCGGCAAGGCCACTTCGCCTCGCGCCAGATCGATCCGCCCGCCCAGGGTATCGGCGATGCTCCGCGGTTGATCAAAGATCTCCTTCAGCATGAAATGCTTGTAACGACCCCGCGTCGCACTCATGGGACCCCAGGCGATTCGCTCTGTTTTCACCGGGAGAGCTTCGCCCGCCATCGATTGCAATTCGATGCGATCCGCTCGCAATGTCGCCAGTTGGCCATCTTCCAGGAACAGCAGATTGCGCGAGTGGGGCAGCAGGGCCGGGATATCGCTGGCCAGGTAGCCGCCATCCTCGCCCAGGCCCAAAGCGATGCCACCCGCATTGCCCAGACGCAGAGCGACCAGCCGATCCGGCTGTTGGCGACTGAGCATCACCACTGCACCGGCGCCGTGCAGCCGCTGTGCCGCCGCCCGTAAGGCCACCGCCCCATCGCCACCGAACTGTGCCGCGTACAAGGCGATGAGTTGGACGATGATTTCGCTATCCGTCTGTGATCGGAAAACGATCCCCTCGGCGGTCAACTCGGCCCGCAGCGGTTGATAATTCTCGACAATCCCATTGTGAACCACGGCAAAATCGCCGGCCATGCTGAAATGCGGATGGGCGTTTTCTCGGGTGGGATCGCCGTGGGTGGCCCAGCGCGTATGCCCGATGCCGGGCGATCCTTGCAAAGGCGACGCAGCGACGACCTGGCGCAGGTTGCTCAATTTGCCGGCGGTGCGGCGGCGCGCCAATTCTCCTTCGCTCAGGACAGCGATGCCCGCCGAATCATAGCCGCGGTACGCGAGCTGCTCCAAGCCATTGAGCAGGCGTTGCGTCGCATCTTCTGCTCCGACATATCCTACGATTCCGCACATCGCTCATCATCTCCGCTCATCCTCGGGCGCGCTGGGTTCAATTTCCATAGCCTTGCCTGCATCTGCCAACGGGCGTAGCAATGCCAGGCATCGCGCCAATTGATAGATACTCCCATCCTTGAAATGGCGCAAGAAAGCGTACCTTCACGGCGGGAGGGCCGGATCCGCTTCTTGCATCGCGGCGACATCCGGCAGGCCCAGGACACGATACTCATTGGCTTGCAACGAGCCCAGGCTCAGGCGGCCGATATGGGTGCGCTGCAAGCGGTGAATCGTGTGCCCCAAATGAGCAGCGACCCGCCGCAACTGCCGCTTTCGTCCCTCGCGCATGACGACCCGCAAAGTCGTCCGTTTGCCCGGCTTGCCCAGCACCGACACCGCACAGGGTGCCGTCTTCACCCGACGCCCCCGCTTACCCGGCTGGCCCTCCTCCCACAACCAGATCCCGTTCCGCCATTCCGCCAGCACTTCGGCGCTCGGCGCACCGTTCACCACGATCTGATAGGTCTTCGTATGTCGAAAGCGCGGATGAGTGAGCCGCTGGGTCAAGGGGCCATCATTGGTGAAGACGACCAGGCCTTCGCTCGTCGCGTCCAAACGCCCGATCGTGTACAGGTGGCCTGCGAAAGGCAGCATCTCCCGCAGGGTAGGACGGGCATCGTTCGCGTGCGCGGCGTTGGTGGTGAGCACATGTTTGGCTTTGTTAACCGCCACATAGAAGAGCGCTGCGGGATCGGCGATGGGCCGCCCGTCGAGGGTGATGCGGTCCTCTTGTGGGTCCGCTCGTTGCCCCAGTTGGGCGACCCGGCCATTGACGCGGACCCGTCCTGCCGCGATCAGTTTCTCACAGTAGCGCCGCGAACCGACATCCGCCTGGGCGAGGATTTTTTGCAGGCGTTGGGGGGAAGGTTGTTCAGTCATCAGCTTAAATACTAATAATTACTAATTAATGTAAATTTTAGTATTTCAGTTAAACTGAGCACTTTTAATTCGCTCCAATAGATTCCGTGGGGCAATGAAAACAAAACTACGACCCACTCTCGTCTGTGATAAAAGACCAAATTTTGCGAGATTCAGCAAATCCGTTCGAGCGGTTTGATAAGTAACATTGCGATCCTCTTGATGTTTTCGGATACGGTATCTAGCTTCTGGATTCTTTAATGCATGACTGAGTACAGCAACCTGGCGCTCATTCAGTTGATTCAACAATTGGGAATCTTCAAGTTGTGCAATCGTGTCATTCAATTCTCCTAACTTTCTCTGCATGTATATTTCAAGGTCAGAATAAGCACGTAATAGAACGCTCAGTTGATGCAATATGAAATAAGTAGTGTCATTATCATCGGTCTCAGTGTATAGATACGCACGAGTGTACTTTGCGGGTGCCTGCCGAATGATGCGTGAAATGGCAAGATATTCGGTCAGCCAATAACCAGCACGTGCCATTGCCCAGAAAAACAAACCTCGGGCAGTTCGACCATTACCATCGACAAAGGGATGATCGTATCCGATCATAAAGTGCAAAAGAATAGCGTGAATGACAGGATGAATGAAAGGCTTGTTAGACAAATCACGATTGGCGAAGGCACAGATTTGCTCGATCCGTCCAGGTAAAGAATTCGCTTTTGGTGGCACATGTATTACCTGTTCGCTGCCACTCGGATCCACAATGACAACATCATCGGACAAACGCCAGCGACCGGCATCATCAGGGTTAGCAAGCGTACGATCGGCAACAATTCGGTGTAACTCAAGAATATGCGCTGGAGTCAGATTTTCATCTTTCACCTGTTGAACGAATTCATTCGCTTGGAGGTTGTTCCACACCATCCTTTCCGCTCTTGTTTCTGGGGCACGACCCGAATCTAACAATTGCTTGGCTTGTGCTCTCGTTGCGGAAGCACCTTCCAAGAGACTGGATTGAATCGCCTCCTCAACATGCGGACGGATGAGCATCCGTAACCGTCCCTGACGGCGAGTATCACCCATATTATCAAATAGCAAATCTCTTGGACCACGCTTATCGACTTCGTGCAAGTGTCGTAAAACCATATCAGGAGTAGATAAAACGAATGGACGATTCTGCTTGTCCAGCAGAACAGGGCTCAACTTCTGCAACCGTCGACCCAGCTTCAGCGAAAGCCAATACTGTTCAGTTGTCAAACCGTTTGGCGGCTTACGGTGGCGTACTTCTTCCCAGTGTAGATAGCGCCCTTTTGAATCAGTAGGAGAGCTAGCATCCAAAACTCGCTCAAAAAGAGCTCTATCAGAAACAATCTGAGATAACAGTTGCTGAGTATCTGGCACATCTGTTATCGGTTTCACCATATCAACACTTAAATGTCAATTTTAGAAATAATAGTATTTAAATAGCTGACAATCAAATTAAAAACGATCAGTGTATTTTCAAATACTAATAATTACTAATTAATGTAAATTTTAGTATTTCAAATTTACCCCTTCTCCGTCACCCGAAACTGCAGCGGCAAGCCGAGCAGCAGCTGAGTTTGCGCATGAACCACGGGCAAACCGACAAAAAGTAAGGTGAGCAGCGGCAAAAGCGGGAAAGAAAGCAGCGAGAGAATCCGCTCGCCGAGCTGCAACGGCCCTTCCCGCGGCGGCCGCACCGCCACATCCTGCCGCCAGATCAATACTCCACTGAGCAAAACCAGGCCGAAGGCAAGCTGCAAGACGAGCAAAGGCAATTCTCGCCAGGGCGCTTGCCATTGCTGCTGCCAAAGCGCCGGATGCAAGAGCAGCGGCAATTGCGAACCCAGTGTGATCGTGACCCAGCCCGCACCGCCCATCAAAATGTCATGGGCAACGCGCCAGAGATAGCTCAAGCTTTGCCGAAACGGTACTTCGGGATGCTCCAGCATCCGCGCCAACATATACCCCACTTCTTTGCTGCCCCAGGCGTGGCGCAAGGTTTGCCGGTAGCGGTTGCGGATGACCTGCCAGAGCGTATCGCCACCAGTTGCCAACGCAGAGAAAGGCAAAAAGACTCGCTCCAGGCGGACGCGCCCTTCGCGCAAGAAGAAGGCCTTGATGAACATATGCCATTCATCAGAGATGACGTCGACATCCCAATGATCGCAGGCTTGCAACAAGCGCAAACTCAGGGAATAAGAAGAGATGGGCAAAGCCTTCCACCACCCCGCCGAAAGATAGGCCAATTCCATCGCCGCCGAATAGGCATTCAACAAGCGCATCGGCGGGCTGATGGACCAAATGTTGCGGTGATAGCGGATCGGCGCTTGCCAGAAGCGCTCATGCCGCTGCGGGTGGTTGGCGAACATCGCCGTCAGGGCCGCAAAATGCCGCGGATGCCAGATCACATCGGCATCCATGGTCGTCACCAGGATGCGATCGATGTCGTAGCCGTGCTCCTCGACCAGCTTGCGCCGGGCCCAACGCACCGCCCAGGCGATATTGGAGGATTTTCCGGGTATCTCTCCCCGTATCCCACGGGGATGGACGGTGAAATAAAAATGGGCGAAGTGCGGCCGGAATTCGCGTTGCAAACGCTCGCCCTTGGCGATCGCTTCTTCCTCTCCCGCTTCCATCGCCAGGATGACGGTCATCGCTGGTTTCGCTTCTGCCTGTTGCGCCAGCTCGGTCAGGGTATGCCGCAAAACGGGCAAGGATTCGCGGTAATTGGGGATCAACACGAGGTGATGGACCGCTTCCCAGGGCAATGAATTGGCCCGTTTCTCCGCTTCGTATTGTGCACGCCAATCGATCTGCTGCCAGCGCGCGATGCGGTGGTAGCCGATCTGGATCGCCAGCGCCGCCAGGATGAATCGGCCGGCCATATACGCGCCCAATACAGCGGCCAGCCAGAGGATGAGGCGAGGCTGAAAGATCGCAGCCCACATCGATAGCGCCAAAGCCAACCAGGTCAACAAGCCGGGGATGGCATCCAGCGCGCGTTCGCTGAGGAAGCGCCAGGGCGAAAGCTGCGCGCTGCGAAACGTGAATTCCATCCCACTCGCGCCCAATTGCGTCATCGGCAGGCGCGGCCCTTCCGTTCGATACGGCATGGCCGAAGTATACAGGGCTGCCGATTGAGCTCCCAGCATCACCCAGAGATGATGACTTCAGATCCGCGGCTGACCGTCGGCGGCAGGAGCATACCACTGCATACCACTCTCCTGGACAAGCGGAGCGTTCTTTTCGTAGGATGAAACATCGCCCCTTTAACAAACAGGAGACTTCGCATGAAACATTTCGTCTTCGGGTATTCAGTCATGTTTTTATTGCTCCTCCTCGTGTTGGGGCAGACCAGCGCTCAGGAAGACTCCGAAGCATCCGCGATGGCTCAACCATCATCGCTGGATTCTCCGCTGATTCTTGCGGCAGAAGAACTGGAAAAATACCCCTTCACACCCTGTGCTACCTGGGCCAATGGCGGCATCAGCTGGGTGAAGATTCTCAACCACGAGAATTCCCAGGAAGGCGAGTGGTGGGTCGTGGTCTGGCAACCCGTTTGGCGCTTCTGCGGCCTTCCCCAACCTGCTCCCCCCATTCCCGCATACGGCAGCGGCATCATTCCGCAGCAATGGATCGAGCAGGCAGCGGAATCTGCTTCGAAGCTCCGCGCCGACCGACGTGAACGCGTGGGCATTTGGGAGAGAACGCCAACTCCGGAAGGCCCGTAGCAAGCCTGGTGAGCATTCCCTCACCTGAGTGGGGGAATCTCTTTTTGATTCATCGATGATCATAGCAATTCGCTGACCCTTCATGGATCAAAGGTAAAACTGATTACAGCAGCGATCAAAAATCTCCGTCAAAGATTGCAGCGGGATTCCTTCATTGGCCCGCTCTTGTCTTAGCGCCTTTTGCACCCTTCAAGCCGCGCGCCGCCACCTGCCCGAGCAATTCCGTTCGATGGTCGTAGCGGGTGCCGCGCTTATCGGCCGCCGCCCGAAAGGCGATTTCCAGCAATGCTTCGCAGACTTCTGTCGGCTTCAGCCCCGCTTCCTGCCAGAGGTAAAAGGCAAGCGAGCCCGGCATCGTATTGACTTCGTTGAGGTAAAACGCGCTTTCGTCTTGCTTCAACAAGAAATCCATGCGCGCCGTGCCCCGGCCAGCCAAAGCGGCGAAGGTGGCCCGGGCGGCCTCCTGGATCGCTTCCGTGAGTGCTTCGCCGATGGGCGCGGGGATGATTCGTTCGGCGCTCTTCATCCCTCCTCCGCCACGCAGGTATTTCTCCTCATAGGAAAGGAATTCCTCGTACGATAGCGGTTGCTCCAGCGGAGAAGCGCGCAGCTCTTGCCCATCCCCCAGGACCGCGCAATTGATTTCCCGGCAATCGGTCAACCGTTCCTCCAGCAGCACGCGATGATCAAAGGCGATGGCGATATCGATAGCCGCGCGCAACGATGCCTCATCTTCGGCAAAACCGATGCCAATGCTGGAGCCCGTTCGGGCCGGCTTGACGATCAGGGGATATTTCAGCCTCTCCTGCACCGCCGCCACGATTGCCGGCGAATCGCGCAGCCATTCGTCCCGTTCCAAGAGGAAGCCATCCAACACGGGCAGGTCCGCTTCTCGCAAGACCGCTTTGGTCACCCATTTGTCATTGGCCAAGGCCGAAGCCAACACCCCACAACCGACGTAAGGGATATCGGCGAGCTCCAGCAAACCCTGCAGGCTGCCATCCTCGCCGTGGCTGCCATGCAAGGCCGGGAAAGCCACATCCATCCGCTGCACACGCGAAGCACGGAAACGCCCCGCCAGTGGCTCGACAATCAAGCCGTGTTGCCGCGGTTGTGGGGAAAGCAGCACGGCAGCTACCTCTCTTTGTTGCCGCCAATCTTCTGTTTCGAAATTTGCGATTTCGCGCAACGTCGCGCCCTGATAAAAATTTCCACTGCGGTCGATGTAGATGGGCAGGACCGTGTGTCCACCCTCTTCGAGAGCGTGCATGACCTGTTGCGCGGTTACGATCGAAACATCATGCTCGACGCTGCGGCCGCCGAAGAATACGCCGATGCGGTAACGATCTTTCCCTACCATGCGCCCTCCCGCCCGCTGTGAATCCCCATTATACTGCTGCCAGCCATCGCTCAATGTTGCCTGAGTTTCATGCCAGACTTGCAAGTCGTTTCCCCCTTCCAGCCCACGGGCGATCAGCCACAGGCCATCGAAGCGCTGGTATCGGGCCTCGAAAGTGGTTTGCGCGCCCAAACCCTGCTCGGCGCCACGGGCACGGGCAAAACCTTCACCGTCGCCCAGGTCATCGCCCAGGTGCAGCGCCCGACCCTCGTCCTCGCCCATAACAAGACTCTCGCCGCTCAACTCTATGCCGAATTCAAAGAATTCTTCCCGAACAACGCGGTCGAGTATTTCGTCAGTTATTACGATTATTACCAGCCAGAAGCCTATGTCCCGCAGCACGACCTGCTCATCGAGAAAAGCACCAAGGTCAACGAGCAGATCGACCGCCTGCGCCTCTCCGCCACCGCCTCTCTGCTCTATCGGCGCGATGTCGTCATCGTAGCCAGCGTCTCCTGCATCTACGGCATCGGTGACCCGACGGCATGGGGGAAATCGGTCGTCGAATTGCGCGTCGGCGAGGTCATGCGCCGCAAAGCCATCTTGAGCGGGCTGGTGCGCATCCAATACGCCCGCAGCGATTTGGATCTGCGACGGGGCTTTTTTCGCGCCCGCGGTGATACGATAGAAGTGGTGCCGGCTTACGCCGAAAACGCCTTTCGCATCGAACTCTACGGCGATGAGATCGAACGCATCCGCGAATTCAACCCCATCACCGGCGAAGTGATCACCGAACATCCCAGCCTCATCATCTATCCTGCCCGCCAATTCATCGCCGACGAAAGTCGCGTCAACGCCGCCCTGCTGGCCATCGAGGAGGAACTGGAGCAACACCTCAGCCATTTGCGCGCGCAGAACCTGCTCGTCGAGGCGCAACGATTGGAGCAACGCACCCGTTATGACCTGGAGATGATCCGCGAGGTCGGCTTCACGACCGGCATCGAAAATTACTCCCGCCATATGGATGGCCGCCCGCCGGGTTCGCCACCGTGGACGCTGCTGGATTACTTTCCGAACGACTACTTGCTCATCATCGATGAAAGCCACATGACCCTGCCCCAGGTCCGTGGGATGTACAATGGTGACCGCAGTCGCAAGCAAACCCTGGTCGATTACGGTTTCCGCCTCCCCAGTGCGCTGGATAACCGGCCGCTGCAATTTGAAGAATTCTGGCAGCGCGTCAGCCAGGTGATTTTCACCAGCGCCACCCCCGGCCCCTACGAGAACGACCATGCCGACGCCACCGTGCAACAAATCATCCGCCCGACCGGCATCCTCGATCCCATCGTAGAGATCCGGCCGGCCTACCTGGATTTCGCCCACCTGGAGCGCAGTGCGGCCGCCAGCCAGGCGGAAACCATACTGCCGCTCGCTCCTCGTGCAGGCAACCAGATCGATGACCTGATGCAGGAGATCGCCCGCCGCGTGCGCGATGGCCAACGCGCCATCGTCACCACTCTCACCCAGAAACAAGCGGAAGATTTGGCCGGCTACCTCAACGAGATGGGCATCAAGGCGCACTACCTGCACGCGGAAATCGATACGCTGGAACGCGTCGAGATCCTGCGTGATCTCCGCCTGGGTACGTATGATGTGGTCGTGGGGATCAACTTATTGCGCGAAGGGATCGACCTGCCCGAAGTCTCCCTCATGGCCATCCTCGATGCCGATAAGGAAGGCTTCCTGCGCTCCGAAGCGGCCCTCATCCAGATCATCGGCCGCGCCGCCCGCCACGTGGAGGGGCGCGTCATCATGTATGCCGATCAGATCACACCGGCCATCCGCAACGCCATCAGCGAAACGGCACGCCGCCGTGAGATTCAGGCGCGCTACAACGAAGAAAAGGGGATCGAACCGGCCAGCATCCAAAAAGAGATCCGTGACCTCACCGACCGCGTACGCCTGATGAACGAAGCGGAGGATCCGGAGCGCTCTTCCTTCAACCCGAGCGAATTGGCCCAGCATGAGTTGGAGACGCTCGCTGTTGAATTGGAGCGAGAAATGTACGAGGCGGCGGACCAGCAGGATTTTGAGAAAGCGATCGTGCTGCGGGACCAGATGTTTGGCTTGCGGGCCCATTTAGCCGAGTTGGAGCGTGAGACCCAGCCGGGGGAAACAGCGCGCGTCACGGATTGAGGCGATCCGATCGTTACGCCTAGAATTTCAACAATCTATGCTTGACAAGGTTGGAGGTGGACTTATCCACCTCGCCCCATTCATTATACTCCTCACTATACTCCTCACTCCATTCAACGGATAAAGGAATTTACATCATGAAGAGGCTCTTCTTAGCATTGCTGTTCCTGGTATTCCTGGCAGTAATGGTGGTGGGAGTGGTAACTGCACAGGTAGCAGCAATGTGTACCACGAATTGTGATGGAGGAAATAGCGGTAGTGGTGGCTCAAGCATTCATTGTGGCCCTGTATGGGATCCAGTAATCAAACAATGGGTTTGTGCCTGTGTACTCTGTGAGAGTAACGGGTGTAGGGTGGTCTCTGGATGTTGACCCACGCAGTCAGTTAATAGAACCACGATTCCACGGTACTAAGGAGCATGAAATGAGACGGGACAGAATGGCACAGATTCTATTCCTGCTGGTGGCAGCTGCGGTAATTGGTTATGCATTAGTCAATATGCGTAGCCAAACACCAGCTCCGACCGTAGCACCGTTACCAGCTCTCACTCGAATTCCACCTCCGCCAAGTCTGGAAGAGCCGTTTTTTCTATATGAAAGTTCATTCGAGGGGTTGGATTACGATCCTGAGACATATCCGAAATTCGCAGCGGCATATCCAGACGCAACCTGCGCGACTTGGGAAAATGGTGGGGTTTTCTGGTTGGCCACCCATGAAGAATTGGGTTGGCTTGTGCAGATTCAGCTGCCAGAGTTTCGCTTTTGTGGGATTCCGATCCCTCACGCGGAAAAGCCAGAAAATACCACCCTAACCAAACCGGTAAATCGAACGGGAGAGCCAACTCACTCACCATGACGAAGTAACGTGATCGAACAAAACACAGGCGCCGTCCGTTTTCCGCGGGCGGCGCTTTTTATGCCAGTACAAATTATAGTGTGCCCCGTTTCCGCGCTATAATCTAACAACAGTTTTCTAATCCACGGGAGCCCACACATGACGGCTTCGCTTCCCACCCAGACCAATGGCGCGCTTGCCCCCGAAAAACAGGTCCGCACCACCTGCCCTTACTGCGGGGTCGGCTGCCAGATGCAGCTGCACATCCGTGATGACACGATCTATCGCGTCGAAGCGCCCTTCGATAGCGCACCCAACTTCGGCAACCTCTGCGTGAAGGGCCGCTTCGGCCTGGATTTCGCCACCCACCCCCGCCGCCTGAAAAAACCGCTCCTGCGCGACGATCGCCAGAACCCCTTCCGCGAAGTCAGCTGGGAGGAAGCGCTGGATTTCATCGCCGCTCGCCTCACGAAGCTGGTGAATGAACACGGTGGCGATAGCGTCGCGACCTACGCCTGCGCCAAAGCGACCAACGAAGACAATTACGTCTTCCAAAAATACGTGCGCGCCGTGCTGCAAACCAACAACGTCGACCATTGCGCCCGCCTCTGCCACGCTGGCAGCGTAACCGCCCTCCAGCTGGCCATCGGCAGCAGCGCGATGAGCAACAGCATCGGCGAAATGGAGCACCTGGATACCTTCGTCGTCACCGGCAGCAACACCACCGAAACCCACCCGGTCATCAGCCTGTTCCTCAAAAAGGCAGTCCGTCAACACGGCGCCAAGCTGATCGTCATCGACCCGCGTCAAATCGAATTGACCGATTTCGCCACGCTCTGGCTGCGGCAAAAACCGGGGACGGACGTCGCCGTCTACCAGGCGATGGCGCACGTCGTCGTCAAGGAAGGACTCTTCGATGCCGATTTCATCGCGCGGCGCACCGAAGATTTTGAGGATTACATCGAATCCTTGGAAGAATGCACGCCGGAATGGGCGGAGGAACGCAGCGGCGTCCCGGCGGATGACATCCGCAAAGCGGCGCGGATGTATGCCACGGCCGACCGAGCCGCCTTTTACTGGGGCATGGGCATCAGCCAGAGCACGCACGGCACGGATAACGCCCTGGCCTTGACCAACCTGGCTCTAATGACCGGTAACATCGGCCGTGAAGGCACCGGCCTCAACCCCTTGCGCGGGCAAAACAACGTTCAGGGTTGCTCCGATAGCGGCGGCCTGCCCAACGTCTTCACCGCTTACCAGCGCGTGGATGACGATGGCATCCGGGCGCGTTTCGAGGGCCATTGGCATACGGCTTTGCCTGCCATCCCCGGCCTCACCGTAACCGAAATGGTCGATGGCGCTCTGGAGGGCCGCATCAAAGCCATGCTCGTCCTCGGCGAAAACCCGATGATGTCGGAACCGAACCTCAGCCATGCCCAACATGCGCTGGAAGAACTCGACCTGCTCGTCTGCATCGATATCTTCCAGAACGAAACGGGCGACCTGGCGGATGTGATCCTGCCTTCGGCCAGCTTCGCCGAAAAAGACGGCACCTTCACCAATTCCGACCGCCGCGTGCAGCGAGTGCGCCGCGCCCTGCCCACCGTGGGTGAATCGCGCGCCGATTGGGAGATCGTTTGCGACCTCGCCAAACGAACCGAGCACATGCTGGGGCGCCCGGTCAGCGCCGGTTTCGATTACGCACACCCGGAAGAGATCTGGGAAGAAATGCGTGCCCTGACGCCGGATTTCTTCGGCATCACCTACGAGCGCCTGGAACGGGAAGGCGGCGTCCATTGGCCCTGCCCCAGCCTCGATCATCCGGGGACGCCGTATCTCTTCGAAGATGATTTCCCGCGCGGCAAAGGCAAATTCTGGGCGCTGGATTACGGCAGCGAAAGTGAACTCCCTGACGATGAGTACCCATATCACTTGACGACCGGCCGCGTCCTCTTCCACTGGCATGGCGGGACGATGACCCGGCCTTCCGCCTTGAACTCCGCCTTCCCTCATCCCATTGTGGAATTGCATCCCGATGATGCGCGGGACCTGCGCGTGGTCTCCGGCGATTGGCTGGAGTTGGAATCACGCCGGGGTGCGGTCGTTTGCCGCGCTCTGGTGACCGGCCGCTCCCCCGCCGGTACCTTCTTCCTGCCCTTCCATTTCGTCGAGGCTGCCGCCAACCTCCTGACATTGGAAAAGGTAGATCCACGCGCGAAGATTCCGGATTTCAAGATGGCCGCCATCCGCGCCCGCCGCGTGGAAGCGCCACCCACGGCGAGCAATGGTGACGCCGAAGAAGCCGCCGATGGCGCCATCAAAGACCCGCTGCGTTACGTTCATTGAGGAGATCGCGATGCTCGGCGCTGCCTGCCCCGGCCTGGCCGCGGCCGTCGTGGTCGGTGGCGAAAGCCGGCGCATGGGCCAGGCCAAAGCATTCCTGGAATTGGCCGGCACCCCGCTGATCGAATGGGTGCTCGCCGCCTTGCGCCCACTGACCGCGGCGATCCAGCTGATCGGCGACGATCGCGCGCCTTACGCCCCATACGGCTTGCCGCATCACGGCGACCTCCTCCCCGGCGGCGCCCTGGCCGGCATCCATAGCGCCATTCATCACAGCGGACAACCCTACACCCTGGTCGTCGCTTGCGATATGCCATATCTCAACGTTGACTTGTTGCGGGCCATGGCAGAGCAGACGAAACGGGGCCAACTGGACGTGATCGTGCCGACGGTGGCGGGTTATCCCCAGGGCCTGCATGCCATCTACCATCGACGCTGCCTCGCAGCGATTGAGCGCCGGTTGCGCGCCGACCGGCGCCGAGTGATCGGTTTTTATCCTGAGGTTGCGGTGGATTACTGGGACGAGAGCCGCTGGCAAGAATACGACCCGGCCGGACGTTCTTTCATCAACCTGAATACGCCCGAAGAACTGGACGCTGCACGCTCCCGCCTGGACCGATGCCAAGAGCGGATGGAGCAAAATGAGTAGGGACAGCTGGAAAGCCAAACGGGGTCATTGCCCCCTTGCCCCGAGCCGCAAAAGGCAAGAAATTGACACATGAACGACTTTTTCGAACGTCTCAAGTGGGGCGAACCAGCATTATATCAAACCCTGCTCTTTTGGTTCGCACTCGGTACGATCACCCTGGCTATCTTGTACTGGCAAAACACCCTCATAATCCAGGACCTGCGCGAAGAAAACGATACACTGCTTGCCGATAACGAGACTCTGCGCCAAGATCTCGCCGAACTGGTAGATGAATTGCCCGCCGCCAACACGCGAATCGGCGAGCTGGAAGAAGAGCTGGTAACCGTTACGCAGGAACGTGACGACGCTATTGCAAAGCTGGCCACCGTCACCACAGAACGCGACGATGCCAACACACGAATAGGAGAATTAGAAGAAGAACGCGACACTCTGCTGGCCGATAACGAGACTCTGCGACAAGATCTCACCGAACTGGTAGATGAACTGCCCGCCGCCAACACGCGAATCGGCGAGCTGGAAGAAGGGCTGGCCACCGCCATTGCCGAACGGGACACCGCTATACAGGAACGGG
>WTGJ01000009.1:0-6637 GCA_011523615.1 Chloroflexota bacterium | reverse complement strand
GAAGAAGGGCTGGCCACCGCCATTGCCGAACGGGACACCGCTATACAGGAACGGGACGACGCTCTGGCGCAACTGGCCGACGCCAAAACAGGGATCGGCGAAATGAAAGATGATCTGGTAGTCGCCAATATACAAATTGGCGAACTGGATGAAGACCTGGCCACCGCCAACACACGGCTTAGCGAGCTGGAAGCTGCGCTCGCCGTCTGGTCCCAGCAGATGGAGATAGTGAATGGCGAGCGGCCAGCTAACGAGATCTATCCGATAGCTATCCTGCTTGGAGAACGTATTAACCGACAAGTGCCCAACCCCGATGTCTACGAATCTACAGGCATCGTCACCCTCTCCCGCGGCGTATGGGCTTTCGCCGTGCGCGGCCTGGGCGGTGACACCCGAACTGGCGCTGGCAATCACAAGCTAGAACTGAATCCAGTCAGTGTAAATTGCTGGCAGGAGGCGGCGGGCCGCTGGGATCGCGCCTACGAAGTGACCTGCGATTCCTTACAGGTTGGCTGGGAGATTGAATCCCGCTACCCCTACGCCGGTTTCGCCGTCCTCCCGATCGACGAGCTCATCCCGCAGGAGGTTGAATCTGAATGAGCGATTCCGACGAGCAACTCCAACCACTCATCGCAGCCTATGCCGGCCGCGGCCGCGATGCCCTGCTGCCCGTCCTCTGGGACGTACAAACCGCTCAAGGCTATATCTCCGCCGCTGCCGTGCGTCAGATTTCGCATTGCCTCCGCGTCCCTGAAGCAGATATCTACGGCGTCATCAGTTTTTACAGTTTGTTTTACGAGCAACCCAGCGGCGAAATCATCCTGCGCGTATGTGGCGATCCGAGCTGTGCCCTTCAGGGCAGCGATGAGTGCATGGCCGCGCTGCGGGAGCGGCTGAGCCTCAATGGCAAGGACGTGACCGCCGATGGCCAGTATCGGCTGGAACGCGCCCCTTGCCTGGGGCTCTGCGAACATGCCCCGGCGGCTTTGGTCACGCGGCGTGGCGCAGGGGAACGGGCGGTCGCGCCCATTCGATCTTCCCGTGAGTTGCTCAGCGCCGCCCAGGCGGAATTTCCCAGCGACGTTCCGTATCCGCAGTTGCTCGGCGAAGAACGCCACACCCTGCTGCAGGATGCGGAAAGCTCCGCCGCCGTCATTGCCCCCACTGCAAGCGATTACGCGGCGCTGCGCCATGCCATCCAGGAGCTGACGCCGGAAGAAGTCATCGAACGAGTCGCCGATTCCGGCTTGGTGGGGCGTGGCGGTGCCGCCTTCCCGACCGGCGTCAAATGGCGCGGCGCCCGTTTCCCGCAGGATGGCCGCCCGCGTTATGTCATTTGCAACGCCGATGAGAGCGAACCGGGCACCTTCAAGGACCGCGCTCTCATGGAGACTCGTCCTCACCTCATCCTGGAAGGCCTGGCCCTGGCCGCCTATGCCAGCGGGGCGAAGCGAGGTTACTTCTTCATCCGCGGGGAATATCCACACGCCCAGCGCCGCATCGAGGAAGCCATCGCCGCCGCGGAAGCCAGCGGCATGCTGGGCACAAACATCGCCGGCAGTGATTTCAGCCTCCACATCGAAGTGCGGCGTGGCGCCGGCGCTTACATTTGCGGCGAAGAAACGGCGCTGTTCGAGGCCATC
Source organism: Chloroflexota bacterium (assembly GCA_011523615.1). GTDB lineage: Bacteria > Chloroflexota > Anaerolineae > Aggregatilineales > Phototrophicaceae > WTGJ01. The sequence continues at coordinate 4,994 of WTGJ01000009.1, read as the reverse complement.
GAAGGCAAACGCGGCTTCCCCCGCATGAAACCACCCTACCCGACCACTCACGGCCTCTTCCAACAACCCACCATCTGCAACAATGTGGAAACGCTCGCCTGCGTCCCGGGCATCGTACTGAACGGGCCGCAATGGTTCCGCGGCTGGGGCAGCGAACGCAGCCCCGGGTCGAAACTGCTTTGCGTCAGCGGCCACGTCGAGCGACCCGGCGTCTACGAGATCAACCCGGGGATTCGCCTGCGCGATTTCCTGGAAGGGCCCTGTGGCGGGGTCATCGGTGAATTGCAAACGGTCTTGATGGGCGGCGCGGCAGGGACCTTCTTAACGCCAGCGGAAATCGACGTGTCGCTCACCTTTGAAGCGCTCTGGGATATCGGCAGCACGTTCGGCTCCGGCGCCGTTTTCGTCTGCAACGATACGGTTGACTTGCGCGATGTGTTGCAACGTTTGGCCCATTTCTTTCAACACGAAAGTTGCGGCAAGTGCTTCCCCTGCCAGCTCGGTACCCAACGCCAATTGGAGATTCTATTGCGGGAAGAACCCCTGCCCGGTGATGCCAGCCGCCTGCAAGATATCGGCTGGACGATGACCGAAAGCTCGCTCTGTGGTCTGGGGCATACGGCCGCTTCCGCTCTGCTGAGTGCGATGGAACGCTGGCCAGCCTTATTCGCAGCGGAAGGGAAATGAGATGGAATTCTACGATTTGATCCGCAAAAGAAAAATGGTACGCGCTTTCCGGCCAGATCCCATCCCGGACGATTCGCTAGCGCGCATCCTGGATGCTGCCCAGCGCGCGCCCAGCGCCGGTCATTCCCAGGGGCAACGTTTCATCGTCATCCAGGATGAGACGCGCAAAGCAAAAATTGCCGAAAACTGCAATGAACGGATGTATACCGCGGCCGGTTATGCTCCCTTCATTTCCGGCGCTCCTGTGCTCATCATCCCCTGCACCAATGAACAGATTTATCGGCGTCGTTACCGCGAGAAAGATAAGCTGTTACCGGATGGCAGCGAGTTCGTCTGGCCCGCTCCTTATTGGTATATGGATATCGGCTGTAGCGTGATGAATATTTTGCTGGCCGCCGTCGAGGAGGGTCTGGCGGCGGGGTTTGCCTGTTTTAGCGATAACCCCGCATTGCGGGAATTACTGGGGATACCGGAAGAAGTCGAACCGATGGGCGCGATCCCCATTGGTTACGCAGCACCGGACCAGACCTCTCCATCCCAATGGCGGGAGAAGTCCAAGGATATCATTCGGTTTGAACGTTGGTGAACCTCGCCTTTACTCAACCCGAAACCGAGTCAGGGTCAGCAAATCAGCGGTGGCGCCGTTGCTCAGATCCACGCCTGGTAAATGCGCCAATGTTTGCCAGTGGTAGAGGCCGATGCGCACTTCGTATTCCCCGGCCGCCAGCGCGCTGATGTCGATTTCGCTACGTACCGGGTTGTATCGCCCCAGCCACAGGCCCTGATCGCCCTGCGCCACTTTCTCGCCACTACTGACGTCCAACACATGCAAGGCTACGGAATAGGCCGTCATGCCGGTTGCATCGTCTGCCTGCAGCAGGAGATCGACCCGCAGCGTCTCTTCTGAAACCACCGACACCGCGGCATCCTGCAGCATCACTTGTGGCATCACTTCCTCGCCGAAGCGAATCTGTGCCGGTTCTTGACTCGGGCAATGTATTGCGGACCGAGTGTACAAGGCGAGGAATAAATCAGCACGGTCCACAAAGAGTCGGCAATGCAGCCAACCCGCCGGCATCGCTTCGACCAGTTGGTTGACTTCCGCTACTCGCTCACCGGTGAGCAACAGCCACAGCCGCAAATGATCTTCCCACTGAAGTGAATCTTCCTGCTCCAGCTCATCCAGCGCGTATTGGGCATCCGGCAAGGGCGCGCGCCAGTTCCAAAAACCCAGCTGCCCCTTCGTCCACAACAAATCCATTTGACTGGCGAAGCGGTTCAGCTCATTGCTGGCCAGGCTCAATGGATGGCGATACAGCATCGAGTAAAATTCAAATCGTTTTGTGCTGGCGGTGTTTGCCCAAAGGCCGTAGATGAGCCAGGCCCCTACCAGGAAACTGGCCAACACACGCCATTGTCCCCTGCTACGCCAAACGGCCCACCCGCTGAGCAAAGAAATCAAAGGCCACAGCGCCATGAAATAACGTAGGCGGAATCGACTCATGACCAGCAAGATCTCGTTGGCGCAAAGCATCAACACCAGCACGGTCAAGGTGGTGAAAAGCAGGAACCAGCTCCGCGCGATGGGCTCTCGTCGGTTGGTTTTCCACCAGGCAACACCAACGACCAAAATGAGGGCCACCAGGACGAAGAGACTGTAACTTTCCCCGATGTAGACCCAGCCATTGCTGAGCACATAAGCAAACCAGGAAAACACCTCAGCCGCTCTCATCTCGGCCTGGATGAACCAGGGTTGTGTTTGCGTGAAGCCGATACCGGTGAGCAATCCCTGCAATTGGGGCAGGAAGAGCACGACCGCGATGACCCAGAGCCACACCGGCCGCCACCAATGACGCCCCTTGGGCAACCACAGCAAATGAGACAGACTCAATCCTGCCAAAAAGAGCGCGCCATAGTAATGGCCGTATAGAATCCCGCCGCTGCCCAGTAAAAAAATGAGCGCCGTTCCCCGGCTTGCCGCACGTGCTTGCCTGGGCCAGGCCAGGCGACCATAACTCCAGGCGACCATCACGACAAACAGGGCGATCAGGGCAAAGGCGCGCGCCACATGCATGAAGGTGATGAAATGAACGGAGCTGGCCAACAAGAGTGCCGCGACCCAACCTGCCAGCGGTCCGAACCACTCTCGCCCGACGCGGTACACCCCGGCCAAGGCCAACAAGCCGGCGAAGAGTGGCAGCAGTCTCAGCGAGAACTCGCTCCAACCAAAGATGGGGCCCCAAAGAGAATAGAGCAAGGGAAGACCGTATGCTTGATCGGGATAGGTCCCCTGAATCGCGGCCAGCACCTCTGCCGGGCGATACGGCCCATCGCCCATGCCACCGGCCAACAATTTTGTCGCTTCTTCGTTGACATCCAATGGATAGGCGCTCATCCGTTGGGCCGCCAAGCCCGTCGCCAGGAGCAAAACGGGGATCAGCCAGAGCCAGGGCAGCGGTCTGCGCTTCATTCCAGCTGAAATTGGCTCAAGATCAGGAAATCAGCGGTCTGTCCAAGGGCCAGATCCATGCCTGGCAAATGCGCCAAAGTTTGCCAATTATAGAGGCCGATGCGTACTTCATATTCGCCGGCGGGCAGTGCGCTGATGTCGATTTCGCTGCGCACCGGGTTGTAGCGGCCCAGCCACAAGCCCTGATCGCCCTGCGCCACTTTCTCGCCACTACTGACATCCAACACGTGCAATGCTACCGAATAGGCCGTCATGTCGGTTGCATCATCTGCCTGCAGCAGGAGATCGACCACCAGCGTTTCGTTTGCTTCCATGCCGACGGAGCTGGCGGCGAGCTCAATCTTTTCCCCGAAGAGCATCTGTGCCGGTTCTTGACTCGGGCAATGTACGACGGAGCGGGTGTAAAGTTCCAGGACTAGATTGGATTGCTGTATATGACGTCTACACAACGAAAGCTCGTCGGGTAGCACCGAGATCATACCACGATGTCCAGCGCCATCAGACTTCCCAGCAAGGAGCCAAATGCGCAATCCATTCTCTTGAGTATTTTCGAATTCGGCCAGCGGCGGCGAAGTATTCGAGATCACTTGCACATTCTCATAGTGAGCAGGGAATGCCTCAACTTTGGGCAATATAGAACGATAAAGTTGTTCCTCGATCAGGAGTAAATCTTGCTGCCAACCATATTTTTCAACCACCCTCATGTAATCGAGGAGGGGATGATGCATTTGCAAAGGATAGTAACGATAACGCAAATCGCTGGCTACATTAGCCCAGAGGCTATAGATCACATATACGCCTGTAAAAAAACCGACAATCAACCGCCACTTACCACGGGTTCGCCAAATGCCCCGGGCGATCAGGATGCTCACCAGCGGCCAGATGACGATCAGATAGCGCATTCGAGTTGGGATCATCACCAACAATATCTCATTCATCAGCAGGATCATGAGCAACAAGGTCAACGTGATGATGAGAGGATATCGGTTCACTCCAAACCATTCTCTCTGTCTGACACGCCACAATCCGAAAGATATGGCCAAAGTCGAAAGTGCCAATCCAAGCAAGTTGGGCACCATCCCAAATCTGCCGGTTGGGAGGCTCAGCAAGTCATTCGAGTAAACCTGCACGAACCGCGGTAGGACCTCAGCAGCTCGGATCAATTTGCTCTGGTCGGTAAATGCCGGCCTGGTGTGTGTTTCTTGAATTCCACCCAAAAACCCTTCCAGCTGCGGGATAAAGCTCAACCCCGCTAAGACCAAAATGAAAAAGGGCCGCCACCACAAACGATCTTTGGGCATGAAGAGGAGATGCCAAAGGCCAATCACCAACAAAACCAATACGGAATAGTAATGACTATACACGATGCCGATGCAGCCCAATAGCAAGCTGAGTTGTCCGATTCGACTCATTCTTGGGTTGCGGTTGCTCAGTATCATTCGCCAATAACCCCAGGTTGCCATCAAGGCAAACAGGGCGACCAGAGTGTATGGCCGAATCACATGCAGATAGGTAACAAACAACACCGAGACAGACGTCAAAATTGCCGCAATCCAACCCACTGGCGCTGAAAACCAATCTCGTCCGACGCGATAGGTCCAGGCGATGGCCAGGATTCCCGCAAAAAAGGGAACCAATCTGAGTGAAAATTCATTCCAGCCGAAAATCTGGCCCCAAATGGAATTGACCACCGGCAGGCCATATGCTTGATCCGGATACCATTCAGGGACAGCTGCCCAAACATCCGCTAGGGAGAATGCTTCTTCTGATAGCCCGCCCGCCATACGAAAGGAATAGCGCTCATCATTGTCCAGGGGATATCCAGCCAAGCGTTGCA
>WTGJ01000027.1:852269-937403 GCA_011523615.1 Chloroflexota bacterium | reverse complement strand
CTGTGGGGGTGGGAGGGAAGAGAGCGGGCTGCCAACTGGGCCTGGTTTGCCAGATTCCGAACAGAATCAAGATGATGATGCCTCCGGATGCCACGAAAGAGAAGAACCGCCGCCACATTCTTCGGTTCTGAATGGCCGCATTGAGTCGTTCGATGTCTGGTGCGCGCCCCAAGGCTTGGAATAATTCATCCTGCAAGAGGTTTCGCATTTCCTGTGCGGCTTGCAACCGGCCAGCGGATGCGTTGCTTTCCCCTTCGGCCAATAGTTGAGCAAACAGCTGCCGCAGACCATTCTGATAACGATCGTCGCCGTGGAAATCTTGCAGATTGTGAAGCAAGTGGAACGCTTCGTTCAGAGCCGCAACTTCGCCCAAAGCGAGCAAGCGCTCCATTTCCTGGAGGGTTTCGCTGGCGCGATCGATCGTGGCGGTTCTTTCCCTGGCCCGTGCCGCAAGGTCCGGTAGCTCGACATTTTCCGGCACCAACTGGCGCGCCTGATCGATGAGAGCAGTGGATTCGATGATGCGGGCCAAACGATCGGGGATGGTCGGGATTTCTTCGGCATTGTCGAGCAAACTCTCCGCTTGATGGGCCAGGTTGGCGGCGAGCTCCTGGCGCCGGTCGGCCAGTTGCCCGGACAATTGTTCCAGCCGAGCACTTCCGGGCAAACGACGGCGAGCCGAGCGCAAGATCTGGTTGCATTTTTCCAGCGTTTCGATTTGTTCGCTGATGCTATGATCACGGATGGCCAGGCTATCGCGGATGAAAGTCACCGCTTGTTGGATTTCGCGGATGTGACGCTTGCGCTCTTCGATTTGCGGGTCGCCAGGGATCACCTTGAGGGCATTTTCGTACTGGCTCAAGGCGGCTTCCCAGTCGTCGTTGACCAGTTCTTGATCCCCTTTCAGGAGCAATTCACGGGCGAGGGCGAGATCCTCGATTTCCAGCTGCGCTTGTTCCGCTTCACGCCAACGCTGGATGCCGGCCTGTTGGGCGAGTTCTTGGGCATCCTGGAAGTGTTTCTTCGCTTCTTGATAACTGCCGGCCCGGGCGAGGGAGCGCGCACGGTTGTAGGCAACGCGGGCATCGAAGGGGATGAGATGATCGAGGACCTCACCGCGCAATATGCCTTCTTCTGCTTTTTGGCGGTAATCGTGGACGGTGGGTTGATTGGGATGGTGATGGAGGATGTGGTTGGCGATGTCGATGGCGGCTCGATATTCCCCACCGTAGTAGTTTCGTGAGAGCTGGGCCAGGAGTTTTTGCAGCTCTTCGTCAGCCAAGGTCGGAATTTGGCTGCTCGGCTCCGGCGGTGGTCCTTCTTCGGCCGGCTCATCTTCAGGCGGGTCTTTGTGGGTTGCGGCAATTTCTTGTTCTTCCTCGGCGGGCGCTGCGGAGGAGGGGGGAACGAGATTTTGCCGTTCTTCAATGTTTGCTACCCGAGCGGCGAACTCCTCGCTCTGGGCGGATAGTCTTTGCAGGAGAGGTGTGACTTCCTCGAGAGTCGCCCCCAGGGAAAGGGCTTCGTTGATGATGGATAAGGCGTTTTCACGGTCGTGATCATCGCCGGCAAATTCGATGCGGATCTGCGCGCGGCGCAGGAGGCCACGGATCCGCACCGATTGTGAACTGCTGCGATCTTCTGCGAATTCCGCTTCGGAGCTGGGGTTTTCTTCTTCATTCACGCGGGAATTCTAGCGCGCTGTCTGGGGGCTGCCAAGTGATGTTAAGCGGCGGCCCAGTCTTACCTTCTGCCCACTGGATCTGCTACAATCGGCGAGGAGGTAGGATGTGGTCGGCTGATGTCGCAAGTCAAATACAAATACTTGTTAACGTTGCAGTTTGATATCCGGCCGGAATCAGTCCAGGGTTACTACCGCTATGTCTTGCAAGAATTGGTGCCGAGCATGCAAAAGTTGGGTTTGCCCATGCGCGCCGCCTGGCATACCGCCTATGGGGATTACCCGATGCGGCAACTGGACTTTCTCGCCGAAGACTTGAACACCATTCGCTCGTTGCTGGCAGCCAGCGATTGGAAACGCCTGGAAAATGGTTTGCAAGAGTACATCACTCATTATCAACACAAAGTGATGGATTTTGACGAGACGCGATTTCAGTGGTGATGATGGGATCCGAGCCAGACTCAGCTTCATTCACTGGCTGATCAGGGGCCGAGTTTGACGGAATTCGAAGCGCTGGTCGGTTTTGTTCACGTGGTCAGTGGCCGCCCGCTCACCTCCCCACCGCCCGGAGGGATCGCGGAAGCGGCGCCGGCTACCTGCAGCCGAGGGCGAGAAAATGATACCTTCATTGCCCTGGCCTTACCGGGCAATGGCCGCATCTCCTCACCTAATTTTTACGATCAATTGGTGCAGCTGGGCAGCGAGCTGTATTTCCATGCCGAAGGGAGTGGTATCACTGCCGGCCTGCGAGAGGCCTTTGAGTCTCTGAATCGAGATTTGTACGAGCACAATTTATCCGTCGGTACTCGCTACGATGTGCATCTCATCTGTGGCGTTTTGCGCCGTAATGAGTTGATCCTCGGCCGCATGGGTGAAGCGGTGGCCATCCACCATTTGGCGCACCAGGCCAAACGTTTCCCGGAAGATTTCATGAATCCCACCGAGATGAAACGCGTGCCGATGGGCGCTCACCCGGTGGCAGACATTCGCATGACCCGTTTCACCGTCGCCGAAAAAGCGCGCCTGCTCATGGGTGGTGGAGCGTTGAGCACACTCTCTACCGAGAATTTGCGCACCGCAATGCAAATCCCCGATCTTTCACTGGCCTTGCATGAGCTGCAGAAAGATTGCCCCGCTCACTTTGCCCTGCTTGGAGTTGAGTTCCTGTACCCAGAAACGGGCACACCGGCGCAAGTGCCCGTGCATCGGTCCAGCGTGGAAAAACCATTGAGCGAAGAGGCAACACCGCATCCCGCAGCCTTCCAACAACCGGTGCGGCGGGGGATGGCCGCTGGATTGCGAAAAACCGCTTCCCTGATGCACATGGGAGGCAGAGTCACCGAACAGACGCTGGGCAAACCGGCCACGGAAGCGGAAAGCTGGTTGTCGTTCACTACGGCAGCCATCGCCGTGTTCATCGTCCCCGTGGCCGTGGTATTGCTGATCTTTTTGCTCTGGTTTTCCGGTACCAATCGCAGCGCTTTGGAAATCTGTCTGGAAGATACGGAAAAGATCTACCAGGTAGCGCAAGGCGTACAGGATAGCGATCTTAACGCCTGGAGGACGGCCTGGGAGGCGCTGCGCGATGCAGTGGAGGATTGCGATCCGGAAGGCGGGAGAGATGAAACTTTGGATTTCTTCCGCGCAGAAGCGCAGGAGAAGCTGGATATCCTGTATTACGTTTCGCGGAAGGAAACTCGCGTCCTCGCAACCATTCCGAACGCACGCCTGACCGACATCTTCTTACGAAACAACCGTTTGTTCCTACTGGATAGCCAGGGTGATACTCAGGTTTATCACTTGACCTTGAGCGAAGATGGGCTGAGCGCCACCGGCAAGCCAGAGCCATTGCCTTTTTTGCGAGGGGGCTCCCAACTGGATGGTCAAACCGTCAGCCGAATCATCGAGATCGATTGGTCGGAGGAAGCGCTGGGATTCGGTCATGAAAACGTGATCGTAGGGCTGGATGAGAAGGGGATGTTGGTCGATTGTTTGATCACGTTCATGAGTCAATGCCAGGCCCAACAGTTGCAACGCGCCGATCAATGGCAAGAGCCCAATTCGCTGCACATCTGGGATGGTCGCTTGTACATCCTGGATCCACCTTACTTTCAGATCTGGCGATATGAGCCATCCGGTGGTGCTTACCATGATGTGCCGACGGAGTATTTCACCGGGCAGGGGATTCCGAATATCGATGAAGCGGTAGATTTTCAGATCACGAGCACAGGCGATCTGTTCATTTTGCGATCCGACGGCTTGTTGCAAAAGTACCGCGGCGGCATCGAACAAAGCTTCGGTCGTCTGGCGTTTCCTCGTTTGCCGAATAGTGCAGCCGGCTTATTCATCGATGAATCGAGCATGGATTCGGCGATTTACGTGGCAGATGCGGAATCTCGTTCCGTATTGAAGATGTCATTGGGTGGTTCGTTCATCGCTGATATACGCCTGGATCACGAGCGGGCGTTGGCGGATTTGCAAGATATCGTGGTCGACGCCAGGCAGGGTTTGATCTACGCCATATCGGGCAATTCCGTATACGTCTTCCCCAACTCATGAACCGTATGCCTTTGTGGGCTTTCCTGCTGATCCTCGTGATCGGCATCCTGGGTACCACCGCAGCCGCCTCGCTGTTGTACCGTACCACGCAGCAGCTGGCCCTGGCGAGTGGTGCGGCGGGCATCCATCTACCCAGTGTGGCGGATCTGGTGGCTGGCAACCGAGGCGGCGGCGGAGCTGAGGATGGCTCGAGCACGATCGCTTCCAACTCTGGAGCCAGCGTCGATGGACAGGCCGAAGGGCCTGTGGGTCGTGCATCGGGCTCGCAACCGCTCCATCCCACTGCCGTGCCGATTCAGGTGGCTGCGGAGAATCATACCGCCATAAGCGGTTGGGATGATCCTCGGCGCATCACCATCCTCTTGATGGGGGTGGACTTGCGTACGGCTGTCGATGAGATCCCTTCCCCCAACACGGATTCGATGATCTTGGTCACGGTGGATCCGCTGAGTCAGCGCGCCGCGGTGCTTTCTTTGCCACGGGATTTGTGGGTGGCGATACCGGGATTTGCCCACGGCCGCATCAATACGGCATACAAGATTGGCGAATCCAGCAACTACCCGGGCGGCGGAGCGGGCTTAGCCAGAGATACCGTCGCGCAGAACCTGGGCATCGCCGTGGATTACCACGTGAAGGTCAATTTCGTCGCGTTTGAGGAATCGATCGACGCCATTTTCCCGCGGGGAGTGCAGATCTGCGTCCAAGAAGAAATCAACGATCCGGACTATCCCGATGTGGGTTATGGCACCATCGAAGTTCATTTTCCCACCGGCTGCCAGCGAATGGATGGCCAGAGATTGCTGCAATATGCCCGCACTCGGGCCACCTTCGATGGTGATTTCGGGCGATCGGCGCGCCAGCAACAAGTTTTGCAAGCCATCCAGGCTGAGGTGTTTTCGCTCGGTGGCATGGTGCAACTCATTTGGCAACTTCCAGCACTCTGGAATCAATTGACGGCGCACTTTGAGACGAATTTGCAGTTTCAGCAGATCCGAGACTTGTTGGCATTGTTGGGTGAGTTGACTGCCGAAGATGTGGTCTATGACATCGTGGACGAACGCTTCGTGGAATTCGGTGTTACGGCCAGCGGCGAGCAAGTTCTCATACCGCGGCAGGACGACCTGAGCAATCTGGCGGCCCATCTGCTGAATCCTCAGGAAACCCAAACGAGGGAAGAATTGAAGACCCTGGCGGAAGGAGAAGCCGCCCGAGTTGCTGTAGTGAATGGCGCGGGTTTGGAAGGTCTGGCGGCGGCGATAGGCAATCACTTGAGTGCCCATGGGTTGACGATCCATACGATTGGCAATGCGACGGAACAGAATCAGGAGCGCAGCTACATCCAGCATGATGGTGAATCGCTTTGGACAGCGCGCTATATCGCGGCCTTGTTTGACTGGGGAGCAGAACGCCTGTCACAGGTTGCGGCGGGCAGCATCACCGGCGATGTTGCTGTAGTGGCGGGAAGAGACTTGCAAGAATTTCTCCATGAGTTCAATCAGCGCTCCACTGGGGCGAGCGGATAGGAGCGGACAGCGATGATGGATTTTCAAGGGAAGAAAGTGCTGATCACCGGAGCTTCTCGAGGGATTGGGCGAGCCTGCGCAGTACAGTTCGCGGCCCTGGGCGCGCAAGTGGCGGTACATTTTCATCGTCAGCATGAGGCAGCAGAGGCGACCCTCGATCGCCTGCCCGGCCAGGGTCACTTCACAATCCAGGCGGACATCGGCGATCCACAAGCCGTCTTGCGTTTGGTGGAAGGCAGTGTGCAAGGGCTGGGTCGCCTGGATATCCTGGTGAACAATGCGGGAATTTGGCGGCAGCACCCCATCGATGGGGTCGATTATGCGGAATGGCAGGCCGCCTGGCAGGAAATCCTGGCGGTGAACTTGTTGAGCGTGGCCAACCTCTGCCATGCCGCGGTGCCGGCGATGTTGCGCGGCGGGGGTGGCCGGATTGTGAACGTTTCTTCCCGAGGGGCATTTCGTGGCGAGCCAATTTCGCCCGCTTATGGCGCCAGCAAAGCCGCCCTTAACGCATTGAGCCAGTCCCTGGCTGTGCACCTGGCAACGAAAAATATCTATGTGGGCGTGGTCGCTCCGGGTTGGGTGGAAACGGATATGGCCGCCGAGACGCTGGCCGGTGCGGAAGGCGCGGCCATCCGTGCTCAGTCTCCGCTGGGCAGGGTGGCGCGGGCGGAAGAGGTCGCCAGCGCGGTTTGCTATATGGCCGCTCCGGAATCTGCCTTCAGCACCGGTGCCATCTTGGATGTTAACGGAGCGAGTTACTTGCGTACTTAGCAGTTTGCCATTGCTGGCCTATACTGCGAGGAAGTAGACCCCTTCGTGAAGCCATGACGGCGAAGAGCAGCAAATCAGCGATGTTGGCCGATGTAGCGTTTCCGAATACGGAGTCGCTGCGCACACAATTCCTGGCAGCGGCTTCTCTTTTTGGTTACCAGCAATGGGATGTGCCCGTCGTCGAAAACAGCGACATTTATCTCTTGAAGTCGGGCGAGGGTTACGCCAGTCAGTTGTGTGATGTGGTTGCTCGCAAGCGACTGAGTCTGCGGCCAGAACATACAGCCACCTTCGTGCGTATCGTCGCCGCTCAGCATGGGGCGAGCCAGAATCCATTACGTTTCTCTTATGTGGGGCCGGTGTTCCGTCAGAGGGAAGGATATGCCGAGCCGCGCCAACTGCTCGAGGCAGGGGTGGAGCTGTTCGGCCTGGGAGGCTGGGCCGGGGAAGTGGAGCTGCTGTCGCTGATTACCCAATATCTGAATGAGCTGCAACTCGCAAGCTTTCAGGCCCGATTGGGTCACGTGGGGATCATTCAGGGTTATCTCGATTCGCTGGGCCTGGATCGGCGCTTGAGTTCCTTCTTATTGGAACATCGGGAAGTGATCCGTGAGGAAGGCAGCGCCGCGGTATTGGAATTGATGCGCGACCGTTTGCCGGAGTTTTCTGAGTTGGCCAGAACGCCAAAGGAACGCGATGAGCGCAAGCAATTGCGAGGCTTGCTGGCCCCGCTCGGCGATGAGGAAGCGCGTCAGGTATTGCGCGAATTCCTCTCACTGACGCAGTGGGTGGCAGCTGAATATGGCCCGGACGAAGATGATGTGGATCGTTTGCTGACGAAACTGAGGAGGGTTGATTCTACGGCGCAATTACGCCAGGCCATCGCGTTCATCGAGGAGCTGGTCCAACTCGTGGGTGAACCGAAACCAGTCATCGCTGAAGCCCGTTTGTTGCTGGAACGCTATGAGCAAGAAGATTCAGAACTCAATGAATTGGAGACTTTGCTCACGCACACTGCCGCATTGGGCCAGCCGCCGATGAGCGGGTGGTTGCTGGATCTCGGTTTGAGCCGTGGTCTGCATTATTACAGCGGCTTGATCTTCGAAATCTTCTCGGGTGAAGGAAACAAAAGCCAACGATGGGGTGGCGGGGGGCGGTATGATGGCTTGACCGAGCTGTTTGGCGGGCAACCGACGCCTGCCTGTGGCTTTTCCTTATCTCTTACCCGGCTGGCCCAGGCTCAAATGAGGGAAGGGGGGCGAGCTTTGCACCAGGTCGAACCCTTGCCCATCGTCATTGCCATGGATGACTGGTGCGATGCGTTGCCCTGGCTGGCAAAAATGCGGGCGGCCGGCTGTGCCGTGAGCATGATGCCAGAGCAAAGCGAAACCATGGGAGAGTGCATCGTTTGGGGTGGAGATTCTTCTACCCCCCAATTTCGTTGGGTCGTCGGGGGTGCCCCCATGCAGACCCTGAATTGGGATGAGACCTTGGCTCGTCTCCTCTCCAGGGGCGAAAGGGCTGCGGGCGACCATGGCTGAGCTGTTGCGTTTGGCCCTGCCCAACAAAGGCTTGATGCAAGAGGGCGCCATCGCCTGTTTGACGCAAGCTGGCTTTCCCGTTCAGAGGACGCATGAGCGCCAATACACCGGCCGTCTCCCGACCTTGTCCGGCGTTGAGCTGTATTTTCAACGCAATGCCGATATGTATGGGAATCTGGCAAGTGGCCAGTTGGATGCGGCCATCACGGGTTATGATCACTTCATCGAAGCGCATGTAATGAACGATCCGGTGCGGGTGGTCGAAAGTGGTTTGGGCTTCGGCGCCTGCGAATTGGTGTTGGCCGTGCCGGAACGGTGGCTGGATATTGTCTCGATTGGTGATTTTGCTGAACTGGCGACGCGGCGCAGAGCGCAGCAAAGACCCTTGCGCATCGCAACGAAATATGCCAACACGACGCGGGCCTGGTTGCATCAACGGGGCATCACGCAATGTTTGTTGGTGGCGGCATCCGGCGCGATGGAAGCCGCGCCGGGTTTGGGTTATGCCGATTGCATCGTCGACTTGACCGCCAGTGGTGTGACTCTGCGCGAGAATCGCTTGAAGCGAGTGCACGGCGGCACCCTGCTGCGCTCGGAAGGTTGCCTGATCGCCAGCAGTGCCCCGCTGCTCGAAAATGAAGAAAAGTTCGCGACCTTAGCCATTTTGTTGGCAGGGATCAGCGCAACGCGCCGGGCAAGCGATCTGTGCTGTTTGCAGGCTCACGTTCCCATACCACAGGATTTTCTCCAGTGCTATCCGAATACGGTTGTGGGGGAGGTGATGTGGGAAGGAGCGCAACGATACCAGGTGCAGCTGACGATCCCCAGAGCGGAGAAATGGCGGGTCATCCAACGCCTGGGCGAAGCGGGAGCGTCGACGATACAAGAGTTGCGACTCGAAGCGATTTACGACCCGGCTCTTTCGGCAAGGGAACGGTTGAAAGAGAAACTCATCGCGGTCGCTGATTGAGCAGACCGCTCCATCCTTCAAGGACTGCGCCGGTAAAAGTAATACTCCAGGATGTTGCGCACCAAAGGTGCAGCCACCACCGAGCCTTCCCCGCTGTTTTCCACCATGACCAGCACCACGATTTCCGGGTCGTCTGCGGGTGCATAGGCGACGAACCAGGCATGGGGGAGGAAATCACCACCGGGGCGAAGATCCTGCGCGGTGCCCGTCTTGCCACAGACTCCGCGCGATAAAAGCGGCGAATCTCGAAAAGCGTGCAACGCCGTGCCGTACCAGACATCGGCAATATCACAGAGAGCGTGATGCAGACGGTCCAGGACTTCGGGTTGGATGTTGATCTCCGCCTGTATGCTCGGTTCCATTCGATGGGTGGGTTCATCGCCAGGCAAGCCGGATTGCCAGACCAGTTGTGGGTGCAATAAAGTTCCGCCATTGGCGAAGGCGGCGTACATGCGGGCAATTTGCAGCGGGGTGATGCTCACAAAGCCCTGACCGATGGCCATACTGACGGCATCGCTGAAGGTCCACACATAACCCTGTTTTCGGCGCACGGTTTGGGGATCTTCGATGGCGCCGGCGCTCTCATCGATCGCGTGGATGCCTGTCTTTTCACCCAGGCCGAGGCGGCGGGCGTACGTGGGCAAGCGAAAAGGATCCGCCTGATTGAGGTCGAAACCACTTTCATAGAAATATGGGTTGCAACTCTGGGGTATTGCAGTGTAGGTGTTCACCCAACCATGGCCATCGGGATACCAGTCCGTCCGAACGAAGCCTTCTTGTGGCCGGGACCAGCTGCCATTGCAGAAATAGGCGCGATCCAGATCATAGAGTTCACTATCCAGGGCGGCGATGAAGGTAACGGGTTTGAAGATCGATCCCGCCGGATACACCCCTTGGGTCACGCGGTTGAGCTCGGGGCGGCGCGGGTTGCTCAATTCAGCGATGGCAGTCGCCAATGGCTCCGGTGCCAGATCCGGGTTCACGGTTAAGGCATTCAAGTCATAGTCAGGATGACTCACCAGAGCATGGATGGCACCGCTATGCACATCCATGACGATGGCTGCCGCGCCAGCCGAACCTTCGTCGACGCGGCCATTTTCATAGATTTGTTGCAGCAAATCACGAACGTAAGCCTGGAGATCGGATTGGATGGTGAGCCATACGCTCTGCGCCGGAGTCGGGCTCTGCGAAGAGAGGCTGCGGATCAATTGACCCGAGGCGGATACGATGCGCAGTTCGCCACCCGATGTCCCCCGCAAGGTCTCATCCCAACTGGCTTCGACGCCAGAACGACCGATGATGCTTTCTGCATCCAAACCCTGCAAGGAGAATTGCTCGAGTTCATCCACGCTGGGTAAGCCGACATAACCCACGACATGCGGCGCCAGGCGGCCATTGGGGTAACGCCGGGTCGCTTGCACGCGCAGGTTTGCCGCACAGGCGCTGGAAAGCGAGTCTTCGATGGTCGCTCTTCTTTCCCGGTATAAACTGGGGCGCAGGGTGCCAACCTCCACCAACCAATCTGCCGGCGAGCGAAAGATCAGCGAACGCAAGTCTTCGACACTTGATTCCGTGATGCGATTCAAGACATCCAGGCAGTTTTCGATATCCGGTATGCGCTCCGGAACCAAGTCGATGTAGATGAGCGTCCCACTTTGATCGGCGAGCGGAATGCCGTCGCGCGTGTAGATGTTGAGTCGCCCGGTAGGAGCGTTGAGGAGCTGCAGGGTAGCGCCATCGTCCATCTCGGCGAAGATGAGGCCTGGGTGCCAATCGATCCCCCAGTCACCATTGGTGGATCGTGATAGCTCCATTTGCCGTCCGGCATCCGTGAAATTGCCCACGAGAAAGGTTTCGAAAAAGACATCGTACAGCGCGACCGCGGCATCCGTTTCGTCGTTTTGCGGCGCCAGAGCGATCAACTGATACTCGATGGTTTCTAGGGTCAGATTGCGGCTTGCTTCTCGGTAATATTGGCGGAAATTGGTATAAGGCAGGCTTTGCTGGACCTCGGGCGTGAGGTAGGCATACATTTCTGCATAATCTGCAGTTTTCCAGGCATTTAAAAAGCGGGTGAGGGTGAGCTGCACCTCGTCATAATCCAGGGGGATGGTCGATGTTTGGAACACAGCGGGCGTTTCCGCAGCGCTTCGCGGTAAGAGGGGATCATCCGAAAAGCTGGCACAAGCCGACGCGAGCACCGACAAACACAGGCAGAGCAGCCAATTGCGGGAAGAAAATGCCAGGTTTAAATTTTGTAACATGGTTGCTATTGTATGCAGTGTCTTCCGTTCTGCACTGAAATTCTGCTTGAGAATGTGATAATCTATCTGGGAGTGGTTGGGGTGATTCGATGCCTTTGATCCTTTTCTTGATCGGGATACCGATGGTCGCGCTGGGACGGGTTCGTTTTGGCAGTTTCGCGCGCAGCGGGCAAGTGGTTCGTGCGGCGGGTGTTTTGTTGATGCTGCCTTTCGCTGCTTCTCTGCTGTTTTCCGGCCTGTATTGGACCATCAGCGGGAACTGGACGGTGGAATCACGGAACAGTTTCATCCAATTGCTCGGCTGGGTGCAATTGTTGCTGCAGGTGTTGGCGATGTTTTGTGCCTGGTGGTTGATGCGCAAAAGCCCACTGAGCGATGAAAGCCAACCCCTCCCAATGGCCGGCTTTTTGCGTCAATGGATGGAGCGGAATGAAAACGTGAAACGAGCCACACCCTCGCCCACCGCTTCCCGTGAATCGCCGGCGCGATCCAACCCCGGCAGCAGCTTTCCCAGCGTGATGAATACTCGCCAGGCAGCGGCCTATTTGCAGGTGCCCGAACAGACGATACTGGATTTGATCACCAACGGTGAACTGATTGCCGCGCGGATCAATCATCGCTATACCATCGCACGCAGCGTACTGGACGAATATCGGAACAATCAGGCGAGCGATCGTTGATCGCAGCGATCGCTTGGGCCGGGCGCCGATAGCGCTGCCCTTCTTTTTCCTTACAATGGTCATAAAAGGATGTTTCTGCTGTGCGACGATGCCTGGTCGCGAACCGCGGAGAAATCGCCCTGCGCATCATACAGGCCTGTCACGAACTCAACATCGAGGCGGTGGCTGTTCATTCGACGGTCGATGCCGATAGCGCAGCCGTCATCCGCGCGGACCGCGCCTATCCCCTGGGCGGAACGACGGCGAAGGAAAGCTATCTCGCCGGGGAGCGTTTGATCGAGATCGCCCGGGATAGTGGTTGTGATGCCATCCATCCTGGGTATGGTTTTCTAGCCGAAAACGCAGGATTTGCCCGATCGGTGCTGGATGCCGGGCTGACCTGGGTCGGGCCTCATCCCGATGCGATGGCGATCATGGCCGATAAGACGGCTGCCCTGGTCGCATTGGCATCCACGGAGATCCCCACACTGCCTCGCTTCCACCCCGAGGAAGCGGTGGGGACCGCGGTGCTGCATGAGGAGGCGAGGCGAATCGGTTTGCCGTTGCTGGTGAAAGCGGCCAGCAGCGGCGGTGGGCGAGGCATTCGCATCGTGCACCATGTCGACGAATTGCAGGATTCCCTGTCGGCGGCACAGCGAGAAGCGAGGCGTTCCTTTGGTGACGGCCGCCTGTATTTGGAGCGCTACCTGCAAGGCGCAAGACACATCGAAGTTCAGATTGCGGCCGATTCTCGGGGCGAGTTGCGTCATTTTTACGAACGTGATTGCAGCGTGCAACGTAGGCGACAAAAAATCATCGAAGCGGCCCCCGCCAGTGGCATCTCAGAGAAGTTGCGCCAACGACTGTGTCAGGCTGCCATCACCGTCGCCGAGACCGTGAACTATGACCACCTGGGAACGGTCGAATTCCTACTCACGGAAGAGGGTGAGTTTTACTTTCTGGAAATGAACACTCGCTTGCAGGTGGAACATCCGGTGACGGAATTGATCTGTGGCGTGGATCTCGTCCAGCTGCAATTGCGGCTGTCACGAGGGGAGGGAATGCCGCTGACGCAAGAGGAAATCCGGCCGCGCGGATATGCCTTGCAATGTCGCATTTACGCGGAAGCGCCGGAGGAAGATTTCCGACCGGATACCGGTCGCATCAGCCATTTGGCCGTGCCGACTGGGGCGGGCATCCGCTGGGATAGCGCGCTGAGAAAAGGAGATTGGGTGTCACCCCATTACGATTCCTTGTTGGGCAAGTTGGTGGTACACGACGAAACGCGCGGGGCGACCGTCCAAAAAATGGCGTGTGCAATGAGACAATTGGCGATCCTCGGTGTGGAGACCAATCAGAATCTGTTGCAGGATCTGCTGGCGAGGCCCGAAATCCAGCAAGGTACCGTGGATACGGATTTTGTAGAGCGCGAGTTTCCGGCCGGCTTTGCAGGTGATGGGGCGGAGTTACCTGCAGAAGTGTGGCTGGCGGCACAGGTGTTGGCAGAATCACCCGTTGCGGTTACGGATGAAGGAGCGCCGGGCGATGGGCCCTGGGACCGGGCAGATCGCTTCCGTTTGGTCGGTGGTGAGCGGTGATCGCTGAGCTGGCTTCTTTGGCTCAGCACATTCAAGTCAGCGATTTCCAGCGCGAATTCCTGGATGTTCGCTGGTTGGGGCAACTGCGCTGGATGGATCGACGGGCGCGGAGCAATCGCAATTATCATTACGCTTTGCGCTTGATCACCATCGTGGGTAGCGTGAGCATTCCGGCCCTGGTGGGGTTGAACTTATCGGTTGAAATGAATCAGGCGATCTTCGCCGTCAGTTTGGCCGTGGCCTTGAGCGCGGGCCTGGATGAGTTCTTTCGCTTTGGGGAAAGATGGCGCCATTATCGTTCCACGACGGAACGCTTGCAGACCGAAGGTTGGCGCTTCCTGCAACTGAGTGATTCGTATGCGCCGTTCGCCAACCACAGCCAGGCTTGTACCCTGTTCAGCGAGCGCGTGGAAGCGATCCTGGAAGAAGATACGGACGGGTATTTTCAGCGGGCCGTTTCACAGCAGCATACGAGAAAGCGGCAAAAGAAACCGCTCATGCCGGGTTAAAGGCGCGGTTTCAGCTCGTTTGCACTTCCTTGTCCGGCGACAATTCGGCAATCAGCATTTGCAAAACTAAGGATGCGCTCAAATCGCCCCTTTTGATGGCGATGTCTCGTTCGTGCAAGTGGTGATGGATGGATTCCAGCTGGTCCATCGTGAACCGCCGCACTTGTTCTCGTAGCTTTCGGGCGACGAAAGGATGGACCTGGATCGCCTTTGCCAGATCGCTGGCATCTTGGCGCTCCAAATGTTCTTTCGTCAGCAGGAGCAGGCGGAATTGGCGGATGATCATCCCCAAGACCATGACGGGATCTCGTTCATCGGCAGCGAGCAAATCTTGCAGCTGGCGCATCGCTTCTCGTTGATGACCGGCGGCCAGGGCATCGACCAGGTGGAAGATGTTGGTCGGGGCGATGTAAGGGGTGTGCAAAGTTACATCCGCCAAGGAAATGGGGCGGCGTTGGTTGGTGTAACTGGCCAGCTTGAACAACTCGTTGTCCGCGCGGTGGATATCCCCATCGACCACGCTGGCCAAGGCCTGGGCGGCGGTGAGCTCGATCTCAGCGCCATATTCACGTTGTGCCCGGTGCTGGAGCCATTGTGGCATCCGATCCGTCACGCGATTTTCAATGACCAGTGCGGAAGCCGAGGCCTGAGCGAATTTGAGTACAGGGTGCGTGGCTTTCAGGGTTTCATTTTCCACGAAAACCAGCCGGGTGAAAGCGGGTAATTCGGGCAAGGCAGTCAACAATTGTCCCAGGATTTTCTGGTTTGCGCCCGGTTTCACCAGTGCTTGCAACAAGCCGCGCACGATGACCAGGCGCCGCTCTGATAAGAAGGGCACCGCTGTGGCCGCTGCCAGGATTTCATTGACGCTGCTCGTTTCACCATCGAATTCGTGGATGTTGAGCGATGCCGTTTCTTCTGAACCCATTTGCGCGCGGAATTTTGCCAACTGACTTTTCTGACGCAGAGCGTCACCACCGTGCAAGATGTAAGCGGTGGGCGCAGAGTCCATGGCAGAAAGTTCAGCCGTATTTGGTGCGGACGATCTGGATCGCGATCGTACCTACCAGGGGGAGTTTCCATTTTTGTTGGAAAGCAGAATGAACTTCTAGTGACCCCACATCCCCGTTGGTGGTGAGGTGTTTCTGGGTGTACATCCCCAGTATGGGAGCGAACAGCGTCGTGAGCAAGACGAGCATGGAAACTGGATTGACGCGGTTCAGGGCGCGACGCCAACCGACGCCGGAGAAGCCCAGGAGCCCAATGAGGGTGCAGAGCAGCACTTGCACAGCCAGGTTGGTGCCACATTGAGGATGGAGCGCCAGCTGATGCTGCCCTTCACGCAGCCGCTTCAGCGCCTCGTGTACGGCTTGCTCTGTCGCCTGCTCGGGCAGGTTGCCGATCAAGGCAAAGCCCTGTGGGGTGCTATAACCGCTGACCCTGAGCTCCGGGTATCGTTCCTGCAGCACGTGAACGGTAGCGTGTTCGAGGGCGTGGTTGCGTCGCGTGGCACGGACTGGTCCCCAGCGCAATATAACATTCGCCAGGTCCAATATGCGCATCGTTCGCTCAGAAGTTGGGTACATCACAGGAGCGAGGATAGCAGGTGGAAACAGACCGCGCGAGAGCAACTTATCGGAGTAAAATGCGTATGAGCAGTAGAGCAAGTGAAGGGACTAGAGGGGTATCATGACCAAAGGGCGCATCATGAATTCGGAACGTGGAACTGTCAGCATCGCGCAGGTCGGGATGCTGGTTGTGGGCATCGTGGTTGCCTTTCTGCTCTTGCAAGCTGTAATTCCCTTGATCGTCGCCGTTTTGATCTGGTCTTTGGCGGGTTGGGGAGCGGGGAAAATCGTCCAGGGACATGGTTATGATCCCATCACCAATATCATCTATGGCTTCGGCGGCGGGATCGTCAGTTTCTTTGTATTTCGCATCCTGGGCATTGATCTGGGCGAGATCCCCATCGTGAGTGACGTGCTGGAAGGCATGGTAGGCGCTGTGTTGATCATCGGCGCGCGCAATTGGATGACCCGAGGACAGACTACGACATGAGTGAAACCGACGAGAAACAGCCCAAAG
This sequence comes from Chloroflexota bacterium, assembly GCA_011523615.1. Lineage (GTDB taxonomy): Bacteria > Chloroflexota > Anaerolineae > Aggregatilineales > Phototrophicaceae > WTGJ01. The sequence goes on along the minus strand of WTGJ01000027.1, from coordinate 921,240 downwards.
CGGGACAAATCCTATGGCGTGATCTGACGGTGCCCGATGCACCAGCGATCCGAGATTTTTACAAAGCGGTCATCGGCTGGGAGCACAGCGATCACCCCATGGGTGAATACAACGATTACAACATGCTCCAGGCGGAGACGGGCGAAGTCATCACAGGTGTCGTCAACAAACGCGGGGTGAATGCGGCGATTCCCTCCGTCTGGTTGATGTATGTGGGCGTAGAGGATGTCGATGACAGCCTGCGCCAATGCGAGGAGTTGGGTGGCCGGGTCCTCGTCCCACCCAGCACGCAAGTGGCTTATCGGTACGCCGTGATCGAAGACCCGGCCGGCGCCATCCTCGGGATCATGCAGTTGGCTGGGCCCCAAGAGGGATCCGAAGAAAACTCAGATCATCGCCAGTGATGCGCGGCCGCCAAACCGGCACAGACTTGAACCCCCACCAGGCTACGGATGGGTAGGATGCGGTAGTCGGTAGCCGCTTCCAGCGCGGAAGCACGTCCTTCGAATTCGGCCTCGGCGGCATCGCGGGCTTTGAGGATGACCTCATGATGGTTTCCAGCGTTGATCTCCGCTTCCAGCGCTCGCAACCACATCGCCCGGCCGCGTTGCTCGAAGCTGGCTAGAGAAACCTGGTTGCTGAAGAGTTCGGCGACGGTGGCAGCTTCATCGGCAACGGAAGAGTTTTCTACCCAGTAAAGGCGCCCCTGCGCCCAGCGTCTGGCAGTGATGCTGCTGTCTTGAGCGGCGCGATGTAAGGGCGTATCCAGTTTCAGGTGTGGGGCAACGGTTTCCCATTGGTTCTGCAACCATTCACTGGTCGCGAAGCTCCGTTCCGCCCCTTCCCTGATTGCCTCACGCCGGGTCACGTGGGAAGCGCTGAGATCGCTGACGCGCGGGTCATCCCAATATGGCATTTCCACGATGAGCGCCTTGGTGCCATATTTTTCGGCGTAACCGAAGCTGGAAGAACCCTGTTGCATCAAGGAAGCAGGATCGGCGTCACTTTGCTCTTCCAGGAAGTCATAGGCGTCCTGGACGGTGGGGAGTTTATAGATAGCCGGGGCGAGTTCCACTGCATAGGGCATTTCTGGTTCACCGAGTTCCAGTTGCAGGTCAAACCAGGAAGGCAATTCTTGATAGAGTGGGAAAATATCCTCTGCGCCTTCGCTGATGTAGTAATAGACACCGCCGAATTCAGCATTGTGAAGGGAATAGAGAAAACGGGGCTGGAGCTCGTCGATGCAGCGCATGAGAGCCCGCGTTTCGGGAAGGGGCTGATCAAAATGCAAGGTCTTGTAATCGATGGGGAAGGTCCATTCCACTTGCTCTGGCATCCGCGGGCGGTAAAAATCTCGGTGGTAGTTGCGCAAGTGAAAGGGGCCGCGGAACCATCCCTCATTCAGGCGGGTGCCATCGGCATCGATGCATTTGATGAAATGCCAGTTAAAACCCAATTCGTCGCGAAGGCTTTCATCCTCGCAGAGCAACCGGCTGAGGAACTCGATGGCCATACAGCCAATCGGTTCGTTGGGGTGGGGTGCGCCGAAGAGAAAGGCATTGGGTAAGCCATCCTGGTGATGGATGCTAAGCAACTCGAGCGGATCATTTTCTCGGGTAGTGCCGACGACGCGTACTCTGGTGATATCGGGGAATTCAGCGTGAAGTTGGGCCGTGGAAGCGCGCATTTCATCCACGGTCAGGAAATACTCGTAATGGGGGATATTGGCGGCGATTTCTTTTAAGTTCATCTTTCGTTTTCCTTCCTGAGATAGGGAGACGGACATCTTTGATCGTTGAGAGACTTACCCTTCATGATAGTCATGATTCTCTTCTTTTTGAACGAAATTGTCTGATATAACCGGATTCATTCATTTAGTAAGGGTTGCTCTAGCCAGCGGAGATTTCAAGAGACCTGCCACTCGTTGGCAGCCGCCAGACCGGCGCACACCTGAACGCCTACCAAGTCCCGAATCGGGACAATGCGATAATGGGTCAATTCATCGAGCTCGTCGGCGCGTTTGTTGAACTCCTGCTCGGCGAGGGAATGGGCAGCGAGGAGCGATGAATGTGGATTGCCAGCGGCGATTTCGGCTTCTAAGGCGCGCAGCCACATCGCGACAGCGCGTTGATCGAGGCTTCTCTGGCTGATCTGGCTGGCGAAGGCATCGGCGGTGGTGGCGGGTTGCTCTCTATCTGGATGTTCATTGATCCAACTGATTCGCCCCGAGGCCCATTTGTTCTTGGAATGAACGCTATCGGCCGTCGCCCGATGGAAGGGAGTGTCGAGTTGGAGAAACGGTGAAGTTCTTTCCCATTGGGCCGAGAGCCATTCTCCGGTGGCCAAACTACGGTGCGCCGCTTCGAGGACCGCCTCCTGGCGGGTGAGAGGAGTTTCACTCAAATCACTCACTCGTGGATCATCCCAATAGGGCAACTCTACAATGATTGACTTGGTGCCATATCGCTGCGCGTATTCAAAACTGGAAGCCCCTTGTTGGATTTTCAGAGCGGGATCTTCTGCGCTTTGTGCAGCGAAAAAGTCGTACATTTGATGGACGGTGTGATGTTTAAAGATTCCAGGCGATAACTCTAGGGTGTATGGCAGTTCAGCGGAGCGCATATCCAGCTGCAGACCAAACCAGGATGGGATGTCTCGCAGCAGCGGATAGAGCGGCGGGGATTCATCACTGAGATGATAATAGACGGCGCCAGATTCAGAGTTGTGGAGCGAGAACATGAAGCGCGGTTTTAATTCGTCGATGCAGCGGATCAAGGCCTGGGTTTCTGATAGAGGTTGGTCGAAGGTCAACGTTTTATATTGGACGGGAAAACTCCATTCGACTTGTTCATTGGAGCGCGGGCGGTAAAAATTGCGGTGATAATTCCGCAAATCAAAGGGGCCGCGAAACCAACCTTCATTCAAGCGCATGTGATCCGCATCGATGCATGGGATGAAATGCCAGTTGTAATTGAGCTGATTCCGTAGATTCTCGTCTTCGCAGAGGCGACGGGATAAGAACTCGATGGTCATGCAGCCGATCGGTTCGTTGGGATGAGGGGCGCCGAACAAGAATGCGTTGGGTGAGTTCTCGCCATGATGGATGCTGAGTAATTCGATCGGCTCTTTTTGTCGGGTTTCGCCAACGACGCGCAAACGAGTGATCCCCGGAAATTCTGCGTGGAGCTGGGCGGTGGTCGTGCGCATCTCATCCACCGTCCGGAAATGTTCATATTCCGGGATGCCGGCAGCGATCTGTTTCCAATCCATCGGCCCCTCCCCCTACGGTGCAACGCTCGCCCTGGTTCTGACCTTGCCGCAGAGGGTAGGCTATTGCTATGCTGTTTCCAATATCGATGAGGCTTGGATGAACGAGATTCCCCGTCCTTCACCCAGAGGAAAACGCGTTTCTCTTTTTGCAACTTGCATCATCGACCACATCTACCCACAAACGGGGATCGCTGTGGTGGAGATTCTGGAGCGATTGGGCATTGAGATTGATTATCCGTTGGGGCAGACCTGTTGTGGTCAACCGGGCTTCAATTCCGGTCATTGGGAAGATGCACGGTCGGTTGCTCGGCAGTTCCTGAAAGCCTTCGCAGCCGCCGAAGTCATCGTAACGCCTTCGGGCAGTTGTGCTTCGATGATTCGTCATTATTACCCCGTGCTATTTGAGGAGGACGAGCGTTGGTTGCAACGGGCGGAACAGGCGGCCCGAATCACCTGGGAATTCAGTGAATATCTGGTTGACGGATTGGGGATTTCGGACTTGGGGGCCCGCCTGCCAGCCACCGAGGTGGCCTTCCATGATGCCTGTCACGGCTTGCGGCTCATGGGCTTGCAAGGTCAGCTGAGGCAACTGGCTGCCAAAATCGAAGGAGTCAGCCTCTGCGAACTGGAAGACGCCGATCAATGTTGTGGCTTTGGCGGTCTGTTTGCCGTCAAGATGTCAGAAATCAGCGTGGCGATGGCCGATGGCAAAGCCGAACACATCGTAGCGAGTGAGGTCGATCGTGTGTTGACTGGCGATTGCGGTTGCCTGACTCAGCTCAACGGCCGGCTCAGTCGACGTGGCGAACCGCCAATCGTGCAACACATCGCTGAATTGTTGGCGGAAGGGATCCGCTACGCGGAAGCGAATCCCAACACCAGCCAGGATCAATAGGCGATTTTGGCGATTCTCTTCGGTTCGATGCGGAAGATGATGCGCTCTTCTTTGCCTGCCATATACTCCGGCGCGACATTGCCATAATAGATAGGATTGCCGGTGTAGATGCCGGCGAGTTCGGCGATGTGTTGAGCGTCGGCATCGGGCACGATTTCGACGACTTCGCCGCGAATGTCGATCCAGCGACCCCAGTGGTTGGGATCCAGCGCACAAAGGGCCACCCGGGGATCGCGGCGGACATTGGCCGGTTTTCGCCGTCCTTCTGCGGTATTCACGAGCACGGTATCCCCATCCAGAGAACACCAGACCACCGTGTTCTCCGGTGATCCATCCGGCCCTAACGTGGTCAGGGTGACCAGAACCGGCCCTTCCAATAAGTCTCGATGGGAATCAGGTATCGTTACAGCCATGGTAGCTCCTCTCCGTCTGCTTTCCTCTTCGGCAACATCTGAACTATGATGAAGACATTATGCAGAAAAAACGTGACTTTGAGGAGTGCAAGATGCGGCGAGATATTCATTGGAACGGTGGGTTGGTTTTCCTGATTTCAGCGGCAATTTTGGTTTCTTCCGCGAAAGCAGAGGATGAAAGCCGGACGCTGGAAGATCATTGTGCCACAGCCACCCCCCAAGAACCCGAGACTCGCAGCTATAGCGAAGCGGAATGGGTCCTGGTAGAAGGGGTCGATTATCGGCTGATCCTTTGTACCGCCGCTGGCGCGATCTATCTCGATTTATACGAGACGATCACCCCGATGACCGTCAATAATTTCGTTTTCCTCGCTCAGGAAGGATATTATGACGGGACCACGTTCCACCGAGTGTTGGCCGATTTCATGGCTCAGGGAGGTGATCCCACGGGCACGGGGCGGGGTGGGCCCGGCTATCAATTTGCGGATGAGTTTGTGGGTTTCTTGATCTTTGATCGTGCGGGCCTGCTGGCGATGGCCAACGCCAATCAACCGGAACGTGGCATCACGGGTACCAACGGCAGCCAGTTCTTCATCACATTCACGGAAACCCGCTGGCTGGATCATCGACATACGATTTTTGGCGAAGTGTTGGCCGGGATGGAGGCTTTGCGGTCGTTGCGCTTGTGTGATCCAGCTACCTGTAGTGAAGGCGATGCCCTGCATCAGGCCATCGTCATCACGGACGCCCATGCTGTGGCCGCAGAGATGGCGCCGCGGGCAGCAGCGGATCCGGCGATCATATTGAGTGCTTTTGCGAATTTCTTCGCCGAACGCAACATCACCGACGTGCCCTATGAAACAGGATACTGGACGAGAGAAGAGCTGTTGGCCTCAGCCCGTGATATGGCTGATGAAGCGCTGCAGGATCATGTGTTGGAGAGTGGTCTGGAGCAACGGCTGACCCTGGGCTTCGAGACTTGCGAGGCCAATTATGCGCCGCTCCGTTCGTACGAGGGCGCTTTGATGACGTTTCCCGATGAAGCAAGCGCACAAGCCGCCTTGGAGCAGGGTTACTGGCGCCAGAAAGAAGCAGCGGGATTGCAAGTGGCACCAGGCCAGATGGAGAGAAATCCCTCGACAGGCGCGGTGTATTTCGGCGAACATGATTTGTGTGAAGATGGATTGACCGAACGCTCTTGGATGATGTACCGCTATGGCCGGGCATTGATCCGGATAGAAGCGAGTTATCTTCGAGAAGAAAACGTCTCGGGTAATGAACAGCATTGGCTGGAACGTGCGAAATTCTTCTATGAACCCTTCTTCAGTGAAATGATCCGTGAAAGCCTGTGGGACAATTGAAGGCTGCGTTTAGCAATAGTGTTAGAAGTTTGCTAGAAATGATTGACGTTCGAAGCCAAGCTGATTAAGATTGCCACTGAATTAGCAGTCATCGCCATCTTCTGCTAATCATTCGCTGAATGGGAAAGAAATCACAGGAGGATTTCCATGTCAATTAACGTCCGTCCGCTGGGTGATCGAGTCGTGGTAGAACCCATAGAACAGGAAGAGACCATTGCCGGTGGCGCGTTGGTTTTGCCAGAAACGGCAAAAGAAAAGCCACAACATGGTGCCATCTTGGCGGTGGGTGCTGGCGCAAAAGACGATCAGGGTAACCGCATTCCGATGGATGTAGAAGTGGGCAATCGGGTTCTTTTCGCCAAGTACGCCGGGACAGAAATCAAGTTGGACAACAAGAAACTGTTGATCATGAAGGAATCCGACATCCTGGGCATTTTGGCAGACGAAGACTGATCCAAACCCAGGATTTTTTGTAAGTGAAGCACTTACGACGCAACAGAACGAAACGAGAACGATAGGAGAGAAGAAATGGCAAAGCAACTGGTCTTCCAAGACGACGCCCGTCGTCAACTGCAATCGGGAGTCGAGGTGGTGGCGAATGCAGTCAGTACCACGCTCGGGCCAAAGGGGCGCAATGTTGCCTTGGACAAAAAGTTTGGCGCACCGACTGTGACTCACGATGGCGTGACGGTGGCGCGCGAGATTGAGCTGGAAGATCCTTATGAGAATATGGGCGCACAGCTTTTGAAAGAGGCGGCGACCAAGACCAATGATATCGCGGGGGATGGCACGACGACAGCCACCGTTTTGGCCCATTCCATTGTGAATGAGGGTTTGAAGAACGTCGCTGCTGGCGCGAACCCGATGCTGCTCAAGCGTGGCATTTTAGCCGGCGCAGAAGCGGTCAGTTCTTACATCCTGAAAAATGCCACGCCGATTGAAACCAAGGAGGAGATCGCCAGCGTGGCCAGCGTATCCGCACAGGATCGTGAGATCGGCGAGTTGCTTGCGGATGTGATGGACAAGGTCGGGAAAGACGGCATCATCACGGTGGAAGATGGACGTGGCCTCGAATTTGAGACGGAATACGTCGAGGGTATGCAATTCGACCGCGGGTACATCAGCCCTTATTTCATCACCAATCCGGAAGAGATGGAAGCGAACATCGAAGATGCTTATATCCTCATCCACGATAAGAAAATCAGCGCGGCGCAGGATATCGTGCCTTTGCTGGAAAAATTGGTCCAGATCGGTAAGCGAGACCTGGTGATCATCGCCGAGGATGTCGATGGCGAAGCGCTGGCTACGCTGGTCTTGAACAAGCTGCGTGGCATGTTGAATGTGTTGGCGGTCAAGGCGCCGGGCTTCGGCGACCGACGCAAAGCGATGCTTTCGGATATCGCCATCCTGACCGGTGGCACGGTCATCTCTGAGGAGATCGGTCGCAAATTGGAATCAGTCCAATTGCAGGATCTCGGCCGGGCATCGCGCATCATCAGCACCAAAGAAGATACGACCGTCGTCGATGGTGCAGGCGATGAATCCGCCATCGCCGGCCGGATCGAAGAGATTCGCCGGGAGATCGAAAACTCCACCAGCGATTACGATCGGGAGAAGCTGCAGGAACGCGTGGCGAAACTCTCCGGTGGTGTGGCCATCATCAAAGTTGGGGCCGCAACCGAAACCGAACTCAAAGAGAAGAAACATCGGGTGGAGGATGCGCTGAGCGCGACCCGTGCCGCCCAGGAAGAAGGCATCGTGCCGGGTGGCGGTGTCGCCTTGATCAACGCCATCGAATCGCTGGAAAAAGTCCGGCTGGAATACGAAGATGAAGATACGGGTGTCGGGATTGTCCGTAAATCTCTGGAAGTTCCGATGCGCAAAATTGCCGCGAATGCCGGCCAGGATGGCGCGGTGATCATCGAGAACGTCCGTCGGCTGCAAGCCGAAAGAGAGAGTACTCGCATCGGCTACGATGTGATGACCAATGAATATGTGGATATGTTGGAAGCGGGCATTCCCGATCCGGCCAAAGTGACTCGTGGTGCTGTTGCCAACGCTGCTTCCATCGCCAGCATGATCTTGACGACAGAAGCGCTCATCACCGATATTCCGGAAGAAAAAGCACCCATGCCGGCGGGCCCACCGGGTGGTATGGATGGCATGATGTAGGCGGCAGAGCCGACAACACGCTCAATACAAAACGAAGCAGGCTACCTTATTTCAGGTAGCCTGTTTTCTTGTTGGAATGCCAACCCTCGCATGAGGGGCATTTGCTCCATCAGCCATTCTTGCAGTTGATGAGTCCTCAGCGGCAGCGTCGCGATGATTTCCTCATCCAATGAAACTTCCACTGGATCATACCTGCCTCGGGAAGGGTCCTGGAATTCGGGACCGTGGCGGAGATTCAAGTCAATTTGCAGCAAACGGCAAATGTAGAAATGTTCTTCCAGGTCTTTTTCGGCGACTTCATGTCGCAAGATGAACGCTCGCTGCAAGATCTCGATCTCTGCCCCCAGCTCTTCCCGCAGTTCACGGTAGAGCGCCTGCTCGAATTCCTCGCCCGGATGTAAGCCACCGCCCGGCGCCACCCAGTAGACCGCTTTGTGCTCTTTTTGGCGCACGATGAAGAGCAAAGTCTGGCGTTTCGTGAGCAGGATGGCCCGCACACGGCGAATGGGTGTTTCCTGCTGCTGGCGCTCACGGCGGGACATGGATCAATGGCCAGTTTCTGGAGGCCGGTTGCTTTCGTCCGCGGACAGCTCTTCCGTAGATGCATAGGTTGGAATGGCAGCGCTGAATTCGACGGGCGGATCCGGATCATTTTCGGCCTTCAGGGCTTGGTTTTGCGGGATGAAGCTGAGGGAATCCTCCGCAACATCGACCCGCAAACGGCATGGCGTTTTCCATTCGCCACTCAACATGCGCATGGAAAGTGGGTTTTCCAGGTGGCGTTGCAAAGCGCGGAGCAGGGGTCTTGCACCATATTGCGGGTTGTAGCCATTGCGAGCGAGCCAGGAACGGGCGGCAGCAGAAAGTTCCAGCTCGATGCCCATATCGGCAACCCTGGCGCGGATGGCTGCCATTTGAAGATCCACGATTTGTTCCATCTCAGTCAGCGATAGGGGTGCAAAAATGATGGTTTCATCGATGCGGTTCAAGAATTCAGGTCGGAAAGTCTGGGTTAACGCCCGCTGGATGGAAGCTTGATCGGCTTCTCGCTGATCATCACCCGCTGGAACGAAGCCCAGGACTCCGCCATCCCCCGTGAATTCGGTGCCGACGTTACTGGTCATGATGATGACGGTATTCAAAAAGTCCACGGTGCGTCCTTGGCCATCGGTGAGGCGGCCATCATCTAGGATTTGGAGCAAGGAATTCCAAACATCGGGGTGGGCTTTTTCGATTTCGTCAAACAGGATGACGCGATAAGGGCGGCGACGCACTTGTTCGGTGAGCTGCCCGCCGGATTCATAACCAACATAACCTGGTGGGGCGCCAAACAGGCGACTCACGGTGTGCTGTTCTTGAAATTCGCTCATGTCCACGCGGATGAGCGCTTCTTCGTTGTCGAAGAGGAATTCCGCCAGCGCCTTGGCCAATTCTGTTTTGCCGATGCCGCTGCCACCCAGGAAGATGAAGGAACCGATCGGTCGTTTCGGGTCTTTGAGCCCGCTGCGCGCGCGGCGGATCGCATCCGCAATGGCCTTCACCGCATGTTCTTGGCCGATGATGCGTTCATGCAGCGCATCTTCCATGCGCAATAGACGGGCGCTTTCCGTTTCCAACATTTGACTGACGGGAATCCCCGTCCATTGGGCGACGATCTGCGCGATGTCCTGGACATCCACCACTTCATCGAGCGTGTTTTCCTGGTGCCAGCTGGCTAGTTTTTCGTTGTATTCGCTTTCCAGTTGCAGCCGTTGCGTCTTGAGTTCGGCAGCACGTTCATATTCTCGAGCAAAACCCGCTGCTTCTTCTTCCGCAAAGAGCTGGTCGAGTTCGCCCTTGAGTTTCTTCAGTTGTGGGGGCAACAAAAAGAGGGCGACGCGCAATTTTGCGGCGGCTTCATCCAGCAAATCGATCGCTTTGTCCGGTAACTGGCGGTCGGAAACGTAGCGATCGGCCAGCTGGGCGGCGGCTTCCAGCGCCCCATCCCGAATCGAGACTTTGTGATGTTGTTCGTAGCGCTCACGGAGGCCGCGCAGCATCGTGATCGTCTGCTCTACTGAAGGTTCTTCCACAAATACTGGCGCGAAACGACGATCCAGCGCGCTATCTCGCTCGATGTGGCTGCGGTATTCATCGCTCGTGGTCGCACCGATGCACTGCAATTCTCCGCGCGATAGTGCCGGTTTCATCATATTGCCAGCATCGATGGAACCCGGTGCAGCCCCGGCGCCAACGACCTGATGGAGCTCATCGATGAACAAGATGATGGCGCCATTCGAACGCTGCACTTCTTCAATGGTCGCTTTCAATCGTTCTTCAAATTCACCACGGAAACGACTGCCCGCCAACATCGCGCTTAAATCCAGGCTGATGACCTGTTTGTTGAGCAGGATTTCGGGCACATCACTGGCGGCGATCTTTTGTGCCAAGCCTTCTACGATGGCAGTTTTGCCCACGCCAGCCTCTCCGATCAAGACCGGGTTATTTTTTGTGCGGCGGGCCAAAATTTGCGTCAGGCGTAAGATTTCTGCATCGCGACCGATGACCGGATCGAGTTTTCCTTCCAGCGCCATGCCGGTGAGATCACGGCTGTACTTTTCCAGGGTTCGGTAACGGCTCTCTGCGTTGGGGTCAGTAACGCGCTGCCCACTGCGCAGATCCTGGATGGCATCGGATAAGCGTTCTCGGGTGATGTCGTGTTCTGCGATGATTTTGCTGGCAGGCGTATTCCGCTCATTCAAGATGGCCAGGAGGATGTGTTCTGTCGAGATGTATTCATCGCGCCGCCGTTTGGCTTCTTCACTGGCTTGATCGATGATGTTTTTGACGCGCGGCGTCATGAAAATGTTGCCCGTGCCCTGGCCGTAGATGGCCACTTTCGGGCTGGCGCGGAGGACTTCATCCAGCCGTGTCCGCATCGAGTTGACATCCACAGATAGGTTCTCGAGCAGCTGTGGAACGGCGCCGTCATTTTGTTCCAACAAAGCCAGGAGGATGTGTTCCGTATCCACCTGATTGTGACTGTATCGCTGTAGGATTTCATATGCACGAGCGGCTGCATCTTGAGCGCGCTCGGTAAATCGTTCAAATCGAATCATCGCGCATCCGTCGTTTCAGGCAGAATCAGTGTACCACAGAAATGAATGGGCACTCATCTTCCAGGATAGGGTACAGATATTAAATTCTCGTTAATGCGGTCTGGCAAGATCATATAAGGAGTACAGAATCTTGGCCCCCGGAGAAGGAATTACGTGGAGTAAAGTGCCGGGAGCAGCCGAAGGAGTGAACGGAGTGCTATCCAGCACAGCGTAGACACCTTCTGTACGGTGATCATCCATTAATGCCAGATGAGCGGGTATATCTTCACCGGTGTAATTCACGCGGGGGCATTGAACGGCGTAATCCCTGAGTGCGAGGTAGCGCAGGCTGAGGCAATTATTGATGATGCCCAGGACGAGCTTGGGCTGCAGGGGAAGGAGGGCTTCATGCAGATCGCGGATCGTCGGGCCCGCGCTTTCACCTTCGATGTATTGGTATTGATCTGCTGGTGGCAGGGCGAGTTGCTTCGGGCGCCAATATGACTTGGCCAGGAAAGGTAAGGCGACGGTACTCCCCCATGATGCCAACAACAGGATGATGAGAATGGTCAATGCGGTCTGCCGCCGCTTCAGTGCCTCGGCCATCACCAGGGCGCTGATGATCAACAAGAGGGTAGTTGGCGTGATCCAAAAACGCGACTGTTGAGTTTGGACGCTCCAGATGGCCAACAGCGGAGCAAACGTGATCAAAGGGAGAAAATATCTTCGTTGGGCCAATAGAATGACTGCCGCAAGCAAGGCGAAAAACAATAGGGGTGTGCCCAAATAAGACCGAAGCGAATGAAAGGTGCTCTCCGCATGGTGGATGATCTGAGGCAGTCGGAAGCTGGAAGCGGAGCCACTGTGTACCCAGAAAGTGGAGAGGAAATCTTGTCCGATCCAGGAGAGAGCCAGGACCAAGGCGATGGCCAGAGCACTCGCCGTGATGGTTGCTGCGGCCAGCCAACGGAATGAGCTGCGTCGCAAGGTCGGATGTTGTTCCAGAGTGAGCCAGGCAGCGAAGGGCACCGGGTAAAAGATGATGCTGTTGATTTTGGCGCCAAAAGCGATGAATGAAGTCAGGCCGATGATCACGGCATGATGCAGTTTGCGCTGTTTCCACCCATACCAGGTCAGGGCGATGGCCAAAATCTGAAAGGCCGATGCGACGGAATCGGCCAGACCCAGCCGCTGGAAAAAGTGATGATAGGGGCTGAAAGTGATCAGCAAGTAGGACAGGAGCGCGGCAAGGGTGCCCGCTTCTCTCCTGACACATTGGATCAAAGCGGTCATGGCGATCAGTTGCAACATGACGACCACTGCCCGGCTGAGCATCGTGGGTGCCCGAAGGAAAGGTTGAAACGCGTAAAAGGACCAAACCGAGAACAACCTCCCGTCCCAGGCATCTACAAAGGGGCTGTTGTCATTGATCTTCTCGGCGATATGGATGAGGATTGCCTCATCGATGAATAAGGGTGCGGCAGAAATGCGATGTGTGCGGATGGCGAAAAACAACAATATCAAACCAGCACAGAGGAGAGCACGATACAATCTGGGGTGAGGAAGACGCCTTTTCTCGTGGTACATTGATGTGGCACTCAGTAGGGGGATCGGTTCATGGAAACGGCAACATTAGCGGACGATGTGACCACCCTCGCCCCAGACGGTTCTGAAATCCGCACGTTGTTGGCGCGGCCGGGCGGGAGTATGGTGCATTGTACCTTACCGGCCGGGCAAACCACCGCCGCGGTTCGCCATCGTACCGTCGAAGAACTCTGGTTCATATTGTACGGTACAGGCGAGCTTTGGCGCAAAGATGAGGAACGTGAAATCATCACGGAATTGCGACCGGGAGTCGCGGTGGATATCCCACTGGGTGTGTCATTTCAGTTCCGGAATTGCGGCGCCGAACCCCTTCAATTTTTGATTTGTACGATGCCACCTTGGCCGGGGGAAGGAGAAGCATTTCCTGTCGCTGGCAAGTGGGAGGCATGAATGGGCAACCAGGTGCGCCAGTTTCACTGGGATATGTCATTTTCCACTTCATCCAGCAACCGATCGATGGTGCTTCGTTGTGAGTGTGACTCTGCTCCCATCTCGACGGTCATGGCAAAACCCAACAGGGCTATATCTGGCGGGAAGCGGGTCGGATCGGCAAGGTTGAGCGTGAGCAGTGGGCAACAAGCGAGCGCCGCTTTCAGATAGGCGCGCCAATCATCCCGCAGCCAATTCCTGCGTGCCAGCTCACACAGGATCGGCACCAACACGCGCTTCAGTTTGCTTTCCAGGAACATTTTCCTGACCGCAGGAAGCGCATTCTGATAGCGGATGTGCCAGCGGCGATTCTTCCTCTGAGACCGTAGCTGGAGGTGTTCACTCATTTCCCTCGGGAAATACATCCACATCGCGAATGCGTTATGGAAGAGAGGTTTCGCCAAGTCCAGCAGGGGGTGATGCCAACCGGCGAAGGCTGGGTCGAAATACGATAATTGGGGCATGGGTGCGGATTGCAAGAATACATTGCCATTGTGTGCATCGCCGTGACCGATGATGGCGGGCCCAGGCTGGGCAGGCTGCAGTATTCTGCAGCACCGAGAGACGATATCGGTGAGAGTCTCAGCATATTCTTGTCCGTTGATCTGCCAGTGAAGTTCCCGCAGCTCCGCATACGGCATCGTTACGGTTTCGGAATCCATGACCAAATTCAGTTCCGTGTGGTCCGCATAGAAGCGTTGGTAGCGCCGGCCGGTGAGGCGATGATGGAAGAGTTGGTGGATCGGAGCCTTGGCCGCCGCTGTGGCATCTTGCCATTGCAGACTCTGTAGCTGGCGCTGGAACAATGCAGCATCTTCCCGGGCCTGTGCCTGAAGCAGGGGTTTCCACCGGCTATGTGACTGAGCTGGCTCCGTTTCGATTTCCCAGGCCACTTCAAAAACAGATGGATCGGCGATGCTTTCGTAGACCAGGAGTTGCTTGCCCACCTCACCGCTTTGAAAAATGGGTTGAATGACCGGAAAACCCGCATCTGCGATGAGTTGGGCGCGGTAGTATTCGCCGATCAGGGTGTCTGTTTCGGTGTGCGTCTTGAAAAAATAACGGCGGCCATCCGCGTGATTCAAAAAGCCATGGATGGAATTCAAGGAAACCGGCGAAGGGCGCAGTTCGACAGTTTGCACGTCGCTGGCGTAGACTTCCTGCACCAGTTGCCGCATCAAAGTTTCGGCGGTAGGGCGATCACTGAATTGGAGATGTTGGATCCGCTGCAGTCGTCCGTCGTCTGGCTTTCCATCAACCACGATCGTGTTGCTTCCAGTGCTGGATGCGAGCGCGGATCGCTTCGGCATGGGCGGGGAATCCCTCATAATCCGCCAGCACGGTGGTGGCGGCAGCCAGATGCGCGAAGCCGGCTTCGTTCACGTAACCCACACCACTCCGTTTGAGGAAATCCCAAACGCTGACCGAAGAGTAGCTGCGGGCGAAACCACCCGTGGGCAAGATCGCATTGAGGCCCAGGCAATAGTTGGCGAAAGGGATCGGCGTCCGAGGTCCGATGAGGATTTCACCGGCGTGTTTCAGACGCTGCAAGACAGAAAATGGCTCTTCCGTCAGGACGAGCAAGTGTTCCGGGGCAAATTCATTCACCAGCTCGATCGAACCGTCCAGATCATCAGTCAAGAGAATTCCCCCAAAGGTGGCGAATACGCTTTCCACATAATCCCGTCGCCAATGGGGCAGTTTTTCGATTTGCGCCGGTAATTCTGCCACTACTGCTTCGGCCAATGACCGGTCATGCGTGACCAGGAAGGCGGCGGAATCCGGCCCGTGCTCTGCCTCGACGAGCAGATCCAGAGCGGCCAGGAATGGGTCGGCGCGTTCATCGCAGAGGATGATCGCCTCACTCGGCCCGGCAGGCGCACCGACATCCAGGATGCCATGCAAAGCGCGCTTGGCTGCAGCGACATAACCACTCCCCGGACCGACGACTTTCGCCACGCGCGGGATTGTTTCTGTGCCATATGCCAGCGCCGCCATTGCCTGGATCCCACCGACGGCATAGATTTCCGTGAGGCCACAGATTTCAGCAGCCACCAGCGTCGCGGCGTCGATTTTTCCAGCGGGGGAGGGTGGCGTCGTGACGACGATGCGCTCCACACCGGCGACGAGCGCCGGTATGGCAAGCATGAGCATGACCGAAGGAAACGAGCCTTTGCCACGAGGTACATACAGACCTACCCGATCGATGGCGGTGATTTTCTCACCTGCCAGGATGCCGGGTTGGATTTCGCAAAACCACAGCGGCTCTGGCAGTTGCTTTTCGTGGAAGCGGCGGATGTTTTCCTGAGCCAGTTCCAGCGCTGCCAAGAGATCCGCTGAAATTTCAGAACGGGCCTGTTGGAAATCAGCCGGTTCTGCCTGAAGTTCCTGTAAGGACATCTTCGGCGCGTCAAAGCGACGATTGAGTTCCAGGATGGCTTCGTCGCCACCCGCGCGAACTTCCGCGATGATTTCATGCGCCAGGGGCAGCAACGAGTCAATGTCCGTTTCGGTACGACGCAAGATGCGTTGCCTGGCTGACGGGCTCAGCTCAGACCAAACCAAGATTTGGATCGGACTCATGAGGATGGAATGTCTTTTTCTGTCATCAATGCGAGCAGGTTATCCGAGGGATCGCGAAAAAAAGCCATCCACGTCTCCCGTGAACCCAGGACTCCCATGAGGCTGGGTTCGCGCACGATTTTGGCCCCCGCAGACACGAGATGCGCAAAAGCAGCATCCAGATCCTCCACCTGGAAATAGACGATGGAACTCGGGTGACGCAGCTCGGCTGAAGTCGGTACGCTCAGCATCAGGCGTACCTCCCCACATTGGAAAAAGGCCAAACCGGGAGGGTCGATTTCGGCGATCAGGGGTAGCTGCAAGACGTCCCGGTAAAAAGCGACGGTCTCTTTCAACTGGGTGACGTTAATGGCCAGCTGTCCGATTTGCTGGATGTGGAAGTTGTGGGGTTGGGAAGCAGCGGTGGGCATAACTACCGTTCTGAAGTAATTACTTTTCGGGTCACCCATTCGATATCGAGCACAAAGAGAAAACCGGTATCAGGTGCTTCCAAATCACCCAGGATGTCTTGGGTAGCTTGGATGATGGGTTGGATTCGGGATTCTACATACACGACCGAAAGCAACAGAATGGAATGTTCCTGGTTTTCGCGGAGCAGGTTGATGGCGGAACGCATCCCAGGCAGAAATTCGACGGAGGATGCACGTTCCTGGTAATTGCGTACACCAAAGCCATCCAGGATGGTCGCCCCTTCTACGCCGATCTTTTCCCACGCGGTGGCCACATCATCCACTTGTTCCAATTGTCGGGTGATCAAGACAACCAATTTTGCCATATTGGCGCTCCTATGTTTGAGCCGGTTGTGGAACGCGAGGGGTATCGTCACCCAGGTTGAATACGGTCCTTACCGCGGGCGGCGTAACGACAGTGGTCAGGATGATGACGAGGAAGAGGGTGGCAAAGAAGGGATCATCCGGTGCAATGACTCCGGTGGAGAGGCTGATGGATGCGATGATGATCCCCACCTCCCCGCGAGAGATCATGCATACACCCAGGCGAAGGGATTGCAATCGCGTGAAGCCGCCCAAAAGCGCTCCACCGCCGCAACCGATGACTTTGGAGAAGACAGCGACGATCAAGAGCAATCCGGCACTGGGAAGGAGAGCCGCACCGAAACTGCTCAAGTCCGCTTCCAGACCAATGCTGACGAAGAAAATGGGCACCAGGAGCACATAACAAAGATTGTTCACCGCATCGTCGATTTCTCGTTTGGTTTCCGGCGAAAGACGACTGAGACCGACGCCGGCGATGAAAGAACCGGTGATGAAGGCCACACCGCCATATTCTTCCGCTGCCCAACCAAAAATGACGGCCGCGATGAAGGCAAAGCTCGCCAGACCAAAGGCGCCGCTGAAATCAAATCGTCTTTTCTTGGCAATCCAGGTGAACAGTTTCGGCAGGATGAACCAGGATATCAGACCTGCCACGACCAAAAAGATCAACATCCGCAAGGCGATCTCACCCAGGACAGCTGCGTTAACAGCGCTGCCGGTCGCGGTGATGGCTACCGCCAACGACACGAGCAAAATGGCAAACACGTCGTCGATGAGGGCAGTGGCCAGCAACGCGTTGCCTTCCAGGGTTTGCAGGACGCCCAATTCGAGCAGCACCTGTGCGGAAATGCTCACTGATGTCGCCGCCATGGTCACGCCTGCGAAGAGGGCCACTTCCTGGCTGATTTTGAACGTGTCGGCGAGGAGCATCACCATCGCAACAGGGACAAGCGCGCCCAAGACACCGGCAATGATCGCCGCTTTGCCGACCCGAAACAATTCGTTGATGTGCACTTCCAGGCCGACTTTAAACATCAGCAAGAGAACACCCAATTCCGCCAGGTCTTTGATGGCCAGAGTGATGTGTTCGGTCTGACCCGTGAAGATCGAGCTGTGCAATAAATCCAATACTGTGGGGCCCAGGAGGATGCCGACGAGCAGCTCACCCAGCACTCTGGATTGATCGAAGCGTCGCGCAATGGCGCCGCCGATGCGTGCGGCAAAGAGCACGATGGCGATTGCGAGCAAAAAGCTGAAGAAAGGATTATCCATCATCGATGGGTGTTCTCATGGGAGATTCCTTCCGAATGCGACTCATTGTAGCGAAGGCAACACTTCTTTGCCTAGCAGGGATATCCCGCTGTTACGGGATAATCCATGCGGCGTACCGAACTCAATGCGGTCGACCCCGGCAGCATACAGCTCTTCGCAACGATGGATGATTTCACCGGGGCGACCGGCCAGGGCAAACGCGTCCAGGATTTCATCGGATATCAGCTCCGTTGCCCGCTTCAGATCGTCTTGCTGCAGGCAAACCAACAAGCGGTTGAACCATTCCGGATCGCAATCGATCGTGGCGTCCAGTGGATAGACAACTGAAAGGTAACGGGCGACGCATTGGCGGGCGAACGCTCGGGCCTGGCTGTGGTCTTGATCCACGACAGTGACGCAACCCAGGACGAGCTTCACAGCAGAGGGATTTCGTTGATAGTGCGTTTCACCGGCGCGCAGGATGTCTGCCATGTGCGCAGCGAGCGTTGGGTTTGCCGAACCGCCCACCTTAACTTCGGCAGCGAAATCACAGGCTCGCCGCGCCAGCTTCGGCCCCCAGGTGCCGACGAGGATGGGAATCTCCGCTTGGGGCAAAGGGACGGCAAGGCGCGCCTTTTTTGGCACGGGAAAAATTTGTGGCACGGGGTCGATCGCTTCCCCGCGCCACAATTGCCGGACGATGCGCGCACATTCCGGCAACGCGGTGAGCGGTCGGGGCAAGGGAGGGATGCCAAACTCTTCGTTCCAGGCACCGCGCACCAAGCCCAGGTAGGAGCCAGCGGGAGCGCAGGAATGCAACAATGCCGCCTGGGCCGCCATGTCGATCGGCGCCAGCCGTGCCGGGGTCACGCCAGCGGGGCCAACGCGCGCGCGCTGGAGGTGTGGCGCCATCAGCACCAAGGGGCCATAAGCGGGGTGATACGGTAAATCGCTGTACACACTGACGACATCGAAATCATAGCGATTGGCGACTTGTGCGAATTCGATGTATTCGGAGGGCAGCAGATTGGTTTGGCAGGCGATGCTGATTTGGCGCAATTTCGGCATCAGGTGAGGTCGTCACGGTTCAGTTGGCGGCAGGCAATGCGCTCGATGCGCATGACCAGACCTTCCTCTGGATCCGGGCAGTGAACGGTGGAATCGGTAGCAAGCCAATCATTTTCTGGCAAGTCTCTTTGCTTGGCCGCCAGCAAGGGCAAGACGCTGGCCAGGGCAAAGATGCAAAAGTGTTTTCCGGCGGGGATGCGCAGCCGACTGCTCTCCGTCAACTCAAAGTAATCGCCAATTTCCAGGCCACATACCGAACGCCCCCGAATTTCCGTGACCGTAACGCGCAGGTCATAGAGGGAAAACTCATCACTCATGTGGATGTGGGTTGAGATGCGCCCCGCAGCGAGGGCAGAAAGTACGCTGCGAACGCCGCATCCAGATCGTGTTCTGCGCGCCAGCCCCATTCTTCGCGAGCAACGCGGTCATCCAGGCTCGTCGGCCAACTATCGACGATTCGTTGCCGAAGGGGGTCGGCCTGGAAATCGATCTGGGCATTCGCGTAATGCTCACGCACCTTTGCAGCAAACTCGGCAGCGCTACAGTTCCAGCCGTTGATGTTGTAGACCTGTTTTTGCAGCAGCGATTTTTCGGCTTGCCAGAGACGGATGAGAGCGCGGGTGGCATCCGGCATGGTGATGAAAGGGAGTTGCGTATCGGCACGGACGAAGGCGGTGTAGGGTTTCCCCGCGTGAGCTGCATGCAGCATCTGCGGCAAGTAGTCGGTACTCCCCCCCACTGGCTCGGTTTGAGCGCTGATGATACCGGGGAAACGGATCACGCGAAAATCCAGTTTGGGTTCCGGTACCGCGGGATGGCTGTAGAAACGACCGAGCAATTCACCGTAGAGTTTGTTGCAGCCGTACATCGTGCCGGGCAGATTGTGTTGATCTTCTTGCAGCGGTGGCAATGAGCGTTTGGTTTGCAGATCCGGTATGCCATACACCGCGATCGAACTGGGGAAGAGGAAGGGCACGTTGCGGCCATAGCGCTGTGCTTGCTCACTGGCCAACTGTAAGAGATTCAAAGTGCCTTCGACATTGATCCGATGGGCGGCTTCGGGAATGCGCTCGGCCTGACTGGAGAGGATGGCCGCCAAATGAAATACGGAATCGAAGCGGTATTGCTCGTTCAGGCGTGCCAACAAACGGGCATCCAGGATATCGCCCTGAACGGAATACTTCACCAATGGTTGCAAGGTGGAAGAGAGTTCGTTGAGGTCGAGGGCGAGAATGGGCGGCGTTCCGGACAGGGTGGCAAGTGCCTGAATCAAACCATGGCCGATTTCGCCATTGGCGCCGCTGACCAGGATGACGGATTCAGTCATGGGCAACCTCGAAATTTCTCCGCTTGCTGCACATCGTCAGGAGGTTTCGCTCGCCGGTGCTTCGGCAGCGGGTATGAGCGCTTCGTTGGGTTCGCCGGCCAAATATACCGTGCGGCTGGGTAGGGCAATCTCCAGGCCCAGCTCCTCGATGAGGTCCATGATGCTCAGGCGAATGCTTTCACCGACGCGGGTGAAGTCTGCCCAACCCGCGTGCAGGATGGTGCTGATGATGCGGATATCCAGCGTGCTGTCACCGAAATTGACGAAGTGGACGACGATGGTATCGGTATCGACATCCTCGTTTTCTTCCAGCAGCGAGCGGATTCGTGCCATGAGTTCGCGCAGATCGGTGCTGTGTGCTTCGTAACTGATGCCCAGCGTGATGTCAAAACGACGTTTTTCGGCGCGAGACCAGTTCAATACCCGTTGGCTCGCCAGCTTGCTATTGGGCACCACGACCTGCGCTTGGTCCAATTGTCGGATGTGCGTGGAGCGGATGCCCACGTATTCGACCACTCCGGTCGCTTCGGGCGTCACGATGAAATCACCGACGTTGAAGGGCTTATCGGAAATGATGGAAGAGAAGCCGAATAAGTTTTCCACCGTGTCTTTCGCCGCCAGCGACAAAGCCAGGCCGCCGATGCCGAGCCCAGCGATGACGCCGCTGGCGTCGTAGCCCCATTCTTGCAAGAGGATGATGGCGCTGATGGCGAAGACGAAGACCCGCAAACCCGTGCGCAGGAAAGGGATCAACTGTTCATCCACATCGATGCCGATCATTTGTCCCAGCTGACCTTCACCAATTGCGATGTCCTTGGCCAGGCGATTGAGCGAAACGGTGAAGCCGATGATGATCAGCGAGCGCGCCAGGTGGCCGAAGAAATCGTTGAGGTCGGCGCTCAATTCGGCGATCTGCACGCCGATCATCAAACCCAGGGCGATGATGCCCATATTCAGCGGCGTTTCCAACAAGTCGAGGATGAGATCGTCGTATGCGGTTTTCGTTCTGCGCGTCACCATTCGCAGAGGGGACATGACCAGGCGCAGCACGATCCTGCGCAGCAAGACGATGATCAAAAAGAAGACGATGCCCAACAGAATCGGCCAAACGATGTTGCGAAGCTCTTCAGGAAGGGTTTCAAGAATGGGTAGATTTTCCGGGGACATCCCTTTTCTCCTCGTTCAATCCGTTACTTCATGATCAAGCCGCTGTTGATCAAGACTCTGGCTTCGATCAGCAGGCGTGGGTGTTTGGTGAGCATGTGGATCATCGCCTTGGCCGGTGAGATGCGCGTCATATCGTAGCCCGCCGCCGTCCGAATGAGCCCATCCAATAAATCGGAGTCCATTTTGGTCAACATGCGGCGGACGGTGCGCAGGGAACGTTGTTGTTTCCCAAAGCGCTCTCGCCAGCGTTTCTCATAGCGGGATAAGCTTTGTGCTCGGACGTCGCCTTCGCGAATGCATTGCGCCGCGGTCGTTCCGGCATAATCTCCCGCAACCATGCCGAGCACGATTCCGCCCGCCGTGAGGGGGTCCGCCTGGTGTGCCGCGTCACCCACCACCATGAGGCCATCCGTCACGAGACGTTTCAAGCCACCAGTGACGGGAATCCCGCCGGTGACTTGACCGAGCACGCTGCGAGCGCGGGGGAAAACTTCCTGGAGGAATCCTTCGAGATGCCCTTGCGCACTGGTTCCCTCGGCGCGGTCACCGCTGATCACGATGCCGATGTTGGCCGTATCCGCACTCTTCGGGAAGACCCAGACATAGCCACCCGGAGCGATGGCTTCGCCGACGTAGTAATGCGAAGTATCGGTGCGGATCTGCCCCGACAAGCCACTGACGAGGAATTGGGTGCCGACATAGAGGTCGCTGAGAGCGGGGATGCTCTTGAGGCCCGCCCAGCGCGCGAGCTGGGATTCGGTGCCATCCGCCGCGATGACGACCTTGCTGTACACATCCAATGGGCTGCCCATGCAGTTGATTTTCAAACCGACGACGGCGCCATCTTGGTCCTGCAGGAGAGATTCGGCGCGTGCGTTGACCAGGACTTGCACCCCGGCGTTGGCAGCGGTATAAGCGACTTCGCGGTCGAATATCTTGCGATCACAGATGATCGAAGGGCTGATCGGCGGCACGACCACGCAGTCCCCCTTCGTATTGTGAATGGAGAAATAACGGGTGATCGTATTCACCCAGGGTTGATTCGGGATGTCTTCCAGATATTGCGATGCGGTATGTAGCTCAAACGATTCGCCACAACGTACGGGTGTCCCGATTTCCAGGCGTTTTTCGATCAGCAGGGTATCCATGCCAGATTCAGCGGCTTTGCGCGCGGCAATGGCGCCGGCGGGTCCGGCACCCACGACGATCACATCATATGCGGCTTGAATCATGAAGGGGTCGATTCGGGCGAACCCGCGGCCATGTGCAAGGCGTGAACGGGACACATTTTGACGCAGCGTTCACAACGGGTGCAGGTTTCGTGATCGATCGCCAACCATTCCTCGTACAAAAAAAGGGAATCGGGCGGGCACACCGAAACGCAGGCACCACACCAGTTGCACAAGTCTTGATCGATCGCTACATGATGCAACAGGGCATTGGAATTCCTGGCCCGGGTGGTTTTCCTTAGATTGAACATGAATTCCGCTCTTTGATCGAGGCGATTATCGCGCAAGGTGAGCGCGAATTCAAGCAGGCTGTGCTCCTTGCCATATACTGGGGTTCAGGAGGCAACCGTTTGGACATGCAAACCACCGCCGGTGAACTGAGCGCGGCGCAGGCAGCATACTCGCGTGGAGATTTGCTGCTGGCACGCCGTTTGTTGGCCCAATTGTTGCGTGAGGATCGCAATCACCTGGCGGGATGGCGCTTGTTGCTCCGTTCATTGGAGCTGAGTGAGCACAAACAAAGGGCCGCAGCAGAAATTTTGCGCCTGGCCCCGGGCGATCCGGAAGCGATGGCAGTGTTGCCTTTGCCCAACCCCGGACCAGTTCGTACGGGCAGTCGGGCGCGAATCCCGGCCTTTGGCGAATTGAGTCACGATGATGATCCCTTTGGCGAACTCGCAGATTTTCGCGCACGCCAGGGGATGCCGCTGCCGACAGCAACCACCCAAAATCAACCCTTGGCACAGGGGAGTCTCTCCACCGCGGCGCAAGCACCACCCCAGCAGGGCGTAGGAAGGCCACAATTTCGCTGGCCCGGCATCTCGTTTCGCTGGCCTAGAATCCAATTTCGGCAGTCCACAGCGAGCAAGCTGAGCGGCAGAGTTCCCTGGCGCACCGTCGCTGTTGTCATCGGGATGGGCATATTGTTGGTCGGTGCAACCGTCTTCTTTCGGCCCCTGCCATCTTCTTTCTCTGCCATCGCCTTACCCGCCTCGCCTGAAGAGCTCCCTCATCCCGCGCTGGCAACCATTCAATACCCCACGGAGAAGATACAGGCACTGGGTCTGGATGAACCGAGACGGGATCACATCGATGGCGAGGCGTATGATTTGTATCATTTCGCAGGGGTGCGTGGCTTGTTGCTCTCGGTCGATGTGATCAGTCTCGATCCTTTGCTGGATCCTGTAGTGGAGATCTACGATCCGAACGGAACTTTGCTGCGCTGGAACGACAATGGCAATTTCTCTTTGGGTCATGGCACCTTGGATTCGCGCCTGGAGATCGTCCTGCCTGAAGATGGCCGCTACCTGATCAGCGTGGGTGGCATCGTGGGCGAAGGCAAGTACATCATTTCCATGCGGAATCACTGATCCTCTTCATGAGTGAACGGCGGAAAAGGAAGGTGCGTGGTTGGGATGCCCTCGCCGCCTGGTATGACGGTTGGGTGGGGCCGCAAGGCAGCGTACATCACCAGCGGACGGCCATCCCCGCGACGCTGGATTTGTTGGCTGCTCAGCCCGGCGAGAGAATCCTCGATGTGGGTTGTGGGCAGGGCGTGTTGTCGCCTCATCTCCAGCGCCTGGGGGCAGACTACACGGGGATCGACATCAGCCCGCGGATGGTCCAGCAGGCCAAGCGGCTCCATGGGAAACAGGGCCGCTTCTTCCTCGCGGATGCGGTGGCCCTGGATGAACATCGGCAACTGAGAGAGATGACCTTCGCTGCTGCCGTTTTCCTGCTCAGCATCCAGGACATGAATCCATTGGCTGACGTGCTTCAGAGTGTCAGGGCACGATTGACGCCGCGGGGGCGGATGATTGTATTGATGACGCACCCCTGTTTTCGCATCCCCCGGCAGAGCGGCTGGGGGTGGGATGAAGGACGCAAGCTGCGCTACCGGCGGGTGGATCATTACCTGACTCCCCTATCCGTGCCGATGAAAGCCTATCCGGGAGGGCGGGGGGTGAGCATCAGTTTTCACCGCTCCCTGGGGGAATACATCGAGCAGCTCACCGCGAATGGTTTGAGCCTGGATGCCTTGCGTGAGTTGCCCGCTTCCGCACGACCGGTCAAACGAGGCAAAGCAGCAGGCAAGATGACCAAGGCCGAAGAGCGTGCACAAAGAGAGATTCCGTTGTTTCTGGCGTTGCGCGCCCGCCTCAATTCCTGAATCGTCGCCCGAAGGAGCGCGCGCTACACGACAATGTTCACCACCGGATCGCTGATGGTTCCCGCCTTGCGGCGGCCGGCGATGTAGATGACGCGGCGCGGTTCTTGCTCTCCCAACCACTTGCGGACGCCGTTGCTCGCCAGCGCGAGCGTTTTCGCCCCTTCTTCATCGATGGAAGCCGGCACTTCAATGCGGTCGATCACGCGGCGGCCGCCCTGAATGACCAGGGTGAGCATCGGTTCTTGCGCCAACTCGTGGTCGTACTTCGGCCAGGCTTGTTGGTGTACGCTGTATTCCCCGCCCAACTGCGCCCAGCATTCTTCCGCGATGTGAGGGGCATACGGCGCCAGCAAGAGAATCATAGTGCGCAGCGCATTCAACCAGGCAGCTGCGGATACCTTCTCTCTTCGGCGAGCTGCTTGCAGGTCATTCCGTAGCGCCATCATTTCGGCGATGCCGGTATTGAAGCTGAAATCCTCCAGACTCTCGCTCACACGGGCGATGGTTTGATGAGTGCGCCGCAAAAGCTGTGCTTCCTCTTCGGCTTGGCCTGCGCCGGTGGGCACATCCCCCTGCACCAATTCCCAAACATCCGCCAACCAACGCTGGACGCCCTTGATTCCCTCGGGCACCCAGGGCCCGCCTTTCTCAAAATCGAAAGCAAACATCAAGTAAGCCCGCACGGTATCGGCGCCATATTCCTGGACCAATTCGTCAGGGTTGACGACATTGCCGCGGCTCTTGGACATCCGTTGCACATCCAGGTGCGGCAAGAGTTGGTCGACGCGGGCGGTTCCGGGCAAGCCCGGGATGGTGATTTCAGCATCCCGCAACACTTCTACGACTGTGCTGGTGCCAGCGCCGTCTTGCAGGTGCAGGATGTTTTCGACGCGCCGCTTGATTTCGCCTTGAGGCTGGCCGGGGATGACCGGTGATTCTCGAGGGATGACTGTGACGCGATGGGCCTGGAAGCGGCTTTCCTCCATTCGCCCTTCCACACGGACGTAGTGCCCTTCGCGTTCCGCACCCAGCACCTGACCCTGATTGCGCAATTGCAGCATGGGCTCACGCAGGATGTCGGTCTCTTCCCGACCGCGCGCGCGCATGATCTCCTTCGTCTCTTCGAAAGCACCGACTTCATCCATCGCGCGAGCAAACCAGCGGGTATAGAGCAGGTGCATCGTGGCGTGTTCTGCGCCGCCCGTATAGGTATCCACGGGCAACCAATAGGCCGCTTCTTCCGGGTCAAAAGGCGCCCGGTCATCGTGTGGACTCAAGTATCGGTATTGATACCAGGAAGAGCACAGGAAGGTATCCATGGTGTCCGTCTCCCGGCGCGCTGGTTTGCCCGCAGAGTCGGTGGTTCGGTAGAAGGGCTCGTGATCGATCAGCGGGCTGCGGCCGGTGGGCATGAATTCGACACCTTCGGGGAGGAGGACTGGCAACTCGTCATCGGGCACCCGCTCGATGGCATCACCTTCGCCATGGATGATCGGAATGGGGCAGCCCCAGTAGCGCTGTCGGCTGATGAGCCAATCGCGCAGCCGATAATTGATGGATTCTTCGCCGATGCCCGTCTCTTGCAGCCAATCGATCACGGCGGCGATGCCCGGGTTGGCCCGTCCTTTGGCGCGCGTGATTTCCGTGCCATCGAAGCGGCCACTGTGGATCATGCGGCCTTCCCCTTCCCAGGCTTCGCTCATCGTTTCGGCAGTGAACTGCTCACCCTCCGGTTGGATGACGGGGCGAATTTCCAGCTGGTGTTGGCGAGCAAATTGAAAGTCTCTCTCGTCATGGGCAGGGACGGCCATGATGGCGCCACTGCCGTAGCCAATCATCACATAGTCGGCCACCCAGATGGGGATGCGTTCATCGTTCACCGGGTTGATGGCGGATGCGCCGATGTACACGCCGGTTTTTTCCCGGTCTTCGGCCATCCGTTCCAACTCCGAGCGACGAGCGGCCTGTGCTACATATGCTTCAACCGTCTCTCGTTGGCGTTCGGCAGTCAGCTTGCTGACCAGGGGATGTTCCGGGGCCAGCACCATGAAGGTGGCTCCCCAGAGGGTATCCGGCCGGGTGGTGAAGATTTCGATGGGATCACCCAGTTCACTGTGGAACGTGACGCGGGCGCCTTCGCTGCGGCCGATCCAGTTGGTTTGCATTTGTACGATGGCGTTGGGCCAATCCAGCTGGCTGAAATCGAGCAACTCATCGACGAAGTGACGATAGCGGAAGAACCACTGCGTCATCATTTTTTGGACGACCGGCTGCTGGGTGCGTTCATCTTTGCCATCGATGACTTGTTCGTTGGCGAGCACCGTCTGCAAGGTAGGCGACCAATTGACCAAAGCCTCGTCACGATAGGCCAGACCGGTTTCGTAAAAACGAGCGAAAAACCATTGCGTCCAACGGTAATATTCCGGTGTGCAGGAGATGGCTTCCCGTTCCCAATCGAACATCGTGCCCATGGTGCGCAGCTGCTCCCGCATGCGCTCAATGTTGCTGTACGTCCATTCCCAGGGGTGGATGTTGTTCTGAACAGCGGCGTTTTCTGCCGGTAAGCCAAAGGCATCGAAACCCATCGGGAAGAGCACGTTGAAACCCGTCATGCGCTTGTAGCGGGCGCGGGCGTCCGAAGGCGTCATGGCGAACCAGTGGCCGATGTGCAAGTCGCCGCTCGGGTAGGGCAACATGGTGAGCGCATAATGCTTGGGTTTGGCCCAATCTACCTTCTGGCGGTAGATGCCATCCGCCTCCCAACGTTTTTGCCAGCGACGTTCTATGGCTGCATGGTCGTAGCGTTCACTCATGAAGAGATGCTCCCGTATCGGAATGGGCAGAAGAGGCCTGCGGTCTGTGGAATGCTGGATCGATGCAATGACTGTGGCGTAGGGAGAACTTCGACAGGCGCTGAGTGATCAGCCGCCCGAGTACGCAAGTAAAGAGCGAGTCACCCCTGGACTCGGGGAGGATGGTGGATGTGGATGTTGTCCTTGGCGATCCATGCGACCCGTTTGCTCCGCTTGCGCTGAAAATATAAGCGAAACCTTTTCCGGAATCAAGTTGCAATTGGGCAATTGTGCAAAGAAGAAAGCGCTGCGGTCAGGTCGCTTTCCAGGAAGAACGGAGGACGCGCAGCCAATTTTGATGAGCGAGTTTCTGCAGGAGTGGCTCGCCATAGCCGGCGGCGCGCATCGCTTCCACAAGACGGGGCAAATGGGCGCAATCGGCCAGATCCCTGGGCATGACGGCGCCGTCAAAATCGGAGCCGAAGCCGACGCGATCTTCGCCCAGTTTCTCGATCAAGTGATCAAAATGACGGATGACGATATCCAGGGAGGTATCCGGATCGGTCTGGCCGTCTTCTCGCAAGAAACCGACGTGAAAATTCACCCCCACCATGCCATCGGTTTCGGCGATCGCGGCGAGTTGTTTGTCGGTCAGGTTGCGCGTGGCGGCGTTGATGGCGTGGGCGTTGGAATGCGTGGCGACGAGCGGGGCATCGCTGATGCGGGCGACATCCCAGAAGCCCTTCTCATTCAAGTGAGAGAGATCGATGAGAATCCCCAATTGGTTGCATCGTCGGACCAATCGCTCACCCGCATCCGTGAGGCCCGGCCCGGTATCCGGCGACGAGGGGAAGCGAAAGGGCACGCCATGCCCGAAAATGTTGGAACGACTCCATACGATGCCCAGAGAACGGAGGCCCACTTCATACCAGACATCCAGGGCATAGAGGTCTTCATCGATGGCTTCTGCACCCTCGAAATGGAGTTGGATGGCGAAGACTTCTTCATCGATGCACGCCACAATGTCATCGGCCGTGGTCACGAGGCGGGCCTGCCCGGCGGAGGCAGCGATCATCCGCAAAAGTTCACTGGTTGCGGCGATGGTGAAGCGCGTCGCATAAGTATGAGGGATTTCGGGGGGCAAAGGCACATCAAATGTACCATCCTCCCCGGCGCCGACGCTGGCGACGGATTGTTTGTCCTCCCCTTTTTCGGGGATGGGAGAGATGGCCCAGAAACCACCGGCGAGGCCGCCTTCTTTCGCCCGTGGCAAATCGATATGGCCCTGTTCGCTGCGCTGAAAGAAATCGCGGTTGACGAGTTCGCGGTAGCCGAAAAATTCAGAGAAAGCTTCCGAATAGTGTGGTGCGACCTGGGGTATGGCGTAATGCAGGATGGTGTCGTTGTGTCCGTCGTAGATGGGTAACGGTTTTTGGGTCATGTCGTTCTGCTCCTGATTCCGCTGATTTTACCGAATAGACTGAGCATCTTTCCAGCATTCGTTCATCGCTTTCAGGTCGAAGCGGGTACCTCGGCTGGGTCTTTCACGCAAAGGCAATCCCCCAACACCAGGACGTCCATTTTGGTACGTTGAAAGCAGGCAATGGCTTCTGCCGGTGAACAGACGATGGGTTCATTCTCGTTGAAGCTGGTGTTGACGAGGACGGGGATCCCGCTGCGTTCGGCGAAAGCCTGGATGAGATCATAGTACCTCGGGTTTTGCTCCCGCGAAATGCTCTGCAGGCGGCCGGTGTCATCCACGTGATTCACGGCACGCAGTCGCTCGCGCCATTCTTGGCGGATTCGATATACATGGAGCATGTAAGGTGAGGGATGCGATTCTTCAAAGATGTCTGATTGTCTCTCTTGCAGGACGACCGGCGCGAAGGGGCGGAACCATTCTCTCCGTTTGATTCTGGCGTTCAGGGTGTCTTTCATCGTGGCGATGCCAGGGTGCGCCAGGATGGATCGATTGCCCAGGGCGCGCGGCCCCCATTCCATGCGCCCCTGGAACCAACCCACGATCTTCCCCTGTTCCAAGTGATCCACCGTTTCTTCGCTGAGTTGCCCTTCGTCAAGCTGCCGATGATCGAGCTGGGCTGCCTCTAAGGCGGCGCGGATTTCTGCGGTGGAGAATTCTGGCCCCAAGTAAGCGCCATTCATTTGAAAACGATGGGCTTCGTGCAAGACCGATTGACTCACATACAAGGCGGCCCCCAGTGCCAATCCCTCATCTCCGGCTGCGGGCTGGATCCAGGTCTCCTGGAACGGCGTTTGCGAGAAGATCATGCCATTGGCCACGCTGTTTAAGGCGGCGCCACCGGCGATGGCGACCCGATCCAGGGGGACGAGTTGGTGCAAGTCGTTGAGTAACTTCAGGTAGGTTCTTTCGAAAGCATGCTGGACGCCGTAAGCCAGATCTTTCTCCCGCTTCGTGATCTCGCTCTTGGGCAGCCGCGGCGGGCCCAAGATTTCCCGCAATGGCTCAGACCACAAGCGAGCGACTTCCATGCTCCCCACTTCGTTGATGTACACGTTGGCTTGCGAGCCCAACGGTTTCAGATAGTGGGGGTTGAGGCGAAAGCCATGGGCGGTAGGTTGGATCAACTCTTCGAATACCGCTTGGAATTCATCGCTGCCATAAGGGGCCAATCCCATGACCTTTCCTTCATCACCGAATTGGGTATAGCCGATGAATTGACAGATCATCGTGTACAAAAAACCCAGCGAATGAGGCAAATGGATGCGCCTCTTCACGTGGATGTGTGGCCCATGACATTCTGCCAGCATGCAACTGACGAAATCACCGGCGCCATCCGCGCTGAAGCCCGCCGCATGATCCCAGGGAGAACAGAAATACGCGCTCGCGATATGAGCCAGGTGGTGTTCGATGTGGTGCTGGCGAAAGCGAAACGAGTCTGACGATACCCCGAGGGCAGCGGCCAATTGCTTGCGGAGTTCCAAAGGCTGCCATTGTTTCCGGCCCGTCTGCAGCAAAGAATGAGCCCGTTGCGGGTGGGACAGTAGGTATCTGAGTTTGGCGGTGAAATTGGCTCTGCGGTTCCGTGGGATGGCGATATGGTCGATGTCTTGCGGTTTCAGCTGGGCCATCTCCAGCAGGCAGGCGACCGACTGTGCCGGAAAGCGGGCGTAATACTTGATGCGATTCAGTCGCTCTTCCGCGATGGCACCCACCACTTCGCCGTCGATGACGAGGGCGGCGGCGGAGCAAGCATGATCGGTGTTGATGCCGAGAATTACGGTCACGGCGTCGACCGCAGGAATGACGGCGTCACACAGGCGTTCAACTCGGTGAGAAGCTCATTCGCCCCAGGTAGCCCGGAGGACGCGCAGCCAGTTTCCGTGTGCCAGTTTGTGGAGCGCTTCATCATCATAGCCACGCTCACGCAGCGCAGCCATGAGCAGCGGATAGGTAGAGATATCCGGCATATCGACGGGAGCGGGGATGACGCCATAGTCCGAGCCGAAACCGACATGGTCGATGCCCATGCGTTCGACCATATAGTCGATGTGTTCTACCAAACGGGAAATGGGTGTAGGCTTTTCCCAGCTGCCTTCTTCATTGAGGAAGCCGATGAAGAAATTGGCACCGACGATCCCACCGGTCTGAGCGACGGCATCCAATTGGTCATCCATCAAATTGCGCGGTGAGTTGCAAAGCTGGTACGCACAGGAATGCGTCGCGATCAGCGGATGATCGGTATGATTGGCGACATCCCAAAAGCCTTTGTAGTTCAAGTGCGATACATCGATGGCAATTCCCAGCTCATTGCAACGCTTGACGAGCCGCAGGCCCGCATCGGTGAGGCCGGGCCCGTTGTCGGGGGATTCACCGAAACCCATCGGCACCCCATAGCCAAAATGGTTGTTTCGGCTGTGGACGATGCCCACGGAACGCAGCCCTGCCTGGTAGAAGACTTCCAGGGCGTTCAAGTCCGGGTCGATGGCTTCGCAACCTTCGAAGTGGAATAGGGCAGCGAGCTGGTTGTTTTCAAAACACTGGGCCATTTCCGCCGCCGTGCGGACGATCTTGAATTGGCCTTCAGAGATTTCTTCCAAACGAAAGAGGATGGCGATCAATTGCAGCGCCGGGTACGCAGCATCGGCATAGGGCACGGGCACAGTGATCGCAGCCAGAGCGTCACTATCGCCTCTTTTGATGGCTTCGGCGATTTCGGCAAAGTCTTCACCGGGGATGTACACGGCAAAATAGCCACCGCCGAAGTTGCCGCGGCGTGCCTTGGGTAAGTCCAATTGCCAGCGGTCGTTGCCGACGAAGAATTCTTCGGGTTGACCATCGCCAAAGGGTGGAAAAAAGTCCAGCAGGGAATCGTTGTGTCCATCAAAGATGCGGAATCGACTTTCATTCATAGGAGATCCTTTCACGGTTAGTTTTTCCAGGTCAAGCGCAATACACGGAGCCAATTCTCATGCGCAATTTTCTTCAATTCTTCATCACCATAGCCACTGGCTCTTAAAGCCGCCATCAATTTCGGCAAGCCGCTGACATCACCCAGCACATCGGGTATATCGGTGCCGTCATAATCTGAACCCAAGGCGACCCGATCGATCCCGATCCGTTCCACCAGATGGTCGATGTGGCGAACCATGGTTTCCAGGTGAGTCGCCGCGGTATCGTGACTGCCTTCAGGATGCAGGAAACTCACCGCGAAATTGAGCCCTACGATGCCATCCGAAGCGGCGATGGCGTCCAATTGCCGATCGGTCAGGTTGCGGGCGTTGGGGCAGAGGGCGTGCACATTGGAGTGAGTGGCGACGAGCGGCGCCTGGCTGACACGGGCGACATCCCAAAAACCCGCTTCGTTCAAGTGGGAAAGATCGATCAGGACGCCCAGCTCGTTGCAGGCACGCACCAGGGCAAAGCCTTCTTCGGTGAGACCGGGTCCGATATCCGGTGTAGGGTGCATCCCAATCGGAACGCCATGGGCGAAGCAATTGCTGCGGCTCCAGACGATCCCAAGCGAGCGCAAACCGGCAGCATGGTAGATTTCCAGCGCGTGCAGTTCTGGATCCAGAGGTTCTGCCCCTTCCAAATGAAAAATCGCGGAAAACACGCCGTTGGCCAGATCTTCCTCCACATCACGAAGGCAACGGGCGATGCGCAACGCACCGGCCGATTGTCGCTCCATGCGGAACAGTTGGGCGGAGATGGCAAAGGCCATGCGCTGGGAATATTCCAGGCTCAGCGGTTCCCCTCTACGCTGCGGGGGAGGATTGCCTCTGGTGAACGGTTCATTTACGGTGGCGCGGGGTTTCAGGTTGGCGGGCACAAAAACGGCGAAAAAACCACCGCCCAAGCCACCTTCACGGGCTCGCGGCAAATCCAGATGCCCCAGTTCGTTTCGTGCGAAAAAGTCGAAACCGTCATCATCCCTCAGGTAGCGCAATAGCGTATCATTGTGCCCATCGAAGACGATGGGAAAGTCGTTCACGTTTCTCTCCTCAATCCAACCGCGTGAAATCGATACACCAGATGATAACCCAAGTTTGTGGATGGTAAAAACGTGTTGGGCAATGCGTTAAGTTGAGATCGCAAAGTTGGACCTAAAGGGACTCGAACCCTTGACCTCTTCAATGCCATTGAAGCGCTCTCCCAGCTGAGCTATAGGCCCGCGACGAAGATGATGCCCGAAACAGGCAGCAAAGTCAAGTGAACGGAGGGCGTCCTTGTGCTAACATCGCCAAGCTGAACTGGAGGGTCTGCTGACCATGGTTGAACTGAAGAACTACGCGGAATACGGGGGGGATCACTGGGAATTGGCTGCGTTGCGCAACGTCCTGGCCCATCAAGGGGAACGCCTGCCACACAACGGAGAAGCACCCAGTGAAGCGCTTTTGCTCGGGATCGCCGGTGGCATCGTCGCCGGATATTTCATCTTTCAGTATCAGGGTTATCCGCCGCTATTCAATTTCCTCACCGTCCAGAGTTTCGATCCCTTGACGAATGCCTTGGAACGGCTCCAGATCGAAGCCAAGAATCAGCGGACCCATTCGGTGGAAAAAGCGCGCCTCAATTTGACACAAGCCCTGGCGAATGGGAAAGCGCCGCTGGTTTGGGCGGATGCTTTCTCGCTGGGTTATGGAGACGCGCAGTGGGGGGAGGAAAACTGGTTCGTCATCCCCATCCTGGTCACCCGCTACGATGAAGCCGCCGATGAAGCGAGCATCGTCGATCGGGCGCACGTGCCGATAGAAATTCCCGCGCATCAATTGGACGCAGCGCGCCAGCGGATCCGCAAGGAGCGCCAGCGAGTCATGACCCTGGGTAAGATCCAGTGGCAGCGATTGCCCGCGGCGATCCATGCCGGGATTCAGCAATGCCTGGACCACGCGACGGGTGAACCACCGAGGAAACCCATGCGGGGCAAATACGGTCTGGCTGCATATACTCGCTGGGCGGATGCCCTCGCAGACGAGCGAAGCAAAACTGGCTGGAAACGGCAGTTCACTCAGGGCAGTGAAAGGTTTGCCTTGATCACGAATTTTTACCACTACACCCATCATTTTGGCACGGGGGGTAAGGGCGCCCGGGGTCGTTATGCCGATTTCTTGGTGGAAGCGGCGGCGATTCTGGAACAGGATGCTTTGCGGTCGGTGGCGCCGGCATTCCGCCAGGCAGAGCGGCGTTGGGAAGCGTTGTATGATGAGATGCTCTCGGCAGATCTGCCACCTCTTTTCCGCGCACGACAGTTGATGGATGAACGTGAAGGCCTGTTTCGTGAACGTGGCTCGGCTTCGACCGAGGAACGAAAGAAAATCAATGCACAGCTCGAAGCGCTCCGCGTGGAGGCTGATGAAACGTTGGCTTTTTCGGAGAGCGAGGAACGAAGCTGGCGGCTCGGGATGCGTGAAGCGGTGCTCGCCTTGCAGGACCAGGAGACATCGGCCTTTCAGCAGTTGCAAGAGGCGATGGCAGAAATGGAAGTGTAGAGCGCTTCATTCAACGATATCTTCCGGCCGGCCCCAGATCATTTTTCTGAGCACGAGTTCTTCTTTGATGGTGTGCATGCCAGCGCGCTGGTAAAGAGCGACTGCATTCGTGCGGCTTTCGGCATCCACGTTGAGCTCGGCTTCGGTGAAGCCATGTTTTTGAAACAGATGAAAAGCCTGTCGTAGGAGCGCGGTCCCTAAACCCCGTCTTCTCCAGGGACGCCGCACACCCAACAGATCCACGGACCCCCGCTGGGGATGGCCCGGACTGATTTCACCGAACAACACACCGGCGATTTCCTCTCCGTCCCAGGCGCCGAACCACAAAGATTCGTTGAAATCCGGGTTGTCGAAATGTTTGGCGAACTGATCGAAGTCGTCGATGCTGATGTTCCCCCAGTGGTCTCGGAAGGATTCGAGGTAGGCCATATGATAGGCGTGCGCTTCGTGTTGCCGCTGAAAGGGGCGGTATTCCAGGCCGTCGGGGAAGGTCGCCGGTTTCATGTGCGGCTCGAATCGGATGAGCATGTCGTAGAAGCGACGCACCTCGAAATATCCCAAATCTTTGAGCAAGCTGATTTTTTGCTCATCCACGGGATGGGCCTGGGCGAAGGTATCGATGAAAAATGGTTTTTCGCGAGGCAGTTGATCACCCCCCAAAGTTTGTCGGATGTGTTGCTCTGCGGTGGCG
Organism: Chloroflexota bacterium; assembly: GCA_011523615.1. Taxonomy (GTDB): domain Bacteria; phylum Chloroflexota; class Anaerolineae; order Aggregatilineales; family Phototrophicaceae; genus WTGJ01. The sequence continues at coordinate 885,995 of WTGJ01000027.1, read as the reverse complement.
AAAAGGGGATGGAACACTTCAGAGAGTACCGCGGCGGGAGCAATGTTGGTGTCGATGTAGCCGGTATTGTAAGCGCCATTCATCATGCAAAACCCAAAGCCGAGGCATTGAGTTTCGCGCCAGGCCAGGAACACATCCCGCTCGATTTCCATACCGAAGATGTATTGTTCGAAACTGCGCAGCAAGCGCTCTTCTGTACTGGAAGGGGGCTCATCCATGGCGATGGAGCGCTCGTTTTTGATGCGGACCATCTCAGCCAGATCCTGCGTTTTCTGGCGATATTTGCGGATTTGTATGGCGCTACTCATTCAAGTTCCATCCATCAGCGGGCTCAGATTATGCTGCAATTCCTGCAACAAGGGAATGGTGAAGCCAAAGGCACGCAAGGCGAACGTCAAGGCCTCCAAGGGCAAACCCATCACGTTGCTGTAACTACCGACCAGCTTCGCCACGGGTTGCAAATCCATGTCTTGAATGGCGTAACCGCCCGCTTTGTCATAAGGCACATCACTCGCGCAATACGCCTGAATCTCGGCTTCGGTAAAATCACGTAACCAGACCCGCGATGCCACGACCTGAGAGCGCATCATCCTCAATGAAGACAGCGTGAAAGCGGTGCAAACGAGATGTTCGCGTCCCGCCAAGGAATGCAACATGCAGCGTAATTCCTCTTCGTCTGCCGGTTTGCCGAATATCCGCCAAGACCCAGCCGCACATAAGGAAACCACCGTATCGGCCGTGAGGATCAGGCTGTGTTTCGGCTGCAATGCACGCGCTGCCCTGTGCTTTTCCAAACAGATGCGAAGGGCGGCGGTCTGTGGGTTTTCTGCGGGCAAGGGCTCTTCTTCGATGGGTGCGGCAAGCACGTCAAAGGGGATGCCGAGGGCAGTGAGCAATTCGCGGCGCCGTGGTGATTTGCTGGCGAGGAGCAAGGAAAACGGAGAGGGAGGCAATGAATGTACATTCATTTCACATTTCAAGGGAGCAGCGATAACTGGGCACGAGAGGCGATCAAGCGCTTTTCGCCAAATTGTCGGTCATCGAAATCGATGGTCAGCACGAGATCCAGCTCCCCCAGTTGCTCCATTGCAATGATGATTCCGCTGCCGAAGCGTTTGTGACGTACCCGCGTTCCTGCGGAGAAGGCGGGCAACGGTGGTTTCTTTGTGGCTAGGGCTGCCTCATGGATGAATTTCCTCTTTTTTCCTTTTTGGTGGGATGTTTCATTTCGCTTTTGATGCCTTCCCTGGGTAGGAGCGGGAAGCGCACTCTTTCCTGAGCTGCTCTCGGTGCTGTGTTTTGCATCGAGGCTTTGGATCGGCTCACCCTTTTCATTGATCAGGAACTCGACCGGCAACTCTGCCAAAAATCGTGAGGGGGATTGGCTCTGGGTAGCGAAATGAGCACCGCGAAGGCCGAAGTAGCAAAGGTACAGTTGGTTCATGCTGCGCGTGATGCCCACGTAGAAAAGGCGCCGTTCTTCCTCTACGCCATCTCTTTCCTGCAAGCTGAATGAATGGGGGAGGATGCCGTCGACCAGACCGATGATGAAGACGACGGGATATTCGAGGCCTTTGGCGGTATGCAGCGTTTGCAAAGTGGCGCATTCCCGGCGATCATCGAGTTCATCGACATCCGAAACCAGCGTGGTCTCCAAGAGGAATTCCGACAGCGCCAGGTCGGGATGGTCGAAGAGATAGCGCTCCAATTCTTCCAGGTTTTCTTCTCGGTCCTGGCGTTGTGCTTCGGTATCGCTGATCTTTGCGAGATGATCCCAATAGTGGATGTCATCCACGATGGCCCGGAACAGGTTGCCGACAGAAGCGGAATTGACAAGCGCGCGCCATTCATTCACTTGATGCGCAAAGCGGAGCAGATTTTTCTTCCCGACGGGGGAGAGACTCTGCGCTAGGAATTGTTGCACATTGTATGCATCCGGATCGGGCAATTTGCCTTCCTCAGAGATCGAATTTCGGTCTGCATCAGGAGGCGGCATTTTATTTTTTGGATGTGGGGGGAGCTTCTCTTTTTCTGGTAGGGAAGGTTCTCTTTCGGTTGGTTCGGCTTCGGACTCGCTGAGCAGTTCCAGCGCCGCACCGTATGTCAGGCGATGTTCCACCGTCCAAAGGTGGAAGGCGTGGAAGGTTTTCTCACCGATGCCGCGCCGGGGAATATTGATGATGCGTTCCAGGCTGACGGTATCGCGCGGGTTATCCAGGAAACGCAAGTAGGCGAGGATATCGCGCACCTCCTGCCGGCGGTAAAAGGAGACGCCACCGATCAGCTGATAGGGGATATCTTGCCGGGTGAATGCCGTTTCCAGGGCGCGCGATTGGGCATTGGTGCGGTACATGACGGCGCAATCCTGCAGCTTTCCTCCCCCTTGCACGTGATCCAATACCTTTTCCGCAACAAAATTGGCTTCCTCTTCATCCGTGAGGGTACGTACCAGGGTGGCCGCTTGCGGTTTCGTCTTGGCTTTGGGCCGTTCCCCGAGGAGGCGCAAAGGGCTGGTTTGGGGGTTGTGGTTGATGAGGGAACTGGCGAGATCCAGCACAAATTGGGGCGAGCGGTAGTTCCGAAAGAGGGTGATTTCCAGCGCACTGGGATGGTCGGCGCGAAGGCGTATTAAGTTGCGATAATCTGCACCGCGGAAGCGATAGATCGCCTGATTGGGATCGCCGACTACGAATAGGCTGGGTTCGGCAGGGGCGAGCAGCTGAACCAATCGGTACTGGGCGAAGTTGGTATCCTGGAATTCATCGATGAGGATGTGTGGGAAGAAGCGGCGGTATTTTTGCAGGATGGTCGGGTTTTGCTGGAACAGGTGCACCGTGTGCAACAACAGATCGTCAAAATCTCGCGCATCATTGCGAGCCAACAATCGTTCGTAGTGAGGGTACACCCGAGAAACCAACTCACCGAAATAATCGTTGCTGAAAAATTCGCGAGAAGTCTGCAGCTGATTCTTCGCCGCCGAAATCCTTTTCAGATAAAAATTAGGTGAATACTGTTCCTGGGTGATGTTCGCTTCGGTGATCGCCTGTTTGATGGCCGCTCTTTGGTCCACCGTATCGTAGATGAGGTAGTTGGCGCTGAATTGGGTATGCGCGAATTCCTGGCGAAGGATGCGAGCGCAGAGGCTGTGGAAGGTGCGCACCTCTGCTTCCAGCGTCGCACTGCTCAGGAGATTCCGCACCCGTTCCTGCATCTCTTTGGCCGCCTTGTTGGTGAACGTCACGGCTAAGATTCTTGAGGCTGGGATCGCCCTTTCATGAACGTACCAGGCGATGCGATGGGTCAATACGCGTGTTTTCCCGCTGCCCGGCCCGGCGACCACGATGATGGGCCCCGGGCTTGCCGTCACGGCCCGCTGTTGTTCCGCATTCAAGCCTTCCAGGAGTGGATGAATCGCCATGCCACCATTCTAATCCAGCCGCATCCAGTATGAAGGCAGTATGAAGGGCAGCATGTGACCCGGTGGCTGAGGTTTTCGCTACTTTTCGCTACAATGAAGTGCGAATCAACGTTAAGACAGTGAGTCGACTTGCGATGTGGATCGGTCAATGGATACGCAACATCTTCTTCACGGATACGGTCCGGCGATTTCGCCTGACCCTGGCCATGTTGGTGCTCCTGCTGTTGGGGGGCACATTGTTTTACTGGTATCGGGAGGGGATGACGCTGGCCGATGCCGTTTATATGACGGTGATCGGATTGACGACGGTCGGTTTCGGCGAACCGCAAACCTTATCCATGGAAGGGCGGATGTTCACTGTGGTGTTCATCACTGTGGGGGTCTTCATCGTTTTTTATGCCATTGGCGGCTTGTTGGATAGCGTATTCTCGGATGAGATGTGGCAATCTCGGGAACGCAAACGCATACGAAAGGAAGTCATGGAGATCAAGGATCACTACATCATCTGTGGAGTTGGGCGCATGGGCCAACAAGTCGTTCAAGAAATGCAGCGGCGACAGGCCCCCTTCCTGATCGTGGATTCGGGTGAGGAGGAAGAAGGGGAATTGCTCAAACAGGGCATCCCTCATGTGATCGGCGATGCCACGATGGATGAAACCCTGGAAATGGCCGGTGTCTCTCGGGCCACTGGCCTGGTTACCGCACTCAGCACAGATGCGGCCAATATCGCCACCGTTTTGACCGCCAGAGGCTTGAACGCCCAATTGTACATCGTCGCGCGGGCGGCCGTCTTGGAGACAGAACGCAAGTTGATGCGAGCCGGTGCGAACCGAGTGGTCAGCCCCTACTATGTCGGAGGGCGCAGCATGGCCCGAGCACTGCTGACCCCAGTGGTACATGATTTTGTCGCCCATCTATCTGATGGGGCGGAAACGGAGATCGGCCAGGTGAAAGTGGGTGCTTCCTCGCCACTGGTCGGACAGTCCATCGGCAAATGCGACTTGCGGCGCATCGCAGGGGTCACCATCCTGGCGGTGCAGCGTACCGACGGTGAGCTGGTCGTGAATCCATCGGTGCAATATGAGCTCTCCAGCGGCGATACGTTGGTGGTGCTCGGTCCCGCGAATTCGATTCTGCAAATCGAGAGTAAAGAGGCGGTTTGAGCGCAACCGAAACGGGAAGCGAATGGATGGAGATGCAAGCCAAAGCTAGGGAACGCCTGGAATTCCATAAGGTGCTGGCACGATTGTCCGCACACTGTGCCTTCTCGGCGGGGGTTGAGTTGGCCGCCGAGCTGATACCAAGTGGGGATGAGCGCACGGTGCGCATCTGGCAGGAAGAGACGGCAGAAGCCATCCGCGCCCTGGATCAAAAAGTCGGCCTCTCGCTCGGCGGCGTCCACGATGTCCGCGATTTGATCTTCAAAGCCCAACGGGGAATCGCCATCGAGCCACAAGGTTTGCTCGATCTGCGCGATACCTTGCGGCGGAGCACGACGCTGCGCCGGACCATCGGCCGCATGGCGGGTCAGTACCCGCGGCTGGCAAGCTTGATCCTGGATGCGGAAGATTGCTCAGAGCTGCAAGAAGCCATCGTCCGTTGCATCCACGAGAATGGCGAAATCCAGGATGCAGCAAGCCCTAAGTTGGCCGTCATCCGCCGGGAGTTAAAGCACTCCTTTGAACGGCTGCAGCAGAAACTCCAGCGCATCATCCATTCCCACCGCAATCGAGACATCTTGCAAGAAAAGTTGATCAGCATCCGCAGCGGTCGTTACGTGATCCCGATCAAAGCGGAAAACAAAGGCAAAATTGCCGGTGTGGTCCATGATTCTTCCGCGAGTGGCGCGACGTTTTGGATCGAACCGCTCGCCACGGTCGAATTGAACAACGCCTGGCGCGAATGGCAATTGAAGGAAGAAAAAGAGATTCACCGCATCTTATTGGCGCTGAGTGAACAGGCGGCTCAGCAAGCGGAGGCAATCATTCGGACGGTGGAAGTGCTGGCGCAACTGGATCTCATCCGCGCCCGGGCCTTGCTGGCCGTGGAAATGGAGGCGGTGGCCCCTCGTTTCGTCCCCTGGCCTAAGGGCAATGGCCAGGGAGACCCCGGAAACCATTCCGGCAGCACGCTGTGGTTTCGTTCCGCCCGTCATCCTCTCCTGGGTGAGGAAGTGGTACCGATCGATGTGGAGCTGGGTGCGGATGGCTGGATTCTCGTCATCACGGGCCCCAATACGGGTGGCAAAACTGTGACCCTGAAGACAGTAGGTTTGTTGACCCTGATGGCGCACAGCGGGATGCACCTGCCAGTGGAGGAGGCGGAGCTGAGTGTCTTCAGCGCCGTGCATGTGGATATCGGAGACGAGCAGAGCATCGAGCAATCGCTGAGTACCTTTTCTTCGCACATGACCAACATCATCCAGATCATCCAAGATTGTGATGAGCGCTCGCTGGTCTTGTGGGATGAATTGGGAGCGGGGACGGACCCCACCGAGGGAGCCGCTCTGGCGCGGGCCTTGCTCTTCGAATTGCAGCGGAGAAAAGTCACCGCCTTGGTGACCACGCACCATCCAGAGCTGAAGGTGTTCGCCGTCCAACACCGCGGTCTGCGCAACGCGAGCATGGAATTTGATCTGGAAACGCTATCGCCTACGTATCGCTTGATCAGCGGTTTGCCGGGTCGGTCCAACGCGCTGGTCATCGCGGAAGGGCTTGGCTTGCCGGCTCATATCTTGGCGGAAGCGCGCCACATGGTGCCCATGCAGGATTTGGTCGCCGATGACTTGTTGGATGAATTGCATCGGTCACGCGAAATCGCGCAGAGCCAGCAGGAAGAGGCGTTGGCGATGCGCAAGGAAGCGGAAGGGCAGCTCAGCGAATTGCGCTCCCGTTTGAACAACCTGGATGAAGAGCGGCGTGAGATCTTGCTGGCCGCGAGGCAAGAAGCGGATTCGCAATTGGCGGATCTGCGCGAAGAGCTGAGAAAATTGCGCGCTTCTATGCAACGCGTGGGTGTAGAACTGGACCCGTTGGAACAGCTGCAGGAAACCATCCGTGGCCTGGAAGAGCGATACCTCGTCCGTGAAATCGAGACCCAGTCAGCGATGTTGGATACGGCTGTGGATTGGGCCCCTCAATTGGGTGAAGTGGTCTGGTTGGAAAGGCTCGGCACCAAAGGATTGATCATCGAACTCGAAATGGATGAAGCGCTGTTGCAAGTCGGTGCGATGCGCGTCCGAGCCAGCAACGCTGATCTGGCTCCCCTAGCGGCAGAAGCGCAAGAACGAGCAGGCAAAGTGCAAGCGCCAACAGAAAATAGGAAGAGTCATGCGGCATCGCCCGGCCTGGAATTGGATTTGCGCGGTCAGCGGGTGGAGGAAGCCGTGGAACATCTGGAGCGCTATCTGGATGCGGCGAGCGCGGCTGGTTTGCCTTTTGGCAGGATCATCCATGGGAAAGGCACGGGTGCGTTGCGGCGGGCCGTTCGCGAACGCCTGGCGGGTCATCCTCTGATCGAGCGCGCGCAAACCGCTCCGCCGGCCGAAGGGGGGGATGGCGTCACGATTGCGAGATTGGTGCCCCTTTCATGACGGATGCAACCTGGCAACCCAGGAATTCTGGATTGGTCTGGCACAAGATGAATGAAAGCGCTGCCAAAGAGATCGCTTCCTGGCAATACGAAGGCAATGCTGCATTTTACAATACTCGAAACGAGGATATGGAGGCGACGGTGGTTGCCTTCTGTGAACCGGCCCATCGATACCATTACGTGACTCGTTCAGCAGACGGCAGGATTTTGGCTTTCTGTTGTTTCGGCGAAGATGCCAGAGTCCTGGGTGGTAAATATGATGAGAATGCTTTGGATGTAGGGATCAGCATACACCCCCGATCCATAGGACGAGGCTGGGGGAAACAAATCCTGTCGCTTGCCATGGAATTCGCCTGCTGTGAATATCAAGCCAGCCGTTTTCGGGCAACGATAGCGGCTTTTAATGAACGGGCACTGCGAATGTGCAGGACAGCTGGTTTCCAAGAATGTTTCTACTTTTTGCAGCCAGAGAACCGTTGCCGATATTTCGTACTGGTTCTCGATCGGTCAAAGTCACAATCTGTATCTCATCAGCAGGGCGGTTGACTCTCTGGTTCAAAGGGAGGCGTGTTTCCGAGAGAGGTCATGGATGCGGCAGAACCTCCAATTGCGCATCATCACGGCATTGATTGGCATTCCCGTCACAGTCTTGCTGGTCGTTCTGGGGGGCTGGGCTTTATTTGCGTTGGCGGCCGTGGTCGCGGTGGTGGCCAGCATGGAGTTCACCGCTTTGCTCCGTGGGCGTTGCTCGAAACAACCCCCTTTCCTCGGGGCGCTCTTGACCCTGATTCTCTTAGGGTTGACCCAATGGAGCGCTCCCTGGTCATGGTATCTCTGGTGGGTGGCGCTGGCAGCAGCCAGTCATGTCTTCCATCATTGGTTGCGTGGCGAAAAGGGCTGGCATACCATGGGCCGCTGTACATTGTCGTCGCTGGCAGGAGTGGTGTATGTGGGTTTGCCCATCCTGGCGATGTTGCACTTGCGCGAGGACGGCGATTCAGGCGCTTTTTGGCTGATTCTGGTCCTGGTTTTGACCTGGGCGACTGATAGTTTCTCCTATCTCGCTGGGCGGGTCTTTGGCAATCGCTTGCTGGCACCACGCATCTCACCGAAGAAAACGATCGAAGGGGCGCTCGGCGGCTGGTTGGGTGGCAGCGTTGCCGGTTATGTTGCCTTGCAGTTGAGCGGTCAATATGCCGTCATTTACCTGCCGCTCATATTGTTTGCGCCGCCGGTGGCAGTCTTCGGTGACCTCTGGGAATCGGCGATGAAACGGTATTTTCAAAGCAAAGATTCCCGTTTGGCGGGCTTCAATCTGTTTCCCGGTCATGGCGGTGTATTGGATCGCATCGACGCTTTGCTCTTCGTGGCGCCGACGGTCGTGCTCTACCTCATGGCGACGCGCACGGTGTTGGTTCCTGGAATATGAAGCGAGCAGACGGAACACAGCACGAGGCATTTGCTGAATTGATCGCCGAAAGCGAACGTCAACTGCAGCTGTTGGCTGCCTTGGCCCAACAAACTGCCGAAACGGGCGGAGAGGCATCCTTGCCTTTCGGGATGACCCACCCGTTCCGCTGGCTGATTCAAGGGCTGGCTTGTCTTCTGCTCGTTTTCATCGGCAGTGTCGGTGGCGCCCTAGTCGCCTATTTTGGGAAAGAATTGCTGTGAAATATCTCGTAACGGGAGGGGCGGGCTACATCGGCAGTCATGTGGTCGACGCTTTGATCGCGGCTGGCGAAGAGGTGGTGGTATTTGATAATTTGAGCAGTGGCTTTCGCCCGGCCATCCACCCAAAGGCAGAATTCCATCGCGGAGATTTGCTGGATCGCCGCGCCTTGCGGGAACTGTTCGCGGCCCATGAATTCAACGGCGCATTGCATTTTGCCTCTCACATACAGGTGGGCGAGAGCATGCGCGAGCCATTCAAGTATCTGCGCGGCAATCTGCTCGCCACTATGAATTTGTTGGAAGCCGTGACGGTGGCTGGCATCGGTAATTTTGTGTTTTCATCCAGCGCCAATGTATATGCGGTACAACAGCGGCCGCTCCGGGAAGACGATCTGATTTCACCGGGCAGTGTGTACGGCGAAACCAAATGGGCCGTGGAACGGCAACTCGGTTGGTTGGAAGAGATTTATGGATTGCGTACGGTGAGCTTGCGTTATTTCAATGCTTCCGGCGCACACCCAAAGGGACACATCGGAGAAGCGCACGATCCGGAAACGCACCTGATCCCCCTGGTGTTGCAAGTCGCCCTGGGGCAACGGGAACGGTTGTTGCTCTATGGTGATGATTATGATACGGAGGACGGAACTTGCGTTCGGGATTATGTCCACGTCATGGATCTCGCTGATGCTCATCTGCGCGCCTTACGCGCCCTGGAAGACAATCAAGCCAGTAGTGTCTACAATATAGGGAGTGGCCAGGGATATTCGGTGCGGGAAGTGATCGAAGTAGCACGTCAGGTGACGGAATGCGAAATCTCGGTGGAAATCGCAGCGCGAAGGTTTGGCGATGTCGCCCGATTGGTCGCAGATAGTTCGCGGATTCGATCAGAACTGGGTTGGCGACCGCGTCATCCTTCGCTGGAGGAAATGGTGGCTTCCGCCTGGCATTGGCATCGCAATCATCCTCATGGTTATCAGGGAAGTGAAGGAGCCGGGCTATGACAGAAACCATCGCTGAGGTTCATTCCGGCCTCCGCTGGGTGATCGTCGTTCTGACGCTGGTTCTATTCGTTCGTTTGGGTCAGGGTGTCATCTCCGGCGGATCGCAGAAGTACGGCAGGTTGGAGCGGCTCGCCATGTTGTTGTATCACTGGCTGTTCCGCGTCCAGTGGGCGGTCGGCCTCTTGTATTTGATCATCATCGGCAATTGGTTCGATGCTGCCTTCTTGTATCGCTGGGAACATCTCATCACGATGACGATCGGCTTGGGCATATTGGAGCTGCAGCGAGCGCGCTTTCCGGGTAAGACCGACCGGCAACGCTACCGCCATGGCATCATTGCCCTGACGGCTGCCATCGTGTTGGTGTTCATCGGTGTGCAACGCCTTCCGGCAGGATGGGGCATCTAGGAATGCGGCTGTATTTTCTGCGACATGCACAGGCAGAGGAACGGGGCCGAGTCGAAGATTTCGCCCGGGAATTGACCGCACGTGGCAAACGGCGCACTCAGAATGCGGCCCGCGTCATCCACCGCTTGGAACTGGATCTGGCAGCCATCTACAGCAGCCCCCGCATCCGTGCGCGTCAAACGGCCGATATCGTCGCCCATCAGTTGGGTTCATCGGTCAAAATCGATCCCGCAATGGGCGATTTCAATTGGGGGCTGGCTTCGCTCGAAGGCATGTTGGCCGGGCATGAACCGCGAGATTCGGTGATGCTGGTCGGGCACGAGCCGACCTTCAGTGAAACCATTGAAGCGTTGACCGGCGGGATGGTGGTGATGAAGAAGGGCGGTTTGGCCAGAGTGGATGTCTACCTGAGAGAACCGACTCGTGGCTCACTGGTGTGGATGATCGCACCGCGCGTTTTTGATCTGTTGGTGGAGAAGGTTCCTTGATATGAACGACGAACGATCCCTCGCTACAAATTTGATCCATGGCAGAAAGGATGCGGAACGCTCGCTCGTGCATCCGATCTACCAAACCGTTGCCTTCAGCGTGGACGAGAATGAAGACTACACCGAGTTGAATGAATATGATGCTGAGCGCTATTTTTACACGCGCTATAGTAACCCTACTATCCGCAATGTCGAGAAAAAACTGGCCGCCCTGGAAGGGGGAGAAGCGGCTCTGCTTTTCTCATCCGGGATGAATGCCATCACGATGACTTTACTGAAATTGCTGAAGAGCGGCGACACCATCGTGGCTTCTCGGGCGGTGTATGGCAGCACGCTGCATTACATCGAGGATTTCTTGCCCAATTATGGCATTCAACCGGTGATCCTGTCTGAAGATGAGTTGTATCGCTGCGACGAGATCGCCCCGGAAGCGAAAGTCGTCTTCTTTGAAACGCCCGTGAACCCGCGAGTCGATTGCCTCTCGATCCCGCAGGTGGTCGCGGCGGCCCGGCGTTGTGGGGCGCTCACGATCATCGATAACACCTTCGCTACGCCCATCAATCAGACTCCCCGGGAATTTGGCGTCGATCTCATCATCCATAGTGTGACGAAATACATTGGCGGTCATGCCGATGTGACGGCCGGCGCGGTCATCACGGATGAAGACTTGATCGTACCTTTGTATGAAGCGCGCAAAATGCTGGGCGGAATACCCAGTCCGCAGGATGCATTCCTCATCGATCGCAGCCTGAAATCCTTGCCCTTACGGATGAAACTTCACAACGAGAATGCGCTGCAGTTGGCCCGTTTTTTCGAAGACGAAGCACCCGTGAAAGAAGTGCTGTATCCGGGATTGGAAAGCTCTTCCCAACATGAAGTCGCGAAGCAGCAAATGAAGGGTTTCGGCGGGATGCTCTGCGTCGACCTCGGCAGTCTATCAGCCGCACAAACGTTCAGCGAGTCCCTGGCCTTGCTGCGCAATGTGCCGCACCTGGGCGCGGCGGAGACGATGGTCTGCCTACCTGCCTTGACCAGTCACGCCCGTTTTTCGGAGGAACAGTTGGTGGCCGCGGGACTTTCACCCGGCCTGGTTCGCATTTCGGTGGGACTGGAAGAGATCGATGACTTGATCGCCGATTGTCGGCAGGCTTTGCAAAAAATCGCCAACGGGATCGACTGAAGCGAGCGACGGAAAAGCAAAGGCGGCCGATCGATCGGCCGCCTTTTTCGCTTGTAGCGGGTGGAGGTGAACCGCACGTGGCTCATCCCCCGAAGGTGATGTTCAGCGTGGATTCACCCCCACCATACAGCCATTCACTGAATCACCTCCTTTCGTTTGTTTGGACGATGCGCGAAACATAGCAAAAGCACAGCATGAATTCAATAGGCGGCTACCAGACCATCTTTGCGCGGGTCGCTGCCACCGAATAGAACGCCACTGCTTGCATCCCGCAGGATGATTTGTCCGCTGCCGAAAACCGCACGATCGGCACCGCTGATGGGGCGGACGCGATGACCCAGCCGCGCCAAACCAGCCATGGTTTTCAGCGATATGCCTTCTTCGAGCAGCAGCTCACTATCACCGGCAACAGAGACGCCGGCGCCCAGGCACCAACGCGGCCGATCGAGCGCTTCCTGCGGATTGAGATCATCATCGAGCATGGCGCTGACGACTTGCAGATGCCCCTGCGGTTGCATGTAGCCACCCATGACGCCGAAGACACCGCACAAATCACCGTCGCGCGTCATCATGCCGGGAATGATGGTGTGATAGGGTCGTTTGCCACCGGCTAAGGCGTTGGGATGGCCGGGTTCGAGCCGAAAACCCGCACCGCGGTTTTGCAGAAAGATGCCGGTTCCCGGTACGACAATGCCCGATCCCCAACCCATAAATAGGCTGTTGATGAAGGAGCAACCGTTTCCCTCTCCATCGACGGTGCAAAGGTAAATCGTATCGGAAGAACCAGCGGGTCGGCCGTAACTGGGTGGGCTCATCGCCTTCAGCGGAGAGATCTGCGCTCGTCGTTCGGCGGCATATCCTTCACTCAGCAGAAAATCCAAGGGTGCAGGGTGGGTTGCGGCATCCGCCACATATTGGGCTGCATCGGCAAAACCGACTCGCATCGCTTCCACCTGGAGGTGCAGCCGTTCCGGCGACAAAGGAGGGAGAGAATCGATGGGCCACCCACTGCAAATTTGCAGCGCGATCAGTGCGGCCAGCCCCTGCCCGTTGGGTGGGTGTTCGTGGATGCGCGTTCCGCGATAGTCGATGTGGATGGAATCGGCCCAATCCGACCGATGATCGCGCAAATCGGCTGCCGACATGGGTGAGCCAAGATCGCGCAATGTGGTTGCGATGCGGTCAGCCATTTCACCTTCGTAAAAAGCGTCTGGACCTTGCTCGGCGATTCGTTGAAGAGATGCTGCCAATTGAGGCAAGCGGACGATCTGCCCTACCGCCGGCGCCTGGCCATTGGGCAGGTAATCCGCGGTATGCGGCCAGCTCTGCAAGAGCGCTTCACTGTGTTGCCAACTGTGGCCAAAAACCGGGCTGAGCGGATAACCCTCGGACGCGTATTGAATGGCATCGGCCAAGGTTTCTTTCAGAGACAACCGGCCGAATCGTTCCAGCAGATCGGCCCAACCACGGACTGCACCGGGGACGGTGACCGAGACGGCGTCTCGATGCGGCATTTGCTCGTGGCCGGCGGCACGCACCGTTTCCAGCGAGAGAGCTCTGGCTGCGCGGCCGCTGCCGTTCAGGGCGCTGACCTGACGGGCGCTCGCGTCATAATACAGAGCGAAGCAATCCCCGCCGATCCCGGTGGAGGACGGGGCGACGACGTTCATCACCGCAGCGGCGGCGATCGCTGCGTCGGCCGCCGTACCACCCTGCTGCAGGATGCGCAAACCAGCCTGGGCCGCGAGGGGATTGCTCGCCGCAACCATTCCTTGCTTCCCGGCGACCATGGAGCGGCGCGAGCGAAAATCAAAATCCATCGTTTTCATGAGCATGCCTTTTTTCATTGTGTCCGAGGAGCTTTGCCCGTCAGGCCTGTGAACAGTTGATAGCCCAGCCAGCGGAAGGGTTCGGGGGGGATGCGTAGATACTGCGAATCGTAGAAAGGCAATCCCCGCCAGCGCTCATCATCACCGGAGTACAAATCGGTGAGCACTTCGCCGGCGATGTTCGCTAAGTTCACGCCGTGGCCGCAGTAACCGAGCGCGTAAAATACATTCCGATGCGCTCCACGAACGCCCATCAGCGTGTTCCTGGCGAGCGTATAACCCAGGGTACCCGTCCAGCGGTGAGTGATCGGCAAACCGACACTACCGGGCAGGTATTGTTGCAAGGTGCGTTTCATGGCAGCAAAAGCAGGCTTGGCCCGTTCCGGCGAACCGGGATACACGCTTTGATTGTTGAAACGGTAGGCATAAGATGCGTTGCTGCCGCCGCCGAAGACGATCCGACGATCGCTTGTCCTGGCGACGTAAGAGATGCGATCCAGATCATCAGAATAGACATCATGCTCCCGCCAACCCAGCGCGGCCAGTTCTGCGGCTGATTGAGGAGCGGTGGCAAAGACATGAGAATGCAGCGCGAAGATGGCATCGCGAAAATAACCCAGTTGGGTCGTATAGCCATTGGTGGCGAGGACGATCGCCTGCGTCTTCACCGTGGCTGCTGGAGTGTGCAACTGTATGTTGCGGCCTTCTTCCACCCGAATTACGGGAGTGTTTTCGTAGATGGCGACGCCGGCTTCCAGCAGGATGGGGCGGAGAGAACGAGTCAGCTGCGCGCCATTGATCTGACCGGCCAAAGGATCGAGGATCGCGCCATGCACCCCCTGCAGATTCAGTTTATGCTGCAACTCTGCGGGGGTGAGAAAAGTCTCCGCGATGCCGAGGGGAGCAATTTCTTCGCTGTATTGATGCGCTTTCTCAGCGCGTTCCGCGTCGGTGAAGACCCGCAGCGCTCCCCCGAGTTGATGATCGACCGCCAAGTTGTGACGCTGGATGAGGGCGATCAGGTTTTGGATCCCCCGGGCGGTGGTTTCGTGAACGCGCCGGGTCATCTCTGGCGTGGCGTGGCTCCTGGGATCTGCCAGGCCATTGAGCAGGTGCCCCCCATTGCGACCGCTCGCACCATTGCCGATGGTACGTGCTTCGAGGAGGATCACGCGCTTTTCCGGATACCGGCGGCTGAAGTGATAGGCGGTTGAAGTGCCGGTGAAGCCACCGCCGATGATGACCAAATCGGCACTCGTTTCCCCTCGCAAAGGGGGCAACGGTTCGTAAAAGGGCGTACCTTCGGTCCATACGGAACGATTTTCGTCGGTCTGTAAGGATTCCGGGAAGAGATGCTCGAATAGCCCCCAGGTGGGAGCGGTGATCGCGGCGGCTCTCGCCAAAACACGATGTGCGTCTACCATACTTACCCTCGGCTCGACGAAAGCAAGTATACCGATCCGCTAAGGGTTGCGCTTACCTGTGTTCGGTGCTGTCTCGTTGCTGAATGGAAGCCCGCAGTTGCTTCACCAATTTGCGTTCTTCGGCCGTCAACTTCTCCGGTAACTGGATCTGTGAGCGGACGATAAGGTCGCCGCGTTGGTCGGTTTTTCCACTGCGCGGCATTCCTTTTCCGGCGATGCGGAACCGCTTTCCAGAAGGGGTGCCCGGTGGGATGGTGAGGCGGACGGGGCGCTCCATCGTCGGGACTTCGATCACGCCACCCAGCAATGCGGTGAAGAGATCGAGGGTGATGTCTCGCGCTAAATCATCGCCATTTCGTTGGTAATTTGGGTCCGGTAAAACGCTCACGCGGAGATACAGATCGCCCACTTGCCCGCCATTCATGCCCGGTCCACCTTTGCCACTGACGCGGATGCGGCTTCCATCCGCCACCCCGCGAGGGATGCGCACATTGATTTGTTGATCACCCATCTGAAACGATCGCTTCGCACCGTGATAGGCTTCCGCCAGGCTGATGGCAATGGCTTGCTCGAGGTCAGCGCCCGCAGTGGGTCTCGGTTTTCGGTAGGTGCTTTGGCGGCCGCTCCCTCGTCGTTGGCGGGTGTGTCCTTGAAACAGCTCTTCGATGAAATCGCCGAAAGGGCCGGCGTTTTCCACATTGAAATGGCTGAAATCCACCGGGATGTTCTGAAATCCCGAAAAACCACCGTCCACCTGGCCCAGCAGGTCATATTGCTGCCTTTTTTCAGGATCCGAAAGCGTAGCGTACGCTTCGCTCACCTCTTTGAAACGAGCTTCCGCTTGTGGTGATTGATCATTGGCGTCGGGGTGATGCTCTTTTGCCAGGCGACGGTAGGCTTTCTTGATCTCGGCATCGCTGGCGTTGCGTTGCACACCCAGGACGTCGTAAAAGTCTCTGGCCATGGGCTCTCTGTGGGTCGCACTACCCTCACATAGTATGGAAAATGATCCCTGCGGTCAATGAAAAGGAGAATTTCTTAGAAAACCCTAATGGCTGTGTCTGGATGCTCCCTATTGTAGATTGTGGTGGGGATGCGTTATGATAGGAATATAGGGCTGAGAACGGTGGGCTTCCTGAATGCAGGCCTTCGAACCACAGAAAGACGAAGAAGCGCTCAACGAGCATGTGGAAGCTGTTCCGGCAGGGGGCGATGTCGATTCTGCTGCTGAGCCTGCTGATGCAGAGATCCACGCGGTGCAACCAGCCAGCACGGCCGCTGAAGAACGTGAGCATTCCACCAAAGTGGAAGCAGAGGCCGAAGCCACCGAGCCAGTGCAAAACGGAACCGAGGACAAAATCCCTGAGTCCGTTGCAGCGGATGAAAATGAAATCAACGGCGAGGCAGCGACCACAGCGGAAACGGTTGCTGTGGGAGAATCCGCGCCGGAGAAGCAAGAACAAAAACAAGAAGAAGAACTGCCGGATAGCCCATTCCGCCGTGGCCAACTGGTGGAAGGGGTAGTCACGAAAACCTCGCCCATTGAGGTCACTTGTTCCTTGGCCGAAGGACATGAAGGCATCATCCCCAACCGGGAACTGGAGCGGATGAACCGGCAGCATTTTGAGGAATTGCTCACGGTAGGAAACCAGCTGCAGGTCTACATCATCAACCCACGCGATCATAAAGGGCGCATCTTGCTGTCTGTGAATCGCGCTCTGGAGGAGCAGGATTGGCAGCAAGCGCAGGAATTCCAGCGGGAACAACGGGTCTTTCAGGGTTACATCGCGGGATACAACAAAGGCGGCTTGATCGTGAGGTTCGGGCGTTTGCGCGGCTTCGTACCGATGAGTCAGATTGCCGCTCTGCGACGCCGGGAGATGGGCGATCAAACGGATGATGAAACCTGGCGCAAACAAGTGAATCAGCCGATCTCAGTCAAAGTCATCGAAGTGAATCGCAAACGGAGCCGGCTGGTACTCTCCGAAAGAGCTTCGCTACGAGAGCAGCGAGAAAAGCGCAAGGAAGAGCTGATCGCCGAATTGAAAGTGGGCGATGTCCGCACCGGTCCCATCGTCAGCCTGGCGGATTTTGGCGTGTTCGTCGATTTGGGCGGTGCCGAAGGTTTGGTGCACAACAGCGAGCTGAGCTGGCGACACATCCGGCATCCGCGGGATGCGTTTCGCACCGGCCAAGAAGTGCGCGTAGAAGTCATCAGCATCGACCGCGAAAAACACCGCATCGGATTGAGCATCAAACGCCAGGAATTGGACCCCTGGGATGAAGTCGCCATGAACTACAGCACCGGGCAGTTGGTGCATGCCACGATCACCAAAATCGCGAAGTTCGGCGCTTTCGCCCAGTTGGAAGATAGCCCTTTCCCCGAAGGTCTGATCCACATTTCGGAGTTGGCCGACCGACGCATTGAGCACCCCCGTGAAGTCGTCAAAGCGGGTGAAAAAGTGACCTTGCGCATCACGAAAATTGACTTGCGGAATCGTCGCTTGGGCCTCAGCTTGAAACGAGTGAACTCTGCCGAGTATTTGGATATGGATTGGTTGCTGGCGGCGAAAACGAAGCCGAAAGTGGATCCACCCAAAATAGATGAAACTCAGGCAGTGGCACCCCAGGATGACGCTTCATATGAGGTCTCCACCGAGAAGAATGATGCAGCGGAAATCGTGGCAGAAAGCGAAATTGCCGCCGATGAAGCGACTGCCGACGAAGTGGCTGCCGAAGATGAGACTGCCGCTGCCGTGAAACCAGATTCGGTTACCCATGAAAGCCCGTGAATCTTAGCGCTTCGTCTGCGATGTGTTTTGGTACTGCACCCACCATTTACGGAATCAACCCGCGCGGCCTACAATGGTGCTTCAGAAGGCAAGTACGAAACGAACATAGCCTGCACCTTATGGAAAATGGTTTGCTTTTCCTGGGTGCCATGATGGAGGGATGAACGTGCCGGATCAAATGGAGCGATTCACCCAAAGAGCGCGGCGGGCTTTGAGCCTGGCTCAAGAAGAAGCGGAACGCCTGCAACATTCCAGCATCGGCACGGAACACTTGTTATTGGGTTTGATACGTGAGGAAGGCGGCGTGGCCGGCCGCGTATTGCGTGAACTGGGGCTGGAGCTCCCGCGGGTCGAAGAGTTGGTCAAACGCTTGGCCAAAGAAAGCAATCGCAATCCCAATGTGGAGTTGGGCTTATCGCCCGGAACGAAGAAAGTGCTGGAATATGCCGTGGATGAGGCGCGGCGGATGGGTCATCATTACATCGGCACCGAACACTTGCTGCTTGGCTTGATCCGCGAAGCGCAGAATCCTGCGTTGGAAGTTTTGCGCCGCCTGGGCATCAGTCCACAAGAAGTGCGCCGCCAAACGAGGAATGTGCTGCAAGACAGTCCGCTCCAACAAGCCGGCACCCGGCAGGGAGAACGAGTCACGCGGGGTGGTTCGCGCCGCGGCGAAAAAACCCCCACCATCGACCAGCTGGCGACCGATTTAACACTATTGGCCAGAGAGAAGAAACTGGACCCCGTGGTGGGGCGCGTTACGGAGATCGAGCGTGTCATTCAAGTACTGAGTCGGCGACGGAAAAACAACCCGGCTTTGATCGGTGAACCTGGCGTAGGCAAGACGGCCATCGTGGAAGGCCTGGCGCAAAGGGTGGTGGATGGCGACGTGCCGCGGCCCTTGCTGAACAAACGTGTGTTGCAGTTGGATGTCGGCTCTTTGGTGGCCGGTACGATGTACCGCGGGCAGTTTGAAGAGCGCTTGAAACGTGTCATCGATGAGCTCAAGGCGGTCAATAGCATATTGTTCATCGATGAAGTACATATGTTGGTGGGCGCGGGCTCGGCGGGCAGTAGCGTAGATGCCGCAAACATCCTCAAACCAGCCCTGGCGCGCGGAGAGCTGCAATGCATCGGCGCCACCACGATGGATGAATACCGAAAGAACATCGAAAGTGATGCTGCTTTGGAAAGACGTTTCCAGCAGATCATGGTGGAAGAGCCGACCGTAGAAGAAACGATCGAGATTTTGCGCGGCATCCGTTCGCCGTATCAGGATCATCACAATGTGGAAATAACGGATGAAGCGATTGAACTGGCCGCGAATTTATCCGCTCGTTATGTGACCGATCGCTACTTGCCGGACAAAGCCATCGATTTGATCGATGAAGCGGCGGCGCGCCTGCGCATGTACAAGAGCCCGGAAGCCAGTGCGGTGCGCAAAACGCAGATCGAAATCCAGGATTTGGAATCGGCACTGGATCAGCATCGGGAAGCAGAAAACACCGATGCAACTGAACAAGAACGCATCCAAACGGAAATCAACCGTTTGAGTGAGACCTTGCAACGGTACCGTGCCAATTGGAACAACGATACGCAACAGGCGCGCTTGATTTCGGAAGACATCGCCGAAGTGGTGGCGATGTGGACCGGGATCCCCGTAGCCCGCATTGCTGGTGAAGAGAGTACGCGCTTGATGGAGATGGAAGAAGAGCTGCACAAGCGCATCGTCGGCCAGGAAGAAGCGATCCAATCGATCAGCAAAGCGGTCCGCCGAGCGCGCGCCGGCTTGAAAAACCCACTGCGGCCGATCGGCTCCTTCATGTTCCTCGGGCCTACCGGAGTAGGCAAGACGGAAGTGACCAAGGCTTTGGCAGAATTCCTCTTTGGCAGTGAAGATGCGCTCATCCAGTTGGACATGAGTGAATTCATGGAACGTCATTCCGTATCCCGTTTGGTAGGTGCACCGCCCGGTTATGTCGGCTATGAAGATGCCGGTCAGCTCACTGAAGCGGTGAGGCAGCGACCATATAGCATCATCGTCTTTGATGAAATGGAGAAAGCGCATCCGGAAGTATTCAATATGCTTTTGCAGATCATGGAAGAAGGGACCTTGGCCGATGCCCGTGGGCGCCGGGTGGATTTCAGGAATGCCATCGTCGTCATGACGAGCAACATCGGCGCGGCGGTGATCAAAAGAGAAGAACAACTCGGCTTCACAACGCCGCGGGGTGAAGATGATATTGAGGATGTCGATTATAAGACCCTCTCGAGGCAGGTCATGGATCGTCTGCGCCAGGCATTTCGGCCAGAATTCTTGAATCGGGTGGACGCGACGGTCATTTTCCGCTCATTGACGCGGGCCCAGATCAAGAGCATCGTCGAACTGGAGTTGAACAAGGTGCGGGAGCGTTTGCTGGAACACGCCATCACGCTGGATGCCAGCGAAGGAGCGTTGGATTGGTTGGCTGAGCATGGTTACAGTGCAGAGTATGGCGCTCGACCGTTGCGCCGTCTCATTCAGGATCGTGTTGAAGATATCCTCTCCGATGGGATCCTTTCCGGCAAATACCCATTGGCGAGCGTCGTGCAAATGGCTGTTGATGAAGATGGCGAGTTGCATTTCGAGCGCATGGAAGAGGACGAAATCGAGATCTCTGAAGAATCGAATTGAAGGCTAGCAAGCCGAATATGACAGCTGGCCTTTTACACTTTCTTTACCATGGTATTGCTGGATAGAGTTCCCGTATTTTCCTTTAATCGCCTACCATTCAATGAAATACTGCCTTGCGGAGGTTTTTCATGAAGCTGCGCGGTTGGAGGTGGACTCCCGCGCTTTTGGGTTCTGCAACGCTGGTGATGTTGGGATTCGTCATTGGCACGATGATCCAAGCCGGACGGGCTTCCACGCCGCCGCCTCTCCTCCTCGAGCAAAGTTCGCCATCCGCTCCACTCAGCCCATCCGGGGCGGCATTTGCGGCAGTTTATGAAAATGTAGCTCCGTCTGTCGTTGCGATTCAAGCGTACACCGGGCGGCAATCGTTGAGCGGCGCCAGCGGCTTCGTGCTGGATCAGAAAGGGCACATCATCACGAACAATCACGTCGTGGATGTGTCGATGCTGCAGCGCAATGTTTCCAGAAGCGACGCTGGCCCGATCACTTACATCGTGGAGTTTTACAATGGCACCCTGGCGGAAGCCGAACTGATCGGCCGCGATGTGTATTCCGATCTGGCGGTGTTGCGGGTGGACCCGCGGGTGACGGAATTGCGGCCGGTCACCTTTGCTGATTCCGCTGCCCTGACGGTCGGGCAAGAAGTTTTGGCCATTGGCAACCCCTATGGCAATGAATGGACTTTGACGACCGGGATCATCAGCGCTTTGGACCGTGCGGTGCCGAACGAGATGACCGATTTTCTGGCGGGTGGTTTCATCCAAACCGATGCCGCGATCAACCCGGGCAACAGCGGTGGACCCCTGTTGAATATGAATGGCCACGTCATTGGTGTGAACAACTCCATCCAGTTGGATATCAGCGAAACGCGGCCTCAACCGGGGGCACCGGCGCTAGCCAACAGTGGCGTCGGCTTTGCCATCCCGAGCAACCTGGTTCGCCGGGTGGCGCAAGAGTTGATCGCATTCCAGCGCGTCGCCTACAGTTTGATTGGGATTTTCTATGAGGAAGACAATCTTGCACGCATCCAGCAATTTGGTTTGCCCAACTCAAGCCATGGCGTGTTGGTGAGCGGGACGGATGATGGCACCCCCGCAGAAGCAGCTGGCTTGCAGAGGGGGGACCTGATCTTGGCCATCGATGGTAACGAGCTGCGGACTTTCAGTCAGCTATTGTCTTACCTCGCCATACAAACGCGGCCGGGGGATGAGGTGGTTTTGCAGGTGCGGCGCGGGGATCGCTTGTTGGATGTGTCTTTGACACTGGCTGAGAGGCAATGAGTGAAGCGGAGGCTCAAACTGGCCCGGAGGTCAGCGAAGTAGCGCTGGCCACCTTGCCTAATTTGACCGCCGAGGCGAGATTCCACCTGGAACGAACTTTTGCCGGCCGGCGGGAAGAAATTTTTTCCGCGAGCATGGCGCAGTTGACCGCCATCCCAGGCATTGGCCCGGTCACCGCTCAGGCTATACACAGTGTCGATTTGGCTGCGTTCCAGCGTCGCCTGCAACGTTGGCAAGCTTTGGGGGTTCGCATCTTGCACCCAGCGGATGCAGATTATCCCGCTACTTTGTGGAAACATTTTCAAGCCCCACCATTGCTTTTCACCCGCGGGCAGTGGAAACCGATCCAGCGGCACACAGTGGTGGGAGTGGTCGGTACGCGTACGCCGAGCAGGGCAGCCAGGAATCACACCGAGGAGATCGTAGAAAGGCTGGTTGAGCTGGGCGCGACCCTGATCAGCGGTCTGGCATTGGGGATCGATACCGAAGCGCATTGGGCGGCGCTGCGGATCCCGGAGAGTTATCAGATCGCATTGCTCGGTAGTGGCGTCCTGCAGGTTTATCCCCAGGCCAACCAATCACTCGCCGACGCATTGATGTTGGGTGCCGGGACGATCGTCAGTCAATGGGCGCCGGATGCAGCGCCCGCTCGCAACCAATTGGTCGCGCGCAACCGTACCCTGGCTGCCCTGTGTGGGGCATTGATCGTCATGGAAACGGGGGAGCAGGGGGGCGCGATGTACGCAGCAAGGTTCGCCCGCGAATTTCGCCGCCCGGTCTTCGTTGCCAAAAGTGAGGCTGCGGGCAATCAGCGTTTGTTGCAAGAGAACTGCCGCCTGCTTTCTCATGAGGTGATGGAAGTCATGCACGCTGTAGGTCAATTAAAAGATGCCGAGTCGGCGATGAAACCCGCGCGCAAGCAGCGCATTATGTTCGGATCAGTTGTTCCAAACTGATTTCTTCCGGCATTTCGGCTTCCATGAAATCTCTCAGATCGCCAGTATTGATCTCTCCATCGGCAGCCATCTTGAAATCAGGCGCTTCGAACCAGTCAAAGTAATGGATGGCGATGGTGTGTTCGCCAGCATGCAGCTGCAAGGACCAGCGGTCTTCTCGTGAAAACTCTGCCAGCTGACTCAGGTAATTCCGGGTGAATATGTAGTTGTTGCCCACCTCAAGTTGCTGCTCCTGCTCTTCGCGGAAACGCAAGTCCATTGCCGAATTGTAAATCTCGAAGCAAATGGGGCCGTAGGCTTTTTCATCGAGATGGAAAATGGCGAAGGGTTGGATCGCTAGGGCATCACTGGGGATATCCAGCTCACGGAAAACGCGCGGTTCGCGCACATCCTCGAAATAGACGAACAAGCCGATATCGACCAAACGTACGGGCGATTCTTCGGGATTGCGCCCGGCGTTTTGCACCGCTTGCCGGGTGTGTTGCGCCATCGCTTGCCTGGCAGATTTCTTGGCTGCTTTTTTGTTGCGCCGGGTATTTCTGGCTGATCGGGCGCGCCGTTTTCTCGCAGGTTTCGCAGTCTTATGCTCTTCCGTTGATGAGGCCTTGGTGCCGCTGCGCGTGAACAGAAAGCCAGCCAGGAGCTGGATCAACAGAAACAAACCCAAGGAGATCTGGGTTTCGCTGAAGAGATACAGGTAAAATCCGAGGCAGGCGACCAGGATCGCGCCCCAGCGCATCGGACCTAGCTGGCTCTCATTCATCCTGCATCAACTCGTCCAAAGTTGCCACAGTTGAGCTGGGGTTCGCCCTTTTTTGCAACCGTTCTCTTCTGGTTTGAAATGATGGCGAAATGCGGAAGCTATGTTCTGCCATCAATCGCTCATCCAGGTAGACTTCCAGGATCCAATCGCCCAGTTGGCTGAGTTTTTCATTTTCAGAGATGGGCATCTGATGGGTGGGGATGATATCTTGCTCGCCAGCGGTCAACCAGGTTTCTTGCTCATGGATGTAGATTTCTTCGTGGGTTGGGTCTTTGAATGCAAAGCGAAACGTTCCGTGCCTTTCATAGAAGTTCTTGGGTAATCTCAACCTGAGGTAGGGCCGCACGGCTTGCAAGTCATCATGCAGCGAATTGGTACGACGCAACATGGGGTTGCTCGGGTTGCCCCCTACCGCGATCAAGCCGATGTCCAGTACGTGTAGATCTCTTGCGATGTAATTGCCCCTCGCTTTGGCCCGCGCGATGGCCTGCCGGGCTTCTTCCGACTGGGATTTCACCGGTGGGTCACCGCGTAGCACTGAATGATGTTGCCTTCGCTGCCGCCGTTTCGCCAGCGAGAAATCGAAAAAGGTGAGCCAAGCGGCTGCCAATGAACCCAGAGCCGCCAATAATTGAACGGTCGGCGGGAAGATCAAGAGAGACACCAACGTCAACAGAGCAAAGAGCGCCAACCAGGGAAAATTTTCAGGCTTGGGTGAAATCATGGAAAGAAACGGCCATTGTCATTGGGATTATGCCACATGGGGAAAGCGAATCAAAAAGTGGTTTGTGCCTCCTGTTGGTGCAAGACAATTCTTGTTCTCCTGCTTGGCCATGGGGCTAGATCGCGGCTCATGCATGACTCTTACGTTGCCGTGAAGTACGCAATACAGTAGCCACCGGTTGCGTGAGTGGGTTCTCTTGCGTCCGGGTTTGCCGAGCCCATCCAGTGAATTCATTCGCATTTTCGCGGGCAATCACCAACTTTGGGGGAGATCAGGTCATCCGATATAATGGAATCCTTCAGGGATGAAAAAGGAAAGAAATGACGGAACACTATTTGGATGCGAGCGAGACTCAACCCTACTGGGACGCGGACATCGAACCTCGTCTGGTCGTTCAACCGGGAGATACTGTCGTCATGGAATGTGCCGAACCCTGTGGGCAGGTGAATTCGGATTGGGATGCAGAGAGGATCACCCAACTGGATTTCAGCAAGATTCATGCCTTAACGGGTTCCATTTATGTCGATGGTGCCGAACCGGGGGATGCTTTGGCGATCGAAATCCTGAATCTGGAGCACCATGGCTGGGGTTGGACGGGGCATATCCCCAACTTTGGCTTGCTCGCGGAGGAATTTGATCATGGGTTCATCCATCACTGGCGCTTGGAAGGCGAGCGATGTCACCTGGGCGAAGCGGGTGTCGTTTTGCCCTACGAACCCTTCCCGGGCTGTCTGGGGGTCGCCCCTCGTCCTGAAGAGGGCCGGTTGAATACCATCCCCCCGCGCCAGAACGGCGGCAACATCGATTGCCGAGACGCGACGATCGGTTCCACCGTCTGGTTGCCGGTCAACGTTCCGGGCGCCCTCTTTGCCGGCGGGGATTGCCATGGCAATCAAGGACAGGGTGAAGTCTGTGGGACGGCCATCGAGGCGCCGATGACGATGACCGTGCGCCTGGGCCTGGTGAAAGCGGCCAACCTGCCGGAAATGCGCTTGCAAAGGTTGGCTCCACGGGTGAATCGCTACGAGCGGGGCAGTTACATCACCAGCGCGCATGGGCCGGATCTATTCGAGAACGCGAAGAATGCCGTGCGCTACATGATTGACCACCTGGGCCGGGAGTATGGGCTGAAACCCAGCCTGGCCTATTGCCTGTGCAGCACTGCGGTGGATTTAAAAATTGCGGAGATTGTGGATGCGCCGAACTGGTTGGTTACTGCGAGCTTGCCGTTGGCCATCTTTGGAAACTGAACCGCCGCGCAGCACTTTCTTGGGCGAAAACCCGCGTGGGTGGGGTTGCCAAATAGCCGGTAGGAATATCCGAACATGAAGCGCTGGCGACGTGCCCTGTTGTATATGCCGGGCGATTCCCCGCGCAAGATCAACCGAGGGGCAAATTCGGGCGTCGATGGGATGGTGATGGACCTGGAAGACGGGGTTGCCTCGAAGCAAAGAGCGGTGGCAAGAGAAACGATACGCAGCGCGTTGCAGGAACTTGATTTTGGCCGGAGTGAAGCCTTCGTGCGCGTCAATCCCGTCGGCCATGTGGATCATGAAGCGGATCTGCGCGGCGTGCTCTGCGATCGGCTGGATGGCATCGTCTTGCCCAAAGTGGAAAGCGTCGAGCAGTTGCAGGCGATGCACGAGCGATTGGCATTGCATGAATCCATGACCGGCTTGCCCAGGGACTCTTTGGCGGTTTTTGCCATCATCGAGACGGCGCTTGGCTTGGTCCGCCTGGCAGAAATTGCCGCATTTGCCGCCCAGGTGCAACGCATGCAGGGCTTGATTTTTGGTGCTTTGGATTACATCGCCAGCTTGGGAGGGCACACCACGAAACAGGGCCATGAATCCTTTGTCGCCCGCAGCACCGTGGTGATGCATGCGAAGGCCCACGGGCTGGAGGCGATTGATACGGTCTATCCCGCCTTTCGCGATCGGGAAGGATTGTTGCAAGACACCCAAACTGGCATTGAAATGGGCTACACCGGTAAGCAGATCATCCATCCCGATCAAGCCCAGCCGGTGCAGGATGCCCATTCACCAACGGCGGAGCAATTGGATCGGGCGAGGAGCATCGTCCGCGCCCATCGAGAGCAGGAACGGTTGGGGGTCGGCGCCTTTGCTTTGGATGGTGAAATGATCGATATGCCGGTGATCAAGGAAGCGCTGGCGTTATTGGAGCGCGCTCGTTTTGGGAAAAGCTAACCGCCGATGTGATACATCTCCACCTTGTCTTCAAGGGGTTCGGTGAGTTCGTGGCGAATCTCTGAATAACGATCCTCTCTGCCTCCCCAGAGATCTGCGAGAAAGCCACGAATTTCTTCATCGGTTGAACCGTCGCGCAGCAGTGAACGAATGTCCGTTCCAGTGTTCGCAAACAGACAAGTGAAGAGCTCCCCCTTGGCGGATAAGCGGAGGCGTGAACACGCACCACAGAAGGGTTGAGTCACAGAGGCGATGACGCCGATTTCGCCCGCTCCATCCCGGTAGCGGAAGCGCAGTGCCGTTTCCGCAGTGTAGTTGCGCGTGATGGGTTCCAAGGGCAGTGCTTCGTGAATTCGGCTGACGATTTCCTGTGCGGGCACGACATCATCCATGCGCCAGCCATTCATCGTGCCCACATCCATGTATTCGATGAAGCGCACAATCAGGCCCTGCTCGATGCCATATCGCGCCAGGTCGACGAGCGTGTGGTCGTTGACGCCGCGCTGAACGACGCAGTTGATTTTGATCGGCTGGAAACCGGCAGCCTGAGCGGCAGCAATTCCGGCCATAACTTGTGCTACGCGGGCGCCCACCCCGTTCATCGCCTGGAAAACCGCTTCATCCAGTGAATCCAGGCTGATGGTGATCCGCTGCAAGCCGGCCGCCCGCAACGATTCGGCATGTTGCGGCAACAAGAAGGCATTGGTCGTCATCGTCAGGTCTTCCACCCCGGCAATCCGCGAGACTTGCCGAATCAATTCGTGAATCCCGCGCCTCAGCAGCGG
The DNA here is from genome assembly GCA_011523615.1 of Chloroflexota bacterium. Taxonomy (GTDB): domain Bacteria; phylum Chloroflexota; class Anaerolineae; order Aggregatilineales; family Phototrophicaceae; genus WTGJ01. The sequence continues at coordinate 858,805 of WTGJ01000027.1, read as the reverse complement.
TTCGCCGCCGGTGATCCGAACTTTGAAAGCGCCGAAGCCGACGATGATCGCAGTCAGGCGCACGATTTCTTCAAAACTGAGCAGCTCGTGCCGGGATAAGAATTCGTATCGCTCATGGAAGATCTCGGCAGGCATGCAATACGGGCAGCGAAAATTGCAGCGATCCGTAACGGATATGCGCAGGTCATGCAATGGGCGCTGGAACTGATCGGTGAGCATCATGGAGTCTCTTCCGCTCAGTATATCGCTGCAGGGGCGAAATTCCAGTCCCTGGCGTCTGCCGGGTGGGTCTCGTTCGGGTGATGGCGGGACTTTGGTATGATGGATAAGCGGCTCAGGATCCGCCATCTCTCAATGGTTCAACGACCGCCGTTGCTCACCCTCTTCACCGTTGCTCGGTGGAGGAAGAGAACTCGCAGCTTCATTCCCCTTCATGGGCGAGGAGGCGTTTCAGTTCAGCGAGCAGCAACTCCGGCCGTTCATCCCGCAGCAAGGGCAAGCGAGCCCTGGTTCTTTGGATCTGATCCAGGTCGATGGTGACCTTGAGCAATTCTTCCGCTGAATCACCGCCTCTGACCAGCACGTTTCCTTCCGGATCGACGACGAAACTGCCACCGCCGAAGTGTTTGCCATCCTCGTAACCGACGCGGTTCACATGGGCTACGAAACAGGTGAACAAACTGGCGTAGGCCTGGGCCACTCGTTCGATCCAGCGGGCATTGGCAAACTGGGGGTCTTCAGAAATGCCGCGGCTCGGGCTCGCGCTCTGGAGCAGGATGATGTCTGCCCCATCCAACCAGAGGGCGTAGGGTGGCGAAGCATGCCAGAAATCTTCGCAAATCAAGGCGCCAAAGCGACCGAAGCGAGTATCGAAAGCGCGGATCTGATCGCCGGCGGCGAAGAAGCGAGCTTCATCAAACATCGAGTAGGTCGCCAGATACAGTTTGCGGTGGATATGGAGCATCTTTCCAGCGCTGCAATAGGCGGCTGCGGGGTAATAGCGCTGACGCTGATCGCGCAGGACGAAGCCGACCAGAGCGTCGACGCCGGTGGAGTGGGTGGATTCCAGCATGGGTTGCAAGGGTTGTTCGCTCTCCTGGATCGGCAGAGCCACCTCGGCGACGAGGTCTTGCACTTGATAGCCACACAGCGATAGTTCAGGGAAGAGGACGACTTCGATGGCTTCTGCTGCCGCGCGCTGCAACCATTCGCCATGACGAATGAGGTTTGCGGGTACATTGCCCAACTCCGGGTAGAACTGAGCGAGGCCGAGGGTCAGTTTCAAAGAGCGCTCCTCTTCGGTCGCCAACCCGGCCCGCGGACCACTCTGCCGGGCCTTGCTCCGGTGTGTTCCCCTTCTGCGAGGACGGTTTCTCCGTTGACGAAGACGTATTGCATCCCGGTGGCAAATTGATGGGGATTCTCAAACGTAGCGTGATCCTGGATGCTTTGCGGATCAAAGACGACCACGTCGGCAAAGGCGCCGGCCGATAACTGGCCGCGATCTTTGATTTTGAGGACTTGTGCGGGGAGGTGGCTGAGACGGCGCACCGCTTCTTCCAACGGCAGCAAACCTTCATCACGAACGTAACGACCCAGGACGCGGGCGAAGCTACCATAGGCCCGGGGATGAGGGTTGGATTTCAGGAAATGCCCTTCTGGCGCGAGCGATTCGGCATCTGAACAAAAACTGAGCCAGGGAAGGCTGCGGATCTGTTCGCGGATGTTTTCCTCGGAAATGCCAAAATACATCGCAAATACCCGCCCGCCATCTTCAATGAGCAGATCGAGGGCCGTATCTTCTGCTGAGGTCCCGCGCAGCTCAGCCACTTCAGAAAGGCGTTTCCCGGTGTATGGTTTGAGCGCTTCGCTGGTGAAGCCACCCAGGAGAGTATTTTCGGGCCCGACGCCCAACCAAAAATTCTCCCATTCCTGGCTGGGTTGATTCATTTCGGCGATGATGCGTTTTCTCAACTCCGGATCAGCGATTCGTTCCAACAGTCGCTCGTTCCCGCCATCATGCACCCAAGGGGGTACGATCGAATTGAGGCCCGTCCCACTGGCTGGATAAGGATACATATCCGCCGTCACGGAGAGGCCCTCGGCTCGCGCGGTTTCGATCCGCTGGATGACTTCTGACATTTTGTGCCAGTTTTGCCGTCCCTTGGCTTTCAGATGGTAAATTTCACCCCGTATGTTGGCTGCACGCAGGGTGGCAAAAAACTCTTCCAAGGCTTCGTAGAAGAAAGCGCCTTCGCTACGCAGGTGACAGATGTACAAGCCGTCATACTCCGCGGCGACGCGAGCGAGGGCGATCAGTTCGTCGGTTTTGGCGTAGGAAGCGGGTGGGTAAATCAGGGCGGATGACAGGCCGACCGCTCCTTCTTCCATGGCTTGACGGATCAAAGCCTGCATTCCTGCCAATTCTGATGCCGTGGGCGGCCGGTCATCAAAACCGACCTGGTGGATGCGCAGGGTAGAAGTGCCTACGAAAGAGGCCACATTGCAGGAGACTCCCTGCCGTTCCAGGAACTCGAGGTATTCTCCCAGCGTCGTCCATTCGATTTTGTAGGTCAGATCCTCGTTGCCCAGAATGCCTCGTGTGTTTTCGGCTTTCATCTTTTCGCTGAACGGCCCGAAGCTGAACCCTTCCCCCATGACTTCCAGAGTCACACCCTGACGGATGTCACTTTGTGATTTACCATCATGAATCAGCGACTCCACGGCCCAACTGAGCATATTGATGAAACCGGGCGCAACGGCGAGGCCAGAAACATCGATTTCGCGCGTTGCACGGTGATGGGTAGATGGCCCGATATACGCGATCCGGTCAGCCTGGATGCCCAAATCACCATGAATGGGGGGCTGACCACTACCGTCGTAAATTACGCCATTCTTCAAGATGAGGTCGAAATCTGACATGCGCTCTCCTCAAGTTCTTGCTCTAAATCCGCCGCCCTGCGAAGCCTCATTGTATCACGCAGCAAAGCGAGCGCAGCGATGGCGAAAATCAACCAATCCAACCATTGATCGGCGCGCTGCCCCACCAGGATGGGTAGCGGATCGCCACGAAAATGCCCGATGATCCACATCCCTGCCGAGAGCAGCATGATCTGGGTGTACAGGAGCAGCCCGGGTTTCACTTTCCTGCGATAGAGGATGAAACCCACCATGAACATGACCACCGCCAGGAGCGAGCCCATGGAGCTGGTGTTGTAACGGGGCAAGATGCGAGTGTAGATATCGGCAGACCAATCCGCCAGCCAGGCAGGACGGCCCAGCAATGTATCCAACTCATTGCCATATGCGCAAAGGGCAAAGCGACAGGCCCGCCAAACCGCAAAGGTGAATGGTGGAAACGTCAAAGAGATGGCAACCAGCGAATGATCCGGGAGGTAAGCTCGCCACCGAGGCACTCTGCTTCCCAGAAGTAGACCGACGCCGCCTCCAAATAAGGCGCCATGCCAATTCAGCCCGCCTTGCCGGAGTGGGAATATCTCGGCGGTATGCTCGGAGAAGTAAGACCAATGCAAACCAACGTGCCCCAAACGCGCACCCACGATAGCCAACGGTAAGACGAAAACGGCCGTTTCGAAAATGACTGCCGGTAGGATTCGATTGCGGTTGAGAGTAACGGAAACCGCCAGGTAGAAAAACACAGCCAGAGCGATGAACAGCGTGAATGTGGGGATGCTCAACGGGCCCAGCGAGGTGACGGGTGAAGGGATCTCAGGCAGCATGAGGCCATTGTAGCCGAAGCCTTCCACCCTCTTCCGACGGGTCATACGGAATGGGGCCGGAGTGGTGGAGCGCAAAAGGGAGGCTATATTCCCCCGTGAATGTTGCTATAATCGAACGGAAAATGCGGTCAGCCAGTTTCACTGGCGAAGCTAGAAAGGAGAAATACCTATGGGCATTTCCGCCCTGATTGGCGCCATATCTCTGGTCGGTTTCTTGTTATTCCTGGTGGGCATCGGCCAGGCGGTCGTTTCCGCATCTCAGGGCCGGCCGATTCGAACAGGTGTCTTGTTGTCCCTGGTGGGTTTGGTGATCGGTTTGCTATTCAGCGTGATCAGCAGCGGCATCATCGTGGTAGAGCCACAAGAACGCGCCGTAGTTTTCAACATCATCAGCGGTGATTTGAGTGAACCGAGTTTGAGTTCCGGCACCCATGTGATCATTCCCATCTTGCAAGTCGCGACGATTTATGATGTCAGCCAGCAAGAGTACACGATGTCCGATATCTCCTCCGAAGGTGATCTCAGTGGTGCAGACGCGGTGGAAGCGCGCACGCGAGATGGACAGCAAGTGCGGTTGGATATCACGGTGATTTACAACGCGAATCCCGAAGCAGTCAATCAAATTCACCAGCGCTGGCAGAATCGTTATGAGCGTGAATTCGTCCGGCCAACGCTGCGCAGTGAAGTGAGGACGGTGGTCGCGCGATACGTTGCGGAAGGCATCTATGGGCAGACCTCTTCATTGGATGCTGAAGGAGAAGAGGTCTTCCGGGGGCGTGCCGAAATGCAACGTGATATCGAAAACGCCGTGCTCGAGAAATTTGCTGAAGAAGGTTTGCAACTGACCAATCTGCTCGTGCGCAACATCAACTTCAGCAGCGATTTTGCCCAATCCATCGAAGAGAAGGAAATTGAGCAACAGAGACTGGAGCGCGCACAAACGGAAGCGCAGCGTCGGGAAACGGAAGCAGTCGGTTTGGCCAATGCGGAAATTGCCAAAGCAGAAGGCGAAAAGCAAGCACGCATCTTGCGCGCGGAAGCAGAAGCGGAAGCCTTGCGCCTGGTGAGCGAACAGATTGCCAACAATCCATCGCTGGTCGATTACCTGTATGTCCAGAACCTCTCGGATAACATCAGCATCGCCATCGTGCCATCCAATAGTCCTTTCCTGTTTGATTTTCGAAGCCTGCAGGATTCAGGCATCACCACGTTCACCCAGGGTGAGAACTGATCCAAGATTCATTGGCTACGGTTCGCTCAAGAAAAGCGTCTCTCCTCAGAGGCGCTTTTTGGATCGAATTTCCACCAAAATGGTGGCGGCCATATCTTCCCCGACCTGGCACTCCTTGCCACCCACTTCCACGATGATCTCTCCGCTCTCGGGGTGATGGTGGATGGGGATGACCAGGGCACCGATGTTGAATCCCAACCGGTTTTGCAACGCCAATTCGCTCGGGTCCGTGGAACTCAGGCCGCGGACAGTGGCCGGTTGAGCGAGCGGCAAGTCGCTCAATCGCTGCAGATCCATATCGTGGATCTCCCCTGCTGCGCTCGGGATAGGATCGCCGTGTGGATCCAGCAGCGGTTGGCCGAGGATGGCCGCCAGGGATTCGATGAAACGATCGGAAACGGCATGTTCCAGACGCTCGGCTTCCTCATGGATTTCATGCATCGCGTATCCCAGCTCTTGTACGAGGAAGAGCTCGATGATGCGATGGCGGCGCAGCACCCGCAGGGCGATGCTTTCCCCGCTCTCAGTGAGGCGAACACCATAGTACTTTCGATGATCGATGAGCTGAGCTTCGTGCAGGCGTTGAGCCATATCGGTGACCGAAGCGGCTGAAATCTGCAAGGCTTCCGCCAGTTGGTTGGTCGACACCCGCTCGGTAGCTTGCTGCAAAGCGTAGACTTTCTTCAGAAAATCATCGACAGAACGTGATGTTCCCGCTTCCAGTGGTCGCTGCATGCCCTGCTGCCGCTATCTTCCCATACGGATGTTATCATATTCACCGGCGAGCTTGCATTTAAGGCTGCAGAGGAAGCGTCTGTTGAGTTGAATTGCCGGCCGCATCATGCGCTACCGCCAGCATAATCTCGCCTTTCCTCAGCGAAGCAGCCAGCTCAAAGCCAAATGGCGGCGTCATCTGTACGCCCAATGGCGCCGAATCGATGAAATACTCGATTCGCTGGATGTCGTTTGCTGCTTCCTGGATGTGAATCTGCAACGCATTTTCCTTCCATTCACCGTTCAGCTGGAAATGCGGCGGGATGTGATCCAGGCGGATGTGGCTGGTGAGGGTTTCCATGCGGCCGTCCTCGTAAAATGCGCGCACACGGACCGTATGATCCCCATTCAGATTCCGCGCATCCCATACGGCCAGGGTGATGGGGAAGGCAGATCCGCTCAGTTGGATCGCATTTTGCTCGAGCTCGAGCAGTTGCCACTCGCTGGGGTGGAGGCCCGCACCATATTCGATGGTCAGGTCTGTGAGTCCTGCGGGATTGAATCCGCCCTGAATCGGGATGGGGCCACGGAGGGGCTGGTCGGCAATTGGTTTCAGGGTGATGGATTGAGTGGCGGTTGCGGCGGTATCTTCGTGGCTGGGCAGGGTAGCGAAGCCTTGTTGCTGCCACCAATCATGCGCCGCTTCTGGTGGGGCGAAGATCGTCTGTTCGATGCTGTGTTCCTCCGCTGTGGCTTCGCTGGCGAGATAGCCATTGAGGCGGTTGATGGTCACACTGTGCCAGTGGGTATCGCGCTGCAATGGGCTGATGCCGGGTAGAAATGGCAAGACT
>WTGJ01000027.1:758598-852169 GCA_011523615.1 Chloroflexota bacterium | reverse complement strand
CTTCATCCTGCCGGAGCAATTGGTTCAACAAGTCGGCGAGATTGGCATCGAGCAGGGGCGAGCGGTAGATATCCAGCTCGCTTTCGTAGCGCCAGATGGTCTGACCCGCAGCATCGTTGATTTGGAGAATGACGATCGGATCATGAGGTCGGTCATGTTCCTGTCGCATGGCTGCCGGCCAGCCTTGCATGACGCCGCGGTTGGCCAGAGTGGCATAGGCATATGCCGCATCCAGCACGGATACGGCCCCTTCATGGGTGAGGAGGCCGAAGCTCGGCGCTTCATCCGCCAGACTCGACCAGCCGAGACGCCCGGCAATGGTCAGCGCGTTGGCTAGTCCCGGATTGCCGCCGATCGCCTCATAAATGGGTACGGCACGCAGCCCAGACAAGGCATCCGCAAGCAGGATGGGGCCGAGGAATTCATCATCCGCGTTCCTGGCGGCAACATTCAGCTGGGCAATCTGTGGGTGAGGGTAGTAGGCGGGGATATCCAGCAGCATGGAGGCGGCGTGCAAGGGCGGGGCGCTTTGCCCACGCAGGCTTTCCAGATACGCGAAGGGCAGCCACAGCGGTGCAGGAGCCACATTCTCCTGGCGGGCGGCACCGACCATGGTGATGATGCTGCCTTCCGGGATCTGAATGCCCACCCATGCCGCTGTATCGTAGGAAACCTCCGCTGCATCGGCGGCAGCCGCGAGGATGCGTTCCCTTGGTTGAATCACCTCTTGTTGCCGTTCCCAATCCAAAGACGTGATGATGGAGAGACCGGTGGCAAACGCGTCTTGCGCATCCAGGCCGATGCTTTCCAGGATGCGAGTGGCCTGTTTCTCTGCCAAGAATATGAAATCTACCTGCTCGGATGCCAAACCAGGCGGCGTAGATCGAAAATCAGGGACTTCGGTCGTGATCCAATCCCGTATCTCCGCTGAATTGAGTTCAACCCATGGCGCCAACGCGTTGACGAATGTCGCAGGATCGATGTGCCCATCCGACGGAATCTGCTGTGCGATCAGCCAGGCCAATTGGCTGGCTTGGCCGTCATTCAGCTCGGTTGCGCTGAGCCCAAAAAGGGTCTGCGCGGCCGCCTCGATACCCGAGATGTGTGGCGCCAAGCTCACCTGATTCAAGAACCACTCGAGCAGCTCATCGGAAGAGTATCGTTGACGGAGTTGGTACGCGATGGCCCATTCCAGGCCACGGTCGGCTTCGTGAGGCCAGAGCACACGCGGCAGCAAATGATCGCGCACCAATTCACCCGTGACGCCCGCGACAGGAGGCAGATCTTGCCAGACGACCTGGTACAGCAGCTGCCAGGCATAGCGCAATCGGGAGGGGGCAGAATCCGGGGCTTCCAGCGAATCTTGCAGCCAACGCATTGCGGAGACCAATGGGACGGGCATTTCTTCCAGTTCCAGCCAGGTGGTGTTCGCATTCCCTACGTTGGGGACGGTGGCCAGCAGTTGCCGGCCGTCTCGTGCGTAAAATTGGCTGCTCTGAAATTGTGCAGGATGATCCTTTAGCGAAACGGGCAACCATTGGCGCGCTTCTCGTTCGAAACGCCAGGCATTCCAGGTCATCCCGATCCATACTGCCGCGATTATAGTGAGCAATGACAACGAGATGATGAGCAGGACGCGCGTTCGTCGGTCTTGGCGCTCTCGGGTGCGCCTCCTGCGCCGCGCGATGCGTCGGATTCTCCTCAAAGACAAATCACCAGGATGGATGGAGTAAGTCCAAAGCTGGCAAAAGTGAGAAATTCAATGGAACATCCGCTCGAGAGCATGGGCCAGCGCCCACCAATCTTCATCCGTGTTGTATGTCTGAATGGAAACCCGCACGAGATTCTGGTTCTGCCAGGGAATGATCGGCACTTCGACTTGGTGTTCCTTCCATAAAGTTTCATAGACTTCATCGGCCATTGCCGTTGATGAAGATAGCACGCTGGCGAACAGCGAGATTTCGAGCGCTTTGTCTTCTGGGATGATAGGAGTGAAACCCCGCTCAGCCAAATGCAGTCGTGCTGCTTCCGCTCTGCGGATGCAATCTTGATGAACGGCTTCTCCCAAGCAATTGCGAAAAAAATCCAGCGCGGTCGGTATGGCAAGGTATGCGGCAAAGTCCTGCGTGCCGTACCATTCGTTGCTGCGCACAAATGTCGCATCTTCCCCCCAGCCATGGCTGATGACCAGCGGGGTCATGCCATCCTGCAATGAAGGATGCACGTACAGGAATGCCGAGCCTTTCGGCGCACACAACCATTTGTGGCAATTGCCTGCATACGCATCGGCACCCAGCGTTGACAGATCCAAATCCAGCTGGCCAGGTGCGTGAGCCCCATCAATGATGGTCCAGATGTTCTCCTCTCTGGCTCGTTGGATCAGCGTTTCGCAGGGGAAGCGGACCGCCGTGGGGGAGGTGATGTGGCTGAGGAAGATCGCGCGCGTGCGTGGGGTGATTTCTGGCCAGATGCAGTCGGCGAATTCACGCTCATCCCGGCAGTCGGTGGGGAGGCGAAGCGGACGAAACGTCACCGCTTTTTCCTGGACGATGTATTCCCAGGTGCGTCGAAGTGCGCCGTATTCTTGGTCACTGCTCAATATCTCGTCGCCCTGCTGCCAGGGCAGGGAACGAATGACCATATTCAACGCACTGGTTGCATTCGTGGCGAGAATGAGATGATCAGGATCGGCATGGATGAAAGCAGCGAGGCGCATCCTCACGTCTTGCAACAAGCCGGGAAGGCGGCGTATCATGAAATGAACCGGTTGCGTTTCCAGTTCTCGTTGCCAGAATTGATATTGTTCGAACACCGGTTTTGGGCAAGCCCCGAAAGAACCATGGTTCAAAAAATGCCAGCGATCATCCAGCAGAAACTGATGTCGAATTGCAGGGTTCATGTTCATCCATCACGAAGGGTGAGGCTGATGGGGCAGTGATCAGAGCCCTGAACATCCGCATGGATTTGGGCATCGATGACCCGCTCGCGCAGATCCGGCGTGATGTAAAAGGCGTCGATGCGCCAGCCGATGTTCTTCGCCCGCGCACCGCTGCGCATCGACCACCAACTGTACGCCCCGGTGAGATCTGGGTTGCGCTCGCGAAAAATATCCACATAACCCGCCTCGGTGAAGCGATTGACCCAGGCACGTTCGATGGGTAGAAACCCGGTCGTTTTCTGGTTCTGTTTTGGGCGTGCCAGGTCGATTTCCTGATGGGCCGTGTTGATGTCGCCACAAATGACCAAAGAATGCCCCGCCTTTCTCAAGGCATCGCATTTCTTTTGAAAATCTTCGCAATAAGCGAGTTTGAATGGCACCCGGGAGTGATCATTGCCCCCATTGGGAAAATAGGCCGCGATGAGCGTGAAATCCTCATATTCGGCGATGATGGTGCGACCCTCGCTATCGTATTCCACCACATCCAGGCCACACTGAATGGAGAGCGGCCGGGGTTTGCTATAAAGCAAAACACCGCTGTACCCCTTCCGTTTTGCGCTGTCCCAAATGGCCTGGTAGCCTGCTGGCTTGCGGAGCGCTTCATCAACTTGCTCCCTTTGTGCCTTGATTTCTTGGAGGGCGACGATATCGGGTTGGGCATCCGCCAACCAGGACAAAAAGCCCTTTCTCTGGGCAGCGCGGATGCCATTGACATTCCAGGAAACGATGTGCATTCCATTATCCTCTCTCTGCATCAATCCAGCAGGCGTTTGGCAGCCTGAAGCACCGCTTCCGCCGTCAAGCCGTATTCCTTGTAAATGGTTTGGTAAGGCGCGGATGCACCGAAGCGATCGACGCCGAGAGCGATGCCCCGGGTGCCGATGTAGCGTTGCCAACCCATGGTGACCCCTGCTTCGATGCTCACCCGTTTCTGGCAGGAGTGGGGCAAGACGTGTTGACGGTAAGCCTCTTCTTGCTCATCGAAAAGCTCCCAACAGGGCAACGAAACGACACGGGAGCTGATGCCTTGCTCAGTCAAAACAAGATATGCCTCATAGGCAAGGCTGACTTCACTGCCGCTGGCCAGCAGGATCACGTCGGGCAGTGAATCATCGCCCGCAAGGATGTAACCGCCTCTCTTCGCTCCGTCGTGAACGCGCTCCGGGTTGGGGAGGGTCGGTAAATTTTGCCGGGTGGTGATCAGCGCCGCCGGGCCCGCCAGGCCGAATATCGTTCGGAACGCTGCCGCGACTTCATTGCCATCGGCAGGGCGAAAGACGTACAGCTGCGGGATCAGGCGCAAGGACATCACGTGCTCCACCGGCTGATGCGTAGGGCCATCCTCGCCGAGCCCGATGCTATCGTGAGAGAAGATGTACAGGGCCGGAATTTCCATCAATGAACCGAGGCGGATGGCCGCCCGCATGTAATCACTGAATTGCAAAAAAGTGGCGGAAAAGGGGCGGGTGATGCCCCGAGTCAAAGCGAGCCCATTGACGATGGCGCCCATGCCATGTTCGCGGACGCCGAAACGAACATTTCGGGCGGCGGCCACCCCGGCATCCGTATGAGGTGCATTTTGGATGAGCGTTTTGGTGCTGCCCGCCAAATCGGCATCGCCACCGATCATCGTGGGGATGCGCGGGGCGATGGCGTTGAGGATTTCTCCCAGAGCATTGCGGGTGGCAATTTGGGTTCCTTCTGGAAAGATCGGGAATTCAGCATCCCAATCTGCCGGTAATTGGCCGGCTTGCCCTGCTTGCCATTGTTCGGCCAGATCAGGATATTTTGCCTGGTAATGGGCAAAGAGCTGCTGCCAATCCTGCTCGGCTTGGTTCCCAGCCTGGATCGCTTCACGATAATGTTCGAGCACATCACCCGGAATATAGAACGGTTCTTCTGTGGGCCAGCCGAGGGCTGCTTTGGTCAAGCGGACTTCCTCTTCTCCCAAAGGTGAGCCATGGGCAACGCTGGTGCCTGCTTTGTTGGGGCTGCCAAAGCCGATGATGGTGCGTATGCAGATGAGCGTGGGTTGACCTCGATGGTCACGCGCGGCGCGGATGGCAGAAGAAAGCTCCGTCAAATCATTGCCATCGCGGACGGTCAGGGTATGCCAGCCCTGTGCAGCAAAACGAGCCGCCATATCTTCACTCAAGGTCATGGATGCCTTGCCATCGAGGGTGATCTCGTTGTCATCGTAGAGAAACACCAGCCGATCCAGTCCCCAGTGTCCAGCCAGGGCGACGGCTTCACTGGCGACTCCTTCCATCAAGTCACCATCACTGACCAGCGCATACACGTCATGATCGACAATTTCGTGGCCCGGGCGGTTGTAATGCTCGGCTAGGAAAGCTCCGGCAAGGGCCATGCCGACCGCGTTCGCCGCACCCTGACCCAGGGGACCAGTCGTGGTCTCCACTCCGGGGGTGAGGTGGTTTTCCGGGTGACCCGGTGTGCGGCTGCCCCATTGGCGGAAATGGATCAACTCGTTTAGAGGAAGGTCGTAGCCGGTGAGGTGCAGTAGTGCATAAATCAACATCGAGCCATGGCCCGCGCTGAGTACAAAACGATCGCGATTGGGCCATTGCGGGTTTTTGGGATTATGGCGCAGGAATTGCTGCCAGAGCACATAGGCCATCGGAGCCGCGCCCATCGGCAAACCGGGATGGCCGCTGTTGGCTTTTTGTACCGCATCCATGGCTAAGGTTCGGATGGTATTGATGGCGCGCTCGGCTAGTCGGTCATCTTCACCCATGAATGATCCCTTACTCGCTGCGTTCATTATAGCAATCGTCCAATTCAACGAAATGAGGCTGAGGCATTGGCTGGATGAAATTGCAGCAGGGATGCATTAAAATGGTTGACCAAGGCAAGCCATTAAAAGAGGAAACCACATGGCTGAGAACCCCGTTCGTGCTGCACATGCTCTGGGACAAAGCATCTGGCTGGATAACATCAGCCGATCTTCGCTGGATCGCGGTGAACTGGCCCGCTTGATCGAGAACATTGGCATCCGTGGTGTCACATCCAACCCATCCATCTTTCAGAAAGCGATTGGCGAAAGCGACGATTACGATGAGCAAATCCGCACCCTGCTCGATCGCGATGCCCTGGAGATCTACGACCAACTCTCCATAGCGGATATTCGGCGTGGTCTGGATTTGTTCCTGCCGATTTATGAAGAGAGTGGTGGGCGGGATGGCTTTGTCAGTCTGGAAGTATCCCCTGCGCTGGCGCACGATACCGCAGGCACCATCGCGGAAGCCGAGCGGCTCTTTCGCACCCTGGATCGACCCAATGCGATGATCAAGATTCCGGCTACTCAGGCGGGGATTCCGGCCATCGAGGAGAGCATCGCTGCTGGGATCAACGTCAACATCACGTTGATTTTCAGCGTGAAGAACTACGTAGAAGTGGCGCGGGCCTTCATCCGCGGTTTGGCGCGGCGGCGTGCTGCAGGCGAGGAAGTTGCGCAGGTCGCTTCGGTAGCCAGCTTCTTCCTCAGCCGGATCGATAGCAAGGTGGACGCCGCCTTGCAAGAAAAACTCACTGCAGCCGAAGGGATTGATGACGAACGAGCGGCTTTGATCGAGAGTTTGTTGGGCAGTGCGGCGATCGGCAACGCGCGGAGTGCCTATGCGCGCTTCCGCGAAATCTTCACCGGCCCGGAATTCGCTGCCTTGCGTGATGCCGGTGCGCAGGTGCAGCGTCCATTGTGGGCATCAACCAGCACCAAGAACCCCGCCTATTCGGATACCTTGTATGTCGATAATTTGCTCGGTCCACACACCGTGAATACGCTGCCACCGGCAACGCTACAGGCGTTCGAAGACCATGGATACAGCGACCGAGAGACCATCCTGGATGAAGCTCAAGAGACCGAAGAGCGCCTGGAGAAATTGGCAGAAGTCGGCATCGATTTGGAAGAGGTCACTCGCCAATTGCAGGATGCGGGGGTGGCGGCCTTCGCGGCAGATTTCGCGCGACTGATCCGCCAGGTCGATGCGAAACGGCGCGCACTTTCCCTGGGCAAATATGCTTCGGTGGTCGCAGCGGCCACCGAAGAGTTATCCAACCACCAATTCAACGCACGTTTGGCGCAACGAGACGGCGGTATCTGGAAAGAAGATGCGGAAATTCGTGCCAAAATCGAGCAGCGGCTCGGCTGGTTGGATGTGCGGGAGACGATCGATTATTCGCGATTGCAGGCCGCCCAGGAATTAATTCGTGCTGACGAGCGGATCGCGCATGTCGTGCTGCTCGGTATGGGCGGCAGCAGTTTGGCGCCAGAAGTGCTGTATCGCACCCTCGGCCGCCGGGACGATTTCCCGGATTTTCACATGCTCGATAGCACGCATCCGCAACAGATCGACGACTTGACACAGCGCCTGGATCTCGAACGCGCTTTGTTCTTGGTGGCCAGCAAATCCGGCGGCACGTTGGAGACCTTGTCGTTCTTCCAACACTTTTACGCACTCACGGGCCAACAAGTGCAGCAGTTCATCGCAATCACGGATGCCGGCTCACAGTTGGAAGAGCTGGCCCGTTCACACGGCTTTCGCGATGTGTATCTCAATCCCAGCGATATCGGCGGTCGATACTCGGCATTGAGTTATTTTGGCCTGGTTCCCGCGGCGTTGTTGGGCTATGACCTGGCTGCTTTGCACGCGGCGGCAGAGGCTGCCTTTCTCGCCAACGACACCGCCATCCCAGAAAACGAGCATCCGGCTGCGAGTCTGGGAACGGCGATTGCATCGCTGGCAAAGGAGGGGCGTGATAAGCTGACTTTATTCACCAGTGATGGTCTGGGCAGTTTTGGTCACTGGGTGGAACAACTGGTAGCCGAGAGCCTGGGCAAAGAAGGCCAAGGGGTCTTGCCCGTATTGAGCCCGGGGCCGGCAGTGCCGTCTGCTTACGGTGATGATCGATTCTTCGTGACTTTGCGCCTGGCTGGTGCAGCCGGTAATCGCAAGCTCGAGGAAGGCATCGAGGCCTTGCGCGCTGCAGGGCACCCTTGCTTGACGGAGACCATTCATACCAAGGAAGAAATTGCGGGCGAATTCTTGCGCTGGGAATATGCTACAGCGGTGGCCGGGCAGATTCTGGGCATCAACCCCTTCGACGAGCCCAACGTCGCAGAGAGCAAGGCCAATACCGCAGAATTGTTGGCCATCCATCAGCAGCAGGGCGCCATTCCGCAACACTCACCGCAGTATGAAGAGGGCAGTCTCCAACTCTGGTCGGCAAGTGGAGAAGAGGGCGCAGGCCTGGTCGAGGTATTGGCCCAGGAGATGGCTTCTTCCCAGGCAGGAGATTATTTTTCACTATTGGCCTATTGGCCGATGAGTGCGGCTCTGGAACAGCGTTTGCTAGCGATCAGTCAGCGCTTGTCTGAATGTTCACTGCGGCCGGTGACGGTGGGTTTTGGCCCGCGCTATTTGCACAGCACCGGTCAATTGCACAAAGGCGGCCCCAATCAGGGCATTTTCTTCTTTTTGACCGCGGCGACGGATGAAGAACTCGCAATCCCGGGTCAAGACTTTGGTTTTGCTACCTTGCTGCAAGCGCAATATGCAGGCGATATGCGTTCTTTGCATGCCAATGGGCGGCGGGGTTTGCGTTTGCATGGCGCCTCTGCCGCGCAGGTGTGCGATGCCCTGGATGCAGCTTTGGCGAGCTTGGGCGCCTGAATCAGGCGCTGGGAAGGTTGCGGGCCAAGGTTTCCACCCGTTGAGCCATGGCGAAATCTCGCTGGGTCACGCGGTGGCCGGCATCATGAGTCGTGAATTGGACGCGAACGGAGCGCCAGGCAAGGGTCATTTCTGGGTGATGATCTTTTTCTTCGGCCAACACAGCCACCTGATTGGCGAAGGAAACCCCCGTCATATAGTCGCGAAAGGGGAACACTTTGGTTAACGTGTTTTCGTGCCAATCCCAATCCGGCAATTTCGCCAGTAGAAATGCAATTTCTTCCCGCGAAAGTGGCCGCCGCATCAGCCGGTAGTTTTCATCCCCGCCGCGATGCCATTGATGGAATCCAGCACCGCGCGCAGGAGAGCCGGCCGTTCTGGATCATCATCACTGGCCTGGCGGTAACGATGCAACAACTCAACCTGGATGAAATTAATGGGATCGACATAAGGATTCCGCCGGGTGATGGAATGTTGGATCACCGGCATGGAATCCAGCAGTGCGGTTTGCTGCGTGATGTTGCATACCCATTCCGCCGTTTTCTGATGCTCGCTCTGGATCCAGCGGAATTGTCGTTCTGCCATGGCTTCGTTTTCCACCAGGCAAGAGTAGAGTTGGGCGATGCCCATATCCGCTTTGGCGACGTCCATTTCTAGATTCTGTACGGTGTTTTGGAAGAATGGCCATTCTTGATACATTGCTTGGAGGAGCGGAAGATGGGATTCCGCAGCCGCGCAAAACTGCGCCAGAGCGCTGCCGACGCCAAACCAACTGGGGATGATGGCGCGGCTTTGCACCCAGGAAAAAACCCAGGGAATGGCGCGCATCGCCGCGAAGCCGGCTTTCGTCCTTCGGCTCGTCGGGCGGGAACTGATCCTCAATTGTGAAAGCTCGTGGATGGGCGTCGCCTGCTGCCAATAGTCAAGGAAATCCGCATTCTCGTAGACGAAAGCTCGATAGACCTGACGGGATGTCTCGGCGAGGGTGGTCATCGCATCCCACCAGGTTTCGTGGGGAGTGGGCGGCGCATTTTCGATACCTTGCCTGGACTGGAGGATGGCGGCGTTCAGAACCTGGTGCAGGTGCCGGCGAGCGATGCCAGGATTTGCATAGCGATAGGCGATGACTTCTCCCTGCTCCGTGATCTTCACGCCACCTTGCATGCCACCGGGTGGTTGAGAAAGGATGGTGCGGTTGGTGGGGCCACCACCGCGACCGATGCTCCCGCCCCTACCGTGGAACAATTGCAAGGAAACCCCGGCATCTTGGCAGACCGCGGTGAGCGAAAGGTGTGCCTGGTACAGCTCCCAATTGGATGCGAAATAGCCACCATCTTTGCCGCTATCGGAATAACCCAACATGATCTGTTGGCGCTGCCCCGGGCCATCTGCCCTGTTTTGCAGATATTCACGGTATGCGGGCATTTCGAAAAGCGTAGCCATCATGGAAGGGGCCTCCCGCAAATCCGCGATGGTTTCGAAGAGGGGAACCACATCCAGGCATTCTTCCACACCCACTTCTTTGGCGAGCAGGAGCATGGCCAACACGTCGCTGGCATGCTGGCTCATGCTGGCGATGACGGTATCGATCACGATGCTGCCGAAGCGACGTTGAGCCACGGCGATCATTTCCCAGGTGTCGAGGATCATTCGTGTCGCGTCGCTGAACTGTGATGTGTCCCGGGGGATGAGCGGCCGTTGACTGGCGATTTCTCGCGCCAGGATGCGAAGCTTCTCCGCTTCAGGCGCAGTCGCATAATCATCACAAATGCCGTATGTGCGGAAGATTTCATCCAGGGCGTTGCGGATCAAGCCTGCATCTTCTCGGATGTCCAACGGCAACAGGTGCAAACCAAAATGGCGCACTTTGCGGATCAAGCGATGGAGGCGGCCACGGGCGACGTTTTCCCCACCATTCTGGTGAAGGCTTTGGGCCATGGGCAGCAGGTCATCCAGGAGATCGCTTCCCGAGAGGTATTCATCCAGCTCCAGGTGGCGCCGTATGCGTTCGAGTTGCTGTCGATAGGGTTCATTCGGGTACAGAATGGCCAGGGATGCATCATCGCGGAGCAAACTGCCCAATTGAGGTGAAATGGAAGTATGGTGCGTGGATTGGGTCAACAGGTCACGCAGCTGGCTGACTTCACGAATGTAGACTTCGCGTGCGGCATTGCGCATCGTTTCCAAGGTGTCCAGGGTGGCAAAGGGCGTGACATTTGGGTTGCCGTCTCGATCGCCGCCAATCCAGGAGGCGTAACTCAAGATTGGCGGGAGGTGCTGCCAATCCCCCTCGGGATAAGTACTGGACAGTGCTTCTTGTAGATCGTCGTAAATTTCCACCGTGGCGTCCATGATCACCGAGATCAGGTAATACAAGCCGTATTGCACTTCATCGGCCACCGTCTTCTCCCGATCACGAACTTGATGGGTTTGCAACAGGGTTTCGATTTTTTCCTGAAAAGCGCGCTCCAGTTGTCGTTTCTTGCGCGGTATCTCTGGACAGTTGCCGCGATCATTGAGCAAAGTAGCGATGTTGGCCAATAAGATGAGGACTTCTTGCCGTTTTGCTTCGGAAGGGTGAGCGGTGAGCACAAAACGGAAACGCAATTGTTGCAGCAGCTGGCGCACTTCTTCAGCGGACATGGATTGCTCTTTCAGGGTAGAGACTGCATCGGCAATGGTTTCGCGGATCGTTCCGCCAAGCTCGCGCTCTTCCAACACGCGCAGTCTTTGTTGGTCTTCGGCGATATTGATGAGCTGAAAGTAATTGCTGAATGCATTGGTGAGGACATTCAAGTCACACAGGGGCAAAGCAGTGATTTCTTGCCTCAGCTGATCTGTGGCGCTTTCATCGCCCTGTCGTCGCGCCCTGGCGAGGGAACGGATCTGCTCCACCAGGGCCAAGCCCGCATCGCCCTGCTGATTGCGGATGGTCTCTCCCAGCAGATTGCCCAGCAGGTGGATGTCGTCACTGATGTTACGTTGCAAAGCAAAAGCTCCGATCGTATTTCAAATATAGACCATATTGGGTTTGTCTGTTGTATGGCTAGAACCTTGGCTCGACCAATTCATCCCAACGGATTTCGGAATCGCCGTTCGGTTCTTCGACAGGGATGGTGCGAGCGATGCAAAGCCGCTGCTGTTGACCGCCACTCAACTCGAGACCAGATTTCGTATGGATATCGTTTTTCACTTCATCCCAGAGTGCTGCCTGGTGCAAGCTATGTTCCACGATCTCCGCAAATGAAGAATCTTTACAGGAGAAAATCAAAATGCTCACATTGCGGTCTTTCCGCCAGAGGGCGGTACAATGGTGTGCGAGATGAGTGTGCAGCATTTATGATTCAGCGGTGAGTCAAATGATCGCCTTGGGCATCGATATTGGCGGTTCCGGGATCAAAGCGGCCCCCGTGAATCTATTGGATGGATCGCTGACTCAGGAACGATTGCGGATGGAGACGCCTCAACCGGCCCAACCCGAAACCATGTTGGCGGCCGTCGAACAACTGGTCTCGGCTTTTTCCTGGCAGGGCCCCATCGGTTGCACATTTCCAGGGATCATCAGGAATGGCATCACCTGCAGCGCTGCCAACGTCGCTGCCCAATGGATCGGTCATCCCACGGAAGCCGCTTTGACCGAAATACTGGGCCAGCCAGTTCATCTATTGAACGATGCCGATGCGGCCGGTCTGGCGGAGATGAGATTCGGTGCAGCTGGTGAGCAACAGGGGACGATCCTTATGTTGACCCTCGGTACGGGCTTGGGCAGCGCGCTCTTCATCAACGGAACACTGGTGCCCAATACTGAATTCGGTCATTTGCTGATGTATGGTGATTCCGCGGAACGATACATGACCAATAGCGCACGGAAGCGTGAAAGATTGAGTTGGGCCGAATGGGCCGCACGGATCAACGAATATCTCGCGATGACCGATCATTTGTTGTCTCCCAATTTGTACATTCTGGGTGGCGGAGTGAGTAAAAAACACCAGAAGTTTTTGCCGTTGTTGGCCGCCAACGCGCCGATCGTGCCGGCGAAGTTGCGCAACCGAGCGGGCATCGTCGGGGCGGCCATCTACGCTGATGAAATGATTTCCCGTGCAGCGTAATTGGACAGCAGCAGCCCACATCTTGCCCCGTCTCTCCATCCACCCTGGCTTGGCATCCCGAGTATTGCAGGGTTTCATTCGGGATGCTCTGGCCAAGGCAGGTGTGTCTCGTTGCGTCGTCGGTCTTTCCGGCGGGATCGATTCTGCCGTTTCAGCCGCTCTCGCCGTTCGGGCGCTGGGGCGCAAACGAGTCTTGGCCATCCGCATGCCGGCGGCCGAAACGGTATCCGCCAGCATGGACGATGCCGCGGCGGTCAGCGAAGCCCTAGGACTCCCCTTCATGGATGTGTCGATTGCGGAGATGGCCGAACCGCTCTTGAAGCGTTTTCCTGAGATGGATCGCCTGCGCAAAGGAAACGTTTTTGCCCGGCTGAGGATGCTCGTTCTCTATGATCAATCTGCAGCCTGTGCGGGTCTGGTGTTGGGCACGAGCAACAAAACGGAGATGTTGTTGGGTTATTCCACCGTGTATGGCGATGGCGCCGCTGCGCTGCAACCCATCGCTGATCTCTACAAGCATCAGATTCGGCAAATGGCTACCCATCTGGAAATCCCGCAGCCCATCCTCGAAAAAGCGCCCAGCGCAGATCTTTGGGTGGGGCAAACGGATGAAGAAGAACTGGGTTTCTCCTACGACGTTGCCGACGCTTTGTTGTATTTGCTGGTGGATGAGCGGTATTCCGTCGCAGAGGCCATCGATTGCGGATTTGAACCCACTTTTGTCGAGCATTTTTGGCAGCGAGTCAAACAGAACCACTACAAGCGAACGATGCCCAACATCGCCAAACTGAGCCGTCGCACCGTCGGTCATGATTTCTTGTATTTGCGTGACAATACCGGCCGGCCGGGGCGTTTGGAATGAGGGGGGTGATGCCAGCAATGGATCCGGATGGCAGTATACTGTTTGCATGTCGACCAGTCGGCTGGAACCAGCCAAAGCGGTGACTCCTACCATCCCGCGAGACCATCTGGGCGCCTTGATCGTTGCCGTGCTCATGATGGCGATCGGTTGGTTGGGCTTGGCGGAGGTGGTACGCCATCACAGCCCATCGATACGCAGCGTGTTTCAATTGCTTCTATTGCTGTTTGTGGCGAGCAGCGGGACGGCGATGCCCTTCGTTTTTTATGCCAATGTCCGATTTGTACCGCTTACGAAAAGCGTGCCAGCCAGTGGCGTCATCGTTCGACAAAGCGCCTGGGTAGGCTTCTTCGTCGTGGGTTGCGCCTGCCTGCAATTGATGTACATCGGCGATGAACGTGCCCTGAATCCCTGGACGGCCCTCCTCCTGGCATCCATATTGATCCTGTTGGAATGGGGAATCCGACGGCGCGAACTGGGTAACTGACGCGATGCAAGAGGCTTTGCGCAATCTGCCATCGATCGATCGCCTGTTGCAATCAGATCTTTGCCAGCAATGGTGCCAGCAATATGGCCGGCCAGCCGTAACCGACGCCTTACGTGCGGCCCTGGATGATGCGAGGGAACGCATCCATCAGCGGAAAGCAGTTGAGCACAATTCGGTCGTTTTCGATCTGGTGCATTTCCTTCAGTGTGTGGAGCGGCGTTTGGATTTCGCGTTTGCTCCATCACTCAGAACCGTCATCAATGCTACGGGCGTCATCCTGCATACCAATCTGGGCCGTGCGCCCCTCTCCGGAGCGGCCATCCAGGCGATGCAATCGATCGCCAAGGGATACAGCAACCTGGAATATGATCTGGAAGAAGGGAAGCGAGGGCGGCGCGATTCCCATGCGGTGTTGAAGCTGAAGGCTGTGACGGACGCCGAAGATGCGTTGATCGTGAACAACAATGCGGCTGCGCTGGTCCTCTTGCTGAGTGCTCTGGCCAAAGGCAGAGAAGTGATCATTTCCCGCGGGCAGCTCGTGGAAATCGGTGGCGGCTTTCGCATCCCAGAGATCATGGCCGAGAGCGGCGCTTTGCTGCGGGAAGTCGGCAGCACGAACCGCACGCGCCTGTCGGATTACCACGAAGCGATCCATGAGCGAACGGCGATGTTGCTCCGGGTTCATCCATCCAATTTTCGTCAGTCTGGCTTCGTCGAAAGCACCCCTTTGTCGGAATTGGTGGCCCTGGCAAGGGAACACGGAATTTACATCGCGGATGATCTGGGCAGTGGTTCACTGTTGGATACGACACAATTCGGTCTGCCTTACGAACCGACCGTTCAAGAAAGTGTGGCGTGTGGTGCGGATGTGGTCCTATTCAGCGGGGATAAATTGCTGGGCGGCCCACAGGCGGGAATCCTGGTGGGGCGCAAAACGGTGATTCAAGCCATGAGAGAACACCCTCTGGCCAGAGCGATGCGCGCGGATAAATTGGCTCTGGCCGCCTTGGATGCCACGTTAAATGCATATCAAAGGGGATTCGCAGCTGCTGAAATTCCCATTTGGCGGATGATCGCAAGAAATTCCGCTGAGCTCCAAGAGCTTGCCTTGCGCTGGCAAAGAATCGTCGGCGGGGCGGTCATCGCAACGCGTTCCACCATCGGTGGTGGGAGCATCCCCGGTGGCACTTTGCCCAGTCATGCACTGGCATTGACGGTGCCGAACCCGAACGCAACATTGCAACTGCTTCGACAAACCAACCCGCCGGTGATCGCTCGCATTGAAGACGATGCGGTGGTTTTGGATCCGCGCACGGTCCTGCCGGAACAAGAAGAGGAATTGCTCAAGAACCTGCAAGAAGCCGGGCTCAATTCGTTATGATTCCATAGCATTTCCTATGCCAGCATTGCCTATGCCAGATTCCTCGTCGAAATCGTTATAATGTCAAAGTCAATCCATCTTCTATCAGTCAGGAGAGGTCATGAAGTCTGATTTGGATCGCTTGATGCGCGAACGAGATTTGGTCGCTTTCATCATCGGTGGCGGCGAAGAAGAGAGCCCGGAACGCAATTACATGACCCATGGCGCGCACATCATGGGGGGATTGATCCTCAAGAAAGTGGGTGAAACAGGCGTGGCCGTGGTCAGCCCGATGGAAATCGAGGAGATGAAAGACAGTGGCCTCGAGTGCTTCACGTTCAATGATGTCGGCCTGGCTGAGATCGCCCTCAAATCCGGTGGAGATCCGCTGAAAACCCAATTGGATTTTTGGAAGCGTTGCCTCGATCAATTCGCAGTGCCGCCGGGAAGGGTGGGGATTTATGGCGTAGGAATGCTGGGTCACTATCTGACTTTCTTCCGCGCATTGGAAAAAGAATTGCCGCAATATGAACTGGTGGGCGAGATTCGCAAAACGCTCTTCACGGAAGCGATGGCCACCAAGTCACCGCAAGAGCTCGAACGCATCCGCGTCGTAGCACAAAAGACGGCGGAAGTGATGCAAATGGCCTGGGATTACCTATCCAGCATGGCGGAGAAGGACGGGGCGGTCGTGGACGGTGACGGCCGCAATGTGACGATTGGTGATGTCAAAGCGCTGATCAACCGCGCATTGTTGGATCGAGGCCTGGTCGATCAAGAAGGCATGATCTTTGCCCAGGGGCGGGATGCCGCTTTCCCTCACAGTCGCGGCGAAGCGGATACGCCTTTGCGAACGGGCCAGACCATCGTATTCGACTTTTTCCCTCGTGAAATCGGTGGCGGTTACTTTCACGACTGTACGCGCACCTGGTCGATTGGCTATGCGACAGAGGAAGTGCAACGCAGTTTTCAAGATGTGAGTGATGCTTTTGATGTCGCCGTAGAGACCTTTGTCAGTGGTGGCAAGGCTCATCGGTTGCAGGATGCGGTGTTGGATCTCTTTGAAAGCAGGGGACATCCGACGGGGCGGAGCCACCCCGGAACCACCGATGGCTATACTCATGGACTGGGGCATGGAGTCGGGTTGCGCGTGCACGAAGCTCCCGGGATGAGCCATTTGCAAAAAGAAGATATTTTGCAACCGGGCAATGTGATCACGATTGAACCGGGGGTGTATTACCCGGACCGGGGTTATGGAATCCGCCTGGAAGATACCTTTTATGTGAGTGAGCAAGGCGAGCTGATTTCTTTATCGCCGCATCCGAAAGACTTGGTTCTTCCCTTGAAAGGTGGAACAGCCTAACGTTGGCTTGAACGGTATGGTTGCAGACAATTCTTTGCGCGTCGCCATTGTGGGATCTGGCCCAGCGGGTTTCTATGCGGCTGAGCGCCTGTTTCGGGCAGAAAAACAAGGCATCATCGCCAGGGTGGACATGCTGGAGCGCTTGCCGACGCCATATGGCCTGGTGCGGGGCGGGGTCGCGCCAGACCACCAGAAGATCAAGTCGGTCACGAAAGTCTACGATCGCATTGCCTCGCATGGGCGATTTCGCTACTTGGGGAATGTCAGCTTTGGCGAAGACGTCCAGCGGGCCGAATTGCTGAGCCGGTACCATGGCGTGATTTACGCAGTCGGTGCACAAAGTGATCGGGCCTTGAACATTCCCGGTGAAGATTTGGCCGGTAGCCATGCCGCAACGGAGTTTGTCGCCTGGTACAACGGACATCCGGATTATTGCGACCGTGAATTTGACCTCTCGGCTACCAGGGTTGCGGTGATTGGCCTGGGGAATGTGGCGATGGATGTGGTCCGCATCCTGGCGCGTTCGCAGGCGGAATTGGATCAAACCGACATCGTCGATTATGCCCAACGAGCGCTGGCCGCCAGTCAAATTCGAGAGATCTACGTCCTGGGGCGGAGGGGGCCATCGCAGGCCGCCTTCACCAATCCTGAAATCAAGGAATTGGGTGAAATGGAAGAGGCATCCATTTTCGTCGATCCTGCGGAGATGGGACTGGATCCATACAGTCAAAAGGAACTCGACACAACGAGCGATCGTACCATGATCCGCAATGTGGAAATCCTGCGAGACTACTCGCAGCGAAAGGAAGAAAGGAAAAGAGTGCGAATCGTGATGTGCTTCCTAACATCGCCGGTGGAGTTGATCGGCCAGGATCGTGTGGAAGCCATCCGTTTGGTGCGCAATGAACTCATGCAGGATGAAAGAGGCAGGTTGCGGCCGCGCGCGACGGAGGAGCAGGAAGTATTGCCGGTGCAATTGGTGTTTCGTTCGGTGGGTTATCGTGGTGTGCCTTTACCGGAAGTGCCCTTTGATGAGGACTGGGGGACCATTCCGAACCAACGCGGCCGAGTGGTGCGGGAACGTGACAGCGATCACGTTTTGCCGGGTGAGTATGTGGCGGGTTGGATCAAGCGCGGGCCATCGGGAGTCATCGGCACGAACAAGCCGGATAGTGTGGAGACCGTGGAATGCCTGCTCGAAGATTGGTGGGAGGGTCGTTTGCAAGATTTGACCCATCATCCAGAAGAAGACCTGGTTGCCATGCTCACGCGGCGCGGTGTACAGGTGGTGAGTTACGTAGACTGGCAAAGACTGGATGAGCTGGAACAGGAAATGGGGCAAGAGCAAGGCCGACCCCGTGTGAAATTCTATGATGTGGCCGAAATGCTTTCCTTACTGGAACAAGAACACGCACTCGCATGAATGGTGTGAAAACAAAGGCACATTGAAATCTTCGAAATCTTGAAATTCGACATTCCCAAAGAAAGAATCAATGATTTACTGTTGCGATTCTTCGGCATTGTTGGGTGATCGATCGGTTGGCTGCGTATTCTTCATCCCGAACACACATTGTCAGTTAAAGCTCGCACTGCTACCATGAAGGCATGACGAATCGCCATGGCATTCTCATCACGGGCGGCACCGGTTTCATCGGCCGCGGGCTCGTCCCACCCTTGCTGAAAGAAGGCCACACAGTCACGATCTTCCATCGCAACCCCAGTTCCAAACGCTGGCTCGCCCCTTACGCTGATCAACTGACGTTCATCCAAGGTGACGTTGGCAATTTCAGCCATATCCTGGCTGCAGTGGAACAAAGCAGACCGAGAGTGATTTTTCATTTTGGCGCCATCCTTTCTCTCTTGTGCGAAGAAGACCCGGCCACCGCCGTGCAAACCAATGCGATGGGAACATTTTACGTATTGGAAGCCGCGCGTTTATTCGGCGTGGAGCAAGTCATTTTCGCCAGCTCAGTAGGCACTTTTGGTTATGACCTCGATGATCAGGTGGATTTGAATGATCGCACTCTGCAACGACCTTCGCTGGTTTATGGGGTCACGAAAGTCTTTGGTGAGCAGCTCGGCCGGTTTTATCGTAGGAAATATGGCATCGATTTTCGCGGCATCCGTTATCAATCCATCATGGGTCCGGGAGTGCGCACGCCAGGGGTGGTACAGTTCACATCCTGGGTTTTGGAAACTTGCGCGCAGGGTAAGCCATTTCATTTTCCCGTACCACCAGAAACCACCGTCGAAGTGCTCTACATCAAAGATGCAATCCGCGCAACGTTGGCGTTATCGAAGGCGCCTAGGGAACAGATACGCAGCGTCAATTATCTACTGGATGGCATCAAGCCGGCGCCCTCCGCGGCAGATTTGGCGGAAATCACACGGCGGAAAATTCCCGGCGCAAAGGTTTCTTTTGACGAAGCAGATGCTGCGGGACGGCGAAAGATGTTGTTGCGGAAACCGATCAATGGTTGTTTCGCGGAACAGGAGTGGGGCTGGAAACCTCAATACGATCTGGAAAGTGCAGTAGACGATTTTCTACAAGAATATCGAGCGAATCGCCAATTGTATGATGGCCCACAGTAGAAGCAGTTGAGGAGATCCTTCATGCCTGATGTTGGGGAAAAAGCACCTGATTTCGCCTTAGCCAATCAAGATGGCCAGACCATACGATTGAGCGACTTCCGCGGCCAGCGTATTTTGCTGTTCGCCTATCCCAAAGCGGCGACGCCTGGTTGCACGAAGCAAGCTTGCGGTCTGCGTGATGCCCATCCACAGCTTCAGGCAGCCAATGCGCTGGTTTTTGGCATCAGTCCGGATCCGCCAGCGGTACTGAAGAAATGGCGCGAAGAGGAATCATTGCCCTACGACTTGCTTTCCGATATGAATCATCAGGTATTGGTGGCCTGGGGCGCCTGGGGTGAACGAGAAATGGATGGCCGCAAATCCATGGGTGTGATTCGCTCGCATTGGTTGATCGATGAAGACGGTGTGATCGAAATGGCAGAGCTGGATATCCAACCTGCCCAGAGTGTGGAACGAGCTCATCAGTTGCTTTTGGCTTAGGTTTCGCTAGTCAGTGATATAGCAATCCGTTATAATCCCGTTTCGAATGGGGAGTCGCCAAGCGGTAAGGCACCGGACTTTGGATCCGGCATTCGTAGGTTCGAATCCTACCTCCCCAGTTACAGCCCCGGTCACAGGTATGCATTTCGGCTACGATCATGAGTCTATCACGCAACTTGTCAAAGCGTCGTGAAGGAGGGGGTGCCTGGCGCTGGTTTGTGTTGGGTGCGGTGCTCGCGTTTGGTTGTTCGATCGTGCTGTTTCTCGCCGGGCTCACCTTGGAACTCGCATTCATTGGGGCGCCAACGGAACGCAGGGTAGTGGTGACCGCAACGCAAGATTCGTTTGCCCTGCCAGCACCCTCGCAGACTCCTTGGGTCGTAACGGCAACCGCAGAACCCATCCGCCCAACCCCTTTATTGCAACCGACCGCAACTGCAGTGCCCATGACCGCAACCACCGTTCCCACCGTAATGAGAGATGACCTTCCAGGTACTTCGGCGGATCCCGCCTTGAACAACGTGGCGTTACTGGAACGCCGCAGCGCAGTTCGCCAGATCGATGGCGGGACATTTCGCATGGGCACCCATCCCAGCGAGCTTGCGGCAGCCGTGAACGCTTGCCTGCAAGATGGGGGGACCTGCATCGCCGAATACGGGATCGATTCGATGCCCCAACACAGCATCACAGTCGATGCGTTTCGGATGGAAATTACGGAAGTGAGTTATGGCCAATACCTGGCTTTCCTCAATGCGCTCGGCCCCAACAGTCATTTGCGGGCCTGTGGTGCGGAACTATGCTTGGCGACGTCCAATGAAGAAGCCAACAGTTATGTGCTGTTCAACGGCTTCGATTATCTCGTCCGTGATGCTTTCGTAGAGAATCTACCGGTGACCAATGTGACCTGGTATGGTGCCCAGGCGTATTGCGAAGCGATCGGGCGGCGCTTGCCCACAGAAGCGGAGTGGGAGCGCGCTGCTCGAGGCGCATCGAATTACATCTATCCCTGGGGGGATTATTGGGATACGAACCTGGCAAAATCCAACCGACCGACGACCGCAGCGGTTGGCGCGGTTACGGTGGGCAGCTATGGCAATCTGGGCGCCAGCCCATACGGCATCATGGATATGGCGGGCAATGTCGCCGAATGGGTGCAGGATTGGTATCGCTCCGATTACTATTCTTTGCAGGAAGCGCAATCACAGTCTCAGGTGCTCCTGAATCCAAGCGGTCCGGTCAATGGCATCACGAAAGTGGCACGGGGAGGGAGTTGGGATACGATGCCTTTCTTCTTGCGCACGATGCATCGGCAAGATTATGCACCCAATGTGGCGCGATTGGATGTGGGCTTCCGCTGTGTGGAAGATATCGATGCGCAAATTCCCGCCAACGACGCGACCGTAGAGACGGCCCCGATCCAAACCCCGACCTTGCCGGATGATGAAGGTGCGCCGGCCTTGCCTCCTTTGCCTGCCACCCGTGAAGCCCCCTAACCTACAGCGCGAGAAAATGCCAACACCGGGGTGGTGACGCGGGCATGCCAAACGGATTGCGGCGGGAATGTGCTGATGGAATCGCTTCGGGCGACGATTTCCGTTCCTTCCGCTGTCCGCAACCCAATCCGCTGATCATGACCATAATATTCATTCCAACTGACCACCACCGGTAAGACCAAGGTCGGCGAATCATCCGGAATCACAGGATTCAATTCCACTTGCTCCGGATGGATCATCACATCGACCGGTCCTTTCTGCGGGTGAACCAAAGGCAGCCGCCCGAACAGGCAATCGACGCTATAGCCGGTGGCTTCACCGGGAAGGTAATTGGCCTCGGTGACGAAGTTGGCCACTTGCCGTGAATTCGGGCGCAAGTAGACATCAGAAGGAGTGCCCATCTGAGCGATGTGGCCAGCCATCATCACGGCGACGCGGGTGGATAAGCTGAATGCTTCTTGCTGATCGTGCGTCACGAAGATGCAAGTTGCGTTGGCTTCTTTCAAGATGCGCAAGACGTCTCTCCTGACGTGCGCGCGCAAAGCAAAATCTAGGTTGGAAAATGGCTCATCCAATAGAATCAATCGCGGGGCTGGAGCCAGTGCACGAGCCAGCGCGACCCGTTGCTGTTGGCCGCCCGAAAGTTCATGAGGATATCGATCGGCATAATCTTCAAGCTCCATCAGCTCCAGTAGCTCATACACCCGTTGTTCCGGCTGCTCATGCTTGGGGATGCCGAAGGCGATGTTTTGCTGAGCGGTGAGATGAGGGAATAAGGCGTACTCCTGGAACACCATACCCACGCTGCGTTTTTCCGGCGGCAGCTGCATTCCTCGATCGACGACTGCTTCATCATCAATGAAAATCCGACCCCGATCCGGCTGTTCAAAGCCCATGATCAAGCGCAGGGTGGTCGTTTTACCGCAACCACTCGGGCCGAGCAAAGTCACCCATTCGCCAGGGGAAACGGCAAATGACAAATCCTGGATGGCAATTTGGCTTGCGTAAGTTTTGGTTAAGCGTTCACAGCGCAGGGCCTCAGTCATGATAAATCAAAGTGAGTGTCCATTTCCTTTGCGCAACAACCGATCCCAGGCAAATACGGGGATGAGACTCAATGCACATAAAGCGATCAGGATCAGACCCGGCAACGCAATCTGCGAGAATATCGCTTCGTCGTAGGAATTCCAGATGTAAGTCGCATACGTTTGGAAACCCGTGGGTGATAACAGCAAAGTGGTGGGGAGTTCTTTGACCACGTTCAGGAATATGAGTGCCATGCCGGCCAGGATGCCGCTGCGCGCCAAAGGGAGGGTGATGCGCCATAGCGCCCGCAAAGGAATGGCACCCAGGCCTCGTGCTGCCTCTTCGTAGCGCAAATTCACGCTCGCCAGCGCATTCCGCGTCGAACCGAGGCTCAATGGCATGAAACGGATGCCATAGCCCAGGAGCAGCAAGGGAAGAGTCTGGTAGATTGATAGCAAGTGCCGGGTGGAGAAGAATATCAATGAGAGCGCGATGACGATGCCCGGCAAGGCATTGGGCAAAAATGCCAGACGATACAGCACACGGTTCCATTGGCTGGGGGATCGGATCACCAGATAAGCCACCGGTAGGGTGGCGATGGCGGCCAGGCAAGCGGTAAGTGCTGCCACCCCCAATGTGTTTTGGGTGAGGGTGGGTAAATCCAGCGGCAATGCGTAAGCCGGTTTGTGACGACCGAGCCAGGAAATCAGAACGACGATGGGGATCAGCACGCTCAGGCTGATGATGAACGTGCAGAAGGTGAGCGCGGCGTATTTCCATCGACCCAGCTGCACTGTTTTGCTGGGCCGGCGGGCACCACTGATATCGCGGAAGTGTTGCAAACGGCTGGAGATGCGCCGTTCCAACAGGAACAATGACAGGGCGAGCGCCATCAATATCAGCGACAGGAAAGCCGCACTGGCCCGGCCAAAAAATGGCAGCCCATATTGCACGTAGATCGCCCGGGTGAAGGTCGTGAATTGCATCACCGAAACGGCACCGAAATCACTCAAGGTGTACAGCGAAGTCAACAACATGCCGACCGCCAGGGAAGGGCGCAACAGCGGAAAAGTGATGCGCCAGAAAATGCGCCAGCGATTGCTCCCCAGCGAACGTGCCATTTCTTCCATTGCCGGGTCCATGTTGAGAAAAGCGGCCCGAACCGGCAATAAGACATAAGGAAAAGTGAAGAGAGTCAGGCTCAGCCAGGCACCGCTGAAACCATATATTTCCGGCAGACGACTGACTCCCAACGGTTCCAACCATCCCTGCAGCAATCCACGAGGGCCGAGTGCCAACGTCAACGTCACCGCACCCAGATATGAAGGAATCGCCAAGGGTAACAAGCCCAAAACCAGCCAGATTTGCCGGCCGGGCAGATCCGAATGCGTGGTCAACCAGGCCAGGGGTATGCTGATGATCGAAGCGCTGATGGCTACGGCGGCGGTGAGCAGGATGCTGTTGCCGATGATGCGCAACGTGTTGGCGGTGAGTAAGAAGTCGATGTGATCCGAGCCAATCGTTTCCCGCGCTCGCCAAAGCAAATAAGCCATCGGCAGCATCGCAACGGCAACCACTAGAGTGGCAACCCACTGCAACGGGGTGGCCAGCAGCGAATAGCGAGGGAAACGAATTCGGTTCCCCCAATGCCGCACGACCGACGGTGCATCGGTCATGCGGATTGGGTCTTCCTTCACTACTGGCGTCAAAGCGTTAGGGGAGGGCACCGACGGTGGTCAATAGTCGGACCGTGCCTGCGAGATCGGCCAGATCGGATAGATCCAGATCCGGCACCTCGATCTCCGCCAACGACACCAGGTCAACGGAGGGTTCAACGCCACCCGCAAGGGGATACTCGTAGGTTTCTTCTGCGAAGTAAGTCTGGGCGCCTGCACCCAGGAGATACAGGATGAAGCGCTGAGCCAGCCCTTGATTCTCGCTGGTATTCAAAATGGCTGCTCCGGCGATATTGACCAGTGTACCGGCGTCGCCATTCGGGAAGTAATGCAGAGCCGCGGTTACACTGGGGTCTTCCGCCAAGAAGCGATACAGATAATAGTGGTTCACCAAACCCACCGCGATTTCGCCATCGATCGCCGCCTGGACGATGGGGGTGTTCTTGGGGTAGACGCGGACGTCATTGGCGATCATATCTTTCAGCCAAGTTTCCGTCACTTCTTCGCCCCAGAGTGCACGCATGGCAGTCACGTTGGCCTGGAACGAGGCATTGGTGGGTGCCCAACCAACGCGGCCGCGCCATTCTTCGCCCGTCAGGTCGAGCAGGGAAGCCGGCAGTTGATCCGGGGTCACTTGTTCGGTGTCATACACGAGTACCCGCGCTCGTCCGGAAAGGCCGATCCATAAACCAGCGGGGGATTGGAAGCGGGCTTCCACTCGTTCGGTGATGTCCGAAGGAAGTGCGGCCAGCCGACCGGCATAGGCCAATGCACCCAGGGCGCCGGCATCCTGTGCGACGAAGACATCCGCCGGGCTCGCATCACCTTCTTCCAGGATGGTGGCCGCCAACTCGGTCGTGCCGGCATAGCGAACTTCGATTGGGATGCCGGTATCTTCTGAAAAGCGGTTGAAGATGGGTTCGACCAGGCTCTGGCTGCGGCCGGAATAGATGACCAGCGGCTCACTCATTTCTTGCGCGCTGTTGGGGGAGATCATGCTGAGCAGCAATCCTGCAACCAGCATTGCCACCGTGAATGTACGAATGATGATGCTCCTATGAAAAATACGATACGCTGATTTTGTTGGGGTTGGAACACAGAATCCACGCCATCGGGTTCACCGGCAGTGCGGCTCAGGTTAATACGGCTCACGAAACGGCGATTCCCAAATATTTGCTGGGCCCATTATTCTTTACCTGAGGTTAACAAATAGGAATCTCCTGCAGCAGCTCGGTGCGGGAAGGGCAACGATTGCTGAAATATGCAATCAGTTTTGGTATGATGCCCGGTGAAACCAAACTGGATGACTGGTCGTATATGAAAAAAGCGTGGTGGGGCACGAAGGATGTCACGACCAGGCGGTTGCAGCTCGAAGCACAGGCGATGCGCAAGGCTTTTGGCGACACCTTCCAGTTGGAGCTATCCAACAGAGGAAAACACAAAGGGAAAATCTGCTGGGTGGGTGAAGTGGTGATCAACCTGGATACGCCAGAAAATCCGCGCGAACATCTGTTGCGGATCGTACATCCCACGGATTACCCGGCTTCCGCTCCGGAAGCGTATTGTGATCGACCGCAAATCCGCTCAAAGGTGCATCAATACATCGATGGCGAACTGTGCCTTTATCAACAACGGGATGGAGTTTCCCATGGTTGGAATCCGAGCCGCTCCACCGTTGTAACCATTGCCGGCTGGGCCATTCAGTGGTTGTATGCCTATTACACTTGGTTGGCGACCGATCGCTGGCCGGGCCAGGAAGAAAGTGTGCTGCCCAAGAATCTAGAAAAACGCAAACGCAATGGCTAGGCGAGAGCGGACGGTGTACCAGTTCAATGGCCGGGAATTCGGCCGATTCTTCAGGCGGATGGTGGGCCGCGGCTGGCGCGGATTCCTGGTTCATTTTGCCTACACCAACCCGGATGATACCCGTTTGGATCCGCACATCAGCGTGCAGGAATTGGGCATCCACGAAACCATCGACCGAGTCGTCCTGCAGGGATCGGTCTTGGCTGCCATCGTAAGGGGGGCGAGGAATTATCCCAGTCTGGAAACGGGGGAAGCCTTGGTCGGCGTGGTGCTGCCGGATGATGCCGGGTTGAATGCAGGGCCGAGCCACGAAAGGAAGCAAACGGTCTATGTGTTGGGCACCATCGCACCCGATGAAAGCACCATTCGCGAATGGGGCACCGTGCAGATGGGCGATGAAGATCAATATGAGCAATTCCTTTGGCTGGCTGAAAACTGGGATGAAGATCATCGGCATGATGAAATCTGGGGACGGTGCAGATTGCAACATCTGGGGGATTGGCACAAACATCCCAGCCATATGACGTCACCCAGCCAAGGGGATTTTCATTCCGCCAAGGCACTACTGAACGACGAACGATGGCTGTTGCCTTTCATTTTGCAACCCATCGTTACCTTGCATGAAAGTAATGGGCGCCAATCTCGCCTCTTTCCAGAACCCAATTGCATCCATCACGAAGACGAAGACGGATTTCAGGTGCGGATCGATTTTTGGTATCTGCATCCTCATTCACGGGAGTACGAATCACTGGCTGATATTCAGGTGGTGGATCTGGACGCCGGTTTTTCGATACCTGATCTGGCGCCGCTGCCCTGGAATTTGCGCGATCGAGAGCGCTGGCAATATGAAACGTTTTGCTTGCAGGCGGACCAACGAATGTTTCAAGCGATTTACCACAATACCGATGGCATCGCTCCGCTCGAATACTGCCTCCTGATGCCCAGCGCCGATGGTCAGCAGCTCATCCTCGTCGCAACACAATTTGATCATCCAGCGCAACCGCCGGTGATCTGGTCGCTGCCCCTGCATCCCTCGCTTGAATCTGAACATTTGGATGAACGAATTCACGAAGCATGGCCTTCACGCAGGTTGTTGGCACCGATGAGTGACGGCTCATGGAATCCCGAGGCATCCTTGAGTGCTTACTTGAATCAATTCACTGAAATATCTGGGACAAGGATATAGATTGGAAACCGCAGGCAAGGACAGGCATTTCCCATGAATTGGTCCCGAGTGGAACAGCGCATCGGTTCGAACCGTTTCCAACGCTTGCAACAGGCGAAGGTAGGCATCGTCGGGCTCGGTTCAGGGGGAGGATTCGTCGCGCTCAGTTTGGCCAAGAGCGGCGTGAGGCATTTTACCCTGGTGGATGACGATGTAATGGAAGTGGGAAATGTCGTGAGGCATGTTTGTGATTTGCGTTCTGTTGGCCAACTCAAGGTCACGGCCGTCTCTGCTTTGATCGCCCAGCGGAATCCGGAAGCGGTCGTGAAAACCTACCCAAAGCGGATTCAAGATTGTTGGCAGGCTCTGGCAGAACTGGATTTACTCATCGTCGGGGTGGATGGGGAAAGGACCAAATTCGAGGTGAATGCTGTCTGCCTCGAGCGAAAGCTGACTGCCATTTATGCCGGGGTTTATGAACGGGGCGAAGGCGGCGATGTGGTTTGGATTCGGGCGGGATATGGTCCCTGTTACGCTTGCTGGGCAGCTCAATTGCGTGAAGATATCGCAGCACTACCGGAAGGGCCAGCGTTGGACTATGGCTTATCGATCGAAGAGCAAGATCTCCGCGCAGAACCCGGTTTATGGCTGGATGTCGTCAGAGTGGCAGCAGCGCAAACCCACTTTGCTCTGGCGGTGCTGAGTGAACCTGACGACGGTGAGCCGAACTTGAGAGGCAACACCTTATTGATCGCCAATCGTGACCTTGAATTTTTCCCTGGCGTGACGACTCCAGCACAGAGCTCCCATTGGATTCAGATCGATCGGCAGGAAGATTGCCTCGTTTGTGGTGCGGTTTCTGCCAGCGCGGCAGAGGACGAACCGCCGGTATCCCTCCAGGAGTTAACGGCACCTTCCCCATTTGACAGGCAAGATTCGGAGCAATAGAGTGGAAACATGAGGTATCATGGAGCGATGTTTGAAACGAGTGAATCTGCGGATATGCCAACCCAACCCGAGGGTGAAGTCAGCCAACCGGCGGATCCTTCCCAACGCCGAAGCAAGGGAGTGAACGATCGCTCTGCATCCCGTCGAAAGGCAGCTTCAGGCAGGAGCAAGGGGAATGTCGGCGGTGTTGCCGCTCCAGAGATCACCCTGGAGCAATTTCAGCGATTGATGGATGAAGGAAGTGTCCCCTTGGATGGTCAGGGTCGGGTGAAGACGGCCCGAAGGAGCGCATCACAGGAAGGCATGTCCTTGAAAAAGCGCCGTGCTTGGTATCTTGAATGAGGGAGCAGCTGGGCCAGATCCTGAACACGTAAGGCGAGCGCTGGCGATCGCGGATTTCGACACTCTGGCGGCCTGGCGCAAGATGGCGCCGGAGCGGCGCAGCTTTCATCCAGTGGCTCACCATACCCCACCCAAACCAGCGGCGGTGCTCCTGTTGCTCTTTCCCCGTATGAATGAGTGGCGGGTGGTCCTGACTCGCCGCGCGGAACAATTGAGCGGCCATGGCGGACAGATCAGCTTTCCCGGCGGCAAAATCGAAGCGACGGATCCAGATGCACGATGCGCTGCCTTGCGAGAGACGCGAGAAGAATTGGGCATCAATACGGATTCGCTTGAGTTGCTGGGTGAACTGAGTCCCGTGTACATCGCAGCGACACATTTCCGGGTGCAAGTCTTTGTAGGTATGCTGAAATGCGAACCCCTCTGGCGGCCTGATGCGCGAGAAGTAGCAGCGGTGTTCTCGATGTCCCTGAGTGAGTTACTGGAACCCGCAACGAAGAAGCGGGCCCACCGTTGGGTGCGCGGTCGATGGTTGAAAGTGCCGTTTTATGCGGTTCAAGGACATGAAATCTGGGGAGCGACAGCGATGATGCTCAGCGAGTTGGAATGGCGTTTGCGTCAAAGCTTGCCGTTGGCTTGAACGTTCATTTCGCCAGTTCAATTCCCTGACTTTCAGCCCGGAAGGAGATCCAGAAACGTCGCAAAAATTCGCTCTCGCGGGCTCGCATTTCTGGAGAATAACGGAATCGGTGCGGGAAAGCTTCATCCGGTGTACAACCGGGGTGAACGACCAATTCGACTTCTCCCTTGCACTGGGCAATCATCGATATCAAGTGAAACGGCGATTCTTGCAACCACTGTTCGGCCAACACCAGGGATTGGCGTTGGCCAGCCCATTCGACACCGCGGATCCGTTGTGGCAGGAGCGAAGGGGAAAGTGGCGCCAAATTGGCGCGCAGATGTGGTGCCCGGATGCGGGGAATCTCGAACTGTAGGGCGAGTTCTTGTACCAGGCGAGTGAATGCGGGGATGGTGTGAAAATGACAGTGACTGTCCAAGTGTGCCGGGCGCGCGCCCCAACGATGAATTCGCTCGATCTGAGCGGCCAATTCTTCGCTGATCTGGGTGCGCAATCGTTGGTGCAAACGCAGACCGCGCCACATCAACCACCTGCGGTCTCGAAAGCGACCGGAACGATGCACCAGCGCTCCTCCGCGCGGTAAAGGAGTGAGTGGAAAGCCATCGCTCAAGTTTAAATGAACGCCGATGTCTTCGATCCCCAGAGCATGCAATTGCTGGCAAACCGATTCGGCATGGGGAAAGTTGGTGAGGATGCTGACACCCGTGAGCAGCCCTTCGCGCGCGAGGGCAACGACATGATCGTTTTGCCGCGGTGATAGGCCGATGTCATCACCGACAATCCTCAGGGTAGGCATAGTGATCGGCACGACCTTGAATAGCGCGTGAGGGCGCTCAGGATACAATGAGGTATGGTCGGGCAAGAGCCGGGTGGGATGACAGACCTCTTTTCTGATTTACCTTTTTTTCGCCATTTGTCGAACACGACGCGTTCCCGATTGTTGCATGCTAGCCTGAAATCGCGCTATGAGGCAGGTTCGACCGTGTTTCGCAAAGGGCAGAAGATCCGCGGTTTGTACCTGTTGCAGGAGGGAGGAGCCGAGTACCGTATTGGGAAAGAAACCCATTACTTGGTAGCGGGCGTACCCTTGGGTGGTGCGGCCCTCTTCCAGTCAGTCGCCGCAGACGTGCCCCTGGTCGTCACCCAGCCCGCAACTCTGTGGTTGTTGCCGCGGGAAAGTTTTCAGGAGATCATCCAACAGGCTCAGGCGACAGATCCCAAGGCCCGGCTGGCTTGCGCCCGCTGGTTTGCTGCCCAGAATGCGCACAGAGCGTCGCATTTCCCGGGCCAATGGGACGATGAGCGAGTCCTGCTGTTTCGGCGGCGGCACCTGTGGGCAATGTGCCGCAAACTTTGGTTGCCCAGCTTGCTGATCGCGGCTGCGCTTGCCATCGGCATCGGGTCGTCTTTTGTACTCAGTTCCATTGTATTATTGTGGGTCGCAGCGGTCTCAGCCGGCACGCTCGGGATCTATCAATTTGTGGAGTGGTGGAATGATTCGCTGATCGTGAGCAATCGTCGTGTGATCCACATCGCCAGAACCATCCTGGGTTTGCAGACTCAGGTCAGCGAAACTGCATTGGGCAACGTCCAACAAGTGAGCGCGGATTTCCCACCACGAGACCCACTGGCTCGCTTGCTCAATTATGGCACGCTCGAATTGCGAGCGACGGGGGATGCCGGGAGCATCCGCATCCACGATATGAGTGCACCCAGAGCGCTGCAACAAGAAATCATGGGCTACTGCTCGCTGTTTGAAACCGACCACGCCAAAGACGAAACAGTAACCGAAGAAGAAAATTTGTGGCGAAAAGAGATCGCGGAACTAACGGGCGAAGAATGCACCCTGGAGCCACCGCTGCATCTGGATTCTGCAGAGAACGGCCGGTCGGACGCTGCGGAACGAATGTACCGCAAACACATTTGGGTCTGGCTGGGTCATATCTGGCTGGGGGCCTTGATCTTCTTCATCGGTCTGGCATTGGCGCTGAGCTGGCCTGTTTGGCCGCCTCTGCAATCTTTGGGCGGTATCGGCTTGGCAATGTCCATCTGCATCATGGTGATCGGTGGGGTATGGATGTATTTGATGGATTGGGATTGGCGACATGACCTGCTGATCCTCGGCGAAAACACGATCATATTGCACCATCGCCGCCCCCTCTGGTTGCAAAGCGAGCGGGATGAAATTTTGTTGGAAAGAGTGGATAATGTCACATCCAGGAGCGTGGGTTTGTTGCAGACGCTGTGGAATTTTGGTGAAATACGTTTGGCGTTGATGGGGGATGATGCAGAGGACGTGAAACGTTTCAGCGGGGTCCCGCAACCGCAACGAGTCCAGCAAGAGATTTCCCGCCGAAGGGAGATGTTGCTGTCTGTCAAGGAAGAACGTGCCCAGGAATTGCAACTGGTGCCCCCTTTGGCGCCAGTGGCGCGAAGGGATGAACTGAACCTAGCAGCAGCGGATTCCGCAACCATACCGCACTCGATCCACGAGGATGTGGATCACTTTTTCGAGCCAATGTTTGATTCATACCAGAAGCGCCCAGCAGAGGAATTGCCCAAACCTCCGCCCAACCGACCGGAAGAACTACCAGAAGATTGAGCCAGTGAATTGCATGGTGTGGTAGCCAATTATCGTTGAGGGAAAAGATATTCGGTATGGAATGGGAAACCATCATTGGGCTGGAAATTCATGCGGAATTGGCGACGGCGAGCAAAATGTTCAGCCCGTGTCCGGTGGTGGATGGTACGGAGACGGAACCGAATGCAGCCGTCGATGAATTCAGCCTGGGCTTACCGGGCACGCTTCCCACCATCAACCGCAAAGCCCTGGAATACGCCACGCGAGTGGCCCTGGCCTTGGATTGTGAAATCCCGCCGTACCATCGGTTCGCACGCAAGAATTACTTTTATCCTGATTTGCCCAAAGGCTATCAGATCAGCCAATATGAACAGCCCTTGGCGCTCCACGGGAAGGTGGCGATCGATACCGGGCAAGAGCAAAAGATCATCCGCATCCGCCGCACGCATCTGGAGGAAGATACGGGTAAACTGAGCCACCCTGACGGCAGAATCAGCCTTGTCGATTACAACCGGGCGGGTGTCCCTCTGTTGGAAATCGTGAGCGAGCCGGATTTGCGCAGCGCGGATGAAGCCGAAGCATATGCACAAAAATTGCGTTCCATCATGAGATACCTGGGTGTGAACCATGGCGACATGTCCAAAGGGGTCCTGCGCCTGGAGGCAAACGTCAGTGTACGGCCCATCGGCGAAGAGCGTTTTCGGCAGCGGACAGAGATCAAGAATTTGAACAGCCTGCGCAGTTTGAAACGCGCCATTCAAGCCGAAGCCGAACGGCAAATCGCTCTATGGGAGAAGGGCGAGGAAGTGCGCCCGGCAACCATCGGCTGGGATGAAGGCAGGCAGGATTTGGTGATCCAGCGATATAAAGAAGAAGCCGATGAGTATCGCTATTTTCCAGAGCCAGACTTGCCGACGATGCATTTGCCCAGAGAGTGGGTCGAAGAACAACGGGCTTCATTGGTGGAGCTACCGGAGGCGAAGCGAACGAGATTCTTGCAGGATTACGACTTGGCTCAACAGGAAGCAGACGTGCTTGTGAGTGAGCGCGCGGTGGCGGAATACTTTGAGGAATTGATTCAGGCGGGCATCGATCCCAAATCGGCTGCCCATTGGATCATGGGGGAATTGTTTGCCCTGATGAATCGGGATCAGCTGGAGAAAGAGCAGTTCGCCCAGATCCCGATCCGTTCGGCTGCCCTTGCTGAGTTGTTGAATCTGTTGAAAACAGAGCAGATCAGCAGGGCGTCGGCGGTGACCGTGTTGACTGAGATGTGGCAGCGAACGGAGAGTGCGGCAGCGATCGTGCAACGATTGGGTCTGCAATTGGTGGATGATGACCGAGAAGTGAAACGAGAGATCCGGCAGGTATTGGAGGCGAATCCAAATCTGGTATTGCGGTATCATGCAGGAGAGGAGAAATTATTCGGCGCCCTCATGGGGATGGTGATGCGGGCATTGGCCGGGAGAGGCAAACCGGCTTTGGTTCGCCAGCTTTTGACCGCAGAGTTGATAAATGGAACGAGTAACGGAGATTTATCATGACATGGCATCAAACGATCATCGTAGGCAATTTGGGGCGAGACCCGGAGGTCCGCTACTTTCAGGATGGCAATTCTGTATGCACCTTTCGCGTAGCGGTGAACGAAAGTTGGCGCGATCGCCGTACGGGTGAGCGCCGCGAGCGCACCACCGGGTATCAGGTGAGTGCCTGGGGCGCTTTGGGGGATACTTGCCACAACAATTTATCCCGCGGCAGTCGAGTGATGGTGATTGGTTCGGTTTCGGCGCGCGCTTTTGTGAACCGAGAGGGGCAACCCGCTGCTTCGCTCGATATGCGTTCTCGCGAAGTGCGCTTCTTGGATGGCCGCAGGGAAGAGGATCGCTTCCAACGCCCTGCACACTCCGCTGATACAGCTGCTCGTGAATTGCCGGACGACCGCACACAGAGTTTCCCCCCACCCGGGCGAAGCGATCAATCAACTGGCTTGAACGATGCGGATGAAACGAGATACTACGTCGATGAACCCAGCGAACGCTTGACTCCCTATGGCTCCCGCAACGAACCAGCGGATGATATTCCTTTCCAATAATTGTATATTGCAACGGACTCTGAATTTGGGATTGCGAATATGACTTGGCATCAAACCATCATCGTCGGTAACCTGGGTCAAGACCCGGATATGCGGTACTTGCAAGATGGAACTTCTGTTTGTACGTTTTCCGTTGCGGTCAACGAGCGCTGGACGGACCGGCGCAGCGGCGAACGCCGAGAACGCACGACCTGGTATCGCGTGAACGCCTGGCGAGAATTGGGAGAAACCTGCAATCAATACCTGGCGAGAGGAAGGCAAGTGATGGTCATCGGTCAGGTATCGGTGAATGCATTCACCAATCGCGACGGGGAAGCGGCCGCCAGTTTGGAATTGCGTGCCAGAGAGGTGCGGTTCTTAAGCGGCGATCGGGGCAGTCGAGATTCCACGGATGGTTACGAACAGAGCGGCGGGCGAACGCGGGAGAGTTTTGCACCACCCGCAAGGAGGAGCTCCGCAGCGGAGACCAGGGGTGAGGCGCCCCCCTCTCGCAGTACCGATGGCGAGGGTGATCGTTTCGATGAGATCGATGACATTCCCTTCTGATCCGCCGCTGTTTCATTCCAGAGCGTAGGGAGTCAAGTTGGATCTATTCGAGTATCAAGGCAAACATTACCTGACCCAGTTTGGCATCCCCATACCCAGGGGGGTGCTCGCAACCACCGTTTCCGAAGCATTGGAAAATTCCGCGCAGCTCGGCTTTCCTCTCGTGGTCAAAGCCCAGGTGCTCGTTGGGGGACGCGGCAAAGCGGGTGGCATTCGTTTGTGCCACGATGCTGCGGAACTCACGCGGGAAGTGGAACGCATTCTCGGGATGGACATTCGGGGTCATACCGTAGAACGAATTTGGTTGGAAGAAGCGGCGGAGATCGAAGCGGAATATTACGTTTCCTTCACGTTGGACCGCGGGCGAAAGCAGCATTTGGGCATGCTTTCTCGGGAAGGCGGTGTCGAGATCGAGACCGTTGCCGCCGAAGACCCGGCTGCCATTGCGCGGCTGCGCATCAACCCGGTGAAAGACTTCACCCGTGAGGCAATCGCGGAGTGGGTGGATGGCGCCGGTTTGGCTGGTTCGGCAACCGAAGCGCTCATCACGTTCTTGCAGAACCTGTATCGCTGTTATCTGGAAGGGGATGCCACGCTGGTTGAGATCAATCCCTTGATCCTGGATCGTGCGGGAAAGACAATCGCCCTGGATGCAAAAGTGACTTTGGATCCAGCCGCATCCTTTCGCCATCCGGAATGGGGTGAATTCAGCGAGAATCCCATCCCCGATCCTCGGGAACGATTGGCAAAGCAGTTTGGCTTGCAATACGTAGGCTTGAGCGGCAACGTGGGCATCATCGCCAATGGCGCCGGCCTGGCGATGAGCACCGTGGATATCGTCGATCAGGTGGGTGGATCCGCCGCCAATTTCCTCGATATCGGCGGTGGCGCCAACGCGCGGCGAATGGCCGATGCCCTTTCTGTGATTCACCAGGACGAAAAAGTGCGGGTGATCTTCATCAACATTTTCGGCGGGATCACCCGCTGCGATGAGATCGCAAAAGGCATCCTGCAAGCGATGAGAGAAGTAGAGTTGCGCTGCCCGCTGGTCGTTCGTTTGGATGGCACCAATGCGGTGGAAGGAAGGAGCATCCTGGCGAGTCATCGTCAAGAATGGCTGAAATCGGAATCCGATATGTTGAATGCCGCAAAACGTGCCGTGAAATTGGCGAATACTTCTTGAAATGGCGATCTATGTGGATCGCAATACGAAGGTGGTCATCCAGGGTTTGACGGGGAAACAAGGCCGTTATTACGGCCTGCGCAACCGTGATTATGGAACGAAGGTCGTTGCGGGCACGAACCCCAACAAGGCGGGAACGGATGTCGATGGCATCCCCATCCATGCCACCGTCGCCGAAGTGGTTTCGCAGACCGGGGCCAACGCTTCGTTTGTGATCGTCCCCGCTCGATTTTGCAAAGCAGCCATCTACGAAGCAGCGGAGGCGGGTATCCCCTTGATTGTTTGCGTCACCGAGCACATTCCGGCCCATGACCAGGCTGAAATTTACCAGCATTTAAAGAAAGAACACCCAGGGACGCGAATGTTCGGCCCCAACTGCGCGGGAATCTTGAGTCCCGGTCAATGCAACATCGGTTTCACCCCGGCGGAAGTTTCCCGACCCGGCCCCGTCGGCGTGATCAGCCGCTCGGGGACCTTGGCGTATCAAGCGCTGTACGAATTGACCGAAGCCGGCATCGGTCAAAGCACCTGTGTGGGCATCGGCGGAGACCCGGTTCCGGGGACCAGCTTTGTGGATGCTTTGGCCGCCTTCGTGGAGGATAATGAGACCCGCGCCATCGTGCTCATTGGTGAGATCGGTGGCAACGCCGAGGAAGAAGCCGCGGAATTCATCGCCCAGCACGTTCGCAAACCAGTGATCGCCTATATTGCTGGGATGACCGCTCCGCCCGGGGTCAAAATGGGACATGCGGGGGCGATCATCAGTGGCGGAAAAGGGACGGCCGCCGCCAAAATGGAAACCCTGGAAGCGGCCGGGGTGAAGATTGCCCGTAACCCAACGGATATTGGGCCGCTCGTAACCTCTGCCCTTTCCTGAATGACTCCACACTTGACTCCTGTCAGAGATGCATTAGCATTCCAGTGATCGTTGACGGTTGAGGAAAACCTCAGCTCGTCCGAGCCGCAGACCGCAGGTTGCGTTTACCGTGTAAAGCCTGCCGAGGCAAAGATCCGTTGGCTGGTGACGGTGGCTGCCTTTTGCGGTCGCCGTTTTTTCTTTGTGGGGAAGGGAGGTTCACTTGGCAATTACGCGAGAGCGAAAGAATGCCCTGGTCGCTCAATATAGTGATTGGTTGCAAGCGGCGGACGGCATCGTCTTGATGGATTACCGCCGTTTGGATGTACCGCAGACGGAAAAACTCCGCAACGAGATCCGGCATTCCGCAGGTCGCTACAGTGTGTGCAAGAATACGTTGTTGAAATTGGCCCTGGATCAGCAAGGCTGGCCGATCCCGCTGGACTTGCTCAGTGGGCCGACAGCGGTGGCCTTCGCCGGCCCCAATTTCCCGGCGGTTGCGAAAACCATCCTGAAATTCACGGATGAATTGGAAGCAGAAGATGCCCTGGTCATCAAAGGCGGCGTTCTCCTGGGAGAGCAGTTGGATGCCCAGCGCGTTAAGGCGATTTCTGCTCTGCCCACTCAGGATGAAATGCGCTCCCAGTTGATGGGGCTACTGGTTGCACCTTCGCAGAATTTGGTCAACGTGTTAAACGCGGCTACCAGCTCAGTGGTCAATGTGTTGGCCGCCTATTTGGCAGAGAAAGACGCAGCCTGAGTGGCTGTAATTACAGTTCAGGAGGTTAAAGAAGTGGCAGATATCGAGAAACTCGTCAATGAATTGAGTGAGCTGACTTTGTTGGAAGCGGCGGAGTTGAAAACAGCCCTCGAAGAGAAATGGGGAGTTACGGCAGCGACTGGCGGCGCCATGATGATGCCCACGGCCGCCGTTGCTGCCGCCGAGCCCGAAGAAGAGCAGACCGAATTTGACCTGGTGCTTTCCGAAATTGGCCCCAAGAAGATCAACGTCATCAAAGTGGTGCGCGCCCTGACCAATCTGGGCCTGAGAGAGGCGAAAGAGGCGGTGGAAGGGGCGCCCACTACTTTGTTGGAAGCCGTCGGTAAAGAAGCGGCGGAAGAAGCCAAAGGAAAGCTGGAAGAAGAAGGCGCCAAAGTCGAAATCAAGTGACGGAAGTCTGAGACGACAACACTTGTCTTTAGCGGCGGGGTTTTATGACTTATGATATGACTTGCGCTGCGGTATCCTGGAGCAACTGCCACAGCGCCCGAATGTGCTTTTCTTGCGTCTGGATGTTGCCAATGGCGACGCGCAGAGAGAATTGCTTATTCAAGACGGTTTGCGAGATGAAAGCGGCACCGCTCTCGTTGATCAATGAGTGCATCTTCCGATTCAAATCGTCCTTTTCGCTTTCGTCGGTGTGGGGCGGAGCGTAGCGAAAGCAGACCGTACTGAAGGGGACCGGGGCCAATCGCTCAAAGTGAGGAGCGCCGTCGATCCAATCGGCGAGCAACCGAGCCAGGCGGATGTGCTCGCGGATGTGGTGGGCCAGGCCACGGCGACCGTAATATCGCAGCACGAACCACAGCTTCAGCGCGCGGAAGCGGCGCCCCAGTTGGACGCCCCAGTCCATGTAGTTGTTAATCTCCCCAGCCGATTGGAGATACTGCGGCACAACTGAGAAAGCTCGCTTGAGTAAATTGGGTCGTTTCAACCAGAACACGCTGCAATCCACATTGGTGAACAACCATTTGTGTGGGTTGGTG
This sequence comes from Chloroflexota bacterium, assembly GCA_011523615.1. Lineage (GTDB taxonomy): Bacteria > Chloroflexota > Anaerolineae > Aggregatilineales > Phototrophicaceae > WTGJ01. The sequence continues at coordinate 814,170 of WTGJ01000027.1, read as the reverse complement.
ACGATGGAATCTGCCTGCTCACAGCCCTGCAACAAATCCGCATGTTCGTCCAACAGGGCGACGACACCGGCATAGGCTGCATCCACATGCAGCCAAAGCTGATGACGTTTGCAGAGCTGCGCCATTTGCGGGATGGGGTCCACACTCGTGGTACTGGTCGTGCCGATGGTAGCGGCCACGAAAAAGGGCAGATGGCCCGCTTCGCTATCCGCCTGTACCGCATGGGTCAACGCGTCGGTCCGCAGGCGATAATCCGCATCCACTTCGATCAAGCGGATGTTTTCTTGCCCGATGCCCAACGCCAAACCCGCTTTGGTGATGGAACTGTGTGCCTGTTCCGAGGTATAAGCGCACAATCGTGGCAAATCACGACCGCTCACCCCCTCGCTGCGAATGTTGCGATCCAGCGCTTCGCGGGCGGCGGCCATCGCCAGAAGCGAGGAAATGGAAGCGGTATCCGTGATGATCCCCTGGAAAGAATCCGGCAGCTGGAGCCAGCGCCGCAACCAATCGGTAACCCTTCCTTCCAGCTCCGTGGCGGCTGGCGAGGTCAACCAGAGCATGCCGTTCACGTTGAGCGCCGCCGTCAATAGCTCACCCAGAATGGAGGGGCCGGTCGCGCTGATGGCGAAATAATTGAAGAAATTGGGACTGTGCCAATGGGTGATTCCCGGCAGGATGTCGCTTTCGAAATCGGCGATGATGTTGGCGAAATCTTCGCCCCATTCCGGACCGGCGTCAGGGAGGCGAGCGGCAATTTCACCCGGCTGGACCTGCGCTTGCACCGGGTAGCGTTCGCTGTGGTCCAGATACTCGGCGATCCAATCGATCAAGGCATAGCCATGTTGGCGAAACTCATCCGCGCTCATATGGAGCTGTGGTTCGGGCGAAGGTGGTGATTGCATTTGCAAATTATCGTTCATGCCGTCAGGCAGCGACGCAGGGTTCGCACGGTTCTCCCTACTTGCTCAGTGAAGGAAACGCAGTGAGAACTAGCGGAGAGCGAATTGTTTGCTCGCTTCATGGGCCCCCAGATATAGTTCATCAATCAAATCACTGATGGGTTGGGAATGGCGATGGATGGTGGAAACCAAAAGGGCCTGTTTGCTGGATAATTGGCCAAATGCGCCATCCAAGAGCAATTTCGAATAACCACGAACCGAAGTCAATGGACTCAACATGAGATGATTCCAATCCGGCGCCTCGCCATTGAGGGGAGCTTCGTTTTGTTGATGGATTTGGTCCGCTTCCATCAAAGCCTTGCGCAAACGAGTGATGCCGAGAAAGATGGACAGCACCGAATCATGTTGTTGAGAGTTGAGTTTTTCGCCTTCCTTCTGCAAGAGTATAGAGCTGGCTTGCCATACTTCACGAACATGGTGCCAAAGGGTTTCTCGTTGCATGGTGCTTCTCGACTACTTTGTGGGCATCCAGTACTTAGCATATGAAGCAACGGTGAGCACGCATTGCATATCATGGAGAATTGCATGATTGTTATGTTGCAAAATTGGTAGATTTTAGAATTCTCAGAGGATCCAAATGCCGTGGGAGAACCGATCCGCAATTGTCCTGGGGGCCGGAGCAGCAAGCGGCTCGCACTTGGCCCAACGCCTCGCCTCGCTGGGTGTCTCGCTCTTTGCCGTGGATGCAAACCCAGATCGGTCGGATCAAGTCGTCGAGCTGATCCGGCGCCAGGGTGGGCGAGCCGAAGCCTGGTGCGCGGATATTTCGAATCGGTTTCAGGTTTCGGCCCTCATCGAACGGGCCAGGGATCAGTTGGAGCGGATATCGCTGCTCGTCAATTGCACGGAACTCGCCCCCAATAGAGACATACTGTCGTTGGATGAATGGGAATGGCGGCGCATGGTGGATGTCAACCTGACGGGAGCGTTCTTCGCGACGCAGTTGATGGCCCGTGTCATGGCAGAAGAGGAGGGTGGGGTGATCGTCCATGCCATTGGCTCGCCCATCCTCGCCGGAAATCCGGCCACGTCCGCCACGCGCGCGGCCATCGCGGCCTTCTCCCAACACGCGCATGAAAGATTGCACGAACATGGCGTACATGTCCTGTCCATCACGGCTGATCCGCAGGAAACCCAGGAAGAAATGGCGGCACGCATTTTGGCTTCTTGCCGCGCTTCACTCCTGGCGATTTAACTGTTCTGATATTTTTTTGAACGCCGCATCCAAACGTTCGCGCATTTCCCCGGTGTAAGGGTTGTAAGTTTGCAGTTCGTAAAACAACTCCGTGGAGTCATCACAAGTTTGGCGGATGATGGAAAGCAGGTGACGGAAGCCAACGGTGTCGATGGGTGATTCGTTCAGGTCCAGCTCATCCAACACGCGACCGATGAAATGGGTGAGTCCCTGTGAATAGGCGGCGAGGCGATCGTGTTCGTGCGGTTCCATTTCGTGGACGGCGAGGCCAAGCCGCACAAAATGATCATGCCAGTAAGCAAACGTTTCGTCCTGGCAGCGCAGAGGAAAAAGCACCAACGGCAAACCCCGCACCCCTTGCGCCGCGCTATCCGGTCCAAACAAAGGGTGGCAAGCGAGGATCTCCACATCTGGGCGAGAGGCGAGTTGTTCTGTGAACCAACGCGTGGGCCAAACTTTCACGGAGCAGGTATCCATCACGACGGTACCGGCTGGCAGCAGTGGGACGATCCGCGCCAGGGTGGCTTCCATGGCGCCGATCGAAACACAGAGGAAGAGCACATCGACGTGGGAACAAAGCGATGCCTCCGTGTCATGCCAGCGGAAGCCATCCTGTTCTACCTGTTCACGGCGCGGGCTGCGGCTGTGAACGTGGATTGCAAAATCTGCCGCGTGCAATTGCGCCCAAAAGGCGCCAAATCGCCCATAGCCCAGGATGCCGACATTCCGCGTCATGGCGGGTGAACCTTCATCGCCCTTGCATATTCAACCCAGTGTAGACGAAACGCCGGTTTTGGGCAGTGGGCTCAGGCCATGCCTTGCAACTCGAGCAGATCATTCAAAATGCCCAGGGCCGTCTCTTTGCCGCCGGCCCCCGGCCCCTGCAACGTGACGCTGCCCAAGGTTTTGCCCTGCAGAGTGATGGCGTTTTGGGCTCCCGCCACCTGCGATAAAGGATGCGTTTGCGGCAGGGCCATCGGAGCGACGCGTGCGCCCGATTCATCGAGGCTGCCGACATATTTCCACCTGCGCTGCTGGGCGTGCGCGTTCTGGATATCCGCTGAGCTGAGTTCACGCAGGCTTTGGCGGGCGACTTGATACAAGGCGATCGGCCGATCGAACAAGACTTGCGACAGAATCACGAGCTTCACTGCGATATCCCAGCCGTCGATATCGGCGGAAGGATCGGTTTCGGCATATCCCAGTTCCTGCGCTTCCGCGAGGGCATCCTCAAAACGGCGCCCTTCATCCATGCGGCTGAGGATGTAGTTGCTGGTGCCGTTGAGGATGCCCTGCACTTCGCTGACTTGCTCCGCGCGCAAACCGTGCCGTGCCAGCTGAATCACCGGCGTGCCGGCCATGACGGTCGCTTCAAAGAGCAAGCGCGCACCACTCTTTGCGGCGCTCGCGTGCAGCGAGGCGGCATCGGCAATGAGCGGCGCTTTGTTGGCCAGGACCACGTGGATCCCCCGCTCGAGAGCCTGGCGGCACCAACCCAGGGCGGGCCCGGCATCCGGCAGGATGGTCGGCGAGGCATCCACCAGGACCTCCACCGAAGCCTCCGCCAGGATTTCGGCGACGGAGCGTCCCGTTGCGAATGCGGAGAGGCGAGGATGATTCGAGAGCGGTTCGCCGGGTTGAAGAGCCGACAGCGCTTCGCTATCCAGGCCCTGCTCGCAATACAAAGAACCGCGGGTTCGCGTGAAGAGGCCGACGATTTGCAGGCCGCGGCGATTCTGTGCCAGGAGCTCCACCAAGGCTCTCCCTACATTGCCGAAACCAACGAGCAATAGCTTCATGGGCAATCCCAATTCAAAGATTCACTGGTTTGATTAATGGTGGCGGAATGAGTATATTGGCAGAGTCTGTCTGAAACAGGAAGAGGAATCCAATGAAAAAGTTAGTCTTTTGTATGGTCGGTGTCGCTGCGCTAGCCGTGCTGAGTTTCAGTTCGGTTGTGGCGCAGGATAACATCTTGCTTTATGGCGGCAACCAGGACATCCACGACATTGACCCGGCGACGGGCGAGAATTATTCCATCAATGCGGCCTTGCGCTCGCTCTACGACGCGCTCTTCATTGCGCGAGGCAACGATATCGTGCCGCATCTGGTTACCAGCTTCCAGGGCAATGAAGACGCCAGCGTCTGGGATATGGAACTGGTGCAGAATGCGACGTTCAATGATGATGGCAGCCCAGTCAATGCCGATGCGGTGGTTTATTCGTTCAACCGCACCCTGGAAATCGGTGGGCCACCCACCTACCGCTGGGCAGGGATTGTGGAGAACGTGGAAGCGACGGGTGAATACAGTGTTCGCTTTACCCTGAGTCGTCCCTTCGCTCCTTTCACGCAAACTTTGACGCAGATGTTCATCGTCAACCCGGCTACGGTGGAGGCCAACCGGGGGGATGATTTTGGTGCAACCTACTTGAGGACCACGTCCGCTGGTTCGGGCCCCTTCGCCCAGGGACGTTGGGAGATCGGCAACCTGTATGAATTCCACGCCGTGCCGGATTACTGGGGTGGCTGGCCAGAAAATGGCATCGATGGCTTCATCTGGATCATCCAACGTGAAGGATCGACGCAGGTGAATTCGCTGTTGGCCGGCGAAACCCATGTGGCGGATACGATTGACTTCAGCGACATCGATCGGCTGAACGAATCGCCTGATCACTTTGTCGAGGTCAATCCCGGTTTCTTCACCAATACCCTCAAATTCAACAACCAGCAAGGGCCATCGGCGGATGTGAACGTACGGCGGGCGGTCGCACATGCCATGAATTACGAAATCCTGCCAGAAGTGTTGGATAACGACATCGTGATTCTGCCCGGGCCGCAACCCGCCAACTTCCCCGGCTTCAAAGAGGGATTGGATATTCCCACCTTTGATCTGGATAAAGCGCGCGAGTACCTGGCTGCTTCGGCCTATGCCGATGAATGGGAAGCGGGGACGCTCGAGTTGGATTATGTCTACGTGACGGATTTCGCCATGGAGGAAGTGCCCGGGCTGTTGCTGCAATCCAACCTGGCCGAAATCGGCGTGACGATGAACATGGTGCCGATGCTCTGGCCGGATATGGTCGCGAGCTGTGGCAATGTGGAGACCGGGCCGGACATCATCAATATCTACACCTTGCCCTCCTATGGTGACCCCGACGCTCATTACTACAACCAATACCATTCCGCCAACTGGGGCAGCTTCAATTCCTGCAACTTCTACGCCAATGATCGTGTGGATGAGCTCTTGGATGCGGCTCGTGCGGAAGCGGACTGGGATCGCCGAGTGGAAATGTATGGCGAAGTGCAAGAAATCCTGGTGGATGAAGCCGTGGGTGCCTGGATGTACACCGAAGCGGGGACCATCGCCTTCAATGCCTGCATTGGTGGCTTCGTCTTTTCGCCCTACTACCCAATCACCGTGTTGTTCCAGGACTTGACCATGGTGGATTGCCCCTGATCGTGGATCCGATTTGCCTTACCCTCTTCTGAAAAGGAGAGGGTGAGGCAGAATGGGTGCCCATGGCAACCCTGTTGATCACAGCACCAACGCGACCATGAATATCTACATCTATGTCCTGCGGCGCTTGCTCCTGGTCATCCCCGTCCTGCTGGGGTTGAGTCTGATCACTTTTTCCATATCGCGCCTGGTGCCGGGCGATCCAGTAGGCCTGGCGGCCGGGCCGCAATCGACGCCGGAGATCCGCGAACGAATGGCCGCCGAATTTGGCCTGGATCGGCCCATCCCGGAGCAATACATCAACTACATGGCTGGGGTATTGCAGCTGGATTTTGGGCGTTCGCTCTACACGAAGCGGGATGTCAACATTGAGCTGCAGGCGCGCATCCCGGCGACCCTGGAATTGACGCTGGCGGCGATCATTTTCGCATCCACCATTGGCATTCCGCTGGGCATTGTATCTTCGTTGCATCAGAACAAACCGCCGGATCATGTATCGCGTTTGCTCACCCTGTTTTTCGTGAGTTTTCCTTCGTTCTGGTTGGCGATGATCTTTCAATCGGCGCTGGGTGTGTATTGGGATATCACGCCAGTGGCCGGTCGCTTCCCACGTCTGGCTCTTCCTCCCCAGCGCGTCACTGGACTGCTGAGCATCGATAGTTTGCTCGCGGGGGATCTGACAGCCTTTTTCAGCACCTTGCACCACATCGCTTTACCGGCCTTTGTTTTGTCTCTGGGCGCACTGGCCAGCATCACGCGGATCACGCGGGCGAGCATGTTGGAAGCGCTCAACAACGAATCGGTGCGCACGGAGCGTTCGATCGGCATCCCCTGGGCGCTCATCGTGATGAAATACGTGTTGCGGAATGCGTTCACCGCGACCTTCACGATCATCTCGCTGGAATTTGGTTGGTTGATGGCGGGGGCGGTTTTGGTCGAGGCGATCTTTGGTTGGCCGGGGCTGGGTGGCTATATCGTGGATGCCTCACTCAACAATGATTTTCAGCCGATCATGGGCGTCACCTTGGTCTATGGCGTGATCTTCAGCACGGTGAACATCATCACTGACATCTGCTACGGTTTGATTGACCCGAGGATTCGTTTTGGCTGAAAAAACGCACTCGATCATCGATCCAGAGGCGGTCCCGCAGGAAGCGATCCATCATCGTTGGGAAAGCTGGCGGCGGGGCATTTATCGCTTCCGCACCAATCGGATGTCCATGGTCGGCCTGGTCATCCTGATTTTCATCTTGTTGGTCGCTATTTCTGCTCCTTGGATCGCACCATACCCGGAAGCAGCGACCAGAGCCAATCCACTGGCGAGAGACCAGTCGCCCAATGAAACGTATTATTTCGGCACCGACCGCATTGGGCGCGATATTTTCAGTCGCGTGCTCTTGGGGACTGGCTTGGCCTTGCGCGTGGGAACCACGATTGTTTTCATGGCGAGCAGCATCGGCGTCACCATCGGCGCGGTCTCCGGTTATTTCGGTGGTTGGGTCGAAGAGCTATTGATGCGCTTCACCGATATCTTCCTCACCGTCCCGGGTCTGGTCCTGGCGATTGCGTTCACGGCGGCATTGGGCCGGGGGATCGATAATGCGATGATCGGCATCGCGTTGGTCTGGTGGCCCGGATTCGCGCGCATGACGCGGAGCCAGGTCATCTCGATTAAGGAAGAACCCTACGTGGAAGCGATTTACGGCCTTGGCGGCGGCCACATGCGCATCATTTTCCGCCACATTTTGCCGAACGCTTTTTCGCCGATCATCATCAAGATGACCACCGATTTTGGCTTTGCTGTGCTGACCGCAGCGGCTCTGGGTTTTGTTGGGGTGGGTGCGCAACCGCCGACGCCGGAATGGGGCGCGATGATCAATTTTGGCCGCGACTATTTTCCAGAACGTTGGTGGATGTCGACCTTTCCCGGCATGGCCATCTGGTTGATGGTATTTTGTTGGAACCTGTTGGGGGATGGCTTGCGCGATGTGCTCGATCCGCGTTCCCGCCGTTGAGGCATGATGAACGATTCGCTCCTGGAGATCCGCGATTTACACCTGGAGTTCCACACCTTTGAGGGAGTGGCAAAAGTCTTGGCCGGCGTCAATTTGCAGCTGCGCCGCGGTGAATTCCTGGGTTTGGTCGGCGAAACGGGTTGTGGCAAATCGATGACGGCGCTGGCCATTCCGCGCTTGATCCCGATCCCGCCGGGGCGGATCACCCGCGGTGAGGTGATTTTCGAGGGCAAAGACTTATTGCAGTTGAACGATAAAGGCATCGAAAGCTTTCGCGCTCGGGAGTTGGGTTACGTGTTTCAGGACCCCGTGACCAACCTCAACCCGATGTTCAGCATCCGCGAACAACTCATCGATGCGGTGGTCTACCAGAGCGATGCCAATGGTCGGAAGCCAGCGGGCCAGCGCCGACGCCCTGCCAGCAGCCGACAAAAACGGCGCGATGCATTCCAGCGATCGATCGAGTTGTTGCATATGGTCGGCATCCCGGACGCCGATCGTCGCATCCATGATTACCCGCACCAGTTCAGCGGCGGCATGCGGCAAAGGGTCCTGATCGCGATGGCCCTGGCCGGCGAACCCAAGCTGCTCATCGCCGACGAGCCCACCACCGCGTTGGATGTGACCATCCAGGCACAAATCCTGCGCCTCATCCAAGAGTTGGGTCGCAAAATGGGTTTGTCGGTTTTGCTCATCACCCACAATTTGGGCGTGGTCGCGAAGATTTGTGATCGGGTGGCGGTGATGTATTCCGGGCGCGTCATCGAGACTGCACCGGTGCGTGATCTCTTCAACCAGCCCTTGCACCCCTATACGCAGGGTTTGTTGAAGGCCTTGCCCCATGCGCAATCCGAACGGGGCGGTTTGGAGGGCATTCCGGGGCACATACCCGACTTGATCTCACCGCCGGCGGGTTGCCGTTTCCATCCTCGCTGTGCGCACGTCATGGATCACTGCCGGGAAGTCGTCCCGCCGGTCAGCCGGAAAACCGCCGAACATCACGTGTTCTGTCACCTATTTGATGAAACTGAGGAGTATGGGCATGCCAGATGACGCCATCCTCGAGGTGAGGGGGCTCAAAGTATCCTTCCCCATTCGTGGTGGGCTGCTCAACCGCAAGATCGGTGAGTTCAAAGCGGTGGATGATGTCAGTTTTCGCATCCCAAGAGGCAAGACCTTCGGTTTGGTGGGGGAATCTGGCTCGGGCAAGACGACGATCGGCAAGAGTGTGCTGCGGCTGATCCAGCCGAGCGCGGGGAGCATCGAATTCAATGGCATCCAGCTGACCGATTTGAATGCGCGCCAGTTGCGCAAGATTCGCTCGCAAATGCAAATGATTTACCAGGCGCCGGCGGCTTCCTTGAATCGGCGCATGACGATCGGGCAGATCGTTGGCGAAGCATTGTGGTTGCATAAAGGTCTGCGCGGGGAAGCGCGGCAAAAAAGAGCCGCTGAATTGTTGCGCGAGGTGGGTTTGCAAAACGAACATTTCTACCGTTATCCCCACGAATTCAGTGGTGGGCAACAGCAAAGAGTGGGAATTGCCAGGGCTTTGGCCGTCCAGCCGGAGCTGTTGATTCTGGATGAGCCCACCAGCGCGCTGGATGTGTCGGTGCAGGCGCAGATCCTGAATTTGCTGCAGCGTTTGCAGGACGAATATGCCTTGTCCTATATGTTCATCTCTCATGATTTGGGTTTGGTCCGTTATATGTGCGATGAAATCGGTCTGCTCTATCTGGGAAAGCTGGTGGAAGTTGCCGGGTCAGATACCATTTTTGAACGCCCCAAACATCCCTATACTCAGGCTTTGATCTCGGCAATTCCCGAGCCGGATCCTGATCTGCAACGGGAAGAAATCATCCTGAAAGGAGAAATCAGCGAATTGAGTGACTTGCCCGGTTGCCCATTTGCCTCTCGCTGCCATGCCGAGAAAATGTCCAAATGTGAGACACATTTGCCACCCTTGTTGCTGACGGACGAGAATCATCATGTAGCCTGCCACTTGCACCCGGGAACGGTGTCGCATGCTTCGTGAGATCAAGTGGGTAGATTTGGAACCCCTGGCCATCGGCGCCGGCATACTGGGTACCGGCGGGGGAGGGAACCCGTATCTGGGCAAGTTGCAATTGCGAGAACTACTCAAACAGAAAGGCAAACAAGACGTCATCGCCCCCGATGATCTCGCGGATGAAGCCTTGACCATGGTGGTGGGTAGCATCGGTGCGCCGACCGTGGGCATTGAGAAACTGCCGGAAGGCACGGAAATGAAACGAGCCATCCGCGCGCTGGAAAAGCATCTGGGTCAACGATTTGATGCGGTGGCGATTGCGGAAATCGGCGGTTCCAATTCCATCAATCCCTTGATTGCCGGTGTGCAGCTCGGCATACCCACCGTGGATAGCGATGGCATGGGGCGAGCATTCCCGGAAATTCAGATGAGCAGTTTCAGTTTCAACGGCGGCATCCCAGTCACCCCTCTGGCGATGGCGGATTGCCGGTTTGCGGAAGTGATCGTGCCAAAAGCGGCGGATGAATTCTGGGCGGAAAGGATCGCGCGGAATCTCGCCACCAGCATGGGCGCACGTTCCGGTCTGGCAGGTGTGGTGATGACCGGTCGTCAGCTGAAAGATCACGGTGTGCACTACACGCTGAGTCTGGCCCATGCCTTGGGTTGCCGCGTGTTGGCGGGTCGAGACGCCAACGAAGACATTCCCACCATCGTCGCTGAGGTATTGGCGGGTGAAGTCCTGCTGCGTGGCAAGGTGGTCGATGTGTTTCGTAGGACGACGCGTGGCTTTGCCCGAGGTTGGGTCAAAATCGACGATTTTGCGGAGCGCGAGCGGTTGCAGATCGAGTTTCAAAACGAATACTTGATTGCCACCATCAACGATGAGGTCCGCGTCACCGTGCCCGATATGATTTGCATCATCGAAGATGAGACCGGTGAACCGGTGCCCACGGAGCTGTTGCGCTTTGGCACGCGAGTGGCGGTGCTCGCGGTACCAGGTGCGGCTCAATTGAAGACAGAGGCTGGCTTGCAGGTAGTCGGCCCCAGAGCCTTCGGCTATGACGTGGATTTCCAGGCATTGCCCGGAGGAGTGGTGGGTGAACGGCCACCGGTTGCACAACATATGTGACCGTAAACATTATCGTTCTGCTGAGCATCCGTTCAAGGAAGGAAGATCATGAGGATAGGGATCGACGTCGGGGGAACCAATACGGATATCGTCTTGATGGAAGGCCGCGAAGTTCGCGCATGGTACAAGACGCCTACCACTGCCGATGTAACCGCCGGCATCATCAATTCACTGCGGCACATCATCGACGAGGTTTCGTTGGATCCTGCGAGTTTGGATGGGGTGATGATCGGCACGACGCACTTCACCAACGCGGTGGTCGAACGGCGCCATTTGCAAGAGACGGCTTGCCTGCGGCTGGGTTTGCCGGCGACGGTCTGTTTGCCGCCGATGGTGGATTGGCCGGATGATCTGCGCGATGTGGTGGGCAATCATTACTTCCTGGCTCATGGTGGGCACGAGTTTGATGGCCGGGTCATCTCCCCCTTTGATGAAAGCGAGATTCGGGGGATTGCGGAGCAGATCCGCGATCGCGGCATTTCGGCGGTGGCCATCAGCTCCGTCTTCTCACCGGTGAACACCGAATTTGAGGTGCGTGCTGGGGAAATCGTCGCAGATGTGATCCCGGATGCCAATGTGACCTTATCCAGCGAAATCGGGCGCATCGGCCTCCTCGAAAGAGAGAATGCCGCCATCATGAATGGCTGTCTGCGTACCCTGGCGCTGAGGACGATCGCCGGATTTCGCGCTGCTCTGGAACAAATGGCGATCGAAGCACCGTTTTTCATCAGCCAAAATGATGGCACGTTGATGAACGCGGAATTCGCGGCGGATTATCCGGTGTTGACTTTTGCTTCGGGGCCGACCAACAGCATGCGCGGCGCCGCTTTCCTCAGCGGTTTGCGAGACGCGATCGTCGTCGATGTGGGTGGAACGACGACCGATATCGGCGTGCTGCAGCAGGGCTTTCCCCGAGTGGCGGCTTTGGCGGTGGATATTGGCGGGGTGCGCACGAATTTCCGAATGCCTGATACCTACAACATCGGCTTGGGTGGCGGCAGTTTGGTGCAGAGCGAACCGATCGCCGTGGGTCCCCGCAGCGTAGGCTATGAGATCACGGATCGCGCCTTGATCTTTGGTGGGGAGGAGATGACGGCCTCCGATGTGATGGTCGCAACGGGCAAAGTGGATATCGGCGATCGCTCGCGTGTGACGCAGATTACGGCGGATTTTGCCCAAAACGTGGAAGGCCATATGTTGGAAATGGTGACGAATGCCGTTGATCGCATGAAAACCAGCGCCACGCCGGTGCCGGTGATTGTGGTGGGTGGCGGCAGCATTTTGTTGCAGGAGGAAATCCCCGGATCTTCCGAGATGCTGAAACCGCCGCATTTTGCCGTCGCCAATGCAATCGGCGCAGCCATCGCGCAGGTGGGTGGTGAATGCGACCGCATTTTCTCACTCGAAGGCTCCACCAGAGATGAAGTTTTGGATCAGGCAAAAGATGAGGCACGTCAACGGGCGATTGCGGCCGGCGCAACCTCTGACTCGATCGAAATTGTCGATGTGGAAGAGGTGCCGCTGGCATATTTGCCTGGGAATGCCATACGCATTGCGGTCAAGGCAGTTGGCGATTTGGAAGGAGCGTAGTCATGCAGCTGGTGGATGAAACTGCACTGGATGAGTTGGCATTGGGTGCGGCGGTATTGGGCACTGGCGGTGGCGGCGATCCTTACATCGGCAAAATCATGTCCCGGCAAGCGATCCGCGATTATGGTCCCATTCAAATGCTGAGCCTGGATGAATTGGCGGATGAAGATCTGGTGGTGCCCTCGGCGATGATGGGCGCGCCCACCGTGATGGTGGAAAAAATGCCCAGCGGCGACGATGTGCTCAATGCGTTCGAGACCATCAGCCGTTATCTCAATCAGCCGATCCGCGCCACTATGAGCATCGAAGCCGGTGGCTTGAATTCGGTGGTGCCTTTGTATTTGGCGGCGCGCTTGCAGATTCCCCTCGTCGACTGTGATGGGATGGGCCGGGCCTTTCCAGAGCTGCAGATGGTGACGCATACCCTACATGGTTTATCGGCGACTCCGATGGCGATGTCTGATGAACGTGGCAATACCCTGCTGCTCGAGACGATCGACAACCTATGGACGGAGACCTTTGCGCGGAGCATCACCATCGATATGGGCGCAACCGCCTTGATCGCCCTTTATCCAGCCACCGTGGCCCAACTCAAAGAGTGTGCGATCCATGGCACGATGTCTCGCGCGAGGGAAATCGGTCGGATCATCATGAATGCTCGCCGGCAGGAAGCGAATCCGGTGGATTCGGTGCGAGCTGCGCTGGATGGTTTCCTGGTCTTCGAGGGGAAAGTCAGCGACGTGGAGCGGCGGACGGAAGGTGGCTTTGCCAGAGGCGATGCTTATATGGAAGGCATCCATGAATATGAAGGCAAACGACTGCGCTTGAGTTTCCAGAATGAGCATCTGGCCGCCCGAATCGATGATCAATTCATCGTCACGGTGCCGGATTTGATCGCCGTGCTGGATGCGGAATCCGCGGAGCCGATCACCACGGAAGGCTTGCGCTACGGATTTCGGGTGGCGGTGATCGCCTTTCCCTGTGCTGCACAATGGCGGACGGAAGCGGGGATTGAGTTGGTCGGGCCGCGCTATTTTGGCTATGACGTCGATTACATCCCAGTGGAGGAACGGCTCGGTTCATGAATGGCGGATTGCGGCGCATCACGGAAGCGGAGATCGAAGCCATCGCCATCGGCGCCGGCGTCCTGGGCACCGGTGGAGGGGGCAGCACCTACCTCGGCGCGATCGAAGCGCGCGTCTACCTGAGGGAGTACGGTGGGGTCTGCCCGGTGATCTCCGTAGATGAGTTGGTGGATGAGGCCATCGTCTGCACCGTGAGCGTGATGGGCGCCCCCACCGTCGGGGTGGAGAAAATGGCCCGTGGCGATGAAGTTTCGCTGGCCTGCCGCGCCTGGGAAGAGCATACCGGAAAGCAGATGGTCGCGATCGGGATCGCGGAGATCGGCGGCGGCAATGCCTTGTCCCCCATTCCGGCGGCATTGCAGCTCGGCCTGCCGCTGATCGATGGTGATTCCATGGGGCGGGCATTCCCCGAATTGCAGATGGATACGCTGATGATCGGCGGGGTTCCGCCAGTGCCATTCGTGTTGGGGGATTGCCATGGGAACGTCGCGATTTTCAATGAACTGGATACGCCAAAACGAGCCGAAGAATATGCGCGAAACCTTACGATCGAGATGGGTGGTTCGGCCGCGTTGGTGATGCCGGTCACGGATGGCGCAACGCTGAAGCGTCACTTGATCCGGGACACATTGACCCTTTCCTGGCGTTTGGGGAACATCATCTTGGAATGTCGAGCCAATGGAGAGGACCCCGCCGAGCATGTGGCAGCTGCGGCGAATGGCTTCATCCTGTACCGTGGAAAGATCGTCGACGTATTTCGGCGAACGGTGAAGGGCTTCGCAAGAGGGCGGATGCGCATCGCCTCTTTGGATCACGGCCAAGAAGAGTTGGTGATCGACTTTCAAAACGAAAACCTGATCGCGGTACAGGGTGATCAAATCCTGTGTACGGTGCCGGATTTGATTTCACTGTTGACGCTCGAAGAGGGTGAACCGGTGGGGACGGAAGCCATCCGTTATGGATTGCGGGTCGCCGTTTTGGCGATGCCCGCGCCGAAAGAGCTGAAAACGACCACTGCGCTGGCGAGCGTCGGGCCGGCAGCCTTTGGCTACCCCGATGTAGCATTCCAAGCGTTACCTGGCGATTTACTATAATTTCATTCACTCTCAAAACCGCAACAACCGGCGGTAGGTAACGTAGAATACAGGTACGTATTTTGGTGGAGTCGCCACTGGAGATTCTGGATTGGGTCGTCGCGACCTTGGCAGGCGACCAGGATGCATTTGCTCAGCTCGTCCTCGCATATCAAGACGATGTCTACAACCTTTGTTACCGCATGTTGGGCGATCGGATTGAAGCGGAAGATGCGAGTCAGGAGAGTTTTCTGCGTGCTTACCGAAACTTAGGAAGCTTCAACCGCGAACGATCCTTCAAGACCTGGTTGCTTTCCATCGCATCCCATCATTGCATCGATCGCTTGCGGCGCCGGCGCATTTCGTTCATCTCGCTGGAAGATGAACCTTCCGCCGGCTCTTTGGCTTTGGCCAGCGATGAACCCAGCCCCGAACAAGCCGCGATCGCTCATGAAACCAGCGAAGAGTTTCAACAGCTGCTGGCCCAATTGCCAGAGGATTATCGACTCGTGGTGATATTGCGCTATTGGTATGACTATTCCTACCGTGAAATTGCTGAACTGCAAGGCGAGAGCGTCAGTGCAGTGAAAAGCAAGTTATTCAGGGCGCGGCGCCGTTTGGCGGAGGTTCATCCTGATGCGAGCCGCAAAGAAGCGCCAAAACAACGGGCACGCAGCCCGGAAGAGCGTTTATCCATCCCAGAGGAAGGGGATTGAAATGAAGCAGGAGCCGCGAAAAAGACCGCTACCCTCGTTGCAAGAAGAACCCGAACTGAGCCACGATCTGGCGGAAGATACCGATGAAGAGCGGAGACCAACGTCCGCGCCAGAAATGGCCGCCGATCCGTTGGCTATTCCGTTGAGAAAATTGGAACAGTGGCTCCGTGAAGTGCAGTTGGAGCGTGCGCCCGCTGGGCTGCCGGAGCGGGTCATGCAGCGCATTCGCCAAGCATTGAAGGATGATCTGGCGAATCTACCGGCGGATGTGCACGAAGCATTGATTCAAGCGTACATCGTCGTATGGTTGAGTACGGTACCCCTGCTCATCAGTGCCAGTTGGGCCTTGAGCAAGGCGGAGCAATCAGACGGGGAATCTTTAACCCAGATCACGGAACAGGTTTCTGAAATCTTGCGCAGCATGACCTCCTCTTATCGGGATTTGCTGACCGAGCGGGATGAATCAGCAAAACGGGTATTGGCGGACGAGCTACAACAACTTCAGGAGATGTCTTTGAAACTCATCCCCTTGACCGTGCTGAACATCCTGGGGGAAACGATGCAAGAATTGCTCCCGGACCCGCAACGCAAGGGAGAGGTTCATCACATTCCATGGACGGCTACCGAATGAAGAACGGCTGGGGAGATAGGGCCGCGGGCCACCCAGGTATGAATTCGCTCGTGTTGCGGGCGTCGTGATTGAGGAAAGATCAGCCGTCGTGGCGCGATTCGACCGCTAAGGCATCATCGATGCTGCGCATTTCATCCATGGTCAGCAAGACATCACTCATTTGATTCACTTCATCGCGAATCTCTTCTCGCAAGCGATTGGCACGAGAGCCGTCGATGCTTTTGAGAGTATTCATGCGCGCCATTTGTGCGTAAATGGTTGCCAGGGAATCACGGGTATTCTGCAAGGTGATTTTCGCTCTGCGAGCCACTTGTTCTGCTTGGAGCAAATTCTCGTGTTGAAGCGACAATCGCTCTCGGCGCGCTTGGATATCCTGCAGCAGCGTTTCATCGCTTTCGGCAGCCAGTTGATCTTCCACTTCTCGCAGCTGGCCGGGTATCCGCAACAGGTCCTGATGAATCAGATCATTGGCCTCGAAACCGTCGATCTTCAGCGCCAAATCATGCATGTAGCGCATCCAATTGCCGATGTCGGTGAGCGTGGTGGACAAAGATAATTTCATGGCGCCGCCGGTGTCGAGTGCAGTGACCATGGCGTGGATGTTGTCGTGATACATCATCGCTTCTAGGAACTGCTCTCTGGAATTGCGATTGCGGATCTGATTGGGATTCAGCTCTTTTCGGAAAGATCTGGTTCGGCTTTCGTTCAACGATTCTGGGTTGCGCCAAGCGCCGTAAAATAGCGCCAGTTGCAACAACAAACCCACCAGAAGCCAGTGCCAAGCTGCGAAACGGAAAGTCAGCCAGGCGGAATTCAGGGGTTCATTGGAATTTGCGGTGAAAAGCGCTAGCAGTATGACGAAGGCCCAGCTCAGCAGGGATTCAGGCTGGCACAAGACCAGGGTTAGTGTGGCGAAGATTCGGTTGCGCTGGTTGGTACGATCCATGAAACTCCCGCGGGATCAGGGGCCAGCGCCGCGGACGCCCAGGCGCTGTCGTCGTTCTTCCAATTGGCTGCGAATTTCCTCATCTTGTACGACTCGCTCCACTTCAATAGAAAGGTTGCTGGTGGCCAACTCAAGACGGGCATCCTCGCGATCCAGATCGGCGCGGATTCGATCCGCCACCGAGTTGATCTGGGCATCATCGATTTCTGCCAATTGGTTCAACCCGCCAATGGAAGCAGTCGCGATCTTTTTGGCTTCCGTGAGTTCGATGAGATCCTGCAGTTTGTCTCGTTGTTGGTTGATGAAAATGAGGCGCTGTTGGAGTTGAATGCGCAAGTCCAGGAGTGATTTGTATTGTTGCTCCTGTATTTGCCATTGCTCATGATAGTCCTGGGCGACTTCTTGGGTGATGTTGAGTTTTGATTGCGCAGCTTGTGCGAGCTCATCACGACCCTGCACGATCAAGTTGTCGATGTTGTAATCCATCTTTTCTGCTTCGGAGGCTTTTTCTTCGTGCTTGCGTTTCAGCGTCTTCACCGTACCGCCGACCGTAGCGATTGAATCTTCCAGCGCTTCCAGATTGTTCTCAATTTGCCGCAAGTATTCATCATAAACACGCAAAGAGTTGCGTTCCAATGCCCGATCGACGATGGAATGGAGATTGGCATTGATGAGGGTTTGAATTTTTGAGATTAAGGAAGCCATAGCGGAGATCCTTTTGCAATTTCTTTACAAATCAGTATAGCACGTAGGCGGGTGTCTGTTGCCGCATGATTCGGGAATTGCTAAGGTAATTGGGCAGTCAGGCGGACGGTACGATGGTTTCTTTGAGCATTCATCGCGCGGATGCGCCGAACATCTCAGGGAAGGGCATCCGGCCTATCAATACCCGAACGGATCTGCCCGCTTTAGCCCATTTATTGGAAATCGCCTTCCAGGAAAAAATGGATGCGGCTGGCCGCGCAGCTCTCCAACAATTGCGCGATATCGGCCGTTTCGGTGTGCTGCATCGCTGGTTCCCATCCAGTCTGGCTGAGGGGATCCGCCGTTCTTTGGTTTGGGTAGAAGATGGCCGGTTGTTGGGTAACATCTCAATATACGCGGAAACGCTGCCCTACCAGAAACGGCGTGCCTGGATCCTCGCCAATATCGCCGTGCTACCCGGGCAGCGCAATCGTGGAATCGCCACCCAACTGATCTCCGCTGCTTTGGAGAAATTGCAACCAAAAGAATCCCCTCTCATTGTGCTGCAAGTGGATGAAGAGAACGCCACCGCACGCAAGTTGTATCAAAGCCTGGGATTTGTGGAAGAAAATGTCTTTGGCATCTGGCTGCGACGGCGCAATGCGCACATCCCCGGCGGCGAAGGGCAGGAAAGTTCGCTGTTGCGCAGCACGGCCGCCCGGCGAAAGTTGGAACATCAACTGGCGCGGCAGACGAGAGCGAATGAACAGGGCGGGATCGCCTGGTTGCGGCCCCTGGCTGATGGCGATTTCATCAGCGGTGTACGCGGTCATTGGTTGCAGTTGCGTGAAGGACGCATCCGTGAGCGAAGGCTCTGGCTGGCGAACGAGAACCGGGTCATGGCCGCCCTATGGCTGGATCGCCGCTTCAACCGACCGATTGAGTTGACCTTGCTTCATGAAGCAAACCCGCCTGCGGATGTCATCCGGACGTTGCTGAGCTGGGCGATCGGACGCTACCCCTTCCGCAATTTCATCCTGGAACATCCCCAGGAATCGGCTCTGGAACCCGTCATGAAAGATTGCGGTTTCCGACTGGCGCGAACGGTTGTGAATATGCATTACCGAGAGTCGTAGCAATGGCAACAGGTCCAGCCAAACCGACGGTCTTGATCGTCGATGATGAACCCAACATCGTCGAATTGGTTCGTTTGTATCTCGATCATGAGGGTTTTGAAGCCATCCCTGTGACGAATGGCGCCGAGGCCCTGGCAGTGGCTGAACGTGAAGCGATCGATCTGGTGGTGTTGGATTTGATGTTGCCGGTCGTGGATGGCTGGCAGGTATGCCAACGCATACGATCATTGGCCGACCCAGCAAAAGCCGACCTGCCCATCCTCATGTTGACTGCACGGAATGAGGAGATCGATCGGATCGTGGGTCTGGAAATGGGCGCGGATGATTACCTGAGCAAACCCTTTAATCCGCGAGAATTGGTGGCGCGGATCCGAGCGATCCTGCGACGGACGAGCATGAATGGTCGCCAGCCTGATTCAACGGAGTCCGAGGCGCTGGTTTTGCAGAACTTGACCATCCTGCCCAAGCGTAGGACCGTACTGGTGGATGAAGAGCCTGTCCCGTTGCGGCTCAAGGCCTTTGACTTGTTGTTGTACCTGGTGGAAAGGCCGGGCGAAGTCATCAGTCGCGAACGATTGTTGGAAGCGGTTTGGGGTTGGAGTGAAGACTACACTTACCAGACGCGGACCGTCGATGTGCACATTGCTTTGCTCAGAAAAACCCTGGCGCACATGCTGCCCCGCATCGATACCGTCTGGGGGATGGGGTACAAGTTAGTAGCGGGAATTTAGGGACAAGCAAAGCATTGCGTGTGACACTCCGTTACCGATTATTGGCTTCATACATTGTACTGATCGTCATTGCACTGCTGACGGCCGCGCTACCCATTCTGTTCCTCTTGCGGCACGTACCGGCACCCAGGGAAGAGGCTCTGGAGTTGTTGCGCAACAGCATGGATGAATACGGTGCACTGACCCACGTGGACCACCGCCGATTCCAGCCAGAAGTCATACGTTTGCTGGAATTGGCCGGCCAAGACTACGCCACTCTGTTTCGCTTCTTTGGGGGGATGGAACCCTCATTCGAGCGGAGCATATTGGCTGATCGTATGCCTGCCATCTCCCTGCCGAATCTCCCGGGCCTCAGGGAGAAATCCACCTTTACCATGGAATCAGATAATCTGGAGCGGCTGGCCGATAGCGTGGAGCGCATGGGATATCGCCTGATCGTTACCGCTGGAGTGAACGGCACGGATGACGACCAGAGCCCCGTTGTCTGGTTCGATAGCCAGAAGCACTTTATGCTGGGTGACACCCTGAAGGAATTCCACCTGGATGGGCCTCATCGCAGAGGCGAGTCGCGGGGGAGGGAGCGTTTCACCAGCACCTTTGGTGACTTTCGTGACTCAGCCGGCGAGCAATGGGTATTTTACGGCATGAATTGGCGCTGGCCTTTTGGTCAATCCCTCTTACCGCAAGGGATCACGGTATTGCTGGCCGAAGAACGCCCCAGTCAGTGGGAAGTCTTGCAGCGGCCATTATTGCGCTCGTTTGCCGTGAGTACGGTCGTCGCTTTGTTGTTGGCAGTCTGGATCAGCCGCAGCATCAGCAATCCACTATCCGCTTTTGCTCGAGCAGCGGATGCGGTCGCTGAAGGCGATCTGGATCAGCGGGTTCCCGTCTCGGGCCCACCCGAAATGCAGCACGCTGCTGCCGCATTCAATCACATGAGCGTGCAAGTGAAAACCACCCAACGCAGCCAGCAAGATCTGCTGGCAAACATCAGTCACGATCTGAAAACACCGTTGACATCCATTCAGGGCTATTCGCAAGCCATCGTCGACGGCGCCACCAGCGACGTCAGCCAGGCGGCGAGCATCATCCAACATGAAGCGAAACGATTGAATCGCATGGTAACCGGTTTGCTCACCTTATCGCGATTGGGGGCGAGTGCCTTGCAGGATGCGTTTCAGGAGGCGAGCCTGGCCCTGATCTTGCAGCGGGTGTGTCAGCAGCAGCAGATCGCGGCCGATCAGTGTGGCATCGAGCTGAACTGCAGCAGCCTTGGTGAAGAGAAAATCACCTGCGATGTCGATTTGATCGAACAGGCGGTCATGAATTTGGTCAGCAATGCCTTGCAATTCACGCCCAGAGGGGGTTGGGTGAAGGTCCGGCAGGAAAAGCGCGAGAAAGCGATTCGCATCATCGTGGAGGACAGTGGCCCTGGTGTCCCTGCCGAGCAACGCGAGCGTATTTTTGAGCGCTTTTATCAAATGGACCCGACACGTGGCCCCGGTCGAGGAACGGGACTCGGCTTGTCCATCGTTCGGGAGATCGCCCTGGCCCATGAGGGCAAGGTATGGGTAGAAGCCGGGAGCACCGGCGGGGCGAGATTTGTTATGGAGCTGCCGGCTTAGCTCATTTTCGCTTGCGAAGCAACTGGATATCCGCTTCCACCATCATCTGAATCAAGTCTTCAAAGGAGGTTTCCGGTTGCCAGCCCAGTGCGGCTTTGGCGGCAGAGTAATCCCCCCGGGCCGCATTGATTTCTGTGGGGCGGAGAAAGCGCTCGTCAACGACTACATGGTTTTGCCAATCCAAATCGACTGCAGCAAAGGCGATGCGGCAAAGCTCTCTCACGGTGTGGCATTGGTTAGTGGCGATTACAAAATCTCTCGGTTCAGCGCATTGCAACATGCGCCACATGGCATCCACATATTCCCTGGCGTAACCCCAGTCGCGCACCGCATCCAGGTTGCCGAGCTGCAACCTGCGATCCTGTATGAGCGGTTCACCCAGCTCATTCAGCGGCGGATCGCTCACCCCGAGTGCGATGCATGCGGCAGCCATCGTGATTTTGCGCGTCACAAAATGCAGGCTCCGCCGCGGGCTTTCATGATTGAACAGGATGCCGCCACAGGCAAACATCCCATAGGATTCCCGATAGGTTTGCATCATTTGATGGGCGAAGACTTTGGCGATGCCATATGGATTGTTGGCGATGGTCGGGGTTTCTTCATCGCAGACCTCTTGCGCTACCCCGCCAAAAATCTCTCGACTGGTGGCTTGATAGAAGCGGGCATGCGGCGCTTCCAGGCGGGCCGCTTCCAACATGCGCAGAGTACCCAATGCGGTGATTTCCGCGGTGACCAGTGGCTGCCGCCAACTATCCGCCGGCACCGATTGTGCGGCCAAGTGATAAATCTCATCGGGTTGGCACTCCCGGATGATCTGAGTCAGATTGGCCTCATCCAATACATCGCCGTATTCCAGCTGGATTTTCCCATACAAGTGGGCGATGTTGGGATGATGATAATGCGTCGAACGCCTGAGGATGCCGACGACATGGTAGCCTTTGCTGGTGAGCAACTCTGCCAGATATGAGCCATCTTGCCCGCTGATGCCACTGATGAGCGCTGTACGTTGCATGCATTGCCTTTCTCAGACGCGGTATCGGATTGTAGCAGGCGTTTGCATCCCGGTTAAGTTTCGTATACTGAAGTCCATCGTCTGCCTGGAACGCCGGTAACCGAAGAGAATCCCGACTTCAGGAAAATATGGCCAGAATGAAAGGCCGCGCAAGCCCACAACAGCACCGGCGAACGAATGCTGCTGCGGCCAGGGTACTGGATGACGTGGGCGCCTTCGATTTGCTCGAAACGTACCTTCGGGGCGCCATCGACGGTTGGTATGGCTATGGTCCGAAAGTATTGCCGCAAGAAGCGGATGGCATGGCGGCGATCGCTTGGTGGCGCAGGGGCTCCTTTTTTTCATTCGAGAGAATCAAGTTGATGGGGATTTGGTCGCTCCGGCAGGGTGCGAACAGCTCTTCTTATGAACTCATCCTGGGTGAACGCGAATGGGCCTACAAAGGCCTGTTTCACAACCCGGAATCTTTGCACATGCAACTGCAGAAAGATTACCGAATCTATTATGTGGGAGAAGATTCACCGCCGAAACAACCGCTCCTGCGCATTCCCTATGAGGCAAAGCAACGGTTGAAGATTCGGTTGCGGTTGGCGGATGCAATCCAGCGCTGGGCAGCGGGGATGGCGGATCAGGCTTTTCGCCAGTAATCCTCCAAACCCACCCCGAGTCCAGAAGCGATGCGATTCACGTATGCGTAGTAGGCGACGATTTGGGCCGCATCGAGGATCGCGCGGTCGGTATAGCCTGCAGCCCGCAATGCTGCGACATCGTTTTCCTGCATCTCACCGGGGCGGAGCGTCAACTTCGCTGCATAATCCAGCAAGGCCTTGGTTTCGGCGGTGAGTTTCGCCTGCTGGTGATTGCGTTCGATTTGGTCGACCAGCTCTTCGTCCTTCACCAACTGGCGAAGATTTCGCGAATGGTGGAGCAGTCAGTACTTGCACTGGTTGATCGACGAAACCACGACCGCGATCATTTCCCTTTCTGCTCTGGATAAGGGAGAAGGAGCGAACATCAAGGTTTGATACAGTTGGACGTGATCCTGCAAGCTTTGTGGATGCAAACTGTGAATCTGCAAGATGTGATCCACCCCACCCCCTTGTCGATCGAAATGGGCTTCATAGAGAGTCTTCAACTCGCCATCCGCTTCCGCTGGTGCGATGGTTTCGATCCAGGCGATCCGGTCCTGTGGTTGGTTCATGTCGTTGCCTTCCTCACATGCGAAAAATGCCATATGTCGAATCGTAAGGGAGTTCGCGGCTGGTGATGGCCAGGGCTAAACCCAGCACGCGACGGGTTTGCAGGGGATCGATGATGCCATCATCCCATAGGCGTGCGCTGGCATAATATGGGTTGCCTTCTGCCTCATATTTTTCGAGGATCGGTTTGCGGAAACGATTTTCTTCCTCTGGGCTCATTTCTGTTTCACCCTGTCTGGCCCTTTGTTCGCGCCGGATGGTGAGCAAGACGTTGGCCGCTTGCTCGCCGCCCATGACGCTGATGCGTGCGTTGGGCCACAGCCATAGAAAACGCGGATCATAGGCGCGGCCGCACATCCCATAATTCCCGGCGCCGAAGCTACCGCCAATGATGACGGTCAGCTTGGGCACGGCGGCGTTCGCGACGGCGTTGACGAGCTTTGCCCCATCCTTCGCGATCCCGCCCGCCTCGTATTCACGTCCGACCATGAAACCGGTGATGTTTTGCAAAAAGAGCAAAGGCACCCCGCGGGCAGCACATAGTTGAATGAAATGAGCCCCTTTGAGCGCTGATTCGCTGAAAAGGATGCCCTGGTTCGCCAGGATTCCCACCGGGTATCCTTCCAATCGAGCAAAACCAGTCACCAACGTCGTACCGTAATTCTTCTTGAATTCATGGAAGCGACTGTCATCTACCAGCCGACTGATGATTTCACGAACATCGTAGGTTTGGCGAAAACTGGTCGGGAGGATGCCGTAAATCTCATTTGCATCATGGAGGGGCGCGACCGGTGGATGAGGTGGTGGGGGGAAGGAGGGTAGATTCAGGTTGGCGACGATATCACGCAAGATCTGCAGGGCATGCTCATCGTTTTGCGCCAGATGATCGGCGACGCCGGAGGTATGGGTATGGACGATGGCACCACCCAACTCCTCGACCGTCACATCTTCTCCGGTCGCCGCCTTGACCAAGGGCGGACCCCCCAAAAAGATGCTGCCTTGGTCTTTGACGATCACCGTTTCATCGGACATGGCCGGAACATATGCCCCGCCCGCCGTACAACTGCCCATCACACAAGCAATTTGCGGGATGCCCGCTGCACTCATCTGGGCCTGGTTGTAGAAGATGCGGCCAAAATCATCGCGGTCGGGAAACACTTCTGCCTGCAACGGTAGATACGCGCCACCACTATCCACGAGGTAAATGCACGGCAACCGGTTCTCGAGGGCGATCTGTTGCGCCCGCAGATGCTTTTTGACCGTCAAAGGATAATAGGTGCCGCCTTTGACGGTCGCATCATTGGCGATGATGATGCAGGGCTGGCCTTGAATCCGGCCGATGCCGGTGATGATGCCCGCAGCCGGCGCATCATCTTCATAACAGCCCCAGGCCGCCAGCGGGGATAATTCCAGAAAAGCAGCAGCGTGATCGACGAGGGCGTCGATGCGTGCACGCACCAGCATTTTTCCCTGCTGCTGATGCCTCTGGCGGTACCGTTCACCACCGCCCAGGCTCACCTGTGCTTGCCTTTCGTGCAGCTCCGCGGCGAGGCTTTGATGAAAAGCAAAATTCTCTGGATACTCTTCGCTGGATTTTTGAATTTCGGTGGGAAGGATTTCCATACTACCTCTTTACTCCCTCTTAATTATAGACGCTTGCACCTTATTTCCTGGGTCAATTTCCTGTATGATGGCCGAACAGGATCAGTCGTTGAGGTAGGAATTGATGAGCCGGGAAATGCAGAAGCGAATGTCGATCATCATTGGATCTTTTCTGGTCATCGTGATGGCTGCGACCGCTATTCTGCCCGCCATCAGTAACCCTGCACCCACGCAAACCATCGAAGCTACCCCTTTACCCAGCCCGGAACCCTTTCCCACGGCATTGGCCAATGTAGCCCTGGATTTCTCGGCACGGTACATCCACCCCGGCGCTTTGTACACCATTCCCATACCGCAGCCTTTAGCTTGGAACCAGGTTTTGCCTAGCAATGAGGCGGATTTAGCTCGTACCACCCTGCGCGGTGACTTGAGCGTGATTGAAGTCTACGTCCAGGACGCTGCCGGCCTGTCGCTCGATGATTTGCCGCAGCACTTTACCTCAACCAACTTGGAGCGGACCTGGAGGAATTATCAAGCAGTCTCCCGCCGCGGCCCGGGCGAATTGCGCGGTGATCGTTACTACGTGGATTACAATCTGACGTTGAATCGTCGGTTGTTCAACGCGCGGCATCTGGCTTGGACTGATGGCCATCGCTTGTACGTCGTTCGCGTCGTAGGACCGAGCAATGCGATCGAACAAACCATTTTCCTCGCTGAACAAATGGCCCTCCGGCTGGAGGAGATCCCCATGTATGGCGAAGGAACGGCCGGCTGGACAGGGAATTACGATCCCGTATCCGGCTACGTCCTACGGTTTCCCAGCAGTTGGGAGGTGCAGGACTATGCACCGGGCAATCCTTTGAGCATCCAGATCGATGCCCAAAAGCAACTGAGAATCGAAGCCATTCCGAATGCAATCCACGATGAGGAACAAGTCCTCGCCCTCCTCGCCAAGGCCTTCCCCAATGCCAGCGTTTTCTCCCGCACGGAATGGGAAGGTGGTGATTTGATCAGTTTCGCATTTGAAACCGCCTTGGGCGAAGAACATAGCGCTGCCTGGTATGTACAAGGCAAAGATGACCATGCGACGCTATTGGCAGAAATCCTCTTCGAGGAAAGCGACCTCGATCTGGTCCAATTGGCAGCTGAATCGTCCCAAGATGCTGGAGAGGAATCTGATCCCACCGCTCCAGATCACTCTGAGATTCTGGCGGTTTTGCGAACGGTTCAATCCGTTGACTGGGATTATATCACGCAAGACGCCCTGGAAGCGGACGAAGACGGTCGAATCATCATCCCGTTGAGTGAGTGAAGGCGATGGCCCTGCGAGAGATTGTGTTGAATGGCCAGCCCATACTCCGGCGCCGTGCCATTAAATTGCAGGATTTTGGCCGCAGCACGAATGCGCTGATCGACGATATGTTGGAAACGATGACGGCAGCATCCGGGGTGGGTTTGGCGGCCCCACAGGTGGGTGAACGGTATCGTCTTTTCGTGGCGCGCTTGCCCGAGGAGGCCGACGAGGCGATGATCGAGAAAATGGGCGATGCGCGGGGCCAAACCTTCGTCTTTGCCAACCCCAAAATCATCAAGCGAAGCCGAGAAACGGTGGAAGATGTGGAAGGTTGCTTATCCATCCCCGGCATCAGTGGTACGGTAGAACGCCATCAGGAGATTGTGGTAACGGGTCAGGATCGCAATGGTGCGCCGCAGCGAGTGAAGGCCAAAGGCTGGCTGGCTCGCGTGTTTCAACATGAGATCGATCATCTGGATGGCCGGCTATTCATCGATATCGCTACGCGCATCTGGGAGGATGAAGCGCCGGCAGAAGAGAATCCTGCGGATCCAGCAGCAGCCCACTAAATCTCGTAGGCAGCGACGAGTTCTTCATAAAAGGCACGATAGCTATCATATCGGCTCTGGCTCAATTCCTGCTTGGCGAGGGCCGCCTTCACCGCGCAATCTGGTTCATCCCGATGGCTGCAATTGCGGAAGTGGCACTGGGGTACCAATGGCGCCAGATCGCGAAAATACCCATCCAATTCATCGGGCTCAAGGTCCCAGAAATTCAGATTCCGCAAACCAGGAGTATCGGCGAGATATGCTCCTGTCTTGAGGGGTACCAGTTCCCGGTCGCGCGTGGTGTGTATGCCTTCCTGACGTTTTTGGCTGACGAGCTGGACTTTTCTGTCAATCCCCGGTTGGATGGCGTTCAAGATCGAACTCTTGCCCACCCCAGAAGGGCCGCTGACGACTGCTATGCCACTCTTCAGCAGCTGTTTTAATTCCGAGAGACCTTCTCTGGTGATTGCGCTGGTCCAATAGAGGGGATAGCCCAACGTTTCATATTCTGAGAATTGGGCAACGGTTTGCGGCTCTGCGGCGTCCAGCAAATCGACCTTGTTGATGACGATGATGAGCTCTGGGATCTGCGCCCGTTCACCAGCAACCAGGAAACGATCCAACATGCGGAAGCTGGGTTTGGGTTGTGAGATGGCGAATACAAACAGCGCCAGTTGGACGTTGGCAACCAGGACTTGTTCCCGCTCCGGTAAGCCTGCTCCGCGCAAACCTTCTGTCCTCAGCGCCCGGGAGAGAACGTTGTCCCGATCGGCGATCTGCTCGATGATGCCTTCATGGGTTTGCGGATCGCTTGCGGTGAATCGAACCCGATCACCGATAGCGACCAGGTCGGACTCACTGGCTTGTTCGAGCAAACGACCGCGAATCGAGCAGGCATACATGCGACCATCCGCATCGGATCGCACCGAATAGACTCCGCTGCTCTGGCGCATCACCAGGCCTTTCAACTCACCCGGAGTAGGGGAAACGGGATCGACGGACGGAATCATCGGCAAAATCGACGCCCAATTGGAAAACTTAGCTTGCTTATCTTGTATGATAGCGTTGATCAAGAAACAGGTTGAAGCATGAAGGAATGGGAGAAAGTGAACCGCTCGAGCCGCACCCTTGGATACGTCCTGGTAGGACTGACTTTTCTCATCCTCGGCCTGATGCTCGGATTTCTTTTGGCAGAGCCTTTGATATCGGAGCGCCTGCAAGATGATATCGATGACGCCATCCAGGAGAACATGACGGCGATCGAAGAGACGATTCGACAAGCATTGGCCAGTAGCGATTTGCAACTGACGGAAGGGGAATTGGCAGCCGCGGTGCGCCTGGCTCTGGATGAGCAACGGGAAGCGGAGCGCATCGCTGCTTTGGCGCCACTCTATGAAGGCTGGGAAGACGATCCCTATTTTGGTCCGGAAGATGCTTCCGTCGTCATGATCGAATTCAGCGACTTTCAATGCAGTTATTGTGGGGTCTTTGCCAATGAAACCTTGCCACAAATCCGCGAGGTGTATGCCGATCGCGTCCGTTTCGTGTATCGAGATTTCCCCATTTTTGGTGAACGATCGCTCTGGGCAGCTTTGGCCGGGCAATGTGCGCTGGAACAAGGCGATTTCTGGACCTTTCATGACGCACTTTTTTTACGCAGTAGCGAATACACCGATGCGGATTTCCTTTTCGCCTTGGCAGAGGAGCTGGGTTACGACGTGGAAGAATTCCAGATTTGCGTCTGGTCCACGCGCTACATCGAAGAAGTGCAAGCGGATTACGCCGCTGCCCAGTCTTTGGGCTTGAATGGAACACCAGGTTTCTACATCAACGGGCAATTCATCAGTGGCGCTCAATCCTTTGCGACTTTTTCCCGGATGTTGGATGAAGCGCTGGCTGAAGCTGATACTGCTGCTGAAAGTTGAACAGGGGAGTGGGTCCAGCAGGATTCGAACCTGCAACCTAACGGTTATGAGCCGCGTGCTCTGCCCTTGAGCTATGGACCCAGATGAGCGGGTAACGGGATTCGAACCCGTGCCAGGACCTTGGAAGGGTCATGTGCTACCATTACACCATACCCGCAAAACAATACGATCGGGGCGCCCGGATTTGAACCGGGGACCTCGCGCTCCCAAAGCGCGCGCGCTAACCGGACTGCGCCACGCCCCGTAGCCGCATTCTAATCCGCTTTGCGCTTCTCGTCTATGAAGGCTCATCGTCGATGCCGAAGATCTCGTACCATTCTTCCAGATCGGCCACCTGAATGGGCGGATCAGAAGAATCACGCTCACGAGAATATTGTCGCGGCCTTTCCAAAGCTTGCGCAAAATCCCTGGCATGCACGAGCTGAATGTGGCGCTTCAATGCCTGTTCACGAATTCTGCGATCGGAGCTGACCAGTATCCATTGTTTCGGGTTCGCCAAATGGTGGATGCAAGCGATGATATTGGCATCGGCTTCTTGCCCGGTGTGGGCGAAATGGACTTGCACGCGAGAGCAAGACATTCGGGATGAACCACCGGGTAACCCCCCGTCGAAGAACACTTTGCATTTCTTGTTTTGGCCAATCATGAAACTGCGCAATGCCCCCACCAGCTTGGCTTCATCGTTTGGATCTTCGATGCTGATGTCGTTCATGGACTGAATCAGATTGTGACCATCGATCAGATAAGGCATTACGATCTTCCTGGCACCGCAGGGTTGGCAAATCCCCATATGAATTATGAAGTATCATAGTTGGGATTGCAGCGATAACTCAAGGTTGCGGGTCTTGACTCAATTGCGCATTCTGTTCCTGTTGGTGATGAGCGCCCTGGTCGCTGCGCTGGCGACGGTGGCGATGATCTTCGTCAGCGTGGAACGCGGTTGGATCCCGGAGGTGACGAGCAGCGTGGAAGTCGTCGAGATCCCCCGCCTGGTTGAGCCGACACCGGTGCTGAATGCGCCCATCCCTTTGATCATCATCGATGGCGATTATCGGGTGCTGTATGAACCCATCGATCCGGAGGCGACCATGCCGGTGATCATCGTTACGGTGACGCCGCTTACCGGTGCTTCCCAAGGTAGAGAAGCGAGCCCGGTCACCCCGCGAGCAGCGGTGCCCACCGCGACCTTTGCCGCCATCGAAGGATATGTTACGGCACTTCCTTCCGGTTGTACCCTGCATACGGTTACTGTTGGGGAATCGCTCTCATTCATCGCTGCCAGATGGGGTGTCGACTTGGATCTGTTGCTGGATATCAATGGTCTGACCTTGGATGATGCGTTGAGCTTGCAACCCGGCGATCGGTTGATCATCCCCTGGGCGAGTTGTGTGGCTGCGATCTATCGGGAACGGGATGCGAGCGGTTCAGGCGGCGCTACCAGCTTTGCAACGCAACCACCCATCGCTCTCTCGATTGAAGCGGTTCGTGGCATGGGAAACTATGAAACGGAAGAAGTGGTCATACGCAATCGCGGCAGTACTTCTGTGGATCTCATTGGCTGGATATTGAGCGAACCTTCGGGTAACGAGTACCGTTTCGGTAGCCAACGGCTGTTTGCCGGTGCTGAGTTGCGGGTCGCCACCCGCGGTGGAGCTGACTTGCCCACCCAACTGCATTGGGGTTTGCCCGCTGCCATCTGGTCCAGCGGTGCCGTGGTCACCTTGATTTCACCCGATGGCAGCGTGATCATCGAATATACCGTCCCTTAACACCGCGCATCGAATTGCGAAATGGTTTGTTGATTGCAGGGCAGGCTGCTACATTAATGGGGAATTGAGCAGGAAACCATATGCCAGAATTGGCGCTTTATTTGAAATGGCGACCGCAACGATTTGACGAAGTCATCGGTCAATCTCATATCACTCAGGTATTGGCCAATTCCCTGAAAGCGGGTCGTTTCCGTCATGCTTATCTCTTCAGTGGCCCCAGAGGAACCGGTAAAACCACCACAGCACGCCTGCTTGCGAAAGCCGTGAATTGCGCGGGGGATGATCGACCTTGTGGGGAATGTTCCGTTTGCCGGGCGATTCAAGAAGGTCGCTATTTGGACTTGATTGAGATGGATGCCGCGACACACACTGGAGTGGATGACGTTCGTGAGCTCAGAGAAAAGATCGTCTTTTCCCCGAGTGAAGGGCGCTACAAAGTCTACATCATTGATGAAGTGCATCGATTCACCGGCAATGCGTTTGACGCATTATTGAAAACTCTGGAAGAACCGCCCAATCATGCGGTCTTCGTTCTGGCGACAACGGAAGTGGGGCGAGTGCCCGCAACGATTCAGAGTCGATGCCTTCATTTTGCCTTTCGGCGGATCCCACAGCAGGATGTATTCACTCAGCTGGCGCAGATTGCGCAAGACGAGGGCTACCGGGTGGAGGAAGATGCCTTGCAGCTGATCGCTCGCGCCGGCAATGGCAGCGTTCGAGATAGCATCAGCCTGCTGGATCAACTCCTGACCGATCCAGCTGAAATGTTAACCCGCGAATTTGTGCAAACTGTGATTGGAACCGAGCATCAGCAAGTGATCGCATCCATCGTCGCTGCGATGAGCCGCTCGGATCTGGTCGCCGGATTCAAGGGAATACAGGAAGCGCTCGAACATGGTGCGGACGCTCGGCAGCTCTGTCAACAAGTGGTGGAGCAATTGCGGTTGGAACTGCTGAATGCAGCGGGGGCCAACGTTACCGATGCAGCCACAAACTCAGGAAAGCGCTGGCCCAAAAGACGATTGATTGCTGCCATCGCCCATTTTTCCCAGGCGGCCAACCAGATGCGTCGCTCCTGGCAACCGCAGCTGGATTTGGAACTCGCATTTTTGAAGAGCGTCGAATGGGAAGAAACCGAAATTCGCCACGCGCCCGCCTCTTCCTCCGAACGGGCTTCTCGGCGCACAGCTGAGGAAACACGGCCCGAAGTTGCGCGGACGAATGAAGTGGAGCGAGGTGTGAATCAGGTTGGGCGCCCTGCACTCACCGTGGAACACATCCAAGATCGTTGGCCGGAATTATTGGAAATCACACGACAATCGCCAGCCAATGTCACTCAGTTATTGCGGCAGGTGGAACAAATGGATGTGGTGCAGGATACGTTGCGCTTGTTCACCAAACCTTTGTTCTTGGAGAAATGGCAAGACGCGGCGAAAAAGAACGCTTTGGAGCGCGGTGTCCAGCAATTGTTCGGTGAACGGGTGAGCGTTGAGTTTTTGGATAGTACGGCGAATGGGGAACGGGCGAAAGCAAATGGCAATGAAGTGAACCCGCTGCAAGACTTGATCCCGGTGGCCAAAGAGTTGGGCGCTGAAGTGATCGAACCAGGAAGGGAAACGGAATGAGCAAGAGAAATCGCGCACGAGGTAAGAAGGGTCGTGCGGGCATGATGGATCAGTTGCAACAAATGCAACAGCAGATGGCGGCGACTCAGGCGTCGTTGGAGCAGGAAGAGTTGGAAATCTCCGTGGGTGGTGGCGCGCTGCGCATCACCATCACCGGCCATCAGCGGGTACGATCGATCATGATCAACGAGGATGCCCTGGATTTGGCGGATGAAGAATGGCTGACGGATCTGCAAGATTTGCTGGTGGCGGGTGTGAATCAAGCGATTGAACAGAGCCAATTGCGTTCTGCACAGAAGCTGGAAGGCATCACGGGGTCTTTGGGTGATCTCTCGTTGGATAATTTATTGAGATGAGTGAAGCCATTGCCGATTACTGACGCCATTCCACCACCCGTTGCCGATCTGATCGAAGCGTTTTCGGTGTTGCCTGGGATCGGCCCGAAAACCGCTTCCCGGTTGACCTTCCATCTCATCCGCGCGCCCGAGCAACAAGCGATGCAACTCGCAACTGCCCTGAAGGCAATGGTGGAACTCACCACGTTTTGCTCCATTTGTGCCAACATCACCGAGCAGGATCCCTGTGAAATCTGCAGCGATGTTTCGCGGGACGAACACGTGCTGGCCGTCGTAGAAGAACCGCTGGATGTCGTGGCGCTGGAGCGAACGGGCGCGTTCCGCGGTCGATACCACGTGTTGCACGGAGTCATATCACCGCTGAACGGCATCGGACCGGAAGATTTGCGCATCGAAGAATTGCGTTTGCGCCTTCGCAGTGGCGAGGTCGGCGAAGTGATCCTGGCGACCAACCCCGGTATGGAAGGTGATGCAACGGCGATGTATCTTCGCAGTGTCCTGGCAGAATTCGAGCTGCGGATCACCACATTGGCGCGCGGTCTGCCGACCGGCGGTGATATCGAATATGTCGACGAGTTGACGTTGACCCGAGCGTTGCAGGGGCGCAAAGAGTGAAGCGAAAGACCATATGGAAAGCAATCGATGGGATGAAACGTGACTGAACATATTTCGCGTCGGCAATTCCTTCGCTGGGGGGGCGGTATGGCGATGGGAGCGACTTTGCCGGGCGCAGTTCCCACATTCGCGCATGCAGATCCGCAACAGCTGATGCCGGGTGCGGGTTTGCAAGGAGTCATCCGACACATCAACACTCGTGAACGGAAAATCTCCCTTACCTTCGACGACCTTTGGAGCGAATATTATGCGTTTCGCATCGGCCGCGAATTTTACCGTCGCGACATCCGCGTGACGTTCTTCCCTATAGGTCGCGCCGTTGCCAAAAACCTATCCAAACCCAATCCGGGATATGAAGGCTTGTATTTGCGCCTCCGTGATATGGGGCATGAATTCGGCTGCCACCTCCACACCCACCGCGTCATCTCCGAGTTCGATCTGCAACAGTTGATCGATGAAGAATTGGAACCATCGCTGGAGGTGTTGCGAATTGCCTTCGGCTCCAATTTTGAACCGCTGGGCATCCGACCACCGTTTGGGATCATCACCGATCCCTTGCGGGAACTTTCTTCTCGTTACCAGATGCCGTTGATCATGTGGGGCTTGGATTCTCAGGATGCCATTTGCACCAGAGAAAATGGCGCTGAGAATTGCGAAGAAGCGATCCTGGCCAATTACGAAGGATACATGCGGCCGGGTACGATCATCCTGCACCACGCGATCAAAGCTTCCTTCCTCGCCATCGAAGCCATCCTGGATTTCCTCGATGACTGGAATATGGCGCCGATTGCCCTTTCTGAATTGTTCACCTACGTATCGAGTGCGGAGTCCGACTCCGGCTGAAGATTCGCGCTTTCACCAGCGCTTGCGCGACTCCGGCCATCAGGTATGGGAATCACCGGGAAACTTACTCCCAGGCACGCTCATCCACAATGGTTTTGCCGCCATCCGCGAT
Source organism: Chloroflexota bacterium (assembly GCA_011523615.1). GTDB lineage: Bacteria > Chloroflexota > Anaerolineae > Aggregatilineales > Phototrophicaceae > WTGJ01. The sequence continues at coordinate 780,287 of WTGJ01000027.1, read as the reverse complement.
GGTACCGCCAGGAACGATTTCGACTCGATCGACCCGCAGCCGGGCAGCCTGCATGGCGAACTGGACGATCCCTTCTGCGATCCCTTCTTCTTGGGCCACGGGCTGTAGCTCTACCTCGATGACCAGGACATCCGTGTGGCCCGGTCGGGTTACGGTGGCGCGCAGCTTCTCAATCTGCGGAAATCGCCTCTGGACTGCTTGCAACTGATTGGGGTGGAGGAACATCCCTCGCACCTTGACTGCGTCGCCACTCCTGCCGAACAAGCCGGTGATCTGTTGACTGCCCGGGTTGCCCGGGTCAGGAGCAGCGGCCAAGGCCCCGAGATCACCCGTGCCGAAGCGGATGAGGGGATAAGCAGGATTGAAGGTCGTGACCACGATTTCTCCCACTTCCTCTGCCGCTAGGGTTTGGCCATCGCTTGGATCGACGATCTCGATGAACACGGATTCGCTCACGCAGAAACCCCGCACTCCTTGGGCGGTATACGCGAAGAGACCGAGGTCTGCCGTCCCATAAGCCGAGGTCGTTTTCATGCCATATTCATCTTCGAAACGGCTGCGCTGGGTGGGGGTATAGGGCTCAGCGGAAAACAAGGCTTTGCGAAAAGGAGAATCTGCCGCAGCAATGCCCTGTTCCGACATTTTATCGAGCAAGGTCATCAGATAGCTCGGTTGACCGATGAAACCACTGGCCGACAGCTGGGTGGCCAGCATGATTTGCACGTCGCTATTGCCGGGCCCGGTGGGCAGAACGGTTGCGCCACAAGCGCGCAGGGCTTCATCAAACAGCAAACCCGCCGGGGTGATGTGATAGGCGAAGGTATTCAAGACGCGATCTCCTCTTTGGAAACCCACATAGCGGAAGGGGGCCAGGCTGGCTTCTCGTTCTTCTCCCTCCCATGCAGGTTGTGGATCCAAAATCGGGCCCGGAGAGACGTAGATCCGGGGCAAATCTTCAATCTTGGCGGCCAACATCCCCCCGAATGGCGGCCGTGTTTGTTGCAATTGGGTCAATTCATCTTTTTGTAAGACGGGCAACAGCGGTAAATCTTGTGTCGTTTGGATGTCTGCAGGAGAGACCCCAGCAGCTGACATCCTTTCCCGCATTGCCGGCGTATGTTCATAAGCGGTGGCGATCAGGTTTCGCAGTTTTCGATTCAACGTGTCGTTCATCCGCCCACTCCTCTATCCTCCCAGCCAACGTTTGCGGCGCTTGTAAAAACGCAGATTCTGGTACGACTTTCTTTCACCACGGGCGTTCAAGCCCAGATAAAACTCTTTGATATCCTCGTTGTCCTGTAATTCAGCGGCCGTTCCATCCATTACGATCCGCCCACCTTCCATGACGTAGCCGAAATCAGCCAGATCGAGGGCGGCGCGCGCGTTTTGTTCGACGAGGAGGATGGAGATCTTTTCTCGTTGGTTGATTTCTCGCAAGATGGCGAATATTTCTTCCACGAGCATGGGCGCCAAACCCAACGAAGGTTCATCCAGCATCATCAAGCGCGGGTGACCGCAGACCGCCCGGCCAATGACCAGCATTTGCTGCTCACCACCCGAAAGATAACCGCTGACCCGATGGTGGTGCTGTTTCAGGATGGGGAAGTATTGATAAATGCGTTCCAAGTCATCGCGAAAACGACGACCGTTTTCATGTGCCATGGCGCCCGCGAGCATATTTTCCTCTACGGTCAAATGCTGAAAAATGGGGCGGCCTTCGATGACTTGAATGATGCCAAAGCGCACAATTTCCTCTGGATTCCGCGTGTCGATTCGTTGACCCAGCCAGGTGATGTTGCCATGGGAAATCTCACCCAGTTCATCGTGCAACAAGCCGCTGATTGCTTTCAATGTCGTGGATTTTCCGGCACCATTCGGGCCGAGAAGGGCAACCACTTGCCCTTCTTGAACCTGCAACGAAACACCGCGCAAGGCCCAAATCACGCGGCTGTAGATCACTTCAATATGATTTAGGCTGAGCATCGCTTATCCAGGCGAACAGGAGATCTTGGGGAGTTGTGCGAACAACCCCCCAAGGCAATGCGATCCACTTACGGTACGTCTGCTCCGCCCGGCCGCAAATCGGGGGAATCGGTGAAATCACTCAAGGGGATTACGATCGGTATGGGAATATCCATGCTCATATCGAGATCCTGAATGCTGGTCGCCGGCCCGCCATCCGTGCCTAGGAAGCGCAACTGCGCGATGCGATTGGGGGCAGCATCGCGCAGCGCGCCACCTTGGAAGTCGATCGGGACACCAGTCAAAGGTGCGAAGACAGTGTTCTCTATCGTCTCTTTCACCGCGACGCCGTCGATGTTCTCGAATCCGACGCGGTTCCCCGTGCGGATCATCAACTCCGACCAGTATTCGACGATGCCGAAACCGAGCAAGTAAGCGATGTTTTGAATTGCAAAGGGGCGCTCATTCAAGGCAAATTGTTGCTGGATGAAAGCGATACCCGGTTGGCTGTTCGCTTCCGACCACCAGTAAAATGGCATCGAGCCGATCATCCCATCGACCGCCGGTAAACCGACGCTGTTGGCCACGCCCTGGGCGAGGTCCTGCGCGCTGAGCAAAGCCACCGACGTATCCAGCACCCAGTTGACGCCGGCGAGTTGGACTTGATCCAACAAACCCAGCAAGGCGAGGGTTTTTGAGATCAAGAACGGTCCGGAAGCCAACGAATTGGTGTAGATGATGTTTGCGCCGGCGCCGACGAGGTTGAGGATGTTGTTGGAAATATCCGTCGTTTGTGCGGGGTGCCAGTATTCCGGAGTTTCGATGAAACCCACTCCCTGAGCTTGGCAGTAAGCGATGACTTCTGGGGTGTAGGCAGCTTGCCCAAATGCACCCAACCAGCTCAAGTAGCCGATGGTGGGGTTCTCGGGGAATTGCTCCAGGTTTTCGGAAACGTATTGACAGAAATGGCCGAGTTGATCCACATACAATGGGTTGGTGGCAAAGATCCAACCAGGGGTCTGCCCATCTTCACCGTAAAGACCTTCGATCGAACCGGCCGAAATCAAGACGGGAATTTCATCTTCTGCCAACCGCTCGCGAAGGATTTCTGAATCATCCGATGAATAGAGGATGAGCAAACTGGGTTTGGGATCCGCGGTAGAGATGCGGTTGTAGATCTCTTGGGAAACACTGGGAACGCCACCGGTATCGATGGTCGTTGGGTCGGGGATGGTGATGGTTGCGCCACAAATACCACCCAGAGAATTGTAATAGTTCGTTGCATCTTCCAGGGCGGCCAGCAGCGGAGTGGTGATGAAGCTGAGCGGGCCGGTGAAATCCCCAAAATGATGCACTTGGAACTCTTGCCCGGTGAGGTCGACGCCTTCATTGCAGGAGGTGAGCGTGGAAGGGGTGTTGAGCATATCTTCCTGGGCAAGGGTGGGTGAAAATGCCAGGAACAACAGGCATATTGCAATCATCCATTGATTGATCTTCTTCATGAGCCAACCCTCCGTATAAAATCGACGGACAACAAAACTATATCGCGCGGTCGCCGGTTTACCAATGGGGGGTCATTCATGTGAAAAAGGTCGCAACTTCCACGAGATTTTGAGGATCTCCCAGCGATGGGCCACGCCCCTGGGTTCAAAGAGCAGAAAAGCCAATAGGATGCCACCGCGCAACAAAAGGGTCAGGGCGGAGCTCAAATTGGCAGATTGCACAAAAGGCAACAGCCACCTCAAGAACGCCCCGATTCCGGGCGCGATGGCTGGAATGATGATGATCGTCAAAGTCTGGACGATCGTTACCCCAAAAATGGGACCCAGCGGAAAGCCAGCACCACCGATGACCAGCATCGCCAGGTATATGATCGAATGATCCAACATGAAGCTGGTGATCGAGAGTGAGTTCTGATGGTAGGCCATCAAGGCCCCGGCGATGCCGGCATACACGGAACACAGGAAAAATGCCTGCAATTTATAGTAAAACACGTTGATTCCGAGGAGTTCTGCGGCGAGGTCGTTATCGCGGATGCTGATGAAGGCTCGTCCCGTGCGAGTCCGGCGGATGTTGCGCGCCGCCAGCATCAAAAACACAGTCAAGGGGACGATGATGTAATACATTTCGGCAGCGCTGGAAAAGGTGATGGGGCCGCGCTGGGCGACGAATTGCAGATTTTGCGGCCCCACCACGGGTAGCGCCTGCACTTCGCGGATGGTGGGGCCGAGCGTCGGCGGCGGGATGCGCGTCAGCGCACGCGAACCATTGGTCAACCCTTCCAGCGGGAAGTGGATGAACCAAATGAGGATGAATTGCGCCGCTAGTGTGGACATCGCCAGGTAAAATCCCTTGACCCGGAGCGCCGGTAAGCCGAACAAGATGCCGATGAATCCGGTGAAAGCCGCAGCCAGGGGCAGGGCAAGCCAAAATGGGATGCCCCAATGGATCCCCAGAAGCGCGCTGGTATAGCCGCCCACCGCCATGAAAGCGGCTTGGCCAAATGAGATTTGTCCGCAATAGCCAATCAACAGGTTCAACCCCTGGACGGCGATGGTGAGGATCGCGATGTGGTTGATGGTGCCGATCCAATGCAGGGGAAACCAATTCAGGCCCAAGGGGCCCGCAGCACTGATCAGAGGAAGGCACATCAGCAATAGAAAACTGCCCAGACTGGTGGCGTGTTCGCCGCGGGTGCGGTTCAGGGCGATGTCTTCTTCATAACGTGTATCAAATACGCCGGCGGGCCGGATGGCTTCAGACATCAGATTCGTTCGATTCGCTTTTGGCCAAAAAGACCCTGCGGGCGGATGATGAGCACGATCATCAGCAAGGCAAAAGGTACCAACTGGGTGGCGACATCCGTCGAGAACAACAAGACGCTGTATTGTTCGGCAAGGCCGATGATCAACCCACCCACTAAAGCGCCGGGGATCGATTCCAACCCACCCAACAAGACGGCAGGGAAGGCTTTCAGAGCCAACGCCGGGGTGATTTCAGATGCGATGCCTTTGGATGCCCCGATCAAAGAGCCAGCCAATGCGGCGAAGATGGCGGCGATCCCCCAGGTGAAGGAAAGCAGAATTCGCACTTGCAAACCCAATGATTGAGCCAGGCGCGGATTCTCCGCCGCAGCGCGCATCGACAAACCGATCTTTGAATAGCGAAAAAAGAGGATGAATGCCAGATACGCAAGCATCGCGATGAACATGCCGATCATTTCCGAAGTGAATAGGAACACACGACCACCTCCGATGGGGAAGGTGATGGTGGGTTTTTTTACAAAATAGAACAACGGAATGGTGACCACCTGCGACCCCCACAAAACCCGTACGATACCGCGCAGTATGATCTCCATGGCGATGGTCGCCATCACCACAGCAAAGATGGGTTGGCCGAGCAAAGGGCGGATCGCCACCCGATCGATGAAGAAGGCCAGTAGCAACGCACCCATCAAGGTGCCCACCAGACCGTGCAGCAACCACCAGGATGCGCCACCCACGACGAGCAAGCCGCTCAATAGCAGCACCGCAATCATTGCCAGCAGGATTCGTTTGCTTTCGCGCCAGCTGCCTGAGCTATAGAGGACCGTAGTGACGACGATGATGGAGTAACTGACCGCGACGATGGGGTGAATCGACGTGGATTGGAAAAATGAAAACAGAATCATGCCGCCAAACAACATCATGGCGCCATGGCTGAAATTGAAGACGCCGGTTGCTTTGTTGATGATGATGATGCCCAAGGCAATGAGCGCGTAGAGGCTGCCTTCGAAAATTCCCAACACGCCAGAATGCACCAAGCGATGCAAGGGTTTTTCGGCAAAGAGGGGCAGCAACCAGAGTAAAAATGTGATCGACGCCAAGGAGATGACGTAGCCTTGCAGGTATATTTTTCTCTGGATTGGGTTGCTCAGCCGGGAATGGGGAAGCTGTCGATCTGGCTGGCTACGAGGGAACAGGACCGGCAACAACAAGAGCCACCCGGCCAGAAACTCCAGGAGAAAACCCGCCGTCCCAAAAGGCATTGCACCCCATAAGGCATACAGAGCAGAATTCAGCCAGAGGAGATGGCCAGAAATAAACGCCAATGCTGCGGCTCGATGGGCATTATGTTGGGCTGCGACCGCCCAGGCAAATGCCAGCACAGCCAGCAATGCAGCGCTGGGCGTGCTCAGCGCAAACCAGCGACGCAACCACCATTCCGTCGGAGAGGGAAGAGATGTGGTGGGATCCCAGGGAAACACGGCATAGGCGAGCAAGAGCAAAACCAACGCTGACGCCATCAAGAACGCACCAGCGTAATGGTGGATGAATGCGCTGCGTGGGTCCGCCAGCCGTGGATGCATCCCCGCTGACCTCATGATGCGGAATTCGTAGCGGCAAAATCACCGATGTGCAGCGTAGTATCGAGCGTGCTCTTCCTGCCATCGCGGTATTGCACTTCCGCTCGAACGTGGAATGCTGCATCGCCGCGATACATGGATTCGATGAGTTCCGCATATTTCTGCACCAACAGATTCCGCCTCAATTTCCTCGTTCGCGTGAGTTCCGCTTCATCGGCATCGAATGCTTTATGCAAAATGATGTAACGGCGGATTCGGGCCGCTTCGGGTAAGGTTTCATTCACTTCGGCCAGGTCTCGCTGGACCAACTCATAGACTTCGCGTCGTTGGCTGAGATCCACAAATGTGGTGAAAGGGATGCGCCGTTTTTCGGCCCAGCGGGCTACGTTATCCGAATCGATATTGATGATGGCGCCGACGAATGCGCGCGTGGCCCCGCCGATTGCCATCACGTCGCGGATGTAAGGGCTGAATTTCAGCCGACCCTCGATGTATTGTGGACTGTACCGTTCACCGTTTGCCAGTTCGAGCATGTCCTGGACGCGATCCAAATAATACAAGTGGCCGTTTTCCGCCATGTATCCTGCGTCTCCGGTATGGTACCAGCCCTCTTCATCCAATACTGCTGCCGTTTTTTCTTCGTCGCGAAAATAACCGGCGAAACGGGCTTCCGTTCGGACGAGGATTTCTCGGTCGTTCGCAATCTTGATTTCCACACCCGGAGGGATGATGCCGACGGAAGCCAGCGTTGCATCGCCTTGCGGATGCATCGTTGCGAGCGACTCGGTGGATGCGTACAGCTGACGCAACTCGACGCCGATGGCGCGAAAAAAACGAACGACATCAGGGCTGAGGGCAGAACCCGCCGTCAAACAGTTTTTCGCCCGGGTGAGGCCGATCTTGTCTCGCAAAGGCTGGAAGACGGCAAAATCACCGAACCAGCGGATCGCTTGCAACCAAAATGGGATTCCTTTGCCAGCATCTTGCCGATCGATGATCTGATAAGCGACCGGCATGAAGAAGGCAAACAGCATTCGGTTGATCCATGAACTGTCCTGGATTCGGACGCGCATCATGCTCACCAGGTTTTCCCAACTGCGGCTGGGAAACACGAGTCCGATCGGCGCGATTTCTCGGATGTCATTCGCAACCGTATCCGGCCCTTCCGGAAAATTCACGCACAATCCATGGATCAGGTGCGGGGTATAGCCAAAAGCCTGTTCCGTCAACCAGGCCATCGGGCTGAAGGATAACCAGTTATCTTCGGCCGTATTGGGGAAGAAGGCAAGACTCAGGTGATTGCTGTATAGCAACTGCCGATGCGTGACCATGGCCAGTTTGGGAAGGCTGGTGGTGCCGGAAGTCATGCTGAGGATGATGGTATCCTCCGGTTGCGTTTGGGCGATGGCCTCTGCGAATTGTTCTGCTTCTTCTTCTGCCCGCATCGCTCCCAAAGCTTCCACCTCGTCAAAGCGGAGCAAGGCTTCCTCCTCATATTGCCACAGGCCACGCTCTTCCCAGTAGATGATGCGCCGGATCTGCGGTAAGGAAGGATGGATTGCTAACGCTTTGTCCACTTGTTCTTGATCATGCACGATGAAGAAAACCGCCTCACTTTTCTGCAAGATGTAGGATATCTCCTCGACCGATGCGTCACTGAAGATGCAAATGGTCCGTGCCCGGGCCGCATGGCTTGCCATTTGGGCCCAGTAAATTTCTGGCTCGTTGTCGCCGATGATGGCGACTGTTTCTTCTGCGCGCAGGCCGAGTTGTCGTAATCCCAGGGAGAAGTGTTTTACGTGTCGGTAGACATCCTGCCAGCGGTATTCCTGCCAGATGCCGAAGCGCTTTTTGCGCATGGCGATCTGGTTCCCACGTCGTTGCACTTGGTGCAGAAAACACTTGGCCAGGGTATCCAACTCGCCAAAACACGGTGGATCTGGTGCATGAGCTGCACGGTAAATCGTACCCGGCTTGGTCGGTCGCTTCTTCAAACCCAATGCCCGATCAGGATTGCCCAGGTTGAAACACAGTCGTTTCTATGAAAATGTTACGTCTTCTATTGTAGCGAAGATTGGGCGGTGCAGCATGGTTGAGGGTGGATGAATGGAAAATGCCAAAACCATTGTAAGGAGACGATGGTCAGTCAGCCCGACCCAAATAAGCCTGAATGACGGCGGGATTTTGCTGGATCGCTGCCGGTGCACCTTCGGCGATTTTTTGACCAAAATTGAGCACGATGATGCGCTGCGAAACATCCATCACGAGTCCCATATCATGTTCAATCAAGAGGATCGTGATCTGTTGCAGTTGATGAATCGCCAAAATGAAGCGCGCCATATCCTCTTTCTCTTCGGCGTTCATTCCCGCCATGGGCTCGTCGAGGAGCAAGAGCGTCGGTTCCAATGCCAAGGCCCGGCCGAGTTCGACGCGCTTCCTCATGCCGTAGCTGAGATTACCCACGATGGATTTACGGATGGGTTCCATCTCTAAGAAATCAATGATGTGCTCGATGCTCCGCCGATGGGCAATTTCTTCGCGCTTCGCGGGACCGAGAAACAAGGCACCCGACCAGAGATTGCTTGACATGTGGATGTGACGCGCCGCCAGGAGGTTATCCAGCGTGGTGGCGTTCGTGTACAGGGCGATGTTCTGAAAAGTCCGCGAGATCCCCAGGCGAGCGCGCTGATACGGCGGAACATCGCTGATGTCGTATCCCTCGTAGAGAATTCGGCCCTGTTGCGGTCGGTAAAAACCGTTGATGCTGTTGATCAGACTCGTTTTGCCGGCGCCATTGGGGCCGATGATGGCCAGAATTTCGCCCGCTGCTACATCGAAACTGACGTCTTGCAAGGCTTGGATGCCACCGAAATTCAAGCTGATCTGATCGATGGAGAGCAGTGCCGTCGTTTCGCCCATTTTCAGAAACTGGTATTTCAAGAAACTATACCACAGGCAGCTTGGGCTCTTATAATGAGCCAGCAGTGATGAATGAAGGATCGTTTGGTGATATGGCGCGAAAAACACGTGCCTTGGCAATCGTAGGGATGCCGGGTTCGGGGAAAACCACCTGTGCCCAAATTTTGCGTGACGCTGGCTACCCGACCTTTCGTTTCGGCTCCATCGTGATTGATGAAATCGAGCGTAGAGGGTGGCCAGTCACGCCGGCCCATGAGCGACAGATCCGCGAAGAGCTGCGCCATACCGAAGGAATGGCTGTCATGGCCCAACGCGCTCTGCCCATTTTGCAAGGCATCGTGAAGGAACGAGGTTGCGTGGTCATGGACGGCCTATACAGCTTCAGCGAATATCGCTACCTACGTGAAGCTTTGGATGGGGAGCTGGCATTGCTGGCGATCGCCGCACCGAGGAAACTGCGCCATCAGCGCTTATCTAACCGAACTGACCGTCCGCTATCACGGCGGGAAGCGGAGCAGCGGGATTGGCAAGAGGTCGAAGCGTTGGAAAAAAGTGCGCCGATTGCGCTGGCGGAGCATACGATCGTCAATGATGGTAGCGTGGCTGAATTATCGCAGCGACTGAAAAGGGTATTGGAGTGTCTGGGTTTGGAGCCAAAAAACGCCCGCGATCTTTGAGCGACCACGGGCGTTTGTGGTAATAGGATGGTCTCCGAAATCAGTTACTGCTGTGGGCACTCTGCACCGGGATCTGGTGCACCTGAGCGCTTTCCTCTTTCGGCAAGGTCAGCTGCAGCACGCCATCGACGGTCTCCGCAGTGATCGCTTCCCGGTTGATGGGTGCGGGCAGGCGCAGCTGGCGTTGGAAGGTGCCGAATCTACGCTCCCGCCACAGGGCCTCGGCATTTTCGCCGGCGACGGAGGCCGGTACATCGGCCTGAATGCTGAGGACGTCATCTTCGATGTTGATTTCGATGTGCTCCGGCGCCACTCCGGGCAGTGAAGCAAAGATGGTGTAGCCATCTTCTCGTTCGAAAACGTCCAGAGGCAGACGATAGTTGGCTTTGTTTTCCGCGCTCCCCGCATGGGAAGGCCAACGAAAATCAAACGCACGTTCGAAAGCATCTTGCAGATTGACGAGGTCCTGCACTGGGTTGAAACGGGCGATGTAACGCATGAGAATCCTCCTTAAATCAGGTTCAGCTCAATTCACTCGTTTGCTATCATAAGCACGTTGCATTAGAAGAAACTCAGCAGATCATTAGAATTGGATCAATGAATCATCAGATTCTTGCTAACTACTGGGTGCAAAGGCGTTGAGGCATGCGCATCGGCGTTGATATTGGCGGGACTTTCACCGATTTTGTGGTCGAAGCAGATGGCCAGCTGCAGGCGCATAAATTGCTGAGCACTCCTGACGATCCTTCCCGAGCCTTGCTCCAGGGTTTGCAGCAATGGGTCGGCAGCGGTGCAGAAGCATGGGAGCGCTTGGCGCATGGCTCTACCGTCGCCACGAATGCGATTTTGCAACGCCGCGGCGCCCGCATCGCCTTCATCACGACCCGGGGCTTTCGTGATCTGCTGTTTTTGGGGCGGCAGAATCGGCCGCAGCTATATGCCATCCACCCCCAGCTACCGCCGCCATTGTTGTCCCGTGAGCGGTGTTTTGAAGTTTCCGGGCGCCTAGATCATCGCGGTGAAGTGATCACCACCCTGGATGAAAACGAATTGTCTCACATCTTGGATGAGCTGGCGCAGTTGAGCCTGGATGCGATCGCCATTTGTTTGCTCTTCAGTTATGTGAATCCAGGGCACGAACGCCGGATCAAAGAGCTCATATTGGCGAGGGATTTCGTCGAGCCCTGGCAAGTCGTTCTTTCCAGCGAAGTGTTGCCTGAATTTCGTGAGTACGAAAGAGCCAGCACCGTTGCGCTGGAAGCCTATGTGCGTCCGGCAGTGCACCATTACCTCACCCAGCTGGATCGCGAATTGCCCGATGAGGCAGATTTGTGGATGATGCGTTCGGATGGCGGAGTGCTGCACGCGGAAAACATTCGCGAGCAAGCGATCCATACGGCACTCAGTGGGCCAGCCGCTGGCGTCATTGGCGCACGTTTCGTCGCGCAAAAGGCGGGTTTCGAGAAAATTATCACCTTGGATATGGGGGGGACGTCTACCGATGTTTCCCTTTGCGATGGCGGCTTGACCCCACGACCGCAAACGGAGATCGACGGTCTGCCCCTGCGCCTCCGCACCCTGGATATCGAAACGATCGGCGCGGGGGGAGGCTCCATTGCCCGGGTCGATGCCGGTGGCGCTCTGCGCGTTGGGCCGGAGAGCGCGGGAGCGGATCCCGGTCCCATGATCTATGGCATGGGAGGGGAGCAGCCCACGGTCAGCGATGCCAATGCAATCCTGGGAAGGTTGGGCGATGACCAACGGCTCGGCGGGAATCTTCGCCTGGATAACAGCTTGGCCCGGCGAGGTTTTGTCCCCTTGGCGGAGCGGCTGAACCTGACCATCGAAGAGGCGGCCATTGGCGTTTTGGCGGTGGCCAACGCCAATATCGACCGTTCCCTGCGCCGAGTTTCGGTGGCACGAGGCTACGATCCACGAGAATTTACCCTGATGGCCTTCGGCGGTGCAGGCCCCTTGCATGCTTGCGATGTGGCCGATCGCTTGGCGATGCCCAGCGTCCTCATTCCGGCGACTCCTGGCGTGTTGTGTGCGCTGGGTTTGATCGTCGCCGATGTCCAATTGGATTTCAGTCAATCGGTGCTGCAATTCTCAGGTCCAGAAAGAATGAACCGAATCAACGAGCTTTTGTCACAACTGCGTGCTCGCGCGGAGGCAGTTTGTGTGAAGGAAAAGCTGGACGAAGCACCTCAGTTTCATGCGTATCTCGATGTGCGTTATCAAGGGCAAGCGCACGAGCTCACCATCGATTTCAGCGAAGATTACGAAGAAGCGTTTCATGCCGAGCATGAGCGTGAATACGGCCATGCATTGCGAGATCGTGAAATTGAAATCGTCAATCTACGGTTGCGAGCGATCGGTGCGGTGCGAAAACCCGAATTGCCATACCGCGAAGTTCTGTCGGTGAGCCAACCGAGACCGATGCGCACAGAAGTCGCTTCGGCGGGGCAGACGATGGCCCATCATTGGCGAGAAGATTTAATCCCCGGTTCTCGTTTCGTCGGGCCAGCGCTCGTACTACAAAATGATTGCACGACTTATGTGGCTCCAGGATGGGAAGCGCGGGTCGATGGTTACCACAATCTGATTTTGGAGCGTCTTTCGTGACTGTGGATGGCATCAGCCTCGAGGTATTCAAACACCTCTTCAGCAGCGTGGCGGAAGAGATGGGGCTTGCCTTGCAACGTTCCAGCTTCAGCCCCAACATCCGCGAACGATTGGATTTCAGTTGTGCCTTGTTTGATGAAGAGGGGAGGATGGTGGCGCAAGCGGCCCACATCCCGGTTCACTTGGGCAGCATGCCCGCCTCCGTTGAATATGCCTTGCATCATTTCGAACGTCTGGATCCAGGAGACATCGTCATTTTGAACGATCCCTACCATGGCGGGACACATCTGCCGGATATCACGATGCTATCACCGGTTTTTGTGGCTGGCGAGTTGTTGTATTTCGTGGCGAGCCGCGCCCATCATGCCGATGTGGGCGGCATGTCCCCCGGTTCTTTGCCGCTCAGCGTGGAGCTGTATCAAGAAGGATTGATCATCCCGCCCGTCAAACTCTGTTCAGCCGGAATTTACAATGATGCGTTGCTTGCGCTCATTACGGCGAACAGCCGCGGCCCCAGAGAGAGATTGGGGGACTTGCAAGCGCAATTGGCTGCCCAGAGAGTCGGCGAAAAGCGGATGTTGGATCTGCTGGCAAGCCATGGCCGAGAAAAGATGAAAGCGCACGCCGATGCCTTGATGGATTATTCCCGCAGGCTGACGGAATCCAGCATTGAAGCGATACCGAACGGCGTCTATTCCTTTGCAGACTCGTTGGAAGGCGACGGTCAAAACGAATTCGATATCCCCATCGTGGTGACGTTGCGAGTCGCTGAGCGGAACATGAGCGTTGATTTTCATGGCTCTGCGGCGCAAGTCCGGGGCAACGTGAACGCGGTTGAACCCATCGTCCGTTCCGCAACCTGGTATGCGATCCGCCTGTTGGCACAAGAAGAAGTGCCCGTCAACCACGGCTGCTTTCAACCCGTGCAGGTGGTGACGGAAGCGGGCAGCGTGCTGAATCCAGCCTTCCCGGCGGCGGTCGTCGTCGGGAATACCGAAACCGGACAGCGGATTGTGGATGTGGTCCTGGGTGCATTGGCGCAAGCGTTGCCTGATTTGATCCCGGCAGCGAGCCTGGGCACGATGAATAATTTCACCGTCGGCGGCGAGCAAACGAGCGGAGAAGCCTATGTGTATTACGAAACGATTGGCGGCGGGCACGGCGCCGGCCCCTTCGGTCCTGGAATCAGCGGTCGTCATTGTCACATGACCAATACCTTGAATACACCCATCGAAGCTTTGGAATACAGTTACCCCCTCCGTGTCCTGCGTTATGGCTTGCGGCGAGGTTCGGGCGGCCGGGGGAAATTCAGCGGCGGCGAAGGAGTGATCCGCGAATACGAATTTTTGAGCCCGGCCACGGCGACGATCAACAGCGAGCGCCGCCTGAAAGGGCCCTATGGTCTGGCGGGTGGGCGAGCGGGCGGCGTCGGTCGAAACTACGTCATCCAGGGCGAGATAAAACGGAAGGTCAGTGGCAAATATACCACGCGCCTGGAAAAGGGTGATGGCATCTTGATTGAGACGCCGGGTGGCGGTGGTTGGGGCGAACCAGATTGAAGCGCCGCGCGAACGCACTCAGCATCGATCCAGCGATATCGGTTACGGCAAGTTCTGAAGAGTGCCAAATCACTGCAGCCCTTCATCATCCCAGCGCACCCATTCGGCGTCGGAACGCATTTGTTGCGGGAGTCTCACGATGTGGATCCAGGATGAACCCGGTTTCAAGTACAAAGGCAGGTTTTCCTGATCATAGAAACGCAGCTGCTCGCTCGCGCTCGGTCGGGACCAGCGCCCTCGATAGACTTGGCCATCGCGAAAAAGGAGCAGATCGCCACTCTGCAGCAATGAAATTCGGTGGCCGTATGAGACTTGCTCATTCCAGACATCTTCTACGATATCGGTCAGTTCATGATAGGCGTAGACCACCAGCACATTTTCTACGGCCAGCGGTTGGCCACTGAGTGCATCCAGGTGCATCTCGCCATCGGTAAAGCGCAAGTACTGGCGCAGTTCGGCATCATAAAACCACTCAGCGATCAGAGAAACATGCTTGACTTCCACGTGCGATGCGCTTTCCTGGGCGCCGGCGGGAGGGAGGGTGCGGAAAGCGTTACCGTGGATGTCTTCGGGTCTGGCTCTTTCACCCAGGCGTTCTGCCCCTTCCCAAATTTCTGCCGGTAAGGCGTATAGATTGTGCGGCGCGGCAACGTCCCAATCGCGCACGAATTCGGTGGTGGCGCCATCCAAAAAGATCCGGCGATAGGGGATGTACCAATAGATGTCGTCACGAACGCCCTGGCTGCCACCGGAATAGGCAAGCAAAGCATCGTACATCCGCACAATATCCGTATCGATCAAGCGCGCGCTGCGAACGGAACCGACCCGCTCTGGCGTTTCGCCATAAAACACAGCCGACAAGCGCGTCAAACCGGATTCGACAATGTGTTCGATGACCACATCAGCGCTGCCCAAACCTGCCTGCGGGCGGACGGAGGCCGGTGCATTGGAAACTTTGATGACCAGTGGGCGGCGATCCAAGATGGCCGGATCGGTGCGGAGACCCGTCAAAGGGTTCACATCGGTAGGGATTTGATACGGTTCAAATTGGACGATTTCACGGATGGGTGCGCGGAGTGTGGCAGTTGCGGTGGGCTGTATTTCCCCTGGCGTGGAAGTAGGAGATTCAGCGGTGCCGGCCAGTTTGGGGACGATGATCGTAACTTGATCGTCCTCTGTGGGTGTCGGTTCTTGCCCAACTGCGCTGCCGATGGCAGTACAAAGAATCGTCGCCAAGGTCAAAAACCAAGTGGTTTTTCTGCGCATTCCCATCCACTCGCTCAGATTTCATCCAGAATCTCATTCATTATAGAATGCAGGGGAATCTGTGCAGGACGGTGGTTCATGAAGGGTGGGGAATGCGCAGAGCGTTGATGTTCGCCAACGGGGAATGGCGGGAAGGCGTTGCCGTCGATCGGGCCCTTGCCGAATTTGCTGATGCCGATGTGATCGCCGCCGATGGCGGGGTTCGCTATGCACTTTCATTGGACCTGCCAGTGCGTGCCCTGATTGGCGATTTGGATTCCACACCAGAAGGAATCGTGCGACGATTGACGGCGGCGGGCACCACGGTGGTGCGCTATGGTGTAGAGAAAAACGAGACCGATCTGGAATTGTGTCTTGCTTGGGCAACGCAACAGGGTTACCGGCACATTCAAATCCTGGCGGCTTTCGGCGGCCGTTTCGATCAGGAATTCAGCAATGTGATGATCCTTGCCGCCCCCGAACTGAAAGGGCGAAAGATCCAAATGATCAGTGGCAATGAAGTCTTGCAAGTCCATCATCCTGGCGTGATTCCCTTCGCTGGAATGCAGCACGATCGCCTCTCCTTGATCCCCCTCACTCCTGAAGTCAACGGCATCCATACGCGGGGATTGAAATACCCCCTCGTTGACGAAACCTTATTCATGGTTCGTGGCCGAGGGATCAGCAATGAGCTCACGGGCCCCGAAGCAGAAGTACGTTTCTCTTCGGGGATTTTGTGTTCCGTCCAAGAGGTGCGCCCGATCTGAGAGGCGAGCATGTGGGTGATCAAACGTGATTCTCAGGGTGCGGAAGTCACCCGCTATCCTGCTGAAGAGATCTTGCATCGGGATGCAACCAGCATTTGCTTGCGGGCCGTTTTCACTCGTGCGGATACGGCGGTGGGCAGCATCCACCTTTGTGAGGGCGATCGGCTCACCGAATGGTTCTTTACGGACCGCTGGTATAATGTTTTCCTGATTCGGAATCAACAAACCATGGAACTGAAAGGATGGTACTGTAACTTCACCCGACCTGCTGAAATGGGAGATGATTTCGTGGTTGCCGATGATTTGAGTTTGGATCTGGCAATCACTCCCACCAAACAAATCCAAATCCTGGATTTAAAGGAATACTTGAGTTTATCCATAACAGTAACCGAAAGGTGGGCAGTGGCTGCTGCGTTTCGAGAAATCAAACAACTCGTTCACACCAGCCAATTTCCTTTCGGCGATCCATCCTCCCACTCGATCGAGTCGAGCCGAAGATGAAGCCTGAACAAAGCCCTCTCAGCCTCCTGCGAAACGTAAAAATAGCCTTGTTTCACCTCGGATCGGGCATTGCCGATGTGTTGACCACGGGCGTTTGGAACCGCATCATGATCAGTGATTTCGGCTTCAGCGCAACCCCCGTCGCCCTGTTGCTCAGCCTGCGCTATTTCCTCACGCCCATTGGCATCTGGTCCGGTGAAATGTCCGACCGGCATCGCTTGCTGGGAACGAGGAGGCTGGCATGGATCTGGATGGGCCGTCTCTTGATGACCATCGGCATTCTCTGGACTGGCTGGCAGACGGCGGAGATTTCGCGAAAATTCAGCCAGTTGGGAAGCACGGCGATCACCAGGTCAGATTGGATCGTCTTTGCGGTGGCGTTGTTGCTCTTCAGCTTTGGCAACGCCTTATCCGGTAGCACCTTTCTCGCTTTCCTGTATGACCGCGCACCCCAATCCCAACGTGGACAAGTCGTCGGCATCGTATGGACTTTCCTACTCCTGGGTTTCATGCTGGCCGGCATTTTGTTTGGCGTCTTGATTCCAGAAGAAGGTGGCGAGCTCCTCCAATTGACACCCTCGACCATCCGATCGCTCTTTTTCATCGCGGGAGGAATCGTCGCCGTCCTGTGGTTGATCTCTTTGGCAGGTGAGGAGAGACTCGGTCGCCGCGACCGTGCGAGCGCCAATACCGCGCTGCGGCAGGGGCATTACCGAACCGAGTTGAAGCTGATCTGGCAACAAACCGACTTGCGGTACTTTCTGTTGTTTCTGGTTTTTTCTTTCGTATTCGTGTTTTTTCAAGACGTTGTCTTGGAACCGTTTGCCGGCGATGTTTTTGATTCATCCAATGAAGAGACGGCACGTTTCGCAGCCTATTGGGGTGGCATGTCGATCCTCAGCTCTTTGATTGCATTGTATGCCTTGCGCAAATGGGAGCGAGTTCGCCACATCACCCTCGCCAGCTGGGGCACGATATTGCTCACCCTTGCCATCGCTCTTTTTGCTTTCGCCGCATTGTGGGATGCCGCGGTATTTATGATGCCCGGCTTGATCCTCCTGGGTGTGGGCCTTGGCGTTTGGAATGTGGGAACACTGGGCTTGATGATGGACTTCAGCCCAGCCGATCGGGCTGGCACGTTCATGGGGATCTGGACCGTCGTCATCACCCTCTCTCGTGGGGTCGGCGTATTTGCCGGCGGCGTGGTGCGGGATCTGTTGCATACTCTCGGCCTTTCTCTGGCCAATTCATATGGCACGCTGTTCCTCTTAGAGGCCCTGGGGATCACGATTTCCTGGTTCTTGTTGATGCAGGTCAAAGAGCAGCTGCGCGATGCACCGATTGGCTCCAGAACGGCTGAGGTCGGGATATCCGATTTGGCGGAGAGTTTAGAAAGTTAACCAAATCACGCGATGGACTCGGAAATGGCAACCGGCGGAACTTTGACGGGTTCCCGGCTGTGGCGGGCCATTGCCGTGATGCTGCTCGGTTTTTTTGCGAGTGGCATGTTGGGCATCGCGCGGACAGCGGTCATTGCGGCGAAATTCGGCACGCGCAGCGCCGCCGATGCCTTTAACGCCGCTCAACAGCTGCCAGAGCTGATTTTTGTGTTGGTTGCCGGGGGGGCGCTGGGTTCGGCTTTTGTGCCGGTATTTGCCCGCCTCCGAGAAACCGATGAAGCGGCTGCCTGGCGATTGACTCGTTCGGTCTTGACCCTCACCAGCGGCGCCGCGCTCGTCTTGAGTGTCGCGACGATGGCATTGGCACCCTACGTTGTACCGCTGTTGGAACGTGGGGCAAGCCCAGAACAGCAGCGCTTGACGTCCGAATTGACGCAATGGATGATGCTCACTCCCTGCATCTTCAGCATCAGTGGGTTGTTGATGAGTGTGTTGCAGAGTCATGGTCGTTTTGCTTTGCCCGCCCTGGCCATCGGCATGAACAATCTGGGAATCATCTTTGGTGCCTTGGTCCTGGCCGATTGGTTGCCACCTGACCGAGGCATCGGTCAAGTGGGAGCTGCCAACGTATACGGCCTGGCCCTGGGCGCAATCTTGAGTGCCTGGCTGCACTTGTTGGTTCAACTCCCGGGTTTGCGCGGCCTGGGCGGAAAGTTCACTTTCACTCGGCGTTTCCATGTTGAAGGGACGATCGATGTCCTGAAGTTGATGATCCCGCGCATGTTGGGCTTGGCCGTCGTGCGCGTGAATTTCTTGGTCAATGTGGTGCTCACCTCACAGATGATCGCCGGCAGCCGAACCGCATTGAGCAACGCTTTTGTGTTCGTATTCTTCGTAATTGGCTTGATCGGTCAAAGCGTCGGAACGGCGGTGTTTCCTACCCTCGCCGCCACTCACCAGGCGGCCGATTTCAAGGCTTTTCAAGCGCGATTGGTTCAATCTTTGCGGGGTGCTCTGTTGCTGGCCATACCCAGCATGGTGGGCATGATCCTGCTCAGTGACCTGGTGCTCAGCGTTTTGCTGCAGCGCGGAGTTTGGAGCGCGAGCAGCACTCAAGCTACTGCCTGGGCTTTGCGATTTTATGCCCTTGGCTTACCCGCGTTCGTGATGATCGAGGTGCTCTCCCGCGCATTTTACGCGTTGGAAGATACCCGAACCCCAGTCATATTCGGGGCACTGGCGATGTTGGGTAACATCGGCTTGAGTCTGATTTTGATCCAATACATCGGGAATCCCGGCCAGTTGGAACGCGGCTCCTTTGCTGGATTGGCCCTGGCCAATGCGCTCACTACTACGGCCGAATCACTGATACTGATTGCTCGGTTGCAGCGACGCATCGGGGGGAATTGGGTGCGGGAATTGCTGCTTGCGGGTCTGAAAATGTGCCTCGCCACGGCAGGGATGGGCTTGATGGTCGTTTGGGTATTGGATATTCGCGGTCAATTCTACGATGGCTGGGTATTGTTGCTGGCTCTGATTTTGGGCATGATGACTTACGCCGCCCTGGGTTCATTGCTGCGCTTGGCAGAAATCTCGCAAGCCTTTCGAGCCATGAGCCGCCACTTCGCGCGGGTCTTGCAATTTAGGAATTAGCCAGACAGGACTTCACTGTCTTGATTGCTGGCCTGGATTCCCTTGTTCGAGCACTTCCAGGCGTTGCTCCGCGCTGTCCAATAAAGATTGGCAGTATTGGGCCAATTGGCTGCCACGCTGATACAGCGCCAATGCCTGCTCCAGCGGCAGCGAATCGGATTCCAATTGCGCCAGAGTCGATTCCAATTCCGCAAATGCCGCTTCGAAGCTGAGGGGTGATTCCTTTTGCATGACTACTCCTCCATCGCCTTAGCCTGGCGGACCCCATCGTAGAAATTCAAGTTCAGTCGCTCGCCTCCCTGCAACGCGGACGCCCGTTCGATTTGTCGACCATCTTCCACACGGGTGATGTAGGCATAGCCACGATGCAGGATGGAAGAGGGGTTGTTCCCTTCCAGTCGCAGCCGGCGATTGTGGACTCGTTCTCGCTGCAGGGTGAACATTCGCCGGATCAGGATGGCTTGCAGCGCACGCAGATCATCGATGGATTGGCGGGACGCATTGATTTTCTGGAGAGGGGAGGCGCGTTGCAATCGGTCCTGTCTCAATTGCAAACGATTTGCGGAATCATGTAGGTATTCTCGGATCCGTCGTTTGAGGGCGATTTTGCTTTCCTGCAGGGTATTCAGCAAACTTTCTCCATCCGGCGTAACCAATTCCGCAGCTACCGAAGGCGTCGGCGCCCGAAGATCGGCCGCAAAATCAACCAGGCTGAAATCGGTTTCATGACCGATGCCTGTGACGACCGGAATGGGACAGTGTGCGACAGCCCGGGTGAGGCCTTCGTCGTTGAAGGGCCAGAGATCTTCCATGCTGCCGCCACCACGACACAGGATGATGACTTCCGGCCGGCCATCGGCAACCAACTGGGCGAGCGCCTGGATCATCGAGGCTGCTGCGTTTGCCCCTTGCACCGTGGCCGGGCAGAGCAGGATGCGCGCACAGGGAAAACGGCGCCGCAACACTTGCATCACGTCCTGCAAGGCCGCTGCCTCCGGCGAGGTGACGATGCCGATGGCATTGGGGTAGGCAGGGATGGCGCGCTTTCTCTCGGAGTCGAACAGCCCTTCTTGCTCGAGTCGGTTTTTGATTTCCATGAACTGTTGATAGAGCGTACCTTCTCCGTCGGGTTGCAAATCCAGGACGTAGAGCTGCAGTTCGCCACGCTCTTCATACAGGCTGATTCGACCGTGAACGACGTACGACGCGCCATCCGCCGGTGAGTGGAGGATGTTCTCTGCCTGCGTGCGCCATAAGACACAGCGCAGCTGAGCGCCCCGATCGCTCAGGGTGAAATACCAATGGCCGGATGCAGCCCGCTGCGAGTTGGAGATTTCCCCACGAACCGCCAGCGCTTGCAACTCATAGTCTTCTTCGAGAATTTCTCGCAGATATGCAGTGACCTGAGATACGCTGTAAATTGTCATGGGTGGAACCAAACTGTGGAATTTGAGCTGAGTATAACAGGAAGGGAAGTGGAGAATGGATCAATGAGTGATCGTGAATTGGATCCTGCCCAGTTGGCAGAAGACTTGTTGAAAACCAATGCGAGAGGCCTAAAATGGCACTTGCTTCGCATCGACCGCAAACGCCATCTGGTCTACTTTCGCAACATGCAACACAACGGCTTGTGGCAAACTCGTTACATCCTCCCAGC
This sequence comes from Chloroflexota bacterium, assembly GCA_011523615.1. Lineage (GTDB taxonomy): Bacteria > Chloroflexota > Anaerolineae > Aggregatilineales > Phototrophicaceae > WTGJ01. The sequence continues at coordinate 758,977 of WTGJ01000027.1, read as the reverse complement.
GAAGGGTTTCCAGGTGACGCTGGATGAAGAACTGGCGATGCAGCCAAATGTGCGTCCACACACCCGCCGCGCGCAATACCGTACGGCAGCGGTACGTGTTGAGCGCCTTACTTGAACGTGTTCAGGACTTTAACTGAGCCATCATCTCATCGGTGATGGTAGATCCCAGGACGTGGTAGCCCGCGTCCACGTGCAAGATTTCTCCGGTCACCTGGCGGCTGAGGTCCGAAGCGAGGAACAACGCGGCATCGCCGACTTCACGTTGATGTACGAGGGAGCGCAGGGGAGACGCCTGTTGGGTGAAGCGCAACATATCCCGGAAACCGGGAATGCCGGCCGCGGCCAACGTCTTGATCGCGCCTGCGCTGATCGCGTTGAC
>WTGJ01000027.1:730925-758498 GCA_011523615.1 Chloroflexota bacterium | reverse complement strand
CGGTCATCCGTCACATCACAGGGTTCGATGAAATCGCAACCGATGCTTTCCGCGAGTGGTTGCACGCGTTTGAGCAATGCTGCGGATGCATAACTGATGCCGATGCGGGCCCCTTCCTCTTGCAAACGCTGGGCGATGCCCCAGGCGATGGAATTTCGGTTCGCTACGCCGAAGATCAAGGCAGTTTTGCCGGCCATCAAACCCATGATGATTCTTCCCCTTGGTTATGATACGTGAATCTAGCATGAATGGCTTTGAATTCGCTAGACATCTCCCGGCGCGTCCAGCACAATAGACCATCGGTAGGAGGTCGAAATGACAGAAACCGAAAAAGAAATCCGTGTGTTGATCGCCGCCAATTTCGATGAAGAAACCCTGGAAAAGTTTCGCGCTGTCTCTCCACTCCTGAGCATTCATCAACAGTCCCGAGACATCCCCGATGGCATCTTGGCGGAAATTGAAATTTTGTATTCGGCCAATGGTTACTATCCGCCCCCCGAGAAAGTGCCGAACTTACGTTGGCTGCAGTTGAACAGCGCGGGAGCAGAAAACGTCCTGCGGCAGCCGGTCGGTCAACAAGATCATGTCGAAGTCACATCGGCGAGTGGCATCCATGCCACGCAAATGGCAGAGTACAGCATGATGATGATGTTGGCCTTCTCACAGAATCTGCTTCGCATGTTGGAACATCAGTCACAGTCGCTCTGGGTTCATGAATCATGGCGTCATTATGTTCCCTGGCCGCTGCGTGATCGCACGCTGGGTATCGTGGGTTACGGCAGCATCGGCCGCGAGATTGCTCGCCTGGCTGCAGCATTTGGCATGAAGGTTCTCGCTTGCAAGCGAGATGTGATGAAGCCTGTGTTGAGCGGCAGATTTGGTGAAGAAGGGCTGGGCGATCCGGAGGGGGTGATACCGGAACGCATTTATCCTGCGGAAGCGATCGCCGATATGGTGGTTGATTGCGATTATGTCGTCGCTGCCATGCCGCTGAGTGAACACAACCAGGCCTTCATCGGCGAGACGGTCTTTTCCGCCATGAAACCGGACGCTCATTTCATCAACGTAGGCAGAGGGGCGGTGGTGGATGAAGCAGCGTTGTTTCATGCGCTGCAAGCCAAGCAAATTGCCGGCGCCGCTTTGGATGTGTTTGCGCAGGAACCGTTGCCGAAAGATAGCCCTTTCTGGCAATTGGACAATGTGATCATCACTCCCCATGTTTCCGGCAACAGCCAACTGTATCAGGAAAAAGCGGCGCTGATCTTTGAAGAGAATTTGCGCCGATACGTGAACAAACTGCCGTTGCTGAACCGCGTCTCAAAGACGCAAGGATATTGATTCCTCAAGTACGTTCAGTGCGTCTTCTCAAAACGAATGCGCAAGGCTGAATCTTGGAATTTGGCCGAAGCGATCTCCTGTTGCCAGAGTGCATAGGGTAGCGCGATGTTCCTGCGGATCTTGCCGACCCGAACCGTCAAGTCATCCTTCTTGTGCAGCAAATCCAGCTCTTCGTAGGAAGCGAAGGGAAGCGACAACACTAAGGTGGTGCTGCCATCGGCATCGGTCAGCCAACGGAGCGGAGGATGGTTCTGATGGATGCGCGACGGGTCTCCATCCCCATAGAGTTCAGCTGCGAGTTGCCGTAAAGCGGGCAAGCCACCCACTTCCGCACCAAACATCGGTGCTTTGAGGATGGGTATATCGCCGAAGACTTCTTCTGCTAAGACGAGGTTTTTGCCTTGCGTCTCCCGCCATTCACGAAAAAATGGATCCTTGACTTGTGCAGGGAGCAGGCGATTGCAGATGATGGCATCTGTGGGGTAGCCATACAAGCAAAGGTACGTATGCATTCGTTGTGTTTCTTTGATGATCATTGATTCTGCGTTGATGACCAGGCGGACGGAACTCTGCTCTGGGTCGCTGAGTAAAGCGCGAACTCGCTCGAGGGTGTGGAAAAATTGATGGGCTTGCTCGATGGCGCGATCGTGAATTTCAGGCAGCCGTTGCCAGGAAAGCATTCGGCTGATGGGCTGCAACCAGCGTTGCGCTCCTTGAGCCAGTTGCAGCAGCCTTTCGAACCACCATTGCGTGACATCCGGCATGCTCAGGAGACGCAACGTTTCCGCGGTGGGTGCCGCATCGACGATGAGGACTTCCACTTCACCGCGCTCTCGGTGTTCTTGCAGCCAGAGCAGGTGGGCGATCTCATCCAAACCAGGCAAGATGGTGATCTCTTCCGCGCGCAATTCGTGCATGCCCTGCTGGCGGAAAAAATCCACCATCTGTTTCTGCAGTTCACCCCAGTGCTTTTCGATGGAATAGCGGGCGTCGACTTCTTGCCCCCAGAGGTTTTTCTGCAACTGAATCGGGGTGGGCCCCAGCTCTTTGCCTAGAGAATCAGCGAGGCTATGGGCCGTGTCCGTGCTCATGACGAGGGTCCGCAGCCCATACTCCGCACAACGCAAAGCGGTGGCAGCAGAAATGCTGGTCTTGCCCACACCACCTTTTCCCGAATGAACCAGGATCCGCATACTCACCTCACCCTTGCAATACGTGTGATTTTCATAAAAGTAGCAGGTAAAGTACTGTGGAAAGCAGCATCTGGCGGGGTCTATCTTCCCTCATGAACCGAGTGCGTTGCCTATGGAGTACCACCGACCCATTGTTGCAGCAATACCATGATGAGGAATGGGGCTTGCCCCAGCGTGAAGAACGTGCATTGTTTGAGCTCCTTTGCCTGGAAGGGGCGCAGGCAGGTTTATCCTGGCGCACCATTTTGCATAAGAGAGCGGCGTATCGAGAAGTTTTCTACCAATTTGATCCGCTGCTCGTCGCCAACATCGACGAAAGGCAACAGCAAGCGTTGAGGCAGGATGCGCGAATCATTCGCCACGAAGCAAAGATCCGTGCTTTTGTGGAAAATGCCAAGATCTGGGTCGCAGCGCGCGGCGATGGAATGGATTGGCCCGCTTATCTATGGAGCTTCGTGGGCGGTGAAGCATCTCATCCCGGCTGGCAGGACGGAGCGGCGATCCCTGCGGAAACAGATGCTTCACTAGCCATGAGTCATGCGCTACGTAAGATGGGTTTTCGTTTCGTTGGGCCGAAAATCTGTTATGCCTTCATGCAAGTCAGTGGTATGGTCAATGACCATGTGCGGGATTGTTTTCGATTTTCACAAATCATCGCTCTTTGAGATGAGGAGAGAACACCGTGGATAGGATTCGATGGGGAGTCATCGGTACGGCGAACATCGCGACCTGGCGCGTCATTCCGGCGATCCAGAAGTCGCGCAACGGAGATGTGGTCGCCGTAGCCAGCCGCGATGCGGGAAGAGCCCGTGACTATGCAAATCGACATGGCATCGCGCAATCATATGGCAGTTATGCCGCCCTGCTGGATGATGCAAGCATCGATGCGATCTACATTCCTTTGCCCAATCAATTGCATGCCGAATGGAGCATCCGCTGCGCGGAAGCGGGCAAACCGACCCTGTGCGAAAAACCGTTGGGCAGCACCGCGGCAGAAACCCAACGGATGGTGGATGTGTTTCGCGAGCGTGGCGTGCCCTTGGCAGAAGCGTTCATGTATCGTTTCCACCCGCGCACAGAGAGAGTCAAAGATATCGTGGGCCGGGGTGCGGTGGGCGAGATGCATCTCATCGATGCTGTGTTTTCCTTCCAGATCCGTAGAGTGAATGATGTGCGTTTGCAACCGCAGTTGGCCGGTGGTGCCCTGCGCGATCTCGGCGTATATTGTGTCAACTTGATGCGTTTGATGACCGATGAAGAACCGGATCGGGTTCAGGCCATCGGTCACTTCGGCGCAGAATCCGGTGTGGAAGAATGGGCGGTGGGCTCGTTGCAATTCCCCAGTGGAGTATTGGGCAGTTTCGGTTGCGGGATGAGGTCATATCGCACCCACGGATATCTGATCCGAGGAAGCGAAGGCACCATCGTGGTCCAGGATGGCTTCGGCCCGAATGACGATCAAGTCACGGAAATCGTGGTCAAACGAGATACCGGCAAGTTAAGCGAAACCATCCGCATCGAGATCCCAGCCACCGATCAATTCCAACGGATGGTGGAAGATTTTGCCGATGCATTGTTGGATGATCGACCACCACGCTACCCAGCAGAAGATGCGGTCGCGAATATGAAAGTCCTGGACCGGTTGCAAGTGAGCATGCGCGCTACGGAAGCATGAACATCCTTGCACAGGGTCAGTTGGCTGATTATGATGGATGGGAATGAAGATGGATGAGAATTTCTCTGCTGAAGGTTGAGCGTCGAAGGTTGTACGATGAAAGTGATATTGTTGGATTACGTGTACAAGCATGGTGTAGCCGGTGAAGTGATCGAGGTGGCCGACGGTTACGCGCGGAATTATCTGATCCCGCGCGGTCTGGCGGTCAAAGCGACGGCGGGAGAGATGCGACGTGTGCGTGATTTGCGGGAACAGGCGGCGGCGAAGCGGGCCGCTCTCGAAGAGCGCATCAATGAATTGGCTTCCCTCATCGATGGCGTAGAGTTGGTTTTCGGCAGGCGCGCTTCCAGCACGGGAACGTTGTTCGGTTCCGTCACGACACAGGATATTGCGGAAGCACTCTTGGAAAAGACCGGCGCCGATATCAACCGAAGGCGGATCAGCCAGCAGAGCCTTCGCGAAACCGGCACACACCGCGTACCGGTGCGTTTGGGATCTGATCTCTCGCCGGAATTGAAGATCACGATCTTGAATGAGCAGGATTATGCGGAGCATCTGGATCGATTGACCGCGGATGTTGGGGAAGGCAGTGAAACGGAGCAGGCGGAATCAGAAGCGGAAGCCGAAGTTGCGGCTGCCGTCGCTCATTTGGAACAAGGGAATCCGGCCTGAAGTCGGATCGCAGCGGCATGGAACGTGGCTGGGGTGAACGCATCTCTGCCAACAGCCCATTGGAAACTTTCATCGTTTTTACCACCACTTGAATCATGGATGCGGCCGACTTTGGCGATTTTTTGACCCGAGCGAGGCAAGCCCGAGACCTCAGCATCGCGGAAGCGTCTCGCCAAACCCACATCAGGCCGGAAATCATCGCAGCGCTGGAACGAGGAGAATTCGAGCGCATCCGCATTTCGCACCTTCAACTCAGGGGGATGCTGCGCAATTACCTGAGATTTTTGAAGCAGGATCCGGAAGCGATCCTTTCCTCGTTGGACCAATTCTCTCGTACCCAAATCGCTGACAGTAGGGGGGAGAAGGATTCCCCCCAAGCCAACCGTCGGCAAACCGGCGCCATGGCTAGATCGCGTTCCTTCCGTTACAGCCGTTGGTTCGCCATCGGGTTGTTGCTCATGGCGTTCATTTTTGGTTTGGTTTTGATGATGGTCTTCATTTTGCAGCGCGGTGATGAACGCAGCCGTGAAATCGTCGCAGAACTTGAGCCAGCCAACGTTGCGGTCGCCACTGAAATGGTCGAAGAAGTACCCACTCCAGCCACGGCCATCGCTGTGAGTGAGGTGGGGACCCCCGCTCAGCTGGATCTGTTAGCGGACGAAAATCTGATGCTGGAATTATCCATCACGCAACGTGGCTGGTTGCGAATCCTGAGCGACGATGTGCTCATCCACGAAGGACTGGTTCGATCGGGGGATGAATTTGCCGTAACGGGAGAGAGCGAAATCCGCTTGGAATCTGGCAATGCGGCCGGTATCTACATTCAGTATGCTGGTGAAGACTATTTTGATTTGGGCGAACGAGGGCAGCGAATTGAGATGTCATTTCGCCGGAACGAAATTGAGATGGAATGGGGGCCGGGTTGGGAGGATCTCTCCAGCGATGCCGAAGCAAGCGTTGCGTTCGTGACGCCTTCCCCATCGGCTGAGCAAGCTGCAGCGGCAGTTGTGGCCACAGAAGCGGAGCCATTGGACTCGCCAGGAGATCGTTCCACACGCATCATCACCCTGGCCACGCAAACGCCAAGCCCCGCAGCCACCGTAGCTGTCGAACCCACCGCTACCCCCACGATGGCGTCTCCTACCGCCGTCCTTCCGCCAAGGACGCCGATGGCTTTGGGGAGTTGAGCCACATCATACGAGAGCATCCAAACGTAAATTAAACCCATTCACAATGGTCCACCAATTGAATCTGCGTTTTATGATTTGATACGCTGGATTCAGATGCTGTGAACGAGGAAGTAATGATGGGAAACAAAACACGAGGAATTTGGGTCAGTGTACTGATGATGATCTTGCTGATTCCGGCTCTGGTTTCAGCGCAAGATCGTAATTTGGCAGATTATGGGATTGTCAATACGCCGTTTCTGAACGTGCGAACGGGGGATGGCATCAAATTCGAGTCTCTGGATGTGTTCCGGGGGGGCACTCATTTGTTAATCCTCGGCCGCAATCTGACTTCGAACTGGTATCTCGTCAGCGATGGCGAGACGAATGGTTGGGTGCATTCGCGCTACGTCGTCCTGCGTGGGAAGAGCGCACAGGGCTATCCGATCTTAAATCGTGCTCAGGTAGCCACATTGGCACCCAATCAGGCCGTTGTGAATACCGCCTACCTGAACTTGCGTGAAGGGGCAGGCGTCAAATACTCGATTGCACGGGTTCTTTCCGGTGGCACCACAGCAAAACTGATCGGCAGAAATGCGGATTGGAGCTGGTTGTACATCGAACTGGAAGATGGCACCGAAGGTTGGATCAATGCTGCTTACGCCGTAATGCGTGGCAACAACATCAACACCACGGCTGAGTTGCTGGAAAATGGTCTCCTGACCAGCGCCAATCACGGTATCGTGAACACTCCCTACCTCAATATGCGCAGCGGAGACAGCATTGCCTATGCGGTGCAAGAGATTTTGCCTGGCGGGACCATCCTCGATGTCCTGGGTCGCAGTGGGTACAACGCCTGGCTCTATGTCAGCAACGATGGCCGGGAAGGTTGGGTCCATTCAGGCTATGTCGTCTTGCGCGGTCAATACATGGATGCCTACCCGATGTTGGCTGTCGCACAGGATGCGCCCATGGCCGCGACCGTAGCCATCGTCAACACGCCTTTCTTGAACTTGCGCAGCGGGGATGACTACTACACCGATGCGATCGGCATCCTGGCGGGCGGCACCGAATTGAACGTGCTGGGACAAAGTGATGATGGGCGCTGGTACCTGGTGGAAACTTCGGCGGGTCAGCAGGGTTGGGTATCCGCTTCCTACGTGGTGATCCGCGGACCGTTACCTATCTTGGCAGAATTGGGTTGAGCACAGCATTCTTCACCGGATTTACCACAGAGCCCGTCCTAGGATGGGCTCTTTTTTCATTCTGAATTCAAGCCCGCCACCAGGATCATCCGTTCACTGCCGTCCTCAAATGGCGATCGATCGTAATCACCGTAGGCAGCCAGCTCCCGCCATCCGCTAAGTTGCAAAATCAGACTCAATTCTGCCTTCGTATAAAATCGCAATCTCTGTTTCGTCACGGTGCGGGTTACCGTTCCGGTTGCCGAGATTTCATCCAACCACCAGGTTACCACCATGATCTGGTTGCTGACGTTGACTTCACTGTAAGAATAGATCTGGATGAGTCGCCCGCTCGCCGGGTGGATGATGTCACGTTCGTGCATCAATGCGTTTGTTTCCAATCTGTTGAACATTTCCTCCGGATGCGGTAGGTCGATGATGAGATGGGTATGGGAAGAGGAAGCAGTCCGCAGATTATTGAATAGCTGGATCTGATCTTCGCTTTGCAAGACATGCATCAAGAAATTATATGACAATGCGATCAAGCCATAAGATTCTGTGAATGCATGATGAAGGGCATCCCCTTGAATCAGCCGGAGTTGCGAAACTTCCTGTGAATCCAGTGCTCTGCTGCGTTCCGTTGCTACTTTGAGCATCTCTTCTTCTCGATCGATGCCATGCGCAACTGACCCTTGTGCGAGGACCGGAAACAAGATTCGGCCCGTACCACAACCCACATCCAAAAAGGGGCCACCAACTTCGGCCAGGATTTGAAGGTAAAAGGGGATATCATCCTCTTGATCGGCGTTCATTGCATCATAGATCGGAGAAATGATCGGATAATGGAGAGTCATCGGTGGATGTGCGGCTCCCTTGGTTTCTCTTTCAACGCAGACCACATTGTAGAATGGCGGTAGGCAATCGAAGATCGGTCATTACCATATTATTCATTAATGCTAGAATGGCAGCTGAATGAGGAGATAGAATTTGACCATACAGACGCATCGCCAGCAGCATTTGCGTGAGTTCGCCATCCTGTGGACATTGTTGACCGTCCTCATGGGCGGAGTCACTTTTTTTGCCATCTTTGCCACGTATGGCTTGATATTTCCCACAGCTGAAGACGGTAGCACCCTGGCGATCCCTATGGTCGAACCGGAGCTGGATGTCGTTTTCGAAGCAGTGGCGGTGGATCCAGCGCCTGATTCAGCATCCGTTCCGCCTCAGTCTCCCGTCCAACCGGCTACCGCAGAACCAGCAGGAATTCCTCTGGCCTTTTTGGAAGAATTCGAGCAAGCGGGTGCAACCAACCCGGACGCAACGCCTCTTCCATCCGAAGATGGGCGATATGACATCGGCATCCAAGTTCAGATCAGTTATGAACATATGGACATCTGGATGAACGATGTGCGCAACAATCTCAATATGCGTTGGTTCAAGCTTCAGGTACGTTGGGATGAGATGGAGCCTGAACCCGGTCAATATGACTGGACGCAGCTGGATATTGCGATTGAAGAGGCAGAGGAATTCGACCTCAAGATCATGCTATCGATGGTCACCACTCCGCACTGGGCACGCGAACCCGGCGTGGACCTGAGCAAAGATGGCCCACCGGCGAATCCACAAGATTTCGTCAATTTCCTCATTGCCATCCTGGAACGCTATCCTCATAAAATCCACGCGATCGAAGTTTGGAATGAACAAAATCTGGATCGTGAATGGACTTCTGTGCGGGGTATCCAAGCGGATGATTACATCCGCCTCCTCCAATTGAGTTATTTCAATATCAAAGCCATCGACCGAGGCATCATCGTGATCAGTGGCGCTCCTTCAACTTCCGGTGGTTGGACTCAGGATGGTGTCATCACGGCAGTGGATGATTTTACCTATATGGATGCGATGCTGGATGCTGGATTGTTGAACTACGCAGATTGCATTGGCGTTCACTTGAATGGCTACAATTTGGGTCCCAGTGTTCCTTACGATCAGGCAGGAAATGATCCTAGTGCAACCTTCCGCGGACCTTTTGACAACCCCCACCATAGCTGGAGTTTTTACAGCACTGTGCAAGGTTACGCTCAACGCATTGCGGCTCGCGGTGGCGATAAGAAGTTGTGCATCACTGAATTTGGTTGGGCCTCGAGTGAGGGGCTGCAGGGAAGTCCGGATAGTCATGCCTTTGCCTTTGACAATACGCTGGAAGAACAAAGAGACTGGTTGATTGAATCGTTAGAGTTGATGGAAGACTGGGGCAATGTCTGGCTGGCATTCATTTGGAACCTCAACTATGGGCCACAGGCCGGTTGGAATCCGAACAACGACAACGTGATCTATTCTCTGATCGGGCCCAACTGGGTGCATCGTCCTGCATATGGCGCGATCGGCGAATGGATGAAAGATTTTCGCGAACGCGTAGGCTATTAGATGCGGCGTGGTATCGCGCAGATCGGTTACGCTTTCGTCGGCATCTTCATCATCCTGGCTCTCAGCAATTGGCTACCATCCGGCGATGATGCAGCCGAAGATCCTTTTCAAGCCGACGCCATTCGCGGACCTCAATTTCCTTCCTTCACTTATGGGATACAGGCCTTCCTCTGGTGGGATGAATATGTCGCGTCGTTGGCCTTGCACTGGGTGAAAGAGGCCCAATTCAGCCACGTGAAACAGTTTTTTGCCTGGCAAGACCTGCAACCGCACGATCAAACGGAATGGTTGTTTGAGCGCTCCGACGAAATCGTGACGGAAACCGAAGAGAAGGAGGTTGCCTTGGTCATCCGTCTGGGCGGGGTGCCGAAATGGGCGAGGCGATCTCAGGACCACAGTTCAGAGGGCGAGGAAGTGGTGGATTCGCCACCCGCGGCAGAATACTTCCCCGCTTGGGCAGAATACTGTGGCCGGGTCGCGCAGCGTTATGCCGGCCGTATTGCGGGTTACCAAATTTGGAATGAACCCAATCTGGCGCGGGAGTGGGGCGGCGGGCCCGTTTCAGCCAGCGAATACATTGAGTTACTCAAGGCTTGTAGTGCGGCCATTCGCCAATATGATCGCCAAACGATCATCATTTCTGCGGGCTTTGCACCAACTGGCACTAACGATCCACAGGTGGCCATCGCGGATGACGTCTTCTTGCGGCAGCTTTATGAAGGAGAATTTCAGCAATACATCGATGTTTTGGGGGCGCATGCGGTGGGTTATACCGCACCCGAATTCTCACCGGAATTAGCGGAAACGATCACGGAACGGGGGCGTTGGGCCAGTTTTCGGCGCATCGAAGATTTGCGCAAGATCATGATCGAAGAAGGCGACGCCCATCGTCAGATGGCGATTCTGGAAATGGGGTGGACGACTGATCCACGCCCCGAATCGCAAATGGCTTGGTTTGCGGTGGATGAGCAGACGCAGGCGGAATACTTCTACCGTGCCTTCCTTTACGCAGAGGAACATTGGCGCCCCTGGGTGGGCTTGATTACCTTGATCTACATTGCAGATCCCGCCTGGACGATCCAGGATGAAAAGTACTGGTGGTCCTTGATTCGATTCCATGATGATCCACGATACGAAATCCTGACTCCGGCCTTTCATGCTTTGATGGAGATGCCAAAGGTTTGTGACCGTGCTGATTGCCCTTAGTACTGCTGTGCATCTCGTCGCTGCGATCGTATTTCTCAGCAGCCTCTTCCTTGTTCGATTCATTTTTTGGCCCACGAAGCAGGGAAGGGAAGAGACGGTGCCCCTCCTCAAAGCCATGGAAACGCGCGCCCATTTCTTGCAACAGGTTTCCCTCGGATTGTTGTTGATTACGGGAATGCATATGATGTTGGCTGATGACAATTATGTGGGCTGGTTTTCTGTGAGGAACCGTTGGTCTATGTTATTGTTACTCAAACACATCTTGATCGGCATATTGATTTTGATCCTTGGCATTTCCAGTGTTGTGGTTGGCCCATTGCAGCGACAAACGATGTGGGTGGAAAATTCCCAGAGGATGCTGCAGTTGAACCGCTGGCATAAGTGGGTCAAAACGGCACAATTCAGCATTGTGATCATCATCATACTGCTCAGTACGAGTCTCATCACGTTGTAAATGAAGCACGGTATGTACAAGCGGATTCCCTTACTTCTGATCTTCGTCATGATGGTGGGGATCTGGTTGCGCCATGCGTACTTGTTGAGCAAACCGTATGGCTTGCATTCCAGTGAGATCGCGGATTTGCGGATCGTCAAGAGCATCCAACAAGGTGATATTCGTGTTTTTTATCCCCTGGAAACGGATGTGGGTCGAGAAAGTCTCTTGCACGGAATCGCGGCACCATTTCAGTTCATCTTCCAACATCCCACCAAAAGTTTTCATGTAGTTTCTGCCTGGGCAGCTTTGATTGCGATGGCCTTGTTGTACTTGTGGGTACAGCGATATTTTGGCCGCTTGGCCGCACTGGTGGCAGTCTCTTTCTGGGGGTTCAGTTTTGCGATCGTTTTGTTCAACCTAACGATCGGCCGCGAAAGCCTGGTGAGCATCCCGATCTTTTTGACCTTGTTGATCCTTTCTGATGAGCATCGGCCAGCGGAAATAGCGAAAGGCTACCGAGATTTTCAGCGCATCAAGTATTTTTTCCTCAGCATCACTCTGGGAATCAGCCTGTATTTGCATCCTGATGCGATCAGTCTGATTTTGGGAACTTTGCTTTTCATTCTTTTTGGCTTCCGGCGCAATCTGCAGGACATCAGAAAGAACTGGCTGTATTTCCTGCTGACCTTGTTTCTGCTCCTGATTTTCGCATTGCCCTACATCATTTCTACGGTACAGAACCCCGAACTGGCAGGCATCTCTCGTTGGCTGCCGAGAACTGAGGGAAACGGCCGCATGTGGTGGGATGTTCGACATTGGGTCGATCAACTATATGGCCTGGTGATCGGGACAGATTGGGATTTACGGATGCATATCCCGGGTGAACCCTTGTTGAATCCATTGCTCACGATTTTCTTTTTCGTGGGCATCGTTCATTGCATCAGAAACTGGCGCAAAGCTCACATCCAAGTGCTGTTGCTGCTGAGTGTCGTCTTGGCCATACCTCATTGGGTGGCCAAGACGTCAACCACATATGACTCACAGCTGACCTATCTCACCGTAATTCCAATCTTTGGCGGCATTGGCGTGAAATCCGCCCATCAATGGTTCAGGAGGATGAGTGTTCATCAAAACGCTCTCAATTCGGCAATTGCCCTCATCCTTTTATTGATGTTTGGCTTCACTCATGATGCCGTTTTCCGTCGGTGGCCGTCTGTTGCAGGATGGAACGAAGTATTTCATCGTGAAACACAGGTCCTGGCCAAGCATTTGGATGAAAGTGCTCAACAGCTGCCGACGGTGTATTGTGGTATCCCCTCCTTCAGTGCACCGGAAAGATTGAACCAGGTAGATATCCTGCAACTGATGCTCAATGTCGATGATTTGCCCATTCGCTATGTGGATTGCGCGCAGGGCTTGGTCTTGGCCGGTGGTGGGCAAGCACAACAATATGTGCTGTCGGACCCGGAGACACTGGAGGCCATGCCGCTGTGGTTTCAAGAATGGTTGGAGATATATGGCACCCGTCAAGAAATCGGTGCCGAACTTGACTTTCCGCTCGCGGATCAGGTCATAGAGTTCGATGTAGCCGAACCCCTGGCCAACTTATTGGGGAACTTTACGACAACGCGGCCGCTGCGTTTTCCGCGGGAACCTGAACAGACCATCGCTCCTGCGGTACGCTTTGGGGGGAATCTGACCTTCGTGGGTTATGATTTCGCTTCAGACGGTCCCTACTTGCCAGGAGATACGGTCCCGATCGATCTGTTTTGGCGCATCGATGGCGCCGTGCCAAAAGACATTCACATTTATATGCACCTGGTTTTCCACGAAGGTGATCTGGCCAACATCACCGCCCAAGTGGATTCCGTGAGCGTTGACCCAGAATCTCTGCAAGCGCGTGACATCTGGCTGCATCGCGCAAAGCTGGAATTGCCTTCCACCATGCCCGAGGGAGAATACATATTGCTGTTGGGGGCATACACCCAACAATCGGGCGATCGCATGCCAGTGTACGATATAGGTGAGGGATCGCACATCCGCGGCGATTATCTCTTGTTGCCTGACCTACAAGTGAAGGCAGCTGAATCTGACGAATGAGCCCAACGGATGGAACGAGCAGGTTGAGCGGTGTTTGAGGTTGTCTTCCTGGGTACTTCTGCTGCCGCACCATCCATCCATCGGAACCTCTCCGGTCATATGATCCTGGCTGCCGACCAGAGATTTTTATTGGATTGTGGAGAAGGCACACAACGGCAAATCTTGCGCAGTGGCATTGGTTTCAAACGACTGCATCATGTTTTGCTCACCCACGCTCATCTGGACCATATCTTGGGTTTGGGGGGATTGGTATCCACACTATCGCGCTGGGAAGGGATTGAATCCTTGGCAATATTTGGTGGCAAGCACACCTTAAATCGTGTGGAACGGTTGATTTACGGCGTGGTGTTGGATGCCGCGCGGAGCGATTTCGACATCCGATTGATCGATATTGGCCCCGGCGTCATCTGGGAAAGCAGCAAATTTCAGGTGCGGGCATTTCCGGCCCGTCACCGCGGGCGCAGCAACTTTGGTTATATCTTTGAAGAGCGCTCGTTTCGGCCATTCTTGGTGGATCGGGCGGAAGAATTATCCGTTCCTGCCGGCCCCGAACGCCGCCAGTTGGTATTGGGGAACCGTATCACCCTGGTGGACGGCAGAACGATCGCGCCGGATGATGTATTGGGACCTGTGGAAAAGGGGACCAAGGTGGTATTTGGGGGCGATGGGGAGAGCAACGACGACTTGCTTCATGCCGCGAGCGGAGCCGATTTATTGATCAGCGAAGCGACATTCCTGGAAGAAGAAGCCGAAGAAGCGCGGAATTTCGGCCATACTACTGCCAAGCGCGCCGCTCGCTTGGCGAAACAGGCTGAGGTGAAGAACCTGATCCTGACGCATTTCTCCCGCCGATATCGTGAGCGGGAAATCCTTGCGGAGGCGAGGAATGAATTCCCACAGGCGAGATTGGCGCGGGACTTGGATCATTATGTGATCAAGCGCGGTGGGAAAATGACACAGAAGAAAAAGGATGCGAAAGAGATTCATGACCGATCAATCTGAAATTAACGAGTATGTGAATCGCTGGTTTGCCGCGGAAGATGAAGTACTCCAGTGGGTGCAGCAGACCAGTCGAGAACAAGGGCTACCGCCGATCAGCGTGCAGCCATTTGAAGGAAAGCTCTTGCATATGCTCGTGCACTTGATCGGCGCACGCAAAGCGGTCGAGATCGGCACATTGGGCGGTTACAGTGGCATCTGGCTGGCGCGTGCTTTGCCGGATGATGGCCAGTTGTTCACCTTGGATATCAGCGAAAAGCACGCGGAAGTGGCACGCGCGGCTTTCGAACGAGCAAAGGTATCCGACAAAGTGGAGATATGGGTGGGGAATGCGAATGAGAATCTGCATCGATTGGATGCTTCGGGCCCATTTGATTTCATCTTCATCGATGCAGACAAGACCAGTTATCCCCAATACCTCACCTGGTCCATTGAGAATTTACGCAAAGGTGGCATCGTCTGTGCACACAATGCATTGCGAAGGGGTGCCGTGATCCAACCGGAGGGAGAAGACAATCTCGCCCTTGCAGAATTCAACCGCAGGATTGCGGAAGATGAACGACTGATGGGCCATCTACTGACCATAGGCGATGGCTTGGCAGTGGGTGTTCGAAAATGAGTGGAATCAGCTCCTGAGTTGAGCTCCCAATTCTCGTTCCGCCGCTCTGGCGATGCGCTGATGAATTTTTGCCACTTCTGGATCGGTCAAAGTTCGCTGCTCAGATTGATATGTGAGTTTGAACGCCAGGCTCTTGCGATCTTCAGGAATGGGTGGGCCAGTATAAACATCAAAGCAATGAACCGAACGCAGGGTCTTTCCCCCCGCTTTACGTATGACTTGAACCAGTTCTTCGTGAGTGATCTGTTTCGCCACCGTCAAGGCCATATCCTGCAAGACCGGCGGATTACTGGGTAAGGCTTGAATCTGAAAATTCTGCTCGGCAGTTGCGTACAAAGCCAGTGGATTCATTTCACTGATCAGGACCGAGCCCGGATCTAGGTTGAATTTCCGTGCGACGGTAGGATGCAATTCACCATATCTCGCTACGGCTCGGTCCTGGAGCCAGATATCCACTGATTTACCGGGATGATAGGTAGGATGAACGCTGCGCCGTTCTTCCCATTCGGCCACTTGCAAATCTGCCAACAGAGAGTGGATCAGCCCCTTCAAATCGAAGAAATCCAGCTGCGAGTCGCCAGCGTCTTCCGAGTCCGGTTCCAGGTTGCGCGTTCCTTGCATCACGATGGCCAGTCTGGTTTCTTCGATCGGCAGTGCTTGTTCTGGCGTTGCACGGAAGATGGGGCCAATCTCAAATACTTGCAGGCGATTTCGCCAGCGGCGGTTCTGATCCAGTTGCTTCAACATGCCACCGAGCAATGAACGCCGCAATACGGTCTTATCGGCAGCGATTGGATTGGTGATGCGCACATATTCGGATGGGTGAAAATGTGGCCGATCTTCATCACCATTGAGCCACGATTCCTGCTCAGGGGTGGTAAAACGGTAGCCGATCGTTTCCCGGAGACCATAATTCACCAGTAGATTGCGGATTCTCTCTTCCCAGAGCAATTCATAATTGGCCCGTTGTTCCGGCATGGCATCGGCCATGATGGTACTGGGTAAGTTGTCGTAACCATATACGCGCGCAATCTCTTCAATTAGATCCGCTTGACCGATGACTGGATCTTCGTGGATGTCCAGACGGTGCGGAGGAACCGTGACGAGCAAAGAGTTTTCGCTTTGTCTTACCGTCGTGAATTGCAGGCGTTCCAGAATGGCGGCAATTTCCGCAAGACTCAGGGTCACGCCCAGGATTCGAGTTACTTCCTGTTGCGAAAGGGGTAGGGAGACTTCCTTTTCCGGGAGGGGGTATTCATCCAGGATATCCTTCGCGATTCTGCCGCCCCCGTTTTGCCGCATGAGCTCAATACCACGCAGCACCCCTTTCGGCGCCAACGCCGCATGGGCGCCGCGGCTGAAACGAACCCCCGCCTCAGTGTGCAATTTTTGATCCTTCATGGTGCGGCGCGTGTTGATGTAATTCCAGCTGGCCGCTTCGAGGAGCACGTTTCGGGTTCCCTCATGGATGGCGGTGGATGCTCCGCCGATCACGCCGCCCAAACCCAACGCTCCGGCACGATCACAGACCAGGATGTGGTCTTTGCCCAGCTCTCTTTTTTCTTGATCCAGCGTGATGAGGTGTTCACCTGTCTTGGGTGTGCGGGTGTGGATGTGCGGAATCTCCCCATTGGCGCGTTCCACCAGCAAGTCATAATCGTAGGCATGCAAGGGTTGGCCGATCTCATGGGTGATGTAATTCGTGATATCGACGATATGGTTGATCGGCCTTTGGCCCACGAGCTTGAGGCGCCATTGCAACCACCAGGGTGAAGCTTGAACCCGAGTATCTCGCAAGAGTGCGAAAGTGAAACGCGGGTTGAAGGCTGGGTTTTGGATTTCCAACTCTACCTGTCCTCTGATGGAAGGGCCGAGCATCTCAGCATGGTCGCTCGGTTCACGAAGCGGCACATTCAATAACGCGGCGACCTCACGAGCCACGCCAAAAACGCTCAGGCAGCGGGCCAAATTCGGCGTAATCTCAATATCGAACAGGATATCCCCCAGTACGTCTTGCAGTGGTGTGCCGGCTGGGTGATCCCCCTCATTTTCCAATAAGAGGATGCCTTCGTGTTCGGCAGAGATCCCCAGCTCGCGCTCAGAACAAACCATGCTGTCGTTGTAAATTCCTCGAATTTTGCGGCCTTTGATGCGGGTCCGTTTGGGGGTGTCACTGCGACCATCCCATATCTCGGCGCCGGCACCCGCCCAGGCTACCCACAGAGGCTCGGCCAAAGGCCCCCGCTCTGTAAATTCGAACAGATTGGGCGCACCGGTCACGCATTGGATCGTTTCCTGGCTACCGATATCCACAGTCGCCAGCACCAGGCGATCCGCATTGGGGTGTGCTTTCACTTCTTGAATGGCAGCCAGCAACACCGTTTCTCGTGACCAAGTCAAATGGTCGGATGGCGGTTGTCGGATGCCTGGAATCTGACGTTGGGGAAGCCCAAGATAATGGATCTGCCCGACTTCCAACCCGGCCAACGTCAGCCGCTCCGCCAACACTTCGGCGGGCAAGTCAATATCCACGAAATCGCGCAACCATGAAATCGGTATCAGCATGCTCACCCCCAACTAAAATTGTTCCAGAAAGCGGATGTCATTGGACCAGAAGTAACGAATGTCATGGATGCCATGTTTCAGCATAGTGAGTCTCTCTGGACCCATGCCAAAGGCAAAACCACTCCAAATGGCGGGGTCATAGCCACCATTGCGGAGGACGACCGGGTGAACCATGCCGCTGCCCGCTACCTCCAACCAACCGCTGTGCTTGCAAACCGAGCAACCTTGCCCCTTGCACAAGAAGCACTCCACATCCACTTCCATGCTGGGTTCGGTGAAGGGGAAGTAGCTGGCGCGATACCGCACCCGTACCGAATCACCGAACATCCGTTTCGCGAATTCATGGATAGTGCCTTTGAGATCGCTGAAACGCAGAGCGCGGCCGACCGCCAAACCTTCTACCTGGGTGAATTGCACCTCCGATCGCGCGGAAATCTGCTCATAGCGGAAGCACATCCCCGGTAAGATGACGCGGATGGGTTGGGTACCATTGTCGCTGAGCGCATGCATGGCGCGGATCTGCCCGGGCGAGGTGTGGGTTCGCAAGATGATGTTCTCGCGATCGGTATAGAAAGAATCTTGCATATCGCGCGCCGGGTGATGCGGCGGGAAGTTAAGCATTTCGAAATTGTGTGCGTCATCTTCCACTTCCCGAGAGCGAAACACCTGGAAACCCATTTCGCTCCAGATTTCGTAGAAATTGCGCAGGGTTTGCGTGGAAGGATGGATGCCACCGCGGTGGAAGTGGCGTCCGGGCAAGGTCACATCGATGGCGCCATGCTCCAAATCGTGCATCAACGCTCGTTCATGGAGCAGCGCGGAACGCTCCTCCAACAATTGCTGCAACTCCGCTTTGATCGCGTTGGCTCTTTTGCCGAATGCGGGACGTTGGCTTGGCGCCAGTTGGCCGGTTTGCCGCAATAGCTGGGTCAAAGCACCTCGTCGACCTAGATGAGCAATTTCCCAATCATGCAAGTCTTCCAAATTGTGTATGTCTTCCAGGGAACGAATCGCTTCATCCCGTATGCTCTCCAGTGAAGATGCCAGCGTTTGTTTCATCAGCTGCCCCTATAATGAAAAAACCCATCCCAGGTAAACTCAGGGACGGGAGCTGAAATGGCTCGCGCGGTACCACCCTGCTTCTCGAGAGAACGTCTCGAGCGCTCGGTTTCTGTTAACGCCAGAAATACGGTTGGACTACTGGTATCCCGTATCGGGATCGTTCCCCCAACAGCTCCGGAGGGAATTCCGCTACTCGTGATGAACGGCGCTCGCAATCGATGGCTGCCGTATCCCTGTCATCCAGAGGCGCGTCAAGAAGTGCGCAAAGTGGACTGTCTCCTTCATTGCCCTCCCACAGTATGAAGCCGATGCGCCAAGATTTCAAGGGTAGGTTGCCGGATTCCTTGCGCTATACTTCATGCCGAAACGTTATGAGGCGTGGTTTGGCAGTCAGTTGGGTCGTGAATCGCCAGGTACTGTTGCTCAACGGGGGAAATTGGGAGCCGTTGATCGTGATCTCGTTGCCCCGTGCGTTGAACCTGGTCTGGCAGGGAAAAGCAGTCATCGTCGAAGAGACCGGTGAAGTGTTGCGCAGTGTAACCCGCCATTTTCCAGTGCCTTCGGTGGTCGCATTGCAACGATACATCAATGTTCCGCGCCGAAAAGCGCATTGGTGTCGCAAAAGTGTATTGGAACGGGATGGCTTTCGCTGCATCTATTGTGGCATTCGACTCGGGGAAGCCGAACACAATCGCATACTGAAAAAAGCGGATTTCACCGTAGATCATATCGTGCCCCGTTCCCGTGGGGGGAATGACGTTTGGACCAACACCGCTTGTTCCTGTTCGCGGTGCAACCATCGCAAAGGAGATCGATTGCCCCATGAAGCGGGCATGCGCCTGCTCTGGGAACCGAAACGACCCCGTACCTCTTATCTCGTCATCGCCTACGGGAGCGGGCCTTCGATTTGGCGACGTTACATAGAAATTTGATGGCCAGCGTTACAATTTCTTAACATTTTAACCCATGCCTTGCCACAGCGTGATCGAGGCAGCAGAATAAGTTTGTAAAGTTTGGTTTGCGTTAAAAATCGACGGCATAGAGTTTGATGAGCTGTACCTAAGATATCGGAGAAGGATGTACACGAACAACGCTCTGCTGTTTCCTGAAGATGCGATCCCCATATTGGAAGACAAGCGCGGCCGCATTTGGCGATCGTTGGTGCAGCGTGTGATTGACTTGCCCCACCAGCACGAAGAGAGACTGGCTTTCATGCTATTCATGATGCGCTTGAATGGCTGCATCGATTGTGAGACCGATTGCTACCGAGCCATGCGTGGCTGCCACGCCTGCAGTTTGCAGAGCTTGCGGCGCTACAAGGGCACGGATGAGGAGCTGCTCTCCTCTTACCAGGAAGCATTGGCAGACATCCGACATTATTCAAAAAGCAATCAACAGTTCCAATTATTTTATGAAGATGCCCCCATCCAACAGCATTTGCCGATCAGCATTCAACCCAATCAGAAACCCGCCATTTCGGATTTGGCCCTAGCGAGTCTTTGAGCACAGCTGCGCGGTCGGGGAATGGTACCTGCTCAGACCGTTCGTTTCTCGTTACAATGCTCACCACACGATGACTCAGGTTCAACCTTGCGCAAAGCATTCTTGCCTGCCGTTTTGGTTTTTCTACTGGTTGCCTCGCTGACTTCTTGTGGCCGGGCGAATGAAGCGGCTGAACCACAGTCAGAGGAGGCCCAAGTTACGGTTACTGCCGAACCTCTCTCCGTTCCTACATTGGTGCCCGAAGCGCTGGTGGTTCAACCATTGTTGGTTTGGCTCCCAGATGAAATCACCCGCTTTGTTGCAGAAGACGCGTATGCGCCCTTTGAGTCGCTTCTCCATGAATATGCGGAAACGCCGGCGGGAAATCGGATCTATTTGCGCATCAAAGCTGCCGAGGATGACGGCGGCATTCTACCTCAGCTGAGCAACGCACAGGAAGTGGCCCCGGTTGCGGTGCCGGATGTATTGCTGATGCATGGAAATGACATGCTCAACGCTATGGCCGAGGGCAGGTTGCATGAATGGCTGGAACTTCCCGAAGAGGCCATCGCCGATATCCCCACTGTGCTGCTTGCGAAAGGGGAAATGGACGGTCAATTCTATGGCATTCCGTTCCGCTTTTCGCTGATTCATCTGCACCATCGGTTCGCTGAGCCCGCAAACGAAATGGTGTTTTCATATGCTGAAATCCTAGAACGTCATACCCCCATCGTGTTACCCATGCAAGATGATTCTTTCCTGCGCAAATTGCTGCTGGCCCAGCTGTTCGATGCCGTAGAAATCCGCAGTGAAGAACCGACAGCCGAAGAATGGATCGTCGCTCTGGAAGAGATTTTCGGTTTCTACGAGCTGGCGACCGCTCAGGGTCTTTTCGCTGCTGCACCTGATGATGCGAGAGCAGAATCTGCAGCATTCATCCAATCCGACGATTACTTGATCGCAAGAGCGGAAGATGCAAGGAATCTTTTCGCACCGATTCCCAACCGTAGGGGAACCGAATTGGCGGTGATCGATACTTGGTTTTGGGTTTTGCCGAAATCAGACCCTGCTCGGCGGCAAATGGCACAAGAGTTCGTGCTCTGGATCATGGATGACTATCGACCAGCCGACGTTGAGCAACCCTTTGCAGCATTCCCGGCAAGAGCTTCTCATTTTCTGACGGAGCCGCAGGATGATTATCTCCAGTTTGTGCATGCAGCCATCTCACGAGCAAAAGAACCGATCGATATGGATGTACCTTTCGTTGATTTGATGCTACGCAATTTCCAAGCCATCTTACGTGGCGAAATGAGCTCAGCAGACTCGTTGGCCGAAATTGAGACGTTCTTGCTGGAAAGAAACTGAAGGGTATTCAGAGGGCGCAATGACTGATTTGCTCGAATACTTCCAATCACAAAAGTCAACGATGTTGGCTCTGATGGATCAACTGGTGAAATTCGAGACATTCACGTCAGAAAAAGAAAATGTCGATCGTATGGCCGCTCATCTAGCCCGCCAATTGGCGGAGTTGGGGGCGGAGGTGCAGACCCACGATCATGAGCTCGTCGGCAATCACGTGCTCGCACGCTGGAATCCAGGTGCTGAAGGAAAACCACTGCTCTTCCTGACGCACAGTGATACCGTCTGGCCATCCGGCACCCTGGAGGAGCGTCCACCCAGGATCGAATCTGGCAAGTATTACGGCCCGGGCGCGGTGGATATGAAAGGAGGGATCACCGTCGCCCTGAGCGCCATGCAAGGCTTGCAAGCATTGGGTCGTCTGCCGAAACGCCCAATATATTTTTTGCTGACCTCAGACGAAGAGATCGGCAGCCCCCATTCGGAAGAACTGATCCTGGATGTGGCGAGCCAATGTGGCCTGGTGCTCGTCATGGAACCAGCCCTGCCGGACGAATCGTTCAAGACGGCTCGCAAAGGGGTCGGGACGTACACCATACGTGTCAAAGGCTTGCCTGCCCACGCTGGAAATGCGCCGGAGCAAGGGATCAACGCCGTGGTGGAATTGGCACGGCAAATCCTGGTCATTGATTCGTTCAACGATCTCAGGAGAGGCACCAGTGTTTCTGTGGATCTCTGTGAAGGTGGGATCGCCGTAAATGTGATCGCTCCCCACGCCAGTGCGCAGGTGGATGTTCGCACCGTGACGAATGCTGCCTGGGAAGAGACTCGCCGAAAAATGATGTCCTTGCAGCCGCAAATGCCCGGAGCGGAAGTGCAAGTGCTCAACCCATCCGCCCGAGGACCATTGGAGCGATCGGAGCGGGTCGTCTCGCAAGTGCGACAGATTGCACAAAACCACGGTTTGACCTTTCGCGAAGGGAGCAGTGGCGGTGGCTCTGACGGCAACCTCACCGCTGCGGCTGGCATTCCGACCTTGGATGGTTGCGGCCCTCAAGGCGACGGTCTACATGCCTTGCATGAATACGTGGTCATCGACAGTTTGCCGAGGAGGGCGGCGTTCATGGCGGCGATCCTCTGCGATTGGGATTGCGAACTGTAGAACGCAGATTCATTTGCCGCCGTGCTTCAAACATCAGGATCGACGCGGCAGTCGCTGCATTGAGAGAATCCAGCTCATTTTCCAGGGGGATGTGCAATCGTACGGTGGCGATGGCTTGAGCTGCTGGGCTCGGGCCATGGGCCTCATTGCTGACGATCAATGCCCAGGGAGGGCGAAATACGCTTTCGTTCCGATAATCCATACCCTGTGTTGAATCCGCCAGAAACACTTTTTCACAAGCCAGTACTTCGTCAATTTCCTCCCAAGTGAGTCTTCGGGCGGGAACATGAAAATGTGCGCCGGCCGCCGCACGAACCACTTTGGGGTTATAGAGATCGGCGCATTCGGGTGCGAGCAACACTCGATCCACTCCGGCACCCTGTGCCGAACGGAGGATGGTGCCCAGGTTACCCGGATCGCGGATCGCATCCAGGACGACGGTGCTTTGTACCGTATGGGGAATGGGTAGGGTAGGGATGGGAAAAACGGCGATCATGCCGAACGACGTCTCTACCGACGTGAGTTTGTGGAATAGGGCTGGGGCAACGGCAAAGCAGGGGATGCCGGCATGCAACCACACAGCCAATTGAGGGTGAGTGCATTGGGGGCGATGAAGGACAAAGCTCGGGAGCAGACCGCTGGCCAAGGCGGTATCGATGAGGCGCTCACTCTCCAGAGCGAACAACTGCTCTTCTGCACGAGAACGTGCAGAATTTTGCAACGAGCGAACTTTTCGGATGTATTGATTGCGTGAGCTCTGTATGATGCTCGGTTGCTCTTGCACTTTCTCAGTGATTCGCTTGATGCTCCGAGCTCAAGGTAACGAGTTGCGCGAAGGCAGTTTCATCACGCACGGCGAGATCGGCGAGGATCTTCCGATCCAACTCCACGGAAGCGCGCTTCAATCCGTGCATGAAGCGGTTGTAACTCAAGCCATGGTTGCGAGAAGCCGCGTTGATTCTGGTGATCCAAAGCCGACGCATATCGCGCCGGCGTGCCTTGCGATCACGATAGGAATAAAACAGGCTCTTCAGCATGGCTTCATTCGATCGCTTGAAGAGACGCCCGCGAGTGCCCCATTGGCCGCGGACCAACTTGATGATTTTTTTGTGGCGGCGGCGGCGCACTACGCCGGTTTTCGTACGTGTCATTCCATTCTCCTCCGGGATCCCACCTTCAAGTTCAAGCAGGTGGATTGGCTTTGTATCGACTCATGTAGGGTGCCAGGCGGCGGATGCGTTTTGCATCTTGCGGGTTCTCCACCGCCAGCATTTTGCTGAGTTTGGCTTTGACGCGCTTCGAGGTCCGCCGGCGGAAGTGACTCTTGCCCCCTTTGGTGCGCATCACTTTCCCCCGGCCGGTAACCCGAAAGCGTTTTGCGGTCGCTTTATGGGTTTTAAGTTTGTATTTTTTTGCCACGATGCTTCAGTTCGCCTCTTCCAATGTCGTCGCCGAAGTTTCCGCTATGGGGGTCAGGAGCATGGTCATCGACCGACCTTCCATATTGGGCATCTGCTCGATCGTACCGACATCACTCAACTCATCCGCAATTTTCGTCATACGTTCTTGACCGATCTCGGGGAAGCTGCGTTCTCGGCCGCGGAATAGAATCGTCACCCTGACTTTCTTGCCTTCGCTCAACCAACGACGAGCTTCTTTGACTTTGAAACCCAGATGATAGCCATCTGTTTTCGGCCGCAGCCGGATGCCTTTGACCTCCACCGTCTTTTGCAATTTCCGCGCACGGCGTTCTTTGCGGCGTTTGTCATATATGAACTTGCCATAGTCCATGACACGACAGACGGGCGGATCTGCATGGGGGGATACTTCCACTAAATCCAGGTTTTGTCGCTGTGCCATCTCGATGGCTTCATCCAGCTGAAACACACCGAGATTGCCTTCGCTTTCCGAGATGATGCGCACTTCGTAAGCACGGATGTCTTGATTGATTCGGTACTCCGAACTGGCTATATCATTCTCCCTGAATTCGTGATTCCAAGCAACGGCCAGGATTTTAGCAGCGCATTCGGCAGACGTCAATAATCAACCAGCGGAGACTCCCGTTTCTTGAAGCGCACTTTTTCCACGCGCATGCCAGCCATTTCCAGGACGGACACTTCATATTCTCCATACTGGATGCGATCCTCGAGACGAGGGATGCGCTGCAGTGCTTCCGCAACCCAACCACCGATGGTGTTGGATTCGATCGCTTGAGGGACGGCGCCGAAGCGCGCTTCAATCTCGCTCATGCTCACCCCACCATCGACCATGATTTCGTTGCCTTCTGCATAGACCAGGGGTGTCTCTTGGTCGAACTCATCCTGCAATTCCCCGACGAGTTCTTCCAGGATGTCTTCTAACGTTGCAATGCCTGCGGTGCCGCCAAACTCATCCAGTACGACGGCAAAGTGCATTTTGTCACGCTGCATTTGGGTCAATACGGAGCTGATCGGTGTGGTCGCCGGCAGAAACAGCGGCTGCCGGAGCATGTCGGCCAGGGCAAACTTTTCGTGATTTGCTCTTGCCAGGAGATCAAAGAGGTCCTTCATATGCAGGATCCCCCGCACATCATCGATCGATTCTCCATAAATGACATAGCGAGTATGGCGGTGATCCGGCATGGTTTGCAGCAAAGTCTTCAGGGAGGTATCCACTGAGAAAGCCACGACATCGACGCGCGGCCTCATGATTTCTTCGAGGGGGATTGCTTGAAAGCTGACCGCTCGAGAAAGGATCTGCTCCTCTCTGTGTTGCAACATGCCTGCTTCACGACTGGCCGCAAAGAGCATGGCCAGTTCTTGCCGCGAATGGACCTGGGTTTCTGCAGAAGCCGGTTCGAAACCGATCAGTCGCACGAATGTATTGCCCATCAGATTCATGGTCCAGATGACGGGGTAAAACAGAGTGTGAAACAGGCGAGTGAACGGAGACACGACGCTAGCCGTCAATTCGGGTTGCAACAGGGCGATCGATTTGGGCGCGAGTTCACCGAACACGATGTGCAACATGGTGACGATCGTAAAAGAGACCGGCAGGGCCAATGTATGACTGAGCGAAGCGGCAACTTCTGCGGGCAACAGAATTACGAACAAGCTTTCGATCATATGGCCGACGGTGACTTCTCCGATCCAACCCAAACCCAGGCTGGCCAAGGTGATGCCCAATTGCGTCGCGGCGATGTAACTATCCAGATGATGGATGGCATGGCGAGCTGATTCAGCGCCGAATTTTCCTTGCTCTGCCAACTGATAGATTCGAGTCCGTCGAGCGCTTACAAGGGCGATTTCCGTCGCAACGAAAAAGGCGTTGAGGAATACGAGCGCCGCTACCGCGGCCAAACCAACAATAGTGTTCATCACTTGGCTAAAGGCGACAGTTTGCCAGATGCTGCAGCATCTGCTCTTGACTGTCTGCGAATTGGATCAAGCTCCGATCGCCAGCCGGAATATAGGGACTCGCCATGATTTCTCGCAGCAGGGGAAGCCAAAAACTGCTCCGGCAAACGACGGGTCGGCGGGGAATCTTGCCTACTCTCATCCATTCCAAAACCGTGGCAATTTCGTGAAGGGTGCCCAGGCCTCCCGAACAGATCACGTAGCCATCTGCCTGCTCGATCAAATGATGTACCCGTTCATCCAGCGTATCGTAGCGAATCTCTTCGCTGAGATAGCGATTGGCCGCCCGTTCCCCCAGTCGTTCGATTTGCTTGCAAGTGATGCCGATGACGTGCCCACCGGCTGCCGCCGCCCCCTGGCTGACGGCGGCCATGACCCCACCATAGCCACCGCTCATCACCTGAAAACCGGCTTTAGCCAGCGTCTCTCCAATGGTTCGCGCCAGTTCATAATCCTCACTGCCCGGCAGTGGGAGGGAAGATCCAAATGCACTGATGATGGCAGGTGGGTGCGTTTTTGAACTCACGGAACTCCAATGATGCGAGCGGAGAGGGCGGGATTCGAACCCGCGGTACCCGAAAGGGTACACCTGTTTTCGAGACAGGCCCAATCAACCACTCTGGCACCTCTCCAATGGCTCACTGTTGCAGGTCCGTGAATCATAGAAAGGTACAAAATGTTCCGCAAGTTCAACTTGATCTTCATTTTT
This sequence comes from Chloroflexota bacterium, assembly GCA_011523615.1. Taxonomy (GTDB): domain Bacteria; phylum Chloroflexota; class Anaerolineae; order Aggregatilineales; family Phototrophicaceae; genus WTGJ01. Next base: position 731,752 of record WTGJ01000027.1, on the reverse strand, counting down.
CACCGGCTGCGCGGAGACTCTGGAAGAAATCATGCAATAAACCTGCCGCCTCTTCTGCCAGCACCCCCTTACGGATGTTCACCTGGTGATTCAAGGAAGGATGTTGCAAGAGATTGAGGACGCTGCCTGCCGCCCCCGCTTTGCGATCATCCGTGGCGTAGACGAGCTGTGAAATGCGGGCCAGGACCAGGGCGCCGGCGCACATCGCACATGGTTCGAGAGTGCTGTACAACGTCAGGCCATTCAGACGCCAGGTCCCCAGCTCGGCCGCCGCTTGTCTCAGCGCGAGCAGCTCGGCGTGTGCGCAGGGATCTTGGTCGGCTTCTCTGCGGTTTCTTCCGCGCGCGATCACGGCTCCCTCCTGCACCACCACCGCGCCGACAGGGACATCATGGCTGCTGGCACAAGCCTTCGCTTCCGCCAGCGCGAGGCGCATGAAGTCGGTATCGGAGGGCGACTCAGGAAAGGGCCGTTTCAAAGAGCTTGAGTTGAGGGTCCGCCGCTGGTGGTTCATCGTTTTCACTTGCTGCCGGTTCATGATCCTGTTCCATCAGGTCCAAGGATGGTACGTCCTCCACTTCTTCCACTGCAGGTTCATCTTCTCGTTTCCCCTCTGCCTCATCCATGATCGGTTGTTTTTCGCCAAGTGAATGAACCCCCAGACTCTCAGGATTGGGTGCATCTTCCTTGCGATTTTTCGGTGCGGATTGCTCAGGGATGGTAAGCGGAACAGAGCCAGCGGTTGCTTGTAATGCCGCCAGCTCTTGTGCAGGAAAATTGAGCTGGCTCAACAGGCGGGTGATGGTGTCCGTCTGTGGATCGTCCTG
>WTGJ01000027.1:521332-730825 GCA_011523615.1 Chloroflexota bacterium | reverse complement strand
GAAAATTGAGCTGGCTCAACAGGCGGGTGATGGTGTCCGTCTGTGGATCGTCCTGAAGCCGTACGGTCGCTTGAAAATGGGCCGTCAAGCATTTGCGCCACTCGTCCGCGAAAATCTGCGGTCGTTCAGTCATCGTGGGGATCCAACAGATATGCGGCGATCAAACGGGTCGTATCCAACAAAGCGTCTCGGTGGGTTCTTTCGTAACCATGGGAACTGGCAACGCCGGGACCAATGAGGGCGACTCTGCCCTGCCCACCCGCCTGCCAGTACGCCGAACCATCCGAAGAATAGAACGAATAGATGTCGTTGATCAGTGTGATCTGGTTTTCTCTGGCGATGCGACGCAGTTTGTTGTTCAAGTCAAAATGATAGGGGCCGCTGGCGTCTTTCACGCACAAAGATACCTGATGCTCGCTGGAAGCCTGACCTTCACCGATGGCAGCCATATCCAGACAGAGGAATTCAGTCACCGCAGCCGGGATGCCGGCAGCGCCACCATGAGCGCCGTGTTCTTCGTAATTGCTGATGTGGAGATAGGTATCTCGTGCAGGTTTCAGGCCCGCTCGTTGTAAGGCGGAGATGGCAGCAAAAAGTGCCGCCACACAGGCTTTATCATCCAGGAATCGTGAGCGGAGATAACCCGTAGCTACCTGCTCCACGCGGGGATCGATGAATACGAAGTCACCCACTTGAATCCCGAGTTCTCGGGTCTCCTCCGCTGTCGTCGTGGGTACATCCAAGCGCACTTCCATCGTGTGTTCGTTGCGTTGGGCTGTTTTGGCATCCTGGTTCACATGGGTACTGGGATTCACCAAGATCAGAGTGCCGCGAATGCGATCATCGTTTTGTGTGCGAACGGTTACATTTTCGTTCTCTGCTCCGGACCAGTTGATCCCGCCCAAAGGGGAGAGTTTCAGGCGGCCACTGTCTTTGATCTCACGCACCAAAAAACCCAAGGTGTCGGTGTGGGCGGATAAGGCGCGCGCCGGAGTATTTTGCTCCCCCGCCCAGCGATAAACGAGCGTGCCTTTGGGCAATTCGGTCAGCTGCAAATCGCTGAATTGGCCGAATGCCTCTTTCACATAGGCGTTGCTTTCTTTGTGGTAGCCGATCGGACTGGGTGTATGGAGCAAGCCCAGCAAGAATTCCATCATGGCTTCGACCTGGATTTGCCACATGACCATCCCCTCTGTAACGGTGCAACCATCTTAGCAATGGTAAGCCGTTCATTACCAGTCAATCCCTCGATGTTGCGTTGATGATCTTTCAGGGACCAATTGGGTGGTTTGCCTTGTGTAGTAGTGTCCTATCGGAGCACCGTGAACGATTGCGTTCCCTTAGAGCCAATGCCTCCTACGGAAAAACCAGAACATGGCCAGGGCGATCCCAATCATGATGACGGAGATCAGGAAGAATGCACTCGGGTTTTGTGAAAAAGGGAGGCGGATATTCATGCCCCAAATGCCGGTCACCAGGGTCATGGGTAAGAGGACCACGGAGATCACCGTCAGGATGCGAACGACTTCATTGGTGCGGTGAGTCACCAGGCGGTCGGCGGTTTCGGATAAACTGGCGATCACTTCATGATTTTCTTCCAGGATGTTCCATGCGTTGTACAGGTGATCGACGATGTCGCCATAGTATTCTTCCATATCCTCATGCAATAGAGGATGATCGCTGCTTTCCAATTCTTCGACGACCGGAATTTGATGACGGATGATGCGCCGCAGGGCGATGATGTCTCGGCGCACTTCCGCAATCTCCCGAATGATCCGGCGGGGTTCGTCGGTGAACACAGATTCTTCCAGGCGATCCACATTGACATTCACTTTCCTCAAGATGGGGAAGCAGTAATCTACCAGTTGATCGATGATGGAATAAAAGATGAAGCCTGCGCCACGGCCCAATTGGGCCTGGAGGACCGTTTCATCTTGTTGGCATTGCGCGAAGAACGAACGTAGGGGTTTCAAGCTGTCATCGTGCATGCTCACTACGAACCGGCGACCAAGTATGAGGTTGACCTCGGCAGCGCGTGAGATGCGGTTGGCTTGATCCCAAACGGGGAATTGCAAAACGACAAACAGGTATTGTTCGTCCGCATCGACTTTCGGCCGTTCGAGGCGACTGAGGACATCTTCCAGATTGAGGGGGTGGATGTAAGGAAACCGTTTTCTGAGCGCGCTTACATCTTCCTGACTCGGTTGAGGGATGTTCAGCCAGGTATGGGATGCACTCTGCAATTCATGGATCGTCATGATGCATAGTATGAAGGATGGTCCGGTAACACGCAATACGAATGAAAATGTCTTTGACAGAATGCATGGATTGTGATAACTTTCGCATTGGCAAATGACTGTACGATGATTATCATTCGTTGGGGATTATCGTGATGGTTACAGTACGTAGGAGGCACGGATGGCATCGGCCCGTGCGGTAGAAGCGATAAATCAAACACCCGAAACCACTACAGACGAAATTCCGGTCAACCCCCCCAGTCGAAGAGAATTCCTCTTTTACATTTGGGGCGCCTCGATGCTGATGATTTTGGGCCAGAGCAGCGTCGGCATGATCTGGTTCATGTGGCCCTTGTTCAAGGAAGGCGAGTTTGGCGGTGTTTTCAAGCTGGATCAGACGGTGGTTCCTTCCGCCGGTGATGCGCCGAATTCTTTCCCCGAAGGGCGCTTCCATCTCACTCATCCCGAACGTGGTTTGCTGGCGCTGTACAATGTTTGTACTCATCTGGGATGTTTGCCGAAATGGCAAGGAGCACGTGGGCGCTTTGAATGCCCTTGCCACGGTTCGAAATACGAATTGGATGGCACCTGGATTGAAGGGCCAGCACCGCGCAGCTTGGATCGCTTTGAAATGACCATCACCTTTCTCGATGGCAGCAAGTCGATCACAAATCTCACAGGGGACCCGATCGATTTGACAGGTCGCAGTGCGGATGACATCAGCTTGATCGAAATCAACACCAGCAAACGCATCAAGCGTGCGGGCCGCACTTAAGGTGGAGTGGACGATATGACGTTATTGCCATTCCCCACGTTTTTGGATGAGATCAAGGAAAAAGGATTCCGCCGCGCCATTTATGAAGGGATCGATGAAACGGTAGAGCGCATCTCCGCCGGGATGAACATCACGGACATTCGGGAAGCCTTGCGTGGCGAAAAGCCCACCCGGCGACCCAATCCACGGCTGACACCCCATGCCGATGGCTTCTTCCTGCACATCCGCCCCAGTTACTACAATGCCGACGTCACCGGCATCTACCCCACCTTCCGCCTGGGTTGGCTTTCTACCTATTTCGTGATCCTGGAGACGATCACCGGCATTTTCCTGATGATCTGGTACACCCCGTCACCGGATGTCGCCTACGAGAATATGCTGGCCATCCTGGGCAATGTGCCCCTCGGTCAACTCATGCGAGATTTGCACCGTCTGGGCGCCGAGTTGATGGTGATGGTCGTTTCTTTGCACATGGTGCGCACCTGGATCACCGGTAGCTATAAAAAACCACGCCAATTCACTTTTTTCACCGGTGTCATTTTGTTGACCCTGACCGGCTTTTTGAGCTTCACCGGTTATCTGCTGCCCTGGGATCAGTTGGCTTTGTGGGCGGTCACCATTGGCGCCAGCATGACCGGGGCGATTCCCCCGGAAATCGTCGGCAGTGCAGTGGACCTGCTCTTCCGCGGTGGGCCGCAAATCGCCGAGAATGGCTTGTTGCGCTTCTATTTGTTGCACGTCTTGGCCTTGCCGGCTTTGCTGTTTGTTTTCCTCAGCGTGCATTATTACAAGGTCATCATCCATGGTTTGAGCTTGCCCCCGCAACAGGAAGAGATCGGGGAGGACACCGCCAAGAGAGTCCCGTTGGATAAACGGGTGTATTTCATCCCGGACGTTCTCACCACAGAGATGATGTGGCTGGGTTTGACGACGCTGATACTGACTGTGATGAGCATCTGGTTCTTCCACGCACCCTTGGAAAATCATGCCGACCCACAGGTCACCCCACTGGGCACGACGGCACCCTGGTATTTCCTATGGATTCAAGGGGCCTTGAAGCTGGGCAATGTAGTATTTTGGGGGGTGATCTTCCCGGGGATCGTGCTGGGTTTCCTCGCGGTTTGGCCTTACATCGATGTGGCGCCCAGCCGGCGATATGCCCATCGGCGCCTCGGCATTTCCATCATCCTCATCATCACGGCTTTATCCAGTGTGTTGAGTTACATGGGTTTGGCTGAATTTGGCGTCCGGACTTCTGCGGATCAAGAAATCCTGCATGGGTTATCGCACCCTCCTGCACACAACCATGTAGGCATCGTGCGCACGATCCCCTTCGAGCAATTGGTGCCGGGCTTTTATTCGACCCAGCAAATTGAAGCGGAAATGGCGGGATTGAGCGCGGCTGTCACACTCAGCGAGAAGAACGTTGCGCTGACCGAGACGATGATCATGGATACGGCGCTGGGAGACATAGTGACGGTTGCCGGTTACATCACCACTCATTTCCCGCTAGAGGCGGCTCTGTTTTCGCCCACGCCTGCCGATGCGGATGAATTGCACGCCGTATTGGAGCGTTTTTACGAAGAGATTCATCATCAGATCGACTTCTTGGATGATGGCTGGGGGGGATTGCTGATCACGGAAACGCAACCCAATTTGCGTCGTATCGACCTCTTGATTTTCTGGAACGAGGTCCAGCTGAATGAAATCGGCGATGCCATGATGGTGGATGGAGAAAACATCCCCATTTTCATGCCGATGATGGATGAAGAAGGAGAAATCATCGGTGAAATGCGCTCTGCTCGATTGGTGGATGAACACATCTTCATCCATCGTAATTCCGCTTACTTCGATTGATCGCTGCTCCAGGTATGCGCACCTTTGAGGAATTATCTTTGATGAGCGAGAACGCATGATTGGACGTCATCTCTTCCAGAATATCGACAATCGCATCTTATTCGGCATCACAACCTTTGTGGTTACGATGGTGCTGTTGGGTTGGGTGGCGATCAATGAACGTCCGCGCATGGCGGCCTTTGAAAGGCAATTCTCCGGTCGATCGATCGAGAATGGTGCGGCCCTGTTCTTGACCAATTGTGCCTCCTGCCATGGTTTGGATGGTCTGGGTATCGCTGGTTTTGCTCCCGCGTTGGATAATCCGCAACTCTTTGGCCATGACTTTTTGGCAGCCGTGGATGAAGAAATCGCCCTGCTGCGGGCTGCCGAAGAAGATGCGCGCTTGGTTGTCACGGTATTGGCGGAAGATGAAACCATCGTGCAGGCGCAAATTGCCTCATGGGAAGCGCAAATGGCTGAGCTGGAAAGCGGCAGTGAAACTGCTGTTCAGCTGGCCAATCGCATCCTGCAATATCAGCAGTTGCTCGATTTGGACGACGAAGAAGCAGCGAGCCGATTGGCCGAAGCACAAAAGGGTCTCGGCGCTGGCTCATTGAGCACGCAGATTGCGCAACTTGCGGCAGACGTTGCGGCAAGAGACGCTCTGGTGACGGAGTTGGCAAGCATCGAAGAACAGCTCGCACAGGAAGGGGAAGACGCTCCAGATGAAGAGCAATTGGCCGTTTTGGAGCAGCGCCAGGAAGAGTTGAACCTTGCTTTGGCCGAGATGCCAGACTCAGCGGAAGCCATGGCCACGCTGCAGGAAGCGTACGATCGTGGCATAGCGAATCTGGCAGAACTGGAAGCGAATGACGGCGCCGAAGAAGAGATCGCTCGTTTGCGAGAGAGTTTGGGCCTGGACACCATCGGTACCGCCATAGCGGAAAAGGGGCAGGAACGTGATGCTTTGGTCACGGAAATGACGACGGCCATTGCGCGAGGTTACGACCCGGAGCGGCCCAATCGCATCGATAACATTGAATGGGCCGGCACCTTTCATAGCTTCCTCTTCAGTACGATCAGCAGCGGGCGACCGGTCAGCATCTCCTACTGGGGCGGCAATCAGCAGATGCCCGCTTGGTCCAATGATTCCGGTGGGCCGCTGCGCGATGATGAGATCAATGATCTCGCTAATTTCATCGCCAATTATGATCGCGATTGGACGATGTCAGACTTGCTCGCCGTCAACCAGTTCGCCCTGGAGCCTGGCCTTGGCGGACCCAGTGCAGATGTAGAGACGATCGGTCGTGACGTCGATGTTGCCATGAATGCGATCGCGAGTCTGGTGGGTGATCCGATACGTGGCGAATCCCTCTATCTGGGTGAATCACCGACAGAAGCTTTGGTGGTGTTGGGCTGCGCCAGTTGCCATCAGGCAGGCAATGCACCGGAAACGGGAGGAACCTGGGGTCGGATCGTGCAGCAGCGGATGGCGGATCCTCAATTCAGTTCCTATACAGCGGAGCGCTATTTTGTGGAGAGCGTGCTTTTGCCGGCCGTTTATGGTGCGCCGGGCAACTGGGCGGTCATCATGCCGACGGGTTTTCCCGATCAGTTGACGGCGCAAGATCTCGCCGACCTGCTTGCATTCATTCAGACACAGGAATGATTGGCGCTCGTGCCAATGAAAACTCGGCCAAAGCGGTTGTGCCGAATGCTGTGGCTTTGCATCGGGACGCTCGTTTGGCTACCGTGGATCAGTGCCCCGCTGCGTGCGCAAGAAAATTGTGATCCAGCCCGTGTGGAAGAGATAATCAGTGCCAGCGTCGATCTCGTAAGCGCAGAGGCGAACAGCTCGACGATCCATCAGGCCATCCTGGCCTTGCTGATGCACGCGCAAGAATGTGAATGGCTGCCGGAAACCGCACAAATTGCATCATATGTGGATTACGTGCTGCAGCATGTCACGGTGCAAGAATTGTTGGCGACGCGCAGAGTGGGCGTTGATGTGGCTGCAGTAGTGGAGCAATTGGCAACGATTCGAGGCGATCCTTTGCGCGGTTTGACGCTCTACAATGGTGATGAGGCTACTTTCAGCGGCGCCCACTTAACCTGCATGACCTGTCACAATGGCATCATCGGGCCACCGACAGAAGGCAGTTTTACGCGCGTCATCGAGAAAAGGCTGCCCAACTTGCCAGGCTATTCTGTTGTACAATACTGGGTGGAAAGTTTGTTGCTGCCGGAAGAATACATCACGCCTGGTTATAGCAATGCTCTGATGCCACCAAATTTGGGAGATCTACTGGATATTCAGGATTTAGCGGATTTGATCGCGTACATGGAAAGCCAAGACCAGGAGCTTGCCGAGGAATGAGGATGGGTTTCCGGCCGCCGCGTTTCATTTGGTTGTTGCTCTTGATTGGCTTACAACTGTTGGTCCTCCTGGATGGTTTCACGCAGAGTGAAGAAACCCAATCTGCGCCGCCCGGTGGCAGTCTCCTGATCTTGCTCATGGGCCTCGGCGCCATTTTCCTGGTTGGCTTGACCTTTGTGGTGCGCGAACGGATGAATGAAACGAAACAACGCGACCAAAGTTCAGGCTGAAATGAGCGAAATATCGTCCGCAATCCCCTGGAAGAAGAACCATCCAAAAGGGGCTGAAGGGAATCAAAGAGCCAGGCTCCCATATCTCTTGGGATTGGCGTTGATCATCCTGGCGCTGGCTTATCTTTGGGTCAGCAGCAACCTCGTCGGCGGCCAGTACTTTGTGACGGTGCAGGACTTGCGAGCCGATGCTTCTTATTTGGGTAAGCCAGCGCAAGTGATCGGTGCCGTGATCGGTTCATCGATTGAGTACGATGTGGAACAGTTGAGTCTGAGGTTCACCATCGCTCATATGCCAGTGCGCAGCGAGGACCTGGCGCGGGCCATTTTTGAGGCAGCCAACGACCCGGAGCGCGCTCAATTGACCATACTGCTCGAGGGAGAGGTCATGCCCGCCCAACTGCAAGACCATGCCCAGGCGATCGTCAGTGGAAATTTGGCACCCGATGGAATCTTTCATGCGACTCAACTCCAATTCAAGTGCCCCACCCGATTTGGGGATCAGCCAGAACATGAAGATCTCCTGCCGCTGGGTTAGTGACGGAGCCGATCGCTGAAGCGCCCTGAAGGGCCGGTATGTACACGGAATTAGGGGTCGGTTCGTTAGCCCTGGCCTGGGTGGCAGCCCTTTATGTGGTGGCTATGTCTGGCTGGCACTGTTTCCGCAATGAGGAACCAGCGCATCGATCTTCGTCTCGAATCCTTTTTGTGGTGCATCTCAATTTCTTTTTCTTATTCTCATCTGTGCTGGTTTTGTGGCTTGCCTTGATCAGCGAACAATATCAATTGAGTTTTGTGTGGGAAACCACCAACCCAGCCACCCCCACTCATCTGCGGGTCAGTGCTCTTTGGGGTGGCCAACGAGGGTCATTGCTTTTCTGGTCCACCTTGATGAGTGGGTTCTCTGCCATCGCTGCTTTGGCGCATGGCAAAAACCGGAGAAGATTGTTGATCCCTGCTTTGATGGTGGCCCAAGCCGTAGTTGCTTTTTTCGTCGGCTTGGTGTTGTTTTTGGAAAATCCATACGCCCAGTTTTGGTTGACCGAGGATTACTATTCCACCGGGATTTTGCAAGATTACATCCTCCGACCCAATGCGGTTGTTAATCAGAACGAAGGGCTGAGAGAATTGTTGGCGGTTTCCGCGCGCGGTGGGAGTTCACTGTTGCGGCACCCGGCGATGCTCATCCACCCGCCCATGCTGTACCTCGGTTTTGTGGGCATGGTGATGCCGTTTGCCTTTGCCATGGCCGCGTTACTGCGCAACGAATTGGATGCGTCGTGGATCCAAATGACGCGCCGCTGGTTGCTCCTGGCCTGGATTTGCTTGAGTGCCGGTCTGCTGTTGGGTGGACGTTGGGCCTATGATGTGCTGGGCTGGGGCGGATATTGGGGCTGGGACCCAGTGGAAAATGCCGCATTGTTGCCCTGGCTGGCGGGCACGGCCCTGTTCCACAGCCTGCTGATTCAAGAAAAACGAGGGATCTTCAAAACGTGGAATTTGATCCTCGTGTTGCTGGCTTTCTCTTCGGTGCTGTTCGCCACCTTTGCGACACGCAGCGGCCTGGTGGAGAGTGTGCATAGCTTTGCCCGCAGTGAGATCGGTTGGCCTTTGTTCATTTTCTGGGCAGGCTTGACCCTGCTTGCGGTGCTCTTGATCGCCTACCGGCATCACAACGGCGACCTACAAGCCAACTGGCGTGTCTTGCATTGGAGCAGCCGAGAGTTCCTGTTTTCGATCAATAATTTGCTGTTCACGGTATTGATTTTCGCCATCTTCTGGGGCAGTTTTGGTGCGCCCATTTTCAGTGAATTGCTGCTTCGCCAAACGAGAATCATGCGGGTGCAATACTTCGAACAGATCAGCGTCCCCTTGTTCGTCGCACTGTTTTTCTTGATGGGTGTGACCCCGTTGGCCGCCTGGGGCGCCAGCAGTATTCGCCGCATCTGGCCACAGGGCCGCTACCCCATCCTGCTCAGTACCGCCTTTGCTTTCTTGCTCGTGGCGTTGGGGATGCGACACAGTGCGATGGTCCTTGGCCTGAGCGGCCTGGCTTTTGCGGGAATGGTTTCCTTGCAGGAAATCGGCAGACCGTTTCGCATCCATCGTCAGCAACGCAAGGCCATGGTTTCGGCGTTGTGGCGGCGATGGCGGCGCAACCAACGGCGCTTGGGTGGATATTTCGTGCACCTGGGCATCGTCGTGATCGGCATTGGGATTGCCGCCAGCAGCTTGTTTCAAAGAGAAACTCAGCAAACGCTCCAGCTGGGTGGGGATACATTGCCGTTTGCTGAATATGAATTGGGTTATTCTCACTATCAGCCGGCCATTGCAACGGATGGCCGGCAGCTGGATATCGCCCATGTGACAGTCTACCGAGACGGGCAACCCGTCACCACGCTACAACCCAGATTGGATTATTTCCCAGATTTAACGATGACCGTTGCCGGCGTGCATCGACCTTTTGCCCACGATTTGTATGTCTTGTTGGTGCCCTGGCAAACCGTAGAAGCAGCCCGCGCTGAGTTGTATGAAAAGGCGACGTTCAAGATCTATTGGAACCCTTTGGTCAGCCTCGTCTGGTGGGGCGGGATCATTTTGGTGTTCGGGGTGATCCTTTGTGGTTGGGGGGATCCTCTGCGAAGCAACGGGCAGAAGAAACCAGCTGATGAAAGCCTGGATTGAACGATGAAGCATTGGCGAACTCTGCGGCTTATTTTGTTTCTTCTGTTGAGCGCAACCGCCGTTGGCGCTCAGGAAGAGGTCAGCGACGATGAAATCAACCGGGTGGCGGATCGGTTGTACTGTCCCACTTGCGCCAATCAGGCCGTATCCGCCTGCGCCACGAAAACCTGCCAACTCTGGCGAGAAGAAGTACGCCGGCAATTGGCAGCTGGCAAAGGGGATGAAGAAATTCTCGCTAATTTCGTCTCTCTATATGGTGCGGAAGTGCTGGGAGAGCCCGACGATGCTACAGGATTCATCCTGACTTACCTGCCGGTGTTCTTCGCCTTGCTGGTGGCCATTCTGGTTCTGCTCAGGGTGCGCAAAGCGGTTCCGCATGAATGACCCAGCCGTTTCAAACCGGTGGCAGCGCTGGCGTGGATCATTGCTTGGTTTGTCTCTGTTTGCTTTGCTCCTGGGCGCGATCGCCCTCCAATTGTGGTGGGATCAAAGTCAGGCGGTCAGTGTGGGCTCGAAGGCACCGCATTTTCGCCTGGAGACCTTTCATCATGGCAGCATCGACACGGAAACCCTGCGCGGCAAGGTCATCCTGGTCAACTTCTGGGGCAGTTGGTGCACCGCTTGCCATCTAGAAGCGGAGGACTTGCAGCGTTTGTGGCAGCGTTATCGAGATGAGGATGTGTCATTCATCGGCGTCGCATATCTAGATACTTTGCATGATGCATCAGCCTATCTCAAAAAATACGGCATCGATTATCCGACTGGCTTGGATACCATTCAGCAAATCACGCGGCAGTTTCAGATCAACGGTGCACCCGAGACATTCTTGATCGACCGGTCGGGCATCATCCGCTATTTTCAGGCAGGGCCGATCGACACGCGAGCACTCACTCGTGCGATTGAACGAGCCATCGCAGAGTCTGCTTGAATCACCAATGAAATTCGCACTGGCTACGGTTGCCCTGCTGCTGATGTTGGTTGCTTGCAGCGACGCCCCGGACATCCTCATCACACTGCAACCACCATTGACCGCTACTCCGGCAGAGCTGGCTTCTGGGCTGCCGAAACCCAGCGCAAAGGTCGGAGAGCAATTGTTCGTGGAGCATTGTGCGGCATGCCATGGCGCAACGGGGGATGGTGATGGCCTGCTCGTCATCAACCAGCAAATCCCTGCACCTGCCAATTTCCGGCTCGGGGCTCAGCAATCGATCTCACCTCAAGCGTGGTTTGAAGCGATCACGTATGGCCAGTTGGATCGATTCATGCCACCCTGGACCAGCCTGAGTGCGATCGAACGATGGCAGCTGGCCTGGTACAGCTACACGCTATCTTATCGCGAAGACGAAATTCATCGTGGAGAAACGATTTGGCATGATCTTTGCGCATCTTGCAACGGTCCCGATGAACCGACGAAAGATCCAGCGAATGATTCACCCATTTTGAGCGAATTGATCCGTGATTTGGACGCAATGAGTCAATGGAGCGATGAACAATTGGCGGAGCGGGTCGCTGAGGAATTTGCCGAAGTGCAGCCCGCTCCGGCTCTGAATGAGCTCGAATTGCAGCAGCTGACGCAATATCTTCGCAGCGAGAGTCTGGGTGGGGAGGACTACTGGCTGGGGTATGAACAACCACCGTCGTATCCGATGGTGAATCGTGAGGTGGTGGTCAGCCTGCCCAAGCTTCCGCAGAATTCCGATTTCTCGGTATGGATTCGGGCCAGCGTCGCTGGCGCAACACGGAAAATGTGGCGTGCCGACTCGATCGAAGCGGGCCAGGCGACGTTCTACGCTCTTCCTCTGGTGGATCAATGGCTTTATCAAGCACTTGTCGAACTCGCCGATTCTGAATATCGCAGTCTTCATTATACGATGGAGCAGATGCAAGCCTTGCGGAGCGTCCCGGTTCATCGGACCTCAACCAGATTGGATGCGTTGAAACAGGAATCTCTGGCGCTGCAGTTTTTTCCTGTATACGCGGAAGAGTTGGGGGAATTGTTCCAAGTCACACAGGCGTTGAAACTCATCAATTCCTCTGCTGAACTGTTCGCCGAAAGCGAATCCATCGCCTGGCAAGTCCCGTTGCCCAGCGGGGCCAGGCTGGTGGAAATCGGGGCAAAGGCCCGTCATCGCTTGGATGAAGATGCGTTACATGTCTATGGCTTTCAGCCGATCCTCGCGGGGGCCGGTGAAGTGGTGGGTATGCAATATGTCGTACCGCGGAATGTCCTGGCAGTGTATGATCATTCCCTGCCGTATGGGCTGTACGGCGCGCTGCGCATTTTGATTCCTGCGGAAGGTTGGCAGCTGTTGGGTTTGGATCTGGCCGACCAGGGGATCGAAGAAATCAACGACAGGAAATATCGGGTCTACGGGTCAGAGGTGGCCTACGAACCGGGTCACGTCATTCGATTTGGCATCCAGGCGGTGGAATGATCCGGCAAATCCTTGGGAAAGGTAGGCGTGCTCCGTTGAGCGTTGCATCTGAAAATGATGGCTTGCAGGAAGATGTCGGGCGAACGCAACCTTCCGCCACCGACGCCCTACCATTGATCCGGCTGCAACAGCTCACCAAGCGCTTCGGCTGGATACCGGCGCTGCAAGACGTCAGCTGTGAGCTGCACGGTGGTCAAATTGTGGCCATCCTCGGCGCCAATGGCAGCGGGAAATCCACCTTGTTGAAACTTTGTGCGGGTTTGTTACGCCCCTCGGAAGGAAACATACAAGTGGCTGGTTGGCAACTGCCCAAAGAAGCCGCCCAGGTACGGGCCCACATTGGCTATGCAGGGCATGAAATCTTCTTGGATGAATCGTTCACGATCCAGGAAAACCTGAGTTTTTTCGCCCACTGCTATGGATCGGCGGGGAAATTGAGGGTAGATCATTCGCTCGGGCGATTGGGCCTGGCCAAGTTTGCGGAGCTGGCCGTCAGGCAGCTCTCGCGCGGCAGGCAACAATTGGTTGATATCGCCCGCGCCACTTTGCATGGCCCAGAGCTATTGCTGCTGGATGAGCCGTTGAATCATCTGGATGTAGTGGCTGAGGACGTGGTCGTACAAATGATGAAGGATGCGCGAGACAGCGGCAGTCTGATTCTCTGGGTAACCCATGAATCTTCACGGGTGGCGGCGATCGCCGATCGTGTCCTGTTGCTGCATGCTGGCCGATTGGTGGTGGATGAAGCAGGGCAGGTTGCGGAAACCGATTGGCCTGCCACACTCAAAGCAACCCTGTGCCAAGAAATGATGAACCGCAGCGCATGAAGATCACGTTTGTGCAGGCGGTGATGCTCATTTTACGAAGAGACTTGATCTTCGACATTCGTAACCGCCAACGCCTATGGATCATCTTTCTCTTTGCTATTTTGAACACTTTTGTCTTCAGCTTCGCGCTGGAATTGCAGCACATCCTGCGGCGAGAGGTGGTCGTGGGGGTCTTCTGGACGACCATTCTTTTTGCCAGTTTGCTGGGTTTTGAACGACAGGGGAGCGAAGGCAGCCGCCAGAGGATGAGCCAGGCCATCAAACTCGCCCCACTCCCTCGTCTGGCGATATTCTACGGTCAATTGCTGGCCAATTGGCTGATCACGCTGTGCTTGCTTCTGTTCACCGTGCTGCTGCAGAGTGGGTTGTTCAATGCTCGGTTGTGGCATATGGATTTCTGGCTGGCTTCGCTATTGGGTTCATTGGGGTTGGTTACCATCGGCACGACGCTGACTACAATGTTCTCCCACATCAGCGTACGGGTAGGGGTGATGAGTGTATTGCTGATCCCGTTGATCTTGCCCATCTTGCTCACCTGTGTGCGATTCACCCTCGCCACGCAAAGCGAATTGCCGGTGAGGAATGAATGGGTTGCCTTGCTGGTGCTTCAGGATATCATCCTTCTCATCCTCACATCCTGGTTATATCCTCATTTGATCGATGAATGAAACGAAGTGAACGGATGAAAGCGCAATCTCCTCCGCTGAGGGAGCATGGGTTGACCTGGTTGGCCATCGTCGTGCTCGGTGTCGGCTTCGCGATGGCATTGTTTTACGCGGAAACTGACCAACAGGGTCATGTGCAGCGCCTGTTTTACATCCATATGCCTTCTTTTTTTGGCGCATTGCTGGCGTTCAGCATCACCGTGTATGCCAGCCTTCGCTATCTCAGAAGTCGTGATGTGAAGTGGGATAGGCTCGCTGTGGTGGGCGTGGAGGTGGGATTGCTCCTGGCGCTCATCAATCTGGTTACGGGTGCCATTTGGGCGCGACCGATTTGGGCGACCTGGTGGAATTGGGACCCGAGATTGACCTGGGATGCGATCATGATCCTCACCTATGCGGCGTATGGCGTCCTCCGGGGGGCGATCGAAAATGTAGAGACTCGCCGGCGCTTTGCCGCAGTGTATGGCATCCTCGCGATCTTCACGGCCATCATGACGCTCATCATCATCCGCATCCGGCCGGATACGATGCACCCCGCTGTGATCGGTCCGAGTGCGCAGGAGGCTCGGGGGAGTTTTGACGCAAGTCCCACGATGCAGATTACGTTGCTGGTGAATCTGCTGGGCTGGGCCCTGCTCCTGCCCATCGTTTTGATGCGTTGGCGCTATCGATTGCAACAAATGTCCGAGCGACTGGAACAACTGCGACAGCAGTGGTTTGAGGCCTGAACATGCGCCCATTCATCCTGTTATTCCTGGGTTGGCTTTGCATCTGGCCCGTTTCTGCACAAGAAGATGCTGATCTCATCGAGATCGTTGTCGCCGAAAACGACCTTAGCATATTCCACGAAGCCTTGGCGGAAACCGATTGGGGCTTGACCTTAACGCAAGATGGTCAATTCACGGTTTTCGCACCCACCGATGAAGCATTTGCCCGGGCATTTGAACGACTGGAGACTACGAAGGAAGATTTTTTCGCCCATCCGGATCGACTGGCCAGCTTGCTCAGCTTTCATGTGGTTGCGGGAGCGATGTCGCTGGAAGAACTGCGCGGAGAAACCAGCGTCATGCCTTACCGACGCAGCTCGCTGGTCATCGATCGGCAAGATGATGAATTGTTGTTGAACCGAGAAGCTCGAGTCTTGCAGGGAGATCTTGCAGCGAGCAATGGCTGGCTGCATATCGTGGATACTGTTTTGCTCGCCCCCGGCGAATTTGCCATTGAAATCGCCGATAACCTTTCGTTCTTGGTGCTGGGGCTCGCCGTGGTTGCGTTGCTCGTGAGTGGGTATTTGTCCAGCTTGTTTTGGCGTTGGCGGCTGGTCAACCGCGAGATTGCCTTGTTGCGTTCTCGCATCAAAGAAGCAGCAAGAAACGATCAAAGTTTTCGTTCGTAAAATCGATGGGTTTTGTATTTCCTGGCGCCCAGGGCAGCCAACATGCTGTTCATATCCTGATTGCTTTCCAGGATCCAACTCGTATCAAAAATGCGGTAACGGCTTTGATACAATTTCTTCGCCATGGAAGCCATCAGCATGATGGCCGCTCCACGCTTGTGATATTCAGGTAGGATGCCCATCAATGGGGAGCGTACGCATTCGATCTTGCGGCGGATCTTGAGCTGCCAGGCGATGGGCAACAGACTGATCAGCTCGGGCACTTCCGGTCGCGGACGAACCCGACGCAAGATTTCAGACAAATTGGGTATCGCCAGGACAAAGCCGATCGCTTTTCCATCGACTTCCGCAAAAATGCATAGATTGGGGTCGATCAGTATGCCGAGGCTGGCAATGAGGGCATCCAACTCTGCCTCCGTCATGGGAACAAATCCCCAATTGTTCACCCAGCCGTGGTTGTAGAGGTGACGCAGGCGCAGAAACTCCTGTTTTCTATTGCGGGGGTTAAAGGTGCGCAAGTGAATTTTCTCGCGGCGTTGCAACTTTTCGGCAAGGCGCAGGGCGCGCTCCGTTGCCGCTTCTTGTTCGGCTGAATTGGCATAAAAGGCCCAGCTGAACACGTCCATCACTTTGCGGAAACCGGCGTTTTCGATGAAATCAGCATAGTAAGGTGGGTTGTAAGCCATCATCAAGACCGCTGGCCCAAAATTGTCGATCAACAATCCGCATTCCGCATGCAAAGTGAAACTGGCCGGGCCACGAATGGCGCTGTATCCGCGCTGAGTGGCCCAATCGATGGCGGTTTGAAGCAATGATGCAGCAACTTCACCCTCGTGGATGCAATCAAAGAGGCCGAACCAGGCGATGTATTCGTCATGGGTTGCGTTGTGCCGGGGGTTGACGAAAGCGGCGATGGAACCGAGGACTTCGCCTCCTCGCCACGCCAGGAAATACTCGCCATCCAGATATTGCCAGGCAGGGTTGTGTTCTTGATCCAGCAACTCTCTACGCATGGACAGGAGCGGAGGTGCCCAGTTGGGATCATCGCGATAGAGACACCAGGGGAATTCGATCAGCCCGCGCAAATCCTCATCGGAAGTGACTTTGCGGATCGTGAAGGGCTTGGACATGGGGACTCCGCTGAATTGCACCATGGTAACACATGTATTGAGTTTGCTTGACAGAACTCCGTTCGGCCGTTACCATGCGCTGCACTTTCCACAGTAGCTCAACGGCAGAGCAACCGGCTGTTAACCGGTGGGTTCCTGGTTCGAATCCAGGCTGTGGAGTGGTTCGGCGCCCCGCTGAAACTCGAGTTACTGTCCCAATTGTCACGAGACGCTGACAATCATGCGCTGAAAGCAGTGGGATTTTACGGCTGCTTTGCTTGTGATCGCGTTGGATTGCAGCGGTCATGAATGATGCGCAAGCCATCCAACAGGAGATTGGGCGCGGTCACGTCGATCAGATCGGGCAGATGCTGTGCCAGCACATTGGCATAACCACCGCTGGCGATGATCTTCGGTGAAGGGATGCCCTGAACGGACAACTCAGCTCGCAAGCGCTGAACCAGGCCTTCGATGAGACTCAAGTATCCCCAGAAGATCCCGGATTGCATGGCGTGAACGGTGTTGCGGCCGATGACCTGAGGGGGTGGTGCAATTGCCACTGGTTGCAAGCGCGCCGCTGCCTGCACCAGGGCATCGTGAGCCATTTGCATGCCGGGGGCGATGGCCCCGCCGATGTATGCCCCTTGGGGAGATACGACATCAAAATTGGTGGCCGTTCCGAAATCGATGACGATCGCTGGCCCACCATACAGGGCATGAGCGGCAGCGGCGTTGACCAGGCGATCTGCGCCGGCTTGTTCGGGTTGGTCGATATTCACTTGAATACCGGGCATATCATGGCGTATGGTCAACGGCACCAGAGAAAATAGTTCGCTGAATGCCTGGTGGAATGGATCGGTCAAGGAAGGCACGACGCTGCTCATCACCCCAAAGCGAACGACGGCTGGGAGGATGGCCGCACGCTGAAAGAGTTGACGGATCCGGGCCACATAGTCAGCTGCTGTTTGGTCTTTGTCCGTCTGGATGCGCCAGATGTGCAGCCATTCCGCGCCATCCCACAGACCCATTTGGATGCTGGTATTGCCAATATCGATCGCCAATAACATAGCTGAAGCCACTGAGCAATGGAATGAATTGATGCCCATAAGATACTATACTCTGCCACAGGAGATGAGGGGGTTCCGATTCATACCATGTCCATCCGCATCCGGCCCGCTCGTTTGGATGATACGAATGCCATCAGCGAGTTGTTGCGCTCGCGAATCAAGCGTTGGCAACGTTTCACCGAAGCAGGGGCGGTGGAGGATTGCAACTATGCGGCGTTGAAGATTGCGGAGCGTTGGCTTCATGGCGGCGCATGGATGAGCGTGGAAACGGCAGCGATCTACTTATCGCAGATTCTGGTCGGTGCTGGGTTGGCCATCGTAGCGGAACGCAAGGGGCGCATCATCGGTTATTTGGAGGCATTCCGCAGCCTGGAACAAGAACCTTTCGGCGACCATTGGGGCATTTCTTCGTTCATCGTGCGCAAAGATGCCGCTTCATCCAACACGATAGAAAGGGACTTATTGGATCATCTGAGGCAATTCGCCGCGGAAGAACAACCAGCACGCATCTTGATCACGGGGATTCATCCCGTAGCGGAAAACTGGTATGAACAAATGGGTTTTTCGCGGATCTCAGTCGCCCGTCGCTACCGCCTCCCGACGCAAGGCGGCAGAGTATTTTACCGGGCGATGGCGCAAGAGGATGAGGATCCAGCCCAGATTGCAGGCTGGGAAATGGCGATCGGCCGCTTCAGCAATTCTCGCAGTGAATGGGAACGATGGTGGCAAAAGAAATGGGATGTCTTGGTTGTGCAGGATGACCTGCGCACGGATCGGTTGCAGCTTTCCATCGCCGGGCAGCAAGCCTTGGTTTGTGCTCGGCAAGAGGCATATCATCGGCAATGCGTGGACATATCACTCTGGACCATGAAACCCTTATCGATCCAATTGATCATTGCGTTGCGTGAATGGGCCTATCGGCAACACTATCGGGAAATTCAAATGCTGATCGATGAAGGGTATCAGAATCTGTTGGATGAAAATACAGAATCCGATGGTTACTTCCTGGAAACCTACGCCTTGAAAGACGGTGATGGACACATGCAGCGAGCGTGATTCCGCACCCGTCAGCCCACTTCAATCCAAGAGATACACTGCCAAGCCAGGATGCAGCATCGCCGAATGGGGTTCTTTCAATTGCGCGTAATATCCACGACCGCCATCACTGAAGAATTGCAATGCCAGTTTCAGCTCGTTGGGCGTAGAAGCACCGCTGGCAAAGGCGCTGAATGGGCGACAGGGTGGGGCGGGGCGATTCAGTGATACGATCGCTTCGTCCGCGCTACCGTCGGTGGAAAAAACCAATGCGGGAGCGGGTAGACCGGGTTGGAAAGCTGCGGGACCCTCGATCAAGATGTTTTCCCCCATGCAACCAAAGGGCAAAGGAGTTCCAAACCGTTCCCGTGCACGTTCATATTGCTGTGTAAAACAAATGGACAGAGTGTTGTCGCCACGGCTGCGGCTGGTGGGGTGATGGTTGTGATGAACATCTTGCAATCGTTGGCCCGTTTCCCATAAACCGAATGCACCATCTGGCGTCAACTCCAGGGCATCCACCTGCGTGATCCGCCGTGGGTCATATGAATCCGGTCGATGATCTTTGAGCCGTTCTCCCTGTACTTGCAGCTGAATTACGGTGCCCATCCGACGCATTCATCGCCTCCTTTGTGGCTCATCAACCCTGTGCCGCGTCTCCATACGAAGTTTGTTGCTGTTCTGGCAGGCGACGGGTCAGCCATGTCACCTGCTGCAAGAGCTCGCCACAGGGCAAGCGATCATAATCCTCTGGCATGCGCCAACTCCAGTTGCCTTGTTCTTGACCTGGGGTGTTCATGCGGGCTTCACTGCCCAAGGCCAACAGATCCTGCATGGTGGCCACAAAGGTACGGGCTACGCTGCGCATGCCACACTGTATCATGGCCCAATGGGGTTCGTGTATGGCCTCTCTCAGGTAATCCTTGGCAAACTGCCGTCCAGCTTCTTGCATTTCATGTTGCCACCAGCCAAGGGTGGTGTTGTTGTCGTGCGTACCGACATAAGCGATGCAGTTTTTGGGATAATTGTGAGGCAAGAACGGATTCGCTGGATCGCTCCAGGCGAATTGGAGGACTTTCATCCCGGGGAAACTGAATTGATCCCGTAACGCTTCCACTTCTGCGGTGATGACGCCCAAATCTTCGGCGATGATGGGCAGCTCACCCAGTTCAGCTTGGATATGCTGAAAGAAATCGGCAGCGGGCCCTTGTCGCCAGCGACCCACGACAGCAGTGGGCTCACTCGCGGGGATCTCCCAATAGCTTTCAAAGCCGCGAAAATGGTCGATTCTGACTTCATCAAAAAGGGCAAAGGTTGCTTTCAGGCGCTGAATCCACCAACGATAACCATCCTCTTTCATCATATCCCAGCGATAGAGCGGATTCCCCCAACGTTGGCCGGTCGCGCTGAAATAATCCGGCGGGACTCCTGCTACCACTGCCGGCTGTCCATCCGCTTGCAAGGCAAACTGCTCGCGATTGGACCAGACATCGCTGCTATCGTGCGCGACAAAGATCGGTATATCGCCGATCAAACGGATGCCACGTGCCTGGCATTCACTTCGCAAAGCGGACCATTGCCGGTGAAAGACCCACTGTTCAAAACAGATCTGTTGGATTTCTGCTGCCGATTCGGTCCGGGCCTGGGAAAGGGGTGCGGGATCGCGAAGGGAAAACTCTTTGGGCCATGCCAACCAGCTTGCGCCGCCGAAACGCATCTTTAATGAGCGAAACAATGCATAGTCTGCCAGCCACTCTCTTTCTTCGTTGCACCAATCGCTGAATTCGGCCAAGGTTCCGCTGTCGGCATGGGTCTGGAAACCTAGAAACGCATATTGGAGCATCTGTGTTCGCCAGGGGATGACCGTCGCAAAATCGACGCGTCCTGCATCGAAGCGAGGGGCAGCCTTGAGTTCCTCCCAGGGGAGCCAGCCTTGTTGCGCCAAATCCGCCAGACTGATGAGGTTGGGGTTGCCCGCAAATGCGGAAAGAGTCTGATATGGGGAATCGCCATAGCCTGTGGGGCCGAGCGGCAAGACTTGCCAGACGGATTGACCGTGACGATGCAGCCAGTCGGCAAAGCGGATCGCTTCCGAACCCAGCTCACCGATGCCGAAAGGACCCGGCAAACAAGTGGGATGGAGGAGGATGCCACTGTCCCGCTGGGTCATGGCCATTCACCCACCTTATGGATCCTGGTGAAAGTACGCAACCAATTCATCGATGTCATTTTCTCGGGGCCAGGTTCTCTGTTCACCATCCACCATTCGTTTGCTGGTGACGGTATGCTGTGCTAGTTCATCGGGCCCCAGGATGAGGGTGAAGGGGATGTTCTTGCGGTTGACAGTCCTTAATTGTTTCCCCAGATCTGGTTTGGCTTCCAGCTGCATTTCCACCCGCATCCCTTTGGCTCGCAACGCCTGGGTTAAGGAGATGGCTGCCGGGCGGCTTGACTCATCGATGATGATGACCCAAACATCACTGGCGCTGGCAGCGATTGCTGAAGAAAACATGTCCAGTTCCGTCATGACATCCAAAATGCGTTCCACGCCAATGGATAAGCCGGTTGTGGGTAGGCTTTCACGGCGGAAGATGCCGATCAGTTCATCGTAACGTCCACCGCCACAGATACTGCCCAGGTTGGGTTCGGTGATGGTGGCTTCGTATATGGGGCCGGTGTAATAACCCAAACCCCGGACCATGGTGAAATCAAAGGTGTAGAGAACAGGCGGTATGGAGTAGGCCTGGAGAAGGGAATCAATTGACTTCAGCTCATGGATCCCGGCGAGCGCATTGGGGAATCGATGCAACTCACTTTCCAATGCAGCCAAAGATTGGCGGTTTCCTCCACTGTGCAGGAGCAATTGCACCAAACGTTGGACGATCCCAGCGGACAGTCCCCGGTCGGATAATTCTTGTTTCACCCCGCTCACGCCGATGCGCTCGAATTTATCGAGGCTGCGATACAGGTCAGCCAGGTGGGCGGCATCAACTCCAGCGTATTCGCCAATCCCGCGCAACAATTTTCGGTTGTTGATGCGAATGGTAACACTGGGACCGTTGGCCCCGAACCCAAGAGATGCCAGCACATCGCAAAGCAAAGCGATCAATTCCGCATCCGCGGCCATCGATGAACTGCCGACGATATCCGCATCGCATTGGTAAAATTCGCGATAACGACCCCGCTGCGGTCGCTCCGCCCGCCAAACCGGTGCCAGCTGATATCGCTTGAAGGGCAGCGGCAGTTCGTGACCATGCATGGCTACCACGCGAGCCAAAGGGACCGTCAAGTCATAGCGAAGCGACAGTTCCTCTTTCCCCATTTCGTGGCGTGCGTGGTAGATGAGCGGCTGGGCATCCTCGCCATATTTGCCCAATAGGGTTTCACGCTTTTCCAGGGTCGGGGTCGCCAATGGCTCAAAACCATAACGCTGGAAATGATGGGTGATGACGCCAAAAACATGCTCTCGCCGCCGCATTTCTGCCGGCAGATGGTCGCGCATGCCTCGCGGCAGACTGGGTCGTTGGAATGACATCGGGGGAGATCAATCAGCGATTGGCGGTCAGCGCCTGGCTTCGCACCTCTCGAAACTGATCGTAATGACCGATTTCATGCATCAGGCCGAACAAGAATGCGGCGACTGCATTCATGTCACCAAAGCGTTCTCGAAATCGTTCTGACATTTCACGGTTCGTCTTCAGCAAAGGAACATCGGGCCAGGTTTCGAGGTAGGCATTGCGGATTCTCCTGCTCTCTTCAATGCGTTGCAGGCATTGGTCGACCGAGGTGATCTCACGCCAGGGAGTTTCATAACGCGGTCTTTCTTCTGCGGGAACCCCCCGGGCGAGCAAAGAACTGAATGCCGCACCTTCTTCGCTGCTTGCCGTCACGTGCGCCACCAGATGAGCGAGCGACCAGCCGATGTGCTCTTCGCCCTCTACGGCATAGGGATCATGAGCGTCAGGATCGGAAGGTAGAAATGTGACCTGTTCGTCGTTCAGACCGGCGACGAAATTGCGGATCGCATCCAGCGATTCATCCGATGCGCGGCGCAAATCCGCCCGCTTGAACTGTTTGGCGAAATCTTGCATTTTGATGTTGCCTTCTGTCACCAGGGTAAAATCCACAGGCATAGCGCACTCCTGATTCTCGGTTGGCAAGCACATTATAGCATGGGGGTCGGTGGCCTCTTGATCGCGGAAGGCAGGCCGCAGCTTGTGCTACACTACTGCCGTCGCTGGGCGAAGGGTACTTCATGTTAACTCTGGTGGAGCGTGTCCTTTTCTTGGGCCTGGCGTTTCTATCCATCGCTGCGGCAGCCACCGCTTTCCGCAAGATGTTTCTCATCATCCAGCGGGGGGATGGGCATCTTCATTGGCAGGAAATTGGGCGGCGGACGCTGCACGCTGTCGGCATCTTACTGACACAAAGGACCACGCTGCGCAGCCGTCCCCTCACCAGCGTCATCCATCTGCTATTGGTTTGGGGTTTCAGTTTCTATTTTCTGGTGAACCTGGTCGATATCCTGCTCGCCTACTCCCTGGAATGGGGTGAATTTTTGTGGGGTCTCGGTTTTTTCTATGACGTGTTTCGCCTCTTGGCTGATGGGTTGAGCGCCGTAGTTCTCGTCAGTGCGAGCTACTTTGTCCTGCGTCGTTTTTTGCTGCCGCAACGGAAAGAATTGCACTTCCAAGAAAATGTCCTCGTACATCCGCGGGTCAAAGCGGGTGAAATCCAGCGAGATTCGCTGGTCGTTGCGGCGTTCATTCTGTTGCATGTAGGTGGGCGTCTGTTCGGTGAGGCGGTGCATGTGGCCCAAACGAACGTCGATCCCTACATGCCATTCGCTTCTGCGATCGCCCTATTGTTTCAGGGGATGGAGACAGAACCGCTGATCCTGCTGCGCCATTTCTTTTTTTGGTTGGCCGTGGGGGGAATCCTCCTATTTCTGCCCTATTTTCCCCATTCCAAACATGCCCATCTCTTCATGGCACCGTTCAATTACTTGACGCAACCGCCGCGGAAATCCCCTGGTGCATTGTCGGCGCTGGATTTTGCCGATGAGCGAAGGGAACAATTTGGTGCCACGCGATTGGAAAACCTCGAACCGAGCGCCATCGTCGATGCTTTTGCTTGCATCATGTGCAACCGCTGTCAAGATGTCTGCCCTGCTTATGCAACGGGCAAAGAGTTATCGCCCAGTGCCATGGAGATCAACAAACGCTACTTGATCAAAGACGAATTCGATCGATTGGCCAATGGCCAACCCTCTGCGCCTACGCTATTGGGTTCAGTATTGAGCGAATCCGCTTTATGGGCCTGTACCGCGTGTGGCGCCTGTGTGGATATCTGTCCAGTGGGCAACGAACCGATGTTTGATATCCTGGCCATCCGCCGCAGTCAGGTCTTGATGGATGGTCAGTTTCCGAATGAGCTGCAAAATGCCTTCAACGGTATGGAGCGGCAAGCGAACCCCTGGCAAATCGCTGAGGCAGCTTCAACCTGGTCGCAGGGCTTGGCTGTACCCACCGTGCAGGAAAACCCGGATTTCGAAATTTTGTTTTGGACGGGTTGTGCCGTGAAGTATGAAGAAAGCGCACAGAAATCTGCCCGTGCTCTGGTCAAGATCATGCAGTCGGCCAATGTCAATTTCGCGGTGCTCGGCGAAGAGGAGCGATGCACCGGCGATGTCGCTCGGAGAGCCGGCAACGAATATCTGTATGAAGAGCTGGCACGCGCAAACGTGGATCAACTGAATCTCTTGCCCAAGCGGCGGATCGTGGTCACTTGCCCCCATTGCCTGCACAACCTGAGCAACGAATACGCGGACTTTGGGGGAGAGTATGAGGTCATCCATTACACGCAGTTGATCGCGGAATTGATCGATCAAGAACGGCTTCCGCCAGGGGACAGCGGGCAGTCCATGGCCAATGTCACGTTTCATGACCCTTGTTACTTGGGTCGGCAGAATGGAATTATGGATGAACCCAGGGCGGCACTGCGCCATACCGGCGTGAATCTGGTAGAGATGGCGAGAAATCGGAAATCATCTTTTTGCTGCGGTGCGGGGGGCGCTCAATTTTGGAAAGAAGAGGAGCGCGGTGAATCGGCCGTGAATCTGGCACGGTATCAGGAAGCGCAATCGACCGGCGCAGATACCCTGGCAGTGGGTTGCCCGTTTTGTTTGCGGATGCTGAAAGACGCCAATCAAGCCAATCCAGCTGGGCCGGCTGTGAAAGATGTGGCTGAAATTGTAGCGGAACGATTGCCCGTCCAGTGAACATGAGGTGACCATGAGCGAAACCTATGATGTGGTAGTGATCGGCGCCGGGCCCGGTGGATACGTGGCAGCGATTCGAGCTCGCCAGTTGGGGTTGAAAACGGCCATCGTAGAAAAAAGCATGTGGGGTGGGGTGTGCTTGAACGTGGGTTGCATCCCTTCCAAAGCTTTGCTGCGCAATGCAGAGATCGCTCATCTGGTGACGCAGCGGGCGAAAGAGTTCGGCATCCGGGGAGAGGTCGAGCTGGACTACGGCGTGGCATTCAAACGAAGCCGGCGCGTCTCCAACCGCCTGGTCAAGGGGGTGCAGTTTTTATTGCGCAAGAATGAAATCGATCGCCTGGAAGGATGGGCTGCATTCAAAGATTCCCATACGATCCAGGTTTCGCTGAACGACGGTTCGGAGCGAGAATTGACATTTCGTCATGCCATCATCGCCACTGGTTCTCGGCCAGCAGTATTGCCCAACACACGCATCAGCGACCGCGTGGTGACTTATGAAGCGCAGATCATGGCAGATTCCTTGCCAGAAAAAATCATCATTGCCGGTGGCAGCGCGATCGGCGTGGAATTCGCGTACATCCTCCACAACTACGGGGTCGACGTGACCCTGGTCGAGTATATGGATCGCCTGGTCCCCGCCGAAGATGAAGAGGTCTCTGCGGAATTGTTCCGTCAATTCAAGAGAATGGGCATCCAGGTGTTGGTGGGGACTCGAGTGGATGAAGTGATGGAAACAGCTGATTCGGTGCAAGTGGTACTCACCGATTCTCAACCGGAAACTTTCACTTTGGCAGCGGATCAGGTGTTGCAGGCTTTGGGTGTCTTACCGAATGTAGGTGGGTTTGGCGTTGAGGAGCTGGGCATCGAAAAGGACGAGAAACTGCGAGGGGCCATCGTCATCAACGAAGCCATGCAAACCAGCATCCCACACATTTATGCCATCGGCGATGTCACGATGAAACTGGCTTTGGCACACGTGGCGCAGGCGATGGCTTTGATCGCTGCGGAGCATATTGCTGGCGAAGACGTACCTGCCTTGGATTACCGGATGATGCCCAGGGCGACGTATTGCCAACCACAGATCGCCAGTTTCGGTTACACGGAAACGGAAGCTCGAGCGCAGGGATATGATGTCAAGGCCGTCAGTTTTCCCTTCCAGGCCAATGGGAAGGCGCTGGGTTTGGGCGAGAGCGGTGGCTTCATCAAGTTGTTGTGTGATGCTCGTCATGGCGAATTGCTCGGAGGGCACATGATCGGCCCGGAGGTGACGGAGTTGTTGCCCGAATTAACTTTGGCCCAGCGCTGGGAATTGACGCCGGCAGAGATCGCGCGCAACGTACACGCCCACCCCACCCTCAGTGAAGCCCTCATGGAAGCGGCACATGGTCTGATGGGCCATGCGATCCATATTTAACGCTGAGTCAATCTGCGAATCTCGGGAATGCAATCCTTCAAATTGGCAAAACAGTGAGGCGTGATATCGGCGAAATCCGCCGCGCTGCTGTGAAAGGGATCCCAAACGGCGAAGCAGATCATGCCCGCCGCCACCGCCGCGTGGGCGCCGGTCGTGCTGTCTTCGATCGCCACACATCGGTGAGGGTCGACCTGGAGTGAGCGGGCGGCAGCGAGGTACACGTCGGGTGCCGGCTTGCCTTCCGCGACGTCATCCGCGCTGAAAAGACAGTGCCTGCCACGGGGGAAATAGTCCTCATCCCAACCGCGATTTTGGATGACTCCTTCAATGAAGGAAAGCGGTGAACTGGATGCGATGGCAGTGGCCAAAGGTAGTGCGTGAACGGCGGCCAACACAGCTTCCGCCCCATCCCGTGTGGTCAGCGATTGCTGCACGTGATTCATCATGCGCTGCAAAAGTTCTTCGCGCAGTTCGGACACGGTTTCGGTGAGCGAGTATGCTTCGCGAATGATGGCGATGCAGCCATCGAGCCGCAAACCGACCAATGCAGCCCGCACCTCATCCCGATACACATCGCCTCGAGCCGCGATCAACTCCGATTCCGCCGCATACCAAAGCGGTTCTGAATCGACCAGCGTTCCATCGAGGTCATAGATGATCGCTTGAATTGGGTTCAATTCACTACGCTCCTGCTTCGTTTTCCTGGATTGTAGCAAAGAGCTTCCTCTGGTCAGGCAAAAGGTGAGGGGATAAGATAAAGCGATTCGTTGAGGATGAGGCCGTGCAGATACGCAAAGCCGCTGTGATCGGTTCCGGGACGATGGGTGGCGGGATTGCCAGCCTGATCGCAGGCGTGGGTTTGCCCACTGTCTTGCTGGATGTTGCCACAGCTGAAACTCAACCTGGCGATCCTCCTGCAGAGCGCAATGCGCTGGTGCACGCCAATCTGGAACGACTGAGGAAAGCTCGTCCACCACAACTCTTCAGTGAGAGCGTATTGGGCCAGCTCACCATCGGAAATTTGGAAGATGACCGCCAGCTATTGCGGGATGTGGATTTGATCATCGAAGTCGTGATTGAGGACTTGGAGATCAAGCACCAGGTGTTTCGCTCGATCATTCCCTTCGTCGGGGAAAAGGCCATCCTGACGACGAACACTTCCGGTTTGCCCATCCATGAAATTGCCCGTGTGATGCCGGAACCGATCGCTCGTCGTTTCATCGGCACGCATTTTTTCAATCCCGCCCGCTATCTCCACTTGTTGGAAGTGATTCCGCATGGCCAGACGGACGAAGCCGTCATCCGCACCGTTGCTGATTTCGGTCGCGATATCTTGGGTAAAGGGGTCGTGATTTGCAAAGATCGCCCCAATTTCATCGGCAACCGCTTCATGTCCATGGTCGGTCAGCAGGGGATGAACTTGATGCTGGATCAAGGCTTGACCATCGAAGAAGTGGATTACCTCACGGGTCCTTTGATCGGGCGACCCAAGACCGCCAGTTTCCATCTGCTGGATCTGGTGGGCTTTGACGTACACGTTTTCGTCGCGCGCAACCTATACCCTGCCATTGCGGATGATCCGGCGCGTGATGTGCTGCTCCATACCAAGGCAGAGGAATTGTCCGAAGCAATGGTCGAGCGTCAGTGGTTGGGTCGCAAAACCGGCCGCGGTTTCTATCACATGCGCAGAGTGAATGGTAAACGCGAGTTTTGGGCGCTTGATTGGGCTTCGCTGGAGCACCGGCCGCCAAAGAACGTGCGCATGGATCGGGTGGAAGCGCTGAGAAAGATCCATCCCCTTGGCGAACGTTTGCGGCGTTTGATCGCGGTGGAAGATCCGGCGGGCCGTTATCTTTGGCACCTCTTTGCGTTTTATCTCTCTTATGCATCGCAACGAGTGCCCGAAATTGCCGACCAGATCCTTCCCGTCGATCAAGCCATCCGCTGGGGATTCGGTCACGAGCTGGGCCCCTTTGAGATGTGGGATGCCCTGGGGGTTCGTGAAACCGTGGTTCCTTTCGAAGCGGCAGGCTATCCCGTAGCGGATTGGGTCAAGCAAATGTTGGCTGATGGCATAGAGAATTTTTATCGCCGAGATCCCAATGGTTTTCCCAATGGCTTTTATGCACAAGATGCCGGGCGATACCTTCCCATCCCCAAGGACCCCAAAGCATTGAAGCTGACAGAATACCGCGCCCAAACAGCACCCATTGCGCAGAACGATGGCGCTGCGATACATGATCTGGGCGATCGAGTGTTGTTGCTGGAATTCACCAGCAAAGAAAACGCCATTGTTCCGGCGACGCTGGAGCAATCCTGGCGCGCTTTGGAATTGCTCGACAGTGCGCGATACGACGCCCTCGTGATCGGCAATCAAGGGCAGCGATTCAGCGTAGGTTTTCAGCTGCAGCTGGGTTTGGAAATGGTGGCTGCCGGCCAATGGAGTGAATTGGAGAAGGGCATCGCCAGCGCGCAACAATTGGTGGAAACGATGCGCCATTTTCACAAACCCGTCATCGTGGCACCATTTCAGCATACCTTGGGCGGCGGCGCGGAAATCATGATGGGCGGCACGGCGATCGTGGCTGCCATGGAACTCTACACCGGTTTGGTGGAAATGAGTGTGGGTTTGATCCCATCCGGGGGCGGTTGCGTGCAAATGCTGCGGCGTCTGCTCAACCCAGTGATGATGAATGCCAAAGCGGACCCCATGCCTCATTTGGAGCAGATTTTCGAGACCATTGCGCGAGCCAAAGTGAGTGGCAGCGCGCTCGAGGCTCGTGAGCTGGGCTTTCTATCCGATCGCGACCTCATCGTCGTGAACCAGGCTCATCTCATCCAGAGAGCGAAACGCAAAGCCTTGTCGTTTTGTGAAGGTTTTCAGCCCCATTCATTTCGCGAAGTTTGGGCGGCTGGGCGCGATGCACATTCCACATTGTTGATCGCGATCGATCACATCCGTAGGAGCGGTTTTGCCAGCGAATATGATGCTCACATCGCCGCTCAGCTGGCCTATGTCCTTTGCGGAGGCGATTTGGCCCAACCTGGCTGGCTTGCACCAGAATATTTTTATACCCTGGAACGAGAAGCCTTCCTGAGATTGATGGGTGAAGAGAAGACTCGTGAGCGGATCCTGCACATGTTGAAAACCAACCAACCGCTCAGGAATTGAGCATGGATTGCGGTCGGTCATCGGTGAAGGAGAGGGAATGATGCGCGAAGCAGTGATCGTGGCGGCAGCACGAACAGCGGTTGGAAAAGCGAATCGCGGCTCAACCGCCAACGCCCGTTCCGATGATATGGCGGCCACGGTCATCCGCGATTTGATCCGGAAAACCGAAGAGAAATTGGATCCGGCCGAAATCGATGATGTCATCATCGGTTGCGCCATGCCAGAAGGGGTACAGGGCTTGAACACCGCTCGGAACATCGCCTTGTTGGCTGGATTGCCGGTGGATGTGCCGGGGATGACGGTGAATCGCTTCTGTTCCAGCGGTTTGCAGACCATCGCCACCGCCAGTGAACGGATCATCGCCGATGGCGCCGATGTGATCATCGCCGGAGGGGCAGAAACGATGTCCCTGGTGCCCATGAGTGGCTTTCGTATGTCGCCCAATCCGACCCTGGCCAGAGATTTGCCGGCGGTGTACATCAGCATGGGGGCAACGGCAGAGCAGGTGGCTGATGAATTTGAGGTCACTCGGGAAGATATGGATGAATTTGCCTGTGCGAGCCACCAAAAAGCAGCGGCGGCGACGGATGCGGGTTACTTTCGAGAAGAGATTGTCCCATTCGAATGGGAAGAAACTCACGTCGGTGAAGATCTCCGCCCGAAACGCTTGACGTTGCGGTTGACCGAAGATGAGCACTTGCGGCGAGGAACGACTCGAGAAGGATTGTCTCAATTGAAGCCCGTCTTCCACAAACAGGGTCGCGTTACGGCTGGCAATTCCAGCCCCTTGAGTGATGGCGCGGCCGCGGTAGTGATCATGGAAGCGAAAAAAGCCGCCTCCCGCCAACTGCAACCGCTGGCACGATTTGTCGGCTATCAAGTCGCGGGGGTGAGACCGGAAATCATGGGCGTCGGTCCCATCCGCGCCGTACCCAAATTACTGAATCGAGTGGGATTGCACCAGAATGACTTGGCTCTCATCGAGTTGAATGAAGCCTTCGCCGCCCAGGCGCTGGCCGTGATCCGCAATTTGGAGCTGGATCCCGCCAAAGTGAATGTGAATGGTGGCGCGATCGCTTTGGGGCATCCCCTGGGCTGTACGGGTGCCAAGCTGACGGTTCAGATCATCCATGAAATGCGGCGGCGAAGCGCACGATATGGGATGGTGACGATGTGCATTGGCGGCGGAATGGGCGCCGCTGGCATCTTCGAGAATCTGAATTAATCCGGCGGCAGGAAAGTGCGCAATGAACGGGGATGCAACGAAACTTCCATGAAGTGACAGCTCCCCGCTTCTCCATCGGTTTCATAATGCAGGGGGGGATCAGAAGTGATGCGGATCTGTTTGCCTCGCGTTTGATGCAGCGCACCGCGACCGAAGGAGCTCCTGAAATAGGCACTGGGCAGCAAGCGAACCAGGTTCAGTAGATCCAGCCGCGGAACGAGAATCACTTCCAGCCAGCCATCATCACGGTGTGCGTTCGGGGCGATTCGCATCCCACGGCCGAAGTGTGAACCATTGCAACAGGCGACCATAGCCGCCTTTCCTTCGAACCAGAGATGACCATCGACATCAATGCGAAGCTGGGCTGGCGAATGGCCGAATACAGACTGCAACGTGATCTTGAAATAACTCCAGGGTTGTTTTTGCGGTAACTGCTGGATTTTCCCTGCAACTTCCCCAGAAAAACCACAGGATGCGATGTTCAAAAAAAAGCTGCGGGATTGATCGGTTTTCACTTCGCCAATGTCGACCTTGCGGAGCTCCGCCTGCGTCAACCAGGATAGGGCGCGTTTCATCCCCAATGGTTGATTCACCCCGCGCGACCAATCGCAACCGGTACCAAAAGGCAAAACACCAAATGCAGGCATATCCTGAGGAAACATTTCTTGCTTGAGTTTCATCAATGCGTTGACGATGTGATGAGTGGTGCCGTCCCCACCCAAAGCCAGCACCGTCTTCAGACCGCGAGGAAGCGCTCGCTTCAAAATGGGTCCGACTTCAGTGAGGTCAGTCGTCGATGCCCATTGAACGGCGCCGAAATGCTCTGCCAGGTTTGCGCTCAGCCAGCGGCGATTCGCAGCGGATGATCCGCTACCGGCATGTGGGTTGTGGATGCATAGAGCCGGTGTACACGGGGTCATCAAAGTCAATTGCTTCGTTTGGCTTCCAGCTCAGCCACGATGTTGCGCAGCTGTCGTGCTCTTTCGCGGATGGTGGTTAGGGGCATGTCGCCGGAGCCAGTGAGCCAGCCCGCCAGACCGCAGGCTACGGCGCCCGCAGCCAGGAATTCGCGCGTGTTTTCGGCGTTGATGCCGCCATTGCACAAGAAGGCAATCTCGTCCAATGGGCCGCGCAGGGCTTTGAAATAACCGATTCCCAGCGATCCGATCGGGAATATCTTGAGCATCCGTACGCCCAATTCGCTGGCGGCTAAGCATTCCGAAGGCGTGATGACGCCCGGAGCCACCAGGACGTCTCGCGCCATGACATGCTGAACCACATGGGCCTGGAATGCAGGGGAAACGACGAAATCGGCGCCTGCATCCAAGACTTCTTGCGCTGCCGAAACGGATAATACGGTGCCCATGCCGACGCAGGCGGATGCGCTAAATTCCTGTTTTACGCGCGTCATCGCTTCCACTGGCTTCTCCGAATTCAAGGTGAATTCGAAATTGGTGATGCCTTCCTGGATGAGGACTTCACAGACTGCCAATGCAAGGTCCGGCCCGAATTGCCCTCTCATACCTGCGATCAATCGACTGCTCGCGATCCGTTCGAACGCTTCTTGCTCTTTCATCGCCGCCTCGCATTTTCCATCATCCCCTGATTGTAACGAATGAAGTTGCATTGATGCAGGGGTGTAGATTGTCGCTGAGAGAGAAAACAGGCACACTATGGACATGAAGATCTTGGTTGCGCCCAACGCATTCAAAGGCAGCCTGAGTGCCAGGCAGGCTGCCGAATGCATCGCAAACGGGTTGATCCACTCCGCACTGAATGCAGAACCTGTGCTCCTGCCCATTGCGGATGGCGGCGATGGTACGCTGGATGCGTTCATGTCCGACGGTGGTCAAATCCATTCGGTCGCCGTCTTGGACCCATTGCAAAGGGAAAGGGTGGCGGAATTCGGCGTTCTGCCAGATGGTGATACGGCGATCGTTGAAATGGCGCGCGCTTCTGGTTTCACGCTGCTGAAACCGACAGAGAGAAATCCGCTGCAAACGACCAGCTACGGCACCGGGCAGCTGCTGGCCGCTGCATCAGCCCTCGGCTGCCAGAAGATCATCCTGGGAGTGGGTGGTAGTGCCACCGTCGATGGTGGGCTGGGTGCATTGCAGGCACTGAAGGTGCAATTCATGGCCGCAGACGGAAGCAGCTTGCCGATGCTCGTTGGTGGTCGTTTGCAGGAGATTGCTGCCGTCGATCGCTCAGCGCTCAGCAGAACCTGGCGAAAAACCCAACTGGTCATCGCCACCGACGTCGATAATCCGGTTCTGGGTAAGCGAGGAGCGGCGGCCGTCTTCGCTCCACAAAAAGGAGCGACGCCCCAACAAGTGAAGCAGCTGGAGGAGGGATTGCAGCATTTCTTCGCTTTGATCGAAATGGAAACAGGTCGGCGCGTTACGGAACTGCCTGGTTCCGGTGCTGCTGGCGCTCTGGCTGGCGGCTTAATTGCCGTATTGGGTGGGCAGATGGTTTCGGGGATTTCGCTGCTGCTGGATCATCATGACTTCGTCCGCCGGCTTGAAGATGCCGATCTGCTCATCACCGGGGAGGGCTCCCTGGATCGACAAACCCTGGCGGGAAAGGCGCCCCTGGGGGTCGCCAGACTGGCTCGCCAGGCGCAGGTCCCGACGGTGGCTCTGGTGGGTGACAGTGATTGGTCAGCAGACCAGGGCAAAGAAATGGGTTTCGATGCGATCATCCGCATCACACCACGCTCGCTGCCGCTGCGCGAAGCCTTCGCACAGGCTCCCCAGTTGTTGGAACACGCCGCTCATCGGCTGGGTGAAGCGCTGGAAGATGGGACTATAGCTTTTCCTTGACGATGAAGGCCAGACGTTCACTGATGCCGGGTACGGTGATCAGCTCACGGATGCTGGCTTGTTTGATCGCTTCGTTGGAATAGCCAAATTGCTTCAGCAAAGCTTGCCGCCGCCGCGGGCCAATCCCCGGGATTTGTTCCAATCTACTCTCCATTCCCAGCTTGCTGCGCCGTCTTCGGTGGCTGGATATGGCGAAGCGGTGCGCTTCATCACGGATGCGTTGCAACAGGTGCAAGCCCTGGTTTCGCGGACCCAGACGCAGCGGTTCTGCGGATTGGGGCCGATGGATCAGCTCTTCTTGTTTCGACAAGGCGACGACGGGTACTAGCTCCGCCAGGCCGAATTCTGCCAACACTGCCCGGCCGATGTTCAGTTGACCTTGGCCGCCATCGAGCAGCAACAAATCCGGCAAAATTTTCCACGTTTCGTCACTGATGCTGCGGACGATCGTTTCTCTTCCCGAATTGTTCTGGGCATGGAGGTAGCGTGTGAAGCGGCGCGTCAGGGCTTCGCGCATGGATTGGTAATCATCGGCGCCGGGATGAGATACCGTACGAATGTTGAACCGGCGGTATTCGCTTTTTCGGGCAATGCCTTTGGCAAAGACCACCCGACTGGCGACAATGGCCGTACCTTGAGTGGTGCTGACATCAAAGCATTCGATCCGCATGGGGGGCTTGGGTAAAGCCAAAGCGGCCTGTAAGGATGAGATGGCATCTTCTTGCTTGGTGGCATCCGCTTCCCATTGGGCGCGGAAAACTTTCATCGCCTCGCCAGCATTTTCCTGAGCCAAATGGATCAAATTGCGTTTTTTCCCGCTCTGTGGCACAGAAAGGGTGATTCTCTCCCCGTTCCGTTTGTCCGAGAGCCAGCGTTCCAAAATGCGCGCTTCTTCGATCTCATTGGGCAAAACCAACTCGCGCGGAATTTCGTTGACGTGTTGCGATCCGCCATAGAATTGGGTGATGAAGTTATGCAGCACAGTGGCATCGGTTTCACCCGCCGTGTGATCCAATTGCCGGGCATCGCTGCCGATCAGTTTTCCGTTGCGGATGAACAAAATCTGCACCACGGCATCGTTCTTGTCTCTGGCCAGAGCGATGACGTCTTGATTGACCATCCGCGGACTGACCGCCACATGGCTCTTTGTGATGAACTCAATGGCATTCAATTGGTCGCGGATGGTGGCCGCCCGTTCAAACTGCAATGCTGCAGTAGCCGTTGCCATTTCTTCCCGCAAACGACGGATGACGGGTTCAGAGCGACCGCCCAGTACGTCCATCAGTTCGCTGATGAGTCGGCGATAGCCTGCGCGGTCGATCGCCCCGATGCACGGCGCACTGCAGAGCTGGATGTCATGAAACAGGCACGCACGCGGATCGCGGCCGGTGATTTCCCGATCACAAGTTAAGTAGGGAAACGCACGCCGCAGCACGCGCAAAGTATTTTGCACCTGCCACATCGCGGTGTAGGGGCCAAAATAACGGCTGCCATCACGGACGATGCGCCGGGTCGTTTCGACTGTTGGGTAAGCATCTTGCCAGTTCACTCGGATGTACGGATAGCGCTTGTCATCTTTGAGCAGGACGTTGAACGTTGGCTGATGCCGCTTGATCAAAGTCTCTTCGAGGATCAAGGCTTTGACTTCATTTTCAACCACGATGAATTGGATGTCGGTCACCCTGGCTCGCAAACGACGCGTTTTTTGGTCGAGGTCCCTGGCATTGCCGAAATAGCTGCGCACCCGGTCGCGCAGTTTCTTTGCCTTACCGACATACAAAATTTCACCATTTTCGTCTTTGAAGAGATACACCCCCGGCTTGGTGGGGAGGTTTTCTAAAATCCTACGAAGGTGGGCTAACGGTTTGAATGTCATATCAGGATGGTTGGAAAAGTGTCTGTTCTTGATGATTATAGGCCATCCTGCTGGTTCGATGTCATTTCAGCATTCTGCCCAGCGCCGGTGGGTGTTTGGTGTATCATAATTCATACTGTGATCCACAGGAATCAGGCTGAATTCCCGATCCACGAACCAGTTTTACTGGAAGAGGTAATTCGGGTTTTTGGAAGTGATCGGTCGGGCGTCTTGGAGCACGTGATTGACGGGACGGTGGGTATGGGGGGGCATAGCGAGGCATTGCTCGAACATTGCACGCATCAACTCTTGGGGCTGGACCGCGACGCGGCGGCTCTCCCTCATGCAACCGATCGATTGCAGAAATACGCACCTCGTTTTCAACTGAAGCACCGCAGTTATCTGGATATGGTCGCGGCGGCGGCTGAGCTTGGCTGGCATGAAGTGGACGGCATCTTGTTGGATTTGGGCTTTTCCTCTGTGCAAGT
The DNA here is from genome assembly GCA_011523615.1 of Chloroflexota bacterium. Taxonomy (GTDB): domain Bacteria; phylum Chloroflexota; class Anaerolineae; order Aggregatilineales; family Phototrophicaceae; genus WTGJ01. The sequence goes on along the minus strand of WTGJ01000027.1, from coordinate 694,889 downwards.
CGCCACGCCTGTCCGCGGTTTTTCCTTCCAATTGGATGGCCCTTTGGATATGAGATACGATTGCGCGAGTGGCGATACCGCCGCCGATTGGTTGAATGCTGCGCGGGAATCCGAAATTGTCCAGGTGCTGTTGGCTTATGGTGAAGAGCCGCAGAGCAGGGCCATCGCCCGGGCGATTGGGGCGGAACGCCCGATACACACTACGAAGCAATTGAGTGAGCTGGTGGAGCGCGTGAAGGGCGCTGGAAGTCGGCGCGCGAAGATTCACCCGGCTACGCGCACGTTTCAAGCGATCCGAATGTTCGTCAATGACGAGCTGGGCATCCTGAAAAAAGCGCTGCCACAAGCCATCCGTCTTTTGCGAACGGGGGGCCGTTTGGCAGTGATCAGTTTTCATAGCGTCGAAGATCGAGTCGTCAAGAGATTCTTTCAAGAAGCGAGTCGAAATTGCATCTGTCCACCCGAGAAGTTGCTTTGTGATTGTGGTCATGTCGCTACGGTGAAGCGGGTGACGAGGAAACCCATTCGGGCCCAGTCTCGCGAAATCGCACGCAATCCGCGGAGTCGAAGCGCCAGGTTGCGAGTCGTGGAGGCATTATAGTGACGCCACTACCGCAAAGCTGGATTCAACACGTCTTTCGCTCTTCGGGATGGAACCCTCGTGAGCAGACCAGAATCATTTTGTGGTTGTCGGGTGCGCTGGTCCTGCTGGCTGGCATCATCTATGTCTTGCAGATTTCCTCTGTAGCCCACAAACGACATGCCCTGGATGAGTTGTTGTCGTATCGTGATTCGTTGTATCGAGAAGTGAATCTATTGCGCGCAGAGATTACGGCCAGAGAGAATCTGGCTGAACTCCAGCAACGAGCGGAAGCGCTGGGTTTTCAGCATGCAAGCCGAGAAGAGATTCGTTACCTCCAAGTCCCGCAAGTCTCTCACCACACCACAGAAACAGCAAGCAAAACAGGAGAAGAGGAGGCCCTTTTGATCATCTCATCCGACCCGCGAGAGATGCAAGACAGCTCCTGGTGGGCAGGATTCCAGCGCCAATGGCAGGAGTTTGCCCAGCCTTAAGCGGAGGCTCGGGCTCAGGGAAACCGCATGGAAAACGCGAACGAAGACAATTTATTGGAAACGCTTCGCCTCAGGCTTCCCTTTGTCTTGTTGGCATTGTTATTGCTCAGTCTGGTCCTGATGATGAGGCTGACTTCCCTGGCCATTGGCGCTTTGTCCGCACCGGATGCCGCTTATGTCGATGCTCAGAGAGCGGCGTTATACGAAGGAACGATCCAGTTTCAAGGTGCGCGTGGCACCATTTACGATCGCAACGGCGCTGAATTGGCGGTCAATCAAATGGCCTGTACCGTCGCCATCAATCCGCCTTTGATCCGTGATCCCCTTTCAGCGGCCCGGCAGCTCTCTCCATTAGTGGAGCGCAGTGTCAAAGAACTCTATGAAATCGCAGCGAGCGATGTGTTGTGGCAGTCTTTGGTGAGCGTGCTGGAGCCGCTTCCCGGTGAGCGATGCCAGGCCTTGGATGAGTTGGCCATATTGGGAATCGATATCTCCATGTTGAACCGACGCACTTATCCTCAGAACCGATTGGCAGCCCAGGTGATCGGTTTCATCAATTACGATGTGAACCAACCCAGTGGTTTTGGCATAGAGGGGTATTACCACAACTTACTTTCTGGGAAAACCCGCGATGTATCGCTTGGTGCGAATCTGTATGACGTCCCGCCCGACCTACACCACGAGGATCAGGGCCATGATTTGACGTTGACCCTGGATCGCGAAATCCAGTTTTTTGTGGAAGATAGCCTGGATCAGGCATTGGAAACCACGCAAGCGATCTCTGGGAGCATCATCCTCATGGGCGTCGAAACGGGTGAAGTGTTGGCCATGGCCAATTTGCCGGGATATGACCCGAATCGTTTTTTTGCCATCGAAGATGCGAATGTATTGAAGAACAACGCCATCGGTGCAGCCTATGAGCCGGGGGCTATCATGATTCCGATCACCCTTGCAGGTGCCCTGGAAAACAAGAGCGTCTCACCAGAATGGCGATTCCTGGATCGTGGGGAGTTGATCTTCAGTGGTCAACGGGTGGTCAATGCCGATTTGGCTGCCTATGGCGAAGTGGGCATCAAAGAGATCCTGGTTCACGGGACGCAGATTGGGGCGGCCGAAGTGGCCATAGAAATGGGCGCGACCGCATTTTACGAAGCGTTGGGTAGGTTTGGTTTGGGGGATACGACCGGCATCGATTTGGCCGGGGAAGCGGCGGGGGAATTGCGTTTACCAGGACATACGGAATGGAGCGATGAGCACCTCCTGCGCAACTCCTATGGTCATTTGCTGGAAGTCACACCAATGCAGTTGGTTTCGATGTATGCCGCCATCGCCAATGAAGGGGTGATGATGCAACCCCATCTGGTTTCCCAAGTCTGGGATCACTCATCGGTGGAAGGTGCGCGGAGCATTGAGCCTACACTGGTTACGTATGGCAAAAGAGTGCTTTCCGCAGAGAATGCGGCCCATCTGCTGGAATTGCTGCAGCAAAACATCGTGAATGATACGGCCACCCTTGCCGGATTGCATGACTACGAGCTGGCCGGTTACTTTGCTCGAGCTGCGATACCAGATCTCACGGGATACGCCGCGGAAGAATACAACATGACATTTGTGGGTATTTTCCCCGTCGATGAGCCTGAATTTGTGTTGTTGATCAAGTTGGAACAGCCCACGAGTGGTGAATCGGCTCCGACCGTACTCTGGCCCATCACACAAAATTTGATGGAAAAATTGGTGATCCAGCTGGAAATTCTGCCCGAAGCGGATCGAACCTCATGGGATCTGAGTGATCGAATGGCGCGGTCTGAACCAGATGCTGACTGAACCGTAACCGATGGATTCTGGCTTACCTTTTTCATTGTCGGTGGGTGCGATTGCTTTCTTACTCGGAGTGATCTGGGGTGGCCCGTTCATCGAAGTCCTGAAGATATTGAAAGTCGGCAAGTTGATTCAGGTGGAATTGAGCCCGGCCCATCAGCGCAAAATCGGCACCCCGACGATGGGTGGATTGATGATCGTGTTCACGACCATATCCCTTACGTTGACCATCAATATGGTGCGCATTGTCAGCAGTGGCCACGGTGCAAGTGTGATGCTCCCACTCTTTGTCATGGGCGGATATGCCTTCTTGGGCTACATCGACGACCGAGCTGGCATCCGGCAATCTACTGCAGAAGTCGGGCAGGGATTGAACAAAAGATTGAAATTCATTGGCCAATTCATTTTGGCGTTGATCACTGCGGTATTGATATCGCAATACGATGGGGGTTTTGACTTCGCCAACGAAATCAATTTCCCCTTGATTCATGTGAGCCTTCCCGTCAGTCCCTGGCTGTTCATCCCCATCGTGGTATTCATCATCGTCGCGACTTCCAACGCCGTTAATTTTACCGACGGTCTGGATGGCCTGGCAGGTATCATTACAGCGACCGCATTCGGCGCGTTTGGCGTCATCGCCTATCTCCAGCAACAAATCTTCTTGACTCAACTTTGCTTCATCCTGGTCGGCGCTTGTTTCGCATTTTTATGGTACAACGCCCATCCGGCTCAGCTGTTCATGGGTGATACGGGTTCGCTCGCCCTAGGGGCCGTGTTGGGCACGGTAGCGGTGATGACGGGAAGATGGTTGCTCCTGCCGATCATCGCCATCGTACCGGTAGCTGAGACGGTCAGTGTGATCTTGCAAATTGCTTCCGCGCAATTCACACGACGATTCTGGGGTTCACAAAATGAGCGCCGTTTGTTCCGGCAAGCTCCGCTCCACAATCATTTCGAATTGGGCGGATGGAGCGAAACACAGATTGTCCAACGGTTTTGGCTCGTGGGGATTCTCAGCGCTTTGATCGGCGTCTCACTCGCTTTGTTATGAAACGAAACGAGAGTATTGAAAAGTTCCGAGCTGCACACATCGGGATCATCGGCTTTGGCCGCGGCGGTCAATCCCTGGCCCGATGGTGGCAGGGCAGAGCTGCGAAAATCACCGTCAGCGATCGACGCAGTGCGGACGCAATTGATTTTTCGGCCGACGATCATCCGAGTGTTCGTTTTCAGTTTGATGATCCACAATTGAAATTGCCGCAAGATTGGGATGCCCTTTGCATCTCCGGTGGCGTCCCCAATGAACACCCTTACATCCAAGCTGCGTTGGCTCGCTCACTGCCGATCACCAATGATGCGCAAATCTTCATCGAGCATTGCCCGGCGAAAGTGATCGGCATCACCGGCAGTGCCGGGAAAACTACGACCACTTCCCTGATCGGAGAGATGTTGCGGGCAGCAGGCAACCGCGTGTGGGTCGGTGGCAACATCGGACGGGTATTGCTGGATGATTTGCCACGCATGCAACCGCATGACCACGTGGTCATGGAATTATCGAGCTTTCAATTGGAATGGATGCGATCGAGCCCGGGCATCGCCACCATACTGAATCTGACGCCCAACCATCTGGACCGCCACGGAAGCATGGAAGCCTACATCGAAGCGAAGCACCACATCATGAAATGGCAGCGAGCGGATGACTGGGTGGTACTCTCAGCAGATGATGCGCACTGTAGGAAGCTGGCCTCGAGAGCGCGAGGGCAACTCCGCTGGTTTGGGATGCAACCGATCGATCGAAACGGGGCGTACTTATTCGAGGAGCAATTGTGCTTGTTTGAAGACCAGGAACGCATCCCCTTGCTGCACCGCGAAGAGATCCCCCTACGCGGGAAACACAACTGGGCCAACGCCTTGGCTGCTTGCGCCGTCGCGCGGATCGCGGGCGTGGAATTGGCTGCGATGGTGCAAGCCATCCGTTCGTTTCAACCGGTCGCCTATCGCCTGCAGCCCATCCGCAACCTCGATGGCGTCAGTTATGTCAACGATAGCATCGCCACATCACCGGAACGGGTGATCGCGGCGATCGCCAGCTACGACGAACCATTGATTTTATTGTTGGGTGGTCAGGATAAAGATTTGCCTTGGCGGCCATTGTTGGAACGAATCACCACCCAGGTAAGGTCCGTCATCCTGTTTGGGGAGGCTGCCCCCATGATTCAACGAGAATGGCGGCGACTGGCAAAGGATGTTCCTCCCTTGTATCGCCTCTCCGGTTTGGCCGAGGCGACGCGATGCGCGAAGCAATTGGCGCAAGCGGGCGACGTGGTTTTGCTCTCGCCCGGGGGGACTAGTTACGATGCCTACCGCAATTTTGAAGCCAGAGGGCAGCACTTTCACGAATTGGTGATGTCCTTATAATGAAATGATCTTGAACCCAGATTCATACATCCACATGCCTGAAGAGAGCGTCATCCAGCAAGGGAATACCCAGAACCAGTTGCGATTGGGCATCCCCCGCGTCCGATCCAATTCACTCCTTCGTCAGTTGCTCATGGCAATGGATATCCCCTTGTTGGTCGTTACCGCAACCTTGCTCATCATTGGCTTGATGATGGTCTACAGTGCTACGCTGGATTGGAGCTATCAGCTATTCGGTTCGGTGGGCTCGATCCTCAAGCAACAATTGCGCAATGCCGCCATCGGATCAATGATTTTGTTCGCCTTCACCTTCATGGATTATCGCATATGGAAAAAATGGATCATTCCCGCTTTGATCCTGACCATCGCTTTGTTGGTCATGGTGCTGTTTTATGGCGACGACACCTTGATCAACGCGAGACGATCGCTCATCGGCGGGTCGATTCAACCCGGTGAAGTCGCCCAGCTCGTCACCGTCGTGTATCTCGCAACGTGGCTGAGCACCAATCATGGCCGCATTCGCAGCATCACCCTGGGCTTGCTGCCATATCTGGCGATCGTCGGCATCATCGCCGGCCTGATCTTCCTGCAGCCGGACTTGACCACAGTGGCCATCATCATCAGCGTTTCGTTTGCGATGTTTTTTTTGTCCGGCGCGACGATGAAACAGTTGTTTTTGATGTTGGTACTCGGCCTGATCATTCTGGCATTGATCCTGGTTTCGGGTAGCGATGCGCTTTCGTATGTGGGTGAAAGAGTGGATCATTTTGTACGCGGGTTGGATAGTCTCAGTGCAGCCGATTATCACTCGCGGCAGGCGAGGATTGCCTTTCGCAACGGGGGCATGCTGGGGTTGGGGATCGGAAACAGTTTGCAAAAGTTCGCCGGTCGCTTGCCCGCACCGCATACAGACTACATTTTCGCCATTTTGGTGGAGGAATTGGGCGTGGTGGGCGGTATGGCTGTCATCGGTCTCTATATCGTGTTCGCGTATCGTGGGTACCTGATCGCTTTACGGGCGAAAGATTCGCTGGGGAGTTTGCTCGCTATCGGCATCACTACCATGGTCATCACGCAGGCGATGGTGAACATCGCCGTGATGGCTTCTCTGCTGCCCGCTTCGGGAGTACCCTTGCCCTTCATCAGTTATGGTGGCTCCTCGTTGGTGACCATGCTATCCAGTGTGGGCTTGTTGCTCAGCGTGAATCGCGTGAATGTAGTGGAAGCGACCCGAAGAGGACGGAGTATCGATTTTGCGCATCATGATCGCAGCCGGCGGAACTGGCGGTCATCTATACCCCGCTTTGGCCACCGCAGAAGCGCTTACCGACCGTAATCCAGAGCTTGAGCTTCATTTTGTCGGTGTATTCGGCGGCCCAGAACGGCAATACATCGAAGCTTTCCAGCTGCCCCGGTACCGATATTCTGAGATCCTGGCCGGCCCGATCCACGGCTTGAGCCTGTTGCGCAAGTTGCGGAGCATGATCTCGTTGGCCTTGGGTTTTCTGCAATCCATAATTCTGTTGTTGCTGGACCGACCGCGCGTGCTGTTCCTCACCGGCGGGTGGACGGGATTTCCCGTGGCTTTGGCTGCCTGGTTGTTGCGCATCCCTCGCGTGATGTACCTGCCGGATATCGAACCGGGTCTGGCCATCAAAACTTTAGCGCCGTTCGTCGACCGAGTGGCGCTCCACACCGAAGAATCGAAGCAGTATTTTTCAGCAGGCAAGTGCACCGTGGTCGGTTACCCGTTGCGCAAGAGTTTCCTAGGTCATGGAAGGAAAGATGGCATACGGAGATTCCAGCTGAATGAAAACAAACCAACCTTGCTGGTTTTTGGCGGTAGCTTGGGTGCGCGAATCCTGAACCAGGTCCTCCTTTCCATTTCATCAGCATTGCTCGAAGATGGTTGGCAAATCATCCATGCAACGGGTCAGAACAATTGGCAAGATTTCAAAAGGGAGAGGGCTGATGTTCCACAGGAACATTATCACGCATTCCCGTATCTGGATGACATTGGCGTCGCGATGGCTGCGGCCGACCTGATCCTGTCGCGGGCGGGCGCCAGTGTATTGGCCGAAAGTGCGGTGTACGCCACACCCAGCATCCTGGTTCCACTGGCGAATCCATGGCGCTATCAACAAGTCAATGCACAATATCTTGCGGACCGAGGTGTGGCTACCTTGATCCGCGAAGAAGAATTATTCCAATCGTTGCTGCCGACCGTGCGTGATTTAAGCCGCGACGATGGCTCCAAGTTGAAGCAGATGCGCGGTAATTTTGGGAAAATGAAGGCGCAAAATGGAGCAGAGTTGTTGGCGAAAGAACTCTTGAAAGTAGCCGAATGACATGATAGATCTCAGGATCCTCATCCTATTGGCTATCTTTGTGTTCGTGTACATTGGTTCCCGCAGGGGTTTCAGCCTGGAACTGATCTCATCCGCTGGGATATTGCTCGCTATGTTTGCCTTGCATCAGTTCGATGCGCTCATCCGCAACGAACTGCTGTCTGGTGGCAGCGCCGGGCTGCATTTGCTGGTTCAAGTGTTGCTGTTCACCGGCATCGTTTCGGCAGCCTACCATACTCGAGCCGTCATCGGTTCTCGATTGTGGGCTCGGGTGACCGGGGAGAGGCTGAACCAGCGCAGTCAGTTTCAAGAAGGGATTCTGGGCGGCTTGATCGGCGCGGTGAATGGCTACCTGATCAGCGGTTCGGTTTGGTACTACATTCATATGAATGATTACCCGCTTTGGGCAGAGGGTGCAATCAATGTGAATCCAGAATGGACGCAGTGGTTACCGCACTACCTGTTGGTGGGTGGCCCAACCGGCAGCGGCGATGTATTCACATTGATGGTTGTCGGCGCGTTCCTGATCGTCTTGATCGTGATCTGAGCATGTCATGATCCCAATGACGGCGATGCTTTGGATCGGGGTCGTTTTTTTCACGGTACTGGGAATGCGCCGCGGCTGGAAAAAAGAGTTATGGACTTTGGGATTGCTCGTTTCGGTCGTGTTTTCCATTCTCCAACTGGATGGCTGGTTTCGGCATGTCATCTTGCGATTCATGTCCATGAGTCATTTGTTTGCCTTAGAAGCGATGATCCTGGCGCTGGTATATTTCATGGCTCACTTGCTCATTCGTTCCGCCGCTGCGCAATCCGCGAATCTCTCCAACGGGTGGCGGAAACGGCTCCTCACATTGCTGTGGGGTGGGCTATTGGGAGGGATGAATGGTTATCTATTCTTCACAGCACTCTGGTATCTATTGGATATTCACCTGTATCCTTTTGCACCACTGATCACGGCCCCCGGCCCGGATACCGCTTCGGCCGCGGCATTCTTGCAGCTTCCATTGCTCGGCTGGACCGGAGGCCCCTTTGAGGTCTTGCTGTTCGGCATCGTCGCCACCATATCCTATGCCTGGATCCGATTGTGAATCGATTCGAAGGTTGTATGGAAGATTGGCCGCCATCGATGCACATCCACTTGGTCGGCATCGGTGGCTCGGGGTTATCGGCCATCGCGCGTGTTCTATGGGAACGTGGTCATAGTGTGAGCGGCTCTGACAAGCAAGCCAACCCAATGACCGAAGCGTTGGCGAAGGATGGCGTGGCGATCCAGCTGGGCCATGATGCACAGCAGATCGAAAATGCTGCTGCCGTGATCTACACCTCTGCCATCGATGAAGAAGGCATGGGGGAGGTGGACGCCGCCCGGCGAAAAGGCATCCCCACATATCGACGAGCCGATATCATGCAAACGGTAATCGGTCCCCGTCCGACCATCGCCATCGCCGGCACTCATGGCAAAACGACGACCACGGCCATGCTCGTCCACATCTTGCGCAAGAGCGGTCTTTCTCCCGGATTCATCCTGGGCAGCCGGTTGGCCAGTGGTGAAAACGCGAGTGTTGGTACAGATGATCTCTTCGTCGTAGAAGCCGATGAATACGACCATATGTTTCTGGGTTTGTGCCCCGAAACAGCACTCATCACGAACCTTGAGCTGGATCACCCCGATTTTTTCCCCGATCTGGATGCACTGGTTCAAGCGTTCAGCCAGTTTTCTTTGCGCATATTGCCGGGCGGTCGCCTGATTCACTGTGCAGACGATCCGCTCCTAAGTCAGACTGTGGCGGCATTGAATGCTGATCTACGCCTTGCCAGCTATGGTGGTGCCGCTTCCGCAGATCTGCAGCTCACGCAAATACGGAAATCTCCACTTGGCTGCACAGCAATTTGTATGCACCAGGGGGTGGCGGCAGCCGAGTTGGCGCTGGCGCTGGTCGGTGAACACAATTTGTGGAATGCGGCCGCTGCCCTCTTGGCTGCGGCAGAGTATGGCATCCCCTGGGAGAAAGCTGCGGCAGCGCTCCAGGACTTTCCCGGAGTCGAACGCAGGATGAACGTTCGGAGTGAGCGAGCGGGTTTGGCAGTCGTCGACGATTATGCACACCATCCCACTGCCATTCGCGCTACGATCGCGGCAGCCAGACAGAAGTTTCCGGAGCGACAACTGGTCGTGGTTTGGCAACCGCACACATTCAGTCGCGTCGCAGCTTTGTGGGATGGGTTCACACGCGCATTTCAAGGAGCGGATAAAGTGATCGTCACTGAAATCTTTGCCGCAAGGGAAAAACCGATCGCTGGCATCCATGGCGCCGCACTGACCGCTGCGATCCTACATCCGCGGGTACATTTCGCTCCAGATGCCAGCGCTGCTCTGGCTCAGATCATTGCCAGGCTGCAAATTCCTGCTTGCGTGCTCATCCTGAGTGCGGGGGATGCGGCTTCCATCGGCGAGTCTTTATTGAATGATTGGGAAGAAATTGCAAACTGATCGTTTGGAACAGCTAGTTGCGAGAAATGCTTCCCTGGCTCGATTTACGGCTGCCCGTTTGGGGGGGGAGGCCGATTGGCTGTATCACGCTCGCAATGGTGAAGAAGAAATGATCGCCGTGGTGCAAGAAGCATGGCAGCGTGGGTGGTCGGTGCGCGTCCTGGGTAAGGGTGCCAACGTGCTGATCGCGCCCCGTGGCGTCCGTGGGCTGGTGGTCATCAACGAGAACCATTCCGTACGGTGCACGGAGCTCCATGACGATCTCGCCGTGATCCAAGTCAGTTCCGGCGTCTCACTGGGTTCTTTGGCGCGCTTTGCTCAACGGAGAGGGATTGCCGGTTTGGAGTGGCTTGCGACGGTTCCTGGCACCATAGGCGGGGCCGTGGTCAACAACGCCGGCGCTCATGGGGGTGATATCTCCTCCAGTTTGACAAAAGCGGAAATCCTCATCAAGGGGCAGGGAAGATGCAACATTCCAGCGCATGAAATGGAATACGCCTACCGCAACTCACGTTGGAAGGCGGCGCCCGAGAAAGACTTCTTGATTCTGTTTGCTGAGCTGACTATGCCACGAGGAGATCCCCAACAAATTGAGCAACGGATGCAGCAATTGAAAACGCTGCGGAAGCAAACGCAACCGGCGGGTGCGAGTCTGGGCAGCATCTTCAAGAATCCAGCAGGGGATCATGCGGGCCGGATCATTGAAGCAGCGGGGTTGAAGGGATATCGGGTAGGGAAAGTGGAGGTATCCCATAAGCATGCCAACTTTTTCATCAACCGCGGTACGGAGGTGAGCGCTGCGGATGCTGCGGATTACGATGAGTTGATTCAAAGGGTGCAAAGTAAGGTGTGGGAACGCTGCGGCATTCAACTCCAACTGGAAATAGAACACATCGGTGAATGGTGACGCTCATTGCGGTCTCACCGATTCAGATTATGCTGTGTTTATGGTTGCCATGGATGTCATCAGCAATGAGAAAACCGCGAGTGCACTGCGCAAACGTGTCCGCGCCCGTCAATTTCGAGAAAAACATCGGCAATCGGGCCGAAGAATTATGCGGGGGAGGCAGCGCTGGTTCAGTGGAGCGATCATCCTTTGCATCGCCTTGCTCATCCTACAATTTGTGATTTCGCCCGCCTTTTATGTGAATGCGATTTCTTTGGCTGGAGTGTCCTATTACACCCATGAAGAAATGATCGGAATGACCGGCGTTGCGCGAAAGAATGTATTCTGGCTGAACCCAGCTGAAATCCGGGAGAGCCTGTTGCGCCAACCCGGGATCGAAGAGGCTGAGGTACAAGTGGGTTGGCCATTGGGGACGGTGCAAATCCACATCATAGAAAAACAGCCTTTGTTCGTTTGGCAAGCGGGTGAGCATTCCGTCTGGGTCACGCAGCATGGAGAAATCATGCCGGTGTATTTGAAACAGCTGAGTTTGCCTCTGGTCGTTTCCAGCGCAGCGGTGCAAAAGCAACGGGATCATGACGAGGCATTCGTCGCCTCGCTCGTCGACGATGTCCTAGCATTGTTGCAATCTGTACCGGACCAAGTTGATGCACCCGTTCTGTTTGACCCGAATCCTTTTCGCGGCTTGGGCCACTGGCTGGATGAAGAAACGGTGGTCTGGTACGGCAGGGGTGGCGATTTTGAGTACAGGGCTGCCGTCGCCGCTGAGATGCATTCCTTGGCCAGGGAAGAAGGCGTAACCATTGCTGAAATCAACGTCGCCCAACCCATGACGTATCATTACCGCAGCGCTGCGGGAGAATGATATGAAAGATATCGTCGTCGGTGTGGACATTGGCTCACATAAAATCGCCGTCGTCATTGGGGAAGTTCGCCAGAATGAAACCTTCATCATCGGTTCTGGTGTTGCTCAAAGCGTGGGCATCCGCCGCGGCGAGATCACAGATTTAACGCAACTCAAATTGGCGCTATCTGAAACCATCCTTGCCGCCGAGCGGATGAGCGGTTACGAGATCAATCGCGCCTATGTCAACCTCAGTGATGGTTTTACCAGCTCTTTAAGCAGCGAAGGTGCGATTGGCATCAGCGGCCAAAGGAGCATCAACCCACTGGATCTGGAAAGAGTCTTGGAGAATGCCAAAGCGATTGCGATCCCTCACAATGCGGAAATCATCCACGTCTTGCCCAGAAGTTATTCTTTGGATGGCCGGGAACACTTAAAAAGTCCTTTGGGGATGCATGGCTTCAGACTGGAATTGGAGGCGCACATCGTCACCGCGCAAAGTTCGGCAATCGCCAATTTGCGCGAGGCGCTGAGTGGCGCCAACGTCCATGTCGATCGATTTTTGTTGAGTGGTTTGGCCTCCGCCAGCAGTGTACTCAGTGAAGAAGAAGCGACCATCGGCGCCCTGGTGATTGATTTTGGTGCCGGCACCACGGATCTGGCTCTCTTCATCGATGGTGCGGTGTGGCATACGGCCGTGATCCCGATGGGCAGTGCCTTCGTCACGCAAGATATCTCTTACTTTTTGCGCACGCCCTTCGCAGTCGCGGAGCAAGTAAAATTGCGACATGGCCATGCGTTGGAAGAGGCGATCGATCCTGCCGATACTTTCGTGATCCAGTCTGTGGGAGAAAGCGAGCCGCAAGAAGTCCGCCGCGCAGACCTGGCCATGGTGAGCGAAGCGCGGGTGAGGGAAATCATCGAGTGCGTAAAACGGGAACTCAACCGTTCCGGTTTGAAGCGCATGCTCCGCGCAGGGGTGATCCTCACCGGTGGCGGATCGAAGCTGGCGGGCTTCCGCGATGTCGTTTCCCAGATGTTGGAGATGCCGGTACGTACCGCCAGTCCGAGAGATTTACTCGGCGCAGCTGAGGTCGTTCAGGGGCCCGAATTCAGTACCTCCATTGGATTGTTAAGAATGGGTTTAGAATTAAGCATCGAGCAAGAAACGATCCACAGTCCCAATGGCGATGTTTCGATATTGCCCAGATTTGGGATGATGATCCAAGGGATGTTGAGAAAACTTTTGCCTGATTCTGAGCAAAATTTGTAATTTGCTTGCAACTGAGTTTTATTATGATTAGCATTTATCGTGAAGCATGTTCGTTTGGGCTTTCTCTTTGAGGGGCATATGGATTCTAACGAAACGCAAGTCATGGGACAGAACTACGCACAAATCAAAGTCTTGGGAGTGGGTGGTGCTGGAGGAAATGCCGTCAATCGAATGATTGACGAAGGCCTCGGCGGTGTTGAATTCATCGCCATCAACACCGATCTGCAAGTATTAGAAATGACCTCCGCTGAGAACCGGATCCAAATCGGGGAGAAACTCACTCGCGGTCTGGGGGCGGGGGGCAATCCTGAAATCGGCAAAAAAGCAGCCGAAGAAAGCCAGGACCAACTGTACGAAGCGCTCCGTGGCGCAGATATGGCTTTCATCACGGCCGGAATGGGTGGAGGAACGGGGACCGGCGCCTCGCCAATCGTGGCGCAGATATCCAAAGATCTGGGCATCCTCACCATTGGCGTCGTCACACGCCCCTTTCGTTTTGAAGGGCCATCGCGATTGCAGACGGCCGACGCCGGGATAGAGGCGCTGAAGAATCAAGTCGATACTTTGATCGTGATCCCCAATGATCGCTTGTTGGAGATCGCGGAAAAAAGAGAGAGTTTGCAACAGGCATTCAGTCGAGCGGATGATGTGCTGCGGCATGGCATCCAGGGCATCTCCGAACTGATCACCGTACCGGGCTTGGTCAATTTGGACTTCGCCGATGTGCGCACCATCATGGCAGAAGGTGGGGCGGCTTTGATGGCGGTGGGTACGGCGGAAGGTGAAGATCGTGCCAGAAAGGCGGCCGAAGAAGCGATCAGCAGCCGCTTGTTGGATGTGACCATTGATGGTGCCAGAGGAATTTTGTTCAACATCACGGGTGGCAACCTCACTTTGTTTGAAGTGGATCTCGCCGCGCAGGTCGTCCGTGATAGCGCTCATCCTGATGCGAATATGATCATGGGTGCCGTACCGGACGACAGTTTGGGTGACCTGGTCAGGATCACGGTGATCGCCACCGGTTTTGATACCAACCGCGGCAGCCAGGCCATTTTCCCCACCCACAGGGATCGTCCCCAACCCCAACGCATCCATCAACCGGTGCAGGCACAAACCGGTCGCATCAGCGGCCAAACGGCCACCCCCGCGGGTGGTTCGGAAGCAGCTGGCCCGGCGCAACGCAGAGCCGCAGAACCCCCCAATACATCGGCCGAAGCAGATTTGGCGCCCACCAGCCACACCAATATCGAGGATAAAAATATAGAATTGCCCGCATTCTTACGGAATCGCAGACGCCGATAATTCAATGAAACAGAAGGATGTGAGGCCGCTTATGCATGACCTGCCAAAGGTTAATGAACCATTTAGATTCGGGAAGTTTTGGGTTGTATAATTCGTTTGATTTTGTAGTTGTTCAGTGCATGGACTGAAGAGGGAAGCAGATATCGTGACAGCTCGGGAAAGAACCAAGGAATCAATAGCTTCCGTCTCTCAAAGCACATTGCACGATTTGGGACAGTTGATTTTCCTCGATCGCTATGCGCTGAAAGACATGACCCGCGCCAGCTTGCAAAGTGGCGATACCGTCATCGTGATGACCGAACCCGGGACGGGGCAAAGGGAGATCGGCGTTGTCGAATCGATCGTGGATGGAGAAGTTGAAGTTCGGCTGGCCAATGATGAGATCGTTTGGCGAGATTTATCACACATCGATAAGCCCTTGGAGACGCAACCGTTGCAGATGCTGGAGCGAGTGGCGCGTGGCATCGCGCAGGTGGAAAAAACGCCAGCACTCAAAGAGGAATGGCGCGAAAAGTTTTTGTGGCTCTTGAATGGCTGGAAGTTCGTACCCGGAGGCAGGATCCTCACCGCAGCGGGCTCGGATCAAAATCTGACGTATTACAATTGTTACGTCATCCCTTCCCCGCGTGATTCAAGAGAAGGCATCATGCGCACCCTGTCGCAGATGACAGAGATCATGTCTCGTGGCGGCGGCGTGGGCATCAATTTGTCCTCTTTGCGACCGAGTCAGGCCTACGTGAGAGGGGTCAACGGTCGATCGAGCGGCAGCGTTTCCTGGGGGGGCTTGTATAGCTTCGTTACGGGGCTGATCGAGCAGGGTGGCTCTCGCCGCGGTGCGTTGATGTTGATTTTGAATGACTGGCACCCGGATGTCTTCGAGTTCATCAATAGCAAACGGATTTCTGGGCGCATCACCAACGCGAATATCAGCGTCGCGGTTTCGGACGAATTGATGAAAGCCGTCCAGGAAGATGGTGAATGGCCTTTGCTGTTTCCGGATACGGATCACCCTCAGTTCGATGAGACATGGGATGGCGATTTGACCAAGTGGCGCGAGGCGGGTAATCCCGTGATTGTGAAGCGCACCGTCAAGGCCAGAGAGTTGTGGAATGCCATCATCAGCAGCGCCTGGGCGAGCGCGGAACCCGGCGTGTGGTTCAACGAACGCTCCAACAAAATGGCGAATAGTTGGTATTTCAACCCATTGATCTCTACGAATCCCTGCGGCGAACAACCACTCGGAGCGTTCTCTGTTTGCAATTTGGGTGCGATCAACCTCGCCCGATTTTACGACGAAACGAAGGACGATGTGGCCTGGCAAGAATTGGGCCAGACCGTACGCTATGCCACGCGCTTTCTCGACAACGTGATCGACGCAACGCCGTATTTCTTTGAGGAAAATCGTCAAATCCAGACCAGAGAGAGGCGCCTAGGCCTGGGCACGATGGGCGTTGCTGAGCTGATGATTCGAAAAGGAATACGCTATGGCAGTGAGGAATCCGTAGCCTTTCTCGACCAATTGTTTGAATTCATCGCCGTGGAATCCTACGAAGCATCATGTGACTTGGCGGTTGAAAAAGGAGCATTCCCGGAGTTGTCTGCCGAGCTGTATCTGCAAAGTGGCTTCATGAGGCAAATGCCGGCATCGATCCAGGAACGTGTTCGGCAGGATGGCATTCGCAATGTAACCATCCTGACCCAGGCACCGACGGGGACGACGGGAACCATGGTGAATACCAGCACTGGCATCGAACCTTTCTTCTCGTGGCAGTATTTCCGCAAGAGCCGCTTGGGGATGCATGAGGAACAAGTCCCATTGGTGAAAGAGTACTTCGAGCGCAATCCGGAAGCCGAACAACTCCCCGATTACTTCGTAACGGCGATGGATCTCTCACCAGAAGAGCACATACGGGTGCAAGCAGCCATCCAGCGTTGGGTCGACGCGGCCATTTCCAAGACTTGTAACGTTCCTTCGGACTATTCGGTGGAACAAGTTTCTGAGCTGTACCAATTGATGTATCAGCTGGGTTGCAAGGGCGGTACCATCTATCGCGATGGCAGCCGGGATGAACAAGTCCTGATGTTGCAAGAAGAAGACGAAGGATTGGATGTAGAGCAAGTCTCTACCCCGCATCGCGTCTATCCCCGCCCGGAACAGTTGCAAGGGACCACCATCAGCCGCAAGACGCCTTTTGGCACCGCTTATCTCACCCTAAACAAAGATGAAAACGAGAATCCATTCGAGGTCTTCGTCACGATCGGGAAAGCCGGCAGTGATCTGCAGGCCGATGCGGAAGGATTGGGTCGATTGCTATCTTTGATGTTGCGCACCACTGCACCCGCCAACCGGCGCCAAATGGTGAAACTGATCATCGATGAGCTGGAAGGCATCGGTGGGCAACGTTCGGTGGGCTTGGGCCATGAAAGGGTCACTTCTTTGCCTGATGCGATCGCCGGGGTGCTGCGGGATACGTATTTGTCAGAAGAGGACGTGGAGCAACTCTCCTTGAGCGATGCAAACCCAGCGGCCGCTTACCCGACGAACACAGTCGCCATGGAACCGGACGGCAATCAGCATATGTTGAATGGCGCGGATCTGTGCCCTGAATGCGGCTCTGCAGCGCTCATCCGCCAGGCAGGCTGCCGGAATTGTGTCAATTGCGGGTTCAGTGAGTGTTGAATCTGCGCTTCACATCGTAAGTCTCGAAAAGCATTCAGATACCAATACATCCTTGGGCTGTTCGCCGTCCTATTCTCAGTGGATCAGCTGACGTTGCTGCATCGAATCGATCGTTTCGGTCGCCTGGATCATGCAGAAGTTTCCGATCTGATCATCGTGCTGGGCGCCGGGTTCGATGCCGATGGACGACCATCGAAATCGATGAAGGCGCGGGCCACACATGCGGCATCTCTTTACCACGAGGGTTATGCCGAACAGCTCTTATGCAGTGGCGGATTCACCCGTCCTGATCACCCCAGCGAAGCCGCGGTGTGTGCGCAGTTGCTGATGGCAGCGGGCGTTCCTGATCCAGCTATTGCACGGGAGGAAAAGAGCCACAGCACGCAAGAGAATGCGATTCATTCTACGCAATGGATGCACCGTCATTCTCAGGATGCCGCACTGGTTGTCAGCAGCAGTTATCACTTATGGCGGGCACGATGGCTGTTTCGTTCACGGGGAGTGGAGGTGGGCACTTCACCGGCACCCGGCGGTTATCTGACGCCAGTAGAATACCTGCGCGCTCTGTTGCGTGAAAGCTGGGCGATGAACTGGCACAGACTCAGCGATGCTTTCGGCTTGCCCTGGACTGATTTTCCCCTGTTTTAAATCTTCTTGCGGAATACATAACGATCCATGTGCAAATCGATATGGGATGGGTGCTTCTTGAACATCAGTGACAGTCTTTCACCCATCATCGGCGCAACAAACTGACATTCGGTTTCGCTGTATTGTTCTTCCAACAGGGGCACGGAGGTTTGTTGGTGGGCATTGCTTTGTTCCATAAACAATTGATCGCCTGTGAGCCGGACCGTGCATTGCAATCCCGCTCGATACGATGAATAGCTTCCGACCAAGGCAGCCAGCCGGCGTTCCCGCCTCAGGAAAGGGAGCTCACGCCAATCTTCCTGGAGCAGCAGAGCCAGTGCTACTTGAGCGATGCGCCAGGTCGGATAACCAACGCCATTCAACAAGACCGCGACACCCATGCCGGTTGCCGGGATCCAGGCGATGTACGAAGTGGCAAATGGCAATCCACCGCCGTGTTCCATCATCACCTGGCCGTAAAAATCATCGCTGCGCATCAAACCGAAGCCATACGAAGATTGGTGCCAACGACCCTCTTTGGGCAAAGTGATGTGAGGACGGGTCATCGACTGAACGCCCGCTGGGCTCAAGATGCGACGCTCATCCAACTGTCCTTCATTCAGGAACATCCGCA
Source organism: Chloroflexota bacterium (assembly GCA_011523615.1). Lineage (GTDB taxonomy): Bacteria > Chloroflexota > Anaerolineae > Aggregatilineales > Phototrophicaceae > WTGJ01. The sequence continues at coordinate 676,470 of WTGJ01000027.1, read as the reverse complement.
GGTATCGAGCCAGGTCATGGCCATTGCTGAACAACCCACCCGCAGCTGTAACCGCGCGAAAGGGCATGGGGATTTTTTTCCTGGCGCCCTGGGAGATGATGTACGCTGAAGTCGCATCTTCATCCGCTTCATAACGTGTTTTGGTGAAATAGCTATGCTTCATCTTCAGGGGTTTGAGGATGTGGTCTGTGATGAAATCTTCATATGGCATGTTGGCACGCCGTTCGATGATCGCTCCCAGCAAATGAAAGCCATAGTTGCAGTATCTCATCTGTTCGCCCGGTGCGGCGATCAGCCATTGCTGGGCATCGCTACCGTAAGCGAGTAAGGAATCATGGTTGGCTAAGGGATACCTGGTCTTCGTGGCGCCGGTGAGCGCAGCCCATTCCATTTCGGAGCTGGTCAACGAGGGGATGCCGGATGAGTGCGAGAGCAAATGACGGATGCGGATCGGCTCTGCTTCCGGTTGAATATCGAACTCAGGCAAATGATGGTTCACCGTGTCATCTACACTGAGGGCACCGTTTTCCGCGAGCATCAAAATGGCCAAAGCGGTGAAAGATTTGGTTACTGATGCGATGGGGCCGTTGGTATGCGCCGTATAAGGCAGAACTGCCTCGACATCGCGAAAACCATAGCCTTTCGCATCCACCATCCGATCTTCTTGGATTAACGCAATGCTCGCTCCTGCGGTTTGGAACTCTGCCAGTTTGGGTAGAACGAAGGCATCCAACTCATGGAGATTCATGATCTCTTCCTATCCACTTCGAATCTTCTCTACGGTTTGGTACAAACGGTACAGTTTGGGGTAGGGTGCATGATCCCAAGCCCCCAAACCCTGGATCAGGCAACCGCGAAAGCCGCGCTTGTATTGATATACCTTCCAGAGAGGGTCACTTTCATGGAATTGGGTTGGGGCGCCCCAGAAATCATAGCATTGATACCCCATGCCCTTCGCCCAACGCAGGCTCTCCCATTGCAGCAAATGATTGGGCATACGGTTGCGCTCTTTATCTCGCGAAGCGCCGTAAAAAAACCAGCAAGCGTTGCCTCCATGAAATAAAATGCAGTGCGCTATGGCTTCATTTTGGTAAGTGGCGATCAGGAAATGTGCGCGCCCCGCTTTGAACATCTCATGCCAGGCGGTGCGGTAATAGGCAAACGAACGAATCCGGAAGTCATTCCGCTGCGCGGTTTCCGCATACATCTGAAACATTTCAGGAATATCATCGGCGTTCCCGCTTCTGATCTGGATCCCCTTTCGTTGCGCGATGCGGATTTTCCGCCGAGCATTCGCGCTCATTTGCGCCAGGATGGTTTCTTCCGGCGCGGAAAGGGCGATTCTTTGTGTGTTGGAGAATTGCACCTGTTGGGGCGAATGCTGCCAACCGGCGTCGATCAGGTCGCTCTTGAATTGCTGCCCTGCTTCCCGGTCATTCCATTCGTTGCCCTGTACCGGCCTGGCAGCACAGGCAATATCGGGATCGATCTTCAACCAGATGGCTCTGTGTTGATGCGCCAAAGCCTGCAGCGCCGAAAGAACCGCCGGTGAACCCAGGCCAAGATGCGTGAACAATGGGCCGCGGGGTGCGTACATGACGCAAAATGGGCCGAGTTTCTGCGAGCCGATGGAGGCGATGGCAAGCAATCTCTCATCTTGATAGAAGGCATAGCGCCAGGGATGCCAGCCCGCGGTCGACCGTTTGATTTCGCCCCACTCCCAACTCTGCAAGATGTGTGGATCGGGCATGTCAGACCAGAGCTGCTGCCATTTTGTTTTTTCCGTGATCCGCTCGATCTGCACACTCAAGAGAGGATCCTTCGCCGCATTTTGAGCGCCCAGCGGAACGCATGATAGGCGCGCGGATGATACACATAGTCCCAGGCGCCAGTACTGCGTGAGATGGTCCCTCCCCAGCCTCGCTTGAAACCATAGACTCCCCAGAGGCCATCGCTCCGACCCTTGAACTCTGCTTCCAGCGTCGCCGGTTCTTCGTCGGGTATGCCCCACAAGTCATAGACGGTGCAGCCTCTTGCCCTTGCCCATAAGATGGCGGCCCATTGCGCACCATAGCCAGCGGCATATTTCCGCGCAGAAGCAGAAGAAGCGCCATAGAAATACCAGGCCCGTCGCCCGAGGGCAAAAGTCATCACGCCCGCCATAGCCTCTCCATCTCGCTCGGCGAGGATCAGCGCCACTTGAGCCGGCAAGAACGAACGAGCGGCCGCTTCGTAATAGGATTCAGGATGGATCCCGAAGCGATTTCGCTCAGCCGTTTGCTTCAGCAACGGATAAAAGCGGGGGATATCTGAGGCAGCCGCTTCCCGAAAAGTGAGCTCGCGCTGGCTGCGCCGAATTTTTCGGCGGGTACTTTGGTTCATTCGCGTAAGGATGAGAGCTGGTTCCTCCTCGATGTTGAGATGGATGGTCCGCGGCGGTTGTATGGTTTCTTGGCTGGGGATGAAACCATGCGTGCGGAAATGGCCTCTCTCAGAACACCCATCGGGTTCCCATTTCAGGTAGATGGCTCGGCGTTTGCGGGCACAGCGATGTATGGCCCGCCAAAGTTCTTTCATGGAGCCTGCCTCACCATATGGCCCCATCGCCAGGTAAGCGATGGTGTAGGGGAGAAAAGGGAATTTGCGGAACAGGATTTGGCTGCCGGCGACCAGGTTTCCTGCTTCGTCCGCCAGAGTAACCCGCTCCCAATGCCAGCCATATTTTGATTTCAGTCGCGCCCATGCGGAAGTTTGTAGGATGTGGGCGTGGGCATAGCTTTGAATGAATTCATCCCAGGTCGCGTCATCGACATGCTGGCTGATGTCACTCATGTCCGAAGCGTCCGCCGATTCTGGCGTATGCAACATTGCACAACCTGCCAGCCGTTGCTATACTCGCCGCGTTTGAACCGAATGCGCATTGGTTTGCTTGAATGCGAAATGGGGATGGGGATGGAATCGATCAATAGTTGGGCATTCATCGGTGCTTTTTTCGTGCTATCCCCCATATTACCTGCTTTGCCCATAATTGTTGCCCGTTTGCTCGGTCCGAAAAAGCCGAATGCCATCAAAACACAAACCTATGAATGTGGCTTGGAGACGGTGGGCGACACCTGGGTTCAGTTTCGCGTTCAATATTATATTTACGGATTGATATTCTTGATCTTTGATGTGGAGATGGTTTTGTTGTTCCCCTGGGCCATGGCTTACCAACAGTTGGACCTGTTCGCGTTTGGTGCAGGCTTCTTGTTCATCTTTCTGCTGCTGGACGCCTTGATTTATGCCTGGCGGAAGGATGCACTGGAGTGGGTCTGATCTTCGCCGTCTCACCGAGAAACCTGAGGAGAATTTAATTGGAACGGCGTGATATCGTAACCGCGCTTGAGTCATTGCTGCGTGACACGCTGGGTTTCGGTAGCGAACTTTCTTTATTCATCGCCACGATTCTCGGTGTCGTGATCATCGCGACGGTCCCTCTGCTGGTGATCATCGGCCTGATCTGGGGCGATCGCAAATTTGGCAGTCGGGTACAGGATCGCCTGGGCCCGAATCGAGTGGGCCCTTTCGGTTTGCTGCAGAGTTTTGCCGATTTGGGCAAGTTGTTGACCAAAGAAGACATCACTCCGGCGAATGCCGATCGCCTGATTTACAACGTGGCACCGGTTCTTTCGGTGGCTTCCGTGATTCTGGTTTGGGCCGTGATCCCGATGGCACCCAATGTGGTAGGGGTGGATTTGGAAACCGGCGTGCTTTATATCATCGCCGTCGCCTCTCTGGGAACCTTAGCGGTGGTCATGGGCGGTTGGGCAAGCAACAACAAATATGCCTTGTTGGGCGGATTCCGCGCGGTAGCCGCGTTGGTCAGCTACGAGATCCCCATGGTGATGGCCTTGCTGGTGCCGGTGCTGTTTCTCGGGACGGGCAGCCTGGTGGAAATCGTGGAGGCACAAGCCAATATGTGGTTTGTGGCTTTGTCGCCCATCGCGGCCCTGACATTTTTCTTAGCCAGTCAGGCAGAGGTGGGGCGCCCGCCCTTCGACTTGATCGAAGCTGAATCTGAGTTGACTGCGGGCTACAACGTAGAGTATTCCGGCATGAAGTTTGGCATGTTCATGGCCGGAGAATATGCGCACTGGCTCACCCAGGGCGTATTGCTGGCCGTCCTCTTTTTTGGCGGCTGGAACGGCCCCTTTGTGGATCGCTGGCCCTGGCTGGGCATCTTTTACTTTTTCATCAAGTCCCTGATTCTATTCTTTGCTTCCGACCTGGTTCGCTTCACGATTCCTCGTTTGAGGATCGATCAGATGATGCATTTTAACTGGCAATGGTTGGTGCCCCTCTCCATCGTCAATTTGCTGGTCACGGCACTCTTGCTCAAAATCATTCAGGAATTGGGTTTTGCGGTCGATTTGGCGAACTCTCCCGGCTTCGTGGATACCCTGCCGATGACGATCATCATGCTGGCCGGAAATGCATTGCAAGTCGCGGTCGTCTTGAGCATCATACGGTTTCGCGGAAAAAGACAAAGACTCATGGCTGCGGCAGGCAACTGAATCATGGCTGGCATCGAAATCACCCCGCATACCTTCTTTTTCCTCTTGAGCACCATCCTGACTTTGGGCGGGGCGATCGGTGTGGTGAACAATCGCAACCTGGTCCGTGGCTCCATTTGGCTCATCGTGAGCTTGTTTGGTGTCGCCGGTTATTTTGTATTGCTCCATGCGCCATTCCTGGCCGCTGTTCAGGTCTTGGTCTATATCGGCGCCATCGGCATATTGATCACTTTCGCGGTCATGCTCACGCGGGGGATGACCCAACTGCAACGCAGGTTCTCTTCCCTCTGGTGGCTCGGCGCCAGCGCCTCCCTGCTGCTATTCATCGTCTTATTGTTCACCGTGATCGAGCCCATCTGGGGTGATCTGTCCGCCGTACCCGATGCACCACCGGGCAGTACGACAGATTTAGGGATTGCCTTGGTCAGTGGCGATGGCTTCGTGTTGCCCTTCGAAGTGGCAGCGGTTCTGTTGACGGCGGCGATGATCGGGGCCATCGTCCTCGCGCGGGAAGCAAGGAACGCCGACGAATGATGCCCTTGTGGTGCTACCTGGTGGTGGCCAGCGCTTTGTTCGCCATCGGCACTTTCGGTGTGCTCACGCGGCGCAACGCCATTGTCATCTTGATGAGTGTCGAGTTGATGCTGAATTCAGCCAACATCAATTTGGTCGCATTTTGGCGTTACCACACCCCGTTGGATATGGCTGGTCAGGTCTTTGCCGCATTCGTCATCGTGGTGGCTGCGGCAGAAGCTGCCGTGGGCTTAGCGATCATCATCGCGGTATACCGTCATTACCGCTCCATCGTGGTCGAAGAAGTGGATGCGTTGAGGGGTTAGGTTGATTCATGACGATCGCTGAAATCCTCGCCGATCCCAATCTGCTGCCGTGGTTCATTCCCGTGGCACCACTACTCGCTTTTTTTGTGATCGTTCTCTTGAGCAACAAAGCAAAGCTGGTGTCGGCCACGAGTGCTGGATATGGCGGCCATCACCCGGATTATGAGGGCACGCAAGTTCCGGTGGTGAAGCACTGGAGCCGAGTGGTGAGCGTGTGGATTGGGCTCATTGCGGCGGTCATTTCCTTGATATTGGCCGGGTCCGTTGTCTTGCAAGCCCTGGATCAAGATCAATTCGGCATTCACGTCTTCGCCGACCAAATTGCCTGGATGGATAGCGGCACTGAACCGTTCATGATGGGGGTGTTGGTGGATCCACTCACTGCCGTCATGCTCATCATGGTGCCCATCGCAGTGCTGATGATTTTCATTTACAGCGTGGGTTACATGGCGCACGATCCCAGACAGGCGCGGTTTTTTGCCCTGATTTCACTGTTTGCCGCCGCCATGCTGACCTTGGTCGTTGCCGACAATCTCTTGCTGCTCTTTGTGGGCTGGGAAGTGATGGGCCTTTGTTCCTACATGCTGATCGGTTTTTGGTACGAAAAGAAGAGTGCTTATGAAGCGGCCATCAAAGCTTTCATGACCACGCGCGTCGCCGATGTGGTGATGCTGCTGGGGATCGTTTATCTCTATGCCATCACGGGGACGCTGAGCTTTCGTTCCATACTCTATGATGCGAGCGTCCTCCAACTGTTGGAAAGCACACCCGCCATCATCTTCGGCAGTTGGGGCGTCAGCGCTGCCGGATTGATCGGCGTGTTCCTCATCATCGGTACGGTGGGCAAATCTGCACAGTTTCCTTTGCATACCTGGTTGCCGGATGCGATGGAGGGCCCGACGCCAGTCAGTGCCATGATCCACGCCGCAGCGATGGTATCGGCCGGAATTTATGCCATCATACGGCTGTTCCCCCTGTTATCAGCGGGTGGGGATGCACATCACGGCCATTACCCATTGCCATTGGTATTCTTGGTCGTCGTGGGCGGATTCACGGCATTGTTTGCGGCGACGATCGCCGTGGCCCAGAATGATGTCAAGCGCGTCTTGGCTTATTCGACGATATCACAGCTGGGCTTCATGGCGGCGGCCCTGGGCATCGGGGCATACATCTCAGCTGCGTTCCATTTGATCATGCATGCTTTTTTCAAGGCCTTGCTCTTCATGGCTTCCGGTGCGGTGATCCATGGCATGGAACATGGCGCACACCACGTACATTCCCATGATCACTCGGAAGAAGAGCATGAAGCAGAACAGGGACACGCTTTTGATCCGCAGGATATGTTGAATATGGGTGGTTTGAGAAAAACCATGCCGGTCACTTTCGTCACCTTCCTCATCGGCGGTTTATCGCTGGCCGGATTTCCCCTCATCACCGCTGGTTTTTGGTCCAAAGATGAAATCTTGGCCGATGCCTGGTATGGCTTGAGTCATGGGTATGCGGGGCATATTTTTGTCTTCGTGATGTTGGTATTGGCCGCTTTCCTGACCGCGTTTTATACCATGCGCCAACTCGGGTTGACCTTCATGGGTGAAGCACGGACGGAAGAAGCACGTCACGCCAATTTGGGCCAGGGTCTGGTGAGTTTCACGATGACTTTGCCGCTGATCATCCTGGCCTTCTTCGCCATCCTGGCGGGCTATGTGGGCGTGCACCCAGATTTTCCGCTGTTGGGCAGCATTTTTTCGGCAGAATACAATCCCTTCTTTCGCTTCGTGGGTGCCACTCTCTTAGAAGTGCCCGAGAAATTAAAATTCGACACCATACCGGTGCTCTTTTCGTTTGGCATAGCCCTGGGTGGGATTGGCTTGGGGTGGCTTCTCTATTGGCGCAAGCCGCTGGCTGCCCAACAGGAGGACCCGCTGATTGGTATCCTGGGCCTGCAATTGCACACTTTGCTCAAGAACAAGTACTACATCGATGAATGGTATCGATGGCTGTTCTTGCGACCGGCCCATTGGGTCGCTCATGTGGTCACCGATCGATTCCTCGACCGAACCTTGATCGATGGCATCTTGCATGGGATCGCGAGGGTCTTCGTTTGGCTGGGCGACTTGATGAAAGTGCTCAACACCTGGTTGATCGATGGGGTGGGTGATGGCATCCCAGAGGGTATCGCGCATTCGGGCCGTTGGCTGCGTCGGATCCAAACCGGACGGGTTCAGCAATACCTCTTGTTTGTGGTCGCCGCTGCCATTCTCGTCGGCGCTGTGGTAGCGGTTACTATGGCTTCAGGGAGCTGATCGATGGCAATGGCATCTTTCCTGGGCTTGGATCCGCTGAATTCATTGATCATCTTGCCGGCACTCTTTGCCTTCATCGTTGGGTTTTTGCCTCAACTGCTGCGGTTGAGTGAGGTGCAAGTTCGCATCATCTCGCGTTGGCTTGCTCTGGGATTCTCGCTCCTGCTCACCTGGCTTGCCCTGGATGTGTTCCTCGCTTACCAGGCGGATGGCCCCAGTTTTCAATTGGTGGTGAAGGCGGAATGGTTTCGGCTGCTCAATGCATCCTGGCATTTGGGGGTGGATGGCATCAGCGTAACGATGGTCCTGTTGACGGGAATCTTAACCCCGCTGGCCATCCTCATCAGTTGGGAAGTGGAAGACCGCGCCTCGATGCATTTGGCCTTGATCCTGTTTTTCCAAACGGGCTTGATGGGCGTTTTTATCGCGATGGACTTGATGATTTTCTTCTTGTTTTACGAGCTCAGCTTGGTCCCCATGTATTTCATCATCGACCAATGGGGCGGGCCGAATCGAAAATATGCGGCAACCAAGTTCATGATTTATTCGGTTGGCGGTACCCTGGGCATGCTCCTCGCCACGCAACTCATTGGTTTGACCGGCGGAACCTACGAGATACAAAAGCTGGTACAGATCTGGCCCAGTTTTACTGGCGATGGCGGTGTCTTTTTGGGGATCAGCCATAGCACGGTGAAAGCACTCACGTTCATCGGTTTCTTCTTGGCTTTCTGCATCAAAATCCCTGTTTGGCCCTTTCATACCTGGTTGCCCGATGCCCATGGGGAGGCGCCAACCGCTGGCTCGATGTTGCTGGCGGGCGTGATGCTGAAGCTCGGCGCATTCGGTTTCATCCGCTTGGTGATCCCGCTGTTTCCGGATGTTTGGATCAGCGAAGTGAATCTGCTGGGCTTTGTGACGAATTACGCCGGCATATTTGCGTTCTTGGCCGTCCTGGGGATTGTCCTGGGAGCGTTTGCCGCCTGGGCACAAAACGACATCAAACGCCTGGTCGCTTATAGTTCCGTGAATCATATGGGCTTTGTCGCCATCGGTTTGGCTGTGCTCGCGTTGGTGTATAGCCAGGCCTGGCAGGAGGGAAGCGCGGCCCAGCTCGAACATGCGATTCACGCAGCGAATGGTACGGTATTGCAAATGTTCAATCATGGCTTGAGTTCGGCGGGCATGTTCTTGTTGGCCGGTGCCATCTATCACAAAACACATACCCGGGATTTGCGAGAATATGGCGGTTTCTGGGTGAAAGCGCCCATATACGGTGGGATCTTCATTTTCACCAGCATGGCCAGTTTGGGTTTGCCAGGTTTGAATGGCTTCGTCAGTGAATTCTTGATCGTGCGAGGGGCCTGGCCGGTCTACACCTGGCTCACGGTGCTCGCGATGGTGGGGCTATTGTTCACCGGTGCTTATATCTTGAAGGGCATTCGTGCCGTTTTGCATGGCCCCTTCAATCTGCGCTGGCGGGATACCCAATTGGAGATCGAATGGCGAGAAGCGTTGGCGATTGCGCCGCTTTTGATCTTGATGCTGTTCACTGGATTGTGGCCGAACTGGTTGTTGCCCACCATCAACAGTTCGATCATCCAGTATTTGGGAGGCTGAGCAAAGGATCGATGCTGGATTGGGAGCGGAATTCATGACACTGTTGGATATCCCGTTGATTTCCGCCATCATTTTCACGCCACTGTTTGCCGGCGTCATCATCTTATGGATCGATGGTGAAAAGAAAGACCTGATCCGCGGGGTAGCGATCAGCGCGGCTGTCATCGCGTTGGTTTTGTCGGCTTTCTTGTATTTCAGTTACAACGCCCAGGTAGATCAGATCGCTGCGGCGCAAAGCAGCATGGATGCCGAGTCTCCTTTTACCGCCACGCAGATGTTCGCGGATGGCCTGGCTTTTGAAGAGCGATATTCCTGGCTGAGCACTTTGGGAATCAGTTATCACGTAGCCATTGATGGTTTGAGCGCACCGATGGTACTCCTGACCGGCATGGTCGCCGTCGCAGGAGTGCTGATTTCCTGGAACATCGATGAACGGACGCGCGAATTCATGGCATTCTTCATGTTCCTGGTGGCTGGGGTCTACGGCGTCTTCGTTGCGGTCGATATGTTCCTGCTTTTCTTCTTTTATGAATTGGCGATCTTCCCGATGTACATTTTGATCGCGACCTGGGGATGGGTGAAGCTGCGCGAATATGCATCCATGAAATTGACGCTCTACATCCTGGTTGGTTCAGTGATTGCGTTGATCGGGGTCATCGCGATGGTGATCGTCGCCGATGAATTTTATCGCAGCGAGGCGGGTGCATTGCTCCTGCAAGATGCCATCGAAGCGGGATTGCTGCCGGCCACAGCGGACGGCTTCAGTTTCGATATGGTTCAACTTACCCTGGCCGCGGAAGGTGGCGCCTTCCGCCAATTCGGCTATCTCGGCTATGAAACCCTCTCCTTTGCCCGGCTCTGGTTCCCCTTGATCTTCCTTGGCTTTGCCGTTTTGGCTGGCGTCTTCCCCTTCCACAACTGGTCTCCAGATGGGCACGTCGCCGCGCCAACAGCCGTTTCCATGATTCATGCGGGTGTCCTGATGAAACTGGGGGCTTACGCGGCGTTGCGCTCTGGCGTGCAATTGCTCCCTTCCGGCGCTCAAACGCACCTGCCCTGGATCGTATTGCTCACCATCATCAACGTGGTCTACGGCGCCTTGATTGCCTTTCGTCAGCGTGATTTCAAGTACGTCATCGGTTTTTCATCGGTGAGCCATATGGGCCTGGTGAGCATGGGTTTTGCCACGATGAACGTGACCGGGATGAGTGGCGCGGGCTTGCAAATGTTCAGCCATGGTGCAATGACCGCCCTGTTCTTCGGTTGCGTGGGGATGGTGTACGACCGAGCACATACGAGAGACATTCCGAGTCTGGGCGGATTCGTCCGGAAGATGCCTTGGGTAGCGGTGGCTTTCATCGTGGGCGGTCTGACCAGCATGGGAATGCCCGGCCTCAGTGGCTTCATCGCTGAGTTCCCCATCTTTCAGGGCATGTGGCAGGCTTCTGATGTCATTTCATTCCAACTGGGCGGCGTGACCATACACAATTATTACGCCATCATCGTCATAATGGCTGCACTTGGCATCGTGATCACGGCTGCTTATGTCTTGCGGGTAACGGGCCAGGTATTCTTTGGCGAATTCAACCAGGCACGTTTTCATGATGTCGGCGATATCTCCGTGGTGGATCGAGCGGTATTGCTGCTGTTGGGGATTCCTTTGATCGTGTTGGGCATGTATCCAGCAATCATGGCGCCGATGATTGAAACCGGCGTGCTTCCCGTCATTTCGATCCTGGCTGGTGGCGTTTGAGTATGTCTTTCTCGCTTTGGCCCAGCCTAGCTACCATCGCTCCTGAAATCGGGCTCACGCTACTGGCATTGATCTTGCTATTTCTTGAGGTATATCTGCCGAAAGAGCGGCGGGTTTGGATTGCCTATACCAGCATGGTCGGAATGGCGCTGCTCGCCTTAACGCCGTTGATCTGGTCTCCACCCGTCGGCGGGGCAACCGCCTGGGGGGGAATGGTACGTCATGACCATCTGTCCCAAGTGTTCAAGGTCATGATTTTGCTGGCTGGTTCGCTCACTTCCTGGATGGCGATCGATTCAACGCGGCTCTCGAAACAGGGTGAGTTTCATTTCATCATTGTGATTGCCACGCTGGGTGGCTGCTTGCTCAGTGCGACCGCAGATGTCATCATGTTATTCATCGCACTGGAGACCACCAGCATCCCCCTCTACATCCTGGCTGCCTTCCACCGAAACGAGGCTCGTTCCATTGAAGGTGGCATGAAATATTTTCTCTACGGTGCCTTCACCTCTGCCATCATGCTCTTCGGTTTGAGCCTGCTCTTCGGCTTTACCGGTGATACCAGTTTCATCGGAATTGCGGCAGCACTGAGCGCTAACGACGGCTTGAACCAGATTTCGATCTTGGTCTGCATGATCATGATCCTGGTGGGGTTTGGTTTCAAGATCAGCGCCGTCCCCTTTCATTTCTGGACCCCAGACGTGTACGAAGGCGCCCCCACGCCTGTCACTGCTTTCGTGAGTGTTGCCAGCAAAGCAGCCAGTTTTGCCCTGTTGCTGAGATTTTTAGCGGCAGTATTCCCTGAAGGCATCCTCATTGAGGGGCAAGAAATACAGCTGTTTTGGGTGAACCTATCCGCCGCGGCTGCCGCCATCACCATGACTTTCGGCAATGTCGTCGCTTTGGTACAACGGAACATGAAACGATTGATCGCATACTCCAGCATCGCGCAGGCGGGTTATGCACTCATGGGTGTTACGGCGATGGCGCAGAGTGGTGAAAGCGCAGTCGCTTCCGTGAGTTTTTATCTATTCATGTACACCTTCACCAATTTGTTGGTTTTCGCGGTGGTTCTGCGTTTTGCGGCGGTGAGCGGTAGCGATGACATCCGTGCATTTGCGGGCTTAAGCCGGCGCTCTCCCAAGCTCGCGCTGGCCATGACGATTGGCTTGCTCTCTTTGGCCGGGATTCCGCCTACAGCCGGATTCTTCGGCAAGTTCTTCCTGTTCACTGCGGCGGTGGATGCGGGATATACCTGGTTGGCCCTATTGGGCGTGATCAATGCCATCGTCGCCCTTTATTATTACCTCGTCGTGGTCAAAGTGATGTATGTCGACCGCAGTGCCGATGATGAAGTGTTGATCGCTTTACCCCAGCCAGTGAGTTGGTTGTTGGGGGTGAGCTGTGTCGCAATCTTGCTGCTGGGCACGATTGCTGTGGAAGTGATCTATGACTGGACGCGTTTGGGCGCTTCCTCTTTCATCAGCGCTCTTTCAGCCGCCCTTTGATCCCTCGGAATCATAATTGCTATGGATGGCACCGATTCCTCATGTTAGAATGCCTACATGTCGTCGAAGACTGCGCCAGATGCGCCGCGAAGTGTCCATCGCTTTGCCTGGAGCGTAGTCTGGCAAGTCGGAATTGTACTGCTCAGCATCATTGGTGGAGCCTTCATACTGGGAGTCTTGTTGGATCAATGGGCGGGGACGCGAACTATCTTTTTGATGATTTCGCTCTTATTGAGTGTTCCACTTAATCTGTTTGCCATGTATTTTTACTTGCGGAGAAAAATGGGCACGAACATGAATGATCGACAGATAGAGGAGGTTGCGCCCAGTGATTAGTTGGAGCGGTAAGAGGCGCTGGGTGGCATTGTTGATGCTGCTCGCCGGTGTGGCGGTTACTTTGCTGGTTCGTCCTGTGATACCGGTGATTCAGCTGCCCGGAGAAGTCTACCCCTCGCATTGGCAATTGTTCGGTCAAATCGAGATTGCGGATGATCTCTTTTTGGGTTCGCCAATGACCAATACGCTGATGGGTTCCATCCTGGTGTGGTTGTTGATCATCCTGCTGATCCTGTACTTGCGCTGGCGGATGCCCCAATCGGATGCGGAAGCTCCACGAGGCGGCATCTACAATATGCTGGAAGCGATCATCGATGGGCTGTATAGCTTCGTCGGCGGCATCGTGAAACCGCAATACTTGAAGCCAATCTTCCGCGTCTTCATCACGATTTTCGTACTGGTTTTGATCGGCAACTGGTTTTCATTGGTGCCGGGTGTCGAAAGCATCGGTTTCATCCATCCTCATTACAAACCGGTTTTGGATGCCGAAACCGGCGTTGAAGTCGTCGATGAGCAAGGCCATACGAAATACAAAGTCACCGATGGATTTGAAATCTATCGGGGCTTCCTGGGGTTTTGGATGGTCCACGGCAGTTGTGAATGGATTCATCCCGGCGTTGAAGTTGCTACCGATCAAGCGGCGTTTCTGGCTGCAATCCAAACGGCCCAATTGGAACAACGAACCGCCGAATTGCAGGTGAAGGCCGGGCAAAGTGTAGCTATCGATCCTTCGGACAACGCGGTGCGAGCCGCTTCTTATGAAGCAGCTCATGCAGAGCATTTGGCTGCAAAAACTGCCCGTGCCGAAAGCTGTTACACCGGCATCACGCAAACCTGGCCCAGTTATGCTGCGCTTGAGTTCACGGATGAAGGCGATGTATGGATCGGTGAGCAAACGGTGGCTGAATATTTCGCCACTTTTGCGCCGCGCAGTGAATATCTTTCCACAGATCCACACCACATCGTTCCTGGCGACGAGCATTCAGAGGAAGTACCCTGGGTTGTCTTACCGTACATCCGCGTGCCGACGACGGATATCAACTTTACGTTGTCCTTGGCGTTAATCGCTGTTGTTTTGATCCAGTGGATCGGTTTTCAGGCACTGGGCATCGGTTACTTGACGAAATTCTTCAATTTCCGGACTTTGTTCACGTCACCCTTGGGTGGGATTGATCTGGCAGTCGGTTTGCTGGAATTCATCGGTGAGATCGCCCGCATCCTATCTTTCGCTTTCCGGCTCCTGGGGAATATGTTTGCGGGCGCAGTCATGTTGTTCGTGATGAGTTACTTATTCACGATCATTCCCTGGCCATTCTTCATTTTGAAGTTTTTCGTCGGCATCATCCAGGCGTTGATTTTTGGGATGTTGACCGCAATCTTCATGAATCTGGCGACGGACAGCCACCATCATGAAGAACATGCCAGTCATTGAATCGACAAGAATTCGTTCACCATATTTCTCGGAGGAGAAGAAGTCTCATGGAAGAAGCAGTCGTTTTGGCAGGTAGAGCAGTGGGGGCAGGTCTGGCGATGATCGGCGCGCTCGGCGGGGGGATTGGCGTAGGCCTTTCCGTGGGTGGCGCAGTCCAAGCCATGGGTCGCAATCCGGATCATACCACCACTATACAAACGAACATGATCCTGGGCGTCGCCTTTGCGGAAGCGATCGCGATTTATGCACTGGTCGTTTCCTTGATCATTTTGTTCGTTCTGTAATCTGCCGCTGAGGAACGAGAAAGGATTCTGCAATGGAAGCCATTGGCATCAATGCAGGCTATTTTTTGATACAAGTCATTGCCTTCGTCGTGATCTACACTCTACTGACGCGCTTTGCCTTCGATCCTTTGGTGAACATGCTCAATGCACGCAAGGAGAGAATTGCCCGTGGATTGGAAGATGCGGCGGTCGCTGCTAAAGCGCGGGAAGAGGCCGAAGCGGAAGCGGAAACCATTTTGCAAAACGCTCAGGCTGAAGTACAGCAATTGTTGGATGGCGCGCGTTCACAGGGCGAACAATTGGTTCAGAGCATCGAAGCAGAAGCGCGGGAATCGGCAGTTTCCATCCGCGAAGAATCGAGGATCAGCGCCGAGGCAGAACGGAATGCACAACTCTCTGAAATGCGCGGCCAAGTATCAGCCATTGCCATCGCCGTCGCACAGAGGTTGATCGGCGAAAGTCTGGATGAGCAACGCCAACATGCGCTGATCGAAGATTTCTTCAGCAAAGTTCCGGCGGATGCGCGCGCGATGAGCGGTGGAGCGATCGACGTGATCAGTGCCATGCCGCTCACGAATCAAGAGCAAGAAAGAGTGCAGCAGGAAACAGGTGCGGAAGCCATTGAATTCAAGGTGGATCCGTCGATCCTGGGTGGCTTGATCATTCGTTCTCAAGATCGTGTGGTAGATGGCAGCATCCGCAACAACCTGGAAGAACTCTCCGGTCGTTTTTCATAACGCGCCGTTGAGTTTATACAGTAGCCCAACACGTCGCATGGCGGCGTGTTTGTCTTAAACAGGTACAGCCATGCCGCAGAGTCTGACAGAGTTATTGCAAGCAGTAGACCCAACACAGATTGTGGATATTCAAGGCGATCTGGGTCGCACCCTGCAGGCGACCATCGTGGAAGACATCGATCAATTGCAAGCAGGCGGCGCGTTCATCGCACGGCAGGGTGCACAATTTGACGGCCATGATTTCATACACCTGGCGCTGGAACGTGGAGCCAGCGCGATCTTCGGTGAAAAGGAGATTCCTGCCATTCCAGTCCCGTACATCCGATTGAGCAATTTGCAGCAGCAAATTGGTTTGCTGTCTGCAGCGTATCATGGTGTACCGGCTCGCCAGCTCACGCTCTTCGGCGTAACCGGCACCGATGGCAAGACCACCACCAGCCACATGTTGTACCAAATATTGAAGCAGAAATATCCGCGTAAAGTTGGGCTCGTGAGTACGCTGATGGCCTTTTGTGGTGAGCAGGGAGAAGAAACGGGCCTTCATGTAACATCTCCCCCCGCGCCACAGCTGCAAGCTTATCTGGCTCGCATGGTTGCCAACGGATTGACGCATGCCGTGCTGGAAATGACGAGCCACGGTCTGGCACAGGGCAGGTTGCAGGGAGTGGAGCTGGCTGCTGCGGTCATCACCAACATTCAACACGAACACTTGGATTACCACGGTAGCTGGGAAGACTATCGGCGAGCCAAAGGCAGAATCTTCACCTATTTGAAATCTCCCCATGGATGCAGGGTATTGAATGCGGATGATGAAGCGAGTCAACTTTTTCGCATCGAGCCATTTCACACTTTTGGTTCAGCTGAATCCGCCCATTACCGGGTACAACGGAGCCATGAAACCAGTTCAGGGATTGAGGTTCAATTGAAAACTCCAGAAACGACGGTGGAAATCCATTCCCCTTTGGCGGGCCGCTACAACGCCGCGAATGTGGCTGCGGCCGTTGCAGCAGCCGACCCGTTCATGGAGGGTGATGGGCAGTTGGTCATCCGGGGGATTGCGGAACTGCGCTCTCTGCCGGGGCGCATGGAGGCCATCGAGGAAGGGCAAGAATATCGGGCCTATGTCGATTTTGCCCATACTCCAGCGGCTTTGAAAGAAGCTTTGAACTCTGCAAAACGCAAGTTAACCGGGGAAGAAAGATTGTGTGTGGTTTTCGGCAGTGCCGGTTTGCGAGATGTGGCCAAGCGCAAGATGATGGCCCGGATTGCCAGCGAGCTGTCTGATTATGCTGTGTTGACCGCTGAAGACCCGCGTACGGAGTCTCTGCAAGATATTTTGCGAGATATGGCGTCTGCTTGCCAGGAACAGGGTGGGGTCGAAGGAGTAGATTTCGTTCGCATTCCCGATCGAGGGTTGGCCTTGTTGCATGCTTGCCAGTGGGCGCGCACGGATGACATGGTGATTGCCTGTGGCAAAGGGCATGAGCAAAGCATGTGTTTCGGTACGACCGAGTATCCTTGGGATGATCGAATGGCATTGCGCTCAGCGATCAGAGGGATTTCGATCCAGAATCTACCCACCGCTAATTAATGGACCGAACGATTGACCCTCATGTTTGATCTTGGCATCGTGATCGTCAGTTGGAACGTTGCCGATCTGCTGAAGCGATGCCTGGCATCCGTATTTTCACAACAAAGCAACTTCAAGTTTCATGTCATCGTAGTGGATAACGCATCGCAAGATGGCAGCGCTGATCTGGTGCAAAGCGATTTCCCTGAAGTGGAATTGATCCGGAGCGAGAAAAACCTGGGATATTCGACGGCGAATAATTGGGGGTTGAAGTCTCTCGGCTTCGATGGCGCTTCGCTGCCAAGATCTCGTTATGTTCTGCTGCTCAACCCAGATACGGAATTGCCCCCGCAGGCATTGAGCGAGATGGTGGCGTATCTCACTGAGCGGCCGGAAGTGGGTGCCGCTGGCCCCAAATTGATCCTCCCCGATGGTAGCCTGGATTTGGCTTGCCGCCGCAGCTTTCCCTCGCCCAGCGTGTCATTTTGGCATTTCACCCGGCTGGCCAAATGGTTTCCCAAGAGCCGTCGCCTGGGTCAATACAACATGACTTACATCGACCCCGACCAGGATATCGAGGTGGATTCGGTGGTAGGTGCATTCATGCTTGTTCGTTCGGAAGTCATCGAATCGGTGGGTTTGCTGGATGAACGCTTCTTCATGTATGGTGAGGATTTGGATTGGGCGTTTCGCATCAAACAAGCAGGCTGGCAGATTCGATACAACCCCGCCGTAGTCGTCCAACATGTGAAACGAGCTTCCAGCAGTCAAAGTCAACGAGCGCGACAAGAATTTTACATCGCGATGCACTTGTTTTATCTGAAACACTATCGAAAACAGACTGCTACATGGTTGCATTTCCTGATCATGTTCGGCATACTCTTGCAGGGAGGAATAGGGCTTTGGTTGGCACCAGGGTGGAAGAAAACCAAAACTATACTCCAATCACCGAACCGCTGAACCGCCCCACCAGTTGGGTGGCGCAGTTCGTTGCTCATCGCACATTGCCTTTCCTGGATTTGATCGCGTTAACTGTCGCATTCGTTCTGGGCTACTACGCGCGCATGGTGTTGCCCTTCTTTCCGGTTCCGCGGGATCCGCCAGCTTTGGCAGAATACATCCCCGTACTGATCGTCCATTTGGTCGTGAACATCACCTTTTTTTACGTCACTCAACTGTATCACCAGCGGCGGGTCAGCAGCATTTTGGATATGATTCGCTCTTTGGTGGGCACCTTAACGGTGGGCACTTTGGTCACCAGTGCTTTGCAAGAATTCATCTATAAGAATTCTGCATTCGAGGTGGACTACCCACGAGGGATGTTTTTCTACATTTGGATCATCAGCTTCGTCATCCTGGCTTTCGGCAGAGTATCGCACCGTTTGTTGGTGTTGCGTTGGCGAAGGAAAGGACGATTGTTGGATAACTTGTTGATCATAGGTACAGGCACCAGTTCGCACGAGCTGATCAACTTCATCGATCATTCCCCTTCGCTGGGTTTTCAGGTAGTCGGGGTGGTGAGCAACGCCAGCAAGTTGTTGCCGAAGGGGAAGTTTGCGAATATCCCAATCATCGGCCATTATGAACAGCTCCCCGAGATCATCGATCGCCACCAAATCGAACATGTCGTCATCGCCCTGCCGACGGAAGAACTGGGTCAACTGGCCAAGGTCATCGGTTATTGCCGGCGGGGCAGGGTGGACATTAAAGTATTTCCCGAGTTGTTTTCGTTGATGACGGGCGAGATGATTCTGGATGATGTGGGTGGCAAACGCATGGTGTCCGTACAGGATATCGTGTTGCGAGGCTGGCGCCTCAGTTTGAAACGGGGGATGGATATCGTCGGTGCCATCTTCGGGATGATCCTTTTCTCTCCCTTGATGATGTTCACCAGCCTGCTCATCAAGTTCCAGAGAAATGGTCCTGTGTTTCACATTCAACAACGAATGGGTATGGATGGAAAACCCTTTTCGATGATCAAATTCCGTTCGATGCGTGAAGATGCCGATGTCAGTGGGCCGGGCTGGACGGTCAAGAATGATCCCCGCATCACTCGCTTGGGTAGATTGATGCGGCGAACCAGCTGGGATGAAATGCCACAATTGATCAACGTGCTCCTGGGGCAGATGAGTCTGGTGGGACCTCGACCTGAGCAGCCATATTACGTCAGGGAATTTCGCCAACGCATCCCCCGTTACATGGATCGGCACCAAGAAAAAGCGGGGATGACCGGTTGGGCTCAGGTCAACGGATTGCGTGGCGATACATCCATCTCAGAGCGGACGCGTTTCGATTTGTGGTATGTGGAACATTGGTCCCTTTGGTTGGACTTTAAAATCATTCTGAGAACGCTTTTCCAAATTGTCAGGGGCGGCAGCCCAAGCGCGTATTAGCAATCCACTCGCTGGTACACTTTTGTATAATG
The DNA here is from genome assembly GCA_011523615.1 of Chloroflexota bacterium. Lineage (GTDB taxonomy): Bacteria > Chloroflexota > Anaerolineae > Aggregatilineales > Phototrophicaceae > WTGJ01. The sequence goes on along the minus strand of WTGJ01000027.1, from coordinate 657,113 downwards.
AGCTTCACATCATAGATATCTGGAGCGAACATGTCGGATCAGCGTCTGACTCCACAGGCGGAAGATTTTGCCCGTTGGTACAACGAAGTGGTGTATCGTGCGGAGTTGGCCTCCCAATCTCCCGTGCGTGGCTGCATCATCATCCGTCCCTACGGGTTTGAGCTGTGGGAAGCGATCAAAAATTCATTGGATCAAAAGTTCAAAGCGACTGGCCATCAGAATGCATACTTCCCGCTCTTCATCCCGCAGAGTTACATTCAACGCGAATCGGAACACATTGAAGGTTTCAGCCCTGAACTTGCAGTCGTCACCCATGGAGGAGGTAAGGAATTGGAAGAACCCTATGTGGTTCGACCGACTTCGGAAACGATCATCGGCGAGGCCTTTGCCAATTGGATTCAATCGTATCGCGACTTGCCTTTGTTGATCAATCAATGGTCCAATGTCGTGCGCTGGGAATTGCGGCCACGGGCTTTCTTGCGGACCAGTGAATTCTTGTGGCAAGAAGGCCATACCGCGCACGCGACACGCGAGGAAGCGGAAGCGGAAACCCGGCAAATGCTGCAAATCTACGAAGATTTGGCTCAGGAAGATGCCGCCATCCCTGTGTTCAGTGGCTTGAAGAGCGAAAAAGAACGCTTTGCCGGTGCCGTCCATACCTATACGATCGAAGCAATGATGAGGGATGGGCGCGCTCTGCAATCCGGCACCAGCCATAACCTCGGGCAGAATTTTGCTCGCGCTTTTGATATGAAGTACCTGACGCCCGAAAACAAGCAAGAATTTTGCTGGACCACTTCCTGGGGCATGAGCACACGCATGGTGGGCGCTATCATCATGGCACATGGCAATGATCAAGGCTTGCGGTTGCCGCCCCGTTTGGCACCCATCCAGGTGGTCTTGATCCCGATTCATCGAAACGAAGAGCAACGCAGTCAAGTCATGGAGAAGCTGCAGGCCATCAGCCAGGGATTGAGTGAACGTGGAATCCGTCCTCACCTGGATGACCGTGAAGGATTGACACCAGGTTACAAATTCAATGATTGGGAGTTGCGCGGTGTACCATTGCGCATTGAGCTGGGACCGCGGGATTTGGCCGGTGGCAATGTTACCCTGTCTCGCAGGGATGTTTCGGGTAAAGCGGGCAAGCAAATCGTTGCCATTGAGGCTTGTCAAAGTACAGTAGAAGATCTCTTGGTGCAAATTCAACGCAACTTGTTTGCCGAAGCGAAACAGTTCCAGGATGATCATGTGCATGATGTGAAAAATTATGAAGAGTTGCGGCAGGTGATCGAGGGCAACGCAGGCTGGGCCCGCGCTTGGTGGGCTGGCAGCGGAGCAGATGAATTGCGCATTCAACAAGAAACCAGCGCGACCATCCGTTGTTTTCCGATGGAGCAGCCAGAATCCGCTGAACCCTGTTTCTTCACCGGTGCGACTCCGGCTCAAATTGCTTTGTTTGCGAAAGCATATTGATTCATTTCACCATAGACACTTGCCCAAAATAGCGTTACATTTAACGCTGTTGGAGAATCATGATATGACCCTCAGGCAAACTATCCTGCCTTTGTGGTGACTGGAGAAGGGATAGCGGTGCATGTCTTTGGATCAGAGTGAAAAAGAAACGATCATTCAGCAATATGGTATCCACCCGAGTGATACAGGTTCAGCACAAGTTCAGATCGCCATCTTGACCGCTCGCATCAGATTGCTGACCGAGCATTTACAAACCCACAAAAAAGATGAACACTCCCGTCGTGGGTTGTTGAAAATGGTTGGGCAACGGCGGCGTTTCCAACGCTACTTGCGCTCGAAAGACCCCAGTGGCTATCAGGAGTTGATCGCCCGCCTGGGCCTGAGACGATAACGATTTGCACCCGTTCATTCCCCTCATTCGTTTCACCCAATTGATGGATCGTAATGCAGGCATCCTCTCGGTGTTCGAGGGGTGGTTCGCTGTAAGATTGCATGACAGATGGAAAGGATTGTATGACCAACCGTCAAAACTTTAGAACGGAAGTTGCTGGAAAAACGCTCGAATTGGAAACAGGACGTTTTGCTGGCCTGGCTGGGGGAGCCGTTACCGCGCGTATGGGCGATACGGTGATTTTCGCCAGCGCTACCATGAGCAAAGCGCCCAGAGATACCGATTTCTTCCCGCTCAGTGTGGATTATGAAGAGAAATTGTACGCCGCCGGCCGAATCCCAGGCAGCTTCTTTCGCCGTGAAGGCAGACCGGCGGAAGCAGCCATCTTGACTTCACGAGTGGTGGATCGAACCTTACGCCCGCTCTTTCCCAAAGACATGCGCAATGATGTGCAGATCATTTTGACGGCCTTCTCGCATGATCAAGAAAACTACCCCGATATCTTGGGCATCATCGCGGCGAGTGCAGCCCTGACGATTTCTGACATCCCCTGGGATGGTCCGGTGGCAGGGGTGCGCATTGGTTTGATTGACGATGAATTGATCGTCAACCCCATCATTTCTGATATGGAAGACAGCTTGCTGGATTTGCGCGTTTCGGGAACCGCCGCAGCGATCAACATGGTGGAGTGCGGAGCGCATGAAGTAAATGAAAGTACGATGATCCGGGCGATGTCCTTGGCACATGAGACCATTCAACCCATCGTTGCCTTGCAGGAGGAGATGAAGGCTCAGCTCGGCAAACCGAAAAGCCCACCTGCCCTCTCCTCTGAAGACAAAGACTTCATCCTGAAGGTAACGGAAGAAGTTCAGGATGAAGTAAAGGAAATTGTCGAAAGAAGTTCGCTTAAGGAAGAACAGCGGGAAGCCATTCGCCAAATCACCGAAAGTCAAAGAGAGCGCTTTGCGGAAAAAGAAGTCAACGTCGCTGAAATTGATGCGGGCATCCAACAAGCGTTCAACCGAGCAGTGAGAGAACGTATCGTTCAACATCGACTCCGGCCCGATGGCCGTGAGCCAGAGCAATTGCGGCGTTTGTATGCAGAGACCAGTTTGTTTCCTCGTGTGCATGGTTCTGGTTTGTTTGAGCGTGGGGAGACGCAAGTATTGACCGTAGCCACGCTCGGAACACCAAGGGAATCCCAGATCCTGGATGGCTTGCATCCCGAAGACAGCAAGCGTTACCTCCATCATTACAATTTCCCTCCTTACAGCACGGGTGAAACCTGGCCTTTGCGCGGTACCAAACGCCGAGAAATCGGGCACGGCGCCTTAGCGGAAACTGCGTTGCGCTCCGTACTGCCCACAGAAGATGAATTTCCTTATACCATTCGCCTGGTCAGCGAAGTGTTGAGTTCAAATGGCAGCACATCCATGGCCAGCGTTTGTGGAAGTACACTGGCGTTGATGGATGCCGGTGTTCCGATCATCCGACCCGTGGCAGGGATTGCGATGGGCCTCATTCAAGAAGGGGAGGCAGCGGTGATCCTCACGGACATTCAAGGCATGGAAGATCATCTCGGTGATATGGATTTTAAAGTTGCCGGAACCGAAAAAGGCATCACGGCCTTGCAGATGGATATCAAGATCAGCGGGATCACGGAAGAAACGATCGCCAAAGCGTTGGAACAAGCGCGCACCGCTCGATTGGAGATCCTCGAAGTGATGCAAGCTGTCATCGCTGCCCCGCGCCAACAGCTCAGTGATCATGCTCCTCGTATGACGACGATCAAAGTCAGCTCGGAAAAGATCGGTGCGGTCATCGGCCCGGGTGGCAAAACGGTTCGCGGTATTCAGGACCGGCTGGGGGTCAAGGTCGACATCCAGGAGGACGGCACGATCTTCATTGCGGGAATGAACGGACCTTCTGTGCAGGAAGCAGAAGATGAAATCTCTTTGCTCACAGAAGATGCGGAATTGGGCCGAATTTACACGGGCCGAGTCAGGCGGATTGAGCCATATGGTGCTTTTGTCGAGTTCTTACCCGGTAAAGATGGGCTGGTGCACATCTCCCAACTGGCTGATTATCGCGTGGAAACCGTGGAAAGTGAAGTCGCACTGGATGACGAAATCATGGTGATGGTGATCGACGTTTCGCCAGAAGGAAAAGTCCGCCTGAGCCGCCAGGCAGTTCTGGAAGGATGGACGGTGGAAGAAGCCCGGGAGCGTGATCGAGGCGTCGGTGGTGGCGGAAGGCGGCGTGAATTCAATCGTGGTCAACGGGGTGGTCGAAGCGGGGGGAATCGTAGAGATCGGCGTTGATATCGCGTCTATAATCTGGCAAGGGGTAAAATAAAGCGGAGAGAATCATGCACGAACCATTCAGAAATGAACCGTTTACCGATTTCAGTCTTGCTGAAAATGTCTCGGCATTCCGTGCTGCATTGGAGAAAGTTCAAGCTCAATGCGGTGGGACGTTTCCGCATGTGATCCAAGGAGAAGAAGAGCATTCCGATCAGCATTTTCCCTCCGTAAATCCGGCGGATCCACAAGAAATTGTGGGGCATTTTTCGGATGGAGATGCATCGGTAGCTGACCGGGCGATTGATGCCGCATCGACTGCGTTTGAGGAGTGGCAATATACGCCGGTTGCTGAACGCGCAGAGTACTTGTTTCAAGCAGCCGCTGAAATGCGCCGCCGCAAGCATGAATTCAGCGCCACGATGGTTTTGGAAGTCGGAAAAAATTGGGCGGAGGCAGATGGTGACACGGCAGAAGCCATTGACTTCCTGGAATACTACGCTCGTCAGATGTTGAGAATCGCCGATAGCAGTGATCAGCTGGTTGAATATGAAGGAGAAAACAACAGCCTGTATTACATCCCCTTGGGAGTTGGGGCGGTGATCCCACCCTGGAATTTCCCGAATGCCATCGCCTGCGGCATGACGGCTGCCGCGCTGGTAGCAGGGAATACCGTCGTGATCAAACCTGCAGAGCAAAGCCCTTGGATCGCGTACAAAATCTGTGAACTCTTTTGGCAACAGGGTCTACCCGCCGGCGTGTTGAATTACATCACCGGCCCTGGTGAAGTGGTTGGGGCGAGGATGGTGGAGCACCCGGAAACGAGATTCGTGGTCTTTACCGGTTCACGAGAAGTGGGAACAGAAATTTACGCCAAGACTGCCAATGTAGAAGAGGGCCAACGCTGGTTGAAACGGGCCATTTTGGAGATGGGTGGGAAAGACGCGATTCTCGTAGATGAAACGGCAGATTTGGCGGCGGCTGCGGAAGGCATCGTGACGAGCGCTTTCGGTTTCCAGGGGCAAAAATGCTCGGCATGTTCCCGCGCAATCATCGTCGAGCAAGTGTATGACGAGGTACAGCGACTCGTTCTGGAGAAATCCCAGGTCTTGTTGATGGGTGCGCCCGAGAAAGGGAATGAAATTACGGTCGGCCCAGTGGTTGATCGAGATGCATTGCGCAAGATCAGTGGGTATCTGGAAATCGGCCGCAGCGAAGGTGAATTGTTGCTGGGAGGGAATGCCGCCGATGCCGATGAAGAGGGTTATTTCGTTGAACCGACGATCTTTGGTCGGGTCGATGGCAATGCCCGCATTGCCCAGGAAGAGATTTTCGGGCCCGTGTTGGCTCTGGTACCAACCAAAGATTTTGATGAAGGCCTCGCGATCGTCAACAGCACAGAATATGGCTTGACTGGCGCACTGTACAGTCAAGATCCGGCAAGATTGAAGCGTGCTCGAAGAGAGTTTCATGTCGGCAATCTTTATTTCAACCGAAAATGCACGGGTGCGCTGGTTGGCTTGCAACCGTTTGGTGGGTTTAACATGAGTGGCACGGATAGTAAAGCGGGCGGTCCCGATTACTTGCTGCTCTTTACGCAAGCGAAGAGCATTGCGGAGCGATTGCCTGCTTGACATAGGGTAGTATCACTACGATTTTACGAATGAGTGAAGAAAGAACCCAGTGGCAACCCGGCCGTGCAGAATTTCTAAGCTGGAATGATGTAGATCAATTGGTCGATCGTCTCCTGCCTCAGTTGAATGAAGTGGGTGACTTTGAGGCGATGGTCATGATCACCCGCGGGGGGATCGTACCGGGTGGGATGTTGGCGGAAGCGATCGATATCCAACATTTGCTCACCGCTGCAGTGGATTTTCCACAAACGGAAGCAGCCGGCCTGCTTGCCTGGCCGCATTTCTTGCAGTTTCCTGACCAGAGCTTGCTCGCGGGAAGGAGAACGCTCATCGTGGATGATGTATGGGGCAGCGGGCGTACCAGTACGGCGGTTCGTGCACGAGTAGAAAGTGCAGGGGCAGAAGCATACACATGTGTCTTTCACTTCAATCCGTTCCGTTCGTTGTATTCACAAGCGCAACCGGATTTCTACGGCGCTCGAACCGACGCTTACATCGTATATCCTTGGGAGCGCAACCCAGATCTCAGCCGATTGGGTTTGTTTCCATGAACCAGACGCCAAGTCATCTGGAAACATCGCTCAAATTTCATTATGATACGTAAGGATGGGTTGACGGAACCGGCGCCCATCGGGAAAAGAGGAGAAAACTATAGCGTATGACCGTGAACGAAACGATGAGTGAAGAGCACCTGAGTTTTGAGACCTTGCTTGAATCAACCAGCGATTACGATTTTTCCCCACCCAAACGCGGGGAAATTCGGACGGCCATCATCAGCCACATCGAAGCCAAAGAGATCATCGTGGATCTGAATGCCAAACACGATGGCATCGTACCTTCCCAGGATTTGGAACGTCTGGATGATGAATTCCGAAATAGTTTGAATGTTGGCGATGAAGTCCCCGTCTATATTTTGAGCCAACGCGGCCAGGATGATAACCTCATCGTCTCCATCAATATGGGTCTGCAGCGTTACGATTGGGAGAAAGCGCGGGAATTATTGCAGTCTGAAGAAGCGGTGAGTGTGGTGATCATCGGTCACAATCGTGGCGGCGTCTTGGTCAAGTGGAATCGCCTGGAGGGCTTCATCCCCGGCTCTCACCTGGTTTCTGTATCCTACGGAGCAGATCGCACGGATGTGTGGCGCGAGATGAAGGACAAATCCATCGGCGTAAAAGTCATTGAAGTCGATCAGGATCGGCGCCGGTTGATTTTCAGTGAGCGTGAAGCGCAGCGTGAATGGCGCGCGCAACAGAAGCGTCGTCTACTGGCGGAGCTGCAAGAAGGTGATGTCGTTAAGGGAACGGTCACCGGATTGAGAGACTTTGGTGCGTTTGTCAACCTGGGTGGTGCAGATGGCTTGATCCATGTCAGTGAGCTGGCTTGGCACCGCGTCGACCATCCACGCGATTTACTCAGCATCGGTCAGGAAATTGATGTGTATGTCCTGGAATTGAACTATGAATCCAACCGAATCGCATTGAGTCGAAAGCGATTGTTGAGCGACCCCTGGGAAAACGCCGGCACCAAATATCATGAAGGACAACAAGTGGATGGCGTGGTAACCAACGTGGTCGAATTCGGCGCATTTGCCGCTTTGGATGATGGTTTGGAAGGCTTGCTGCACTTGAGCGAGATGGGTGATGGTTCACTGAAAGAACCGTTTTCCTACGTCAAGAAGGGCGATCGCTTGAATATGCGCATCAGCCACCTGGAACCAGATAAACGACGGGTCGGTTTCACTCAACGGTGGGGAACAGAACTGGAAACTCCCCGTACCGAAGGAGATTCCGATTGAACGGCTCAGATTTCGTTCCTGCTGTCGAGATTCATCGTGCCTGAGTTGACAATCAAGTCAAGAAAAAATATACTCGGTTCACTTTACGAACAGAACGAGATAGAGAAAGGACGTGTATGGCTGTAACGGTAGAACTAAAACCCGGTGAATCTCAGGAAGCATTGCTGAGACGTTTCAGAAAGCGCGTGACCAACAGTGGGATATTGAGCGTCGTACGGCGTAAGCGATGGCACATTTCTAAGAGTGAACTCAGTCGAATTGAGAAGAAGAAATCCATCCGTAGAGCGCGCCGTCGTCAACGCAAATTAAGCATGATGCGCTAGCGAGCGGATCCATGGCCAAGCAAGAAGACAAGATCGAGGTAGAAGGTAAGGTGGTGGAAGCCTTACCCAACGCCCAGTTCATGGTTGAATTGGAAAATGGCCACCGAGTGTTATCCTATCTTTCCGGCAAAATGAGGAAATTTTACATTCGGATCCTGCTTGGGGATCGGGTTCGTGTCGAGATGAGCATGTATGATCCCTCACGCGGGCGGATCATTTATCGGCATCGAGATACCATGAGAGGTTAAGATTTCCTTCGTCTAGTACTGTTCTTTATCACCCCAGATCAATACAATCGTTCCGAACAAGAAACTTTTTTTACCTAGGTGAATCAAACCTTCTTCCGCCAGGAGGTTCAGTAACTCGTCCGCGGTGCGAAAGCGCAGTGTGCTCTCGGGTAAGTACCGATATGCGCTCGCTCCGTGTTTCCCGGCAAAAACCCGCCCCAGCCAAGGGATCCCATGGCGCAGGTAGAAGCGGATGAAAGGTCGCAATAAGGAAGGCGGCGGTGGAGTGCTGTCCAGCGCGAGCAACCTGCCGCCACACTTCAATACCCGGATTTGTTCGCGAACGCTCTGGCGCAGATCATGCAGATTGCGAAACAGGAAACCCGAAGTGACGACGTGAAAAGTGGCCTCTGGAAAAGGCAATTTTGCTGCATCTGCGGCACACCAATGGATGATGGAGCGTGACGTTTTTCTTTTTCCGATGTACAGCATGGGCATTGCAAAATCCACTGCCACAATTTCCGCGTCCGGATGTTTCCGGTGTACGACAAATGCGATGTCACCTGTTCCGGTGGCCAGATCCAGGATTTTGGCCGCCGGCTGTATGTCACCCTTTTGCACCAATTCTTTTCGCCAGTGCCGATCCAAACCGGCTGTCATGAGGCGGTTCAACAAGTTGTATCGCGGTGCGATCAAGCCGAACATTTCTTTGATGGTGTTGGGGTCCTTATTCATCCGTTCCCGCATCCTTCGTCGCGAGCGCCTCGATGTAACACCATTCCCCCTGGATCGTAGACGAAACGGGGCTGAAGCCACGTGCTGCCATTCGTTCGGTCATTTCTCCTTCTTCGGTGGCCAGGATTCCACTGACGAGCAATCGGCCACCGCTTCGCAAGTGCGAAGCCAGGTTTGCCTCCAACAATTCTCGGAGTACGCCAGCATTGATATTGGCAACGATGCAATCGAATTTCGTGGAATGGCGCTTCACCGTGGCGAGGCTGCCACAAAATATTTGGACCTTGTCATTCAGTTGGTTCAACGCTCGGTTTTCGCCGGCCACCTGGGCTGCTTTTGGATCATGATCCAGAGCGAGGACAAATGCTGCTCCGAGTCGTGCGGCGATGAAAGCGAGGATGCCAGAGCCGGTACCAATATCCAAAATGTTCATACCGGGCTGAACCAGCCGCAATAATCCTTGGATGCACAATTGCGTGGTTTCGTGTCGGCCCGTCCCAAACGCCAGACCCGGTTCGATGATCAGCGAAATCATTTCCTCAGTAGGAGGTGGGATGCGATCCCACGGGCGGTAGATGATGACTCGCCCGTCGATGACGCTGGGTGGGTGCATTCTTTGCCAGAGCTCCGCCCATGGTTCTTCGGCAATGACATCCAGCTGCATGGGCATCGCGCGCAATAAAGGGTGGTGCTTGATTTGTTCGATGCGATTTGCTGTGTTCGCGTCTTCGGGTAGATAGGCTTCCAAAATGATGCCAGGAGATTCTTGCCCTCGGTGCTCGACCATCCCATTACCTACCCATTCCAACAGTAACGTGGCGATGCCTTCGTATGTTTCCGGATCGGTATGGATGCGGATGCGCAGCCATGATTTCACAGGTAGGGTGATCGAATTCAGCTGTTTTCCCCGGTGATGAACTCTTTCATCCGGTCAAAAAAGCCGCGACCGTTCTGTTGAGGTTGCACATTTTTGCCAAGCGATTGAGACAATTGTTGAAAGAGCTCTCGTTGGTCTTCGGTTAACTGCGTGGGGACTTGTACCTGAACGTACACGATTTGGTCGCCCCGGCCGCTGCTGGTTCCGTCTGTTCTCAGCCTTGGGAAACCGTGCCCGCGCATACGAAACGATTTGCCCGTTTGCGTCCCCGCTGGAACGGATATCTCGACTTCATCTCCACCAACGACCGGCACTAGGATCTGATCACCGAGCGCTGCCTGAGCGACGTTCAGCTGTATGTCGAGAATGATATCGCTATCTTCCCGTTTGAAATACTTGTGCTTCCGGACCCGAACCACGAGATACAGATTGCCTCTCGCTGCGCCGGGTTCACCCACGTCTCCATCGCCGCGAAACTGAATCTTGGTCCCGTCATACACACCACCAGGAATGGAAAAAGTCTTGCTCACCTGTGTCAAGGTACGCCCCTGGCCTCGACAAGATCTGCAGGGATTAGGGATCAACTGACCGCTGCCGTGGCATACACTGCATGTTACGGCCCGCACCATAGAACCCAAGAACGTGTTTTGCACGTGCCGGATCTCGCCGGAGCCGTTGCATTCTGTGCAGCGAATGGCTTTTGTGCCTTTGGCTGCGCCAATCCCTTCGCAATGATCACAAATTTCCAATCGTTCAAAATCCTGGTGGATGTCCACTCCAGATACCGCATCCTCAAAGTCGATGGCAATGTCCAGGCGGCGATCATTGCCAGGGCGAGGACCATGGGCGGCGCGCGTTCGGCTGAAGCCACTGAAATTCTGGAACAAGTCATCTAGTATGTCTTCCAAACCACCGAAGCCAGCCGCTCTCGCGTTCCTGGCGAAACCTTCTACACCTGCATGGCCAAAGTGGTCATAACGGGCTTTTTTTTGATCGTCATTCAATACGGCAAAAGCTTCATTCAGTTCTTTGAAACGTTCTTCCGCGTCCGGCGAAGGATTCACATCCGGGTGATATCGCCGCGCTCGCTTGCGAAAGGCGTTCTTGATCTCTTCTTTTGATGCTGAGCGTGCTACGCCGAGCACCTCATAGTAATCACGAGCCATGGTGCGCTTTCTGCTGGTTCAATCTTCTGATGAAGGCAAACTGGCGCAGCCGTTGGAGTTCATGCTGCCTCCATCAAGTTTCTGTGAATTCCGCATCTACGACATCATCTTCTTCTTCAGCTTTGGTATTGCTCTCGCCATTGGCGGTGGAATCAGTTGCGTCACCACTGCCATCCATTCCTTCTTCCGGGGCATGCTGGTACATCTGTGCTCCCAGTGATTGCACGTAGTCTACCAGTGCCTCAGTCGCCTGGCTCAATGCGCCCAAGTCTGCCGCGGTTTGTGCCGTACGCACTGCGGTGATCTTTTCCTGGGTTTCTTCCTTAGCCTCATCTGGCAGTTTATCGCCAAAATCGCGCAATGTTTTCTCTGCGGTGAATATGGCCGCCTCTGCCTGGTTGTTGATTTCAGCTGCTTCGCGGCTCTTTGCATCTTCAGTCGCGAATTTCTCTGCTTCTTTTACCATGCGATCGACTTCATCATCACTCAAGCCACTGCTGGCCGTGATCGTGATGCTTTGCTCGCGTTCAGTGGCTGAGTCTTTGGCGCTTACATTCAGTATGCCATTGGCGTCAATGTCAAAGGTCACTTCGATTTGTGGCATTCCCCTGGGTGCGGGTGGAATGCCATCCAGCATGAACTTGCCCAGAGATTTGTTGTTTGCCGCCATGGGCCGCTCACCCTGGACGATGTGAATTTCGACGCTGGTTTGGTTATCGGCAGCGGTGGAATATACCTGCGTTTTGTGCGTGGGAATGGTGGTATTGCGTTCGATCATCGCAGTCGCGACACCGCCCAGTGTCTCCACGCTTAACGTGAGCGGGGTTACATCCAGGAGCAAAATGTCTTTGACATCGCCAGCCAAAACGCCTGCTTGAATGGCCGCTCCTTGCGCTACGACTTCATCGGGATTGACACTCTTGATGGGCTCTTTGCCGAAAAAGCTCTTCACTGCTTCCTGAATGGCCGGCATGCGCGTCATGCCACCGACGAGGATCACCGAATGGATCGAACTCGCATCCAGATCCGCATCCTTGAGGGCTTGACGACAGGGATCGATCGATTGCTCGACCAGGTGAGCCACCATGCTTTCCAGTTTGGCCCGGCTCAAGTTCATGGTTAAGTGTTTGGGCCCACTCGCATCGGCAGTGATGAAGGGTAAGTTGATCTCTGAGGTCAGGGTTGTAGAAAGCTCGATCTTGGCTTTTTCAGCTGCTTCTTTCAGTCTTTGCAAGGCTTGGCGGTCTTCTCGCAGATCAATGCCCTGTTCTTTCTTAAACTCATCGGCCAGCCAATCGATGATGGCTTCGTCAAAATCGTCACCACCCAAATAGGTATCACCATTGGTGCTGCGAACCTGGAAAACTCCGTCTCCTACATCCAGAATGGAGATATCGAAAGTCCCACCGCCCAGATCGTAGACGGCAATGATTTCGTTTTTGTTTTCATCCAGACCATAGGCAAGGCTGGAAGCGGTGGGTTCATTGATGATGCGCAGCACATCCAGGCCGGCGATTTTACCGGCGTCTTTCGTCGCATTCCGTTGGGTATCGTTGAAATATGCAGGCACCGTAATGACTGCGCGATCTACCGTTTCACCCAAATACGCTTCGGCATCTGCTTTGATTTTTTGCAGGATCATCGCCGAGATTTCGGGTGGGCTATAATCGCGGTCGGCCATCACTACTCTTACATCACCATTTTGGGCGGCTTTTACTTTGTAGGGAACGCGACGGATCGAATTCTGCACTTCGGCATCTTTGAATTTCCTGCCCATGAAGCGTTTGACCGAAAAGATGGTGTTTTCCGGGTTGACCACTGCCTGGTTTCGGGCGACTTTGCCCACTAAGCGTTCACCCGTTTTTGCATTGATGGCGACAACCGAAGGGATGACACGACCGCCTTCTTGCGAAGGGATCACGACCGGCTCGCCACCTTCCATCACGGCGACCGCAGAATTGGTTGTGCCTAAATCAATGCCGATGATTCTTCCCATGAAGTGAACTCCTTTGTTGTTCCTTGTAATTTCTATTTTGCTACTTTCACCAAGGCCGGTCGGATGAGACGGCCATTGCAGATATATCCTCTTTGGATGGTTTCCGACACCTGGTTGCTGTCGAATTCCTCTGAGATTTCGATGCCAATTGCTTCGTGGATGTTTGGGTCGAACTCAGTACCAAGTGGATCGACAATTTCTATTTCATATTCGGTGAGCAACTGTTCCATTTTGCGTTGGATCAGCGCGATACCTTCATACCAGGGAGCAGCCACATATTCTTGCGGGATGTTCACACTGGCCCGCTCCAAATCGTCAAACAGCGGCAGGATTTTCTCAAACACACCTAAAGTGACATCTTGCAATGTCGCTTCATGCTGCCGTTCCACTCTCTTGCGATAATTGCTATAGTCCGCTCTTTCCCGTTGCCAGCCGTCTTTATATTCTGCTGCTTCTTTCTGAGCGCTCATCAAAGCCTCGAGCAAGTTGATCCCTGGTTCAACTTCTGCATTTGGTTCCGCTTGCTCTGCAGAGGGATCGCTCGCAGCATTCTCCGAGGATTCCTCACCGTTGGGTTCAGATTCATCCTCCAGTCGTTCGGTTTCGTTCTCTGAGAGCACCATTCCTACTCAATCCTCGTCCAATGCACGCTGTTGATCCGTCCCCAGTGTAAAGGCAAACTGATAGCGAAATGTTAACATTTAAGCGGGAGCATTTCCTTGATACAGTTCTTCCAACAATTCGGTCAATTGTTCTGAGATGTAGCGGACCGTGCTGATCGCTTTGCTGTAATTCAGGTGCGTGGGGCCAAGTATGCCAACGGTTCCCACGGCCTGGTCCGGCAAGCCATACTGGGATAATACGAGCGAGATTCGATTCAGAACCTCCAGGCGACCCTCGCTGGCTATGATCACCTTCACTTCATTCACCTGAGATTGGGCGAATTCACCCAATATCCAGTTGAGGATCGCCTCCTCTTCCAAAACACGCAATGCTTGCTGGCTTCCTTCTTGATCGGGGAAAGAATTGAGGATTTCGTGCAGTCCGCCACGATATACCACCCGGACATGATTGGCCTCTTGATCCAACAACTCGGCGATCATCTCCAAGATGTCTCGCTGCAAAGACGGCATACTGGTCGCTTTGATGCGGATCAAGCGGGCGGAGTGCCCCGAACATTCCTGATTGACCATCGCGGCGATTTGACTCAAATTCCCTTGGGTGAGGGTTTCCGCAAATGTAACCATCCTTTGGTGAACGCTGCCTTGTTGCGTAACCAATACAAACAATACGGAATGCTCGTGGATGGAAATCAATTGTACGTGTTTCAAACGGGCGTCGAGCGATGTCGGCGGGGTGACCAAAGAAGCAGCGTTGGCGTGACTCGCGAGCATGCTGGCCGCCAATTGCAACCAGGCTTCGCTCTGAGAGGGGACACTGCGAAACTTGCGCTCGATCTGTCTTTGCTCTTGTGGGAGCAAGGCGTTTTCTTCCGGGAGGCTGCTGACAAAATAACGGTAGCCTTTTTCCGTGGGGATGCGACCGGCAGATGGGTGTGGGGCGACGATGTAACCGTGCTGTTCCAAAACTGACATCTCGTTGCGGATCGTCGCGGCACTGACGTTGAAATTGAAACGATCAGAGAGGAGCTGTGAACTGATCGCTTCCGGATGCTCACAATAAGCACGAATCAGTGCAGATAAGATCTGCTCTTGGCGCAGGGTTAATGAGGGAAATGCCTGAGTGTTAGGCTCAGGAGCAGTCATCGGCTGTACTCTGAAAACGTAGTGCGATGATAGCAATCGTTGGCTGAAGCGTCAAAATGGATGGTGAATGTTAAGCAATTTCTGATAGTAGACCAGCAATAAGCCAGTATAGTTTGCCTGTGACGTTGCGTCTGGGAAATATCGTAGAGAGCCGGTTTGCGGTGAGAATTGACCGAAGTGCTGGAAAATCCGCGAAAGATATGCTAGGTTAGTCATGTTTGAGTCATACAGGAGGCCTGATCAGATGGCTGGTTCTACCTTCGAAGCGACTACTGAAAATTTCCAAGAGCAAGTGATCGATTCGAGTATCCCGGTGCTGGTAGATTTTTGGGCGGAATGGTGCCAGCCCTGCAAAGCGATTGCGCCCATCGTAGAACAAATCGCCTTCGAAAAAGGGGATGTATTGCGTGTGGGCAAACTGGATGCAGACCAGAATTATGAATTGGTCACCCAGTATGGAGTTCGCGGCATTCCCACGCTCATCTTGTTCAAGAATGGTGAAGATGTCCATCGAATTACCGGTTTTAAACCCAAAGATAAGATCCTTCAGGAGCTTTCTGAACACGTGAGCCTGGGTTGATATGACTGGCCGGCTCAATCGCTGATTCTCAGCGAGTTTCCTAGGCAATTATTGGCTTGCACAATAGCAATACGGGCGCCGTTGCCACTGCGTGATACGCTTTGGTGGATGAATGCTGCCAGAAATTTGCTATAGTACCATTGAGTCAAGGATGCTACGGATGAGCAAACATCCAGTTCGCATTTTGATCGCCAAACCAGGTCTGGATGGCCACGACCGTGGGGCGAAGGTCATTGCCCGGATGTTGCGGGACGCCGGTATGGAGGTGATTTACACGGGATTGAGGCAAACACCAGAGATGATCGCTGAAGCAGCCTTACAAGAAGATGTGGATCTGGTAGGCTTGAGCATCTTGAGTGGTGCCCATACGTCCCTGGTGCCCAGAATCCGGGAAAAAATGAACGAGTGCGGTCTGGAAGCTATTCCGCTGCTGCTGGGGGGGATCATCCCGCAAGACGATTACGAATCCATGCAAGCATATGGTGTCGCAAGCATATTCGGGCCGGGCACTCGGGCGGATGCGATCGTGTCTGAAATTGAAACAATCGTAAGCAAATCCAAGCAGTGATCGAATGGTTGCCCAATTGACTCGATCGCTACTCGAAGGTGACCGGCCGGCTTTGGCACGGGCACTCACTCGGATCGAGAATCATGATGAAAGGGCCAGAGAGATCATTGCCAGCATCTTTCCAGCCACAGGCAATGCACGAATCATAGGGATCACGGGTGCGCCGGGAACGGGTAAAAGCACTCTCGTCAATGAGTGGGTCAAAGTCATCCGTGCTGAAGGAGAGCCGGTGGCCATTCTCGCCATTGACCCTTCCAGCCCCATCACCGGCGGGGCGATCATGGGCGATCGCGTTCGCATGCAGGAACACGCAGGCGATGCAGGAGTGTACATCCGCAGCATGGCCAGCCGTGGAAAACTCGGTGGCTTGGCAAATGCCACGCGGGATGCGATTCGCGTCCTGGATGCCGCAGGCTTTCCGTATATCTTGTTGGAAACGGTTGGCACGGGACAAAGTGAAGTAGACGTGGCCCAGCTGGCCCATACGACAATCGTCGTCGAAGCTCCCGGCTTGGGCGACGAAGTCCAGGCCATCAAAGCAGGCTTGCTGGAAATCGCAGATATCGTGGTCTTGAACAAAGCGGATCGCCCCGGGGCAGCACAAACCTTGAGAAGCCTGCAGCAAATGTTGGCTTTGGGCTCATCACGAATGGAAGCAGATGGGATCACACATCATACGGGCGATCACGGTGTGAACATGACGGCAGAAAAGAAACCCGGCGATGCTGCAGTTTGGATTCCACCGATCATCCAAACTGTCGCCAGGGAAGGTGATGGAGTCGAAGAACTCTGGCAGCTCGTAAAATCTCACATTGAATATCTGCAAGTCGCGAACCATATGGTAGATTGGAACCGAAGGCAACTGGCTCAAGAATTGAAGGAACGGTTGGAAAACCAATGGCTGGAACGGTTTCGCTGGCATATGAACGGGCAGGCCTTCCAGCAACAGGTGGATCGATTGGCTGAAGGGAGCATCGACCCATTCACAGCCGTGGATGAACTCCTGAATCACACGCTAGCGGAAGTTTTGGAATCATCGACGGCGTTGACTGGAACCCATAAAGGAGGTGGAGCACGGTGAGGGAACTGCCACTGGAATCCCCCAGTAAGATGACCGAAACGCCGATCAGAATCCCGGGCACGAAATTGGCCAAAACGGATGTCCATTTGGCAATGCAAGGCTCTCAAAACGATCCGCGATTCGGTGCTGGCATACGCATTTTCAGTGGTTCATCCTCGCCCAATCTTGCCAAAGAGATCAGCGAATATTTGAATTTGTCCTTGGGAAGATATGAGAAGTACATTTTCTCCAATGAGAATCTATTTTTCAAACTGAATGAAAGTGTGCGCGGGCAAGATGTATATCTGATTCAGTCCTGTGCTTCTCCCATCCACGATCACATCATGGAAATGCTGCTCTTATTGGACACGATCAAACGAGATTTCGCGTGGCGTACCACCATCGTGGTTCCCTACTTGACCTATACCCGATCTGATAAGAAAGACCAACCTCGTGTGGGCATAGCCGCACGTTTATTGGCAGAGATGATCGAAGTGGCGGGCGCCGACCGTTACATGACCATTGACTTGCACGCCGGGCAAATCCAAGGCTTCTTTCACATCCCTGGCGATACCTTGACGGCCTTTCATTTGTTGTGCGATTATGTGAAAGCTCAGCAATATCCCAACCTGGTGGTGGTGGCTACTGATTTGGGCTTTGCAAAAAAGACGCGCAATTGGGCAGAATCGCTCAATACCCCGATGGCGATTGTGGAAAAACGACGCATCGATAATGCAGATCAGCCCCATGCCCTATCGATCATCGGTGACGTGCGTGGCAAAAACGTCCTATTGGTCGATGACGAGCTGGTGACGGGAGGCAGCGTGGCCAGTGCGGTGCATACGGTTCGGGAGCACGGCGCGCGCGATATCTACCTGGCCTTCACGCATCCGGTGTTCGCGCCCGGCAGCATGCAGAGGTTGGCGGATCTTGAAATCAAGGAGATCATCACCACCAACACTCTGGAGGTAGCCCCCGAGCGCTTGTTGCCCAATATGACGGTGCTGTCCATTGCCCCCTTGCTCGGTGAAGTGATCCGCCGCTCTCACGAGGGGCGAAGTGTCGGTGAGTTGTTCAACGAATGAGTGAACTAAACATCGACTCGATGTTTGGCAAATTGTGCTCGTAACATCTTCTTATCGAATTTACCCACGCTCGTTTTCGGTATCTCGTCTACATAAACGATATCATCCGGCAACTGCCATTTGGCAAAACGTTCGCGCAAGATGGCGAAGATTTCTTCACGGTGGGGTGGCGAACCCTTGACGACCACAACGGCGAGCGGGCGTTCTTGCCAGCGCACATGCGGGATGGCGATGACGGCTGCTTCCACAACTTCCGGATGGGACATGATGGCATTTTCGAGATCCAGCGAAGAAATCCATTCTCCACCACTCTTCACCAAATCTTTGGTTCGGTCGACAATCTGAATGTAGCCTTCGCCGTCGATCGTGATGACATCGCCAGTACGGAACCAACCATCTTCAGTGAAGGATTCATCGTTGCGTTCGTCCTGGAAATATGCCTGTATCACCCATGGCCCTCTGACTTGCAGCTCCCCCATGGTTTTTCCGTCCCAGGGGATTTCAAGCCCCTGCTCATCGATGCCTCTCAGCTCGATCCCGGGAACGGGCAGACCTTGCTTCGAACGGATGCGCAACTGTTCTTCTTCCGACAGGCGTGCCAAATCACTCTTGATCCTGGAAATCGTCCCCAAGGGGCTGGTTTCGGTCATCCCCCATGCATGAATGATTTGGATCCCCATGCGCTCATACGCTTCGATCAACGAACGTGGTGCAGCCGAACCGCCGACAGGCATCGTTCGCAGATGAGAGAGATCATATTCCCCGTTCGAAAGGATTTCCTGCAACGGCAACCAGATGCTCGGCACCCCTCCTGAAATCGTAACCTGCTCATCTTCCAGGATTTGGGCGATGCTTTCCGGTTGTAGGTAACGACCGGGAAACACTTGCTTGCAACCCAGCATGGTGGCGACAAAAGGGATCCCCCAGGTCAATGCATGGAACATGGGCACTACGGGCATCACGACATCTGCTTCCCCGATCCCCAAAGCGTCTTTGAGGGCCGCAGCGAAAGTATGCAGGACGATCGCCCGATGAGAATAAACGACCCCCTTTGGCAACCCCGTCGTTCCTGAGGTGTAACACATGGCGAGCGCAGCGGTCTCTTCGATCTCTGGCCAGTCAAATACGGGTACTTCCGCTGAGAGCAATGTTTCATAATTCAATGTTTCCGGTGGCGTTTCACTGTTGGGTTGATCGCTCATCCATATGACGTGCTCCACCGTCTGCAATCGCTCGCGGATGCGAACGAGGAGCGGAAGCAGGCTGTCATCCACGAAAATGACGCGATCGCCAGCGTGGTTGATGATGTACACCAACTCATCATCCGGTAAACGTAGATTCAGCGTATGCAACACGGCTCCCATGCAAGGGACGGCAAAGTACAATTCCAAGTGCCGATGAGTATTCCAGGCCAGGGTGCCGACGCGGTCCCCTTTCTGGATGTTCAGGCTTCGCAATCCACCAGCCAATCGTTGTACTCGCTGATACCAGGTTCGATAGTCGTAACGATGGTAATCCTGCTGGCGTCGGGTCACGATTTCCTTGTTGGGGAAGTATTGAGCCGCACGCAACATGAACAGCTTCAACGTCAGCGGAACATCCATCATCAGGCCTTGCATGTTTGCCCCCTCGATGAGAACCGGAATTCAGAAGGATTGACTCAAGGCATTCAGCTGTGTGAGCGCAGCATCAGACAATGTTACCTCCGTCGCACCCAAATTCTGTTCCAATTGCTCGATAGTACGTGCACCGATGATCGCTGAATCAATCTGTGGCCGCGCCAACAACCAGGCCAAGGCAATCTGAGACACGGGGGCATTGCATTCATGGGCGATTTCTCTCAGGGCATCCAACACCACATATGCAGCTTCAGCATCCTTCAGGCTCTGGATGAGTTTGCTGGTTTGACGAGTGCTATCAGGTTGCGGGTTTTTGCGCGTATATTTGCCGGTCAAGAACCCTGCCGCCAATGGACTGTAAGGGATCACGCCTATGTTTTCAGTAACACAGTATTCTGCGAGTTCTTCCTCGTATTCCTTCCTTTTCAGCAGACTATAGTTGGGTTGTAAGGTGTCGAAACGAGCCAGTCCTCGTTGTTCGCATAGCTCATTGGCGCTTTGGAGATATTGCGCGGTGTAATTGCTGCAGCCGAGGAAGCGCACTTTGCCAGCGCGAACCAACGCGTCCAAAGCAATCGCTGTTTCTTCTTGAGCCGTGTGTTCATCAGGCCAATGGGTTTGGTAGAGGTCTACATAATCGGTTTGCAACCTCCGTAAGCTACCTTCAATCGCGCGAGTGATGTGCGGTGCACTCAAGCCTTCACCATCATCACCCTGCCACATCCGGCCGCGAACTTTGGTGGCGAGGATCACCTTTTCCCGAGGCTTTTCCTTCAGCCACCGACCAATGATGGTCTCTGATTCTCCGCCCTTGTGGCCTTCTGCCCAGCTGGAATAGATGTCCGCGGTGTCCAGAAAGTTGATGCCCGCTTCGTATGCATGGTCCAGAATTGCTAGACTCGTTCGCTCATCCGATGTCCAACCGAATGTCATCGTACCCAGGCAAATGCGGCTGACGACCAATTCTGTTTTACCCAATGAATTGTATTTCATGCGATTGTTTCCTCAGTCCCAGTGAAACATCATTATGTTATAATCGAGCAGATAATTTTGAATATAACAGATGCTCAAAGGTATAACGAAACGAATCCTGGGTGATCCCATTGCGAAGCAGTTGGCTGAGTTTCGTACCATCGTCGATCAGATCAATGAATGGGAACCAGCGCTTCAGAAAGAGACTGACCAGGGTCTACGCACCGCAGCGGAGCGTTTGAAACAACGGTTTGAACAAGGTGAGACCTTGGATGAATTGCTGGTGGAAGCATTTGCCCTGGTGCGTGAGGCAGCCGTAAGAACCATCGGCTTGCGTCATTATGACGTCCAACTGATCGGCGGGATGGTCTTGCATTCGGGCAAAATCGCGGAAATGAAAACCGGTGAGGGAAAGACCCTCGTGGCTACCCTGCCGTTGTTCTTGAATGCCCTGGCCGGAAAAGGCACGCATTTGGTGACGCCCAACGATTATCTCAGCAAAGTAGGTCTGCAAAGCATGGGGCCGATTTATCACGTTCTGGGTTTGAGTGCAGCGGTGATTCAGAATGCCGGCCCCAGTGGTGATGCCGGTTCGTATCGTTTCGATCCCGATCACACATCCGATGATGACCGCTTCCAATTCCTCAAACCCATCAGCCGACAGGAAGCATACGACTGCGATGTTACCTATGGCACCAACAATGAATTTGGTTTCGATTATTTACGGGACAATATGGTGTATGCGCCGGAGCAAATGGTGCAAAAAGGCCGCTTGAACTTCGCCATCGTCGACGAAGTGGACAACATCCTGATCGATGAAGCTCGTACTCCGCTGATCATTTCCGGCAGTGCGGATGCTCCAGCGGATGATTACCGCACCTTCGCACGCATTGTGAAAAAGCTGAAACGCAGCAGTACGGAAAGTGTGGAAGATGAGGAACGGGAACCCGATGGTGATTTCATCATCGACGAACAAGATCGGAATGTGTACTTGACCGAAGCGGGTGTCCTAAAAGTGGAACAGATGTTGGGTATCGAGCAACTCTATCATCCCGACAATTCACGGATGATTCCATACCTGGATAACTGTCTGCGAGCCGAGACGCTGTACCAACGCGATGTAGAATATGTCGTCCAAAACCGCCAGGTGATCATCGTCGATGATTTTACCGGTCGTCTGATGTATGGCCGACGATTTTCTGAGGGACTGCACCAAGCCATCGAAGCCAAAGAGGGTTTGCAAATCCGCCGAGAAAACATGACCTTGGCTACGATCACCTTCCAAAACTACTTTCGCATGTACGAAAAATTGGCAGGAATGACGGGTACAGCCCTGACGGAATCGGAGGAATTCGAAAAAATCTACGAATTGGAAACCGTTGCGATCCCCACCCATGAACCGGTCATTCGCATCGATCAGCCCGATTTCATTTACATGACTTTGGAAGCAAAGTGGCATGCTGTGGTCCGTGAGATTCGGGAAAGGCATGAAAAAGGTCAACCGGTCCTGGTCGGTACTGTGGCCATCGAGACATCTGAGTCGTTGGGGCGTCGCTTGAAACGCGAGGGGATTCCCCACAATATCCTGAATGCGAAGCAGCATGAGCGAGAAGCCACCATCATCGCGCAAGCCGGTAGTGTCGGCGCCGTCACCATCGCTACCAATATGGCCGGGCGCGGCGTGGATATTTTGTTGGGCGGTAATCCAGAAGGCATTGCCCGTGAACGGCTGCGCAAAGCCAAAAAAGATGTGAGTCAAATCAAGGCGACCGAGTGGAATGCATCTGTGCAGGAAGCAGAAGCGGAATGTCTTGCGGCGAAGGAGAAAATTTTGCAAGCCGGCGGGCTGTATGTCTTGGGTACAGAGAGGCATGAAGCGCGTAGAATAGACAATCAGCTCCGCGGACGTTCCGGCAGACAGGGGGACCCGGGTGAGACGCGTTTCTTCCTGAGTTTGGAAGATGAGCTGTTTCGCCGATTCGCCGGTGATCGCGTGCGCAATTTTATGAAATGGGCGAATACGGATGATGATCAACCGCTTGAGCATCGTTTGATCACCAGATCCTTGGAACAGGCCCAGATCCGCGTCGAAGGACACAATTTCGACATCCGCAAACGCGTGCTGGATTATGACGATGTCGTGAACAAACAACGTACCGTGATCTACGGGCAGCGCTTGGAAGTACTCCAGGAGCTTCGCTTGCGGAGGACCTATCTGGAATGGTTGGATCAAGCCATTGAGATGACGGTTCAGAGTCAGTTCGATGTGAGTGAACGTTATGAGGATATCGATTTCCAAGCCTTGTATCGTTCGCTCTTATCGGTCTTCCCGGTCCCTCCGCAAGTGACAGAAGAGAGTCTGGCCAATCTGCCATCGGGTCAAGCCACCGAATATTTGATTGAAGTGGGGCATCAGGTCTACGAATCCAAGGCTGCGCTTTTGGATGAGCATGAACCCGGGATGATGACGAAAGCGGAACGCATCGTCATGTTGCGCGCCATTGACCAAAACTGGCAGCAGCATTTGACCGATCTCGATATTTTGCGTGAAGGCATCGGTCTGATGGCGATTGCGCAAAGGGATCCATTGGTTGAGTATCAACGAGAAGCCTTTTCCATGTTCCGCGAAATGCAAGAAGCAGTTCATCAACAGGCGTTGAGGAACATCTTCTTGGTGCAAGTCAATGTGGCCATACCGCAACTGCGGAAGATCCGTGCCCTTCACCCCAACGTCAGCAACGGTTCGGGAGCGGCGACACCTGAGCCGGTGCGTGTGAATCGAAAACTGGGTCGGAACGATCCGTGCTGGTGCGGAAGTGGTAAAAAATACAAGCAATGTCATATGAGACAAGATCGAGCAGACCAGCAAAAGATGAAAATCACTGCGGAGTGATCGAAGCGATGCAAATCGGCAATTGGCAAGTGGATTTGATCAATGATTGCTGGTTGAGGTTGGATGGCGGCGGTGCTTTTGGCTTGGTTCCTAAAGCGCTTTGGCAAAAGCATTTGCCGGCCGATGAAGATAACCTGGTGCCATTTTCTTCAACTTGTCTGCTGCTGCGAGGATATGGCCATGTGGCACTCATCGATACCGGGCTGGGTTACAAGATGCCACCCAAAATGCAGAATCTCTGGAGAGTCGATCGCTCAGCCGGTGGCTTGATCGAGACGTTGCAGACGCTGGGTCTTCAGCCCCACGATGTGGATACAGTGATTTGTACGCACTTGCATTCAGACCACGCCGGTGGCAATACAAAACTGGATGAACAGGGTCGGCTGGCAGTCAGTTTTCCGAACGCAACGTATTTCGTCCAAGAACGCGAGTATCAAGACGCAATGCAACCCAACGAGCGTACCCGAGCAACCTATAACGAAGAGAATTACCGCCCGCTCATGGATCAAGGCTTGTTAACCCTACTCGATGGGGATGCAGAAATCCTACCGGGCGTCGAAGGGATCGTCACCCGCGGCCATACCCCCGGTCATATGTGCGTGAGAATCAGCGATGGTGAAGAACATCTGGTTTTTGTATGTGATTTGGCTAGCCTCGCCGTTCACTTTGAAAACTTGGCCTGGATGGCTGCGTACGATGTAGAGCCCTTACATTCGCTGGAAAACAAAAAAACCTGGCGAAATTGGGCGATCGAACACCAGGCGATCATTGTTTTCCCGCACGATGTGAATCGTCCGGTCTGTCGGGCAAGCATCCAGGAAGACAAATTTGTTTTGCAAACGCTGAACGAACGTTGGGTGAATGGTTGAGCGGATGCTCCTATTTCAGATGGGTTGACAATGCGGGCAAAAATGTGTGCCCCGGCCATGGTGGCGGATCTTCACAATGGCTTTCGTACAGCTCCGACAGCATTCATTGGCTCGATTGAATACGTAGAAATGTTCTTGTAAATTGCCTCCACTACCATCGGGTTTCCGATACCACTGAAAACTTGACCCTTCGTATTGAATGGCGTACTGAAGCACATCGCGAATGCTGCGATGCAATCGAGAGACTTCTGCATCCGTGAGAGAATTGGCCGGACGAGCCGGATTTATGCCGGCAAGAAAACACGCTTCATCCGCATAGATATTGCCGATGCCTGCGACAATTCTTTGATCCAATAATAGGGTCTTGATCGATTTTTTCCGCGCTTTACAGATCCTTTTCCATCCTTTGAGGTCGAAATCTTCGCTTAAGGGTTCAGGACCCAAGTGAGCGAAGTGTGAAGGCAGATCATCTACGAGAGCAATTCGCCCAAACTTGCGCAAATCAGAGAAGCGCAGTTGCCAACCGTCATCCAATAAAAAGCTCACTCGCAGCCATCGATCTGCCGCCAACTTTTCCCCGGCCCGCGCCAGATAGAGCCTCCCCGTCATGCGGAGATGGATCACGAGGGCGCTTTGGTCGGTATGGATGACGATGTACTTTCCTCTACGAGAGAGTTTCGACACTACACGGCCCTGAATCCTTTCATCGAAGGTGGCAGGGCTGCAATTTTGCAACGTCCTTTCCCAATGGCATTCCAAGCCCAGCAACTGACGCCCGATGAGATCATCCCGCAATCCACGGATCACACTTTCGACTTCAGGAAGTTCTGGCATGAATGAATCATAGCGAAAGGTCAGCCCAAGCTCTATCCTATGCCTCAACGGTATCCTGATGCCGATGACGCGGAGGGCTATGAAAAGCAAGAGTTTTGTCCATCTTCATGTGCACAGTGAGTTTTCGTTATTGGATGGCCTGAGCAAGATCGACCAATTGGTCCAGCGAACGGTGGATTTGGGGATGCCGGCATTGGCCATCACGGATCATGGTGCCATGTATGGCGTCATCGACTTTTATCGAGCGTGCAAATCGGCGAATCTCCATCCGATCATCGGTATGGAAGCCTATGTTGCGCCAAGAGGAAGGCAAGATCGTGATCCCACCCTCGATCGCAAGGCAGCGCATCTGCTGTTGCTCGCGAAGAACCAAGTGGGCTATCAGAATCTGCTGCGTTTGGCCAGCATCGCCCAATTGGAGGGTCATTTTTACCACCCACGAATCGATCGCGAGGTATTGACGCAATACGCAGAAGGCTTGATTGCCACGAGCAGCTGTTTGGCCGGTGAAATCCCCCAGTTGATCCTCAACGGCCAAGAAGAAGAGGCGCGTCGGACTTTGGCCTGGTATGGCGATGTATTTGGCCACGATGATTTCTACCTGGAGTTGCAGCACCACGAGATTGATCAACTCCAACGAGTCAACCAGTGGTTGATCGACGAAAGTCGTGGCCGTAAGGGGCTCCGCTTATTGGCCACCAACGATGTTCATTACGTTCGTCGCGAGGATCATGACGCCCATGATTCGCTCATGTGCATCCAAACCAGTACCCTGAAAATGCAGAGCAATCGTCTCCGGATGTCGGATGCCAGTTATCACCTGGCCACTCCGGCAGAGATGTGGCGCATGTTCGGTGAAGTCCCGGATGCCCTCCACAACACGTTGCAAGTCGCAGAAAGTTGTGCCGTCAACTTGGATCATACCGGTTACCACCTGCCAGAGTTCTCGGTCCCGCCGGGCTATGACGAAGAAAGATACCTGAGATACTTATGCGACTTAGGGATGGAATGGCGGTTTGGGCGCCATGCCCAGGATGAGAAATATCGCAACCGCTTGAATTACGAGCTGGAAACCATCTTACGAATGGGCTTTGCATCATACTTCTTACTCGTCTGGGATTTATGTGAGTTTGCCCAGCATGCGGATATCTGGTGGAATGTACGTGGTTCTGGCAACAGCAGCCTGGTCGCTTATGTCCTGGGCATCACCAACATCAACCCCATCGAACATGGCTTGCTTTTTGAACGTTTCTTAAACCCAGCTCGGGTGACCATGCCCGATATCGACCTGGATTTTCCGGATGACCGGCGGGGCGAAATGATCGCCTACACCGCCAACAAGTATGGCGAAGACCGAGTCGCGGCCATCATTACGTTTGGGACGTTGGGCGCGCGCGCGGCAGTTCGAGACGTAGGGCGTGTGTTGGATGCACCCGCTTCCCTGGTGGATCGTTCGGCCAGGTTGATCCCGCAAGAGATACGACAACGACCCATCCATGAATACATCGAGCGCACTCCCGAGTTAAAAACGCTCTATCAAAATGAAGATACGGTGAGGCAAGTGCTGGATACTGCGGCATCCTTGCAAGGGGTCAGCAGGCATGTATCGACTCACGCTGCTGGCGTCATCGTTGCGGATAAACCGCTCGTTGAGTACTTGCCATTGCATCGCATCGCTGGCAAGGATCCGAGCGGTGGCGCGCTGAAAGCCGTGACTCAGTTTTCCATGGAGACCTGTGAATCGATCGGCCTGTTGAAAATTGATTTCCTGGGCCTCTCCACCCTCACCATCATGAGGAAGACCTGTGAGTTGATCCAGAAACACCACGCTCGGGCTTATGACATCAATGACATCCCCATCCGCCCGACGGGAGAGGAGGGTGAGGATGAGAAACTGCGGCGCACATTTGAAGCGATCGGTCGCGGTGAAACGGTGGGGATGTTTCAGATTGAAAGCGAAGGGATGCAGCAGATGTTGCGCGGCATGCGTCCCACCCGCTTCGAGCATATCGTAGCTGCCATCGCACTGTATCGCCCGGGCCCGATGGATTACATCCCCACCTACAACGCCAGGATGCATGGCAATGAACCCATTACGTATCACCATGAAAAAATGAAACCTTTTTTGGCAGAAACGTTTGGCATCATGGTTTTCCAGGAACAGATCATCCAAATCGCCAGTGAGTTGTTCGGTTACGAGCCCGGTGAAGCCGATTTGATGCGCAAAGCGATCTCCAAGAAAGATGAAGCGGAGTTGCGATTGCACCGCAATAATTTTCTCGAGCGCGGCCCACAAAACGGCATCGATGAGGCGACTTCAGCCAAGGTTTTCGCCGATATCGAGTTCTTCGCGAATTACGGGTTCAATAAAGCACATGCCGCCGATTATGCGGTGATCACCATGCAGACCGCATTTCTCAAAACCAACTATCCCTATGAATTCATGACGGCCATGCTTTCGGTTCATCGCAATGATCAGGATAAGATTTCCCAACTGATGTTTGAATGCAAGCAAAGAGGCATTGAAGTTCTCCCGCCGGATATCAACCAGAGTGCTTTCGATTTTGACATCCAAGGCGAGCCCAATGGCAAAGAGCGCCGGGTGCGTTTTGGTTTATCCGCCGTAAAGAATGTGAGCGCAGCGAGTTTGCAAGGGATTCTTAGCGGAAGAGGCGAAACGGTTTTTGAGAATCTAACGGATTTTTGCAAGCGGGTGGATCTCCGGCAAGTTGCGAAGCGAGCCTTAGAAAGCTTGATCCGGGTTGGGGCAATGGACGTTTTCGGCGATCGAGCGGCATTGTTGGCCTCGATCGAAGCGATGCTCCAGCTGAGCAGCTCACATCACCGTGATGCTGAAACGGGGCAAACCAGCCTGTTCGGTGAAACGAACGCTGAAATGAATATCTTGTTCGAGCCCAAAGATGTGCCAGCCATTGAGCAAAGACAATTGCTGCACTGGGAAAAAGAACTGCTCGGCGTTTACGTAACCGGTCGACCTGTGGAGCGCTATCTTTCCGCAATTGAACAAACTCAGCCCAATGTCATCTTCGATCTGTTTCGCAGCGGGGTTCGCGGTCAGGATGTTCGGGTGGCCGGTGAAATCCTATCCCTGAGGCGCATCTTAACGAGAAACGAACAGACCATGTGTGTGATGCAGCTGGAATGTTGGCATGAGACTGCGGAGATGATCGAATTGGTCATTTTTCCCAGAAGCTGGCAGCAGCTGGTCCATCAATACCGTGAATCTACGAACCCATTGAATGTGGGCGATATCGTCATGGTGACCGGTCGCTTTGAAGATGGCCGAGGAGTCAGCAACGGAAGCCAGCGTGATGATGCGGAAGATCCAGCTGCGTCACAAAGCAGAGATGCGCAAATCATCGTGGATTCGATCCGTAGAGACCTCACCATCCTCGAGAATGACGATGATCGTTTCGAGAATGCTCGGGAAGATGTCCGGCAAGAACGTTCGGTAACTCAACGAGATCATCCGGGTCTCATCGTCAATATGCAACTGACAGAGGATGCTACCCTCAATGAAACCCGATTGCGGAAAATCAATCAGATCTTGCTCAGTTACCCCGGTCAGGATCCTTTCAAGATTCAGTTGGATTGGGGCGATCAGCAGCGAGAATTGAAGTTTTCAGGGGTACAGACGCAGATTTGCGATGAATTATTACTGGAGCTTCGGCAATACTTGGGGCAGGGCAATGTTCGCGTGGTAGAGAAGCAGGAGCTATGACCTGGGCAGAGTCAGGTGAGCGAGGATCGGCGCTACGAGATGTATGAAATCAGCCGTTTTCAGCTCAATTTGTACCCCACGCCGACCGGCATTCAAGATCAGTGTCTCCCATTGGCGGGCACTCGAATCCAGGAATACGGGCCATTTGCGCTGTAGTAAGGCAAGTGCACTGATGCCACCTTTCTTCATCCCAGTGATCTTCTCCGCTTGTCCTTGAGTGAGCATTCGCACTCGTTTCTGTTGCATGACGGCAGCCAGCTGCTTGAGGTTCAGAGTATCTCGGATGGGAATGAGGGCGATCAATGGTTTTGCCGGATCTGAACCACTGGCCACGAGAGTCTTATACATATTGTGCCCTTTGATCCCCAAATGATCCGCCACCTCGGCTGCCTGGATCAACGTTTCTGGGTATGAGTGAAGCTGATACGGGATTGACTTGGATCTCAGCAAGCGCAGCGAGTGGAGTTTTGGCTCTTTAGTTTTTGCCGCCATAGTGTCGTAAAGCCCTCCTGGCAACGAAATCCGGCAAAATGCGATTGACCATCAACAACAGGCGATCGAATGGGCGGGCCACGAAACTGCGAGGCTTCTTCTCCAACAGACCCAAAATGGTTCTTCCTACGGTCTCGGCACTCATGGCCGGGAGCATTCTGGCTTGCTGGCTGCGGGCTTGCCCCAGGCGATTGGCGATGAAATTCGTCTCCGTTCTGCCGAGCAGAAAATCACTCACGTGGATTCGATCCTCTTTCAGCTCGTGGTACAAGGAGCGCGCCAGGCTGGAAACAGCTGCCTTGCTGGCAGCATACAGCGCGGAGTAGGGGAGGGTCATCGGTGCGACCACCGAGGAAACGATCATGATATGGCCGCCGTCGATGTTTTGGCGCATCGCGGGAACAGCCGCTCTGACGCTGTGGATCACGCCATCGATATTCGTTTGCAGCAACTGTTGGATGTCGGATTCGCTGGCTTCCATCAAGCCTCCGGTGTGACCGATCCCTGCATTGGCAATGAGAAAATCCAGTTGCCCAAAGCGTTCCAGCAATTGGTTGACGGCATCTTGCATCGCTGCGGATGAACGGACATCAGCCTGCAAAGCAAGAAAGTCTCCGGGAAAATCTTCGGCGAGGATAGAGAGTGGTTGTAGGCTTGCTATTTTTCGTGAGGTACCCGCGACATTCACTCCATGTTGCAATAGAGCGATTGCGGTTTCTTTGCCGATGCCACTGGAAGCACCGGTGATCAAGGCGACGCGCGGTAATTTCATTAAATTGCAATTGGCTCCTGATATTCGCCAAAGACTTCCCGCATTACGGCCATGATTTCTCCCAGAGTTGCATCGGCATAAGCAGCCTGAATCAACGCTGGCATCACGTTGCGTTGCTGTTCGCAAGCGGTTTTCACCGCCTGGAGGGCGGAGGCAGTGTTTTCATTATCTCGTTCCATTCTCAATTGTTGCAGTCTCGCACACTGTCTGCGGAATCCTGCTTCGTCCATTGCCAAAATTGGGATCTCTAAAGGGGCATCGATGACATGCTGATTGACTCCCACGATATGCCGTTGCTTTTCATCCAGTTCCCTCTGGTGGCGGTAGCTCGCGTGGGCGATCTCCTGTTGGAAGAAACCATTTTCTATCGCCGGCAATACGCCGCCAATTTCCTCGATCTGTCGCAGGTATTCGTAGACCCCGGCTTCCATGCGATTCGTGAGTGATTCCAGATAATAACTTCCACCCAACGGGTCAATGGTATGGGCAACGCCGCTTTCTTCCAATAAAACTTGTTGTGTGCGCATGGCGATGGTCACCGCTTTTTCACTGGGTAGAGCGAGCGCCTCATCCATGCTATTGGTATGCAGCGATTGTGTGCCACCCAGCACGGCGGCCAGTGCCTGCAAAGCGACGCGGACGACATTCACTTCCGGCTGTTGGGCGGTGAGGCTAACTCCTGCCGTTTGCGTATGGAAGCGCATTAACCACGAGCGAGGATTCTCCGCACCAAAGGTGTTGCGCATCAGGCGGGCCCAAATGCGCCGCGCCGCCCGATATTTGGCGATTTCTTCGAATAAGTCGTTGTGGGCATTGAAAAAAAAGCTCAATCTGGGCGCGAAATCGTCGATATGCAAACCACGGGCCAGTGCCCAACGGGTGTATTCCAGGCCATTGGCGATCGTAAAAGCCAACTCTTGCAAGGCGGTGCTGCCTGCTTCACGGATGTGATAGCCGCTGATGCTGATCGAATTCCATTGCGGCATTTCTTGACTGGCAAATTGGATGGTGTCCGTCACGAGACGCATCGAAGGTTCGGGGGGAAATACGAATTCTTTTTGGGCAATGAACTCTTTCAGGATGTCATTCTGTAGTGTTCCTCGCAAATCCTGCCGATCCCATCCTTGTTTTTCCGCGGCAGCGATGTAAAAAGCCCAAATGGGTGCAGCCGGACTGTTGATGGTCATGCTGGTGGTGATCTCTCCCAGCGGGATGTCAGCGAAGAGTATTTCCATATCTTGCAGCGAACTGATGGCGACGCCGCACTTGCCATATTCCCCGATGGCTTCGGGTGAATCGGTATCGAAGCCCATCAAAGTCGCCAGGTCAAAGGCCACGGAAAGGCCCATATTGCCTTGCTGGAGCAAGTACTTGAAGCGCTCGTTGGTTTCTTCCGCCGAACCAAATCCCGCGAAGATCCTCATGGTCCAGGGTTTACCCCGATAGCCGGTGGCGTGAATGCCACGGGTGTAAGGGTATTCGCCTGGAAAGCCGAGCTCGGTTTCGTAGGTGGAGTCGATTTCTTGTGGTACATATAGTCGTTCAATGACATCACTGGATTGAGAAAGAAATGGCTGGTTTCTTTCTGGAAATTGTTCCAAACTGTCTTTCAGGGTGGTTTCTTCCCATCGTTTCTTCCGAGTATTCGCTTGCGCTGGATCGGAATCAAGCACTTGATTTTTCATCGATTTACCCTCTTACCGATTGTGAATTATAACACGCAACGATTGCCTCATCTTTTCGTTACAATGGAATCGCATAGAGTGAGAAACTCCTGATGAATTCCAATGAGTGGCTGGCAAAGATTGAAGAACACGTAACCCCACTTCATGAGGATGATACGATGTCTGTGGCAGCGCACAAAGTCCTGGTGGTGGAATTCACCGGATTGCTGGCATGTGAAGGTGGCGTGGCTAGCGGCAAGGATCCGGATGCGGTGCATCATATGCGCGTTTCTTGCCGTAGGATCCGCAGCGCCATCCGGCTGCTGTGGGATTACTATGATCAGAGCCAAGTCGTCGGGATCCGGGATGGGATTCAGCGGCTGGGTAGAGAACTGGCTCCAGTCAGGAACCTGGATGTTTTCATGGATGTAGTGGATGCATTCGGGAGTGCGTCTCCTCATGCTACCGAGCTGCTGGGCGCAATTTCGGAGAGAGTGAGCAAGCGAAGAAAATTACAACAACGGCTGGTTCGGAAATACTTAAAGAGCAAAGGTTACCGCAAAACTCTGCGGGGAATCCATGATTATGCAATAGAGCCTGCGATGAGAAAACGAAAAAAGAAAGTTCGCCTGTTGATAATGCGTCACGTGTTGCCGATCGTGATCTACCAACAGTTGGCGATGGTCAAATCATACCAAGGCTCGATTGAGGAGGGCGATGAACAAGCCTTCCACCGATTGCGCATTGAGGTGAAGCGCTTGCGTTACATCCTAACCCAGTTTTCTCCGGTCTTGGGTAGCACGGCCCAGCGCTACATTTCTGATTTGAGGATGATACAGGGCAGCCTGGGTGCCTTGAATGATATCGAAATGGCGCGCGGCTTATGGAAGCGGAAACCGCTGGCCCGCATCTTGAAGGGACATGATGCAAAGAGAGATTTACTCGACTATTTTCGACAGCAAGAACAGCGAGCTCGCCTGGAATTTTCCGCCGACTGGAGCCGGTTGAATTCACGGCGAGGGCAACGAAACCTCTCAGACGCGCTCCTGGTATTGCGTTGACGGGTTCATCTGATCGCGTCGATTGCGACCAATAAGGCACCCTTTTCTACTGTATCGCCTTCCTGACAATGCAAAGCGCGGACCACTCCCTGAATCGGCGATTTCAGTTCATTCTGCATCTTCATCGATTCCAGAACGATCAAGGTGTCACCTGAATGTACTTCTTGCTCGACATTCACCGGGATCCTCACGATCAGGCCGGGCATCGGCGATTTCACTTCTCCGGAAGCAGCCTGTCTGACTCCCTTTCTTTGATCCATCAATAACGAACGTTCGTCATAGACTTCGGTGCTGTACAATCTCCCATTGAGTTGGATGTCGATCATCGGGCCGCTCTCTTCACCAATGATGGCCAAATACGAACGGTGGTTGGTAAGGACGGAATACACCGATGGGCTCAGATTGTGAAAATCGACGGAACGTTCTTCCCCATTCACTTTGAGCAAACCATCTTTAAAGATTTCAATCTCATACGTTTGCCCATTTACGATGGTGCTGTACTTGGTGATTCGAATCATCGCTGCATGCGTTCCCAACGCCCCACCCATTTCCAATTGCTGGTGTCACGTTTTGCCGGCGCTACCACCTGCGCCGAGAGTTGCCGCTTGCGGTGTGCATACAAAGTGGCCGCAATCGCTGCCGTCTCCAGTTCGATCGAGCTGGGCTGGCCCTCATAGGTGGTCATGCTGAACCGTTGTTCGACGAAATTGGTGTCGAACTGGCCCGCAATGAAACTGATGCTGTTCATGAGATTGATGTGGAAGGGGATGTTGTGTTTCAAACCAACGATGGAATACTCGGAAAGGGCGCGTCTCATGCGCAGGAGCGCTTCATTGCGGGTCTCCCCCCAGGTGATCAGCTTGGAAATCAAGCTATCGTAGTAGGGTGTGATCTCCGAACCGGCATACACACCCGTATCGACTCGTACCCCTGGGCCCGTGGGCGTGATCATGGTCCGGATCTGACCCGTAGAGGGCATGAAATTTTGATGCGGGTCTTCCGCATTGATCCGGCATTCGATGGCCCAGCCTTGAGGATGGAGCACGCTGGTTCTGCGCGTCATGCGCCGGCCCCGTGCGATGCGAATCTGCTCGCGAGCCAAGTCCATCCCAGTGACCAGTTCCGTCACCGGGTGTTCCACTTGCAAGCGCGTATTCATTTCCAGGAAGTAGAAATTTTTCTCCCGATCGACCAGGCATTCCACCGTACCGGCATTGACGTAAGCCACCGCCTCGGCGGCCGCAACCGCCATCTCACCCATGCGATGACGCAAGTCTTGATCGACAAATACGCTTGGTGCTTCTTCCACCAATTTTTGATGACGCCTCTGGATGGAGCATTCGCGCTCGCCCAGATGGATGGTGTTTCCGTGATGATCGGCCAAAATTTGTATCTCGATGTGGCGTGCACCTTCGAGCAACTTTTCGAGGTAGATTGCTCCATTGCCAAAGGCACTTTCCGCTTCTCGTCTGGCCAGATCGAGGATGTTCAGAAAATCTTCTTTGCGGTGGATGGCGCGCATCCCTTTACCACCACCGCCCGCGACCGCCTTGGCCAGGATGGGATAACCGATCTGCTCGGCTGCGTTCAGCAGCTCTTCATCGCTCAAACCGGCTTCCGTGCCAGGGATGAGGGGGATGCCACGTTTGCTCACGGCGTTTCTCGCCGCTTCTTTATCGCCCATGATGGCGATGGCATCTGGCGAAGGCCCGACCCAGGTGATGCCCGCATCGATCACCATTTGCGCGAATTCCGCATTCTCTGCGAGAAAGCCGTAACCCGGATGGACGGCATCGGCGTTCGTCTGGCGCGCGACATCGATCAGTTTTTCTTTGTTGAGGTAGCTTTCGCTCGGCTGCGGTTTGCCGATGTAGGCTGCCTCATCGGCGTAGCGGACATGCAGGGCCGATCGATCTACATCGGAGAAAACTGCAACAGTAGGGATGCCCAAATCTCTTGCTGCGCGGATGATGCGTACCGCAATTTCTCCGCGGTTCGCAACCAACAATTTGTGTACATGTGTCGGTATTGATTTGGGCATCAGAATCTACAGTGGAATGTTGCCATGCTTCTTCGCTGGATTCTGATCTCGTTTGTTTTGCAACACTTGCAAGGCGTTGATCAGGCGGGGGCGGGAATCTCTGGGTTCGATGACGTCATCGATGAATCCTCGTTCGGCAGCGATGTAGGGATTGGCGAATTTCGCTCGGTATTCTTCGGCCAGGCGCGATTTCTTGGCATTGGCATCTTTCGCTTCTTTCAACTCTCTGCGGTAGATGATCTCCACCGCCCCTTCAGGACCCATGACGGCGATTTCAGCGGATGGCCAGGCGAGATTCAAATCACCGCGGATGTGTTTGCTGCTCATTACGCAGTATGCCCCGCCATACGATTTGCGCGTCGTGATGGTCAATTTGGGCACTGTCGCTTCACAATAGGCAAACAGCAGTTTTGCACCGGATAAGATGATGCCATTGTGTTCTTGATCGGTACCGGGTAGGTAACCTGGAACGTCTACAAACGTGACGATGGGGACATTGAAGGCATCACAGGTGCGGATGAAGCGAGCGGCTTTTTCGCTGGCGGCGATATCCAGGACGCCGGCCAGCACCATCGGTTGATTCGCCACAATCCCTACGCTGTAGCCACCCAACCGCGCAAAGCCACATATGATATTGGGCGCATAATTCTCGTGAATCTCGAACAATACTCCATCATCCACGATTTGCTGGATGATATGCTTCATATCATACGGGCGATTGGGGTTCTCCGGAATGATCTCATCCAAACTGGCTTCCGTTCGCAATGGATCGTCACTCGTCGCGGCGATCGGCGGGTCCTCCAGATTATTCTGGGGAAGGAACGAGAGCAATTCTCTGACCAGCAGCAAAGACTGGGTTTCATCAATCGCCACCAGATGACAAACGCCGCTGCGTGAAGAATGCACACTGGCGCCCCCCAGCTCTTCAAAGGACACCTCTTCATTCAATACTTGTTTCACCACATCGGGTCCCGTGATGAACATGTAGCTGGTACCATCCACCATCACGGTGAAATCAGTCAAAGCCGGGCTATAGACGGCGCCACCGGCGCAAGGACCCATGATGACGCTGATCTGTGGGATGACCCCGCTGGAGAGGGTATTCTTCAAGAAAATGTCGGCGTAACCGGCCAGGCTTTCCACCCCCTCCTGGATGCGGGCGCCCCCGCTGTCGTTCAGGCCGATCACCGGCGCGCCTGTTTTCATCGCCAAATCCATGATTTTGCAGATTTTTTCAGCGTGTACTTCGCTCAAGGTACCGCCTACGACGGTAAAATCCTGGGAAAAAACATAAACCAAGCGACCATCTATGGTGCCCCATCCGGTTACGACGCTGTCGCCAGGATAGCGGCGTTCATCCATGCCGAAGTGACGCGCCCGGTGATGGACGAATGCGTCAATCTCGCGGAAGCTGCCGGGATCCAGCAAGATATCCAACCGCTCATATGCGGTATTTTTTCCTTGACTGTGTTGTTTGTCGATGCGTGTTTGACCACCGCCGGAGCGGCTTTCCGCGCGCCTCTTGCGCAGCTCATCCAGATTGGCATTCGGTGGCATCATATTTCTCCACGAAAATCCATCCTGAAGCGGCAATCCCTACGAATTATCAGGCGCTAATTATAGACCGCTGCCTCCGATATTCCAATGGCCCGGCAACCGGTCAATCGTCAGTGAATCTCGTGAGCCTGGAATTCACCAAAAACGTTGCGCAGCGTCTGACAGATCTCACCAATGGTGACATAGTGTTCCACACAATCGATCAGAAATGGCATCAAGTTTTCGTTGGATTTTGCGGCTTTCAGCAAACGGTCCTGTGTAGCGGAGGCCTTCTCTGTATCGCGCTGGGCCCGCAATTGAGCCAATGCCGATCGCTGATGCTGCTCAAATTCTGGATCCGATCTTAGGGTAGGTATTACTTCCTCTGCTTCTTGTTGATAAGCATTGACCCCGACGATCAGGGTTTCGCCGCTTTCGACGGAGCGTTGCGTTCGGTAAGCATGGTTCAAGATTTCATTTTGCAGCCACCCAGATTCAATGGCGGATAAGGAACCGCCCAATTCATCGATCTGGCGGATGTATTCTTGTGCGAGACGTTCCATTTGATCGGTGAGGGTTTCGATCAATGGGCTGCCGCCGAGGGGATCGACGATATCTGCTACGCCACTCTCATGGGCCAGGATCTGTTGCGTCCGCAGGGCGATCTGCGCCGCTTTCACCGTGGGTAAGCCCAAAGCCTCATCCATGCTGTTGGTGTGCAACGATTGCGTCCCACCCAGGATGGCAGCGAGGGCCTGCAATGTGACGCGAACGACATTGTTTTCGGGTTGTTGGGCGGTGAGGGTGCTGCCGCCGGTTTGCGTATGGAAGCGCAGCATCAGACTGCGCGGTTCTTTCGCAGCGAAGCGTTCCTTCATGGTTTTTGCCCAGATGCGCCGGGCGGCGCGAAACTTGGCCACCTCTTCCCACAGGTGGTTGTGTGCGTTGAAGAAGAAGGAAATTTGCGGCGCGAAATCATCGATCTTCAAACCGGCAGCGAGCGCTGCCTGCACATAGGCGATGGCGTTCGCCAGAGTGAAGGCGACTTCTTGTACCGCGCTGCTGCCCGCTTCCCGGATGTGATAACCGCTGACGCTCAACGTGTTCCAATGGGGGATATGCCGCTGACAATGGGCCATCAAATCCGTGATCAAGCGCATCGATGGTTCCGGTGGGAAGATGTACGTTCCCCGGGCGATGTATTCTTTGAGGATGTCGTTTTGCACCGTGCCCCGCAGCTCACGTTCTTCCACCCCTTGTCGCTTGCCACATGCGATGTACATCGCCAATAGGATGGCGGCGGGAGCGTTGATGGTCATGCTGGTCGAAACTTTGTTGAGTGGGATGCCCGCAAACAGCGCTTCCATATCCTGCAAACTGCAGATGCTGACGCCTACTTTCCCCACTTCACCTTCGGCCAATGGATGGTCTGCGTCGTAACCGATCTGCGTCGGCAAGTCAAAAGCCACGCTGAGGCCGCTCTGCCCCTTTTCCAACAAAAATCGAAAGCGCTCGTTCGTTTCTGCCGCGCTGCCGAAACCCGCATACTGACGCATCGTCCACAGCCGACTGCGGTACATCTTCCGGTGAATCCCTCGCGTAAAGGGGTACTCTCCGGGGATTTCATCACCTTCAGACACCGAATAATGAGGGTGGAGATCGATCGCTGATGAAGTAGCGTACCGCTCTTTACGTTCGTGGATCCGTTTGCTCTTCATAACCGCCGCTGGCTGAACCCAAACGAAAGTTGATTTCCTGATTCATTCGAGGGGTCGTTCCTGGTCACTTTGTAAGAGATGCTCGATCGGCAGAGTAATACCGGCAAAACCTTGGAAGCTGAATTCCTCGAGATGGATGTTCCGCTCTCTCTCTAACCAAAGTCGACTGAGATGAAACAAATGCAGATAGCTGCAGTTCACGGGCGTGGCTTGGGATAATTCCAGGCGCCCCATCGCTTTCTTGATGTCATCGTGAAAGCCTTCTATTTCAACGAAATTGCCAAACGGAAGTTCATCCAGCACGATCTCTGTCTGATCCAACTGGAATGCGGTGCGATATTTTTCATAACGGTCGCTGATGAAAAAGCCCAGTTTTTGCAGCAACTGGCTCGTGATTTCGAAACTCGCTACTTCGGTCTCCAACTCATAGCGGCTAATGATCCCTTCCTGGATGCGGGCATCGTCCTTGTAAGTCAGAGTGTTGATTTGATCTTTTCGCAATCTGAGTACGGCGCGTCGATCCAATAGGTGTAGCTCGGGATGGTCGAAACGCAGATTGATTTCATGGCTGCGTTCTTGCCTCAACCTCGCTCCTGCCTCTCTCAGTCGAGCTTCGATTGGGGAAAGATCAGGCACCCACAGTTTGATCTCAGTCTCGGTGTCCGTTGCCGACAGGGCTTGATGCGGGCTCAAAACCTACCCTGTCCCCCTGGAGCGATGCAGTTGGCTCAACTTCATGCTTTCTCCTGGTCGCGCGGATGCCATGGTCATGGACGGTTCATATGTCCAATACGATCTTGCCCGGTACGGTAGCTTCTTCAAGCGTTTTTTGCGCAAGGCGCGCCTGAGCGAGAGGAAAGCGCTCACCAATCACGGCTTTCAATGAGCCATCAAACACCAAATTCATCACGTTCCGATAATCCTGGTGCGGCCCCATCGTGCTGCCGATGAGCGTCAGATGGCGTGAGAAGAGCAAAGCGACATTGAGACGGAAATCATAGCCGCTGGTTCCCCCCACAATCAGAATCCGGCCACCAATTCGTGCCGCTCGCATGCTGTCCGATAAGGTTTCCGCCCCCACGTTATCGACGACAATGTCGACCCCTCGTCGCCCGGTCATGGTCTGTATTTCTCTGGCCCATCCGGGAGTCTCTGCACGATTGATCACCACATGAGCGCCGAGCTGAGTTGCCAGATCACAACGAGCTGCGTCGCTACCGATGGCGTAGACTCTCGCGCCAGCCAAGCGGGCGATTTGTATGCTCGCGCTGTTCACGCCCCCTCCCGCACCGACCACCAACACACTTTCTCCCGCGCGCAAAGCACCCCGTGTGATGAGTGAATGCCAAGCCGTGACGAAGACCAAACCTGCGGCAGCGGCTTCACCAAATTCCACATGATCGGGCAGATGTAGCACATTGCGCGCTGGGACCACGGCGTATTCCGCAGCCAGGCCGGGGTGATGCTCACCGAGAATGGCAATGCGCGATTGGTTTTCCATGCCGGTATCCAGAGCAGGGGAATCAGGAGGGACGATGGTGGGATCGACGCAAACTCGATCCCCCACAGCAACCGTATGGACGCCATCCCCTAAGGAGTCGACGACGCCTGCACCATCAGCAGCGATGACATGGGGGAAATTCAGTTGCAAACCTCGCCAACCTTGCCGGACGAACAAGTCCAAACGATTCAACGCAGCTGCTTTCACTCTGATTCGGACCTCACCGAAACTAGGTTCGGGGATGGGCAAATCCTCTCGGTACTCGATGACATCCAAGCCACCATGTTCATTTAAGACTGCCGCGCGCATCTCCACCACCTTTATCGCAACCCCAATTCGTTCCTTGCGATGACCATCCGTTGGATCTCGCTCGTACCTTCATAGATGCGGGTGATCCGAGCGTCTCGATAATAGCGTTCCACTGGCAATTCTTTGCTATAACCCATGCCACCATGGATCTGCAGCGTCTCATCCGTCACGTACATCGCCGTCTCGCTGGCATGCAATTTGGCGATGCTCGCTACCGTGGTATAGCGTTGTCCATGTTCCTTTGCGGCCATTTTGGCCCGCGCCGCATGGAACACCAGCAAGCGGCTGGCTTCGATGCGCATCTTCATTTCGGCCACTTTATGCTGGATCATCTGAAAACTGCCGATGGGTTGGCCAAAAGCATGACGTTCTCGGGCATAGGAAAGGCTGGCCTCATATGCCGCTTCTGCGACACCCAGAGCCTGAGCGGCGATGCCAATCCTACCCGCATCCAATACCGTCATGGCAATTTGAAAACCCTGTCCTGGAGTTCCCAGCATGTTTTCCACCGGACAAGCGTAGTTTTCAAAGAGCAATTCGCTGGTAGCGCTGGCTCTGATCCCCAGTTTGGGTTCAACTTTGCCCCGTATGCAGCCGTCCTGCTGCAAGTCGATGATGAATGCCGATATTCCTTTTTGCTTTTTGTTCGCATCCGTCATGGTGAACAGAACGGCATAATCCGCCACTGGTCCGCTGGTAACCCAACTCTTGCGTCCATTGATGATGTAATGAGAGCCAGCGTCATTGAGTTCCGCTCTACTGGACATGTTTCCGGCATCGCTTCCGGACATCGGTTCGGTCAGGCTGTAGGCACCAATGGCAGTTCCGGAGGCGACCGGTGCCAGAAAGCGCTGTTTCTGCTCTTCCGTGCCAAATGCCAGGATGCCGTGACAAAATAGCGAGTTGTTCACGCTGATGATGGTGGAGTGGCTCACATCGGCCCGCGCAATTTCGATCATGGTCAGTGCATAGGCCAGGGTATCCAGCTCCGCGCCACCGTACTCCTCCGGCACTTCGATGCCCATCAAACCCAGTGCACCGGCTTTTTGGATCGTCTCGAGTGGAAATTCACCGGTTTCATCCAGCTTTTCGGCGATGGGCGCGATCTCACGGGTCGCAAAATCGCGAACGATGCGTTGCAGCTGCAAGTGTTCGGCGGTCAAGCCATAATCAAGCTGTGCTTTGTCCATCAACATTTCATGCTTTATACGCTGGGATTCTCTCGCGTTTGTGGCAAGATACATTATAACAGATGCAAGTACGGGAAGTTGCGGAGTGAACCTACCTTGAAACTGCACCATATCGCCATCCTCACGCAAGATTTAGAGGCTTCCATTCCCTTTTGGCGAGACATCCTGGGACTGCCAGAAAAAGAGAGGAAGGTGGTCCATCGGGAAGGGGTGGAGGTTGCCTTTTTGGCGGTGGGCGATGCTTGGCTTGAGCTCGTACAACCGATCCACGAGGAAAGTCCTGTCGCTCGCCAGGTCCATCATCCCGGCACGAAGCTGCATCATGTTTGTCTGGAAGTGGAAAACATTGAGCAACTGCATATCCAGTTGACCGAGGCTAAAGTCCAACTCGTTCAGGATGCGGTGCAAGTGCATGAGGATGGCACCCGGTATTTCTTCGTGCATCCCAAGAGTACCGGTGGCGTTCTGTTGGAAATATACGAAACGATTCAGCCGGCCGATGGCTAATTTTTGGTTCGTCTCTGCCCCGATGCGCAGTCATACGGATTGGGGAGGGATGTATTTGACTGCCGAACAATTGAAGAGAACCGGGCATCGAGTCAGGTGGTTGAGCGGCCCTGAAATCGCTGGCCTGTTTCGTGCTTCCCCAGTCCCCTTTCATCCCCTCCCGCAAACTGGCTGGCATTGGCCACCGCCGTTGGCCCTCTCGTCTTATGATCCTGCGGCAGCGTTGAAGCTGCGCTATACCAGAGCGCTCGATACCTGGTTGACCGTAGATCAAGTTGAGGCAGGTTGTGAAGCACTTCTCCAATGTGCGAAGGAATCTGGCCCGCCGGATGCCATCATCAGCGAGCCTTTTTTGCCGGCAGCTGCCCTGGCTGCCGAAGCATTGGCCGTTCGATTTGTCGTTGCTGGGATGCCGGCGATGCGACCGTTGGCAAGGGAATACTTGCAACCGATCCAAATGGAGCTGGCGGAAGAGAGTGCGGATCGGCTGAACCAGCTGTGTGCACGATTTGGAGTTGTTGGGCGCAACTTTTCGGGAGGTGCTACGCCCAGCGTCCAGAGTCAGGAACTTCACTTGAGCTATTTCACGAAGCGTTGGTATCTGGCCGATGCAGCAAAATTGCTGCCGCAAAATGTGTATTGTGGTGGGCTGATCTCACCCGCCCATAAAAATTCTCGCCTCAAATGGCTGCAAGACATCCCTGAAGAAAACCCACTGGCACTCATCACGCTGGGTACCACATTCAAAGGAAATCTGAGGCTTTATTCCAGAGCAGCGCAGGCAGTCAACCGGGCCGGCTGCGTGCCCATCATCACCCTGGGGAATCTGCCCCTTTCCGCCGCGGAAAAGCAAGCGCTGCTTTCCTCCTTACCACCCCGAACGCATCTCTTGCAGTGGGTTCCCTTTCGCCACATCCTGCCCCGAATCAGCCTGGCCATTCAGCATGGCGGGATGGGGACGACGCATGCCTTATTGCTGCATGGCATTCCGCAGATCGTGCTCCCTCAGGTGGCAGACCAGAGAGTGCAAGCGAAGCGCGTCACACAAGCGAAGGTGGGCCTGCATTTGAGCGCACATGACGTTCAGCAAGGCAAGTTGTTTGACGCTGCCAATGCTTTGCTGAACGATCCTTCCGTGCGAGAAAATTGCCGCTTATTTGCCGGAGAAATGCAAGCTCTCGGCGGGCCGATCAAGGCGGCGGAAACCTTGGCTCACATTGCATCCACCGGCTGATGCTTTTGCCCTTTGATGATGAGGTTGGGGTTGGCAAAGCTGGCTTCTTGACTCCCCAAGGATCGCGGCTGATACCACTGGATTGCCGCTTTGGGGCCGCGGGTGAGCATCACGTCCAGACGGCAGATCACTTCATCGCTGCAATCTTGTCGTTTGGCCCAAGAGGATAAATCATGACGTTTCAAGAGGGTTTCTTTCGCAACTACGGTGAAACCCGCCTGGCTGAATCCTTGAATCCATTCACTTTCCGGAATGGTGCGTCCATGGCTCGGGTCCCGCAAGCTCTCGAAAGCATCCAAGTATTCCGCTGTCTGGGCATCTTCTGGCGCATAATGATCTTGTATGAGAAGGTACTTGCCTCTCTTCAACACCCGATGAGCCTCAGCGACGAAGCGGAATGGGTTCGGAAAGTGGTGGGTGGCCAATCGGCAGGTGACCAGATCGTACGTTTCATCCGGGAAGGGCAAGCTTTCGGCATCGGCGAGCTGATACTCTGCGTTGGTGATGTTTTGCGAACGCAAGTGCTTTTCGGCGGCAGCCAACATCGATGAGGAAAAATCGCTCACGGTCATGTGAGCGACGTGAGGGGCGAATCTCAGCGCGGTATGCCCGCCTCCAGTGGCCACGTCCAGCACATGCCACTCTGGTTGCGGATCTCCCATAGTGAAGAGTCGTTCCAGATCTTCGCCGGCTGCGTGCGTGGCACTTTGGACATAACGCTGCGCCAATTGACTGTATCGCTGTTGGCTCAGCGATTTTGTGTCGATCGGTCTGTCTACGATGACCATATTCCTAGGTTAGGGTTGATTCGGAGTTTAGCGTATTATCAATGGATCCAAGCAACCCGGAGCATCTGATGAAGGCATCTCACTCACTGTGGAAAGAAAGTGCCCTCCGCGCCGGTTTCAATTTGGTGGGAATTACCACAGCCGAACCCTCGCCCAATTTACAGGCGTACATCCATTGGTTGAATGCGCACATGTATGGCGAGATGCAGTATCTGGCGC
Source organism: Chloroflexota bacterium (assembly GCA_011523615.1). GTDB lineage: Bacteria > Chloroflexota > Anaerolineae > Aggregatilineales > Phototrophicaceae > WTGJ01. Next base: position 613,170 of record WTGJ01000027.1, on the reverse strand, counting down.
GAAACGATCGCATCCAGCGAAGGATGGACTTGAATCAGATTCTTTCGGGAGTGCGTTCTTTGGTTGTGGTGGGCATGGATTATGCCTGGGCGAGCCGCTCCCATCGCTGGAGCGCTGAGTTGAGGAATCCGGCTCGCGGCAGGATCGCAGCCTACGCCTGGGGGGCAGATTACCATGCCGTCATGCAGGAGAGATTGAAGCGGTTGACGGCTGAATTGACGGGCATCGCCGCTCGTCGTCGCTGTCAGGATTGGAAGGTATATGTCGATACCGGCGCGTTATTGGAGAGAAGCCATGGACAGCTCGCCGGTTTGGGTTTCATCGGCAAAAACACCATGCTGATCCATCCCCGAAAAGGGGGCAACTTCTTCCTGGGGGTCATCCTGACGACCTTGGAGTTTGATGAATATGATCCGCCGGCTCCGGTCTCCATGTGCGGCAGTTGCCAGCGTTGTTTGCAAGCTTGCCCCACCCAAGCGTTCCCGGAGCCCTATGTTCTGGATGCTCGCCTTTGCATCAGTTACTTGACGATCGAGCATAAAGGTTGGCTCCCGCGTGAACTGAGGGAAAAAATGGGCAATTGGATCTTTGGTTGTGATGTGTGCCAGGAAGTTTGCCCCTTCCAGCGCTTTGCCAGCAGCGAAGCCGAAACTGTGTTTCAAGCCGAAATGCTGGATCGTGCAGCTCCCCGCTTGCTCGACCTCCTATCATTGAGCGAAGAGGAGTTTCGGTCGCGTTACCAGGGTACCGTGCTCTGGCGCCTGGGTTACCCAAGATTGCTGCGCAACGCCATCATCGCAGCCGGCAATTGGGGCGATGAGCTTGCCCTCACACCGTTGGAACGGCTGTTGGATTCGGATTGGCCCATCGTGAGAGGGCACGCTGCCTGGGCTCTGGTGCGCATCCTGGGGGAAAATGTACATTCGCTTTTGCGCAGGAGACTCGCGAATGAAGGAGATGGAGAAGTGCGCCGGGAGATCCGGCAACTATTCCGTGCCGGCACTCACCAGTTCACTGCGTGATGCCAGCTCACTGCGGAATGCCAACAATTTCGTGGGGTAATCTGTGATGATCCCGGAGACGCCCAAATTCAGCAAGTATCGCAGTTCGTCATCTTCATTCACCGTCCATACTTCGACCGGCACATTCAGTAAAGAGGCGCCCCGCACCAAGCGATCCGTGATCAGCTGAAATTCACCGATCAAGGGAAGACTGGCATCCAGGGGCAGGGCAAAGGAGTTGTAGGCGGGTCGCAGCAATCTCTCCAGGCCCAAACGATTCAGCAGGAAAAATAGCATGACTTCATTTTCGGTAGCGCTGGTTCCCACTTCCGGACAAATCGTACGGAAATGTCGAATCGGATTTCCATGGAACGAGGAAACAATCACGCGCTCGGTCGCTTCATGCGTGCGGAGGATTTGACAAACTGCCTCGGCCACTTGGATGTCATCTGGCTTGATTTCCAACAAGATGCGCATCGATGGGTGTTGGGTCAGCACCTCTTCCAGAGTCGGTATGGTTGCCCCTTGGCCGCGGTAAGGGAACTCCACCTCACCCGATTCAGATACGGCCTCAAAAGTGTAACCTGCGTCCAGCTCTTTGATTTGAGAATAATTCATCTCTCGGATGGGGCCAGAGCCATCCGTAGTTCGATTGACCGTATCATCATGGATCACGACCAATACCCCATCGTGGGTCATATGAACATCGAGTTCAAAGGCATCCACCCCGATCTCTTCTGCCCAGTCAAAGGCCAGCATCGTATTGGCCGGGCGTTCCCCCAGACCTCCCTGGTGCGCGATGACTTGAGTGAGCACCTGATTCTGATAATACGGGATGGTTTGCAAAGGTTGAAAGGTCATGGCGAAATAGAGATAAACCACTACGCATACGACGGCAAGGGTAACGATGATGCGCAGGAGAATGCGAAACAACTTCATGGTCGTGCCCACCTTCTGCTGTGTCGGATGCGCAAGGAATTGCCCACAACGAACAAGGAAGAAGCGGCCATCGCCGCTGCGGCAAAGATCGGTTGCAACCAACCCATCATGGCCACTGGGATGAGGATGACGTTATAGATGAAGGCCCAGAAAAGATTTTGCTGTATGGTTTTGAGAGTCAGTTTGCTGATCGCCAAAGCCTTGACCACCTGGTTCAAGTCTCCGCTCATGATGGTGACGTCGGCCGCTTCCACCGCGATGTCTGAACCAGAACTCATGGCGATGCCCCAATTCGCCTGCACCAGCGCCGGTGCATCGTTGATGCCATCGCCGACCATCGCAACTTGTTGACCAGATTGCTGCAGTTCTTGAATTACGGTCGTTTTTTCTGCAGGCAAGACGTTGGCGATGATCCGCTTCACGCCGACCCTATTGCCGATGCTTTGCGAGGCAGTTTCATTGTCTCCACTCAGCAAAATGGTCTCAATGCCGTGTTGGTTGAAATGACGGATGGTAGCCATTGCACTGTCGCGGATGGTATCGGCAACGCCAAAAACGCCAGCTGCCCTGCCGTCCACGGCGATGATGACCCAGCTCGCCCCTTGCTCCTGCAATTCTGCCAGTCCCTTCGCCAAATCACGGCAATCGATCTCATTTTCTTGCATGAAAGTTTCGTTACCCAGTAGCACCTGATGTTCAGCCACCCGTGCTTGGATCCCCATACCCGACTGCAGTTGCACATCACTGGGTTGCGCGATTTGGATCCCCCGATGCTTTGCTTCTCGAACGATCGCTTGGGCCAGCGGGTGTTCATTGGCAGTAGACGCACTCGCGGCGAGAAAGAGCAAACGTTCGGCGGATGCATTTTTCAGTGGGTGCGTCGTGGTCACTTCAGGTCGCCCATGGGTGATGGTGCCTGTTTTGTCGAAGACGATCGCTTTGATCTTGCTGCCCATTTCCAGGGAAGCGCTGTTCCGGAACAACACCCCGTTCTCAGCTCCCAAACCGATGCCCACGATCGTTGCCGTTGGCGTCGCCAGGCCGAGCGCGCAGGGGCAGGCAATCACTAGAACCGCAATCGCGTGGATGATGGCTGTGTTCAAAGACGCCGCAGCACTGATCCAATAGACGAATGTCAGCAGAGCCAGGGCCAACACTAGCGGCACAAACACCTTGGCGATGCGGTCGGCCATGTGCTGGATCGGTGGTTTGCTTCCTTGTGCCTGTTCAACCAAGCGAATCAATTGTGCGAACGCACTTTCCTGCCCCACTTTTGCGGCACGGATGGTGATCCGGCCATATTGGTTGATCGTGCCACCGATGACTTCGTCTCCTGCGGATGCTTCTTGCGGATGACTTTCTCCGGTGAAGGTAGATTGATCGATCGTCGTGGCCCCTTCCAGGATGGTACCGTCGACCGGTATGATCGTGCCCGGCGGAACGACCACATCGTCACCTGCTTGGACAGAGGAAACCGGCACTTCGATCAACTCTTCATCGGCGAGCAACCAGGCAGTTTGCGGGCTGCGTTTCATGAGCCGCTGGACCACAGCGCTGGTCTGCCCCCGTGCATGGGCTTCCAAATATTTCCCCAGGGTGATGAGCGTGAGGATCGCGGCCGCCGTCTCATAATACTCTCGATGGCCCAACCAATCCGAGAAGCCGAACCACAAACCCAAACTGACGCAGACGCTGAAGAGATACGCCACATAGGAACCCATCGCGACCAGGACATCCATGTTGGCGCTCCGATTGCGCAGCGAAGTAACGGCACCCCGCAAGTATTCGCGCCCCAACATCACTTGAACCGGGGTCGCCAACAGGAAAAAGAGCAAGTGTTGGGCGAGTCTTTGCTGGCTCGAAAGTTCAATGGCGATGAAATGAAGCAACATACTGAGGACGATCAGCGGCACGGTCAACACCACCCCCATTCGCACCAGCCTACCTTGTTTGCCGATGATCTCCTCTCTGGCCTGTTGCTCTGTGGGTTCACTGGTAGCCGCTGCTTGCTTGAGCGGAATCAAGTCGAAACCCACTTCCGTCAATTGTCGACGCAACCATTCGCCATTCACCCGATCGGGTAGAGCGGTGACGGTGACCAGTTGATTTTGTGGATCTACCGAAATATCCAGGATTTCCGGTTTTTCTGCTTTGATTTGATCCAGCTCTGTTTGCGATGACCCATTGGGCGTGAAGGGAAATTTCAGCTCTTCAAAGATGACTCCGTACCCTGTTTTTTCGATTCGCTGGATCAACAGCGAGAGATCGAAAGCATCATCCACGAGTTGAACGGTGGCGCGTTCGTTGGCCAGATTGACGTTCACTTCTCGCACCCCGGGGGCTTCAGCCAGCGACCTTTCCACGGTGCTGACGCAACCAGCACAGTGCATCCCGCGGATGGGCAAATCAATGGTCTTCAAGCCCTGACTCCGTTCATTTGAAAGATGGGCTCCAAGAAATGAGCCGTATGGCTAGCCTTTTGTCGGGCGATTTGCTCGGGTGTACCCGCGGCGATGATTTGGCCACCTGCATCCCCACCTTCCGGCCCCAGATCGATGATGTGGTCTGCCACTTTCAGGATATCCAAATTGTGCTCGATGATCACCACCGTGTTCCCTTGATCCACCAGTTGTTGCAATACATCGATCAACTTGCTCACGTCGACGGCATGCAGTCCGGTAGAAGGTTCATCCAAAATATAGAGCGTTTGTCCCGTCGCGCGCTTGCTGAGTTCACGGCTGAGTTTCACTCGTTGGGCTTCCCCACCGCTCAAGGTGTTGGCCGGTTGGCCCAGTCGGATGTATCCCAAGCCCACTGCCTGAAGAGTAGTCAATTTATTCACGATTCTGGGGATGTTTGCGAAATGTTCCAGCGCTTCACTGACCGTCAGCTGTAGTATATCCGCAATGTTCCGCTCTTTGAACCGTACCTGCAGGGTTTCTCGGTTGTATCGGGTTCCTTTACAAACATCGCATTGAACGAATATGTCTGGCATGAATTGCATTTCAATTTTGATCTGGCCCTGGCCCTGACAGTGTTCGCAGCGGCCACCCTTCACATTGAAACTGTAACGGCCAGCTTTGTAACCGCGAATTTTGCTCTCTGGCAATTCCGCAAACAAACGCCGGATTTCATCGAACATTTTGGTGTAGGTTGTCGGATTGCTCCTCGGCGTGCGGCCAATGGGACTCTGGTCGATGTGAATCACTTTGTCGATTTGTTCGTGACCGCGGATTTCATCATGTTCGCCCGGTTGCTCGCGGCTGCCATGAAGGAGCTGCCTCAGACCCAGGTATAGCACATCCAGCAAAAGTGTACTTTTTCCGCTCCCACTCACGCCGCTGATGCAGATGAGCTTACCCAGGGGGAAATCCACCTGGATCCGCTTCAAATTGTTTGCCTTCGCACCTACGACCGTCAAGCAATTGCCATTGCCATTTCGTCTCTGATGGGGCATTTCAATATGAAAGCGGCCGGAAAGAAAATCTCCGGTCAGGCTCTCGCTTTCCTCCATGATCATCGCGGGTGTGCCGCAAGCAACAATTTCACCGCCGTGTTCCCCCGCACCTGGCCCCATATCGATCAACCAATCCGCATGGCGCATCATCTCTTCATCATGTTCCACTACCAGGACCGTATTGCCCAGGTCACGCAGTTCCTTCAAAGTCCGCAGCAATCGTGCATTATCCCGTTGGTGCAAACCGATCGAAGGTTCATCCAAAACGTACAATACCCCGGTCAGGCGGCTGCCGATTTGGGTCGCCAATCGAATGCGCTGCGCTTCACCACCGCTGAGCGAGCTGGAGCTACGAGACAGCGTCAAGTAGCCCAGACCCACGTCATATAGAAAGGTAACCCGCGCATCGATTTCACGGAGGATTTGCTTTGCAATCGTTAAATCACGTTCGGACAGTTCACCTTCTGCATGTACATCACCCTGGAGGCGATCGATCCAGTCACGCAGTTGATTCACGGGAATTATGGTCACATCATGGATGGGCAAACCGGCAACTTTAACTGCCAGGGCTTCGGGCCGCAGGCGTTTGCCTGCGCATTCGGGACAGTTGACTTTCGTCATGTAATTTTCGATGATCATCCGGATGGCGTCTGATTCGGTTTGTTCATACCGCCGCAGCAAATTATTCATCACCCCTTCATAACGTGCGCCATAACTGCGTTCGATGCCCTGGCTATCGGTATAAGTGATTTCCAGGCGTTTGTTTTCCTGAATCCCCCAGAGGATGGTTTGCTGCTGTTTTTCGGTCAAGTCTTGGAACGGGGTATCCAGTGAAAAGCCACAGTGTGAGGCGAGCACTTGCAAAATGCTATAGGTCCAACCACGATGATCTTCCACCGACCATCCGTTGGCCTTAATCGCGCCTTCGTTCAAACTGCGCGTTGGATCGGGGATGATGATTTCAGGATCCAGCACCAATTGGAAACCCAGGCCCTGACAATTCGGACAGGCACCCCGCGGCGTATTGAAACTGAATATGCGCGGCTCCAATTCAGGAAAAGAGCCATGGCCGTGGGGGCAAGCCAGATGTTCGCTGAACAGGATATCGCGTTCGACTCCCTCGTTTTCGGCTGCTTGGACCAAAAGCACTCCATCTCCGAGCTTCAGTGCCGTCTCGATGGCGTCAGTCAAACGGGTTTCATATTCAGCAAACTCATCATCGGTTCTGCTCCTCACCACCAGTCGGTCCACCACCGCTTCGATATTGTGGATGACATAGCGATCCAATTCGATTTCCGCATCCAAGGAGACGACCTCACCATCGATACGCGCGCGGACGTAACCCCCTTCTCTCAATGCTTTGATCACCTGATGGTGATGCCCTTTTTTGTCACGCACGACCGGGGCCAAAATCAGCAAGCGGCTGCCTGCTGCCAGCTGCAGCAATTCATCGACCATTTGTTGGGCGCTCTGTGCGGAAACGACCACACCGCAGCTTGGGCAGTGTGGGATACCTATTCTGGCGTAGAGCAAACGCAAGTAGTCATAAATCTCGGTGACCGTCCCCACCGTAGATCGCGGGTTTTTGCTGACACCCTTTTGATCGATGGATACGGCAGGGCTCAGACCTTCGATCTGGTCCACATCGGGCTTTTCCATTTGCCCCAAAAATTGACGCGCATAGGCACTGAGGCTTTCGACGTAACGGCGCTGCCCCTCCGCAAAGATCGTGTCAAAGGCGAGGGAAGATTTTCCGGAACCCGAGAGGCCGGTGATCACCACCAATTGGTTGCGGGGAATATCGACATCGATGTTCTTTAAATTGTGTTCGCGCGCTCCCCGAATGATGATGTTCTCTTGCACGCAGCGATCCATTTCTTCCGTTTCACCTACCATTTTAGTGAATTTATTCGCGTAAGGACGAGGCATTGTTTGATTGCGTGTAATTTGCGAGAAAAGAACGGGCATATGAGGCAAAATTACCGTCTGCAATCGCCTGCCGGATTTGATTCATATGTTGGATCAGGAAATGCACGTTGTGGATGCTGAGCAAGGTATGGGCGAGTAATTCTCGGCTCACAATCAGGTGCCTCAAGTACGCTCGGCTGTGTTGCCGACACGTGGTACAAGCACATGATGCGGAAATCGACGTTTCATCGCTGCGAAAATCGCGGTTGCGCAGATTCAGTCGACCTTTTTCCGTCAGCACCGAGCCATGCCGTGCCAATCGCGTCGGTAGCACACAATCGAAGATGTCGATCCCGCGGCGTACTCCTTTCAGCAAATCCTCGGGCGTTCCCACCCCCATCAAGTATCTGGGCTTCTCTCGCGGTAACAGAGGCAGGGTAATCTCCAAAACGCCATGCATTTCGGCTTTGGTCTCGCCTACAGCCAAACCACCAATTGCATAACCCGGAAAACCGATTTCATTTAACTCACTGACAGATTGTTGACGCAAATCTTCGTAAATTCCTCCTTGCACGATGCCGAAGAGCAACTGTTCATCATCGTCAGGATGCATCTCGCGGCAGATGCGGGCCCAGACCGTGGTTCGATTCTTGGCAATGGCTACCCTTTCACGCTCGTTGGGGATGCTGCATTCATCCAGACACATGATGATATCTGCCCCCAATCGCTGTTGGATCCGAATGGAATCTTCTGGCGAGAGGCGGACCAGGCTGCCATCAATGTGACTGCGAAAAGTGGCGCCGGCGTCATCGATCTCTGCATCATGGGCCAAACTGAAGATTTGGAAGCCGCCGGAATCGGTAAGGATCGGCCGCGGCCAGGACATGAAATGATGCAAGCCACCCATTTCGGCAACCAACTCTGCGCCGGGTCGAAGGTGCAAGTGATAAGCGTTGGCCAGGATCAGCGTCGCACCGATGTCTTGCTGGAGCTGTTGGGTCGTGAGCGCCTTGACCGTCCCCAGGGTGCCGACGGGTGCGAAAACCGGTGTCGGTATCTCCCCGTGTGGGGTATACAGCACTCCTGCACGAGCATCCCCATCAGTGGCGATGATTTTGAAGGGCGGATCAGATCGGGTGGGCATCCCGTGGATTATACTGCTCATGGAATGGAGGATGTGAACGATCATGACTTCATTGAGTCGCTCCTGGGTGGAGATCGATCTCAGAGCGATTGCAAACAACGCCCGAAACATCACGCAGCGGGTCGGTAAAGATCGCAAGTGGCTTGCGGCGGTGAAAGCAGATGGCTACGGCCATGGGGCGATTCCGGTCGCCAAAACTGCGGCAGAACATGGTGCTTCACTCCTGGCAGTCGCCAGCATGGAGGAAGCGTTGGCGTTGCGCGACGCCGGTATTGCGCAGGATATCCTGATCCTCAGTCATTGCCCCACAGCTTTGGTACCAGTGGCCGTAAGAGAAGAGCTCATCCTGTCTGTTTTCGATCTCGCCACCTTACAGCGATACGAAATGGCAATCGTTGCTGGTGAAACATTGTCCGTCCACCTGAAGATCGACACCGGCATGGGAAGGATGGGAGTGTTGCCGGAGCAGGCTTTACCCGTCCTGCAAGCACTGGTCCGGAGCGATAAACTGCTCGCGCAAGGCATCTATACGCATTTTGCGAGCGCCGCTGAAGAAGATGAATTCACCAGCCAACAAATCGAAAGTTTGAAGCGAGTGTTGGCCACAGCAACGGAAATTGGCCTCACTTTCTCTTGGATACATGCCGCCAATTCAGCCGGTTTGTTGGGCCATGGTCCCCAATTCGGCAATTTATTTCGGGTGGGGATCGCTTTGTATGGCCTCGAACCCACGAATTCAGCGCCATTATTGCGCGGTTTCCAACCCGCTTTGCGCTGGAAGACGCGCGTGGCTCAGGTGAAAAACCTTCCGGCAGGTCATTCCGTCGGCTATGGCCGGACTTATCTGACCGACCGTCCGGAGCGGATCGCGATCCTGCCGGTGGGTTATGCCGATGGCTACCGCAGAGCTCCGGCAGCCCCGCAGTATGTATTATGGAAGGGTGAGCGATGCCCCATAATTGGCCGAATCAGCATGGAGAAAACGACCGTTGCAGTTCCTGATGGCCTGAGAGTTGAACCGGAAGATGAAGTTGTTTTGCTGGGCAGGCAAGGGGAGGCGCAGATCTCGGCGGAGACTGTGGCAGCTTGGCTGGGGACCATCAATTACGAGGTGGTCACTGCCATCTCGGCGCGTTTGCCGCGCTTCTATCTTGATTGATGCCTTGCAATATTGGCAACAAATCGGCGAGCATCCACGCTGCGGATGTGCCCGGATCGGGGTGGTACAGGTAGCGGCGGATCAACCGGCCCGCAGGATCGATCAGGTAACGTGATGAAGTATGATCGATCAAATAATCCCCTTCATGTTGAACCATGTGGGTTTGATGTTCGCCGGATCGCGGCATCGACGCTGTCTCACTGGGTCCGATGATGTCCCACTCCAGGCCAAATGGCTGGCCCAGGTTGGCGATCTCTTCCTCGTTTCCCCACAGCGCCACGATCGGGATGTCAAGTGCAGAAATGTACTCTGATAGACGTTCAGGCGTATCTCGTTCGGGATCCAGAGTCACGAACAGGAAGACGATGTCATCCTGCAGCTCCTCCGCCAAAGCATCCTGAATCCGGCGAAACGCATCCAGCGTCAGTGGGCAGACATCGGGGCAATGGGTGTAGCCAAAAAACAGCAAAACGTACCGCCCCCTGAAATCGCTGAGTTGGACTTCATGCTGCGGTCCAGAATGCAGCCTGAAATTGGGCAGAACGATGGCTGGTTCGACGTCGATGGCACCGCGGCTGACACCTGGATCGGCATGTATGGGGGTGCCGGATACGATGGCGATGACGGTCCCTCCCTGTGCATCGGTTGCGGATGGTTCGGCGCCATTGCCAGAGGATGGCTCCGCGCTGAAACGTAGGATTACCAATGCTAGCAGAGCAATCAACAGACTGAGCAGAAAGATGAGATTGGTGGGTTGTTTCCAGAACGGCTTCGATTCATCTTCTTGTTTCATGGCAGATATTCTACTTAAGATTCATGGGTTATGGTATGCAGGATTACATTGCACCAGCAGGCCGGTTTCGCTACAATTGCCAGCCAGAACAGGGAGGGAACCTATGGTCTACAACTTGCCGGAAGAGTTGCGGTATGCCAAAACTGATGAATGGCTGCGCATCGAGGGGGATACGGCAACCATCGGCATCACGGATTATGCACAAGATATGTTGAATGACATCGTGTATTTTGAATTGCCCGAAGTGGGTGAAGATTATGGTCCGGATGACAATTTCGGCATGGTGGAATCTGTAAAAGCTGCTTCTGATTTGTACGCCCATATCCAGGGTACGGTGACCGCGGTGAATGAACAATTGGAAGATGAACCCGAGATCGTGAATGCCGATCCCTACGATAAGGGCTGGATCATCCAAATGAGCATCGAAGATGCCAGCAATTTGGATGCGCTCATGAACGCTGCGGAATACGCCGCTTACCTGGAAACTCGTTGAACTGATGTCTTACATCCCCCATACGGAAGCGGAACGCCAGGAGATGCTGGCCGCGATCGGCATCCAAAGCATGGAAGCCATGTTTGATGCAGTCCCGGCCGCCTTGCGCTTCCCCACATTGGATTTACCGGAGCCGCAAAGCCAGTTGGAAGTCACCGAAATCATGACAGCCCTGGCGGAATCCAATGAAAGCGCGGCCGATTTTGCCCTCTTTCGCGGAGCAGGAGCGTATCATCATTTCATTCCTCCCATCGTCAATCATCTCATACAAAGAGGTGAATTCCTCACCGCTTATACGCCGTATCAACCGGAAATGACCCAGGGAACGCTCCAGGCCACCTATGAATATCAAAGCATGATGTGCGCTTTGACCGGAATGGATGCGGCCAATGCCAGCCATTATGACGGTGCGACCAGCCTGGCCGAAGCAGTCACCATGACCAGGGCGCTAGCCCGTGGCCGGCGGAACAAAGTCATCTTGAGTCCCAACATCCACCCCCAATATCGAGCAGTGGTGCGCACCTACCATCAGGGAGGTTCTGTACGAATCGATGGCGATGACGGTGCAGTTGAACGAAATGACCACCAGGGCCTGCTGGCATTGCTCGATGAAGATACTGCGATGCTCGCCGTCGCTTACCCCAATTTCTTCGGTGAAATCGAGCCGATCGCTGCCTATGCGGAAGCAGCCCATTCCGTCGGCGCTCTCTTCGTCGTGGTTGCGAACCCAACCGCATTGGCATTGCTCAAGTCACCCGGCGAATTGGGGGCCGATATCGTGGTGGGAGACGGTCAACCGTTGGGAGTACCGCTGAGTTTTGGCGGCCCATATCTGGGTTACTTTGCCACCAAGCAAAAATATGTCCGACGCATCGCCGGGCGGATCATCGGCGAAACGGAGGATGCAGATGGCAGGTTGGCCTACGTGATGACCTTGAGGCCGCGCGAACAGGACATCCGCCGCGAAAAAGCCACCAGTAACATTTGCACCAATCAGGGCTTGATGTCTTTGGCTGCCTGCGTCTATCTGGCGGCGCTGGGTAAGCATGGTTTACGACAGGTGGCTACGCTGTGTTACCAGAAAGCCCACTATGCGGCGCGGAAATTGCAAGAATTGCCCAGTTATCAGGTCAATCAATCCTCGCCGTTTTTCCATGAATTTGTGCTCATTTGTCCTCGTCCGGTCAGAGAAATCAATGAAGCACTGATCGAACATGGCATCATTGGTGGTTATGATCTCGGCAAGGATTTTCCAGAAATGGCAGATCATATGTTGGTCTGTTGTACGGAAATGAATCGCAAAGAAGAAATCGATGAATTCGTCGAACGATTGGCGGAGGTGGGGGCATGAAAGCGCTGGAACCTACCCTGTATGACAAGAGCGTCCCCGATCGCAAAGGGATCACCTTGCCAGAGCTGGACGTCCCACTCAGCGAAATGGATGCAGCGCTGCTGCGTGATGACCTGGCTCTTCCCGAACTGGGGGAGTTGCAAGTGGTGCGGCATTTTACGCGCTTGAGCCAATTGAACCACGCGATTGATTTGGACCTATATCCACTGGGTTCCTGCACGATGAAATACAACCCCAGGCTCAATGAAGATGTGGCCCGATTGCCCGGTTTGGCTGCCCTGCACCCGCTCACAGACGACGAAGGCTCCCAGGGTGCGCTGGCTTTGATGTTTCAACTGCAGGATTGGTTGGCCGAACTCAGTGGCATGACAGCGGTCAGCTTGCAACCAGCGGCGGGTGCGCAAGGCGAATTGGCCGGCATCCTCATGATTCGGGCCTATCATCAACAGCGAGGGGATACCCAACGGGACATCGTCCTGGTACCCAACAGTGCGCATGGCACCAACCCTGCCACCGTCACCATGGCGGGTTATCGTGCCGTGGAGTTACCGTCCGATGAGAATGGCGATGTCGACCTGAACGCCCTCCGTGCGGCCTGCAATGACCAGGTAGCGGGGATGATGATCACAGTCCCCAGCACCTTGGGTTTGTTCGAAGCTCATGTGTTGGAAGTCGTCGAAGCCGTCCACAATTGTGGTGGTTTGATGTACATGGATGGCGCCAACATGAATGCCTTGATGGGCGTCGTCAAACCCGCCGAGCTCGGTTTCGATGTGATGCACTACAATTTGCACAAGACCATGTCGACGCCACACGGTGGTGGTGGGCCGGGCAGCGGCCCCGTCGCGGTCAATGAAAAATTGGCGCCCTTTTTACCGGGCCCGATCGTGGTCGTCGATGAAGGAGCCGATGAGGATGAGGAAGCCCCGCGCTACAGTTTGCAAATGCCGGAACATTCCATTGGCCGCCTCAAGGCATTTCACGGCAATTTTGGCATGCACATCCGCGCTTTTGCCTATATGAGCATTTATGGCGCCAGTGGTTTGCATGAAGTGAGCAAACACGCCGTCCTCAACGCCAACTACATCCGAGCGAATCTGGCAGATACCTACCTGATCCCTTATCCAAGAATGTGTGCCCATGAATGTGTCATTTCGGGACAGATACGAGGGGCAGAGGAAGTCCACGCCCTCGACATTTCCAAGCGATTGATGGATTATGGTTTTCATCCGCCGACCAATTATTTCCCGCTCATCGTACCCGAAGCGCTCATGATCGAACCCACAGAGAGTGAGGATAAAGCGACGCTGGATCGTTTCATTGATGCGATGAAGGAAATTGCCAGGGAAGCGCGTGAGGAGCCCGACCTGCTTTTGACCGCCCCCCATCGCATGCCCGTCAAACGCCTGGATGAAGTGAAGGCTGCGAAAGAGTTGGTGCTGTGCTGTAAGCCGGCCTTACCCCCCTCTGCAGCGGCAGGCAACTGAACCCAGGGGCGTACTTTTACCGCGCCGGGAATCTCCTCAATATCTCCACCGGTTGCGGAATGGTCAGGCGGGTACCCGGGCGCAAGTCCTGTAAGCTTTGGCTCTTCGCCCGGCCGCTGCCAGCGATGACCCCCAAAGTACTTCCTACCTTGGCGGCATCCTGCTTGACAAACGCCAGACCGAGGTAGTGACCATCCGGCATGACGCTACAGCTGGTGACGTTGCCCACCACACGCCCCCTGGCATCCACGAGAGGATCCCCGCCATGGGCCGGCCTCATGCCCCGCTGAGGGCTGCGGAAGCGGACGATTTTCGCATCCCTTCGTTGCTCCGATGCGATGAATGCAGACTTGCCCACAAAAAATGGCTGGTAGAGCTTTACATACGAACTGAACCCAGCATCCGCAGGGTTTAAAGACAAAGGGCCGGCCAGTTCCTGCCCGTAGAGCGGTAGCCCGGCTTCGGTGCGCAAACTATCTCGCGCTGCCAAACCACAGGGAGTAGCGCCGGCTTCCAGGAGCGTCTGAAACAGGGAGCTGGCCTGTTCCGGGTGCACAAACAACTCGTAGGCGATGCGCTCGCCGGTATAACCGGTGCGAGAGACGTAGAGTTCGAAGTCGCCCAGCCTCATGGGAGCGATGCCGGCCCAGGGCAACTTCATCAATCGTCTTCGGGTTTCTTCCTCCGTACCGAGAGAGAGAAGAAGCTCTCTGCTTTTGGGTCCCTGGAGGGCCAGATCCACCAAACGACTGGATCCACTCGTTGTGGCGCGGAGGTCCTGCAAGTCCGTCTGAAGACCGCTTTCCAAACGTCGCTTGGGGTGTGCTTCATCGATCCTCACTTCACCGGCGATCGCCGCGTTGATCCAAGCCCAATTCTTGGCATCATTCGCGGCATTCACCACCGCTAAGAATTCTTCTGCGCCCAAACGATAGATCAAGAGGTCATCCAAAGGCTGACCATCGACATCGAGCAAAAAAGTATAATGGGAAGTCCCCACGCGCAGCTGTCGAACATCATTGGTGGTCAAGGCATCCAGCGTTCTCTCTGCGCCAGGACCCTTGAAACGATACACACCCATGTGTGCGACATCAAAAATGCCACAGTTTTCGCGCACTGCCCGATGTTCATCGGCAACCGATGAATACCAAAGCGGCATTTCGTAACCAGCGAATGGCGCCATGCGCGCGCCGATTTGTTGATGCAATGGATGGATCGGCGTGACCATCCATTCGTCGCTATCTTCTTCCTGCCAAGCAAAACGGGGCAATTCGGGAAGGTCGGCTGTATAGGGTGCTGCGATGCCATATGCTTTCACGGCGAAGGGCTGCCCACTGGCTTGCAGTTTGGTTGCCGGAGCAGTGATTTCCTCGATGACGACGGGTCCCGGCGCATTGGCATACACATCGGTTTCATCCATGATGGTCAAATTATCGGAGAGGGCACGCAACCAAAATGTTGTCAGCGACCCCTTCTCATCCGTTTGGAAGACGTATTCATCTCCTCGCCGTTGCAATAATCCTCGAGCAAGCACATCCCCAGATGAGCTCTTCAATGCGGTGACTTGAGTCTGTCCGTCTTCCAAATCGGCTACGTTGCTGGTCAATACGGTATGCAAAAAGGCCCTGGCCGTTTTACCGCTGATGCGCAAACAAACGGAATCAGCCTCAACTTCCGCAGGGTCGTTGTTGTGGGGATAACCCACGCGCTCGGATCGGGTGTCGGACCCCAGACTGGCCGCGATTCTTCTGATGCGGTCGCGGCAATCTCGCAATGTTTCAAAATCAACCTTGGCCCGCGCCTGACGCCGAATTCTGCCAGTCAAACTGTAGGGCCGAGAAGCAGTGATTAAGTCGGCAATGACATCGGCGATGCCGAGCACTTCATCACGCCTCGCGCCCCGTTGGCTGATCCAATTCGTCCCGAAACGCAAACCGGAAGGGCGCAAAGCGCTGCGGTCGCCGGGGATGGTCTGGCGATTGGCGACGATGCCGACCAAATCCAGGATTCGTGCCGCCATATCCCCGCTCAACGCCGTACCATCAGCGCCGATTTGTGTCTTGCAATCCACGAGGAAGAGGTGTGTGTTCGTGCCGCCATGCGGGATGCGAATCCCCCGCTCGCGCAAGCGATCCGCCATTGTGGCGGCGTTGTCCACAATCTGCTGTTGCAAGTCCTTGAACTGCTGCGTTGCAGCGATCCTCATGGCGACGGCTAAAGCAGTGATGCTGTTGACATGTGGCCCGCCTTGCTCCCCCGGAAAAACCGCCCGATCGATCTTGCGTGCCAGCGCTCGTTGATGGGTGATCGCCACAGCGCCACGAGGGCCGTGGAGAGACTTGTGCGTGGTGAAAGTGACGACATCCGCGATGCCGACCGGATTGGGGTATAAATCAGCCAGGATCAATCCGGCGACATGGGCGACATCGGCGAGGAGAAATGCCCCGACTTCATCGGCGATGGCCCGAAATTGATGCCAATCCGGTGTGAAGGGGTAACTCGAATAACCGGCAATGATCATCTTCGGTCGGTGGGTTAGCGCCAGCTCACGAATTTGTTCGTAATCCAGCCGTTCGGTTTCGGGATTCAATCCATAACTGATGATGTGGTATTGCAAGCCACTGCGATTCACCGGACTGCCGTGGGTTAAGTGACCGCCGGTGATGAGGTCCATGCCCATGACGGTATCGCCCACGTCCAATAAAGCGGTATAAACCGCGCTGTTCGCCGGGGCACCGGAGAGCGGCTGGACGTTGACATAGAGCGAATCTGCGGGGTGCTCCTGGGTAGCAAAAGATTCCGCCACTCGACGCCGAGCCAGGGCTTCGACGATGTTGGCGTATTCCGTCCCTTTGTAATAGCGCAGATCAGAGCGGCGGCGGTATTCCGTCAGTCTGGCGCCGTAATCCAATATCTCTGCTTGCGAAAGGCGCCGCGTGGCTTCCAGCGGATAACCCTCAGCATAGATATTGTGAAACGAAGAGCCGACCGCTTCTCGCACTGCCTCCGGTACGGTGCTTTCTGAGGGGATCATGATGAGGGTTTGTGACTGTCGGGCCGTTTCCAGGCGCACCAATTCTGCGACATCGGGATCAATCTCTTCCAGGTTTCCACGAAACAGAAAATCATTGGTTTGCATCAGGTCACCTTTCTAGAGAAACGGATATCCACTATATGGAATTGATTACATTTGAAATGATCTCTTCGATCGTTGGCCCCAGTAAAGCCCAAATGATCATTCCCATAACGATGATTAAAATGATGATCAAAATATATTCAATCAGGCCTTGCCCGGAATCTCCGGTCATGACCGGTTCTCCACGATGGACATACGGTAGGAATGCTAGCATATCCAGCAAAGCCAGGCAAACCGCGACCGTAGGCAAACTGTGGCCGGAAGGCGATCTCTTCCGCCAACCTTGCATGAGGCCCACGATGTATTTACAATCCCTTCACGATTTTCAGAAAGAGTCTGTTTCATGAAGGTGTATCCTACAGAATCATTGAGAAATGTCGCGGTGGTCGGTCATCAGGGATCGGGTAAGACTTCTTTATGTGAAGCTTTTCTTTTTGCCACCGGCGCGACCAACCGATTGGGAACCATTGAGCAAGGCAACACCGTTTCTGATTGGGATGACGAAGAAAAGGAGCGAAACGTATCTTTGAATACGTCATTGATTCCAGTGGAAATCGGTGATGTGAAAATCAACTTATTGGATACGCCCGGCTTCTCTGATTTTCAGGGCGATGTGAAGAATGCAATTCGGGCAACGGATGCCGTCCTGATCATCGTAGATGCCGTTTCCGGCGTGCAGGTCGGAACAGAAATGGTCTGGGAATTGGCTCGTGCAGAGCAGATCCCGATCTTGGTCAACATCAACAAGTTCGATCGGGAGAATGCGGATTTTGATCGGGCTTTATCCGGCCTGCGAGAAGCCTTTGCGGATGCGAATTTTGTGCCCGTGGTCCTTCCCGTGGGTGAGGAAGCCGATTTTAAGGGATTGGTCAATCTGGTCACCCAACAGGCTTACTTGGGGGATGGCGCAGAACGCAGTGAATTGCCAGCCGAGCTGCAAGATGCGGTGGAAGAAGCAAGGCTGAATCTCATCGAAGTAGCGGCGGAAGCAGATGATGCGTTGATTGAGAAATACTTCGAAGAAGAGACCCTGAGCGAAGATGAGATCAGGAGCGGGATGCGCTTGGCGGCAAAAGATGCATCTTCTCCGGTCGTGCCCGTCTTTGTGACCGGGGCAACCAGCAATATTGGCACCATTCCCTTGCTGGAAGCCATCGCCGCTTATGTGCCCAGTCCTGAAGGACGCAGGATTCTCACTCAGGCGGAAGATTCAACCGATGAAGATCCAATCCTGCCCACACCATTGACGGACGACGGTCCTTTGGCCGCTTATGTCTTCAAATCCATCAATGATCGGTTCGTAGGCAATTTGACGTTTTTGCGGGTCTTTTCCGGCCATATGGCTGCCGACCAGCGATACTTCAATGCCAACCGAGAAGAAGAAGAGCGTTTCGGCAATTTGTATGTGATGCGGGGCAAAGAGCAGATTGCGATGGATCGTTTGTGCGCTGGAGATATCGGTGTTGTGACCAAACTCAACGACACCTTCACCAATGATACGTTTTCCCACCGTGAAAGCTTGCTCCAAATCCGCTCACCGAGCTTCCCGGACCCTTTGTACATCGTGGCATTGGAACCAAAAACGCAGGCGGATAGCACAAAAATGGGAAGCGTGTTGAACAGCCTGTGCAATTCTGACCCAACGCTGCGCTGGCGATACAACGCTGATGTTCGCCAGACATGGTTGGAAGGCATGGGGGAAACACACATCCAGATCACCCTCTCCCGTGCACAAAAACTGGGGGTGGCCCTGGATATGAACATTCCCAAAGTTCCTTACCGTGAAACGATCACAGAAGAAGCGCAGGCTACGTATCGTCACAAGAAACAAACCGGCGGCGCAGGTCAGTTCGGCGAGGTTTCTTTGCGCGTCATCCCGAGTGAAGAAGAAGCCTTCATCTATGAAACCAATATCTTTGGGGGTGCCATTTCCCAACAATTCTTACCTTCCATAGAAAAAGGCATTCGCCAGGTCTTACCGGAAGGCGTCATTGCCGGGTTCCCGGTGGTCAACGTCAAAGCAGAAGTGTTTGACGGTAAAGAGCACCCGGTTGATTCCAAAGATATCGCCTTTCAGATTGCCGGTCGCGAGAGTTTCAAGATCGCCTTCAAGAGCGCGGCCCCGGTGCTCTTGGAACCGATCATGGATCTGAGCATCACCGTGCCGGAATCTTTGCTGGGCGATGTAATGGGAGACTTGAATACGAGGCGTGGCAGAGTGCAGGGCATCGAAAACGATGGCAATCGTTCCATCGTACACGCCAAAGTCCCTCTCGCAGAAATGCTTCGCTATGGCACGGATTTGCGTTCGCTATCGGGGGGTAGGGGACACTATGAAATGAGTTTTGATCATTACGAAAAAGTCCCGGCCCAATTGACGGATCAAATCATCACCCTCAATCTCGCGGAAAAGAACAAAGTCTGATCTTCAGCGCCTTTCTTCTGCAGAAGGAGAATCGGGGGTGGCTTCTGCCGGAGCCACCTCTTCTTCTTCTGGCACTGCATTTTTCGCGAAGGCGATGACGTTGGGGCGCTTGTGAGCCGCGTCCACACCCGCAATCTCCAATACCCGTTCACCATCCACGATTTCTTCATTCAGCAATTCTTGCGCCAGGAGATCCAGCTCTTCACGGTGTTGCGCCAGGATTTCATGCGCTTGCTCGTAAGCATCATCCACGATCCGTTTCACTTCGCTGTCGATGCGCGAAGCGGTTTCTTCACTGTAGGGGCGGGATTGGGATAGCGAATAGCCCAGGAATGGTTGACGCTCATCGTCGCCGTAATTCAGTAAGCCGACATCCTCATTCATGCCCCAATTGGCGACCATCCGCCGCACCAGGCTGGTCACTTGCCGCAAATCTTGTTCCGCGCCAGTGGTGACTTCACCCAAAGCAATCTCCTCCGCTACCCGACCGCCCAGGGCAACCAGGACTCGCGCCATCAAGTAATCGCGTGGATAATTGCGTTTCTCATCGACGGGTGCCAATGCCGTCACGCCCAAAGCCTGACCTCTGGGCACGATGGTCACTTTGAGCACGGGATCCGCTGCGGGCGTGAACACCGCGGTGAGCGCATGGCCCGCTTCGTGGTAGGCCACAATCCTTCTTTCCTGCTCATTCGCCAATGGCGGACTTTCGGTACCGAGCACGATGCGATCGTAGGCATCCGTAAAATCGCGCATATTGATGCGTTTCCTGGAATTTCGTGCCGCAGAAAGCGCTGCTTCATTGGCTAGATTCGCTAGATCTGCACCAGAAAAGCCGATGGTTGCACTGGCGATGCGCTCCAACTGGACATCCTTGTTCAACGGTTTGCTGCGGGTGTGAATATCCAGGATGTCATTGCGGCCCGATTTATCTGGTAAGCCGACCGTGATTTGACGATCAAAACGACCCGGACGCAATAAAGCAGGATCCAGCACATCCGGCCGGTTGGTAGCCGCCATCACGATCACGGTTGCGTCTTGCTCAAAGCCATCCATCTCCGCCAGCAGCTGATTGAGCGTTTGCTCTCGCTCGTCGTTGCCGCCACCCAGCCCAGCTCCCCTTTGCCTGCCGACCGCGTCGATTTCATCAATGAAAACGATGCTGGGGGCTGCATTTTTCGCGCGGTTGAAAAGGTCACGCACCCGAGAGGCACCCACCCCGACAAACATCTCCACGAATTCAGAAGCAGCCAGGCTGAAGAAAGCCACTTTAGCCTCTCCGGCGACCGCGCGTGCCAGCAAGGTTTTGCCCGTCCCGGGCGGACCCACCAGCAACACACCGCGGGGAATGCGGGCGCCCAATGAAATGTATTTCGCGGGCTCTTTCAAAAAATCGACCACTTCACAGAGCTCATTCTTGGATGCTTCCTGGCCCGCGACGTCGTTGAAGGTGATTTGCGGCCGGTCCGCCATGTATTCACGAGCGCCGGATCTGCCGAAGCCAAAGATGTTGCCCGCTTGACCCTGGGCTCGCCTGGCGGTCCAGATCAAGAATCCGAAGATCAGGAGCATGGGCGCCCAGCCGATCAGGACCGAAATGATGGGCGATACTTCGACAGGGTCAATTTCGTAGCGTATATTGTATTCATTCAACAAGTCGATCAGTGAATCTTCCGCCCCTTCCAGGCGGGTCGAGCGGAAATACAATGCGCCGGAAGATTCGATGGCGCTGCGCAAACGCCCTTCCAAATCATCGCCGCGGACGCTGACGAAAGATATGTTGTTCCTCGTAACCTGGCTGACGAAATCTGAATAACCCAGGGATAAATAATTCGGATTCTGAAAACCGTTGAACAAATCCGGTACCCGTAGCAAAAACCACAGCGCAAAAAGACCCAGCACGATCGGCCATACCCATCGCCGCCAACCGGGCGGGGAGGGCGGGCGGTTATCGCCATCAAATTCAGGCTGATTCGGTTTTTCTTGGAAGAAATGCATGGAGCTACTTTCTATAGGCTGATCCTATTGTAGCGATTTCCTGCATTATTTTGGCATGGAAACCGCGGTGATTTGTAAGAATCATGCAATAATACCAGGCAGCGAGGAATCAATGGCGATGGATGGTGGATCATGAATCGACTGGCAGACGAAACCAGCCCCTATCTATTGCAGCACGCGGAGAACCCGGTCCATTGGTACCCATGGGGTGAAGAAGCACTGTCCAGTGCTGTTTCTGCCGATAAACCGATCCTGCTCAGCGTGGGTTACAGCAGTTGCCACTGGTGTCATGTCATGGCGCACGAGAGTTTCGCACATGAAGAAACTGCCGCTTTGATGAATGAACACTTCGTCAACATCAAGGTGGATCGAGAAGAGCGCCCTGATATCGATGCACTCTATATGTCTGCCGTGCAGATCCTGACCAAGGGCGGTGGTTGGCCCATGACGGTGTTCTTGCTACCGGATGGCCGCCCTTTTCATGGCGGGACGTATTTTCCCCTCGAACCGCGCTTTGGTATGCCTTCCTTTCGCCAGTTGTTGACCGGCATAGCCAAAATCTATCGTGAGAGAAGAGATGAGGTCGAAAGAATCGCCGATCAGTTGACCCATTGGATCAGCGCCGATCATCTGAAACCGGCCGCAGATGGTTCGGAAGCCATATCCGCAGCAGTGTTGCAACAAGCACAGCAACAAGTCAGCGCGGAATATGATCCCGTGCATGGTGGCTTTGGCCAGGCGCCAAAATTCCCCCAGCCCATGACGCTTGAATTCCTTTTGCGACGATCGCTGAGCAAGCAAGAGAGTTCGCTTTTGGAGCAAGTGAGCCATACGTTGGATTGCATGGCGCGGGGCGGCATTTATGATCAATTGGGCGGTGGTTTTGCGCGTTACAGTGTGGACGAAAAATGGCTGGTGCCGCATTTTGAAAAGATGCTATACGACAATGCGCAGTTGAGTCGGCTGTATTTGCATGCTTGGCAACGCACCGGAGACGGCTACTTTCTTCAGATCGCACATGAAATCTTCGATTATGTATTGCGAGAAATGACGGCTCCTGACGGTGGCTTCTATTCAGCAACCGATGCCGACAGCGAAGGGGTGGAGGGCAAATTTTTCGTATGGGAGCGAGCGGAAATCGCAGCTTTGTTGAATGATGATGCAGCATTGTTCTGTTCATTCTGGGGGGTCACGGAAACAGGCAACTTTGAAGGTAAAAACATCCTTCACTTACCCATGAGGGAAGAAGAATTCATCCAGTTTCATATCCTACGAGAAGCAGAATGGAAAATTAAACTTGCCCAGGCTCGCAGCTTGCTATTTCAAGAAAGAGCGACGCGAGTGCCACCTTTTTTGGATGACAAGATCATCACCAGTTGGAATGGTCTCATGCTCGCCAGCTTGGCCGAGGCCGCACGCATACTGGGCAGAATGGACTACCAGTGGGCAGCCAGAAAAGCGGGCGAATTCATGCGCAACGATCTGAAAGCGGAAAATGGGGGACTATTGCGCACCCATCGGCAGGGAGTAAGCAAAATCCCCGCCTATCTCGAAGACTATGCCTGTTTCATCGATGGCCTGCTTGAACTCTATCAGCTGACCCATGACGAAGTCTGGTTCATTGAGGCACGCGATTGGGCCGAATATGTAATCCAGCATTTCAGCTCAGAAATGGGTGGTTTTTTCGATACCGGTGATATGCATGAAGCCTTGTTGACCCGTTCCCGGAATTTTCAAGATGGCGCCTTCCCTTCGGCTAACGCTCATTTTGCCAAACAGCTTTTACGGTTATCTTCCTACACTGGAAATGCCGAATGGGAACGGGCGGCGACCGCCGTCTTGAACCTCACCCTTTCCGCCGTGACCCAATATCCAGCGGCTTTTACCGGGAGTTTGAACGTCATGGAGCAGCTGCTGCATGGCATCGCAGAAGTCGCCATCATCGGAGATCCCAGCCAAGAGGAAACGCAGTGGTTGATCGCGGTGCTGGATGAGACCTACCGACCCAATCTGATCCGGGCGGTGGCTTCCGAAGAGGCGGCAGCCATCAGCGAAATCCCTTTGTTGCAGGGCAGAACCATGCTGGACGGCAAAGCAACGGCATATGTTTGTCAGAATTTTCATTGTCGCTTACCGGTCACCCAGCCGGCCGCTTTGCGAGCTCAGCTCGCTGAATTGCAATGAACCCAGAAATGAACCAAGAGTTTGGGATGTATCTCGATTTGGTGTTGGGCCAGGCTTTGCAGGCCGCCGGTTACATTAGAAACATGAATGATATCCAGGAGAATTTGGGTAAATTTGTATATCTGAAGGCGCCGGAAACCGAGAAAGAACCACGAGGAAAGCCTCATTTGTACATTGAATTCCAGAACTTGACCTATATCTCGAGTGAATGGGCGCCGAATGCAGCTTCCAGATTCACCGTCTTTCTGGGTCGCCAGGACGATGAAGATTCTCAAGGAAAAAGCCCCGAGGATGCCCCCACGCGCTGCATGCTGAGTGAGTTGGTCGTTCGGGACTTTTCTATCTTGATTTTGCCCGCGGAAACACACTGGTGGCCCTATCAGGATCCAACAGAGATGTGTCAGGCGCTATCTGAGGCGGGACATTTACTCGTCGGCTATGGCATTCCCTGGTTGGCTGAAGAACTGAAACCACCCCTGTGAAGGTTTGGTTGACGGTTTTGTGCACCGAACGCATAATGCTTTGGAACGGGACATAGGTCCGCGTGGCCTAGATGCATAGATATCTCCCCCTCATTTTGGCTCTTTTGTCTTTTCGATGCAGTGTGATCGAAGCGGCCCCCGTTAGGTACGTCGTGGTCACCTCCGAGGTGCCAATCGTCGCCCAGGCGTCCACGATTCAGCCCGCCCAAAAAATCGACCCGGCCGCCGCTTTGGCAGAGGCTCGTGAGTGGGTGCTATTGGGCTATTACGAAAACGCTGCCGAAATCTACAACGAGTTATTGGAGCAACCGAAAGCGGTATTGTCGCTGGAGCAGCGGGCAGATGCGGCATTCGCTTTGGGTCAAGTGGGCAATCAAATGGGTCAGTATGTGATTGCGCGTACCGCTCTTTCGCTCTTCATCGCTGAATTTCCGACAGATGCCCGGATTGCACAAGCTCATTACCTGAGAGGCAAAGCAGCTTCCGCGTTGGAATTATGGAAACTCGCCATTGCCGATTACGAACGATATCTCGCCGCTGGATCCAGTGTATTGGCCAGTTTCGTATGGGAGAAAATTGCCGACGCCCGGTTGGCTTTGAACGAGCGGGAACAGGCGATCGAGTTCTATCACCTCGCATTGCAACACCACCGTTCTCTCATACCACAGCTCATCCTACGAGAAAAGCTGGCCCGTCTGCATTGGGAAGCCGGCGAATACTTACTGGCGGTGCAACAATATGATGAGATATTGTCGGTTGCCCGCAATGCACCCTATCGCGCTGAAATGGAGTATTTGGCCGCCAGCGCAACCCTGGAAAATGGTTTGTTTGATGATGGAATCGAGCGATTGCGCAAGATCACCCTCGAATATCCAGAAACTTACCATGCTTATTTGGCAATCGTTGCTTTGAATCAAAATGGTATCGAGATTCCGGGAGAAACACGGGCGAGGATCAGTTTTCACAGCGGAGACTATGCCAGTGCGCTGAACGCATTGGAGCAAATTACATCCGGTCAGACGATCACGGCAGAACAATATCTCATGATCGGCCGCAGCCAGCGGGAATTGGGGGATTTTCCCAACGCCCAGCTGACCTTTCAGATCATGGCGGCCGTGCATCCTCATTCCCAATGGTTGGGTGAGGCCCTGTTGGAACAAGGGCGCACCCATTTTCTGGCCGGGAATATCGACACGGCCATCAAACGGTATTTGTCCATTGCGGATGACTACCCCAATTTGGCATCTGCGGCGCCGGAAGCTCTTTGGCGAGCAGGGTATTTGTATGGCACCAGCGGTAAAACGGCAGCTTCTCTACAGGTATTTTTGCGTTTGCATCAGATGTATCCCAACAGCGAGCAAGCGGAAAGTGGCCTGGCGCTGGCCGCCGCCGCTGCTGTAAAGAGCGGGGACCTGGATAACGCAGCGGAGATTTTTTCGTCGTTGACAGAAGCATCCAATGCCGAATTGCGGGCAGAAGCCTGGTTATGGCTGGGCAAACACCCTTCATTGAGCGGGCGGGATCCGAATCTGGCTTGGTCAATGGCCGCTACCGCATCGCCAGATGGGTATTTTGCCGCACGCTCGACGGATCTGGCGGCGGAGCGAGAACCTTTCAGCAAACCCTTGGGCTATGTGTTCACCTTTCATGTAGAAAGCGAAAGAGAGAAGGCGGAGAAGTGGCTGCGTGAGCGATGGGATTTGACACAGAGCGGCGCACTTTGGCCCTTGTCCGATCCATTGAAGAACGACTTACGATACTTGCGGGGAAACGAATTGTGGGCTTTGGGGGAGTTCGCCGCAGCACAGGATGAGTTTTTGGCTCTGGTCAATGCCAATGGTGGCGATCCACTGAAATCCTATCAGTTGGCTGTGGCTCTCAGCGAGAAAACCGTCTATTACCCTTCTTTGGTTGCCGCAGCTCAGCTGATTCGCCTTGCCGGCGTCAGCACATTGGAGGCACCGCCCTACATCGCCCGGCTGCGCTATCCCATATATTATTTGCAACCGGTCCTGACAGCGACCGACCAGCGCGGCATTGACCCGTTGTTGATGTTTGCACTGATCAGGCAAGAGAGCTTGTTCGATGCCAATGCAACGGCTGCTGCGGGAGAAAAAGGCCTGACCCAAGTCATCCCGAGTACGGGAGATTACATCGCTGGTAGGCTCGCCTGGGCGGACTATGAACACAGCGATCTGTTCCGCCCTTATGCGAGCATCGAATTTGGCACATATTACCTCGCGGAACAACTGGACGCCTTTGAGCAGAATGCCTTTGCCGCCTTGGCTGGTTACAACGCAGGACCGGGCAGGGCTGCCGATTGGCTGGCTTTGGCCGGGGATGACCCCGAAGCTTTCATCACAACGATCACGATCGACAGCACTCGCAAATACGTCCAGAATATCTACGCCCAACATTTCATTTATCGCAGCCTCTATGGGGAGAACTAACGCTCGGTGACTCATTTTATGAAACGCAACCCAAGCCTGTGGTTGGTGATCTTCATCGGTTTGACTGGGATCTTGGCCCAGGATGGTTATTACATCCACCCGCCTCCCAATGATCTCCATGCGAGTACCGTCATCGCACAATACGGAGAAGAGATTGTGACGTTGGGTGACTTTTGGTCGCGTGTACGATTTGAGCGCTGGTTGTTCTGGCGGTCTTTGGCACAGCTCGTCGCAATGGAAGGTGAGTTCGTATTGCAATGGGACGACCCGCAGAACCCTCATCGCGAAACGGTGTACACCATTGTGAATCACCTGCAGCAGGAGGATGAGTTTGCCGATTGGGTCTGGTTGCGGTTGATCCGTGAGGCATTCATCCGCCACTCCGCCAACGAAAGAGGATTCAACCTGGATGATTGCGATTGGTTGGCCGCCTGGTCTGAATTGATCGCCTGGTCTACTGCCGGAGGATGTCAAGATTCCGAGGAATTTGCGGCTGCGCGCTCTCATTTCAGCGAGGAAGCTACCTTCTACTCTGGCATCACTGAAACTGCACTGGCGGACTCAATCCGGGCACAAATCTGGTTTGCAGAGCTCAGGGATGCAGTCCGTTTGGAATTGCCAGCGATCAGTGAGGTTCCTGTCGTTCGTGCCCGTCAGATCCGTACCGAACATGAAGCAGACATGGCGGCTGCCCTGGCTGCGCTCCAGGCGGGGAAAGCGTTCACCACTGTGATGCTACAGTTCGGTGCGGATGAAGGGACTTATGGCAACAGCGGCGAATTGGGCTTCATCACCCGTGGCATTCTGCCTGCTGAGTTGGACCAGGCTCTGTTTGCAGCAGAGCTGGATTCGTGGATCGGACCCATCGAAACGGACCTGGGCCATCACATTGCTCAGGCCATGGAAGCCGCTCCCCAACTGAAATTGCGGCACATTCAGGTAGCCAGTTACGAAGAGGCCGAAGCTTTGCGCCTGGAGCTACTCGCGGGAGCAGATTTTGCCGAGCTGGCTCGAGTCCATTCTACCGATCCGCTCACTTCAAGCCGTGGTGGAGAGATTGGCTACTTGACTCGCTCGCAATTGTTACCGGAATTGGAAGAGGCGATTTTTGCGGCATCTGTTGGCGAACGGATCGGGCCGTTGGCTTCTCGTTTTGGTCACCATATCTTTGAGATCACAGCGGAACGACCGCGGAACATTCTGGCACAGTTGCGCCTTTTACTGGTTGAATCCACCCAATTGGCAGAGCAACTGCGACAAGATTTGCGCGAAGGTGCGGATTTTACCCAGCTCGTTCGGGAACACACTTTGTTGACAGAGACCATCCGCAGCGGGGGCAGCATCGGCTACCTTCGGCCGGACACGGAACGATTCCCCGAAGAAATCATCCAAGCGATATTCGTGAGTGAAACGGGGGATATCTTGGGTCCCTTCGCCTATGAAGGAGCTTCATTGCTGATGCAGGTTACGGATCTGCGGGATGAGGCATTTGCGCTACGCGCGCGGCACATCACTGCCCGCTCACATGAGGAAGCAGCCGCCATATTGACTCGTCTGCTCGCGGGAGAAGAATTCACACCATTGGCCCGCGAGCATTCCCTCGATCCTAGCGCCCGGGGGCAGGATGGCGATACGTTGGCTCATTTCACCCAAGGTGCAAAGAGTGGCAGCATTCTACCGGGCGAGCTTCCGCTTGCGGTCGAAGAAGTCATCTTCAGTGCTGAACCGGGCGACCTGGTGGGCCCGATCGAGACGGAATGGGGTCATTTCATTTTCAGAATTGAAGAGCGCAGCACTCGTTTCCTCAACCCGCTCGAAGTGGATGAGATGTTGGATCTACAAGTACGCCGCTGGTTTCAAGAAGAGCCCATCCATCAGTTGGATGACCGCAGTGACCTATGGCAAGCGTACATCCCCCTGCAGCCACTGCCCAGTGATGTTTCCTCGATATTGGCCGAGTTGGATCCATACTTCCTTGAGCCTGGCGCGCCGCAATGAGGAATGGCTAACTCTTCGCCCAGGTGATGAGGTTGGGTTGGTATGGAGTGGGCAGGTGGGCGTGGTGCGGCAATACCCGAACGGAGACGCCATGTTCTCCAGAAGTGGGGTAGCTGAGATCAGACTTGTACATGAAAACGCCATTTTTGTTGGTGCTGATGGGTTCCATGGGCACTACGCTGCTGCCATTATCGATCAAACCTTCCGGAGAAACTTTGCCGAAATAGAGTTGTACGCTGACATCCAAAGGTGAAAGAGAACCCAACTGCACTTCGGCAAAAACCGAAACTTCTTCACCTACGTGAACTTGTTCTTCCTGAAGCAAGACCCGGTTGATGGCAACTTTGCGCCAGAGTTCCTCAATCCGGTGCCGCCAGGCCACATAGGTCAGGCCGTTCGTGATGTTTTTGCCCGTCAATTCACGGGCACGGTGGTGACTGGGGATGTAGAACTTGTTGTGATATTCCTTGACCATTCGTCTGGTGCTGAAATAAGGCGAGTGATGTTTGATCGATTCCTTGACCATACGGAGCCACTCAGCAGGCAGTTGGTCCCGGCCGCGGTCGTAAAATGCCGGGATGAGTTCTTTTTCTAAGATTTGATACAGATTCTGACTTTCCACAAAGTCCTGGTGTGGCCAGAGTTCCTCTGGGTATTCTTCTCCTTTACCGATGGCCCAACCCTGCCCAGCCTGATAGGCTTCGGCCCACCAACCATCCAAGATGCTGCAGTTCAGACCGGCATTGAACGTCACTTTCATGCCGCTCGTGCCACTAGCTTCTTTGGGTCGGCGGGGCGTATTGAGCCAAACATCCACCCCCTGCACCAAGTGACGGGCGACATCCATGTCGTAATTTTCGAGAAAAACGACGGAATGTTGCAGGCCTTCTTGCCGCGTGATGTTGACGATGGATTGAATCAACTCTTTCCCCGGAATATCTGCCGGGTGCGCTTTGCCAGCAAATATGATCTGCAGCGGCCGATCGGAATCAGTGAGGATATTCTTGATCCGCTGGATGTCTTGAAACAGCAGGGTCGCGCGCTTGTACGTGGCAAATCGGCGGGCAAAACCGATCGTTAATGCTTCGGGATCCAGGATCTCATTGGCTTCGGCAATTTCATACGTGGGTGCGTTCCTGGCCGTCAGTTGTTTGCGGTATCTTTCGCGAACGAAAGATACCAAGCGATAACGATTGCGATTGCGGGCACGCCATATCTCGCCATCGGGGATGCGATCCACCTGCTGCCAAACCCCGAAATCATCCTCTTCCTCCCGCCAGGAAGGATGGAGGTAATTATCGAATAAGTCCGCCATCTCATCGCTGATCCAGGTTTGCAGATGGACGCCATTGGTGATGGCATCGATGGGGATCTCTTCCTGCGGGAGATCAGGAAACAGCCATGTCCATAAGCCCCGCGAAACTCTGCCATGCAGCTGGGCGACGCCGTTCGCTGCGGAGCTCAAACGCAAAGCGAGCACCGGCATCGAAAACAATTCATAATCGCCCATGTCTTCTCGACCCAGGTCCAAAAATTCATCCCGCGTCAGGCCGATGTTGTTGAAGTAAGGGGTGAAATGCTCATCGATCAAGTCAAAACCAAATCGTTCCAAACCGGCCGGTACCGGCGTATGGGTGGTGAAGACGTTGTGCGCGGCCGCCAGCTCTTTTGCCTGGGCAAAGCTCAGGTCTTTTTCGGCCATCAATTGGCGAATGCGTTCCAATGCCAGAAATGCCGAGTGCCCTTCATTCATATGGCATACATCCGGGCGAAGTCCCAGTTCATCCAGCGCACGAATGCCGCCAATGCCCAATAACATCTCCTGGCGGATGCGAGTGCGTTGATCGCCACCATACAATCGATTGGTGAGCTGCAAATCCTCAGGGAGATAATTCTCTTCCACGTTGCTATCCAAGAGATAGAGCGGGATGCGGCCCACCTGCACCTTCCAGATGATGGCATACAGGTTTCGATTGACCATGGGCACCGAGATTTTGATCGGGGTACCGTCTTCGTTTCGGGCTAGGCTGACGGGAAGATTGGCGTAGTCGTTGAGCGGATATGATTCCTGTTGGAAACCGTCATTGTTCAGGTATTGTTGGAAGTAGCCTTCCTGATATAGCAATCCGACGCCGATCAGCGGGATCCCCAAGTCACTCGCGCTCTTCAAATGATCACCGCTGAGGATCCCCAGACCACCTGAATAGTTCTTCAGCGATTCCGTGATGCCGAATTCCATGGAGAAATATGCAATGGTGAGGTCATCTTCAGCATCACCGTAATTCTGGTTGTACCAGGTATCCTGACTTTCCATATATGCGCGGAAGGATTCGGTAACTCGCTCCAATTGAGACATGAACGCGCCATCGTTGACCACTGTTTTCAATCGAGACTGGTGGATGCGCCCCAACATCGATACGGGATTGTGCCCCGTAGCCTCCCATAGATCTGGATCCAGCCGTTTGAACAAGGACCAGCTGTCTTGATCCCACGACCAGCGCAGATTATAGGCCAACTCATTCAAGACGCTGAGCGGTTTGGGCAAATCGGGCACGACGCGGATGCGAGTTACAGGTTTCATCGGTTCATCCAAATCATTTCTTCAACCAACTGGCGAATTTGCTCCACTGCCATTTCTCCCAGAGCGGAGTCACGATAGTTTCTGCTTTGTCTGCAAACTTAAAGCAGTCCCATAGGGGATCAAATTGTTTTCAAAGTGTGAGAGATCGCTTTCCCGTAAGTCAGTACCCAGTTTTACGTTTCGCCCGATCCTCAAGTTCGGCGGAATGTGGGTGTTCTTCCCGATGCACGTGATGCCGAGCTCACCCAACTCCAGTATACTGCCCACGCGAGAATTGGTGCCGATGACGACCTGCTTATCGATGATGGATCGTTCGATCACCGCCCCTTGCTCAATATAGGTATCGTTGCAAATCACAGATTCCCTGACCACCGCACTGGGGCCGATGAACACGCCCGGGGATATGACCGATTGTTCCACGTACGCACCTTTGGCGACGTAAGCTCCTTCTGAAATCATGCTATTGCGGATCGAAGCCCCGGCGGCGATCTGTGCGGGTGGCCTCTCTTCGGGTTGTGTGTGGATGATCCAAGTGCGATCGTTCAAATTGATGGCGGGTGGCGAATTCAACAAGTGCATGTGCGCTTCCCAATACGTATCGATCGTGCCCACGTCGATCCAGTAACCATCGTAAAGATACGCGGCGACTCGTCGTTCATCCTCCAGCATTTGCGGAATGATATCTCGGCCAAAGTCATGTGCGGAATTGGTACGATAGCGATCAGCCGCCAGGGCATCTTCCAGCATGTCGTAGGAGAATACGTAAATGCCCATGCTGGCCAGCGTGCTGCTGGGTTTTTCGGGCTTCTCTTCAAACTTCGATATCAGCTGGTCTTGATTCACTTCCACGATGCCAAACCGGCTGGCATCATCTGGCGGTACGTGCACACAGGCTACCGTCGCATCCGCTTTGGTCTCTCGATGGAAATCGATCAATGAGCTGTAGTCCAACTCATACACATGATCACCCGCAAGGATTAGCACATAATCCGGATAACCCCGGCGCACGAAATTGAGATTCTGCGTGACGGCATCGGCCGTTCCCGCATACCAATCGGTATCTTGATTGCCCAGATAAGGTTGCAGGATGTGAATGCCACCAGTGAAACTGCGATCCAAGTCCCAGGGCCTGCCTTGACCCAAATGCTCGATCAACGAATGCGGTCGATATTGCGCCAGGATGTAAATGTTGAATACATTGGAATTCACACAATTGCTGAGCGTAAAATCAATGATGCGATATTTACCGGCAAACGGAACGGCCGGCTTCGCCCGTTTCATCGTGAGTGGACCCAGCCGCGTCCCTTCCCCACCGGCCAGGATGATCGCTTTAACTTTCACGCATCTTGCTCCATTGAATAATGCTCGTATAAATTGGCGTATTGCGTTGCGCTGCGCTGCCAGCTGAAATCCGCCTCCATCGCCCTTTGCTGCATTTTTTTCCAGGCAACGGGTTGTTCTTGAAACGTCTTAAGCGCCCAACGCAACGTCCGTTCGATGGCGATGGGCTGTTCCCAGAGAAACATGAATCCCGTCCCTGTATCCCCCGCTGCATTATCATAATTGGTCACCGTATCAGTCAACCCGCCCGTCTCTCTGACTACGGGTAAAGCGCCATATCTCATCGCGATCATTTGACCGATTCCACAGGGTTCAAAGCGACTGGGCATCAAAAAGACATCACTACCGGCATAAATTTGTTGCGCAAATGCTTCATCAAACTCTAATCTAGCGTGAACCTTCCAGGAAAAATCGTTGGCCAACGTTCGCACTTCGTCAGCGAGTATTGTATCCCCTTCACCGAGGATTACCAGTTGGACGTCGCTGTCGGCAAGCAAGGAGCGCAAGGCTGGTAAAGCCAAATCGACGCCCTTCTGCCAGACCAAACGGCTGACCATGCCGATGAGGAGGCAATCCGCATCTTCCCGGAGCTGAGAAAATTGTTGCAAAGCACTTTTATTTTTTGGGCGCTTGGTTGCGAAGTTGCACGCATCGAAACGGCTTGCGATCCTGCCATCCACCGCCGGATTGTACAGTTCGACCTCGATCCCATTCAAGATGCCATAGAGATCGTCTTTCCTTTCGCTCAACAAACCGTGCAGACCATGACCATAAGCGGGATGTTGTATCTCGCGGGAGTAGGTGGGACTTACGCTATGGATGAAGTCTGCGTAGGCAATGCCGATCGCCAACTGATTATCAGACAGGGGTGAATCACGCAGTAAGTGAGATTGTCTTTCAGGGATGCCGCGATCCCAATACCAACCTCCAGCATCGTTTCCTTGATAGCCGATGTTGTGAATGCTGAGGGCACATTTGAGTTTTGCCCAATCACTATTTTGACGCAGTTGATCCACCATAAAAGGGAGCAAGGCCATGTGCCAATCGTGAGCATGAAGCCAATCAACCTGCCATTTCTCTTGTGTGCGGAGCAGTTCCAAAAAGTGCTTCACCGCTTGGTTGAACGTGATGAAGCGGGGGATGTCCCAATCTCTCACGGTGTATACGGAATCTTCGCTGCCAAAAAAAGGCCAAGTGGATAGGAAGTAATATATGATGCCGTTCCAAGCGCTACGGTATACCTCCACCTCCATCGGTCCGTGACGGTCTACGGTGACGAAGCTGAACTGGTGTTGGATCTCAAAACGTCGCCGATCGATCGTGCCGTAAGCAGGCAACACCACACGCACATCCATGGAATGTTGGGTGAGGGCAGCGGGGAGCGAACCCAACACATCCGCCAGACCGCCTACTTTGGCAAATGGCGCCGCTTCGGCACTGACCATCAATACGTTCATGCGTCAATCGTGGCGAGAAAAAGGGTTGCGGTTTCAGCCATCCCGGAACAGACGGTAATCGATATCCGGGAATACTTTATCCAACTCCCAGTATTCTTCCGCCAAAGCGCGATCTGGTTTGCCCTTTTCCAGGCCATTCAGCAATCGGTTGCATCTTTCAGCATGTTGGCTGAAACGTTGTATGGCGTAACTTCGTGCTTGACCTGTACTGACGAGGAACGGCCAATCAGAGGATTGGGTGAGCAAGAGTTCCCGAGCGGCTTGCTTCATCACAAAGTCTTCATCCGGTTGCTCAGGATCGATCTTTGCAGCAGCGCCGATCAGCCTCTCTTCCAGCTCATGGATCGGTCGCCACATCCAGCGATTGTCGCCGTTGTTCCAGGTGAAGTCTCGTCCGCCGGCCCCCCAGGAACTCTCCGGCAAACGGATGCCCTGGCTGACCGGGTGTTGACAGAGATATTGACTCGGGGTCGTTAAATCCACTTCATCGTGTTCCGCCAGACCGCGCAAGACTTTGCCCAACCAGTCAACGCCTTCGAACCACCAATGACCGAATAATTCCGTGTCGTAGTTTGAGGATATGATGCCATGCGCGCTATCGTGGGTGGCGTGATATTCCTGCAGCGTAGCAACGACCAAATCGATGAAGTGGTCCGCATGCAACTGACATTTCATCGCCGCCCATTCCGGCTGGTAATGCTCTTTGTGGGATAAATCGGCGTCTGAATTGGTCACTCGCCAATACTGCAAGCCACTGCTACCGGCTCGCTTGTGAAACTCCCGATAATCAAAATCACCGGGATATCCCCAATCTGCCCCCCAGACTTGAATCCCGGTCCGATCGTTGCGCCCAAACACACAGATTTGAGTCAGCGCGTTCTCGTGGCTTTGATCTGAGGATTCGCTATTTATGATTCGGTATGGCTCAAAGGTCGTCACCGGCCGGACGGGACGATACTCCTCGATCGGTACGGCATATCGACGTACGACCTCACCATAGGGACCCAAGACATCACCGGCAGCGATGCCAACGGGTCGACCGCCGGTAATCGCATGCGTTTCGGAAAAAGTGAAGTCAAAGGAAGCTTCGGAGATGAAATGCTCCATCCCGGGGCGCAACCGATCCCCTTCATAATAGGCGGGGCGATAAGCGCATTCAGGCAACCAAATGCCGCGTGGTTTTTTTCCAAAGTGTCGCTGATGACCATTCAAAGCGGTCTGCAGTTGCAATCGTATTGATGCGTCTTGAGCCAGCAGGGGCAAATAAGCATGAGTCGCGGCTGAGGTGAGCAACTCGACATAACCTTCGTCTGCCAGTTGCTTAAACGCAGCCAGCAGATTGCGCTCGAATTGCCCGAGGAACGCTTCACGTATGCCGGTGTACCAATCACGATACCAACTGGCCAGATAGTGCAAATGGGGGTCTGCGCCATCGCCTTCATGGTGAAGCTGGATGTCATATTCGGAGGCAGCAATTCTTTGATCCAAAAATGTGACGAAATGCTCCTGGACGTCCGTGTCGGCCAATTGCTCCGCCAGTATGGGGGTGATGCCAATGGCGATGCGAAAAGGAACGCCCTCCGCTCGCAGCTCATACAGCTTCTTCAAGAGCGGGATGTACGTTTCAGAGGCGGCTTCATGCAACCATTCTTCACCGTGCGGCCACTTTCCCGCTTTACGAGCGTAGGGAATGTGACTATGCAGCACAAACTGAAAAGAGCCGACTCCCGTCATTTACACTCCACCTGCTACTGATCGATCGTTTCAATGAACGGGATGCGCAGGATGAAAGTAGCGCCTTGGGTGGGTTGAGATTCGACTTCGAGGCCGCCGCCATGCGCTTCGGCAATGGCGCGGGCAAAATGCAGACCCTGCCCCAAACCCCGAACGGCCGCTCCTTCTGTGCCGGATCGCGATGATTTTCCCCGATAGAAACGCTCGAAGATATGCGGCAAGTCTTCGTTGTGGATTCCCTGGCCGTCATCGGCCACGATGAACTCCAGGTTCTTTTTTACTCTTTGGACGATCAGCTGAATCTGTTTCGTGCTTTTGCCGTACAAGGCGGCATTTCGAATGAGATGCACCAACGACCAGCTCAGGATTTTGCGGTCTGCCCAGCAAGTTCTCTCACAGATGCCTGCGTAATTCAGGTTGAGTTCCACCTTTGCTTCATCCAGAAAATCTCTTGCCCGGTGAATGACGCGCCAAAGAAATCGGTCCAGGGTCAGGTTCTCTCGCTGCAGGGAATGGTTGCTTGCTTCCCACTCGCTGGTGAATAGCAAATCATCCACCAAGCGTTCGGGAGTGTCTACATTTTGCGCCAGCAGGTTCAATGAGCGACTCTGGGGGTCGTTTTCAGGAGTGCGATGCCGCAGATGATCGCTGATGTATTGGATGCTGGTCAACTGAGTGTGGATCTCATAGGAGAATTCGGTCAACAAAGATGGGGTTAGCCCAGTTTGCAACCATTGAGGGGAAACTTCAAGATTGCGAAATTGGCCCGTTTCTGGTTCGGTTACGATGGCAGTGAACATGCTCACCATCTCCATGGAATCTGGGGAGAGTATAGCATATCGTGCGATTATGCGGCTTGGCTGAGCTGGTTATAATGAATGAGTTGATGGAACCATAATTCGAGATCAAATCCGTTTGCAGCCCTGGCTCTTGGTCGAAGATGAACCCGATATCCGAGAAATGTTGCTCGCTGTATTCGAGATATGGAACATCCAATGTATCGTTCATCAGAGCAGCGAAGAAACATTGGCATGGTTGAATACCGTTGAGCATTTGGCGGAAACGGAGCTACCCGAACTGGCCTTGATCGATATCCGCCTGAGCGGGGATACGGATGGAATCACGGTTTCCCAACACATTCGACACCACCCAAAACTGAAAAACATCGCCATCGTGCTCAATACGGCCTATTCATTGACAGAGCAAGAAAAGCAGCAGTGCCTGGCTGTGAGCAAAGCCGATCACGTCATGAGCAAGCCATTGCCCCGATTTGAGCGACTGTACGAAGAACTCCGCGCGCTCATCCAAAAGAAAGCGGCTTCGATTCCACAGAAACAACAGATTGAGGAGCAAAGCTACCCACCCATCACCGCCCCAGCAACCGCACCCGCCCTGCCAGCGCGTCCTCATTTCCGTATCCTGCCCTCACTCCGCATTCGCCCGTTCCGGATGGGTCGTGGCTTATCCAGAGAAGCAAAAAAACTCCTGCAGGTTGCTTCGCTCGCCATTCTGGGTGGGAGTTTTGTATTGTTGATCGGCTTGGCGCTGTCGGTCATCCCATTGATCGGCCGAGAGGGCAGTTTTGCAGAGCTATATCACATTTTGCAGCAAGCGCTGATCCTCGCTGGTTTGCTCAGCGCGGTGTGTGGGTTGTGGTTTTTGCTGCGTGCCAACCAGAGGCGCAAAACCGATGATCTTCTCGCCCAAGAAGTGTTCCAAACACTAGCCCGGAATTTGGATGCACGATTTTCGTTCATCTCATCTTCTCAGATCCGCAGTGTGCGTGGTATCGATGCCTTGATGATCGGCCCGCCCGGTCTGCTCATTTTCAAATTCCTTCATCTCAACGGCCAGCTGTACCAAGAGAGAGGTCACTGGTTGACGCAGAACCGAAAGGGGGAACTGATCCCGCTGAAGAATAACCCGACCCAAGAATTGCTATCGGATATGAACCACATCCAGCAACGGTTGGGCGGACAGGGATTATCAGATTTCCCCATCTTTGGTGCCATTCTATCCTTGAATGATTCTGATCAGTTGCAGTATCACGCCAATGAGGAAATCTTCCCGCTCGTTTTCGCACCATCTTTAAATGAGCGATTGAAACAGAGCTATTTTTTTCGCGATCGGATCACTTTGCGCGCAGCCGGCAAATTATTGGAACACCTGCAGCATACGGATCGCCACCCATGAATCAGTCCTCGTTGATTCTTGGACCGATCGGTGCCGGCAAGACACGATACCTGATCGAAACCATTTACGAACACAAACAACGGGACACCAATCTCCCCATTTGGCTGCTGTTTCCGGATACCATACACAAGCGCAGGTTTCAAGAAAGGTTGTTCTCGCAGCTGGCGGAGGGGTCTGCCTTGTTCGCGGTGGAAACGTTCGTCTTTGATTCTCTGAGCCAACGGTTGCTCGATCTGTGTGGTTCAAACGTCCGAGTGATGTCCGCTGTCTTGCGTCAAACCTGGATGAAATCAGTCCTGCAGAGACTCAAGCTCGCCGGGAGATTGGAATACTTCGGCAAGATCGTGGACAAAAGAGGTTTCCGAGAAGAAATCGCACTACTCATCGATGAATTCTCGCAACAACAGATTTCGCCGGAATTGTTTTCAGCGCAGGCTGCGAGCAAAAAAGATCAAGAACTGGCGTTGATTTTTTCGGCCGTTCAACAAGACATGGCCGACCATCGATTGATCGATCGCTTGGGTGCCGGCCGGTTGGCCCTTGCCGAATTGCAAGAAAATGCCATCGAACGTACCGTGCCACTATTTCTCGTGGATGGCTTTGAACATTTCACCCCCCTGCAGGCCGATCTCATCGCCGCTGTCGCCCAGACAACGGAGAATACCTTCATCACCCTTACCCAGGCGGCAGCTCAGGGGGAGGGTAGTCATCCGCTGCCTTTCGAACGCCTCAAAATCAGCAGCGATCGATTGATGAAGGCCTTTCAGCAAAAGGGCCTTGCGCTGAACAAAACATCCCTGGCGCAGACAAAGACAGACCGCCGACCGCCGATCATCCAACATCTGGCCCACAACCTATTTCGTAGCGATCCACAGCAAAGGCCAGCGGATGAGAGCATCGCATGGATCGTCTCACCCAACGAAGAATATGAAGTGAGGACAGTCCTGAAACGGGTGAAGCAGCAGCTGTTGACTGCTGCAGTTGAGCCGGAACAAGTGGTGCTGGCCCTCACTTCTGCACAACGATACCTACCATTGATCGAGGAGATTGCCCGTGAATATTCCATCCCGCTCGATATCCAGATCCGGCAACCGTTGCTGCAAAATCCGCTGATCCAGGCCGTCTTGCAGTTCATTCGCTTGGCTTCTGGTAAATGCACCGGCGATCAGCTGTTGCAATTGATCCGTTCGCCCTACATGAAACCCGAATTGATGGATGACGCATCTCTTCTCTATCTGCAGCAGGTTTGCAATCGGGTGCGTGCCGAAATCACTTTCGAACAGTGGCAGCAACGAATGGAAGATGAGGCAAGCGAGGGCTGCCCTGTGGAAGGACTCCAAGACATCCAGTCTCGTACGATGGCATGCTTGCGACCGTATTTCGCGGCAATCGAGAAATTGGGCAAGTCTTCGCGAGAAACGATTGCCGAAAGGTTGATCGAAACCTTTGCCCTGGCGGAGCCAGCGAACGAATGTTTGCTCGATCTGAAGAAGAGGTACCAGGTTTTGATGCAAGAATTGCCCGCACATTACTCATTCGATCGGGGTGAAATCGCCTTATCTCGTCTGGTGGAAGTGCTCGAATCGCTTCGTGTTTCAGCAGAGATGTTTGCCAGTGAGGCGATCTTTCAACCTTCTTTTGTACGGGTACTGGAAGAATTGCTGCAAGATCAATCCATACAGTCGCAACCACTCTTTCAGAATGCTGTAACGATCACGACACTCTTTGCCGCCCGGGGGATGAATCTCGAGCATTGTTACGTGTTGGGTTTGAGTGAAGCGAACCTTTCTGCCCCTGAAGTGGGCTCCTGTTGGTTATTGCGGGCCGAGCGAGAATACCTGCGAGAAAGAGGGCTGCCCTTGCAGCTGGATCAGGAGGGTTTGCACGTCCATGAGGTGTTGCATCAAGTCTGCGCGGCAACGAGAGAAACGCTCACCTTTTCTCGTGCAGCTCAAGTGGAGGGGGTGCCAACCTCCGCCAGTGCTTTCTGGAATGCAGTCGAGGATTGCTTTAGCGATTCGTCCTTTGCTGCGAGGACGAGCTGCTATGAATTGGGGGATGAAGCCAACCGCAGCAATTGCGCCTCTGAAATCGAGTTGCTCAATGCCTGGTTTTCGAAACGCAGCCAGGCGCAAATCCCGGTAAAGCTGCAAAGCTGGGTCCACCACCATCCAGAAAGAAAGAAGCGTTGGCAGTTTGTAGAGCAAGCCGTCGCGCTGGATGAGCAGCGCCAGCGCAAACAACCGCCCCATTCCTTCAACGGTCGTTTATTGCTTCCAAGCACGCGGGACGAGGTGCTCCGCGAATTGAATGAAGACTACGTTTGGAGTGTCAGCCAGTTGAATGAACTG
Organism: Chloroflexota bacterium; assembly: GCA_011523615.1. Lineage (GTDB taxonomy): Bacteria > Chloroflexota > Anaerolineae > Aggregatilineales > Phototrophicaceae > WTGJ01. The sequence goes on along the minus strand of WTGJ01000027.1, from coordinate 573,108 downwards.
GTCCGCTGTGGTTACCGTTTCTTTGCCAAGCGGATACTGGATCTGGCACCGCCACCGCCGGATGAAGAGAGTCTGGAATCCCTGTTCTTCGGTGATTTGATCCACCAGGCATTGTTTGCACTGTATGAGCCTTTTCGTAGAGAAAAGATCCCGATAGCGCCGGGAAACCGCGACCTGGCGCTGGCTTCGTTGGCCGAAATCGTCGAAACGTTATTCGAGAATGGCGCGTCGCGGTACATCCAATTGCAAGAACGGTGGCAACCATCCCTGATGCAACCATTGCGAGAATACATCACCGGATTCCTCCGCAGGATCATCGAAGCGGATTTCAGCAATCCTTCTCCCTTTCACAAATGGGGTGATGCACCGCGAATGGTGACTCACCTGGAACACTCTTTCCACGTAACCATGGATCTGATCGACACTCCTTCCGCTCCGTTTCACCTCCGTGGAACCATCGACCGCATCGACCGACTGGGGGACCGTTACATCATCATCGATTACAAAAGCGGCTTGCATCGCCTGACCCGAAACGAACTGGCGCAAGGATTGGACTTGCAACTGCCGCTCTACTTATTGGCGCAACAAAAGAGTCAAGGCAGTCAAATTGTACCGCAGTACATCGCCCTTTACTGGCACCTGCGGAATTGCCAGACCAGTACCGTCATCGATGGGAAAAATGCTGCACCCTTGCTGATGAACATCCAACGACTGGTCCACGAACGCTTGCTCCTCGCTGCCAGCGGTGATTTCAGCAACAAACCGACAAAACCGGTGGCCAATCGTTGCGTTCGCTATTGCGAGTACTACGAATTGTGTCGCCTGGCAAGAATGATCCAGCATTCACCCTCATGAGCTTGATGAGCTTGACTCCTGAGCAAGCCCGCGCGATTCATACCGAAGCGAACCGGGTGCTGGTCACCGCAGCTGCTGGTTCAGGCAAAACGCATGTGCTCGCCCAACGGTACATCCACATCGTCGAAAATGAACCTGAGCGGAGCATCGCTTCCATCGTTGCGATCACCTTCACGCGGGCCACAGCGCGAGAAATGAAGGATAGGGTACGGCGCTACTTTACGATACGCCTCCAGGAAGCAAAGAATTCACGGGAAAAGAAATTCTGGCAGAAACGCATCACAGAAATCCCTCAGGCACGCATTCAAACGATCCATTCCTTGTGTCGCGACATCATACGAGACAACGCAGCAGTGATCGGGATCGACCCTCGTTTTCGCATCCTCGATGAAGCGGAATCGGCCCACTTGCGTGAAGAAATGATCCGTGAAGTGCTGGCGGCGGACGATCATGCAGGGCAGGATTATCGTAAGTTATTTGGCCAGTTTGCTACCCCTGAGATCCGAAAAGCATTCCGCAGGGTGCAATTTCCCGTGCCGAAGTTTCCGCTTGCGGGGGAGTTGCTAGGGCAATGGCAGGACGAATGGCGGGCCCGTGCTGCTGTGAAATTCGCAGAATTTTGCCGAGAATACTCGATCCCCTTCCTGGATGTCCCGTCGGACGATGCCCTGGGCGAAAGATGTCTACAAGCAGCGCATCACCTGGAGGCGATCCACCTGGCTCACAACCAGGACGACCGCTACGCAGAATACGAGCATCTGAGGGAATTGGCAGTGATCCGGCTGACTGCAGCGGGTAAAAAGGATCGCTGGGGGAGCCAATTCGCCAAGGATGAGGCGACGGCGCAACTGAAACGATGGGTTACGGCGGCTCGCTGCTATCGCGACGAAATCGGCGCCCCGCCAGATGGTCTCGATCGCGCCGCTGCGGATGACTTGCAGCTGTGGTGGGCGCTCATCCACCGAGTACAACAGCGCTACATCCAAATCAAATTGGAGAAGAATGCTCTGGATTATGATGATCTGGAATGGCTTTGCGCTCAGCTTTTGCAAGAGGATGCGATCAGGGAGCGATATCAAGAGGAAATTGGACATATTCTGGCCGATGAATTCCAGGATGTGAATCAACGTCAATGGCAGATCATGCAAGCCCTGAGTGATGGGTATGAACACAAATCTTTGTTCTTGGTCGGGGATCCCTGTCAAAGCATCTATTCATTTCGTGGCGCAGATGTGAGTGTGTTTCAGCAGGTCAAGAAAAAGGTCGGGGCTGGCTTTACGCCATACACCCTCTCCCAATCCTTCCGCAGCCATGCGCCATTCATGGCCGGCTTGAATGATTTTTTCGACTGTCTATTTCAACGTGAAGAGAATCAGGCCCTTCTTGAATTTGAAGTCGAAGAACCGACGAAGATGGTTTGTCAAAGAGAGACGGCACCAGAGTATGTCGCCCATATCGAACTGTGCTGCATCGATCAAACTGCCTTGAAAAAAGCCGAGTTACCAGCAGACCGGAAAGCCGCCAGAAAATGGGAGGCAGCTTTGCTGGCAGAAAGATTGCTGGCCATCGTCGCACAGCAAGAGAAAATCATTGAGCCAGAGAATGCGACCATACGCCCAGCTCGGTTCAATGATATTGCCATACTCTTTCGTTCTTTCTCGGATATCAATCTATACGAAGAAGTGTTCACTCGTTTGGGATTGCCATTTAAATCTTATGCGGGTCGCGGTTTGTTCGATCGACAAGAGGTTTGGGATGCCGTCAACTTCATGAAGTCTTTGCACAACCCACTGGAGGATTTGGCGTTGGCGAGTGTGCTGCGATCTCCTTTTGGGAACCTTTCTGATGATGCACTCTATCTGTTGCGAGCCATTCGTGAAGACTCAACGCAGCAAAGATTGCCTCTGATCCAGCAGGTGCAGAAGGCAGCGGCCGGCCAGGTAGCGGATTTTCCGGACGATGAATTGCGCCCGTTGCAGCGTTTCCTAGCCATGTACACCAGTCTTGCTCGCATGTTGGGGCGAGTCAGTGTATTTGAGCTGCTGTCTGAGATGATGAACCGCAGTGCCTATCCTGCCATCGTAGGGGCACAAAACGACGGGGAACAATCCAGGAACAATCTGGCTAAATTGCTGGAAATTTCACGAATTAGAGAGCATACTCAACTGGCTGACTTCCTGGATTTCATCCAAAGGAATCGCAGGCATGAACTGCCGGTAGCGCAGGCAGAAATCTCCTCTTCTGATACGGTTTCGCTGATGTCCATTCACTCGAGCAAAGGTTTGGAATTCCCCATCGTGGTACTGGCGGATATCGGCCGCAGACTGGAAAGTGATCCAAAAGAAGCATTTCTCGATCCCACGAATGAAGGTCCGGCGTGCATCGTTTTGGATGAACGAAGGGAAGAGATAGAAGGCTATGCATATCGTAAAGCCAAAGCAATCAAGATCAAGAAAGCGGCTGCGGAAGAGAAACGCATCATGTATGTGGCCGCGACCCGAGCTAGGGACCGCCTGATTCTTTCCGGCATGGTTCATGAAAATAAAAAAGGAGGCTGGCAAAAAGAAGGCGCGAACTGGGAGGCGGTGCTCGATTGGTTCGGCAAAGATGCCCTGGCAAAGCTCGAACCCGATGTGCCAGTGTTGAAACGTTATTCCTGGGGTAGGGCGCAATTGTACCTTGCAAAGTCTCCCCCGGCTCACAGCTCACATAGCCAACAAGCCTCACCGATTGCTCCGATCAGCCGAATCATCGCAGACCAGCCACCCATTGCAGCAGCCATTGATACATCCTTGCTGGAAAAAGTGGCTGAATCGCCATCGGCGAAACTGCACAACCTTGCTGCGAGCCAGTTGAATGCAACCCGTTCACAACCCTCATCTCATCACGTATTTGCTGATGAAGTTTCTACTTCAGCAGAGAGTGCAGGTGACAGGGATGAAGTAGAAGGTACCAGCTCCCATCGTGAACTCGGCTTGTTGCTCCATGCTGCGCTCCGTCAACACCCGCTGCCCATGCCAGGAAAGCCACTACAGGAGTACTTGCGAGGACTCTGTTGGAAGATGGCTTTCGGCGATACAGAGCGGGCAGCGCTCCTGATCACAGAGGCGGTGCAGGTCCTGGAGAAGTATCGCAATTCGAGTTTGTATTCAGAATTGAGTTCAGTTCCCCTCCAGGCGATACACCGCGAATTTCCTTTGACCTACCGCCGGCAATCCAGCTTGATCCATGGCCGGATCGATTTGCTCTACCAAAAATCAGACGGAAAATGGTGCATCCTCGATTACAAGACCAATCGGCTGCCATCAGGACGCTTTCTCGAAACGGCTTTGGCAGAACACGCCAAACGGTATGATCCGCAAATGGCCGCATATCATCAGGCGATCCATAGCTGCAAAGAGTTCCAGCCGCTGATGGCTGCGATCCATTATCTTCAGCATGGCGTGACGCTCACCATTCCCGAGGAAAGGCTCAAACAAGCCGGCCAGCTTGCCGGCAATTGACCGATCTAGCGCAGTCGTTGTGCCCGCTGGTTCAACCTTACTGCGTGTTCGTAATGCGCTTCCAACTCAGACAAAATTTTCTCCCAAGGTGCTTGTTCCGCCTGTCTTCGTGCTGCTTGGCCAAGCTGAAGGCAATGATCCCGATCATCGCGCAACTGCTGAACCGCGCTGGCGAAAGCAGCCGCGGTGGGTTCTACCAAATAGCCACTCGTGCCGTCTTCGATCAAGTCTGCCGCGCCTCCTTTATTGGCAACGACGCAAGGCAAACCAGAAGCCATCGCTTCTTGCACCACTTGGCCGAAGGTTTCCGCCATTCCGGGAAAGAGAAAAACGTCCGCACTGGCGAAGGCCTGGCTGAGCTCTTCACCAAAAAGGTAGCCGGTGAAAAAAGTGTCGGTCTCGGCAAATTCGGCTTCCAAATGGGGGCGATCGACGCCATCGCCAATGATCGTCAAAGCCACACCGGGCATCCGGGCGACGTCTGATAGGAGGCGAATTCTCTTTTCCTGAGCCAGGCGCCCCACGTAGAGACAGAGGAGTGCAGCCGGATCCCGACCATTGAGCAGCGATTCCCGCCACCGTGGAGTTGACTTGTATGGATGATACCGGGTGGTACTCACCCCACGTTTCCAAATCCGCAAACGCTTGAAGCCCCAACTTTGCAGCTCCGACAACGTATGCGTGGAAGGAACGAGATTCACATGACATCGATTGTGCATGAAACGCAACATACGCTTGGCCCACTGTGCCGTGAACTTTGGCAAGCCATACTCGATCGCATACCCCGGCAGATCGGTTTGGTAATTGGCGACGATGGGGATCCCTCGTTTACGAGCGGCCATCACGGCGCTCAACGACAACCAAACCGGACTGAACAAATGCAAAAGGTCCGGGCGAAAATCATCGAAATACTTGCCAATGCTTCGGCTGGGCAGCGCGATTCGAGTTTCTGGCGCCAACCGCAGACCCAACGAACGCATCGGCACGACTCTCGTTTCACCCACCGAGCGGATGCTGATATCGGGGGCGAAAACCAGGGCTTCCCTGCCGGTTTGTTGCAGGTAGCGAATGGTCAGATAAGCGCTCTTGCTGACGCCATCCACTTTTGGCAGGAATGCTTCCGCCACGATGGCGACCCGTTGGACCGGTGCACGTTGCTCTCGATACTCGGCTAAGGCATCTTCAAAATTAGCATTCAACTCGGCACCGAAAATGTTTTCGGCTTCGGTAACATCAAATTCATTCAGTGCTTCTAAGAGTTGCCACTCACTCATGATTCCGCGATTTTAACTTCGCGGATGCATCAATCCAAGACCTGATGGTGCAGATGCGACGGTTGACGGGCGTGCGTAAGAAAATTAGTATATGGCTAGCGTTGATGCAGAGGGACACTGTACTGCGATGAAGTATCATATCTGGACTTATGGCTGCCAGATGAACACAGCAGATTCTCAGCTGCTCATTTCTGAGCTGGAACGAACTGGGCTGAGAGCCGCTGCTGATCCGACCGAGAGCGATCTCTACATCATCAACACCTGCGTGGTCCGGCAGAGCGCGGAGAATAAAGCCTACAGTCGTTTGCAAGAGCTAAAACGATACAAAGAGGACAATCCCGCCAAGATCATCGCTTTGATGGGCTGCCTGGTAGGGGTCAAGGATCCGCTTCGTTTGCGGAAGCAATTGCCTCATGTCGACGTATTTCTTCCCCCATCTGAACCGCAGCCCCTGCTTCAATTCCTGAACGATAGAAACATAGAAGCAATCTCCAGAGAAGAAGATCAACTTCGATTGGCGGAGAGGTACGCCATCCAAGATGGAGAGCTCCTGCTCCCTATGGAAGAACAAGGCCAATTGGTGTCTGCGCATGTGCCGGTGGTCTACGGCTGCTCACATGCCTGCAGTTTCTGCATCATCCCCTTCCGCCGCGGGATCGAGCGCAGCCGAAGCGTCGGCAAAATCACGGCACATGTGCGCAGTTTGGCCCAGCAGGGGGTGAAGGAAGTCACCCTATTGGGGCAAATCGTCGATCGTTACGGGGTGGATATCCCAGATGGGCCGAACCTGGCGCAATTGCTGCGCGTGGTCCACCGGGAAGCAGAGGAATGTGGCCTCGAACGAATCCGCTTCCTGACCAGTCATCCCAATTGGATGACCGAAGAACTGTTGGAGACGGTGGCGGAGCTGCCGAAAGTGATGCCACAAATTGAGGTGCCGGTGCAATCCGGGGATGATGAAGTATTGGCCAGAATGAAACGAGGTTATCGGGTTCAGGATTACCGAAAACTGGTCGAAACCATCCGCTCCATCATCCCGCAAGTCGCCATCCACACCGACATCATTGTCGGCTTTCCCGGCGAAAGCGATGCACAGTTTCAACACACCTATGACTTGTTGGCGGAGCTGAAGCTGGATAAAGCCCATTTGGCTCGCTACAGCCCGCGCCCGCATACCGTCAGCGCGAGGCGCATGGAAGATGATGTTCCGGAAGCGGTCAAGAAAATTCGTCACCAACGATTGGATGATTTGCAAAAACGGGTCGTTGCCGAAATCAATCAGCATCATTTGGGCGAAACCGTACAAGTCCTCGTGGAAGATACCCAGCGGGACAAATGGCGTGGCCGCACCCCGCAAAATAAATTGGTGTTCTTCGAAGATGAGCGAGATTGGCGGGGCAAACTCGTGGAAGTCCAAATCACCTGGACGGGCCCATGGAGCATGCAAGCTCGCTTGAGCGATGCCAATTGGCAGCCGAATGGGCATCGTGAAACTATCTCATTGACTGCCTGAGCTCAAGTTTGCCAATCATCCCTTTTGGCACAAAATGACCATGCAATCTTGACGGATGATTGTGGTGCACAGTCATTTGCGTATCGTCATCATTGACCCCGATCATGATCGGCTCGCTGCTATGTCGAAAGCGCTGAAAGCCGATCACAGATTCTGCAGCCGGGCCTTCCCTCAGTTTCCGGTCGCCTTGGAATGCCTTCGTGAAACTACGGTGGATGTCGTCCTGATTTCGTCTGCACTGCTCCACGATCGAGAAAGCCCCATCCTTGAAGAGCTGTTCAAACTGCAAGCTCATCTATGCATCCTTATGGTGGTGGATGAAGCCCAAAAATGGGATGCTACCCAGCCAAAGATGCCTGTGTCTGAAATCAGATGGCCCTTCAGTCGTCACGAATTCATCGAGGCGTTGCAAAGGATGCTGGACGTCCCACCGGACGTGAGCCCTCCCTCAGCCAAATTTTCACTCGATTCTTCCCACGAGTTACGGTAAAGCTCAATCACGGCGGGTGCAGCTTCCCTGCCGTTCACATGTCAAAAGACAACGGTCAAAGATTGAGCGAGAACTCTGCTACAATAGCGGATCAATCATCCTTATCGATGCTGAACGTATGCAGCGGTTGGCATTGCTGTCTGGATGTCCGTTTGTCGCGACAGAAATTTCGTTCCGTTGCGAGAAGTGATTTGCGGAATGCTGGTGAAGATGGTTCTTCCTGAAATCGATAGCAAGCCTGAGTAACCCCATGTCGGATGAGTCTCGTTTTTACCTGTTGGATGGTCATGCAATCGCTTATCGCCAATTCTTTGGCTTGCGGGTGGATGCTTTTTCGACCAGCAAAGGTGAACCCACGAACGCAATTTTTGGCTTCGCTCGGCTCTTGCTGGATCTCCTCAGAAAAGAAAAACCCAAGTATCTGGCAGTCAGTTTCGACCGCGGGATGAGTGGGCGCGAGCAGCTATTGCCTGAATACAAGAGTACGCGTGAGAAAATGCCGGATGAACTCGCCCAGCAATTGCCACGCATCGAAGAATTGGTCCGCGCATTCAACATCCCCATATTGGTGTTGGCAGGGTATGAGGCAGATGACCTGATCGGCACTGCCTGTGCAAAGTTGGCGGAACATCCTGAAATCAGAGTCCGCATCATCTCCGGCGATCGGGATTTGCTGCAATTGGTGAATGAGCGGGTTGAAGTCCAGCTGCCGCAACGTGGGGGTCCCGATCAAGTCTACGATCCCAGCGCATTCCGTGAACGATATGATCTGGAACCCCCTCAGCTGATTGACCTGAAAGCCTTGATGGGTGATGCATCGGATAACATTCCGGGGGTGCGTGGGATTGGCCAAAAAACCGCGACCAAACTCTTGCACGAATATGGCAGCCTGAGGGGGATCTACGATCATATCGCTGAAATCCGCGGTGCGAACCAGAGGAAACTGAAAGAAGGGCGCGAACTGGCTTTTCTCAGTTACGAGTTGGCGACGATCCAGCGCGACATCCCCATGCAAATTGATCTTTCAGAGAGCGTAGCCCACGAATTTGACGTAGAAAAAGTGCTCGCGCTATTCCAAGAACTGGAATTTCGGACGTTGACCCGACAATTGCAGGCAGGAGAGAAAACCAGAAGCGCTGACCGGACCGATGATCAGATGACCCTGTTTGAGTCAGCGGATTCGACTTCTCAGAACGCAGAAACCAAAGCATTTCGCCATGCCGATGAAGTCATCGAAACCATCATCGTGCAAGACAAAGCTGCGTTATCCGAATTGCTCCGCGAATTGAATGAAGCGGAAGCCATTGCATGGGATGTCGAAACCACGAACATTGATCCGATGATGGCCGACTTGGTCGGCATCTCCTTGGCAACGCAAGCAGATCGAGCGTACTACATCCCCGTTGGGCACGATGAAGGCGAGCAGTTGCCGATCGAAGCAGTCCTGGCTGACCTGGCCCCGCCACTCACCGATCCGCGCAAAGCAAAATTGGCTTACAACGCCAATTACGATCACTTGATGTTGGCGCGCTACGGGTTGCACGTCCACCCCATCGCATTTGACGTCATGCTGGCGGAATGGTGTGTGAACCCGGCGGGAAAATATTCATCGCCACTGGGGCTTAAGGCACTCGCTTTTCACCGACTGAGCATTGAAATGACGGAGATCAAAGCGCTATTGGGTTCGGGCCGATCCCAAAAAACCATGAACCAGGTGCCCATCGCGCAAGCCGCTCCTTATGCTGCCGCTGACGCCGCATTGACCCATCGCCTTTGGCAAGAGCTGGAACCCGAGTTGACTCAAGCCGAAGTGCGGCGTTTGTTCGCTGAGATCGAAATGCCTCTCGTGCCGGTGATCGCCGAAATGGAGCAGGCAGGTATCAAAATCGATCGCTCTTATTTGAATGATATGAGCGCAGAGATGCAGGAAACCATCGCCGATATTCAAGACGAAATCTTCCGTTTGAACCACGGCAATCCTTTCAACATCAACAGCCCAAAACAACTCAATGAGGTTTTGTTCCAACAGCTCCAAATTCCCACGCAGAATTTACGCCGCACGACGCAGGGCTTTTCCACCGATGCCAGCTCTTTGGAAAGCTTGAAGGATCAACACCCCATCATCGAGAAAATCCAACAATATCGTGAGATCACCAAGCTCAAAGGCACTTACGTCGATGCATTGCCCAACCTGGTGAATCCCACTACCGGCAGGGTTCATACCAGCTTCAACCAGGGGGGGTCAACGACCGGGCGTTTTTCGAGCTCCAACCCCAATCTGCAAAATATCCCCATACGCAGCGAACAAGGGCGCCTCATCCGCAAGGCCTTTGTTGCGCAAGAAGGCCATTATCTGCTGGCGGTGGATTACAACCAGATCGAATTGCGCGTTCTGGCTCATGTTTCGCAAGATGAGGCGCTGATACGCGCTTTTCATGAAGGTCAGGACATCCATCGAGCCACGGCATCGGCAGCTTTTGATATCCCCATGTCCGCAGTCGATGCTGCCCAAAGAGACCTGGCTAAAAGAGTGAATTTTGGTTTGATGTACGGCATGGGTGCCAACAGTCTGGCGCGAGAGAGCCAGATGACCTTCGAGGAAGCCAGCCAATTCATCCAACGTTACTTTGAACGACTGCCACGAGTGCGAGAATACATCGATGAAACGCAACGCATCGCCAAAGAAAGAGGGGAGTTGCGCACTCTGTTTGGCAGACTGGGGGATTTCAAAGCGCTGAAACGGCCCGGTGCGAACCGCAACCACATTCAGTCCCTGTTGCGCGTCGCTATCAATTTCCCCATCCAGGGCTCAGCAGCTGACATCATGAAATTGGCCATGCTCGCCGTGCATCGGGCACTCCTGGAAAACGACTTGCGGGCCAAAATGCTCTTGCAGGTGCATGACGAATTGGTGTTGGAAGTTCCCAAAAAAGAACTCGAACTCACGCATCATATCGTCGCGCAAACCATGGAATCCGTTTGTGAGCTGTTGGTTCCCTTACGGGTAGATGCCGAGTATGGCCCGAATTGGTATGACATGCATTCCATGTGAATGGATCAATGAAAGCGTCTGGGAAGGGATGAAGCTGAACTCATGGATCACTTTATCGAGCTCGCAAGTTTAGACAATGGCACGGTGAGAGGTCTGCTGCAAAGTGCCCATGAGATCAAAGCAGAATGGAAGGCATCCGGCAGCAGTAACCGATTGCGTGGCAAGATATTGGGCATGATTTTCGAGAAACCTTCTCTGCGTACTCGGGTCTCTTTTGATGTGGGTATGTTGCAGTTGGGTGGTCATGCATTGATGCTGGGGCCACAAGAAATTGGCATCAACTCGCGGGAATCCACTGCCGACATTGCTCGAACCATTTCGCGCTATGTGGATGGGGTCATGATCCGAACGTTTGCCCATTCCATCGTTCAGGAATTCGCCAGCTTCAGCAGTGTCGCGGTGATCAATGGTTTGACCGATGCGACCCATCCCTGTCAGGCAATGGCCGATGTGCTGACCATCGAAGAACATTTCGGGCGACTGAGTGGCATCCAGCTGGTGTACATCGGGGATGGCAACAATGTAGCGCGTTCATTGCTCTGGGTTGCGGCACATTTTGGCATGAATTTCACGCTGGTTTCGCCCAGGGGTTACGAATTGCCCCAGGTAGATCACTCAGCCGTTGCATCTTTGGCGAAGGCAAATGGCGCCAATATCGTTCAATCCCATGATCCCCATTCTGCTGTGAAACAGGCGGACGCGATTTATACCGATGTATGGGTGAGCATGGGGATGGATGTCGATCAAGAACAGCGCAATCAGGATTTTCTTCCCTACCAGGTGAATGCCGCGCTGCTGCAACAGGCCCCCAGCGATGCCATCATCATGCATGATCTGCCCGCGCACCGCGGTGAAGAAATTACGGACGAAGTCGCCGATGGCCCTCAATCCAAGATATTTGACCAGGCAGAAAATCGCCTGCACGCGCAAAAGGCAATTCTAGTCGCTCTCATGGGTAGTGAAGATTAGCAATTCCTAACATAATCGTAAAAACTGGGATTTCATCATGGAAATCGAGTGGATACTGGAGAAGATCAATCTTGTATCCGTAATTGACATTTTATTGGTTACTTGCTTGCTCTACCTTGCCAGCCATCTATTGCGACGCAGTCACGCGGCAGCTCTCGTCCGGGGCATGATCCTGGCATTGTCCACATTGCTGATTCTGCTCTTCGTGGTTGCCAACCTGTTCGTCTTGCCGGCGTTGAGCTGGCTTTCCAACAGTTTGCTGGCCGTTGTCGGTGTGGCCATCATCATCGTGTTCCAACCGGAAATCCGCCGAGCGCTGGAGGTTTTGGGCAGTTCCAAGCTGGTTGCCCAAAGGCGTAACCTCGAGATGGATCAAAGGCGAACGCTCAATGCACTGTGCAGCGCAGCATTTGCCCTGGCAGATAAGCGACACGGCGCTTTGATCGTGATTCAACGCAATAGCAACCTGGAACCTTACATCCAAACAGGGATTCCGCTGGATGGTGAGCTGAGTGCGGAGATGATTCAGACCATTTTCTTCCCCAGTACTGACCTTCACGATGGTGCGGTGATCATCGACAGCGCCAAACGCATCGCCGCGGCAGCGACCGTTCTTCCTCTCACCGCCAGTCGCAATCTACCGGACCGACGCCTGGGCACACGCCACCGCGCCGCGCTGGGGATCAGTGAAGTCAGTGATTGCCTTTGCATCGTGGTCTCCGAAGAAACCGGCTCGGTCGGATTGACCCAGGCAGGTCAGATCGAGCTGCGCTTGAGCACTCACCAGCTGAGAGAGCAGCTGCAGGTGGCCATACCTGAAACACCTGCCCAGACGAGAAATGTGTTTCATTGGTTGCTGGGAGGGGTATGGCGAAAGGAAAGCCAGGGTACCGCATGAATGAAACCTTGGCCTTGTTTCGAAACGTTTTCTGGTTGCTCTTGAGTTTCATTCTGGCATTGTTCATATGGATTTTCGCTTCCTTCCAGAGAGATCCGATCGTGCAGCGGAGCTTCATTCAAGTTCCCGTAGCATTCCACACCGCGGAAAATATGCTGCTATTGGAAGAGCCACGGCGCTCGGTCACGGTCTTCATTCGCGCGCCTGAATCCAATTTTTCTCGCTTCACTCGCGATGACATCGCGGTTCATGCTGATTTGAGGACCTTGGATCGTGGCGATCATCTCGTTCCCCTGCAGGTTGAAATCGCGCATCAGCATTCCGTGAGTGTGGACGATGTTTTGCCCAGCGAAATCCGGGTTCAGCTGGATCAGGATTCATTTCGTCAGTTGGAGATAGAATTGATCATAGAGGGGGAATTGTTGCCTGGCTATTTGTTGAGCGATGCCACGCTGAAAGATGTTGAGGATGTGGTGGTTTATGGGCCAACTTCTGAGCTGGAAGCCATTGCGAGTGTGGTTGCCCGGCTGCCCCTCCATGAGCAACGGAATTCATTCCACGAAACCGTCGATTTGCTGGCGATCGATGATGCAGGAGAGACCATTGCCGATGTGCGCATCCAACCAGAACAAATCACCGTTTCTGTGGTGATCACGGCCCGCGACGACATCCATCAAATTGCCGTACATCAGCCATCTCTGGACTTTGGCTCACTCCCCTGGGGATACTATCCTTCATCCATCCAGTATGAGCCACAGTACGTCTTTGTGAGTGGCACACCTGAGCTGTTGGCATCATTGCCTGAATTCCTTTCCACTGAGAAGGTGGACTTGAGTGATCGCACGGAGGATTTTGCGGTCGAAGTGCCGATCATCTTGCCGGCCGGATTGGCTATCGTCGAGGAGAAAAATACGATCCTGGTAGAAATTGGCATCGAGGCACAAGAAGGGTATCGTGAGTTTGCAGATGTGCCGGTGAATATTGTTGGTTTGCCAGATGGTTTCGTCGCAACGTTGAATCCTGAAAACGTATCGATGTATTTGGCCGGCCCGTTGCCCATCTTGCGGCACTTGGATGCGGAACAAATTGTGTTGGAATTGGACGTCAGCGAACTGAACATCGGCTATCACTCGATCTCTCCCACCGCATCGATTCCCAGTGAACTGATTGAGCACACCTCCTTTTCCATCGTTCCCGCACTGGTGGAGTTGGAATTGCGCCCCGCGAACGAGAATTGAGCTTCGTTTTAGAGGAAATCAACCTGGCTATGCTCAGTTTGAATCATGCCTGCTAAATCCATCATTGCTTTGATTGGCCGCCCCAATGTTGGGAAAAGCTCGCTCTTCAATCGATTGGTCGGGGAGAGAGTGGCCATCACACATGAACTACCGGGCACAACTCGTGATCACTTGATCGGTGAATTTGAGTGGAATGGGATTCAGTATTCCTTGGTCGATACCGGCGGTATCGAACTCAGGAATCGGGCCACCCAGGACATTCGTGAAAATGCCTCCTCCGGGCATCATTATTTGCCCATCATCCGAGAACAAGCTTTGGCTGCCGCTCGCCTGGCAGATTGTGTCATCTTCATGACTGATGCGCAGACCGGAGTGACCGCTGCCGATCAGGAGATCGCACAAATCATGCGCAAGTCAGATGTGCCGGTCATCGTGGTCGCGAACAAGATCGACCATCCATCGATGCTGGATTCTGCCATGGATGCGTATTCGCTGGGGCTAGGGGAAGTGTTTCCGATCAGCGCGATCCATTCGCTCGGGATCGGTGATTTACTGGATGAAATCGGTCGCAGGATCGAACGTGAGCAGCCCCCCCCGATGGAAGACGAATCCAGCCATGAAGAGCTGCGGGTGGCCATCGTCGGCCGGCCAAACGTCGGGAAGAGCAGCCTGCTCAATTGCTTGTTGGGGGAAGATCGTGCCATTGTGAGTGAGCATGCCGGCACGACGAGAGATGCCTTGGATAGCCACATCCGCTGGCACGGGCACCCCGTCACTTTGATCGATACCGCTGGCATCCGGCGGCGAGGCAAAGTTGAACCCGGCGTCGAGAAATTCAGCGTCTTGCGGGCGATCAGAGCGATCTCTCGCGCTGAGGTTGCTTTGTTGCTGATCGATGCAACCGAAAGGGTGACCGAGCAGGATGAGCACATCGCCGGTCATGTCAAAGACGCCCATTGCAGTTTGGTGATTGTGGTCAACAAGTGGGATGCGATCCCCCGTGACTCCTACACGATGTTGGAAATGGAGGCGCAGATCAGAGAACGGTTGAATTATGTGGCTTACGCCCCCGTCGTTTTCGTGAGTGCCAAAACCGGCCAGAGAATTCATCGGGTGTTGGAGACCGCTCACCAAGTCTGGCAAGCGCGCTATCAAAGGATTCAAACGGCTGCTTTGAACCAGCTCATCCGTGATGCGGTCATCGAACATGCGCCACCGAATCGCGGCAGTCGCAGATTGAAGATTCGCTATGTGACTCAGGTCGCTGTGAATCCTCCCCTATTTCTCTTTCACATCAACGATAAGCGATTGTTGCATTTTAATTACGAACGTTATCTGGAAAATCGAATCCGCAACACCTATGATTTTGTGGGCACCCCCTTGCGTTTCAGTTTTCGTGAAAGTGGAAAGTCCTGAACTCCTTTGCTTACAATCATTTTCAGTGGCAAGGTGTGATAATGATGAATCTCAGTGCAGAAGAAGAGGCTGCTTCCTTGCTGGATGAACCGAAACTCAACGTGCCATTGCCCTTTTCTTTCCGCTGGCACAACGCTTTGGATGTGCTTGAAATCATCGTTTCGATTGTGGTGATCTATACGCTCGTGAATTTGCTGAGCATGAGGTACATCGTCCATGGAAGCAGTATGGATCCTACGTTTCAAGAGGGGCAATTCTTGATTGTCAGCCGATTCCACTTTTGGTTTGAGGAGCCAGAACGGGGGGATGTGGTCGTGTTCCACGCCCCTGCCAACCCTGCGGAAGATTACATCAAGCGAGTCATCGGGGTTGCCGGCGATCGCATCGAGTTTCGCGATCAACAACTGTTCATCAATGGTGAAAGGATCGACGAACCTTATATCACAGAGGTTTGCTCAAGATTCAGTTGTCCCGATCGTGTTTGGGAAGAGATCCCTGAGGATGCCTATTTCGTGCTCGGGGACAACCGCAATTCCAGCGTAGACTCTCGGCGACCCAACGTAGGCTTCGTGAGGCGGGACTTGCTGATCGGCAAAGTTCTGTTTCGCTACTGGCCCTTGCGTGAAATCCAGCTCATCAGTCGCAGCTTCTTTCCGACGCCATAATTCATGAACCCGACGGATGCGACAGAATTAAAGGAAGCTTGCTGCCGCGTCGGTCGGGAGCTGGCTGAGCATGGTTGGGCGCCCGGCAGCAGCGGCAACATCAGCGCTCGGTTGAATGCAGAAACGTTCTGGATCACCCCTTCGGGTAAGGCGCTGGGAACAGTCAAACCGGCTGAACTGTGCGAAATCTCCATCTTGCCAACGAGGCAACCGGAGCAAACCAGTGATTGCAGGCCCAGTTCCGAGTTGCCCATGCATCGCGTAGTTTATGAGAACCTGCCCGATGTCCATGCCGTGATCCATGCCCACCTTCCCTATACCATCGCCTTGAGTCTGCACGATTTTGATTTCCAAAGAGTGATCGTGCCGGAAAGTGTCTTGACGCTTGGTACGATCGGCGTGGCTCCTTATTCGCTACCCGCCAGCGAAGAAAATGCGGTCGCCGTGAGCCAATTGATGATGAAACATCATACCATCGTGTTGCCTCGGCATGGTGCGCTTACCTTTGGCGAACAGTTGGAACAGGCCCTGCATCGTTTGGAGACTCTCGAAAGCCTGGCCCAAACGATTCATTTGGCGCTCCAGTTGGGTGAGGTACAAGATCTGCCGGAAGCAGAATGCCGTCGCTTATGGGAACATCGGCAAAAATTTTGAGTTGCATCGTGTATCTTCTCCGTACTCATCTTGACGATTCCATCCGCCAGATTTAGAATGTCTCCTGTGGCCCCATCGTCTAGTGGACTAGGATGCCACCCTTTCAAGGTGGAGACACGGGTTCGAACCCCGTTGGGGCTATTTGCACCCTCATCGATCTGGATGAGGGTTTGGCATGTGTGAGGTAGAAATGGCTGAACTGCGCGGCATCTACAACATCCTGGCCACCCCTTTCGATCCCACGGGAGCAATCGATACAGGCAGTCTACGGAATCTGGTCGAATTCCAGCTGAGGTGTGGCGTGGATGGCCTCACGATTCTGGGCGTTTTGGGTGAGGCCGCCAAGTTGAGTGTTGCCGAAAGAGAAACGGTATTGCAGGAAGTCGTTTCTGTGGTGCAAGGGCGCATCCCTATTGTAGTCGGCGTCAGCCATCCGCAAGATGAGACGTGCCTGGCATTGTGCCGCCACGCCGCCGCCGCAGGGGCAGCGGGTGTGATGGTCGCTCCCCCCAGCCGCTTTGCCGAAACAGATGAAAACCACTTGCTCGATTACTACGCCCAACTCGCCGACGGGATCGACATTCCCATCGTGGTCCAAGACTTTCCGCCGGTGAACGGGGTTACCATGTCGGCAGCGATCATCGCCCAGATCGCCACAAACATTCCTTCCGCGCGCTACCTCAAGCTGGAAGATCCACCCCTGATGCGCAAAATCGTGGCCATCCTGACCCTCAATCCCGAAGTTGTGATCTTTGGTGGATTGGGGGGGATGTTCTTGCTGGAAGAGCTGCACAGCGGTGCGGCGGGAACCATGACAGGCTTCGCTTTCACTGAGATATTGATTGCCGTGGAAAGAGCATTTCGCGCTGGCAATTTGGCCTTGGCGGAACGGATATTCGACCGCTATCTGCCGCTGATTCGTTATGAAAACCAACCCTTGATCAACCTGACCTTAAGGAAATACATCCTGTACCTCAGAGGGGCAATCGCTCACCCTGATCCGCGAGAACCCTACGAACCATTGGGCCATGAGGCACAAGAAGAATTGACCTGGGTTTTGCAGCGAGTGGGGATCGAAGATCCCAGTGAGATGATTCAGCTGGAAGAAACGGAGGTGTAGCAGTGGATCTGGGTTGGAAGGGTCGAGTGGGCTTGGTCGCTGCGGCCAGCAAAGGGCTGGGTTACGGCGTCGCGCAGGCATTGGCCCGAGAAGGGGCATCGGTATCGATCTGCAGCCGGACGGAAGCGGAAATCCACTCCGCAGCCCGAACTTTGAACGAAGAAACCGGCAGTGAAATCCTGGGGACGGTGTGTGATATGCGCGACGATGCTTCCATCCGCTCTTGGGTTGCTGAGACGATCGAACGATTTGGCAAAATCGATGCGGTCCTGGTCAATGCCGGCGGCCCACCAGCTGGACTATTGCGTGATTTCAGCGATGAACAATGGCAATCCGCATTCGAATTAACGCTGTTGAGCACGGTTCGTTTGGTGCGAGCGGTGCTCCCACATCTGAAAAGAGGGAGTTCGATTTTGACCGTTACATCTTCTTCGATCAAAGAGCCCATTCCCCGTCTCGGCTTGTCCACCGTCATGAGGGCAGGGGTAGCTGGTTTTGTCAAGACTTTGGCTGACGAATTGGCGGATGAGGGAATTCGAGTCAACAATCTGTTGCCGGGTCGCATCGATACCGATCGGGTCGCTCAGCTGGATCGCAACGTGGCGGCCAATTTGGGGATTACGCCGGAAGAAGCACGCCGACGAAGTGAAGTAGAGATCCCCTTGAAGCGATTGGGCACCATTGAAGAATATGGGGCCGCCGCCGCCTTTCTGCTCTCGCCCGCAGCTGCCTACATCACCGGCGCCAGCCTACAAGTCGACGGCGGAAAAATGCGTTCATTTTGATCGGCGCGATGATTCAGCATCTGGCCGGGTCAGCGTTTGGCCAGGTAATCCAATAAATCAATTTGCGTCAAAATTCCACTCACTCGTTTCTTCCCGGTGAATGGGTCATCCTCCATGATGATGGCGGTTTGATGTTGGCTGAAGAGGTTGAGTACATCATCGATGGGCATATCGCGATCTAGGGTAGGGACATCCTCATCGATGACGTTCGCATCAGTCAAAGTCGTTTGGGAAGCACCTTCATCCTTTTGATTCAGCAAGTATTCCAACAAGCGGAATTCGGTGGTGATCCCCACCAATTGTTCATCACGCGTCAACACCGGCAGCTGGGAAACCCCGGCCGCGGAGAGCTTGGCGACCGCTTGATCCACGTTTTCATCTTCATAGGCGAAGATGAGCGCCGGTCGTATCTCTGAACCCAACAAGTCATTCAATGTTTCATGAACTGAGTCTTCTCCCCCGAATTGGGCCTCATGCATCCAGCGATCGTCGAAAATCGTACTCAAATATCGTGTGCCACTATCCGCAAATAGGATGACGATGGGGACGCTGCCCGGTTGAGCCGCAGTTTTGCGATATTCCAAAGCCCCTGCCAGTGCCAAGCCGCTGGAACCGCCCACGAGGATGCCCTGCGAACGGGCCAATTCCCTCGCGTGGGAGATGGCTACACGATCGGAAATCTGCCGGATGTCATCGACGACTGCTGCATCAAACAGCGGGCGGATGGTAGTGCTTCCCACTCCATCCAATCGAGTATGGAACGGCTGTTGATTCGCTTCAGGTTTGGCATAAGCAGAACCGAGCGGTTCGACGCCGATCACCTTGATGCCGGGATCTTTTTCTTTGAGGTAGCGTCCCACACCACACAATGTCCCGGCGCTGGCGATAGGTGCGACATAGGCCGAAATTTTCCCATTCATTTGCTGCCAGATTTCAGCGCCGGTGCTTCGGTAATGGCTTTCCAGGAATGCGGGATTTTCGTAGGGTTCGACAAAGTACCCCTTGTCCAGCTCTGCAGACATTTGTCTCGCCACCTTGACAAAGCTAGCGGGATGATCCGTCGACAACTGGGCCGGAGTGACGACCACACGAGCACCCAGAGCGCGCATCAGGCTGATTTTTTCTTCCGTAACCGACTCCGGGGTGACGCAAATGCACTGGCATTCAAACTCACCCGCCAACATCGCCAGACTGATGCCGAGATTGCCTTCCGCGGCAACCACGATCGTAGAACCAGTGGGCAGTTGCCTGCTCTCTCTTGCATTTTGTAGGATCAGTTTGGCGACGCGATCTTTGCTGGAGCCACCAGGATTGGCGGATTCCAGTTTGGCATAGAGTGGCGGCAACGCGTCCGTTTCAAAATTCCCCAGGCGTACGATGGGGGTGCTGCCGATGAGATCGAGAATTGAGTGATCAGTTTTCATAATGATGTCGATCAGCAATCAGTTTTTGCAATACGGGCAAATCTACGTTGCCACCGGAAAGGACACAGACGACACGCGAACCTGCTGCCAAACGCAACCTCTGACTCAGGAGGGCAGCGAAACCTGTGGCGCCCGCTCCTTCACAGAGCAACTTGCTATGTTCCAGAATCGCCAACATGGCTCGAACGATCTCGTCTTCTTCCACCAAAAGGACTTCATCTACATACTTTTGCGTATGCAGGAGGGTGTTTTCGCTGGTGAATGGTGCACAGAGGCCATCGGCGATGCTTTTCGCTGAAGCCAAGGGGACGACGGAACCTGCTTGCAAGGATAACGTCATGGAAGGGGCACCCACGGGTTCCACACCGATCACACGAGTGCCCGGTGAATGCAGTTTGATGGCGGTGGCAATTCCTGAAATCAACGTCCCTCCACCCACCGGAACGAGAACCACATCAATATCAGCCAGATCTTCCAGGATTTCCATGCCGATGCTGGCATTTCCAGCGGCCAATGATAAGGCGCTCAGTGGATGAATGAAGGTATAGCCGTGCTCATCGATCAACTGCTGAGCACGATCCATCAATTGGGTGATCTCTCCATCATGGATGACGGTCTGCGCGCCATAGGCCCGGGTAGCGGCTATTTTGCTCTTGGGCGCCGTTGCCGGTAAAACGACGGTCGCATCGATACCGAGCTCAGCCGCCGCCAGGGCCAGCCCCTGGGCCAGGTTACCCGCAGATATTGTCAGCACACCGCGCTCTTTTTCGTCGTCGCTCAATGCGGACAAACGGCTGATCGTCGCTCTGGGTTTGTAAGAAGCGGTGTGCTGGAATATTTCCGCCTTAAAATAGAGTTCAGTATTCGTGATTTTTCCCAGTTGAGGTGCCGCGATCAACGGCGTCCGCAAGACTCGGCCCTGCAAGAGATTGCGAGTTGTTTCGATATCATCTGCCGTGAGCAGTCTGACTTCATCAACCATCGGTCAGCCCGTTAATGTTGCGCCAGGCGGGTGAGTTTTTCCGCCGCTTCATGCAAGGTCTCATCATTCTTGCAAAAGGCGAAGCGGGCTTGCTTTGCAGCAATGGCTTTGTGCGGTTCACTATAGAATACTGAAGGCGGGATGCAAGCCACGCCAATTTCCTTCGCCAAATGACGGGCGAAATCAATGTCGTTACCGGGAAAAACGTTGGAGAAATCCGCCATGACGAAATACGTACCTTCGGGGATCAAACAGGTCAGCCCCGCCTGATCCAGCGCCTGGATCAATATCTCTCTTTTGCCCGCCAATAGATCCCGATATTGCCGATAATAACTTTGATCCAAGCCGAAAGCGTGGGCGACGGCCAGCTGAGTGGGATGATTCACGGCAAACACGACAAACTGATGGACGCGCCAGATACCCTGGATCAAGTCTGGCGGGCCATATGACCAACCAATTTTCCAACCGGTCATGCCGAAAGTCTTGCCTGCACTGCCGATCGTGATGGTTCTTTCGAACATGTCCGGTAAGGTGGCGATCGGTATGTGCACATGCGAGTCAAAGGTGAGGTGTTCGTAGACTTCATCCGTAATCACGAGTACATCAAACTCTTTGCACAAATCGGCGATGAAACTCAATTCTTCCAGCGTATAAACGCGCCCTACAGGATTGTGCGGTGTGTTGAGGAGGATGGCGCGCGGTCTCCGTGAAAAGGCGGCTCGCATTTCTTCTCGATCATAGGTCCATTGTGGCGGTCTCAATGGCACATAGATCGGAGTCGCCCCCGCCATCAAGATGCTGGGCACATAACTATCGTAATATGGCTCGATCACGACGACTTCATCGCCCGCATCGACCAGGCCCATCACGGCGGAGAAAATGGCTTGCGTCGCACCTGCTGTGATCAACACGCCGGCTGCAGGATCGACCGACAGCCCATAGAAGTCTGCGGCATGTTCGGCAACCTTTTCCATCAGCAAGGGCACGCCGGGTCCGGGTGCATATTGGTTCGTCGTTCCTGCCGATGTGTCAAAGGCGGCGATGGCGGCATCGATCGCCTGGAAAGGGCCGTCAAAATCCGGTCTACCTTGACCCAGATTGGTGGCTTGGCTTTCTCGAGCCAGGTCGTTGATTTCTTGAAAAATCGTCGTATTGAAACCGGCCACTCTGCGCGCAAATTTCATGTGTTTTCCTGTTACAGACTCAGCGTGGTTCAGGTGGTGTTTCGCCAGCTCGTTCATCACGATGTCATGGGCCCGTTCATTGTGCTCATCGCCGATATGACCTGCGACCCACTCCCAGGTGACCTGGTGCTGGGCAGCGGCTGCGGATAACGATCGCCAGAGTTCTTGGTTCTTGATCGGTTTGCGATTGGCGCCCCGCCAGTTGTTCTTTTCCCATTTCGCAAGCCATTTCGTGATGCCTTGTTTGACGTACTGACTATCCGTGACGATGGTCACCCGACTCGCTGGTCCCAGAGCCTTCAAAGCTTCGATGACCGCCCGCAGTTCCATCCGATTGTTGGTCGTGCGCTCCTCACTTCGCCCACTGAGGATGCGTTCGTGGTTCGCGGATCGAAGGATCGCGGCCCATGCGCCCGGCCCAGGATTGGGGCGGCAACCACCATCGGTATAGATTTTTACAGCACGACTTTCTTGATGATGATCAGTCATTCAAGAAAGACCGCAGCATGTAGGGGAGGATCCCACCATGCCGATAATACACTGCTTCGATGGGTGTCTCGATACGAGCCAGTGCTTCGAATTCAATGTGTTTTCCGCCTTCGGTCAGGGCCATGATCGGCAAGGACTGATTGGGAGTGATCTCTTCAGGCAAGTCCTGTATGTGAAAGGTTTCTCGTCCTGTAAGGCCCAGGGATGAAACGTCATCGCCCGGCAGGAACTGGAGCGGTAAAATGCCCATGAACACCAGATTGCTGCGATGTATGCGCTCGTAACTCACCGCCAGGGTGGCTTTGACACCCAGCAGCAGCGGCCCTTTCGCGGCCCAATCACGACTGGAGCCCATGCCATAATCTTCACCAGCGAGAATAATCAAAGGAGTATTTTCCGCTCGGTATCGGCGCGATGCCTCAAAAATACTGACCATTTCACCACTGGGAAAATGCTCGGTGAAACCACCTTCTGTACCCGGCACCAATGAATTTCGCAAACGCAGGTTGGCAAAAGTGCCCCGTGTCATGATGCGGTCATTGCCCCGTCTGGCGCCAAAACTGTTGAATTGCGCACGATCGATGCCCTTTGACAACAAGAATTGCCCGGCTTCCGTTCTCGAATGGATGCTTCCTGCAGGGGAGATGTGATCCGTGGTGACGGAATTTCCGAGTAAAGCCAAGACTCTTGCTCCGCTGATTTCCTTAGGGGCCACCGGCTCCAGGGGAAAGTCTGCGAAAAATGGTGGTTCTTGAATGTAGGAACTCTCCTCTTGCCATTCATAAACCAGCGAATCTGTGCTGGGGATGTCATTCCAACTTACATTGCCGTCATAAACGTCGGTGTATTGCTGAAGGAACAGAGCCGAATCGACGGATTGGCGGATCGTGCTTTCAATTTCTGCCTGCGAAGGCCAAATATCCCGCAGATAAATTTCATGGCCTGCGGCATCCCAACCCAGCGCGTCACTGTTGAAATCGAAATCCACCCGCCCAGCCAGCGCGTAAGCGACGACGAGGGGAGGGGAAGCCAGGTAATTGGCGCGCACATCCGGACTGATCCGCCCGCCGAAGTTGCGATTGCCACTCAATACCGCCGCCGTGATCAAGCCATGTTCGGCGATGAGTTCGCTCAATTGGCTGGGTAAGGGGCCACTATTGCCGATGCAAGTGGTGCACCCATAGCCAACGACGTGGAAACCCAGTTCCTGCAGCGGCTCCAGCAGCTCGGCTCGTTCGAGATAAGCAGATACCACTTTTGAGCCCGGTGCCAGGCTCGTTTTTACTTGCGGAGCACTGCGCAAACCCCGTTCGACGGCATTTCTCGCCAACAAACCTGCCGCGACCATGACGGAGGGATTGCTGGTATTGGTGCAGCTGGTGATGGCCGCAATGACCACCGAGCCATGACGGATGTCGATCGAGCTGCCGTTGTAGGCATAATCCACGAAGCAATCCCGTTCGTCCTCTGCGATCTGAAACCCTTGCGAAGCCACAGGAGCGGCCAGCGCTTCCTGAAAGCGGGATTTCATTTCATGCATCGGGATCCGGTCTTGCGGGCGCAACGGGCCGGCGAGTGAAGGTTGAATGGTGGATAAATCCAGCTCCAGTGATTGATGATAAAGTGGGTCCGCTGCATGATTCTCACGAAACAGTCTCTGTTCACGGCAGTAGCGTTCTACGACGCGCAGCTGCCCTTCAGTGCGTCCTGTTCGAGCCAGATAATCAATGGTCTCTCGATCGACGGGAAAGAAGCCCACCGTTGCCCCATATTCAGGCGCCATATTGGCCAGTGTGGCGCGATCCGGCAGCCTCAACTGGCTGAGACTCGCACCGTAGAATTCGACAAATTTGCCGACCACCTTATGTTGACGCAGCAGTTGCGTCACGCGCAATACCAGGTCGGTGGCGGTCGCCCCTTCAGGCAGTGTGCCGACCAATTTGCAGCCCACCACTTCAGGAAGCAAGATGTAGATGGGTTGGCCCAGTATGGCTGCTTCTGCTTCGATCCCCCCCACGCCCCAGCCCAATACACCCAGCGCATTGATCATCGTCGTGTGGCTATCGGCACCCACCAGTGTATCGGGCAGCAAAACCAAACGTCCCGCTTCATCAGAATGTATTTGGACCACTCTGGCCAGGTATTCCAAATTGACTTGATGGACGATGCCGGTGGCAGGAGGCACGACCTTAAAGTTGGAAAAGGCTTTCTGGCCCCAGTGCAAGAACTCATACCTTTCTCGATTGCGTTCAAACTCCCATTGTGAATTGATGCGGATCGCATCTTCCTCACCAAAGACATCTACCTGCACGGAATGATCAATCACCAAGTCCACTGGAATCTTTGGGTTGATGCGAGCGGGGTCGCCCCCCAATCGATCCAGTGCACTGCGCATGGCTGCCAAATCAACGACCGCGGGAACGCCGGTGTAATCTTGCAGCAACACACGGGCGGGTGTGAATGGGATCTCAGCTGCACTCACGATTTCCGGCGACCAACTCGCGATGCGCAATACATCATCGGCAGTGGCACTTCCCGAAACATGATTGCGCAAAACGTTTTCCAGCAGCAAACGAATGCAATAAGGAAAACTCTCTAGGTTGCAAAGTCCGGCATCTTCGAGACTGCGGAGGCGGTAATACGAATGCTCTTGCCCATTGATTTCGAGGTTGGCAACCGGATTGAAATTCAACATGGTTGATTCTTGATTCGTTCGCGTTCACTCTATTGTAGTCGGACTCTCAGAGTTTCCTATGGTGTCATCTGTTTCTCTGCGCAAAAAATTGAAAATCTCCAGTGTAAATCTCACGGTAGAATGATAAAATCTCTTCTTTGGAGCTGTGATTTGGGGTACACCCTTGTCCAAGAAATCGTCTGAAAAAAGAAGCAAAGCGGCTGGTAGCGCAGTACAACAGACCCGCCAACGGAAACACCAGCGCAGCCGAAAGCAATCCAGGCAAAGATGGGGATCAGTGGTTGCCATTGTCGGCGTGGTCGCTTTACTCTTGATCGCCTTGTTTATTTTTGGCAATCAACCGGCGGCAGGGGAAATTCCCCTGGAAGCCCGGGAACGGTACAGTGCAATACCCCAGGGACAGAGCGAAGAGGGATTTCCTGCCCTCGGTGCAATGGAAGCGCCAGTTACTTTGAAACTATTCACCAGTTTTGATTGCAGCAATTGTGCAAGTCAAGGAGAGTTGATCCACCAACTGCTGCCCAGATTCACAGAGGCAGTGGATGTTTCTTTTCAATTCATCCCGATCGTTGCCGACCGAATGTTGGAATTCCAGAATGCCGAATTCGCGACCAAGTTTGCCCTCTGCGCCAATCCTTACCGGCGGTTTTGGGAGTATCAAGAAGCACTGTACGCCTGGCAAACCTACGCTCAGCGAGCGTACTCCAGCGCCCGTCTGGCGGATGGCATTGAAAATCTGGGGCTGAATCGCAGTGAAGTGGAGGATTGCGTTCGCGGGAGATATGTGACGACCATCTTGGATGCGGCGATCGCGGCGGCGGATGCACAGCTCAGTTTCGGTCAGTACGGTTTCCCGCTCTTTGTCGTCAACTTAGAGCCGATCTTGCCTTCCGCTCCAGGCGAACTTCCTACCCTGGAACAGATCCATCTTGCTTTGGATCGTGCCTTAGATGAAGCGTCGGAAACGCAAGAAACCGAGAGCGAATCGGAAGCGGCAGCCATTGAAAGTGAGGTGGACACCCTTCAAGAAACTGAGCATCCAGCTGAAACTGAGAATGACCTCGTCACGTCAGAGCCAACTAGCGAACCTACAGGAACAGGATCTTCCGAAAACAACGATGAAGAAGGTGAACCAGAAGCAGATCCTTCTTCCAACTGATCAACGAGAAACGGAAGAGCCCAGTTTCCGACCGCCGATCAGATGCAAATGCAGGTGGAATACCTCCTGGCCGGCATCTGCGTTGCAATTCACCACCAAACGATAACCACTCTCGGCGATGCCTTCTTGCTTGGCAAGATCCCGCGCGATACACCACATCCTCCCGATCAGCTCCGCATCGGCATCTTCGATGTCGTTGACGGTAGCAATCGCCTGATTGGGAACGATCAAGATGTGCACCGGAGCGAGCGGTTGGATATCGCGAAAGGCGGTGATTTCTTCATCGCGATAGACGATATCCGCCGGGATCTCGCCGGCGATGATTTTGGAAAAAACGGTGGGTTCATTCACATGTACATCCCTCCATCCACACTCAAAGTTTGCCCGGTGATGTATTGAGCTCCATCGGAAGCCAGAAAAGTGACCGCTGAGGCTACTTCACTGGCTTGCCCAAATCGGGCCATGGGGATGGCATTGCGGATCGACGTCAGGGTGGATTCCGGCAGGGATGCCGTCATCTCTGTCTCGATGAAGCCCGGTGCTACTGCGTTGACGGTAATGCCCCGGCTGGCCACTTCCCTTGCCAGAGACTTGCTCATCCCAATCAGGCCGGCTTTGCTGGCTGCATAATTGGTCTGACCGGCGTTGCCCATCAAGGCGCTCACGCTGCTGATGTTGATGATCCGCCCATAGCGAGCGCGCAGCATGTTGCGCAAGCAAGCTTTGGAAAGCAACCAAGCACTGCGAAGATTGTTCGCCATCACGGCATCGAATTCCGCGGTCTTCATGCGGGCCATCAGTTGATCGCGGGTGATGCCAGCGTTGTTCACCAAGATTTCAACCGGCCCCCATTCGTGCGCTACTTCACTCACCAACGCTTGCACTTCCGCTTCCTGAGATACATCTGCGGCAAAGGTCTTCGCCACTCCTCCTTCTGACCGAATCTGTTGCTCAACCGCCAGCGCCTCTTGCTCTCGAGTGCGGTAATTGATCGCTACCCTGGCGCCCAACGAAGCGAGTTGTATGGCGATCGCCTTGCCAATCCCGCGGCTCGCACCGGTGATCAAAGCGACTCTGTCTTCCATGCCGACTCCTGTCTGCGCTGGGCCGAGAACAAGCCTCCTTTGCCGATCAGGGTGCCCAGGCCCAACCGACCAATCGATTCTGACCGCGCAAATCGCTCGTCAGGATGCGCGTTCCATAGCCATTTTGACTCGCCAGATAGACATGGATGCGGCCATCCAGTCGTGAGTTTATCCCTTCGAAAGCAAGAAAACTACCATCAGGAGCGTATTGTGGCTCACACATCGGCGGGATGGTGCCTTGCGAGATCAAAGCCAATTCCTGGTTGAAGACGAGGACGCCGTAAGGACACTGTCCCTCGACGCCACCGATGGCGACGCGAGAATGATCCGCTGACCAACTGGCCCTCATCCCATAACGTGGGAAATGGTATTCAGCGGTGCTCCCCAGGACCGATCCATCAGAAGCGAGGAGCCAGATGATGTTCTCCTGGCCGGCATTCTGCAAGACCATGGCCGTACCTTCCTCATTCCAAAACACGTTTTCGAAACCAGAAAGTGGAGCAGGGATGCCCGGGGTCAATTGCCGCAAATTGCCCGTATGGATGTCGGCAAGCCAAATGCTCCGCGCACTGTCACCGTCGATCCCCGTTTCACTCAGGAAGGATATTTCTGAATCACTCAACCAAACCGGCGGTTCACGGATCCAGTGATCGCTGATCCTTCTGCTCTCACGTGTTGTGGTATCCAGCAGGTGCAACTGGCCTTTTCTGGGAAATGTGGGTTCTTGCCTGGTGCAAGGCTCTGCGGTTGCTGGCGGTAAGTCTTTGCAGGGGGGCAGAGCCGAGAGGTAGGCGATGGTGCGACCATCGGGCGACCACACCGGGTGAAAATCTACCCCCCGACCGTGCGTGTACCGTTGCCATTGGTTGCCCACCATTTCAAAAACATAGACGTCCATATCGTGATTCGAAGGCAAAGCGAGCGCAAACCGATCGCCATCCGGAGACCAGCTGGGAAGCAGTTGGATGCCAAATGGGGCGCTTTCCAGCAGGCTCAACACCCGCAGGCGGAATCCTTCTCGCAGCGTCATCACATACACACTGAGCGCACCTGACACCCGTTCTTCCAAGTAAACCAGCGAACTGCCATCGGCAGAAGGATAGATGTTGCCGAGGGCGCTGCCGTGCAATTCCAACACGGGGATCAATCTTTGCGGGTTGCGTGCATTGGCATAGTAGAGGACCGCCAGCTCAGAATCCGGCAATGCCGTTGCCAGGTTTCCTGCGCTGCTGCGATCGTTGATGTTCAGTATGATCAGGTGTGGGCTGCGCAAATCGATGGCGGAAATCTGCAGGGTATCCAGCACTTGCATCTCATCCCTGCGAAAATCGACGCCAGTAAATGGCGTTGCTGTGGGGCTTGCCGAAGGAAGCAAAGTGGGAGGAGCCGTCGGTGACGGTGTGGCAGGCGTCAAGCTGGGGAAGCTGGTCGGTCGCTCGGTCGGACTGGGTGTGCGGGAAGGCTCGCTGCTCGGGCTGACGAGGGAGGGAGTCTCGGTAAGGGTTGCTGTGGACGTTGGCGGGGCGAGATTGCCGGATGGCGTGAGTGAACAGGCGGTGAACAGCAGCAATCCGCTGAATGATGACAGCCAGGCAAGCGACAGTTTGGGGGGACGCATGAAGCAGAATCTAGCGATTTGATTCATCCGCCTCAAGAGAGTACATTGAAGGCATGCGGCGTAAGGCGATCTGAACAACGGTTCTCATGCCAGGGTTGAAAGACGTTTCGACTGCCCCGTTTCCGTTCCATATCATGACCAAGCCCAGGGGTGCCATTTGCAACCTGGATTGCAAGTATTGTTATTTTCTCAAAAAAGAAGCGTTGTTTCCGGGCAGTAATTTCCGCATGTCGGATCCAGTGCTGGAAGAATACATCCAGCAATACATCCGCGCCCAACCTCATCCAGAAGTCAGTTTTGCCTGGCAGGGGGGTGAACCCACCTTGATGGGATTGGATTTTTTCCGCAAGGCGGTGGCCTTGCAAGCGAAATACCGCCGGCCCGGCATGCGCATCCTGAATTCTTTGCAAACCAACGCCATCACGCTCGATGAGGAATGGTGCCGGTTCTTTCGGGAACATCAATTCCTGATCGGTGTCAGTCTGGATGGCCCACAAGAACTGCATGACCATTATCGCGTAGACAAAGGCGGCGCCCCTTCCTTCCAGCGGGTGATGCAAGGCATCCAATTGCTGCAGCAGCATGACGTCTCTTTCAATATCCTGACCACCGTTCATGCCGCCAACGAAGATCACCCCATTCGCGTATATGAATTCCTGCGCGATGAGGTGGCTGCCCGATACCTACAATTCATTCCCATCGTAGAGAGGGAAAACGCGACGGGCTATCAGGAAGGACACACCGTGACCGACCGCTCCGTTACCGCGACCAAGTACGGAGAATTCCTGATCGCCATCTTTGATCAGTGGGTGAGGAATGACGTGGGTCGGGTTTTCGTCCAGATCTTTGACGTTGCGTTGGCGGCTTGGTCGGGGAATCCGGCCGGTTTGTGCGTCTTCGAAGAAACTTGCGGTCGCGCCTTAGCCATCGAACATGAAGGATCCGTCTATAGTTGTGACCACTATGTAGAACCCAATTATCACCTAGGCAACATCATGGATGTACCTTTGGCTGAAATCGTGGTGGGGGCGGATCAGCGCCAATTCGGCGAAGCGAAACGAGATGCTTTGCCTCAATACTGTTTGGATTGTGAGGTGCGCTTCGTATGCAACGGTGGCTGCCCCAAGAATCGCATCATCCAAACCCCTGCTGGTGAAGCGGGCTTGAATTACCTGTGTGAAGGTTACCGCGCTTTTTTCAATCACATCGACGAACCCATGCAGATCATGGCACAGCTGCTGCGCGAGGAAAAACCACCGGCCCTGGTCATGAGCCAAATGCCAGGATTGGAGCGCAGGAAAAACCACCGCTACCCACACACTGGACGCAATGAAACCTGTCCCTGTGGCAGCGGTATCAAGTACAAGAAATGTTGTGGGAGACTCCGCAGCAATTGAGAATCCACTCGATTTATTTTTGACAAAACTAACTCGATTCGGTAGCATCTCCCGCAAAGATGGTTAAAGAAAGGAGAAACTCGTGCACAGCAAGAATCTCTGGTACGTGACACTCATTGTGCTCCTCATCGCGCTTACGACAGGCTTGACCCAAGCACAAGATGATGCCACGATTCAACTTTCTGGTGGTCCAGGTGACCCTCAGAGCATCGACCCACAGCAGGGTATCAATATGCGTGATTGGTACCTGCTCAATCTGCTGTTCCCTGGTCTCGTCTCTTTGGACGAAGAAAGCAATCAGCTGGAACCTGGCTTCGTGAGCAGTTGGGAAGTTTCCGAAGATGGTTTGACGACGACCTTCCACCTGCTCGAAGGCATCCCCTGGGTGCGTTACAACGCCGAAACAGGTGAAGTAGAGCAAGTCATGGATGATATGGGCAATCCCCGTATCGTCACAGCACATGATGTGGTGTACGGTTTCCGTCGTGCCTTGCACCCAGAAACCGGCACCTTCTCCGCATTCATGTTGGCCCCCCTCGTCGCCGGTGGCGAGGCCTTCAATGCGGGTGAGAGCGATGGCAGCGATCTGGGTGTGCAAGCCATCGATGACTTCACTTTTTCCGTGACCGCACCGATCTCCGTGGGCTATGCCTTGCCGCTGTATAGCTTGATGTCGGCACGACCCAGCCCGGCCTGGGCGATCGAAGAATTTGGCAATCGCTGGATTGAGCCGGAAAACATCCAAACCTTTGGCCCCTACGCGCTCAAAGACTGGGTTCATGAAGACAGCATGACCTTCGTTCGCAACCCGCACTGGCCCGGTTCAGACGGTTATGCCCAGGCAAGAGCTGCCGAAATCGTGTTCCGCTTCTTGGATCAAGGGGTTTCACTGCGTGAATATGAGGCAGGGAACCTGGATACCGTGAGCGTTCCAACGGATCAGATCCCTCGCTTGAAAGCCGACCCGGAGCTGAGCCAGGAACTGACCCTATCACCCGGTGCGTGCAGCTTCGTGCTCGGTTTCCATACCAACAAAGCTCCCTTCGATAATGTCCACATCCGCCGCGCTTTCTCCTACGCCATTGACCGCGAACTGTTCGTTGACACTGTCTTGCAAGGTGCAGGAATCCCGGCGCGCTGGATCACACCACCCAGCATCTACTTGGCGCCCACACCGGAAACGGATCCGGATGTCGGCATCGCTTATGATCCGATGAAGGCGGACGAAGAGCTCGCCGCCGGTCTAGATTCGCTGGGCTTGGCTTCGGTAGATGAATTGCCACCGATCACGGTTTATTTCCGCGATAGTGAAAACGAGAATACTCGTGCACAGTTCTTCCAGGTGATCTGGGAAGATGAGCTGGGCATTCGGGTAGAGCTGGCGCCGCAAGATGTCACGACCTACTGGTCGCGGGCCATTGAAGATGCCGGTCCCATCCACTTCGCTGGCTGGTGCCCAGACTACAATGACGCCAACAATTTCCTGCGCGATCAGTACCTTTCCGGCGGTCAGTACAACTACGGCAAGTATGCCAGCGCCGCATTCGATGACCTGGTGAATGCAGCTCAGGCGGAATCCGATGCAGACACGCGACGGGAGCTCTATCGCCAAGCAGAAAACCAAATTGTCGTCGACGATGCCGCCATCGTACCGATTTCTTGGGGTGTGGTTCCCACGCTCACCAAACTGAATCTTACCCGCACGTTCGTCCCCAGCAGCTTGCAAGCATTCTGGAAATGGGAGAAAACGAGCGAGTAATTCAAAAGGAATTCATGGACCATTCGTCCTTGGATGAACATGCAGAACAAGCGGGGGTGTTGTCGAACACCCCCGTTTTGGCATAGCTGAATTACATGATACATGACTAAATTCATCGTTCGTCGCCTGAGTTGGATGATCCTGGTGTTGTTGGTCGTCTCCATCATCACCTTCATCTTCATGCATGCAGTACCCGGTGGGCCATTCACCTTAGAAAGACCACTGCCACCGGCTACTTTGGAACAATTGCAAATTAGATATGGCTTGCACCTCTCCCTCCCCGAACAATACATCAACTATATGACGAACCTCATCGTGCCGGTCGTGACTCGCGGAAGGCTGGATCCTGCTTCCCGCAGCGATTACTTGATCAACTTCCCCCTGCCATTTTCGGATGAACTGGTCTTTCGCTGGATGGATTTTGGCCCTTCTTACAAATCCACCACCCGGACGGTGAATGATATATTCCGTGAGAATTTACCACTGTCGGCTCAACTGGGTTTGCAGGCGAGCATCTTCGCCATCGCCCTGGGCTTACCTTTGGGGGTGATCGCCGCGTTGCGGAGGAACACATTTTATGATTATTTCGGCATGGGCATTGCGATCTTCGGGGTCTCGATTCCGGTGATCATCTCTGCACCCATCCTCCAGTATGTAATCGGTGTGCAGTTGGGTTGGTTGCCACTCTCGGGGTGGGGGAAACCATCGCAGATGATCCTGCCGGTCGTCACTCTCGGATTCAGCCAATCCGCGGTCATCGCCCGCGTCACGCGGGCCAGCATGTTGCAGGTGTTGAATGAAGATTTCGTGAGAACAGCGCATGCTAAAGGCTTGCGAGAGCGGCAAGTGGTCGTCGGTCACGTCTTGAAAAATGCACTGATCCCAGTAGTGACCGTGATAGGTCCCATGCTCGCGTTCCTCATTACGGGAAGTTTCATCGTAGAGACCATCTTTGCGATCCCCGGCATGGGCAGGTTCTTCGTCGTCTCGTTGTTTGGGCGAGATTATTCCGTCATCATGGGTTCCATCCTCTTGCTCGCCACGCTCGTGGTACTGGCAAACACCCTGGTTGATGTGGCCTATGCCTGGCTGGACCCGAGAATCAGATACTACTGATGGATCAAACCGATCAAATCAAGGGCCTAGAAGTACATCAGGAGCGCAGCCTCTGGTGGGATGCTCTCGTCCGACTTTCGCGGAATAGGGCAGCAGTCACCGGCGCGATCATCATCCTCGTGATCCTCATCGCTGCTGTGTTCGCCCCGATGATCGCTCCCAAAGGCTTTGATGAAGCCAATCTTCGTGCTCCCTTTGCGATTCCATTGTGGATATCCCGCGTTTTTCCCAACTTGAAACCCATGGAAGAAGGCGGTTACACACTCATCAATAATGAATACCCGCTGGGTGCCGATAAACTGGGGCGAGATGTATTCAGTCGCATCCTGTATGGCGCAAGAGTCTCCTTGTTGGTGGCCTTCATCGGCCCCACAGTCGCCTTGATCCTCGGCACGATCATCGGCGTGACTTCGGGGTTTTTAGGTGGCGGCGTGGATAACGCAATCATGCGCATCGCAGATGTGATGTATGCGTTTCCCACGTTGCTATTCATCATTTTGATGCTCGTGTACTTTCGCAATTCTTTCCGCGAATCTTCTCCCGGAACGTTCATCTTTGCCCTGGGCAGATTGGATGCCTCCATCGGCGGTCTGTTGTTCGTATTCATCGGCATCGGCATCACGTCGTGGATGGGCAACGGTCGTCTGGCGCGGGGCCAGGTGCTCAGCATTCGGCAAACGGAGTACATTGCAGCCGCCCGTGCCTTGGGGGCAAGCACTCCACGAATCCTATTTCGTCATGTCATGCCGAATATCTTGGGGCCCATGATCATCGCGGAGACCCTCGCCATCCCCGCCTACATCTCCTACGAAGCCTTTTTGAGTTTCATCGGCCTTGGCGTATTGCCGCCAACTCCCAGCTGGGGCGGGATGATCGCCGAAGGTGCTCAATACATCCAAAACTATCCCTACCTGACCGTGTTTCCTGCGCTGGCTCTTTTCATTGTGATGTTCGCCTTCAATTTTCTGGGTGATGGCCTCAGAGATGCCTTGGACCCCCGGATGAGAGGAGTAGATTGATGTCGGAAATCCCTGCCTTCATGGATGCCGTATTGGATGTACGGTCGCCGTCGGATGTTCAGTTATCGCCCGATGGGAAATGGATCGCATTTGTTTTGGGCGCCTTTAATAAGCCCGATGCCCATACCCCGCATCTTTCTGAGATTCAGCTCCTGGATCTCACGGATGGCAAATGCCGCGTTCTGGAAGCCGCTCGCAAGGGCAGCAATCGTTCCCCACGCTGGTCACCTGATGGCAGGCTGTTGGCCTTCCTTACCAAACCAGAGCAAGAAGCGGCAACGCAATTGCACGTTACCGACTTGTCAGGAGAGGTCAGTGAATTGCTGAGCGCGCCGGATGAAGAAGCCAGTGCACCTGCCTGGCAGCCGGATGGAACCAAGATTGCCTGCATCGCCCGCCCAAAGCGCGAACCTGCCGATCCGCTGGTGGTCGATGCAGCACCCAATTTTGCCCGATTGATGTTGGTTTCTGTGGGGGATGGTAGGCGGCAATTCGTCAGCCCACCTGACCTGAATGTGCATGAGTTTGCCATATCACCGGCTGGTGACTACGCCGCCATTCTCGCTTCAGACCACCCCAATCCAATGCAGGGTTGGTACCATGCACGCTTGCATTTGATTTCCCTGGCGACTCATCATTGCATGGAACTTCTGCCCCAGACGCCGCATCAAATTGGGCGGTTGAGCTGGTCACCCAATGGTGAATACCTGGCTTTTGTGAGTGGCGTTTGCAGCGATGAAGGGAATGTGTCCGGGGAAGTTTATGTGATACCCCAATCGGGGGGTGAACCGCGCAACCTCACACCAGCGATCGACCATTCGATCACCTGGATCGATTGGCGTGAAGCAGGCATTTTGTATGGGGCGCGGCACATCGAAGCTGTCATGTTGGCTTGGCTGAATCCTGAGGATGGTTCCCACCACTCAATTTTCCGCGGGGAGTTTGCCATCAACGGGGGAGGGACAGAAGCCGTCAGCGCGGTCGGAATGCGATTCGCAACCGTTCGCGAGAGTTTCTCTGATCCACCCCAGATACACCTGGGTTCTTTAGAAAACGGTGAATCTCGCCCCGTCAGTGATTTTGCTTACCCGCTGGATGCACTACCACCCATTCGTACGGAGAACCGTTACTGGCAACATGCGGATGGCACGCCGACCCACGCCTACCTGGCATACCCCAATCCGACTGCATCGGGTGAGATTCCACCCATGGTAGCCAATGTCCACGGTGGCCCTTCGTTATCCATCATACCGCGGTATTTTTCATCCTGGGTGCGGGTTTTTCTGGAATTGGGTTGCACCGTTTTGTTGCCCAATCCCAGAGGCAGTTGGGGGCGTGGTCATGCGTATCAGGCGGCGAATGTAGGGGATTTGGGCGGTGGCGATTGGCAAGACATCATGGCGGGCATCGACGCCCTCGTTGCGGAAGGCACGGCAGATGCAAACCGATTGGCCATCATGGGTTGGAGTTACGCCGGCTTCTTGAGCACCTGGGCCGTCACCCAGACCGACCGCTTTCGCTGCTCCATCGCCGGAGCGAACATCACCAATTACGTCTCCAATTATGGAGTCGTGCTCAATCGTGAATGGCAGAGCACCATGTTCGGTTCCAACGTCTACGATGACATGGAGCGGCACTGGTCTCGTTCACCCATCCGCTATGTGGACCGCGTCCGCACGCCAACTTTACTGGTCCACGGTGCGGAAGACATCGTCGCACCACCGGAACAATCGGTTGAATTTTACACGGCTTTGCAATATCTGGGAGTGCCCTCTGAGCTCGTCCTGTATCCTCGGGAACCGCATGGCATCCAGGAAAGGGCGCATCAGCTGGACTTGATGCTGCGGATGAGACGTTGGCTGCAACAATACCTGTTGGCAGATTGAAGAAAAGTTAACGAACGGCGGCGGCGACCGATTTCACTTGTAATTCATATCGTTCTTGCCAACGCAGCGCCCACCACCAGATCGACGTACCGATGAGCGAAAAGAAGGCAAAGAGCAAGACCACGGTCCGTATTTCAGCGTCACCAAAATAGTCAACCATCGCGCCGATGGCGATGGTGCTGATCGCCGTTGCCGAAAATGATCCGATCCAATCCAAGGAGAAGATACGGCCCAAAAAACTGTCTTCCACGCTTTGCTGGATGATGACCGAGCTGTAGGTCCAATTGATCGAACCACCGATCGCGCGGAACAGGATGGCGAAGGCGACCAGTGGGATGCTATTGGCAAAACTCACGATGGTTAAGCCCAGGGTGACGATGGCAAAACCGAAGAGGATCAAGCGTCGCATCCGCTGTATGGAGCCGTCATTGAAGAGACGATTGGCCACGATCGGGCCGATCACGGCGCCGATGCCGAAGGCACTCCAGAAAATGCTGAGTGGCGTAGTGGTATCATCACCAATCGCAAAGAGTTTCGTGCCGTAAATCAACAAGATGGTCTCAATGGATGCGAAGTGTGTCGCAAATTTGACGTACAGAATCCACGCAGTGATGGGATGCTCCCGCAGGTATTTCAAGCCCGCCACAAAACTGCGACTGGCCAGTTTGCCTTGTGTTTGATGAAAGCTGCGTTCTGCTTGTTTGGCCGCATACATGGGCTTGCCGATGGATATGATCAAGAGCGCAGAGATGGCAAATGTGCCCGCATCGATCACCAATGCGATTTTGGTGCCAAATGCAGCTGCCACCAGCCCACCCAGCAAAGCCCCCACCGCCAACATGACCGACCAGGTGATGCTGGAGATGGTATTGGCTTCCACGAGATGACGGCGCCGGACGACCGAGGGCAACCAGGCATTCCTGCAGGGTTCAAATAAGCCGGCAACGGTGAATTGGGCCGCACTAAGCAAATACACCAGCCATAAATCACTCGGTTCCTCCGCAAAAAGCAAGCCCAATACGATGATGGATCGCGCAATATCGCTGAATATCAATAGAAATTTTCGGTTGTAACGGTCGATCAAGACACCGGCTATGGGGCTGATGAAGATGGGCGGGATGATGCGGGTGAGTATGAAAGTACTGAGCGCCAAACCGGAACGGCCGCTGAATTCAAAGACCAACGCACTGAGTACAATCGTGCCAAACCAATCTCCCAACAGGCTGACCACGCTGGCCAGCCAGAGGCGAAGGAACTGTGGATTGCCCCGAAGTACCCATACATACCGATTTCTACGATTGTGAGGAATGATCCGCTCCACCAATACGCTCGCGATTGTAGAACAAAATGAACGTTGGTGTTACATTATTGCAGTCGCATGATTGCAGCTGCGTTCATGTGGTCGGTTCTTGCAGAAAGTAGGCTTCGCATACCATCGATGCACGACTTGATTTGGGTAGGATTGGGTGGCCTATTGGGCGCCAATGCGCGCTTTATATTGACTCGAGGGATCACCCATCGTTTTCCGGCTTGGTTCGACGGCAGCACCATACAACCCACCATCCTCGTGAACGTTTCAGGTTCGTTCCTGCTCGCCTCGTTCATCGCCTGGGCGAGCCGACAAGCTGAAATGCCGGAAGCGATGAGAGCTTTCCTGGCCATCGGTTTCTTGGGTTCCTTCACCACTTTTTCCAGTTTTTCTCTGGAACTGATCCAATTGCAACTGGATCGCGGCTGGTGGCTTACCCTGCTGAGCGCGATCCTGCACAACGGAGTATGCATCGCGGCAGCATTATTGGGTTGGCGTCTATTTGCTGCACGATGAATACGTCCGTACATCATCGTTGGCTGAGTTTCCCATCCATGGAAGATTGAATCACCATCAAAATGATCATGAGTGCAGATGCAACGAACGTCCACATCACAGAACCTCCCATTGACGCAGAAG
The DNA here is from genome assembly GCA_011523615.1 of Chloroflexota bacterium. Lineage (GTDB taxonomy): Bacteria > Chloroflexota > Anaerolineae > Aggregatilineales > Phototrophicaceae > WTGJ01. The sequence continues at coordinate 534,915 of WTGJ01000027.1, read as the reverse complement.
GGCCAAAATTCACCATCATTGGCGAAAGAGATGGCCGCAAAGTTGCCGAGGCGCTGGCGGCTATGGCCAACACCGATGGCGGTGAAATCTGTCTGGTGAACCTGAATTCCGCCGCAGAAGCAACCGACTTATGGGAATCCGCCTGCCAGCAGGTACGTCCACCACCGGTCATTGCCCCCCCGGAAGCACAGCCCATCGACGGCGCGATCCACTATCGATTGAACATTCCACGCAGTGCAAACCTTCATGCACTGGCAGATGGTCGCGTATTGATCCGTCGGGGAAGCCAGAATGCCCCACTGGGTGGTACGGAAATTCAACGATTGGTGGAAGATAAGAACAGTGGCATCTATGAAGAGACCGCAGTCGAAGGAGCATCGTTTGCGGATTTCGATGACTCACTGCTCAATGAGTATGTCGAAAAACGCAGTCGCAGGAGTCGCTGGTTTTCTTCCATCCCCATCGCAGAAACCTTGACGGAAGTTCGTGCCCTGGATGACAAGAAGCAGGCGACCATCAGCGGGATTCTTACGTTTTGTGAAAACCCCCAGCGCTGGTTACCCCAAAGCAGCATCGTGTTTGTGAAATTCATCGGCGTCAACCCTCGTGGGGTCGGGGGGCAGCTAGGTTATTCCCGCCGTGAAGAAATCACCGGAGCCTTGCCTCGATTGATTGAACGGACGTGGCAGTACATCTGGAGTGAAATGGCGGTCAGCGCTGTCGTCCAGGGGCTGGAAAGAGAAGAGACTTCCGAATATCCGCCGTTTGCGGTGCGCGAAGCGATTGTCAATGCGGTTTGCCACCGCGATTACCGCATGAGAGGGCGGCGCATTGAAGTGCGCATGTTTGCCGACCGCCTGGAAGTGATTTCCCCCGGCGGCTTACCTGGGTTTGTTACGGTGGAGAATTTAGTTAACGAACATTACAGTCGTAACCCGAGAATCGTTCAGAATTTGTTTCAATGGGGATACATCGAAGGTTTGGGGCTGGGCATCGATCGAATGATTGAAGTCATGCGAGAAGCCGGCCAACAAGCACCTACCTTCGATGCTCGTGAGAACAGCTTCACCGTCACGTTATACAACTCCCGCGTCCCGCAGAACCAAGCAAACCACCCGCCACGCACCAATCCGAGGCAAGACCAAGCTTTGGAATATCTGCGCCAGAATGGCCGTATCACCAACCGCGAATTCAAGACGCTATGTGCAGATGTCTCCACGGAGACTTTGCGCCTCGATCTCGCGGATTTAGTGCGCAAGGGTCTGATACAGCGGTTGGGCAGTAAAAAAGGTACGCGATACATCCTACCGAGCTACTGATATCTCAACGGTCGATAGGGTAGGGGCAGTAAATTCGGGACAACTGCTCGAACGAAGAGCGTGAATGCTAGAGCACGCGGGCTCATGAACAGACAGCTGGGTGGAGAGATGTGTAAAATGTCTGTCGGTCAGCGGCGTTCTTTCAATCGTGCCGCGCGCCCTCTGCGTTCCCTTAAGAAATACAGTTGTGCTCGCCGGACTTTGGCACGGCGAATAATTTCGATTTTTTCTACGCGTGGACTGCGCCAGAGAAAGGTGCGTTCCACCCCGATGCCGTGGCTGGCGATCCTGCGGAGTGTGTAGTTGGCATTGTTTCCTCCCCGCCGCTGCCGGATCACGACACCCTGGAAAATTTGAATCCGCTCTTTTCCACCTTCGACAATCCGAACATGGACTTTTGCCGTATCACCGACTTCCAGCTTTGGATGGGTCGGCTCACTTTCGGCCATGCTCTGCAGTATCAAATGATCCATTCTGGCTCCAAACCCGCTTTGCTCGCAAGCACGCAGGATGCTAATGCAAACGAAGCAAAAACTCAAGCATCAAAGATCATTGAATTCCAGAAAGTTGTGCAGCACGCAGGATGCCGATGATGGTCTTTGCATCGGAAATTCTTCTATCGCGTACTTCCCTCAATGCTTCGGCGATCTTCAATCTCTTCACGCGGATGAATTCATCGGCATCCATGGGCAGTGGATCATGAACCAAACGACTGGCAGAAAAGAGGTGAATGTACTCTGTGGAATAGCCCGGCGCCAGGTAGAAACCTCCCAAAGGCTGCATTTCTTCGGCGCGATAACCCGTTTCTTCCCGCAACTCCCTTTCCGCGCAAGCGATGGGGACTTCGTCGCCTTGGAGGGTGCCGGCAGGAATTTCTAAGGTGATGCTACCCTCAGGACCGGCGGCGATTCTGAATTGTTCCACCAACAATATCATCCCGTTTTCGTCTATGGCTACCAGAGCCACAGCACCGGGATGGCGGACGAGATCGCGTTGAGCCCTTTGGCCGTTGGGCAGTTCTACGTGGATTGCTTCCAGAGAGAGCAAAGAACCAACGTGAATCTGGTTCTTGGAGACGATGATTTCTTTCATGACGAATCAGGTATGGACGAAATTTGCCCGGTTCATTCGGGAGGCGGAATGATGAGAACCTGCCCCAGGAAGACGGTGTCGATATCATCTATCTGGTTGGTTCGAGCGATGGCGGTTACGGAAACACCATATCTCAAGGCAATATCGAATAGTCCTTCGCCTTCTTGCACGACATGAGTGATTTCTCGCTCCGCCGCTATCTGGGCGCTCGCGACCGCAGGTTGGCCCTGGTTTTCCGTCACTTGTGTGCCGCAATTGGGTATGTTGATTTGTTGCCCGACGGATATCACATTGTAATCCTGGATGTTGTTGATCGTGGCCAAGGTAGTGACGGTGGTGTTGTAGGTGATGGCGATGCTGTACAAAGTATCACCCAGTTGGACGATGTGGATGCATGAATTGGCATTCACGGCAAGCGTCGTGTTTGCATTCGCTGGCTCCTCTGACGGGGGCTCTTCAGCAGCTACGGGTTCTTCAACGGCCTCTGTCGCGTCCACCGCTTGACTGGTGGGGATGGTTGCCGCTTGTTCCGCATCTTGCGTCGCTTGAATCATGATTTGGGTGGCTTCGATTTGAGCCGCGCTCAACTGAGGGGCTGCCTTAGGTTGCTCTTGTAGTTCGATGACTTGAGTCGCTTGCGGGATCGGAGTGTTGGTCGAGACGGGTAAAGGCTCGGCCGTATTGAGCTCAACCACAGCAATCGCCTCCAGGGTGGCCGTGGCGGCTGGGGCGAGTGGCACACCGGAGCTTTCACTCACGTTTGCATTTTGAAAGCAAGCGGTGGCGAAAAGCAGTGTGATGCATAACATCGGGTACAAACCACAATGCTTGAAAGATGAGCTCATGGGCCTAACCTGACCTCTTGTTTCATTCAGTATATGGATTGGTGCAATTTGCGCAATCTGACGGGCTAAAGAATGCCATTTCCGTGCAACAACAAAAGGAGACTGCCGGCGGCGATGCGATACCCAGCAAACAGCGTAAAACGATGGGTAGCCAGATAGTTCAACAGCCAGCGGATGGTCAAGAAAGCTACCGCAATCGATACCAACAAACCGATGAAAAATTCATCCAGCTGACTTGACGAAAGCTGATCAACGTGGAAGACCATCGTGTAAGTTGCCGCTCCCAATATGGTTGGTATCGCCAGGAAAAAGGAAAATTTCGTCGCCGCTTGCCGATTCATTCCTACCAACATTCCCGCCACAATGCTGGCAGCCGAACGAGACACTCCGGGGATGAATGCAAAGACTTGACAAATGCCGATGAACAAAGCGTTAATTTTCGATATTTGAGGTAGGTCGGCGAGCGGCACGCTTTGGGGAGGCGGAATGCGAGTTTCGACGAACAGCATGATCAAACCGCCCGAAATCAGCGCAATGGCGATCAACATTGCTTGATGATGCTCACCATAGAGCCAATGAATCTGCCCACCGATGGCGATTCCAACCAGGAACGCGGGCGAAACACTGATGAAGAGCGCTAACCAGAATCGTTGATTGGTCTCAGTGAAACGGAACAGAGCGACCAATTCTTTGCCATGATTCAAAATGATGGCCAGGACCGCTCCCAATTGTATCGCTACGATGAACCATTCACCGGATAGACTGCTGGCATTCAGTAGATTCTTGCTGACGAGCAGATGTGCGGTCGAAGAAACGGGCAGGAACTCCGTAATGCCTTCAACAATTCCGAGAATTACCGCCTGGATCCACTCGTCCAAGAAGTGCAGCTACTTTGAATGATGGTACTGGGAGACCTGGATTCGAACCAAGATCGACGGGGCCAGAACCCGTTGTTTTGCCATTAAACTATCTCCCATCAAAACCCACTATAATCTCTCGTCGGTTTCCTTTCAAGTCATTGCATTTGCGTCGATGGTGTTTCCAATGTTTGGATCGACAGATCCAGCCGGCGCAAACACTCTTCTTTGCCGATGATTTCCATGGTTTCAAAAGCGGGTGGCGATACAGATTGTCCCGTAATGGCCATCCGGATCGTGCCGAAGAGGGGGCCTTTCTTCATCCCCAACTGATTGGCCAAATCAGCAAACCGTTCATAGAGTGGCTTCGCTTTGAAATCCGAACAGCGACTCAAAAGCCCCCGACTGGCATGGAGTGATTGCAGGATCTCTTCTGGCGTCAATGGACTGGAGTGAAGCAGCGCCAGGGTGGGGGGGACGAATTCGTCCGCAAAAAAGAAGCCGGCCATGGGTACTGCATCATTGAATGTCTTGATTCTCGGCTGGATGAGGGGGAGGATCTGTTCCAACTTCTCCTCATCGATGCCATAGCCTGCATTTTGCAATGGAATTCGAACATGTTTCCGCAAATCTTCTCTGGTCATCCGTTCGCGAATGTACACGCCATTCAACCAGTGCAATTTATCGACCGGGAAAGCGCTGTTGGCTGCGTTGACTTTGGTCACATCGAAGCGTTCGGCTGCTTGTTCAGGCGTGAACAGTTCACGATTATCGCCAAAAGACCAACCAATGTTCGTCAAAAAGTTGGCAACCGCCGGGCCATAATATCCTTCTTCCTTGAATTCACGCAGTAAAACCGGGACCGACTGGCCATTGTGCCGAAAGCCTGCATGTCTTTTGCTCAGCTTGCCTTTGCCATTTGGATTGAGGAGTACCGGCAAATGGGCGAACGCAGGCATCGGCCATTCCAACATCTGCCAAAGCAAGACATGGATCGGGAAGGAAGACAGCCACTCCACCGCCCGGGTCACATGGCTGATGCGCATACTGTGGTCATCCACCACTACGGCGAGATGATAGGTGGGCAGACCATCCGATTTCAACAGCACCGTATCTTGCAGACGTTCGTTCTCATAGGACAGGCTGCCCCGTATCAAATCCATCGCGCAGGTTTCGCCGGTGCGAGGTGCTTTCAGTCGGATCACATGAGCTTCTCCGTTCGCCATCCTCCTTGCTGCCTGGGATGCGGAGATGTTGCGACAATGCCGATCGTAGCCGCTCGCTTCCTTGCGGCTCCGGCGTTGCTCATTGACAGCAGCCAAACGCTCCGCGGAGCAAAAACAAGGATAAGCATGTCCTCGTTGGATCAATTCTTGGCTCACTGCTTGGTATTGCGGTTTGCGCTCCGATTGAACGTAGGGCGCGAAAGGACCGCCGATATCGGGCCCTTCGTCCCATTCCAAGCCCAACCAACGCAAGCCTTCGTAAATCTCTGCTTCCGAACCAGGTACATAACGCTTGCGATCGGTATCTTCCAAACGCAAAATGAATTGTCCACCGTGGCGTTTTGCCAGTAACCAGCTGAAGATGGCCGAGCGTGCTCCGCCGATGTGCAATGGCCCGGTAGGGCTGGGGGCAAAGCGAGTGCGTACGCTAGCAAATCCACTCATTTTCTGCTCCTCATCACCACGCTTTCCGCCAGACCAATACCAGCCATCGTGGATAGCAGGGAAGTTCCTCCCGAACTGATGAACGGCAGCGTCAAGCCCGTCACGGGCATTAAATTGAGATTCATGCCAATGGAGACCGTGGTCTGGAAGAATATGACAGCCGCAACGCCATAGCAAATCAAACTGCCCATGGCATCTGGCGCATATTGGGCCGCCTTGAGGATGCGCCACAATACCATGCCGATCAAAGCGATGACCGTGAGCGAACCCACCATGCCAAATTCCTCAGCTAGCACGCTGAAGATGAAATCAGTATGCCGGACCCGCAAGAACCGGCCCCGATTTTGCGTGCCCTCCGTGTAGCCTTTGCCGCTGATGCCGCCGCTGCCAATGCTGATCAAAGCCTGGTCGATGTTGTATTGCGCATCCGGGTCAATTTCCTGGAAAAGGAAAATCCGCAAACGATTGATCTGATAATCCTCCAGGAGAGAGAAAAACAGCGGCAGCAGCAGGATGCCAATCATTACCAGTAACGCGATGTGGCGGATCCGCAGGCCTGCACCCCAGGCCAGCGCAAACCAAATCACGCCGATTACGATGGTGGTGCCCAAGTCTGGCTGTATGAAAATGAGTGCGGCCGGAATGCCGATGTGGATCAAAGAAAGAATCACTGTCCTGAATCGATTCATTTGATCCAGGCGGGTGGCGAAGAAATGCGCCAGCGTGAGGATCAACAAGATTTTGCTGATCTCTGAAGGTTGAATCAGAATGCCGAATGATATCCAACGTTGTGCCCCGCCTGCACCTTCCTGACCAATGAATGGCACTAGCGCCAGTAGGATGATCGAAGTGAGGTACAACCAGAAACTCAGCCCACTCAAGATGCGATAGTCCAACGCGGCGATGGCGAAGATCAGCAGGAAGCCAATGATGGCATACTGTATTTGAACCGGTACGCGAGCGATGATATCGGTATCGATTGCATCCAACGTGGCACTGCGAATGACCAGGATGCCAGTGCCGACCAACAAAGCCGTGATGGCGAGCAAGACAAAATCAAATTGACGCCAAAATTCAAGATTGCGATTCATGTTCGGCTGGATGTAGCGATCGTCAACGGCACCACTTCGAGGGCGTGGTCCAACCAGCGGATTTCACTTGGCCCTAACTCACTCCCAATCAATTCCTGGCTCAGGGGTTGATCACCAATCGAAACGTGTTCCGGATCCAATGCAAATGCTCGGATGACGGTCCCCCGATTGTTCGACAAACCAGCATGAGCGCTGCCCGACAATTTTCCCCAGATCAGGATGTCTCCTTCCGACATCACCGCAGCACCACGGCAGACATTTCCGTTGATGATCAGCGGCCCGCGGCTGTAGACGCGTTTCCCACTCTGGATGTCATAGGGAAGATACTGTGCCGGCAGACCATGATCATCAGCAAGCAAAGGGAGTTGAGCGCCTGGATAAGTGAAATTGCGGTCTGACACGGGGCTACCCACGCCCAAAGCAGCAGTATGCTTGAGCGAAAAAGATGCGGCCGAAGCGGATGTGATGGGATGAGAGCTGTTCAATGCGGAAACTTGAATTCCATGTTGATGCAATAGATTCATCAACGCGACCAACTCGTACTTGGGCACCTGACGTGCACCCAATTCTACGATCAGATCCTGGCGATTTTGTACCTCGATCGGACGATCCAACTGTTTCTCTATCTCCGCCAGTATCGATGGCCAAGGTTCATCTTCATTCAGAATGAGATGCCATTGATCGTTGCGCACGCGGTACATCGCCAGTGTTGCGCGCCTAGTGTTGGCTTTGCTTTGCATCCCAGCAATTATAACACGCCACTCCGGCCGTCACTCAATGGATTGACTCTGTACCTCTGCAGGTGGCCGATTTTCTTTGAAACGAAAGTACGCTTCGATGGTATCCATAACCACCGGCAACGCGACCCGTGATCCTTCTTCGCCATTGTAGATGAAGGCCAGCACCAGGATTTCCGGGTCTTCATAGGGGGCATAAGCAGCAAACCAGGCATGGGCCGCCCAGGCGCCAAAGCGGCAGAAACCGCGCGCTTGCGCCACGTTGTCGCAATACTCTGCCGTACCCGTCTTGCCGGCTACCTCTACATAAGTCAAGTCTGCCGCGAGGGCAGTGCCTCCTTCCACCGTCACGGCATCTCGCATGCCTCGTTGGATCAAATCAATGGACTCCAGGGTGGCAAATGCGGGTTGGTAATCCGGATCGAAGCGCAATGGCTCGCAGGTGCCCAGATAAGAAAACAAAGGAGGCTCAAAAATTCGATAGGTACGGGCTTCGAATACCTCCGGTGCCGCGCCGAGGTTAAATGCATTGCTGTAGTTGGCGGGGTCACACCGATCCGGGTTGTAACTTTCAGATGTTGGATCACACCGACAAGCCAAACTTTCTGCACCTTGCATGATCATGTCTTCAATCAGTAACAAAGTCACGGGAGCGTCCTCAGGCAAGTGTTCCATCCGCACATGGCGCAGCACCTGGGGGGTAAAGGGTTCGACGATATTGCCCTGTGGGTCGATCACTTCCCGTATCAGCGTCGGTTGATACAGCGTCCCGCCATTGGCAATCGCGGCGACCGAATTGATCAACTGCAGCGAAGTGACGTTGATGTATCCCTGTCCGAAAGAGGCGTTGTAGGTATCCCCTGTCGACCAACTTTCTCCATGCAGAATCCGCTTCCAATCCGGATCCGGCATGCGGCCGATGTATTCAAATGGCAATTCTATGCCCGTGAATGTGTTGATCCCAAAGGCGGTCGCATAGCGGAATAAATCTTCAATGCCGAGGCCGCCGGGCCGAAGGAAGCTGGATGACACATTCACATTTCCACCACCGATCTGGTAGAAATACACGTCACAACTCCAGGCGAGCCCCTGCAAAAAGTTCACCCGCCCATGACCTTGATCCAACCAACAGACAAATGTCTGAGAGGCGGCTGGATCGTTGGGAGCGTACCGGTTCTCAACCGTCAGTTCGCCTTCATCGAAGAGGAGCGTTTGTGGATCGATGACCTTTTCTTCCAATACTCCGATGCCGGTGATCACTTTCCACACGGAGCCAGGTGGGTACAAGCCCTGTGTGGCTTGATTCACCAGAGGCTTCAAGGGATCATCCAACAGATCAAAGTAGTATTCGGCATCGATCGAGCGTGCAAACCGCGCGTTATCGTAACTGGGGTAACTCACCATGGTTAAAATCTCACCCGTCTGTGGGTTCATCGCAATGACGATCCCTTGCTGACTCACCCCTTTGGCGGGGTCGATCGGGTTTTCGTTGCGGAAGTCGATCCACCTGACGAGGGATTCTTCGGCGACTGCCTGCAAATCCACATCGAGGGTCAAGCGGTAACTCAAACCCGGAATCGGCGGATCCAGGCGCAATACCTGCAACACTTCACCTGCCACATCGACTTCACGCAAAATGGAACCTCGCTGACCGGCGATGCGGCTCTCAAGTGATGCTTCCATTCCTGCATATCCGATGCGATCGTAAGCGGGGTTGTAGCCCAGTTCCCGCAAGCGAAGATCTTCTTCCGCAGGGATGGGGCCCAAGTATCCAACCACGTGAGATGTCAAAGAGCCGTATGGATACTCGCGCACACTCGTGGGTTCGATATCCACCCCGGGTAAATCGATCCGCTCCTCGAGAATCTGCAGGGCGATGGTAAATTCGACATCGGCAGCGACGGTGACAGGGCGAAAAGGGGCAATCCTTTCACCTTCATCTACCCGTTCTGCGATGCTCACTTGCCCTACCAATTCCGCAGCATCTGGATGGGCCGGTGCGTTCGTCAATGCGGAGATTCGGTTGAAAATCGCCAGTTCCGCTGCAGGATCCAAGGGCAATGCAGCAGGGATGATGGTCACGTTGTAAGAAGGAACATTGACGGCCAATTCACGATTGTTCCGATCCACTATGATCCCACGGATCGCCTGCTGAGGCAGCTCGGATAAGCGATTTTCATCTGCATCGATGATGTATTGATCATGCTCGATGATCTGGAGTTGATACAAGCGCAAGACAAAAACGATGAACACCGCCAGCACCACGAAGCGAAACAAACTCAAACGCCAACCGAACAGTGAGGTTTCGTTTGCGATCATTTCAAGAGGGTAAGGGCTCAGCTTTGTACATTCGTCGCCAACCCAATAGTGTGGTGGCGAACCAAACCAACATCAGTAACACAGAATTGTAAATCAGGGAGATGAGGGCTTGATTGAAAATCAGTGAAACCTCGATGAAATAGCCCATTTGCGTGGCAACCAGATAACTGACCCCATATTCGAAAATCGTTGCCAACCAGATAGCCAACAACATCAGGATCACGCCGATGTTTTGGAAACGGGTTTTGCCATATTCCAGCAAGAAGATGACCGAGATCCAGGAGAGCGCCATGGTCCCAGTAGGCAGAATGGCGAACAAATCCAAGAACATGCCTCCTATGAATGTGAGGATCAGATTGTTCCTCAGGTTCTCTTTGCTTGCCCAGTAGATCAAGCAAACCAACACGATCGCCGGTCCAGCACCATCGACTTGAAACAGATTCAACAAAGTCACTTGCAACGGTACCAAAAGCACGAGGGCGAGTAGTTTCCCGAGCATGGTCGTGACGTATCTACTCAGCTCGCATCTTCAAAATCACGGAGATCAACGGGCTGGAAACTGGTGACGACCAGCACGTATTCCAGTGATGCAAAATCAATCAAGCTGCTGACTTCGGCTTCTTGAAACAATTCGAATTCAAACTGACGCACACTTTCCACTCTACCAATGATCAAACCTGCGGGAAAATTACCCCCCAACCCGGAAGTCAAGATGACGTCGTTGATCTGGATCGGAGTGTTCAAGGGAATAAAAGTCATCCGCAATTGATTCCCCGCCGCGCCTTGGACGCTCCCTTGGGCACGCGTGCTTTGCAACCGGGCACTCACCGAGCTGTTGCCATCCGTGACCAGCAACACCAGCGAAACATTGGCGCGGACATCCAAGATGCGACCGACCAGGCCCAATTCAGTCACCACCGGCATACCCACAGCCACACCATCCCGCGAACCCCGGTTGATGATGATCCCGTCAAAGAGGCCACTGGCTTCGTTGGCGATGATTTCAGAAGGTAAATAGCGTGTCGTCGCATTGACCTGTGAATAGTTCATCAATTCGGCCAGGAGCTCGAAATCGAGTTGCAATTCACGCGCATTGATCTGTTCCGTTTGATACTGGCCCACCAATTCTTCCAGCTCATCCACCCTCTGTCTCAGATATCGCAACTCAGAGAGATCGTGAATGTCCCCACTCAGCTGTAAGGCAATCTGATTCATCGTACCGCTGATCAGCGATAAAGGAAACGCAAGGATCGATTCCAGAGGCGAAAGCACTCCGTTGGCGCTCAAAACGATGAGAAAAATGGCGAGCAGCAAAGTGGTGAAATACCAAGAAAGACGAATGGGTGCAGAACGGGAGGCCATGAGTTGTCTCTATCTTACGAGCGAACACTCCGTACAACCAATTTAATGTCGCGTACTCCCCCGTTCGATTCCGACCAACAAGCGACTCAAATTGGCATAGTTCTCCAAAATCAAACCTGCCCCTTTGGCCACACAGTTGCGAGGATCATCGGCCACCCAGGTCCGGATGTTCACTTCCGCTGTCATTCGGGTCGTGATCTCCTGCAACACGCTACCGCCACCGGCCATGCAGATGCCATTGGTGATCAAGTCGGCGACCAATTCTGGCGGGGTATCATCGAGCACATCTTTCACATTATCGATGATGATATTCAGCGAACCCGAGATGGCCTCGCGGACTTCAATGCTGCTCAGTTCAACGGTATCTGGCAGCCCGCTGATGAGGTTGCGTCCATGCACATCGATCGTGAGCTCTTGCGGCAAAGGGTAAGCGGAACCGATCTCAATCTTCACCCGTTCTGCCATGGCTTCACCGATCATGAGTTTGTACTTGTTGCGCATGTAGCGGATGATATCTTCGTCCAATTCATCACTGGCAACCCGGATGGAGCGACTGATGACGATGCCGCCCAGTGAAAAGACAGCCACCTCTGTGGTGCCGCCACCGATATCAATGACCATGCTTCCTCGGGTTTCCTGCACCGGTAAGCCCGCGCCGATGGCTGCCGCAACCGGCTCTTCAATCAAATAACAGGTGCGGGCTCCCGCCGCAATCGTTGCATCATATACGGCCCGCTTCTCTACTTCCGTGACCCCGGTGGGAATTCCTACGACAACTCGAGGGCGGGGGATGGGGATCCAGCTCCTTTCATGCGCCCTGCGGATCAGATGATCGAGCATCATCGCCGTAATCTCAAACTCGCTGATCACGCCATCCCGTACGGGTCGTACGATCACGATATCACGAGGGTTTTTCCCCCACATTTCTTTGGCGCGAGAGCCAAACTCCAGCGGTCGTCTCGATCGTTTTTCAATGGCAACAAAGGAAGGTTCATTGAGTATGATACCTTTGCCGCGAACATAAACGAGCGTATAGGCTGTGCCCAGGTCGATGCCAATATCGAGTGAAAATAGACCGAGCAAACGGTCCAGCGGGTTACCGAACACATTACCCCCGTTCGCTGCTATCCGGCAGCGAATTGGGATTATACCATGATAAGCTAGAGCCTAAGGAAATTCCAAGCAGCGCATGTCCGACAGAAATTCTCTCGATACGCTGGAAAATGAACTGAAGAGGGCGGTTGAGAGGCAGCTCCACTCCTTGGCAGGCAACCGAGTGGTTTTGGCCGTTTCGGGGGGAAACGATTCTCTGGTGCTGATGCATCTATGTGGACGCTGGCGGGAGCATTGGCAAACGGAATTCACGGTCGCTACCCTGGATCATGGCATTCGCGGGCAAACGGGAGAGCGTGATCTAGATCATGTCATTCAGCTTGCCGATGAATGGGGATTAACCTGTGTTGCCCGTTCTGTGGATGCAAAAGGAATGGCAGCCCGAGCCAAAAAGAATGTGGAAGAAATGGCGCGGAAGCTGCGATATGAATTCCTCGTCGATATCGCCAAAGAGATCAACGCGGCTGCAATTTTCGCCGCTCACCACAAGAACGATCAAGTGGAAACGGTCTTGGCTCAGCTGATCCGTGGCTCTGGCATCCATGGAATGAGCGGAATGCGTGAGAAACGAACCATCCATGAACGCCCTCTGATCCACCTCATCCGCCCCTTCCTCCCCTTCACCCGTCAACAACTTCTGGCCTATGCCGCTCATTATGGGATCAAGCCACGACCAGATGAAACCAATCAAGATTTACGTTACACACGCAATCGTTTGCGACATCATACAATCCCGCATATGAAGGAATTTAACCCTCAAATCGAGACAGCCATCTTCCGCACAGCGGCAATCGCGGCCGAAACCGCAGACTATCTCCTATCGCAAGCGGCTGATTTCATCGACCAACACGGCATTTCCAAAAAGCACTCACTGCAAATCCCCAGGCAGCCATTTCTTGCCCAGCACCGAACCATGCAACGGGAAATCTTGCGCCTCGCCCACCGGCGGTTGCAGGAGCACCCATCGCCATATCATCTGACGCTCTCCATGGCCCTTGAACAGATCCAAACCGGCAAAGGTGAGAAACGACAACCTTTGAGTAAGAATGTTCAACTGCGACTGGGGTATAAAAGCTTTTACGTCGAGCGGTTGGATTTCAGGCACGAAGTATTGTGGGATGATCAGCCATTCTTACCAGAGCATTGTCAGTTGGCTTTGGTATTCCCAGGCTGGCAGC
>WTGJ01000027.1:444514-521232 GCA_011523615.1 Chloroflexota bacterium | reverse complement strand
CTCATCAGCCCACAATAGGGAATGCGAAAAACACTTATCGCATCGCTTGGCATCCATTAAAGTAAAATAAAGAGAGGCTTGATTTTCAGGGACTCGATGGATCATTCGCTCGCTATTCCACGCATCCTGATTGTGGAGAAGAGGAAATCCTTGCTTCGTTGGTTCAACCAATGGAACAAAGAGTGGGGAATACCGCACATATCTTCCCATACTCTCGCTGCTGTCAAGCAAAATGACCCTGCTCAACCTGCAGAGCTCGTCGTGATTGACTTGGATGCCGCTGAAACCGCGGGGATGGAGCTACTCCATGAATGCAAACAACAGGATGCTGACTTGGTGGTGATTCTGGTCGCTGCGAAGATCAACGTACAAACTTCGCTGGCCGCATTGCGCAGCGGCGCCTTTGATCTCCATTTGAAATCGAATCACCCGGATGTCCTAAAACAAACGATCGAACGGGGCATCGAACATGCGATGCGTCTGAAGCGGCAAAAGGAGTTGCTGGTCAGCCTTCGTGAAAACCTCGACCAGCTGGTTCAATCCACGATCTATAAAAATGAACGAAGCACATCGGCAGGGGGTGAACCAGATCCCAGCCAAAAAGAGCGAGTGAGTGCAGCGTCAGCCAGAATCATCCACTTCCGAAACCTCATCATCCATGTCCGGCGAAACCAAATCCAGAGTCAGCACGGAGTCATGGACTTAACGCCCACAGAATTCGATCTCTTGCTGTATTTGCTTTCCCACAAAGAACGGATCGTGGAATGTTCGGAGCTCATCCGCCAATTGCGAGGATACGATGCGGATGAAAAAGAAGCGCGAATCCTGATCCGCCCCCATGTGTGTAACTTGCGCAACAAACTCCGCACAATTCAAGTCAATCCGGATTTGATTCAGAACGTCCGTGGTATGGGTTATCGCTTGAATCAGGATGGCAGCCGCTGATCCGATCCTTTTGCTATACTCCCATCGGGAGCCATCCGACGGAAACATCGTTCAATCTGCCTATGGGAATTCTGAATCCAGCATTGCTCAGCACAGATCTCAAGCGCGCTATGGAAGCAGCTTCTCTGCAGATCAAACGTTACCGCCAGCCACAAATTGTTCCCGCATTGATCTTGTTGCACATTCTCAGGCAGGAAGACAATGCTGCTCTGCGACTGCTGCATCCGTTGTTCCAGAACGGTGTGGCCAATCGGGAAGCAATTCTTCGACACATCGAGAATCACCTGCGGACACAACGAGAAATCGAGGGCAAACTGCTGTACAAAACGGAGTCGGGTCTGAAGATCAGTTTATCCAGGCAAACCGTAATCTTACTGGATGAAGCATTGAGCCTGGCCAATGCCCGCGATGAAAGCAGGATGGATACCGATCATGCGCTGTTCGTGATGACGGAAAGCTACCTGAATACCGCTGCCATACTCCAGCGCAATGGCATCAGCAAGCGCAATTTAGAGAATCTATCGGCTCGTTTTCACAAAGTTCAGGTAAAAGGCGAGGAACCGCTGGTCGATCATGCAGCTGTGGCCAGAAAAGGGAAGGTGCAAGCGGTTCATTTTCGTGAACCACTGTTGCAATCGGTGATCAACGTCATCTCACAGAAAATGAACCCTCATGTCATCCTGATCGGTCCAGACGGCGTCGGGAAGCGAACGTTGGCCTATAGCCTTGCTCTCATCATTGCGGAAGGCAAAGGCCCGAGGGGGATCCAAAAATTAATCCAATTGCAAGAAGCCACATTATTGGATCATCCGCACCAAGCCATACAGGATGGCTTGCAGCAAGCCAAAAATGGCATTTTGTTCATCCCGCACATCCATCGATTTTTCGCAAGTCGATATCGAGCGGATTCAAACAAAGTTGCTGCGACCATCCAAAAGGCATTCCTGCAGAATTCGCCATTGCTGATTGCTTCCACGACCGAAGAGAAGTACAAAGAACACCTGACCTCCATCCATGCCATCACCGAAAACAGTCACTTGATCCCGGTTCCTGAGCCAGACGAAACGGAATGCCTGCAAATGTTGCGTGTTTCCAAACATGAAATCGCGCTGTCTTATCACTTAGAAGTTGCCGATCCGGCCATTGAAGCTGCGGTGCGCCTGGCGAAACGATATCTCACGGAAGTTCCTTTACCACGCAGTGCCGAACAGCTGATGCACCGGGCCGCTGCCATGGTATCGATGAGTCAACAATCCCAACTTGCATTCAAGCCAAACTTAACGGACCACCATACTTTGGATGCCGATGATGTGACGCTCACGGTGAGCATCATGACGGGGGTACCCGTGAAGCAGCTGGGCGAGGACGAACGGGCTCGTTTCGCCAGTATGGTGGAACAACTGAAAAAACGAATCATCGGGCAAGATGAGGCCGTGATTGCGGTCAGCCGTGCGATCAAAACCGCACGAGTGGGCTTGCGTGATGAAAGGAGACCCATCGGTGCATTCCTTTTGCTGGGTCCCACCGGGGTAGGGAAAACCGAACTGGCACGGGCACTGGCGGAGTTCATGTTCGGCAGTGAAGCGAACCTGTTGGCCCTGGATATGAGCGAGTTCAAAGATGAAAGCAGCTTGAACCGTTTGTTGGGCTCGCCCAGCGGTTATGTAGACAGTGCCATGGGAGGCCAGCTGACCGAACAGATCCGGAAACAACCGTATCACATCGTGTTGTTCGATGAAGTGGAAAAAGCGCACCGCGGCATCCTGGATATCTTGCTGCAGATCATCGAAGAAGGCCGCCTGACCGATGGCCGGGGGAACGTCGTTCGCTTCACCGAGACCATCATCATCCTCACCAGCAATCTGGGCGCTCTCCAGTTGTCATCCGGCATGATGAATGACGAAATGCGAGAGGATGTGATGGATGAAGTCAGCACCTTCTTTCGACCCGAATTCTTAAACCGCCTGGATGATGTCTTGCTGTTCAACCCACTGAGTGGGACGGATCTGACCCAGATCATGCAGCTCTTGCTTCAAAAAGAAGCGGACCTGGCTTTGGCTAGAGGATTGAAGCTCCACATCCATCCAGGAGTGATGGACTGGTTGGTGGAAAAGAATGAACAGCCCCAATATGGTGCGCGCCCCCTGCGCAGGATCCTGCAGAAATACGTGCGCGAGCCCTTGGCAGATTTTCTCATCCAGACCAATCCACCCGCAGAAACCGAATTGACGATCGAGTTAGGAGAAGATTCGGCAGACTTATTGCGCATCACACAAAGGGATCGGCAGACGATCGCACACTGAACGGAGCTACTGGAATCAAACGGCAAGTTTAGGGAAGAGGTAACATGGCAGCATTCGAGCACTCCGTCTTTCGCAAGTACGATATCCGCGGTTCGGTTGCGGAACCAGCCCAGCTGAATCCAGCGCTGGCGCAGTGGGTGGGCCAGTCCCTCGGCACGTATTTGCCCCAGCATTTCAGCACAGAACGCGTGTTTGTGGGTTCAGACAATCGTCTCTCTTCACCGGCCTTAAAAGACGCCCTCATCACTGGGCTCATCCGGACGGGCATGGATGTCGTGGATATCGGCGAAGTCCTGACCCCGACGGTGTACTTTGCCTCCGCTTCCTACAGCGAACGGGGTGCGGGCGTCATGATCACCGGCAGCCATTTGGACACTCGTTACAACGGCATCAAAATGGCTTACGGCAAGTTGGCATTGGCGGGGGAACAAATCCAGCAACTCAAGGAAATCATAGTGCATCAGGATTTTGCCGAAGGAGAAGGCGAACTCACCCAAGATCTCGCCATGATCGACCGACATCTGGCGGCGATTGGCAGCATGGTCACTTTTGAAAAAAACCTCCATGTGGTGCTCGATGCTGGCAATGGTTTAAGTGGGCGTTACATCCCCCCTTTGCTCGAAAGTTTGGGCGCCCGGGTGACCTGCTTGTATTGTGAACCGGATGGCACTTACCCCAACCACCTGCCGAATCCGGAAGACCCCGAAATGACGCGAGACCTAGAGGAAGAGGTCGTCTCGGTTGGTGCGGATTTGGGTTTGGCGTTTGATGGGGATGCGGACCGTTGTGGCTTCGTCGACAATCTGGGTCAGCACATCGCTGCCGACCGCTTGCTGGCTTTGCTCGCGCGGGACTTGTTGAGTCGTGCGCCCGGCGCTCCCATTGTGTTTGACGTGAAAGCCTCACAAGCTTTGCCAACCGAGATCGAACGATATGGCGGCGTCCCGGTGATGTGGAAATCTGGCCACAGCTTGATGAAACAAAAAATGAATGAGATCGGCTCTCCCCTGGGTGGGGAGGTCAGCGGCCATCTCTTCATCGGCGAGAATTATTACGGATTTGATGATGCACCGTTGGTGGCTTTGAAGACGCTGGCCATCCTATCCCGCAGCGACCAGAGCATTGCGGAGATCTTTGCCGATATCCCCAAATTGCTGGCGACGCCCGAAATCATCCTGGATACGCCCGATGAGGTCAAGTTCACGGTCATTGAAGAACTGACCCACGAGTTGCGTAAGAAATACGAGGTCAATGCGGTCGATGGCGCGCGGGTTCAATTTGAGCAGGGTTGGGGCTTGGTGCGGGCCAGCAACACCCAACCGGCCATCACATTGAGATTCGAGGCGGAGGATTCAGCGCAAATCATCCACTATATGGAGACCTTTGCGGATTTGCTGAAACAACATCCCGAAATCAATCTGAAACGCATGCAATCACAAATCGATTCATTTCGCGGGTGAGCCACAAGCCAACACACTCCACAATGTGAATGGCATGAGATTGCGCGAGATCTATCGACAACAGCCGGAAACATACGATTCGTTGGTCTCGCATGAAGATTTTCGTGGGCAGCTCCTACCCACACTGCAAGAAATAACGCCGTTGAGGAACAAAACCATCGCCGAATTTGGTGCGGGCACCGGGCGAATCACTCGATTGCTGAATTTGCAAGCGAAACAGGTGATTGCCGCAGATCACTCCTCACCCATGTTGCAGGTCGCAAGAGAACGATTGGCCGAAACGGGTGCCGAGAACTGGTCGCTCGTTACCGCCGACCACCGGGAGATGCCTTTACCCAGCGCGAGCGTTGAACTGGCCATCGCTGGTTGGACTTTTGGTTCATTCGTGGATGAAGATCCATTGAACTGGCTCCAGTCCTTACGAACCGCAATCGCCGAAGTGCAGCGCATCCTGCAGCCAGGAGGGACATGCATCATCATTGAGACTCTGGGCACTGGCGAGCGATTTCCCACACCACCCAATCGACATTTGGCCGATTATTATCACTGGTTGGAAAGCGAGAAAGGCTTTCAACATCGCTGGATTCGCACCGACTATCAATTCAGCGATTCATGCGAAGCAAGTGAACTCATCGGTTTCTTCTTTGGCGAAGAGTTGGCGAAACGAGTGACGGCGAACCAACAGGTCATCGTGCCGGAATGTACGGGAATCTGGTGGAGGAGCTGGTAATTTACGATTGGTAGCGCACCTTTGGGTTGAGCAGGGCATAGAGCAAATCGGCGAGAAAGTTAGACAGGACGATGAACGTGATCACGATCATCACGCAGGCCTGCAAGACGGGGTAATTCTTGGATAAGACCGCATCCACCATGAGCTTCCCCAATCCCGGGTAATTATAGACCTGTTCGATCACCACCAAACCGCCCATCAACCAGCCAATGCTCAATGCGATCACGGTAACGGATGGAAGCAACGCGTTGCGCAGCACGTGCTTGAACAAAACGACCCTGCGTGGTAGGCCCTTCAGGATTGCCGTGCGGATGTAAGCCTTCTTCAATTCCTCCTGAACTCCTGCTCTCGTCATGCGCGTCACATAGCCCAGCAGGACAAAAGTGGCGGTCAAAGCCGGTAAAGTAAGTTTTTGGATGATGGTGAACCAACCGTCATTGGCATGGGGAGTGGAAATGGCATCGAACCACCCCAAACGTAGGGCAAAGGTATTGATCAACACCAATGCTGTGACGAATTCCGGCAAACCGACGACAGAGAGGCTGAAGATCGCAATCAAATTGTCCAACCAGGAATTGGCGCGGATGCCCGCAAAAACCCCCAAAAGGATCGAGATGGGGATGCTGATCAACAAAGTGAAGCCGGTCAGCATCATGGAATATTGCAATGCCCGGCTGATGAGGGGCTGTACCCGCGGGTAACCAGCGCTGAAACTGCGGCCCCAATCCCCACGCAAAATCCCACGGGAATGATCTCCTTCCACTTGCGTGACGTCGCCGATGATCCAACGCACATACTGTTGGAGCGGATGATCGTTCAGCCGAAACGTCTGGTTGAATTCGGCGATGGCCGCATCACTGGCATCTCGACCGAGGAACAGTCGCGCGATGTCACCCGGCAATAGTTGAGTCAAGCCAAAAACGATCAACGAAGTGAAGAAAATGGTGAAGATCATCAGAGCGAGTCTTCGGAGTAAAAAGTACGTCATGGCTGCAGATCTTCTTCGGTTGCACTCTGCAGGCGGCTCAACTCATCCACTTCGATGTGACATCGGATGAAATGCCCAACTCCCGCTGGTCGGATGGGTGGGATGTCGGTTTCACAGATTTCACCGATCTTCCGCGGACATCGGGTATGAAAGGGACACCCGCCCGGAAGATTTCTGGCACTGGGCAGCTCACCTTCCAAACGGATACGTTTCTTTTGGAGCAATGGGTTGGGTTCGGGGATCGCGGAAAACAATGCCTCAGTGTATGGATGCGAAGGGGCAGCATACAATTGTTCATTGCTCCCCTCTTCCACAATCTGCCCCAGATACATCACGCAGATCCAATCGGCGACGTAGCGGATCACATCCATATCGTGGGAGATGAAGATGTAAGCGACTTCCTGAGTTTCTCGCAAATCTTTCAAGAGGTTCAACACGACCGCCTGAACCGATACGTCCAGCGAGGAAGTGGGCTCATCGGCAATGATCAACGCCGGATCACTGGCAAAGGCGCGAGCGATTGCGACTCTTTGCTTCTCACCGCCGCTTAATTGATTGGGATATCGCTGGCGGTAGCTTTCTTCCAGGCCCACCGCTTTGAGCAACTGGTGGACTCGCTTCCATCTCCCATGCTTGCTAGAGAGTTCAGCTTGCTGCCAATTCTCAGAATGTTTGCTTCGCTCAGCCAACACTTTTAGGGTGCGTTCCAGTGCCGAACCCACCGTGATGTATGGATTGAGCGACGCATCTGGATTCTGGGGGATCAGGCGCATGGACGCCATGAAGCTCGGTTCTCGCTGGGATAACTCATAGGATAAGTTTTCGCCCAGCAATTCGATCGACCCGGAATCAGCGGTTTCTAAGGCGACCAATACTCGAGCCAGGGTGCTCTTGCCGCTGCCGCTTTCACCGACGATGCCTAAGGTATTCCCTTTGTTGACTGTGATGGAAACACGATCCAAAGCGTGCAACGGAATAACCTCTTTGCCCAACCAACGCAGCAGGGCATTCCGCTTACCAAATTTCTTTGCCAGCTCGTGGGTAGTGAGCAGCTCGTTCTTTCGCGGCAGATCAATTTGCGGTCTCACCACTGGTTCGGCAGCTGCTTGATTTGCAGCGCTCGTCGCCTCATCTTGAGCGATTTCCTGCCAACGGAAACAGCGTATCGTTTGCCTGCCGCCGATGTGTTCCAGCGGTGGTTTTTCTGCATGGCAACGGTCTATGGCATGCTTGCATCTTTCCGCAAATACGCAGGCGGGTGATCGATGTGCCAGACTCGGCGCTACTCCCTCTATCGTGTGAATCCGTTGTTCCTGTGCCGCATTGGCACGAGCGGGGAGACTGGCGAGCAAGCCCTGCGTGTACGGATGTTTCGGGTTTGCGTATAGCTCCTTCACGGGGGCAGATTCCATCACTTCACCACCGTAGAGCACCGTAACTGCATCACAGAACTGGGCCACCGTTCCCAAGTCATGGGAAACGTAAAGTGCTGTGGCATCGTGGCGATCGATGAGCTCGCGGAAGAGATCCAGAATCACCGCCTGTGTGGTTACATCCAAAGCTGTGGTTGGCTCGTCCAACACGAGCAACGAAGGCGCCACGCTCAGTGCCATCCCGATCGAAATGCGCTGCAACATCCCACCGCTCAGTTGAAAGGGGTAGCTCCGCAAGACATTTTCTACATCCGCAATGCGGACGCTTCGCAGCATTTCTGCCGCGCGCAACCCACTCTCTCGGCGAGATATCCCCAAATGCGTTCGAGACACTTCTCCCATTTGCTCACCGATGGTGTAAGAAGGATTGAGGGCGGATAGGGCATTTTGCGGCACGAGCGACATTTTGCTGCCCCAGAGTTGTCGCAGCTCATTCGCCGCCAACTCAAGCAAGTTGCGCCCTTCGTAATGAATGGTGCCGGCGGTGATGCGACCGTTTTCCGCGAGGTAGCACATCAACGCAAGAGCCAGCGTGGACTTGCCACTGGCGCTTTCTCCCACCAGACCGTGCGTGCGGTTCGCATGAAGGTCCAGCGAGACATCATGGATCACATTGAGCCAACGCTTGCCAATCTGGTAATCGATGGATACGTTTCGTGCGCTGAGTACGACAGCCTCTTCGTTCATCCGTGATGGCCTTCATAACGGAAAAAACGGCGCAGCCCGTCAGACATCAGATTGATGCTGATGATCAATACGGCGATGGCGATGACCGGTGGCCAGGTCGCCCAGGGGGTCAGGCTCATCGTACCGGCGCGTCTCGCCTGATTGATGGTCGCGCCCCACTCCGGTGATGTCGGGGAAACGCCGAGCCCCAAAAAGCCCAGCGAAGCGTTGAGGAAGATGGCGTAAGAAAAACGCAGCGCTCCTTCCACGACCAGGGCGGGCAATACGGAGGGAAAGATCTCCCTGAATACGATGTGCGCCTTCGATTCGCCGCGCAATTTTGCTTCTTCCACGTATCCGCTGGCCCTCACGGCAAGCGTAGCGCTGCGGATGACTCTGGCGACGATGGGCGTATAAATGACGACGATCACGAAGAGCAAGCTCAACACCGCGCTGATGCCGGAACCACCACCTGGTTGCGCGGCAATCAGCACCAAGGCGAGAACCAGCGCCGGGATGGCGAGCAATGCTTCCAATAAGCGCGAGATGATTTCATCCAGCCAGCCGCCCATGTAGCCGATGGTAGCGCCGATGCTGGCGCCGATCGCCACGGAGAAGGCCGCCGCCAGGCCAGGCAAGATCAATACATCCCTGGCCCCCCATATCAAACGAGAGTAGACATCTCGCCCCTGCCAATCCGTCCCCAACACAAAGGTGATCGACCCACGCAAGCCGGCGATGAAGCCAAAGCGACTCCTTGAATTGCGGGGGAATAATTCGCTGCCCACGACCGTGTAACCGATGTCGTATGCTTCGCCCGGGGCCTGTTCTTTGACGGCGCGCCGTTCTTCGTTTCGGATGATGGTCTGGTAAGAATACGGCGCAATGAGGGGCGAGCAGAGAGCAACACAAACAAACAAAAACACGATCACCGTCCCCACGAATGCGGCAGGATTCTCCGTCATGTAGGGAAGCACACGATGCTCGCGCAGTGATTGGATGCTGGAAAGGGTAAGTGGGGCCAAACTAAGCCCCACTTACGTGATGGAATCTGAAATGATGCAAATCAGTTGGCAATACTCAGTGTCCGCAAATCCGTCAATCCAGCGAATGCCGCCAAGTTGAATCCTTCGACTCTCGCCGTAGTGGCGCCGATCATGGGCGCAAACCAGGGGACGATGATCGGAGCATCTTCTGCGAACAGTTCAGAGATGCGACTGTAAATGGTGGCCCGGTTCGCAATATCGCTGGTTACGCTGGCTTCAGCAATCAGGGCATCGACTTCTGCGTTGCTCCAGCGACTTTCATTCCAAACGCCATCGGTTACATACGCCTGGACCAGATACTGTTGTGCCACAGGATTCGAGCCCCAGCCGGTGATGCCCAACTCAACTTCCATCCATTCGTTATTGCCATAATAGATGTTCTGTGGTCTCACCAAGATCTCGACGTCGATGCAGGCTTGCGCCCATTGCTCTTGCAATGCGACCCCCAGATCGGAGTAATTGAAGGCATCGACCACATAGAGCGTACCGGAATAACCCTCTTCATAACCCGCTTCAGCCAGCAGGGCACAGGAGCGTTCTGGATCGTAATCATAGGAAGCAGCCAAAGGATGGTAGAAAGATCCATAGACCGGCCCGATGGGATCATTGTTCCCAACGGTACCGACCCCACTCATCAGATCATCATTGAGGAGCTCGCGATCGGTAGCCAATTTGAAGGCCTGGCGAACGAGCGGGTTCTCTCCGGCAAAACCAGCATCCGAACGGAGGCGGATGACGGGATGTTGATTGGTGGCTACGACATAGGTTTTGACATTCTCATGGACTTCCAGTTCACGCAGCTGCTGAATGCTGAGTTTGAAGATCGCATCGATTTCGCCATTCTGTAGGGCGTTCACTCTGGTGGTGGCATCATTGATGAATTGAAATACCAGGTTTTCGATGCCTGGTGAACCTTCCTGCCAGTAGTTTTCATTGGCAATGAAGGATGCACTCACTTCGGGGATGTACTCGCTGAGGATGAAGGCGCCGGTACCGTTGAAATTCTGGTATGGATCATCGCCATCTTCCGCGACCACTCCCGGATTGGCATTGCCATCGCGTATGATGAGCGACCAACGAGAAGAAACACCGAAGAGAAAATCAGCATTCGGATTGGCCAGCGTGAAGACCACACGCTGGGCGCCGTCCGCTTCCACGGAAAAATCACCCAGCAATGCGTTCGCTGGTGAACCCATTTCAACCAAACGCTCGAAGGTATGGACGACATCTGCCGAGCTGAACGTCGACCCATCGTGGAAGAGCACACCTTCCCGCAATTCAAACGTGTAAGTGAGGCCATCTTCACTGATTTGCCAATCGGTTGCCAAATTGGGGGTGAAGACCGTGCCCCCGGTTTCATCCACACTGGCTTCGAGCAGGAAATCATAAATGGTTCGTTGGAATAATATCTCTGGGTCATTGCTGTTCGTGGCGGGATCCAGCGATTTGGGTGATTCCAGGCCAAAGGTGACGGTCGTGTGACCATCCGCCTGGGCGGAAAAGCCAAACATCAACGTAGCGAATATCAAGCAGGCAAAAATCCACCACTTTCTTACAGGATTCATCGGTACACCTTTCAAAATTCATTCCTGTATGGAGCATAATGGAGCATACAGCGCGCTTCCACCTTGAATCTATTGCGCACTTGAATTTTCACTTATGTTATATTCTGAGCTAGCCAGCCAACTTGAGGGGCGTTGATGTTCCGTAGCTACATCCCACTCGCTGAAAGGCGAGCAGCCGATCGTAGCTGGTTGCGACTTTCTTTCGAAGGCCTGTTGCTGGGTGGCAGCGGCCTCGGCATCTTCGCCTTGATCTTTGAGATCGCCTCGGATGCCTTCAGCGTCGCCGCTTACCAGACGTTGCTCGCGATCGAAGGCGCTTCGGGACACCATGATATCGCCATCTTGGCCTTCGGCACCCTATCCGTAATGTTGTTTTTTGGGGTGGTCCCCGCTTACAAAGCGGGAGCATATCTGAGCCCCAATACAGGTGGCAGTGGTCCGCTGGTTGATGCGATCGGGCCGCCTCGGCTGAGTTGGCTCTCCTGGATCGGGAGCAGCATGTTCTTCATCGATGCCGTCCTGACCATCATCATCAGCTCCATTGCCGCCACTGATGCTACGTTACTGCTGTTACCGGAAATCGCTCCCTGGCGCTTGTTACTGGCGGAAACCTATGCCGCATGCATCATGCTCTTGTTGGTTGCCCTGGGGCCCAAGCGTGCGGTACCCCTATTTTTGCTGGGTGGGGGTGCATTCACCATCTTCACCTTGTTCGCGCTGAATTACGTGGGTTTGCTGGCCCTGACTCAACCCGAGCTCGGCGCAGCCGTTCCCGGCATCATCGCAAGATTGCAAAACAGCCACATCGTCGAGCATGTCACTCGCGTCTCTGCCAACGCCCCCATTTTGGGCAGCACCCTGTTCTTCCAATTCTTCTTGCGCTCGATGAGCAGCGCCATGTTGGGGTTTTCCGGTTATGAAGTGATCCCAGCGAGCGGGAAACACGCGGCACGGCCCAAGTGGAAGGTGGTGAATACCGCACTGATCCTGGCTGCATTGTTCTTGATCCTGACCGGAATCATCCAGCTTTTCGCGGCCCGCACCTGGCAGATCCCTGCTACAGAGGGATACAGCACCTTATTGATCGAGTATGAGTTGGCCTTTGGCGAGGGGAGTTTTCTCCTGACATTCGCTGGTTTGCTACTGGCGGTGATTCTGCTTTTCGCGCAAGGCGGGGGGTACGTCGGCGGTGCGGCGGTCGCTGCTTACGCGGCTCGGTTGGGGAGATTGCCTCGATATTTCGCCAACGACCGCATCGGTATCGCCGTGATCTGGTTATCGGCCGCCATCTTCATTCCCGCCATCCCCAGCGTCACGCGAGTGGAAGCTTACTATGCTTTTGGCTTTGTCAGTGCTTTTGTCATCACCAGCACGACGGTGTTTTTCGTGCGGCCCTGGGCGCTGATTCGCAAAGATATCCTGCCGGGCAGTCCTGAAGCGAGAGCGATACGCTTCGCTGGTTTGCGCGGCATGATCGCCAGTTATCTCATGTTGCTCATCTTGATCACCCAGAAAACATCTGCTCTACCGCCCATTTTGATCATTGCTGCGTTGATCACCTTGGTGCAACTCTTTGTGTTCCGCGGCGGCTTGAGCCGTTTCTTCCCCGTAACTTCTGAAGAACGGACGCGATCGATGAGGCCGGGCATGCCCCGCTTGTTTCGCTCTGGTCGCGAACGCTCCTTGGATGAGGTCAGGCAAATCGGCATCGTATGCGCGGTTCACCAGCTGCTACTGGATGGGAAGCTGGTCAAGTACAATGTGGCACCGACTCGCATCCGACGCCTGATTTGCCACGTCTACGATGTATTGCCGGATAAGTGGAAAGAAACACACGAAGCATTGTTGCACAGTGAGCAAGTAGAACCCGGCAATATCCCCTTGCAAGAAGCTTTCCAAAAAGCGACGGAAATGAAAGAGGAATTGTTGGAGACGATTGAACAATTCTCCCATTTTGGCATCTTCACCTATGTGAACAATTATTCTTTCAATTGGGTGAGTGAAGAGCGAGATGTCGATACCGTACAGCGGGCGATGATCCATATGCTTTTCAGGCGTTCGGATTTTGATGAGATTTGGGCCGAATTCAACAATTATCAAATCCAACGGCAACCCGAAGAGATCTGGCAGTTTGCTCGCCAGCGGTACCAATGGGCCAAAGAACAGTGGCCCAATATCGCCAACCGCCTGACCACGATTTGGGCCTTGAACGATCTGGGTATCATCGATCGAGACGAAGAATTGATCGACCGTGTCTTGCATAGCGCCCCGTTGGTGGAACGAATTGACGAACAGATCGTGCGCCGATCCTTGCCCTTGGAAGCGATCACCAGTTTGGGGGTGGATGAGAGTGATGACGACCATTCATCCCATTGATTTAAGGAATGTTTGATGCAGAACCTGACCTGGGCAGCTGCTTGAACTCCTGTACATCTTATCGAGGGACTCAGTAATTTCTGCCACGCAGCCAGCGGTAAAAGGCTCTTTCCCGCTCATCATTTTGCTTTGTTTCCTGTGCTCGCTGTACGCATTGGTTTTCAGTGGGCGCATCATCAGCGATGATTCTCTCATGCTGTTCGACGCCATCAGCAGTCAATATCGCCACGGTGATTGGCTTTTGGATGAGAGCGCCATCGCCATAGATGAGCAGCATACCGGCAGCGGCATCGAAAGCTACCAGGGCGAGCGGCTGCAACCCATCTTGGCCTTAACCCTGTATGGAATTGCCAGGAACATTCCTGCGCTGGGTTTGGTTCATACCACTTGGACGTTCAATATCCTCGTCACCTTAGCGATCGTTGCCGTCTTCTTCGCCTACGCTCGTCTGCTGGGTCATTCGCATCGTGTCTGTACCTTCGCTGCATTGCTTCTGGGCACGGCGACCATCCTATTCCCGTATACCAAGACGTTTTTCCGCGAACCATTGGTGGCATTGCTGCTCTTGGCCACGGCCTATTGCCTCGAAAGAATGCGGGCTACCAGCCGTAATTCTCGTTTCACCTGGTTGATGGGTGGTTTGGGCTGCTTCTTGCTGGCCCTGCAAACGAAAGAATCCGCCGCATTGGCCCTGCCCGCGATGGCCACACTCCTCTTCTTTGACCGGCCAAACAAGAATCACCACGCTGTCAAACAAACCAAGGTAACTTCCACGCTCGATTTTGTCCTGATGTTGCTGATCGCCTTCATTTTGCTCGCCTGTCTGGTGGATCTTCGTCCGCTGCTGCAGAACCTGGATCACGCATTGATCGTGATCAACTTGCCCATCCCCAGCCTGGATTGGGGCTTTTTTCAGACGGCGATGGCCAGCCAAATCCTCAGTCCAGGCGGGAGTTTTTGGGGGAGTTCACCGGTCATCGCATTGGCAATTCCCGGTGCGCTCATCACTTGGCGCAACGGCTCCAGACGCCACATCTGGCTGGCCGTGCTGCTCCTCGCCGCTTATTCGATCGGCCATGCCGCAAGAGGTCCTCATTGGTTCGGCGGCTTATCCTGGCCCCCTCGTTTCCTCTTGCCGATCATCCCGTTTTTCATGTTGTTGGCCCTGCCAGTTTGGGAGAAATTGGGAAAAACGAGTCACCGTATTCTCAAAACAGGAATCTTTGCGTGGTTGGCGTATAGCATCGCCTGGCAAATGGCAGCCGTCATCACGCGCTGGGAAGAGATTCCGTTGCCGGCGATGGCCGATGGATTGCAAGAATGGTGGGGCAGTTTGTACCTGCCACAGTATCTTCGCCCCTCGCTCATTCTCACTCATTTGGATCAAATATCATGGGATTTCGCCTGGTACCGCAGCCAAGATTTTGCATTGCCTTTGGTTTGGTTGGCATTCATGGCACTTTGTGGAGCTATGCTTTTCCAACTCATTGTTAAGCGCCGAAACATCCCACGTGGGATCATTTTCTCACTTCCCGTATCGGTTGTGATCCTCTCATTGGTTACCCTCTTTCGGGTAGCCGAAGACCCGGTCTACCGCGGCCATACCGAGGCGCTGGAGCCAATGCTCACCGAAATGGATGAGGTGGTAGGCCGAGGTGACATCGTTTTCGTCACGCAAGAATACCGTGATTTCATTTTGAACCATGCAAAAGTCAATCAGCCAAGATTGGTAGTGCTCAACCATCAACCGGGTGAAAGGTACGATCCTGAAGTGGTTCCCATCGTGGCGAGCCAGGTCGCAGCCGTTAATTTATCCCGCCATACCGTACATCGATTGAGTCTGATGTTCCAGCGCCATGAAACTTTCTATTTTTTGTCCGATGCCGGCCCCTTTTTACCCTGGCGCCCGCGGGTGTTGGAACGATTTTTCACAGAAAATGCCTATCCCATCCAAGAAATCAGCACCGCTCCGGATGTGCGTTTGATCGAATACCAACTCGCTCCGTTGCCGGAAATCTTTCAGGAAGAAGAAGGCGGCAACCGGGTGAATTTTGGCGATGAATTGCTGTTTTCAGGCATCTTCTTACCCAATGGCTTGACCTATCCTCCCGGCGCAGTCATCCCGATGGCCGCTCGTTGGTCAGCAAGCCGTGACATGACCACCGATCATACGATCACCTGGAAACTGACCAGAGGTGGCCAAACTTTCGCCAGTTCGATGGATTGGCAACCCAAGGCTGGGTTGCAGCCCACCAGCCCCTGGAAGGTGGATGAGCCAATTTGGGACCATCGTTCCATACGGTTGGGGAGAGACATGCCGGATGGCGAGTATCAATTGTGGCTGCAGGTCTACTATTTTGAGGAAGAAACGATCCGCCTATTGCCTGTGTTGACCGGTCTAAAGATGGATGATCATACCGCCGTGCTCCCCATCACGATTCGGGTGCAGGCGGACGCACAATAGCGATTTTTTCCTCGTGACTCAGGATGGGATTCGCTAGGATCTCGTCCTTGAATTGGATGCTGATGAGGATCCCATGGGTCGCCCAGAGCGCGGCACAAATCAACAGGGCGGCAGCCATTGCCGATCGCAGGTTCGGCAAAGCAGCTCTGGCTGCAGCATCAATGATCAGCGCGCCAAAAACACAGGCAATGGGCAAAAACAGCAAGATGAAACGTGAATCGTAACTCACAAACCACCACCAAACCAACCAGTACGGAATTACGATGAGCAATAGCAAGAGATGGCCGGGTTTGCGGAAACCATCCTGGAACGAACTCCACAGCACGGTGGCCATTCCCAGCAGGATCAACCAGCCTACCAAACTATAATTCTCCCACTGCGAAATGAACACCAGCAGGGTGGCCAAAGAGTGTTGCGCTTCATCCGTCCAAGCGGTTTTGGGTACGATCACACCCGCCTGGATGAACGTCCATGCATACCAAATGGCACCAGAAACCAGAGCGGACGAAACGAGGATGACCCAATGACGCAGCTGGATCTTTCCCCGGCGAATTCCCATGAAAAACCACAGCGTCAGGATCGGCAACAAGATCAAGCCCGCATTTTTGACCCATGTGACCATTCCCAGGTGGATGCCGCTGAGCAAGGCGTCACGGTGGTGCCCCGATTGCCAAAGACGCAGCGCGAAATAAGCGGACATCGTCGCGAAAAATGCCATCGGCAGATCCACGTAACCGGCAGAAGCCCAACGCCAAAATGCCGGCGTCAACGCGAGCAAAGCGGCGCTCAACCAACCTGTTTTTTGAGAATGGCTGGCATACCCCAAAAGATATGCCGCCGGGATGCAGGCCAGCGACAATAGGGTGACCACCGTCTTCGCCAGATATTCATGAATGCCATTTGCACTCATATGGACATAAGCGAAGCTCAACGGCACCATCATCGGATAACTCTCGTAACGATACATGGCATCGGGCAAGCCGCTGAGAGAAATCAAGGCTTGCCGTTCCACGACGGTGGCTGCAAAGGGCGCATAGATCCCCAGGACATCTTCGCGGAAGAAGGGCCAATAGCCGGCGTTGAAGCATTGTGCCATTGCGACGGCAGCACATATCAGCCAAATGCTGCGTCTGACCCAACCTTCGGGCCAGAAGGTGCGCAATACAATGGCTGCTCTTCTGCGCCAAGCGAGGCGCCAGCCTGCAGCCATCAACAGGAGATAGATGACAGTGATGGTCCAATAGCGCAGCGGGATACCCAAGATCCCCAGGCACAACATGATCAAAGTAAGGCTGCCCAAACTGAAACTGAGGCAGAGGCAAGTCACTAAGGCATTGCTCTCCCGATCATGGCAGAAAGCGCGTACATACAAGGCCCAGGGTAGGGCAGCCAGGATGATGAATGCCATCCAAATCCATGTCAACATGATGGGGATGAGGCGGCGTCACCTTGCACTGAATCGGATGCTATCAAACCAGCTGAGACCAAATCTCGCGCAACTTTGCCGCAGTATCTGGCAAACCCTCGGGAATCACTCGTGCAGCGGCGGAAACGGACATGAAACTGGTATCCCCGGACCAACGAGGCACCACATGCATATGAAAATGTCCCGGGATGCCAGCACCCGCTGCCGCACCGATATTGGCGCCAAGATTGTAACCCTCGGGCTGATAAGCGTTTTGCAAACACTGGATTGCTTTTGACAATATGTTCATGAAGTCGATCTGCTCTGCTTCACTAAAATGATCCAGGGAAGCAATATGACGGTAAGGTACGATCATCAAGTGTCCATTGTTGTAAGGGTAGCGATTCAGAATCACATAAACCTGATCCGCTTTTGCGATGATCCCTGCTTCGTCCGCACGCTCATCCAAACAAAAGAGGCAACCTTCCTCCCCTCCATTCTTTCGGAGATAATCCCAGCGCCACGGGGTGCAGAGATGATCGAACATCCCTTTCGCCGGTGGGTACAATGGCGTTTCTGATTCCATGATGATGAGTATGCATTTTCAGCAGTTCAAATACAAGTTCTCCGCAGGCGTAAAAGGAGACCCATGTCAATCACCGAAGCAAAGCTGAGCACAATCCTCAAAGATCGTCCCTTTCGCTTTCATCACTCTCTCCAGAGCACCAACGATGATGCGCTCGTCTGGTTGCGGCAGGGTGCAGCGGACGGTTCTCTGGTCATCACGCGAGACCAAACTGCCGGCCGTGGTCGCCTTAAGCGCGGTTGGTACACTCCACCCGATAGCGCCTTGACCTGTTCCATCATCCTCCGTTGTGATCCGATCGCC
Organism: Chloroflexota bacterium; assembly: GCA_011523615.1. GTDB lineage: Bacteria > Chloroflexota > Anaerolineae > Aggregatilineales > Phototrophicaceae > WTGJ01. Next base: position 502,962 of record WTGJ01000027.1, on the reverse strand, counting down.
GCCCAACAGAGTACGATGCTGGCAGCGGTGAGTGTGTTCGATTTGCTGGATGATTTGGCCATCCAAGAGTTGGCGATCAAATGGCCCAATGACATCATGGTCAATGGCAGGAAAATCAGCGGCATATTGGCCGAATCCCTGTGGTCCGGTGAGGAAATGATGGGGGTGGTGTTGGGCATTGGTATCAACCTCTCGGTGGATTTTTCTGCGACGCCCTTAGCCGATCGGGCGATCAGCCTGCATCAATTGACGCGTGAAGAGCTGGACCCTGCCACTTTGTTGACGATCTTTTTGCGCCATTTCGATCGTTGGCGCTGCCACCTGGGCAGGACGCTACTGTTTCGCACCTGGCGTTCTCGTTTGCAGCTCCTGGGGCAATGGGTCACGGTGGATCAGCGGAGTGGGATCGCCAAGGCAGTGGACGAAGAGGGTGCTCTTTGGCTGGAACTAGCGAACGGAGAAGAAATTCGCATCCTGTCAGGCACCCTGGAAGAGCGGAGAGATTGAGTCATGCCGGTTGAACTCGAGTGGGAGAGCGGCGCTCAACCAGCGAATGGCGGCGATCCGCAACCCAGTCCGCAGCGGTTCAATCGCTGGTGGCGGATCGTCTTCGTTGTTGTCTTCTTGATCGCAGGTATTGCAATTGCCATCATCCTGCGTTTGGCTGAGATCGAGCGCTGGCAGTTGCGCACGCTGCAGGATGCATTCAATGCCGAATTGGCAGCATTGCGGATCGGCGATCTGGATGCCTTTCTTGCGCTGCAGCATCAGGGAGATGAGATATGGGTGAATCAGCAAGTAGCATACTTTCATGAGGTGCAAGCATCGCCCCATCTCAACCTCATCGGGGAGATCATCGACAGCGAAATCAGTGAGAATGGCGACCTGGGTATCATCCATTTTCGAGAAGTGGAAGACGGCATCCCTTATGAACGGCTCTGGTTCTATTGGTCATTTGAAGAAGCGGGCTGGCGCCATTTACCGCAGAATACGGGGCTCTGGGGAGAAGCAGCAACCATCGCCAGCAACTTCGTAGAAATCAGACATGCTTCGCGCGATGCTTTGTTGGCAGAAGCGCTGGCCCAAACTTTGCCTGGCTGGATGGAACTGGGGTGCCAGGTGCTTTCTTGCACACAACAACCCGGAATGCTGGTGGAAATCATAGCCGATCCCAACTTGACATTGAGCTGGCACCCCATAAATCCCTGGCATATGCGAATCCCTTCCCCGCTCCTGAGTCGCATGCGAAGCGATCAACCGTTTTCACCCCGCTTGCAGCAGTCTTTAGCCGAGCTGGTGAGTACACAATTGTTCCTGACCAGCCCGATGGCGACCATAGAAAGCAGCTCTATGGATGACCGTTACTTCCGGCAAGCATTGTATTCTTGGCTCGTGACCCGTTTCCTGGGCATCAAGGAAATCAGCCCCTTGTTGGATAGCGTGATCGAACGATATGGAGTGCATCCCATCGCTTCTGCAGTGAATGATTTTGGCGGTTTGAAGCTCCTACCGGCATTGCGTAAAGCAACCCAGTCGAGTCTGGCCGAACTCGCGCTGCTGGATTGGCGCGATTACTTGGAATGGAAAATCAGGCAGTATGAGCCTGAATTTGTGGGAAAGATCGCAACTCTGCAAGTGACCGAGGAAAAGGGGAAGATCCGCATCCATGCCTGGCTGCAGCCGCCCGAATCCGACTCATCTGCCGCTGAATTTCAGTTCGAAATCATCGGCGACGACTGGCATATGATCTCAGACGGACCATAGAACTGCTATAATCACCACGTGTGATTGTGCAGAGAATTCCATGGTTGAATCCAGCAACATAAACATCAATCAAGAGATGCGCGAGAGTTATCTGGATTATGCCATGAGCGTCATCGTCGCTCGTGCTTTGCCCGATGCCCGCGATGGGTTGAAGCCGGTCCACCGCCGCATTTTATTCGCGATGCACGATATGGGGATCCGTCCCGGCACTCCGTTCAAGAAGAGCGCCCGAATCGTGGGCGAAGTATTGGGCAAGTTCCATCCGCATAGTGATGATGCGGTGTACGATGCCATGGCGAGGATGGCACAGGAATTCTCGTTGCGCTATGAGTTGGTCGAAGGGCAGGGCAACTTTGGCAGTTTGGATGGCGATCGCCCGGCCGCCATGCGTTATACAGAAGCCAGACTTTCGTCGATCAGTGCCGAGCTGCTCGCCGATATCCAAAAGGAAACCGTGGATTTTGGTGAAAACTATGACGGATCGATGGAAGAGCCCTTCGTCTTGCCCGCTCGATTGCCCAATCTGTTGCTGAACGGCACCAGCGGCATTGCTGTGGGCATGTCTACCAATATCCCGCCGCACAATTTGAGTGAAATATGCCACGCGATCACCCATTTGATCGACCATTACGATAGTCGGGATGACATCACCGTAACCGACTTGCTGGAATTCGTTCGCGGACCGGATTTCCCCACCGGCGGAAACATCCTGGTGGACGATGGGCTGCGCGATGCCTATCAGCTGGGCCGGGGGGGCGTCATCATACGATCCAGCGCAGAAATCGTAACCGGCCCGGATGATCGCTTTCGCATCATCTTCTCCGACATCCCCTACCAGGTCAACAAATCTTCCGTCATTGAACGCATCGTGGAGTTGGCACGCGGCGGACAGATCAAAGGGATCAGCGACCTCAGAGACGAAAGCGATCGGGAAGGATTGCGTCTGGTGGTGGATTTGGAAACCCGAGCACAGCCTTCCAAAGTCCTCAACCGCTTGTACAAGTACACCCAATTGCAAACCCGCTTCAATGTACAGTTACTGGCGCTGGATCAAGGTGAACCCAAAACCCTCAACCTGAAACGGTGTTTGCTCATTTACATCCAGCATCGCCTGGAAGTGATACGGCGCCGTTCTGAATTCGATCTGAGCCATTTTAAGGATCGGGCACACGTCCTGGCAGGATTGCTCAGAATCCTAGAAGAATTGGATGATGCCATTCGGATCATCCGCGCCGCCCAAGATACGCCACAAGCGACAATGCAATTGTGTGACCGCTTCCAATTGAGCGAACGACAAGCGGAGGCCGTGCTGGCGCTCAGGCTGCGGCGATTGGTGGCCTTGGAACAATTGAAATTGGCGGATGAATACCAGCAAACCAGGCAAAGCATTCAAGAATTGGAAGGAATCTTAGCGAGCGAGACCAAACGACTGGCTTTGATCCGCGCTGAAGTGAAAGAACTGGTGGAAACCTATGGCGATGAGCGCAGGACACAACTGCTCGTCGGTGAGAGCATAGACTTTGACGAAGCGGATTTGGTTCGCAATGAACCGGTGGTGATCTTATTGACCATTTTTGGTTACATCAAAAGGGTACCGCAATGGGTATTCCGCTCCCAACTCAGGGGAGGCAAGGGGGTGTTTGGCGTAGCCACCAAGCAAGATGACTTACCGGCACTCGCCTGTTCGGCGATCAGTTTGGATACTTTGCTCTTTTTCACCAATCAAGGGCGGGTGTATGCAGAACGCACCTTTCGCATCCCCGAGAAAGGACGGACCAGCCGTGGGGTGCCCATTCAATCTGTTTTGCCCTTGAGAGAAGATGAAAAAATCACCGCCATGATTCCCTTTGATCCGGAAGCTTTGCAGGGTTTCTTTGTGATGGCGACGCGTTTCGGTTACATCAAACGGGTACCCATCCAGGCATTTTCGAACGTTCGTCCCAGTGGCCTGATTGCCATCACGCTGCAAGAAGGCGATGAACTGGGTTGGGTTCGCATCAGCGATGGCTCGCAAGAACTCATCGTGGCATCGGATGATCGCATGAGCATTCGCTTCACCGAGGAGCAAGTCAGCATCACGGGACGCACGGCCAGAGGAGTCCGCGCGATGCGTCTCGCTGAAACCAGCCAAATCGTCGGGGTGGATCTCATCCGTGACACTTCGGATTATGTTTTGATCGTAACCGACCTGGGTTACGGGAAAATCACGAGGATGGATCGCTACCGAGCCCAATCACGCAACGGGGTGGGCATTCGCACTTTTGCCAACAATGAAGAGCGCGGTGACATCATCGCGATGCATGTCATCCGCGTGAGTGATGAGATTCTGTTGATGTCGCGCAATGGCACGATCCTGCGCACCAATGTACAGCAAATCAATCCTACCGGGCGCTTGACCCAGGGCGTTAAGATCATGAATTTGCTGGAAGGCGATCGCGTGGTGGCGGTGACTGTCTTGGAAACGATTGAACTAAAACCCGGTGAATTGGCGGAACCGGCTTCCCAGCAAAACTAAATGTGAGGCTGATTCACAGAGATACTTCGCAACCCTAAATCGACTCTTCTTCCTCAGCGTCACCATCTTCCGCAACTTCATCCTCGCCTTCCGCCAGCAATTCAGCGTCTTCGAGTTCCTCTTCCTCTTCACCTCTGGCCGCCGCCGGCTGGATGACGGAGACAAGCGTCTCGTCCGGATTGTTCAAAATGGTGATCACTTCATCCAATTCCAGGTCTCTCACAGAAATGGAATCACCGATATTCAACAGTTCTGCCAAATCGATTGAGATTTGGTCCGGCAATTGGCTGGGTAATGTTTCGATGCTCAAGGAATTGGGACCGACGACCAGCAAGCCGTCCTGAGTGGTCACGGCCGGGCTCTCATTCTCGAACACGATGGGCACATCCAGAGTCACCCTGGATTCCATATCGACTGCGTAAAAATCTACGTGTTCGATCGTCCCTTTGAGCGGATCTCGCTGCACTTCGCGGGCCAATACATTGATGGGTTTTCCCTGGAGTTGCAGTTCAATCAAGTTGGTTCCACCCGCATTCAGCAATACCACTTCCAGTTGCCGATAATCCGCTTGCAAATTCTGTGCCTGGATGTGGTTGCCATACACATTCAAAGGAACGATGTGATCCTGGCGCAATCGTTTGACCTTCTTGCCTGTGATCAGGCGGGGTTCCGTCTCCAATGTGAAGCTTTGTGCCACGCCAACACTCCCATCATTTCACGCATACTCTGCGGGCATTGACTCAAGCGGGTAACGGGATTCGAACCCGTGACACCTTGCTTGGGAAGCAAGTGCTCTACCCCTGAGCTACACCCGCACCCCCGCTAATTTAATCTCCACCCCATTGACTGTCAAGTTGAAACCGAAGCGGCCTTGAACGATACACGCCGGATGGAAGTCTATTCTTCCATGCCACAGAGCCCATTCATTTCTGTTTATACTTGCGTAAGCTTCAATGGGTGTACGAGTCAACTGGAAAAACAGTGGCCCACATTCGGAAAATCAACCCATTTTCTCTACCCAACGGAATTTCATCCCTCATCAGTTGGAAACGTTGGCGTCCGTTTCTCCACTGCCACTCGTTGTTCTTGCTGATTCTATTCCTTGCCATATTCCTGCGCTTCACCGGTCACAACTGGGATCAAGGTTCCTTGCTGCATCCGGATGAACGCTATTTGGTCGATTTGATGACCCGCCTCCGGTTCGATGCGGATATCAGAAGGGAAGACAGGGAAGCGATTCATCAACGATCGCAGCAGTGTTTGCAGCAATATCGAATCAACGGCGCGCTGGCCGACGACTGCACGATTTTGTCTTTCACCACCGATCATCGGCAAGCAGAAGCAATTTCATTTACAGAACAGGCCGCTCATTGCCTCGAAAAATATCCTCATTCGGCCGGCGTGGGTCGCTACTTCGATACCCGCTGTTCCCCGTTGAATCCGCACAATGCCGGCAGCACCAACTTCGCCTACGGGCCCTTGCCTCTCTTTTTGACCCGTGCCCTGGCTGAAACCGCCGATACCTTGTTCCACCGGTTGGGATGGAACGAGAGCGGCCGATCCACTGGAGGGTTTCTCTGGCACGATGAAATTGCGAGCGCGGGCAGATTTCTCTCATCCACACTGGATGTGCTGTCCGTCTTCTTCATCTACCGGATGGGCCGGCAGCTTCAGGGCAAACGCGCTGGTTTGCTCGCTGCGGCATTCTACGCCTTTTCTCCCTTAGCCATACAACTCTCGCACTTCGCCACCGTGAATGCTGCCGCCAATTTCTTTTGCATTTTGGCATTGTGGTTTGCCCATCGCGTATATCGTGGCGGCAATGGGCTGGCGGCCTTGGGCTTCGGTTTTGCCACGGCAGCGGCCATGGCCAGCCGGATCAACCTGGCTCCCCTCTTGGGCATCATCGCCATCGCTTTCCTCGTGCGGATTTACCGAATACTCCATCTGAATGTCAAGGAGCAGCGGAGGAGGGGAATTGCATATCTTCCAGAAGTGGTCGGCCTATTGATCTGTTGCTTCGCCACCTTGTTTTTCTTCCGCCTCTTCAACCCGTATGCTTTCCATGGGCCAGGGTTGATCTCGGGTCTCAATGAGCGGTGGTTGCTCGATATCCAACACTCCATCACGATGGCGAGTGGAAACCTGGACTGGCCGCCCAATTGGCAATGGGCCGGCCGATTGCCCTACTTCTATCCCCTCAAAGACATCTTGCTTTGGGGATTGGGATTGAGTGCCGGCATCCCGGCTTTGCTGGGCATCGGCTATTTCAGCCTGCGCTGGCTTCGCGGCCATGCGGCAAGCGCTAAATACCTTTTGCTGCTGGCCTGGGTATTGGGTTACTTCGGTTGGATGGGCGGCGCCTGGGTGATGACGATGCGTTATTTCCTGCCCATTTACGGCGCTCTCTCCCTGATCGCCGCCTGTTTTCTCTGTGAGATGCTCGAGAGGCACCGACTCAGCACGAGCCAAAACCGACACCAACTCCTCCGCATTGTGCTTCCGTATCTTTGGCTTGCTTTGCCACTGCTCTCTTTCCTTTGGGCAGCGATGTTCCATCATATCTATCGGCAACCCTTAACCCGGATCCAGGGTAGTGCATGGATCCACGACTACATTCCTGCCGATGTGACGATCCGTCTGAAGGGACAACCGCTCGATATACCTTTGATCAACATCGCTCTGGCCAATCGATCCAGCGCGGATGTGCCTGGCGACCAACTCTTATTGCAGCGGAGTAGCCTCCTCACGGCCGGCATTGCAGCAGAAGCGACTTTTCACGTCACTCAGGATGGCATCATCCAGGATCTGTATTTCCCACATTTGGGCAGGCGCAGCGCAGGAGCGGAAGACTTGCTCCTTCAGGTGGAATTGTGGGACGCACAGGGCAAGCTCCTCATCAATGCATCTCTATCCGACCCCTTCGCGACGACACACCATCCTTTGGGGGGTGCCTACGTAATTCCGGTTAAAGATGAAATACAACTCAGAAAAGGGGAAGCTTATCACATCCGCTTGCTGATACAGGGTGGGGATCTATTCATCGGTGGTTCTGTGGTCAGCGACGAGGGCACCTGGGATGATCGCCTCAGTGCGGTTCGATCCTGCCAGCCAGCCTCGCCAGCCACGACCGACGCGTGCTGGTACCGCGCGCCATACCTGGACCAGGTGCTCCAGTACAACATGAATATGGCCGCCGAAGATGATGACCGCAAGCTCGAAAACCTGGTCAATGGCTTATCTCGTTCTGACTATTTGACGATCAGCAGCAATCGTTTCTACGATTCCCAAGCGAGAAATCCGACTCGTTTCCCCCTGAGCAACCATTTCTATCACCTGCTGTTCCAAGGCAAACTGGGTTTCGACCTGGTAGCCCAGTTTGTCGAAGGCTTCCAATTGGGCAACCTGAGGATTCTGGATCAGCGCCTACCGCTGCACCCCCCTCCCACATGGCTCAATCAATGGGAAGCGGATGAAGCCTTTCATGTCTACGATCATCCCGCCGTCTTCATTTTTCAAAAGAAACCAGACTTTGATCTCCGGCAAGTGCAAGCCGAACTGCACAAGGTATCGCTGGCCGCCATCCATGCATCTCCCATTTATGGTGATTGTCCATTCTTGGACCCCAATCACCCACTGGCCACGCAATGTACGGCGAAGGTTGCGAATTACCATTCACCCTCTTCGCGTGAAGTGGATGAAGTGCCCAGCCAGTTGCGGTATTCCCAGGAGCAGTTGGCAATTCAGACTGCAGGATCCACAGGCTTCGATCCGTTCGATGCCTCTCGTTCGGTCAACCGCAACCCAGTCCTTGCCATCGTTGCCTGGTTGATCACCATCACTGTCATCGGTTTCGCTGCTTGGATCCCGTTATTCCACGCCTCTCCCAACTTTGCCGATCGTGGCTATGGATTGGCCAAAATTGTCGGTCTGGTTTTTCTCGGTTGGTCGGCCTGGTTGCTCACCAGCGCCCAGTTGCCTATCTGGAATCAGCGCGGATTGTGGTCCTTGCTCCTCCTCGCTATGGCAGCCAGCATTGCCCTGTTCTGGAAACAACAGGAGCACTTCACAAACCACCTCAAAACACACTGGAAACGATGGGCAGCGATCGAGCTGCTCTTCCTCGCACTTTTCCTGTTCTGCTTGCTCATCCGCCTCAGCAATCCGGACTTGTGGCACCCTGTTTTTGGCGGTGAAAAGATGATGGATAGCGCCTACCTCAATGGGGTGCTGCGCAGTGAAATCTTCCCACCCCTTAACCCCTGGTATTCCGGTAGCTACATCAATTATTACTATTTCGGTTTCGTACTGGTGGGCGTCCCCACTATATTGAGCGGGGTCATCCCTTCCCTCGCTTACAATCTCATCATCCCCACCCTGTTTGCCCTGACGGGAGTCGCCGCTTTTACCATTGCCACCAACGTCGCTGCCAGGATGAAAAACCTCACCCTTCGTCCCGAATGGGCCGGTTTGGCGGCGCTGGCCCTGTTGCTGTTGCTGGGAAACTTGGAAACATTCCGCATCTGGCTCCAAGCGATCCATGAAATCGGCGCATCGGTATTGCCGAATGAAAGTGCCAATTTCCTGGTCACTACCTTTGCTGGTTTCGAAGCCTGGCTCCAAGGAAGCCAACTTCCGGTCGCGGGTCATGAATGGATGTGGAACCCAACTCGGGTCATCAGTCATTCCATACAAGATCACTCCATCACGGAATTTCCCTTCTTTACATTCCTGTATGGCGATCTGCATGCCCATATGATGGCTCTTCCCATCCTGATGTTGTCCATGGCTTTTGTAGTGTATGAGCTGTTGTCGATCGGGCAGGATCAACGAAGTCTTTGGCTGCGAGTGAGTGTGCGCTTCGCCTGGGCCGTGGCGACCGGCCTGACCTGGGCGACCAACAGCTGGGATTGGATCCCCATCACCCTCATCAGTTCAGCCACCCTGGTGTTTTCCTGGTGGCAACGAAAGCTCAAGGAAAGCAAACACTCAGGTGCTCATACGCGAGCGCTTCGTGCATCATCGGTGATCTTCAATCGAAGAGCGGTGATCGAGTTGCTGATCATCCTGGCTTCTTTTTTGGCGGTGAATCTCCTCGCCACCGCCCCATTCCGAGCGTGGTTCGCCACTACGGCCACCGCAATCGAGCTCTGGCGCGGACCATTCACCCCGATCACCGCATACCTCAGCATTCAGGGACATTTCCTCTTTTTGCTCGTCGGCCTGCTTTTCTGGATGAGCTACCGCCAGCGAAATGCTTTCAGGCAGCAATTCAAACGATTCGATAGGAGGACGAAAGCACTGCTCTTTTCGGGCGGTGCGGGTTTGCTTCTGGTCACGATCTTTCTGGCCGCTCAAGGTCGGGAAATCTTGTTGATCCTGATCCCAGTGATTGTTTGGGGTCTCCTTTTACTTTTCTTAGAAAAATCGGACGATCTTCGCATGGTGCTTGGGATGGTCCTGGTCGCATTGGGCCTCACTTTGATCCCTGAATTCATTCGCATCCGCCAAGATATCGGCCGGCAAAACACGGTGTTCAAACTGTATTTCATGAGCTGGCAATACTTCAGTCTGTTTGGAGGCATCGCTTTCGCCATACTCTGGAATGTGCGAAAAAAGTGGGGGCGATGGTTCAGATTGATTTGGTATGTGGTTGCCACGGCATTGTTCGCAATCACCGCTTCTTACCCATATTTGGCGACTCTTGCCCGTGCCGAATTGCGTTTCGCAGCCGAAACGCCCATGACCCTGGATGGCCTGAAATTCCTGCGGTATGCGCATCATCAGGAAGGCGATGTTCACTATCCGCTCGAAACGGACCATCAGATCATTCAATGGTTGCTGAGTCATGTCCGTGGCGCGCCAACCATCATCGAAGGGCGCAACTATGGCAGTGAGTACAAGTGGAATGGCCGCATCTCGTCTTTCACGGGTCTGCCCAGTGTGATCGGGTGGCAATACCACCAACAGCAGCAACGAACTTTTCCACCCATGAGCGAGTTGATCCAGCGAAGAGCGGCCAACGTCACCGCCTTCTACACGACACCTGATATCCAAGATGCCAGGAGAATCCTGCAGGCCTATGATGTGCAATACATCATTGTGGGGACACTGGAGCATGCGCTGTACGATCGAAAGGATGAAAGTGATCCGGCGCGATTCGTCGATGGGCTGACGAAGTTCGAGGTGATGATCGAACAGGAATTCCTGGAGATCGTCTTTGAATATCCCTTCTCCTACCAAAGGGGGGACCAAGAAATTGCCGCACTTGCCAGGATCCTCAAAGTACAAGATGGCTGAACGTGCTCATCCTTGATTGGCTCGCGCGCGACGGTGGCTATGTCCTGCGGTGGTGGTTGCTGTTGAGCATGGCTGGCGTCGCAGTGCTGCCACTTACCTGGAACTTTCTGAGCCATTTGGCCGATCGAGGGATGTTCCTCAGCCGAATTCTCGGGTTGATCGCCGTGGTAGGGCTGTTCTGGTGGTTGGTGAGCTTAGGGTTTTTGCAAAACTCAGCCGGTAGTTTGGCCTTTTGTTGGCTGCTGGTGTGCTGCGCAAGTCTCTATTTTTCTCGTTTTGATCGTCGAACGGCGGCTTCCGATTGGAAAAGATGGTGGCAGGAACACAAAATTGCCTTCATCTGTGGCGAATTGCTTTTCGTCATCCTATTGGTTGGGTGGTCTTTGTTTCGCGCCCGCATTCAGGACTTGGCATCGACAGAAAAGCCCATGGAACTCATGCTGTTGAGTGCCATCAACCAATCGCCCCAATTTCCGCCCAACGATGCCTGGCTGAGTGGTCACAGCGTCAGTTACTACTATTTCGGCTACCTGATTTCGGCCGCCCTGGCCAAGCTCAGTGGCGTGACGAATGCGGTTGCCTTTGACCTTAGCTCCGCTTCCTGGCTCGCGTTGAGCGGCATCACCATTTTTGGCACGGGCTACAATCTGATTCGCGGTCATTCGGATTCCAGTGCTGATCCAGAATCCGCGCCGAAGCACCGCTACCGAAGTATCTCAGGCGCGCTCTTGACCGTGTTTTTTGCCCTGTGGCTCAGCAATGGCCATTACCTGTTCATTGAATTGCCCTATCAGCGAGGAATTGCGGCACCGGGCTATCTCCAGTTCATGGATGCCAAAGACCGCTGTGAAGGTTCTGGCAAAGGATATTGGTGGTGGTTTGCCGCCGCCCGTACCATCGTCGATCGCACACCTGGGGATGAGCAGGAATGCAATCCGGAAACCCATCGAGAAGTGATCGATGAATTTCCGGCCTTCAGTTTCCTCCTGGGGGATAACCATCCACATGTATATGGCATACCGCTCATCGCGCTCATGATCACTTTCGCCTGGCACCGTTTCTCCCATCCGAGACCACCTCAATTCCGAGATATCTGTGTCTATGGGATGGTCTTGGGGGCTGTGCTGTGTACCAATGCCTGGGATGCCCCTGTCTTTTTTGTGTTGCTGTTGGCGGCAGAGGCGTTGCGTTTGCGGAGAATGGGTGCAGAGGTTTCCCGCAACACGGTGGATTGGCGAAACTCAGTGAAGTTCGCCGCTCAAACCCTGTGCTGGCTCCTCCTGTTTGCTGCGCCTCTGTTGCTCCACATTCGGAGTCAAGCCGGTGGTTTGGCGCCCAACTTGGATCACCCGACGCGCATCCAGCAGCTGTGGGTGATGTTCGCCCCGTTCATCATCCTGTATGCCGTATTCTTTTTAGCGATGGGGCGTAAATTATGGTCGATCACACCCGAATGGCGGTTCGGGCTTTCACTGACGGTGTCAGTTGCCTTCCTGATGAGTGCTTTGACGCTCACCCTACACCTATTCACAACCGGTGCGAGTCTGCAGGATGGGATTCTTGCTTTCTTGCATCGTCGTATGCAATGGGAATACTCACTCAGCCAAGTATTTTTGTTTGCCAGTTTTTTCATCCTTTCGACGCTTAGCTTGCGGTTGAGAAGGTCGAAGCCGGCGCTTTCATTCACCGTACTGCTCGCCATCGCCGGAATCAGCCTGATACTCATCCCAGAATTTATCTACATACGGGACTTGTTCGGTAGCCGCATGAACACAGTGTTCAAACTCTATTTCCAAGCCTGGCTCTTGTTCGCGGTGGCCGCAGCTTACGCCAGTTACCACTTGCTGCAGCATCACCCTAGCCAGCGAATTGTCATCGGTGGTACGCTCTCTTTGGTGATCATTTTGGGATCGCTGTATCTACCGGCGGGGATGCACAGCCGAATGCAAGAAAGCCCAAACCGAACTCTTACCCTGGGGAATGCAAATGCATCCTATTCCGCTAGCGATTGGGCACTCAGTCAATGTTTGTCCGATATGGCCTCCGCTGGCGAGATGGTCATTGCGGAAGGGATCCCGGCTCCAGGAGGACGGCGTTCCTATGACCTGAACTATGGGCGCATTGCCACGATCAGCGGCATCCCCACTGTGATCGCCTGGGAGCCGCATCAAAACCAATGGCGTGGGGGTAGTTATCCACATACGGTCGGCCTCCGCCCACGGGATATCGATGCCCTGTATCGCAGTGACGATTGGCCGCTGCGTCAAGAGATCATCGATCGTTACCAAATCGACTACATCATATGGGGCAGCCACGAACAATACATCTACGGACAGCCTGCGGAAGAGATATTCGCTGAGAATTTGATCCCCATTTGCCTTCAAGAAGATTCCAGTGGCCGTTCATTGGCTTATGCCACACGTTTTGGCATGATGGAGCGAAACCCATGACGGCGAGTTTCGCACAGCGAATGGTCAGGCACACGACCGACGAAATATGGTTCAAAGTCAGTTTCTCGTCTCTTGCCGGGTTGGTTTTGTTGAGCTTTGCCATCTTTTCACGATTCTCCCATCTTACGGTCATTCCCTTGCAGCCGCGCGAATTGCCGGCGGTGGTCTCGGCAATGGATCTTTCATTCGTGGGACATTCGGTGGAGGCTAGCGTTTCTGGTTCCAGTGTTTCGCCACTCCTTCATGCCAGCCATCAGATGCTCTTATCCCTGTTCGGCCCCGAGATTGGCTGGTTTCGATTCCCCAATGCCGTGTTGGGGCTTTGCTTGATCTTCTCTCCTTTTTTGTTCAGCAAGTGGATGCGGGTGGAGCATTGCGGGACCATGAGCATTTTGCTGCTCCTCTCGCCATTGGTGCTCCTCTCATCGCGTTATGCAGAGAGTGCGCTCTGGGCACTGATCGGCTGTGCATTGACTTTTCTTTCTCTGCAACGATGTCTGTTGGCTGAAGCGCGATCGCGACAACGACGCTCTTGGCAACATTGCTTCACAGTGTTTTCATTCCTCACTTTGTTCCTGACAGATGGGCGCAGCTACCTGTTGTTTGTGAGCATATCGGTCGCTTTATTCTTCACGCTCAGAAAAAATGCACCCATAAAGCGTCGATTCCTGGAGCTCCTTCAAGAATGGCGCTGGCGCAAAAGCTTAGCGGTCGGTCTGGCCACGGTGATCCTGCTCAGCACCCAGCTACTCACTCAATGGAGTGGCTTGAATCATGTCGGCAATCAGCTGCTTGCCAGCTTAAGCGGCTGGATCCAGCCGGGTGATCTCTTGCAGGATCTGCGGGTCAGTCTGTTTTATGAGCTGGGGTTTTGGCTGCTCGCCGTCGTTGCCCTCATCACGCTCCGGCGTGAAAGGAAGCTGACGCCACTGAATCGCTTTTCGCTCGCCTGGTTGGTGGCACTGCTCGTCTTATTGACGCTGGATCGGGGCTCCCAGCCGGCACATGCGAGTTGGCTCAGCATCCCATTGATCCTCATCGTGGCAGATTGCTTGATCAGACTAGGGCAGGGCGCCGTGCAAACGCTCAACCAGCGAGGGTTCTCCGGCAATGTTGCTTTCTGCGGTATGTTGTATGCCCTTTCCCTCGGATTGCTGTTGTGGGTCGGTCTGCAGTTTCGTTTCCTGATCGTACGAACGGATTTCATGCAATCGGCGTTGGGCTTGCTCCATGGCACGCCATCCATACCATCGGGGGCAGCCATTTGGTGGTTGATGAGGATAGCGATCGGGTTTCTCCTGTATTTTGTCGTTTTGCTGGCTTTACAGTACGTTGCGAAACACTCATCCATTGGGAGTTTCTTCCTGCCTACATTGGCGATATTCCTGCTTCTCTACACGACCCATAGCAGCATCCGTGTGGCTTCCGCCGATCAGGCAAGCGCCAGAAGCGCATGGCTGCCGCAACTCAATACCGTGCAGAATGCGCATCTGCATGAAACGCTCCAAGATTTGCTTCAGCAAAGCAATTGGGCTCAACCTTCATCCGTCGCCTGGGTAACCGCAGCCGGGGTTCGCGATGATCAATATCACACAATGCTATGGTTGTTGCGTGATTTCGACGAAGTAAGGATGCTCCCCAAACTCGAACTCGCAGCGGGTTTTCCCCTCGTGATCAGTGACCCGATTGCCCCGGAAGAGGCTGGCGAACGCCTGGCTGCTCCCTACATCGGACATCCTTTTTCGATCACTCGCGTGAAGCAAGCGCGACCACTCGGGGCGCATTTCTTGACTCAGCTCAATGACCATCACAACCAGGGTATGAATGACCCTCATTTTTTCGAGTACATCCCAATGGTGTTATGGCTGCATCGGGATGTGTTGAATCAATCCGTGAACCATCCCTAATCGCTGTAGCATAAAGTTGGCTGGCACAGAAGCTCACCGGAATGATGTGGACAAAGGCCTATTGCCGGCCTGGCTTTCCCGTGATCTGAGCGTCAATTGGGAAGTTGCCTGGTATGTGCTGATTTTCCTGGCGGCGGTTTTCACTCGTTTGTACATCCTGGACGCTCGCGTGATGAGTCACGATGAAAGCCTGCATACGTATTTCTCATATCTGTTCCAACAAGAAGGAAACTTCGAACATACGCCGTTGATGCATGGGCCGCTGCTGTTTGAAGTGAATGCCTTACTGTATGCAGTATTGGGCGCCAATGATTTTACCGCGCGGATTTACCCCGCGGTGCTAGGGATTCTGCTCGTGTTATCGCCCCTTTTGTTCCGCAGGTGGTTGGGGCGAGAGACGGCTCTCATCGCTAGCATCTTGTTGCTGATCTCCCCCATCACCCTGTATTACAACCGCTACATACGGCACGACACTCCGGTGCTCTTCTATTCCGTCATATTGCTCTGGTCCATCCTGCGCTATCTGGAAGAGCATGAACCGCAGCAAAAACGCAATCGCTACTTGTACATTACGGCGATCAGTTTGCTGCTCTGTTTTGCCTCGAAAGAAAATACGTTCATTTACATCGGCATTTTCGCTTCGTATCTGTTCCTTTATGGTTGTTTTCGCGTCATACAGAAATCCTGGAACATACCACTCAGGCGCACCTTCCAGCTGCTCATCCTCGCCATCCTGATCGGTACTTTCGCTGCCATCGTGATGTCCGGGATATTGGCCATCGCCTTCGAAGGGACAGACTCCTTGGCAGGAAGATGGCAGGC
The DNA here is from genome assembly GCA_011523615.1 of Chloroflexota bacterium. GTDB lineage: Bacteria > Chloroflexota > Anaerolineae > Aggregatilineales > Phototrophicaceae > WTGJ01. Next base: position 487,204 of record WTGJ01000027.1, on the reverse strand, counting down.
CATCACGGCCGGGTTGGGACTGCTGCCTTCGCCAGATCCTTCGCCCTCCGGGAGTGAGGGTTCGAATGTGCAGAGTTTTCTGCTCTGGAGTGGTTTGCTCTGGCTGGGCGTGAGTGCGATGGTCATCGGCCCCGCGATTTACGTGCATCGCCGAACCCCCTTACCCTGGCGGGAAATCACGCTCCTGTCTGTCTTGGCCTTCTTGGTCTTCGCCGCTTTGGTCGCTTTGGAATCCCGCTCGCTCGAAGCGATCCCGCAGATTGCGCCTTCCGCAGAAAGCCATCTCGAAAACTACCGCGTGAATTTCATCCCCTTTTACCTGGCCTGGGTGCTGACCATCGTGGTGGCAATCGGCGCCCTTTTGCTGAAAAAACGTGGATTTTGGCGGGCCCTGCGCTCTTTCCCCGAATGGGATGTTCTGGTCTTGATCGTCACATTCACCATACCCTGGCTATCTGCCTTATTGATCACCGCCATGGGTTCGAGCTTCACGTACGGTGAAGAAATCAATGCGCAAGTACTGGCGGATATTGCGCGATCCGCCGTCGAATCCATTCGCATCCTCATACCGCTGAATTTCCCCGGTTACGATGAAACCACACTCCTCTTTCACAGCGGCACTCAGCTCTGGCAAATCGCGTTATCTCTGCTGCCCGTCCTGCCTTTTTTCCTCATCCCCATCGCCATCGGTCTCGCCTGGGAAGCGAAACTCTGGCTCACACTGGCAGCGATCTATCTGGGACTCTATGTCATTTTATTCACATCCTTCTTCACCAACATCGCCGGCCTGGGCTCTGGCTTTGTGAGCAGCCTCGGATATTGGCTGGGCCAACAAGGGGTGAGGCGGGGTTCTCAACCGCAATACTATTACAGCGGCATCATCTTGCCTTTGTACGAATACCTGCCGATCATCGGTTCTTTTTTGGCTGCTGTTATGGGAATCGGTCGGTTTTGGCGAAACGGTTTGCGCCAAAAAATGAACCGGATTCCGCAAGAACTGCAAGGCATCCCCTGGTTGGCCCTCTTTGCCTGGTGGGCTGTTCTCGCCATTTATGGTTACACCTTTGCCGGAGAGAAGATGCCGTGGTTGGGCATCCACCTGGCCTTTCCTTTGATCCTGTTGTCGGCCTCTATCTTTGGCGCGTTCCTGAAAACGCTGGATTGGGAATCCATCCTGACCTATGGGTGGTTGCCTTTGCTCTTGATGCCCGCGTTGACCTGGAGCGCTTGGCGGACCGTCAACCCCATCTTGCGCGGATCGGGGCCGTTCCGTGGCTTGACGACGCTGGAGATCCGGCACACCACCCTGTGGTTCGGTTCGGTTTTGTTTACCCTATTGGTTCTCGGTTTGTTTTACCGGATCGGCAAACAAAAAGGCTGGTTCATCATCCGGCAGAGCAGTCAACTGGGTTTGCTGATCATCCTTTGCGCGCTGACGATGCGCACCGCTTTTTCCGCATCTTACATCCATTATGACTACGCCAAAGAATTCTTAGTCTATGCGCATGCGGCACCGCAGGTGAAATACGTGATGGATTTGTTGCATGAGATCAGTGAGCGCAGTGCCAACAGCAAAGACCTACGAATGGGGTATGCCGGGGAAGGCGTGTCCTGGCCCATGGAATGGTACCTGCGTGATTTTCCCAACGCGAATTACTATGGCCTGGAACCGGATCTGAACACATTGCAGCAAGAAGATGTGTTGCTCCTTGGCGCCAATCTGCATCATCAATATGGCGATATTCTTTCACTCGATTACACGACGCAAAAATACCTGCGTCTATGGTGGCCGAATCAAGATTATTTTTACCTGACTCCGGCGAGAATCAACCAGCTCTTTGACTTTTCTGCCGACAATCCATATTCCCCTCAATTGCGTTCGGGCTTGCTGGATATTTTCTGGGAACGTGATTACGCCCGTTACTTCGAGGCAAAGGGGGTTTCCTCCGCTATCCAAGACTGGAATCCTGCCGACCACATGTATCTCTATGTGCGCCGCGATTTGGCATCACAAATCTGGCTCTATGAACCCGCCGCTGTGGGTTCTTTCAGCCCTCCATCAACGAATGGCGAAAACTCTTGCCCCAGCCAAACGACCGAAACGCAAGGAACCCTGCAATGGGCCGATGAGTCACTCGGCTACCCGGCGGGGCTTGCGGTGAAAAACGATCGTATCCTGATTGCCGATGAAATGAACCACCAGATCCGTTGGTACGACAAGACCGGGCAGCTGTTGGCTGCTCTTGGGCGTTTTGGTGAAATCGACCCCGCGGTCAATCCACCCGCATTCAGCCAACAACCATCCACTGATCTCACACTGAACCGGCCGAATGGCGTCGCTTTCGCAGCAGGGGGTGAAATCCTCGTTGCGGATACCTGGAATTATCGCTTCCTTCGCCTCGATGAAACTGGTGCAGTGCAACAGGCCTGGGGTGAACCTTTCGCTTACGGCGCCAATGCTCCTCTCGAGCCACTGCGTGGGTTCTGGGGTCCTAGGGATTTGGTCGTGGATTCCGCTGGGAATGTGTACATCGCGGATACGGGCAACAAGCGCATCCGGGTGTATTCTGAAACCGGCGATCATCTGCTGGATATCGGCGAAAGCGGCAGTTTGCCGGGTCAGTTGGAAGAACCGGGTTCGATCGCATTGGATGACCTGAACGATGAGTTGTATGTTTCCGAATGGTGGAATCAACGCGTTTCTGTCTTTTCTCTCACTGGAGAATTCTTGCGCAGTTTTGCGTTTCCTTTCTCGCGACAAAGGGCTGGCGTAGCGGCTCAGGTTGCGGTGGACCCGCTGCGCAGCTTGGTGTACCTGAGTGTCCCCCACCAGAAGCGGGTGGTCATTCTGGATGCGGCCGGGAACTGCCTCACCAGCCTAGGCCCATTTGAAATCGGTCAAACCGGAAACTTCCAGAATGTCACCGATGTGGCGGTCGATCAACGGGGCAACGTCTGGATCGTCGATCACGAAACCAAGCAAATGTACCAATACCCTCCCCATGCGCAATCCCCGCTCGTCGCGCCGGACTCATGATTGCCTGGGCCGTAGCGCCCAAATCATGTTGACGTGGCCATCACTTTATGCTAGTTTTGGGTTCAGTCTGGTGGGTTTGCCCACCTTTTTTATAGGTGATCCATATGCGTAGCGAATTCGAATTGGCGTTCAATGAAATCACGGACATGCGTTCTCTGCCCCGTGATGTGGTCATTGAAGCTTTGCAAACGGCCTTGGTTTCTGCCTACCGCAGAGATACGGGCGCCAGCCTGGGACAAAAGATCGAAGCCATCGTCGATTCCTCGAGTGGGCAGCATCAGATCCTGGTAGAGAAAGAAGTCGTTGATTCCATCTTCAATGAAGCGACCGAAGTGTTGCTCGGCCCGGCCAAAGAACAGGATGATTCGGTGGATCTCGGCGATACGGTCATGATTCCGGTGGATCACACGACCAGCAATTTTGGCTACATCGCTGCGCAAACCGCGAAACAAGTGATCCTCCAAAAAATCCGTGACGCCGAACGCGCCGTTTTGTACGAAGAATTCATCGAGCGGGAAGGCGATTTGATCGCGGGCACCGTCCAAAGCGTCAACCCAGCTTTGATCACCCTCAGTTTGGGGAGGGCGGAGGCAATCCTACCCAGGTCACAACAGATTCCCGGTGAGCGCGTCCGGCCCCATGAAAAACTGCGCACCTACGTCCTCGAGGTCAAGATGCGGAACCGGGGCCCGGAGATCGTCGTCAGTCGCGCTCATCGAAATATGCTGCGCCGTCTGCTGGAATACGAAGTGCCGGAGATTTTCAACGGGCAAGTAGAGATCAAGAACATCGCGCGGGAAGCAGGTTACCGTTCCAAAGTTGCAGTCGCGGCGTTGCAAGATGGCGTGGATCCGGTGGGGGCATGTGTGGGCATGCGCGGGATCCGCATCCAAAATATCGTGCGCGAGTTGCATGATGAAAAGATTGACATCATCGAATGGAATCCGGACCCTCATATTTTCATCACCAAAGCCCTCAGTCCGGCGCGCATCACCGAAGTCTTTTTGGATGATGATCCCGATACAGGCAGGACGGCCATCGTCCTGGTTTCTGAAGATCAACTTTCTCTGGCCATCGGCAGGGAAGGGCAAAACGCCCGTCTGGCTGCCAAACTGACCCAGTGGCGCGTCGATATCAAAGGCGAGATCGAAACCGTTCAGGATGCCCTGCAAAACCCTGCTGCGCTCCAAGAGCTGGCGTTGAATGAAGAACGAATCAAAGAAATCGAACGGATCCTGGAAAAACGCGAATCTGGGTTGACCATCATGCCAGAAGAGTTTTCCACGATTTCGCAATTCGCCGTCCAGATCGAACGGGCGGAACACGCCAAACGAGAAGAAATACGAACGGTACGGCGAGAACAGCTCGCCCATGCCCGCACCCAAGTGCCCTCGCACCATTTCAAGATCGGCATCGAAAAGTTGGATTTGCCTGCTCACCTATTGAACGCCTTGAAACCCCTACAAAACATCGGTGAATTGCAAACGCGTTTCATCCTCGATGAGGATCCTTTGCGTCAGTTGCTGGAACGTTTCGATGAAGATGTCGAAGAAATGCAGAAGCAAATTGAAGCCAGCTTGACCCTGATCGAGCTGGCCCTCATCGAAGCCCAGCTCGAGAAGCAAACGGAGCCAGCAGCTGCAGAGTCGCTGGAAGATGCCGATGCAATCGACGAATTGCAGGAGCAAATTCCCACCGAAGAAGATACAGACCAACCGGAAGAATTGCTGGCTGCTGAAAGCGAGACGCAGCCGCACGTGGAAGACAGTGAAGTGGCACAAACGGCAGAGCTAGAGGCCACAGCTCCCTCTCCCGAACGCCCCCAACATTTGAAGGGAACGGCGCGAAAATTCATCTCTCCCGCTGCGGCCGTCCAGGAAACTGCGGAAGAATATGAGTTAGAAACCGAAGAAATGGATCCAGATCAAGAGCGTTCGCAGAAGAAGGACCGTCAGCAGCGACGGCAGTTAATCTATGATGAGGAGTTGGGTAAAACCGTCGTGCGCCGCGTGCGCAAGAGCAGCCGGCGACGAACGGATTGGGATGATTATATGGAATGAGTGGGGATGCCGCGCCATATACCGATTCGAAGTTGTATCATATGCCGCCGTCGACTGGAGAAAAGACAGTTGAGCCGCCTGGTCATGACGGCAACTGGTTTGCGACACGACCCTTCCGGAAAGAAAGATGGTCGTGGGGCATATCTGTGTTCGGACCACCATTGTTGGCAAAAGGCGATTGATTCGAATCGACTCGCCAAAGCACTCCGCAAAGAACTCCGAGTAGAAGACCATCAGTTGCTCAGAGCGCTCGCAACTGAATTAACCGCTGCCAAGCCGGAATGATGGCAACCGAGCCGAAGCCGTTCCCTCGCCGATGGAGGATGCAATGACAGAAAGAATTGAGATACAAATCCCCGAATTTCTCACGGTACATGAGTTGGCGGATCTGATGGAAGCCAATCCAATCAGCGTCATGCGCACCCTATTGAACAACGGCGTGATGGCTTCGCTCAACCAACAGATCGATTTCGATACCGCGGCCATCGTCATGGAAGAGTTGGGCTATGTTGCGATTCCGGAGGTTGATCTCGCCGAAGAAGAACCCACAACGCGCGAAGAGGTCCAAACCTGGCGGCAAATTTACGAGGGTGAGGATGATCAGAGTCTCATCAAAAGACCGTCTGTGGTCACCATTTTGGGGCATGTAGATCATGGCAAGACCACCTTGCTGGACATGATCCGGCGTACGAATGTAGCGGAACACGAATCGGGCGGGATCACGCAACACATCGGCGCTTATCAAGTGCAACATGGGGAGGAGAAGATCACGTTCTTGGATACGCCCGGGCATGAAGCTTTTACCTCCATGCGGGCACGCGGTGCACAAGGAGCGGATATCGCCATCCTCATCGTGGCGGCCGATGATGGCGTCATGCCAACGACCCGAGAGGCGCTGCAGCATGCGCGAGCGGCGAAAGTACCGCTCATCGTGGCCATCTCCAAAATCGATCGCGACAATGCCAACCCGGAAAAAGTAAAGCGAGAGCTTGCTGAGCTCGATCTTACGCCGATGGAATGGGGCGGAGATGCCATCGTGATTCCCTATTCAGGAATCTCGGGCGAAGGCATCGACGAACTGCTGGATTCCATCACCCTGGTTGCCGAAGAGAATGCCATCGTCGCCAATCCAGCGAGCGAAGCAGCGGGCATCGTATTGGAAGCGCAGGTGGATAAGCAGCGCGGAACGGTAGCCACCCTGCTCGTTATGAACGGAACCCTTCATGTAGGGGATGTCGTGTTGGCGGGAACGGTCTACGGTCGCATCAAAGCGATGTTCGATGAAAATGGCAGACCCATCGATTCCGCCATTCCTTCGTGTCCGGTTTCCGTATTGGGATTGAATGCCCCTCCATTGCCCGGCGAACGATTCGCCCTGCAAGCCAATGAAAAAACCGCCCGATCCATCGCGCAGGAAAGACAATTGGCACAATCCGCCGGGAATGCGAAACCCCGACAGTCTTTGGAAGATCTCTTCGCCCAGTTCACCGCCGGTGTGCGTTCCGAATTGGCTCTGATCGTCAAGGTTGACGTGCTGGGCTCCTTGCAACCGATCACCGATTCGCTCCATCAAATGGCAGAACAAGGAGATTCGGGAATCACGCTCAACATCCTGGCCGACGATGTAGGCAATGTCAGTGAAAGTGATGTGATGCTGGCCAGCGCCTCCAAGGCGATCATCCTTGCCTTTCGCGTCCGAGTCGATAACGCTGCCAAAATGCAGGCTCAGGCGCTGGGTGTGGACATCCGTCAATACAACATCATCTACAAACTCTTTGAGGACATTCAGTTGGCCTTGCAAGGCATGTTGGAACCAGAGTTGGTGGCCCGTACCATCGGCGTCGCTGAGGTGCGGCAGATATTCTCCATTTCTCGGGTGGGGGCCATCGCTGGTTCCTATGTGAAAGAGGGTCAGATACGCCGCAGGGCAAAGGCGAGGTTGCGCCGTGGCGATGAAATCATCATCGAGGATAGTGAGATCGATTCCCTGAAACGATTCACCGAAGATGTCAGAGAAGTTCGCTCCGGTTTTGAATGTGGCATTGGCCTTCAGGGCGTGAGCGAATATCAAGAAGGCGACATCATCGAAGTCTACGAATTGGCTCAGGCAAACTGAGAGCCAATGTCGATCAAGCGCGTCCGCATCGAAGAACGCATGCATCATTTGTTCAGTAACCTCCTGCAACGGGAGATTGCGGACCCCAGATTGAGCGGCATTTCCGTCACCAAAGTGACGCTGGATCCGGAGTTGCGCCATGCTCGCGTCTACGTCAATGCCCTGGGTGATGAAGATCGACAGGAAGAAATCATGGCCACTCTGGCGCGAGCGAGTGGTTATTTCAGGAATGCAGTCGGGCAAAGCATTCGCTTGAAACACACGCCAGCCATTCGTTTTTTCTGGGATACCACATTGCAGGGTAGTGCAAGGATTCATGAATTGCTGGATCAAATCCAAACTGAAAACGAGGATTCCACCTGCATTCCATGAATCTCTCCACAGTAGCGCCCAACTGGCGAGCTGCGACGCAAGCCATCCAGCAGAGTGAACGGGTATTGATCGCCAGTCACATCCATCCAGATGGTGATGCCATCGGCTCCATGCTCGCCTTGGGCCTGTACTTATGGCAACAAGGGAAAGATGTAGATCTGGCCGTGGACGGGGGGCTCCCCAATCACCTCTCGTTCCTGGAAGGTAGCGCTGCGATCAGTGACATGCCCAAGCCTGGCAATTGGGATTTGTTCATTTCCGTCGATAGCAGCGATGAAGCGAGGACTGGGAAATCGGGAGTGATGGGTCGTGAACGTGCGGCAAGGGTGCTCAATATCGATCACCATACGACCAATACGCAGTTTGGTGATGTGCAATTGGTCATACCGACGGCAGTTTCCACCACCGAAATCATCTACCTATGGCTGCAAGAGATGAATGCCCATTTCACGCAGCCCATCGCCCAGGCATTGTTGACCGGTTTGACGACGGATACCCAAGGATATCGCACCGATAACGTCACAGCGGAGACCCTGGCCATCGCAAAACACTTGATGGAACTTGGCGCTTCATTGTCTTTGATATTTCAGCAAACCCTCAACACGCGTTCCTACGCTTCTGTCCTCTTATGGCAGAGGGTCATGCCAGCCATCCAGTTGCAAGATGGCGTGATCTACACTCGCATCCGTCACGTCGACTGGCAAGAATCGGGCATCGCTCCCAACCAAGATGGCGGATTGGTGAATTACCTGTTGCAAGTGAATGAAGCGAAAATCGCCGCCTTGTTCTCTGAAATATCGGCGGGTGAGATCAAAATCGAGTTTCGTTCTGTTTCCGGCTATGACGTTGCGCAGATCGCCAGTTCATTGGGCGGTGGGGGGCATCAACAGGCCAGTGGAACGACGCTCCACTGCAGCATCGAAGAAGCCATAGATCAAGTCATCCCGCTCTTGCGTGCGGAAGCGGAGTCTGGCAACACTTGAAGCAGGAAGTGCTCGGTTTTCTCAACGTCGATAAACCCAGCGGCCCCACCAGCCATGATGTGATTCAACAACTCCGGCAAATCACCGGCATACAAAAAATGGGGCACACCGGGACGCTCGATCCCCTCGCATCGGGTGTTCTGCCTATCTGCGTGGGTAAAGCTACTCGCTTGAGCGAATATCTTACCGGTTCAGACAAACGTTATCTCGCGACGATTCAATTGGGGCAACGTTCAAGCACCTATGATGCAGAGGGGCAACTGAGCCCTGTTTCCGATATCTCCAATATCCAAGAACGAGAGCTCCTCTCCACTTTGGCGCAGCTGACGGGTGAGATCCAGCAAACGGTACCGGTCTACAGCGCAGTAAAGCGTGACGGAAAAAAACTCTATCAATTGGCTCGAGCGGGCATTCAAGTTTCGCCACCCATGCGCAAAGTGTTCATACAGGAACTCAAGCTGAAACGCTGGTGCAAACCGCAGCTCGAGGTTGAAGTTCACTGTTCATCCGGCACCTACATCCGCAGCCTGGCTCACGATGTCGGCGAGAGATTGGGTGTGGGCGCACACCTCTCGGCATTGAAACGGATCGCCAGCGGTCCTTTTCAGCTGTGTCATGCCCGTTCTACGGCTGAATTGGCTGCTTCTGGCAATTGGAAAAGACACTTGCTGGACCCGGTCTGGCCCTTCCAATCCTGGTCGAAGATCTCCTTCCATCTCGAGGAAGCAACCGCCCTCTGCCAGGGCAAAACGACGCCAATCCACGAAACCGAAACGGCAGAGAAATTGGCGCTGGCACTGTATCGAGATCGACTGATCGCCGTGGTTCAGGCCGTAGCCGGTGCTTGGCAACCGATCAAAGTCTTTCGCGCAGCTCACCAGTTGGAACATGGCTAGAGAATTCTTTTCAGACTGGGGAAGGGTACAGCTCAAGCAACCGACCGTGCTATCGATCGGGGTATTCGATGGCGTTCACCGCGGGCATCGGCACTTGATCCAGCAGCTGGTGCAGCTGGCTGGAGTACAAAACAAAGAGACCGTCGTCTTGTGTTTCCATCCTCATCCAGATGTGATCGTGAAATCCATCCAGGGTCGATACTACTTGACCGATCTGAAGAGTCGGACGGCATTATTGCACGAACTTGGTGTTGCCAAAGTGGTCACCGTTCCTTTTGACGAGCACATCCGACGGATGAAGGCCGAAGAATTCATGGCAATCGTTTGTGAGCGAATCCGACCCGCCGCACTGGTTCAAGGGGATGACTTCGCTCTGGGCTATCACCGAGAAGGAAACATCTCCCATTTGACTCGGCTGGGGAAGCAATATGGCTATGTCCTGCATACAGCAAAGAGCCTGCGCATTGGGAATGCAAAGATCAGCAGCCAACAGATTCGATCCAAGCTGTTGGCTGGTTCTGTGGAAGAGGTGAGGGATCAATTGCTCGGCCGCTCTTACTCGATCCAGGGCAAAATCACCCACGGAAAACAAAGAGGTCGCACTCTCGGATTCCCCACCATCAATTTACAGATATGGGAAGAGCAACTGTTACCGGCCCGTGGAACCTATGCATCCTGGGCAACCGTGCGCGGGAAACGGTTCATGGCCTTGTCCAACCTGGGTTTTCGCCCCAGCTTCCGAGAAGCACGATTTACCGTCGAGGCATTCCTCATCGATTTTGACGAGGATATTTACGGTGAGACCGTACAGCTCAGTTTTGAAAAATACTTGCGACCCGAAATTCAATTTTCATCGATTCAGGAGCTACAGAAACAGATCGCCACCGATGTAAAGACGGGAGTACGCTACCTTTCCCGAATGAGTGGCTGAGTTCAATCACCCGAGTCGCTGGATGAATTCTTCGTCTCGTCGCCAATTTTTGTGAGTCTTGACCCGTAGATCCAGATGAATGTGTGCAGCTGTCATTTCTTCCAAAGCCCGCCGCGCTCCCTGGCCAATGCGTTTGATCATCCGGCCACCTTTGCCAATCAGGATTCCTTTCTGTGAGTCCTTTTCCACGAAAATGACCGCGGATATCACCGTGAGGGCTGGTAATTCTTGATAAGAGGTGATTTCGACGGCTGAGGCATGGGGAATTTCTTGCTCACAATGGTTCAGGATATTTTCGCGGATGATCTCAGCTGCGGTGAACCGCATGTTTGCATCACTGATTTGATCTGCCGGATAGAGCATGGGTCCTTCTGGAAGATGGTGACATAACGTCGCGAGCAGATCGCCGACTCCATCGCCATGCAAAGCGCTGATTTGAAGATGGCATTCAGCGGTAGACAATTCTCGATAACTCTCTTCATGGGAAGGCACACCATCCATCAAGCGGTCGATTTTGTTCCCCACCAGAAAGAGCGTCTGCTCCTCCTTCCTTCGTTTCAGGATCTGGGCAATCTGCACATCGGCAGCGTTCGGTGCTTGGCAAACATCGGTCAGCCAAAGCAACACATCCGCATTCTTGAATGCCTGAATGGCTGAAGCGACCATTTTTTGGCCGAATGCTTGTTTGTGGCGGTGGATGCCAGGAGTATCCATGAATATGATTTGGTGATGCGCATCGGTAAATATGCCCAACTGAAGTCGCCGGGTGGTTTGCGGTTTGGGGCTGACGATGGCCACTTTCTCACTCAACAAGCGATTGATCAGCGTCGACTTACCTACATTCGGTCGCCCGAAAACAGCCACATAACCGGATCGAAAGGGGCATAGGTTGGGCTTTGACACTCAGTGAGATTCTTCTTCGACGGGTTGGTTGATGTCATCAAATGTTCGGAAAGGCTGTTGGTGAACCAACCAACTGATGATGCCACTGAAAAAAAGAAACGCTCCGATCAATAACAAAATAACCAAAGTGGCAGCCGACGCTGTTCCGACAGCAGCCAGGAAGAATACCAGCATCCAGAGGATGAAACCGGCGCCGGTGATTAAGGCAAAAGATTGATTGACCGCGCCGTCCGAAGTTTGTGACATGAAAGAAACTCGCATCGTTCGCTGATATATTGCCCAGTTTTATCCATATCGTCAAGGTGCTGATAAAAAGCCAGCACACCGCTATAATGCACCGCCGTAGAGAGTAGAAAGGGCTTCCTTTGAACCCAACGCCCATCCGCATTGCCGTTACCGGTGCAGCAGGCCAAGTCGCTTATAGCCTGTTGTTTCGCCTGTTGAGCGGTGAAATATTTGGCACGAAGCAACCGATCCAGTTGCAACTGCTGGAAATCACGCCGGCTATGAGAGCCCTGGAAGGCGTCATTCTTGAATTGGAAGATTGTGCCTTTCCATTATTGCACGGGATCGAGGCGACCGACAACGTCATGAAGGCATTCAAGGATGTGGATTGGTCGCTGCTGATCGGCAGTCGCCCGCGTGGGCCGGGGATGCAGCGAGCCGACTTGATCGCCATCAATGGCCCCATTTTCGTGGAACAAGGGAAAGCGATCAATGCGCAAGCAGCGGAGGGGGTGCGCATTTTGGTGGTGGGCAACCCCTGCAACACCAACTGCCTGGTCGCCGCAGCCAATGCACCCGATATTCCGAAAGAACGCTGGTTCGCCATGACCAGGCTGGATGAGAATCGGGCCAAGGCGCAACTCGCCAACCGCAGTTCCCGACCCGTGCAAGAAGTCAGTCATCTCGCTCTTTGGGGCAACCACAGTGCCACCCAATATCCTGATTTTGAAAACGCGCGCATCTCCGGTGAAGCTGCCATTACCGTCATCGACGACCGAAACTGGTTGGAAAGGGATTTCCAACGAATCACCGGCGAAAGAGGGGCGAGCATCATCGATGCCCGCGGCCTCAGTTCTGCGGCTAGCGCGGCAAATGCAATCATCGATTCGCTGGTTTCCTTGACCCAAACCACTGTAGAAGATAATTGGTACAGTGCGGCGATCTACAGTGATGGCAATTCATATGGGATCACCAATGGCTTGTTTTATTCGTTCCCTTTGCGAACAGATGAAGCGGGTGCGGTGTCGTTGGTGGAGGGCTTGCGCTTCAGCGAGTATGGCTGGCAAAGGCTGAAAGAAAACGAAAACGAACTACTGGCGGAACGGGCCGCGATTCAAGAGTTGTTGCCTTAAGTCTTCGCTTCCCGCATGGCAAGCTGAGATCCCAGCACCCCTTGGTGACCGCGGATGAATTCGTCAGAGGAAAGCACTCGCTTCCCTTCGATTTGCATCTCCCGAGGAATCAACAAGCCTTCTCCACAACCGATCGCCAATCGTTCCCCATGTTTGCCGACAGCACCCACAGGCCAGTCTCCCGCTGCGCTCTCCCCGCCATGAATGATCAGACGTTTCCCCTGCCAATGAGTGAAACTGCCCGGCCAGGGGTCATACGCCCGCAGTTGTCGTTCGATCTGTCGTGCGAGTTGCCGCCAGTCGATTTCGCCATCCGCTTTCTTGATTTTGGCGGCATAGGTAGCCATCAAATGGTCTTGTGCTCTGGGTTGAAGCGAACCGGAGAGGATTCCCGGCAGCACGTCCAATAACAGTCTTGCCCCTTTCTTGCTGAGGCGATCATGCAGGGCGCCGGCAGTGGCGGTAGGAGAGATGGGTTGAGGGTTCTGAGCATAGACCGGTCCCGTATCCAGACCCTGTTCCATTTTCATGATGCTTACGCCGGTGACCCCATCGCCCGCAAGAATGGCAGCGGGGATGGGGGCGGCACCGCGCCACTTTGGCAAAAGCGAAGCATGGACGTTGATGCAGCCGTGCTCTGGAAGATCCAACAAGGATTGTGGCAAGATTTGACCAAAAGCCACGACGATGATCGCACTGGGTCGCCAACCTTCGAGTTGCTGCAGCACGGTTTCATCTTTCAATGAATGCGGTTGGAGGATGGGTAAGCCCAGATTCTTCGCTGCCTGTTTCACCGCTGATTCTTGCCTGGCCCTGCCACGCCCCCCAGGTCGATCGGGTTGCGTTACTACACCGATCCACGCTCCAGTTTCAGCGAGCATTTTCAAGCTGGGTGACGCAAAAGACGGCGTACCCATGAATACCAAACGCTGGCTTTGCAGCAAGGCCGATCACCCCTCCTCAACTTCCCAGCTGCTAGTATAACGGGCGAAGCGATCGTGTAGATGGGTTACGGTATGCGGCATCAGCCTAGCCAACAGAAACGCTGGGTGATCTCAGCCACACCGTCTCGCGGCCAACTGGAACGGTTGGGGGAAATGTCACCTTTGCTTGCCCAATTGCTCTTCCAGCGCGGCGTCCGTAACGAAGAAGATGCACAACGATTCCTGCATGGATCAGAATTTCCCAGGGAGCCAGAGAAATTGAGCGGTGTCCCAGCTGCCGTGCAATTGATATTTACTCACCTTCACCAGGGTGGGCGGATGATCGTTTATGGCGATTATGACGCCGATGGCATCACGGCGACTGCGATGCTGGTACAGACGCTGGAAGCTTTGGGCGCACAAGTAGAAGCATACATCCCCAACCGCGTCGAAGAAGGCTATGGTTTGAATCTCGCCGCCATCCAGCACATCGCAGCACACCAGACAGCACTGATCATCACCGTGGATTGCGGCATCCGCAATCACCAAGAAGTACAAGCGGCGCGAGAAGCAGGAATGGACATCGTCATTACCGATCACCACTCCGTCGGTGCGTCCCTTCCCGAAGCCAATGTGGTCATCAATCCAAAGTTAATGGATCCTGCCGATCCAACCCAGGATTTGGCAGGGGTAGGCGTGGCCTTCATGCTGGCATATGCCTTACTGCGTGAACAAATGAACCGGGAGGGGAAAGCCAGCTTTCCTGATTTTCGCCTGTCCGATTTGTTGGATTTGGTTGCCATTGGCACCATCGCGGACATGATGTCGTTGAACGACCAGGTGAATCGGCGATTCGTCCAGGAAGGGATGAAAGTGCTGCGAGAGAATCGTCGCCTGGGCTTGCAGGCGCTCGCGGCTACCGCTGGCATCCATCTCCCGTCCATCGAAGCGAGCCAGGTTGCGTATCGCATCGCTCCCCGATTGAATGCTGCCGGTAGATTGGCGGATGCCTCTTTGGCGCTGCAGCTCCTACTCTGCCGCCAGGAAGCAGAAGCATTCGCGTTGGCCGATCAACTCAACGCCTTGAATCAGCAGCGGCAAGTCCTGACGAATGCGGCGCTGGATGAGATCCGCCAAGGTCTGATTCACTGGGACCGGCGCAAAGATCCCCTGATCTGTGCGGGGGATGAGCACTACTCTCGGGGGATTGTGGGCTTGGTGGCGGGCCGATTGGCGGAAGAGTGGCATCACCCCAGCGTGATCTGGGAGAAAGGTGAAACATACAGCCATGCTTCCTGTCGCAGCATCCCTGGTTTCAACTTGATGGAAGCGTTGGATCAATGCGATGACCTGCTGATCCAACATGGTGGGCATGTATCCGCTGCAGGATTCACCGTTCACAACGATCAGCTGGATACCTTGGTCGAGCGATTGCAAGCCATTGCCCGCAGCGCATTGCGCGGCAAAGAACTGCTGCCCATCCTGAACATCGATCTAGAATTGAGCGTCGAACAGGTCGATGCCGCTTTGTTGGACGAACTGGAACGCTTGGAACCCACCGGCTTTGGCAATCCCCAACCGTTGTTCTTGCTGCGCAACCTGCCCGTCAAAGCGGTCAGATGCGTCGGCAAACTCGGCAAGCACCTCTCCTTTCATTTCGCTTCATCCACAGGCAGGTACTTGCGCGGGATCGCTTTCAACCAGGGGGAAAGAAAAGAGCACGCCGGTACTGAAGTAGATGTGGTGAGCTACCTTGAGAATAACTACTGGCAAGGAAGACGATCCATAAACTTGAACATTCAAGACTTTCGCACATCCCCTTGATTCACCATCACCATCTGCCTCTTCCTGTGATAAGATGGCTCTCATGAATGTCAAGCCAAGTCAAAAGCGTTTCTCCTACGGCGGGCAGGCGGTCATTGAAGGGGTGATGATGCGCGGTGTGCACACGGCAGCCGTCGCGGTGCGAAATCCCGCTGGCGAAATTGTCGTCCATGAACAGCCCTTGAACGAACGCTTGTATCGGGGGCGCCTGATCAAGACCCCATTTTTGCGCGGACTGATTGGCTTATGGGATGCGTTGGGGTTGGGAACGCGGGCCCTGATGTGGTCTGCCGATGTGGCGATGGGCGAAGAAGAAGAGGTGAATTTTAATGGCCCCATGGGTTGGGCTACCGTGGCTTTTTCCCTCCTCATTGGCCTCGGTGTTTTCTTTTTGCTGCCCACGACGATCGCCAGCGGCCTGCAACGAGCGCTCAGCCTTCAAGATCAACCTACCGTCGTCAATCTTTTCGAAGGCCTCGTGCAACTGAGCATCCTGATCACTTACATCTCCCTGATCGGCTTGCTGCCGGATGTAAAGCGCATCTTCCGTTATCACGGTGCGGAACACAAAACCATCAATGCTTATGAAGCCGGGGCAGAATTAACGCCCGAGAATGTGGAGAAATTCCCCATCGAGCATCCTCGCTGCGGAACTGCATTCCTACTCACCGTCGTCTTTGTGGGCGTCTTTTTCTTTTCATTGCTGGGGCGGCCCCCTTTCTTAACCCTCGTACTTTCGCGGCTGGTCTTGATCCCCATCATCGCCGGGGTTTCCTATGAACTGTTGCGTTTCACCGCCAAACATCGCCATCATCCATTGATCCGCTGGCTCATCGTTCCCAATCTTGCTTTGCAGCATCTCACCACTCGTCAGCCGGAATTGGCGATGATTGAGGTGGCGGTGGTCGCCTTCGAACGTGTCTTGGTTTCTGAAGGGCTGATTGCCGCCCAAGATGCGCGCCGGTTTGCCCCCAACCCCAAAGCCGTTTCACCGACGTTTGCTATCGAACAGTCATAGCTTCCTGCAACGGTCAGTCTTCTGTATCGGCGAAAAAAGACAATTGACTCAGATCTAAACCCGAAGGTCCGGGCGCGGAAGCAGTTTTCTCTGTAGATGAGGCATCTGTCAAATCCTGATCCGTTTCTCCGCTTCCAGCATGGGTGCCCCATGCGACGCGGTCGGCTGAGCGAGATTCCCTATCCGACAATTCCTGAATTCGTCTTGACGGATTTTCCATCTGTTCAAGCAGTCGTTGCGCACGCTGGATGACCTGATTGGGGACGCCAGCCAGTTGGGCTACGTGAACCCCGTAGCTACGATTGGCGCCCCCGGGCGACAATTGATGGGTAAAAATGACACGCTCGCCTTCTTCCATCACGGCAATGTTGTAATTCTTCGCTCTGGGCAGGGTCTGCGGCAACTCTGTCAACTCATGAAAATGCGTCGCAAACAACGTCCGGCAATTCAGCCTCTCC
Source organism: Chloroflexota bacterium (assembly GCA_011523615.1). Lineage (GTDB taxonomy): Bacteria > Chloroflexota > Anaerolineae > Aggregatilineales > Phototrophicaceae > WTGJ01. The sequence continues at coordinate 470,325 of WTGJ01000027.1, read as the reverse complement.
TCATCATGGATGTATTCGATGACGGCCCTGGCGATGGCCAGACCATCATAAGTAGAAGTACCGCGGCCCACCTCATCAATGATCAACAAACTGCGCTCACTGCTGCCCGAAAGCAAGCGGGCCGTTTCGATCATTTCCACCATGAACGTGCTTTGTCCGGCATGGATTTCATCCTGAGCGCCAATGCGAGCGAAAATGCGGTCGGTGATGCCAACCATCGCTTCATCCGCCGGGACAAATGAGCCGATTTGCGCCATCAGATTGATGATCGCTACCTGACGGATGTACGTGGATTTGCCGGACATGTTGGGCCCGGTGATGATGTGTATGCGTGAACCTTCATCCATGGCGGTGTCGTTGGGGATGTACCGTTGGCCGGTCGGCAGCGATTGCTCCACGACGGGATGACGACCCTTCTTGATGCGGAGGATGTTTTCCTGTGTCAATTGCGGCCGTGAATAGGCTTCGCGAACCGCTACGGTCGCCAAAGAAAGCACGGCATCCAAATCGGCAATTGCATTGGCATTCGCTTTGATCGCATCGCATGATGGCGCCAATTGTTGCAGGATTTCGTTAAACAAGTGTTTCTCGCAAGCCAGTAACTCTTCTTCGGCATTCAATACGACCGTCTCGTACTCCTTCAACTCCGGAGTCACATATCGTTCTGCATTCACCAGGGTCTGCTTCCGGATGTAATCATCGGGCACATGAGCCAAATTGGACTTGCTCACTTCCAGGTAATAACCAAACACTTTGTTGAAGCCAACCTTGAGATTCTGGATGCCGGTGCGTTTCCTTTCCCTTGGTTCCAAATCCGCAATCCATTGCCGAGCCTGGGCAGTCTCTTGCAGGATGCCATCGAGCTCTGAGGAATATCCTTCGCGGATGCTGCCATAACGATTCATGTTTGTGGGGGCATCCTCATCGATGGCAGCAGCGATCAGTTCAACGGTTTCCTCACAGGCAGTCAAACGGTTGGTGATGGAACGGAATGCTGGTTCAGCGGACAATTCACGCTTGATCTCCGGGATGCGGCTGAGGCTTTCCTTAAGGCTCAGTAACTCTCTGGGATTCGCTCGCTGAAGTACAATGCGTTGCGCCATACGTTCCAAATCGATCACGCTGCGAAAAATATCTCGGATGATTTCCCTTTTGGCATCTTGAATGGTCAACGTTTCTACGGCGTCCAAACGTTGCTGGATGCGGTCGATATCCAACAAAGGCTGTTTGATCCAGGCCAACAGTTTTCGCGAACCCATTGCCGTTTCGGTCGCTTTGAGGACTCCCCACAGACTCCCCTCGATTTTGCGATCACGAAATGATTCCGTGATCTCTAAGTTCCTTCTCGTTGCCAAATCCAGCGTCATGAACGCACTGGTATCGTAGGTTTGCAGATGCGAAAGAGATGCAGGCACACCTTTTTGCGTTTGTCGCAGGTAATAGAGGATGGCACTGGAAGCGGCTACCGCCAGCGGCTTGCTCTCCAAACCAAAACCTTGCAACGATTCTACGTTGAAATGGGACAACAACGCTCGGCTCGCACTCTCCCACCCACAGACCCAATCCGGAATGAAATTGCAGTGAATGCTTCTGGGAAAAGTCACTTTGCTGTCTTTCCAGCGCTGGGGCAAAAGGACTTCCCTGGGTTTCAAGCGCGCCAGTTCCTCCAAGACTTGTATGCCCACAGCTTCACCGCTCAATTGCGTCGTCGCAAATTCACCGGTAGAGAAATCGCAATGGGCGATGCCCGCCTCCACCCAATCTTCCTTACCTGCGGGCGTCTTGGGGATGATCGCCAAAAGAAAGTTGGATACCTCTTCGGCCAACATCGCAGGTTCATGGATGGTTCCCGGCGTCAGGATCTGGGTAACGGCGCGTTCGACCAATCCTTTTTCGGCGTTAAAACTACCGACCTGGTCACAAATGGCGACGTGATATCCTTTATCCAGGAGGATCGGCAGGTAATTCTCCAATGAGTGGTGCGGCACGCCCGCCATGGGCACGCGCGTACCTTTGCTGAAGCTGCGACCGGTCAGGACGATGTCGAGTTCTCTGGCAACGGTTTCCGCATCTTCATCAAAGGTCTCGTAAAAATCACCCAATCGGAAGAAAAGCAAGCAATCCACGTGATCATTCTTGATGGTCAGATATTGCTCACGCAATGGGGAAGTAGCCAACGATGCTTACCCGGTATTTTCTTTCATTTTAGCAGCAGAAGCATGGTCGACCACGTGGGTCACGGCTATCGGCAAAAAAGTAATGCTACAATACGCGCATGTTGATGTTGCCTGAAATCTCCATGCACCAGGGGAGCGATTTGCTCCACATGGTGCGTTCTGTCAGCGAGACCTTGGACTTGGATGAAGTAACCCGTCGCTGCCTGAAATTCATGGTGCGGCTGCTCGCCGGCCAGGGTGGCATCATCACGTTGAGAAACGAATATGGTGACTTTTATGTCGCCAATGAATTGGGCATCGATCCGGATCGGCATACGGATTTTGAAGGCCTGCTTGGGCAACTGATCGCATTCATTGGGACGGCATCCGATATCGAAAACGATGCGCAGAACAAAGAGAAGATCGAAAACATCGTCCATCAGATGGCCCGCAATCTTTCACCCGATTGGCGTCAAACGATCCCCATCGCTCTATCTTTCGAACAGAATTTGTTGGGCGTCGTTTTTGTCTTTCGGTCGTATGAATCCGAGGTGACCGAATTCTTGGGCAGCGCCTTACATGCACTGGCAGAGCAATCCGCAATTGCCATTCACCATGCTACTTTGTTCCATCGAGTGCAGCATGAAAGGCGGCGACTGGCGATTCTGGTGGAACACAGTGCGGAAGGCATCTTGCTCCTCGATGCCGATTTGTGCGTTGAAAATTTGAATCCAGCCATGGAATTGATGACCGGCTGGAATTCGCTGGCTGCAGAAGGAAACCCATATGAAGATATCCTCAAGTGGAGTGAGCCGGTCTCATGGGATGTTCGTGAAGCGGTTCAAAGAGGATGGCTCGAAAATCACGAAACAGAAACCCGCCTGCACCACGAAGGGGAAATCATCCGGCGGGATGGTTTGCCCTTTTACATTGGGGTCTCCTATACGCCCATACTCGACCATAACGAGCGGAAATTGTTGGGGGTAATTGCCAACGTACAGGATTTAAACCGCAAGAAACTCGAAAGAGAACAACAGAATCTATTCATTTCTACCATCTCACATGAGCTGAAAACTCCGGTTGCTTTGATCAAGGGGTATGCCAATACCCTCTTGCGCGCCGATGCGGAATGGGATCGCAACACCAGCACCGAAAGCTTGACGGTCATCGATGAAGAAGCGGATCGTTTGAGCCATTTGATCGATGACTTGCTTCATGCCAGCCGTTTGGAAGCGCTCAAAGGATTCGTGTTGGAAAAAAGTGAGGTTCACATCCCCACCATGCTGGCAACCTTGGTGGAACACTACCGCAAACAGTCTACGCGACACAGCCTATCGTTAAAATTTTCACCGGATTTCCCCTGCATCACGGCCGACCCGAACCGCATCAAAGAGGTATTTGAAAACTTGATCAGCAACGCACTCAAATATTCGCCGCAAGGTGGTGAGATAGAAATCGGCGGAGAATCTCGGGAAGAAGAAGTCCTGCTCTTCGTTCGTGATGAAGGAATGGGCATTGAGGATAGCGAAAAGGAACGCATTTTTGAGCGTTTTTACCGCGTCGACAACACGCTGAGTCGCAGCTCTCAAGGCGCAGGTTTGGGGCTCTATCTGGTTCAATCGATCATCAAAGCTCATCAGGGGCGCTTGCACCTCAGCAGTAACCCGGGTCGCGGAGCCATATTTTATTTCACCCTGCCGATCCAACCCAGGGAGTGAGCTCATGATGCGCGTCGGGCCACAAGCAGTGACGTTGAGTTGCCCCAATTGCCGAAACAATTATCCCGCCGAATTGATCAACATCATCGATGTTGGGGCGACTCCGGTGGCAAAAGAGAAGATCCTGGCGGGTAACCTCAATGTGACCCGTTGCCCTTCTTGCCAGGCAACGAACCCGATCGTCGTGCCGATCCTGTATCACGATGCCGGCAAAGACTTGTGCATAACGCACATCCCCCCGGAATTGAATCTCACGACAGACCAACAGGAGAAAATCGTCGGTGAGTTGCTCAATGGCCTGATGTCCAGCCTAGCGCAGGAGAAGCGAAGGGGGTATCTCTTCCAACCCCGTTCGAGCTTATCCATGCAAAATTTAAGGGAGCAGATTTTAACCGCTGAAGGATTCAGTGAAGAAGAGATTCAACAGCAAAGGAAACTGAACGAACTGTTGCAACAGTTGCTCAGTGCACCAGCCCATGGTTTGCCCGGGCTCATCCATCAGCTGGATGACCGGATCGATGAGCCATTCATAGCGGCAGTTTCGGTCCTGCAAAGTCAACTGCCCAAAGAAGAACAGGCGGAAACGCTGGCGAAAATCGGCCAGATTTTGCAATGCTTGATGGAAGAAAGTTCCGCCGGTCGAAAGTTGCAGGAGCAAAGTGAACAACAGTTGCGGGCCATCGAAACGGTACAGAACGACATCAATGAACTAGGAAAATCTCCTTCCAATGTGACTATACGTGAACTTGCTTTGCGTTATCTGGAAGAAGAGGACAACCATTTGGAATGGTTGGTCACGGCCATACGACCCGCGCTGGATTATGCGTTTTATCAGGAACTGACCGCTTCGATCGCACAAGCAGAATCTACCCATAAAGAGCAGCTGGTGAAGTTACGCAAAGAGTTGCTGGATATCAGCGCTCGAGTGGATGAGATGCAGCGCTTGGCACTCGCTCGAGCCGATGCGCTGGTCAATCGACTGTTGGCTTCCACCGACGCCGACCAAGCCATTCTGCAACACCTGCCTGAGCTGGATCGCTACTTTTTTCAAGCTCTGGGTGAACAGCTGTCCGCTGCAGAACGCTCTGAAGAGCGAGAGAAAATTAAAGCGCTGCGCAATCTTCATGAGATCATCCTGGAAAAGATGCAAGGGATGATGAGTCCTGAAGTAAGATTGCTCAATGAATTATTGGCCATCGATGATCACGAATCGGCGATGAAACATTTCCAAGAGGCAGAACCCGACGTCAGAGAAAATATGCGTTCGATCCTCCCTGAAACAGAACGTATTTTGCTCGAACAAGGGGACGATGCACGCCTGGAGAAACTCAAGAAACTGCAAGCGGAAATCAGTGAATCCACTCTAGAACGATGAAATATAACTTTTAAGGTATCATTTAAGGGACGATGAGCATCCAAAACTGATGTGAGGTGTAGCGATGTCAATTGGTTTCTTGAAAACTCGTTCCCTATTGCCGCTCGTAATGATTCTACTCATACTCCAGCCGGTCTGGTTGAACGCACAAGAAGATGATGGCGGCTTTGTGGACTATGTGCGCCTGGCTTTCAATATCGTTCGCGAGCATCTGGAAGGGGAACATGGCGGCAGTTTGGATTATGTCAAAAGCTGGCAGTGGAAAGAAACATCCTGGCAATACGGCATCGACGATTGTGTGAGCGCCGTCATCAATGATGATCCCGGTTCGGCACGGCCCATTTTCATCGGTTGGGAATTCAACATCACCTCTTTGACCAATGTTCGTATGCGCGCCCGAATCAGCTACAGCATGGAAGAAGTGGCCATCTGTGATGATGCACCGGTGGTTCTGGATTCAGAAACGGCGGTCGCCGCCCCGGTCGCGACGGCTGCCGGAGGCTTTGAGTTGGGTGGGCATATCGCCGAATTCAGCGATCGAGCCATTGGTGCGGCCCGCAATGCAGGCATGACCTGGCTGAAAAAGCAATACCGCTATCAAGTGGGTGAAGGTACGGGCAATGCTTTGGGTTTGATCCAAGCGGCGAAAGCCAATGGCTTCAAAATCAAACTCAGCGTCATCGGCAATAAGAATGAACTATCGAGCAGCTTTGACTCCTACATCCAATCCTACGCCAACTTTGTGGGTGAACTCGCAGCGGGGGGCGCCGATGCCATCGAAGTTTGGAACGAACCCAACCTGGATCGCGAATGGCCCGGGCATCTGCTCAATGGCGCCAATTACACGCGACTGTTGCAAGCATCCTACCAGACGATCAAGAATCGCAACGGCGCCACATTGGTCGTCAGCGGCGCACCTTCCCCCGTAGGGCATACGGAACCGGGAAGATACATCGATGACAGCGAATTCTTTCGCCAGATGGCCGCCGCCGGTGCGAACCAATACATGGATTGCGTGGGCAGCCATTACAATGAAGGAATCATTTCACCCAATCAGCAGAGCGGCGATCCCCGCGGCGGGCACCCAACTCGTTACTTTGGCGGGAACCTGAATCGCGCTTATGCCCCGTTTGGCGGAACGCCGGTGTGCATTACGGAATTGGGTTATTTATCGCCAGATGGGTATCCATCCTTAGCCAGTACAGCGCCGAGTTTTGCCTGGGCGCAGGACACCTCGATTGCGGAACATGCCCAATGGCTGGGCGAAGCCGTACAAGCTTCCAGAGCGAGTGGCATCGTGCGGTTGTTGTTCATCTGGAATGTCGATTTCACCCATTATTCCGCGGATCCCCAGGCAGGTTATGCGATCCTGAGGAGTGACGGTTCGTGCCCGGCCTGCGCCACGCTGAGAGCGGCGATGGGCGGTTAATTCCATCGCCAAAGCCAGGCATCTTCGTATCGGCACTGGGTCAACCCTTCTTCATGGATCAATACAGCAAATGCCACGTTTCCCAGATTCGTGGCATTTTCAATTGAACCGGCATAGCGACCGTTCAAGTAATACACCAATTCGCCAGAACGCATCATCAATAAGATGTGGTGTTTTTCTTGCGGGTTGAACTCACGGGCAACAAAGGAGGCGTTGAGGAATGCTTCGCCCCTGCGCTGAGACAAACCATAGCCACCATTGTCGATGAAAGCCAGATAGTAGTCTCCTTCACCCAGGAGACCGGCGATCAAGCCACAGCCGGCAAGGGTAGGTGATGCCGACTGCCAATCGAGCGCAGCCGCAAATACAAAATCCTGTAGCAGTTCATCATTCAGTAGAAAATAAGAGACTCCCGCCTGTATGGCTCGCCAGTTCGCTTCCGGCAGGTAACTGCTCAGTTCACCCTGGGTGGGGATGAGCCCGGCTCGCACTAAGGAACGCAACACATCCACCCGTGCGTTGGGTACAAAGCGAAAGTCGGCAAAGTCTTCACCATTTTTTTGTGGTTCCGTGATGGCAAGTCGAGAAACGTTAACGCGGCTGGTTACGGGAAAGCCTTCACCGTACCCGGCCAGCAAACCCAATTGACCCACCCTACGCAGGCGTTCATCTTGTATGCCATCCACGAATTGCCCTTTGTAGAACAACTCCACCACATCGCCATTGATCAGCAAACCCAGCGAAAAGCTGCGCAGGCCAGCCGTGATGACCGGATGACTTTGCCAGCTGCGGAGGATCTCGATTTCACCTTCATGATGATGCGCGAAGCGCCACAGACCGTCTTGATTGATGCTGTAGGAGAAGTAATCGCCGTCATCCGCTCCCATCGTCATGCCCACCAACCAACTCTGTGTACTATCGATGGATTCAATTTCCGTGTGAATGTACTTGCGGGATGCATCCCACAGTTCATCCACCATCCATGCCTGCACCATCGGCACTTCCAACGTGGTCGATAAGGAAATTCGATCTGGACTGAAGACCATCTGTGCATCCTCTGCCACGCGCCAGATTTCGGCATTCGTAATGTCGACGATCTTCAGCCGGGTGAAACCGGGTAGCACTTCGAGGGAATATTCGCCACTGGTTTCGCGGGAAATCACCGCCAATTCATACAGCGATGAATAAGGGATCGTGAACGCTTCAATCAGGACGTTGCGTTCGCCATCCTGTTGTTCGGCTTCGCGCTGCAACAGGATGTTCCCCACTTCGTCCGATAGGATGACCGCTGGCGCCAAATCTCCCGTTCGTGCCGTCAGCTGAAACGATACCAACCCGCCGGCTAACACGGGGATTTGCCAGATATCACTTTCGCCGGGGTTCAGGTTCGAAATGACTTTCACAAAGGGGGTCAGCAGCCGTTCGTCCTGAGAAAAAGAGATGGAATGAATTAAGCAGATCAAGAAGAAGGGGATGAGCTTGCGTCTCAATTGCCCCTACTTGGAAACTGCTGCATCAAACGTGCCATGAAGCTGCGGAAATCATCTTTGCTCAGCTCCGCACCTTCATTCCAACGAAAAACCTCTGCCGTGTGCAGTCTTTTCTGCAGACCGACCAGCTGGAAGTTGTCATCCGCAGCGATATTTTTCTTCGGTGCGAGTTCCACAAAGTGCTCCGACTGGGGAAAGTTGTCAAATTCTTCTGCAGACATGAACGAATAAACCGGCAAGTAATTCCCACTTTGATGAAAAGCGCAGCTCAGTAAGTACCAACCTTTCGGGATGCGGCCCGCACGCTTCACCGTAAAGCGCCAGAACAATAGATCAAAATCTTCATTGGCATCGATTTCGTGTTCGGTGCGCCGTCCTTTTTGCGTATAGAATCGATCTGCACTCAGATACAGTCTCCGCCCACTGCGCCACCTTCCTTTGAGCCAAGCCTCCATCCCCTTTGAGACCAAAAAACCGATCACCAATGCCAGAGCTGCGGCGATCAGATTGATCCCCGCGGAAGAGATGATCGTCTGGATGATCCAATAGGAAACCAATGCACTGAGAAAAAAACCAATGATGATCGCTGCTTGCAAAGCCCGATGCTCTTGATCTACATGCAGGACCAAATCCGTTTCGTTCATCGCCGAATGCATCCTCAATTAAAGCGCAAAGGCGCGGCACTGATCAATAAATCATAGGTCGCATTATAGATGACGACCAGTGAAAATTGCTCAATATCGACCTCTGGCGCAATGACAAAATTCTGGTTCCCCATGGTCCCTTTGAGTGGGCCCAGCTCGATGTATGGGTCCTGCAAGGACCATTCATCCCATTCCGCCATCATGGTGGGCTCTTCTGCATCTTCGAGCGGGGCAATGGAGAGGTACACTTGCAAATTGGGGGCAGGGGCACTGCGGAAATTCTCCAAACGAAGCAACTTGGTTTCGTCGACCTCTTGATACAATATCAAATTCCCGCTGGCCCAACGAACGGCATCGATGGCGATGAATTCACCAAAAGCCAACTCAATTGGGGCCAACATTTCCGGCAGCGATTGCAGTTCAGCCGGGACGATGGTATTGGGTTGCAGGGCAGCGCGCACCATTTCCAAAGCCATGAGCGGGTCTTGCTCTGACAGGTTCAAGAATGCATTTTTTTGCTCGCTCGATAGCAGTTGAAACACATGGTTCTCTGCTTCAGAGAGCCCGGGGAAAGACATAGTAGACGGTTGTGCGGTGAAAACGGTGCTCCAATAGGAATACGTAAAGGTCAGAACCACAAGCAGCGAACCCCCAAAGATTAGGATCGCGCGGATTCTCATTGCCTTTCCGACCCATCAGATGGGGATCGTATAACCCTTACCCGCCACAGTGCGAATGTAGTTGGGTTGGCGTGGATCCACTTCAAGTTTCGAACGCAAGCGCGAGATATTGACCCGCAATACAGAGAAATCTTCGCTGAAATCGTCCCCCCATACGGAATTCATCAAGTCGCGATGACTGACGACTTTGCCGGCATTCTTCATCAAGATGACCAAAATGCCGTATTCAATGGGTGTCAACAACAAATCATGACCCTGAATGCTCACTTGCCGCCGCGGTAAATCCAAAACGAGATCACGCACTTGCAACTTGGTACTGGAAAGAGGCGCCCAATTCACCCGCCGGAGCAGGGCGCGGATGCGGGCCAACAACTCATCGGCGATGAAGGGTTTGGTGATGTAATCATCGGCGCCTGATTCGAGCGATCGCACCCGATCCATCTCCTTGCCATAACCGCTCAGCATGATCATCGGCAAATGAGTATTGCGCCGAGCTTCTTCCAACAAATCGATGCCGTTTTGATCCGGCAGATCGATATCCAATAGCACCAGATCTGTGTCGCCTTTGTGAATCTCTTTCATCGCATCCGAACCATTGCTGCTGGTCGTCACCGCATAACCGGAATTCTCCAACAAGCTGGCAACCACCTCCGCGGTATCCCAATCATCTTCTACGACGAGTATGTGCGTTCGTTGCGCCACAGGATTCATCAATGCTTGCGATCCAACCCCATTCCAACGTTATTGTAAGGGTATTCTTATTTCACGCAAGCAATCAAATCTGCCGGTCAACCAGCCGAAGTGGGCGATATTGGACTCGAACCAATGACCTCACCCTTGTAAGGGGCGCGCTCTGACCGACTGAGCTAATCGCCCGTGCCCAAACAGCGAAGGTCTGCCGATTATACAAGGGATCAGATTCGTGGCGGCGTGATCCCTTTTTGACTCTGGTATTTTCCTTGTCGATCATCGTAAGAGACTTCGCACTCCTCATCCGCTTCAAAAAAAATCACCTGGGCAATTCCTTCATTGGCGTAGATTTTTGCCGGCAATGGGGTGGTGTTGCTGATTTCCAACGTGACATAACCCTCCCAACCCGGTTCAAAAGGAGTGACGTTGGTGATGATCCCCGCTCGGGCATACGTGCTTTTTCCCACAGTGACCGTGAGCACATTTCGTGGAATGCGAAAATATTCAACCGATTCCGCCAAAGCAAATGAGTTCGGTGGGATCACGCAGACGTCTGCCTCGATATCCACGAAAGAACGGGGAGAAAAATTTTTGGGATCCACCAAGGCGGAATATACGTTGGTGAACACTTTGAACTGGTTGCCCACGCGCATATCATAACCATAGGAAGATAAACCGTAGCTGATGACCCCTTCTCGCACTTGCTCCGCTTCAAATGGTTTAATCATTTGCTTGGTCCTGGCCATTTCACGGATCCAGCGGTCCGACTTCAAGCCCATATCACATCCTTTCCGGTGCAGACATGCCCATCAAACCCAGCAACGCTTTGAAGATTTGCTGCACCCCCAGGTAAAACGCCAAGCGAGCTCTGGCTGTCTCCTCGTCGATTGATTCATTCAATACCCGCACCTCTTCATATACGGGATGAAAAGCCGTTGCCAACTCCAAAGCAAAAAACGCGACGCGATGCGGGATCATTCGCTCCAATACCTGTTCAATCTGATCGCCCAATGCCAACGCCCTACGGAGAAAATCCAATTCAGTCTTTCCCAGCAAGGAAAGATCTGCTCCTTCAATATGCAATCCTCTTTGGGCGGCTTCACGGTGGATTCCGGCACAGCGAACGTGTGCATTCTGGATGTAATACACGGGATTTTCGTTGCTCTGTTGAACCACTCGTTCCACATCGAAATCCAAATGAGAATGGTGGCTGCGCGCCAACATGTGGTACCGAATCGCATCGGCACTCGTTCTTTCAACCAGATCATCCAGGGTGTCGAACACCCCTTTACGCGTGCTCATCTTCATTTCAACGCCGTCCACCACGGCGCGGACCATTTGGTTGAACAAAACGTGCAAGCGATCGGGGCAGATCCCCAAAGCACGGAGGCCCGACTTCACCACGCGGGCTTCGGATTGATGATCGACACCCAACACATTAACCAGGATGTCAAAACCACGGGCAAATTTATCGCGATGATAGGCGATGTCAGTCAAGGTATACGTCGGCTCACCATTGCTGCGGACCAGGATCTGATCTTCAACATTGGTTTCCAGTTGAGAGCTGCGCAACCAGGTAGCCGGCAATTGCGCCGGATCAGACGGCTGCTCTCCCCCCCGCTGGGCGGCCCGATACGTATGACCAGCAGCTTCCATTTCGGTGAGCGTCTCCCAAATTGCTTCGTTATCGTATAGTGATCGCTCATTGAAATAAACGTCATGGGAGATTTGTATGCTCGCCAAAGAGTTGCGAATCCATTCAAACATCTGCTCTTCCGCCAGCCTAGCGAAAGCATGTGTGTTTTCCGCTGCCCATTTCCTACCATGTTCTTCCACCAATTGTTTGGCGAAGTCCATCAAATACTCACCGTGATAAAACCACTCCTGGTCCTCTGGTATGGAAACGGAGTCACCCAAGGCTTCCTGATAACGCAGGAGGAGGCTGTTGCCTAGATTCTCCATTTGTTTCCCAGCGTTGTTGAAATAATATTCACGCTCGACGGTATATCCGGCCAGTGAAAAGACGCGCGCCATCGTATCGCCGATCACCGCACCCCGCGTTCTGCCGATGGTCAATGGCCCGGTCGGATTGGCGGATACAAACTCCACCTGGGCCCGCTTGCCCTGGCCCAAGTCCAAGCGGAAGTATTCTTCTTTGCGGTTCAGCATTTCCCTCAGCTGATCGCGGATGAAATCGTCTTGTACCGTGAAGTTGAGAAAACCAGGTGCAGTGGCGCTGGCCTGAGCCCAGGAAACCCTTTGATTCAGCTCATGGGAGATGGCTTCGGCGATCTCCAGAGGATTGCGCCGCAATCCCCGTGCCAGTTGCAGGGCAACGTTGCTTGCGAAGTCACCATATTCAGCATGACGGGGGGGGCGCAGGTCAAAATCGGGAAAGGTGACATTGGGAAACTTGCCCCGTTGGACCAGGGTAGACAGCGAATTTCTGATTTCCTGGGCGAGTTCACTGGCCAATCGTTTCACCATGGACTCCCTGAAGTCAAGTTCGCAGACTCGACCATCCTAGCAGGACAGCCATCACGCTCCTAGACGTCGGTTTATACACGGATCGAAGAGAGCGGGTTATGGCACCCTGTATTACGTCAGCGATTCATGAGCGACCAGGTGAAATTGGATTCATCCAATCGGTAAGTTTCGTTCTCCCGAGTGGTGAGGTAGTGGATGCCCGGCCCTGCGATGTATTCACCGGCTACCATTTCACCGCCGAATTCATAACGATACTCAGCGACATAGCCAAATTCGCGTTGCAGCGCCCAGCCCACTTCCTCCCGCAAAGCAGGGTCGTTCCGCCAGAGTTTGCCAAAGCCACGGATCGGTTGCTGGAAACCCTCGGGTGGCACGATGTTGGGATCACGGCTCATTTCCCCTTCTTCAAACGTATCCTCGAAGATGTTCCATTTCCCTTTGGCTGCCGTTTGATCTTCATGAAACAACACCCAGATGCTCTGCGTACGTTCTGCTGGTTCCAGCCAGAAAAAACGCGCACGTTCAAACTCTTGCTCGGCGATGAAGACCTCATTGGCTATCGGCGCTGGCAAGCCTTCCGTGGCTGGCGTTGGCGAAGGAATGGGCCCGACGGTGGCTGCGCGCGTGGGAGCTGCCTGTACTGTCGGTTGTTCGATGGCGGCGGGTACCGGGGTGAAAGTCATCCGCACGACCAACTCATTGGGGGCGGGCGTCGCCGTGACGATAATGTACACTTGCTCTGGCTCGGATTCACCAGAACAGGCAACCAAAAAGAACAAAGCGATGCATATGGCGAATATTTTCCGAACGACCTTCAAGATGAAATCCCATCCACTTTCGATTGCTTCCGTTCAGAAGATACGCGACACAATTGAAACTTAGGAGTCTGAATGAAGCAACTCTCCCCGCGAAAGGCGCTGCGCATTGAGGAAGGTCTGTCTTTGCGCTCGCATGGTAGGGGCGTGCGCAGCCAGATAGCGAGCAGCGGCGACCAGCAAGAGGGTCGTTCGCTCTGTACCTTGCCAATGCTTGAGTTGCCTTGCAGCTGCTTCCAAACACTGGATGGTGTGAAAATCGCGATCTTCACGCAAGAGCAATTCGCCCAACTTCGCCAATAATTGCGGGATCGACCCGGCATCAGCCGTGTAATCCAGGGTCAATTGCGCCGCTTCATTCACTTGTTGTTGATGATCCAACAACCCACTGAATCGCTGCAGCAGCTCTTCCGATGAAGATCCGTTCAAGCTGGCCGAGGGGATCCTGGCTGCCGGGATATTCAAAAATCGATCGAGATAGATGCTCATGGCGGCATCCCAAACGCCACGCAACAACGTTAGCGATGGAATCCTCACCAATCCCTGGTGTACGGCATTGGCAAAAGTGAAGGTATGCAAGGCGGTATCCCAATCCCCAAACTCGTTGCTGGTGTGAAAATGGGCGATTCTCCTCGCGGCAGCGAAAGCCACCTCGGCTGCTAAATCCTCCGGCCGAAAACCCCTCTTCAACGCAATGAGCAAAGCCTTCGCGATCGCCTGGGGATCATCGCTGAAGAGCGCATCCTGCAATTCGTCGGTATCCCGGGCAGCAGGTTGCTTTTCCTTTCCTTCAGCCAGTGCTTGGGGGATTTCATCGAAGGATCGCTCGACGATGGCGACCAGGTCAATGGGGTGGCGCCAGGCATTGCTTTCTTCCATCCGTTGCGCATCAGCCAGAATCGGCGTCAAACTGCTGAGCACCGCCTCCGCATCCTCCCAATCAGTGATGTCAAGCGCTTCCAGGGCTTTATTGATGAAATCCAGGGTATGACCGCCATTGATGTAGCGATGATCGGTGGCCGCCGCAAACAGCATCTCCGCCAACTCAGCACGGCTTGCGCCGCCCTGATATGCGGTGATGATGGCTCGTTCTGCTCCTTCTGCATCCCGAACTTCTATGAATTGGCGGAACCAGCGGGTGAGCTGCTCCATATTGCCCCGGAAAGAAGGCAAGGAGGGCAACAAATGACGAGGGGAAGCCATGTCGTTATCGGAAGCCACGGCGGACAAGCCATGAAAGAGAGCCTGCGCGCGCTGTGTTTCTTCGATCCAGGGCATGAGATTCATCATACAGGTGAGTATGGTCAGCCCTTGCCCCCAACCGTTGCGTTGAAAACGTACGCCATAATTCACGCCTTCATGGAATGGTTCGCGCAAATCCACCCCATGCTGGTGCATCGCGATCGCCGACTTTGCGATCACCAATGAGATGTTGCGCTGCAAACCTTCCCGCAGGCGCTGACTATGCTGCAGCATCGGATCGGTCTGCGGAGCGACATCCACCCAGACCTCATCGCCGCGCAGTTCAGTCGGGAAGACGCGCACATCATCTGCCCAGGGGTCAAAAGTTCCGCCGCTGGCCAGATCAAAACGAGCATGGTGCCAGTGGCAGGTCAAAATGCCATCTTGAAGCGTCCCATCATCCAGTGGAAAGCCCATATGCGGGCAGCGATTGTCGATGGCAAATACCTCGTCTTGATAATAAAACAGCGCCAGGATGTGTTTGCCCACGTGCGTGGTGAGGCAATTCCGTTGGGTCAACTCTGAAAGGCTCGCCGCTCGTTTCCAATGGGTAGCCATGGTGCTTCACCTCATTCCTGGATTTGGTTTATGATACCCCTATAATTATGGATGCAAGATGGCCGTTTTTCCTTACCCCAAATCCATCCAACTGAATCGAGGAGAAGGTTGGCTGCAAATTGATTGGCAGGATGGCTCTTCCTGTCAATATCCGCTGGCTCCTTTGCGAGAAGTTTGCCCCTGTGTGCAATGCCGGGGTGGGCACGACAAAATGGGTTCGTCACATTTGGACGTTGATTTGCTCCAAATCCCGCTGGCGCCCAGTCGATCTTATGATTTGGTAGAAATCTTGCCCGTGGGCAACTACGCCTTACAACCGCGCTGGT
Source organism: Chloroflexota bacterium (assembly GCA_011523615.1). Classification (GTDB taxonomy): domain Bacteria; phylum Chloroflexota; class Anaerolineae; order Aggregatilineales; family Phototrophicaceae; genus WTGJ01. The sequence continues at coordinate 454,715 of WTGJ01000027.1, read as the reverse complement.
CGGATGGCCACGATACCGGGATCTACACCTGGGAGTTTTTGTATTCTCTTTGTCCGAAATAGTCGAGCCTTTACGGCGGAAATGGTAAGTCTCCCAATTGCAGATCGACCAGCAGTGATGAATTGACGAAGTTGCATTCTGACAAAGGGGGAATGTAATTGGGCCGAACTTCTGGCATCGCTTCCTTTGGGTTGAAATGATGGTAGACCAAACGCGAAACCTCAGCAAAGAGCGGCAAGGATTCCGCGATGAAATCCAGCCGTAGGGGTTTGTACAAGTACATGACCAGGATGTAATCGCCACCCGGAGTGAAAAAGACAGCCGCGTTGCCATGTGTATCGACGATCCAGCCATGTTTGTGCGCCACGGTGACTTCTTGTGGAACACCGCTCTTCAGCAAGCCATCCACCTCGTTCGCCGCCATGATGTGCAACATGCTTCGACATTCATTTTGAGAGATTCCCCGCGGGAAAGTTTCGCGCAGGAGCCCGCTATCCTCTTTCGCACAGAAATAGATTCCCCGCATTAAACCTCCCAAATCATCCACCGTGGCCTGATTGAAGGGATCGGGTTGATTGCGCAATTGGTCGGCTGCCGTCTGCAACGATCGCGCCTCATGGAGCGTTTCCACCCCGAGAATGGCGTATGGTGCGCTGATGAAACTCTTCTGCATACCCAGTTGTTGTAAAGTTTCCGTCACTCGTAACGCACCGTCCTGCGCATTTCCGCCGCCGATGATGCGCAGCAATTCATTGGTGGCGCGATTGTCGCTGCAGATGATGGCATTCAAAATCAAAGTGGCCATCTCTGGATTCGGAGGACGATCGAGCTGGCGATACAGTTCGATCAAGATGGCCACCTTGGTCAAGCTGGTACCACTGAACGCGATCGCTTCGCCGAATTGGATGACGCTGTGCCCTGCCAAATCGTACAAGTGTAAGGCGCCGACCGGCTCCGTTGGGAAGTCGAAACCGGCCGTCAGAAATCGTTGCCAAATCGTTTCACCCAGGCGCAGCCATTCGCTGGATGGGTTGGTCGTTTCCGCTGCGTAGCGAACGACCGGCGGGGTTGGCGTCAATTCTGGCGTTGCATAACGCAACTGCGTTTCCTGTGGCAAGCGAGCCAGCTCGCCTTCAATCGCCAGCAATCCTTCCGAGACCCAGGCAATCCCCCCACTCACACGCGGCACGCGTATTTTCAGCCAGGGTAACTGGGCATGGGTGGCCAATACTTCAAAGCGTTCACCGATCCTTGCCACCGCCAAACGCGGATAGGTGATGCCAGGGCCTGCGCGCAAATTGATTTCGCCCTGAACGGTACCCATCACGATTGCTCTGTTTGGGCTCGGCACGGTCGGTGTTTCTTGAATGGCCGGCGCTGAGTCGGCCAGATTCAACTCCGAAAAAGGTAGGGTTTGGATATCGCCAAAAATACGAACCAATTCTTGATAAACCCACCCGATCGGAGCGCCAGACTCGACATCTCCCAGCAATAGCCAGGGGAACCGCCGACTCCGCCCGATCACTGGATATCGTTGTCCTTCGTGGATTTCGCCGACTTTCGGCGATTCGATGAAATCTTGTGCCCTGAGGTTGGCCTGCCCCAAAGCCTCTGCAGAAACAGAAGTTTGGCTGTTCACAGCCTGGCTGAATGCGGATGAAAGTAAAAGGAAAGAGCAAAACGCGATCACGGCGAAACTCAATAACTTCCGCAGCCATCTGCGAACCACTTGATGATTGCGCTGCTTCATTCGTACCGTTGTACCATCCGCTGAATTTTGATACCTTCTCTCGATACCTTGTGAAAGGTAAAAAACGCGATGCGCACTTTGGGCATAGAGATATTTTACTGGATTGAAAATTGGTCTGGCGACCAGGTCGCATATTTCTCCCGGGCGAGGGCGACGGGCTTTGACGCGGTGGAGATCTCCTTGGTTACCGGACCGGATATCGACATCGCCTCCTATCGAGCTGAATTGGAACGGTTTGACCTGCAGGTGTATTGCAGCATGGGCCTACCCGAAGACAAAGACATCACCAGCCCGGATGCAACGTTGCGCAAAGCCGGCGTAGAATACCTGAAGCGTTGTTTGGCGACCGCCGCCCAATTGGGCAGCCCCATCCTGGGTGGCTTGCCCTATGCGCCCTGGTTGTATTTCCCGGATCCTGCCGCGATGCCCGGCCATCGTGAACGGGCCGCAGAGGCCATCCGCGAAGTTGCCGATGTCGCCGCGGATCTGGGCATCTTCATCACCCTGGAAATCATCAACCGTTTCGAGACGTTCATGTTCAATACGGTTGCCGAAGGACTGCAATTCCTCCAATCGGTTGATCATCCCGCGGTACGACTGCAGTTGGATACCTACCATTTGAATATGGAAGAGAGCCACCTCGGCGATGCAATCCGTGAAGCGGGCGATCAGCTGGCGCATTTTCACGTCGCAGCCAGCAATCGCAAGCTGCCGGGGCAGGGGCATATCCCCTGGGCTGAAATCCGCCAAGCTTTGGATGAGATCGATTATCAAGGCGGCATCGTGATTGAGTGTTTTCCCAATCCGAATGCGGAAACGGGCCGGACGGTGAATACCTGGCGCCCATTGGTGTCGGATTATGATGTAGAAGCGATGGCCGCGGCCCAGTACATGAGACAAGCATTGATCGAATAGCTGCACCAATTCAGGGCGCGTAATTTCTTGAAACTTGCATTCACCCTGACTACAATCTCTCGCAGTACCATTGCTTTGAAAGACTTAGGAGGAGTAAATGTCGTTTCTAGGTAAAAAAGGGATCACCCTCTGCTTGATCTCTCTGTTCGTCTTGGTTGGTGCGGTGGGCGCACAGGATGGGCCGGCAAACCGGCAAATCGAGGACAGTGAATTGGCGGGGATGAGCTGGGATGAGATCGTAGCTGCCGCCGACGGCAGCGAGGTCAACTGGTTTATGTGGGGCGGTTCGGACCGCATCAATCGCTTTGTTTTGGAATTCATCGGCGGCATCTTGCAGGATGAATACAACGTCACGTTGAACCAGGTCCACAGCGGAGCGGCGGATACCGTACAATTGGTTCTGGGTGAAAAAGAAGCCGGCGTCGATGAAGGCGGCGCGGTGGACTTGATCTGGATCAACGGTGAAAACTTCCGCACCCTCAAGCAGGGCGGTCTGGCATTCTGCGGTTATACGGACCTTTTGCCCGCGATGGCCAATGTCAATCCGGATGATCAGACCATCCTCAACGATTTCGGTACGCCGGTCGATGGTTGCGAAGTTCCGTGGGGACGTGCGCAAGTCGTCATCGTGGTCAATACGGATTTTGTTCCTGAACCACCGGTCGATATGGATGCCTTGCTGGAATACGCCTGCGAGAACCCGGGCAGCTTGACCTACCCTGCGCTGCCGGACTTCACGGGTTCCGTGTTCGTACGACACGTCTTCTACAACGAAGCCGATAAAATCTATGCCGATGAAGGCGGCCATCGCAAGTTGCTGGGCCCCTTTGACGAGGAAGTATATGCACCGGTAGCAGAAGCGACCTGGGCCACCCTCAACGAGCTCGAACCTTGCTTGTGGCGGAGTGGGGAAACCTATCCGGCGGAAAGCACCGTGCATGAGCAACTCTACGCCAACACTGAAGTCCAGTTCTTCATCACCTACGGTGCGCTGGGCGTCGGCGGCAATATCGACAATGGCATCTTCCCACCGAGTACCGATTCCTATGTGCTGGAAAGCGGCACGATCGGCAACGTGCACTTCACGGCCATACCCTATAACGCCAGCAACAAAGCGGCAGCCATGATCCTGGCCAACACTCTCCTTTCGTTCCGCGGTCAATTGCAAGCCGCTAATCCAGACGTATGGGGTTCCATGTCCGTGCTGGATCCCTCCTTGCTGACGGATGAAGAACGGGCAGCCTTTGATGAGGTGCCACGTCATCCGGCCCACGCAACCCCCGCAGAGCTCGCAGCGGCTGCTTTGCCGGAATTGCTCGCCACCTGGTTGGTGCGGATCGAAGAAGACTGGCGCACTAACGTTCTGGAACAGTAGAGTTTGTTCTCTCGGAGGGGGGCATCGTTTTGCCCCCTCTTTTTTTAGCAGACGAAACCTTTACGGTCGTTCATTCATGCGATTTCCCAGCCCCCAAACGGATCGCGGTCGGCAGAATCTGAGGATCGCCCTGTTGCTTACGCCGGCGATATCGCTGATCATCCTCCTCTTCATGGGGGGCTTGCTGATGGGTTTCATTCGGAGTTTGAATTATTTCCCTCTGATTGGGCTCAACGAACCCAATTTGGAGGCCTATCGTTTGGTATTTACCGATCGTGAATTTTTTGCATCTTTCTTACTGACTTTCCACATCGCCTTCACCAGCACCGTAATTGCCAGCATCCTGGCTGTGGGTGCCGCTTTGCTATTGCGCCCGACCTTCCGCGGCAAGAAAATCATTTCCTTCTTTTTCCAAATGAATTTGACCTTTCCGCATCTGGTGGGTGCGATTGGAATCCTATTTTTGTTTTCGCAAAGCGGATTCTTGGCGCGCATTTTGACCAATGCGGATGTGATCTCCCGACCCAGTGAATTTCCCGCGTTGATCTATGATCGATATGCCATCGGTATTATTCTGCAATACATCTGGAAAGAGATTCCCTTCATCGGCGTGATCGTTCTCGCAGTATTGCAATCGGTCGGGGAAGATTACGAGGCGGTCGCCCAATCTTTGGGCGCGAACCGTTGGCAGCGCTTTCGCTACGTGACCTTGCCATTGATCATGCCGGGGGTTCTCTCTGCTTCGGTGATTGTGTTTGCATTCACGTTTGGCGCTTACGAGATTCCCTTCTTGTTGGGTCGTTCCTATCCGGCCGCGCTGCCGGTTTTGGCCGTTCGTAGTTATACCGACGTCGATTTGGCCGCCAAACCGCAGGCCATGGCTATGGCCATGGTGATCGCCGTGCTCGCCACCATGATGATTCTGGCTTACATGAACTTGACGAGACGATACGTAAGGTCTTCCTGAACATGGCATCCATACAGAGCGCAACACAGCTCCGCGAAAAGCTTCCATTCAACTGGGGGAGCCTTTTGCGCTGGTTGGGGATCGCAATGCTCCTGCTCTGGTTGATCGCGCCGATGATCCCCCTCTTCATTTGGTCGATTGCATATCGTTGGTTTTTTCCCAATATCCTGCCGGCCAGTTACAACATGCGCGCCTGGGAATACGCTTTTTCACCGGCGGCAGGTGCGCTGGAATCACTCTATATCACCACTTACATCGCCGTGGTCGTAACCTTACTCTCCATCTTGGTGGGGGTGCCAGCCGGCCGGGCATTGGGCTTGCATCGTTTTCGCGGCAAACGGATCATCGAATTGCTCATCTTATCGCCCACCATCATCCCGAGCTTAGCCGTGATTTTGGGCATCCATGTCGTGTTCATTCGCTTGGGGATCGCGAATTCGGTATTGGGCGTGATCCTGGTTCACCTCATCCCCGGTTTGCCTTACATGACCCTGGTCATGGCTGGCGTTTTTGCCAATTATGACCCGCAATTTGAAGAGCAAGCCCGATCTCTGGGGGCGGGCCCCATTGCTACCATCTGGTACGTCATGATTCCGACGGTGATGCCCGGGATCATCGTCGGCGGTTTGTTCACGTTTCTGATCTCCTGGGCGCAATACATCACGACCTTGATCATCGGCGGCGGCCGGGTGCAGACGCTGCCCCTAAAATTATTCAATTTCGTTTCGTCTACCGATTATCCCGTGACGGGTGCCTTGGGGATCATTTTCATCGCACCGGGTGTGCTCGTCCTACTGCTTACTTCGCGATACCTTACGGGCCGCTCGGCTGTAGGAGGCATCGGGAACATATGACGCAGGTGAGACTCGCCGACTTGACCAAAATTTTTGACGATGATTTTGCTGCCGTCAATGATCTCAGCCTGGATATTGAAAGCGGAACGTTAACCGCTTTATTGGGACCTTCCGGTTGCGGGAAAACGACGACGATGAAAATGATCGCTGGCTTGCTGCGGCCGACCGCTGGCGACATCTATTTCAATGACAATTCCATTTTGGACATCGCTCCTGAGAAAAGGGGCGCGGTGATGGTATTCCAAAATTATTTGCTTTTTCCCTATATGAACGTGGGTGACAACATCGGTTTCGGCCTGAAAATGCGCCGGGTAGACAAAAGAGAAATCCGTCGGCGAGTCGCGGAGATGCTGGAGCTCGTCCAACTCCCCGGAATCGAAAAACGAAAGCCCTCACAACTTTCTGGTGGGCAGCAGCAGCGCGTCGCCCTGGCCCGTGCCTTGATCGTCGAGCCCAACGTATTGTTGCTGGATGAACCGCTGAGCAATTTGGATGCGCACTTGCGAGATGAAATGCGGGAGTTGGTGCGCAGCATCCAGCGCGAATTGCAGATCACCACGATCTTCGTCACCCACGATCAAGAAGAAGCGGTCGTTTTGGCCGACGAAATCGCCCTCATGTTCGATGGTGTGTTGCAGCAATATGCTCCACCGGCAGAATTCTTCGAAGCGCCCTCCACCGTGGCCATCGCCCGTTTTTTTGGTGGTTTGAACTTCATCCCCGGCACGCTGGAAAATGGGGCGATCCATTGCCCCTGTGGTTCGTTCCAAGCGCCGAAAAGCGGTGTGAAAGCCGGCGTCTCGACTTTGAGCATCCGCCCGGAAGCGATCCAATTGGGTGGGCGAGGCCACAACGATGTAGAAGGGGTCATCCGGTCTCATGTTTATGTGGGGCGTTACGCCCGTTTTCGCATTGACATTGGCGAGTTTCAGGTAGAAGCAGTGACCGAACCGAGCCAGGTACAACATCATCAGGACGGTTCAACGGTCACCCTACACTTCCCACCCGAAAAGATCTGGGTATTGCCGCCAGAAGAAGAGCATAAGGATGAAGGCAACGAATCAGCAGGATGAACGGAAACCAACGCTGCGTCATCGGTTGGAACGCGCTGCTTCCGAAAATCGATGCTCCCCAAGAATATCATTGAAGTAAGAACAGGAGTACCCAACATGCCAGACCAGCCCAGTTTCCCGCCCCTGGATCCCGACTTCATGCGCAAAAGGTTGGCATTGCCCAGCGGTCGCATCCGCTTGATCATTGATACCGATACCTACAACGAGATCGATGATCAATATGCCTTGGCCTGGGCTTTTCTATCACAGGATGCATTCGATATTATCGGCATTTTGGCCGAACCTTATGGCCATGCCGATCGGCGAGAATCCACCCTCGCTGCCTACGATGCGCTCGTTGCGGATGCCAACGCCAAATTGGCGCCGCCCGCCAGCGATTATGCGGAATACGCCCGCCGGATGATCCAAAACGACATCAACCCTCATCAGATCCAATACGCGACCCCTGCCGAAGGGATGGAACTCAGCTATCTTGAAATCCTGAAAGTGGCTGAAATGCTCGGCGCCGATTTTGCCGATCGCAGTTTCCGTGGCTCCGAGCGTTATTTGACTTCATTCGATGATCCAGTAGATTCCCCCGCGGCTCGCTTCATCGTCGAGCAAGCCATGAGTCAATCCAGTGACGACGAACCAATTTACATCGCCGCCATCGGTTGCGTCACGAACATCGCCTCTGCCATCTTGATGGAACCGCGCATCCGAGAGCGGATCGTGGTGACCTGGACCTCTTCTTATCCATCTTCATGGGACGGGAGCAACGTTTCCTCCTACAACCTGGTGCAAGATCCCTTGTCCTCGCAATTGTTGTTCTCCAGCGGTGTGCCGCATGTGTACTTGCCAGGCTATTACGTGGGCGAAATGTTGAGCATTTCACTACCCGAAATGGAACGGTGGGTGGCGCCACACGGCCGAATCGGCGCCTACCTGCACGAACTTTACACCAAAAACCCCATTCACTTGATGCGTGGCATTGCAACCGACGATCTTTTCGGCCGCACCTGGGTGATCTGGGACCTGATCAATTTCGCCTGGTTGATGAAGCCAGAATGGGTGCCTTCCCGATTGAGGCCTTCGCCATTGCTAACCGATGATTTGGTATTTGAAGCGAAGCCGAAGGCGCACTGGATGCGCGAAGCCTATGGCTTGAATCGAGACGAAATCTATCGCGATTTCTTTGATAAGCTCGCCGCGCACGCGGGGAATCTTTGATGGACGGTTTTCCGATGCAACCACTTCAACCGATACCCCACTTGCCACCGCTTGATGATGATTTGCTGAACGAACGCTTGCAACTGCCCAGTGGCAAGGTGCGGCTGATCATCGATACTGATGCGCACAATCAAATCGATGATCAATTCGCGCTGGCCTGGGCATTGCTCGCGCAAGATCGCTTTTCGATCCTGGGCATCCTGGCGGAGCCATATGAAACCGTCCGGCAAATGCAAGAGACCATCGCCGCCTACGATGCCTTGCAAGTCGACGATCAAGACCGCCTGTACGGCCGGGCCCGCCGCTACCTCCCTGCGGCTCGACGCATGTGGGCCAACGGCATCAACCCACGTGAGATCCCCACGGTCGATCCAGCCACCGGGATGGAACTCAGCTACCAGGAAATTTTGAAGGTGGATGACTTGCTGGGCACAGATCTGGCGGATCGTTGCCTGCCTGGCTCGGCTAGATTCCTTACTTCTTATGATGAGCCGGTGGATTCTCCTGCCGCACGTTTCATCATCGATCAAGCCATGGCTGGCTCTCCTCAAGATGAGCCGATCTACATCGCGGCCATCGGTTGCCTGACGAACATCGCCTCAGCGATACTCCTGGAACCGCGCATCCGTGAGCGCATCGTGGTCACCTGGACCGCTTCCTTCCCCACATTCTGGGATGGCAGCAACGCATCTTCCTTCAACCTCATCATGGATCCCCTCGCTGCGAAATTCCTCTTCGCCTGTGGCGTGCCCCACGTCTATTTACCGGGTTATTACGTGGGGGAAATGTTGACGATTTCATTGCCGGAAATGGAGCGTTGGGTGGCTCCATACGGGCGCATTGGCGCTTATTTACATGAGTTGTACACCGAGAAGAATTTGCTGCGCACGATGTTCGGCATTGCCATGGCTGACATGTTTGGCCGCAGCTGGGTGGTGTGGGACCTCATCAATTTTGCCTGGTTGATGAGACCCGACTGGGTGCCTTCGAGATTGCGCCCGTCACCCTTATTGGATGATGCCTTGTGTTATCAAGTGAACCCGAACCCTCATCCGATGCGGGAAGCATATGGCATCCATCGTGATGCCATCTATCGCGACTTCTTCCATAGATTGGCCCTGCACGCAGGTGTAGATGGTTGACTTCCTGCAGTGAACTCCCAGCGACCTCCGTTTCGTTCCATCATGGATTTGACCGCCGAAGAATGGCTTGGCGCTCTTCAAATGCAAAAGGACGAGATTCCAGATGCCGTGATCGTGGAAGGATCCTGGTGGCGCGCGCAGCGCAATGAATGGCGGCTCTCTTACCTCCAGGATGTGCAGGAATTGCATTTTCCCGACATTTTCTGGGGTCGTTGGCGGGGCAGGAAAATTGCTTATTGTTGTGCATATGGCGCACCGCGCACCAATGAAATCATTCACTTATTTGCCATTTTGGGGGTTCGGCTCGCGATCCAAATCGGTACGTGTGGCGGACTGGCGGAGGGCTTGCAGCCCGGCGATATCATCCTGCCCAGGACTGCGGCTTGCCGAGAAGGAGTGGCCCAGCTGTACGGCGCAACAGAAATCTCCTACGGCGACGAAGCTGGCTTGCATCGTGCTCACCACAGTCTCCAGCAACTCGGTCGTCGATCGCTCATCGGCCCCCACCTGACCTGGGCATCGCTGTTCGCACAACGTGGGCAAGATATCCAGCAATGGCATGAGGAGGGCTTCCTCGGGGTGGATATGGAAACGGCGACGACTTACGCCGTTGCCAATCATTTCAACGTACCGGCAATATCTTTGCTCGTGGTGTGGGACTTGTTATTGAACAATCGAAGTTTTCTGGATCCATTGTCTGACGCCGAACAAAACGAACTGGACCGCAGCAATGAAGCGGTTTATACCGTCGCTTTGGATCTGATCCAATCCCTCTGAGAGACTGGCACCTTGCGTACGTTGGCATTGGGAGAATTCACGAGATTGAGGCGTTGCAGCTCGCCACTGGGCACCTTCAATATCATCGCCATGGATCATCAAGATTCCTTGAAGCTGGCGATCGATGCTGCGAACCCGA
>WTGJ01000027.1:297631-444414 GCA_011523615.1 Chloroflexota bacterium | reverse complement strand
AACAATATCCTGCAGAACGAGATTGGGTAATCGCTTGTCGCGAACTGAGCAACGCTTTAAATATCCCCTGGGTCTTACTGAGTGCGGGGGTAGATTTTCCCACCTTCACCAAGCAATTGAAAGTTGCCTGCCACGAAGGGGCGAGCGGTTGCATCGTCGGCCGCGCACTATGGGGGGAAGCCACTGCCCTGGTCGATCGCAAAGAACGCGAACAATGGTTGGCGAACGTCGCCCTGCCGAGAGTGAATATGCTATCGCTGATGACGAATGAAATGGCTCGGCCCTGGTGGGAATGCTATCCTGAACCAGATTTGAGCGCAGGCATATGATCGATACGGTGCAACGGAGTGCTTCCCGCCTACCGGTTGTGGTGGCGGTGGGCATGACGCCTTTTGCCGCACATCACGCCGACAAGAATGCGCGCGATTTGACCACCGACGCCGTGCTTGCCTGCATGCAGGATGCCGGGTTGGAGAACCTGAACCAGGTGGAGCATGGGATCACCAGTTATGAAAGCGATCATTTCAATCGCCAGATGACGATGGGCGCCATTTTGCACGATCAAGTCGGTATGATTCCCAAACCCAACCTCAGAGTGGAAGGGGGCGGAGCGACGGGAGCATTGGCGCTGCGCACCGCCAGAGCCTATTTATTGAGTGGGATGTGTGATTCCGTCCTGGTCTACGGTTGTGAACTGAATGGCCGCAGCGTGAGCTCACAGACCGCGAATCAACTCTTTGCCCTTTCCGCCGATGTGGATTGGGAAGTGATGCTGGGCGGAACCTATACTGGATTTTACGCCGCTATGATGCGCGCTCACATGGAGCAATACGGTACCAAGGCGGAACAGTTTGCCCACGTCGCGGTGCGCAATCGGAGGAACGCCGCCCGCAATCCCCTGGCGCAAAAACCGCTGGAACTCACCATCGATGAGGTCCTCAATTCACGGATGATTGCTGACCCCTATCGCTTGCTGGATTGCAGTTTGCTCAGCGATGGCGCCGCGGCCATTTTGCTTTCGACGAGAGATTGGGCGGAGGCGCATAGTGAGCGCTTTGCCCAACGGCCGCCCATTCATTTTTCCGCCAGCGGTTGTGGGACAGACACGATGCGCTTGGGCGATCGTTTTCCCAACATCACCAATTTTGCGGCGAAGAAATATGCCGCCGAAAAGGCCTACGAGCAATTGGGGATCACCGAACCCAAACGAGCGATCGACCTTGCCGAATGCTACGATAGCTACAGTGGTGCCGAGCTGCAAAGCATGGAAGACCTGGGTTTTGCCAAACGAGGACAAGGTGGGCCTGCCATTGCAGCGGGCGAATTTGACGCCGATGGGATTTTACCGGTGAACCCGAGTGGTGGGTTACTGGGCCGCGGGGCGCCCGTGGGCGCGACCGGGATCGCCCAGGCGATTGAAATCTGTCTCCAATTGTGGGGGGAGGCGGGCGAAAGACAGGTCTACGGGGCGCAACGAGGCTTGACGGATACCCACGCCGGCATCGGCAGCATTTGCGTGGTCAATGTTTGGGAGCAACGGGATTGATGCTGTACGGGAAATCCATCAAAACACTGATCGATCATGAGCGAAACCGATTGCCAGAAGAACACCCTTGGTCTGATTTTATCGAACAAATTACAGTTTCCTTCGCGCTTCAACAAGAGTATCGACACAGCCTGGGACGTTACTCTCGTTTTTTTTGCGAACTGGCCAACGGCCGCTTCTTCGCCACCCGTTGTCCGAAGTGTGATCGAGTGTATGCTCCACCGCGGACCCTATGTCTCGATTGCCAAAGCATCCCTGACTGGGTCGAACTATCGGGCAAAGGAACGGTGAAGACATTCTCCGTGTTGCATTTCAACGCGGGAATCGGTGCGGATGTGAAATCCATCCATGGGCCCATCTTCCTCGTATATGTTCTGCTGGATGGCGGCCATACGCTTTTCCCCCACCTCTTGCGTTGCGCTGCCGAACGATTGGCGATCGGTCTAAGGGTGAAGCCTCAATATGTGTCTGGCCCGGTTTCCCATCCTTTGCATTTGATGTATTTTGTCCCCGAAGATGAGGTGCTGTGATGGCAGTCCGGACCAAAAAGCTGATCAACCATCCACAAGATATCCAACGCGAAATGTTGGCCGGATTTGCCGCCGCTTATCCCGATGTAATCCGCCTCACGGAAGATGGCCTGATCGTTCGCCGAGTGGAAAAAGAAGTGGGCAAAGTGGGCTTGGTCATCGGCAACGGCACCGGCCACGAACCGGCCATGATCGGTTTGATCGGCCCGGGTTGGTTGGATGTCAATGTCCCCGGGGAAATCTTCGCCGCTCCGGGGCCCGACCGCATCGTCCGCGGTATCCAAGTGGCGGATCGTGGCGCGGGTGTCTTGTTGCTCGTGTCACATCACGAAGGAGACCGCATCAACGCAGAGATAGCGATGGACCTCTGTGCAGCTCAGGGCATCGCACCCGTCGAGATGGTCTTGTTGTATGATGATATTTCCAGTGCCCCGAAAGGCAGCGAAGCAGATCGGCGCGGTACATCCGGGCTATTCTTCGTCTGGAAGATGCTGGGTGCGTATGCCGAAATGGGTGCATCTCTCTCCGAATGCCGCAGGATGGCTGAGAAGATCAGGGATCAAACGCGGACGCTCGCGGTGGCCCTCACACCCGGGAGCAGCCCAATCAATCGAGAGGTGATGTTCGAGCTACCGGACGATGAAATGGAAATCGGCATGGGCGTGCATGGCGAAATGGGGCAGGGGAGGTTGCCTTTTACCAGCGCGGATGCGACCGTGGCAGTGATGTTGCCCCAAATCCTGGCGGATCTCCCTTTCCGCTCGGGTGACGAAGTCCTGGTGATGTTGAACGACAGCGGCAGCATGACTCAAATGGAGCTGTTCATCGCATATCGCCACATCGCTCTTCTGTTGTCGGGAGCGGGCATCCAGGTGTACAAGTGCTGGGTGGGACGGTATGCCACCACTCAGGAAATGGCAGGAATGGCCATTTCGCTCTGCAAAGTGGACGAGCAACTCAAGTCTCTCTGGGATGCGCCGGCCATCGGCGCGAACGTCCGTTGGGTGCAGCCGTAGGTGTGTGATTGAGCCGAGAAAAAATTGCCGCCGAACACATACAGTCGATGTTACTGACCACTGCGCAGCAATGGCAAGCGGCGAGTCACATTTCCGGCGCCCTGGATGCAAAACTGGGTGATGGCGATCATGGACACGTCCTGGCGAACGGTATGGCAGCGGCCGCGGAACAATTGCGAGAACCGAAAAACATCCCAGAAATGTTCATGACCACAGCCTCGTCATTGATGAACCGCATGGGTGGGGCAGCCGGCGCCTTGTTGGGGAGTTTTTTCTTGGGCATGGCAACCGCAACGCAGGAACCAGCAGAGTTAACTCTGGTGGATTTCTCGGCAATGTGCAGCGCTGGTTGCGCCGCAGTGAAACGACGCAGCCGGGCAGAAACGGGGGATAAGACCCTGCTGGATGCGCTCGAACCAGCCATCCACGCTCTAGCATCCTGCGCTGAGGCAGGTGCATCGATCGCGAATTCGTTGCAAGAAGCGGCGAAGGCTGCCGACGCGGGCGCCAATGCGACCGTTGCGATGACGGCAAAACATGGCCGAGCCAAATTTTTGGGCGAGCGATCTGCGGGCCATATGGATCCTGGTGCACACAGTGTGTCCGTGATGTTCCATGCCTGGCACATAGCCTGGCAAGATATTGAGGGTAGAGGGGTATGATAATGTCTACCAGATCGTTGCGCGTCGGTTTTGTCGGCTTATCCTTGGCCTCATATTTTGCTGAAAAATTAGGTTATCGGGAACGTTCGATCGATGGCTTGAAACAACTCTCTCAGGATTGGCAATTTGACTTGTTCACCATCGACGAAGCGGTGCAAAGCCATGCCGATGCAGAAAGAGCCGCTGCCAAGTTGCAAGAGGCTGAGCTGGACTTTCTGCTCATCCAAAACACTTCCATCAGCATCGGCGATCAGCTCATCCCGTTGATCCGTTGCGCGCCACGACTGGGGATCTGGTCACTTCCTGACCCCAGTCTGGCTGGCGAAGTACAACTTCATTCCCTGGTTGCGCTGCAGGAACACGCGAGCATCTTGAAGCGCACCTTGAGAACGCGCCAGCTACACCACAAATGGTTTTATGACCACGTAGATTCGGCCATTTTTCTGCGAAGATTCGGCGTGACCGTTCGTGCACTGCAGGGATTGTTGCGCTTGGAAAATGCCCACATTGGCTCCATTGGTGGTGTATCGCCCGGCTTTTACAATTTGGAAATCGACCCTAGGAAAATCCAGCAGCAGGTAGGCGTTACCCTGCATGAACATGATATGGAAGAGCTGGTCCATTTGGCAGAACAAGAAGAGCAAGGCGCCGTTACCCTCCAAGCGAAACGGATGCGCGAAGCAGCGGCTGAAGTCACCGTCAGCAACCCGGAAACTTTCCAGCGAGTGACTCGGGTCTATTTGGCCCTGAAACGGATGGCGCAACAGCATCAGTATGACGCCCTGGCCGTTCAGTGTTGGTCTCGGATCCAAGAATTGTATGGGATCGTTCCTTGCATGGCTTACAGCTGGCTGGGCAGTGATGACAACCTGGCCGTTTCTTGCGAAGGAGACATCCAGGGTGCCATCAGCATGTTGCTCCTCAATGAATTAACCCGTGCCGAACAATCATCCACTTTGTTGGATCTCGCCGCCTTTGACCCCAATTCTCCCTACATGATGATGTTTCACTGTGGGGTAACACCGAGACATTTCGCCGATGAAAAGGGCATCCGCTGGGTGGATCATGTTACGCTGGGGCGCTTTTCTGATGAAGCGCCGGTCGGCGTTGCCGGAGACCTGGTCTTTGCCCCACAGGCAGATACGACCATCTCATATCTGGGGGACGACTGCAGCCAAATCCTGGTGGCAAGAGCGAAGATCGTATCCCATGAACCCAGTGGTTTCGATGGTACGCGCGGCTGGTTCGCGGATTTCGAGCTGAACCAGGAATCCATCTCCCATTGGGATTTGTTCAATAGCTTGATCATCAATGGTCACGAACACCATTTTGCAGTGTGCATTGGTGACGTAACCGATGAATTGCTGGAATTTGCTAACTGGAAAGGCTTGCGCCTCGTCAAGCACATCCCTTATCGAGATCATCTTCAGTGTGATTGAGCCGAACGCGCAGAAAACCCAGTTTGACGCTACCGAAAAACAATTGATCTTTCGCTGTTGGTCGACCTATACGGCATTTTATCTGGGTCGCGTTAACATCAGTCCGGCTTTTCCTTTGATCGCCCTCGCATTGGGGTTGACGCTGGGCGAAGTGGGCTGGCTGGGCACCGTTTTCTTTTGGTCCTATGGCATCGGACAGTTGGTTTTGGGGCAATTGGGCAATGTGATCCGCCCTCGCTGGTTGGTCCTTGCGGGGCTCTGTACCATCGCGGCAACCAACTTGCTTTTCGCCAGCCAAAATCACATCCAACCGCTGTTGCTGCTATGGGCGATCAATGGCTTCGCGCAAGCTGCCGGTTGGGGGCCCTTGCTGCGAATATTAAGGGCCACCTTCAGCGCCGGTCAGAATCGAAAATTGGCGACACCCTTCGCGATGAGCTTTCAAATCGGCACGGCGATCAGTTGGATGCTTTCTCTGTTGTTGATCAGCGTGGGTACCGATTGGCGTGCGTTGTTTTGGCTGCCGGGCTTGGTGTTGACCCTGGTTTCCCTCGCCTGGTGGTTCAGTGGCATCGATGCAAAACCGATGAATGAACCATCTTCCTCATCCAAGATTCACTGGAGAGAAGTCGGGCTGGAAATCCAAACGTGGTGGCCGTTGTTGCTCTCCGCTGCAGTTTCCGGCTTTGTCTACCTCGGCTTGCTGTTGTGGCTGCCGACCTTGCTGAGCGAAAATGTCCCGCTACCCGAGAACTGGTTGCGTTTCCAAACCGCGCTCCTCCCCTTGATGGGAATCCCCGGCATGTGGATCGCGGGTCAACTGCTCGCCAAAGGAAGGAATCCATTGCAGGCGAGTGCCTTGCTTCAAATGGCCCTCATCTTTGCATTTCTCTGCAGCACAATCTGGGGCGGCTGGGTATCATTGGTTGCCATGCTCGTTGCGGTATTTACGGCAAGCGGTCTGGCCAGCCTGACCCTCAGTGCGTTTCCCCTGCTGTTGGCGCGTTCGGGACGCGTCTCTTCGGCGGGCGGAATGTTGACTGCTGTATGGAGCATCGCCGGCGGTACTTCGGGCACATTGATCGGCAGACTCGCCGACCTGGATCAATGGGAATCCGTGTTTGCGATCTGGACCATTTGCATGATGATCGCGTTTATCTTCGTTTGCTGGGTTGAAAAACAAGGGAGGTTCACGAAATGACCAAGGCCCCGCTCGCAGGAATCAAAGTGATCGATCAAACTCAGGCCCTCGCCGGTCCTTATTGCACCATGATGTTGGGCGATCTGGGTGCGGATGTCATCAAAATCGAACGGCCGGGCGTCGGCGATCAGTCCAGGCAATGGGGGCCACCCTACATTGGCGACCAGAGCACCTACTATCTTTCCGTCAACCGAAACAAACGCAGCCTGGCCTTGAACATCGCCCAACCAAAGGGGCAAGAGATTTTGCATCAACTGACGGACCAGGCCGACATCTTCATGACGAATCTGGCGACGAGGGCATCCCTGGCCAAATACAAGATGGATTATGAAACCCTATCGCAACGCAACCCCAGATTGATTTACGCATCGATCAGTGGCTACGGCCGCTCTGGCCCGAGGGCGGATCAGCCGGGCTATGATCTCGTCGCGCAAGCGGAATCCGGCACGATGTCCCTCACAGGAGAACCGGATGGGGCGCCGATGAGGTTCCTCAGCCCGATGGCGGATATGACCTGCGGCCTGTTCACCCTGGTGGGCATTTTGGCAGCGTTGAAAGTTCGCGAAACGACCGGTCGGGGCCAATTCATCGATCAATCGCTGCAAGAAGGACAGTTGACCTGGCTGGAAAATTACGCTGGCGAATACTTTGCGACAAAGCAGGTGCCCACTCGCATGGGGAATCGCCACCCGCAAATTGCCCCTTATGAGGCGGTCCAGGGCAGCGATGGGGACTGGTTCATTCTGGGGGTCGGGTCAGATAATGTTTGGCGCTCCTTTTGCCAGGTGATCGGCAAAACAGCATGGGCGGAGGATGCCCGCTTCGCCAAAAATGCCGATCGGGTGGCCAATTACGAAGAAACCATGAGCCGAGTCAGAGCCATCATCCAACAAAAACCGGTGGCAGAATGGTTGCCTTTGCTGCGAGCAAATGGGGTGCCCGCCGGACGGATCAACAACATCGAAGAAGCCTTCCAGGACGAAAATGTGCAGGCGCGCGATATGGTCGTCTCTCTGGATCATCCGAAATTGGGTGCGATCCAATCCATCGCCACGCCCGTCAAACTGCAAGAGACCCCCTTGACCTACGACCGCCATCCGCCGGAGCTGGGGGAACACACGCATGAAATCCTGGCGGAACTGAATGTTCACAGTACGTCCATTGAACAATTGGTGGAAGATGGGATCGTCGCCTGAGTGAAGGTTGACGCAAGCCACTAGAGCAGGTTAAACTCAGTCTCGTTCGCATTCAGAGCCGAAGTGGCGGAACAGGCAGACGCGCTACGTTCAGGGCGTAGTTCCCTCCGGGGAGTGTGGGTTCGACTCCCACCTTCGGCACAACAGCCCAGGTTTTCTGGGTTGTTTTTTGCGACTTCCAGGCTTTTGAATATCCTGAATGGAACCTGCGATGGAAAATGATGGAACTCGAGGAAAAGTACCTACAACGCAAACAATATCTCGCGAGCTTACAGCTCATGTTCACCATTGCCTTGACCCTTGGGATGTTGTTGGCTTTCCAATTCGCCAAGCGGCTCTCCGATTCGCGGCCTTTGCTTCTGGAGTTTGAACAGACGAAAGGCGAGGTTGCCACTCTGGAAGCAGAACGAGATCAGTTGAGCGAAGAATTGGCTTTCATTCAAACGGATGCTTATGTAGAAATCTGGGCGCGCAGCGAGGCAAAAATGCTCCTGCCCGGTGAAACGCTGGTAGTACCCAAGCTCACTGCAGCTGAGCAAGCTGCGGAAGCCAACCAGGAGCAAGAAGCCAAGCTCGTTAGCGATGCGGTCATTCCCGCCCTGGCGCTGGAAGAACCGAACACCATTTGGCAACTCTGGTGGCAACTCTTCTTTTCTGATTCCAATCTTTGATCCAAGCGCAAACGCTAGAATCCACTATGGGATGACCCAATCGGGTGGTTGACCGGCAATCGATTGAACGACTGCGGTCACTTTCTGCTGCGGTAGGTTCAACTTTGCACCGGGGATCGCATATTCCCGGCGGATGACAGCCAGCGCAACATAATTCCCTTCTGGGCTTCTGGCTATGCTGGTGATTTTGCCGATGCGCCTGTCAGCGAAATACAGTGGGCTTTCGATCGGAACGGAATCTTCCAATTCCAACGTGACCAAGATGCGAGCCAACTGTCGCCGGCTCTCCATGCGGGCGATGATCTCTTGCCCAACATAACAACCTTTGGTGAAACTCACCTCCTCCCAAAGGCCCAGCTCCAGGGGGATGTATTCCGTGCTCAGTTCATGGCCGATGGCCGGAATCCCCTGCTTGACGCGGAAATACTCCCTCATGGCCGGATTGCCGGTGGACACATTCAGGGGAGAATCTTCCATGGCTCTCACTACATCTTCGACGATATCTCGAGTACAGAATAGGGACCAACTGCATTCCTTTCCATTCGAGTACGGAACGATGGTCAAGGCCGAAAATCGTTCATGCCATTCATGGAGCAGAGCTGCGAATTCGCTGCCGTGGATTTCCAATTGCAACCATTCTTCTGAGCGAGCAATGCTCACCTCATCTCGGAAGAAAATGTTCTTTTGCAAATAGGGCGCCAGGTGCTGTTCTCGGCCGGCAGGAAGGAAGAGGGTGACATCCTCTCCTGCCGATCGTACGAGGGCCCGTTCCAGCACCCGGCCCTGCGCATTGAGGAATAGTGTCGCTTTCACTTTCCCTTCACCATGGTACAGGAGATCGTTGGTACTCAGCCTCTGCAACAAAGGCAGCGCATCTTTCCCGGTTAGATACAATGCTGAAACTGGCAGCGGTTCAAAGAAATACAGCGCGCTCATGTTTGCCTGAGCCATTTGATTAGTTTTCCTTGCAGATCGGGCCATCCACCATTCGATCCCTCTTCATTTCACCAATGCCGAGTGCGCTCTTGCCTTGATGGCTCGTTTTAACTCCGGTGAAATTGGCGCACGTTCCACCGGATGAGCCTGCCAATCGCTGGGAATGATGGCATCCGCCACCAGCGCCAGCCAATACTGGAAATGGATCGCGTTGGCTTCTGCTTCGACGTTCAGGATCGGGATGAATTCTGGCGCCGCCACTTGTCCCGGGCTCAAGCAACCCGCCGCTCCTTGCCAGATCAGTTGAGTTTCTCGCATCCGCTGAATCGCCTGGTGCGGCAATTCCCGAAGGCGCAATGGGGCGACCAAGGGAAGCTGATCTCCCCGGGTGAGGTAGATCTGGCCATCCCGCAGGGGGATCAAACTGACATAGCTGGGGATGGATTGCATCGCCATGCGCCTGGATCGCGCTCGCTCGACGATTTGTTGCAGAGAAGCAACGGCGCCCTCGATCGTATCATTGATGATCGTTGCATCACACAGATCGACAAAGGACATCTCCCAGAAGAAGCGTTCCATTCGCGCTTGGGTTGCTGTGTTTTCATCGCCACGGCCCTCCAGCCTTTCCCGCAAGGCCGAGGCATCGGGTGGGGCGATGAAAATCGTGAATAGATGGTCGGGTAGCGCGATCTTCAGGTAGAACGCCCCCTTGGCGTCGATATCGGCAATCAAGTCAGAACCCGCATGCAAGGCCGCATCGATATCTCTGCGCGGTGTACCGTAATAGGTGCCGCGATGGACCTCTTCGTATTCGTACAGTTCATTGTTGCGAATCGATTGGATGAATTCTGCTTCACTCAGGAAATAACGCTCTACGCCATGCGTCTCGCCCTGGCGTGGCTGGCGAGTGGTGGCCGTCGCCAATTGTGTCAATTCACTGATTTGCTCCAGTCCTCTTTTGAGCAAGGTGGTTTTCCCTGCACCGCCCGGCCCTACCAACGCGAAGAAGATCCCTTGCCGCGCTTGATCCATGGGCTCCTCTGTGCAATTGACCTAGAACCAGTCTAGCAGCAACCCGAATCAATTGTGTATATTGTTAGCGGTTTCGAGTGCAAAGGAATTACGGTGACCGCGAGAATATTGGATGGCAACGCCCTGGCTCAACGCCTGCAAATCGAATTGGCGGAGAAAGCGGCCCAATTCACAGCACAATTCGGCCATCCACCCAAACTCAGCGCAGTGCTGGCCAGTGATGATCCCGCTTCCGCGCAATATGTGCGAATGAAGCGGCGCGACTGTAAAAAAGTCGGCATCATCTCAGAGACCTTCGAAATGGATGCGAGCAGCACCCAGGAGCAAGTTGAGGAGACCATCGCTTCCTTAAATGATGATCCTAGAGTTCATGGGATCCTGGTCCAACTCCCTTTGCCGCCACAAATCGACGAAGAGCGAGCGTTGCAATTGGTCGCCTTGCCCAAAGATGTCGATGGTTTTCACCCGATCAATATCGGCAAATTGGCGATGAAAGGAAGAGAACCCTCTTTTGCTCCGGCAACCCCGAGCGGTTGCATGGAGTTGCTCAAAGAAGCAGGGGTGAACCTGAGTGGGGCCAATGCCGTCGTCCTCGGGCGCAGCAACATCGTGGGCTTGCCCATGGCGATGATGTTGGTCAAAGCCAATGCCACAGTCACCATCTGTCACAGTCGTACGCAGGATCTCACCGCCCAATTGCGCAGGGCGGACGTGGTCATCGCTGCGATCGGTCGGCCGAATTTTGTGCAGGCGGATTGGCTGAACGAAAAGGCCGTGGTGATCGATGTGGGTACCAATCGTATCGATGACCCATCGGACAAGCGCGGCTATCGCTGGGTCGGTGATGTCGACTTTGAAGCAGCGGTCAAAGTGGTCCGCGCCATCAGCAAAGTGCCCGGTGGGGTGGGGCCCATGACGCGAACGATGCTGCTGGTCAATACGATCCGCGCCGCCTGGAGACAAGCGGAAAACGCTTAGGTTCATTCATGGATCACTCCATTTTGATCTCCCAGATCCAGGCTTTGGTTCCGATGGATGATGAGGGCACCATTTTGCAGGATGCCTCGCTGCTCATCCGTGGCAATCAGATCGAGGCGCTGGGGCCGGCAGAACAATTGGCGCAATGGGTGAATCGAGCGGACGAAGTGATCGATGGCCGAAATCTGCTCGTACTACCCGGATTGGTCAACACCCACCATCACATGTTTCAGTCTTTGACCCGCGCCATGGCCCAAAATGATGAGCTCTTTCAATGGCTGCACACCTTGCACCCGATCTGGGGTGGATTGCGTGGGGAAGATGTCTACATTTCGGCCAAACTGGCGATGGCGGAATTGCTGCTCTCGGGATGTACGACTACGAGCGATCACCTGTATCTATTTCCCAATGATGTTCGATTGGAAGATGAAATTCGGGCTGCTACAGAAATGGGAATCCGTTTTCATGCCGCTCGGGGTGCCATGAGTCTGGGGAAGAGCAAGGGTGGCTTACCCCCGGATCACATTTGTGAAGAAGAAGAGGCGATTCTGCAAGATATGCAGCGCGTGATCGAAGCGCACCACGATGCTGACCCATACTCCATGCTGCGGATCGTGCTCGCCCCCTGTGCGCCATTCACGGTCACGCACGACCTGATGATCGAGGCGGCAATGCTGGCACGCAGCTATGGCGTCTCTTTGCACACTCACCTGGCGGAAAACGACAACGACGTGCAATACAGCCTGGAACATTTTAAAATGAGACCCGGCGAATACGTTGAATCTTTGGGCTGGTTGGGGAGTGATGTGTGGCACGCGCATTGCGTCAAATTGGACGCAGCTGAAATCCAGCTTTTTGCGCGCAACCACACCGGCGTCTGTCATTGTCCCGTCTCCAATATGCGTTTGGCCTCTGGCATCGCGCCGATCCGACAGATGCTAGATGCAAAAGTTGCAGTGGGTTTGGGCGTCGATGGAACGGCCTCCAATGACAGCGGGAATCTCCTCCAAGAGACGAGACAAGCCTTGTTGCTGCAACGAGTGGCTGGAGACCCTGCCGGATTATCTGCCCGAGAAGCCTTGACCCTGGCCACAAGAGGCGGGGCAGATGTATTGGGAAGAGAAGATATCGGCAGGCTGGCCCCAAGTATGGCTGCCGATATCATCGCTTTTCGAACCGATCAAGTCTCATTCGCCGGTGCACAGCATGACTTGCTGGCGGGATTGGTCTTTTCACCGCCACCCGGCGTGACGCACTCCTGGGTAAATGGCAAACCACGGGTGAAGGATGGCATCTTGCTCGATGTCGATCTTCCTTTGCTCATCGAGAAACACAATCAGTGTGCTCATCGCTTGATCGCCGCAGGATGAACGCCATGCAGATGGGCCACCGCACAGAGTTCAAGCGCGCTATCATCATGCGCAGGCATTAGGAGGCAGCCATGCAAACGGGATTGAGGGGCAGAGACCTCATCAGTACGCAGGATTGGAGCATTGAAGAACTCGAAACTTTGATGACGGTGGCGTTCGACTTAAAACTCAAGCGCGCGCTGGGTGAGCCGCACCCCTACCTGCGGGATAAAGTCCTGGCCATGCTCTTTTTCTTCAGCAGCACGCGAACCCGTGCCAGCTTCGAGGCGGGCATGGCCCAATTGGGTGGCCATGCGCAATTCATCGAGAGCCAGACCACCCAAATCAGTCATGGCGACACCGCGACAGAAATCGGCGAGATCCTCGGCCGTTACAATGATGGCCTTGCCATTCGACAATGTGATTGGCAGATTGGCAACGAATACATCCGGGCGGTTGCCGAAGCCAGCCGCTCACCCGTTTTCAACATGCAATGCGATGTCTACCACCCTTTTCAAATCTTGGCCGATTGGATGACGATACGGGAGAAATTCGGTCATGACCTGCGGGGTTGCACCATCAATATCAGTTGGGCATACGCAGCGAGCTATCAGAAACCCATCTCTGTTCCCCAGAGTCTCATCCTGCTGATGACGCGATTGGGCATGAATGTGCGCTTGACGCACCCACCTGAGTATCAGTTGATGCCCGCCATCATGCAACAAGCACAGGAAAATTGCGCTGAGCACGGTGGCAATCTCGCGGTTTTGGATGATTTTGATGCCGGGTTTGAAGGCGCCGATGTCGTTTATCCCAAAAGCTGGGGGGCTTTGTTGACGACGCAAGAGGATGCAGAATCCGCTCGCATTGGCCAGCAATACAGCGATTGGATCGCGGATGAACGCCGGCTGGCATTGGCCCACAAGAACGCAATTTACATGCATTGCCTTCCGGCGGATCGCGGCATTGAAGTGACCGATGGCGTATTGGATGGCCCGCAGAGTGTCGTTTTTGATGAGGCGGAAAACCGCTTGCATGTACAAAAAGCCGCCCTGGCGTTAACCATGGGATGATCGCCCTCCCCAATTTTCCACTGCCGAGTGAACGAGGTTCTTGATGGCTTCCAAATTGGCGGTGATTGCCATCGGTGGCAATTCACTGATCGAAGACCCCAACAAACCCCAAATTGAACATCAATGGGTCACCGTACGAAAAACCTGTGACAGCATCGCCGAAATGATCGCCACCGGTTGGCAAGTCGTGCTCACTCACGGCAATGGGCCGCAGGTGGGCTTCATCATCCAACGCGGTGAGGCGGCGGTGGAACAAGGCATGCACGATATCCCCATGGATCTCGTCGTCGCCGACACGCAGGGCAGCATCGGTTACATGTTCCAAAAAGAATTGGATAACGCCCTGCGTCTGCAAGGGATCAACCAGACCATCGTCACCGTGGTCACTCAGGTCCGTGTCAATGCCCAGGATCCGGCCTTCCAAAATCCAACCAAACCGATCGGCAGTTACCTGAATGAGGACCAGGCGACGCACTATGAAAACAGCGGCTGGCACGTCAAAGAAGACGCGGGCCGGGGCAAGCGGCGAGTCATCGCATCGCCTTTGCCCTTGAACATCAATGAGATCAACGCCATCCGTTCGCTGATGAAAGAAGATTACATCGTCATCGCTTGCGGCGGCGGCGGCATACCCGTCATCCGTGACGAACAGGGTGCACTGCTCGGCATCGCTGCCGTGATCGACAAAGACCATGCCAGCAGTCTGTTGGCGCGGGAATTGCGGGCCGATCTGTTCATCATCTGCACCGGCGTCAGCCACGTCGCCCTCCATTTCAACACGGCCGAACAACAAAGCCTGGACCGAATGACGATCAAGGAAGCGGAGCAATACATCGAAGAGGGTCATTTTGCCCCGGGCAGCATGTTACCCAAAATCCAGGCCGCCGTTGATTTCGTCCGCCTGGGCGGGCCGCAGGCCTTGATCACCGACCCACATCACTTGCACCTGGCCCTGCGCGGACATGCTGGGACGCGAATAGTACCCGGTTGATGGCCCTAGTCCAGGATCTCTGTTGCGTCATGTGTGGCCGGGTCTACGATGCCCAGGCGACTCTTTACACCTGTGAGGATTGTGGCGAGGTGGGTACATTGGATATTCGCTACGATCTGCCGGCGATCAAAGCCACCGTGGATCGAGATGAAATCAACGCAGTGGAACGAGCCAACGAGCGTTTGAACTCTTCCATGTGGCGTTATCATGAATTGTTGCCGATCCGAGACCTGAGCCAGATCCCGCCCTTGTCCGTCGGTGGAACGCCGCTGTATGAAGCCCCGCATCTGGCGGAAAACTTGCGGCTGGCTCGGCTATGGGTCAAAGATGAAGGGGTCAACCCGACGGCATCGTTGAAAGACCGCGCCAGCGCGATGGTCGTCGCTCATGCTCGGGCAATGGGCTATCGACGGGTGAGTACCGCGAGCACCGGCAACGCGGCGGCCGCTCTGGCGGGAATTACGGCCTCTCTTGCCGGTGAATTAAAGGCCGTAATTTTCGTGCCCAAATCCGCCCCGGTGGCCAAGATCACTCAGCTTCAGGTATATGGCGCGATCGTTCTCTTGGTGGATGGTACCTACAACGAAGCATTCGATCTATGCTTCACGCTATCACAACAACGTGGCTGGTATTGCCGCAATACTGGCATCAATCCTTATACCAGCGAAGGGAAAAAGACCGCTGCCTTTGAGATCGCGGAAAGCCTGGGCTGGCAGGCGCCAACCGCCGTCATCGTCAGCGTCGGGGATGGCAGCATCATCGCGAGTTTGTACAAGGGCTTTCGTGAGTTGCAGGAACTGGGCTGGCTGGATGAAATCCCCAGACTCATCGGCGTGCAAGCAGAGGGCAGCAATGCTTTGCAACAAGCCTGGAAACAGGGAACTACGGCGGACTGCCTGCAAGCCATCCAGGCGCAAACGATCGCCGATAGCATCTCCGCAGACTTACCGCGGGATCGGGCGAAAGCACTGCGCGCAGTGAAAGAGAGTCACGGTGCGTTCGTCCTCGTGAGTGATGAAGAGATTCTGCAGGCCCAACCGGAGCTGGCCCGGAACACCGGCATTTTTGCCGAACCAGCGGCGGCCGCCACCCTGGCCGGGGTGAAACGGGCCATTCGCGCTGGAGTTTTGTCGGCAACGGATGAAGTGGTGCTGTTGGTCACGGGCAACGGCCTCAAGGATGTGCCCGCCGCTCAACGAGCCACAGCCTCTGCCGGCACCCACCGGGTCCACCACATCTCTGCAGATCTGGAAGCGGCGTCACGTACGTTGCAGGATATATTTTGAGTCCGCGCACGGTGGTTTCGGTGATCACCCCGGTCTACAACGAAACCGGATTGATCGATTCGTTCTATGAACGATTGGCCCGCTCCTTGGATGGGGCAGGGGTAGGCGATTGGGAATTGATCTTCGTGGATGATGGCAGTGAAGACAGCAGCCCAGAAGAATTGCAGGCCATCGTCTGCAAAGATGAGCGCGTGAAGTGCGTCCATCTTTCGCGCAATTTTGGCCAGGAGCAGGCCGTGGCTGCGGGCATCGATCAGGCAGTTGGGCAAGCGGTCGTCCTCATCGACGTGGATCTGCAAGATCCCCCCGAAATCATCCCCAAGATGATCGCCAAATGGCGCGAAGGTTACCAGGTGGTCTACGGGACGCGCAGCAGCCGGAGAGGGGAAAACTGGTTCAAGCTCCTCTCTGCCAAATTCTTTTACCGCCTCATCGACCGCATCACGGACATCGAAATGCCGCTGGATTCGGGCATGTTCCGCCTGCTGGATCGCCAGGTGATCCAAGCCTTGCAACAAATGCCCGAACGACACCGTTTCCTCCGCGGAATGACCAGTTGGGTGGGATTTCGACAAACGGGAGTATTGTATGATCGGGACGAGCGCAGGATCGGTTCGACGAAGTATCCGTTCCGCAAGATGTTCCTGCTTTCCCTGGATGCCATCACCAGTTTTTCCTATTTTCCGCTGCAACTGATGTTGTATGCCAGCCTGTTCTTGATCCTCGTTTCCATGGGTTTGGTCCCTGTCATCTTGATCCTGCGCCTGGGCCGTGGCCCCGATTTTTTTGGCGGTCAAGCGACCAGCATCCTGCTCATCTTGCTGCTCTCCGCATTCCAGCTTTTTTTCCTCTTCATCATCGGTCAATATGTGGGGCGCATCTTCGATGAAGTTCGCCAGCGACCCCTGTACTTGATCCGAGAACATGACCACGCAGAAACGGGCAAGACTCTACCCGCTTCCCCTGAAGACGAAACAGAGGATCGACGATGATTTTCGGCCCCACTTTTGCAGAGATGTTGCATCCCTGGACGATGGCTGCAGAAACACGCTCCCTGGCCCAACGGATGCGCACCGAGGATCCACTGCATCCGATCAATCTCTTCAACATCACCTGGCGCGCAGCCGACGAGCAAATCCACCATGTCATTTTACCCCCGGAACTGACGGGGGTTGCCTGTCCCATTGCGGTGATTTATGGCAAAGAATTCCCCTCCGGCAGCCATAAAGTCGGCGCCGCGTATTCCGTGTTGCTGGAAAAAGAACTCTACGGTGAAGTCGACCCGGCGAAACATACCCTGGTCTGGCCATCGACAGGCAATTACGGCATCGGCGGCGCCTGGGTCGGTTGTCGGATGGAATTCACCTCCCTGGTGATTTTACCCGAGGAAATGAGCGCGGAACGCTTCCAACAAATTCAGAACTACGGTGCTGAGATCATCCGCACCCCCGGTTCGGAAAGCAACGTAAAAGAGATCTACGATGAAACGTGGCGTTTGCGGGAAAGCGATCCTGACATCCGCATCCTCAATCAGTTTGAAGTGATGGGCAACTATCGCTTCCATTATCACGTCACCGGCAATACCATCGCAGAGCTGGCGGGCGAGCTGGCAGCACGAGGCATCGGCTCCGGCCAGGTGGCTGCCTTTGTCTCGGCGATGGGCAGCGCCGGCACCATCGCCGCCGGCGATCGCCTGAAACAAATATGGCCGGAGCACAAAATCATCGGCCTGGAACCGATCCAGTGCCCCACATTGTTCAACAACGGCTATGGCGCACACGACATCCAGGGCATCGGTGATAAGCACGTTACGTGGATCCACAATGTGCTCAATATGGATGCCTTGATGTGCATCGATGATGTGGATTGCAAATTGGCCCTGCAATTGTTCGCGGAAGATGTGGGTTGCGAGACCCTCGTGCAGCGTTACGGGATTGCCGAAGCCGAGGTGCTTGCCTTGCGCGAGTTATTCGGCATCAGCGGCATCTGCAACATCTTCGGTGCGATCAAAACCGCCCGCCACTTCGGTTTCGGCAAGGATGATCTGATCGTCACCGTGGCGACCGATGCCCTGGATCGCTACCACTCCGTGATGGATCAGCTCCGGGCGCAACATGGGCCGCTGGATGAAGCCAAGGCGGTGGGCCGGGTGGAGCGCTTGTTCCATGGGTTGCGCGATGACTGGGTGCAACCGGGCACGCCACAGCATCGACAACGCTGGCACAACTTGAAATATTACACCTGGGTGGAACAACAGGGTAAAACGGTGGATGAACTGGATACACAACGAGACCCAGCGTGGTGGCTCGAAGAACAGGCCAAAGTTGCCGACATCGATCGCGCTTTACTCGAGCGGCGGTCCGCAACCGCTGATTGACGCTACAATGCAGGAAGGCTTGTGGTACTTTTCCAGAAGAAAGCGTGGAATCCCAGAGTGGACGTGAATCATGTACGCTGACGATCGGGTTTTGGTAGGAGTGGTGCGGAATCAGAGAGATTTACGACAGCTCCTGCAACAACAGGAGTATCGCATTCCACTCCAGCGAATCCCGGCTGAGGATATGGAATACCTGGCATTTTTCCTGAATGGGCAGCTGCGTAGGCGCTGGTTGCGCCGGCAACAATCGAAATTGAACCGCGAGGATGGTGCGTTGCGATCCGATGGAGCGGGGGCGATTTGTTACTTCGCCGAAGTCAGGGGTTATGAATTGGCCTATCGCAGGCACTTGATCCCGCAGGAACCCGACCATCCCCGTGCTTCGGATTTATACCACTTGTATCAACTGGGGCAGATTCGTGAGCTCAACCCGCCGATCGTCAATCGACAAAAACGCCGCTTCAGTTTCATCCGCACCCGTTGGGGGCAATTCACTACGGCCAAGCACATCGGCCAACTCTATCGCCCACCCAAGGAGGGCATCGCTGAACATGTCTTCTGAACCCACTTTGCTCACGAACAGCACCCTCATTTGCGGCGACGAGGATGGGCAAGTTCTCGAAGATCATGCGTTGCTCCTCCGCGATGGCCAAATTGCAGCGATGGGCCCGTCCCAGCGCATGCGAGAAACGCATCCCGATGTGGACGACATCGATCTCCACGGTCAACTGATCCTGCCCGGCGGCATCTGTGCGCATACCCATTTTTATGGTGCGTACGCTCGTGGGATGGCCATCCCCGGCCCTGCTCCGGTGAATTTCCCCCAAATCTTGCGGCGGCTGTGGTGGCCGCTGGACCGCTCCTTATCCGCAGACGCGGTGCGCCTGAGTGCTTTGGTTTCCGCTCTGGATGCCATCCGCCATGGTACGACCACGCTATTCGATCATCATGCCAGTCCCGCCTGTGTGGCATACAGTTTGGATCACATCGCCGCTGCCCTCGAAGCTGCTGGACTGCGTGGCATCCTTTGTTACGAAGTCAGTGACCGGGATGGGCCAGCGGCAGCGGAAGCGGGCATCGCCGAAAACCTCCGTTTCCTGCGCGAGGCGAAACAAAAACCACTCCTTTCCGCCATGTTTGGCCTGCACGCCAGCATGACTTTGAGTGAGGAAACGTTGCGTCGTTGTGTGGCGGCCGAATCGAATGCCGGTTTTCACATCCATGTCGCAGAACACGAAGCCGATCAAGAAGACTCGCTCGAAAGATATGGTTGCCGCGTCGTCGAGCGCCTCCATCGGGCCGCGGTGTTGCGCCCCAACAGCATCATCGCCCATGCGGTTCATACCACTGAGGAAGAACACGAAATCCTCGCCCGCAACCGAACCTGGGTCAGCCACCAGCCCAGATCCAACATGAACAACGCCGTGGGGGCAATGGCCTGGGACTCCATGCTGGAGCGGGGGATCCGCTTGTGCCTGGGCAACGACGGTTTCAGCAACAACATGTGGGCAGAATGGAAAGCGGCCTATTTGTTGCAGAAAGTCGTGACCCGTGACGCCCGGAAAGCCGATGGTGCAGACATCGCGACGGTCGCCATGCGGCACAACGCCGCCCTGACGCAGCCACACTTCCCCGATCGACCGATCGGTTGCCTGGCCGTGGGTGCGGCGGCGGATCTCATCGTGGTGGATTACCAGCCATTTACGCCGTTGACTGCTGGGAACTTCCCCTGGCACGTGTTGTTTGGCTTCGAATCTTCGCTGGTGACCCACACCATGGTCGCCGGTAAATGGTTGATGCGCGATCGGCAGGTCCTGACTCTGGATGAAAAGGAGATTCAAAGAGAAGCCTTGGCCCTGGCGCCTGCCATCTGGCAAGAATACGAAAAAAGAGCGCGGGAAGAACTTGATCATTGAGATGGCTGCAAACCGCTGATGAAAACCATTGCAGTTTTGGGAGGGACCGGCAAAGAAGGTTCGGGTCTGGCCCTTCGTTGGGCACGTTTCGGTTATGAGGTGATCATCGGCTCTCGCTCGGCAGAAAAGGCCACCCGTAGAGTGGCTGAGCTCCTGGCTGAAATCGATCATCCCTCTTTGCGCGGTGGTTTGCAGGGCATGGCCAATGAGGATGCCGCCCGCCAGGCAGACCATGCCGTCTTGACGGTACCTTACAGCGCGCATCGAGCCACACTCACTGGTTTGATCCAGCCGCTAGAGGGAAAAATCCTCGTGGATGTAACGGTTCCCCTGCAGCCCCCCAAGGTGCGCGGCGTTCATTTACCGCCGGGGCAAGCAGCCGCTTTGGAAGCGCAAGAGATCCTGGGAGATGCGGTTCGCGTCGTGGCCGCTTTCCAGAACGTCAGTGCAGAAGAATTGGTTGATGCGGCACATGAAGTCGATTGTGATGTGCTGGTTTGCAGCGATGACGGCGAAGCGCGATCCTTCGCCATCGAATTGGCGGAGGCCGCCGGAATGCGGGGCATTGATGCCGGAGGATTGCGCAATGCCATCGCCGTCGAATCGCTGACGCCTGTCCTCCTGCACATCAATCGCCACTATCGGATCCGCGGTTCGGGCGTGCGAATCACAGGAATCGATTGATTTGTTTTCGCTTCAATTGACCGCCCTTCCTGGCATCCCCCTGATTCAGCCTGGCGATGATCTGGTCGAATTGATCGCGACGGCCACGCGAGCCGCCGCCATCCGCCCGCAGGTGAACGATATTTTTGTCGTCAGTTCGAAGATCGTTTCCAAAGCCGAAAATGCCTTCGTCGATCTTCGCCAGATCGCCATCAGCCAACGAGCGCGTCAGTTGGCGGAACAGACTCACAAAGAACCCGCGATGGTGGAATTGATTTTGCGCCAAAGTCGCAGCATTTCCCGCCAAGCGCAGAACGTCCTCGTCGTGGAACATCTCCAGGGTTGGATATCCGCCAATGCCGGGATCGATCGTTCCAACGTGGATGATTCGGGGCACAATGTGCTGGTGTTGCCAGAAGAGCCAGATGCCAGTGCGGCACAGCTGCGGGCCGGACTGTGCGCCAGTTTCCGCGTCGCTTGTGCGGTGATCATCAGCGATTCGCATGGGCGGCCGTTCCGCAATGGCACGGTGGGGGTCGCCATCGGTTGTGCGGGCATCCCCGCCGTGCTGGATATCCGCGGCCAACCCGATCTTTTCGGCCGTGAACTGAAGTCCAGCATCGTGGGACTGGCGGACCAAATCGCCAGTGCTGCATCCCTGCTCAGCGGCGAAGGCAACGAAGGATTTCCGGTGGTGCACCTGCGTGGCCTCCGCTATGAATCGGCGGACAGCGGCGCGATCAGCCTCATCCGTGACGCCGAAACCGATCTCTATCGATGATGGAACCCCAAGCCATATCCGTGGCAGAAGTTTTGCATCAACGCCGATCGATACGCAGCTACCGGGATCAACCGGTCTCGCGAAAATTAATCGAGCAAATCCTGGTTTCTGCCCAGTGGGCGCCTTCGGCACACAACCGTCAACCCTGGCGCTTCGTCATCATCGAGCAAGTTCACCATCGAGAACGTTTGGCGGCTGCGATGGGCGCCCGCCTGCGCACTGATCTGTTGGCGGATGGCGTGCCTCTCCCTCAAATTGAGGCGGATTGCGCTCGTTCCCGGAAACGCATCTTGGCCGCGCCGGCGTTGATCCTGATCTGCCTTTCGATGGTGGATATGGATGCCTATCCAGATGAAAAACGAGCCCAGGCAGAATTCCTGATGGCGGTGCAAAGCGTAGCCATGGCAGGGCAGAATCTGATGTTGGCGGCCCATGCGGCCGGCTTGGCGAGTTGTTGGCTCTGTGCACCCTTGTTCTGCCCACAAACAGTGACCGACTGTCTTGACTTGCCCGAGGATTGGCAGGCGCAAGGTTTGATCACCTTGGGCTATGCAGCGGATCAGCGAGAGAAATCCAGAAAGCCGATCGTGGAAGCGTTGTTGTGGCGTTGAATGTGGGCAAGGTGACTTTATTGTGCGGCGGTGTGGGCGGCGCCAAGCTGGCCTACGGCCTGGCACAGATCATCCCCCCCGCTGACTTGAGCATCATCGTCAACACCGGCGATGATTTTTGGCACTATGGTTTGCGCATCTGTCCGGATGTCGATACGGTGCTGTACACTCTGGCGGGCATCGTGAACCCGGCGACGGGTTGGGGCTTGCGCGACGAATCGCATCACGTCATGGATGCGCTGCGCTCGAGGTTTGGCGTGGATCCCTGGTTTCAGCTGGGCGATGCAGATCTGGCCACTCATCTCTTTCGCACGGATCAACTGCAGCAAGGAGCAACCCTCACGGAGCTGACTCGGCACCAGGCACGATCTCTGGCGGTTCGTGCGACTGTATTGCCGATGTGTGACGAAGAAATGCCCACGGTGCTCGATTGCGCAGATGAGGGTCTTTTGGATTTTCAGACATACTTTGTACGGCTGAGGCAAGAGCCGAAAATTCGATGGATACGTTATTCCAATGCAGCAAAGGCGAAACTCAGCCCAGCGGTCGCCAAGGCCATCGCAGAGGCGGATGTCATCCTCATCGCTCCTTCCAACCCCTGGTTATCGATTGCGCCGATTTTGCATGTGCCCGGGATACAAGAAGCGATCCGATCGCGCAACGTGCCCAAAGTGGCTGTGTCACCCATCGTGGCGGGCAAAGCCATCAAAGGACCCGCCGCGCAAATCATGCAACAACTGGGGATTCCGGCAAGGGCAAGCAGCGTTGCCCGCTATTATTCCCAATGGATCGATGGATTCGTATTTGATCAACAAGATCGAGATGAGCGGCAAACTTTGTCCAGCCAGGAGATCCAGAGAAGCACCACAATGGATACGTTGATGATCAACTCAGCGGCTAAAATACGATTGGCGGAAGAGATCCTCACTTGGGTGGCTCGTTGGAATTGAGATGACTTGTTGGGTAGTGATTCCAGTCAAACCTTTGAACCGGGCGAAAAGTCGCCTGGCAGGATTCCTCAATTCTGAGCAGCGGGAAGAATTGGCCATCGCCCTCTTCCAACATGTGCTCACCACATCCCTGGCACAGCGTAGAGTCTTGGGGACTCTGGTGATCAGCAGGGATACGCGCGCGCTGGCCATCGCTCGAGAAGCGGGGGCGAATACCATGCAGGAAACGGGTTCGCCAGAGTTGAATCTCGCCCTTCACCGTGCGGCGCAGGTATTGATCAGCTGGGGCGCCGAATCCATGCTGATCCTTCCCGCTGACCTGCCCTTCGTAGCGGCGGAAGATCTGGAACGCATCATCGAGTTGGGCAGCCAAGAAGAACCCTGCATTGTCATCGCTACCGATGAAAAACATGATGGCACCAATGCCCTATATTGCCGTCCACCGGGGTTGATCGGCTTCACCTATGGCCAGGGGAGTTACGAGCGGCACATCCAACGAGCCCGGGAGGTAGCCGCTTCCGTTCTGTTTTTCTCTTCCGACCGTTTGCAACATGATATCGATCATCCGGGGGATCTGCACCGCGCCCAGCGATTCGTGCAAAGTGGGGTTTTCCAGACTACAATCCCTACGGAACTCATTGCCATGGGGAAAGAGGGTGAGGGATCGTCATGAAGGATCGAGTCGCATTGTATTTGCAAGACGCTCATGCGTTGCCAGACGCCATCCAATACGTTCAATACGCGGAGGAAAATGGCTTCGAAGCGGTATGGCAAGCGGAAAGCCGGTTGGTACGGGATGCCATCGTCCCCATGGCGGCCTTTGCCGCAACCACCCAACACATCAAAATCGGCTCTGGCGTCATCAACAATTGGACGCGCAATGCCGCCGTCATCGCCGCTACCTACCTGACCCTGGATGACCTCGCCCCCGATCGAATCCTTTGTGGGATTGGCGCATGGTGGGACCCGCTGGCTGAGAAAGTCGGCATCCAACGCCGAAAAAATTTGCTTGCCATGCGTGAAGTGGTCCAGGTGGTTCGGGCTTTGCTCGCCAGAGAGCGAGTTACGTTTCAAGGTGAGTTTGTCCAGGTAGACGACATCGAACTGGATGTGGTGCACGGCAATAAAGCACCGCGCAATGTGCCCATCTTCATTGGCGCGACCGGACCGCAAATGATGTCTTTGAGTGGTGAAATTGCCGATGGTGTGGTGCTGAATTATCTGGTTTCGCCACAATACAATGTGCAGGCCATGGAACGATTGGCGATCGGTGCGCGAAAGGCGGGGCGCCACATCGACGACATCGACCGGCCGCAGTTGGTCGTCTGTTCGGTCGATCGTGACCGGCAAAAAGCGTTGGATGGCGCGAGAAAGTTGGTCACGCAGTATCTCGGCCAACAACCGCACATCATGAAAGCCAGTGGCGTGAACCCGGATTTGTTGGATGAGATCAACCAGGTCTTGACCTGGCCCGCAACCGAAGAACAGATTTTGGAAGCCATGCAACTGGTACCGGATGATGTCGTGCAAATGATCACGGCTTCGGGCACGCCGGCTGAGGTGAAGGCCAAAGTGAGAGAATACATGGCAGCGGGTGCTACCTGTCCGATTCTGTATCCCTTGGGGCCGGATGTTCGTTTCATGATCGACACATTCGCCGATGGCTATTCCAATTGAAGTTTGCCGCATTTGAGAGAGGCCAGCACTTGATCTGCCACACTTTGAACGATCGGTGAGCTGAAATGTGGACGAGGTATTACAGCGTATCCCATTTGGATGAAGCCATCGCGCTACTCGCAGAATACGGCAATCGCGCCCGCATCATGGCCGGTGGGACTGATCTGTTGATCGAGCTCGAGCGCGGACTGCGGCCACAAGTGGAAACGCTGATCGATATCACCCGAATTCCCGGGCTGGATCAAATCACGCTGGAAGAAGATCATTTCAGCCTGGGCCCCTTGGTCACCCACAATCACATCGTCGACCATGAGCCAATCATCGCCCATGCCTTGCCCCTCGCTCAGGCAAGTTGGGAAGTCGGCGCCCCTCAGATCCGCAACCGGGCGACTATTTCGGGCAATCTCATCACGGCCTCGCCGGCCAACGATACCATCACACCCCTGATGGCCATGGCTGCTTCCGTGGAATTGCAATCGAAGTCCGGTCGTAGAGAGATCCCACTCGCCAATTTCTATACCGGCTTGCGCAAAACCATCATGCGGGACGATGAGTTGATGACCCGCATCAAATTCCCTGCGCTGAAGCAGAATCAGAAAGGGATTTTCATAAAGCTTGGGCTGCGACGGGTACAAGCCATCTCCGTCATCAATACCGCCGTAGTGGTCACCTTGCAAGGGGATCAGATCGAAAAGGTCTGCATCACGCTGGGTTGTGTCGCGCCGATCATTGTGCATGCCAGCGACGCAGAAGAATACCTGCTCGGAAAAGCACTGACATCAGAACACATCGCTCAGGCAGCTCGTCTGGCTTCAGCGGAAGTACACCCCATTGACGATATCCGCGGGACTGCGGATTACCGCCATGAGATGGTTCGGGTCCTCGTACGGCGGGCGTTGCAGGCCATCGCCTGTGGAGAAGAAGCGGTAGGTTTCCCCCATCAGCCCGCCATGCTCTGGGGGGAGGACCAGGCGCGAGTCAGCCGGGGTCTGAATCAACCATTCCTTCATCAACAGAGGGAACCGATCAACGCCGAAATCAATGGCATTCCGGTGGTGACCCAAAGCGGCCAAGATAAGACTTTGTTGCGCTGGCTGCGCGAAGACGTGGGCTTGACGGGGACCAAAGAGGGTTGCGCCGAAGGCGAATGCGGCGCCTGTACGCTCCTTTTGGATGACGTTGCCGTGATGTCCTGCATGGTGGCCGCGCCGCGGGCGCATGGCGCAACCTTGCAAACGATCGAGGGATTGGCCGCTGGTGACGAGTTGCATCCTCTGCAGCAAGCATTCATTGAAGAAGGGGCTGTGCAGTGTGGTTACTGCATCCCCGGGTTCTTGATGAGCGGCGCAAAATTGTGGGAAGAATGGCCGCAACCCACACCCGAGCAAATCGAACACAGCATCAGCGGCAACCTCTGCCGTTGCACGGGCTACTACAAGATCATGCAAGCGATTGCCAGAGGCGCAGGTTGAATTCCCATGCTCCGTGAGGAGATTCGCGATCAAGCAATCCGCCGGGGGAGGATTGGGCATTCCCAGACTCGCCTGGATGCTCGTGGGAAAGTCACCGGCGAAACAAACTATCCCGGCGATATCGACATTGAGGGTCAGTTGTGGATGAAATTGCGCTTCAGCGATCGAGCGCACGCCCGCATCCGCAGCATTGACACTCGCCCCGCGCTCGATGTGCCGGGGGTACATGCGGTACTCACTGCGGAAGACGTGCCGGTGAACGAATACGGCCTGGTCACCAAAGATCAACCGGTCCTGTGTGGGCCGGGCAGCAGTATCCCTGGAGCGGATATCGCGCGCAGCTATATGGATTGCATCGCCGTGATCGTCGCGGAAGATGAGGAAGTGGCCACCAGATCAGCCCAAGAGGTGCAGATCGACTATGAAGATCTGCCGGCCATCTTTGACCCGGAACGGGCGATGGCGCCGGGCCAACCACAACTGCATGCTGACCAAGCGCGAAACATCCTCAGCCATTACACCATTCGAGACGGGGATATGGAGCGTGGCTGGGAGCGTGCGGAAGTCATCGTCGAAGGAAAGTATCACACCGGGATGCAGGAGCATGCTTACTTGCAACCCGAGGCCGGCCTTTCTTACATTGATGAGCAGGGGAGGGTGACGGTTTGTGTGGCGGGGCAATGGATCCACGAAGATTTGTGGCAGATCTGCCATGCCCTGGATTTGCCGGAAGACCAAGTCAGAGTGGTGTATCCCGCGGTAGGCGGCGCATTCGGCGGGCGGGAAGATATGTCCATTCAAATCGTGCTCGCTCTCGCTGCGTATAAGCTGCGCAAACCGATCAAAACGATCTGGAGCCGGGAAGAATCCATCCTCTACCACCACAAGCGGCACGCTTTTAGCATACGGATGAAATGGGGGGCGACCCAAAACGGTGAACTGGTGGCGGCAGAGGCAGTCTTGATCGAAGACGCCGGTGCATACAACTATACTTCCAGCAAAGTGCTGGCCAACGCCACCGTTTGCGCCACGGGCCCTTATTCCATCCCCAATGTGCATACGGAAGCTTATGCCGTCCTGACCAACAATGTGCCCTGTGGCGCGTTTCGCGGTTTTGGTGCGCCACAAGCCCTGTTTGCGGCCGAGATCCAGATGAATAAGCTCGCCGCAGCATTAGGCATGAATCCCATCGCGTTACGGGAGAAGAATGTCTTGCGTGAAGGTTCGAAACACCCGGTGGGCAGTGTGATGCCTGCCGGAGTCTCCTTACCTGAAGTGATTACGGAATGCGCAAAGGCCAGTTATTGGGAAGAAACCGGTGCACAGGAATGGCGGGAAAAAGAAAAACGAACGAATGGAAAAGTGAACTCCGCCTTGCGTCGGGGACGTGGTTTTGCCTGTGGCTACAAAAACATCGGCTTCAGTTTGGGCTATCCGGAAGAGTGTTGGGCCACGGTGGAGTTGCACGGTGGTTCACAGATCGAGCGGGCAGTGGTTCGGCAGGCGGGTGCAGAAGTGGGCCAGGGAGCGCACACCGTATTCAAACAAATGGCTGCGGAAGCCATTGGCATTTCCCCAGAATTCCTGGAGATGAGTTATCACGACACCGCCGAAACCCACAATTCCGGCAGTGCGTCTGCATCTCGGTTGACGTTCATGGCGGGCAATGCCATCCTGGGTGCTGCTGAGCGAGCCTTAGCTGCCTGGCAGGATGAAGAACGGCCCGCGATCGCAACATACCAATTTCAACCGCCACGCACAACTCCGATTCAGACGGAAACGGGCCTCAGCAAGCCGAACATCACGTATGGCTATGTCGCCCAAGCGGTGGAAGTGGAAATTGACGTCGAAACCGGTTTGATCCGTTTGGTAGAAGTGTTTTGCGCCAATGATGTGGGCAGAGCGATGAATCCCAATCTGATCGAAGGGCAGATCGAAGGGGGTGTCGTCCAAGCACAGGGGTATGCGCTCATGGAGAATCTGGTTTCCTCCGCAGGGATGATCCAGAATCCGCTGCTCTCTACTTACTTGATCCCGACCGTTGCCGATATACCGGAAAAAGTGCATTCCATCATCCTGGAATACCCCGACCCACTCGGTCCCTGGGGCGCCCGCGGGATGGCAGAAATGCCCATGATACCGCTCGCCCCGGCCATTGTGGCTGCCTTGCATGAAGCGACCGGTGTCTGGTTCGACGAGATCCCACTCACGCCCGATCGAGTGGTTGCTCGGTTGCGAGAGCACGGTGTCGGTGCGTGATCGGAATGCACAGCGGGAGATGGATTGAAACTCAATACGGCCTTTCGGGTAAAACGCGGTGACATCGTTTCTTTCATCGGTGCGGGTGGGAAAACGGCGACGCTACATGCGCTGGGGCATGAATTGGTGGAGCAGGGTTGGCGCGTTTTAGCCACCACCTCAACCAGAATTCCCACGGAACAATTGGATTTTTTCCCTTCGGCCATCCAGGCGAATCGTTCACTCATGGAAATCAACGCCGCCCTAAGTGGGCAAGGTTTCGTTTTCCTTTACGACGAAATTCGAGAGTTGATGGCAAGCGGTTATCCATTGGAAAAAATCCCGGCATTGTTGGATTCGGTAGCCAGTGACGTTTTGCTGATCGAAGCAGATGACGCGGCAGGCCGGCCGCTCAAAGCGCCGCTGGAACATGAACCCCGGATCCCACCGGAAACCACCGTCGTGGTCGCCGTTGCTTCGCTCACAGCTTTGGGTGTGCCACTGAGCAAAGAGTTTGTCTACAATCATGAGGCCATCCAATCTCGTTATGGCTTTGGCGAGGGCGCAGAAATTTTACCGGTTTGGTTGGCGCAAGTGCTCCGTGATGAAACATTGGGGCTCAAAGGCATCCCTTCCCAGGCAAGGACCGTCGTCTACTTGAACCGCATGAACCGATATCGTTATTTGAGAGCGCGGAGGATTACCCATTTCCTCCTGCGGCAGAAGCGGATCGACCGCGTCGCATTTGGCTCAGCGCGATCGGCGGATCCGGTCATCGAGTGCCACCAACATACGGCAGCGATCGTGCTCGCCGCTGGTGCATCCACGAGGATGGGGAGGGCCAAGCTGCTTCTGCCCTGGCGAGACGGCCGCTGCGTCCTCGAACAGGTGGTCCATGTCTTGCACCAAACCAGGATTCCCGAAATCCGCGTGGTATTGGGTCCCCATGCGGAGCTGCTACAAGATAAACTCGCTGCCTATGAAATTCGTACTGTCATGAACCAGGATTACCGAGAGGGTGAGATGTTATCTTCCCTCCAATTGGGCCTACGTTCCTTACCATCACACATCCAGGCGGCCCTCATCGTCCTGGGAGACCAGCCACGCTTGCAACCCAGCGTGGTTTTCAAATTGCTCACGAATTTCATGAGCAACGACAAAGGGATCGTCGCACCGGTTTATCATGGCACGCGAGGTCATCCCATCTTGATTCACCGTTCTCATTGGTCAGAGCTGCTCGCCTTAACCGAAGGTTCGCCGCGCGACGTAATTGATCAGTATCCGCATGACACTTCTCTGGTTAACGTGAACAGCGACACGGTCTTAGCGGATGTGGATACCCCCCGGGATTATGCCCAGCAACGACTGCTCGCGGGATTACCGCCGATGCCGATTCAAGATTGATGCGGTTTCATTCCTTACGATACAGAAAGGAAAAGCGATGCAGGATGAAATGATTCGCTGGCGTGAGGCGGCAGAAGCGATTCGCAAACGTGCTGATACACAACCGAAAATTGGCCTGGTGCTCGGCTCAGGCTTGGGCCCTCTGGCCGATGAGATCGAAGACGCCGTCATACTGCCTTATGAGGAGATCCCGCACTGGCCCCAAAGCACAGTCGTCGGTCACAGTGGCGTCCTCGTCATCGGCCAATTGGCAGGCCAACCTGTCATCGCCCAACGGGGCCGGGCGCATTTCTATGAAGGTTATTCGATGGCACAAGTTACCTTCCCCGTGCGGGTGATGCAACAACTGGGTGCAGAAACGTTCATTTTCACCAACGCTGCCGGTGGCGTGAATCGCAGCTTTGAAGTCGGCGATATCATGCTCATCGAAGACCACATCAATTTTGTCGGTATGTCCGGGCAGAACCCGCTGATGGGGCCCAACGAGGAGACGATCGGACCTCGCTTTTTGAACCTCGCTCAAGCGTACGATGCACACCTGCGCAAAATTGCGATCCAGGAAGCGGATCGTTTGGGCTTGACTTTGCGCAAGGGGGTGTACTTTCACTTGAGCGGCCCGTTCTTTGAAACCCCCGCAGAAATTAGGCTGGTCGCCAATTTGGGTGGGGATGCGGTGGGCATGTCCACTGCCAACGAAGTTTTGGCCGCGGTCCACGGAGGAAGCAAGGTACTGGCTTTTTCAGGGATCACGAACCAGGCCATCGATCAAATCGATTCCGAGCGCAAAACCAATCATGAAGAGGTCTTGGAAGCCGGTCTCGTCATCGTGCCACGCCTGATTTCCTTGCTGCGGAGGATATTGAAAGCCTTGTAAATGATCTCGTCGCTTGTCTTCACACTGGGGCAAGTGGCCATTGGCATTTATTTGCTGATCGCCGCGGTCGGTGTCATTGTCCTCTGGCGCATCTGGCATTGGCATCGAATCTACTCGTCCAGTAGGTATGACCTCGAGAAAGAACTGGCTCGTTTCCGAAGAGCCAACTCTTTTACCACACTGGTGTTCTTGATTCAACTTGCCATGATCACTTGGGGCATCCAAAATGTTGTCCTGCCAGAATTGAGAAGCAATCGTGCGGTCCAGCAAGAAAGCCTGGATGGTTTTTTTGTGACACCGGTTCCGGCACCACCTTTGAATGAATTGCCATTTGAATCTTCCATATCAGAAGTGGATTTGACCCCCTTCAGCGTTCAGAATCAGATCATAGTGACGCCGGTCCCGACTCCCACTCCGGTCGGCACCATATTGCCCGGCGCTCCACCGCCCAGCGGCTGCACTTCACCGGAGGCGATGTTGCAAATCCCGGCAAATGGGCAACGGATCAGCGGTACGATCGCCGTAATGGGAACCGCATTTGCGGAAGACTTCAACCAATACGTACTTGAACTCAAGGGCCCCGGAACATCGGGCAACTTCGTCGTGCTTTCACGCTACATCAATGAAGTCCGAAACGCCAGTCAATTGGGACAATTCGTCCCGACTCAGTTTGAATCTGGCAGCTATCGCTTCCGCCTCATCGTGTTCGATACGGCAAACGAGATCACGGATGCCTGCGAAGTGACCATATACATCGCGAAAGATCCGGCGGCAGACCCCGGTAGATGAGGTTTTTCAAAGCAAACTTCAAGCGTTCATAGACAGAGGAAAATCATGCGGCGCAACATTCAGGAGATCCAACAATCCAAACGGTTGAAACAGCGCATCCCCATGATCACCGCGTATGATGCCATGTCCGCCATCATCGCCGAAGAAGCAGGTGCGGAGATCATCCTGGTGGGAGACTCGTTGGGGATGGTTTTCCAAGGACATGATCACACCATCCCCGTTACTATTGATCAAATCATCTACCATGCGGAAATCGTCGTTAGGATGACGCAACGACCGTTGATCGTCGGTGATATGCCGTTCATGAGTTATGCCATCAGTCCCGAAAAAGCACGTGAAAATGCGGCCCGCTTGATGCAGGAGAGTGGTGTCGGTGCAGTCAAGTTGGAAGGCGGGCGCTACATGGCCCCCACCGTACGATCCATCGTCAAATCCGGGATACCGGTGATGGGACACCTCGGTTTGACGCCGCAGAGCATCCACCAACACGGCGGTTTCCGGGTCCAGGGTAAGCGGCATTCCGATGCCCGGGCTTTGATCCAGGCAGCCGATGCTTTGCAGATTGCCGGGGCATTTGCGATCGTCCTCGAGCTCGTCCCCGCAGAAGTCGCCGCCTTGATCAGCCAGAAATTGGATATTCCCATCATTGGCATCGGTGCAGGACCGCAGTGTGATGGAGAAGTGCAGGTGTTTCATGACCTCTTGACCCTCCTCCCCGGCAAAGCCCATCGACATACTCAACGCTTCGCGGAGCTGCACCCGATCATGACCCAAGCGATCAAGGAATATGTGGTTGCCGTTCGCGATGGTGTTTTCCCAACAGAGCAGCAAAGCGCCCGCTTGCCCGCTGAAATCTACGACGCATTGTTGGAGGAATTCGCTGCTTCGGCAGAGTGAAATCCCAGAAGTGAAATGATCATCGCCCACACCATCCCAGAATTGCTCCGTCTTCGCAAGGCAATAGATGCCATAGTGGGCTTTGTTCCCACAATGGGAGGTATCCATGCAGGCCACCTTGGGTTGATCCAAGAAGCCAGAAAAGACAACGAAACCGTCTTGGCCTCTGTCTTCCTGAATCCCAAACAATTCACCGAAGCGAAGGATTTTCAACAATATCAAAGGGATCTGACCAGAGATTGCCAATTGCTCCGTGAAGCCGGGGTAGATTTGGCATTCGTCCCTGAAATTGCAGAAATGTACCCCGAAAACTTCCAGACCTATGTGGAAGTGGAACAGCTATCCAAATGCTGGGAAGGTGCGGCAAGGCCCGGGCATTTTCGGGCAGTGGCGACTGTGGTGACCATTCTACTGAACATCGCTCAGCCAGATCGCGCTTACTTCGGCCAAAAAGATATCCAGCAAGTCGCCGTGATTCGGCGAATGGTACGAGATTTGCGGATCCCTACAGAAATCATCG
This sequence comes from Chloroflexota bacterium, assembly GCA_011523615.1. Lineage (GTDB taxonomy): Bacteria > Chloroflexota > Anaerolineae > Aggregatilineales > Phototrophicaceae > WTGJ01. The sequence continues at coordinate 411,339 of WTGJ01000027.1, read as the reverse complement.
TGGTTCCGACTTACCGCGCGAAGGATGGTCTGGCGCTCAGCACGCGCAACCATTTGCTGAGCACAGAAGATCGAAAACGCGCCAACTCCATCTACGGCGCGCTCAGTGCCGTAATGGCTGCCTACGAAAACGAAGTGCGCGATGTGGATGATTTAAGACACATTTTGAGGGAAACGTTGGCCCGGGGCAAGATCACCCGCATCGATTACGCTGATATTGTAGATGTCCAGACTCTGAAGCCATTGCAGGGTGCACTGACCGATGAAGCGGTTGCATTAGTACTCGTTGCCGCGCACCTGGGCCAGACGCGCTTGATCGACAACTGCTTGATCCCAGCGCACAAGAACAATCGCGCGGACTTAACCCGATTGTTCGAATAACCTTTCCGTGTTGCACGTTGTCAGGCAAACGGTGGATCATCGCCGTCTTGATAGGGGTCCATGCGCCGGCGCAAACGATCGACACGACCGCGATGCGGCCGGCTGCGTTGCACGAGTGAACGAAGGCGCGACATCAATTTTCGGCTGCGCATCCGCCAACGCACCATCAGATAACTCAACTCCCGTCGTTGTTTGGTCAAGCGGATCGGCGCTCTTTCGGTGTGTGATCCCCATTTCAAGGTAACCGCGCCCCAACTCAAGCCACCACCAAAGCCCACCAGGACTACATGATCGCCCGAATGGATGCGCCCCTGTTCGACTGCATCACACAATGCCAAGGGGATGCTGGCTGCGGAAGTGTTGCCGTATTCGGTTAAATTGCACATGAACCGGTTCTCATCGACCCGCAAACTGCGCGCTGCTGCTTTGATGATGCGCAGGTTCGCCTGGTGCGGGATGATCATCGACACATCTTGCAACGATACCGATGCTTTCGCTAAGGATTCCTGGATGCATTCACCGATCACCCGGGTCGCAAACTTGAAGACTTCGCTGCCTTTCATGTGCATCTTGTACAGTTTGTGTTCTTGAGTGAGGATCGCCGGGTTGGAGACCCCGATGCTGGCGATATTGGGAATCCCGAGCATATCGCCGCCCGTGCCATCGGAACGAAGGACGCCCGATAACACGCCGCCCCGTTGTTCGCTGGCACGAAGCACGATGGCCCCGGCGCCGTCACCAAAGAGGATGCAAGTCCCTCGATCTTGCCAATCCAATACGCGGCTCATCGTCTCTGAACCAATCACCAACACATGATCTGCATCCCCCGCCGCGATGGCTTGTGCGCCCATTTGCACGCCATAGACGAAGCCGGAGCAAGCCGCGCTCAAATCAAAGGCGCCGGCGGCCGTCGCCCCCAACCAACCCTGGATCAAACTGGCCGAAGCGGGAAAAACATTTTCTGCTGTCGATGTGCAACAGATGATCAAATCCAATTGGCGGGGGACGATGTTGGCGACGTTCAAGGCGTTTTGTGCGGCCTTCAAACCGAGCGTTGCGGTAGATTCTTGTTCATTGGCGATGCGTCTTTTTTCAATCCCGGTGCGTGCGCGAATCCAGGCATCGTTCGTGGATACCAATGCTTCCAGTTCTTCGTTGGTCATCACCCGTTGGGGGAGGGCCTTTCCCCAGCCGATGATATGAGCGTATCTTTGCGGGACGCTACCATTCGGTGAAGAGAAACGTTCAGTCACGATGTTTGCCAAAAATCAAAACAGCGTTGTGCCCACCAAAGCCAAAGGAATTGGTCATCACATGATCGATCGCGCGCGTTTTGCCTTGATTGGCCGTGTAATCCAGATCACAACTGGGATCGGGAGTTTCATAATTGATGGTGGGGGGCACGAAACCATCGCGCATGGCGAGCAAGCTGAAGATCGCTTCTGCCGAGCCGGCAGCACCCAACATATGCCCGGTCATCGACTTGGTCGAACTGATCGGGATCTGGTAAGCCAATTCTCCCAGGGCCAACTTCAAGGCGTTGGTTTCACTGGTATCGTTCAGAGGCGTGCTCGTGCCGTGTGCATTGATATAATCGATTTCCGTCGCTTGCAAGCCAGCATCTGCCATCGCCAAACGCACCGCCTCTGCCGCACTTTCTCCATCTTCACTGGGAGCAGTGATGTGATGGGCATCCGAAGTAGAACCATAACCCAATATTTCGGCGTAGATGTGCGCCCCTCTGGCCCGTGCCTGCTCACGTTCTTCCAATAAGAGCATCCCCGCACCTTCCGCCATCACGAAACCATCGCGATCGGCATCAAAGGGGCGCGATGCCCCTTGCGGATCGTCGTTGCGATGAGACAGGGCCGTCATATTGGCGAAACCCACCACACAAATGTCTTGCAAGGCCGCTTCGGCACTGCCGGTCAACATCGTGTTCACATCGCCTTTGCGGATCAGCTCAGCCGCATCGCCGATGCAATTGTTGCCCGTCGCACAGGCCGTATTGATCGACCAATTGGGGCCGCGGATGCCGAAATCAATGCTCACTTTACCCGCCGCGGCATCCGGCAACATCATGGGCACCATCAAGGGGCTCACCCCTTTTTGCCCCTTCGCAATGAAGCGTTGGATGCCCAAATAAAGCGTTCCGATCCCCCCTATGCCGGTACCCACCACACAACCGACATCATATCGATTGGCATCATTGATCTGGAAGCCGGCATCCGTCAAAGCCTGCTGCCCGGCCACCAGGGCAAACTGGACGAAGCGATCCGTTCTGCGAGATTCCCTGCGACCGAAAATGGCTTCGCTATCGAATTCCTTCACTTCACCGGCGATGTGAGTGTTGATGTGTGATGGTTCAAACAAAGTCAAGCGATCGATTCCCGTTTTTCCCCGGCGAATGTGATTCCAGGAATCTTCTACTGTGTTGCCCACGGGGCAGACCAGCCCCATTCCGGTCACCACAACACGTCGACATCCATCGGAGCTTGATGCACTCATCTTGATGCACTCATAGGATGGGCCGGGCCTCATTCCCGCGATACTCTGCTGAACTCGGAGATCCCTGCGAACATGGGTTATAATGCCACAGGTGTAGCACTCCATTTCGCCAATGACTCGAAATCAAGTCTTCAGCCATAAAAGTATAACATAACGAATGACGACTCTTCAGGTGTCATGATTCTCATCACAGGGGCAGGCGGTTACATCGGACGCCGCTTGGTCAGGCGATTGCGGGCCCAAGGGCATACCCTGCGCTGCCTCGCGACTCCGCAACACGCTCGTTACGTATTGGATGACCCGGCCATCGAGAGGTTCGCCTTGGCTGAACCAGATGACCGCCAATGGTCCGAATTGGTGGCCGGGATCCATACCATCATCCACTTGCGCAGCGCGATGTGGTGGGGTGGGGCCGCAGACCAGAGCGCGGTTGAAATAGAGGGCACCAAAAAACTCATCTCCGCTGCCAGAAATGCACAGGTCGGTCGGATCGTCTTGATCAGCCATCTGAACGCTGCGACGGCATCGGGTATCGAGACTTTGCGCATCAAAAGCATGCAAGAAGATCTATTGCGTAATAGTGGCATCGCTCATACGATCATCCGCAGTTCTCTGGTGTTTGGCGAAGGGGATTCATTCATCAGCCATCTGGCGGCAAACTTATATCTCAATCCGCTGTTTCTCCTGACCCCCAGCCGCGGTGAATTCCTCCAACAACCGCTATACGTCAATGACTTGGTCGAAGCGATCCTGCGCTCTTTGAATTCCATCGACTTGCTCGATACCACCGTATCGGTAGGCGGGCCCGAGTTGCTCTCCTTTCAAGAACTGCTGCAAACCATTGCTCGAGTTTTGTCCATCAAACGCACGATGCTCCCCATTCCGCCTTTTCTCCTGCGTGGGATGAACCGAGTATGGCGCCGATTCGTACCGCGCTCGCTGATCACCGACCAATGGTTTGATCTGGTTTTCACCAGTCGCACCACCGACCCCATCCACTTTGCCCGAACGTTCGCGCTGCAACCCCAACGTCTTGAAGACACTTTGCAACAATACCTGCCTCGTCAAAATCACTTTGAGTTCTGGTTGCGTCGTGTGTTTCGCAGAGCACCTCGTAGAAACAGAAGATGAGCCTGATGAATTTGCAGATCCGCCGCTTGAGTACCTACGAAGACATCCAGACCATCATGCCTTTGCAGCGAGCCACCTGGGGCGCTGAGGAAGCCGGCGGGCTCGTTCCCGCACAAATGCTGATCCACCTGGTTCGCTATGGCGGTCATGTACTCGCTGCATACAGCCAACAACAACTCGTGGGTTTCATCATCGGCTACATTGGCTTGCAGGATGGACAGATCGTCATGGCTTCCAAACGGATGGTGGTGAAACCAGAATTCCGCAATCTGGGTATCGCCATGCAACTCAAACTGGCGCAACGCAAGCTCGCCATCGAACAAAACGTCGAGCTGATCACTTGGACTTTCTCCCCCACCATGAGCGTGAATGCGCACTTCAACTTGAATAAATTGGGCGGCGTGGCGAAACGTTACGATGTGAATGTTTATGGTACGGATACACCACTGTCAACCTTGGGGAACTCCGACCGCTTGCTCGTCGAATACTGGGTGAATGCGGAGCGGGTTCGAGAACGAGCCGATCCTAGCGTTTCACCGCCCCGGCGGCCAGACCAGCCAGTGGATGCAGCGCTTGTACTGAACCCGAGTCAGGCGGTGGATCTGGCCTGGCGGATCCCTGGCCCGATCGCCGAAATTGCAGCAGCCGACGAGCAAAGGGAAGGGCTACCCAAAATCGTGTTCATCGAGCTGCCCACGAATTTTGCCGCGATCCTGGCACAGGACCCCACCAGCGCAGCTTCTTGGCAGCTTCAGTTGCGTCAGCTCCTGCTACAATGGCTCAATCAAAACGATTACCTGATCACAGGATTGCTGCAAACGAAGGAGACAGAGAGCCATACCCGGCGCGCATATTATATTCTCGAAAAATGTGCAGACCTTAGACTATCTCAGGGATGAGGGGGAACGAATGAAAAGCATCACCATCCAATCCATACAGATCCATTTGATCAGCCTACCACTCGTGGAAGTGCTGACGACGAGTTTCGGTGGCGAGGCGAATAAGTCCGCCATGTTGCTGGAATTGCAAACCAGTGACGGCGTCATTGGCTGGGGAGAATCTTCGGCGATGGTAGAACCAGGTTACAGCTATGAGACACTGGGCAGTTCTTACCACATCCTGCGCGAATTCCTGATCCCTGCGGTGCTGGGTAAAACCGTAAACAGTCCCACGGCAATGCCAGATCTGATGAAATCGGTACGTGGTTATCCGCTATCGAAGCACGCGGTGGAAGCGGCGGTTTGGGATGCCTGGGCGAAAACGAACGACCTTCGCTTGGCAGATGCGTTCGCTCATCACCTGCCGGCCGGCCATGAATCGCGGGGATTTGCCCACGTGGGGGTGAGCATCGGCATCAAGCCAAGCCATCAAGAAACCATCGGCACGATCCAAAAACGAATTTCACAGGGTTACCATCGGATCAAATTGAAGATCCGACCCGGCTGGGATTTTGAGATGGCGAGAGCGGTTCGGGCCGCCTTGCCCGATATCTCCCTCATGTTGGATGCCAACAGCGCCTACACGCTGGAAGATGTCGAGCACCTCCAACAAGCGGATGAGCTGAACTTACTCATGATGGAGCAACCGCTCGGTTACGAAGACATTCATCAACACAGCAAGCTGCAACCGCAGTTAAAAACCGATGTTTGTTTGGATGAAAGCATCCATAGCCTGGGCGATGCAGCACTCGGTTACGAGATCGGTGCCTATCGCATCCTCAATTTGAAACCGGCTCGCGTCACCGGATACACCGAGAGCCTGGCCATTTACCGCTACTGTGTGGAACACGAAATTCCGTTGTGGGTTGGCGGCCTGCTGGAAACAGGGGTGGGGCGGGCGGCCAATCTGGCGTTTGCTTCCCTCCCAGGCGTTACCTTACCCTGTGATATTTCCGCGACCGATCGCTACTATGACCCGGATATCAGTGAACCGGCCTTTCACCTGGCCGAAAACAGCACGATTGCCGTCCCAGAAGGTCCGGGGATTGGTGTGGCAGTGCAAGCAGATCGTTTGCGAGATAGCGCCGCTGCCTGGCATTCCAGCAATCCATACACTTCCATCCGTTGGGAAGCTTGAGCGGCATTCGTCAGCTGGGGGCTTTCATGCGCCTGAAAACAAACACAGTCCAAGCTCGGGATCGACTTGCCTGGGGGTGGAGAATCTAGACATCGCATAGAGGATCGATTAAAATAGTGTTCCATTTATTCGCCCTCAGGTCTGGAGGAGTTCCCATACCATGACTCAAGCAACCGATGCAATGTTTTCTTCCCTGCTGGAACAGATTCAAGAATTTGAGCCCAGTTTTGAAGCCGTTGAGGTCGGGCAAGTTGAAGAAGTAGGGGATGGCATCGCACGCGTCACCGGATTGGAAAACATCCAGTTTGGCGAGATGGTGCGTTTCAGCAATGGCGCCGCGGGCATTGCCTTCAATCTCGAGAGTGACAAGGTCGGTATCATCATCATGGGCGAATATGATGATATCAATGAGGGGGATGAACTGCGCCCCACCGGTCAAGTCGCTTCCGTGCGGGTGGGTTCTGCATTGGTGGGCCGCGTCGTCGATGCGCTGGGTAACCCGATTGACGGCAAAGGGGCGATTGCTGCAGACGATTCCTATCCCATAGAACGGATCGCTCCTGGCGTGATGGAACGTCAGGACGTGTTTCGTCCTGTCCAAACCGGTATTGTGGCGATCGATTCCATGATCCCCATCGGCCGCGGTCAGCGGGAGCTGATCATCGGCGATCGGCAAACCGGAAAGACTGCCCTGGGTATCGATACCATCCTGAACCAAAAAGGGCAGGATATGCATTGCATTTACGTCGCCATTGGCAAACGCAAAGGGGAAGTGGCCCGCCTGGTGACTCTGTTGGAAGAATACGGTGCCATGGAATACACCACCGTCGTGGTGGCTTCTGCTTCAGACCCAGCGGCGATGAATTACATCGCGCCTTACGCTGGTTGCGCCATCGGCGAATGGTTCATGGAACAAGGCAAGGATGCCCTGGTCATCTATGATGATCTCTCCAAGCATGCCTGGGCCTATCGCCAGGTTTCACTCTTGATGCGCCGCCCGCCCGGACGCGAAGCTTACCCCGGCGATGTCTTTTACTTGCACAGCCGATTGCTCGAGCGGGCCGCCCAACTGAGTGAAACCAGAGGTGGTGGTTCCTTGACGGCCTTGCCGATCATCGAAACCCTACTCGGAGACGTGAGCGCATACATCCCCACCAATGTCATTTCCATCACCGATGGGCAGATTTACCTGGAATCGGATCTCTTCTATGCCGGTCAACGCCCCGCATTGAACGTAGGTATCAGTGTGAGTCGGGTAGGGGGAGATGCGCAAACCAGGGCGATGAGCAAAGTGGCCGGTGGTCTGCGCTTGGACTTAGCCCAATTCCGCTCTTTGGCGGCCTTCGCCCAATTCGGTTCCAGCCTGGATCAAGCGACACAGAATCAACTCGATCGTGGGTTGCGCCTCACCGAATTGCTCAAGCAAGCACAATACCAACCCATGTCACTGACCGATCAGGTCGCGATCATCTTTGCCGGCACCAACGGTCATCTGGACGCAGTGGAAGTAGAACGAGTCAAAGAATGGCAGCAATCCTTTTTGCGCACATATCACTCACAGTTCTCCGAAGTCGCCAATGAGATACAGACCAATTCGGGTGTATGGGATGATGCCATCATCGAACGATTGAGCCAAGCTTTGCAACAATTCAATTCCAGTTGGAATTGACGCTGACTGAGAAAATCAGATGCCCACAGTACGCGAGATCAAAAAGCGGATCAAGAGTGTCGATAACATCGCCCAAATCACCCGGGCCATGGAGGCCGTCGCTGCCTCTCGTGTGCGCAGGGCGCAAGCGCGCGCCCTGGCCAGCCGCGCCTTTTCTGAAAAGGCGTGGGAAATCTTGCTCAACATCCATGAAATGTCGCCCCCCGGCTTGATCTTGCATCCCTTGCTCGCTGAGCGAGAAGCCATCCGTAGTGCTTTGATCGTCATCATCTCTGCCGACCGTGGTTTGGCCGGCGCTTACAACGCCAATATCTTGCGGATGAGCCACCGTTTCGCCGATCGCTTGACGCTGCCGACCCGCTACATCACCCTGGGTAGAAAAGCCAGAGATGCCATGTTGCAAAGTGGTGAAGCGGTGATCGCAGAGTTCTCTGATTTGCCGGATGAACCGACCTTGGCAGATCTATCACCCATCACCCAATTGGCCACGGAAGAGTTCCTGAGCGGTCGGTCGGATCAGATCTTCATCGCCTATACGGATTTCGTGACGATGCTTTCCCAGCGACCGGTTGTGTTGGGCTGGCTGCCGCTCATTCCGTATTCGACTGAGGATCAGGTTGCGGCGGAGTACGTGAAAGACACGCCGGATGTCAGCGAGAGTGGCAGTGATTACGAGTATGAACCCGGGCCGGAAGCCATCTTGAGCGAAATCGTCCCTCGCTTCACTCAGTTGCAGCTGTATCAAGCAGTATTGGAATCTCGTGCGAGCGAACATGCCGCTCGTATGGTTGCCATGCGCAATGCCTCAGATGCTGCAGGAGAACTCACCAGCCAATTGACTCTGGTGTACAACAAAGCGCGGCAAGCCGTCATCACGGCTGAGATTCTGGATATCGTCGGCGGCGCGGAAGCCTTGCAAGAAACATTGGATTCTTTAGCGAAGCAAATTGAAGCGGACTTGGTAGCCCGCAACAACGGGGTATCGAACTAGTCCAATGCCGATGAGGTAACACTGGGAGAAAGATATGACAGAGACAAGAGGTGTGGTTTCGCAAGTGTTGGGTGCAGTCGTCGATGTGGTTTTCCCGCATGGCGAATTGCCGGACATCTACGAAGCAATTCGTGTGCCTCTGGGAAATGAACAGGAAGACCTGATTCTGGAAGTCCAGACTCACCTCGGCAACGACGGCGTCCGAACGGTCGCTATGGATACGACCGATGGCCTCGCCCGTGGTGCAGAAGCCTACGCCATTGGCTCCTCCATCCAAGTGCCCGTGGGTGATGCTTCTTTGGGTCGTGTCTTCAACGTCATGGGAAGACCCATCGATCAAAAGCCGCCAGTTCCCAGTAGTGAACCGCATCTCCCGATCCACGCGCCTGCACCTCGATTTGAGGATCAATCGACGCAAATCGAGGTCTTTGAAACCGGCCTCAAAGTGATTGACCTCATCGCGCCCATGACACGCGGCGGGAAAACCGGAATTTTTGGCGGCGCCGGTACGGGCAAAACCGTCACCATCATGGAACTGATCAATTCCATCGCCACCCAACACGAAGGGCTATCCGTTTTCGCTGGTGTCGGTGAACGAACCCGGGAAGGCACGCAGTTGTATGGCGAGATGGAAGAAGCCGGCGTCCTGGATAAGCTGGCTATGGTTTTTGGCCAGATGAACGAACCGCCCGGTGTGCGTCTCCGGGTTGCCCTGGCCGGCTTGACGATGGCCGAGCATTTCCGCGACCAGGGCAAAGACGTCTTGATGTTCATCGATAACATCTTTCGCTATTCACTGGCTGGCGCCGAAGTCTCTGCCCTTCTGGGTAGAATGCCTTCCGCGGTCGGCTATCAACCCACCCTGGCCGATGAAATGGGCCAGCTGCAAGAACGGATCACTTCGACGCGGCGCGGTTCCATCACCTCCATGCAGGCGGTTTATGTTCCCGCGGACGATTATTCCGATCCCGCGCCGGTAGCCGTCTTCACTCATTTGGACGGCACCATCGCCCTCGAACGCTCGATCGTCGAAAAAGGCATCTTCCCGGCGGTGGATCCCCTGGCTTCAACCAGCAAAATCTTGGACCCCAACATCGTTGGCGAGGAGCATTATCAAACCGCACGGGGGGTGCAACAAGTCCTCCAACGTTATAAAGATCTGCAAGACATCATCGCGATCCTGGGAGTGGATGAACTCTCAGATGAGGATCGCATGTTGGTGGCTCGCGCTCGTAAGATCGAGCTGTTCCTCAGTCAACCGATGTACGTGGCGCAACAATTCACCGGTCGCGATGGTCGCTATGTGCCTGTGAGAGATACCGTGCGTGGTTTCCGCCTCATCTTGGACGGTGAGTTGGATCAAATCCCAGAGCAGCTCTTCTATATGGCAGGCTCCATCGAGGATGTACTGTCTCGCCATGAAGAAGCCGGGGCGAACGGGAACTGATCATGTCGCTCAGCGTTGAGCTCGTCTCGCAAGAAAAGAGAGAATTCATCGATCACGACGTGGATATGGTGCTCATCCCTGCAACGGAAGGCGTGATCGGAGTCTTGCCCAACCATGCTCCTGTTCTCACGACCCTGTCTGAAGGAGAGCTGATCATCCGCAAGCAAAATGCCGAAGAGAGTTTCACGATATTCGGCGGGGTAGTGGACATTCGGCCAGAGAAAGTGGTGATTCTGGCTGATCTGGTCGAATCTACGTTTGATTTGGATGTGGAAGAGGCGGAAGCGGCCCGAGAGCGGGCGACGAAACTGCTCGCCGAAGGCGCTTCAACCGAAGACAGACGGGAAGCTCATCGTGCCTTGCGCAGGGCGGAGATCACCCTGCGGATCAAACGGAAAATGCAAGCCCGTGGCACGGTCCTTCGCATCATCCACGAAGAAGATCAATAGGCGTAAGCCAGCCAGGGCGCGGCATGGCCTTTTTCAACACACCATTAGGGGTTGACCTGGGGACCATCAACGTCCTCATCTGGAAGAAGGGCCGCATCGTTTTGCAAGAACCCACGCTCGTCGCCTTGCAGGCGGAACCGGACGAGCGCGGCAATGTAGAAATTGTTGAAATCGGCCAACCTGCACGGGAAATGCTCGGCCGCGTCGATGAAGAAGACCTGGAAATCATCCGCCCACTCGTCAATGGCGTCATCGCCGATTACGAAGTCACTCAGGCACTATTGGAATACTTCTTGGGAAGAATTGCCGGGCGAACTGCCTTTTTCAAACCAGATATCATGATTTCTGTGCCCTGGGGGGTGACCAATGTAGAGCGGCGCGCCGTTTATGAGGCGTCCTTGGCAGCAGGCGCGAGGAAGGCATACCTCATCCATGAACCGCTGGCCGCTGCGGTGGGTGCGGGCCTGCCGGTGAATACCCCTGCCGGTGATATGATCGTGAATATCGGTGGTGGCATCACCGAAGCCGCGATCATCACCATGAACCATATCGTCCGTGCTTCGAGCGGTCGCGTCGGTGGATTGCATATGGATGAGGCGATCGCGAATTACATTCGCAAGAAATACAATCTGGTCGTTGGGCAGCCTTCTGCTGAGGCGCTGAAGGTACAGATCGGTGCCGCACATATCGAAGAAGAAGCCTTATCCACGGAAATCCAAGGCATGGACCATGTGAGCGGCCTCCCGCGGACTCTTTCGCTCACCACCGAAGAAGTCGTGGAAGCATTGGAAGAGCCCCTGATGCAGATGGTGGAGATTGTCAAATCACTGTTGATCCACACCCCACCCGAGCTGGCATCGGACATCATGGGGCGCGGGATCCTGCTCACAGGCGGGGGGGCGATGTTGCGCGGCATCGATACCTTCCTCACCCAAGAACTGAGAGTGCCGGTGTTTCGTGCCGATAACCCGCTTTCCGCCGTGGCGATCGGGGCTGGCCGGGCGATCACCGAACCGGTTCTTTTGCGCAGCGTCTCGCAAACGGTGCAATGAACTCTCCCGACGCCACAAAATAGGCCGATGGACAGTAAAGGTTGAACCGCACTCATATTTCTGATGAGGTTGTGAAATTCTGCTAAACTGGTGGTGGTAGCATTGGCACTTGCATGGTTGATTCACAAATTTCTGCCCGCAATCACACCCCTTCTTCCGAACGAGATTCGGCTGCCAACCTCGAACTCGTTTCCATACAAGACTCCATGCTGGATGGCTTGGGGCAATTGGCCAGCTATTTTGGCTTCAATAAGATCATAGGACAGTTGTACGCCTACCTATTGTTCGAAACAGAACCCTTGTCATTGGATCAATTGTGTGAGCGGATGAGTTTATCCAAAGCAGGGGTCAGCATGCACATGCGCACGCTGGAACAGCTGGGCATGGTGAGACAGGCTTTCGTCAAAGGGGAGCACCGGCGGAAGAAATTTTACGAGGCGGAAACCGATCTCTGGCAAATCATCCGCAACCTGCTCAGCGTCCGCGAAAAGCGTGAGATCGACCGCACGCTGAACATATTGCGAGCGAATGTGGTCAGATTGAAGCAGATTCAGACCGGGCAAAAGGACCAGGATGACCACAATTATCACCGGGCCAGCGTCTTCCTGGAGCGAATCGAAATGTTGGAAGCGCTTTTCAGTTTTGCGCGAGTATTGATCACGAGCATGTTGGACGAAAGCAAGTCCGCAGAGGAATGGGCCAGCGCGATCGAAGAGTGACCCATATGGGGGAGTGGCGGAATTGGCAGACGCGCATGACTTAGGATCATGTATCTTTATGATGTGAGGGTTCGAATCCCTCCTTCCCCATAGGACGCAGCTCTTGCGTCCTTTTTTACTTCATTCTTATTCAACACGGTATCGCAGCACGCTATACTACAATTGCGAGCAGGAGTGATGCTTTGGAAGTTCAAACAGAACGGTTGGACGCTCAACAAGCGCGCCTCACCGTAACCATAGAAAACGAGCGACTGGAGACTGCCAAAAAGGCCGCTGCCCGTCGCTTGGCCAAACGGAATGACATCCGTGGCTTTCGCAAAGGGAAAGCACCTTATCCCATCGTATTGCGGCATTTTGGCGAAGCAGCCATCATCGATGAAGCAGTGGATGAATTGGGGAATGAAGTCTATCGCGAGGCTTTGACGGATACCGAACTAGCCGTGTATGGCCCAGGTAGGCTCGAAGATTTCGACTTGCAGCCAACGCCCAAATTCACCTTTGCACTCGATCTTCAACCAGAAGTGGAACTGAACGATTATCGATCGATCACAAAAGAATATGAAGAGCCCGAAGTCAGTGACGAGGATCTTTCACAGCAGTTGAAAGCGCTGCAATATCAAAATGCCGTGTTCGAAGAGAGTTCCCAGGCCATTGTGAATGGCAATCGTGTTTCGCTGGATTTTCATGGCGTCTTTGCCGATGAGCCGAAAACGTCATCCACGAGTGCAGAAGACTCGGAAGAAATTGCTGAACCGCTCCCGAAAGGTAGTGATTTTGCCAGCGGTGACGATCAATCCTTCTGGTTGGCTGCGGACGAAGAGCCGGTTCTGCCGGGTTTTCGGGAAGCGTTGTTGGGTAGCCAGGTTGAAGATGAGATCAGCTTTACCCTCGTGATTCCGCAGGAAGAACGGTTTCGCACGGAATTGCAAGAGAGAACGGTTGATTTCCGGGTCAAGGTTCGCAAGATAGAGAACGTCACTTTGCCAGAAATGAACGATGCCTTCGCCATGAACCTCACGAAAGATGAAGAGGAGCCATTGACTCTGCTGCAACTGCGTCAAAGATTGCGTGAAAATCTACAGAACCAGGCGAGTGAGCGAGCACGCATGGACTACATTCGCTCGATTCAGGATGAAATCATCAACCAGGCGACGGTCAGGTACCCTGAATCGATGATCCATGACGAAGTGCGCGGGCGGATCCAACAATTCTCGGTGGATCTGAATCAGAGATACAACCTGAAATTGGAAGATTACCTGCGCATTCAAGGCATCCAGGAAAGTGATTTGGCAGAAGAATTCCGGCCGGAAGCGCTGCGCAATCTTGAAACCTGGCTGGTGAGGGATGCAATCCGCAGCGAAGAGGAAATCACCATCAGCCCGGATCAGGTCGATCAAGAGATGGAGCGAATTCTAGCTGGGATCGGTGATGGCTTGGATGGACAACGGCGTGAATCCTATGATCATGCTGATGTGAGGAACAGGATCGCCAACGGATTGCTGCAGCAAAAAATCGATGAAAGATTGTTCGATATCGGTCGTGGCTTGGCGGTGGATTCCACGAATGAGACTGGCACAGATTCCGCGAGAGAGGACACACAGGAAAATTCATGATGTCGATCAACAACATCATCCCAATGGTAATCGAGCAGGGCAGCCGTGGTGAACGGGCATATGACATCTATTCTTTGTTATTGAAAGAAAGGATCATATTTGTCGGTATGCCGCTGACTGATCAAGTCGCCAATTTGATCGTTGCCCAGTTGCTCTTCTTGGATCGAGAAGCGCCAGAGCGCCAAATCCAGATGTACGTGAATTCTCCCGGCGGTGTAATTTACGCCGGCCTCGCGATTTACGATACGATGCAACAAATCGCTGCCCCGATCAGCACCGTTGCTGTGGGCGTCACGGCCAGTTTCGGCACAGTCCTCCTCACGGCGGGCGATAAGGGGATCCGCTTTGCTTTGCCCAATGCCACCATACACATGCACCAACCCCTGAGCGGCGCGCAAGGACAGATCTCCGATCTCCTCATCCAGGTCAACGAAGGGGTGCGCTTGAAAGAACTCCTGTTGGATATTTTCGTCGAGCGCACCGGTCAAGAGCGGGAAACGGTCGAGCGCGATTTGGATCGAGACATTTACATGAGCGCTCAACAAGCGGCGGATTACGGGCTGGTGGATCAAGTCCTGGAATCACCCAAGATCAATCCCAAGCAAAACGGCACCAATCCTGAATGAACGCGCCATCATGAATCAGACCATTTTGCCCAAGTGTTCTTTTTGCCAGCAGAATCACGAGCAAGTCGACCGTTTGATTGCTGGCCCGGAAGGGATTTTCATTTGCAACGAATGCGTGCAACGCTGTCTGCACTTATTGAATGAAGAAACACCCACAGACGCTGAACTCGACGAATCGCAAGTGAATCTGTTGCCACCCAAAGAAATCCTCGCCGCATTGGATGAGTATGTGATCGGACAGGAACAAGCCAAACGGGTCTTAAGTGTGGCGGTCTACAATCATTACAAAAGAGTTCTCTTTCTGACCGGTGAGAACGCACCAGAAACCGTCGATGTCGAATTGGATAAAAGCAACATCTTGATCGCTGGGCCGACGGGTTGTGGAAAAACCATCCTCGCTCAAACTCTGGCGCGCATCCTCGAAGTCCCCTTCAGCATCGTGGACGCGACCGCAATGACAGAAGCAGGATATGTCGGAGAAGACGTTGAAAACATCCTGCTGCGTCTCATACAAGTCGCCGATGGCGATATCAAGAGCGCTGAGAAAGGCATCATCTACGTCGACGAAATTGATAAAATCGCGCGCAAGTCCATGGATAATCCTTCCATCACGCGGGATGTTTCCGGCGAAGGGGTCCAACAAGCCTTGTTGAAAATCATCGAAGGCACGGTGGCCAACGTGCCACCCCAAGGTGGACGCAAACACCCACATCAAGAATTCCTGCAAATCGACACCAGCAATATCCTCTTCATCTGTGGCGGCACCTTCGCCGGGATCGAAGATGATATCGCCAAACGCATCGGCGCCCGGGGGCAGATCGGCTTCGGTCAAACCATGCCGTCACCCGCCAATGATCGCAAGGCTCTGCTGAACCATCTATCACCCGAAGACTTGATGGCGTATGGATTGATCCCTGAATTGGTGGGAAGGCTGCCGGTGACGACATGCGTGCACAATCTCGAGCAGAGTGAGCTGGTCAAAATTTTGACGGAACCTCGCAATGCCCTCATCAGTCAATACAAGAAACTCTTCGCTTTGGATGACGTCGAGCTCATCGTGGAAGCAGAAGCCTTGGAGACGCTGGCCGAAATGAGCCTCAACCGGGGCACCGGCGCCCGCGGTTTGCGTTCCCTACTGGAACACGGTCTGATGGATATCATGTTTGAAATCCCCAGCAGTGGCAAAATCCGCAAAGTGATCTTGAATCCTGCCGTGTTTCAGGAAAACCAACGCCCCAGGATCATCGGGGAGGATGGGCAAGAATTATCCTGGACGAAAGACGGCCATCTGGATACTGCCGCTTGATGGTTTTCTCAGACCATGCATGATGAAGCAAAAATCTATGTGAGGAGTGGCGCCGGTGGGGATGGCATGGTTGCATTTCACCGCGAAAAAAGAGTGCCCAAAGGTGGGCCCAGCGGTGGAGACGGCGGCAAGGGTGGTGATGTTTTCCTCCGCGTGAATCCCAAAATTCACACCCTGCGCAAATTTGAACGACAAAGCCATTTCATCGCAAAAGACGGTGGTCGCGGGGGGCCGCGGCGCAAAACGGGCGCCAGCGCTGAACCCCTATACATTGATGTGCCACCCGGTACATGGATCCAAACCGATCAAGGAAGAGCCCTCGCTGACCTGGTGACCGCGGGCGATTCATTTTGTGTCGCACAGGGCGGCAGAGGTGGCAAAGGCAATATCCGCTTCGTCAATGCACGGCGACGATCACCGCGCATCGCGGAGAAAGGCGAACCGGGTGAAGCGCTCTGGCTGAAGCTGGAGCTGCGGATCTTGGCGGACGTGGGTATCGTTGGCTTGCCCAACGCAGGCAAATCAACCTTACTCTCTGCCCTGAGCAAAGCCCGACCAACCATTGCCGATTATCCATTCACGACCCTTGAGCCCAATCTGGGCGTCGTCTATCTGGGAGATCAGGAACTCGTGGTGGCAGATATTCCCGGTTTGCTCGAAGGTGCCCATCTGGGTGTGGGTCTGGGCCACAATTTTTTGCGACACTTGCTTCGCACTCGATTGCTCATTCATCTCATCGATGGCAATGCCCCAAATCCTGTGGCAGATTTCCAACTCATCTCGGCTGAACTTGCGCTTTACTCTGAGGAGTTGGAGAGCAAACCACGCATCATCGTATTGAACAAAATGGATCTCAGGAAAGATAAAGACGATTGGCGGCAGTGGGAAGAACAGTTTGTCGCTGCCGGGCATCCCATTCTCAAAATCTCGGCATTGAACCGGCAGGGGATCGATGCGCTGACTCAGCAACTGTTCTTCGCTTATGGTGAGCTGCCGGCTGCAGCAGACCACCGGCGCACCGTCATCCCCGAAGCGATGGAACACGAACGACAGCCGAAATATACGATACTGAGAGATTCAGCGGGCAGATACATCGTTCGAGGTGAACGCATCGAACGAGCGGCTTCCATGACGTACTGGGAATACGAAGAATCTGTACATCGTTTTCAGAAGATCCTGGCAGGGTTGGGCATTTCGGCGGCCCTCATACAATCCGGCGTTCAAGTAGGGGACACCGTTTTGATTGGTGACCGAGAACTGGAGTGGAGTGAATGATGGGCTTCAGTCCGGAAACCGCTCCCTTGCGGATTGGCATCCTGGGCGGCACATTTGATCCACCGCACCTAGCGCACATTCACTTGGCCGAAACCGCCCATCAACAACTCGAGCTGGACCAGATATTCTTCGTTCTGGCAGCAGAACCGCCGCATAAGCATGGTGAGACGCGCGCCAGTGTTTCACAGCGCCTGGCAATGCTCCAAAAAGCTCTGGTGGATTACCCACAATTTGAGATTTCCCACGTGGATGTAGATCGGCCCGGTCCACATTATTCGGTGGATACCTTGCGCATCTTCAAGAAAATATTCGCCCATGCTGAGCTCTATTTCATCATGGGTTCCGATTCGCTGGCAGATCTAGCCAATTGGAAAAACCCGACGGAGATTCTGAAACGATGCAAGCTAGCGGTGATGAAACGGCCCGGATACAGCGATACCTCCATCATCCATAACCAGCGCTTGCCGGAACTGACAGATCGCTGTGTTTTGCTCGAAGGGCCAGAATTGGATATTTCCTCCAGTCAATTGCTGCGGGGAATTGAGCAGGGAAATGATGTAGCACCGATGCTGGCGCCAGGTGTTTGGGCGTTGATTCAGCGTGAGCAAATCTATGCCCAAAGAGAGACAGACTGAGTTGAGTCTACGGAAACTTCTACCCATATGGTTCACTGTCATTTCAGTTGCTCTCTGGCCTGCCATCATTCAAGCACAGGTTGCCACCAAAACACCGCCCACCCCGTTCCCAACCACCACCTCGGCCCAGGAAGAACCACTCAGCACGGAATCCAATTGGCACCGTGCCCTGGAGCGAGGATTCTTCACGGTGGGCATCCGTTACAACCACCATCCTTATTCCTGGTTGGATATCCGCGGCAATGTCACCGGCTTTGACGCGGATATTTTGCGCAGTGTAGCCGCGCTCTGGGAATTGGCGGTGAAATTTGAGCCCGTCACACGCCATACGGCAACCGAGATGCTACACAGTGGAGAAGTGGATTTCATCGCCGGCGGTCAACCATTGTTTGCCCATCAATTGGCTGAAGTTTCTTTCAGCCAACCTTATCATTTGGATGCCGTTCAGATCTTCGTGCAAACCGAAGCGCCCTGGCAATCCATCGAGGAGCTGATCGGTCATAACGTAGGGGTTAAATCTGTCTCAGAGGCTGAAGATTTCATACGGGAATGGATTCGGCGGAACAACTTTGCTTTTCAATTCCAGCCCAAAGGGACGCTGGACTTGGGCCTGAAGGCCCTCTTAATGGGTGAACTAGACGCTACCTTAGGATTGCGTTCTGAATTCAGCCAGCTGGAAATGGAACCGGGCCAAATCAGACCCCTGGAAGAACAGTTCGGTGAGATTCCCATCGCTTTTGCCCTCCCACGCAGCGATAGCATCCTCAAAGATGTGATCAACCATTCGCTACAACAGCTGACTGCCAACGGTAGGATGCGAGAGTTGCATGCGATTTATTTTCCCAGCTTTCCCCATGACCGAGAATTGATCCCAAGATATGTGGACGTCCATGAGGACGCAGCATTCAACCCGCCAGCGGCCATCACATTCCCGGAACATTTTGCCTTACCCAGACTGAGGGAGACTGAGACTTTGCGGGTGATCCTGGTCGATCAGCGCACTGCACCCCTCCAACAACTCTCGTCACAAATTGCGGCGGCTCTGGCAGAGCGCTGCAACCTCACGATGGAAATCACCGTGCTCGACGCTCTGACCGCTCAGGAAACGCTCCAAAGAGGGAAGGCGGACCTTCTGGTAGGCATAGAACCCCGTTGGGCGCATTCGGCTGTCTTGGATTTCACCCAACCATACCTGAAACAGGGATTGATCCTGATGACTCGCGAGGCTGATCGATACGAACAGATGACTGATTTGCCTTCGCCCATCACTTTGTATCTCCCTGCCGAAGACCCCATCTCTCAATCCCAGATCGAGGGGTTACTGGAACCCTACGAGATTGAATTGGCCGGAGTCCAGGTTGTGACTTCACCCTTCATCATCAATTCACTCTTAGGGAATCCGGAGGTGGATGCCATTTTGGGCAACAGCGCAATCCTCGCTCCCCTGTTGCAGCAGAACGGTCAAGCATTGAAGGTAATGAAAGATGGTGCAGATGTGCTCTGGTTCACGAATTCATACCTCAGTTTGGCGACCCCTAAGAATGATGTCGCCTTTTTCCAGGCCATCGAATTGGCTGTACAAGAGCTGAGGCGCGAACAAGCGTTCACTGATCTCATGCGCCCTTTCGTACCCTCGCAATTGCCAGAAACCAGCACCCGAGAAGTCTATTGGCCAGGATCTCTGGATTCCCCAGCCAACTGTAAAACCGACGACGCTTGACCTTTCCACACGAAAATACAGTGATGGAAATTCCATTGAGAAATGCTATACTCAAGCACAGTTTAAGTGTCAGCGTGCACAGGAAATGGCGGAAGGCGGCTGAGATTCCAGGCCTGCGCAGCAGACGCTTGGGCTGAGCAGAATAGGGAGCTGCTTTTCGAAATTTCCCAAGTCCAATACCCACCAGGAAAGTCGGGCAGCAGAACGTGATCCATCGAACGTAGAAGTGATTGAAGGAGAGGAACCAATGGCTTTTGAATTACCAGCATTGCCTTATGCTTACGATGCACTGGAACCGCACATCGATGCGCGCACCATGGAGATTCATCATGGCAAGCATCATGCTGCCTACACGAACAACCTCAACGCAGCGATTGAAGGTACCGCCCTCGCAGGATCTTCCATTGGGGAAATACTCAGCGATCTCAATGCGGTACCGGAAGCGATCCGCACCGCCGTGAGGAACAATGGTGGAGGATTTGCCAACCATGTGCTCTTTTGGCAGGTGATGTCAGCCAATCCTGGCAGCCGGAGTGCTGCTCTGGACCGCGCCATCGATGCATCCTTTGGTTCATTCAGCGCATTCCAGAGCGAATTCTCGAACGCGGCAGCGACGCGCTTTGGCTCTGGCTGGGCTTGGTTGGTGGCAGGAGCGGATGGATTGTCCGTCACTTCCACCCCCAACCAAGACACGCCCGTCATGGAAGGACAAACCCCGATTCTGGGGCTGGATGTTTGGGAACATGCCTATTACTTGCACTACCAAAATCGGCGACCGGATTACATCGCTGCATTCTGGAACGTGGTCAATTGGGAGAAAGTTTCCGAATTGTTCGATGCTGCCTGATCCCAGTTTCCACGGAACCTGAAGAAGGCGTTGCCCAGCGAGTGACGCCTTCTTCCCCCCTAGCGAATTCATGATGAGTGATTTTCGGCGCGAACGAGATACGCTGGGCGAAGTCTTCGTTCCTGCTGCTGCCCTGTACGGTGCGCAAACGCAGCGCGCCATTGAAAATTTCCCCATCAGTGGCTTGAAGCCCTGGCCGGCTTTCATTTGGAGCATGGTGCTGATCAAGCGTGCTGCGGCACAAGTGAATGCAGAGTTGGGCCTGCTGAAAGCCGAGTACGCGACCCACATCATCGCAGCAGCGGACGAAGTGCTCGCCGGACAACATCACGAGCATTTCGTGGTGGACCCATTCCAGGCCGGAGCGGGCACCAGCCACAACATGAACATCAATGAAGTGCTCGCGAACCGGGCCAATCAGTTGCTCGGTTACCCGTTGGAGGCAACCGAAAAAGCCATTCGGGCCAATGATCATGTGAACATGGCGCAAAGCACCAACGATACGATCCCTACCGCCATCCGCCTGGGCGCCCTGTGGCGCCTGGATGAACTGGTAGCGGTATTGACCCAATTTGCCTCCATCAACCAGCGAAATGCCATCGCCTGGGATGACATCGTCAAATCCGGGCGAACCCATCTGCAGGATGCGGTACCCATTCGCTTGGGGCAAGAGGTCGGAGCGTGGAGTCGGGCCGTCGAACGCAATATCGCAAAGATCCAGCAAGCGGCGGATGGCTTGAAACGGATCGGGATCGGCGGTACGGCGGCGGGTTCCGGCTTGAATGCGCATCCCCGATACCACTCCATGATGGTGAAATCCCTGAGTGAAGCAAGCGGCTTGGAGCTCAGAGAATCCGATGATTTGTTTGAATCGATGCAGTCTTTTGCGGATATCGTCTTCTTTTCCGGCGCATTGAGGGCAACCGCGCAGGATTTCAACCGCATCGCCAATGACATTCGCTTGCTTTCGGCCGGCCCGACTACTGGCATCGCTGAGCTCACCTGCCCACCCGTCCAACCGGGTTCTTCCATCATGCCCGGAAAAGTGAATCCGGTGATGGCCGAAATGCTGAATCAAGCCATGTATCATTGCCTGGGCAACGATCACACCATTACACTTTGCGCCATGGCCGGCCAGTTGGAATTGAATGTGATGATGCCGGTCATCGCCCACAATCTCAACGAAATGTTGGCGATCATGATCAACGCCATCCGCGCCTTTACCGAACGCTGTATCGATGGTTTAACGGCCAACCCCGAACGCGCCGAAACCTGGCTTTCGCGCAATCCCATCCTGGTTACGGCGCTCAATCCGTTGATTGGCTATGAAGCGGGGGCACGCGTGGCAAAGAAAGCGCTGGAAGAGAACAAGAGTGTGCGCGAGGTCGTATTGGAGCTGGGATTATTAGATGAGGAGCAACTGGATCGAGCGCTGGACCTTCGTCACATGACGGAAGGTGGCGTGGCCGAAAGCCCGAACAATCCATGAATCGCGAACAAGCATGGCAGATTGTAACGGAATATACGGAAAGCCCCACCTTAAGGCGCCATATGTTGAGCGTAGAAGCAGCCATGCGACATTATGCGAAGCACTTTGGTGAAGATGAAGAGCTCTGGGCTGTCGTCGGCCTGTTGCACGATTTTGATTACGAACAGAATCCAGCTGTTTCGCAGGAAGGACACCCCATCGTCGGTGGGCGCATCCTGAAGGAAAGAGGTGTCTCGCACGAAATCCGCCAGGCAATCCTGGCCCATGCGCCGGAGATCAGCGGGGTGCAGCCGGCGAGTCGCTTGGAAAAAACCTTGGTCGCGGTGGATGAGCTGACCGGTTTCCTGATCGCAGTGACCTTGGTCCGTCCGAGCAAAGACATTCGCGAAGTGCGACTGAAATCCGTACGGAAAAAATGGAAAGACCGCGCATTTGCCGCGGCGGTCAATCGTGCGGAAATCGAAGAAGGGGCGAAGCAATTGGGCATCCCCCTGGAAGAACACATCCAACACGTACTCGCAGCGATGTCCGCAGTAGCAGAAACCCTGGGCTTGGCTGGTAATCGCTGAAATGGAAGCGGGGTTTCGCCTGATCGAACGTACCATCTTCTCCCTGATGAAACTGATTCTGTATACTTTTCGGCGCAGTTGACGAAATGATGTCATACCGCAAACGTCATCTTGGCTAATCTGATCATCTCGTCTACACTGGTTTCGCGCTGCAGTCATCCTCAGGAAAGCGCAAGGAGGGACCGAATGCAACCGAATCTGCTTCGATATGTGATTGCATTTTGCATCGCTTCGCTGCTGATGATCCCTACTGTCACTGCCCAAGATCGCAATCTACCGATCGGGGCCACCCAGAGTTCAGCATTGGACGCGGATCATTTGGCCCAGGTTTTTCTCTTTACGAGTGCTGGGGATGAAACCGTTGAATTGTTACTCAGTAATGAAATCGGTGCCCTCCTATCCGTCAGCATCACGGATATCTGGGGTAACCCCCTCGCTCAAGCCAGTGGTGACCCAGGTTTGACCCGTCTGGTCGCAGAAATATCAGAAGCTGGGAATTATTACGTCACCGTGATCCCTTCCCGCGGTGAGACCACGGAAGAGATTCCTTTCGTACTGACCCGCCTGGGGACTGCTACCATCCCCGACAATCAAGATGTAATGGTCAGTGGGTATCCACCCACCCAGGTATTGACATCCGGTTTGATCATAGACCTCAATTGGGACAACACTTCGAATCTTGATCTGGAAATTCGTGATCCCATCGGTGGTAGCCTCTACTGGGATAGCCCCAGCGTGCCCAGTGGCGGGACCTTACCGGCGAATCGGAATGGTGCTTGTGAGTTGCTGCAATCCGAGCAGCCAGAGCGCGCAAGTTGGCCAGCAGGGGCTTTGCCCAGCGGCAGCTATGAAATCCTCATTTATTATCAGGACGATTGTGAACAGATCGGTTCGAGTGAGTTTTCCATCGAGATTCAATGGAATGGCGCACTGCAACATCGTTTCAGCGGCAGTTTGTCAGAAGGTGAGATTTACATCGGCAGGTTCGTGATTGGCGTCGATGGCGAGAGTTCGCTTGGGCTGCACGGCAATTTCAATGAAGCAGATACGCTCACTCTCGCTGAATGGGATCTGACAGAATCGATCACTTTCCGACCGAGTGAAACGGCCAGTAGCACCATCCGCAATGATGATCATGCGCAAGCGTACACTTTCAGTGCCGTTGCCGGGGATATCGTCTCTGTAGAATTGGTCGCTACCGATGGCAGTTTGGATACCTACCTCGCCTTGTATGATCCCAACGGCAATCTCATCGCCGCCAATGACGACATCGACGAATCGACCCATTCAGCCTTGAGGCTGCGAACGCTCCCCATCAGTGGCACTTACACCGCCGTCGTGAGCCGTTATGGCAAAGAACTGGGGGGAACGGAGGGAACATACAACGCAACGCTATTCCAGCAATCTGCCGAAACCGCCACGGAGCTGACGGCACTCAATCTACCGACCGGTGATATTGAAGTCAGTCTGCTTTGGAGCACGGCGGCGGATTTGCAGTTGTTGGTGCGAGATCCAAATGGGAATTCAATTTACGATGATTTCCCAACCACAGCATACGGAGCGAGCTTGGCTTTTGCCGGGAATGTGGGCTGCAGCAGTGATTTGGCGAGCCCGGTCTCCCACATCTACTGGCCCAGTGGCACGGCAATTCCTGGACACTACGAAATTGACATCTGGTATCAAAACAGTTGTGGGGATACGACTCCCGTATCTTTCTCGCTCTATGTGACCGTGCGCGGTCAACTGGTCTACTCCACCGTGGTGCCCATCGATCCTGGCCAAAGGTATATTTCCAGCTTCGAACTGAACTTGGATGGCAGCACGAATGTGGGCAGTGGCGGCATATGGGCCGAAATCCGCGCTCTTGATTTCATCGCTCAAATGGATCAAGCGACCGAGATCGTGGGTGGTCAGGCTACTGGAACCTTACTGGCAGAGCAGCCCTACCAAATCTATAGCTTTGAAGGGCGCACGGGGCAAGTGGTGACGATCAACATGGCCGCTACGGCAGGCACGCTGGATACGCTGTTGTATCTGATCGATCCGAATGGCTTCGTCTTGGGTGATAATGATGACGCGATCGTCGGCGAAACGACTGATTCCTTGATCGGCGACATCGTATTGCCGCAGGATGGCACCTACCTGGTGATCGCTACGCGTTACGGCATACAATTTGGCGGCACGGAAGGTCCTTATCAACTCTCTTTGTTCGTCCGCTGATCATGAGACTTCCTGGATGCAGTTCTTCGCTTCAACCGTGCACCCCTGTTGGGAAGGATGTGCGGTTTGCGATACATTCGTTGCGCATCGGGCGACAATCACTCCCGCTGTGAATCTGCTGGAAGAATAGGGGCCGGCTGAAATCTCATGAATGGTTCATTGCGCAGGGGCTTTCTACTGATCTCGTTCGTCCTGGCTCTGGTGGCTTGCGCTCCCGTAAACCCCAACCTTCGTGATGACAGCATGATGCACGACCGAGAAATGGTCGCTCAGGATCCGGAATGTGAAGCACCCTGTTGGCGTACGATCACCCCGGGCCACACCACCTGGGAAGAAGCGATCGAGTACTTGAATACACTCGTCTGGTCTCTCGAAGAGAATACCAGTGGGATCATCGCCGAATTGGAAGTGGAAGACTTGGAAGACACGGAAGAGGATATCCAAAGCATCGCAACTTTCAGCCCCGTGCGCAGTCGCCAAATTGGTGCCCTCTGTTGCCAATTGTTCACCAGAACGGGTGAATGGGTGGACGTTCTCATCATCCAGGTCGCTCCCAGCCAACGTCTGGGCATGACGGTGGGCGCATTCATCGAGAAATACGGCGCCCCAGCTTACCTCGTCGGTTCTGTCTACGATCGGGATGATGAACAAGCGCTGATGAATATGATCTACCCGGATATCCCGATGGTGATCTACGCTTATGTCGACAATGGCGCGGCGGGTGAGTTGAGAGATCGTAACGAAGTCATCGGTTTCATGTTGACGACGTATGATGAAATGCAAACCATTTTGACCAGCAACAATTTGCATACCTATGAAGGGAATGCGCCGTTCCAAGTATATTCATCGGATGAAGATGCTGAGTTTGAACTCCGAGTCGGTGACGAAATTGGCTGGACCCCTCCATTGAGTTCCTGGGAAGTTCTCGCCGAAAATGAATTCAGTCACTTGATGACCGCATTGGAAACCCTGGGTATCAGTGATGTTTTGAAAGGCATTCAGCCCTACACCATCTTTGCGCCCAGCAATACAGCCATCGAAACCGCTGTGGCGGAAATGGGCTTGACGCTGGAAGCGTTCCTCGCCGATCAAGAGCTTTTGGCCAATGTCTTGGCCTATCATCTGGTTCCGGGCAACATCCGGTATAACGCGTTGGTTAACGCTACTTCAGTAAAAACCGCCTTGGGTGCAAATATCAATTATTCGGTCACCGATCCGAATCCACCTCTGGAAGAAGGGGAGACGCGCGATCCCGCTGCAACCTTGCAACCGCTGGATATCATTTTGAATGAGCGGGCCCAATTAACGGGAGACTTCGTCGCTTCCAATGGTTGGGTTTATGCCATCGATCAAGTGTTGCTCCTGCCAGAAAACTCTCTAAGACCATTGGAAGAATTGCTCTTGGCATTGGGGGCAGGGCAGTAAGACTTTAAGATGGGAAGCACTCAGGGGGATATTCCTGTATGGAACAGCTGTTGGAAATGATAGAAACACCCAGCAACACAGAGTTATCGGTTGGGATGAAGCTGCGTGGCAAAGTGGCAAACCTAGAAATTTACGGCGCAGTCGTGGATATCGGCATTGGGCAGGATGCCCTGCTGCACATTTCTCAGATCTCTCCACCCGTGAATCATGTCGCCAAAGCCTATGAAATAGGACAAGAGCTGGACGTCTACATCTTGAAGATCCATGAGGAAACCGGCCGCGTCGCATTAACGACGCAAAAACCGCCCACTTTATCGTGGGACGAGTTAACCGTTGGCATGAAATTATCGGGCACCGTGACTCGCATCGAGCGATTTGGCGCTTTCATCGATGTCGGTGGTGAGCGAGCAGGAATGGTTCATGTTTCTGAAATCACCGATGGATACATCGATTCACCCAACGAAGTATTGAACCTAGGGCAAGAAGTCGAGGTCTGGGTGATCAAGTTCGACCGCCGCAAACGACAAATTGATCTCACGATGAAAGAACCGCAAGAACAACTGGCGATGGACGAAACGTCAGAGGAAGAACTGCCCACCGCCATGGAAATTGCCTTTCAACGTGCGCTCAAAACGGGACAGAAGCTCTCACCCAATCACCAGCGGAAAGGCAAAAGCCGCAACCACTCCCAGATCCAGGAAGACATCTTATCCAGGACCTTGCGGGATCACAGCACGGATGATGGATCAGACGGAAGCCGTTAGATATTGCCGCGTCCTTAACAAAGTGAAACCAAAAAGAAGCGTGATGTTGGCTTCATGGGATAAGCACCAGGGACATGCGGCCCGCAAGACGAAGAATTGCAGATACACCAGATACATCGAATACAGCCAGGCAAATGCATTCAAGCCAAAGTAAAATGCAATCGTCATTTCTGCCGTTTGGCCAGTTCCTTCCCAAAACCAAAGCAGTAGCAAGATCGCATAAACCAGCCATCCCAGATATGCGATCGGTATGCTGGCGTCAAGCAAAGAAATTTCCGAATACCTGCTATTGAGAACTGCCTCGCAGTTGATCATTCCACCACTCAAGCAAACTGATGTCTGCCCCGCTAACTTGAGATAACTCAAATAGCTGGTGATCAACAGACCGATCGCAATTAAAAATAGGCTGACTTTTCGGTGAGTCATCTTAAGGATCTCTCGCCTCAGCCAATGCTGGAAAAGATTTCAAGGGGCGCATTTTGAGCAGCGTACCTTCTTTCACTTCACGAACGCCTGCCTCTATGATCAGCAAGCCATCCGCTCGCAGCATCGACGTCACTGCTGCCGAACTTTGTGTGCCGGTGGCAAAGGCATACCATTCCTGATCCCGTTTTTCCACGTTCACCCTGAGGTAGCTTTGACGACCGTCAGACTGAAAGTCCTCCCCCGCTCGAACCAACATCAGCGGTTGTCGCTGGCCGGCAGCTACCGAACCACCCAGTTTTCGGAGGAATGGGCGAGCGAAGACATCAAAGGTCACATGGGCAGAAACCGGATTCCCCGGCAAGCCAAAAAAGGGAATGTGTTGTACCTGCCCGAAAACCAATGGTTTGCCGGGACGCATATTGATGCGCCAAAAATTCAGCCGGCCCAACTCTTGGAGTACATCTTTGATGTAATCAGCCGCACCTACCGATACACCGGCACTGCTGATGATGAGAGCGGGCTTCTGGGAGAGCACATTCCAGAACAGGGCGCGGATTTCCTGCAAGTCATCCCGGGCGATGGGAAAGCGGAGCGCCTGGCCGCCGCATTCTTCAACCAGCGCCGCCAACATCAATGAGTTGCTTTCACGTATCTGAGCTTTGGTGATCTCTTGATCGATGCTCAACAGCTCATCGCCTGTGCTGATGATGGCCACTCTCGGCAATTGGTACAGCAGTGGTTTGGCTATGCCCAGAGTTGCCAATACGGCCAGGGCCGCTGGAGTCAGTTGGCTCCCTTTCTCCAGTATCCGTTCACCGCAGCGGATCTCTTCACCGACGGCGCGCACAAATGCGCCTCGTTTCGCGCTTTTCAAAATTTGAACGGTAGAAGCCGGTTCAGCCCTGAAGGCATCCGTATCTTCAATCGGCACGATGGCATCCGCCCCCATTGGCAGAGGCGCGCCGGTCATGATCCGTGCTGCCTCCGATCGCCCCAGGGGTCGATCAGCCTCAGTACCCGCGGCGATGTTCATCACGACCGGTAACTGCACCGGGGAACTCTCTGTAGCAGTGATTACGTCTTCCGCATGTACAGCAAACCCGTCCATACTGGATAGGGGTTGCTGAGGCAGGTCCATCTCTGAGAAGATTTCTTCGGCAACGATACGATCGCGAGCATCAGCCAGAGGAACGCGTTCCACGCCAACCAGCGGCACCTCAGCGAGAATCTGCTCCAAGGCTTCATCCACCTGGATCAAGGTCATACGTTCACCTACTCGGGATGAAGTGGATTGTAGCAGAGAGGAGGAATGCGATAGAATGAGGGCATAGAAATTGCAAGTTTGAGGCTCACCATTAGCGCCATCGCAGCGGATACTGAACTGGATTCACTGTTTCGCAAACTGACTCGATTGAACCTCAACGATCGCGCACTGATCGACCGTGCATTTCACAAAGCGGAAGTCGCCCATGAAGGTCAATCCCGCAAATCGGGAGCACCTTACATCACCCACTGCATTGCAGTAGCGCAGATCCTCGCTGAAATGAATCTGGACGCTGAATCCATTGCGGCTGCCTTATTGCACGACACCATCGAAGATACGGATGTAACGAGTCAAGAAATCGCGGAAGAATTTGGCGAAACCATACACAGCTTGGTGGTTACGGTGACCAAGCTGACCAAACTCCCGACAGGTGAAGCAAACCAGCGCAGCCATCGTGACAAAGAATACATGCGCAAGATGCTGCTCACGATGGGTGACGATGTGCGCGCTGTCTTGATCAAACTCGCGGACCGCCTCCATAACATGCGCACCCTAGGCTATCTCAATTATGAAAAGAGAAAGAACATCGCGCAAGAAACCCTGGATATTTTCGCCCCTCTGGCGAATCGCTTGGGCATCTGGCAATTCAAGTGGGAGCTGGAAGACCTCAGTTTTCGCTTCCTGAATCCGGCGGAATATCAACGCATTGCGGAAAGGATCGATTCTCGGCGCCCAGAAAGAGAAGATGACATCGGCAGCATCATCCAGTTCCTGCGTCGTGAACTGGAAAAGCATGGCATCAATGATGCTCAGTTCACCGGCAGGCCAAAACACATATACAGTATTTTCCACAAAATGCAGCGTAAAGAAACATCCTTCGAAAAGATTTACGATATTCGCGCCGTCCGTATCATCTTAGATACCGTTCCTGAGTGTTATCTCTGTTTGGGCATCGTCCATAATTTGTGGCGGCCCATTCCCAGCGAGTTTGATGATTACATCGCAGCACCCAAGGATAATTTTTATCAAAGTCTGCATACCGCCGTTCTCGATCAAGAAGGCAACACCATTGAAATTCAGATCCGTACCCGAGAGATGCATGAAAACGCCGAATATGGGATTGCGGCACATTGGCGTTACAAAGAAGGTGGCACCGATAGCGGCAAAGATCCTCATTATGAGAACCGCCTGAAGTTCATCCGTCGCCTCATGGAATTCGGAGATGAGCTTCCTGAGGATGACGAAAATTTCTTGAATACGATGAAAACGGAAGTTTTCGAAGGTCGCGTTTATGTATTCACACCGAATGGAGATATCGTAGATCTACCGGCCGGAGCGACACCCATCGATCTTGCCTATTCCATCCATACCGAAGTGGGCCACCATTGCCGAGGCGCGAAAGTGATGGGAAATCTCGTCAACCTCAATTATCGACTGCAAAATGCAGACCAGGTTGAGATCCTGACTTCGAAACGAAGCAGCCCGAGCTTGGATTGGTTGAATCCCCATCTCGGATATGTAAAAACGTCGCGTGCCCGTTCCAAAATCCGTCAGTGGTATCGTAAACAGAACTTCGAGCATCACATAGCGCTCGGCCGTGAATCCCTCGAGCGAGAGTTGAAACGGATCGGCATGTTGGAGCGCATGACATATGAGCAGATTGCCAGTCTCTTCAAGTATGAGGGCGTGGATAAATTCTTGGCTGCCATCGGTTCAGGGGACATCAATACGAGTCAGATTGCCGGTCGCATCCTGGAAACGGAACAAAAAGTCCAACAAGAAAAGGAACGTGAAGGCGGACTGGAAGTCTTGATTCGCCCCAGTGTGACCACACACCCTCGCTTGGATACAGGCATCAAAGTGGACGGCATGTCCGGTCTGTTGATCCACTTGGCACGCTGCTGCAATCCCATGCCGGGGGATCCCATCATCGGCTTCATCACGAGAGGCAAGGGGGTGAGCGTGCATCATGTGAACTGTGCAAACCTCAAAGTCATCGATGAGCCTGAACGCTTGCTGGATGTGAGTTGGGATCAAACGGATCATCTCCGCTTGTTCCTCGTCCCCATCAGCATCATCGCCTATGATCGTGCCGGCTTGATGAGAGACATCAGCACTTTATTGGCAGATGAGAAAATCAATCTCAGCGAAGTATCCGTCACCACGAAACAAGAGATGGCGACTTTTCAACTCACCATGGAAATCGGTGATTTGACGCAGCTCGGCAAAGTGATGACCCGCGTGGAAGATATACCCAGCGTGATCGAGGTTTTCCGGCGCCAATCCATCTGACGTCGTTCAGCGGTTCAATGTAGTTAAGTTGCACGAGTGGATGATTTGTTCTCGTTCGCGCAGGGTGATCGTTTCGGTTGGCTTGCCACTTCCTCGCTTCATCACCGGGGTTTTCCTGATCCGCACGATGCGACCACGGCCCTGATTGCTGACGAGCAAGATCTGATCCGTTGGCTTACCGATCGCCGCTGCCCCGAACCCTTTGCTGTTGGGCGGTGATTTCATCGCATTCAAGCCCTGGGCTCCTCTTTGATATCGAGGGATCTCTTCGAGCTTGATGCGGCCCGCAAAGCCTTCCACGGTAAACAGACTCAACCAGGTGTCTTCAAAATTCTGAATCGAACCAGCCGAAATGACCCATTCAGTGGCATTTTTCATGCGCATCCCTTGAACGCCCCCTGCAGCCAGGCCGGAGGGTCGGATTGACTGGGCCGCAAAGCGAATCATCCGCCCGCTGGAATTCACCAGCAATAGTTCGTCTTCCTCTCCCTGCTGGATCACGGCAACCAGCTGATCCTCATGGGATAGCTTGATCGCCGGGAAGGCATCCCTGCGCGGGTGTGCCAGGCTTGAATATTGGATGCGCTTGACCAAACCTTTCTTCGTGACCAATGTCAGGTATTCAAACCGGGCATCATCTGGATGATCTCCCAGCAACGAAACCACGATCTCTTGCGAAAGGGCTGAAGAGAAATAGGCGATGTTTTGACCCAGATGAGCATGTTGCACGCTGGAAATCTCCCTTGGATTCATCCTCGCAACGAGGCCACGGGCCGTAAAAGCGTAGACAGGCTGGGAGAGGTCGATGCTACGGATCCATCGTGTCGTGTCTTTGTTGCGCGTATTGGGCCGTGGCAACTCATCCTGCATGATGCAGCCAATTTTGCCACTGGCACTCAAAGTCAACCAAGAATGTTGGGGCAACATTTCATTGGCTGCTCTGCCCTCATTCAGAAAGCCTTTGGCAATGTGCGTCCGCCGTTGATCTTGATAGAGTCTTTTGATGTCACTCAACTCTTCGCTGATGATGGCCCTTTGTTTCTCATCGCTACCCAGCAATGTTTCCAGCTCAAGGATGCGCTTCCTGTTATCTTGATATTCGGAGCGGATGTTGCGCCGTTCCAGGGCGACGAGGCGCCCCAAGGGCAATTCCAATATCGCCCGAGACTGGATTTCAGAGATCTTCAGTGCTTTGCGTAAGTTCTGCCTCGCGCTCATCGTCTTCCGTGAACGCCGAATGATATCGATCACGGCATCCAGCTTGCTCAATGCGGTCAACAAGCCCGCCAAAATGTGCGCCCTCTCTTCGGCTTTCCGAAGCTCAAAAACGGAACGCCTGCGCAAAACCACCAAGCGATGTTCCAGGAAGATGCTCAACACTCGCTTCAGGGGCAGCAACCTTGGCACGCCTTCGACCAGAGCCAGCAGGATGATGGAAAAAGTGTCCTGTAGGGGGGTATTTCGGTAGAGCAAGGGTATGATTTTTTCCGGTTTTACGTTCTTTCCGAGTTCGATCACGAGCCGTAACCCGGTGCGGTCGGATTCATCCCGCAGATCTGCCAATCCTTCCAACCTGCCATCACGGGCTAGGGTTGCAATGCGTTCGATCAAAGTGGATTTATTGACCTGGAATGGCAATTGCGTGATGACGATTCCCTTGCGTTCGTTCCCCAGAGTTTCCGTGTGCAAGCGACTGCGGATGGTGATTTTGCCGCGCCCAGACTGGTACGCCGACGACAAACTCTCTGTTTTGCCATCACCGTTTCCATCCGGATGCTGGTATAGCAGACCGCCCGTTGGAAAATCGGGCCCCTGGATGAACTGCATGATTTCCTCGGTGCTGATTTCATCCAGACGAGGCCAGTTCGCCAACATGTAATCCAAGGCATCGCAGACTTCACCCAAGTTATGCGGTGGGATGCTGGTGGCCATCCCGACCGCAATCCCCGATGCGCCGTTGACCAACAGGTTGGGCACCCGGCTGGGTAGGACGATCGGTTC
Source organism: Chloroflexota bacterium (assembly GCA_011523615.1). Classification (GTDB taxonomy): domain Bacteria; phylum Chloroflexota; class Anaerolineae; order Aggregatilineales; family Phototrophicaceae; genus WTGJ01. The sequence continues at coordinate 378,445 of WTGJ01000027.1, read as the reverse complement.
TCGCAACGTGCCGTCAAAATTGTCGATGAAAGGAACGGTGTCGCGTGCGATATCCAGCATCATCTCTTCGCCCAACGAAGCCATACGAACTTCTGTGTATCTCATGGCTGCGGGGCCATCGCCATCGATGCTGCCAAAATTGCCTTGACCTTCCAATAGTGGGCTCCGCATCGAGAAATCCTGGACCAGGCGCACCATCGTGTCATAGACCGCCGCATCTCCATGAGGATGAAACTTGCCCAATACTTCGCCCACGATGCGGGCGCTCTTCTTGAAATCGGCACCCGCACGCATCCCCATCTCATGCATGGCGTAGAGAATCCTACGATGAACGGGCTTCAGACCGTCTCGGGCGTCCGGCAATGCCCGCGAAACGATCACACTCATCGCATAATCCATATAGGATTCGCTCATCTCGCTTTCGATATGAACTTTGCTTTTTGCTTCCAACTTCATCTCGCATCCAATCGTTTCGCCAGTCCGTTGATGCAACCTTGGTGGGTACCGGTTCAAATCTACAAGAACCGAACCATGCTAAGATACTAACATGATGAGATTCGTACGTAAAATAAACTTCATTCTAACCATTTTCAGCATCATCGGCCTAGCGATCGCCTGTACGGGCGAAGAATTAACGAATCTGAGAGGCAACAATGAGACTCAAATCGCTGAATCTACCACCGAACCGGCCTGGCCAGGTCCTGTGGTCGGGACCAATACCACTCCGCCTCCGGCAGCTCCATCCTCCCCGACATTGCCAGAAGCCCCAACGCCAACGTTTCCGGCTTCTCCGCGACTGAATGGAGAACGTGTCGGCATTCAGCTTGTCTTGCACCAATCGGATGAAGATTGGGCGCAATCGATGTTGCAAGTGGAGCGGTTGGGCATCCGCTGGATCAAACTCCAACTGGCCTGGGATTATCTGCAAGCGAGTGGTCCGGAGGAATGGGGAGAAAACTTCAAACGCGTCGAATTGCATCTGCAAGATGCCAGACGACGGGGTTTCAAAATACTGGTGAGTCTGGCCAGAGCGCCGAATTGGGCGCGCAACACATCTGTAGAGCAAGGTCCTCCGCAAGATCCCGCAACCCTTGCCAATTTCCTACATTTCTTGTACTCACGCGGAATCGGTCCACTCATTGACGCCTTTGAGATTTGGAATGAGCCCAATCTGATGCGAGAATGGAGTGGCCGACCCATCAACGGTGCTGAATACATGCACTACTTCGCCGCTGCATATGAAGCGATCCGGCACCACAGCTCCACCGCAATCATCATCACAGCAGGGCTTTCCCCCGTTGCAGAGTTACCGCATGCAAGGGATGACCGCAACTTTCTCCGCGAGATGTATGCTGCCGGTTTGGCCAATTATCGGGACATCGCCGTGGGCATTCATCCCTACGGCTGGGCCAACCCTCCAGATGCTCGTTGCTGTTCTCCCGGTCCTGAGCGAGGTTGGGATGAGCACCCACATTTCTTCTTTTTGGATACGCTGAACGAATACCGTGCCATCATGAATTTTTACGGACATGGTGATGTTTCATTCTGGGTGACGGAATTCGGTTGGGCCACTTGGGAAGACTTGTGGGGGGAAGCGCCCCAAGCCTGGATGTCCTACAACTCTCTTGCCCGGCAAGCGGAATACACCCTGCGCGCCCTGCAGATCGGCGAGCAACGTGCCGATGTAGCGCTCATGATCTTATGGAACTTGAATTTCGGCGCAAAAGAGATCAACATCGACCAACGAGACGAACGCGCCGCGTATAGCTTGATCATTCCAGCGGAGTACATCGAGCGCCCCGTCTACTGGAAACTACGGGAAGCCTTCACGGGTTGTATCGTTTGGGATTGTCCCTGATATGGGTACGGTGAAATGATCGCCGCACCCATATTGCGGTTTTCCGTCAGTTATCTTGACTGGGTTCGGGTAAAGACTGCATGCTTTCTGGGTCTGCCGGCGTCTCATGCACTGTTTCTACGCTGCCGTTTTCCAGGACGAGTTCTTCTTCCCGTTCGCTGATCTCAGAAAGGACTTCATCAAATTCATCTTCTTCGATTTCCACATCCCGATGTTGGTACGTGTGGAAGCCGGTACCCGCAGGGATCAACTTGCCAATGATCACGTTTTCTTTCAAGCCACACAAGCGATCATCTGCCCCTTTAACGGCGGCACTCGCCAATTCCTTGATGGTGTGTTGGAAGCTCGCAGCAGACAGAAAACTGTCCGTTTCCAACGCGCTTTGTGTGATGCGCAACAGCAGCGCTTCACTCTGGGCTGGCGCCAAACCTTGCTCAATCAACTTCTCGTTGATGTCCAGCAACAACAACCGTTCCACGACATCTCCAGGCAACAATTCGCTATCACCGCTTCTCAGGATGCGAACTTTGGAAAACATCTTGCGAATGATGATCTCAAAATGCTTATCGGCGATGATCACTCCCTGGCTGCGATAGACTTTTTGCATTTCGTTCAATAGATACATCTGGGCCGCTTCTCGGCCTTGTACTTTCAACACCAGATGCGGGTTTTTCGAACCCTCTGTGATCTGCTGCCCGGCAACGATTTGATCACCATCCACGATATCGGCCATGAGGATGGACGTGCTGGGCAGCTCATACTCGCGCTCATCGATCTCCTCATACCTGAGGTAAAGTCGCTGGTCTTCCAGGTTGGCTTCACCATCGCCGCTGGCAACGATCACCTCATTGGATTCCGCATTCCTCATCACTGCCTTGCCATCATGGATCGATTCACCGTCCTCGACCAACAGCTGCCAATCATCACCCAGTTCGAAATCCTCACTCCGCACCCGACTGTCGATGATGGTGACGCGACGAACGCCTTCTTTTCGCGCCAGACGCACTCTTCCACCAATCTCGGCCATGATCGCCTCGCCTTTGGGCTTCGTCCTGGCCTCAAACAGTTCTTCCACCCGCGGCAAGCCACTCGTGATATCCACCGGGCCAGCGGTACCGCCCGTTTGGAAGGTGCGCAAGGTGAGTTGGGTTCCAGGTTCGCCGATGGATTGGGCCGCTACGATGCCAACCGCCTCTCCGATTTCGACCATCTCACCCCGACCCAAATCACGCCCATAGCACAATGCGCATATTCCGTGGGTGAGAGCACAAGTCAGAGGGCTGCGCACCGGTACTTCTTGCAGCTTGGCGGTCGTGATTTCTGAAGCGGCGTCTTCATCGATCAGATCATTCCGTGCGAGGATGAGGGTGCCATCTTCTGGGTGGAATATATCATCACCTGCGCAGCGACCCACGATCCTTTCGCTCAGTTTCTGGCCGGCTACATCATCACTGGCGAGGATCAGGCTGCATTCCTCCGTTCCGCAATCCCAGCGATTCACGATCACATCCTGAGCCACGTCCACCAGACGACGAGTCAAATATCCAGCATCCGCGGTTCTCAGAGCAGTATCCGTCAGACCCTTGCGCGAACCATGAGTGGAAATGAAATATTCCAAGGGGGTCAAACCGGAACGGAAATTGCTCTTGATCGGTAGATCGATGATGCGCCCAGAAGGATCGGCCATCAGCCCACGCATTCCTGACATCTGAGTGATGGGGCCGAAGCCACCCTTCGAAGAACCGGAAAGGGCCATGATGGCAATTGGCCCGTAGGGATCGATGGCATTGCCGATGATGTTCTGCAATTGATTCTTCGCATCATTCCACTGCTCAATGGTGTATTGGTAGCGCTCATCTTCCGTGAGCAAACCCCTGCGGTAATCACGGGATGCATCATCCACCGCAGATTGGGCGCGATCCAAGATTTCATCGCGATCTTGCGGGATGGTCAAGTCAGCGATGGCAACGGTGGTGCCTGAAACCGTCGCATATCTGAAACCCAGATTCTTGATTTCATCGATCACTTGCGTGGTTTGTTCTGAGCCGACTTTTTGATAACACTCCGCGACGAGACTCTGTAGACCATCTTTGGTGAATTTCTGGTTCTGGAAGCGCAATTCATCGGGCAATATCGAATTGAAAATCGCACGACCCACTGTGGTAATCTGCGGTGGCTCTGTGGTTACTCTTCGATCATAAGGATTTCCCAGCAGTATGGGGGTGTGTACATCCACCTGGCCGATGCTGTATTGCATCATCACTTCATTTAAGTCGGCGGCACTTCTACGTTCATGAAGGTTGCTGATGACCAGTTCACCGGAGGCAAAATATTCCGGGTATTGCAAGAGGGCTTCATGCCCATTCGCCAAGATGCAATCCACTTCCTTTTCACGCAGCGCTCGAATCGTTCGGGCGATCGCACTTTCTGCGAGTTTCTTGCGTCCTCGATCATCTTCTGCGATTTGATCTTCAAAGATCACCCTGCCGGGTAAATTCTCCTGGATCGCGTAGAAATACCCATTGGTACCATGAGCGATACCGACGCGCACGCCTTCACCTTGGATCTGTTGAACGCTTCTGAAATCATCCGCGCGGTCACGGTTGGTTACGATATCGCTGGACGGGTCCATGGTCAGGTAGAAGATGCCGAGCACCATGTCTTTGGATGGGCCAACGATGGGAGAGCCATCGGCAGGCTTCAACAAGTTTCGCGTGCTCAACATCAGCTCTCGCGTTTCACGAATGGCACGGTCGCTCAGCGGAACGTGAACCGCCATTTGGTCGCCATCAAAATCTGCATTGAACGCAGAACAGACCAAGGGATGGATCTGGATGGCTTCTCCTTCCACCAGTTTGGGTTCAAATGCTTGAATCCCCAGCCGGTGCAGGGTAGGGGCCCGATTCAAGAAGACCGGCCGTTCCTTGATGACTTCTTCCAAGACTTCCCAGACTTCGGGGCGTTCTCTTTCGATGATGCGCTTCGCCCCTTTGACATTGTTCGCATAATTGTGTTGCACCAAACGGCTGATCACAAAGGGCCGGAAGAGCTCCAATGCCATGGTTTTGGGCAGCCCGCACTCATGAAGCTTCAGTTTCGGGCCGATCACGATGACGGAACGGCCAGAATAATCGACGCGTTTGCCCAGCAAATTGCGTCGAAAACGACCTTTCTTCCCTTTCAGCATATCGCTCAAAGATTTCAGTTCGCGGCGGCCGCGTCGGCTCAATGCCTTACCCCGTTGACTGTTGTCGATGAGGCTATCCACCGCCTCTTGCAACATCCGCTTCTCATTCCTTACGATGACATCCGGCGCACCGAGGTCCAGTAAATGTTTCAAGCGCTTGTTGCGGTTGATCACGCGTCGGTACAAATCATTCATATCGCTGGTTGCGAAACGACCGCCATCCAGTTGCACCATAGGACGCAGATCGGGGGGGATGACCGGCAGCATGGTCAGGATCATCCACTCTGGTTTATTGCCACTGTTCCTGAGTTGCTCCACCACCCGCAATCGTTTGACCGCCTTATCGTGTTTTTGTTTGGAGCGCGTGGTTCGCATCTCATCCCAAAGGAAAGCGGATAACTCAGCCAGATCCAAGCGCTGGAGCAAGATCTGAAAAGCCTCCGCACCCATATGAGCCATGAACACCTGACCGTAGCGACCCTTTAATTCCCGATAGCGGTTTTCCGTTAAAAATTGCGGGGAACGACGAAAATCAACCGGTTGGAACCACAAAAGTTCCTCACGCGTGCGATCGGCACTTTGGCGGATCTGTCTCCTCTTTTCGTCGCAGAGCCGCTCCAGCTCTTCAATCTGTGCTTGATAATCGGTTTCCGTACGAAAATCGGACGTAGCCAACTCTTGCAATCGTTCTTTCAAGCGAATTTCCTGATTGGTCTGCAAGTCTGCTCGGCTCACTTCTACTGCATCATCGACTCGGGTGAGGTGCAGTTCTTTGATGATATTTCCCTTGGTGATGATGTGGATATTTTGGCTGCCCAAACGATGGCTTGTAACAGATTTTTCACCCAAGGATGCGCTGATGTATTCCTTCACCGCCGCCGCTTCTTTTTCCAAGAGGGTGATTTCCTCTTGAAGCTCTTGGTCTAATGCTTTTCTTAACTCAGTTTCTGCGGGGTGTTCCAGCTCGGCCAGTTGAGTTTGTCGGGCTTGTTCATTCTCTGCTTGCAGCTCACGCAATCTCTCCGCGACTGCTTCTTGAATCCGGGAAATGTGGTGATTTTCTGGCGCATCTCCTGCAACAACGATTTCCAAATCGAGGCTTGCCAAACGGACCGCTGATTTGACCGGTTCGTGCATGGAATCTTCAACCAAGGTCTGCGCCGCTTGCGCTTCTTGCATCAGCGATTCCATTTTCGTGTTGAGGTCCGCAGCCAAACCAGCCAGGATATCCTCTTTCTGGGCATCCAACTGAATCACTTCCGCCGCTTGTGCTTCCCGCAATTCATGAATCTGTTCTTCGATTTCGGCGCAAACCTCATACTCACGTTCCGCCAACTCTTTATCGAGCCTCTTCAGCGCTCGATCTCGGGCATCTTCATCCATTTGAGTGATGACGTATTGAGCAAAGTACAATACCCGATCTAGATTTTTGCGGTTCACATCCAGCAATAGGCCCAGATGGCTCGGCACTCGGCGGGTGTACCAGACATGAGCCACCGGCGCCGCCAACTCAATGTGGCCCATGCGCTCGCGACGAACCGATGAGCGCGTCACTTGCACCCCACATTTATCACAAATCACACCTCTATGACGCACATTTTTGTATTTTCCACAGTAACATTGCCAATCTTTGGTAGGACCGAAAATCGCCTCGCAAAACAGGCCATCTTTTTCCGGTCGCAAGCGGCGATAGTTGATGGTTTCCGGTTTGGTCACCTCACCATAAGACCAGCGCTGGATTTCTTCCGGCGAAGCCAAACTGATTTTCAATGAGCTGAAATCTCTTGCTTCCAAGAGTTACCTCCTCGTCTCAAAGGCGGCGCCAAAGACCTTAGCGAAGCAAATCTGCAGTTGCACAGCGAAACAGCGCCGATTGAATGGGGAATCCATCAGCATACAACTCGCTTCAGGCTTCAAGCTGGTTCTGGTCTCAGATATTTTGTTTTCAAATTGCGTAAATCGCGCCACCCATAGTCAATTAATTTACAAAATCCAACACGTTTTGTCAAGAGCCTATTTCGTTAACTGCTGCCTATTTTCGAACGCAGGTAAGACTCCATGAAATCATCCAGCCGACCATCCAATACCGCTTGGACATTTCCTGTTTCATGGTTGGTTCGATGATCTTTGACCATCTGATAGGGGTGCAGGACATACGAACGGATCTGATTGCCCCAGGCCGCGCCGACATTCTCCCCTTTCAGCTCCGCCAGTTCTTCTTGTTGTTTTTGTCGCTCGAGTTCATACAGGCGTGATTTCAAGATTTGCAGCGCACGTTGGCGATTTTGTGATTGACTGCGTTGATTCTGACATTGGACCACGATCCCGGTCGGTTCATGTGTGATGCGCACAGCAGTGTCGTTTTTCTGGACATGCTGCCCGCCAGCACCCGCCGCACGATAGGTATCGATCCGCAAATCTTTGGCAACAATCTCGATGTTGATCTCATCCTGTATATCGGGCCAAAGTTCGACTTTGGCAAAAGATGTATGCCGGCGATTGGCGGCGTCGAAGGGGCTCATCCTCACCAAGCGATGTACTCCCTGTTCACTCAAGAGATAGCCATAGGCATATTCACCACCGACGCTGATCGTTACACTCTTGATGCCTGCATTCTCCCCTTCGCTGCGTTCCAGTATCTCACAACGGTATCCCTGATTTTCAGCCCAGCGCAGGTACATGCGTTCCAGGATCTCGCACCAATCCTGCGAATCCGTTCCACCAGCACCGGCATGGATTGCCAGAATGGCATCTTCGTTGTCATATTCCCCGCCGAGCATCGCCCGCAGGGTCATCCGTTCGATCACCTCCTCCAGCTCTTCCGTTTCCACTGCCAAATCTTCATAGAGCGAATCATCGAGCAGTTCGGCCAATTCCAACGTTTCGTTGATGCGCTGCGAAAGGTTCCGCCAGTGTTCGATGGTGGCACGGACTCGGGATAGCTTTTGCATGATGCGCTGAGCGGTTTCCGTGTCTTCCCAGAAGTTGGGCGCTGCGGCGAGTTTTTGCCATTGCCTAGCTTGTTTTTCGCGTTCTTCAATCCCCAGACGGGTCATGAGGAGAGAACATTGTTCTGCCAATGACTTCAGGCGGGTGACGAGAACATTCATCCGCCCACCTGCTTCGTCTTAGCGTTCTTGCGTCGCATCATTTCATACATCATCAAAGACCCACAAGTCGCCACGTTCAACGAATCCACCACCCTGCCATTCATCGGTATCCTCACGGTGACATCGGCTGCCTGCAACCAAAAGTCAGGCAATCCCGCCTGTTCTTCGCCCAGCAGCAGGGCAACTTTAGCGGGCAATCCACCATGGAACAGCGAGTGTTCTCCATCGACAGCCGCAGCAACCAAGGTGAACCCATGCTCCCTCAACTGTACCCATGCTTCTTCAGCGGCCAGTGGAATGATGTTTTGCAAGAAAACGGCCCCAGTGCTGTTCCGGATGAGGTTGGGATTGTACAAATCGAGCGGTGAATCAATCAGCAACACTCCGCGAACCCCTAAGGCATCAGCACTGCGCAGCAACGCGCCGATATTGCCGGGCACGCGCAAGCCTACCATCGCAAGCAGAAACGGTTCTCGCCCGATGGTTTCGTCCCATTCCGGCAGTGGCGGGGTGGAAAAAACCGCCAGGATCCCAGTAGGATTTTGCCGATAAGCGATTCGACTCAATGAATGCTCCGCTACTTCATAGACTTGATCTGTGGGCAATTGGTCGCAAAATGCCGGCTGAAGCGCCTGAAATTGCTCAGTTACCACGACATATTCGGGTTTCAGGCCGCATTCGATGGCGCGAAGCAGTTCGCGCTCAGTTTCAACTACAAAACAGCCATCCTGCAAGCGATATTTTTTTCGCTGCAAACGAATCAGCTGCTGCAACTTGGGGTTGCGCAGGCTTTGGATGGTGGGCATCACCCGAGGATTTACCATTTTGTATCAGAAACCAGACCGTCGACAAAGGCAGTGGGTGAGAAGGGGAGCAGATCTGGCAATTGTTCCCCCATTCCAATGTAAGGGATGGGTAGGGCCAAATCATGACAAATGGAAACGATCACCCCTCCTCGAGCCGAACTGTCCAATTTGCTGACGATGACCCCACTGATTTGGAGCATTTCTCGAAATTGCTTCGCTTGTTGTATAGCATTTTGTCCGGTGGTCCCATCCAAAACCAACCAGGTTTCATGAGGCGCGTCTGGCGCAATGCGAGCAGCGACCTTCCTGATTTTTTGCAGTTGGGACATGAGATCGGCATTGTGATGCAAGCGGCCCGCCGTATCAATGATCAGCAAGTCAAATTGCCCCTCGACCGCCCGCACCCCCGCTTCATGCACCACGGCAGCGGGATCAGAACCAGCAGGCAGATGGACGACAGGAGTAGCGACGCGTTCCCCCCATATCTGCAATTGTTCAACCGCCGCTGCCCGAAAAGTATCCGCAGCGGCCAGCAGGACTCGCCGCTGGTGCAACGCACTCAAACGATATGCCAGCTTGGCGATGGTCGTGGTTTTGCCCGTACCATTCGCGCCGATGACCAAGATGACAGATAGCGGACGACCGCTGAGATTCGGTTCAGCAGGTTCCAGGAGAAGCGAGAGCAAGACGTTGCGAAGTGCCGCATTCAGCTCTTTTTCATCTCGTAAGGTCGTCGATTTCAGTCGATCCACAACGGAGGCAGCGACCGCAAGGCCGAGATCAGCCTGGATCAGGATATCTTCCAATTCTTCCCATTGATCTTCTGCGATCTGCGAACCTGACCAAAAACCAGCCAACCGGCTGCGCAAACCACTTCTGGTTTTCTTCAGCGCATTCTCAAACATGTGATCGGTAGATACTGCCCATGACTCTAGCTGAAGTATAGCCGAAGGCTCCGTCCCCGTTGATTCCTACCGTTGCAGTTGTTGCTATAATCGTCTCCATGAAGGACCAGCTGACACATTTGGATGCGAAGGGCCGTGCGCAGATGGTAGATATCGGCGCCAAACCGATATCCACGCGGTTTGCCAAGGCCCAGGGCATGGTTTCCATGGCAGCGGAAACGTTTGCCCTGCTGCAAAGGGGCGATGCCAAGAAAGGCGATGTGCTGGCCGTAGCCAAACTAGCCGGTATCATGGCAGCAAAACGCACCGCTGAACTGATCCCACTCTGCCACTCGATCCCTCTCTCCCATATTTCATTGGACCTACATCTGGTTGAAGCTGAGGCACCTGCGGTGTGCATTGTTGCTGAGGTGCAAACGGCTGCTGCGACGGGCGTAGAAATGGAAGCACTCACAGCCGTCGGAGTCGCCGCCCTCACCATCTACGATATGTTGAAAGCCGTGGACCGCGCCATCTGCATCCGAGAAATTCGCCTGCTGGAAAAAAGCGGTGGGCAAAGTGGGGATTACCGCGCCGATCAAGGCAATGCCACGGCACAATCACGGGAAACAACGGATGAAAGTTGAAGTCCTTTTTTTCGCCACCTTGCGAGACCTGGCCGGCAAAGATTCCGACACCGTCTGGTTGCCTTCAGAAGAAACGACGGTCAAAAAGTTCCGCAGTTTCATTTTGGAACGGTATCCCCAACTGAAAGCCCACTTATCTTCATCCATCACCGCCGTGAATGAAGAATTCGCTTTTGATGAGGATCCGATACGCGACCAGGATCGGGTCGCCTTTTTCCCGCCGGTCAGTGGCGGACATTCTCCCCCCACCTACTTGCACATCACCGAAGAACCGATCAGTCACGACCGCCTGCTCGAATCCATCACCCTGCCTGAAACGGGCGCCATTTGCCTCTTCAGTGGGGTGGTTCGCGGGCGCACTCAAGTCAACCAGGATGAATCACTGGCTGCAACCATCGAAACGTCGTCATTGGAATACGATGCATACGTTCCGATGGCGGAGAAAAAAATGGCGCAAGTCGTAAGCGAAATCCGCGCACGCTGGCCGAAGGTGCAGGGTGTGGCGATCGTGCAGCGGATCGGGCAGTTATCTGTGGGGCAACCTACCGTATGGATCGCCTGTGCTTCCGCCCATCGGGACGATGGTTGTTTTGAGGCAGCGCGCTACGGCATCGATCGATTGAAGGAAATTGTGCCCATCTGGAAACGAGAATACCAGGCAACGGATCAGCATTGGGTTGAAGGCGCCTATGTGCCGCAACGCACCGATCGGAAATATGGCTGATTCTCCTTTCAGCGCATTTTGCGATCCGTACCATCTCCATTTCAAGGATGAAGAGCTGTTGATTGCAGCGCTCACCCACCGTTCCTATACCAATGAAGCTCAGCCAACACTGGAGCACAATGGTCGCCTGGAATTCCTCGGCGATGCCATTTTATCGGTCATCGTTGCCGATCTCCTCTATGTGAAATTCCCCAAGATGCAGGAAGGAGAGTTGACGAGATTGCGCTCAGAACTCGTTCGCGGTGAAACCCTGGCAGAATTGGCGCGGCACTGCAATCTCGGCACACACCTGCGCCTGGGATCGGGTGAAGAAAACAGCGGCGGGCGCCAAAAGACATCCATTCTGGCTGCCGCCTTCGAAGCCATCGTCGGTGCAATCTATCTGGATCAAGGCATACAAAATGCGAGAGAATTTTGCGAGCCGCTCTTCCTCCAACGGCTCCCTGAAGCGTTGGATTTGGCCCAAAAGAAAGATGCCAGAAGCCGTTTGCAGGAATGGGCGCAGGCGGAGCATGGGATCACACCGCAATACGTCGCGGGTAGCCAGAGCGGCCCCGCGAATGAATCCGTTCACATCGTTGAGGTCCACATCAAAGAAGGGATCCACGCTACAGGCAGCGGAAGCAGCAAGCAAGCCGCGGCGCAGCAAGCAGCGCTGAATTTACTCGATCAACTTGCCGTGGATGAAACGCCAAGCGGATGCCCATGAAACCAGTCGACCTCATCCTGACCCATGGCAACGTCCTGACCATGAACGAAAAACTGGATGTGATAGCCGATGGCGCGGTGGCCATTGCCAGTGGTTGCATCCAGGAGGTGGGACTTACCCAGTATGTCGTTTCTCGTTACGCTGCCACGGAGACCATTTCTTGCCAGGGAAAATACATCCTGCCCGGATTGGTCAATGCGCACACGCACATTCCGATGTCGCTGCTTCGCGGACTGGCAGATGACCTGAAACTCGATGTTTGGTTGATCGGTTACATCATGCCGATCGAGCGAGAATTCGTCGATCCCGCCTTTTGCCAGCTGGGGGCGACGCTCGCCTGTGCCGAAATGATCCGCGGCGGGATCACCTGTTTTGGCGATATGTATTATTTTGAATCCGATGTGGCAGAAGCGGTAGCCCAAACGGGGATGCGCGCCGTTCTGGCGGAAACGATCTTGAAATTCCCCGCCCCGGATGCCGAGAGTTACGTCCATAGCCTCGCATACACGCGAGATTTCATCTTGCGTTGGCGCTCGCATCCGCGGATTACACCGGCGATTGCACCCCACGCACCCTATTCCACGACCGATGAGATCATGGCTTTGTGCCGTGATCTTGCCCTGGAATTTGAAGTGCCCATCTTCACCCACCTGGCGGAAACCCCGGCAGAAGTCGAAGAGAGTCAGCGCAACTTTGGCCACTCTGTCATCCGCCGCGTGGCAGAAAATGGTTTGTTGGATGCACCCACCGTCGCCGCCCATTGCGTCGCCATCGACGAAGGCGAAATGCTCCTGATGAAACAGAAGGGGGCATCGGTCGCGCACAATCCGAGTGCCAACACCAAAATCTCATCTGGCATCGCCCCCATTGCCTCATTGTTGGAGATGGGCGTCAATGTCGCGCTCGGGACCGATGGCCCGGCGAGCAACAATGACCTGGATATGTTCGAAGAGATGAGGTTGGCCACCTTTTTGGCCAAGACCAGTACGGGGGATCCTACCCAGTTGCCTGCCTGGCAAGTCCTGCAAATGGCGACGAGCAATGGTGCAAAAGCATTGGGTTTGGGGGATATCTGTGGCAGCCTGGAAATCGGCAAACGAGCGGACCTCATCGTAATTGACAGCCGCCAACTCCATAATTTCCCCCATTACACCCAGAGTAATCCTCTTGCCGTCTATTCTCAGCTGGTATACGCCGTGAAGAGTTCCGATGTGTTGCACTCGCTCGTGGATGGTCAATGGCTGATGAGAGATCGGGAACTATTGACCATCGACGAAGGCCAGCTTTACCAGGAATCACAGGAATATGCGGATCGTATTGGCGAGTTTCTCTCCAACCGTGAAACCGATGTGTTGCGCAAACTCGTCGCCATCAGTATGGGCATGGAGCGCGGTGAAACTTACGAAGTCCAAATCAAAGTGCCCATCGCTGACCCCTGGATCGTCGAAGAGCTGTTTGACCAGGAGGATGTCCACATTTTGCGGTCGGTGCATTATCGCCAGTACGACGTCTACTTCCACTTTGAGGATGCCAATGCGGGCATGGTCCGTTATCGAGAAGATGACCGGATTGGCGCCAACGATGAAGTCACCTCGGTGCGCAGCCGATTGACCTACACCAACCCCATGAGTGAACGGAGCATCCTCGGCTCGGTCATCCTATCGCATTCGCGTTTTTACTCGCTGGCGGATCGACCCCTGCGCTTTTACCGAGAGTACTTCCATGACGCCCAGGAGACGGAACTGATCAAAGAGCGCCGTCGTTGGCACATTCAGTTTCGTGAGGTGCCCTTTTTCGTGCATGTGGATCGCGTGAGCCAACCGCAGCTCGACGGGCACTTTCTGGAGATCAAGAGCCGAACCTGGTCGGCAGAAGACGCCGATGCCAAGGCTCATATGATCCTCGAAATGTTGGGGGTTCTGGAAATCGATCCTGCGAATATCATTCCATTGGACTACATCGATTTCCCAGATGTCGATCAGCCTGGAGGTTTGAGCTCCAGCTCGACTTGAGGTGAGTAGATCACCCCTGCATCCTCAGCGGTAGCGCGCAATCCTTGATCCGGGAAGATTCCCTGCCCAGCATCCCTCTCCGTTTCAGGATGAGAGCCTGGTTCAAGCACACGATAATAGGCTTGGAGGGTAACGACGGGCACTGACTCGCTGTCTATGATGGCGGCCGCACTGGGAAATTCCAACTCGATGTGACAACGTTGCTTCGCTCCCAAAAGGCGAAGATCCGCCAAAGGATATGAAGTTTGGCCGGTTCTGCTGGCAAAATTTTGCAGCGGTAAGGGGGGTCGGAAGAGCAGACCAAAACCACCGCTTTCTGGGTCATCGGAAAGCAGAATCTGATCCGGTTGGTGAAGGATGGGCATCGTACCGGCAGAACGATTGATGACGACAATCCTCACCACCCAGGGTGTTTCCGCTGCAGCAGGAAATCGTCCCACACGGACGCGCAAGTCAAGCGGTTCTGCAGCCTGACGGGCCAGCAAAGACTGACGTGTCGTGGGATCGACGGCAGGATGAAGCCATTCACAAGGCACACCATCACGCGCCACTCGCAGAAAATTTCCCAATGTCTGTGGCGCAAAACTCGGGCCAATGGCCAACAGCACCAAGCCAAAGAACAGATACAGGAAGAGAAGCTTGCGCTGGTTCCAACTGGACACGTAGATTCAACGATGATTCATGCGCTGCGTTTCCATGGCTTCCTGGATCCTGCAATAAACCTCGGCAGGATCGGGGTTTGACCAGTCCAACCAATGCACCTGGGTGAAGCGATTGCGAAACCAACTGAGCTGCCGTCGGATGAAGCGATGGGTCGCTTTTTTGGTCCTGCGCACCGCTTCGTCCAGCGTCGAATCTCCCCGGACATGCTCGGCCATTTCACGATAACCCAGAGCACTGAACGAAGGAAGCTCGCGCGTGTAGCCCTGCGTTAACAAAGACCGAACTTCATCGACGAAGCCTCGTTCCAACATGAGCTGCAGTCGTCGATCCGCTCGGTCATGCACACTTTCCCGCGAGAGCGTGAGGCCAATTTGAAAACACGTTTCCCGCTGACCTCCTTTTCTCTGCTGAATGCTGAACGGTTCGCCCGTCTTCTCGATGACTTCCAGCGCCCGGATCACCCGACGAACATTGTTCGGGTGAATCTTTTGTGCAGCGGCTCGATCGCATTGTCGCAAGCGATCATGCAAGGCACGAACGCCACTCTCTTTTGCAACTTGCAGGAGTTCGGCACGCAAACTGGGTTGGGGTGGTACGGCCGGGATTCGCCAATCTTCCAGGAAGGCACTGAGATATTGCCCGCTCCCCCCCACCAAAATCGGCATCACGCCACGCAACTCCATTTCAGCCAAAGTTTCACGAACCAGGCGCAAGTATTCCGCCAGGCCCAGGACTTCATCTGGTTTCACCACATCCAGGAGGTGGTGTTTGGCACGCAGTTGCTGATGTGGGGTGGGTTTCGCCGTGCCGATATCCATACCCTGGTAAATTTGACGACTGTCCGCATTGATGATCTCCGCAGCCAAGCCGTCTTTTTCCAACTTCTCGACCAGCTGGATCGCCAACTCCGTCTTGCCTACCGCCGTTGGGCCCAAAATCACTCCTATGGCTTGCAAGTGCTCACCAGTCAAGAATCTGCTCCCAGTGTTGCAAGCGGTGGGTTTCGTTTCGTCGCCAGAAGACCGCGATGAGATCCAGGCGCCAATCCTGATCTTCCCGCTCATGCTCCGAAAGGTAGTGATGGATCGCTGCCAGCAATCTCTCTCGTTTGCGCGGGGTGAAACTCTCTCTGATTCGTTCCAGTGCGTCTGCGGCGTCCGTTCTCGTCTTCACTTCAACGAATACCAACCGATCATGATCGCAAGCGACGACATCCAATTCACCACGAGGACAATGCCAATTGGCAGCCAAGATTTCCCATCCTTGTCGCATCAAATACTGAACCGCGGCTCGTTCCCCCCAGGCACCCAGCTCTTGTTGACTCGGCTTGCGCAATGACATCATTGAAACTTGACAGTCGGGAACGCATAATGCGGGCCATCACAACGGTTTTCAGGAGCATTTTGCATGGAATTGAGTATACAAGACGCCACGATCCTGGCAGCGGTCATCGCCGCCATCGGCCTCGTTTTCGCCGCCTGGCAGCGTACCTGGGTGTTGCAACAAGATGCCGGCAGTGAAAAGATGCAAAGCATATCTTCGGCCGTGCAGCAAGGCGCCAGCGCATTTTTATCTCGCGAATACCGTGCCATCGCCCTGCTGGTTGTCGTTGTGACGGCTGCGTTGCTGCTCCTCAGTGCGATCCCCGAATCAGGGATGAGCGCGTGGACGGCGTTGGCATTCCTTTGTGGCGCCACGGCATCTGGCCTGGCTGGCTATTTCGGCATGTACATCGCGGTCCGGGCCAACGTCCGCACCACGCAAGCGGCCAGCCGCAGCTTGAATCAAGGTTTGCGCGTCGCTTTCGCCAGCGGCACGGTGATGGGTACGCTCGTGGTCTCACTGGCGTTATTGGGCATCAGTTTGCTCTTTCTCTTCTTCACCAAGGAGTTGGAAGCCATGCAAGCGGCCAGCGCGTTGGCGGGTTTCGGCTTCGGCGGAACGAGCATCGCCATTTTCGCTCGCGTCGGCGGTGGGATATACACCAAAGCAGCCGATGTGGGTGCAGACTTGGTAGGCAAAACCGAAGCGGGCATCCCGGAAGATGATCCACGCAATCCTGCCACGATTGCCGACAACGTCGGCGATAACGTCGGCGATGTCGCTGGCATGGGTTCTGACCTGTTTGAAAGTTATGCCAGTTCCATCATCGCTGCTATCTCCCTGGCGACCCTGGGTTCGGGCATTGCAGCGAGCACGGAAGCACAGATTTTTCCGCTGTTGGTTGCCGCAGCCGGGCTCATCATCGGTCTGGTAGCGACTTTCCTGGTGCGAACGGAAGAAGGTGCGGATCAAGAGCAGCTCCTGGCGGCCATCCGCCGCGGTATTTACAGTGCCAGCATCGCCGTGGGCATCGCCGTGATCGCTTTGGCATGGTGGCTCGAACTCGGCGAGAGCGTGATCATCGCTACCCTCAGTGGCTTGGTCGGCGGGGTGTTGATTGGCTATTTCACCGAGTATTTCACATCCGCCGGGTATTCTCCTACACAAAACTTGGCCGATAGCGCTGGGGGAGGGGCAGGGATCGTCGTGATCCGTGGTTTGGCCTTGGGCATGATGTCCACCCTGGCTCCCGTGATCATCGTCATCGCGGTTACCTTGATCGCCACTTCCGCGACCGGTTTGTACGGCGTCGCCCTGGCTGCAGTGGGCATGCTCTCGACTCTGGGCATCACCCTGGCGACCGATGCCTATGGACCCGTCGCCGATAATGCCGGTGGCATTGCCGAAATGGCCGGTTTGGCGGAAAGCGTACGCGAACGCACCGATGCTCTGGATAGTCTGGGCAATACGACGGCCGCCACCGGCAAGGGGTTTGCCATTGGCAGCGCGGCGATGACGGCTCTGGCATTGACGGCAGCCTTCATCACGGCACTGGGTGCAGCCTTGGGTGAAAGCACCACATTGCAAGCTCTGGTACTCGACCCACGGTTGATCACCGGGCTGTTTCTTGGCGCGTTGTTGCCCTTCATATTCAGCGCATTGACCATGGTCGCTGTCGGCAATGCTGCACAGCAAATCGTGGAGGAGGTGCGCCGTCAGTTCCGTGAAATTTCAGGATTGTTGGCCGGGGAAAACCAGCCGGATTACGAACGATGCGTCGCGATCAGTACCGATAGCGCGATTCGTCAAATGCTCGCGCCAGGCGTCATCGCCGTCGCCGTGCCGACCTTGATTGCTGTCTTGACCGTCCTCGGCCGTGGCAATGCGATCGAAGATTACGTGAGTGCAACGACGCTGATCGGCGTTTTGTTGGGTTCGCTCGTCAGTGCATTCATGCTCGCCGTGATGATGGCGAACGCCGGCGGTGCCTGGGACAATGCGAAGAAATTCATTGAAGCCGGCGCCTTGGGTGGCAAAGGTTCCGCTGCGCACAAGTCGGCGGTCGTGGGAGATACCGTAGGCGACCCCTTCAAGGATACATCCGGCCCTTCGCTCAATATCTTGATCAAATTGCTGGCGATCGTCTCGCTGGTCCTGGCGCCGCTGATCGCCAGTGGTGCTTAGTGCTCACCTTGATCCCACATGAACTGGCGGATGCGTGAATAGGATAGGTTGAGCAATTTCATTTGCTCGTTGGCTGCCGCATTCAGATTGTGATCTGGGTGCAAGGCCCGGGCCAACTGGCGATATGATTGTTGTACTTCCGCAAACGTCGCGCTTGTGGAGAGCTTCAAGCGTTCAAAATCCTGATATAAATGTGACCGCTGCAATTCCTCCTGCGGATCGGCTGTTTCATTAAACCTGCCCGTTTCAAAATGTACGGCGTACCAGTTACCGATCAGCGGCGGCGTTTCACTGGCCACGTTTTGCGTGTTCAGCGTACGAAAATCCAGCGCAGGCCCATGGGAGATTTCGTGCAACCACCCCTGTTTTCGAAAATGCACGCCGAACAAATACACCGAATCTCCGAATACCTCATAACCGTAGATCCAATTCCGCTGCAGCTTCAATAAGGCATTCATCCAATCATCCGCTTCATACCACTGGCCATGACCCGGTAACATCATATCCGCCCAATACAAAGGCAAAGTGTGGATGCCATTGGCCCCATTTTCAGCATACAGCTGCCGCAACTCCGTCAATGACGTCACTCTTTCAAACAAGTGAACCATCACATGATTGCCCGCACGATTGCGAAACAACACGATATCGGTGCCATCATCGTGAATATCGTGGATGCCAGGCGTGCGGAGCAACTGGTTCACGACGAAGACGCGAGCTCGGTGTGTATCGAACCTCATCGGTCGCCGTTCTTCTCGTATTGATGAATCTCCTGCAGGGGTTGATAGCCCACGCGCTGGTAGATGGCGTTCGATGTAGGGTTGGCAAGATCTGTGTATAGACTGCAGTAAGAGAAACCCCGTTCCAAAACGGTGAGAGAAACGGCAGCCACCAGAGCGCTTGCATAGCCACATCCTCGCGCGGATGGCGGCGTGTACACCGGCGCGATCCGCACGACTCTTTCGGTCGTGGCGCGGAAGCTGACCCAGCACACCGGTCGTTCGCCCACCCACCAGAGAAAATGGAGGGAAGGTTTTTGTGCCAAGCGATGTGACATATATTCTTTCTGTTTTGCGCTGAACCACTCTACGGGCAAAATCCCATGAACTTCCATTTGAAAGGCGGCATACCAATATTCCAACAGCGCCTGATCATTGGCTTGTGCCGCGACCATCTTCCCGCGGACGGCGCGTTCGGGAGGAACGACACGATCGAGTTGATGCAGCATTTGCCGCATTTTCAACTTCATGCCGCAACCGCTGCGAATGCGCCATTCTTCTGCAAACCGCAACGACTGCTCTGGCATCCCCAACACTCCTTCGATCTCCTGCCCCGCAGCCAGGCAAGCATCCACAATTGAGGGGATCACCCTGAGGTCATCACAATGCGACAGGATCAAGTGATGTGGTGGCGTCCTCAAGGCAGCAGCCAAAACGCGGCCATCGTTCGCCTCCACGATGCAGTGAAAGGGTGGCAGTTCGTAGCGAGAGTTTTCGCTGAGCAATTCTTTGCAGAGGCCGAGCATCAAGTTGTGTTCGACCTCGCGCTGCCTCAGAAAAGCGCCTACTCGCTGGATGAAAGATTGAGTATCGATGTAGATCTGATAGCGCACGATTTCACTTCTCTTGTGGAGTCACGAACGATCCCCATCATGTAGCCGATCCTGCCTAAAGTCTACGCTAGAATGGCCATCCACTGAGTAGAGAAGAGAGAACGTCATGCCTTTACCCAGCTATGCGCAGATTCATTCCACCTACAGCATCGTAGCGATCGATCACGAAGCAGGTTGTCTGGGCGGTGCGGTTCAGACCCATCAGATGTCGGTTGGCGCTCGCATCCCCGTTGTTGAACCGGGAATCGGCGTGGTCAACTCACAATCCGCCATGAATCAAATGTTCCCGGATATCGCGATCACCATGCTGCGCCAGGGCGTCTCCGTCCAGAAAGTGGTCGATGCCTTGATTGCTTCTGACGAAGGCGCCGCTTACCGGCAACTCGCCGTTTTGGCCAGCGATGGCAGCGTGGCCGCATACAGCGGTGAACGTTGCATCCGCGAGTTTGGTCATTTTGTGGGCGAGGGCTACAGCGTCCAGGCCAACATGATGACGCGCACCACCGTGGTCGATGCGATGCGTGCTGCATTCGAAAGTGCACCAGGAGATTTGGCGCAGAGAATGTTGGCTGCCTTACAGGCGGCCGAAGCCGAAGCCGGCGACATCCGCGGGATGCAATCCGCCTGTGTGCGCGTGATGCCCAATGATGCCAAAGCACTGCCCTGGCAAGCGCTGTACGATTTGCGCGTCGATGATCACCCTCATCCTGTAGAAGAGCTGGCTCGTTTGGTCCGGATGCGCCATGCGCAACACACCGATCAAGCAGGTCATCGTGCCTTGCGTGACGGTCAGGTATCGGAAGCGCTGGATGCTTGGTCAGCAGCTCGCAAAGAGGCCCCCGAATTGGAAGAACTGGGTTTCTGGCAAGCCGCGGCTCTAGCCGACCGCAATCCCAAAGCAGATTCCATCGCCATCGCGGCAGCCATCCTGCGTGAGAGTGTGCTGCAGGATGAGTTGGCCGAACAATGGATCGACTTGATTCGGCGCATTGAAGAGAATGGCATGCTGGAACGAGAAGGGGCAGCCGATGAACTGATCGCAGCGATTGCCAAATCCACTCCATGATTGATTCACCGATGGCTTCGGCCCGATTGATGACCTATCTGAAGGAGTTAGTCTCCATAGATTCGGTGAACCCGGATTTGGTGCCAGGCGGCGCCGGGGAAAGCAGGATCGCCGCCAAGCTGGCAGAGATTTGTGCAGAGGATTTCGCACTCGCCGTAGAATCATCAGCAGTGACTCCCGGTCGACCCAATGTCATCGCCCATTGGCCGGGCTCGGGTGCAGGCCAAAGCTTGTTGTTGACGGGACACATGGATGTCGTCGGTGTAGCCGATTATCGAGGCGAGCCCTTCTCTCCCAAAGTGCGCGATGGACGGCTATATGGGCGGGGTGCTTATGATATGAAAGGGGGCATCGCCGCCATTTTAGCCGCCATCTGCATCCTACAGGAAAATGACTTCCACCCCGCCGGTGACATCTGGCTGGGTTTCGTTTGTGATGAAGAATATGCCAGCATCGGCACAGAGGCCCTCGTCCAGCGCCTTCGACCGGATGCTGCCATCCTCACCGAACCCACCGACGAAATCATCAGCATCGCCCACCGTGGTTTTGCCTGGGTCGAGATTTCCACAGCGGGATTGGCCGCCCATGGCAGTGACTTTGTGCACGGGCGAGACGCGATCCGGCACATGGCGCCCATCCTGGAACGCATCCGCTCGTTGGAAGAAGAAGTGTATCCTCAGATTCAACATCCTCTGTTGGGTCGCTCTTCGGTGCATGCCAGCCGGATTGAAGGAGGTACGGAGTGGAGTACCTATCCTGATTCTTGCACGCTTTGGATCGAACACCGCACCCTACCGGGGGATAGCGGTGATCAAATCGTCACCGATTGGCGAGATTTCATTCGCAACGAAAAGAAACAACGACAGGATTTTGACGCAACAGTCCACCTGAAGCTGGAGAGGCCGCCACTGGCGATCGAACCCACACAAGCCATCGTTCAGGCTTTAGCAACGGCCCATACCCAATGCTTCGACAACCCGGCTCCCATCGGGGCGAGTTTTGGCTGGCTGGATTCTGCCATTCTGGTCGCGGCTGGCATCCCAACGGTGATCTTTGGGCCCAAGGGTCATGGCGCACATGCCGCAGAAGAGTGGGTGGATCCAGCCAGCGTAGAACGCTGTGCTCAAGTGATTGCCGAATGTTGCCGGAGATGGTGCTCATAGAAAAGCGGCATAACTCAGCCATTCAATGCCAAGCGCTCGTGGCAAACTGCCGCTGAAACAATTCTGCATAGCTCCCATCGAGCTGCATCAATTCTTCATGACTGCCATCCTCGGCAATCTCACCTTCGATCATGACCAAGATGCGGTCGGCATTCCGTATCGTGCTCAAGCGATGCGCGATGATGATGGAAGTCCTACCCCGGAGCGCTCGTTCCAAGCCTTGCTGGATCAATTCATCCGTTTCCGTATCGATGTTGCTGGTCGCTTCATCCAGGATCAAAATGCTGTTTGGACTGTGGACCAGCGCCCTCGCCAAGGCCAGCAGCTGTCTTTGCCCTTCGGATAAATCGGCACCGCCCGGCAACAAGTGATGATCGTAGCCCCCGTTCAGCTGTTGTATGAAGGGTTCGGCACAGGCAATTTGAGCCGCCTCTCGGAGCTGATCCTCGCCAATGCTCTCATCAAACAACCGCAAATTATCGGCGATGGTACCATCGAAAATGTAGGGGTTCTGCGGCACCAGGCTGACATAACGCGGCAATTCTTCGAGGGACACCTCACGCAAGTCCACACCATCGATGCAGATCGAACCAGCTTTCACGTCGTACATCCGTGCGATGAGTGAGGCGAGGGTGGTTTTGCCCACACCTGTCTCCCCGACGAGGGCAATTCTCTGACCGCTCTGGATTTGAAGAGTGACGTTGTTCAGGACTGGCTTCTTCGGATGGTAATGAAAACTCATTTCGTGGATCTGAACGGACTGGCTGAATGCTGCCAATTTGATGGGTAGACCGGGGGACTGGATTGCCGGTTCTAACTCGAGCACATCGACGATCCTCTCTACGGCAGAAAATGCTTGCTGGATTTGTGAAAACTGTTCCGCCAGTTGTTGGATCGGTTCGTAACTCAAACGGGAATACTGGATGAAAGAAATGAGCGTGCCCAATGTTGCCCATTCTGCTAAGACACCCCGACCTCCTCCGTAGAGCAGGACCGCTAAGCCAACAGCGGACAACAGTTGCAATTTCGAGGAGTAGCGTGTGTAAGAATCACGGATGATTTTATGCAGATCACGGTACCCCGAATTGATCGTTTCAAAATCTGCTTGGCTGTGCGCTTCCCGATTGAACAGTTGGACCACCAACATGCCATTGAACTGCTCGTTGAGGAAACCTTGATAATCGGCCACCAGGCGATGGAAGCGAGAAGCGGCAAAGCGTATCTTGCGGCGAAATTGTATGCTCAAGATCATCATCACCGGTAAAACTCCAAACACCAACAATGCCAAACGCCAATTGATGAGCATCATCGCCAGCATCAAACCGATCAGGGTGATCAGATGGCTCACGACCATGACGATGCTGGTGGATAACAGTTCAGTGACGGCTTCAATGTCATTGGTGAGGCGGGAAACGAGGTGCCCCACGGGCGTCCTTTGGAAATGGCCCAGTTCCATCCGGATCATTCGCTCGAACATCGCTTGCCGGATGTTGGCCAGCACCGATTGTCCGACCGATTGCAACAAATACGTGTGGGCAAAGCGAGCGACAAACAGGATGGCTACCACGATGAAATAGGCTACCGCATATCCGTATAGCCCGGGCAGATCTCGCTCGATGATGGGACCATCTATGGCCAGCTGGACGATGTAAGGCAGCAGGGCCGTCATCGCCGTTACGACACACAAGAAGAGCAGAACGATCACCATATGCAGCGCATACGGTTTGAGGAAAACACCCAATACAGAGAGCAAGTGACGATCGCTATGAATTGCCACCCTGCCATTCGCTCGCTTCGGTCGGGGTTCAGATCGGCGCAATTCTCGGTTCCTCTTTCATTTCTCGCTCCACCATGCGCGCGTAAAAACCATCACGCTTCAGCAAGTCCTCATGCCTGCCATCTTCCACGATCCGCCCCTGATCCATCACGATGATTCGATCGGCATCCTTCACCGTTGCCACGCGATGAGCGATGATCAAACTGGTTCGTGAATGCAAGAACTGACGCAAATCGCGCAATATGTGGGATGCCGTTTTGGTATCGACGCTGGAAAGGGCATCATCCAGCACGAGGATGGCCGGATCCCGCGCCACCGCCCGGGCAATTGCAACCCGCTGCTTCTGCCCACCGGATAACATCACTCCTTTTTCGCCGACGAGCGTCGCCAGGCCATGGGGTAAATCGGGGATATCTTCCGCCAAATGTGAGATCTTGACCGCATGCATCAAACCGCTTTCAGGTAAATTCTCGGTTCCCATGCGGACATTTTCTTGCAACTCTTGGCTGAACAGGAACGTGGTCTGTGGTACGAAAGCGATCAAGCGACGGAGAGATGACAAGTCCCAATCTCTGATATCGATATCATTGATGGCGATACAGCCGGTAGCTGGATCCATCACACGACCCAGGAGGTTGACCAAATTGGTCTTGCCACTTCCCGTCGCACCAACGATCGCCAATACCTGGCCCACTGGAATTTCCAGATCAATCCGCTCCAATACCCGCACACCGGCCAAAGTTAACGAAACATTGCGAAATGAGATGTGACAGCTGGCTGGTGGATCTTGCATGACTGCTTTGGGTGAATTTTGGATCTTCGCCTGGCTCAATAATGGAGTGAGTCGTTGCATCGCGCCGCGGGTTTGTTGGAGCCGCTGAAAAATCATGCCCAAACGGAGCAACATTTGGCGGATCAAGCTCAAATACAAAAGAAATTGAATGAGGTTGCCGAACTTCATAGAACCTTGAATCGTCGATATTCCGCCAAAAAGCAGCACGGTGCCGGTCAATAATTGGATCAAAGCCTGCGGCATCATCCCGATGGGTTCATTGCGCCGCCGAAAAAACAACCATCGCCGGCGGTATTCACGGTTCTCGCGAGCAAAGGCACGATTTACGGAAGCGGTTTTGCCAAATGTCTTGATGGTCTGGATGCCGCTGAAGCAATCTTGTGCCATTGCAGAGATTCTGCCCGCCTGCGCCTGCACAGTTTCGAATACGCGCACCAACATCGTCCCGGCCCAGAGCTGCAGCGCGGTGATCACAACGACAACGCCGTACACCGCTATGGTGAGTTGGAAATTGACACTCGCCAGCAGCACAAAGCTCATGACCGCCGCCGTCATCGCACTGCCGAAAGAGCTGAAAGTCAATGCCAGCAAACGCCAGATCATCGTCTGATCGCTATGCATACGGGATATGAGGTCACCCGTGGAATAGCGGTCGTAAAAATGTTGATCCAGCGTGAGGAGATTGTGGAAGAAAGCCTTGCGAATGTCGTAAGTAACGGCATAGCCCACGACCCCACTGAAATATCGTTGACCGAAGAAGGCAACCACGGTGATCGCCGTTAACAACAACAAGCGAAAGATATCGCTCAGGACTCGTTGAAAATTCAGACCCTCATTGAGGTGATCGACGATGTCGCCGATGAGGAATGGTTCGAGCGCCAATGTGAAACCACCCACCGCCCCGAAAGACAATGCGGTGAGAGCAGCGTAACGATGCCGGACCACATACGTCAACAACCAGCGCAAATTGGCTTCTTGAGCTTGAAGAAGGGGAGAAGTCGGCGATGCGAATGGTAGCGGTTCGGCTTCCTCTTCCTCAGAAGTAGAGCGGGAATCTGAGCTGTGGTTTCGCAAATGCGTCGCAGGCATTCATCAGATTATACCCTCGCCATACTTTCATTCATAGACTTGGGCGGGGATATTCCCATTTTCCTATGCTAGAATTCCGTCATGCAAAGCCGATCATTTTTGCTTCTATTGCTGACCGTTGCGTTGAGTCTCTTCACCGCCTGTGGTCAAACTGACGATACTTTGATCATTTTCTCCGCTACTTCGCTGACCGATGCGCAAGAGGAAATGGCCAGCGTCTTTGCCGCTGAGCATCCAGACATCAACATCCAATTGAATTTTGCCTCATCCAGCACGCTAGCCACGCAAATCATCGAGGGCGCAAAAGCAGATCTATTCGCGAGTGCAAACATCCTTCAAATGGAGCGCATCGCCGAAGCAGGCTTGCTGCATGAAGAGGCAGAAACTTTTGCCAGCAATCGTGTGGTGCTGATCGTGCCTTCCACGAATCCCAAAAACATCCAGGGATTGGCTGATTTAACTGCGCCGGGGCTCAGGATCATCCTCGCGTTACCGGGCACACCCATCCGCGCCTACACCGACCATCTGCTGAGTTCCGCCGCGGCAGATCAGGATGGGGAATATCTGAACTCCGTACTGGCCAATGTAAGATCGGAAGAAGCGACAGTCCGTCTGGTCCTTTCCAAAGTGGTGCTGGGAGAAGCAGATGCCGCATTTGTCTATCTCTCGGATATCACAGCGGAAGTGCGTGATGAAATTGCGATCATCGCCACTCCGGTCGAGTATCAATCAGAGATCGTCTACCCGGTCGCCATCCTTGACGAAGCATCACCGAAAGAACTCGCCGCCTCCTACATCGAATTCATGCTCTCGCCTGTGGGTCAGTCGATCTTGGCGAAATGGGGCTTCGTGCTGGTATCCCGGATCGAGAATTGACCTCGATGCGGCCCTGGCAATTCTACTTCCAGCGCTCCCTCCTGTTGGTTACGGTCCCCCTTGTAGCTTTATTTTTGATTTTGCCTCTGCTTTCTTTGGTCGAAAGAACGTTGCGCATCGGCGCGGGACATGCACTCAGCGGCAACCTCTTAAGGGAAGCGATCTGGGTGAGTTTGAGCACGACCACCTTATCTGCGCTGTTCATCTTGATCATCGGCACACCCTTTGCCTATGTGTTGGCGCGCAAAGAATTTCCCTTGCGTGGGTTGATCAACATCCTCGTTGATATTCCCATCGTGTTGCCACCTGCTGCAGCTGGCATCGCCTTGTTGCTCGCCTTCGGGCGCAATGGGCTCCTGAGCCAGTGGTTGCCCGGCATCCAGCTGGAAATCACGTTCACGCGCACCGCAGTGATTTTCGCCCAGCTGTTCGTCGCCGCGCCACTGTACATCCGTGTGGCGCATTTGCGTTTTCAGCAGAGACAGGTGGAACTGGAAGAAGCAGCGCAAGTCGATGGTGCATCCCCCTGGCGTGTATTTTGGTCGGTGACCTTCCCTTTGGCCGCGCCTACCCTGGCCGGCGGAATTGTGCTCAGTTGGGCCCGGGCTGCCGGAGAATTCGGCGCGACGCTGGTATTTGCCGGTAACCTCCGCGCCACCACACAGACGCTCCCTTTGCTCATCGAACGAGCATTGGCTACCGACATCGATGCGGCCATCGCCTCTGCTGCTTTCTTGCTCATCCTGGCATTTTTCGCCCTCCTGTTGGCCCGTTGGTTGTTGCGTTTGCCAGACAAAATGTAGTCAGAGCAAAATGCGTCGTTTGAGCTAGGTGCAGGCATGCCCATCCGCAGGAGTCCACCACAATGAAAGAATTCATCGAGTGCGTGGCCAATTTTTCCGAAGGGCGCAACGAGGTGACGATCGCCGCGCTGCAAGCGGCGGTGCGTTCGGTTCGTGAAGTCCATTTGCTGGATACCCATCGGGATGTGGACCACAACCGTGCGGTACTCACCTTCGTGGGCCCACCGGAAGCGGCCAAGTGGGCAGCTTACCGCGCCATACGGGTCGCTTGTGAAGCCATCGACATGAACCAGCATCGGGGGGTGCACCCGCGCATCGGCGCGGCCGATGTCATCCCTTTCGTTCCCCTTAGGGCAGAACAACTCCCCACCTGCATCGAAATCGCTCGAGAACTCGCCGAACAGGTGGGCAAGGAGCTGGAGATTCCGGTGTACTGCTACGGCGCAGCTGCCTTCGCTGCTCGCAACCGGAATCTGGAACGCATCCGGATGGGCCAATACGAATGGCTGAAAGAGAACATCGCTCGAGATGCCGATCGACATCCCGATTTTGGCCCGGCCAGAATGGGGCCCGCAGGAGCCACTGCCATTGGCGCCCGAGGACCGTTGATCGCCTTCAATGTGTATCTCGCGAGTAGCGAGACCGATCATGCTCGTACCATCGCCCGCAACATCCGACAATCTTCCGGCGGTCTACCCTGTGTGAAAGCCTTGGGCTTGATGGTGGGTGGTCAGGCACAAATCTCCATGAACCTGACCGATCATCGAATCACCTCGATCTCTGCTGTCATCCGCGCGATTGAAAACGAAGTGCGGCAGTTGCAGGTTTGCATCGATCGCGCGGAACTGGTGGGGTTGGTGCCGCTTGCCGCGATGATGGAGGATGCTCGGCGCCATTGGCATCTACCCGATCTGAGTTCAGATCACATCCTCGAAGCACGCATCGGCCAGATCCGCGAAACCGGCGGTGAAGATTTCATTGCCGAATAGGCTTTCCCCAATTCCATGCGTTACGGCGTGGCTGCCGCAACCACTCACTTCGTTTGGAAATTTGCCCTACAAAAGAAAAACACAGCAGGTTGACACACGCTGCTGTGCTTGCTAAGATTTTCCCCTAGGGGGCGTAGTGTAGCGGTTAACATGCCACCCTGTCAAGGTGGAGATCGCGGGTTCGAATCCCGTCGCTCCCGCACGAACGGAGGCCTGCGGGCCTCCGTTTTGCAGTAAGTCGATTCAGGAGAAGCAAGTTGCACACGACACCCAAGCGAGAATTCATCCCCTTTGCTCTGGAAAGAGAGATGTCTCGTTGGGAGAAAATCGTTTCTTTCAACATCTCGGAAAGTGGCGTCTGGCCGATTTCATTGAAGGAACTCATCCAAGATGATGCCTTCCTGCAACAGCTGCTCGATGCACCGTTGGATTACCCTCACGTGCAGGGGAGACCCGCTTTGCGAGAACGCATCGCTCACCTTTATGACGGGAAAGCCAATGCAGATAACGTCCTGGTCACCGTGGGCGGTGCGGGGGCGAATCATGCAATCCTCTCGAGTTTGCTGAAACCCGGCGATCAGGCAGCTTTCATGACGCCGAATTACTTGCAGCTTTGGGGCATTGCACAAAACAACGGCATCCACTGCCAGACATTTTCACTTCGTGATGCAGACGATTGGCGGCTGGATCGCGACGAACTGAAGCGGGCCATAAACCCGCAAACCAAAGTGGTGTTTGTATGCAACCCAAACAACCCGACCGGCAAAGTGCTCTCGCCCTCAGAAATGTCTGCCGTGCTGGAAGCGGCGGCGGATGTGGGAGCATGGTTGGTTGCGGATGAAGTGTATCGCGGAGCAGAACGGGAAGCAGCTGAAATCACCCCTTCCTTCTGGGGGAAGTATGAGCGGGTCATCGTTTGTGGCAGCCTATCCAAGGCCTATGGTTTGCCCGGCTTGCGCTTGGGTTGGCTGGTCGCTCCTCCCGCGATTCTGGAAGAATGTGCCGCGCGGCAGGACTATACCACCATCACTGCCGGGTTGTTAGCCAATCTGATCGCCGAATATGCTTTGCAGCCGGCAGTCCTGCAACGGATCCGACAGCGCACACGCAATCTCTTGCGTGAAGGATACGCCCTGCTGGAAGAGTGGGGGATGGAGCAAGGGCAACGCTTCACCTGGGTGCCGCCCCAGGCTGGCGCCATCGCGTTCATCCGTTATCGGCCCACCGTACCTTCGGAAGAGTTTGTCCGGCGTTTGGCGGAAGCAGAAAGCACCTATGCTGCGCCAGGAGCGCATTTCGGCGTCGAGCAGCATATTCGGATCAGTTACGGCCTCCCGCCGGATTTCTTACGAATGGCTTTGGATCGCGTCAGCCGCGTGGTTGATTTCTTTTCTTGAAATAAAAGAAAGAGCGAGGCTGCAATCAGCCCCGCTCCATCCACTGATTCACGAGTGGTTCAGTTGCCGCCTTCACGGAGCGCAATATACTCAGGTACCCACATATCACCGATGACATCGTACTCTTCACTGAGCGAATCCAGCGCTGCCTGTGCCAGATCGGTGCGATAGGAGCCTTCATGTGGTTCTTCCATGATCACACCACCATCGATGGCCACGGCCACCGTTTGCTCCCACAAATCCGGATTCATGATGCCAATGCCATTGGGTGATGGCCAGATGAGTTTGTTGATTTCATTCAACTGCCATTGTTGATGGCTTTCACCCAGGGTGGAGCCGTTATCCAGCACGATTTCGACGCACTCATCGAAATTTTCCCGACAATGGATCCAACCACGGAACGCTCCGCGCAAGAAAGCGACGGCAATTTCTTCATTCCCTTCTTCCGCCAGCCAATCAGCGCTGGCGAAGACCAGATCTTGCAACATCGCGGTACCCACTTCATTGAAATCAATCACGTTGAGATCTTCCGGTTGATACAACTCACCCGTATCGGGATTGACCTGTTCCAAAACCTGCGCGTATTCGTTGTAGGTCATGGCCTGGGCCACATCCAACTCATGATTATGTAGCTGAGACATATCGAAAGGTTGCCTGATGATTGTTACGTCATTGGGATTTTGGGGATCGATCCCGACGGCGCGCATGGCGGCAAACAACTCATGCTCATTGCCGAAACCCCAGGTACCGACACGCAGCCCGGCAAAATCTTCCACGGTTTCCACACCGGTATCGACGAAGGAAACCATCAACGTGCCGCTGCGTTGGAAGACCTGGGCGATGTTCACCAGGTTGACGCCGGCTTCATTGGATTCCAACACTTTGGGCACCCAGGAAAGGCCAAATTCTGCGCCACCGGAGGCCACCACCTGTTGTGGCACCAATTCGACCGCCCCTTCGAGAATGGTGACATCGAGGCCTTCCTCCTCAAAGAAACCCAAATCTCTTGCGGCGTAATATCCCGCAAACTGGGATTGCGTCACCCATTGCAACTGCAGCCGAATTTCAACCAGATCGTCCTGAGCTTGGGCGCCAGCTGCGACACTCAGCAATGACGCCAATACAAGAAACCCAACCATTCTGCGCATGCGCTTCTCCTCCTCTCCTAATTCCGTCAGCGAATATCAACGCTCTATTTCTCTGGCAAAATGCCTCAACGAGTCTATCACTTGCAAGTGGTGGTTTCAAATAATTGGCTCAGATTCATTGGTTTTATGACGAGTCCGTTCTGAATGAAACATGCCAGGGCATCAGCCAACGTTCCAAAGCCAACACCACAAAATACATGGAAAGCCCGATCAGCGAAGCCATGATGATAGCGGACCAGGCCCTCGCGAAATTAAATCTGCTCGCTTCTTGAGTGATAAAATCACCCAGGGTCGCCCATAACGGTCCTCCAAAGAATTCACCAACGATGGCACCCACCACACTCAATGAACTCGCGATTCGTAAAGCGCTAAAGATATATGGCAAGGCATTCGGAATGCGCAAGTCCCGCATGATGCGCATCGGGCTCGCCGCGTAGGAATGCATGAGCTCCAGCTGATTGGGGTCGATCAGCGTCAACCCACGCACGGTATTGATCATGGTGGGGAAGAAAACAATGATCGATACGATGGCCATCTTCGAGAAAGGGTTGGTGATCCCGAACCAGTTGTTCATGATCGGCGCAAAGGCGATGATCGGCACGGAGTTGGCCGCGATGGCGAAGGGCATCAAGGCTTGATTGACTGCAGTCCAGCGAGCGGTCAACAAAGCGATGCCGATGCCACTGCCGCAGCCAATCACAAATCCGCCGATCGCCTCTCGCAAAGTTGCGCCACTGGCTTCGAAGAGCAGTGAGGCACCTGCTGGATCCAAAAACAAGCGTAATTCGTTCAGATATTCGGTGAGGATGGCCGATGGTTTTGGCAAGAGGAACTGTTGGATGGCAAAAACCGTGACCACCACTTCCCAAAACACGAGGACGCCGACCGCCAGAGTGATGGATGGGGCATATTTTTGGAAGAAACGCAATACCCGAGCGAAAATTTGCCCTTTCATATTTCGTAACTATGCGCTGACGCCAACGCTTCCCGAACCTCATTGACGGTTTCGTAATACTGCTGGGTTTTTCGTGAAGCAAATACGCGCGGGTATTCCACCTCGTTTTTGACGATCTTGATGATCCGCCCAGGTCGGGCCGACATCACCACAATGCGGGTGGAGAGGAACACCGCTTCGGGAATGCTGTGCGTCACGAAGATTACCGTCAGATCTTTCTGCTCCCAGATGCGCATCAGCTCCATGTTCATCCGCTCGCGGGTGAATTCATCCAGGGCACCGAAGGGCTCATCCATCAACAACAGGGTAGGCTCAAACACCAAAGCGCGGGCGATGGCGACTCTTTGTTGCATACCGCCGGAGAGTTGCCACGGATAATGCTTCTCAAAGCCTTCAAGTTCGACCAGCGCCAATAATTCGCGCGCTCGCGCTTCCCGTTCCGCTTTCGGATACTTCATGATCTCCAAAGGCAACTGCACATTCTTGCTGACGGTTCGCCAGTCGTACAAGGTCGCCGCCTGGAACACAAATCCATAATCCCGATCCAACCGTGCCTCCGCTGGCAATTTTCCATTGATCTTCAACTCTCCTTCTTGGAGGGTGAGCAAATCCGCCATCAAGCGCAACAAAGTTGACTTGCCACAACCCGAAGGGCCGATCAATGAAATGAACTCACCACGCTCCACCGCAAGGGTGAAATCACTGAGCGCGACGACGCGATTCTCGCTTTCGGGGTTGAAAACTTTGTGGACTCGATCCACCTGGATCACAGGCTCGCACTTTGTTTCCGACATCAACGACTACTTTCCCACTCAGCTGACATTTCTTGCCTGTCTCAATGCGCGCCCTTCCACCAACGAAACCGTCACAAAGAATAAGATCCCGATCCCCGCCGCGGTGACGATGCTGGCCCAGAGTTTTGGCGTGGAAACCAAGCTGTAATCGGAAGAAAAGTTCAAAATTGCCCGCCCCAAACCGGCAGAAATCCCGGAAGGCAATTCGCCAATGATGGCGCCCACCACGCTCGCGGTGGCGGAAACCTTGAGCGCCGTGAAAATGTAGGGGAGTGCCGCCGGTATCCGGAGTTTCCATAGCGTTTCCAGACGACTGGCGGCATAAGAACGCATCAACTCCAGCGCGATTGGGCTAGGGGAAAGCAGACCGCGCAAAGTGTTGATCGTGACCGGGAAAAAAGTCAAATAAGCGGCGATGACGGCTACCGATACCGCGCTTGCGCCCAACCAGATGACCACCATCGGTGCAAAAGCGAGAATGGGTACGGTCTGTGAAGCAACCACAAAGGGGAGCAGGGAACGTTCCAGAAAAGGCGAATGGGCGAAAATCGTACCCAAGACAAAACCCAGCGCAGCGCCTATCGCAAACCCCAGAGCAGCTTCCGATAAGGTGAATAGCCCCGCACCACTCAAAATGCTGATCAGCAAGAAGGGGCCGTTGCGCCGTGCCGGTTGCAGGAAGGCCTGCGCGATGGATTGAAGGTGGGGTAAATTCAGATCATTGAAGATGCGCAGATTCAAGAGCACCAACGATCGCGGTTCTGCGAGATATCTCTCATCGGCGAAGCTGCCTTCATCGGTAACCATCTTCAAGGAGCGTAAATCGGCGGTCGAGGTCCAGCGTCCTGCATCTGCTGCGCGAACGGCAATCGAAAGCCTCGGCAAGACCGCCGGCTCGACCGGGAAGAACAGATACCGCTCCGAACGATTGAAGACGCGTTCGTAGCGGAGCTCTTGCCTGGGAAGGGCATTTCGTTCTTCTTCTGTTTGTCGATCGGTGGCAGGGTGCGGTGGCATCAGATCATCCAATAGCCGACGGTCAGCGATCACGATATCGACCTCTCCCGCAGCCAATTGATCCAGAGCGCTGGTTAGATCCGCTCGGGTTTCATATTGCCAATCTGGCAGGGGCCGCGTCACTCGATAATCGAGCAACTCAGCCGCCAGTTTGATCGTCTCCCAACCGAGCAGCAACACACTCACGATCGCGAGGAAAGCCACGATTCGATTCTTGGCGGTCGGATGCAAAAACAGAATCACCAGGATGAGCCAGCCGAGCGCGATGATGCTTTGAAACAGCCATGGACTCGCAGCGGGTGAATACAGGAACAGGTGAGCACCATTTGCCAATATCAAAATGGCCATTGCGACCGGCAACCGCTGCCAGTTGCGCCAAATTGCGTAAGCGATAGCGAGCGCAAGGAAGCAGTTCCCAGTGCTGAGCACGATGTGCAGCCAGCAAACCGCCGACAGCAGTTGAATCGTCAGTTTTTCGAGATCACCTGTCTCCTCGAAACGAGCACGGGCCAACTGCCCCAGAAGGGATCTCGGTTCTTCATCCTCTGCCTGTTCCAGGAGCCAAAGCACCAGTTGGCCCAGAGTGGATTCTGTGACCGCAGGAGCATCTTCCCGGTTCTGCAGCCAGGAACTCGCAATGGAGAATTGCCACACCGCAATGAGGAACACCATGGCAACTGGGAGCAATTTCCGCCACTCCCGTCTTACTCCTGCCGGTGCGAGCCATGAACTCATGAACTAGAACATCGTCTTATGAAATGTCAACCAGGGCTTGTGCGATGATGTCGCAACCCGTCTCAATATCCTGCGCCGAGACATTCAGGTGAGGAGCGATGCGCAAGACGTTGTTATAGAGGCCGCCTTTGCCGATCAACAAACCGCGCGATTTTGCGGCATCAATCATGGCGTTGGCCCGGGCTGGATCGGGTTCTTTTCCGCCCGGTTTCACCAATTCCAAACCTTGCATGAGGCCCATCCCACGCGCCTCACCGACGAAATTGAATTCCTGAGCGAATTCTTCCAAACGTTCCGATAGTCTCGCACCTCTGACCGCGGCGTTGGTGGGCAAATCATGTTCTTCCATGTATTCGATGGTGGCCAATGCACTCGCCATCGTAACGGGATTGCCGCCGAAGGTGGAGAAAGTGGAACCGGCCAAGGCATCCGCCACTTCGGGGATCGCCACCGTACAACCGATCGGTGAGCCATTGGCCATGCCTTTGGCAAACGTCATGATGTCCGGTTGCACTCCCCAATGCTCGATGCCACACCACTTGCCGCCGGTGCGGCCCCAACCCGTCTGTATCTCGTCGGCGATGAACACCCCCCCTGCCTTCCGCACGATGGGCAGGATGCGCTCAAAATAGGATTTTGGCGGCGTCACAAAACCACCCACCCCTTGGATGGGTTCGGCCAAAAAAGCAGCGATCTTTCCCTGGGTGGTGGTGGCGATCGTTTCTTCCAAGTCCTCCACGCATAACTCCACCAGTTCATCTTCACTCAGCCATTCCGGCGCGCGGTATTGGTAGGGGTTCCGTACATGACGCACATTCGCATCGACGACGTTCCCCAGCCGCCAATTGCTGTGCGCGGTCAGGCTCATGGCTTGCAAGGTTCGACCCGAGTAACCATGTCGCAAAGCAATCACAGTGGAATTCCCGGTGTACATCCGAGCGGCCAGGATGGCGGTCTCGATGGCCTCGGAGCCGCTGTTGGTGAAATAGCATTTCTCCAAGCGACCGGGGGTGAGTTCAGCCACCTTTTCCGCCACTTGCACCATGATCTCGTTCACATACAACGTGGTGGTGTGTTGCAGGGTGCGCAGTTGATTGGCGACGCGCTGGGTGATCTCATCGTTGCAATGTCCGCAACTGATGGTGAGCACCCCACCGAAAAAATCGAGATAACGTCGATCATCCACATCCCAAACGTATTGATCCTTGGCGTGGCTCACCACCAGAGGAGCCTCATGATAAGGTTTGGCTGCGGGAAAGATCACCCGTTCATATCGTTCGAGGACCTGATTGGCAACGGACATCCATCACCCTCCAAAATCATTCACCATCATCATAGCAGGATAGCGGAGACTGGGGTACACTTTCAAACCCTTCATTTCGGTTGTAATCAACCGCAATTCTGTTACAATCACACTTCATGAATTGCCTATCTTGAAACACGAATTCTACGAGAGAAAGGCTGAAGAATGGCCAGCAGAATCCAGAATTACATCGATGGTGAATGGGTGGACGCTGCCGGTATCGACGCTCTGCCAGTGCACAATCCAGCCACTTGTGAGTTGCTGGCTCTCTGCCCTGAGTCGAACCAGGCCGATGTGGATCATGCTGTTCAGGCAGCTCGGGCCGGTTTTGCTGAATGGCGACAGACCCCGCTGTTGAGTCGAGCACAATACATGCACCACTTCAAAGTCCAAATGGAAGATCGGTTTGAAGAAGTCGCTCGAACCATCGTCATCGAAAATGGCAAAACCATGGATGAGGCGCGGGGTGAGGTGCGCCGGGGCATCGAAAGCATCGATTTCGCCCTGGGCGTTCCGTTTTTGATGCGCAATGACGGGGTAGAAGATATCAGTTCGGGCATCGATGAAACCACTGTGCGCCAACCCGCGGGAGTTTTCGTCGCCATCACGCCCTTTAACTTTCCCTCCATGGTGCCACTCTGGTTCCTGCCGGTGGCGATTGTATGCGGCAATACCTTCATCCTCAAACCATCGCCGCAGACTCCTTTGAGCGCACAGTTGATTTTGGAAATGTTGGATGACTTGGATTTGCCGGAAGGTGTGGTCAATCTCGTCCATGGTGGAGTTGCCGCATCAACAGCCCTAATGGAACATCCGGGAGTGACGGGGGTCTCTTTCGTCGGTTCCACTCCCGTAGCCAAAATTGTGTATGAGACCTGTACCCGCAACGGGAAACGAGTCCAGGCTCAAGGCGGCGCGAAAAACTACATCGCCGTCATGCCGGATGCCAATCTGGATGCCAGCGTGATGAACATCTTGGGCGCCGCCTATGGTTGCGCGGGGCAACGTTGCCTGGCCGCTGCGGTGGCCGTCGGGGTAGGGGATGCCTACGAACCGCTGAAGGAAAAGTTGCGCAGCCAGGCCCAACAGCTGCGCGTCGGCTATGGTCTGGATGAAAGCTCACAGATGGGTTCGGTCGTCAGTGACGCAGCGCGAGAACGAATTGAGCACATGATCTCGGAAGGAGAAGCGGCCGGCGCAGAAGTATTGGTGGATGGACGAAGCGTCGATGTGGACGGTTATGAAGGTGGTTCCTTCGTCGGGCCGACCATCCTCGCCGATGTAACACCGGAGATGTCCGTTGCCCGTGAAGAGATCTTCGGCCCCGTGTTGTCTTTGATGAAGGCAGATACCTTTGATGAAGCCATTGAGCTCATCAATGGCAGCAAATTTGGCAACGGAGCGAGCATTTTCACTTCCAACGGCAATTACGCCAGAGAATTCAAATACCATGTGAATGCCGGCAACATTGGCGTCAACATCGGCGTGGCCGCGCCATCCGCTTCCTTCCCATTTGGCGGTCAAAAGGATTCGTTTTTTGGCGATCTGCATGGCCAGGGTGCGGATTCCATCGAATTCTTCACGGAACGAAAAGTCGTGATCGAGCGCTGGGTGTGAAGATTCAATGCGAGAATTGAACACCTTTGGCGCCGTGCTCACTTATGCCATAGAAATCGAAACCCTGCTGCGGGATGCCTACCGCGAAACCGGCATGGCTGCGGAAGCCAAGGCCGCGGATCGACGCCGGCTTCGTTTGGAGCGCACCCGCGCAGAACATGTCCTGGAAATCACATTGGAACCCATACATGGATTGGCGGTCACCGATTACGCAGAGCTGCATGATGTGAGCACGGACCTACGAGATAAAGAAGCAGCTGCCACTGCTTTTTTCCAGGATGCTTCACCGAAAATCAACGTGCGGCAGGCGCAACGCGTCCTGCAACGGTGCGCTCGCGAACATGCAGCACAATCCAATGCCGGTTGAACATAGAATGGAACTTTAGGAGTTAGCTCATGTCTCGCATAGTCCGCGGTGCACTCCTCCAAGCGACTTGGACGGGTGATAAGGAATCGATGATCGTCAAGCACGAAGAGTATGCGAAAAAGGCGGCCGATGAGGGAGCACAAATCATGTGCTTCCAGGAACTATTCTACGGGCCTTATTTTTGCCAGGTACAAGATCCCGAATTCTTCCGCTTCACCGAAGCCATCCCAGACGGGCCGACTACCGAGCGCCTGCAAAAACTCGCTCAGGAGTTGAATTTGGTGCTCGTCGCCTCCATGTATGAGCAAGATGGGGTGGGAGTGTATTACAACACCGGCGCTGTGATCGATGCCGATGGTACGTATTTGGGCAAGTACCGCAAAACGCACATCCCTCATTTGCCCGGCTTTTGGGAGAAATTCTATTTTCGGCCCGGCAATCTCGGCTACCCCGTCTTTGATACCGCTGTGGGTAAAGTTGGCGTGTACATTTGCCACGATCGTCACTTCCCGGAAGGGGCGAGGGCGCTCGGTTTGAACGGTGCGGAAATGGTTTTCATCCCGTCGGCAACTTCCCGGGGACTCAGCCAGCATCTATGGCGAGTGGAGCAGACGGCGCACGCCATATTCAACACCTATTTTGTCGGCACAATCAATCGGGTCGGCATCGAACCCTGGGGCGAAAACGATTTTTATGGCGAAAGTTACTTCTGTGACCCCAAAGGCCAATTCATCGGTGATGTCGCCAGCGCACATGATGAAGAATTGATCATCCGCGATATGGATCTCTCTCTGATCCAGGAAGTGCGGGACACCTGGAGCTTTTACTTCAACCGCCGGCCGGATCAATATGATCTCTTGACTCAAGATACAGTTTCTTCAGCCTAACCTCAGCGGAGGCGGGTAATGGATTTCGGCATCACATTTAAAGGCGACATCAGCGCACAACGAACGGTTGCACTTTGCCAACAAGCAGAGGCCGCCGGTTTCCGTCACGCTTGGTTCTTCGATTCTCACGTCCTCTGGCGGGAATGTTACGTCACGATGGCGATGTGCATGGAACATACCGAGCGTATGATTTTCGGCCCGCTGGTCACCAATCCCGGCGTCCGAGAGTGGTCGGTGGCAGCCAGCTTGTATGCCACCCTGTTGCATCAAAGCGAAGGGCGATTCGAGCTGGGTTTGGGCCGCGGTGACAGTTCACGCCGCGTGCTCGGGAAGAAACCGAACACACTCGCCAGGATGGTAGATTTCACTCAGACCGTAAAATCCTTGGTGCGTGGTGATCCGGCCGGCTACGACGATACGCAAACACAACTCCCCTGGCCGGAAGGATACGATTTGCCGATTTGGGTCGCAGCATATGGCCCGAAAGCCCTGCAAACAGCCGGTGAGATCGGCGATGGCCTCGTGATCCAATTGGGGGAACCGCTCCTGGTCAAGTGGTTCAGCGAACAGGCTTTGCGCGCCGGCCAACAAGCGGGCCGGGATATGTCTCAATTTGGCATCATGGCCGCGGCACCCGTCTGGGTAGGGGAAATGGAGAAAGCGCGCGAGCAGACGCGCTGGTTCCCCGCGATGGTGGGCAATCACGTAGCCGACATCGTGCAAAAATACGGCAGCGCTTCCGCTGAAGTCCCCCAGTCCTTAACCGATTACATCGAAGGCCGGCGTGGTTATGATTATGCCGAACATGCGGATAAGGACGCGGAACATTTGGATTTCATCACCGATGACATCACCGATAGCTTCAGCCTGTTGGGTGATGTCGATGCACAAATTGCCAAACTGCAACAACTGAAAGACGTCGGCGTCACTCAATTCAACATTTATCTGATGTGTGGTGAGGAAGAACGAATGGTCGATGCCTATGGCAGCCACATCATCCCGCATTTTACTTGAGTCTGGTTGAGATCCTCAGGAGGTTGGCATGGGAATCCTATTCAAAAATGGGACGCTGATTACGGCGACGGAGATGAAAGCAACCGATGTCCTCATCGCAGGAGAGACCATCGAACAGATCGGTGAAAACTTGCCCACCGCGAATCATGAAGTGCAAGATTGCACCGGCCTCTACCTGATGCCCGGCGGCATCGATGTGCACACTCATCTGGATCTACCCTTCGGTGGGACGATCAGCAACGATGACTTCGACATCGGGCACAAAGCAGCAGCTTTCGGCGGCACCACCACTCACATCGATTTCGTCGTCCAACCCATTGGTGGCAGTTTGCAAGATGGCCTGGCGACCTGGCGGGCAAAATCCACCACGGCGCAGATTGACTATGGCTACCACATGGCGATCACCGACTTGAACGATGCCGTACGGGCGGAAATCCCCACCTTGCTCGATGAAGGGATCACCAGCCTGAAACTCTTCATGGCCTATAAAAACGTCTTTCAAATCGATGATGCCACCCTGTTCAGCACGATGAGGATTGCGGCAGATCATGGTATGTTGGTGATGGTGCACGCGGAGAATGGCGATGTGGAAGCCGCGCTCACCCCCGCATTGCTGGCGGCAGGGAAGACGGCGCCGAAATTCCACGCTGATTCCCGCCCGCCGGAGATCGAAGGCGAAGCGACCAACCGTGCGGTGGTGCTCGCAGGTTTGGCTCAATGCCCGCTGTATGTGGTGCACATGACTTGCATCCCCGCACTGGAAGCGCTCCGCCGTGGTCGTGACGCCGGCTATCCCGTAATGGGCGAGACTTGTTGCCAGTACTGTTTCCTCAGCGTGGATGAAC
This sequence comes from Chloroflexota bacterium, assembly GCA_011523615.1. Lineage (GTDB taxonomy): Bacteria > Chloroflexota > Anaerolineae > Aggregatilineales > Phototrophicaceae > WTGJ01. The sequence continues at coordinate 338,094 of WTGJ01000027.1, read as the reverse complement.
ACCTGGCCGCTCCCGGTTTTGAAGGAGCGAAGTACGTCTGTTCGCCACCGATTCGGTCTGCAGCGGACCAGGAAGCGTTATGGAACGCCTTGAACGACGGCACCCTGCAGGTGGTCAGCACCGATCACTGCGATTTTTGGTACGACGGTGGGCATGGCCCCTGGCAGGAATGGCAAGAGAAAACTGGCGGCACGAATTGGGCGGATTATGAGAAGCAAGATCCCAGTTACCGCCGGCCGGGCAAAGAGTTGGGCAGCGGCGATTTCAGCAAAATCCCGAATGGAATGCCCGGCTTGGAAGACCGCATGTTGGTCATGTGGGAAGCCGGCGTGAATCAAGGGCGGATTTCACCTCAGCGCTTCGTTGAACTGCATTGCACCAACCCCGCCCGCGTCTTTGGCATGCATCCGCAAAAAGGGACCATCGCAGTGGGTTCTGACGCCGATATCCTGGTATGGGACCCCAACCTGGAAATGACCATGGGTGTAGCAACCAGCCACATGCGCTGCGATTACAACGTGTACGAAGGGATGCAGATCCGTGGCAAGCCAATTCGAGTGTATCAACGGGGCAATCTGCTGGTCGATGGGGAGGAATGGCATGGTAGAAACGGCAACGGTCGTTACATCCCCCGAAAAGCGAACGCAGCCATCCTGTAAGCAACTGGTAGCACGAAAAACAGAGCTGGGAGAGACATTCCTGGCTCTTTTTGTATGGCTGGCCGCATGGAAATCACCCTCTTTCTGATCCTGGCCGCGTTGTTGATTGGCATATCCAAAGGGGGTTTGGGTGGGCCCGTACCCGGCTCGATGGCTGCCCCCATCCTGACCCTGGTCATGCCAGCGGCCGATGCGATGGGCATTGTTCTGCCGATGTTGCTTTTTGCTGATCTGTTGGCACTGCGATTGTATTGGCGGAAATGGTCGCATCATTACCTGCGGCTGCTATTGCCGGCAGCCACGGTGGGCATCATTTCGGGTACGTTGGTGTTGCTGATCTTGCCGGATGCTTCTTTGCGCCGCGTCATCGGCGGTTTCACCCTGTTGATGATTGCCTACAAGTTGATCGGAGACAAAGCCAATGCCTGGAATTACCGACCCAGGGCCTGGCATGGTTCTTTGGCAGGTTGGGGTTCGGCTTTTGGCGCAGCCTTGGCGAACTCCGGCGCGGCCCCTTTCACAGCATACATGTTGCTGCAACCCGATATGCAACCCCGGATGTTTGTCGGCACAGCCACCCTGTTCTTCTTTCTGATCAATGCGTTGAAAGTGCCCGGTTACTTGGGTGGCGGTGTCTTGCAGTTCGATCGCATCTGGCCCATCGCCTGGGTCTTTTTCTTGATCCCCGTGGGATTCTCGATCGGTTACCTGGGCCTGAAACGAATCAATGCGCAGCTGTTTGAAGGATTGTTGCTCATCCTGTTGGCCCTTTTGGGATTGATTTTGCTCTCTTCCTAATTGCTGCGTTTCGTGTAAGATACCTTTTTCCTGTATGGGAAGGTCATGACCGACACGGCTGCCCAAAACCACGCGAAGACGGCTGATGCTCTGGCTTCCTGGCGCAGAATGCTGACTTATATGCAACCCTATCGCAGGTGGGCGGTCCTGGCATTTTGTGGTGTATTGATCACCGTCATCCTCCAGACCACTTTGCCGTTGATCTTGAGGACAGTGATCGATTACGGCGTCAACTTGGGCGAACAGGGTTACCCATTCATGCTGTTGGCGGGTGGCTTGATTTGTGGGCTCGCCGTGATTCGAGGCGCAAGCAGCATGCTCCTCCGCTATTTCGGTGAGCGGCTCTCCCACTATGTAGCCTACGACATTCGCAATGAAGTCTATGACAAAGTGCAGCGTTTGCCCTTCGCCTATCACAATAAAACGCCAACGGGGACGCTGATCACGCGGGCCATCAGCGATGTAGACGAGATCCAACGCTATTTCGCCTATGGTTTCATCGATGGCGTGAACATCGCACTGCTCCTGGTTTGCATCACCGTTGCGATGTTCTTCATCAGCCCTTATCTGACCCTGGCGGCGATCATCCCGTTGATTCCACTGATGAGGTATTCACAGACCTTCATCATTCGCGTAGCGCCGAAATGGCGCAACATCATGAACCGCATCCAAAAATTGAGCAATCACTTGCAGGAAAACATCCTCGGCGCGGCGGTCGTCCGTGCCTATGCCAGAGAAGAACACGAAAAGAAACTCTTTGCCGAGCAAAATGAATTGCTCTTCCACGAGCAATTGGCGTTGGTCAATCAGTGGACGTTTTTCTTTCCGGCCAGCGCCTTTTTGGTCGCCACGGCAATGGCTTCCGTGCTCTTCTTTGGTGGCGTAATGGCCATATCCGAATTGGGCAATGTGACGGTAGGCACAGTTACGGCATTCAATACTTTTGTCTTCATGTTGGCCCAGCCATTGCGGTTTCTGGGCTTTGTAATTTTGCTGACCACTCAAGCGGCCACCAGCAGCCAACGCGTCTTTGAGATTTTGGACACGCCGAACCCGATCCAGAGCCAAGCGAACGCGCCACAGATGCCTCGCATCAAAGGTCATGTGATTTTCGAAGACGTGAGTTTTCAGTTTGAAGATGGCGAAAGCCCAACCTTACATCACATCTCGCTCGAAGCCCTGCCGGGTCAGGCCATTGCTTTGCTCGGTGCGACGGGTTCTGGCAAAACCACGGTCATCAATCTGATTCCCCGTTTCTTCGACGTGACCGAAGGCAGAATCCTCATCGACGGCCAGGACATTCGAGAAGTAGATCTCCACAGTTTGCGTCGGCAGATTGGTTTTGTGCTGCAAGAATCCCTCCTGTTCTCTGCGAGCATCGCGGATAACATCGCTTATGGTCACCCGGAAGCGAGCGATGAAGAGATCCTCCGGGCGGCCAGAGCGGCCAATGCCCATGAATTCATCCAGGAATTACCGGATGGCTATCAAACGATCATTGGCGAAAGGGGGATTACCTTATCGGGTGGGCAACGACAACGCGTCGCCATCGCCAGGGCCATCCTCATCGACCCCTGCATCCTCATTCTGGATGATTCCACGAGCAGCGTCGATACCCATACAGAGGTGTTGATTCAGCTCGCCTTGCGCCAGTTGATGCAAAACCGAACGACTTTTGTCATCGCACAACGGCTGTCTTCTGTCATGAATGCCGACCAAATCATCGTGCTGGATGAAGGGCACATCGTGGAGCAAGGGACGCACGAGGAGCTGCTGCAGCTGAACGGCTATTACCATGAAATCTATGAATTGCAGCTGGCCGATCAGGAAAGGACGCGTGCAGCGATAGACCCGAAACACAAACACCTGGAAGAAAAACGAGCAACGGTTGAGTTCCAGCAGATCCTGGACCGGATGGGTCGGCATTGATCGATGGGATTTCGCAGCGGTGCAGAAGGATTTGAGAAGTTTGATTGGAGGATCACCCGACGACTCTTATCTTATGTGATCCCTCATAAAAGACGAGTCTACATCTCCATGTTTTTGATGCTGCTGAATGTGGGTGCCAGCCTATCATTCGCTCCGGCGATCCGCTACGTCATTGATGAAGGAATTAAAGCAGGCAGTTTTCGCAACATCTGGCAAGCCATCCTCGTGCTCATGCTGATTCAAGTGATTGGCTTTTTTGGTTTTCGTTTTCAAATGTTGATCATGGCCAAGGCGGGCCAAGCAGTCATCCAGGAATTGCGCGATGAGTTGTTCGCCCAATTGCAACGCTTATCCATTTCCTTCTTCGCCGACTATGAAACGGGTCGGATCATCGCCCGAGTCATCAGTGACGTCAATCTATTGCGTGAGTTGATCACCTGGGCTTTGGTCGGAACGGTTCGTGATCTGCTGATCCTGTTCGGCATTTTCATTTCGATGCTTATTTTCAGCTTTCCGCTCACGATCCTTTCCTTTGGCATCATCATCGTCCTCAGCGTCATCGCCAATGTATGGCGCATCCATGCCCGCAAAATATATCTCTTGGTTCGTGAATCGAACGCCAGCGTGAATTCAGAGTTGGCAGAAGCCTTCAACGGGGTCCGTGTGACCCAATCTTACACCCGCGAAGACTTCAATCAGCAGCGCTTCATCGGTGAAATCAATCATGCCCACCTCCGCAACAACACCAAAGCCGCCATGGTCGCCAGCTTATTTTTTACTTCCATCGAGCTGGTCGGCGGCATCGCTTTGGGCCTGATCGTCGCTGTAGGGGGGACATTGATATTGGATGGCGAGCTGACGGTCGGCGTCCTGGTCATGTTCACCGTTTATATTGAACAGTTCTTTTTCCCCATTCGTATGCTGGCCCAACGCTACAATTTGTTTCAGGCAGTCATGGCTGCTTGTCACAAGATCTTTGATTTGCTCGATCGTAAACAAGATGTAAAAGATGCGCCGGACGCATACGCGATGCCGCAGATCGAGGGTACGATCCGCTTCGAGAATGTCTCATTCCAATACCAGGATGAAGGGGAAGATATCCTTCATGATATTGATTTTGCTGTGCCACCGAAGACCACGATTGCCCTGGTCGGTCACACCGGGGCCGGAAAAACGACCATCATCAAATTGATCCAGCGTTTCTATGACGTGAGCTCTGGCAGCATCACCGTCGACGGACACGATTTGCGGAAGGTCACCCAATTCAGTTTGCGCAATCAAATGGGTGCGGTCTTGCAGGAGTCACATCTTTTTTCTGGCAGCATCCAGGATAACATCCGTTTTGGTCGCCTGAACGCAACGGACGAGGAAGTAGAAACGGCTGCCCGAGAGATCGGCGCTCATGATTTCATCCGCAAATTGCCCGAAGGCTATGAAACCGAATTGAGTGAAGGGGGCACTTCACTTTCGACCGGCCAAAAACAATTGATTTCTCTCGCTCGTGCCTATCTCGCCGACCCCAGAATCCTCATATTGGACGAAGCGACGAGCAATATAGACACAAAAACAGAGCGCATCATTCAAAACGGTTTGGCTCATCTCTTGCAAGATCGGACCAGCATCGTGATCGCCCATCGCCTCAGCACCATCACCAACGCAGATATCATCATCGTGCTCGAGGCTGGCGAAATCATGGAAATGGGCTCTCACCATGAATTGCTCGAACACGATGGAATCTATCGTCGGTTGTATACCATGGCTGACTTACAGGAGGCATAAAACTCATGCGATCGTTCTTTAACTGGCTCACCATCATTGCATTACGTTTTCGCTGGTTGGTGATCGTACTCTCCGCTCTGGTGATGGTCTTGGGTGTGCAATCCTGGTCCAACATGAATCAAGAGTTGTTACCACCGGTCGAATTCCCTTCTAGCTTCGTGACTGTTTTCGCGGGTGGAATGAACAGCACTCAAGTGAGCAACCTGTACACCATCCCAATCGAAGAAGAAATGGCAAAGATCGATGACATCGTGAACATCGAATCTTACACCAATCCGGGCATTCTGTTCCTCAATCTGTCCAATGATTTTGGCGTCAACCGCTCTGAGCTCGATGATCAGATTCATGAAGCCATCGGCCGCCTTTGGTTGCCCACCCGGCACTTGAAACCGCCGACAGGTGAAAACGGAACAGAGTTTGCGACTCGACTGCTGAATGATTGGGATGGCGCAACGTTGACGTATCTGGCCGCCGCGGACCCCACCCTCTTGTTGGATTTAAATCCTGAAACATGGGCGGCTCTCTCTGCAGAAACCGTCGCCGCGGCCCTGCCCATTTTTGCGAGGCAAACCAGCTTTGTCGACGAGAACGCGACCGCCTTACAGCGCTTTGTCGCCCAATCCATCATCCCCGATTTGTTGGAATTGGATGATGTAGCAGATGCATCCATCAGTGGTGGAGAATCGGTGGATCGCTTGATGGGTGAAATGGTGGAGGCGACAGAAAGTGGCGCTGCAACCAGAAGCCTATTGTTGCAACTGGATGATGAAGCCTGGCAGATCATTGCTGAAAAAATTGGCATCACCGAATCCCTGAGCCAGGGATTGACAGAATCTTTGGCGGCTGAGGCTGTCGTTGTGCCAGAAACTGCCCCCTCACTACCCGGCAGTTGGGTTGCAGCTGAAGAGACGCGCTTTCAGACAGCGGATGATCTCCTGGAAATCGTCGGATTTGGCAATAGCCTGGGGCAGATTCTGAATGACTTCGTCCGAACGGGGGAAATTCGTGGTCCTTTGGGGCAAACGAATGACTTGGATGCGGCGACCATCCAGCAAATGCTGGCGATCGATGCGAGTTTTGCGGCTGCCTTCGATGAAGAACAACTGCTGGCCTTACCAGGAGAGCTCCTCGCTCTGTTGCCCGAAGACATCAGGATGCCAGCGGATACCCGCATTCGACGCTTGCTCGCTTTGAAAGAGCTGGGTCGAGATTTGTTGGGCGCACCGGGCAATCCGGTACCCGTCGACCTGCCCAATGCTTGGCGGACCGCTGTGCCATCGTTGCTCACGTTCAGTTTTGAAGATTTCCCCATCGCCATATTCAGCATCACGGGAGAGGCGGAAATCCCCAGCACCGATGCCGCAGCGGCGAACGTTCCACCGGGCCAAACGATGGTTCGCCCAAGCTCTGCAGAGGGCCCTGAGCTGCCGGCCATCTATCCGGCGCTATCCGCTGCATTTGGCTTGGAGTTGGATACTGCGGACGACTTGCTGCACATCGTGCTGCCCGCTGAATTGGCGGAAACATTCGGCATTTCTCAGCTCAATGCCTCTCAGTTCCTGAACATGACGGCTTTGATGGCCGGTGTGGATTTCACCAATACGGTTACAGCCGGGGGTGATTCGCTCAATTTGGGAGCATTGTTTGCCGCTATATCTGAATGCAGCGTGGAAAACCAGCTGAGTCCGAGTCAAGCGGCCGCACTCACTACCGCGGGCACCGGTGTCATGATCACCTGCATCGATGAAGATAGCTTGCGTTGGCTGGCGGCCGCCGATCCCACTTTTACCGCAAGCCTGTCAGAAGATTTTTACACCTATTTGCCGGACGTGCTGCTTGCACTGGAGATTCCAGGTTTTGCTCCGCCCATGGGAGGCAATGGTTGGGAGACCCTGCTTTCAGACCACAGCTCAGGCAACGTCACGACCGATTCTCTGACGCTGATCGCCGACTCACCCGCACAAGCGCTCAACCGGATCGCCACCTTCAGCGAGGCTCCCACCATACCAGCGAATCAAATTCGCCTGTTGGATGAGATTACGCCGCTGGCTCTACGCACTCTAGCGTTGCGCAACGAAGATTTTTATTCCACTTTGGCGGAGGATGTCTTGCTTTCCTTTTCGCGGGAAAGCATTGTGGCACTGCTTGAGGATGAACGTTCTCTCATCCTGACGGCTGACCTGCGCTCGGAACTGGAAGCCATTGCCGTGGGTGCGCCCACCGCCCTGGAAAGCTGGCTTGCAGAAAATCTGGCAGAAAACAATGAAGAACAGCAAATTCTCATCGAAGATGGCCCCGCCCTGAATGAGGAATGGCAACCCCTGGCCGATTTTTACGGGATCGAGCTGGATACCGCGGATGATTTTTTCCGTTTCAGCGACGTTTTGGGCAGCCCAGCCGCTTTCATGAATAGCATCTTTTTGGGTCCACGAGCGCAAGCAGTTGCTCCTGGGATATTTGGCAACATCAACCTCGAAGCGATGTCTTATATCGCAGTCAATGACGAGAATTTCTTGACAGATTTGAGTGCCGAAGCCTTGAGCTTGCTGTCTCCTGCGGTCCTGATGGAGCTGGAAGCGCTTTCACCCGGAATTACGCAAAGGTCCCAACGAGTCAATGTACAGCCACTCGCCAGCATCACCAGCGTGAATTCTCAACCCAGTCTACTGCTCACCGTTTTGAAGAATAGCGACGCAAACAGTGTCGAAACATACCATGCCATCGAAGAGGAACTGGAACAAATCCAGAGTCGCTATCCCAACATTCAGATTACGGTGGTCTCTGAACAAGCGAGCTACATCGAAGAATCCATTACCGGCGTCGCCCGGGAAGGAGCGCTCGGCGCGGTCTTCACCATCGTGGTCATTTTGCTTTTCCTGAGCGATGGACGATGGCGCCGAGAACCGAGGAGGCTGGCAGGGATCATCCTCTTTGCCGCTTTCACGCTGGGCATCATCCTCGTGACGCTGGGCAATCTCGAAACAGCGAATGGCAATGTGGTCGATGCTTTCCTAGCGAGTGACATCGTGTTGAGGGTGCTGCTCATCGTCGGCGCAATTACCAGCGTTCTCATCCTGGTTTCCCCGGGCAATCTGCCGATACCCGCCTGGCGCAGTACCCTGGTCACGACCATCAGCATCCCCCTTTCACTGATGTCGGCGCTGGCGATGTTGCATCACCTGCCCAATTTTGTTCATGATCTGCTCCAACCACTCGGTGATGGTGCTTTGATCACCTTCATACTCAAGCTGTTCCCCCGCGATGTGACTTTGAACATCATGGTGCTATCCGGCCTCACCGTAGCGATTGGCCGTGTGGTGGATGATTCCATCGTCGTCCTGGAAAACATTTTCCGGCAAATGCAAGTCTCTAAGGTTTCCAAACGAGAAGCGATCATCACGGGTACGCGTGACGTATCGTCGGCGATATTCACCGCAACCTTCGTGGCCGTAGTGGTTTTCTTACCCCTGGGGTTGACGGGTGGTTTGATCAGTGAATTCTTCCTGCCCTTTGGGATCGCCGTAACCTACGCCTTGGCGGCATCATTCGTGGTAGCCATCATCGTGGTACCCGTATTGGCATCCATATTCATTCGTGAAGAAGACATCATCGGCGAAAATGCCGGCCCCATCGCCGACGCGGTATTGAAAATTTACTTGCCATTCTTGCGCTGGGGTCTGATGCGCTGGCGGAATGTGACGGTGATCATAGCCGGCGCAATCGTTTCCATGTTCATCGGTTTCGCCCTGTTTGGCATGCGTCCCTTCGCCTTCATCCCTGATCTGGGCGAACCGCAAATCACGATGCAGATCCAAATGCCGAATGAAACTTCGATCCTTACGATGAATGCCAACGTGCAACAGCTCGAAGAGTTCATCAAATCCCAGGATGGCTGGGCCAATGATGAACCCGGCGAAACCAGCGAGGTCCGCGAATTGCTCTCGGAAGTGGGCAACATTGGCGGCAATGAAGCCGCTATTGGTGTGAGCAACATCAGTGGTAACACCGCCAATCTCACCCTGACGATGAATTCCCTCGAAGCGCAAGAACGCTGGTTGACCATCTTGCGCGACGAATCTGGACAATTTTTCCTGGGTGCTGCTTCGGCTGCGGCCAACACCGAAACCATCGATCACTGTGATGTTGAGGCGGCGGAGGCAGCCCCGCTCACCGTGGGCGCAGGCAGCGCAGCCACAGACATCACCGTAACGGCCACTTCTGCCGGTGGAGAGGGAGTGGGTGGATTTCAAATGATCATGAGTGGCAGTACCGCAAGTCTGGAACGGCTCAATGCCTGCGTGATCCAAACCTTAGCCAGTATCGATGGCCTGGTGAATGTAAGCAGCAACATCGCGCTCAGTGATGCAAGCGACCCAGAGAATGCATCCATCATCCGCATCGATCGCCGCCCCGCCTTGCAATTCAGCGCGGATCTGGAGACGGCGGATTCCATCGGCGTCACTGCACAGGCGATCCAAACCATTGAGGATTTACCCCTGTTGCAACAGATCAATGAAGCGCTACCTGCGGCAGAGAAAATCGTTGTGAGTCAGGGCTTCACCAGCGAAGTCCAAACCGAAGGATTCATCAGCGTGGGACGCTCCATGATTCTCGCGTTGGTCCTGGTCATCATCATCCTCATCATCACTTTCGGCTCGCCGGTGTACTGGTTGGTGATCATATTCAGTGTCATCGTCGCCCCGGTAGGCGCCGCCATCGCGCTGACCATCACGAACCGCGTGCTGGGCATCCCGGCATTGATCGGTCTCTTGATGCTCATCGGCATCGTGGTCACCAATGCTGTGGTCCTCATCGATCGGGTGCAGACCAATCGCAAACAACGCGGCATGGACACCCGAGAGGCCCTAGAAGAAGCGGGAGCACGCCGGTTGCGCCCCATCCTGATGACATCGATGGCAACCGTCATCGCCTTGTTGCCTTTGGCGGTAGGATTATCGGAAGGAGCGATCGTGGCTTCCGAAATGGGCACGGTGGTGATTGGCGGTGTGCTGGGCAGCACGGTCCTCACCCTGGTTGTCGTTCCCGTGGCTTATATGCTCTTCAATCCAGCGCATCTTTTCCTGACCCGCATCTTCCGCAACCGGCGCAATCAGGATTGAAGGGCAATGGTTTAGGAGTCTCGATTAAAGACGCATCGCCTGAGCTGAAACAGCACTCTGTTCATTCAGCCCAATGCTGAAGTAGCACCGCTCACACCAGGTTCAGCGCTTTGCCTACGTATTCGAACGCGTTCAAGGCGTGATCGAGGTGTTCGCGAGTGTGGCGGGCCATATAACTGGTGCGCAACAGACTCTGGTTGGGTGGTACCCCGGGCGGAACGACGGGATTGGTATAGGCGCCCTGGTCGATCAAGCTACTCCAGGCTTTGCTCGTCAAGTATTCTTCCCCAATGATCACGGGGATGATGGGAGTTGCGCTATTCCCCGTATTGAAACCCAGGTTTCGCAAACCAGCTCTCATATATTCGGCGTTTTCCCACAACTGGATGACATGCTGTGGCTCTGCTTCGATGATATCCAGCGCTTTGAGGACGGCGGCAGCACTCGGTGCTGGAATCGCCGCAGAAAAAACCAATGAACGGGCAAAGTGCTGGATGTAATGCACCACTTCTTCCGATCCCGCGATGAAGCCCCCTAGGGAAGCAAAACTCTTGCTGAAGGTGCCCATGATCAGGTCGACGTCGTGAGTGAGGCCAAAATGAGCGGCGGTGCCATGTCCGTCACCGGTTACGCCGATCCCATGGGCATCATCGACCAGGATTCTGGCGCGGTGTTCCTTGCAAACGGATACGATCTCCGGCAAGGGGGCGATATCGCCACCCATACTGTAGACCCCATCCACAATCACCAATTTCCCCGCATCTTCGGGTAACTTGGTCAGAACCGCGTCCAAATTTTCGGCATCGTTGTGCAAGAAACGCTTCATCTCCCCACGGGACATCATGGCACCATCGACGATACTGGCATGAGAATCTTTATCTATGACGACAAAATCCCCCTTTTGGACCAGGGACGATATGGTGCCGACGTTGGTCTGGTATCCTGTGGGAAAGACGAGTGCCGCTTCTTTGCCCACGAATCGGGCCAGCCGCCGATCCAGCTCCAAATGCAATTCGATGGTGCCATTCAGGAAGCGGGAACCGGTCATGCTCGTTCCATATTGCTCGATCGCATCACAGGCCGCAGCCCTCACTCTGGGATCCATGGTCAAACCCAGGTAATTATTCGAGCCGATCATCACCACGTCTTTGCCTTCAAAAATGGCCGTAGTGCCTTCGGATTCACTCAAGGCGCGAAAATAAGGGTACAGGCCCAGAGCCATCGCTTCCTTGGCATAGGTGAATTTGCTGGCTTTATCAAACAGATCCGGCACCTGCTTGAACCTCACATTGGAAACTCAAAAGAGTGTAGCAGGGCAGGGTGCTGATTTCTATGAGTCGACCCTTGCGGAGCATCGACCGCACGATAAAATACGGGCAGCAGGGGCGAGGGTGACATGTCCGGAAAAACCATTTTGCGCATCTTCGTCTGGCTCATTTCCATGGCTCTGGGGTTTGCCCTCGCTGCCTTGATGGTCGTGGTTGGCTTACCCGCGATCAAACCGGAATCGGCCGGCATCACCATTGCAGAGTTCGGCACCCTGTATTACCTCTTCGTCGCTGTTCCCCTCGGGCTTGTTTTTTTGGTTTGGATCGATTTGCTGGCCGATACGGGGATCCTACCCGATTGAATGGATCCTCAATTCGATGCCAACGCGACCGCCAAATTCTCAACGGGCATATTGCCGTAGATCCTGATTCTTCGCAGGGTTAATATATCATCCATGGTGTGACGATTGCCCGGCTCTGTCGTCACGGCAATGGAATATGGCACGCTTTGCACTACCTCAATGGCCGTCGCGTCATAGAAACCACTGGGGTAAGAGAAGGAAGTCGGTGGCTCACCCAGATGCGCCTCTAAAGATTGGTAGCTCCCCAGCAATTCGTAGACCAAAAAATCGCTGCTCCTGTTCCTCAGATCGCGGTGATGTTTGCTATGGCTTTCCATTTCCATACCCGCAACATCCATGGCTGAAATCTGCTCCCAGCTCAAGTGAGCCGGGTTTCCTTCGTCCGCCAATCCCGTGATGATGAAAAAGGTCGCCTGGAAACCATACTCAATCAACAAGGGAAGAGCGTGATCATAGTGATCGCGATGCCCATCGTCGAAGGTCAGGATGATGGGCTTTTGCGGCAACCGCTGGCCCGCATTCAGTGCGTTGTATAAGTCATTCAAAGAAACGGTTTTAAAACCTGCTTCATGCAAGTGCCGCAAATGCCTCGCAAAAATGTCAGGTTCAACCGTTAACTCTCGTCGGAAGTCATCTGCCCCCGGTGGGATGGGGCTGATGTAATGATACATCAAAATCGGCAAGCGCAATCGACGGCTGGTGCCGTCCGGCGGTAACAACGGTGAATCTTGCTGTGCAGACGCGCTGAAGAATGGGGCCAGTTGGCAGATCAAAACGAGGATGATCCATCGGAACATATCCCCATCTTAGCCTGTCTGATCGTTTTGACCGATAGCTTTTGATGGCAGTGAGTGCCTCGTGATAGTTCTTGACAGCCTCGTCGGGTTATGTTCACCACCATGCAGCAGCCAAATCTGCCCAGTTCCCGCCTTACTGGTTTCCATCGTCTTTCGCTCGCTGAGCGGCAAACCATCGTCCATGATTGGGCGTCGCAGACAAGCCGTCATTGGGATGAAACGAGCAGACAGGATTTGTTTGGGCCACCGAACGGGTTGGACCTGCAGACCGCCGATCAGTTGATCGAAAACACCATCGGTCGCTTTGCATTGCCATTGGGCATCGCAACTAATTTTCGCATCAACGGTCGGGATCGGCTCATCCCCATGATCACGGAAGAACCCTCCGTCATCGCCGGTGCCAGCAACGCGGCACGCCTCATGCGACTTGCCGGCGGCATCACCGCCAGTAGCGATCCGCCCCTCATGATCGGTCAGGTTCAGTTGCTGGATGTACCGCAAATGAAGCGAGCGATGGCTGCGCTCAACGAGAAAAAAGCGGCGATCCTGGCAGCGGCGAATGAAGCGCTGGGTAGTTTGGCCCAGCGCGGCGGTGGGGCGAGGGAGATCGAGTTGCGCCAGTTATCGCACGCGAAAATCGGCCCGATGCTGGTGGTGCATTTATTGGTGGATTGTCAGGACGCCATGGGTGCCAATGCCATCAATACGGCGCTCGAACGCATCGCTCCTTCACTGGCTGAGATCAGCAAGGGCCGGGTAGTTTTGCGCATCCTCAGCAATTTGAATGACCGGCGGCTGGCCCGGGCGCGAGCACAAATCAATGCAGACGCTTTCTCACACTCTTCCGTAGACGGGCCGCCCATTCTGCAACGAGTCTATGAAGCGGCGGCTCTCGCTGAAATAGACCCCTATCGAGCGGCGACCCACAACAAGGGCATCCTCAACGGCATAGACGCCGTGGTGCTGGCTACAGGCAATGATTGGCGGGCGGTGGAAGCGGGCGCGCACGCCTATGCAGCGCGGACGGGGAATTATCGCAGCCTTTCTACCTGGCAAGTGGACGAATACGGGAATCTGATGGGTTCCCTTGAATTGCCCCTGGCTCTGGGCATCGTAGGCGGAAGCACCCGGGCTCATCCAGGAGCGAAAGCGGCCCTGGCTTTGCTCGATGTCCAGAGCGCCAGCGAACTCGCCGAAATCGTTGCGTCGGTGGGCCTTGCGCAGAATTTCGCCGCCTTACTGGCTTTGGCTGGTGAAGGCATCCAACACGGTCACATGCGATTGCACGCCCGTCAAATCGCGCTTTCTGCGGGTGCCAGCGATGAAATGGTGGGGCAGATTGCAGCAGTGATGATCGCAGAAAATGACATTCGCCCCTCTCGAGCCGCGGAACTCATGAAGAGCATGACATCTGCGGGAGATCACTCATGAACGTTTCTCAGGCGACACAGCGAAATCTCATGCGGTCCATCCAGGATGTCGGCATCGTCGGTTATGGGGCATACATCCCCCAATATCGCTTGCCGGGAAGCGAAGTGGCCCGAGTCTGGTCGGATGGCTCGGCCCAAAGCCCCATCACCGAAAAAGCGGTCGCTGGCTTGGATGAAGACGTGACGACGATGGCCATCGAAGCAGCGCGCAACGCCATCATCCGATCGGGCATCGCCCCGGAACAACTCAGGGCCGTTTGGGTCGGCAGTGAGAGCCACCCATATGCCGTGAAACCGACCAGCACCATCGTGGCGGAAGCGCTCGGGACTTCCCCCAACATCCAGGCTGCGGATTGGGAATTCGCCTGCAAAGCGGGGACCGAAGCCGTGCAAGCCTCGATCGGCCTGATCGGCAGTGGGATGGGTCAGTACACATTGAGCATCGGGATGGATACGGCACAAGGTCGCCCAGGTGACCCCCTGGAATACACCGCTGCCAGTGGCGGTGCGGCGTTCCTTTTGGGGCCGGCGGATGAGGCAGGAGCGGTCTTCCTGGCCAGTTACTCCTATGTAACCGATACGCCAGATTTTTGGCGACGCGCGGGTGAAACCTACCCCACTCATGCCGACCGTTTCACCGGTGAACCCGCGTATTTCGCCCATACCCTCTCCGCCGCAAGCTCCTTGATGGAAGAGATGCGCAGCCAGGCAAGCGATTATGATCACGCTGTTTTCCACCAACCCAATGTGAAATTTCCATCCAGAGCCGGAAAAATGCTCGGCTTTGTAGCGGAGCAACTGGAAACAGGATTGCTGGCGGATCGGGTGGGCAATGTGTATTCCGGTTCGTGCATGCTGGGCCTGACGGCTATCCTGGATGTGGCAAAGCCGGGCGCGCGCATCTTGATGGTGAGTTATGGCAGCGGCGCGGGTTCCGATGCTTTCGATTTGCGCGTTACGGAACGGATTGAAGCGCTACAGTCACGCGCAAACTCCACGGAAACATACATCCGCCGGCGCATCCCCATTGATTATGCTACCTATTGCCGATTCCGCGGCAAGCTGAAGGATTGAAGGATGAATGAAGTAGCCATCATCGGTTTGGGGATGACCGCGGTTACCGAACATTGGGACAGCAGTTTGCGGGAACTGGCAGCGCAAGCGATCCAGCTCGCTCTGGAAGATGCCGGCCAGCCAAAACCTTCCGCGCTGTGGGTGGCCAATGCGTACGGCAGTACCATCAACGGTCAAGCTCATTTGGCCCCTTTGATCGCGAGTGCCGCCGATTTGCGAGGTGTGGAAGGGTTTCGCATCGAAGCCGCAGAAGCCTCTGGTGGGGCCGCCCTGCGCGCCGGATATCTGGCCATTGCCTCCGGTTTGATGGATTGCGTCGTGGTTTGCGGGGTGGAGAAACAGAGCGACCTCACGCATGAAGATCGGTTGGCCGCCAAGAGCGTGAGTCTGGATGCCGATTTTGAGGCCACTCATGGGGCCACTCTGTCCGTCCTGGCTGCGTTGGTGATGCGGGCATATTGCGAAACCTACGACATTCAAGCCACCGATTTCGAAGGGTTCAGCCTGCATGCCCATCGCCGAAGTCAATACAACCCTTTGGCGATGTTTCGCAACCCATTGCGACCCGGCTCAAGCAGCAAAGCGCCGCAAATCGCCACTCCGATCAGTATGCTGGATATGGCACCACCGGGCGATGGCGCGGCTGCCGTGGTGCTTTCTTCGCTGAAAACCGGGGCGACCAACGCTCGGCCGCCCGTGATGATTCGAGGCAGCGCTGTTGCTACCGACACTTTGGCTTTGGCCGAACGACCCGAGCCGACTCGCCTGGAAGCGATCGCTCGATCCACAAACAATGCGTTAGCCGCTGCAAGTATGAGCCAAGAGGATATCGACCTGTTTGAGCTGCATGATGCCTTCTCCATCTTCGCTGCATTATCTTTGGAAGCTGCCGGTTTCGTGGGCATGGGAGAAGGGGGGCGAAAAGCGCGTGAATATGGCGAAGGGGTAGGGCAGCCTGAAATTTCCTGCGCCGGCGGATTGAAGGCCCGCGGCGATGTGGGCGGCGCCACCGGCATTTACCAAATTGCGGAAGCTTGCCAGCAGCTTCGCGGTGAAGCCGCTGATCTCCAGTTGCCCCACATTCGCAATGCCATGGTGCAAAACATAGGCGGGCTGGCCGCTACCGCTGTGACGCACATTTTGCAGATTTGACGGGTTTTGATAGGCATTCGGCGGCTAGCGATAGCTTCTGATAGTGTCGAAATTCTATGATTGCTGCAGTTCGAGGGGAGATTTAACTGATGCATTCGATCCGTCATTGGCGCCTGCAGGCTACGAGATATCGTCTGACCGATTTGCGTCCACCGCTTCCACGGGCTGAGCAGAAAACCGACGAACGTCCCAGCGAAGATCGAGGAATCTCCGAAGAAAACCTCCGTGAATGGTTCGCGAAACCGATGCCGCTAGCCACTTAGCGAGATCATGCCACCATCGACTGCCGAATCGCTGCTCAAAAATACGCTCAATCGCAAACCAGGCCCCAATGGGCCAACCGGAATCATTTTGAGCACCACCACATTGTATGACGTGCCCAGCAGTCACTCAGCGCAAATCCCCCTACATTTTGCCCTGGTTCGCCTAAGAGACGGCAGGCAGCTTCTAGCGCAACTGACGGATGTCGCGGACCCTTCCCAAATTGCCATTGACGAAGAAGTGGAAATGGTGACGCGCATCCTCACTACGGATGGTGCGAGCGGCGTGATCGTCTACGGTTACAAGTTTCGCCCGCTGCTGGGAAAAAATTAGCCTTCGCTTCCGTCTTCATTCAACCAACTGCGGCAACAGCTCCTACTGCTGAAGCAAAAGACCGCAAACGGGTGCGGTCTTTTATGATACCGAGACAGATTGTTGCTCCTCAGTTGGAATTCAGCTCACTGCTTTAAGGATTGGTCGTTGCCTTTTTCAAACAAGTGAATGTTATCCATATTGATGGTGATGGGCAATTCTCCACCGACGGAGGCGCTGGTTCGAGGATCCGTCCTGGCAACGAAATTCTTGCCCTCGTTTTCAAGATAAAGGATCATCTCATTGCCCATTTGTTCAATGACCTCAACCTGTGCTTTAGATTGAAATGGATTGATGTTGGCCGGTGGGAAGTCCCGATCATGAATGTCCTCTGGACGGATGCCTAAAGTGACTTCGCCTTGAAAATCGCGGAAGGTGGATGCCACATTGTCCGGTATTTCCATACTGAAGATATCCGTTTCCACTTTCATCCCGACACCATTGCGGGATACTTTAGCGTCGTAAAAATTCATCGCCGGGCTGCCGATGAAACCGGCCACGAAGATATTGGCGGGTAGATGGTACAGGTTGTAAGGGGTATCGATCTGCTGCAGGTACCCTTCGTTCAAAACACAGATTCGGCTGCCCATCGTCATCGCTTCCGTTTGATCATGCGTGACGTAGATGAACGTCGTATTCAAACGCTGGTGGAGCTTGCTGATGAACGAACGCGCTTCTACCCGAAGTTTGGCGTCGAGGTTGGATAAGGGCTCATCCAATAAAAACACGGCCGGTTCACGAACGATCGCGCGACCCAATGCGACGCGCTGTCGCTGACCGCCGGAGAGTTGCCTGGGACGGCGATCCAACAAATGGCCGATCCCCAAGGAATCCGCCGAACTCCTTACGCGCTCGTCGATCACATCTTTGGGTGTTTTGCGCAGCCGGAGCCCGAAAGCCATGTTGTCATAGACGGTCATGTGAGGATACAGGGCATAGGACTGGAACACCATTGCGATGTCTCGATCTTTGGGAGCGACATCATTGACCACTCGCTCGCCGATCAATATGTCGCCTTCAGAGATCTCTTCCAAACCGGCCAGCATGCGCAGACTGGTTGATTTGCCGCAACCGGATGGCCCCACAAACACCAAGAATTCCCCATCCTCCACATCGATGTTTAAGTCGTTGATGACTTGTAAATCGCCAAAACGCTTGAACACATTTCGGTAAGTTACGCTCGCCATCGCTTCCTCCATCCTGAATTAAACCAGCTGGGCGTTCTTGCGAGAAAGAGTATAACCAGCCTCCAACAGAATTCCAAATTAATCGATCATTTTGGCAAATCTCATCTTGCACGCGTTCCTGAATCAACTTCGCAGATTGCGTTGGGGGCTTGGTATTTCGCGCAAAATTTAGGATACTGAATTAGAGGGGAGTTACATTTCAGTAACGAGTGATTGCGAGGAAATACATGAAGTCTCTACTGATGATCCTCTTCTCGCTTTTGGTGACCGGCGTTTTTGCACAGGGTTGCCCGCCACAGACCCATTGCAACTTTGATGCCACCAATCCCCATATCGCCAATCAACCGGTTCCGCCCGTCTATGGCATTGGCTTTGATCGCTCCTTGCTGGAAGAATACGAATACGTTCGCGTGCGTGAAGATTTATCCATTTACGATGCGCCCGATGGTGAAGTGGTCGGCAGTACGGGACTGGGCTTTACCTTTTACAGCGTTGAAGAAATCGATGAGACAGAGAATTGGGTCCGGATTGGCGAGGATCAATGGTTGCCAGCGGAAACACTCGAAACGGAAATCAAAGTCTCCCGCTTTGCCGGGGTAGGTTTCTACCACCCTCCATCCATCCCCATGGGTTGGATCCTCTTCCACCTGCATGCCGCCGAATATCCCGGTGGTGAGCCATCCGCCAACAACCCATTCCTGTATCGTTTCACGCGCATCAATATTTACGGACAACAGGATGTAGGCGGTTATACCTGGTATCAAATCGGTGAGAATCAGTGGGTACATCAGTTCAACGTCGCCAAAGTTTCGCCCATCGTCCGCCCTGCCGGAGTCGTCACCGATCGTTGGATCGCCATCGATCTTTACGAACAAACATTGACTGCATATGAGGGAAACAACCCCGTTTTTGCGACTTTGATTTCTTCCGGCATGGGGATGTGGCCGACGAGAGAGGGCAACTTCCGCATCTATCTTCGCTTCCCTGTCACGAAAATGAGCGGCAGTGAGGGTGAAATCGATTACTACTATTTGCAAGATATTCCTTACACCATGTACTTTGATGGCGACATCGCGCTTCACGGCACCTATTGGCATGAAGCATTTGGTTTCCGCAAGAGTCACGGTTGCGTGAATCTCTCAGTTACCGATGCAAAATGGCTCTTCGATTGGACGCGAAGCGCAGGCAGTTACACCAACAGCGGTTACCAGGGTGCTTCGGTCTACGTCTACAGTACCGGCTCGTTTTGACAGACTGCAGCACTTCTTCACTCATCCCTTGACGAGTGCGTTCACCCCGGTTATGATCGCGTGGTGCGTGCACCAGTACGCTTAACAACTGCATAGAGAGCTGCAGTGGCGGTTTGCAAGAGCCGCCTGGGGGAAGCTGGTGAGAATCCAGCACTGTCCCGCAACGGTAAGCGAAAGATTTCGTGAGTCCGAATGCCCAGCTGCAGCGCTCACAACCACCTTCGTGGAGAAAGGTAGGAGAGCATGTGGAAGCCGGTCGCAACCGCATTCCCAAGCATCCGCCGCCAGGCGGATTTCTTTTTGATCATCCTTTTGATATGGTTTTTGGGTTTCAGTTTTCATCCCCAATCCATAGCGCAGGCCGAAGACAACCCAGCCACTTGCGTGGATGAATTCGTCGAAGATCACGATTACTTCCCCACCAAGATCACGGTCGAACAGGCTACCGGTTTCCAGGTCGAATACTTCAATCACTACAAGTTGGTGACCGTCAGTCAACCCTGGCGGGATGCACCCGCAGAAGCCAGCGAAACGTATCTATTGGTGCAGTGCGGAACACCGATCCCCGAAGGCTATGAAGAGTACATCACCGTCGAAATACCCATCACCAGCCTCGCTGCCTTATCCACCACATATCTCCCTTTCCTGCCTCTGTTTGGCGCCGTGGATCGCCTCGTCGCCGTATCGGATTTGACTACCATCCATACGGAAGAGGTCGCGGAAGCAGCGGCGACCGGGCAGATCATGGCGCTGGCGCCCAACTATGGCGAGATCAATCTGGAAGCCATACTGGAAATCCAGCCCGCCATTACGATGACTTACGGCTTCGGCTTTGAAACAGATTCCTACCATCGGCTGCGTGATCTGGGCATAACGGTGGTCCTGAATGGCGAATTCGCTGAAGGAACTCCTTTGGGTCGTGCCGAATGGGGCAAATACATCAGCCTCTTCCTCAATCAAGAAGCGACCGCAGAAGAGGTATTCCAGCAATCTGCAACTTCATATGCGCAATTGAAAGCACTAGCCAGTGAGGCAAGCGAGCGACCCACCGTTTTCCTCAACTCGCCGTTCCAGGATGTATGGTATATGGCGGGTGGGCGCAGCTTCATGGCGCAGTTCCTGAAAGATGCCGGAGGGGCTTATCTATGGGCAGACGATGAGAGCATCGGCTCCCTATTCCTAGATTTTGAAACAGTTTTTGAACGAGCGGAGTCGGCGGATTACTGGTTGAACGTCAGCCAATGGTGGTTTTCTTCGGCGGATGTGCTCGCGGAAGACAGCCGATACGCCAATTTTGCCGCATTCGAAAAAGGTCAAATTTGGTCCAACAACCTCGCCATCAACGAATCGTTCGGTAACGATTTTTTTGAGAGCGGCAGCGCTTTCCCCGAGCTCATTTTGCAGGATCTCATCACCATCCTGCATCCCGATCTGTTGCCGGATGTAGAGCGTCGTTTCTACCGAAGACTCAGCGATTCCCCGTGACTCAGGCACGTTGGCTGGTTATCCTGATTGTTGCGACCGTGTTGCTATTCATCCTCAGTTTAGCGCTGGGCTCGATTGCCATCCCGCTCGAAGACATCGGGCGCATCCTCATGGGGCAATCCCCCCGGACTCCGAGCTGGGGCGATATCGTGATCCAAATCCGTTTGCCCAAGGCAGTGACGGCTTTCTTTGCCGGGGCGAGCCTCGGGGTTGCCGGGGCGTTGATGCAGACATTTTTTCGTAACCCACTGGCAGGGCCCTTCATTTTGGGGGTGAGTGCCGGGGCGAGTCTGGGAGTGGCCATGGTGGTGCTCATCACCGGTACGCTGGGTGGCGCACTTTTGGCGGGCAGCAGTTTGCTGGGGGACTTGGGCATGACCGCTTCGGCGAGCCTGGGGGCTACCCTTTCACTCTTGGTGGTGTTGTTTTTCGCCCGCCGCATCCATAGCAATGTAACGCTGTTGCTCGTAGGCATCATGTTGGCCAGTTTTACGAGCAGCCTCGTCAGCATCCTCCTTCATTACAGCATCCCCGAACGCATCCAGGCGTACATTCGCTGGACCTTCGGCAGTTTTGGTGGGGTGACCCTGACTCAACTGTACCTATTCATACCCATCCTGAGTTTCGGTTTGTTGCTGGCATTTCTCCAAAGCAAATCGCTGAACGCATTGTTGCTGGGGGAAGATTATGCGATCAGCCTCGGGGTTCATATCACTCGCGCACGCCTGGCGATTCTGATCGCTGCTGCCATCCTGGGAGGGACGGTGACTGCATACTGCGGGCCGATCGCCTTTCTCGGTTTGGCGACCCCTCATCTTTGCCGTGGCCTTTTCCAAACATCAGACCACCGCATCCTCTTTTTCCCCCTGATGCTCATGGGGGGAAGTCTCGCCCTCCTCACCGGATTGGTGGCCAGTTTACCGGGCACCCCTTTTGCTCTACCAGTGAATGCCGTCACCGCTTTGATCGGTGTGCCGATCGTGTTGCGGATTTTATTGGCGAAACAACGAACCGTGAGCATGTTCCAATGATGAACTCAGCCTGCCAACTGCTCACGACCCGAGAATTGGCCATCGGTTATGCAAACGGACGACGTTCCCCGCGCGTCATTTTGGAGCAACTGAACTTGGTGGCACATCAGCGAGAGCTCATTTGTGTGCTGGGTGAAAACGGCAGTGGGAAAACCACGCTGCTGCGAACCCTGGCCGGGATGAATGTACCGATCGCCGGTGAACTGCACATTGGGGGTGAGCCATTGCCCAGCCTGAGTCAGCTGGAGTTGGCCAAAATCCGCGCCATCGTACTGACCGATCGGATCAATGGCGCCATGCTCACCGGATTGGATGTCGTAACCCTGGGTCGGTTTCCTTATACCGATTGGCGCGGCCAGGTGAAGGATCAGGATCAGGAAATCGTTTCACAGGTCTTGCAATGGGTCGGAGCGCAAGAATTTGCCCGCGAGCTGTTTGATCAGCTGAGCGACGGGCAAAAACAAAAGATCCTCATCGCCCGGGCAATGGCGCAGGAACCTCAATTGCTTCTATTGGATGAACCGACCGCATTCCTGGACTTGACCAGAAGAATCGAGATCATGTTGCTGTTGAAAGAGTTAACGAGAGAAACCGGTTGTACCGTCATCATGGCCACTCACGATCTTGATTCCGCCTTGCGCGTCGCCGACTGTTTTTGGTTGATCGGCGGCGATGGTCGAGTGTACTGTGATATCCCAGAACAGTTGGTGCTCCAGGGCCAGCTGGAAACGGCGTTTTCAGATTCAGGCTTACGATTCAACTATCATTCTGGCTCCTTCGAGAAAGACCGTGAGTTTTGCCCTCCGATTCACGTCAATGGCCGGGGCAGAGTGCATGAATGGACCTGTCGCGCACTGAAAAGGCTGGGGTACACGATCGCCGATCACGCCACTCAGCCAGACATCCCCGCCGTAGACATCAAGCGGAACGATGGGGAATTCCAATGGAAATGGCAACACCGTGGCAATCAATACGAAGCCCAAGAAATGGCAGAATTGCTGCGAGAAATCACGAAGGATTATCCCGTTGCTATGAAACCCAATTAAGTGAGAGTTGGCAAGCCGATTTTTCAATGTAGAATTCACGGCAACCGCCACTCGTAGGGATTGCTTGCAAAACATAAACGCAGAAATCATCGCCATTGGTACGGAATTATTGTTGGGTGAGTTGGTCGATTCGAATTCGGCACACATCGCTCGCGTGTTTCGCGGCATCGGCATCAACGTGTATATGATGACGACGGTGGGTGATAACCGAGAACGCATCGCCATGGCCATCCGCAATGGTCTGAATCGAGCGGATATCGTGATCACAACCGGTGGCCTCGGGCCCACGGTCGATGATATGACACGCCATGCAGTCGCCGACGCCACAGAACGTTCTTTGGTGTATCACCCCGAGCTATTCGACCAAATCGCAACTCGTTTTGCCGGTTTCCGCGTGCGGATGACGGAGAACAATCGCCAGCAGGCTTTCTTACCAGAAGACGCCATCCTGATCGACAATCCCGTCGGCACCGCACCTTCGTTCATCGTCAAAAACAATGATGGGACCGTCATCAGCCTGCCGGGCGTCCCCAGAGAGATGAAATTCTTGCTCGCCGATCAGGTAGTGCCTTACCTGAGCAAACAGTTCCGCCTCGGTACCATCATCGCCCGCGTTTTGCGGACCGCAGGGATCGGTGAATCCTCTCTGGATGACCTATTGGGCACCGACTTGCTGAACCGCAACAACCCTACCATTGGTTTGGCAGCGCACAGCGGTCAGGTGGATGTGCGGATCACCGCAAAACATGATTCTGAAGAAGCAGCCTTGCAATTGATTGCGGAGACGGAAGCCACCGTGCGGACGCGCATCGGCCCCTACGTTTACGGCACGGGGGATGAAGAATTGGCCGATGCTTTCTTGCAATTGCTGGTGCAGCAAAAACAAAACGTATCGCTCATTGCGGCCGGTATCGTTGACGTGATCGGTGCACAGCTCAGCGAGAAAATGGCGGATGGCGGGCCATTGTGGAACAGCCACGTGTTCCCCAACGCTGAGGAACTCGCGCGACAGTTGGGCCTTGCTCCCGACACTCCTTTGCGAGTCCTCGCTGAAAATGCCTGTCAACATTATCTCAAGGACGATGCCTCTGACTTGGCGATTGCGGTGGTCAGCTACGATGATGATTATGAGCGAATTGACGATGATGCGGGGACGACGGTCGCCGTCACCAATGAACGCGATAGCGCATCCCGGAGTTATGGTTTTGGCGGCCGCCATTCTTTGGCCCGGTTGTGGGTGACGAGTTGGGGACTGGCCCGGGGTTGGCGCATGTTGAAGTCAAACGGCGACGGTGACGGTTGATTCAATCATCTTCCAGACGCAATAAGGCCAAAAAAGCTTCTTGCGGTACTTCTACGTTACCCACCATTTTCATGCGTTTCTTGCCGGCCTTTTGCCGCTCCAGCAGTTTCTTCTTGCGCGTCACGTCCCCGCCATAACATTTGGCCAGCACATCTTTTCGCATCGCTTTCACATTCGCCCGTGAAATGACCCGTTTCCCCATGGCCGCCTGGATCGGGACGGCAAACAACTGTCTGGGTATCAACTTCTTCAGTCTACTGACCAATCGTTGTCCCTTGTGATAGGCAGCTTCCCGATGGACGATGATGGCTAGAGCATCCACGGGTTGACGATTCACCAGGATTTCCAGCTTCAACAAATCACCTTCCCGATATTCAGCATGCTGGTAATCCAGGCTGGCATACCCACGAGATACGCTCTTCAAGCGATCGAAATAATCGATCACGATTTCAGAGAGTGGAATCTCAAAGTGCAGGATGATGCGGTTTTCATCCAGATATTCCGTACTCTTGTAGACGCCTCTCTTCTTCAATGTCAACTGCATCACCGCCCCCATGAACTCTTGCGGCGTATAAATCTGGATCTTCATCCAGGGCTCAAAGACCGCCTCGATGTCATTTTCGTCGGGCCATTGTGCCGGGCTGGAGATGGCAACGGTTGCTCCATCCTTCATCACCACTCGATAGGCAACGCTGGGTGCCGTGACGAGAACGTCCAGATCATATTCTCGTTCGAGTCTTTCTTGCACGATATCCATATGCAGCAAACCCAGGAAACCCACTCGAAAGCCAAAATTGAGTGCCTGAGAAGTCTCTGGCTCATAGCTCAAAGACGAATCGTTCAGCTGAAGTTTTTCCAGCGCATCCTTTAAGGTGGGGTAGTCTTCATTCTCTGTGGGGTACAAACCAGCGAAGACCATCGGCTTGACTTCCTGGTAGCCGGGCAAAGCTTGTGGGGCAGCGCGCTTGCCCGTTTGCGTCAGGGTATCCCCGACTCGGCAAATTTGAACCGTCTTCAAACCGGTCGCGATGTAACCCACTTCGCCGCTGGAAAGTCGGCCGGTGGTTTCCATCTCGGGTGTGAACACTCCGATCTCCACCGGTTCGAGCGTGGCGCCGGTCATCATCATTCGATAACGCTGCCTCAGTTCCAGCTGCCCATCCACGACGCGAACGTATGCGATCACCCCCTTGAAGGCATCGTAATGTGAATCAAACACCAAGGCCCGCAACGGGCCAGCGTCCGCACCCGAAGGTGCTGGGATCCTTTGGATGATCGCTTCCAACAGATGATCGATCCCCGCCCCTTGTTTCGCGGAGATGCGTAAAACTTCTTTCGCCGCCACGCCGAGCAAATCTGCCAGCTCTCCGGCCACTTCCTCTGTCCTGGCAGCCGGCAAATCAATTTTGTTGATGACCGGAACAATCTCTAAATCCTGTTCCAAAGCCAGGTACACATTGGCCAGTGTCTGCGCTTCGATCCCCTGGCTGGCATCCACGACCAACAAGGCACCTTCACAGGCCTGCAAGGCCCGGCTCACTTCGTAGGAAAAATCGACATGACCCGGTGTATCGATCAAATTCAAAATGGTACGGCTACCATCCGCCGACACATGCTGCATCCGTACGGCAGATGCCTTGATGGTAACGCCTCGCTCACGTTCCAGATCCATGCTATCCAAAAGTTGAGCTTTCATTTCTCTGCTTGCCACAGTCTGGGTCTGTTCCAGGAGGCGATCGGCCAATGTGCTTTTGCCATGATCCACATGGGCGATGATGCAAAAATTGCGTATGGATGACCGCCTCAAGTTTGCATCCATCAGTAAGAGCGTGCGATACCCGGATTCTTGTGTTGCGTGTCGGACGCGAATGAATGACTGAGCAACTCTTCGACAGTGCGTTCAATTCCCTGATGCCACCCCAGATGGAGGAAATACTCTTGATTCCCCGCTGGCCCAAGCAAGCAAGAGCGCACACATTGCAAAGGGCGATAACCCAGTGCAATGGCGTGGTTCAGGACCTTCACCAGGGCTGCTTGGCGCAATTCTTCCTTCTCGATCACACCACTCTGGTTGGTGGCGCCGGGACCCAACTCAAATTGAGGTTTTACCAATGCCAATACAGCTGCCCGATCCGCCAACCATCGGCGGATTTTTGGCAACAGATGAGTGATGGAAATGAAAGATACATCCATCACGACCAAATCACAGGGCTCTGGCAAAGCTGTCAAATAGCGAGCGTTCGTTTTCTCCATCGAGACTACCCTTGGGTCTTGCCGCAGTTTGCATGACAATTGGCCCCTGCCCACATCAATCGCGTAAATGCGTGCTGCCCCCGCTTGCAACAGGCAATCGGTGAAGCCACCGGTACTCGCTCCTACATCGGCGCATACCTTTTGAACCACCGTCAAGTTACATTCCTTCAACGCAGCCGCCAGCTTCACACCCCCTCTGCTGACGTATTTTCGCGGACGCAAGACGCGCAATTTTGCATTCCAGGAACACGGGTAAGACGGTTTTCTCCGCACTTTCCCGTCGCATAGCACTTGACCCGTTGCGATGAGTTGCTGGGCTTCCGCCCGGCTTTGCACGAGCTTTCGTTCGACCAAAAGCAGATCCAAGCGACTTGTGTTCATGGCCGATCGCGGACCAACTCAAGGGTTAACGCGAGTGGGTTTGCGGTATCCTCGGTGACGATGAAACCATCCGCTGTGATGGGCAGGTACCCTCTCGTCGAAACATACACACTGTAAGGGATGCCAAACTGCAACAAGCGATCGAATTGAAAGAATCCTTGAGCATCGCTCCTCGCACGATCGAACACTTGTCTCGCATCCCACTCCCAATCCTCCACGGCAAAGTCTTCGCTGATCAAAATGAAACTTGCCCCGGCAATTCCCTCCGATGTACCGGCATCCACCACCTGACCTTGCAAACGTACCCCTCTGGGCTCTCGGCTTTCTTCGCTGGACAATTGACCAATCCCAACGGTGAATTCTCCTTCGGCCAGCACCACACCTGCCACACTCAACTCAACTCGATACCTTCCTTCAGGGATCAAATTTTGCCCTTGCAAACGAGAGAGCACGCCGGAGCCATTGGCGGTACTTTGCCATAAAGATGAATGTTCGTAAAACGAAGCATCATCGACAAACCAGTTCAGTTCCCAAGGCAATTCTTGCGAAATTCGCTGCCATTCGAACAAAACATAAATCGAGTTGATGGTACGCAAAAAGGTCGTCGCCGATGCCGCCGTCGGCAATGCACTTCTGTCACTCGCTGCGACAAAACGAAGGTTGGTGAAAATGCGCGGGATGGAGGTGGGTGGATTGCCGGCTATGATGAAATCTGCGGTCGCTGCCAGGCGATCCTCGATCCCCAATTCCAGGCGATATCTACCGGGTAACAAGCCACCTAAGGGGGCGATGCTGATCTCTTTGATGCCGTTGACCCCATCGATCCATGCATCTGCACTGTTGCTGGTGAGCACACCCTCATAATACCAGCGTGTTTGCCAGGGTATTCCGGGCGGTATGTTCTGATGAATGAAGCGAGCAGTGGCAATTTCACCCACTGGTAATAGATACCCACTACCAGAAAAATTCCCCACATCATCGGCAATGCCAAAAACGATATCCGTGAACCTCGGGGCATTGACCGTAGCCGCTCCGATGAGAATGCTCCGCGTCGCAGCGGCGGAACCATCGATGAACACCGTGAATTGGTAACGCCCATTGGGCAAGACCAGCTCGCTCGTGCCAAAGAACCAGGTGCCTTCCCGCTCTCCACTCCAACGAACCGGCGCCAAAGAAAGCACGGGATTGGGGACGCCTTGCACGATGACGCGAATTTCATACACCGCATCTTCTGGCATATTTGCATAGTCAAAAAAGAGATAGAGGCTGGCTGGATTGGCCGGTAATTCGTCGACCACGGTATTGGGTTGCCCATCCCGCACATTCGTGGCAAAAAACAAGCGGCTGATGCTGGGCGCCAAACCTAGGGGAATGGTCGTGGGCGGTGTTTCTGCGATCGTCAATCCCAAGGTCGCAGCGCGCAAAAGCGGTTGGAAGATGTTGATCGGTCGGATGGCATTGCTATCCGCGCCAATGGGTATGCAGCGGTCGGCTTCATCCACCAGACCATCGCGATTGCTATCCCGCAGTGGGATGCATTGGCCAGAACCGCCGGTTTTCAGGGGCGACGAAGTGGGCACGCCGATCAATCGCCCCGCCAAATCATACACCCCCCCTCCTGACATCACTCCGGGGATCTGCAGGTCCGTCTTCAACCAGGCACGATCACCTACACTGGGCTCAGCCAAGAAACCACTGATCGTCCCCCGCAAAACGTCTTCCGCAGGGCGAATCGGCGCATCGCCAATGCCGCTGAAGCCGAGAAACACAACGGTTTGATCGAGTTGCACGTCATCGGAATTGCCCAGCTCCGCGTAGGGTAGGGTCAGGGCACGAGGGTCGAGCGAACGACCATCCAACTCTTGCCGGATCTGCAATAAGGCCAGATCTCTTTTTGCATCCACTTGAACCATTTCAGCACGAAAGCTGGGGACGGGCGGCTCCTCCAAGCTCTTGCTGATGGCGATTAAGATTTGGTCACCATCACAGATATCGGATGGCTCTACGATGTGGGCATTGGTGAGGATGAGACCTTCACGCCCAACGAGGGTTCCTGAACCAACGCAAGTTTCGACCAGTACATCGTTGATCTCGCGCGCTTGGATCACAAGGACCGTTGCTCTCATCAACGATTCGATCCGAGGATCGTTCGATTGCGCGAAGGCAGCATCCCAACCCAAAAAGATCGACAGGATGGGCAGCAGCGCATACAACCAGAAGCGGGTTGTTGGTTGACTGTATGTTCTCAAATGCGCAAACTTTCGGAAAATCGCCGGAAGAAGGGGAGTTGTTGATCGTACTCGCTGATTTCCGCCCGATAGCTGATGACGTAAGCCAATCCTCTGCGAATGACCACGATATCCAATCCTCTGACCACCACCACTTCCGGTTGGATCAAGGGATTGCTGCTGCTGCTGACGAAGGTATAGACCATTCCTTGCAGCTCTTCAAATTCACCAAATGATAGTGTCGGGAATTCCAATGTGCGGAAATTGGACAACGCATCCGCATATTCAATGGATCGTGAATAGAGCACGGTATGCCCCGTGACTTCTGGAAAACTCCGGATCGGGATTCGTTGGATCTGGAAGGTAGTTTCGAAACGGGGGTTGGCCACATCTACCGCTCGAAACAACGAATCATCTTGATGCTCCAGCAACCAGTGGGTCGGATAACGCAAACGAATGCCCGCTGATGGATCCACATATTCTCGAAACGAATACAAAGTTTGCTGCCGCAATACCAAGGCTGCGCTCAATCCCAGGAAAAGTAGCAACCACATCATGAAATCGAGCGCGATTTGCCTTCGTATTGGGATGGAATCTATAGTTGCAGCCATTCCGTTGGCTCCTAAACCGCTATCGTTCTGTTTTCTGCAAGGTGGATCGGCGATCGATCCGCACGCAGAAAGAGGATGGCATTGATGCTCAGGAACGAGAGAGCACCGATCACGATCCATACTGCGCCTATCCAAAGGCTGGCATCACTGGTGGGCAGGGAAAAAGAGGCATTCGCTAAGCCTGCGCGTGCCGAAATCAAAATACCCACCTGCAGTGAGGCGCTGAGGGTAGCGAACGCAAGCAAGAATGGGTTTGCTTGACCCAAGCGCACTTCGCTCATCCCGAGCGCCAGAGTCATGGCGCCAGTAAAATGCAGCAACTGCGTTTCCAATATGGCGAGCGCAGCAGCAGGAACTTCAACTTCGGTTGCAAAAAGCCAATCCAGATTCACTGCCAGAGCACAGGAGACCGCTCCAGCCGTTCCATAGGCGACCACATCTTTTCTGGATCGGATGCCGCTTCCCCACATGGTGTAACGGATCACGAAGTATCGCGTGCATTCCTGGGTGAAGCCAATGACGAGAGAAAAACCCAATAGCCGGGTGATCGTTTGCGCGCCGGGCAACCATAAATCGGGTTGCAACCATTGTTCGACCAATGGGAGGACCAAGGCGCGTGCCGCCAAAAAACAGGTCACAAATACCAACAACAGACCCGAAGTCGGGTTCGCCGAGCTTTGATTGCGCATGAAAGAAAAATAAAGCCATAGGAGAACGGGCCAGGCGACGAGGAGTAATACCAGCACCTGCTCACCCAGCAGTATTTGTTCTATGGAAATCGGCCGCGATAGCCAATACAAGGCAAACATCAACAACGTTGAACCGAATAGTTGCCAACCGATGGCCCGCCACTCATTCCGTAATTCAGGCAATTCTCAAATTACCACTTCCTACCATCACGATCGTGAAGGATCAACCACCCCTGATCCATCATCAGCTCCGTAAATTATGCTAACATTCATGAAATGAAGCACCTTCACCTGGACTTCCAGCCACATCACGGACGATGAAAAAAATCTGGCTTTTCTTCATCATAACATCTTTATTGATCCTGGCGTTGATCCTGTCTTACCCTCTGTTCACGCAACAAAATGATAGCGAATTGATACAAAACACCTTGCACTATGGGTTGACGCTGGAGGCGAGCGGTTTTGATCCACACATACATTCCTCCGCGGAATTGGGAATTGTCCTACGACAAGTATATGACACGTTGATCTATCGCCATCCGGAAACGAGCGTGTTCACTCCTGGCTTGGCCGAGAGTTGGCGCATTTCTACAGACCAGAGAA
Source organism: Chloroflexota bacterium (assembly GCA_011523615.1). Lineage (GTDB taxonomy): Bacteria > Chloroflexota > Anaerolineae > Aggregatilineales > Phototrophicaceae > WTGJ01. The sequence goes on along the minus strand of WTGJ01000027.1, from coordinate 307,026 downwards.
CCTATGAGTTTTCCTTACGCCAGGATGTACATTTTCACGATGATACCCCATTCAATGCGGAGGCCGTTGCCGCAAATTTGGATCGGATCATGAGTGACGCTGCGCCCATCTCACAAAAGGCGAAGTTTTTATTGGGCCCTTTGGAAAGCTATGAAATCATCGATGAATATGTCATACGATTCCATTTATCCCAGCCTTTTACTCCATTATTGGATGGCTTGAGCCAAATCTATCTGGCGATGGCAAGCCCCACCGCATTAGCCGAATATTCCCGAAATCGCTATCAGTTTCATCAAGTGGGCACCGGACCGTTTCGCTTCATCGATTACTTGCCCGGCGATCGCATCATCCTGGAACGCTGGGCAGATTATGCCTGGCCACCGGCCTTCTTTTCCCCACTTGCCGAAGATGTGGTTGATCAGATCGTCTTCCAGTTTTACGAAGATCCGCCCACCCGACACATCGCGTTATTGAATGGATCGGCACACGTAATGGGAGAGCTCCCGCCGGTCAATGCGGCCGGACTGAGTGATCATCCAACCATACGGCTGTACCCGACGAACATTCCCGGGCAACCTTTGCAGTTCCTCATCAACACTCAACTGGCGCCCACCAATGAATTGGCGGTGCGCAAAGCTTTGCTCCACGCAACCGACCGACAGGCGATCGCTCAGTTCGTCTACCAGGGTTTCCCCCCCGTCGCCAGAGGCCCGCTGGCGAGGCAAACCCTATTTTACGATGCCCATGCCGGCGCAGAATATGATTTCAACCCAGAAAAGGCGCGGGAAATCTTGGCTGAAGCCGGTTATCGCGATGAGAACAACGATGGTGTGCTCGAACGTGATGGGCAAACTTTGCAGCTGAATCTGGTCATTCCCAACTGGAATCACTTGCCCGAAGCCGCCCAATTGTTGCAGGAACAATGGCGCGCGATCCAGATTCGCCTCATTTTGCAACCTGTCCCTGGGTATTCAGCCCTGCTCAACCGGATTGAAAACAACGATTACCATTTGGCCCCGTTCAACAGTTTTGGGCCCGATCCTGCCCTGTTGTACGATTATTATCATTCCGCGGGCAATCGAAACTGGTCGCGCGTGAACAATCCAGAATTGGACGATTGGTTATCCCGCGCGGGAGAAACTTCTGCACCCGACCAAAGAAGGCAATGGTATGCCAATGCCCAACAGGCCATCATGCGTGAAGCATTGGTTTTGCCCCTCGTAGAATTTGTCAATCTCAATGCGGCGTCTCAGCGAGTCCGCGGTCTGCAATTTGATCCCTATGGTTGGTTCCCCCTGCTATACCCGGTTCGGCTATTGCCAGCGAATACGTGAATTTAAGCCGAATTTTCTTCACAACCCTATTTTCGCTTTGGCTTGCGGCTTCACTGGCTTTCTTTGCCTTGCGGGTCTTGCCGGGTGATGCCATCAGCGCGCAGCTGGCCAATGTCCCTGTTTCGGCAGCTGAATTGGAAGCCCGGCGAAACGCGATGGGCCTGGATGAACCCTACCTGCAGCAATACTGGGTTTATTGGCGGCAACTCGCTCGTGGTGATTTTGGCAATTCCTTACTGGATGGCTTGCCGGTGATGGAACTGATCGCGCCGCGCCTCTTGCCCAGCGCAACCTTGGCCTTAGCCGCCATCGTTGTTTCGGCATGTTTGGGCATCATCATCGGCATTGCGGCGGCGAGCAGTGGCAGCAAAACCATCCGGCAGCTGGCCAAAAGTTTGACCGGGCTTTCGCTATCCATCCCGATCTTCGGCTTGGCGACCGCTGCCCTATGGTTCACCACCGCCGGGGTCTCACCCGTCTGGCGCCGTTTTTGGTTGCCGGTCTTCGTGCTGGGCTTCAGCGGCATGGGCAGCATCGCCAAGTTATTGGCCAGTGAAATCCAGACCGTCATGCGCGCGGATTACATATGGGTTGCGCGTGCGAAAGGCCTATCCAATCTCCGGATATTGCGGGTTCACGTCCTGAGAATTGTCATGTTGCCCACCATCAGTTTGATCGCCATTCAGTTGGGTTGGTTGATGGGTGGTGCACTGATGACCGAAATCATTTTTAACCGACCCGGTCTCGGCAGATTGCTCTTCGAACGAACCATCCATCAAGATTATGCCGTCGTACAAGCCCTGGTATTGTTCATGACTGCGGTGTACATCCTCGTCAATTCTGCCGCAGAGATGCTGTTCCGTTTGTTGGATCCAAGAATTCGGCTATGAAACCATCGCGCGCCAAACGTATCCTGCTGATCTTCATCTTGCTAGCAGTCGTATCTCCCTGGTTGACCCGTTACGATCCAAATGCTCTGTTTGGAATTCAGTTTGAAGCGCCCAACTGGCAACACTGGCTGGGTACTGATCAGCTGGGCCGGGATGTGTACAGTCGGCTGGTCGTCGGCATCCACCGCAGCCTCATCCTCAGCGGTTTGGCCACCATGCTCGCTGCTATGGGAGGATTCTGGCTCGGCATTTTTGCCAGCCACCCCCGCTATGGCTTCAGCCGATTCTTGCATGCGATCATCAATTCTCTGCTCGCCCTGCCTGGCTTACTTTGGAGTCTGGTGATCATCACAGTGTTGGGCAGCCATGCAAATGCGATCGTGATCGCCGTGGGCACGGCCCAAATTGCTCCATTCGCCCGCGTGATCTATGCCAAAGCTTTGAGCGTGTACCGAGATGAGTACGTATTGGCAGCCCGGGCCCAAGGGGCGAGCGAACTGTACTTGATCCCGGCCCATATCCTACCGAATTGCCTGACGGTGATGTCTGCTTACTGCGCGGTCATATTCAGCCAGTCGATATTGAATGTGGCCGCATTGACCTTCCTGGGTTTGGCTGGCACACCCGGTGTTGCCGATTTGGGGGTCTTGCTGAATGAGGGTAGAGCGGCCATCCTGCAAGCACCCTGGATCGCTTTGAGCGCAGGAGGAACGCTTACATTGCTGGTGATGGCCATCAATCAATTGTCGGAAGATCTGGCTGCGATCCCTTAATTTGACGTTGGGTATCCGTCAATCATCGTGCCTGGATCAAAGTTCCCGGTGTAACCGCTCCGCCGCCTTTCAACGCTGCGAGGAATGAATTGGGATCGCTCCCTCCCATGATCCGAACGGTGACGGAGGGATGCTGTTTGACCAGCTCCACCATTCTTCGGACTTTGCTCCACATACCACCGGTGACGTCGACACCGCTGCTGCCCTCAATGAGAACTTCGTATTGCGAGAAATTTGCGGGCGTGATGGAAGGAATGACCTTGCCTGCTCCATCGTACACACCGGCAGTATCGCCGAGCAACAGGATGCGCTGCGGCAGCAAAGGAGGGACGAGATAAGCAAGGATTTCTTCCGTCGAGGCGATGGCGCCACCCATTTTTGCATCCAGCGCCACATCACCATAGATCAAAGGGATCACCCTCCGCGCGAGGAGTTCCCGCACCGTCAACCAGTCGTAATGGACCAGTCTGCCTCGTTCCTTCCATAGGCTGGTGGATGGTTGCATGCTCATGATGGGCAAGCGGCATTTCAGCAAGTCGCCCCTCACGAGATGGTTCAACTTGGCGGCAGCGTGGGCGACCTGGGTGAAGCCCAGCCACTCTTCTTCACTGGCTACTCCCCCCATCGTCCCAAAGCGCGCCGCTGCGGAATGACCAAAAGAACCGCTGCCATGTGCCAGGAGAATGCTCAGGTCGGGTGTGCTTTGCCACGCTTTTCGCAACGTTTCCCCCAGTTGGGTCACGACCTCGGCGCGATAGCACGAATCGACCCTCTTGTCGGTAATGAGTGATCCGCCCAATTTGATGAAGATCAATTCACCCATCTCACCCCAGATCCCGAAATACGATGGGCCAACCCTGCTGCTCCAGTGACCGTGTCAATTCTTCAAAGGAATCCGCGTCTGCCAATACCAAAACCTGTCCGCCCCAACCGGCACCACTCATTTTTGCGCCCAATGCGCCCAGGGATCGGGCGCACTCCACCGCTTCATCTTGCAAAGGAGAGGAAACCCCCAGTTGCTGCAAAAGCGCATGGTTCTCGTACATGCGCTTTCCCACTTCAACCAGATCTCCGGTTACCAGGGCCATTTTCGCCGCCTGGGTCGTCTCGCCAATCGCCGCGAACCATTGCTCAAACCGTTGGGGCTGCAACCGTCGCCGTTTTCGCAGATGTGCGAGCACTTGATGGGTAGGCGCCCCTTTTCCACATTGGAGGCTGAGAATCGGGAAAGTTTGCGGCCAATGGAGGAATTCCAGCTTTGCCCCAGGTTGAAAGAACAGCGGTTTTTGATACACCACCACGTGATTGTCGATGCCGCTGGGGGTGCCATGATAGCGCTTTTCAATTTGATAAACCATTTCATTCTGTTGGTGCAAGGGGATTGCAGTGCCCAGCAGTTTCATACAGGCATCGATCAACGCTGTGCTGAGGGCCGCCCCGCTGCCGAAGCCTGCGGCGATCGGGATCTTCGAATGAACCGTGAAATCTGCCGCGGGCAAGGTGACTTTTTGCGTCTCTTGCAAGAGCTGCCACAACACGACCAAGGGGTGATCCTGATCGGTTTGCACATCGAGGATTTCTGATGTCTGTGGAGCGTGGATCAGAGTGCGCCCATCGCTACGAGGTTCTGCTCGCACCTCACAAGTCAGCTGGCGGATGGGAAAGGCGATCGCCGGGTAGCCATACACCACGGCATGTTCCCCGAAGAGGATCGCTTTCGCCGGGGCGATCCCCCGCATCATGGGGATGCGATCGGAGCCAGAACGTACAGGATGAAGAGATAACTCAAAGCCCAAAGAACGATGGCAATCTGCAGGGGGCGATCGCTGAATAAGACTTCTTCCGGGGCGCTAGCCTGCTGATTTTCCAGGATCAACTGGAGGTATCGCATCAAAGAATAGAATACAAAAACGGTCGTGATCAAAGCCAGATTGACGCCGCCGATCGTCGCTTGCTCCACATCTATGGTATAAATCAAATAAGCGATCAATGTCGCAGTGGTGATCACACGCAACATTTCATCGAGCAATCCGCGCGGATATTTTCGAATATCCGTGGAACTGCCAGCGGCCGAATCGGCCAGCAAAATCGCATCCTGGCGTCTTTTCCCGACCACCAAGAACAAAGCCAACCATGCCGTGCAGATGTACAGCCAGGGCGAAAACTGTGCCACCTGGATGACCACCGTACCCGCCGCCACGCGCAAGATGAAACCTGCACTCACGACCATGATGTCGATGATGATGACTTTCTTCAACCAAAGGTTGTACAAGATTTGCAGGGCAAGATAGATGATGAAAACGACGAATAGACGGATGGCAAGCGCATAACTACCCAGCAAACTAACGGCCAGCAGAATCACAGCCGCCACCTGCGCGATCCGCGGTGATAGCGACCCTGCAGCCAAAGGGCGGTTGCGTTTCGTGGGATGTTTGCGGTCACTTTCGAGATCCACCAGATCGTTGATGAGATAAACGGCACTCGACAGCGCACAGCAAAGCAAAAAACAGAGCGAGACCCGCAACAAAGCCACTTGATCAAAGAACTGTTGGTCAAAAAACAGCCCCGCAAAAACCAACACATTTTTGGTCCATTGTTTGGGACGCAGGGCACGGAAGCACTCACGCATATCTGCATTATAGAATTTGCCAGCCGGCCAGACTATGCTGGATCCATGATGAACCACGAGGGTAGTGCGACGGCCCGAGCGCATTCCAACATCGCCCTGATCAAGTATTGGGGCAACCAGGGTGAGCGTCTGCGCTTGCCGGCCAACCCTTCGCTCAGCTTCAACTTGGCTGGCTTATTCACAGAGGTGACGGTGAACTGGGGGGCGGATGCAGATTCACTCACCATTAACGGGGAGCAAGCCTCGCCAAAGGCCACAGCGCGCGTTTCATCGCACTTGTCCGCGCTTCGCCAGCGGCTGGGTTTCCAGGGAATGGCTGAGGTCGTTTCCGAAACAAATATCCCCCTCGGAGCAGGGGTTGCTTCTTCAGCGGCTGCCTTTGCTGCACTGACGCTCGCAGCCACCACTGCGGCGGGTTTCGAGTGTGACGAGGCTACCTTGAGCGCCTTGGCTCGATTGGGTAGCGGTTCGGCTGCGCGTTCCGTCCCAACGGGATTCGTTAGCTTACCGGCCGCCGATACCCACGCTGCCTGTCATGCCCGGAGCATCGCACCGCCGAACCACTGGGCACTGGCTGATGTGATCGCCTTGATCGAAACTGCGCCGAAAAAAGTCTCGTCCTTGGCTGGGCATCGATCGGCGAAGACGAGTCCGCTGCAATCCGCTCGAATCAAGAGTGCAGCAGAGCGATACCGCCAGTGTGAACGAGCCATCTTGACCCGGGATTTTGACGCCCTGGCCGCAGTTGTGGAGCTGGATAGCAACGCGATGCACGCCGTGATGATGACCAGCAGCCCGCCTTTGCTGTATTGGCATCCGGCGAGCATCGCCGTGATGAATGCAGTCACTGAATGGCGGCGGAGCGGGATCCCAGTGTGCTATACGCTGGATGCTGGCCCGAATGTGCATTGCATCTGCCCGCAAGAGGTCGCCCCCACCATTCGCGAGGGTTTGCGAAACATCCCGGGGGTTGTTGAAACCATGACCGCCTTCGTGGGCAAGGGTGCACATGTCATACTGGATCATGCCATTTCGTAAATTGGGCCGCCGATTTGCGTATAATAGAGTGTGATTTTGTGATATATCGAAATGAACGATTTGTTCCTGGCCAATGAGTTTTACCCCGCCTTAACCGCCTTCGTGCTGGTCTTGATCCCAGCCATCATCGTGCATGAGATCGGACATTACTGCGCCGCACGCTTCGTTGGCATCAGAATTCTCGAGTTCGGCATCGGCATTCCCCCACGGATCACTCGCTTGTTTCATTGGAAAGGGACGGATTTCACGTTGAATTGGCTGCCATTGGGTGGTTTTGTCCGGCCTTTGGGTGAAGATCTGATTCGCCCGCTGGATGAAGAGGCGAACGCGGATAACGGCGAGATTCAAGAAAATATTGCTCCCGGCGTTGTCGGTACGGCAGTGCAAGATGCCAATCCTTGGGCGAGGATGATCTTTTTCCTGGGTGGTTCGGTCTTCAACCTGTTGTCAGCATTTTTGCTCCTCGTGCTCAGCGCGCTCTTCGGCGTCATGCAACCCACCGGCTCTTCCTTTGTCGTCGTCCAAGCCGCTGCAACGCTGGGTCTGGAAGAGGGCGATCGCATCATCGCCGTCAACGATCAGCCTATGGTTGACTGGGAGCAATTGGCTATATCACTCCTCGCCAGTGAAACGATCAGCTTGCAAATCGAGCGAGCAGACCGCTCCTCATCAGAAATATCAGATATCCAACTCGCTGATACGGCCAGCGAGGAGGTTGAGTGGGTGGCCCAAGCATTGATCTTGGGTGTAGAGCCAGGCTCTCCCGCAGATTTGGCAGGCATTCGAGTGGGTGATCGCGTCATCACGGTGGATGGGGAGCGCCTGGGTCAAGCTGGGGCAGATGCGGTTGACAGTCTGATTGCTTTCACCGCCGCTCATCGGGGACAAGAAATCCACATCGGCTTGCGCCGTGATGCCGAGACCCTCGAATTCTCCCTCGTCCCTCGCCTGGAGACCGGCCCCAACCAAGGGGCGATGGGTATCGTGATTCGAACCGCATTTGAGCTGGATCCCTGGAATCTCACGTTGGTGGAAGGGCCGCAGTTGTATGAACGCCAGACGGCTACGCTGCCGGAAGCCGTACAATATGCCAGTTCCGTCAGCAGTTTTCTGTTGCGCTCGATCATTCAGCTCCCTGTGGAGATCATCCGCGGTGCCATCCCAGCTGAATACGCCCGGCCCGTCAGCATCGTGGGCATCAGTCAACTGGGGGGGCAACAAATGCGCATGAGCCTAGCGGAAGGCAACCCTGCAGGAATGATGGAGTTCGCCGCTTTCATCAGCATTGCACTGGGAATCACCAATTTGCTCCCCTTACCGGCGTTAGATGGCGGTCGCATCGGCTTTGTCCTGATTGAATTGGTTCGTGGCAAACCCATTGCACCGAGGTTCGAAGGCGCCATTCATCTGGTCGGTTTTGCCTTCTTATTGGCTTTGGGCATCCTGATCATCGTCAACGATTTGGCGAACCCCCCGACTTCCTTCATGACACCATGAAATGGAAACCGATTGCCTCATTGTGGTGTGCAATTGGCTTGTGTCTTTGTGTGTTGAGCGCTTGTTATGTCGGCGAAGAGCGCGTCATATACATCACGGCAACGCCAATGGTATACGCGCTCTCGAACGAGACCACGCCAACCAGTGCCACGCGATTGCTCTCACCATCTCCCACTCAGGTGCCACAGGCCACTTTGAACCCGACCGAGATGGCGACCGCGGAACCCAGTGAATACTCGGTGCAGGCAGGCGATACTCTATCGGTGATTGCACTCCGCTACCACACGACCGTGGCTGCCCTCATGCAATTGAACCAGATCAGCAATCCGAATGTTCTCTATATCGGCCAGATTCTGAAATTGCCCGGAATCCCGAAACAATTCACGCCAGCGGTAAAAACTCTGCCCAATGGGGCTCTGGTCCGCGGTCCCTATAGTGGCCACTTCGATCTGGCTGCATTCATTGACCAACTGCCCGGTTATGTGAAAGAGTATTACGAGAGCTGGGAATATGGCGCTGCTGCCGGTGGCTTGATCACGGAAACACGCAGTGCGGCGGAGATCATCCAGAGTGTTTCGCTGGAATTCAGCATCGATGTACGGATATTGCTCGCTTTGCTGGAATACCTGGGCAATTGGCTCAGCGACCCGTTTCCCAAGGCCAGTCGCTTGAGCCAGCCCATCGCCCTCGGGTATGGCTATCCCAACGGGCTCTACCGACAATTGAGTTGGGCTGCGGATCAGTTGAATTACGGCTATTATGGCTGGCGATTTGGTTCCATCAATACCATCCAGTCGATCACCGGCGAACGTTTTGGCATCGCTCGCGGTCTGAACGCTGCCAGCGTTGCGCTGCAAACCCTCTTCAGTCAGCTTCACCCACCCGCGACCTGGCTCGTGGATGTCAGCAGCGAAGGCTTCAGCCGCGTCTATCGCCAGTATTTCGGTGATCCTTTTGCAGAAGCGACCGACCTCAATCCAATCGGCCACCTCAAACAACCCGAATTGACCCTGCCTTTTGCCGCCGGTGAGACCTGGTATTACACGGGTGGGCCACACAACGGTTGGGGCCGGAACAGCACCTGGAGCGCCGTAGATTTTGCTCCACCGGATGCTGGGCAACATTACAGCAGCTGCTTTGCTTCAGGTTTCGCCGCCAGAGCAGTTCATGCAGGAATGGTGGTGTGGAGCGATTCGGGTCTGGTTTTGTTGGACTTGGATCAAGATGGCGACCC
>WTGJ01000027.1:295020-297531 GCA_011523615.1 Chloroflexota bacterium | reverse complement strand
CGCATGGTCCGTGGGTCAGAAGAGCGGGTTGCGGAACAGGGGCGGGGCAATCCCATCAATCAAATCAGCTGGTGATGTTGCGTTCAATCTTCAATCTCTCGATATCATTTTTGTGTTTCATCAGTCTCTATCCTGTTCAAACTCTGCTTTCACAGGTTTCTACGGCGACACCCGCTCCGGCCATCCTGGCGACAGCCACACCAATTCCCTCCATCACCCCTGTTTTCGCCTCACCTTCCCCCAGTAGCACACCGTTTTCCGGCATCGCATTGGAAGCCTTGGAACGGGCCAATGTCCGCTCCGCACCCGATGTCGATAGTGAAATCCTCGGGGAAATTGTCCGCGGCGAGCGTTACCCGGTCATCGGAAGATTTTTTCGTTGGATCCAGTTTGAGTTTCGCCTGGGCCCCGGTTGGGTATTCGAAGAGTTGGTCATCATCCATGGGGATTCAGCCCAACTGCCCGAGATCAACCTCATTGCTACCCCGGAGGAAGTGGAGTTTGCCCTCACCGCGACGCTAGCCATCCTCACGCAAACCCCCGGTGGCTTGCAAACGGCAACATCACAGGCTCAACTGATCGACGCACCGAACACTGCAGCGCAAGATCGGGAGAACCTCTCTGATCCCAACCGATTGCCGACTTTCACGTACCCCCCACAGTTCGTCCAGGAGGGAGCAACCCGCCAACCTTTGCTGGAGACGACCCCGACGCCGCTCAGAGATGCGACATCGTTACCCAGTGAACTGCCGCCGATCCTACCGATTGCCTTGCTGGGCGGACTGGGCATCCTGGGTTTGCTGATTTCACTCATCCGAAATTAAAAAGACCGCCCGCAATCACCGAGCGGTCCCAGAGTACGCAGCATCGAGCCTCAATAGGAGCAGGTGCCACAGGCTTCTTCTGCCCCGGCAGCGGCCGCTTCTTCTTTGGTGCGGAAAGAATGACCACAGCCACAGCTGGCGACGGCGTTCGGGTTTTCGATGCGAAAGCCGCCACCCATCAAACTGTCGACAAAATCGATGGTTGCACCAGCGAGATAGGGTAGGCTGGTCGGATCGATCACGATCCTCACTTCTTCGAAATCCAAAATAGCGTCCGCAGGGTGGGCCGTCTCTTCGAAGGCCATTCCGTATTGCAAGCCCGAACAACCACCCCCGGAAACAAACACGCGCAAAGCATGGTCGGGAACATCCCGTTGCAGGCGTAAGTTGCGGATCGTCTCTATCGCGCTGGGTGTGATGTGGATCAACGCATCTTGGGTTGGGGTCATTTCCAGAGTCATCGCTACACTCCACTCTATGATCGCATCATAATACCTGAGTGTAACAGATCCTCTCACCTGGGTCAATCAAATCGCATCATCCCATCTTGCACTCAGCGAACGAAGCCATATCATAGCGGCTGTAAAGCAGTGCCGGATGAATGGAGTCGTGCATGTCCAGAATCCCTGTAGCCATCCTGGGGGCAACTGGTTCCGTCGGCCAGCGATTCGTACAATTGTTGGCAGATCATCCCTGGTTTGAAGTAGCGGAGCTCTATGCTTCCGAAAGGAATTCCAGCCGCAGGTATGCCGAGGCAGCTCGCTGGGTCCTGGACGGCGATATTCCAGCAGATGCGGCCCGCTTGCGGTTGAAGCCACTCACAGAGAAACCATTTTCGCAACTCGTTTTCTCTGCTTTGCCCAAAGAAGCTGCCATCCTTTGGGAAGCGGATCTGGCCGCGGCCGGGCATTTTGTCTGCAGTAACGCTTCGACGCACCGCATGGATGACGATGTGCCGCTCTTGTTGCCTTTGGCAAACCCGGATCACTTGCAGCTACTGGAAACCCAGCAACGGAACCGCAACTGGAGCGGTGGGATCATCACGAATTCCAATTGCACGGCGACGCCGGTGGTCATGTGCTTGGCCCCGTTGCTGGAAATGGGGATCGAGCAAATTCACATCGTCAGTGCCCAGGCGATCAGCGGTGCGGGCCATCCGGGAGTCGCTTCGCTCGATATCCTGGATAACATCATCCCATACATCGCTGATGAAGAAGAGAAGCTCGCGCTTGAACCCCTGAAAATGCTCGGCACGCGACACGGTGAACTCATCCATCCTTTGGCAGCCAGTGTGAGCGCAACCTGCTTGAGAGTGCCGGTGTTGGATGGCCATTTGGTCAATCTGGCGGTGAAGACGAGAGAACCGTTTGCTCTGGGTAAGATCATCACCGCCTGGGAAGATCATTCTCCATCAGCAGAGATCTGCACTTTGCCCAGCGCTCCTGCCCGAGCCTTGCAATACCTCCGTGCAGCCGATCGTCCACAACCGCGGCGGGATCGCAATGCCGGCGCCGGGATGACCACTTCCATCGGTCGCTTGCGCACCTGCCCAAACTACGGTTTTCAGTTCGCCGCACTGTCTCACAACACCATCCTGGGGGCAGCGGGCTGCAGCATCTTGAACGCCGAACTCCTTTTCACCAGAGGAATGCTGCAAAGCCAGGTTTCTCAAGCGGCTGAGTGGGTT
>WTGJ01000027.1:213794-294920 GCA_011523615.1 Chloroflexota bacterium | reverse complement strand
AGGCGATCTCTGCGACTATGGTTTCGTCCGCGATTCACTCGCCCAATTCCAACCGGATGCCATCGTTCATTTCGGGCAAATGCCTTCCGCACCCTATTCCATGATGGATGTCCACCGCAGCATATGGACGCAAACCAACAACATCACCAGCAACCTCAACATCTTATGGGCGATGCACGAGGTTTGCCCCCAGGCTCACCTGATCAAATTGGGCACCATGGGGGAATATGGAACGCCCGGGCTGGATATACCGGAAGGTTTCTTTGAAGTCGAGTTTCGCGGTAGGAGGGATCGGCTGCCGTTTCCCCGCCAACCGGGCAGTTTTTATCACCTGAGCAAGGTGCATGATTCACACAACACCGCCTTCGCCTGCAAAGTTTTCCGCTTGCGCGCCACCGATGTCATGCAAGGGGTCGTCTTCGGTACGCACATCGCTGAAATGAACGTTGATCCCCGTTTGCGCAGCCGCCTGGATTTTGACCAGTGCTTTGGCACTACGATCAATCGCTTCTGCTGCCAGGCCATCATCCACCATCCGCTGACAATATATGGAGCAGGAGGGCAGCGACGTGGATACCTGCCCCTCCGTGATGTGATGCAATGCCTCCACTTGATCTTGCAGAATCCGCCGGCGGACGGCGAATACCGCGTCATCAATCAGTTTGACGAGTGCTACAGCATCCGAGAGCTGGCGCAGTTGGTCCAGGACGTCAGCCGAGAGCTGGGTTACGCCACTTGCCAGACTCATTACGAGAACCCCCGCATCGAAGCGGAATCACATCACTATCGACCCGATCGGGAGCAGCTGTTGCAACTGGGTTACCGACCGCACCACGATGTCAAGAGTGAAATCCGCATCATGTTGAACGATTTGGCCCAGCATGCCGAACGCATCGCCGCGAAACGAGATCTGCTCATACCCGACATCCGCTGGGATGGCAGCCGTAGAAAATCGGCTGCATTGCCTGCAGTCAAGCAACATTCCCAATGAAACTGCAAGCGATCGACGCCCAACTCCTGGCAAAAAACCTGCGCAGCCTGGGAGTAGCCAATACACCACAGGGTTCGCAGGACGTTTTTTTTGGCTCGGCTGCGCAAATCACGAATGAGCTGGTCTCGGCTGGAGCAGAAACACGCCTTGCCATCTACCCCCTGAAAACGGATGATGACGAGGCGCTTGCCCAGGGCTTGACACTTGCGGTAACCGCCCTCCTGGAGCTCACCGCAGATATGATCGTGCATCGGCTCCCCCAACCGGCGCTCGAATTGCCGGCATTGGGCGAAACCGCCCGCTTAACCGGTCGCATCAATTGGCATCGCTCAGCGCTGCGCTTGCACTGGCAAGCCACGATTCCGTTGAGTGTTGCGACGAAGAATTGGGAAATCCAGCATCATTCTCTGCCAGAGTTGCTGAATCACCTGCCGCAATTGGCAGCAAGCATGGCGAGCGATTTCGACCAATCATCCGAGCGATTCCCGCTAGAATTTCCTCATTTTCTGGATGAGGCAACGGTTCGCAGAGAATATCTCAAACATAGTTGGGATTATGAAACTCTATTGTTTCTGAGTCTCGCTGGATCGCCGGTGAGTGATGATGAATTCCAGTCAGCATTGGGGCGGCTGATTGAAATGGCCCAGCAAAACAGTTGCCCGTTATCCCGCTGGTTGGCGCAGCATTCCCTGGTTCGCTCATTATTGCCCGGCGCTCCTACGCTGGAGATCGCCATGAACCAGATCGACGCGATCCTCGAATGCCTGCCGCAGAACGGCAGCGGGTACGCCTTAGCGCTGCGTCATCTGGCGCAGGTTGGGCAGCGAGAATTCGCCATCCAAAAGCTGCAGGATGGCCTTCAATCCAGCGGAGCGAGTGTACATGCCGTGCAAAATCTGGCAGACTTGTATGCCCGCGCGCATCGCTTGCCGGAGGCGTGTGAAGTCCTGCAACGGGCCATCGAAACGTGTGATGAACCACACGAGTTTGCCCTGCAATATGCTCGACTACTGCTGAAGATCTACGATGACGATGTGGAGATCCAGCATTTGCCTTTGACGGGCCAAACGAAAACTCTGGCTGACGGGGAGGCGGTCTTGCGCGAAGCAATGGCAGCATTTCAGCTGGAACTGGCGAGTCGGCCGCAGAATTATGCTGCCAAATGCGAAAGCCTTCTCCTACAGCTGGAATTGGATCCGGCTGAATTTTGGGATGGATTCGCGGAACTGGCCAATGAACCCGCTGCCCTGGATGAGTTGCGGCAACTGATCGAAGAATTGCAGACTTTCGAAGGGGATGGTGAAATTGGCCGGGAGATCCTGAAAATCGCGTGCGCGCGCTTTCCCACATCCATCGAGTTGCGTTGCCTGTATGCGCAATACTTACTGTATTGGAACGAGCATGCCGCTGCTCTGCTCGAGCTGGAATCATTGATGTCGCTGCCGGAAGCTCAGACCCTAGAATATCAAAACCTCACCGAGCCATTGCTGTTGGTTGCCCGAGATCCAGAATTTGAGTTTCGCCTGGGAGAGATCTCTGCTGAACTTCAGCGGGGAGCCATTCGAGAAAGCGACCTCGTTTTCCTGGAGGAAAATTTGGAATGGGCACCTCACCAGTTGCAGTTGTATTTGATGCTCGCCACCGGTTACCAGATCCACAATGATTTGGACTCTGCGCTGGAAATCTTGCTGGAAGCCAATGAATTCATCGCGGATGAACCCGATCTCCTGCACCACTTGAGCCTGACATCCTGGCGCATGAAGCAAACGGAAATGGCCTTTCGCTTTCTCGAAAAGGGTCTGAGCCTGGACCCGTTGAACGTGTCCCTGCTCGTCCAACAGGCCACATATCATCTGCTGCAGGAGGAAGAAGAATTGGCGAAGAAATATATGGTTCGCGCCGAGAGCCTGGATGAACGACACCCTTCCGTGAATCAACTCAAGGCTTTCATCGCCCGACGGGCCACTGAATGAGGCGCAGTTCAATCAGTGGCTTGTATTGCGATCAAGCCAGCACTCAATTCGGTGATGGCATTTTGAAAATGATGCCGCTCTTTGGTGGCAATCGCAACCACCAAAAGAGCATCCGCCTGATACTGACTGGCGACTTCCTGGATATCGTAGGCCTGCATCAGATGACGGACGCGAGACAGGAAAGGATAGGGAACGCTCAAGGATAGCTGCGTTTTTTCCACGCGCCATTCCCACTGGAGACTCTCGATGACCTCCCGAGCAGCGCCACCATAGGCGCGCACCAAGCCCCCGGTTCCGAGCTTGCGGCCACCAAAATAGCGGCTGACCACAACGAGGAGATCACCCAGATCACTGCCACGGATGAACGAGAGTATCGGCTGGCCGGCCGTACCTTTGGGTTCCCCAGCATCACTTTTCCCTTCCACCACGCTGGCGCCGTAGCCCACCCGAAATGCGTACGCGTGATGATGGGCGCCAGGCAGCGCTTCTTGGATCGTTTTCAATTGATCGCGAACGGACGGAACATCCTCGGCTCGTGAAGCCCGGGCGACGAAGCGAGACCCCAACACCACCTGCTCTATGGTCGCCTCGGCTGCTGGCCTGCGATATTCCATAATTGATTTTTTTCGCCTCATCCATTCTTGGCCATTTGCAGCTTAACCGGCAAATCACCAACTTTGCAAAGCCGAATCAGAACAAAGGCACTAGATCGGGAATTCTAGCGGTGGTGGGCGTGGCATCGTTGCTCCGTCCATGGGTCTTCGCTTCCCGTCTCCTGCTTAGGCTTGCCAGCCTTTGTACGGTATCATGCACGGTGCTTGCAACCCGATTCGTTCCACCAGCGCAAGGATGATAGTTAAATCGTGCAAAGCCCAAGTCATTCAACCGTCGTTTCCCTCCTTCATGCCAGCTGAACGGCCGGATTTCGTGCGCGCGGTAACCATGCTCGGGCCTGGCGAGCTGGCGCTCCGTGAATATCCCTGGCCCAAACTCGATTGCGGCGAAGCGATCATGCAGATTGAACTGAGCGGAATCTGTGGGACGGACAAGCATACTTACCGTGGTGAAACCACTCAATATGCCGGAACCTTGAGCGAGCAAAGCAGTCCCTTTCCGTTGATCCCGGGGCATGAAAACGTCGGCATCATCGTGGAAACGAATCAGGCGGTCGATTTTTACGGAAAGCCTCTGCAAGTTGGCGATCGGGTGACGATGTGCCCCGACCTGGTTTGTGGCAAATGCCCCGCCTGCCGACACATCCATGGTTACTCCTGGTGCGAACATTGGCGTGGCTACGGCAATTCGTTTCGCGCTACCGAAGAACCATTGCTCGGCGGTTGGGCGGAATACATGCGCCTCTTACCGGAAACGTTTGTTTATCGCGTGCCCGATGAAATGCCTGCCGAATTGGCCGTGATGACGGAATTGATGGCCTGTACCTACGCCTTAGACAAAGCCAAGGAGTTTTCCACCTTGGCGAGCGAGGGATTCGTCAGCGGCGCGAGCGTCTTGATTCAGGGGGCAGGCCCTTTGGGCATCTGCCATGTGATCAAGGCAAGGATCATGGGCGCTGGTTTGATCCTCGTGAGTGACCTGAGTGAGGAGCGACTGGCGCTGGCCCGCCGATTTGGCGCCGATACGACACTGGATATCACCCAGCATTCACCCGAAGAACACAGCGATTTCATCCTGGCGAATACCGCGGGGCGAGGCGTGGATTTGGTGGTGGAATGCACCGGAGAACCGGCGGCCATCCACGATGGTGTCGCTGCCCTCCGCCGCGGCGGCATGTACCTCCTCGAAGGTCTCTTCGTAGACAAAGGCAGCATCCCCTTTAACTTCCACCACGTCGTGAGCAAATCGATACGCATGATCGGTCTGAGCAACCACCCGTTCACGGCTTACGAGAAAAGCATGGAATTGCTCCTGAGAAATCGTGAGCGCTTCCCCTTCGCGGAGTTCATCAGCCATCGCTTCGCTTTGGAGCAAGCGGAGCTCGCCATGGAAACTGCCCTGAGCGCAAAAAGCATGAAAGTCGTGTTTGAACCCAACGCTCCACCAAAAAGCGCCCCACTCAGACAGTGAGGCGCTTGCGATTCCGCTGAAAAGGGTGAGCGCTAGATCCTACTCACCAAAAGTATATTCATGTGCGGCGTCATACACGATCCACCATGGACCCGGATTGAAGTTGCCCACCCGATTGTTCACGACATGGAAAGCGGTGGGGGATAGGGTGAATTCATAGGGCAATTCGTCATGCTGGATCTGCTGGACTTCGTTGTAGATCGGCACGCGGTCTTCTGGCGCACAACCGGATACCGTCCGTCCCTGCGTGAACAATTCATCCAGATAAGGGTTGACATAAGAGGCCACGTTGAACGCGCCGGGTACGTCATTGGTGCTGCGCATGATGTCTTCCGTGCTGGTGGGATCTGGTGGAGAGCCACCACCCCAACTCACCACAGAAGCGTCGAATTTCTGGGCCAGCAAGACATCATTCAAGTAGGTCGCCCATTCCAGGTTCTCTACGCTCACTTCAAAGCCGACCTGACTCAATTGGTCCTGCGCGACCAGCGCTGTGGTCTCAAAATAGTTGATCAACGGACTGTAACTGATCGTGAAGGAAGCGCGGACGCCATCTTTTTCTCGCACGCCATCGCCATCTTCATCCACCCAGCCCGCTTCTTCCAGCAGCGCCATCGCCGCTTCGGGATCGTAGGGCCAGGGTTCAATATCGGCGTTGTACGCCCACTCAATGGCCGGCACCACGGAGCTGGAAAGGCGGGTACCGCCATCTTCACCGAGCGTGGCGATGACGTCATCTTTGCTGTAACCCATCGCTACCGCCTGGCGGACTCGGACATCACCAAACAGGCGATGCGGTTCTTGCTCAATGAGGTTGCCGTTCTCGTCATAGGCGGCGACCGGTTGTGTTTCATCCACCCAATTCATGATGAACAAACCCACACTGTTCACCGGGAAAGCGTGGATGGTGAGATGATCGTGGAAATCCAGCTCAACCTTCTGGCTGGCATCCACATTGCTGTAATCCACTTCACCGCCGGCCAATGCCTGAACCAACAGCGCAGGATCTTCAATCACCAGATAGACCCAATTTTCGATGTTGGGTTCTCCCGCCCAATAGGTCGGGTTGGCGCGGAAACGCTGGAAGCTGCCCGGTTCGATTTCTTCCAGGATGTAGGGCCCACCACTCACCGTCGGGAATTGGTTGTTCTCATTGGATTGGATGTCGCTGAAATCCGCTGCATAAAGATGTGAAGGCAAGAAACGCAGCGAATTGAACGAGGTGAAAATGGAGCAATCCGCCGATTTCAAAACCACTTCGTACGTTTTCTCGTCGATGATGTTGACCTGAGCAAAGTTCTGGAAACGACTGCCGATGGTGGAACCGACATCCGGATTGACTGCCGCTTCATAGACGAACTTGGCATCCGCTGAAGTGATCGGGACGCCATCGCTCCAATTGGCGTCGTCGCGGATGGTGAAGGTATAGGTCAAACTGTCATCAGAGATTTCCCAGGATGTCAAACCCGGAATGGGCAGACCGCTGAAACGATCTACGTTGATGGGCATGGGCCAGACCAAACCCGCGGCGGAATTCGATGCTCCATCGGTGATGAACAAATCATTGAAGGTGGAGACGTTGCCGATGTTGCGGACTCGGATGGTATCCTCCTGTGCTGCTGTCTGAGCCAGCGGCAGGATGACCAAGCCAAGCAAGCACAGATAAAACAATTTTCTTACCATTTTTTCCCCCTTATTGCATTCGTGCAAAATTTCGCGGATGGATTGTAACGAATCCCCTGCGGTTCGGCAAAGCCTACCTGCAAACCCAGCGGTGGCAGAAACCGAGTTCGATATTCTGAATATGGCGCATCACCTGCTGCCATCTTTGCTGGATGGGCATGATTTGCTATGATGTTCCCAAGTTCATGTTAGGAGCAAGATCATGAGACGTACGATTTGCCTGTTGTTGCTCTTCCTCTTCATCGTCGGCCTTCCTGTTTTGACCTACGCTCAGGAAGGAACGTTGAATGTGCGGGGATTGGGCAACGTTTCCACCTACAATTTCATCCTGAATTCAGATGGAGCGTCATTTGGCGCCTATGCGCTGTTATGGCCCTCTGCATTCCGCCCAGACCCGTTCACCAGTGAATGGGTGCCCTCTTTGACCAGTTGGGAGATTTCTGAGGATGGCCTCACCTACACCTTCCACATCCGCGAAGACGCCAATTGGAGTGACGGCGTTCCCATCTCATCCGCCGACATCAAATTCGTGATCGATGCCATCCAATCTGATCTGGTGCCTTCTCCCCATACCGACGAGGTGAATTCCATCGTCGCGGTCAACATCATCGATGACAAGACCTATGAACTCGTCCTCGATCAACCCAATTGTGCCGCTTTAGGGGATTTCTTCGGCATCCGCTTCATGCCCTCCCACCGCTTTGCAGCAGATTTCAGCGATATGGAAACGAACCCGCTGAATACCTTCCCGGACATCAGCGGCGGCCCGTTCATTCTGGAAGAGATCGTGCCCGATTCGTTCCAACGATATCGCGCCAATCCGGATTACTATGAAGGTCCGCCCGGTGTAGCGACCCTCATCAATCACGTCCTGGAAAACAACGAACTCATGCTATTGGCCATCGAGGCTGGCGAGATCGATTACGCCAATATGCAGGGGGATATTTTCCAACAACTCAGCCAAAACGCGCGGGATGAATTGCAAGTTCAGTTCTTCCCCGCCAACTCACTGGGCTTCGTGTTGATCAACTGGGCCGATCCGGAAAACCCGCAACCCGCCTATGATGACGGGGGCAATCTGATTGAACAAGATCCGCACCCCATCTTCACCGATATCAACGTCCGCAAAGCCATCGCCATGGGCTTCAGCGTGGAAGACATCATGGCGACGCTCGGCGAGAATGGCGCAACCCGCGCCCTCAGCGTCGTTGCGCCGGCGGCGAGCTGGGCCTTCAACGCAGACATCGAACCCTATCCTTACGACCCGGATGCGGCGATGACGTTGCTCGAAGAATCCGGCTGGGTGGATAGCGATGGCGATGGCGTCCGTGAAAAAGATGGCCAGTTGCTCGAATTCACCGTCAGCTACTCAGACATCGTCAATTATTTCGAGACCACATCCATCATCATGCAAGATCAATTGAGTCAAATCGGCTTCCAGGTGAATGTCGAGAAAGTGGAGTGGAGCACCTACCTCAATGATGTATTCCGTGGGCAACGCTTTGATGTGACGCCGATCAGCTTCACGGTCCCCAGCGCCCCCGATCCGGATCAATTCACCACGCTGGTTCGCAGCAGCAATGATGTACCCGGCAGCGGCAACAATGTGAGTTCATACATCAATTTGCGTACCGATGAGCTGATCGACGCCGGTGTAAGAGTGCCCGGTTGCGACAATGCTGCTCGTGCCGAGGTCTACCACGAGTTGCAGCAAATCCTCTACGAAGACGTCGCCATCCATTTCACCCTTTCACCCAGTTTCTATCAGTTGGCCGCCAACCACGTCGGGAATTTCGTTCCGGGCGCGGCCTGGGCCTTCTATGGTTATCTGGAATGGCTGCAAACTTGGACAGTGGATCAGTAGATACAGCAATCACCTTCAAGAAGCAGGAACCACTGAATCACGGGATGGTGAGAGAAATCAGCCACCATCCCGTTTTTCTTTTCAAGCGCCTAGTCCACCTTGCATTGAGTTTCTGATTGCCGCGTTAACGAAGCAAGCCCATTGCGCTCTTGCCAGCAATGTATCCTGCAGAAAACCTCAAACCACGACGCTGTGGATGTATTCCAAGGATTGATGGCGAAAATAGGTATTGTACAACTCGGCATAGTGGCCTTGAGCGGCAAGCAAATCTTCGTGATCTCCCGTCTCGATGATTTCGCCTTCGCGCAAGACGATGATGCGGTCTGAATTCTTGATGGTCGAGAGGCGATGAGCGATCACAATTGCCGTTCGATCTGCCATCACTGTCTCCAAACCTTCCTGGATCAGCGTCTCGGTGAGTGGGTCTACGTTTGCGGTGGCTTCATCCAGGATGACGATTTTTGGGTTCTGCAGCAACACCCGTGCCAGAGCGACCAGCTGCCGTTGCCCCATGGAAATGTGGCTGCCCCGCTCGCCGACTTCTGTAGCCAAACCATCACTCAAGGTACGGATCCAATCTCCATTGCCGACCAGATTGGCGATCCGTTCCACTTCCGCATCCGCTGCATTCGGCTGGCCGTAGCGAATGTTATCGCGCACGGATCCGCTGAATAAGAATGGCGTTTGTGTGACGATGCCGAGCTGGGAGCGATAGTGTTCCAAATCCAAGCTGCGGATATCTGTGCCATCAATGAATATGCTTCCGCCCTGGAATTCATAGAAGCGAGCGACGAGTTTGCCAATGCTGGACTTGCCAGAACCCGTATGTCCCACCAGGGCCAAGGTCTCGCCCGCTGCAATGGTCAGTGAAAAATCTTGCAACACCGGCTCTTGCTCAAGATAGGCGAAATCGACCTGCTCAAAGCGAATTTGCCCTTGAAATTGTTGGAGCCGCAGCGAATCGGTCTGCTTGACTTTGGGTTCAGCATCGATGAGGGCGAAGACACGCTCGCTGGCGGCCAGACCCAATTGAAATTGGCTCCAGAACGAAGCAATGCTCGTCAAAGGAAACCAAAAAGCATTGATGGCCTGAATGAACAGATACCATTCCCCCGTGGTTAACGATCCAGCCTGGGCGGCCAGACCACCCGCATAGACGATCATGGCCGTCCCCAGACCAGCGATGGTGATTAAAATGGGGAAAATGCTGCTGAAGACGAAACCATTGCGCAGATTGATGAGGAAAGATCTTCGATTGACAGCGAGGAATTCCTCGTAGATCGCATTCTCCTGACGGAACGTCTTGATCACGCGGATGCCATTCACCGTTTCCTGAATGTGCTGGTTCACTTCTGCGTTGATGCGACGAGATTGGGTGACGGTTTTCCTGGCGATGAGGCGGAAACCCCAAGAGACCCCCAGGATGAGAGGCATGAGGGCAATCGTGTACAAGGTCAATTCCAAATGGACCGAGAAGAGAATCCCCACGAGCATCACCACATACAATGTCTGCGCCAGCAACTCCACCGACAACGTCACAACGCTGGAGAAGGCCTGCGTATCTGATGCGACTCGGCTGACCACCTTTCCCGTGGGCACCTCGTCATAAAAGGACAAGTCTCGTTTCATGACCGCCCGGAATACATCGTCACGCAACTGGAGCGTCACGTTGCCCACTGAAATATGCACCAGCCAGGAACGTAAGCCACGGAATGCCCAACTCATCACACCCACCAGGATCAAAATGAGCGTGCTCAGCCACACCACATTGGTCTGAATATCCGCCTGAATGTCATCCAGGACGCGGGAAATGATCACCGGCAACAACGCACCCGCGATGGTGAAACCAATCACCATGACCGAGGCAATGATCATCCGGCGGCTTTCGGGGAAGAAATAGCCAAGGATGCGTCGGATCAACTCGCGATCGTTGTAGCGGCGGTCATATTCTTCGGCATCCAGCCCATCCATGATGAAACCCATAGCCGCTCCTTAGGACTGAATCATTTCCGGCATCTCCACTTCATAGCGCATGAAGATCCGCCGATATACGGCACAGTGTTGCATCAAACTTTCGTGTGTGCCATCGCCGATCAATTCACCATCTTCCATCACGAGGATGTGATCTGCCCAGCGTATTTGCGAAAGACGATGCGTGATGAGGAGCGTCGTCCGGTCTTTTTGTGCGTTTCGAATAGCACGCTGGATTTCATCTTCCGTCTGGCTGTCGATTGCGCTGGTAGAATCATCCAGGATCAAAATCCGTGGGTCGGTCAAGAAGGCGCGAGCCAGCGCGATCCTTTGCCGCTGTCCTCCGGATAGCGTCACGCCGCGGCTGCCCACTTCCGTCGCGTAACCATCGCTGAAGCCAAGGATGAAATCATGGGCCTGCGCGGCGCTGGCCGCCTGCTGAATCTTCGCTTGCGACGCTTCTGGTGTACCCAGCGCTACGTTTTCCTCGACGGTTCGTCGAAAGAGGAAGACGTCCTGTTCGATCTTGCTGATTTGGGAGCGAAGGGAATTGAGGTTCCAATCCCGCACATCCACACCATCGATGAGGATCCGCCCTTGATCGACATCATACGTGCGGTTGATCAACTCGGTGAGGGTAGTTTTGCCTGAGCCAGTCTGTCCGACGATGGCTACTGTTTCACCGGGCGCGACGCGGAAACTGACATTTTTGAGTGTCGCATGGCCTTCAAAACCAAAGCTCACCTGATCAAAGATGATTTCGCCAGTCAAATTGGCTCGGTAGCCGGCGATGTTTTCATCCAAATCCGCTTTGGCCACGATGACTTTAAGGATTCTCTCGGCGCTCGCATAACCCATCAGCAAAAAAGTGAAGGCGAAGATGCCCTCGAACGCAGGAAAGCGAATCAGCGCCATCAAGCCCATGAAGGCGACCAACTCAGCGAATTGCAACGTACCCAGCTCGAGCAAACGCACCCCATGGAAGAACGCCAGTCCCAGCGTGATGGCATAGAAAAACATCGGCAAGTAAAAGGCTTCGATCCGTCCCTGTTTGGCGAACAAATCACGGTAAATCTTTGCCGCATGGCGAAGTTTGATCCGCTCACCATCTTCTCGATTGCTCGCCTTCACCACCTCTATGCCATCAATCGCTTCTTCCAAGACCGCTGTCATCTGGCCATAACTGCTTCGTTGCCCTTGAGATACAGGCAACAGCATATTGAGAAACCACCGACCCGATATCAGGTACAAACCGACAAAGATGATCGGCACCAAGCTCAGTTGCGGCGCGATCGTGGCGATAGAAATGATCGGGATGACCAGGCCAAGGCTGATCTCCACTACGAAGAGAAAACCCGGGTTCACCATGATGATCAATTGCGAAATATCTTCGGTCGCGCGCGCCATGATGTCGCCGACTTTTTGCCCATCGTGAAAGGTTTGACTCTTCGCCAACAGACTGATGTACAGCTCTTTTCTCGCATCCCTTCCCAAACGCTGGGCGACCGTCTCCAGCATGATTTCGGCAAACAGCGTACAAAGCCCACCCAACAGCAGCACCAGCAAGACCAGCGCCGCAAAATGAAGCACACCGCCTGCCCTCGTCGGCTGGATCACTTCTCCCACCGCTCGGCCAAAATAGATCATCGATAAGGAGTAAGCGACGACAGAAACGAAGTGAAACGAAGCGGAAAATAGCAACAGCCAGCGCTGAACGGAACAGTGGGAATACAACCACTGAATTGCATTCTGGTGCCGATATTCCCGCTGATTCTCGACGCGAAATTCGCTTTTTTGTTCCATGGTGACAGCCTGCAGTGAGCGGCTGCCTATGCTAGCAGCATCGGATCACGATTTGAATGCACTCGATCGAATGGTGGTGTCGATTAAGGTGGCGGGAACGCTCGATTGAAATCGTCCACCGCCTTTGGGCCGTTTCTCGCCAAGCCACGATAAAATGCTTCCCGATCCACCGGGCGATAATCCAAACGTTGGATCGGGAAAGGAGCCAGGGTGGAACGCTCCTTGCGTTGCTTCTTGATTTCCAGCAGGTGCTGTAATGCTTCTACCACGCTGGTCACGTCGGTCCACGCCGCTTTGTATTGCACCACTCCCCGCCGATTGAAGATCCACGTCATATTGGGCATCGAACCATAAGCGCGATGGGCTGCACCATCCAGCGAATCCAACCAGATGGGTCGTTGCAGGCCATACACATCACGCAATGCTGCCGCATGTCGTGCTTTCTGTTCCATTGACGTGAGGTGAGGGTAATGCTCGCCGGGGTGTGCTTCATGGGTGTAAAGAAAGATGGATGCGATGCTTTGACCCGCAAAGCGCTCGGCCGCTGCGTCCATGGTGGATGCAGCCAGGCCACAATACGGTCAGGTAAAGCTGCCGAATTCCACGACCAGGTACTGTGGTTCAGCCCAGAGCTTTGCCAATGAGCTCTCGCTGCCCGTTTCCGCACACCACAACGGAAAATCAGCGCCGGTTTCACCCGCAGCTGGCGATTCAGCAAATCGCATCCACGGTTCAAAATTTTCGGGAGTGAAATCGGCATAATTGTAACGTCTCACCAGATCCAAAGTAGTTTCGTTCATCGAAGCGACCCCATTCCATCCATCCTTCACTTCAGCTGGCTTCAAACCGTTCGCCCAAGGCTGCCGGGGCATCCGATTTCAGGAGCGCTTGAAAACGACCTCTCATCCTTGCCGGCAAGGCGATCAACAAGCGATCGATTTGACCGGTGTTGACCAAAATCAGCGTAACGATCAGCAAGATCCAGGGGAGGCCGGTGTTCAGGAGTTCTGCCGGAATATTCAAGGAGGATTTTTGGATGTCGGATGCCGCCGCTCGCAAAGCCGACAACATATATGCACCGAGCAATACGCGAAAAGGGTGCCAACCGGCGAAGATCACGATGGCCAGCGCGATCCAGCCATCCCCGTTGTAAGAAATGATCGAAGGCCAACCGATCTTGATGCTGAGCGAATAGGAGGCGCCGGCCAAACCCACCAAACCACCGCCTACCGCAGTGTAGACATAGCGCATCCGATTGACCGATGTCCCTCTGGCATAGGCGGCCTCCGGGCGCTCACCGATCGCGCGGTGTGCGAGGCCTGGCCTGGTCCGAAACAGCCAAAACCAGCACCCGATGACCAACACGAAACTGAAATAGACCAGGATATTGTGTTCAAAAAAGATATGGCCCAGGATGGGAATGTCGGCCAACAACGGAATGGGTTGTTTCGAAAAGGAAGGGCCAGAAGCAGAGTTCAAAGGTTGCCCCAAAAAATCGGCCAGTTTCGCCGCCAATAGGGTCAAAACAAATCCAACGGCCACTTGATCCCGGCGCAATTGGATGGTGGAAAAGGCGATGATGGTGGCAATCACCGCGCCTACGATGACTGCTGCGCCGAGGCCCAGGAGCAAAGTATCCGTCGCCAACGCTGCGGCAAAACCGACCATCGCCGCCAGGAGGATGCTGCCGTTCAACGATAGATTGATGACACCCGCTCGTTCCGTGATCGTTTCTCCAATCGCCGCGATGACCAGCGGAGTCGCATTGGAGACCAACGAATTTAAGGTATTGATCAGCGCTTCATTCATTGGTTGTGATTTCTTTCTTCATCTCCTCGTTTCCCTCTCTAATGCGCGGGAAAAAGCGATCCTGAATGCCGGAAAAAAGCACATAGGTCAACACCAGAATGCCTTGCAGCACATCAATCAGAGAAGGGTCCAATCGGAGCAGGGTCTGAAAACGGGTACTGCCCGCGGATAGAGCGGCCATGAAATAGGCGACGAGGGGAACGATGGCGGCGTGAAAACCCGATAGCATGACCACCAGCAGGCCCAGGAAGCCGATTCCACCGGCGACGTTGGGCAACAAATAATGATAAGTATGCAAGACTCGATGTGCTCCACCAATCCCGGCCAGTGCACCACAAAGGATGAAGGCGGATAAAGAAACGCTGCGCACAGAGACGCCCAATAACAAAGCAGATTGACGATTGCGCCCTGTTGCTTTCAGCTGCAAGCCCCAGCGGCTGCGACCCATCAAGAAGATGATGCTCAGGACCGCAATCACCAGCAAGATCAACATCAACTGACTCACCCCAAAGCGGTCCGATATTGTGGGCAGCCAAGTTTCACGCGGGAACACCGGCGTTTGGTTGTTGTTGCCGACCAGAGCCCAGGGGCCGCGCACCAAATAGAGGGAGATCCCGGCAGCGATTGCGTTCAAAGCCACGCCACCGAAAATCTCATGCACGCCAAAACGATTGCGCAAAACCCCCACCAGGACAGCCCAAATCGCCCCACCTGTGGCAGCAAGAACCAAGCTCAGAGAAATGGTGAGTATGGGCGGGAGCGGAACATACAATGGGATATAGGTAGCGAATACCGCACCCATGATCATTTGCCCTTCGATGCCGATATTCCATAGCCCGGCTCGGAATGTGATCACCAGGCCCATGGCGGCAAATGACAGGGGGATCCAATAATTCAACACACTGGCAATGCGGCGTTCGTTGCCAAACGCTCCGCGCCAGGCTTGCCGCAAAACCTCACCGGGTTCTTGATTCAACAAAAGCAGAATCACCGCAGAGACGAAAAGCGCGACCAAGAGAGGCAAGACCAAGAATACCAAGCGCAACCCCAGGGAACGCGGCGTATGGTTCATGCCCGCTGATTCTCCGTGATGTTACGCACGTACATGCTCCCCTTGCACGCTATCGAAGGCACCACCGATGGCATGCCCCAAGTCACTCACCGTCGTTTGTGAAGGATCTTCGATCAGATGCGTCCGTCCTTCGAAAAAGACGAGAATGCGGTCTGAATAGGTGACCAGCTCATCCAGATCGCTCGAGCTGAAGAGAATCGCCGCGCCCTGTTCGCTGCGAGCCAACAATTGCCCCCAGATGGCGCGCACAGAATCGACATCCAAACCGCGCGTGGGCTGCTCAATGACGAGCAACCTGGGTTGTTCCGGCAACAATGAGATGAGCAAGCGCTGTTGATTGCCGCCAGAAAGTGCCTCTATCATGTCTTCGCCGGCACCACGTATGTCATAGCGGCTGATGCGTGTTTGCATTTCCGCGCCAGCTTTTTGCCAATCCAACACACCCATCCAGTGGTCGGACGCTTGAGAAAGGGCTACGTGCTCGATCAACGTCAAGCCGGCAATCAAGCCTTCTTCCAAGCGGCCCGCTGCGCCAAACGCAACGCCGGCGCGACGGAACTCGCCATAACCACGGCCCAACATATCTTCGCCATCCAGGCGCAAACGACCGCCAGCACCCTTCATCAAGCCGGTGCAAGCGCGCATGAAGGGTTGCTGCCCACTGCCATCCAGCCCGGCCAGGCCAACGACTTCCCCTTCATGCAAAGATAAGGTGATGGGCTCTACCGACAATCGTTGCGTCTCGACGGTGAAATCATCCAGTTGAAGGACGATGTTGGATTGAGCGATGTCCCGTTCGTTTCTCCGTTCCTCCGTGAGCTGTTGGCCGAACATCAGGTGAACCAATTCACTCTTGGTGGTTGGCATTTCTCGCTGGCCGACCAACTTACCGGCCCGCAAGACGATCACTTCATCACACAGAGTGATCACATCTTCCAACTTATGGGAAACGAGGAGGATGGTCATCCCTTCTTCACGAGCCAGCTCCATCAGGGTATGAAAGAGTTGCTCTTTCTGATCGGAGGAAATCCCTGTGGTCGGCTCATCCAAAATCAGCGTGCGCACGCCCAGGGCCAACAAACGCACAATTTCCAGCTGTTGGCGCTGTGCAATGCTCAGTTGGTTCACCATTTGATCAGGGGATAAGTCAAAGCCTATCTTCGCCGATGTGCTTTGGATTTGTTCTCTCAAATGAGAATGACCCAGCCAAAATGCACCCGGGGCCCCGTAGGTAAAATTGTCCATGACGGTCATGGCCGGGACATCCAACGGGTCTTGTTGCAACATACCGATGCCCAGGGCAATCGCCGCTTGCGGCCCGCGATAATTCTCTGCCTGGCCATCGATCCAGATTTCACCCTCATCCGGTGTCTGGAAACCGGAGAGGATCTTCATCAATGTGGATTTGCCCGCGCCGTTTTCACCCAATATGCCGACGATCCGGCCCGCGGGAAAAACTATCGATATATCATCATTCGCCTGGATCGAACCAAACCGTTTGTGGATGTGGCGGATCTCTATCTGCATGATGGAGGCATCAATCGAGAGAATCCAGGAGAGGGCAGGGCACCCCCGAAAGAATGCCCTCGCCCAGTTTTTTCTGATCGGAAGGAATGAGCGAAGCGGCTGTCATTCACTCACGCCGATCATGCCCTCCACGAGTTGAGATAGATACCAGATGTCGTTAAGGGAAACGTTTTCACCTTCGGCAGCCAGTACAGTCCCATCCTGCAAGTTGAGTGGCCCCTGCCACAGGAAGATGCCATCGGCATTCATTTCATCGGCAGCGAAAGCCTTCATTTCCTCGATGAATGCATCGAGTTGCATGGAAACTTCCTCACTCAAGCCATCGCCTCGCTGGAACCAGGTGACGCTCGTATCGATATTGGTGGGATCGTCAAAATCCGGACCGATCCAATCCCAATCCTGTTCCCATTCCCCTGCCGCCGCTCGGGAAACATGATCCAGATACGCCACACCCCAGTTGTAGTAGGGGATTCCGATGCAGGTATCCGGCGCTTGATCACAACCTTGCAGGGACGTGTAGGCCATGGAGAAGACGGTCTCGCCTTCTGCCGCTCGCTGGCCGGCCACGACGATCGCCTCCGTCGTATCGATGCCGGACATCACGACATCGAAGCCACGGTCGAAAAAGCTATTTGCCTCCTCGGTCGGATCCAAAGTGACGCCAGGGATGGCGAACCAGAAGCCGATCCAGGTCACTTCGAAGGTCAAGTCGGCAGCATCATTGCCACGCTCGTGTTCCCAACAATGCTTGGCACCCAGGTACGTAGAAGCGGCCAAACGACGGGTTTCACTGTTGATCAGCGGGCCGATGTAACCCAGTTTCCCCGTATTGGTGCTCAAGGCCGCCGCACAACCCGCGATGGCCCGGGGCCATTCACCCTGCGTCATGAAATTACCCACGTTCTCCGGCGCTTCGCCAGTCAGCACATCATCTCCCGAAATGTTGACGAAGATGATGTCAGGATGCTGTTCGGCAACGGCTACCGTATCCTCTTCGAATGCATCCGAAGTGGTGAAAATGATCTGCGCGCCTTCCTCTACGAAGAGCTCCACCACATCGGCAAGGGTCGTCTCCGGAGCATCTGCCGGGTTCAAACTCTCAAAAACCAACATCCTTGCATTGGACATGTTGGCTTCTACATATTGACCACCCTCAAAATGAGATTGGCTCCAACCGCGGTCATCCGCAGGTCCCACCAAGACCATTCCAAACACATACTCATCCTGAGCGATGACGGCAGGTGCGCCAGCCGCCACCAACATCATACACATCAGGATGTAGAACCATTTCTGTGACCTCATTTTGACCTCCCTAAAGGAAAAATGCCTATCGTAATGTTATCAGTTCATCGCGCGGAATCAAAATGAAACGGTGGGCTGATTGCTTGACGCGATGATACTGGAGTGCTATTTTGGCATCAATTTTGGGGATTGCTTTGCATGAAATCCTTCGACATTCGGCGAGCGATTGACATCCTGAGCCGATTCGGCCAACTCGACGATTCGGAAGCGGAAGCAGTGATGCTGCAAATCATGCAAGGAGGAGCCACCCCTTCGCAAATTGCCGCTTATCTGATGGCCCTGCGGATGAAAGGGGAGACCATCAGCGAAATCACCGGCAGCGTCCGCGCCATGCGTTCCATGGTGCACGAGATCCCGACTTCGCTGGACCGAGCTGAATTGTTGGATACCTGTGGCTCCGGGGGTGATTTCTCAGGAACGTATAACATCAGCACGACCGTCGCTTTCATCGCCGCCGGCGCGGGCCTGAAAGTGGCCAAGCATGGCAATCGGGCCGCTTCCAGTCAAGCAGGCAGCGCGGATGTCTTAGCGGAGCTGGGAGTCGCATTGGATCTTTCCCCTGAACAACTTGCCCTCTGTCTGGAAGAGATCGGCATCGCCTTCCTCTTCGCCGCCAACTTGCACCCGGCGATGAAGAATGTGATCGTACCCCGAAAAGAATTGGGCATCCGAACCATTTTCAACATCATCGGTCCACTCACCAATCCCGCTGGCGCCGGTAGGCAGTTGATGGGCATTTTTGCCCCGGACTTGACCGATCTCCTCGCATCCACCCTGGCCCAGTTGGGGGCGAAACGCGCCATGGTGGTTTGCGGCTATGGCAACATGGATGAATTGACGACCACCGGACCGAACAAGATCAGCCATTACGATGGCAAATCCGTTCGCCAGGAAGTGTTGAATCCGGCCGATCTCGGCTTCCGCGGCTGTAGCATCTATGAGCTCCTGGGGGGAGATGCCCCCGCCAACGCGGCCACATTGAGAGGAATCCTGAGTGGTGATATCCTCGACGCGCGCCGCGATGTCGCCATTTTGAATGCGGCAGCGGCGTTGTGGGTCGGTGGTGCAGTGGATTCCATGAAAGATGGCTGTGCCTTGGCCACACAGGTCATCGATGGCGGGGCAGCGCTCGCCAAATTGGATGCCCTCATCGATCGCACCCAGCAGCTGTCGCAGCAAACTCAGTGATGAGCACGCGTTCACCTTTTTTGCAGACGGATTCGATCCTCGATCGGATCCTGGCGCACAAATGGGAAGAGTTGCAAGAAAGACGAAGCCAGGTGCCGCTGCATGAAATCCGAGCTGCAGCAGAGAACGCACCACCCACGCGGGATTTTGTCGGGCCGCTGCAACGAACAGCCTGCGTTGCCATCATCGCGGAATGCAAACGAGCCTCTCCCAGCGCTGGAACGATCCAACAGGATTTTGACGCCGTTCAGCTGGCGCGGCAATATCAGGCCCTTGGTGCCGCAGCGGTTTCTGTTCTCACCGACCGTGAATTTTTCGGCGGCGCATTATCCGATTTGCAAGCGGTGCGCAAGCAAGTACCTTTGCCGCTGCTGCGGAAGGATTTCATCTTCGATCCCTACCAGCTGTATGAATCTCGCCTTTCGGGCGCGGATGCCATCCTGTTGATCGTTTCTGCTTTGGAACGAGAACGACTTCAGGACTTGCTCCAATTGACGCGCGAATTGCGTTGCGCCGCCCTGGTAGAAGTGCATGACGAAGCCGAGTTGGCGCTGGCGGTTCGCTGCGGTGCTCGGCTCATTGGCATCAACAATCGTGACTTGAAGAGTTTCCAAACGGAGCTGGCCACCTCGATTCGGTTGGCCCCGCTCGTCCCTGAAGATGTCACCTGGGTCGCGGAAAGTGGCATCCGCACGAAAAAAGATGTCGAGGCCATGGCCGCTGCCGGCGCCGATGCTGTTCTGGTGGGTGAGGCACTCGTACGCGCCACCGATTTGCCGGCACTGTTGCCTTCACTCGCTTCGGTGCCCCGAACATGACTGTCGTCAAAATTTGTGGCATCCAGGACTTGCCCAGTGCAAGAGCGGCGATTCAAGCGGGCGCGGCTCTATTGGGGATCAATTTTCACCCACCCAGTCCGCGCTTCCTCGCCCCACACACCGCGGCGGAACTGGTGGTTTCCATCCGCGATGAGTTTGGCTCGGAATCACCGACCATCGTGGGCATCTTCGTCGAACAGCCTCTGGCAAAAATCATAGAAACCATGGCCCTCAGCGGGGTGGACGCCGCACAGCTCACCGGGCAATACTCGCACCCCGCCATAGCAGATTTGGCCGATCGGGCCTATGTCGCCATCCGCCCGCGTGATGCAGAAGAAGCGGGTGAGTTGGTACGTCAATTTCGTCAAGATCGAGAAATTGCGGACCCTTTACCCGCCATCCTCGTGGACTCCTACCACTCGCATCAGTACGGTGGCACCGGTGAGTTGACGGCACTTTCCATTGCCGCAGCGGCCATCGCGGAGTGCGATCGGGTCATGCTCGCGGGTGGTTTGACCCCGCTGAACGTGGCGGCGCGCATCAAGGAGTTGCAGCCCTGGGGGGTCGACGTCGCCAGTGGCGTGGAATCAACCGTCGGTGAAAAAGATGTTACACTGATTCAACAATTCATTGCGGCCGTTCATACGAGTGAAACCCAACGATTCAATGCTTCCACCCGCGGATAAAGCATTGCCCGATGCAAGAGGTTACTTTGGCGATTTCGGTGGGCGCTTTGTCCCTGAAACCATCATGCCCGCGCTGGATGAGCTGATCCATGAATTTCAGCTGGCCTGGCGGGATGATGGCTTCCGGGATGAATACGACCGATTGCAAGCCCAATATGTCGGCCGGCCCACGCCTCTCAGTCATGCGCAGCGTTTGAGTGAACATCTACAGGGCGCCCAGATCTACCTCAAACGGGAAGACCTGGCGCATACTGGCGCGCATAAAATCAACAATGCCCTGGGACAGGCCTTATTGGCGAAAAGGATGGGCAAAAAAAGGATCATTGCCGAAACCGGCGCCGGACAGCACGGCGTCGCTGCGGCAACTGCCTGTGCCTTGCTCGGTCTCGATTGCATCGTCTACATGGGCGAAGTGGACATGGCCCGACAAGAACCCAATGTGTTCCGCATGAGATTGCTCGGTGCGGAGGTGCGCAGCGTGGCCAGCGGCAGCCGCACCCTGAAAGACGCGATCAACGAAGCCATACGCGATTGGGTGACGAACGTACGAACGACATTTTATTTGCTGGGTTCTGCTTTGGGTCCCCATCCATATCCTTGGATGGTGCGCGAATTCCAGAGCATCATCGGGCAGGAAGCGCGCGCTCAAATCCTGCAGCAAGCCGGCCGCTTGCCAGATGCCTGCATCGCTTGTGTGGGTGGCGGCAGCAACGCGATCGGGATCTTCCACGCTTTCCGGGAAGACGAATTGGTAGATTTGATCGGCGTGGAAGCAGGCGGGCACGGGATTGCGAGCGAGGAACACGCGGCCAGATTTGCCGATCCCGACCGTGGCCGACTGGGTACCCTCCACGGCACCTATTCTTACGTCTTGCAAGATGCAGATGGCCAGATCATGAATACCCATAGCATCTCTGCCGGCTTGGATTATGCCGCCATCGGACCCGAACACGCTTTCTTACGGCAAACGGAAAGAGCACATTACTCGTATGCCACCGATGAAGAAGTGCTGGCGGCATTTCACTTGCTTTGCGCAACAGAAGGCATCATCCCCGCTCTGGAGAGTGCCCATGCCATGGCCGAAGTGAGCAAGAGAGCGCCACAAATGCCCCGGGATGCCATCTTGCTCGTCAACCTTTCCGGTCGGGGAGATAAAGATTTGGATACCTTAATGAGTACGCTGACTCCGGATCAGCCATGAACCATGAGGAGGGGCCGCATCCACAGGGTATCCAGGCGGTCGCGGCCATGTTTGCGCAAACCAAACGGGAAGGACGAGCAGCATTTTTGCCATATTTCCCGGTCGGCTATCCCAACTATGAGGATTCCATCTCCATCTTGCAGAGCCTCGCTGAAGCTGGCGCCGACGGCATCGAAATTGGCATCCCTTTCAGTGACCCGCTGGCCGATGGGCCGACCGTGCAAGCAGCGACGCAGATCGCGCTGGAAGCCGGCACGACCGTGGAATCCGCTTTCCGTGCCGTGGAAGCCATGCGAGCCCATGGTCATCAACTCCCGCTGTTTTTGATGAGCTATCTCAATCCTTTGCTCAGCTATGGACCCCACGAATTCGTCCAAAAAGCAAGTGATGTAGGAGCAGATGGTCTGATCATCCCCGATTTGCCGCCGGAAGAAGCTGATGCATTCATCACGCTATGTGAATTGGCTGAGTTGGCGCTGGTTTTTTTCCTGGCACCCACCAGCGACGACGTACGCATCCAATTGGTATCTGAGCGAGCGCGGGGGTTCATCTATGTCGTTTCCCTGACCGGTACGACCGGCGCCCGGGCGGCTTTACCCAATGATCTGGCTCGTTTCATCGCACGTTTGCGTCCACGCTGCGCTCAACCTTTGGTATTGGGCTTTGGCATCAGCAATGCGGAGCAGGCGAGTCAATTGGACGGTCTGGTGGATGGATTCATCGTCGGTAGCGCGATGATCGCTGCCGCGAAACAAAGCCAGGCGGCGGTACGGCAGTTCACTCAGCAAATTGTGCAACGATCGCATGGAGAGAGGCTTCGTTAAGGATGAACCAGCCAGAGAATATCCAGAAAGCATTGAGGAATGATAAAGTCATCGACATCACGACTATCGGTCGGAAGAGCGGAAAGCTGCGAAGGATTGAGATTTGGTTTCACCATTGGCAGGGCAATCTCTACCTCACCGGTCTACCCGGCCCACGATCCTGGGCCGCCAATCTATACGCTCACCCGCAATTCGTGTTCCACCTCAAAGAGAGCGTTCAGCTGGATATCCCGGCTACCGCGGTGCCGATTCGGGTAACGCAAGAGCGGCGGGAAATCCTTTCGGCTTTGCTGGCTGAGATGAAGTTGCCACCGGAGAGGAGCGATGTCGACCAGTGGGTCGCCAGCAGTCCGCTCTTTCGCCTCGTCCTGGACGAATCGGCAATCGACCGTTCAAACGATTGAATCAAAGGATGGTGCTCAAGCCAACGCCCCTTCGGTGATCAACAGCGCGCTGTGCAACAACACATTGGCGGCATGAATGCAATCTTCATCGCGGGTGAATTCCGCGGGGTTGTGGCTGATGCCGTCGCGACAGGGCACGAAAAACATGCCGGTGGGGATATCGTGAGCGAACGATTGTGGGTCGTGGCCGGCGAAACTCATCAGCCGCGTGTGGCTCAAACCCATCGCTTCTGCAGCACCTGCGATCGTTGCTTGAACCCCCGAGTGCATCGGCGCTGGCGCAACGGTGGCTACGGGCGAACGGTTCAGCGTCAGATCAAATCGTGCCGCGCATTGTTCGGCCAATGCCAGGAGCTCCTTTTCCATCTCAGCCAACTGTTCCTTTGTCCCATGGCGAAACTCCAAGGACATCCTCACCCGGGCCGGAACGATATTGAAGGCGCCCGGTCGCAATTCCAATATCCCGCAATTGACCACACCGGGAACGAAATGGGCCAACACCAATTCTCTCGCTCGGATCGCAAAATCAGCCGCGCCCCAGAAGGCATCTTTCCGCTCAGCGACCGCTTTGGTACCCGCGTGCGCTGCTTCACCCACAAATTCCAACCAGTGAGAACGGATGCCAACAATCGAGGTCACGATTCCGATATCCAGAGCGGA
Source organism: Chloroflexota bacterium (assembly GCA_011523615.1). Taxonomy (GTDB): domain Bacteria; phylum Chloroflexota; class Anaerolineae; order Aggregatilineales; family Phototrophicaceae; genus WTGJ01. Next base: position 271,059 of record WTGJ01000027.1, on the reverse strand, counting down.
GCTTTCCAATCGTGTGCCCTGCTCAATGTGTACTTCCAGATAGGCCAAGAACTCATCCAGGTTGCGTTGGGCAGTCAAGCAGGATGCAACGGAAATCCCAGCACGAGCCAAGGCCACTGCCAACTCACTCTTTGAACCACGGGGTTGTGTAAAAGATTCCCGATTCAAATTGCCGCTGATGGCCGAGCTACCCAGAAGGGGGATCCAGTTGCCTTCTTCATCGGTGAAGGAAATCGCTTCCAGATGGCAGGGCAGGCTGCGGTGAGAATCCGCCAAAGTGCGCAAAACTTCCAGCGCGGCCAGGACGCCCAAGGCCCCATCGAAACGGCCGCCATTGGGTACCGTATCCAGATGTGAACCGAGCAAGAGCGTCTTGGCATTGGGTTCGACCGAAGGCAAAACGGCTGAAATGTTGCCCGCACCATCTTCCTGCAATGCCAAACCTGCCTGGTGAATGCTCTGGCGGAACCATTCCCGGCCAGCGAGATCGGCTTCCGTTAGGGCAGGGCGGTGCACTCCACCTTCGGCCGTGGCGCCGATCTGTGCCAAATCCCGCAGATCGCTCAGCAAACGATCTTCATTGATCTGGATCATCCGTTGGGGCAAGGCGCTCCTCCTGATTGAAACCATGGTAGCGCAATGCCGCTCAATCTCCAACGCACCTGCTAGACTGCAGGTACAACGGAGAGGAAACCATGGCGACCACACTACCGGAACGACATGAGATCGCAACCCAATACCGATGGAATCAAGAGAGTGTATTCCGAGATGCAGCAGCCTGGGAAAGCGCATTTCAGGATCTGTTGTCTCAAGTTGAAGAGGTGCATCTTTACCAGGGAAAATGGCAGGAAAATGCGGATACACTCTGCCAATTGTTGCAACTCAGAGATGAATTGCATTCCGGCTGCCGCAAAATCCTCATCTACGCCAACTTTTCCGCTGCCGTTGATAGCCACGATGAAACTGCCCGCGCGCAACTAAGTCGTGCGCAGAGCCTTTACGCAAAGCTCAGGGCGGCATTTGCTTTCCTGGAACCCGAGCTGCTCGCATGGGGCGAAGCAGCCATACAACGATGGGTCGAAGCATCACCATCCCTGCAAGTCTATGCCCATTATTTTCACGATCTGTTCCGCAAGAAAGAGCATGTCCGATCGCAGGAAGTGGAGCAGCTCATGGGCATGATCAGTGAGCCTTTCAGCACCGCCGCTCAAACCGCTTCCATTCTGACGAACGCCGATTTGACGTTCCTCCCGGCGAAAGATGAACACGATGGCCCTCATGAAGTGGCGAACAGCACGATGCCTGGTTTGATGTCCAGCGAGGATCGGCAGCTCCGCCGCAATGCCTGGCGCAGTTATGCCGATGGCTTTTTGCGTGTGCAAAATACCCTCGCCAACAATCTCGCATTTGCCATCAAGAGGGATGTGTTCTTCACCCAGGCACGCGGATTTGAAAGCTCGCTGCAGGCTGCGTTGTTTCCGGCCCACATTCCGACACAGGTCTTCCATGAATTGATCCGAATTTTCCGGAAAAACATCCCCACCTGGCACCGTTATTGGCGTGCATTGCGCAAAGCGCTCGGGGTGAAGCAGCTGTGCCCCTATGACATCTGGGCGCCCCTCACCCAACATGACCCTGCGGTGAATTATGAGCAGGCCGTGGAATACATCAGTGAGGGCATGGCGCCGCTGGGTGAAGAATACGTCAACATCCTTCGGCGGGGCTGTTTGGAAGAGCGCTGGGTCGACGTCTACCCCAATCGCAACAAACGCGCCGGCGCATTTTCCAGCGGCGGGCCGGGGATCTATCCCTTCATCATGATGAGCCATGATGACAAGCTGGGCGGGATGAGCACACTGGCGCACGAACTGGGTCATTCCATGCACTCCTATTTGACCTGGCAACATCAACCCGCCATTTATGGGAGTTACTCGATGTTTGTGGCCGAAACCGCATCCAACTTCAACCAGGCAATGACGCGGGCACATCTCTTCGAGCGTTTCGCCGATGATGCCGATTTTCAACTGGCCCTGATTTCAGAAGCGATGAGCAACTTTCATCGCTACTTCTTCATCATGCCGACCCTGGCTCGTTTTGAGTTGGAAATGCACGAAAGAGCAGAACGGGGCGCAAGCCTGACCGCGCGCGATATGAATTCGCTCATTTCAGACCTGCTCCATGAAGGATACGGTGGTGAGGTGGAGATGGAAGGGGATCGCTCTGGAATCACCTGGGCCCAGTTTGGCCATCTCTATGCCAACTTCTATGTGTTCCAATACGCCACCGGCATCTCAGCTGCGCACGAACTGGCAGACCAAGTGCTCCGGGGAGGTGCCTCGGCGGCCGAAGCGTACCTGAATTTTCTCAAAGCCGGCGCTTCCCGCTATCCGCTGGATGTCCTGCGAGACGCAGGGGTCGATATGCGCACACCCGAGGCCGTGGAAACTACCTTTTCAGTGTTACAAGATCTGGTGGAACGATTGGAAAACCTAACTCAAGACGATTGAAACGTCTTCAGTTGGAATGTTGGCTCTTCGGTTCGATCTTGATGAAATAATCTTTGGGATTGGCCTGCAACACGTACAAGTGCGTTGCGGCATCCCCTTGATTGTGATCTTCGAGCGCCTCGATGTACAACTCCAATAAACCTTGGACCGCGTCAACGTCGGTTTCCTCGAGCGGATAGATATCCACTTTATCGTCGGCTGCCAGTCGGTTGCGTATCGCCGAGCGAGTCAAGCGCATTTCGGGTTGCAAGCGCTGATACACCGTCCCGCCCGTCATGCCCGCACAGAACCAGGGGCCCGGATCGCCCAATACCAGCACCCGACCGCTGGTCATGTACTCGCAGGCGTAGCCCTTCAGATTGGCGCGGGCAGCAAGCCCACCCAGTTCATCGCGCAGCGGTTCCACCACTTCCCCACCGAAGATGACATCCGCACCGCTCAAGCGGATGCAGGCACGCGTATCGGCATCGCCCTGTACGATGAAGGTGCCACCCTGCGCTCCATAGGCGAAGCTCTTTCCTACGGAACCATCGAGCCAGATGCCATTGTGATTCAGTCCTTTCAGGATGGTCAGCCTACCGCCTCGCGCGGATTTGGCCACTCCATCCTGCGCCCCTCCTTCCACCATGACATCCAGTGGTGAATCCAGGAAAGCAGCCAGACCGTTGCCCGGGATCGCCGAATTGCCAAAAGTCAAGTGGATCGCATCGATCGGATTCGGTTGCGGGATTTCACTGCGCTCGATGGCGCCGGCCAGGTGCGAACCCAATGCCCGATCCATCGCCATGACCTGCTCATCATCGTAAGTGATTTCAGATTCTCCCCTGGCGATGTGCTCACCCACAATGGCGGTGATCTGCCGGCTGAGGGTATAACGCGGCCGCATCACTCGTCTTCCCACCCCCGGCCGCAAGAAGGGGCGGCGATTGGGCGGAGCAGGCTCGAACAGAGGTCGCAAATCCACCCGTTCTTCCAGGGCAGACTGTTGCAACAAATCCACCCGACCCACCAAATCTTGCAGATTCTTCGCTCCCAATTTCCCGGTCCAGAGGCGGGTATCATCCGCCAACATTTCAAAGACATTGACGATGCCATCCACCGCCTTTTCATAGATGCGGGGCTCAAAATTCTTCAAACCCAGCGCCGTCGCTTCTTCTTTGTCTTTGATGTGGGTGGTGATCCCGACGTGGCAGGTTCCTTCCTGGCATTTGCGGCAGATGGTGCAACCCATCGCGACCATCGCCAAGGTCGCAAAACCGACCCGATTCGCTCCGAGGCAAACCATCTTGACAATATCGCGGCCACTTTTCATCCCGCCATCGCACCAGAGCTCCACTTGATTGCGCAAACCACTCTTGCGCAATTCATGATGAGCCAGCCAAACGCCAATTTCTGCGGGCAAACCCACATAACGCAGCGCATGCATCCGCGCCGCGCCGGTGCCGCCGTCGTATCCGGTGAGGGTGATCACATCCGCGCCGGCTTTGGCGACGCCCACCGCGATGATGCCGACCCCCGGCACCACGGGGATTTTCACGATCACTTTTGCCAGAGGATTGGCATCTTTCAATTCCTCAATCAGCTGGGCCAGGTCTTCGATCGAATACAAATCGTGATTGTTGCTGGGCGAAATCAAATCCACCTGCGTATTGGTATGCCGGGCCAGAGCCACTTGCTCATTGACTTTGTACCCCGGCAAAAAACCACCTTCGCCGGGCTTGGCACCCTGCCCAATTTTGATCTCAAGGAAATGGCAAGAATTCAAGAACTCAATGTTGACGCCAAAGCGACCGGATGCGACCTGGTTGCCGCGATATTTGGGGTATTTCCCCATCACGATGGGCAGTTCCCCACCTTCGCCATTGATGCACAAGAATTCGCCACGCGCCGCCGCTTCGGCATACGCTCGGTAGGCCAATTCCCCCTGCGAACCGAAGGACATCGCGCCGATGACTGCCGGCATACGGTGCTCCCCGATGCTGATATCCACTTCTTCAGGTGGGATCGTTTCTTCCGCTTCCCGAAAACCGATGATGTGCCGCAACGCGACCGGCATCCCGTCTTCCAAGTTCAGCAACTGTTCGGTGTAATCTTCGAGAGAGAGTTCACCGTGGGCGACCGCTTCCATTTTCTTCCAAATTTTCGGGTAAAAGCGGTTGGCATTGCTCAGGCGCGCACGTTCTTCACCGCGCAACTCTGCCGCACGCAGCTCCGCATCGGCCTGCAACTGTGCCCAGCTCAATCCTCTTTCTGAGGAACCAAAATAATTCGGGGTGCCAAAGTAAGCCGCGACTTCATCCGTCAAACCGATGGAGCTGAATGAATGGCCATAGCCGCGCAACTCATGGCAGCCGATGGTGGAAATGACTTTTTCCATCCCTTCGCGCAAGACTTTGAGCGTCAAGCGCATCATCGTTTGCTTTTCTTCATCGGTGGGCAAAATTTTGGGCCGGCGCGGCGAAAGGCCCAAAGCCACGGCATACATTTGATAGGGTTGGACCGCCGTAGCACCCAGAGCGACGCACAAGACAAGGTCATGCAAATCACGCAAGGCGCCGGATCTCACCACGATACCGACGCGGCGCCGCAGGTTGCGTTCGTCCGGCGATTGGCGCAAGGCCTGGTCGATGGCAGAGACGGCCAACAGCGGGTCCAACCAGAGACGGTCGCCGCTATACAATTCGCTATCGTCCAACACGATCAAGGTGCAACCAGCGCGGACGGCATTCACCGCCTCTTCGCGCAAGCGGATCACAGCCTCGGCAATGGATTCTTCCGGACCGGCTGTGATGGAGAAGAGCCGAGCTTGGGAACCAAATTCATGGATCAAGTCTTCCAGCGTTCGCGTACCGAATTGACCCGCCAAATCTCGCATGGCTTGCGGACTGCCCAACTCTTCCAAACCACCGGGGAGCAAAGGCGAGTCGATGGAAATCAGCGGGCCGTCCCCTTTTTCTGCGTTGAAATCCGGTCGCGGACCAACCCACATCCGCGTAGAAAACTGCGCTTGTTCTCGCTCCCGGTCAATGGCCGGGTTGGTCACAACCGCCACGGTCTCCTTGAAGTAATTCGCCAGATTCATGCGGGTATCTGCCATAGCCGCCAGGGGGCCATCCCATCCCAATGAACCAATTTGTTCCTTGCGAGATTGACCGATGTCTTGCAGGAAATTCACATGAAATCGTTCCCAACCCAAAGCGGCGAGGGCGACAGTGTGTGAAGGTGAGGGCTGCTGCTGCCAGGGAAAGACGATCTCCGTCTCCTTTTCGGGTGAGAGTTCTTCCATTTCCGCATCGGATTCCACGATCCCAGCTTCAACCTGAGGGATGGCTGCACTACCCACGCCGACATCAAAACCACCCGCAAAATGGGTGGGGACCATTTCTGGGCCATTGGCACGATGGTTTTTATTGCCCAGCCAGCTGGACATCGACCGCATCCGTTCGCGCTCCAGGACATGGCGCTGGATATCGGTGTAATTCAAGACCTCCAAACCGCTGCCCGGATTGATTCTCAGTGCCACCTTTTCGCCGGGTGCCAGGGGGCGGGGGCTGCTGACAAAGCTATCCACGAAGTAGACACCTCGTTCAGAGCTGGCGAAATACTCCTTTTCCGTCTCACCAAACCACAACGGACGCAGCCCCAAAGCATCCACACTGAATACACAGGTATCGCCCAGGCGCGCAGCAATGGAAGCGGGTCCTTGTGCAAATGGGCCAAAGCGCTGGCGCATGGTCCGATAGATTTGCTGCACTTCGCTTACATTTTGGATGAGATCATGCTCAAAAGGAGGGAAGATGTATTCCATCGCTTCGATGAGGTCCACATCGTAATTCACACAGATCGCTTCCAACACGCGATCGACATCCTGCGAATCAGAATTGGCTTCATCCAGTTCGATCCCCAACATCTCTGCTTCCAATCGAAAACGGGAGATGGTATTGAACTCGCCATTGTGACCCAACAAGCCGAAAGGTTGTACGCGCTCAAAGCGGGGTTCCGTATTCGTGCTGTAGCGAGCGTGAACCATCGCAACGATGGAGTCGTAATCCGGCTGACGCAATTCTGTGTAATATCGGCGCAGGATTTCGATCGATCCCTGCACTTTGTAGACCACTGTATTGGAAGAAAAAGAAGCGAAGTGAACGCCAAAATTCTTTTCCAATACGGTTCGGAGGTGGAAGATCTGCGCATCCAGCTGATGCAAGGGGATTTGCCCGGGCAAGCCGGCCAGTTGCCAGAACTGCGGCTCGGTGGTCCGGGCAACGGGGCCCAACACCGCGTTGTTGACCTCACCACGAGATTCGTAGAGCACATCCAGGCCTGCTTCATTCATCGTCTCGCTGATGCCCGCCAGGATGCTCTCTTCCTGGCCCCTTTGGTGATAGGGAACCATGATGTGCGCCACCCAAAAACCGGCATGAGTGGCGATGGAACTGCGCAGGCCGGTGCTGGAAATTTTGCGCGCCCAGAGTTGCCGCGGGATGTCGGTTAAGATGCCCGCGCCATCCCCGCTCCCTTCGACAAAGCCCGTGCGGTGGCCCATCCGAGCCAGAGCTTCAATGGTGCGCTTGATGGTGCCATGGGTCGGGCGGCCCCCTTTTCTCACGGCACAGAGCAAGGCACAGGCATCCCGTTCGCGCCAATCTTCTCGATGCAGCCGCATTCCACCGTTCATTGCTGCCCTATGCTGGTTTATATCCGTCAATTAAAATTACCCCTAAGTTAAGATTACCCGCTAACGGCTGAATTTCCAGCAGAAATGCATCGTTCTTTCTTTGGATGAATTGTACAAAGGATTCACTGAATCAATCCGCTCAGGCTCCATCATAGCCCAATTCCTCCTTCAGCGGCGAGTTTGTGGTTTTTTCTCCTTGCGGCGTGGTATCATTATCCCAGTTGTTCAAAGGTAAAGGAGAACTTCACCATGAAGCGATTCCAGATCTATGCTGCCGCCTTAATGGTGCTGACCCTCTTGGTCGGTGGCTCAGGCGTTGGCGCACAGGAAAGCCTCATCGACTCCATCTGTTTGGTGACGGATATCGGTCGCATCAACGACGGGACATTCAACGAATTCACCTACAACGGCTTCGCCAGAGCCGGAGAAGAATTCGGCCTGGATTCTACGTTCATCGAAACGGCCGCACCGACAGACTACGACACCAATATGTCCACCTGTGTCGATGAGGGATACGATGTCATCGTCACCGTGGGCTTCCTCATGACCGATGTCACATTGGAATACGCCAATGCCAATCCGGATGTGTACTTCATTGGCATTGATCAATTCCATGGCGATGCGCCGGAGAATTTGCTGGGTGTACTCTTCCGGGAAGACCAATCCGGTTTCTTGGCTGGTGCGTTGGCTGCGATGATGACGGAAAGCGACATCGTTGCGGGCATTTATGGCATTGACATTCCGCCTGTCGTGAAGTTCCGCAATGGTTTTGAACAGGGTGCCCGCTACATCAATCCGGACATCGTGACTTTGGGGGTCTACATCGATAGTTTCGGTGCGCCGGACCGCGGGGCAGCGGCAGCGGAAGGCTTCCTCGGTGAAGGCGCGGATGTCGTCTTTGGTGCCGGTGGCAATACCGGATCAGGAGGCATCACCAAAGCCGCCCAGTTGGGTGCGCTCGTCATCGGGGTGGATCAAGATGAGTACTACACCACTTTCGGCAGAGGCGAAACGCCCGGCGCGGAAAATTTGATTTCCAGTGCGATGAAGCGCGTCGACAATGGCGCATACTTGCCCATCAAGGCGCTGGCGGAAGGCGGCGAAGATTGGGTCAGTGGCATCTGGGTGCTCTCCGCAGAAAACGATGGTGTGGGCTTCGCTCCGCCGCATGATTCCGATGTGCCCGAAGAAGTTACGGCGGAATTGGAAGCCATCTATGCAGGCCTCAAAGATGGCAGCATCGAGACCGGCGTTGACCCCGGCTCCGGTGAATTGCTCGATATGGACATGATGGATGATGACATGGACGACGACATGGACGATGACGACATGGATGACGAAGGCGACATGGATGACGAAGGCGACATGGATGATGACGACGACATGGATGATGACGACGACGATTCTTAAGACCAGAATCTGTTTTTCATCCTACTGAAACCTGGGCCCCGCATCGTTTGTGGGGCTCTTTTCTCACCAGATCAACTACCGGATCGATGCAGTCAAGTGGATCGTTTTATGACGCGTACCGTAGTGCAACGCCTGCAGATGGTTTCATCGGTGATGGTGTGGATGTCATTCTCAGTGTCGGTGGTCGAACCGGGACAGGATCAGTTTAGGTTGCAGCTCAACGGGGCAATGAATTTGAATGGGCCAGATCGTGGCTTCAGATGCGTAACGTTACCTGTTGTGGGGTGGAGAAATTGACTGAGGAAGAATCAGGTAGTATTCGTATAACCTGGTAAAACTCATTCCTTGACGAAAGGCTTCCCACCGGCTGCAGGCGGGAAGACGCGACCCACCAATCCAGAAATGACGACTAGCGTGATAACATAAGGCACCATTTGCAAGAATTGCGAGGGTACGGCGACGTCCAAGGTCTGGAAGCGGAAGCCCAGGGCATCGGAAAAGCCATACAACAATCCCGCACCGAACACGCCGATGGGCGTCCAGTTGCCAAAGATCATCACGGCCAACGCGATGAAGCCGCGGCCGGCAGTCATTTCGTCGTAAAAACTACCTGTCGTTTCCAAAGAGAACCAGGCACCCGCCAATCCAGCGATCAGACCGCCGATGAACACGTTGATCCAGCGATTTCGTTGCACATCGATACCCAGCGTGTCGGCTGCATGCGGGTTTTCACCCACGGCCCTGGTTCGCAAACCCCAGCGGGTGAAATACAGGATGACATGCGTCGCGATGAGCAGGACAAACATCATGTAAAAGATCGGCCGCCCTTGAAAGAAGATCTCGCCGATGATCGGCACATCTGAAAGAAGGGGTATGTGGATGTTTTGCAGAGTCTCTCGGCCGGCATCGGCATTCAACAACACTTCCCGGCGCAAAAAACTGGTGACGCCAATGGCCAGAATGTTGATCACAGTCCCACTGACGATCTGGTCGGTACGAAACGTAATGCACAACCAGGCATGCAGCAATGCCATCAGCCCACCAGCGAGGACCGCCACCAAAACACCCAGGGTTACCGCCTGTTGTACATGAAGATCGCTACCTTCCATGATCAAGTTTAAGGTGATGAAGCCGAAAGCAGCGCCGGTGAGCATCATGCCTTCGATGCCGATATTGATCACTCCCGATCGTTCACACCAGATGCCAGCCAGGGCGCCGATGACGACGGGAGTCGACGAGCGGACGCTCACCTGGGCGAACACCACGAGATTGATGCTGTTTCCGGCCGCAGCCAAGATCAATACCGTGGGGATGATCAGCGCACCGTTGAGCAACAACCAGCGCCCTCTGATCTCACGAGCCCTGTGCCATGGCAGCAATCCGACGACGCCACCGACGAGATACAACGCGGCAATCACCAGACCATAGGGTAGGGTAGGCACGGCAATGCTGCCCACGCCACTTTGATCGCCAAAGGTCAATTCGGCCGGTCCGAGGTCGGCATGATGCCCGGGGACCGTCAGCAACATGAACAAACCGACCAACGCAAAAAAGAGCGAGAAGATGCTTTGCTTATCCATACCATTTTGCAAGCGCTTCCACAGCGAAATGGGGGGGCTTGATTCTTGCAAAGCTCGTTCCGACATCAGCAATTCGTCCTCAACGTTACCCGCCTTACCAGCCGCTGGTCCGTAGAGCGGCTTCCTTTTCCTCCAGGGTGGGTTTGGGAACGCGCCACAGGAAGCGGATGATGGCATCGGCAGCCACAAACATGATGATGAGCGCTTTCACCACAGTGATCAGATCGCGCGATATCCCCGCTCTCGCTTGCACCAGATCCTGGCCGGCCCACAGCCCGCCCCACAACAAGCCGGCGGCGATCATGTTGCGCGGATTCGTCTGCGCCAGGAGGGCGACGGCGATGGCTTCAAAGCCCAGGCCCAGGAAGTAATCGGGCTGCAGATTGCGCTGCACGCTGGAAATTTCGATCGCACCGGCCAGGCCCGCCAATGCGCCACTCAGCGCCATCGCCACCACGATGTTTTTCTTCACACTCATGCCAGCATAACGGGCACCATGTGGGTTGGCGCCCACGGAACGCAACTCGAAACCCGGTGTGGTTTGTTCCAAGAACGCGTTGGTGAACCAGACCGCACCGACCATCAACAACAGGCCCAGATGGAGGCTCCCCCTGACCGTGATCCACTGCAGGAATAAACCACCGACCAGCACCATCAACGCGTAGGCGAAGGGGCGAATCAACAAACGAGGCTCCTCACGCAGCTGCTGCAGCTTGCCGTGGATGCCGCGCCAGAATACGAAGACAGCCGCGAGCAAGATCCAATAAAAGGCGATTTGATCCAAAGTGGGCATTTCTGCCGAGGGGGCAATGTATGGGGTTCGTGGCACGCTGGCCGTTGGATCTCCCATCAACCAGGGGTCGCGAAACTTGATCAGCCAATCCGTCATGCGGATGGCGACGAAATTCAGCATGATGGTGGTGATCACTTCATGCGCACCGGTGTAGGCTTTGAGCGCACCCGGGATCGCTGCCCATAGCGCACCCCCCAAAATTCCGGCAATCATCATCAGCGGGAGGTGCAATATCGCAGGCAGATCGGTGAATGGGAGGCTGTAACCGACGAACACGGCAAAGATTCCAGCAGCATATAGCTGCCCCTCGGCGCCAATGTTGAACATACCCGCCTTAAAACTCAAGGCGACGGCAAGACCGGTGATGATATATGGCAGAGAACGCACCAACATATCTTCCAGTTGCAAGGGGAAAAAGAGCAACGCACTGCCACCCAAGCGCAGGTAGAAGGCATGTGGACGAGATTCGCCGAAGTTGGGATCAGTGCGATCCTTGATTTCTTCCGTGATGATCCCCGTGGCTCGATGCACCCCGTGATGAACGATCACGCGCGAGCCTGGCCGGCGAACGACCAAACTCTCAGCCAGCAGAGCGTCGAGTTCCTGATCAAAGTTTTCGAGGATGTCGACCGCCTCACCCGCGGCATCCGATTGCGCTAACAATTCCTCATCATACATCCGTTCCCATAAGTTCAGCTGCTCGTTCAGCTGAGTCAGATTCGACACTGTTGATTGATCCAACCAAGAAAGCGCTTCACGAAAATCGGCCACCCGCTGCACGCCGATTTCACTCACCGCTTGCAAGTCTGCCGCATCTTGCGAGTCTGCCACCAAACCAATGGCCGCCGCCAGGGCCCGTTGGCGATTCACGCGCCGCAGAGACAAGACATCTTCTTCGTCCATGATCTGCAGGGCGGAAAGCAATTCTGCTTCTTCATACAGGGCGCTTGCCGGAATCATCCCTGAGAGCTGGCGATCCGCTGCAGCAGAGTGGATGAATTCTTCCAACCAGTCTGCGGGGTCTTCCACGCCCATTTCGACCAGCGCATCCCAGATGGCGCCACTTTCGTCGACCAGATTGGCTGAGGCCATCGCCGCGATTTCTTCAGCCGTAAAATCAGCGAAGCGATCCGAATGATCGAGCAACTCACCGATCCAGCTTGGATAAGCAACGTACGATTGGATCAAATCTCTGGCTTCTCGGTTGCTGAGCAAATCTGCATCCAACAACCAACCAAATCCTGGGTATTCTTGATCCCCTTCCAATAGGGGGAGCAAATGTAGGACGCCTTCTGGAGTGAGGCGGGCAATCGCGGGCAGGCGAAAGACCAATTCCTCCAGCGCTTCTCCCTGCAATGCTGCCCCGGTTTCCGCTTCGAATTTTGGCGCATAGGTATCGTAGACGCGAAGGTACCTGCGCGATCGTTCCTCGCCCACCTGAACCACGCGCCCAATCTTTCTTTGCACATCGCGCAAATTACGGTAGGTAAAAGGTGCGCCGGCTTCGACCAAAGACGGGCGCGTCACACGAAGGAATTCTTCCGCCACAGACAAGTCATTTTTCGAGAGCTGATCGTTGATGGCAATGCCCAGCGAACCTTCGATCAAAGCGCTGTAGGCTTCGCCGGCGATGGCCACCCCCTGGCCGATTTCCCCTTTTCCGCCCGTCAAAATGATGAAGGGGATGCCCATCAAGAAGGCGGTGATCACGGCAAAAAACGGTACAATGCGCGGCGATGCTCTCCGCCATGCCAGCAGGAAGGGAGTGTCATCCATCATGGAGCGCATCGTCATGCAGGCACTTTTTCTTGACCGACGACACCGGCCATCAATAAGCCAATCTCTTCTCGGGTTGCCTCTTCGATGTTCACTACATCCAATATCTTGCCATGGTACATCACCGCAATTCGATCCGATAAGGAAAGGATTTCATCCAATTCCGACGATACCAGCAACACTGCGACCCCCTCATCCCTCATGCGGATGATCTGTCGATGGATGAATTCGATCGAACCCACATCCAAACCACGCGTGGGTTGCGCCGCAATCAACAAGCGGATCGGTCGCGAAAATTCACGGGCGACGATCACTTTTTGCTGATTCCCGCCGCTCAAGCTGGAGATGGGAACGTAAATGCTCGGCGTGCGGACGTCATACTGCCGCACCATTTCCGCACTGGTATTTTCTTTTTCCTCTTCGACGACGAAGATTCCCCGAGCAAAGGGGATCTGATAGTAACTCTGCAGCAGGCAATTGTCCTTAACCGTGAAGGTACGGATCATACCGTTTTTCTGACGGTCTTCCGGCACATGCGCCATGCCGGTTTCGGTAACCACCCGCGGTGATTCGTTCGAAACATCCTGCCCAGCGATGCGGATGCTCCCCTGTTCCATCGGTCGCAGTCCGGTCAATGCTTCCAGCAATTCGGTCTGGCCATTGCCCTGAACCCCGGCGACGCCCAGAATCTCTCCCTCACGGATGCTCAAATCCACGCCACGAACCGCGGGCAAATCACGATCGTTGTTCACTTCGACGCCTTCCAACACGAGGATTTCTTCTCCGGCTTGAGCCGCTCCCTTATCGACACTCAAGATGACTTCGCGGCCCACCATCATGGATGCCAACTGTTGCTCGGTCACCTCTTGGGGGTCGGCTTCGCCCACCACTTTGCCCGCCCGCAATACCGCTGCTCGGTCGCAAATCGTCTTGATCTCTTTGAGTTTATGGCTGATGAAAATGATGCTCACTCCGCTGGCGATCAGGGTACGCATGATGGAAAAGAGACCCTCGGCTTCTTGCGGGGTCAAGACAGCGGTCGGCTCATCCAGGATGAGGATATCGGCACTGCGGTACAGCGCCTTGATGATTTCCACCCGTTGTTGTACGCCAACCGGGATATCCTGTACCAAGACGTCCGGTTCAATCTCCAAGCCGTATCGCTCAGAAATTTCCAAAATGCGACGGCGGGCTGAATTCCGATCCAGGAACAATCCTTTCACCGATTCGTTGCCCAGCATGATGTTTTCCGTGACCGTGAGGATGGGTACCAACTGAAAATGCTGATGGACCATGCCGATGCCGAGGCGAATGGCGTCGTTGGCGCTATGGATATCGACCGCTTGCCCTCTGATGAAAATTTCCCCTTCGTCGGGTGCATACAAGCCATAAATCAGGTTCATCAAGGTGCTTTTGCCTGCGCCATTTTCGCCCAGCAAACCGAGTACTTCTCCTTCGTGCAAACGCAAGTCGATATGGTCGCAGGCCAACACTCCCGGAAAGCGCTTGGTCAAGCCACGCGTTTCCATCACCGCTGGATCGTTCCCCACCATGGAATGTTCTTTCAATCGTCGTTGGGGAAAGAGTATACCCTTTGATCCCTCCCCAATACGAATCACCAAATTGGCAAAATGCGATCTGCTAGACTCAAGAGATGACATCCGCAATTTGCTATTGCAATGCAAAGATTCATGCAGAAACCGGCCCAATCGAGAAAGGGTGGCTGACTGCGGAAGGCGGTCGCATTACCGCTTTTGCGGCAGGCAATGCGCCGGAAAATCCTGCCTACAGTTACCGAAATTGCAATGGCTTGCATGTTTTGCCCGGTTTCGTAGATATCCACATTCATGGCGCCTGCGGTCATGAATTCATGGATGCCCATGCGCTGGCGTTTCGTTCCATCGCCCAACATTGTGCCCAACATGGAGTGACCGCTTTCCTACCGACGACCTGGTCCGCGCCGCAAGAAGAAATCCTCAACGTCTTGCATCAACTGAAACGGACCATGAAGGAAGGTACGGGTAGCTCACGGATCTTGGGCGCGCATATCGAAGGACCCTACCTCAACCCACGTTTCTCCGGTGCGCAGGATGAACGCCACCTGCGACCGATCGATGAGCGAGAAGTGCAGCGTTGGCTGGCTACGGGAATCGTAAGACTATTGGCCCTGGCGCCTGAAATCCCGGCTGCAATGGCGCTCATCGAACAGGTGGTTGAGGAAGGAATGACCGTTTCGGCCGCGCACAGCGGCGCCCGCTTTGCCCAACTCAAACAGGCGATCGCATACGGCTTGAAACAAGTCACGCATACCTTCAACGGCATGGCTCCGCTGCATCAACGAGAGCCGGGCATCCTCGGCGCCGCACTCAGCCTGAAAGAATTATCCTGCGAGGTCATCGCCGATGGGATTCACGTGCACCCCAGTTTGGTCAACCTGCTCTACCAAATCAAAAGCAAAGACCGCCTGATCTTGATCACTGATTCTGTGCGAGCGGCGGGTTTGCCCGACGGTAGCGAGTATGAACAGGATGGTCGCGTCGTCCGTTGCAATGACGGCGCCGCCCGCCTCGCTGATGGTACCCTGGCCGGAAGTACGTTGACGATGGATCGGGCCTTGCTGAACTTAAGTGAGTGGACCGGAAACTCCTTCACCGAACTCTGGCCCTGTGCCAGTTTAACTCCTGCACGCGCGATTCAGCTGGATCACGAAATCGGCAGCATCGCGGTCGGCAAACGGGCTGACCTCGTGCTTTTATCCGCCGAGGGTCAGGTGCTAGAAACCATCGTCGCGGGCGAAACTGTGTATCGCGCTACTTCGCACCACTGATCACAGTTTCGTCCAGGGCCCGCCAGAGGAAATCATCCGCCCTGGCGAGCAGGAGCTGCGCTTCTTCCCAATCGACCGCACAGCGTTTCATCACGATGGCGGTCTTGACATGATTCCTGGCTTCCGCAAGCAATTGGCTGGCGCTGGCTTCATCCAAATCAAGGAGATCCATCGTCAATTGCAAGGCGCGTTGAGCCAATTTTTGATTGGTGATCTGAACATCCACCATTTGGTTCCGATAGACTTTACCCAGCTGGACCATGGTCATGGTGCTCAACATATTCAATACCATTTTTTGTGCCGTGCCGGATTTCAGCCGTGTGCTGCCGGCGATCACTTCCGGCCCGACCAAAACGGCAATCGCGATATCGCTGAGATCCAATAATGGCGACGGCTCATTGCAGGCGATGCCAATGCTCAATGCCCCCACTTCACGAGCCCGCTCGATGGCCCCGACCGTGTATGGCGTCCTGCCACTGGCTGCGATGCCGACCAGCACATCTTCACCGGAAAATCCGCGTTTCGCCAGTTCTTCAGTGGACCCGCGACGGTCATCTTCCGCGCCTTCGATCGATTGCAACAGAGCGCGATTCCCGCCCGCGATGATGGCCTGCACCAGCGTGGGCCGTGTACTGAACGTAGGCACACATTCCACCGCATCCAGCACACCCAGGCGGCCACTCGTACCGGCGCCGATGTAAAACATCCTGCCACCGTCGCGCAAACGTCGAGTTGCATGTTCCACTGCTTCGGCAATGGCCGGGATGGCTTGCTGTACTGCCAGCGCCACTCTTTGATCTTCTTCATTGATGAGCTGCAAGGCATCCTGCACCGCGATCCGATCCAATGCATTGAAGCGGGGATTCCGGCGTTCGGTCATGTCAGAATGGGATGGCATCAGTCCATGACCTCAGTGAGCAAATCGTGCATTTGCCGACGGAATTCATGAATGCCTTCCTCATGCCGCCCCTGATACACGCGATTGGTGAGCAAGGAAACGACCAGCTCTCGCTCGGGGTCAATCCACAGGGAAGTCCCGGTAAAACCCGTGTGACCATACGCTGTTTCATGGAAGTGATCTCCGGCAGACGAACCTTGCGCAGTGTACAGTTCCCAGCCCAATCCACGCTTTTCACTGGCTGAAGCTGCCTGCTCCTGGATCGCTTTTTGATGCAGTTCAAGATTTAAATCGATTGCGTTCGTCCTCCAGGCCTCACCAAAACGCACCACGTCCTCGGCGGTGCCGAACAGGCCGGCGTGGCCGGCGACACCGCCCATGGCGGCGGCATTTTCATCATGCACTTCCCCCCAGATGCGCCGTTTCCGCCAGCGGTCATCGTATTCTGTAGGCACAATTTCCACGCATTCTCTACCATTCAACCGCGGCTGAAAGCAGATGTTTCCCAGCTTCAAGAGTTGCAAGACATACTCCTCCAGGGCTTCCGGCAAGGTTCGCCGAGTCAGGCGAGTGATGGCAAGGCCCAACAAAATCATGCCCAAATCACTGTAGACCAACTGGCTTGCCGGAACAGAATGAAAAGGGTAGCGACAAATGAAGGGCAATAGCCGACGCCAACGTTCTTCGTGGTCTTCAATGAGTGGGTCCGGCTGCCTGACTTCGAAGAATAAGGCGCGCCAGGCAGGCAATCCAGCGGTGTGCGTGAGCAAATGTCGGAAGGTCACCGTTTCGGCATCCACCCAGTTTTGGCCTGCTTCAGCCGACGCAGCGATCGGCGCCAGCGTATGCGGGTCTTGCTGACCGACGATGGGGCGCAAACGCTCTGCAGAAAACTCTGGCACCACGGCCGAAAGTCGATCTTCGAGTTTGATTCTGCCTTCGTTGACCAACTGTAAAAAAACGGTCGTGGTGAACAGTTTCGTCAAAGATGCGCAATCGAACAGCGTCTGGCTGCTCGTACGGTGCGTCTTTTCATCAGGATCCACCCAACCCCAGGCTCGGTTGATGACCAGTGAGTTACGATGCATGACGGCCAAACTGGCGGCTGGAAAGATCCCTGCATCGATCGCGGAGAGCACCCTCTCACCCAACCGTTGGCAACCATCTGCGCCGCTCATCGGTCGAACCGGCACGCAAGGCGCAACGTCATCAGCCAGACTCTCATCCGTTAGCGCCCTGGAGAACGGCGAAGTTTTCTCCCGGGGTGATGTCCCCCAGCACACTGGCATGGCGCGCTCCCGTCAGCGCCGGGTGCCATTCCGCGCGCCCATGCCAGCTTTCATAGGCCAACAAAGCGAAGAACATCGCTTCCTTGAATTCGGCAAGATAACCCAATTCATCATGCAGGCGGAGGGGTGTTCCCGGCAATTGATCCCTCAACATCGAAATGAGCGTGTGATTCGCGGTTCCGCCGCCGGCTACAATGAGCTCATGGACGGGAGCAGGAGCGTGTTTGTGGATGCAATCGGCGATGCTGGTCGCCGTCAGCGCGGTGACCGTGGCGATGATATCTTCATCTTTCAGACCGCGCCTGCGTCCTTCGCGCAACCAATCCAACGCCAGGCGGCGGCTGAATAATTCTCTGCCGGTCGTTTTGGGCGGCTTTTTCTGGAAGTAGGGTAGGGCGAGCAATTCATTCAGCCAGCCGTCACTCACGGTTCCGCGCGCGGCCCGCTTTCCTCCCTCGTCAAACGTCATCGCTCCTGCTGTGATGGCTGAAACCACGCTATCGATCATGCCGCAGCCCGGACCTGTGTCCATCGCCAGCGGCGCAATTCCTTCGGCAGAATAGGGGGGGAGAATCGTCACGTTGCCGATACCGCCGATGTTCACGATGGCCCGCCATTCCTGCGGCAAACGCAACATCAACCAATCGAAGATGGCGGCGAATGGGGCACCCTGTCCGCCGGCGGCGACATCCCTGGCGCGCAGGTTGCTGATGGTCGTGATGCCGGTTCGTTCGGCAATGACCGCAGCGGAACCGATTTGTAAAGTTCCCAGCACTTCTCCTGCCGGCCCGATTTCGTGCCAGATCGTTTGTCCGTGCGAACCAATGAGAGCAACCTCATCCACCGATACATCCGCCTCCTGGATGAGTTGCAGGGCGAGTTCGGCAAAGGCTTCGCCCAGAGCAAAATTCAGGACGCAAACCTCTGGGGTTTTGCCAAGTTCTGGATCACAGGCGAGCAAGATTTTCTCGCGCATATCTGGCTCATAGGGGAGGGTGATCGCGTGAATCAACTCCAGCTCCAGGGTAGGGGGTTTGCCCTGGATTTCAACCAATGCAGCATCGATACCGTCTACCGAAGTTCCCGAAATCAAACCCACTACGAGCATGAATCTCTCCTTGAAAGTCACCCGACCAGTATAACATTTACAGCAGGCAAGCGATGCGATTTTGAAATTGGCCGGCAAGTGGCTAAATTGATTTCATAATGGAACATGGTAAAAGATTCAACGCAAACGAAGTTAGCTCCGGCAAACTGAACCCATCAGACATCCATCACATTGCGGAATGGATCTACCAGATTCCACTGTATCAACGGTATCGTTTGACGCCTGACATCACGAAGGCTTCACTCGAAACCGCATTGGCTCACGGCGATTGGCTGCATGTCATATCGATCCAGGATGTCGCGGTTGGCTTCGCCTGGTGTTTGCCGCAGGGCACCTTCGGCGTCAGCCCTTACTTACGGTTGATCGCCGTACATCCGGGCGAACAGGGCAAAGGCATCGGCCCATTGCTGTTGCGAGAAGCAGAAAGCTGGGCGAGGGAGATACAGGGTTCGTTAACCCTGCTCGTCTCTGACTTCAATCACTCCGCTCAGCGCTTTTACCGGAGGGAAGGTTATCGAGAAACGGGGCGCATCCCTCGGCTCGTATTAGACGATGTGGATGAAATCATCTACCATAAAGCGTTAGAGGAATGAACGTGGAGAAAGCGCGCAAGCTACCCACTTCATTCCACTTCGAATCGACCGAATCACTAGAGTAGAAAGGCAGATCATGTTCCATCCCAAACGAAACATCCTCATCCTATTGGTTTGTTTGCTGTTGGCTCTTCCTGCGTTGACGCTGGCAGACGGGCATGGCAACACCTTAATCATGGCTCGTGCTGTCGATGCCACCGGGCTCGACCCACACACCCAAACGGCCTTCGCTTCATTCGCTCTACTGGGCATGATTTATGAGCCGCTGATCACCCTGGATCGTGACTTGAACTTGACCCCGGCTCTGGCGGAGAGTTGGTCCTTCAGTGAAGATGGACTCGCGCTCACCATGAACCTGCGCAGCGGCGTCACCTTTCACGATGGTTCCGCTTTCGATGCAGAGGATGTCATCGCCTCATACGAGCGCATCTTGGATGAAGAAACCGGCTCTGCTGCCCGAACCAATTATCTCAGCATCGTCTCGATGGATGCGCCGGATGAGCACACCGTGGTATTCAATCTGGACAAACCCGATGTGCCTCTGCTCTCCGCGATGAGCACCATCAACGCTTCGATCCTATCTTCTGATGTGATCAGCATGGGTGATCCCGCAGTGGATATCATCGGCACCGGCCCCTTCGCTCTGGATAGTTGGGTCGCTGACGAAACGACGCAGCTCAGCGCGAATGAAGCCTGGTGGGGTGGGGAGATCGCGATCGACGGCATCGAGATTCGCATCATCCCCGAAGAGACTTCGATCATTGCCGCCATGCGAGCGGGCAATGTGCATTTCGCCATGATCAATGACCCACTCGTAGCCACCCTCGTGGAAGGTGAGGATGATGTGCAAATCACCACCATTCCCACGTTGAGTTACAACGGGATCCAATTGCGGGCGGCGCGGGAGCCACTCGAACACCTGGAAGCACGTCAGGCGATTTCCTGCGCCATCAACCGACAAGAAATCCTGGATACCGCATCCCTGGGCCAGGGCATCATCACCGGCCCGCTCACGATGGCCAGCTACGCTTTGCCCGTTTCGGAACTCTTCTGCTATGAGCAGGATGTGGAAAAAGCACGTGAACTGCTCGCTGCTGCCGGCCTCCAAGATGGCTTTACGCTGGATATCATGGTCGCCGTTGCTGAACCACCCACCGCGTTGAGCATCGCCCAAATCGTCCAATCGCAACTGGCTGAAGTGAACATCACGGTCGAGATTGAGTCGCTGGAATTCAGCACTTATGTGGATCGCTGGTTGGCGGCTGACTTCATGGGTGCCGTCGTGCTGAACAGCGGTTTCACCGATCCTTATCCGATGTATGCGCGCTATTGGCAAGAAGGCGCCATCTTCCAGGATGTCGCCGGTTATCTGGATGACACCCTGGATGGTTTGATGAAAGCCGGCCAGATTGAGACGGACCCAGATGTGCGTTACGAAATCTTCCGCCAGTTCCAACTTCATCTGGCAGAAACGGTACCGTGGATCTGGCTCTACACCAATTTCACCTACACTGCACAACTTCCTTCCGTCATGGGTTGGAATCCTGGTTCCAATCGTTCACTGAAGTTTTTGGCAGATGTTTCCCTGAGTTCCTAAGTTCGACAATGATTGGCAGGGGATAGTACTATCCCCTGCCAATTTTCTTCAGTTCATTGATATCAAGGTCGAACTCCCTTGACCCGTTATCTCATCCATCGTTTGTTGACCTTCATACCCACCCTGTTCGGGATCTCCATATTGGTTTTCGGCGCCGTCCGCCTCATCCCGGGGGATCAGATCATGGCGGCACTGGGCACCGAAGCCGGCATGCTCACCGATAAGCAACGCGAAGCGATGGAAGTCTATTACGGCCTGGACCAACCACCCATCATCCAATACTTCCGTTGGTTGGGCAATTTGTTGCAAGGGGATATGGGCATTTCAACCCGGCACGGCCCCATCCTCGCTGCCATCTTGAAGCGGCTCCCGCTCACCATCGAATTGGCCGTCCTTTCCCTGAGCGTTGCCCTGCTCATCGGCATTCCCATCGGCATCCTTTCCGCGCTGAAGCACAACTCATTTTTGGATTTGGCCGGCAGGATCTTCGCCATGATTGGCCTGGCAGTTCCCAGCTTTGTCCTGGGGGCCATCCTGATCTACGTGCTATCCGTCGGATTCGGCACGCTGCCGAATTCTGGCAATTACACCGATTTCATCGATGACCCCTTGCTCAATTTGCGGCAGCTGGCCTTTCCGGCGATCACGTTGGGTACTTCCTTCGCCGCCTCCGTGATGCGGATGACGCGCTCTTCGGTGCTGGAAGTCCGCCGCGAGTCTTACGTCCAGACCGCCCGCAGCAAAGGACTGGCAGCGAATCTCATCACCCGCCGCCACATTTTGCGCAATGCACTCATCCCGGTGACCACGCTGATCGGCATTGAATTCGGCTACCTGCTCGGCGGAGCGTTCATCGTCGAGCACCTGTTTTCCCTGCCCGGGATCGGTCGTTTTGCCGTCTTTTCCATCAGCCAGAGGGAATATGCGCTGATTCAAGGCATCACCCTATTCGTAGCCTTGACTTTCATCTGCATGAATCTCTTGGTGGATCTCATATACGTCGCCCTCGATCCGCGCATTTCCTACCGTGACCACAACTGAACCACGAAACAACGAGCGGAAGCCGGGTTCTGACTCGCTTCTCTTTCGTTTTTTGCGCAACCGCAGCGGCCTCATCGGCGCCATCATCGCCAGTGCATTGGTGGTCGTCGCCATTTTGGGCGCGCTGGAAATCACCCCTTACCCCTATTGGCAGCAACATCGCCTGGATTCGCTGGAACCACCCGGCGACCGCTACCCACTGGGTGCTGATCTTTTCGGCCGCGATATCGCCAGCCGTTTGATGAGGGGTGCCAGCAATTCCCTCTATGTATCCTTGCTCTCCGTTTGTTTTGCGACAGCGGTAGGGGCCACGATTGGCATATTGGCGGGCTATTTCGGAGGGAGAACCGACATCTTATTGATGCGTTTGATGGATATCATCTTCGCTTTCCCCGGCTTGTTGCTCGCGTTGTTGATTGTCGCTTTGCTGGGCCGCGGGCTCAACAATACGTTGCTGGCCATCGGCATCGTCTACACCCCCATTTTTGCCCGTGTCGCTCGTGGCCCTGTGCTGGCCCTTAAGGAAACCGAATTCGTCCTGGCTGCCCGCGTCACTGGGGCAGGGCCCTGGCACATCCTGCTGCGGCACATTTTGCCCAACATGACTGCACCGCTCATCGTTCAGATTTCGCTGGGGCTGTCCTGGGCATTGCTGACGGAATCCGGCCTCAGTTTTCTGGGCCTTGGCCCGGAAGTGGGCGAGCCCAGCTGGGGGGTGATGCTCAGCGGCGAAAACCGCGCCCTGGCAGAACGAGCGCCCTGGTTGCTGTTTTATCCTTCGATCGCCATCATGCTGGGCGTATTGAGCTTCAACCTATTGGGTGATGGCTTGCGCGATGTGCTGGATCCCAAATTGCGCGGCAACACCTGATACGCTGCGCTTCCGCCTCGGGGATTGAGAAAAAAGTGCCCACCACTTGAGGCGGGCACCTTGTGGCAAATGGAAAACTTCAAGGAAGAATGTTCATTTTCTGCCATTTTTCTTGCGTGCTCTGCCCACTTTTCGCGTGCTCGGAAGAGCCATCGGCAAGTGGTAGCGCCGTTCTCCGTCGAATTGATACAAGGCATTGGCCACCGCCCCCGCGGTGGGGACCAAGCCAATTTCGCCCACACCTTTGGCGCCGTAAGGTCCGTGCGGGTCCGGCACTTCCACGCCGATGATTTCCATTTCCGGCATTTCTTTTGCGCGCAAAATCCCGCATTTGCGCAACATCGTGCTCTTGGGTACACCCACCTCTAGTGGCAGATCTTCACTGATCGCATAACCCAAACCCATGTGGATCGATCCTTCCAATTGGCCTTCGAAGAGGGTCGGGTTGAAGATGCGCCCGGCATCATGGGCGGCGACGACCTTCTGCAATTGTCCTTGTTCATCCAGAGTCACCAACTGGGTGGCATAGCTGTAAGAATAATGCGTATAGACTTTCTCCACCATGGCGCCGGGTTTGTTGGTCCAATCCACGACCCATTCCCCTTCATATTCCCGCCCGACCAACTGTTCGAGCGAGTGTTCCTGTAAATCTTCGCGCAGCTGCCGGGCCGCGTCGATGATGGCATTGCCGATGAGGGAAGTCGCCCGGGAAGCGGTGGTCATGCCTGCATACTGCTCCGCTTCGGTATCGACACGGACTTCAATGCATTGGGGAGGGATGCCCGTTTCTTCCACCAGGGCTTGCAGGGCAACCGTATGGATACCCTGACCCATTTCCGTCCAACCGTGGTCGATGATGACGCGATCGGGGGCGGCGATGGTGATTTTGACCTGGCTGGAATCCGGCATCCCATTGCCGATGCCGGTGTTCTTGATGCCACAGGCGATGCCGGCATAGCGCGCATTCTGGAATTCATCTTTTACCGCCAATAGAGTGGCTTTCACGCCGGCGCCGCTTTCGATGATCTGGCCCGTCGCCGTCATATCGCCATCATCCAAGGCGTTGTCATAGCGAATCTGCCAGCGATCAAAACCACCCTGTTCACATAAATCGTCGATGCAACTTTCGAGGGCAAAAGCGGTCTGGTTCACGCCAAAACCACGCATCGCCCCACAGGGTAGGTTATTGGTATAGACCGAGGTGCTGACCACATCGGTAACCGGGAACGAATAGGCGCCGGTGGCATGACCGGCGGAACGCTCCAGCACTTTCATGCCGACCGAAGCGTAAGCACCGGTATCGCCGAGAAAACGCCCGCGCATGAACGTGAATTTTCCTCGCTCGTCACAGCCGATGGTGTATTCCATGCGGATCGGATGTCGCTTGGGGTGAAAGGCGATGCTCTCTGCCCGCGTCATGCGGACTTTCACCGCTCGCTGCAAGTGTTGCGCCGCCAAAGCCGCATGTCCCTGGCAAGCCAGGTCTTCTTTGCCGCCAAAGGCCCCGCCATTGGAGACGAGCTTCACCCGGATCTGCGTTTCTTCGACGCCCAGCAAACTGGCGATTTGCGTCCGATCTTCATAGACACCCTGGCCCTGGGAGAGGACCGCGATCTGCTCTCCATTGGGGTAAGCGATCGAACACTCGGGCTCCATGAAACCGTGCTCGATCATCTGTGTCTGGTAGACCCCTTCGGAAACAAAGGCGGAATTGGCTCTGGCTTCTGCCAGATTGCCCCTTTGGGTAATGCTCTGCGACAATTGGTTGCCGCCCTCGTGCAGGTGAGGTGCTTCCGCCGCCAGCGCAGCGTCCATATCGGTGATCGGTTCCAGAACCTCATATTCGACATCAATCTGCTCCACTGCATCACGAGCGATGGCGTCCGTTTCCGCCACCACCAATGCCAGGGCGTCCCCGACATAGCGGGTGGTCTCCCCGATCGCGATGTAAATGGGCCAGTCTTTGCGGATCAAACCCTGGTAGCGCTGTCCGGGAACATCCTCTGCGGTGAGGATGCGCAAGACGCCCGCCACTTGTTTTGCTCGCGTGAAATCCATATTTTTCACGATGGCGCGTGGGTGATCACTGAATTTAATCGCTCCATGCACCATTCCCGGAAGCTTGATGTCATCCACATAGCGATGTTGACCGAGCACCAAATCCTGCGCTTCATATTTCGGGTGGCGACTGCCGATCTTGCCATCGCTTTGTGGTTCGGGAATGTCCTCTTCTTTGCGGATGGCTTCGGCAGCGCAAGAAATCGCATCGACGATTTTCTTGTATCCTGTACAACGACACAGGTTGGGCGTGAGCGCTTTCTCGATGTCTTGTCGCGATGGTTCAGGGTTGCGATTCAACAGCACATGGCCCTGCATCACGATGCCAGGAATGCAAAAACCGCATTGCACACCGCCACTGGCGACGAACGCATTGGCATACACCTGCTGGCGGTATTCGCCCAAGCCTTCGGTCGTCGTGATCTGAGCCCCTTCCAGCTTGCTCATGGGCGTCACACAAGACAGGACTGCTTTGGCATCTTGCTGGACGACACAACAACCACATGCAGCCTGCGGGGCGCAACCGTCTTTGGGCGAGATGATGTCTTCCTCCTCACGCAAGTACGTCAATAGAGGAAGACTGGGATCACCATCATACTGTCGTGGTTCTCCATTCAACATGAAATGCACTGTCATATCGCACCTCTTCGCACATTGCCTATTATCATACCCAATCAGCGGTACAACTTAAAATTAGGTTTGACACATTACTTAAGATACACTGAATCGCGTCAAAGGGAGGTGGATGCCTTTCGTGAGCCAGATCGCCCACGACTCAGCCATCCAGACCGCGACCGGCTTGCAGGCTGGCTTGAAGAATTTCGCCCGTGCCTCATTCGGCCGCTTGCTGGATCTATTGCCCGGGCTCATCGCGCTCGTCGGGGCTTTTTTGGTTTCTGCTTTCATTTTGCTCACCCTAGATGCCGACCCCATCAAAGCTTTTTCTGCCATGTGGTCCGGCGCCTTCGGCAATGAAAATGCGACCGCCAATACCCTGACCAAAGCGACCCCGATCCTGTTTGTGGCGATTGGCATCACGGTCGCTTTCCGCGGCGGCGTGATCAATATCGGTGGCGAGGGGCAGATGATCACCGGCGCCCTTGCCGGGTCAGCCATCACCCTCTCGTTGGGTGATGAGCTCGGCTTCTGGGTCATCCCACTGGCTTTGTTGGCCGCCTTCCTGGCAGGCGGGTTTTTCGGTGCCATCGCCGGTTTTCTCAAGGCCCAATTCGATGTGAATGAAATCCTGAGCACCATCATGTTGAATCAGGTGGCCGTCCAATTGATGAATTACCTGCTCAACGGACCGATGCTGGACCCCACCAAAGTGGGCACCAACCATGTCCCAGAAACGGCACGGATCGTGGATGCGGCCAAGATTCCCCGCTTCCGTTTGCCACTGGCTGATCACCTTTTGTTCGACCGAACCAGTTTGCATTGGGGGCTCATCCTCGCCGTTTTGATGGCCGTCGTGATTTACATCTTCATGTGGAAGACTACCTTCGGCTTCCGCATTCGGGCCGTGGGCTACAAAGAACGAGCCGCTCGCTATGCCGGGATCAATGTGAAACAGCAAATGGTCCTATCCATGTTTTTGGCCGGTGGTTTATCCGGACTGGCCGGCATCGTCCAGGTGCTGGGCTTAACCTACCGCCTGAAAACCGATGGTTCACCGGCAGGCTTCACGGGCAATGCCGGCTTCAACGGGATCGTGGTGGCCCTCTTTGGCGGTTTGACGCCTTTGGGCGCCATACCGGCCAGCGTCTTCTTCGGTGGTTTGCTGGTCGGCGCTCAAAAAATGCAACGTGAGATCCAAGGTGCCTCTTCCTTGATCACCTCCATCAATGGGATCATCGTCGTTTTTGTCGTCGCGAGCCAAATCTTCATCCTGCGCAGGGCGCGCCGCAGAGTAGGCGGTGAAATCGACGCACAAACCATCCTCCCAACCGAGGAAACGAATGCTTGAAGACATCATCACCGCCAGCGTGTTCGCTTCCACCATTCGCCTGGCCACGCCGTATATCTTCGCTTCATTGGGAGAGATGTTCAGCCAACGCAGTGGCGTGTTGAACTTAGGTGTCGACGGTGTGATGTTGTTGGGCGCTTTTTTCGGTTTTTACGTCGTCTACATCACCGAAAGCCTGATATTGGGCGTCATCGCTGCGCTCATCATCGGTGCTTTGATGGGTTTGGCCACTGCTTTCATCAGCGTGACGTTGAAAGCAGAGCAGGGGATCAGCGGCATCGGCATCTACCTGTTTGGCCTGGGTATGAGCGAATTGTTATACAAAGAACTGGTCGGCACGCCGCGCACGGTGGCCGGATTCCCGAGTGTTGACCTGCCCATCTTGTCGGATCTGCCCTGGTTGGGGGAGATTTTCTTCCAACACAATTTACTCGTCTACCTTGCTTTTGCCCTCGTACCCATCAGCTATTTCATTTTGAATTACACCACGATCGGCCTTCAGATCCGCGCGGTGGGGCAGCATCCCGATGCGGCGGACGCCATGGGGGTCAGCGTGACGCGCATCCGCTATCTGACCGTCACGCTCGGTGGCACCCTATCCGGATTGGCAGGTGCTGCTCTGAGCATTGCCCTCTTGAAAGTGTTTCAGCAAAACATGACCGCCGGCAGAGGATTCATCGCAGTCGCACTGGTGTATTTCGGTGGTTGGCGCCCTTATGGCGTCCTGGGTGGGGCAATTTTGTTCAGTTTCGTTAATGCGCTACAATTGCAAGCGGATGTGATTGGTTTTGAGTTGTTTGGTTGGCAAATTCCGGCCGAATTTTCCAATCTATTGCCGGCACTCATCACCATTATCGTCCTGGTTTTCGCCTCGAAGCGAAAGGAGAAACCCACTGCCCTGACGAAACCATTCGAACGAGGCGAATGATGCAGTCATACCTGCAATTAGATTTCGTACGATCAGCAGAGTGAGTGAGGAGAATGAAATGAAAGGCAAACTGTGGTGTACGCTGGTAGTGCTCGCGATTTTCGCGCTCTCGCTGCCTTCCGCTTTGGCTCAAGATGAGCCATTTCGTGTAGCGGCCGTGGCGCCCAGCGCTACGGATGACCTCGCCTTCAGCCAAAGCATGTACGATGCCTTGCTGGCCATCCAGGAAGAGATGGGTGAGGATAATTTTGAGTTCGCTTTCCAGGAAGGAACCTTCATCGTCGATGATGCCGCCGTCGCACTGCGAGATTGGGCCTTCTCCGGTGATTACGATCTCATCATCGCCCATGGTTCTCAGTTCGGCTCGATTTTGGTCGATCTGGCGCCAGAGTTCCCGGAAACTTCTTTCGCCTGGGGCACTGATCAAGACACCTTTGGTCTGGATAACGTCTACGCCTACACCGCGGCAGCGGATCAAGGCGGTTACATCAATGGTGCGATCGCCGCCGGACAATCCATGAGCGGTGTGATCGGTGTGGTCGGCCCCATCGAAGTCGGCGATGCAAAACTCTATGTGGATGGTTTCGTTGCCGGCGCGGAAGCGATGAATCCGGATGTGACGGTGAATGTGGTCTACATCCAATCCTTCAGTGACGTCCCACAAGCGACGGAAGCGGCGTTGACCCATGTAGCGAACGGTGCGGACGTTTTGACCGGAACGGCGCAAATGGTCGTCGGGCCGATCGCCGTCGCTCTGGAGAATGAAATCCAATGGTATGGCACCCAAACCAGTCAAGCGGGCCTGGCCGAGGGGAGTGGCGTGCTCTTCCAGATTTACAACTGGGAAGTTGTCCTCGCTGATATCATCGATCACATTCAAATGGGTGTGTTGGGTGGAACGGCTTATACCATCGATTTGGCCAACGGCGGCATCACCATGGAACTGAGTGAGCATTCCTTCGGTGGTGACGAGATGAAACAAGAAGAGGTCTGGGCGCAAGTCGAAGAACTGATCGAAAGCGTCACCATGATGGCTGATGACATGGACGATATGGATGATGATATGGACGACGACATGGACGATGATGACATGGATGATGACAGTGACGACGGCTAGCTAGTTGCTAGACCTGACGAAGGGAGGGGGAAGGAGCTCCTTTTCCCCTCCTTTCCTAAGAAACTGGGTTGGGCATGTCCAATCTCGCTACAAAGCGTGACGTTGAGCCCGTCCTTCAGATGAGGGGGATGGTGAAAGCTTTTCCGGGCGTGAAGGCCATCGATCAAGTCGATTTTGACCTTCATAACGGCGAAGTCCACGCTTTGTTGGGTGAAAACGGTGCGGGCAAAAGCACCCTCATGAAGGTGCTATACGGCATGTATTCACCCGATGCTGGGGAAATCCTACTGGATGGCCAGGCCACGAAAATCAACTCGCCTTCCGAAGCCATTGCCCAGGGGATTGGCATGATCCATCAGCATTTCATGCTGGTGCCATCGCTGACGGTCGTTGAGAATGTTGCGCTCGGCATGAAGTCTTCCCGTGGGTATCGGCTGGATTTGGATGATGTGGCAGCCAAGCTCGAGCAGCTCTCACATGACTACAATTTGAGCGTGAATGTGCATGCACCCATCTGGCAACTTGCGGTGGGCGAACAGCAAAGAGTCGAGATTCTGCGCGCCCTCTACAAAGGCGCTGCCATCCTCATCCTCGACGAACCGACGGCGGTGCTCACGCCCGGCGAAGTCGATGATCTGTTCCGCGTTCTGCGTCAGATGACAGCGGAAGGGCATGGCTGCATTTTCATCTCCCATAAATTGCACGAAGTCCTGGCCATCAGCCAGCGCATCACAGTGCTGCGGGACGGTCGTCTGGTGGATACGATCGAGACAGAAGGAGCCACTCGTGCGCAACTGGCGGAGATGATGGTGGGCCGGCCGGTGTTGCAGAATTACCAATTTCCCCCCTTGAATGCCGGTACCCCACGGCTTACTTTGCGCGGGGTGAATGCACTGAACGAACGAGAAGAACCCGGCCTCATCGACGTTTCGCTCGAGGTGCATTCCGGTGAAATCGTCGGCATCGCCGGTGTCTCCGGCAATGGCCAGCGCGAGTTGGCACAGGTCATCGCCGGCTTGCGACCGGCGACTTCAGGCACTCTGGAAATGGAAGGTACAGCCATCGAAAGACTGAACCCCGCTGAAATCAAAGATTTGGGTCTTTCATACATCCCCGAAGAGCGCATGGAAGATGGCGTCATCACCGAGTTTTCGGTAGCGGAAAATTACATGCTGCGCGACTATGACAGCACAAAATTCAGCCGCAATGGGGTCTTCCTCCGTTTTGATGCCGTGGACCAAGCCTGTTCGGAAGCCATCCGCGACTATGAAATCAAGACGCCCGCCAGCTCAACGAAAGTCAAAAGCCTTTCGGGTGGCAACATCCAAAAATTGGTGCTTGCCCGTGAATTGGACCGCAACCCTCGGGTGCTGTTGGCAGCCCAACCGATCCGCGGCGTCGACATCGGCGCGACAGAATACATTCACCAACGATTGCTCGATGAGCGCGAGAAAGGCACCGCCATCTTACTCATCAGTGAAGACCTGGATGAGATTCAATTGCTTTCCGATCGCATCCTCGTGATGTATGAAGGGCGAATCGTGGGTGAGATGAAGCGCGAAGAAGTCGTGCTGCAACAACTGGGGGCCTGGATGGCGGGGGCAACGGAAGAAGATCCCGCACCTGCGTTTGCATAGATCGTTCGAACCGGCGCCGCTGGTTTGATTCCCAAGCTACCCTGGTCACAAAACATAACCCAATCCAATAACGCGGGATAAGGGGCTTTATACAGCGCTATTTCTTGGTACAAACAAGGTGCCGGTTTCGGTATAATCCTGCGGAACCACATTCAGCTCAGGCATGCATGGATCATGACAGCAACACCATCCCCCAGCATCTTGCGGAATTTCACTCTATTCGCCGCTTGCGATGATGAAGTTCTCCATGAAATACTGAAGCACACCGAATGGTTGGCGATCGGTGCCGGTGAAACCTTGCTCGAACAAGGGGAAGAACCCGATGGTTGCTACATCCTGACGGAAGGCCAAATCCACATCACTCGTGAATACCCGGATGGTTCAGAAGGTGTTTTGGCCACCGAAGGACCCTTCTACGTCATCGGTGAAATCTCCATGTTGGCCAATCAACCGCGTACCGGCAGCGTGACCACGGTTTCCGATTGCGAAATGACCCGAATTTCCCGGGATACGATGGCGCATTTCTGTCAGGAACATCCAGAAATCCTGGCCGATGCCATCACCCATCTCGGTGAGCGGCTCTATCGCCAAACTTTGCACATCCGGGAAGGGGGCATCGGCCATGGTCACACCCGGTTGGCCAGCGCCTTGCTCTTGCTGGGCGGCGCGGGTGACGAGGTGCAAGAGCATCCCTTGCCGCTTCCGACACTGGCGCGCGCTACTGCCCTCGAAGCCACGGTGGTGCGTTGGGAGCTGCAACAATGGTCGGCGCGCGGGATTCTGAGCTACGATGGGCAGAAGATCAGCATCTTAAATATGCGCGCTTTGCGTGAATTGGCCGCTACCTAACGGGAGGGAAGCATGATCAAACACGTGGGCAGCGTTTGCGTATTCGTGAGCGATCATCAACGCGCAAAATCCTTTTATCTGGAGCAACTGGGCATGGAACTCCGTCAAGAAGATGAAATGCCGGATGATTCTGGTGATGTCTGGATTTCTGTCGCTCCGCCAGGAGAGAGCACTGAAATTGTGCTTTACAAACAGGGTCATCCGGCGTGGAGCCATTACGAATCAACCTACGGCGCGGTACAGTCCATCACATTATCCACGGAAGATTTGACGGCAACGGTGCGGGAGTTGCATTCGCGCGGTGTCAAAATTTCACAAGAGCCCGCTGAACATCAATGGGGTGGCTTTGCCATCATCGAAGATAGTGAAGGCAACTCACTCATCCTCGTCCAACCCAATTCATAACCGGTTGGACTGCTGAAACACAAACAATCATAAGGAAATGAATGCCATGACACTTGCGAATGGGACCCTCACCAAAGAATTGAACGCACGCAGCAGGACTTTGGTGGATGGTGACAATCGGGCGGCGGCCCGTGCCATGTTGAAAGCCGTTGGTTATGACGATGAGGCTCTGGCCAAACCGCTCATCGGCGTCGCCAACACTTGGACCGAAATCGGCCCCTGTAATTTTCACCTTCGCAAACTGGCAGCAGACGTCAAAGCGGGCATCCGCGCCGCTGGCGCAACCCCTCTGGAGTTCAACACGATCAGCATCAACGACGCCATCACGATGGGCACGGAAGGCATGAAGGCTTCGCTGATCAGCCGCGAAATCATCGCCGACAGCATCGAGCTGGTGGCCCGCGCCAACATGCTGGATGGTGTGATCGCCCTCGCTGCTTGTGATAAGACCATCCCCGGTGCGGCCATGGCTTTGATCCGCTTGGATCTGCCCGCCCTCTTGCTCTATGGCGGCTCCATCCTACCTGGCAATTACGAAGGCGAAGAAGTGGATATCGTCAGCGTCTTTGAAGCGATTGGCGCACGAGCAAAAGGGCACCTCAGCGCGGAAGAATTGCGTGCCATTGAGGATGTCGCCTGCCCCGGGCCGGGTGCCTGCGGCGGTCAATTCACCGCGAATACCATGGCGACGATGGTCCAGATCATGGGAATCTGCCCCATGGGGATGGCGGATGTTCCCGCGGAAGATCCCGCGAAAGCGGATGTCGCCTATCGTGCCGGGGAAATGATGATGCAGCTGCTGGAGAGCGATTTGCGCACGAGCAAAATCATCACCCGAAACGCGTTGGAGAATGCCATTGCCTCAGCTGCTGCCACTGCGGGCAGTACCAATGCCGTATTGCATACCCTGGCATTCGCCCGCGAAGCCGGCATCCCTTTCACCATCGACGACATCGAAGCGATCAGCCGCCGCACTCCTGTGATCGCCGATATGCGTCCCACCGGTCGGTACATGGCCCTCCACCTCTATCGCGCCGGCGGGGTTCCGCTCTTGGCGCAGCGCATGTTGGCGGGGGGGTACCTGGATGGTGATGCCCTCACCGTGACCGGGCAAACATTGGCAGAAACGGCCGCCGATGCGATCGAAACCCCCGGGCAGGATGTCGTCCGTCCGCTCACCAACCCCATCAAAGAAAGCGGCGGGCTGGTCATATTGAAAGGAAACCTGGCGCCACAGGGTTGTGTCGTAAAACTCAAAGGGGATGAACCCGATCATCATCGTGGCCCTGCACGGATCTTTGAGCGGGAAGAAGACGCCATGGCGGCCGTACAGCATGGGCAAATTGTGCCGAATGACGTGGTGGTGATTCGCAACGAAGGCCCGGTCGGCGGGCCGGGCATGCGGGAAATGCTCAGTGTGACCGCCGCCATCGTCGGTCAGGGCCTGGGACCTTCGGTGATGTTGTTGACCGACGGCCGCTTCTCCGGGGGCACGCGCGGTTTGATGATCGGCCACATCGCGCCGGAAGCCGCCCTGGGTGGGCCGATCGGCTTGCTACAGGAAGGCGATATCGTCGAAGTCCAGGTGAAGGAACGCCGGTTGGACGCATTGCTCAGCGAAGCAGAGCTCCAAGCCAGGCGTGCCTCTTGGAGACCCGCGCAAGCCAATTATGTGAGCGGCGTCATGGCCAAATACGCCAAACTCGTCTCTCAGGCCGATGATGGCGCGGTAACCTTATGAGGAGTCTCGTGGATTTCCTTGACATCGTTTCCAGGAAACGTTACAATTCAGGAAAAGGATTGGAAATTCTGTTGCGCGCTACTACCCGACGCATTGTCAGCCTTCTCGGCATCCTCGTGCTCATTGTACTCATTATTGGCTTGCTTCGGGCTGGGGGGCGAAAGGCGTGAAACGCATCGCACGGAAACGCAAAACCTCCCGCCCAAACGGGGGGTTTTTTTGTTGATATGACCCAGCGGGACAGGAGGTCACCATGAAATTGACCGGAGCAGAAATCATCCTGGAGAGTTTGTTGCGTGAGGGTGTCGATGTGATGTTCGGGTATCCAGGTGGCGCCATCCTGCCGACTTATGATGCCATGACGAAATATCCACAGATTCATCATGTACTCGTGAGGCACGAACAGGGCGCTTCCCATATGGCGGATGGCTATGCACGTGCCACCGGCAAAGTGGGCGTTGCCATCGCCACCAGCGGCCCGGGCGCAACCAATTTGGTGACCGGCCTGGCGACCGCCATGATGGATTCATCAGCGATGGTTTGCATCACCGGGCAAGTGCCCACCGGCGCCATCGGTTCCGATGCGTTTCAGGAAACAGACGTCACCGGCGTCACCCTGCCCATCACCAAGCACAATTATCTGGTCGCCGATGTGGACGAGATCGCCATGACCATCAAAGAAGCGTTCTACATCGCCCGCACCGGACGCCAGGGACCTGTGTTGGTCGATATCCCCAAAGATGTGCAGATCGCAGAGACCGAATTCGTCTATCCGGAAGAAGAAGTCGAGTTGCCTGGTTATCACATTCCTTCCAACGCCAATCGGGATCAGATGGATGCTGCCATCGATTTGATCCAAAATGCGCAGCGGCCACTCATCCTGGCGGGACATGGCATCCTTGCATCCGGTGCCATGGATGAAATCAGAGAGCTGGTTGAGCGTGCACAGATTCCGGTAACGCTCACTTTGCTGGGGAAAGGGAGCATCCCCGAGAATCATCCCCTGGTCCTGGGCATGATGGGCATGCACGGCGCCGGAGCTTGCAATCATGCCATCCAGGAAGCGGATTTGCTGTTGGCCCTGGGCATGCGCTTTGATGATCGCGTCACCGGCAACCTGAAGACTTATTCACCTCACTCACGAAAAATTCACATCGATATCGATCCCTCTGAAATCAACAAGAATGTGCCCGTGGATGTCGGCATTGCCGGTGATTTGAAAACCGTATTGCGACAACTCTTGCCCGATGTCCCTCAGAAACAACATCCGGCCTGGATGGCCCGCATCCGTGAATGGCAAGAAGATGATGATGAGCGCGATATCCTGCACGCCGACACCGGCGACAAGTTGATGTCGGCTCAGGTCATGAATGATCTTTGGAAGTGGACGGAAGGCAATGCCATCACCGTGACCGACGTGGGGCAACACCAAATGATCGAAGCCCAATACTACCCCCATCAACGCCCTGCCACCCTGATCACCAGTGGCGGACTGGGGACGATGGGCTTTGGTTTTCCCGCCGCGATCGGCGCAAAGTTCGGTCGCCCGGACGAAGAGGTTTGGGCGGTGGTCGGCGATGGCGGGTTTCAGATGACCATGTGTGAGCTGGCCACGGCAGTACAAGAAAACATCAACATCAACATCGCCATCCTGAACAACGCCTTTTTGGGGATGGTCCGTCAATGGCAGGAATTCTTTTACGACAGCCGTTATAGCGCGACGCCCATGGTCAATCCGGATTTTTGCAAGTTGGCCGCCGCCTTCAATATCCCCAGCATGCGCATCACGCGGCGAGAACAAATGGAAGAATCCGTAGAGTTCGCGCGCGGCATCCAAGGCCCCGTTCTGCTGGAATATGTCGTCGAGAAAGAAGAGATCGTTTATCCGATGGTTCCTGCCGGTGGCGACTTGCATAACATGTTGCGCCGCCCCAAAGCTTCGGAGATCGTCTCATGAACACCACTCCAACGGCGTTAGAACCTGAGACCGAGACCTTGCGACCCACTCAGGTGGTCGTTGCCCTGGTGGAAAACAAGCCGGGCGTCCTGAATCGCGTCGTCAGCCTCTTCCGCCGCCGTAATTTCAATGTGGATAGCCTGACGGTAGGGCGAACCCACAAAGCTGATATTTCGCGCGTCACGATTGTATTCGATGCCAAACAAATCAACGCCCAACTCATCATCGCCAACCTACAGAAACTGGTCAACGTCATCGATGTCAGGCATCTCTCCGAAGCACCTCACGTCAGCCGAGACCTTGCCCTGATCAAAGTACGGACGGATGATACCGACTCACGGAACCGACTCACCTTAATCTGCGAACATTACCCGGCCCGAATCATCGACATCGGTCCTTTCGTGGCCATATTGGAAATGGCCGCCCCCACCGAGCTGATTGAGGAACTCATCGATGAGCTGAGGCAAATCGGCATCGTGGAAATGGTTCGCACCGGGGTGGTCGCGATGGGTCGTGGCATCCGCATTCACGATGCCAATCTACCCACCATTCGCCGCAGCCAACAATTCGTTAACGGGAATCCTTAACCCGCCGGCTTTTTCTCACGGAGGCTTTTCATGGCAAAGATCTATTACGACCAGGATGCAAACCCTACCCTGCTCGAGGGGTGCACCATCGCCATCATCGGTTATGGCAGCCAGGGGCACGCGCACGCACTCAATGCAAGCGACAACGGCGCCAATGTGATCGTCGGTCTTTACGAAGGGAGCCAGAGCCGAGCGAAAGCAGAAGCGGACGGCTTGGCGGTGCATACGGTAGCCGAAGCCAGCAAACGGGCGGACATCATCAACCTGCTGTTGCCCGATACTCGCCAGGCACAGGTCTACGGCGAATCCATCGCCGCAAATCTTGAACCCGGCAATCTGTTGCTCTTTGCCCATGGTTTCAACATACACTTCGGCACCATCGTTCCACCGCCGGAAATCGACGTCGCGATGATCGCGCCCAAAGCACCCGGCCATCGCGTTCGTGAAATTTTCGGTGAAGGTGCGGGGGTTCCGGGCTTGCTCGCCATACATCAGGATGCCAGTGGGCAAACCAAGGATAAAGCGCTGGCCTACGCTCATGCCATCGGCTGTACTCGCGCCGGCGTGATCGAAACGACATTCAAGGAAGAAACGGAAACCGATCTCTTCGGCGAGCAGGTGATCCTTTGCGGTGGCGTCACCGCTCTGGTGCGAGCCGCGTTTGAAACGCTCGTGAAAGCAGGTTATCAGCCGGAAATTGCCTATTTCGAATGCCTCCATGAACTCAAACTGATCGTCGATTTGATGTACGAAGGTGGCCTCAGTTACATGTGGTATTCCGTCAGCAATACCGCGGAACAGGGCGGCTATCAGATTGGTGACCGCTTCGAAGACCTCGTCAAAGAAGAAATGGCCGGCGTTTTGCAGCGCATTCAGAATGGCGGTTTTGCCAAAGACTGGATCGATGAAAACGAGCGCGGCCTGCCCAATTTCTTGCCACGAAGGCAACGCGAGCACGATCTGCTGCTCGAAGAAGTCGGCGCACAGCTGAGGGACATGATGCCCTTCCTCGACGCAAAACGCATCAAGCAAAGGCACGGAACATGAACGAAAGCATCGTATTCTTTGATACGACCCTGCGCGATGGTGAACAGAGCCCCGGCGCAACCCTGAGCAGCGCGGAAAAGCTGGAAATTGCCCGCCAACTGGCCCGTCTGGGGGTGGATGTCATCGAAGCCGGCTTTCCCGCCGCTTCGCCGGATGATTTAGCGGCGGTCCAACGCATTGCACAGGAAGTGGGAACAGAACATGGCCCCATCATTTGTGGCCTGGCGCGGGCGGTGGATGGCGACATTCGAACGTGCTGGGAAGGGGTTCGCGATGCCGCAAAACCGCGCATTCACACCTTCCTGGGCACCTCTGAAATCCACTTGCGATACCAGACTGGCATCAACCAGGAAGAAGCCTTGCATCGCATCCGAGAGTCTGTCTCGCTTGCCCGCAGCCTATGTGAAGATGTCGAATTCAGCCCCATGGATGCCGGTCGGACCGATCCTGCTTTCCTGGTCCAGGTGTGTGCCCTGGCGGTGGAATGCGGTGCCACAACGTTGAACATCCCCGATACCGTCGGCTATGTCACCCCGCAGGAATGGGAAGCGCTCATCGCCAATTTGATCGCCGAAACTCCGGGTGCAGGGCCGGGGAGCGGCATCGTCTGGTCGGTTCATTGCCACAATGATCTGGGCCTGGCTACCGCCAATACCCTGGCCGGCGTCATGGGGGGCGCGCGCCAGGTGGAAGTCACCATCAATGGCATCGGAGAACGCGCGGGGAATACCAGCCTGGAAGAAGTGGCCATGGCGCTCAAAACCCGCCCACAGTTCTATAATCTCCAATGCAACATCCAAACCCGCGAAATCACAAAAACCAGCCGCCTGGTGAGCAATTACACCGGTTTGCACGTCCAGGCCAACAAAGCCATCGTCGGGCAAAATGCTTTCGCCCACGAAGCGGGGATCCACCAAGATGGGGTGTTGAAGGAATCCAGCACTTATGAAATCATGACACCGGAAAGCGTGGGGCTCTCGCAAAGCCGCCTGGTCCTAGGGAAACACAGCGGCCGGCATGCTTTGCGCGTGCGCTTGAATGAGCTGGGGTATTCCCTGGCAGGAGATGCGCTCAATCAAGTTTTCGCCCGCTTCAAAACCCTGGCCGACGCGAAGAAGAACATCACCGATGCCGATCTCGTCGCCTTGATGGCCGATGAATTCCACGGCCCCGAAGAGATCTTCAGTTTGGGTGATGTTCAGGTGAGTTGTGGAACGATGGGCTTGCCCACGGCGACCGTCAAGTTATTGGACCGCCAGGGCAACACGTTCATCCATGCCAGCGTCGGCGCGGGCCCGGTGGATGCGGCCTATCAAGCCATCGATGCCATCATCCAGGCGCCCAACACCCTGATTGAATACAGCGTACACAGCGTGACCGAAGGCATCGATGCCCTGGGAGAAGTCACCGTGCGCATCAAAGCGGAACATCCAGCCGATGAGGCGCGCTACTTTGGTGGTTACGGCGCGGATAGCGATATCGTGGTCTCCAGCGTGAAAGCCTATCTGGCGGCTGTGAATCGCATGATCACGGCGATGGGCTATGGGGATCAAAAACCGGAAGGTCAGGCGGCTACTGTCAAGTTAGCCAATTCCTAGGATGGGGATCAGAGGAAGAAACATGAATGATGAACAGCGGAGGAACGGAGTGCCGCGCACTTTGTTTGCCAAAATCTGGGAGGATCATATCATCCGCGCGCAAGAGCCGGAGGTTCCTGCGGTTTTATACATCGATTTGCACCTGATTCACGAAGTCACATCACCCCAGGCATTCACGACGCTGCGGGAACGGGGCCTCAAAGTGCGCCGGCCCGGCCAAACCATCGGGGTGATGGATCACAGCACGCCCACCATTCCCCGCAACGAACTGGGCATCATCCCAATTGCCGATATCCAAGCCGCCACGCAGTTGGAAACCTTCGCGGATAATTGCCGGAAATACGGTATTACGATGTACGAGCTGGGGCACGAAAATCAAGGAATCGTCCATGTGATCGGCCCCGAGCAAGGCCTGACCCAACCGGGGATGACCATCGTCTGCGGTGACAGCCATACCAGCACCCACGGCGCGTTCGGCGCCTTGGCCTTTGGCATCGGCACCAGCGAAGTCGGGCACGTCCTGGCGACCCAGACCTTACTGCAAAACCGGCCGAAGACGATGGCGATTCAAGTCGATGGGCGATTGCAAGAAGGCGTTGCGGCCAAAGACATCATCCTGGCCATCATCGCTCGCATCGGCATCCACGGCGGCACGGGGCACATCTTTGAATATCGCGGCGATGCGATCCGTTCATTGAGCATGGAAGGACGCATGACGGTATGCAATATGTCCATTGAAGGCGGGGCCCGCGCCGGGATGGTCGCCCCGGATGAAACCACTTTCGAATACGTGCACGGTCGCCCATTTGCGCCCCAAGGGGCGGATTGGGATGCAGCGGTCGCCCATTGGCGCAGCCTTCCTAGCGACGAAGGCGCGCCATACGATGCCGAAATCCAGCTCGATGCCAGCCAACTCACCCCCATGATTACCTATGGCACCAACCCGGGGATGGGAATGCCGATTGATGGGAGAGTGCCCGACCCCGATCAGGAAACCACCGTGAACGAACGAAGCGCCCTGGATAAAGCGCTGCGCTATATGGACCTCCAACCCGGCCAACCGCTCCTGGGTCAACCGGTGGATGTGGTATTCCTGGGCAGTTGCACGAATTCCCGTTTTTCCGATTTGCAGCAAGCGGCCCGCATCATCGAAGGCCGCAGAGTGGCGGATCAGGTGCGCATGCTGGTCGTCCCCGGCTCGCAACAGGTGAAAGCCCAGGCAGAAGCAGCGGGTTTGGATGAGATCTTTCGCAACGCCGGTGCAGAATGGCGAGAGGCTGGCTGCTCGATGTGCATTGCGATGAATGGCGACCAATTGGCCCCCGGGCAGTATGCGATCAGCACGAGCAATCGCAACTTCGAAGGTCGTCAGGGGAAAGGGGGCCGCACTTTCTTGGCCAGCCCCCTCACCGCGACCGCAACCGCCATCCATGGAGTCATCACCGATCCACGCACGCTG
Source organism: Chloroflexota bacterium (assembly GCA_011523615.1). Classification (GTDB taxonomy): domain Bacteria; phylum Chloroflexota; class Anaerolineae; order Aggregatilineales; family Phototrophicaceae; genus WTGJ01. The sequence continues at coordinate 230,742 of WTGJ01000027.1, read as the reverse complement.
ATCGGAGCGAACAACTGATGGAAGCGATCACGGAATTCAGTGGCCGAATGATCCCCCTTCCCCGCAATGATATCGACACCGATCAGATCATCCCCGCCCGTTTCCTGAAAACCACCCATAAAGAGGGGCTGGGGCAACAAGCGTTTTTCGATTGGCGCTACGACGGTGACGGCAATCCGCGCGAAGATTTCCCCTTGAATCAAGCTCAATATGCGGGGGCGAGCATCCTCATCACCGGGAACAATTTCGGTTGTGGCAGCTCGCGGGAACACGCACCCTGGGCTTTACAGGGCGCAGGACTCAAAGCCGTCGTGAGCACCGAGTTTGCCGATATCTTCCGCAACAATGCCCTAAAAAATGGCCTGCTGCCGATTTTGGTGGACGAAGAAACCCAACAACAACTGCTCAGCCTGGCAGAAGAGGATCCTACTGCAGAAATCAAGATTGATCTGACGAGCAAGACGCTCACCCTACCCGGTGGCCGCCCAGTAGGTTTTCCCATCGACGGTTTTTCTCGCCATTGCTTGATGAATGGCGTCGACCAACTCGGTTTCTTGCTCGCTTTGGATGAAGATATCCGCGACTTCGAACGAGAACATCCCCCCCGGGTGAATACCGGGGTTCCGGAGACGCCTTCGTGAAACAACTGCACATTTACGATACGACCCTTCGGGATGGCACCCAGCGCGAAGGGATTGCTTTATCTCTGGCCGACAAGATCAAAATCACCACCCTATTGGATTCGCTGGGGGTCGCCTATATCGAAGGAGGCTGGCCGGGTTCCAATCCCAAAGACGCCGCCTACTTCGATGTCGTTCGGGATGTGCCCCTGCAACATGCGAAAATCGCCGCCTTTGGCTCAACCTGCCACAAAGACAACCATCCCGAAGACGATGGCAACATCCATGCCTTGATCAAGGCCCAGACCGATATCGTCACCGTCGTCGGAAAATCTTCCCCCTTGCATGTGGAAGATGTGCTCCAGACCACCATGGAAAACAATTTGCGCATGATCCGGGAAAGCGTCGCCTACCTCAAAGATCAGGGCAAAGAAGTGATCTATGACGCGGAGCATTTCTTCGACGGTGCGCAATTGGATGACGAATACGCTCTGGCCACTCTGTTTGCCGCCCTCGAAGGGGGTGCTGATTGCCTGGTCCTCTGCGATACCAATGGCGGCGCACTCCCCAGCGACTTGTACGGAAGATTCCAATGGGTGGGTGATGCCCTGCCCGATGCACCGTTGGGGATCCATACCCACAACGATGCCGAATTGGCGGTGGCCAACACCCTGGTCGCTGTGGAGGCCGGTGCGCGCCACATCCAGGGCACCATCAACGGTTACGGCGAACGCTGTGGCAATGCCAACCTTTGCTCCATCATCCCCAATCTGCAGATCAAACAGGATTTCGATTGCATCCCGGCGGATTCCCTACACAGGCTCACACGCATCGCCCGAACCATTGCGGAAATTGCCAATCTCGCTCCCGATTCCCACGCGGCATACGTCGGCAAGAGCGCATTTGCCCATAAAGGCGGCATCCACGTGGCTGCCATGCGCTTGAGTGAAAGCAGTTACCAGCACATCAACCCCCAGATCATCGGCAACGAACAACGCACGCTGGTATCTGACCTTTCTGGGCGTGGCAATATCCTCAATAAGGCGGAGCAATTTGGCCTGGATATCAACCGTCAACAAGCCGTTTCCGTGTTGGAAGAGGTCAAACAACTGGAGAATCAAGGTTTCGTCTTCGAAGGCGCAGAAGCGAGCATCGCCATTCGCCTCTATCGCATACAGGAGGATTACCAGCCGCTGTTCACGCTGGTGGATTTCACCGTATTGGTCGACCATCTGGGCCAGGCACAGGCCATCGTGAAGTTGGATGTGGGCGGCGAATTGATGCATACGGCGGCTGATGGCAATGGGCCGGTGAACGCCCTCGATCTCGCGCTCCGCAAAGCCTTATTGCCCCTGTATCCGCAGCTGACGGATGTGCAATTGGTGGATTACAAAGTGCGGATTTTGAACAGTGAAAGCGGTACGGCCGCCATCACCCGGGTGCTCATCGATACCCAGTTGGGTTCAACACGCTGGAGCACGGTGGGTGCCAGTGCCAATATCATCCAGGCCAGCTGGTTGGCTTTGCAGGATAGCATCGAATACGGTCTCTGTCTCGCGCCGGCGGTGGCGCCTGTGACCATCGTCAATCAAGCCAATGGATCGTCATAAATGAGCACTCGTCCACGCAGCCCGCTCCGAGCTGACATCGCCGTGCTGCCCGGAGACGGCATCGGCCCGGAAGTCATGGCGGCGGCCATCGCCGTTCTGGAACGCGTCAGCAGCGCGGACTTGCAGTTGACCTTCCACGAAGCAGCGATGGGCGGCCATGCCATCGATGAGTTTGGTGACCCCCTACCCGAATCAACGTTGAAAACTTGCGAACAGGTCGATGCCATCCTGCTCGGTGCGGTGGGCGGACCCAAATGGTCCGATCCCAGCGCGCCGCTCCGACCCGAACAGGGCCTCCTGGCACTGCGGCAGAAATTTGACTTGTTCGCAAATTTGCGTCCCGTCAAAGCCTACCCTTCCCTATCCGCTCAGGCGCCACTGCGCTCAGACTTGTTGACTGGCGTAGACATCCTCTTCGTGAGAGAGCTCACCGGCGGCATCTATTTCGGTGAGAGACATGAGCAAGAAACGGGCGATTCGGCCTATGACACGATGTTCTATCGCGAAGCAGAGGTATTGCGCGCCGCCCACATCGCCTTTCAAGCAGCGCGAGGGCGGCGAAATTTGCTGACCTCGATTGACAAAGCCAACGTGCTTGCCGTCAGCAGGCTCTGGCGCCGCAGCGTCGAGAAATTGCACGATGAATTCCGCGATGTCCAACTGGAACACCTGCTGGTTGACGCCGCTGCGATGCACCTGCTAACCCGCCCCGCGGATTTCGATGTCATCCTCGCTGGTAATCTTTTCGGCGATATCCTCAGCGATGAGGCATCCGTACTGGCGGGCTCTCTGGGGATGCTGCCCTCTGCATCTCTCTCCGCCGATGGTTACGGCATGTATGAACCCGTTCATGGCAGCGCACCTGACATCGCCGGACGAGGCATCGCCAACCCAACCGGCATGATCCTCAGTGCTGCGATGCTCCTGCGGCATAGCCTGGGCTGTGAAACAGAAGCCGCCGCGATCGAAAATGCGGTCGATGGCGTGCTCGAAGCTGGCGCAAGAACCGCAGACATCGCCCTGGGCGCTTCTCCGATCAGTACCCAGGAATTTACCGAAGCCGTCATCGAACAATTGGCTTGATCGCAAGCAGAGGAGACCATATGTCAAACCAAAGGGCCATCGGATTCATTGGACTCGGGATCATGGGGCGAGGGATGGCTCATAATCTGCTGCGTGCGGGCTTTCCCCTGACGGTTTGGAACCGCACCCGAAGCAAAATGGCTGACTTGGTCGCCGCGGGGGCGCAAGCGGCCGATTCGCCGGCGGCAGTCGCCCAACAGAGCGAAATTACGATCACTTGTGTCAGTGATACGCCGGATGCCCAGACCGTCATCCTAGGAGAAAATGGGGCGATTCATGGCGCTGCTCCTGGATCACTCATCATCGACACGAGCACGATCAGCCCGCAAGCGACGCGAGAGATTGCCGCTTCCCTCTCCGCTGCCCAAATCCACATGTTGGACGCACCCATCAGTGGCGGCAGCGAAGGCGCGGAGAACGGTACCTTGAGCATCATGGTCGGGGGCGATGCCGCGCAAGTGGCACGAGCGAAACCCGCCTTCGAAGCGATGGGCAAAACCATCACCCACGTGGGTGAGATTGGCGCTGGTCAGACGGTGAAGATCGTCAACCAGATTCTGGTCGTCGGCAACATGCTGGCCGCATCGGAGGCGCTGCTGGTGGCCGCTGCTGGTGGTCTGGACTTGCAAAAAGCGTTGCAGGCGGTGGAAGCGGGTGCAGCAGGAAGTTGGATGCTGAGCAACCGCGCTCCGCAAATCTTCGTCCGTGATTTTCGGCCGGGATTCACCATCGACCTCCAACAAAAGGACTTGCGTTTGGCCATGGAAGCTGCCGATCAACTGGGTGTACCTCTGCTAGCAACCAGCCTCATCCATCAACTGTACAAGACGCTGCAATTGCAGGGGCTGGGAGGTGAAGGGAATCATGCGCTGGTGAAAGCGCTGGAGAATCTGAGTCAGATCACCGTCGGCGAATGAATCAAGCGGTACGTTGTGCCAAGCGTACGCTGAAAAAAATCAAGATCCCACCCAGCAAATGATACACCGTGATCGCTTCACCCAATGCAACCCAGGCGGATAACGCCGCCACCAACGGAATCATGCTGATGTAGATCGTCGTTCGCACGCCGCCGACACGCTGTACGCTCATGTTCCATAGCAAGTAGGAAATGATCAAACTGCCGATGATGGAATATGCCAAACCGAACCAGGCCGCGAAACTGTACAACGACCATTGTGCCTCAAACACACTCATGCCGTTGAATATCACCAAGCACAGCGTCCCGAAAACAATCGTCCAGGTCGTCAGGTAGATCGGGTCCATACCGGTCGCATACCGCCGGACTCCCAAGGTATAAATCGCCCAGGAAAGCATCGAACCCACCATCAAAAGATCGCCTTGAAAGTTCATTGCAGAGACCGAAGAGCGATTCGGCAGCAATACGATCAGCACACCCGTGAAGCCGAGCAATAATGCCAGAGCCAAACCCAAGCGCATCCGTTCGATGCCCCATAAGGCACCCAAAAAACCAACCACGATGGGCGTCGCATTGATGATCAATGAACCATTGGCCGCAGAAGTGTATTTCAATCCCCAGATGAACATGGATTGGTACGCGGCATTGCCGATCAATCCCAGCAGGATCAACTGCTTGTAATCTCGTTTGGGCAAAGAAATGGGCCCATGTTGATATCGCAGGATCGCCAGCATCAAGAAGGAACCGGCAGAGAATCTCAAGGTTACGAACAACGGCGGCGGTATTTCCAGCAGGGCGTTCTTCATGATGACAAAATTCAAGCCCCAGAGCAGCACGACGATGATCATCCATAGATCCGCCGGGATGGAGTAAACGAAAAACCTGCCGGTACGAAGGGGCATGAGGCGATTGTAGTTCGCAAAGTGGTAGAAAAGTAGCATTCAGCCGCCTAGCCTGCGATAAAATAGCCGCGGAGGTGCAGATGTTTTCCCATTGGGAAAGTGGTTGGGGCCTGGATTTCGTACATCTCCTGGAAGGGACTCGCGGCCCGCTTGGCGATGTGCTCGCGCAGGTCCTTCACTTTTGCGGAGAGAGTTTATTTTTCATGCTGGTCTTGTCCATCATATATTGGGCCATTGACCGCAAACTGGGTAGCCATTTGATCATCGCTTTGGCCGCTTCCTTTGCGCTGGGCACACTGTTGAAGACTCAGTTCCATGCGCCGCGTCCTGTGGATGTCGATCCCATCCTGATTTCACCCCTGTGGGTTCAGGAAGGCTATGGCTTCCCTTCGAATCACGTCCTCTTGGCCGTCGCCATCTGGGGTTTGCTCGCCATCCAGCTGAAGAAGCGTTGGCTGCACGCGGCATTCGTCTTTTATGTGCTCGCTCAAATGTGGGGGCGTGTCTATTCAGGGGTGCATTTCCTGCACGACGTCATCGGTGGTTTGCTTTTCGGGACCATCGCACTCTGGCTCTTCCTGGTCGCGAAAGAATGGCTGGCGCTGCGCTGGAAACTTTGGTCGGGTCGCACCCAACTGGCCCTGATCATTTCCTCCAGCTTGCTCAGTTTCATCGTATTGGCGCCCAATGAGGAAGCCAGCGCGGTGGTCGGTCTGTGGCTGGGTTGTGGCCTGGGCATCTTCCTCAGCGAACAATGGCCTGGAAGCGATACCGCGGGGAGTTTCAGGCAGCGCTTGATCCGCGTCTGCCTCGGGCTGCTTCTGCTGGTGTCCTTCTTTTATCTGAGTCGCAGCCTTTTCGATACCATCAGCCAGAATAATTCCCCGTTCGCCTCCATCTTGCGTTTGATTCGTTATGCCCTGACCACGATCCTCGGTTTGGCAATCTTGCCTCGCTGCTTTGCTTGGTTGAACTTAGCCCAATCTGCGGGTGATGATCGCGCAACGATCCGCTGAATTTCACCGTTTCGCCCGGTTGCGGGAAGCGAAACGCTCCCCTTTGTACTCACATCTGGCGGCTTGCATCGCAAAAAAACCACAAAGATACCTTCCATTCCTGGAGGTAATTCCAGCGCACGAGCAGGCGCCCAATCTCCTGTTCGCTGCCATTCAATTCCTCTTGCTCCGTGATCCGAATGCTCCCCTGGCGGAATACTATTCCAGCATCCACGATCCGGCTTTGCCGCCGGCAAAAGAAACCGGACGCTTGTTCAGCGACTATTGCCAGCGGCATCGAGAGCAGATCATCCCGCTCCTGCGCACCCGTCGGACCCAGACCAATGAAGTCAGTCGCGGTTTGGCGATCCACCCTGCCACCCAGGTGATCCAATCCCGAAGCGAGGGAATGCCCCTGGTCTGGATGGAAATCGGCTGCAGCGCTGGCTTGAATCTGATTTGGGATCAATACGGGTATCACTACGTCGGTGAAGCGGGTCAGGAATGGTTTGCCGGCCGAAGAGATTCAGCCTTGCTGCTGAGTGCGAAAGTAAAAGGAAGCTCCCCTCCCCCCGTTTCCGACAAGTTGCCGGAGATCCGGCGACGAATCGGCATCGACTTACACCCACTCAACCTGCATTCTGAAGCTGACGTTCAATGGTTGGAAGCGCTCATCTGGCCGGAGCATCGCGACCGCCTCGCTTCCTTGCGCCAAGCCATTTCCATTGCCCGGGAATTTTCATTGGATCTGCGGCGTGGGGATGCGTTGGCGCTGCTGCCTGGCATCACCGCTGAACTTTCCGCAGATTGTGCGCCAGTCTTCTTCCATTCTTACGTAACGCAACAATTGACTCCTGAGGAACGAAGCCAGCTGCCTCTGCTCATCATGCGCATTTCCCGACCTTTCCGTCATGCTTTCCATCTGTGGCATGAACGGAGCGGAACCTCCCCCTACCCCGAGCTGGGTTTGCGACAGCTGCATTTCGGGGAAATTGTCGATGAAACGCAGTTGGCCGACGTCGAAGCACATGTCCGCTGGCTAGAATGGAAAACGCGCGCGAGCTGAAAAGTCAGTTTCTTGCTACAACCCGGACAGGTTCACAACGTACTATGATTCAGCGAGCGAGGTTGAAACATGGCGCCTGCACCACGCATCCCATTGCGCACGTTCTATTGGATTGCCTTCACGCAGACCATCTCGATCCTGGGCAGTACTTTGGCGGCGCTGTCGATCGGCATCTGGATCTATGCCGAAACCGGTGATGTATCGCCCTTTGCCATCATTTCGGCGGCCAATATCCTGCCTTCCATCCTTTTGGGGAGTCACCTTGGCTGGATAGCAGACCGATTCAATCGCCGCCTGGTGATGGCCTTCGCGGATCTGGGCCAGGCATTGGTGACCCTATTGTTGTTGATCAGTTTCACCAGCGGTGCCTTTCAAATATGGCACTTGTATCTGCTCGCTTTTGTTTCGGCCACGTTTCGTTTCTTGCAAGAACCGGCTTTCCGCGCAGCGATCACTACCTTGGTGCCGGCCGACCACCGCACACGGGCCAATGCCATCATGGAAATGCAAAATCCCCTGGCCGGCATCATTGCGCCCGCTCTCGCCGGCATCTTGTATGCCAGCATCGGGGTCGTGGGTGCGCTCTTCGCTGATTTGGCGAGCTTTTCGCTGGCTTTCCTGACCCTGCTCTGGGTCCGCTTTCCGCCGCAAGAAAATAACCACCAACCGGGCGAGAGCATATGGCATCAAGCCTGGGCTGGCTGGCGTTTCATCCTCGCTTCCCGATTGGTCTTCGTTGTGTTTTCTTATTTCATGTTGGCCAATTTCATCATCGGCGGCGTGCTCAACGTGCTGATCCAACCCTACTTCATCGCCCGTACCGGCAGTGAGGAATCGATGGGCATCCTAATGAGCATCCTGAATGTGGGGATGATCTTGGGCGGCTTCCTGATCAGCATGTACAAAGGACAACCGCGGATGTGGGTGCTTTCCTGTGGCATCTGTTTCATTTGTATCGGTGTGATGTTAATGGGGTTGGCCCAAGCGCCTCTTGAGTTGGGCCTGGTGCTGTTCATCTTTGGCATGCCAGTGACCATGATCAACGCTCTTTCCGTTTCCCTCTGGCAGGCAAAAGTGCCGCTGGAATTGCAAGGCCGTTTCTTCGCAGCCAGGATGCAATTCTCCATGCTGTTTCTGCCGTTGGCGTACTTCCTGACAGGCTATTTTACAGACCAATGGTTCGAACCCGCTGTGAATCGCGCCATTTGGCACATTTTCGCCCCCTTCTTCGGCGAAAATCCCGGCGCAGGGATGGGGCTCTACATCTTCCTGAGCGGCCTGGTTGCCATGCTCGCCACGTTACCCATGCTCGCCTTCCCCAAACTGCGCCGGTTCGAACAACACATCCCGGAGTTCAATTAGAAAACCGCATCTCGCTTCGGTTCAGAAACTGTGCTTCACCGCCGCCGCCCGAAAAACAGCCGCCAGAATAGCCAGATCAGCACGACACGGACGAAGACATACTTGATCGCCTGCCAGCGATTGGGCATCTGTTGCAGGTACCATGCCACCACTTCCGCTCGCCTTTTTTGCAGATTGATCTCGATCTGCTGCCCAGTTTTCGCCAGCGCCGAATTGGCATGGATCCAGGATTCCCGCTTGTAAAATTCCAGGAACCCCAGTTGCAGTCGGTCGACCTGCCCATTCTCATCCTGCCGGAACAAGACCCAATTCGGCTGAACCAATGAGGGCGTCCATAATGCCTGTGGTGGCGCCAGCTGAAATGCGAAAGGATCATCCGCATCGGCAGGGTGCAGCGGCAAGCCAGCTCTTGCCAGCCCGCCGAGGGGCTTCAACATGAGCTGCGTTCCTTCCACCTTGACCTCCAACCCACCACCATATGCGGCCCAAACCCGCCCATTCGTACTGAAACCAGGCGCAGGTTGGTACACACCGGTCAACTCAGACCAGGTCAAAGGCTGCGACTGAATCTGTGGGTAAGGTGGGGTGATCGCTTCCGCATCTATGGACAGCAGCTGGCGCATCAAGCCGACCGAAACGTCATAAGAGGAACGATTGCCGCAGTTCGTGAAGGCGATGACCGCTACCTCATCATCCGGCGCCACGAGCATCATCGAAATGAAGCCAGGCCACCCTCCCCCATGCTGCACGATGCGGTGCCCCTGTGCGGTTTCCAACCAGAAGGTCATGCCCATGCCGGGCAGTCGATCATCCAATCCCCACTGTCGTTCCATCATCATCGCCAGGGTTTCTTTCTGGATGACTCTTCCCTGCTCGTTGGCACCGCCGTTCATCAAAGCGGCGACGTACCGGGCCATTTGGTTCACGCTGGAGAAGATCGAACCCGCACCGGGTATGACGATTTCTCGGTAATCCACCTGTTCGAGCGGCCCACCCTGGACCTGATAACCCGTGGCAAAATCGGTGATGCGCTCCGTGAGGAAATAATCCGTCTGATCCATACCCAGAGGATCGAATACATGGTGAATCATATATTGACCAAAGGGCTGACCGCTGACCTCCTCAATGATCTGACCGAGCGTACCATAAGCATGGTTGTCGTAGGACCATTTGCGGCCGGGGTGCAACTCCGCATGCAAGCCTTCGCCATAAAATTCGCTCAGCGGGGGGACTTTTCCTTTTTCTGCAGCGATCGATATGGGCTGGCCGGGTAACAACTCACGCCAACTGCGGATGTCGCCCAAACCGGTGCGATGGGTGAAGATGTGGCGAAAGGTGATCGGCGGCGCACTGGGATCCGGGTGACTGAAACGATAACTCTGCAAATAATCATTGACGGGCGCGTCCAGATCGATCAGCCCCTGCTCCCAGAGTTGCAGGATGCCAATGGCGGTGAATGTCTTGGAAATCGAACCGATGCGAAAACTCGTATCCGGCGTCACTTCTCTCCGCGTAGCGTAATCCGCCCAGCCCAAGCCCTTCGCATAAACGAGCTCGCCGCGATGGACGATGCCCACGGCCAAACCGCCCGCCGCATGCAGGTTGAATTGCCCATGAATGAACTCATCGGCCCGCTCTATGGTTTCTTGGATGTGTGGTTCCACGAGGTCTCCTTATCTCAGGCACGTCCAGCGAAATTCAATATACCCGATTAACGGCGGAATCGATGGTAAGCGGCTTCACAGGCATCCCATTCGCCATGCGAGATCAAAACACGCAATCATCGGGCAAGATTCGCGGCCGCATCAAAACCGTCCACCAATTTGGCTTCCTCACCGGCCGCGTAGTTGGCGATCAGCGTTCGGGCATCCAACGTAGCTTTGCGGACATCGGCCAAACCGGTCTCATGTTGTGCCTCAACCAAAAGCAATGCCCGGCGAGTCTCCTCCGTCACGGCGCTGTACGAACTCTGCCGCCAACACCACCTTCTCGCGATCACCTGATCCGCCTCATCGCAGAAGATGACTTCTCCTTTGGCAGGTGTAACATGGGTATCTCGGTGCAACTCTCGATAGACCTCTGTTCCACGGGAATAGCCGATCCTAACCATTCCTTGGGTGGTGGCCTCATCATAGACCAATACCGGCAAGGAATAACGCAAGCTGATCAAGTTTCCGATATCTACCAGGTTGTTGATGCTGGGTATCTCACCCGTTGTTCGCAAACGGCGCAACAAGGCTTCCGCTGCCGAGCGATATTTCGTCGGACTCACCCCAAATGCACTGAAGGTACGGCGCCAGGCAGCCAATGATGGGATATCCGCTGGGGAAAGATGCCCGACGCGCTCCAGGGTGGTCTGTTGCTCTTCGGTGAATTCTCGTCTCAGCCGTTCATCGCTGCGGGCAACCTGCAACCCCTCACCGTAGACGAAACCGAACGCAGTTTGTGGAAAATCTTCAATCAGTTTGCGATCGTAGCGAAACAACACCGGTCGCAATGGTTCCCTGCCAATTATTGTTCTTCCAAACGATCATTGGCTGGCGAAGGAGTTGGCGTCAGGGCGCTCAATTCCTCACGCTCTTCGGCACTCAATTCCAGCTCCAACGCCGCCAAAGATGCTTCCAATTGCGTTGCGTTGCGCGCGCCGATGATGGGCGCGGTGATGCCTGGGCCACCCATCGCCCAGGCGACGGCCAAAGTGGCGGGGTGGACTCCCCTCGCTTCGGCGATCTCGGCGAATCTGCGCGCTGTTTCCCAATAATGTTCGGGGCCATAGCGCCGTTGATACATTTCATTTTCCAGAAACCGACCCTGTGGCGGAGGGCCGGCGGCATACTTGCCACTCAACAAGCCGCCGCCCAATGGCGAATAGGAGATGACGCCGATGCCCAATTCCTGGGCCATCGGCAAAATCTCTACTTCTGCCTGTCGCTTGACCAGCGAATACATCGGTTGCAGGCAAGCGATCGCCGCCCAACCCTGCAGCGCGCAGATTCCTTGCGCCCGCGCCACTTGCCAGGCAGCCCAATTGCTGACCCCGACGTAGACGATCTTGCCATCCCGAACCAAATCATCGAAGGCTCGTAAGGTTTCTTCCACGGGTGTGTTGTCATCAAAATGATGGAGGAAATAGAGGTCGATGCGGTCGGTATTGAGGCGGCGCAAACTCGCTTCCACTTCCTGCATCATGTGGCGCCGCGAGCCACCCCTACGATTCAAGCCCGAGCCCATGCCCACTTTTGATGTGATCACCAGGTCATCCCTCTTGCCCGCCATCAACCTCCCCAGGACACGTTCGGATTCCCCTGCCCCATAGACGTTGGCACAATCAAAGAAATTGATCCCCACATCCAGGCAACGATGGAACATGCGCTCGGATTCCGCTTCATCCGCAGCATCACCGAACGTCATCACCCCCATGCACAGGGGAGAAACGCGTACTCCCGTTTGGCCCAACCATCGATAATCCATCGTTCATCCTCGCTTCCATTGCCAATTTACGATTGTAACACGCCGATCGTCGATCCAGTTGCCGATGCCTGCCATTGCCTCTGCCTTTCCATTGCGCTATCATCACGCGCAGAATCCCCGTAACGGGGGAGTTCATCGTAAGTGAAGAAAAGGAGTTCTACCATGCGGCGTTTCATTTTGTTTGCTCTTGTGCTCGCCACCGTCACCGCTTTGTTGAGCGGCGCAGCGGTTGCACAAGATGAGCGCGTCCTGATCATCGGTGAAAGTTTCAACATCGACTATATGGATCCAGGGCGGTCTTTCAGCTTCACGCCATTCCAAATCTTCCTGGGCATCTATCAAACGCTCCTGAAATTCCCGGCCAATGGCATCACACCCTTGGAATTGGATGTGGCCTCGGGCTACGAAGTCAGTGAGGATGGTTTAACATATACCTTCACCCTGCGGGATGACATCATCTTCTCCGATGGCAGTGGCCTCACCTCCGACGATGTTGCTTTCTCCTTGCTGCGTTTCAAGCATCTCAAGGGCTATGGTTCTTCATTGGCAGTTTCACTCGCCAGTGTGGATACACCGGATGATTACACGGCAGTGATCCAGCTGAATCAACCCGACCCCGCCTTCCTCAATAAATTGACCTTTGGTGGGATGAGCATCCTGAATGCCGATGTCGTTCGGGCAGCCGGCGGGACGGATGCAGAAAATGCCAGTGAAGTCGACGACTTGGACGTTTGGTTCCAGAACAACAGCGTTGGGAGCGGCCCTTACATCCTCTCGCAATATGAACCGGAAGTCATCGTCGAGCTGACCCGCAATGAAAACTATTGGGGAGATGAGCTGCCCTATTTCGATCGCATCATCATGACGCACATTCCAGAAGTTTCGTCACGCGTACTCGCCCTGGAAGCGGGCGACATTCACATTGCCCGTGAGTTACTCCCGGCCAACGTGGACGATTTGGCCGGCGTCGAAGGGATTGAAACCCTACAGACGGCCAGCGTACAAATGAATTACCTGGCGATGAACCGCGATCCAGATGTGGGCGGCCCCATGTCGGACGAGCGCGTCAATGCTGCGGTCCGCTATGCGCTGGATTACGATGGCATCAAGCAACTCAATTCGCCAAGTGCGTATACGCCGGGTTCGGTCATCCCCGTCGGCATCGAAGCCGCCTGGGATCCAAGCAACGCCCTTTCGCAGGATCAAGATCGAGCGCGGGAGCTGCTGGCCGAAGCCGGTTATCCCAATGGTTTTGATGCCACCCTCACCTACTGGGATGACGCCATCGGCGGCGTCGAATTCGGCGTCATGGCACAGAAGATCGCCGCGGATCTGTCGGAAATCGGCATCAACCTCACCCTCGTCCCCACCGACTTTTCGAACTGGATCGACCCCTATCGCGCGGGTGAGCTGCAGTTCACGGTAGCTCTGTGGTTACCGGACTTCGCAGATCCTTCCAACTACCTGAGCTTCGTGCCCGCCTATGAAGGTTCGCTCAACGTCGCCAATCGAGTGAATTGGACGGAGGCGAATGCAGATCCGGCAATTCTGGAGTTGCGCAACGCAGCGGATGTGGAATCCGATCCGATGAAACGAGCGGAATTGTATGATCAGATTCAGCAATTCTGGCAGGATCGCGGTCCCTGGGTTCCGTACCTGCAATCGACACAGCAAGTTGCACATGTTTCTGGTTTGCAAGGAACGGTGATGCACCCATTCTGGGGCCTCGTCTATGTGAACGAGTTATCCATAGCGGAATAGCGATATTACGCAATCGAATACGGGGTGCCGAACTGAGGCGCCCCGTTCTCTGATTCCAGAACCAGGCAGTTCCGATGCTCATCCATACCTATCTGCTGCGCCGCATTTTTCTCGCCATCCCGACGATATTCGGCATTTCCCTCATCGTTTTCGTCATCGCCAACGCCCTTCCTGCCGACCCGGTGTCTTCGTTCTTGCCCAACTCTGCGCTGGAAAATCAAACCATCGTCGAGGAATTTCGGCGGAAATGGGGCCTGGATCGGCCGCTGCATGAGCAATATCTCTCCTGGCTGGGCAACGTAATTCAGGGCGATTTCGGCACTTCACTGCGCAGCAAGCGACCGGTTTCGCAAGACATCAGCAGCTTTCTGCCGGCGACCATCGAATTGTCGACCTATGCCATCATGATCAGCCTCACCTGCGGCGTAACGCTGGGCGTGATTTCAGCCGTCTGGCGGGGAATGCCTGTGGATTATCTCGCACGCATCCTCGCACTAATCGGCGTGAGTTTTCCAGTCTTCGTGCTGGCCTTATTGGGGAAACGGTTGTTCGCCGTCGAGCTGGAATGGTTGCCCAGCGGCCGCCGGCTGGACTTGCTCTTGCGTGCCCCCCCTGGCATCACCGGTTTTTTCACGATCGATAGCTTGCTGGCTGGAAACTGGCGCGTGTTGCAAAACGCGATTTCTCATCTGGCGTTGCCCAGCGTGGTCCTCGCCGTTTTCTCCATGGGCTTCATCACACGGTTGACGCGCTCGGCGATGCTGGAATCACTGGGGCAGGATTACATGCGAACCGCCCGCTCAAAGGGATTACGGGAACGCATCGTCATCATCCGCCACGGTCTGCGAAACGCTTTGATCCCGGTGGTTACGATCATCGGCCTATCTTACAGCAGCCTCCTGGCCGGGGCCGTGCTCACCGAATCCATCTTCTCCTGGCCGGGCATCGGCCGCTATGCCTTTCTATCAGCCTCCAGCCAGGATTTTCCGGGTACGATGGGCGTTACGATGCTCATCGCTTTGATTTACGTGGGAGTGAATTTCCTTGTCGACATCCTCTATTTCTTCGTTGACCCGCGCATCCGCGCCGCCTAGCGCTGGCCGCGCACGCGTCGATTGGCGCGCTGTCCGGCATCAGCTGAAGCAAAATCCGCTCCTTTTGGTGGGTTTGGTCGTGTTGATCTTTTTCTTACTGATCGGGATATTTGCAGAATCCCTCGCTCCCCATGAACCCAGAGGCGGTGAAGCGCAAAACATGGCCAAATTGCGGCAACCACCTGATGCTGAGAATCCCTTTGGCACCGATCAACTGGGACGCGACATATTGAGTCGACTGTTGTATGGGACTCGCCTCACCATTCCATCTGGCTTCTTGGTCATACTGTTCGGCAGCGCCATCGGTTCCGCGGTCGGGGCGATTGCCGGTTACCTGGGTGGCAGCTGGGATGAGTTGTTGATGAGGGTCACCGAGTTGTTCATGGCCTTTCCGACGATCATCTTGGCCATGGCCGTCGCGGCCGCTTTGGGCCCCTCCACACGCAATGCCATCATCGCGTTGACGATTGCCTGGTGGCCTTTTTACGCCCGCATGATGCGCGGTCTCGTCCTATCGGTTAAGCCCAATGAATTCGTGGAAGCAACGCGGAGCATCGGCGCTTCACGGCCTTACATCCTGTTCCGTACGATCACGCCAAATGCCATCGCGCCGATCATCGTGATGATGACCCTGGATATTGGCAATGCCATCCTCGTGTTTGCCGGTTTGAGTTTTCTCGGCTTGGGGCCCGACCCTACCATCCCCGAATGGGGGCAGATGGTAGCCAGCAGCATCGACTATTTCGCCAAATGGTGGATGTGGTTCTACCCCGGAATGTCCATCGCGCTGTTGGTGATGGCCTTGAATTTCATCGGCGATGGCGTAAGGGATATCACCGACCCACGCCTCCGCAAAATGTAAATCAAGGCAGCGCACTCTCCTCTCTGATTAAGTAAATCCCGGGGATGGAGATTAAGGTGACGGCACCTTTGATCACGACATTCGCGATGAAGATGGAGAAGAGCACCGGCAAAGGCAAGTCGCCCAGGAACGCGATGAGGACGAACAGGGCGCTATCCAGTGGGATGGCTAGCGCATTGCTGCTGAGCACCCTACCCCACTGCCAGCGATCGCCCATCCTCGCCACCCAGAGCCGGTAGACTTCCGTATCCAATAATTCCGCAATCAACTCCGCGATGATGCTCGCGAAAACAATCCGCCAAACCGGCCCCAAAACCGAGCCGAATTCCTCCTGGCTGCCCACTACCGCGTCCGCAGGCAACTCAGCGATGAGCGTAAAGTAAAGCGCCATGAATAAATTGATCAGAGCGGCCAGGAAGATCACCAGGCGGGTGGTCGCGACGCCGGCTGCTTTGTGCAACATATCTCTTAACGTGAAAGTAAATGGGTAGATCAGCGTACCGCCATCGACACTTTGTCCGGCCAGGAAGAGGATGCGCAAACTACCGATATCGGCAAAGATTTGGGCAGCTACATAAGAGACTGCCACCAGGATTGCTCTGCTGAGCATCGCTTGCTTCATGCAGGCTCCGATTGACTCTTGCCGTCCCACTCCGTCACTGACACAATGTGTGCGTAGATTCTGCTTGTCGCTCGGCTCAGGAGTGATTGCATTACCCATACTAACCCATACCAGAAACAGCGTAAAAATAAACGCTCTCGTTCCCTGCCGCGAGCGTTGGCATATTTAAGAAATCATCCGCGCTCCACGCTGCTGGCATACCTCGCTTTGATCATCGCCAGCCTGGCGCAGTTGGCCGTGCCACAGTTGACCCAGAACATGATCAACATCGTGAATGATGTTCGTTACGATCCAGCCACCTTCATCGATGGTGAAGAACAACCCGTTGCGACATCACAAAACGACGCCGATAATGCATCCCCCTCCACTTCGCAATCTGAGCACATTTCCCGTTTGCGAGATGCCGCATTGCTGATCGGCATTTTGGCCCTGGTTCGCGGAACCTTCTCTTTCGTCCAAACCTACATGGCGGAAAATACCTCTCAGGGCGTCGCTTACGATTTCCGCAACGAGATTTATCGGAAATTGCAACGTCTTTCCTTCAGTTATTACGACCGCACCCATACCGGGCAAATCATGATACG
>WTGJ01000027.1:76755-213694 GCA_011523615.1 Chloroflexota bacterium | reverse complement strand
AACGTCTTTCCTTCAGTTATTACGACCGCACCCATACCGGGCAAATCATGATACGCGCCACGGACGATGTGGAGCGGTTGCGAATCTTCCTCGCCCAGGGATTGGTTCTCACAGCGCAATCATTAATTCTGTTGGTGACTACCTTAATCATCTTGTTCCTGACCAACTGGCAGCTCACGCTGTACATCATCCCGATTTTGCCGATCGCCTTTCTCTTGTTCACCGTCTTCGGTGCGCTGGTTCGGCCGTTTTTCATCGAGTTGCAACAACGCTTGAGTCGCTTGAATACCATCCTGCAAGAGAACCTCGCCGGCATCCGAACGGTCCAAGTTTACCGTCGGGAAGCACAACAACAGGTGATTTTCACCCAATCCGCCGACGACATCTATGAACAACAAATCCGGTTGGCCGGTCTCTTTTCCACCACCTTCCCGCTCATCTTTCTGTTCTCGCAAATTGGTCTGGGCATCATCCTGTATTTTGGTGGTCAGCAGATTTTTCTGGGCAAGCTGAACCTGGGTGGTTACAACAGTTTCAATCTCTACCTGGCCTACGTTTTCTTCCCGCTGGGGCAATTGGGCTTCATCATTTCGCTATTCGCGCAAGCATCCGCCTCTGCAGAACGCATTTTCGAGATTTTGGATGCATCATCTGAAGTCAGCAATCATCCCGATGCCCAAGCACTGCCCAAGATCCAAGGGCATGTGCAGCTGAAAAACGTCACTTTTTCCTATTTCGGCAGCAGTCGTGCCGTGTTGAATCAAGTGAGTTTTGAAGCGCAACCGGGCGAAACGATCGCCTTATTGGGTGCGACAGGCAGCGGCAAAACCTCGATCATCAACCTGTTGCCCCGATTCTACGATGTCGCCGATGGTGCCGTACTCATCGATGGCAGCGATGTGCGGAACGTGACGCTGGAGAGCCTGCGGACGCAAATCGGCATCGTCCTCCAGGAAACAAATCTTTTCAGCGGCAGCATCCGAGAAAACATTGCCTTCGGGCGCCCCGATGCAGACCTGGAAGAAATCATCGCTGCGGCAAAAGTCGCCGAAGCGCATGAATTCATCATGAATTTTCCCGGCAATTACGATACCCCTGTCGGAGAACGAGGTGCCACGCTCTCCGGCGGCCAAAAACAGCGCATCGCCATTGCCCGGGCGATCCTGATGGATCCACGCATTCTGATCATGGATGATTCGACGAGCAGTGTGGATTTCCTGACCGAACAACGGATCCAGAAAGCGTTGGATCAGTTGGTGGTCGGGCGCACTTGTTTCGTCATCGCCCAAAGAATTTCCACGGTGTTGCGCGCGGATCAAATCATCGTCTTGGAGCAGGGAAGCATCGTCGCCACGGGGAGACACGATACTCTGTTGGAAAACAGTCCTGAATATGCGGAAATCTTTGCTTCGCAATTGGTAGAAGATTTCAGCGAAAACCTGGAGTCTGCCTGATGGGCTTCGTGATGGATGGCGGGCGCAGGATGCTCGACCAAGAGACTTCCAAAGCGGAATCCCTCGGAAGCACGATCTGGAATTTCCTGCTTTATTTCCGCCGTTACGGCATGGGTGCCTTGCTCTCCTTCCTGTTGATCCTCATCGCGACTTGGGCACAGGTCACCGCACCGATTCTGGTTGGGCAGGCGGTGGATTGCTTTTTCGTCGTATCGCAAGATGTGCCCTGTGATTTCAGCGATGAGAACGCTTACGCCATAGAAGAGCGCATCCACCAGGATGACTCAATTGACGAAGGCGCAAAATCAGCCGCCATTCGCCGCGCCAAAACCGCCGGCCTGCTGCAAATCTTCATCCGCCTGATTGCACTGTATTTGGGTGGTGCGGTAGCCAATGGGCTTGGTTTTTTCACGATGAACTGGACCGGTCAGAACGTCTTGCGGGCGATGCGAGTCGATCTCTTTCGCCACTTGCATTCCTTGAGCATGAAATTCTATTCCAGTCAAAATACCGGCGATCTGATGAGCCGCATCACCAATGACTCCAACATCATCCAACAGGCCTTCAGTTTCGGCTTACTTTCGGTATTCGGTGGTGTGGTGCTGATGATTTGGATCGTCATCCGCATGATCCAAATCAACTGGACCTACGCCCTGATCAGCCTTTCCGTCGTTCCTGTGATGCTCATCGCGACAATTTTTTTCTCGAATCGTGCCCGCTTGGCTTTTCGCAGATCGCGTCGAGAAATGGGCGCCGTCAATACAGACTTGCAGGAAAGCATCTCGGGGGCACGTGAAGTCCAAGCATTCAGTCGGGAAGATGAGAGTTTGAGCCAATTTCAAGTATCCAATGAGGCGAATCGTTCCGCAAACGTCCAGGCGGCCGTATTCACCAGTGCGCTGACGCCCGTTTTGGAAGCATTGGGCTTCGTGGCTCTGAGCATCGTGGTGTTCAGCGGTGGTCTCATCTTACTCAGTGGCGAGCAATCCTTCGGTGGCAAAGCCTTTGCCATCGGCACGGTGTTCGTCTTCATCCAATACATCTTGCGTTTCAACCAACCCATCCAGCAGATCGCCACGCTCTGGGCCAACATCCAATCCGCAATTGCTGGCGGGGAACGAATTTTCCAACTTCTTGCCGTTCCTGCGGAAATCACGGATGCAGCCGATGCCGTGAAGTTGCCGCCCATTCAGGGCCATGTGGAGTTTGACCAGGTATCGGCGGGATACGAACCGGGCGAAATGGTGCTGAACGAAGTATCTTTCCAGGCCCAACCTGGACAGATGATCGCCATCGTCGGTCCAACTGGCGCCGGGAAAACGACGGCGGTGAACCTCCTCCCGCGCTTGTACGATGTGGTCGCCGGTGCGGTGCGGATCGATGGTTACGATGTACGCGAAGTAACGCTCGATAGCCTGCGTTCTCAAATCGGCGTGGTGATGCAGGATACGTTTTTGTTCAGCGGATCCGTGTTGGAAAATGTGCGCTTTGGCAAATTGGATGCCAGCGATGAGGAAGTGATCGACGCCATCCAACTGGCTTCGGCCGATGCCTTCGTGGCGGGCCTGCCCGATGGATATCACACCGAGCTCGGCGAACGAGGGAGCGGCCTCAGCCTCGGGCAGCGGCAGCTCATCGCTATCGCGAGGGTGGCTTTGATGAACCCCAATTTGCTCATCCTGGATGAAGCGACTTCCAGCGTCGATACCCGCACAGAACGAACCATCCAGGCCGCCTTCGATCAACTATTGGAAGGACGGACCAGTTTCGTGATCGCCCACCGTTTGAGCACGATACGCAATGCCGACCAGGTCCTGATGATCGATGAAGGGCGCATCGTAGAACGGGGCACGCACCAAGAATTGCTCGATAAAAAAGGAGCGTATTCCGAGTTGTATTTCAGTCAGTTTCGCTCACTCGAGGAAGAAGGAGCAAGCCCTTAGGCTCATGAGAGCCAGCGTTTGCGGCGCTTGTAATGCTTGACGTCGCGGTAGCTTTTGCGCTGGCCCCTTTCAGTAAAACCCAGGTAGAATTCGCGCACATCGGCATTGTCACTGAGTTCTTCGGGCGTGCCGTCCATCACAATGCGCCCATTCTCCATGATGTAGGCATGTTTGGCGATTCGCAAAGCGACTCGTGCATTCTGTTCCACCAGCAAAATCGATGTCCCTTGCTCTTGGTTGATCCGTTCGATGATTTGGAAAATCTCTTGAACCAGCAACGGTGCCAAACCCAGCGAAGGTTCATCCAATAACATCAATTTGGGAGTCGCCATCAATGCGCGGCCGATGGCCAACATTTGTTGTTCGCCACCGGAAAGAAAGCCGGCCACTTGCTGCTTGCGTTCGGCCAGCCGGGGAAAGTATTCATAGACCAGGGCCAACTTTTCTGAGATCTGCTGCCGATGGGGCGTGGTGTAGGCACCGGCCCTTAAGTTCTCCTCCACATTGAGATGTTCGAAGATGCGTCGCCCTTCCATCACTTGGAAAATCCCCTTGCGGACGATGCGCGAAGGCTCTTGATTGTGGATCATCTGACCGAGAAACTCGATGCTGCCATCGGTAACTTCCCCATCTTCCGGGACGAGCAAACCCGATACTGCCTTCAACGTGGTCGATTTTCCCGCCCCATTCGAACCGAGCAGGGCCACGATCTGCCCTTCTTCCACCTGCAGCGAGAGACCCTTCAAGACCAGGATCACATCGTCATATATGACCTCGACATTGTTGAGTTCCAACATGCGGCGATTCATTCTATACCAGGTAGGGAATTTTCTTGCAGACTAAGATCGTTCCATGAAAAAACCGGGCCACTCGCTGCTGAGTGGCCCGGTTGTGATTCGTCTAACTTTCATCACTCATGGGCATTTCACGCAGGTTGATCACGTCGCTGACCGCTTGCCATTCGCCCATGTCGACGGCAAATATGATGAGCGATCGATTGCCGCGATGGTCTTCTGGCGTGAAGGTGATCGTATCTGAAGTCACGCCGCCTGTGCTGAATCCGTCCAGACTCTCTAAGGCAGCCTTGACGTTCGCACCCGTGAGCTCATCGCCGCTCTCCACCACCAAGCGCACACCTTCCAGGATGACTGCCATCGTCCACCAGCCCTGGGTGAAGTGCAAACTCGTTTCCGCCAGAGAACTGCCGTTGGCTTCGAGCCAGGCTGCGGGGTCCGTTTGCCCTTCTACGGGGACGGTGTGCGGCCCAAACGGCAACGCTCCCAATACACCCTCGGCCGCATCACCCGCCAACTCGACCAGGATTTCATCCGAACACCAATTCAAGCAGCCGATTTGCACGAATTCACTCATGCCGATTTCGGTGGCATTGCGGATCAACAAAGCGGCGGGACTGGAGACGTTTTGGATGATGATGTGCGTCATGCCGCCCAATTGATTGTCAGCATTTTCCAGCTCAGCAGAGAGGTCGGTCGCTCCACGAGGCATCGCCACCCGTACGGTGGCTACGCCATTCATTTCTGCAACGGCTTCTCCATCCGCCAGCGGGGATGTGCCAAAGGGGCTATCGTGATGGAAGAAAGCAACGCGCATCTCCGCCAAATCATTGCCATCGGCAGACCACTGGTCCATCATGTATTGCAGCATGATGACCAATTGATCGGAATATGTGGTTCCCACCAGGAAGTTGTAGGGAGCGCTATCATTCGGATCATTCAAAGCCGCCGAATAGGATGCGGAAACGAAGGGGACTTGATCTTCGGCGATGCGCCCCCTCAGCGCCTCTGAATCACCGGTGCCCCAACCACTGAAGGCCACCACCCCCTGTTCCACAAACTGGGTGTAGAGATCTTCCGCATTGGGAACCGAATAGGCATAATCTTCCCAGAAAAGCTCCACCTCCATACCGCCGATGCCACCGTTGCCGTTGACCCAATCCACATAGGCGCGGACGCCTTCGGCATAGGATGTACCCACATCTGAAGTGGGCCCGGTCAGATCGAAAATGGCGCCGATTTTGATGCTATGACCATCGGCCAGCGCACCACTTACAGGAACGATAGCAGTGATCAGGATCAGAAATAGCAATTTGCGGTACATGTCTCCCTCCTTACTACCTTCATGAAACCCAACACATTTGCCAATTAGCGTATCGCTAATTCATCATTAAACCAAATGATGTGCCGGGTGAGGCATCAGTAACTGAAGGGCCACAAGCGGAAATAATCCTTTATATTCTGCCAGAGTTTGCGCAATCCTTCTGGCTCCAAAATGAGGGTGAGGATGATCGCCAGGCCAAAGGCGCCCTGTTCGATCCTGGGCAACAAGTCTTGGAAGCGTTCGGCAAAATGGGCGGCCAGCTGGCTTTCGGCACTCGCCACCAACTGCAACGCATCTTCGATTCCGTTCCCCAACCCGCGAATGATTTGCGGCAACAGTGTGATGAAAATCGCGCCATAGATCGAGCCGGAGACCGAACCCAAGCCGCCGATGATGATCATGGCCAGATACTGTATGGATACGTTGATCGTAAAGCTCTCCCAACTGATCGAGGTGCTGTGTTGGGCGAGGAGCGCTCCGGCCACCCCCACAAAAAAGGAAGAGGTAGCGAAGGCCAATAGTTTGTAGCGAAACAGATGCACACCCATCACTTCGGCAGCGATGTCCTGATCGCGGATGGCGATGAAAGCGCGCCCGATGTGGGTGCGGAATAAATTGGTCGCGGCCAATACCGCCAAAACCGCAAAAAACAGGACGACGAAGTAAAACGCATACTCATTGTCATTCAAACGGTGCCCGAAGAAGTTCGCCGCTGGGATATTCAAGGCTTCTCCCACCCGCTGGTTGATATCGCCATCGATCGGGTCCCAATTCCTCAATACCCACTGTACGATCTGTTGTGCCGCCAACGTTGCCACGGCAAGGTACAAGCCCTTCAAACGCAGCGAAGGCAAACCGAAAAAACCGCCGATCAGCGCCGTGATCGCGCCCGCCAACAAAATGGATAGGTACCAGGGTACATTCAGATAAACCACCAACAGACCGGAGGAGTAAGCCCCAACCGCCAGGAAGGCGCCCTGACCCAAACTGATTTGACCGGTGAAGCCGACCAGTATGTTCAATCCGATCGACCCGATGAGCGCGATGAGGATATTGTTGGCATAACGCATCTCGAGCGATCCCGCGAAAACCGGCATGCCGAACAAGAACACAAACAACAAAACCAACCTCAAGCGCTGCATGGTGGTAGGTCGCAACTGGAGATCGGAACGGTAATCCTCGTGAAAAATTCCGGATTGCTGGGCCATGATTCAGACGCGCTCGATGATTTTCTCCCCAAACAAGCCGTAGGGCCGGGCCATCAAGACCAGCAAGAGGACCAGGTAAGGCACCACGTTTTTCAAACTCGGGTCTATGAATCCACTCACATATTGTTCCGTAAGGGCGATGATCATCCCGCCGATGATGGCGCCGGCGATGCTATCCAGGCCGCCCAAAATGATGACGGGGAAGGCACGCAACACGACTTCATTGATGCTGGTGCTCACCGTATCAAAATCGGCCACCATCAATCCCGAAACCCCTGCCGTCAAGGCGGCTACCGACCAGGTGATCGCAAAGATCCGCTGAATGCTGATGCCCATGCTCATCGCCGCTTGTTGATCATCCGCTGTCGCGCGCATCGCGATCCCCTGCCGACTCCTGCGGAAGAACAAGACGAACAAGAGGACGAGAACGATCGCCACGAGGACCCAATAGATCCTTTCATAAGACATTTGCGCCGGGCGGCGAACTCCTTCCACAAAGATGCGCAAGCCCGGCCCTTCCAGGATTTCAGGGAACAATTGGGGCAGCACTTGCCGTTTCGGCCCCCAGATCGCACCGACGATCGCATGGATCACGCTGCTCATCCCGATGGTCACCATGATGATGGAGATGACCGGTTTGCCGATGAGTGGCCGCAACATCAGGCGTTCTACCGCTATGGCGACCAGGATCATGATGGCGCCGGCCAGTGGCAATGCCAAAAGCACGGGCAGTTGATAATTGACCATCAGATCCCAGGTGATGAAAGCGCCGAGCAGCATGAATTCACCATGGGCGAAATTGAGCACATCGGTGGACTTGTATATGAGCACCAGGCCCAAGGCGATGAGCGCCAACAACGCGCCCTCCGATATGCCCGTCATGGTGAATTGGATGAACAGACGCAGATCATTCGGGGACAAGTTCAGCCTCCGCAGGGGTCAAATCTTCTATCCTCAACGCAATTTCCAGCTTCGCTTTCGAGCCATCCTGATAAGTAATATCCGTCAAGATCTGGATGGAATCCTCATTGCCGTACAGCGCATCGATCAATTCACCGTATCGGTCATGGATGAAACCGCGGCGGACTTTGCGCGTCCGCGTCAGCTCCGCATCATCGGCATCCAGCTCTTTGTGCAAGAGTAAAAAGCGCCGGATGCGCGCCGCCGGTGGCAGATCATCATTCGTTTGTTCCACTGCCCCACGGATGATTTCATAGACCTCCTGCTTCTGGGCCAGATCGGTGTAGGTGGTATAGCTGAGGTGATGATTCTCCGCCCATTTCCCGACATTGCCAAAGTCGATGTTGATCATGGCGGTTACAAAGGGAAAATCGCCGCCGAAAACGACCGCCTCACGGATGTACTGGCTGAATTTCAGCTTGTTCTCGATGAACTGTGGCGAAAATGTGGTGCCATCATGCAACTGCATCACATCACTGACGCGATCGATCACGATCAAGTGACCGTCATCATCAAAGTAACCGGCATCGCCGGTCTTCACCCAACCTTCATCCAACAAGGTGTTTCGCGTCGCAACCGGATCTCGGTAATACTGGCGAAAACACATCGTACCTTTGGCCAGGATTTCGCCATCCGAGGCAATGGAAACTTCCGCACCGGGTACCGGTAGACCGACCGTTTGGAATTTGATATCACCATCTCGATGGATCACGCAGATGCCGGTGGTTTCAGTTTGCCCATATCCTTGTTTCAGATTGATCCCCAGGGCATGAAAGAAACGAAATACATCCGGGCCCAAGGCGGCACCACCCGTGTAAGCCCAGCGGATGCGCCTCAAACCCAATTGGTCCAACAAATTGGAAAAAACCAGCACCTGCGCCAGCCGTTCTCGCATACTCTGCCAGAGGGTTAAGCTTTCTCCCTGAAACTTTGCATCGGCAATTTGCGTTCCCCAGGCCAAAGCGAGGGCAAAGAGCCTTCGCTTGAGCCAACCACTATCCTCCATTTTGACCTGCACGTTGCTGACCATGTTCTCCCAGATGCGGGGAGGCGCAAACATGATGTGAGGGCCGATCTCCCGAATATCCTGGGCGGTCGTTTCTGGTTCTTCGGGAAAATTCAATGCGAATCCGACGTAGAGCCCACAAGAGACGGAAATCATCTGCTCCCCAATCCAGGAAAGGGGCAAGAAGGAGACGAACTCATGATGTGCCTGGAAGGCATCGACGGCGGTCAAACCCTCTGCCATCGCAATCAGGTTTGCATGGGTGATGCAAGCCAGCTTCGGGCGCGATGTGGTACCTGAGGTCGTGGAAACGATGGCAATGTCTTCCCCTCTGCCGGCTGAAATGCTCTCTTCAAAATGAGTCGGGTTTTGTTCGGCAAATTCCCTGCCCATGGTTTCTACCGCCGGGAAGGAGATGAGTTCAGCCAGGTCATAATTTCTCAGACCGCGAGGATCGTAATAAATGATGGATTGCACAGTTTCACGGAGCGCATCCCACAGTTCGATCACCTTATCTACTTGTTCCTGATCTTCGACGACCAGATAACGGACATCCGCATTGGTTACGATGTAGCGCACTTCCTCGACCACCGAATCTTGATAGACGCCGATGCTGGCACAGCCCAGAACTTGCGCGGATAATTCCGCGATGATCCACTCCGGTCGGTTGTCGCCAATGATGGCGATGTTTTGCCCCTTTTCCAGGCCCATGGCGGCCAAACCCAGCGAAAAATCCTTGACTCGTCGCCCTACTTCAGACCAGGTGATGGTTTGCCAGATGCCAAATCGCTTCTCGCGCAGGGCGACTTTCTGCGGGAAACGACGGGCATTTTCCAAAAGCAATTGGGGTAGAGTTTCTGCTGTTGCCATGATTTAGCAATCAACGCTCATCCGCTTGCCCCAAGTAGGCGTGGATGACCGCCTGGTTTTCGCGAATCTCTTCGGGCTTTCCTTCGCCGATTTTTCGACCAAAATCCAATACGGCAACGTAATCGCTGATATCCATCACTGCGCCCATATCGTGTTCGATCAAAACGATGGTGACGCCCCACTCCTCATTGATATCCAGGATGTAGCGGGCGATGTCCTCCTTTTCTTCGACATTCATCCCCGCCATCGGTTCATCCAACAGCAGGATGCTCGGGTTGGTAGCCAGGGCCCGGCCCAACTCGACCCTTTTTTGCAGCCCATAAGACAGAGCGGCCACCGTTTGCCTGCGGATGCCCTGTATTTCCAACAGATCGATCACGTGCTCGACAAACTCACGCTGGCGGATCTCTTCCCGCTGCCCCCGACCCCAATACAGCAAGGCGGAGAAGATATTTTTCTTCATGTGCACGTGGCGAGCCAACATCAGATTGTCCAGCACGCTCATATGGCGAAACAGCTCGATATTCTGAAAACTGCGGGCGATCCCCAGACGTGGCAAATGATGGGTAGGTAACCCGACCAGATCCACGTCACCATACTGGATGCGGCCACTCTGCGGCCGATACAAGCCACAGATGCAGTTGAGCAAGCTGGTTTTTCCCGCTCCATTGGGGCCGATGATGGCATAGATCTGTTGCGGTGCGATGTGAAGCGAAACGTCCTGTAGCGCCAAGACCCCACCAAATCTCAGCGTTACCCCTTCTACCTTCATCGTCGCGGATGGTGGTCGGTCGATTTGATAAGGTCGATGAAAACGAGAAAGATTCAACATTTGCCTCACACTGTTGGGCATGAATGTAGCGAATCCAGGCCGTTGCGGCAACGAATCCAATGGGCTGAGAAATGAAAGATTCTCCCTGTATCATTGATATTTCTTTTGCTACAATCACACTCTTGTAAAGGCACATTCAGTGTAATTGGGGTGGTTACCTTCTTCCTGGCAATCGTTATTCCTTGCCGCTTCGTTCTCCAAGCCATGACGTAGAATGCCATCCCACAGGTGAATGTGTCGCAGCAAGATCGTTCTTTGTAAGGAGGAGAAATGAAAAAGCTACACCTATTTGTGATCCTGAGCCTGCTCACCCTGGCGTTTTCTGCCATGACCGTCAGCGCTCAGGATGACCCACTCGGCATCCTGGGTGATGACCGTTTTGCCTGGGATTCCCTGGCACCTTTTGAAGGTCTGGATTTGGGTGGCGAAGATGTGTTGTTCTTCGGCCCCTGGGAAACAGAAGACCTGGAATACCTCAACAACGTGCTGGCTTACCTCAACGCAGTCGTCACCAATGGCAGTGTGACGTATGTGGGTTCCGGCAGCTTTGAGCAAGAAATTGTCATCCAGTGTGAAGGCGGTAACCCGCCACATTTGGCAGCTTTCCCTCAACCTGGCTTGGCCGCTGATATGGCGAAGCGCGGTTGCCTTTCTTCGTTGGATGATGAAACTCGTGCATACATCAACGAAAGCTACGCCGGTGGCGAAGGCTGGAATGCTTTTGCGACCTACCCGGATCCAGAAGGCGAGAATCAACTGTACGGCATCTGGTACAACGTCAATCTGAAGAGCCTCGTTTGGTATGTGCCGGACAACTTCGACGAGAACGGCTACGAAATCCCCACCAGTTGGGATGAATTGATCGCCCTGAGTGATCAAATCGTTGCCGATGGTGGAACTCCCTGGTGCATCGGCATCGGTAGCGGTGCGGCCACCGGTTGGCCCGCTACGGATTGGGTCGAAGATATCATGCTGCGTACCCAACCCTTGAGCGTCTACCAAGACTGGACGACCAACGCGATCCCCTTCAACGATGAGCGCATCATCAGCGCCCTGGATACTTTCGCCATCATCGCCAAGAACGAAGAGTACGTGAATGGCGGTACCGCGGGCATCCTCACTACCGAATTCCAAGACAGCCCGCAGGGTCTTTTCAGCATTCCGCCGGAATGCTACATGCACCGCCAGGCCAGTTTCATCGGCGGCTTCTTCCCGGAGGATGTAGAAATTGGCGTGGATGCAGACTTCTTCTACTTCCCGGCCATCGACCCCACCTTTGGCAACGCCGTTCTGGGTGGCGGCACCGTGATCACCATTTCCAACGATACCCCCGGCGCGCGGGCCGTCCTGGATTTCTTGATGACCCCCATCGCACATGAGCTCTGGATGGTGCAGGCTGGTTTCCTCTCACCCCATAAAGGCATCAACCTGGATATCTATTCCAGCGATGTGCTCCGCCGCCAGGCAGAGATCTTACTGGGCGCGGATACCTTCGGTTTTGATGGTTCAGACTTGATGCCCGGCGCCATTGGTGCGGGTGCATTCTGGACCGGCATGGTCGATTTCATCGGCGGCGCTTCTTCGCAAGAAGTTGCCGATACCATCCAAAATGCCTGGGATGCCATCAAAGGCGAGTAATCCACAATCGTTTTTTCGTAGAACGTTTCTCTCCGGCGCACTCACGGGTGCGCCGGATTGTTTTGTGTTATGAGCAGTTTTGGTTACACTCACCTTAATCTGTATGAGGTTTCCTGATGTTAGATCTCATCATCTGGCTATTGGAAGGCATCCTTTCACCCTTCGTCAGCGTCCTGGAGGTGATCTTCGACCCACTCGTGGTCGCGATGGCAGATAGCCCGGCGCTTCAGGCAGTATTCGCCATCCTCTTTGGTGTGGGTGCATTGGTCCTTTATTTCTGGGGAACGAATGCCTTCATTGATTGGATCCTGGGGGATCAAGTCTCATGGATCATTCAAAACCGCCGGAAGAGAGAGCGCGTCAGAGAACGGATTCGCCCCTGGTTTTTTGTGGGGCCGTCCTTAATCCTGCTCTTTATTTTCCTGGTTTTTCCGGCCTTAAACACTTTAGATCTGAGCTTTCGCAACGAAACCAGTACCGAATTTGTCGACATAGGGAACTACAGCTGGGCTTTGCAAGACCCCGGCTTCCATGAATCCATTCGCAACAACATCCTCTGGTTGCTCTTCGTCCCCTTTGTGAGCACCACCTTCGGCCTGGTCATCGCCGTTCTGGCCGATCGGGTCCGCTGGGAAAGCCTGGCCAAGTCCCTCATCTTCATGCCGATGGCCATTTCCTTCGTGGGCGCCAGCATCATCTGGCAATTCATCTACGACTTCAACGACACCGGCGAGCAAATTGGTTTGTTGAACGGTATTTTGACCGCTTTGGGCGGCGACCCACAGGGCTGGCTGATCATTGAGCCGTGGAATAATTTCTTCTTGATGATCATCCTGGTGTGGATTCAGACCGGTTTTGCCATGGTGTTACTTTCCGCAGCCTTGAAGGGTGTCCCCGAAGAAACCCTGGAAGCAGCAAGGATCGATGGCGCAGGAGAAGTCGCCATATTCTTCCGCATCATGATCCCTCAAATCATCAGCACGATCACGGTCGTGATGACGACCATCACCATCACCGTCCTGAAAATCTTTGACATCGTGTATGCAACCACCGGCGGCCAGTTCGGCACCGACGTGCTGGCCAATTTGATGGATACTAAGATATTTCGCGAGACAGACTTTGGCCGTGGGAGCGCCATCGCGGTGACTTTGATGCTGGCGACCATTCCTTTCATGGTTTGGAATATCATTCGCTTCCGTCGTGAGGAGAAATTTCGATGAGTTCTCATACAGCCACTTCCCAACCAACGGGTGGTATCCACTGGCGCAACCGCTTTGGTTGGCTATCCGTGCGTTTGGGCCTCGGTATCCTGTGTTTTCTCTGGTTGTTGCCGACGGTTGGCCTGTTCATCGCCTCCATTCGCACGGAAGAAGCGACCAAAACTACCGGCTGGTGGAAAGCCTTAACCCCACTTTCGGAATTCGTCCCCGTCCGCAGCCATACGGATGCAGAACAACTGGATGATGGCCGTTATGTGATCCGGGGCAGCCTCGCGGAAGACGAAGGAGTGCAAGGTTCTGAATTGGGCGAAACATTCGGCATCCGCTCCAACCTGGCCGAAACTTTTACCGTAGGCGAGACCATCGATCTCGGCGAATACATTTCTTCCCGGGCGGGCCTGACGCTTACGATCAACGAAGATTACACCTATGAAATCTCCTCTAACGAGCCCATCGAACTCAGCCGTGGCCAAAATATCTTCATTGAAGTCACAACACCGCCCTCATTCACCACCGAACACTACCGAAAAATCATCGTAGCGGATGCTGATTCGGATTTCGGCATCGGCCGCGCGTTCCTCAATACCTTCACGGTGACCGTTCCCGCGACGATCATACCCATCTCCATCGCGGCTTTTGCTGCCTACGCATTCTCCTGGATGAATTTTCCGTTTCGCAATTTCCTGTTCATCGTCGTGGTTGCCCTGTTGGTCGTCCCATTGCAAATGGCGCTCATCCCCATTTCGCGCATCTACAATACTGTGGGATTGAAAGATACCTACCCCGGAATTTGGTTGGCACATACGGGCTTTGGCCTGCCGCTCGCCATTTATCTCCTGCGCAACTACATCGGCGGCCTGCCCCGAGAAATCATGGAATCCGCCAACATCGATGGCGCGACGCATTTCCAAATTTTCGTGCGCTTGGTCCTGCCGCTATCCGTACCCGCTCTGGCCAGTTTTGCCATTTTCCAGTTCCTCTGGGTATGGAATGACTTGCTCGTCGCTCGGGTATTCCTCGGAATCCTGCCGGAAAATCAAGTGCTCACGGCGCAGATGCGCTCCTTGCTCGGCACGAGGTATGAATTTTTGCACTTGCTCCCCGCCGCCGCATTCATCAGCATATTCGTACCGCTCATCGTTTTCTTTTCGCTGCAACGATTCTTCGTGCGCGGTCTATTGGCCGGTTCGGTCAAAGGTGGGTGATCCGCAGCAACCTTCTGCTCAGCAAGGGCAATTTGGTGGCACATCATCGCATCAGTTATCGGACGTGAAATCAGTGAACCGCGGTTTACTCTCTGATTTCCACACTCGATAGGACCGCAGCGAGCGTGCTTTCATATGCGGTTCTCTGGCTGAGGGGAACGGTCGCCACAAAAATGTAGACCATCTGGTTCGCCGCTTGCGTGAGCGCAATCTGCGACCACAATTCTTCGCTTCCAACGCCGGCAAGATCACGTCCTTGCAAAACCACAATCAATGCTCTGCGGCCGGCGATCATCGTTTCCGCAATGGGAGCGACCTGCTGCCAGGCGTGATTTCCGGCAAATGGCCCGCGGCGGAGATACGCATCCATCATGGCATTCAAGCTACCTTCACCGATCAAGCCCAGGTTTCGCTGCACCACGATGCTGGGCGCTGGTTCCAGCTGAAACAGGGCGGGGGGTGCGATGATGAGCACGTTCGTCTGAGGGATGTGGTACTGCCAGCCATCCGGGTAAGAAAAAGCAAAAGCGGTGGGGCTTTCCAGATATTGGTGCGTCAATGGCAAAGCTGGGGCCATTTCATGCCATGCCTGCGGTTCACGCTCACCCCAGAAACTACCCATCCACAAGAATGAAAGGATCAGGGCCAGGGAAATTACGGGCAGAAACATAGGAGATAGCGCTTGGCCGGGGCCACCTCGTTGAAAGAACCGTTTCGCCATCAGCTAACGGCGTGATGTTCGTGGATCGAGCGCATCGCGGATGCCATCGCCCAACAGATATAGGCTGAGCACCGTCATCGTGATCATGATCCCCGGCCAATACACCAGGTACTGACCGCGAGTGAAGTAGCTGCGCGCTTTGCTGAGCATATTCCCCCAGGTGGGTTGCGGTTCGGCGACGCCTAGGCCCAGGAAGCTCAAACCCGCCTCGATCAAAATCAGCGTCCCGGCGTGTATGCTCAAAGAGACCACCGCGATATAGAAGACGTTCGGCAGCAAGTGTACCGCCAGGATGCGCAACCGGGGTGCGCCGACGGCTAGCGCTGCCAAAATGTATTCCCTCTGCTTGAGGGAGATCACTTCTCCGCGAACCAGGCGGCAGGGCAGCAACCAGCCATAAAATACCAGGATCAAGATCAACGTGCGGGGATCCTGCCCAAAGAGCGAAGCGGTCACGATCAGCAAGAAGATCCCCGGTATGGAGTTGACGGTCGTGATGAACCAGACCAATACGTCATCCAAAATGCCGCCAAAATAACCACCCAACAAGCCCAGAGCGACGCCCAATATCAGGGAAAGGATGCTGGTGATGATCGCAATCAACAAAGAAACTTGCCCACCATACAACAGGCGCACGAACTGATCCCGACCGACGTTATCCGTCCCCAATATATGACCGCCCCATTTGCCGGTGTATTCCGTTTCGCCGTAAAATGGCAGAACACTTGCCATTTGGCTCACATGATGTTGCAAACCATCCGCACCGATGCTGGTCCAACTCGTCTCATAGATGGGCGCAAAATTGGGTGGCTGAAACTGATTCGGCGTGTTGGTTTTCGTATAGTCAATATCCAACAATCGAGCGGCGACCGGCGCCCCGACAAATGAAAGCAACGTCAAAAACGAAAGTAAAGTCACCGCCAACATGGTCAGACGGTCGCGCAATAGGTAACGAACCGCATCTTGCCAGAGCGCACGAGAACGGCGATCCTGGGCCGCTTGCAAGGATAATTGTTCTCGATTCATAGTGAGCGGCTTCGCTTGAGACATTCAGCTGCTCTCCCCATACTTGACGCGTGGGTCCAACCAGGCATATAGGATATCTGATAAAAGAACGCCGATGATGAAGAGTACGGATACGATCACCACGCTACCCATCACCACCGGGTAATCTCGTTGAGTCGCAGCGGTGATGATCATGCGGCCCATCCCCGGCCAGGAAAAAACCTGTTCGACGATGACGGAGCCACTGAGCAATGCGCCCAAGGTGGGCCCTAGGATCGTCGCGACCGGCAACAAACCATTGCGCACGGCATGGCCCCAGATCACCCGGCGATGCACCAGACCCTTTGCAGAGGCGGTCCGGACATAATCTTCACCCAGGGCTTCCAATACGGAAGAACGCAGGTAGCGAGAAAGCGTGGCGATTCCGCTCAACGACAACACCGTGACCGGCATGATCATCCGACTCAGGCGATCGGCCAATTCAAAACCAGTGCTCGTGGGATCTCGCATACCGAACATCGGCAACAAGTCCCAGTTGACCGCGAAAATCACAATGAGGATCAAGCCCAACCAAAATTGCGGGATGGCCACCCCAATGACGGAAATGAATCGGGCAAATTGATCGACGACTCCACCTTGATGAACCGCTGCGTAGGCTCCCAGAGGGAGCCCCAAAGCAAGGCCCATGATCAAAGAAGCGACGGAAAGCTGTAAGGTAGCCGGCACGCGCTCCAAAATCATGTGGAACACCGGTCGCTTATGCCCGATGGAATTTCCCAGATCACCACGAAGCAATCCCTTGCGGCTGCCATACACATGATCCACAGAATTGGGGATGTTTTCTTCTGGCAGCAATTGTAAGGAAGAGGATGGCATCATGCTGATGAAGAATTCATGCCTATCTTCTATGATGAAGTCATTCCCCACAAGCCAGGACACGTATTGAATGAGGGGAGGCCGATCCAAACCCAACTGCTTGCGCAAGCGCTCAGCCGTTTCGGGGCTGGAATCAGGTGAGAAGGTGATGAGCGAAACCGGATCACCCGGCGCCAGTATGATGAGCATGAATGAAAAAAAAGTGATGCCAAAAAAAGTAGGGATCGCCTGGATCAGTCGACGGATGACAAAGATACCCAATGCAGCAGCCTTACTGCTTACCTAGCCAAGAAAATCATATCACAAGCGAGTCTGCGCACCAAACCAGTGCCGAACTTGCTATCTTTACCCTGAACCGCTCGCGGAAGATCGCGCATCCGGAAGGAAAAAAACATGACTGAATCTCTACCGCTCTTGGTGCTCAGTGCAGCGGATGTGCGCGCTGCATTGCCCATGGAAAATTGCATCGATGCCTTGCATCACGCCATCTGTGCCCTGGACGAGGGAAAAGCAATCAACCCTTTGCGCAGCAAAATGGCTCTATCGGCAGGAAATGGCCTCTTGGGTTTGATGCCCGCTGAGATTTCTTCGATCGGGATGACGGGCATCAAAATTGTCACCGTCTTGCCTGGAAATCACGGCACGGAGTATGATTCCCATCAAGGCGGCGTGTTTCTCTTCGAAACCGAGCGCGGTCAACCCCTTGCTCTGGCGGATGCCGCTGAAATTACGGCCATACGCACCGGCGCCGCCAGTGCCCTGGCAACCCGCGCTTTGGCGCGAAATGGCGCTGGCGACCTGGCCATCATCGGCAGCGGCGTCCAAGCGCGGTCACACCTTGCTGCGCTCATGGCCGATCGGACTTTACGGCGCATCCAGGTCTGGAGCAGGAACCCAATCCACGCGCAGAGATTCGCCCAGCAAGCAGGGGGGCGACATCGCATCACCATCGAAATCGCCGCCAGCGTCGAGGAAGCGGTCACTCAAGCGGACATCATCTGCACCACGACCAGCGCAGCAGAGCCCATCCTGAAAGGAGATTGGGTGCAGTCCGGCACGCACATCAACGCCGTCGGTTCCAGCGTTCCCCATACGCGCGAAGTGGATAGTGCCTTGATCCAAAAATCCAGCGTTTTCGTCGATCGGCGCGAGTCTGCCTTGAACGAAGCGGGAGATTTATTGTTCCCGATCCAAGAGAAATGCTTTGCTGCAGAAGACATCCGTGCAGAACTCGGCGAAGTGTTGAATGGCAAGAAGCGCGGTCGCCAATCGGCGGAAGAAATCACGCTATTCAAGTCCTTGGGTTTGGGTATTTATGACTTGATCGCCATACATCAGAGTTACATCAAGGCGCAAGAATTGGGATTAGGCGTAACGGTTCCTTTTGGAGAGTTGCGCAATGTCTGATGCCTCGATTGCCCCCGTTTCACTCCATGCGGTGGAAGAAGCCAGGAATCTAACCCAAGGTATCGTACGGCGCACACCGCTCATACATTTCCCCCATCATGACCCGGCTGCCAACATCCATCTCAAGCTGGAGAATTTGCAAGCCATCGGTTCTTTCAAAATCCGCGGCGCGAGTCATGCCATGGCTTTGATGAGCCATGACCAACTCCGAGAAGGCGCGACCACAGCGAGCATGGGCAACATGGCACAGGGGGTGGCCTGGAATGCCCGTCGCCTGGGCATACCGTGTTTGGTGGTCGTACCGGAAAATGCGCCCGAAGCAAAAATCAACGCCATCCACCATTCAGGCGCCCACACCCGACGCATCCCTTTCGCGGATTGGTGGCAAATCCTGATGAGTGGTGATTGCCCGGATGCGCTCGGCGTTTTCATTCACCCCGTATGCGACCCGGCGGTGATCGCCGGCCATGCCGTCATCGGTCTGGAGATCTTGGAGGATCTGCCGAATGTCGATGCCGTGCTGATCCCTTTCGGCGGGGGCGGTTTGGCGCTGGGGATTGCCTCTGCCATCAAAGCAATTCGCCCGCAAACGTCTGTCTACGCCGTTGAACCGGAAACGGCGAATCCTTTGCGGCGCTCCTGGGCCGAAGGCAAACGAGTTCCTGCGCCATATGAAGCGACTTTTGTCGATGGCTGTGGCGGTGCGAGCGTCCTGCCGCAAATGTGGCCCGCCTTGCGACAAGTGCTGGATGGTGCGTTGGATGTCTCACTGGCGGAAACTGCGGAGGCGATCCGGGCCTTGGCTGCGCGAGGACGCATCGTCGCGGAAGGCGCCGGCGCCGTGAGTCTGGCGGCGGCCCATGCGGCCCGTTATGTTTCCCTTTGGCAACACAAAAATATCGCCTGCATCGTCTCCGGTGGCAACATCAACCTACCCACCCTGGCGCGAATCTTGCATGGCGAAACACCGCGATGACCGAAAAATCGGGTGAGGAATTAGACCCCTGGGCTGGGCGCTGACGGTTCCTCCGCTGGCGGTTCCCAGAGTTCAACGCGCCGGTTTTCCAAATCACGGATCCAGGCGAAACAGCCATGCGGGTTGCTTTGCGGCTCCATTTCGATGGTAATACCTTCCTGGCGCAGTCGTTCCACCAATGCGATCAGATTTTCCACGCAGTAGTTCACGACGGCGTCCGCATTGGCTTCACGGAGCAAACGGCTGTCAGGTTCCAGTATTGCCCAGGTCGTGGAGCCGGGCGCCCTCGCGCCCGCTTCCTGCCACGGGAACACGGTGACAGCGCCGTCCGCTTCCAGGTCAAAACCAAGATGTCTTTGATACCAGCTTGCCAGGGCCTCCGGTCGTTGCGATCGGAGGAATATGCCCCCTACTCCTCTGACTCTGCCGGTCATGCTCCCTCTTTTCTCAAATGAACCAGTGTAGGATGGCCATTGCTATAATCCAAGCAACAGATTACCGAGGAATCGGCGCATGAATCGCGACGAACTGCAGCAGGTGCTGGAATACGCCCGTGAGCACCATGAGAGTTTCTTACCAGGGTATCTGGAATTGCTGCGATTTCCATCCATCAGCACCGACCCTGCGCATCAGGCGGACTTGGCAGCTTGTGGCGATTGGATTTTGGCGGA
The DNA here is from genome assembly GCA_011523615.1 of Chloroflexota bacterium. Taxonomy (GTDB): domain Bacteria; phylum Chloroflexota; class Anaerolineae; order Aggregatilineales; family Phototrophicaceae; genus WTGJ01. The sequence continues at coordinate 193,584 of WTGJ01000027.1, read as the reverse complement.
AATGGCGCGCATAGGCCTGCAAAACGTTCGCAAAATCGAGACTGAAGGTCATCCCGTTTTGTATGCCGATTGGTTGGCGGCCGGCCCGGAAGCACCGACCGCGATCATCTACGCCCATTACGACGTTCAGCCCATCGACCCACTCGAATTGTGGGATTCACCGCCCTTTGAACCGACGATCCGGGACGGACGCTTGGTTGCCCGTGGGGTGATGGACAACAAGTGCGGCATCTGGGGCAACCTGAAAGTGCTGGAATCGTTCCTGCAGACGCTGGGCCGCTTGCCACTCAACATCAAGATTTGTTTTGAAGGCGAAGAAGAGTGCGGCTCACCGAACATGGCTCCTTTTGTAGCGGCGCATAAAGGACTGCTCCAGGCGGATGTTCTGGTCAATTCGGATGGCGAGATTGACTTTGAACAACCCATACAGTCTTACGCGATGCGGGGCATCGTTTCTGCCGAAATCACAGTGCGTTGTGCGCAGGAAGATCTCCACTCCGGGCTATACGGCGGCGTGGTCCAGAATCCAAACCATGTGATTGGCGCAATCATCGCCTCTTTTCATGATGCTGACGGGCACATTCAAATCGAAGGCTTTTATGACAACGTGTTGGCCATCGATGCCGAGGAGCGCCAACGCTTGCGAGAGGCGTATCGCCTGCAAGGAGCGGCCTTTGAGGCTGCATCGGGGACGGAAAACTTCTGGGCGGAAAGCCTCGCGCCGCGCCAGGAACGAGCGACCGTCTGGCCCACGTTGGATGTCAACGGAGTCAAAGGAGGCTACCTGGGACAAGGAGTGAAAACGGTCATTCCGGCGGAAGCATCTTGCAAAGTCACGATGCGTCTGGTGCCCGATCAAGACCCAGAGCAAATCGCCCAATTGTTGGAGAAGCATGTGCAGCAATTCGCAAGCGATACGGCAGATGTTCAGGTTCGCATCGCAGCAAAAGCCTGGCCTTTCACCATCGATCCGGCCAACGCTGCCATGGCTGCGGTGCAGCAAGCGCTGCATACCACGATCGGGAAAAGCGCGATCTTCACGCGCAGTGGTGGTTCCATTCCCATCCTGGGCATGTTCCAACGTGAACTGGGCATTCCGATGACGGGTTTGCCCTATGGCGCAGGAGGTAAAATCCACGCGCCGAACGAATACCTGATCCTGGCAGATTTCAGCACCACGATCCAACTGGCGATCCGCTTTTATTGCGAGCTGGCGAAACTGCGACCGACCGATTTCTAGGTCGTGGAGAAATCACCTTTTACTGTATGGTCGCCCGTGCATACAAATCGCGCACGCTACCGTCTCGCATTTCGACGCGCAAATGGTAGGTGGTGGTCTGGTTCGGGCACTCATTCCGTTCGCCGCTGGGCCCCGCCACCCCGGAACCCTGGTAATACAGGGCATTGATCCCATCCGCATACCATAGCAAGGTGACGCATTGTCCTTGCGGAATGTAAATGGTATGGACACCGTCCACGTTAAAGGTGGGGAAGAACGCATTCAACCCCTGGATTTGAAACGACGGATTCTCGCGGACGGGGGCAGGAGGCGGCGGTGTGTTCGTCGGTGGCAACGGACGAGGCTCGTAAATGCGCAAGAGGGTATAGCTGCAATCCCCTTCCAGTCGAGTGTAGCCCCGGCCCGCCACCCAGGCATCCAAACCCTCGAATTCCACTCGATACCAGGTGTCCTCCAGGTTGCGGCCGACCACGATGGCATAATTGCCGAGGTTGAGCCGCCCCACGATGGGGTAATCGGTGCTATCCCCTTCGCGCAGGTTCATGTTCAGGCGATCCGGCGTCAAGCGGCACGCTCCGACAGCGGCTGCGGGGGTGGGCGTAGGGATAGCGCGCGTCGGGGTCGGCTGAATCACGTGAACGAGCAAAGCCCGCTGCTCTTCCGAAGCGTCCGCCTTGAGCACTCGCAAAGTGAAGACGACGGATTGCCGCGGGCATTCTTGCCATAAACCGCTGTCTTGCGTGCGTTCGCCATTGAAGAAGACCGCCGTAGCATGGGTCACCCTCCATTGCAGCACGATGCACTCTCCGGCGTTGATGGTGAGCGCTTCTTCCCCGCCATTCAGGGTGAATTGAATGGCAGTTTGCGGCGGGGTGGCCGTTGCCGTGCGGGTTTCTACCGCCGTTTCCGCCAACGGTGGCGGCGCGGCCAACATCCACTTGGGCGCCAGCACGGCGGGTGAAAGGATGATCGGCGCGATGGAAAGCGAATCAATCTCGAACTCACCGGCGACCAAATTGTAAAACGCGACCGCTCCTTCCCATAAAGCGGTTTCCTCCGGCGCTTCATAATCAAACAGCGATTCCCCGTTCAACAAGATGAAAAGGCGGTTGCTCTCGGCGATGATCACCAGGTCATGCCAATCATCATGATTGATGCCGGGCAGCCAATCCAGGAAGGTTGGGATGCCGCTTTGATCCGTGAACAGCAGGCCCACCCCTTCACTGCGGAAGTGCAATTGATAAGAACCGAGTTCATTCGCACGGAATACGATGCTGCGGATTCCCGGGCCGCTGTTTCTCAAGCGCATCGCCAAAGAGAAATCTGCCCAGCTACCCGGTAACTGAATCAAGTCTCCGCCAGTCGCACTGCGGATGGTCCCTGCTTCCGCCTCCCAGGCGCCATCCACTTGCCAATCTTCGGGGATGCCCTCGGCAAAGGTTTGCTCAAAGTAGATGGGTTCCATGACTCCCTCTTGGGCGTAAGAGATCCCCACGCAACAACATAGAAGCCATACCAACCAGAGAGTTTTGCGCATCACTACACTACCCAACGACTCTGGAGCAAGGATCAAACTGGATGCCCCCTAGGGGACTCGAACCCCTGTTTTAGCCTTGAGAGGGCTACGTCCTAGGCCACTAGACGAAGGGGGCGGGGCAAACGTAAGGCCAATCATTTTAATCTTGGCTCAGGCAAGGGTCAAGTAGTCTCATTTTGCAGCTGGCGCCAGCAAGCCGATTTTCTGCTTGACATCCGCGAGCGTGGCATCAGCGATGGCAGAAGCGCGTTGCGCACCATCACGCAGCACTTCGTCGATATACGCACGATCGCTGACCATCTCCCGATAGCGTGCCTGAAGCGGGGCCAGGTTTTCATTGATCACTTCAGCGACCTCTCGCTTGAGCTCCCCATACCCTTTGCCGTCAAAACGGGCTTCCACCGTTTCGCTCTCTTCATCGGTGAACGCCTGGTACAAGGTCAATAGATTGTTGACTCCAGCCCGTTCTGGATCATCGCTGAAGCGGATTTCGCGGAAATTATCCGTCACCGCCCGTTTGATTTTTTGTGCAACGAGATCCGGCGGATCCAAGAGCAACAAGGCATGATGATCGCTTTCCTCACTCTTGCTCATCTTCTTGGTCGGGTCATCCAGGCCCATGATTTTCGCCCCGGTCCGGGCGGGGAAAAAAGTGGGGATGCGGAAAGTGGGGCCGTATCGGTGATTGAAGCGTTGGGCAAGATCACGGGTGAATTCCAGATGTTGGCGTTGATCTTCACCGACCGGAACGGCGTGAGCCTGGTAAAGTAAAATATCCCCCGCCATCAAAACGGGGTAATTGAGCAAACCCGCGCCGACTGATTCCATTTGCTCGCGACCCACCTTATCTTTGAACTGCGTCATCCGATGCAGCCAGCCTAGTGGCGTCATGCAGGTCAGCAACCATGCCAATTCGCTATGAGCGACGACATGCGATTGGGCGAAGACCACCGAATGCTGGGGGTCGATCCCCGCGGCCAAGAACAAAGCGGTGATTTCCCTCGTCCCTTCGCGCAATCCTGCTGGATCTTGGGGGACGGTGATGGCATGTAAATCAACGATCGTGAAATGACAATCAAAGTCCTGCGAAACCCGCACCCAGTGTCGCAACGCACCCAAATAATTGCCGATGGTCAACTGACCCGATGGCTGGATACCGGAAAGCACTCTCTGTTTCATATTGCCTCACTGCAGCTCACCGTTGCGGAGAAACGCTATGGAAATACGCCCAGAGGGATTCGAACCCCCGACTCTCGGTTCCGAAGACCGAAGCTCTGACCGCTGAGCTATGGGCGCGCGGCAACATTGCATTGTAGCGCAGGCATGGGGTCATTCAAGACTGGTGAACGATCCTCTTTGCCCACCTTTGAGCGCTCGTTGCAGCTGCCGCCGGCTTTCACGCTCGGCGATGGCCTGGCGTTTGTCGTAGCGGCGTTTGCCTCTGGATACCGCAATTTCAACTTTGGCTCGGCTGCGTTGCAGATACATCAAAGTCGGGATGACCGTCATCCCCCGCTCACGAATTCTCTGGATGATGCGGGCAATTTCTCTTTTGTGCAGCAAGAGCTTGCGGGGACGCAACGGATCGCTATGGCCGTATTGACGTGCTTGTTCATACAATGCAATGTGAACATTCAGCAACCAGAGTTCGTCATTGCGCTCATTGACAAAACCATCGCCCAAACTCACTCGATGATCGCGGATGGACTTGATCTCAGAACCCAGCAAAACCAAACCCGCCTGATACGTTTCCAGGATCTCATACTCATAACGCGCTCGACGATTGCGAGCGACAATTTTGATCTGGGAAGGGGTGGTCTGGGTCATTCAGCAGCAAAGCCGAGGCATGGGCTATTCCGAAGACGAGCGTTGCATTCGAGCCCTCAGGGCTGATTCATTCATCCCACCGGCTGCGTATTTCTGGGCAACCGCGCGCTCAATGCTCAGGGTGAGCCATGAAACTTGGCTGGTGCAATCGATCAATTCGATCGCTATGGCCTGGATGTCCGGAGGCAGATCGGCGCTGACCGCAGCCAACTCTGCCAGATATTCCTGCGCAAGCGGGATGGAATCTGCATCTCCCTCCACGCCACATGTCGGCAACACTACATTCCAACCGCCGGCGGTGTACATCAGGATTGCCGTTGGATCGATGCTGCCGATTTCGGGAACGGCTGCGTGGAAAGGGGCGAGATCCACATCCGGCACAATCACCGCCGATGATGCCGGTGTCCGGGGCAACGGAGGAGGTTGTACCGCTTCATTAACTGAACTCGCGATATCCACCTCCCTTTCCTGCTCTACCCCGGGTGTGGAATCACCGGCTGTGACGCCCGGCGGCGTAGATGTACTGAGGGCAGTGGATTGTAGCGTCGGCGAAACGACAGCGGTGGTTTGCGTCGTCGGTGAAATGACGGCAGTGGATTGAACCGTGGGAGATCCGACAGCAGTGGTTTGCAGAGTAGGAATACCGACAACGGCGGTTGGTACCGTCGGCGAAGCGACGGCAGTGGCTTGTGCAGTCGGCACCCAGGTGCGAATGATCGGTGAATTACCCGAATCCTGATCCGGTTCTGGGTTTGTCCGGGAAAGCCACGAATTCAATTGTGGCTCCAATGCGAGCAATGCGACCACGGCGATCAAACCGATCGCCAACATCACCAGAAGCAGGTTAATGCTACCGGCCATGCAACCACCACTGGATGCTGTGATCGGCAATTCCGGCAAGTCGGTCGCTGGCGCTTGCTGGGCATCGTTGGGAGCGAGCGATCGGCTGGAGAGCGCCGTGGCTGGTGGCCTCTCGCGCATCAAATTGGCTCGTTGGGCACGCAATTGCCTTTCCAAACGGCGCAACAGCGTGACGGCTTCCGGATAGCCCGGTTCCAGCCGCAATACTCGGGTTAACGCGGCATGAGCGACTTGTGGATCGGAGACGGCGTGCGCATACACCCACCAAACATCAGGGTTATCGGCGGCTTGAGTCAGTAAGGGTTGCAAAACGGTGACGGCGCGATCGGGATGTCCCTGCTCGATCATTTCGAACGCGCTGGTCAAGGTTGGCTGGATTGATTCGCTCATCCACCTGCCATGTTGGCTCGTGAGTTCTCTCCTTGCGAGTGTATTGCGAGCTGGTAATTCTGCAACTGGCAGCCAACAGCCTGGGTACTGCAGGGTATGTCTCGGATTGCCCAGGAGAGGATTCGAACCTCCACGCCCACGAAGGGCACAGGCCCTCAACCTGCCGCGTATGCCATTCCGCCACCTGGGCTTGGTGGGTATTTTAACGAGCGCAAGGCCACTGTCAATTCCCCTCCTTCGGCGAATTGCGCTACAATCCGGCCCCAGCGGATGATTTCAATAGTGTGTTCTGTGCATGCGCATCGCCGTTGACGCTATGGGTAGCGATAATTTTCCCGAGCCGGATGTAGCCGGTGCGGTTGCCGCTGCCCGCAGGCAAGATCTCACCATCTTGTTGGTGGGTGATGAAAAGCTGATCCAGGAAGAGTTGACGCGCATCAAAGCGAGAGACTTAGCCATTGAAATCCACCATGCAGAAGATCGCATCCGCATGTCCGATAAGCCCGGTGTGGCATTGAAGGATAAGCCTGCCTCATCGATCCACTTGGGTTTGCAACTGGTGAAGGAAGGGCGAGCGGATGCCTATGTGAGCGCCGGCAATACCGGTGCCATCATGGCGATCGCGACGCTCAATAAATTGCAGCGAATTCGGGGGATCAAGCGCCCTGCCCTCAGCGCCATTTACCCGATCGAAGGGCGTCCATTGATCATCTTGGATGTCGGCGCCAATGTGGATTCTCGCCCGGAATGGTTGCAACAATTCGCGCTGATGGGCAGCTTGTATTCGCAAACCGTCCTGGGCATCGCCGAACCCAGGGTCGCTCTGTTGTCGAATGGTGAAGAAGCCGGCAAAGGCAGCCAGCTCATCCAAGAGAGTGAGGCATTGCTACGGAAAACACCGGTGAACTTCGTGGGCAACATCGAACCCAGTGGTTTGTTGGAAGACAAGGTGGATGTACTGGTCACCGATGGGTTCACGGGCAACATCCTGTTGAAAACCTTTGAAGGAACCCAACATTTCATCCGCAATGCCCTCGGCCGCGAATTGCGGCGCGATCTGATTTCCATGTTGGGTGGCATCTTATCCGGCCAGGCATTCGTCCGCATGCGACGATATGTCGACCCGGAACGAATCGGGGGAGCGCCATTGCTGGGATTGCGGGGGATCGTCCTGGTTTCCCACGGGAGTGCGAATGCAGTGGCCATCCAAAATGCGATATTGCAAGCGGGTAAAGCGGTTTCCGCCGATATCATCGGCGCCATTCAAGGCGGACTGCAACATTTGATCTCCCCAAACCAATAGGTAGGGTGTTCCTGCGATGCAGCGAAGCGAATCTGACGCAAATCTCACCGAAATCTGGCAGCTGATTCAGCAGGGTGATATCAAGCGCGCTGAAGTTACCATTGCCCGTTGGCTCCCTGCTGCCAGGAAGTCGACCGCATTGGCGGATTTGTACCTCGCTCGAGCCAAGTGTAAATTGTTGAGCGACCGTCCGCAGGAAGCGTTGGAGGATTGGCAGCTGGCTTTGGAGAAAAATGCAGCCATCGCTCAAGTGCCCGATGCCCTTGAACTGCGCGCCGATACCCATTTTGCCTTGTTTGAAATGAGCAGCGTGGGTTTTGCCGGCAATGAAGATTCGCGAAACTCTGCTCAGCTGTATCGTCAGTTGATCGCCGAGCATCCCCAGGGGGCCAATCGGGCTTGGTGGCATTATCAACTGGGCCGCGTCTTGCTCTCTGCCAACCAAATTGAGGAAGCGATCGCGCACTTCAAACAAGCCGGTCATATGCCCAGCCAGCGGAATACCGTCCGCGCTTACAGTGGTGAGCGGCTGGCTTACATCGCATATTATGAGAAACGCAACCTCACCGAGGCCCTCGGTTACATGGAACGGGCCTTGAGCGAATATCCGCAGCAGGCTTCTCGCGAGTGGCGGGTGGAGATCCTCTTATTGAAAGCGCGGGTCTCTTTCGAACTCCATCGCTGGGCTCAAGCGAGGCAGTGCATTGAGGATGCCATCCAGAGTTTGGACCCCCAGAGCAGCCATCGACCCACGACGCTGTTCAGTGCCGCAGAAATCCTGTTGAAAATTCCAGAGCAAGTCGATAGAGCCATCTCTCTATTGGAAGAACTATTGCATACCAGCAAGCGGCCGCCGGGGATCGATGTGGGTTGGGCGCGAGCGCAAGAATTGCTCGGTGAAGCCTACCTACAAGTAGAGCGATATCCAGATGCTGCGTTGGCTTTTCGACAAGCCCTGCACCACAATCCATATTCTCCTTGGTCCTCCGCTCTCCGCTATCAATTGGCTTGTGCGTATTACCAGAGCGGTGAATACGACCACGCCTGTGAGTGCGCGGCCCAACTCATCGAAGTGGAAAGAAACGAAGGCGGTGAAATCAGCGATTACCGCATTTTTGATTTGCTGGGCAATGCTCATTTTGCTCTGGGGAGATATGAAGAAGCGCGCATCGCCTATTCGCAAGCACTGAAGCTGACCTCGCCACACTCAAAGGAAAATGCGTCCATCCGCCGTTACCATGACTTTGCCCAGAGTCGCATCGCGGGCTGAACCGCAGCGGGTCATCATCGTCGGCGGTGGTTTGGCGGGTTGCGAGGCGGCCTGGCAACTGGCTCAGCGCGGCTTTTGTCCCGTTCTCTATGAAATGAGGCCGAAGCGGACGAGCCCCGCCCACGTCAGCGAACACCTGGCGGAGCTGGTATGCAGCAATTCACTGGGTTCTCAGCTCGTCGATCGCGCCACCGGCACTTTGCAAGCGGAGCTCCAGTTGGCTGGTTCTTTGCTGATGCGCATCGCACACGAAGCGGCAATCCCGGCGGGTGGTGCTCTGGCGGTGGACCGTAGCCTTTTCGCCGAACGGGTCACGGAGACCATAAACCAGCACCCAAACATCACCGTCATCCGTGAAGAAATGCAACGCATCCCCACTGAAGCCTGTATCATCGCCAGCGGCCCACTGACCTCGCCCGCATTGGCAGAAAGCATCGCCCAATTCAGCGGCAGCCAACACCTCTATTTTTACGATGCCATTTCACCCATCGTCTCCCGCGAGAGCATCGATATGGATATTGCTTACTTTGCCAACCGCTTCGGAAGAAATGACGATCGCCAGGGAGATTATCTCAATTGCCCCCTCAATCAGGAAGAATACGATGGTTTCATCGCTGCCCTGCTCCAGGCAGAAACGATTGAACTGCGTGATTTTGAAAGGGAAGACCCACAATTCTTCGCAGGTTGCCTGCCGATCGAAGCCTTGGCCCGCCGGGGAAGAAAAGCGCTGGCTTTTGGCCCCATGCGCCCCGTCGGTTTGCGCAACCCCAAAACCGGCACCCTACCCTATGCTGTCGTACAATTGCGGCAGGACAATCTCGCCGGTGAGTTATACAATATGGTCGGCTTCCAAACGAATCTGCGCTGGCCGGAGCAAAGATGCATCCTGCGCCTGATCCCCGGTTTGGAAGGGGCAGAATTCTTGCGTTTGGGGATGATGCATCGCAACACCTTTCTGAATACTCCGGAATTGTTGCACCCGACTCTGGCCTCTCGAAAGCGGCCGGATTTATTCTTTGCCGGGCAAATCACCGGCGTGGAAGGCTATGTGGGCAACATCGCGACCGGCCTCGTGGCGGCCATCAATCTGGCGAGGCACTTGCAACATGAACCTGCCTGGATCCCACCGAGAGAGAGCATGCTGGGCGCACTCTGTCATTACGTGACCCATGCTGAGCCGAAGCATTTCCAACCGATGAAAGCCAATTACGGATTGTTGCCCGCTCTCAATCCGCCCATTCGCAACAAGCGAGCGCGTTATCAATCCTATGCCCAACGAGCTTTGACTGCCATGGCGGAATCCTTGCGCGCACTGGCGGATCCTGGGTTACCGTCCCAAACAGATCTCCCCACCCAGACCCTAGCGACCGCGATGAGCTAGCCGTACAATGTGCGCTGTCTGCTAGAAAACGCTTCTGTTTTTTGAGGATGAAGGTGCTTCCGCATGCCGCAAATCGCCGATAGAATTCGCAATTTACCACCGTACATCTTCGCCACGATTTCACAACAAAAACGGCAATTGGCGAGCGATGGGGCGGATATCATCAGCATGGATGCCGGTAGCCCGGATCTGCCCCCACCGGATTCAGTGATCGATGCGTTGGCGCATTCCGCCCGCAATCCACAACACCATGGTTACGCAGGTTATTCTGGCACGCCGGGTTTTCGCGCCGCGGTGGCCCGACATTACGCCCAACGCTTTCATACGGAAATGGACCCGGATACTGAAATTTTGCCGCTGCTGGGCAGCAAAGAAGCGGTGATCTATTTTTCACTGGCTTACTTGAACGCTGGCGATATCGCGTTGGTGCCCAGCGTCGGTTATCCATCGTATTCCATGGGCGCTCGAATCGCCGGCGCCACAGTGCATTACCTGCCGAGTTCGGCGGAAACCGGCTATCTGCCTGATCTGAGCAACCTCAGCGCTGAGCTGGCGCAAAAAGCGCGGATTCTGTGGCTGAATTACCCCAACAACCCTACCGGCGCAATCGCAAACGTAGATGACTACCAACCGATCGTCGATTTTTGCCTGAAACATGACATCCTCTTGTTGTCTGATAATCCCTATTACGACATCACCTATGACCGGAATCAGGGCATCAGCATCTTTGAGGTCCCCCGGGCGAGACCGATCGCCGTTGAGTTGATGTCCCTCTCCAAGACCTACAACATGGCTGGATGGCGGTTGGGTGCTGCATTAGGGGATGCACCGTATATCAAAGCGCTCTTGAATCTGAAGAGCAACGTGGATAGTGGCCATTTTCGACCGGTATATGATGCCGGCATCGAAGCCTTGGATCACACCGCTCGTTCCTGGATCGAAGCGCGCAACGCCATCTACGAGCGGCGGCGAGATTTATTGGTCTCTCTCCTTCCGGCAGCCGGCTTGCAAGCGGAACCTCCCGGTGGTGCGATGTACGTTTGGGCGCGCGTGCTCCAGGGCAATGGAGCAGATTACGCCCGCGGCGCGCTGCAACATGCGCACGTTTCCATCGCACCCGGTGGGACATACGGCCCGGACGGAGAGGATTACGTCCGCTTCAGTCTGGTCAACCCAGAGCCAAGAATCCAAGAAGCTTTGGACCGCCTGCGTCTCTGGCAAGAAATCCGCAGCCGCTGAAGCCTGTGCCAGAATACGATGGGCGGACCCATTCACGGGCATATCTAGCAGGAGCGAGGATCAAAGGCGGCCAAAGCCTCCTCTCGCTCACCGATTCATTGAAGGAATTGTCTCTCCTGGCCAAAACCGCCGATCTGGAAGTGGTGGGGCAAGCCCAACAACAACTGAATCGAATCAATCCCACGACATACCTGGGCTCAGGCAAGATCGCTGAAATTTGCGATGAAGTGCATTCCCTCGCTGCCGATTGCGTCATCTTCGATGATGAGCTTTCACCACGCCACCAACGAGAGCTGGAAAAACGCTTCGGCGCCCAGGTACAAGTGATGGATCGTTCTGTATTGATCCTGGATATTTTCGCGCAACATGCCCGAACCCGTGAAGGGGCCTTGCAGGTCGAGCTGGCACAATATGAATACCGGCTTCCGCGATTGACTCGTCAATGGACCCACCTGGCCCGACAAGCTGGCGGTGGTGGGATGCGGGGCGTGGGCACTCGAGGACCCGGCGAAACCCAGTTGGAGGTCGATCGGCGCGAGATCCAACGAAAAATATCTTATCTGAAGAGGGAGCTCGAAAAAGTCCGCGAGCATCGTCAGCGCTACCGAAACCAGAGAATCCGTGAAGGCATCCCGGTCATCTCCCTGGTCGGTTATACCAACGCCGGTAAATCGACGCTGCTCAACGCACTGACCAACGCCGATGTTCTGGTCGCCGATCAACTCTTTGCCACGCTGGATCCCACCACACGCCGGATCGAGCTGCCATCCGGGCAGGAAGTGCTGTTTTCTGATACGGTGGGCTTCATCCAAAAATTGCCCACCACATTGATCGCGGCTTTTCGCGCCACATTGGAAGAAATCCGGGAAGCAGATCTGTTGCTCCATCTCGCCGATCTTTCCCACCCCAACGTCAGCCAACAGGTCGAAACGGTGGAAGACACGCTGGCGGAATTGGAGATGCCCGATACACCGCGGATTTTCGTCTGGAACAAAGCCGATTTGTGGGATGAACGGCCATTGCCCGACTTAACCGATCCCCATCTCTATCTGGATGCAGTCCACATTTCAGCGCTCAATCGCAGCGGCCTGAGCTCCTTGTTGAATGCGGTGGAGCGCGCCTTGGCATCCCAGTATTATCCGATGCGTTTGCTCCTCCCCTATCAAAAGAGCAACTTGCTGGCGCAACTCTATGCGAAGGGAAGAGTGCAATCGCAAGAAGCCACCCATCGCGGCTATCTGCTGCAGGCACAAGTACCCGCTCGCCAATTCCGTCAGTTTGCGGAATTTCAGTTGTCCGATTGACGCTCTACAGAGACTTGCTGCCGATCATCTTGCGGGAGTTGCAACCAATAGATTTCCGGTTTGTACAAACTATGGAAGTACAGTCGCCCATCTGGCGAGAGGGTCAAACCAGCGATTGGTGCCGGTAAGGCCGTCTGTACCACCACCTCGACATCTTCTGCCTGGCAGCCGCCGCTGTCTCGGCAATGATGCGGGTTCACCCGGCCGATCTCGCCGTATTCGCCCGCAGAATATGCGAAATACAGCCAACCATCCGCGGATAAGGTCAACCCTGTCACGTTCTGCAACCCTTGCACCAGTGAAGCATGCTCAACTTGCGTAGCGTTCAGCGGTTGATCTTGAGCGGATATTTGCCGCAAGGTGAACCACTCGATCGAGCGGCGAACGCTGCCCGTATTGGCGACGTAAATCACTCCCCCATCCAGCACCAAACCCGTAGGGGAACGCAGCTGCTGCACGAGGGTAGTGAATTTGCCTGCCCGGGAAACGGATACGATGGAATCGGCGAGGAGATTGCTGATCAGGAATTGACCCTCATCGCGAAAGGCAATCCCCCAGGCGCCGGCCAATCCTCGGTCGATGACCGTGGTGGGGCGCCGCCTGGGGTGGATATTGAGCAATTCATGGGTCACAAAATCCGGCACCCAAAGTTGGGTGACCCCTTCCGCGTCAAATTCCGCAAAGAGTGAATTGGCATTCTGAACACCGAAGATGTACGTCCTCGTCGTCTCTTTTTCGAGGTTGATTTCATAAATCGTCCAGTCTCCGCTGCAGGCGACATAGAGTTTGTCATTGTGCCAGACCATGCCATTGGGACGTTGGACGTTACCATATAGTATTTTAAGGTCATCTTGTTCGAAGAGAGCGTCCTGCGCGCTGGAGTAACCCACGCTGAAACACCAGAGGATGCAGCAAACAACGACGATCAGCGGCTGGTTGGGTTTGCTTTGTCGAATCATCATAATTAATTGTACTCGCAAGTGGGCGAATCAGAGTTGCATTTTCACCGGCTTCAGCATTTTGCTCCTAGGTCTACTCAGTGCCTGCGCTGATGTAAATCAAACCACCAAACCTTATATTGTCGTGTTGCAGGTAGCCGAGGTAGAGCGAGCGTATCGCTTCTCCGAACCGCGCACCGTGGCAGATTTGCTCTCAGAGGCAGATGTTGCCCTCCGTGAAGATGACTTTCTATCGCATCCGCTGGAAGCCCCCCTCGCCGATGGCATGCACGTAACGCTGCAACGGAGCGGGCATTGGCTGGAATGTCAACAGCAAGCCATCCCATTTTCTGAAGTTAGAATCGCCAATGAGTTGCTGACACCCGGTGAAATACAGCTGAGCCGTGCCGGCATAGAGGGGATCGAAAACGTTTGTACTTCATACCAAAACGAGGGTGGTACCACGCAAGTAACCGGCATCGAACGTGAAGTGCTGCTCCCTCCCACGCAGGAAGTCTATTTTGTGGGAGTGGCACCACCACAAACCCGTGTGACCATCGATGGGACGATCGCTTATCTCAGTCATGGTACGATCTGGATCATGAGCCAGAGCAGTGAGAATCGCTTCCCCCTTGCCCTACCGGGGGATGCCGATGGTGTCGTTTTTCAACTTTCGCCCACTGGCGAGAGTCTGCTTTTCACCCGGCAGCGCGAAGTTCAGGAAACCAATGAACTCTGGTGGTTGGCTTCCACAGCCGACTCGGCAGCGCCGGCGCTGCCCTTGAGCGTAACCCACGTACGGGGAGCGGTATGGCACCCGTCGGAAGCGCGGGTAATGTTCACCTATACCCTCGAAGAGCAGCCAACTCTCCGCAGGCAACGGCTGGATCCAGGGACAGGCACTTTGCAAGCCATAGAAACCTCGCAGACGCACTGGGCTGCAAACCCCATGATTCAGCTTCAACTCAGCCACGACGGACAGACGATTGCCTATTCCAATCACCAGGAATTGGGGATGCTCGACCTTGCCAGCGGCGATCGGCAAACGCTGGCGTCATTTTCGCCGCCTCATCCAGGAGATCCATCCGCCTGGCTGCCGCATTTCTCCTGGTCAGCGGAGCCGAAAATGCTGATCGCTACCTTACCCAACCCAACCGAAAGCCAAGCCAATCGCTTTGACCTCAGCGTGTTTTTGCTGGAAGGGGCGTTGCGCGCGACCCTGTTTGAAGATGTAGGAAGCGAGGCCATTGCGAAATACTCACCCCGTTCCCATGCAATGATCGGTTTCACCACCCACACTGAGGAAGGTCATGCTTTGTTCATCGCCGACCGTGATGGCAGCAACCAGCGCGGGGTATTCCCTCGTTCAGCTGGCACAGCCACTCAACAAATCGCCGACTTTGCCTGGTCAGCAGACGGCCAACAAATCCTGGCCATTGTCGATGGCAATTTATGGCTGATCGAAGTGGATTCGGGGCAAGCCTGGCAATTGAGCGCCGATGGCGGAGTGACCGCTCTGGATTGGGCACCATGATACGTGAGCGATTGATCTTTTCTGTCTCTGTATGGGCCATCGCTTTGGCCAGTTGGGCCGCAGCCATCACCCACCTGGAACTCCGCTCCGCAACCCGTGGCTACGAAGACGCAACGCGGACCGTTGATCTACCGTACCGCGTGCCCATCCTGGGTTGGAATGGGGATTGGCTCAGTCTGGACGCGGATCGATTGCAGGAGCAATTGAATGCGATCCGAGAGGCAAACATCCGCTGGATCCGACAAGAGATCGCCTGGGGCGCGGCCGCGACCGGGGATGCCTCCCGCAATGGGGAAGAGCTGGACCGTTTCTTGAGTGCGCTGCGAGATTTCCCGGAAATCCAACTCATCGCCTGGTTCACTTCCCCCCCTACCGGAATTGCCGCAGAGCAAATTCCGGCGGCTATGGCCGAATATGTCGCGGAGTTTGCCACCCGCTATGGCGAAACCGTCGATCATTATCAAATCGGCACAGCCATCGAGGATGTGGAATGGTACGCCACGATACTGGCAGCGGTGACCTCTACCCTGCAAGAGCGTGATCCGGTCGCCCGCATCATCACGGCGCCCATGCGTGCTCCACTGGCAGTGGATCAACTGGCTGAGATCTATGCACTGGAGGCGAATCAATTTTGGGATATCGTGGCCGTATCCACCGATCCCTTGATCTCTGCTCCTTCCAATCGCCGTGTAGATCCACAGCTGAACCCACTCTCACAGTTATTTTTAGTTCGCGAAAAGCTGCGCCAACAACAAGAGGGACACAAACCTATCTGGTTGGTGGACTTGCGTTGGCATGATTCCTTGCCCCAGGAAAAATTCACCTTGCTTCAGCAATTGTTCCATCGTGCTCTGAGAGAATGGCCCTGGCTGGGAGTGATTTTCTTGCCTTTGCAAGAAGGCGAAAGCTGGGTTCAGTCGAGTGAATTCCAGGAATGGCGAAGCTCGGCACCGCAAGATGGCCGCTATGCGATGGATCACGAAGCAATTCAATACAGCGGCCAATGGACCTTTCAAAATGGCGCTGCCGATTATAGTCGAGACATCCTGAGTGAGCTGACCTTCCCGTTCACGGGCCGGGAAGTCGCTTTGCTGTTGCGCGAAGACGCCTGGCATACCGTTCTTTATTTGAGCGTCGATGGAGAAGCAGCCGATGCACTCCCCAGCATCCAGAGGGGACGAAGTTACCTCATCCTCACCAGCGCAGACCGCCAGCCGCAAAAGACGCTCACCACCGTGGCTCGGCAACTCTCGCTTGCGGAACATGTGCTGCAACTGACCGGCGGCGGTGGCGATACCCACTATGCTCTCCTGGGCATCAGTGTGAGTTCGGGCAACCTGGCTGAACCCTATGAAAGGCAGATCGCCTTCGCCACAGTTGGGCTCTTTCTCGCCACCGTGTTTGCCGGTTCCACCGCCCTTCCCTTCGCCATCCCCATCGCAAAGCGCTTCACTCGCCAGCGAGTTGCCTGGCGCGAACGCCTGGCGCTTGCCACCGGCCCTGAGCCCATTTCCACCCGTTCTTTGGGGTTCAGCGCTTTGCTGGCTGGCGCGAGCTACCTCCTACTGCAAGCGCAGTTGCATCCTTACGCTTCGCTAGCGGCCACGGCGGTTTTGTGGCTTCTCTTCGTGCGAAATCGAGTTTTGGGCTTGTCCTTTGTATTGTTCGCCTTGCCTCTGGCTCGCTTGCCGATCCATTGGGCAGACCTGCATTTCCCTCCCGCCGAGTACCTTTTGCTCATCACGCTGGCGGCCGAGCTTACGGTCCGTACGTTTCACTGGCGGCAGAGCATCCTGAAGCTCGTCACCACCCGCTGGCAGGCTTTGGATCTCCTCACCTTGTTATGGCTCAGTCTCGGCGCGGTCACGTTGCTTTGGGCGCGCTGGCCGGAACCCGCGCTTACGGATTGGCGCACCCTGTTCCTGGAACCGGCCATATTTTACGGGTTGTTGCGCCTGCACGCCGGAGAATCAAACCGCCAAGGCCTGCTCGTGATCGGTTTGCTCTCTGGTGCTGCGCTGGTCGCGGCCATCGGCATCTTCCAACTGCTGAATGGCACGGTATTTGCCACGGCGGAATCGGGGGTGCGCCGGTTGGTGAGCGTGTATGGCTCGCCCAATCATGCGGCGCTGTTTTTCGGACGCTGCCTACCTTACGCGGTCACCCTATGGTGGTTCGCCAAAGACAGTCGGGCCCGCCGCTTTGCGGCCGCCGGAATCACCCTCATCTTATTGAGCGCGATCCTGCTGACACAGAGTTTTGCGGCGTTGCTATTGGGCCTACCGGTGATGATCTTGGCGGTTTCATGGGCCACGCGTCTGCGCTGGATCCGCCGAGTCTGTCTCGCGTTACTCATCCTCTTCATCCTGACGGTGCTGCTGGGCGGGCGTTGGAACGATTGGTTGAACTGGCAAGAG
Organism: Chloroflexota bacterium; assembly: GCA_011523615.1. GTDB lineage: Bacteria > Chloroflexota > Anaerolineae > Aggregatilineales > Phototrophicaceae > WTGJ01. The sequence continues at coordinate 176,343 of WTGJ01000027.1, read as the reverse complement.
GGTAGTCTCTTCGTTAGGTGGAATGTCTGGTGGTCTGCACTGGAAATGTGGCACGATCACCCGCTCCGTGGATTGGGGCTGGATCAGTTCTTATATGCCTACCGCGATACTTACATCGCGCCGGATGCCTGGCAAGATCCGGATATCTCCCACCCACACAACGTTCTACTGGATGTTTGGCTGCGCCTGGGCATCCTGGGGGTGGGTCTGTTTTTCGCCACGCAATGGCAATTTTGGCGTGCGCATTGGCCCATCATCCGCCGCAAACGAACTGTCTCTCATTGGAGTCGGTGGTTGTGCTTCGCATCCGCCACATCCATGGTGTACTTGTTCGCCCATGGTTGGGTCGACAACAGCATATTCGTGCTCGATTTGGCACATCTCTTCGCTTTTCAAATGGCCACCGCTGCTGCTTTGCGAAACGAAACGACGACCCATCCCGGTGTGTGCTAGACTGACGAGCGTCATGGCAGACTCAACCCATCTGCGCATCCTCATCACCGGAGGAGCTGGATTCATTGGTTCTCACCTCTGCGATCGCTTCCTTGCGGAAGGGCATCGTGTGATTGCCATGGACAATTTCATCACCGGCAAGCAGGAAAACCTGCAGCAACACCATCGGAACGGGCGTTTCCAGCTGATTGAGCACGATGTCAGCCAATTCATTCGCTGCGAAGGCCATTTGGACCTCGTCTTGCACTTTGCTTCCCCAGCAAGCCCGATCGATTATTTGCGGCATCCCATCCAAACGCTCAAAGTGGGCAGCCTGGGTACGCACAATGCCCTCGGTTTGGCATTGGCAAAGAAGGCGCGTTTCATGCTGGCATCGACTTCGGAAGTGTACGGCGAACCCGAACAGCACCCGCAAACGGAGCAGTACGCAGGCAACGTGGACCCCATCGGTTTGCGCGGAGTTTATGACGAAGCCAAGCGCTTCGCCGAAGCACTGACCATGGCCTATCACCGCGTACATGGTTTGGATACGCGCATCGTTCGCATTTTCAATACCTATGGCCCCCGGATGCGCCTGGATGATGGCCGAGTCGTACCCAATTTCATTGGCCAGGCCTTGCGCGCGGAAGCGTTGACGATTTATGGCGATGGCAGCCAGACGCGCTCGTTCCAATACATCGATGATCTCATCGAAGGCATCATCCGTTTGTTGGCCGTGGATTTTGTGGAACCGGTGAACATCGGCAGTACTCAGGAGATCTGCATCACCGATTTTGCCGAGATCGTCAATCAATTGACGGACAATCCCGGCGGGCTTCACTACGAGCGAGATCGACGAGCTCCCGGCGATCCTCAGCAGCGCAGACCAGATGTGAGCCGGGCGAAAGAACTGCTCCAATGGTCGCCCACCGTGGGCTTGCATGAAGGCCTGATGGAAACCATCGCGCACTTTGAACAGAAGATGAATTCCAGTTCGTATGCGGGTGCGACCGAGCGATAATTTGTTTTGGGCGGGCTTCGCTGCTTTCGCTGGCGGTTTGATTGCCTTCAGTCCGCTGTGGATCTCGGCCCTCCTCGCCGCAAGCCTCGGTTTGTTGTTCAGCGCCACTCTTTCCCCCATCATCGCTTTGCAAGCAGCGCTCACCTTGGCCCCGCTGCGCGCTTTGCTCAGTCGCGTGGGCCACTGGCCCTTTCCGCTTGACATCGGACAAGTCGCTTTTGTCGGTTTGTTCCTGGTCTGGCTCGCGCACGTGATTCGCAACCACAAAGTCGATCTACCCGCACGCTGGAAAGCCGCCATTGCTCCCCTGGCGATCTTCGTCTTCTTCCTCTTGCTCCACGGTTTTTTCGCAGGAATCACCTTCGCCTGGCTGCAAGAATGGTTGAAATGGCTTTCGATCCTGATCCTGGTATTGATCTCACTCTCGTTGTGTGAACGTTACGGTGGGTCCGCCGTGCTTTCGGCCGTGCTGTTGGCTGCTATGGTCAATGCCTTGCTTGGCCTCATGCAGTTCACCGGCCTGGTGGATAGCGCCCCTCATTTTAAGATTGATGGGCAATTCACGAGAGCGTATGGCAGTTACGAACAACCGAATCCTTTCGCTGGCTTGATGGGCATGACCGCGCCCCTGGCCGTGATGGCTACCTGGGGTTTCGCCTGTCGAGCCAAGCGCAGCGCTCACCAGAATGATCCACCACAATCTAGGTTTCTGCATCATTTGCCCACCCTGCTGAGCTTCATATGCTCCGTCTGCCTGGTCATGGCTTTGTTGCTCTCCTGGAGTCGTGGCGCCTGGTTGGGCGCCATTTGTGGGACGGTCGCTTTGGTTACGGCCATACCTCGAAGACGGTGGGCGAGTGGGCTGATCTTCGTCATTTCTATCGGGATCGCGTTTGCCATCGGGTTCAGCGGCGCCTTGCCCACAGCATTGGACGCCCGATTGCGCAGTGCAGTCCACGAGTTGATTGAGATTCAAGATGTGCGCGGCGTTGATTTTGATGCGAACAATTATGCTTTGGTAGAAAGAGTGGCCCATTGGCAAGCCGCCATCCGCATGGCGACCGATCGCCCTTATCTGGGCTACGGCCTGGGGAGTTATGAAGAACAATATGCCGAATACCGCTTGGCCAACTGGCCGGATTCCCTAGGCCACGCGCACAATTATTACCTCAATATGCTGGCTGAAACAGGACTCGTTGGCTTGTTTGCTTACCTCCTGCTCTCAATCACCATCCTGATCTGGAGTTGGCGTGCGAGAGCGCACCCCGATCCCCTGGCGAGAAGTTTAGCGGTCGGTGTGTTTGCTTCCTGGCTCTACTTCTGCATCCATAGCCTGAGCGATCACCTATACGTGAACCATAGTTTCTTGATTTTGGGCGCGATTTGGGGGTTGTTGTTGCACATTCGCTGCCAACAACAGAGTCAGCGGGTTGCTTGATGTCGAGGAATCACCCTCCTACAGCAATCCGCACACCATTGGACCACCCAATACGCATCCTTGCCGAACGATTTGGCGAGCGAGCAGTGGAGATGGAACGCTTTCTCAAATTCCTGGTCGTGGGGACCATTGGCTTCCTCATCGATTTCGGATTGCTGAACCTGCTCCAGTCCACCGTGCTACCGGCAGTGGATGCCAATGGGGTGGATTTACGCTGGAATGTCTCCATTGCCATATCCATCAGTTTCCTCGCCGGTGTGTTGAGCAATTTCACCTGGAATCGCTTCTGGACTTATCCCGATTCCCGCACCCGCAAAATCAAAACGCAGTTGGCCCAATTCACTTTCATCAATTTCGTGGGCTGGGCCGGGCGAACGGTATGGATCACTTTGGCTTACCCACTCTTTGGCGATTGGTTCTACCCTGTTTTGGGCAACTTGCCCATTTACGAAGGATTACCGGCAGATGACGTCAGCGCTCGCATCGGCACCAACATCACTTTGGTCATCGGGGTGTTCATCGTCCTATTTTGGAATTTCTTTGCCAATCGTTACTGGACGTATTCGGATGTAGATGCGCGGGTTCGTTTCGATGCCGATCATCACCATTGATTACACCTCGGCCGTGCATCAAAGAGCGGGGATCGGTCGATTCACCCGCGAATTGATCCACGCATTGGCGGAGACAGCTGGTGATTACCATTTTCGCCTCTTTGTAGCGGGAAGAGCCAAGAATCAGTTGCTTTCCCTACCCGGGAGCCAATTTTCCTGGCGCAACACCAGAATTCCAGCGAAGCATTTGACCAGAATCTGGCATCGCTTGCGAATGCCTCTACCGGTTGAGCTGCTCAGTGGCAAAGCGGATCTCTTCCATGCCCCGGATTTCTCGCTCCCACCGACGCTACCCGGGACGCGCCGCCTGCTCATGGTGCACGATCTTTCTTTCGAAAAAGTGTCGGAGACTTTTACCCCCTGGTTGTTGCGCTATCTGCGCCAGGTGGTCCCCCGCGCACTGCATCGTGCCGATCACATCATCGCCAACTCCTTCTCGACGAGAAATGATTATGTCGAACATTTTGCGCTGGATGAGCGCAAATTCACCGTCATCCACGGCGGAATCTCGCCCAAATTCCATACACAGCAAAGGGATACCACGAAACCTATGGATCCCGAGCCAGGGCCACCCTTCGTACTGGCCGTGGGTACTTTACAGCCGCGAAAGAATTACCCCCGCCTCATCGAAGCAGTTTCCAGATTGCGCGCAAAAGGAAGCGAGCTGGAATTGGTGATCGTGGGTGGACCGGGTTGGTTGGGAGAAGAGATCTACGAAACCCGTGAACGTCTCGGCATGCAAGCAGCAGTCCATCTGCGCGGCTATGTGGCGGAAGAGGAATTGCCAGCGCTCTACCGTCGCGCCCGCATCTTCGCCTATCCCTCTTTGTATGAAGGGTTCGGCTTCCCGTTGTTGGAAGCGATGGCTTGCGGAACGCCTACCCTGACCGCTGCCGTTTCATCGCTACCGGAGACAGCGCAAGACGCCGCATTTTACATCGACCCCTATGATGTCGAAGCGATCGAGGAGGGATTGAGACGATTGCATGAAGATGAAGCGCTTCGCCAGGAGCTCATCGCCAAAGGCTATGAACGAGTGCAACAATTCAGCTGGCAGAAGGCAGCCAAAACACTGCTGAAAGTTTATGATCGGATGCTGAACGAAGGGTAAGGATGGCAAGCCATGGTGGGGATGACCGCAAAAACCATCGCTGAATCTCGAATCTCCTACAGTCGCTGGATGGGGGTCAGCGATGCCAATCACTTGGGATTCGTCCATGGTGGGATCATCATGAAACTCATCGATGAAGCGGGCGGGATCGTCGCGGCACGCCATTCGCAACGTTCTGTCGTCACCGCAAACCTGGATTCGCTCATATTCCTGCGCCCCATTCACTTGCGGGATTTGGTCACGTTAACGGCCGAAATCACCTACGTAGGTCGAACTTCCATGGAAACGAAAGTGGAAGTACATGCGGAAGAGATCATTTCCGGTGAATCGGAATTAAAAAATATCGCTTATCTGGTGTTTGTGGCCTTGGACGGGGAAACGGGGAAGCCCACGCCGGTGCCGCCCCTGCGTCTTGAAAATGATTCTGAGCGCATCCGTGCGGAAGAAGCCAAGTTGCGCATGGACCATCGTTTGGCGCAGCGCAAGCTCGCCTCGCTCATATGAAATCACCCACTGCCGCAACGCTGATGTTCTGGTTCATCTCGCTGGGGGGCATCGGCTTGCTCCTGCCCTGGGTTCAGCACGCAAGCGCGGGATTGACGTTGAATGCACCTGAGCTCGCCAATTGGAGCATTCGGCACGGGGAAGAATTTCGCGGTTCTTTGGTGATGTTGACCAGCTTCCTGTTGCGCGGACAGCTGCTCATCCTGGCGGCCATTGTTTCGAGCAACGTTCACCGCAGCCGTTGGTTCATCATCGTCTTGCTTTGCATCGCATTGCTCCCGCCACCAGACGGCTTCATACGTGAATTGGGCAACCCCGGTTACCGCCAGCTCATGGGTTTGGCTTTGGCTGCGGCTTTGATCTCCGCAGTCGGTTCACGGTTGAAGAAACCGCTGGTTGCCTATTGGCAGCTCGGCTGGTCTTGCATCGGTTTGCTCAGCTGCCTATACGTGGCACTTCGGATTGACGTTTTGTACGATAGCTTACAATTGGATGCGAATGCAGGGCCGGGAATGCTGTGTTTGGTATTGGCTTATGCGTTGATCCTGATGACGGGTTTGCTTCACTGGAGAGGGCGAAAAGCCCACCCGCTATGAAGCCATGTTTTCCGTCACATAATTGATCGCGTCCCCCACTGTGGTGATCTTCTGGGCATCTTCATCGGATATCTCGCCGCCGAATTTCTCCTCAAAGGCCATGATCAATTCCACCAGATCGAGTGAATCGGCTTCTAAATCTTCACGAAAGCGCGCCTCGGGGACGACTTGATCTACGCCAACCCCTAACAAATCTACTACAATTTCTTGCACTTGATCTGCGACAGAAGACATCCAAACCTCCTGGTTTGTTTCATTCACCAACCCACCGATGGTTCGGTCATTATAGCGTGGGAAAACCCAATGCCTAGACCCGCATGCGCTTGACCCAAAGCACACACTGGGTTAGCATACTTTCGTTTCCTAGGACAGCCATTGATGGAAAAAGCAGCACTCGTTCCCAGTACCGAGAAGCGCAAAGCAGACCACATTCGCATCAATCTGGAAGAAAATGTTCAGTTTCCACGGTTGAGCAACCAGCTGGAACGCTATCATTTCCTGCACGAAGCGTTGCCTGAGCTGAATCTGCAACACGTGGAGACCCAACTCACGTTATTTGGCAAGCAATTATCCGCCCCCATCCTGATTTCTTCGATGACGGGGGGCACAGCGATCGCCGCGCGCATCAACCAGAATCTCGCCCTGGCTGCAAAGCAAATGGGTATTGCCATGGGTTTGGGTTCCCAGCGAGCCATGCTCGAAGACCCCACTCTGATGGATAGTTTCTCCGTGAGAGCTGTCGCGCCGGACATCTTGCTTTTCGCCAATATGGGGGTCGTGCAGTTAAACTACGGCTATGATGAAGAAGATTTCATCCGCGCAGCGGAGCAAGTAGGAGCGGATGGCCTGATCCTCCATTGCAATGCCCTGCAAGAGGCGGTGCAAGCAGAAGGGGATCATGATTTCAGTGGTTTGCTGGCTAAAATCCAAAAACTCTGCCGCAAAAGCCCCATACCCATCATCGCGAAGGAAGTAGGTTGGGGCTTCTCTGAAGCCACCGTACGCGCCCTCGCTGAGGCGGGGGTAGCCGCCGTCGACGTCGCCGGGGCCGGTGGTACCTCATGGAGCGAAGTAGAAGCGCGCCGTGCACCGGATGAACATCATGCCCAATTGGCGGCGAGTTTTGCCGATTGGGGCATCCCCACCGCCGAAGCACTCGGCTATGCACAAAAGGCCGCACCTGAATTGCCGATCTTCGCCAGTGGTGGCCTGCGTGACGGGGTGGAGATGGCAAAATGCCTGGCCCTGGGCGCCACTCTGGGGGGCTTCGCCTCGCCTTTTTTGCGAGCGGCCGATCACTCCAGTGATGCGGTGGTCGACCTGATCCGCTTGATCCAAAGGCAATTGCAAGTTGCCATGTTTTGCTGCGGCGCGGCGGATTTGGCTGCCCTGCGCCACAAGCCTTTACTGAAACGCTGATTTCCCGACAATCCATGTTGAGCGAGTTGCAACAACGTTATGCCACGCCGTTGGATGAGTTCCTGCGCGGCGTGGTTTCAGAGATACATCCCACAGAACTGAACTTAATGCAGGGTTATGCTTTCGGTTGGGTGGATGAAACTGGCAAGGCGATGCGTCACATGTCTGGGAAACGATTGCGTCCCTATCTTTTGCTCCTGTGTTGTGAGGCAGCCGGCGGCAACTGGCAGCAGGCAATCCCCGCGGCAGCGGCGGTCGAACTCCTGCATAATTTTTCACTGGTACACGATGACATCCAAGATCAATCCATCATGCGGCACAACCGACCCAGCGTCTGGGCAAGATGGGATCAGGCCAAAGCAATCAATGTGGGCGATTCCCTGCTGGGTTTGGCTTTTCATACCCTCCATGCCCTGCGTGAAAGTTTCTCTGCGGAAACCGTATTGGCAGTTTGGCATGATCTCAACGTCGCGTTGCGGGAATTGACGCGTGGCCAGCATCTGGACTTGCAGTTTGAAAACCAGCCTACCGTCGATGAAGACGAATACCGTTCCATGATCGAGGGGAAAACTGCCGCTTTGTTTGCCGCTTCGGCGAAAATGGGCGCGCGCCTGGCCCATCACCCAGGCTACGACAGATTCGCAGAGTACGGGCGGCACTTGGGATTGGCTTTCCAGATTCGGGATGACATTTTGGGCATCTGGGGGAAGCGTGAAACGACGGGCAAATCAGCAGCCGATGACATCAGGAATCAGAAAAAATCCCTGCCGAACATACGCGGGATGCAGCGCGAACCTGAATTCGCTCGTTTGTTTGAAGGAGGCAAACTTTCAGACGCTCAAGTAGAGCGAGCGAGGTCCCTGCTGAATCGTTGCGCGGCCCGCTCATATGCCGAGGCCGTTGAGGAGCAATTCGGGAATGCTGCCATTCAAGCCATATCCTCCTTGAATATGGAACCTGTTGCGGGCGGCTGGCTGAAAGAACTACCGGCCCAATTGCTGGGCAGAACGATCTGAGCTAAATCAAGTCGCGCAAGATGGCATTGCTGACAAAACGGCCTTCACGGGTCAAGCGCAAGGCCCCGGCGGTGATTTCCAGGAAGCCTGTTTCACAGAAACGCTGGATGACCGCTTTTTTCTCCTGCAGCAAATCGACGTCGAAGCGTTGCTGGAGCTGATGCAGGGGGATCCCTTCTTGCGTCAAACGCAAACCCATCATCAGGGTTTCGGCGAGCTGAGTCTTGCGGTCTACGGTCTCATGCTCCGCCACCACCGGAGTCAGGGGAAAATCAATGGAGACCGTTTGTCGCAGTCGATCGATATATTCCCTGGGTGAAAGCAGATTCTGATAACGCACGCCATTGGCCCAACCATGTGCCCCCGGGCCGCAGGCCAAGTAAGGCAGGTTTCGCCAGTACTGCAAATTGTGCCGGGATTCATAACTCGGTCGGCACCAATTGCTGATTTCATATTGCTGATAACCTTCTGCGTTCAATCGATCGGTAGCCCATTCGTACATCGCCACCGTGTTTGCTTCATCCGGCAGCGGCAACTGGCCGCTCATCACCCATTCGCGCATCGGCGTGCCCGGTTCCAGACTCAATGCGTAAAGCGACAGATGAGTCGGATTCAAGTGGATGGCTTGTTGCAGGCTCTCTTGCCAATCCGGCAAACTTTGGTGAGGGATGCCGAAGATCAAATCCAGATTGAAGTTGTGGATTCCTGCCTGGCGGATGGCTGAGACCGCACGCAGCAGGTGGGCATTGCCATGCCGCCGGGCGAAGAGGCGCAGCTCCTTTTCTTGCGCGGATTGCATACCCAAACTGATGCGCTGGAACCCCAATGCTCGCAATTCCTTGGTATAGCCCTCATCCAGATCATTGGGGTTGGCTTCCAAAGTGATTTCAGCATCCGGCTGCACTTTATAGCCACTTGCAATTTGATCCAGGATGGCATGGAGCTGGCTAGCGGTCAGCAAACTGGGCGTCCCTCCGCCAAAATAGACCGTATGAATCGGCAAGCCGGGCCGTGCTTGAGACAGTATCCTCAATTCCAGACACAACGCTTTCACGAAAGATGGGATGATTGCTTCCATTTGGGTGTACGTGTTGAACGCACAATAGGTACATTTCGTCGCACAAAAGGGGATGTGCAGATATAGGGCGTGCGATGGTTCTTCTCTGCGCAACACGTCCCCCGGACTCAGTTGGGAATCTTGGCTCAATCACAATATAATCGATTCTACGGTTTGGTGGATTCAGTGTTGCAGAAGGGCATCCATGACGCAGCCGAGAGATGGCAAAAAGCGGGCCCACATCCTGGTCGTCGACGACGAACCCAGAATGGTCAGCTTCATCCGCATGAACCTGGATCTGGACGGTTATCAAATCAGCGAAGCTTATGATGGGATTGCGGCATTGGAGGCCATACGGACGAAATTGCCGGATTGCGTTTTGCTCGATGTCATGATGCCCCGCCAGGATGGTTTTGAAACCTTGCGCAAGTTGCGTGAATTTTCCAACGTGCCAGTGATCATGTTGACGGCGAAGAGTGAAGAGAGCGACGTCCAATTCGGTTTGGATTTTGGCGCTGATGATTACGTTACCAAACCCTTTTCACCGCGTATCCTGAGCAGCCGCATCCGTGCTGTTTTGCGCCGCCATGCATATGCTGAAAGTACGCCAGATGAGAAGGTAAGAATAATAGATGAGCGATTGTCATTCGATTCCAACCGCCGTCTGGTCACGGTCGACGGTAAAGAAATCAAACTGCGCCCCACAGAGTTTCGTCTACTGAAATATTTCATCGAGAATGCGGGCTGGACACGCAGCTATCAACAGATTCTGCAGAACGTTTGGGGATACGAATATCAGGATGAGGCGCACTACGTCCGTTTGTATGTCAATTACCTGCGCAGCAAGATAGAAGAAGATCGTGAGAATCCGCGTTACATTTTAACGGAACGCGGAGAAGGTTACCGTTTTGTCGATTTTCGCCAGGGTGAGGGATGAGGTTCAGCCGCATGACTGAATGCAACAGCTCAGAAACCACATCCTCTGGTTTGCGTATAGTAGGGCAAGCAAGCGACCACGTAAGGAAAATGCCGTGAGCGAAGAGCGAAGACAAGAAGACACCGAGGATCACCACCGGGGCGCGCAAGACCAAACCCTGAACGAGTTTCTTTCCGATGTATCCTTTGCAGCCCGGGAGTTGACAGCGAATATCCGCAGTTCGGTGAACAAAGTCCTGGAACAAAGCGTGCGCATCGTCAACCCAAGCGGCGATGGTCCGCCTTTGGATATGTATGAAACGGAAGAAAGCGTCATCATCGAGACAGCACCGTTGGAAAATGCCGACCCGGATACCATTGAAATCACCTTCCAGGGGGATCAATTGCGCATCCAGATCCAAACCCAGGACGCAAGACAAATCGAAGAAAACGCCTTCTTATTGCGAGAAAAATCCTTCGGAGAATTTTCACGGAGCGTGGATGTGCCCCGCGCCGTTCAAGTCGAAGCAGCGCGGGCGAAGATCGAAGACGGCAAACTGATCATCACCCTGCCCAAACCCAGAGGCGCTGCCGCCCGCCGCATCCACATCACGGCGGAAGATTGATCGCTGCGTGCTTCAATAACTCGATCGTTCGAGTTGGACAGAAACCGCCGTTTCTACCTGCGGCATCAAATGACGCACGGCTTTGGCCGCCTCCACAAAAGCCAGGAAGAGCGGGTGCGCTGCATCCGGGCGACTCTGGAATTCCGGATGGAATTGCGTTCCGAGCATGAAGGGATGATCTTTACCTTCGGCGATTTCGATCAAGTGCCCATTCGGGCTGATGCCGCTGAAAACCATACCGCCCTGTTGAAATAGCTCGCGGAACGCATTGTTGAATTCAAATCGATGGCGGTGGCGTTCCAAAATGGGATTCTCTTCACCATAGGCAGCTGCTGCACGGGTGCCCGGGACCAGTTGACAGGGAAAATGCCCCAATCTCATGGTGCCGCCCAGGTCAGTAACGCGGGTTTGATCCGGCATCAAATCGATGATGGGATACGGGGTTGCCTCGTCGAACTCGGTGCTGTTGGCCCCTTCCAATGCCAACCGCTGGCGGGCGAAAGCAATGCACATGGTTTGCATGCCGAGGCACAAGCCGAGATATGGGATTTGCTCTTCCAGCGCAACTTCGGCCGCCAGGATCATCCCTTCAACCCCTCGCGGCCCAAAACCACCCGGCACGATGATACCATCCAATTCCATGAGTTTTTGGCGGTAATCTGGGTCTTTTTCTAATTGGCCTGAATTGATCCAATGGAGATTCAAGCGACAGCCAATTTGGCTGACCGCATGAGTCAAGGCGGCTTTCACACTGATGTAAGCATCATGCAATTCGACGTATTTCCCCACCACTCCGATGTTGAGTTCGTTCGTGGCGTGCTGAGTTTTCCGCATCCTAGCGACCAGGCTGCGCCAATCGGATAAGTCGGGTTCTTCGTTGAATCCGAAATAATCCGCGATGTAACGACCCAATCCCGCATATTCCAGAACCAGTGGCACCTCATACAACAAATCGGTTGTGGGGAGTGGGATGACTGCCTTGGGATCGACATCGCAAAACAGCGAAATTTTTTCGATCACCTCCTGGCTGACGGGATGGTCTGTCCGAGCGACGATGACCTGCGGCTGGATGCCGATTCCCCGCAGCTCGCGTGTACTGTGTTGGGTGGGCTTGGTCTTTAACTCACCGGTCGCCTGAATGAAAGGCAGAAAAGTGACGTGAATGGTGAGCACATTTTCCTGGCCCACGCTGCGGCGCAACTGTCGCACCGCTTCCAGAAAAGGCAATCCTTCAATATCGCCGACGGTACCCCCAATTTCCACGATGATGACATCCACATCGTCTTTCCTGAGTTGCATGATTCGCCGCTGGATCTCATCCGTGATGTGTGGGATCACTTGTATCGTGCGGCCGAGGTAATCACCCCGCCGTTCTTTTTCGATCACGCTGGAATAGACTTGGCCCGCGGTGACATTGCATTCGCGCCTCAATTCCGTATCGGTGAAGCGCTCGTAATGGCCGAGATCCAGGTCCGTTTCTGCACCATCGGCGGTGACAAAAACTTCGCCATGCTGATAGGGGCTCATCGTACCCGGGTCTACATTGAGGTAGGGATCCAATTTCTGGATGAGGACGCGTTTGCCGCGGGCTTTCAGCAGCCTACCGATTGCGGCAGCGGTGACGCCCTTGCCGATCGAACTGACCACACCACCGATGCAAAGGATGAATTTTGTGGTATCCGTCATCGCAAGCCTACCATCCTTCGTCATTCTAGCAGGTTCGCTTTGCATCTGCCCCAAACCCCCAATCCACATTATAATGTGTCCAGTGAATTGGTCAGGAAATGGAAACAGCGCAAGAAACAAGACGCCTTCATAATGGCACGGTACAACGGCAAGTGTTATTGGTGCAATCCGTCGCGGAACGGATCGTGCAACACGTCGGGAAAGTCATCATCGGCAAGCGCAACGAGATCCTGCTGACCGTATTGGGTTTGGTCTGCAAAGGGCACTTGCTGATTGAAGACATCCCCGGTGTCGGGAAAACGATGCTGGCGAAAGCGTTGGCCCAGGCCATCGGCTGCAGTTTCAGCCGCATTCAGTTCACGCCCGACATGCTCCCTTCCGATGTAACGGGCGTTTCACTCTTCAACCAGCAAACCCGAGAATTCGAATTCCGCGGCGGGCCGATCATGGCACAAATCGTCTTGGCGGATGAAATCAACCGTGCCACGCCGAAGACTCAGGCAGCCATGTTGGAGGTCATGGAAGAGCAACAGGTCACGGTGGATGGGGTTACATACTATCTCGACGACCCCTTCATGATCCTGGCCACTCAAAACCCCATCGAATACGAAGGCACCTTTCCCCTTCCCGAAGCGCAGTTGGATCGTTTCCTATTGAGGATTCAGCTGGGTTATCCCAAACCGCAAGAAGAGATCGATGTGCTGACCGTGCAACAATATGAGCATCCCATCTATCGACTGGAACAAACGGTGACCGTGGATGAGTTGAGGCAGGCCCAAGAAGCGGTCCGTCAAGTGTATGTCGCCGATGAAGTCAAACGATACATCGTGGATTTGGTCTTGGCGACGCGCAAACACGCCGATGTGTATCTGGGGAGCAGTCCGCGCGGATCATTGGCGTTGTTTCGTACGGCGCAGGCGCGTGCCGCAATGGCGGGGCGAGAGTATGTGATCCCCGATGATGTCAAAGCATTGGCGGAAGTTACCCTGGCGCACCGCATCATCGTCAGCCCTGTCGCGCGGGTGAAAGATATCTCTTCGCGCAGCATCGTGCAGGAAATCATGGCCCGCACACCCATTCCTGGCGCAACCCCGCAAGTCAACTGAAATCCGATGAGGCGCCTGGCCTTATATTCCTTGATCGGCACCAGTGTGCTGGTTGGCGTCGGGAGCGGCCGCGTCATTTTTTTCCAAACTGCCGCCCTGTTGGCCTCCTTGTTGCCACTTGCTTATCTTTGGGCCTGGTTGTCTCTGAGAGGTCTGAACATTCGTCGAAAAACCCTCACGCACCGTTCTCAGGTCGGCCGAGATTTTGAAGAAAGATTCAACATCCGCAATCGAAATTGGTTTCCCAAACTCTGGTTGGAATTGCGTGACCATTCCGAACTACCGGGCCACCGATGCGACCAAGTCGTCACGCGTCTCTTTGCCAGGCAGGATTGGAGCTGGTCGGTTCGGACGCAATGCATCGCCCGTGGGGCCTTTCGTTTGGGTCCGCTGGAAGTGGTCACTTCCGATCCCTTTGGGTTGTTTTCCCTCAAGCGACGCTTGCCGCAAGTCGCCGATGTCGTCATTTATCCAGCTACCCTCCCCATCAACCGCATCAAAATGCCTTCGGGGTATCTGAGCGGAGGTGGCCAGGTCCGGCGGCGGGCGCATTTCGTAACGACCAATGCCGATGGCATCCGTGAATATGTCCCTGGTGATAGTTTCAACCGCATCCATTGGCGCTCCACCGCCCGCCACGACAAGCTGATGGTCAAAGAGTTCGAGTTGGATCCCTTGGCCGATGTCTGGCTGTTTGTTGATTTTTCCTCAGATTCTTTGTTTGAAGCCAGAGATGTGATTCGCAAAGAGCGAACCGGCAATCTGATTTCTTACCAGGCAAAAATCCCCGCCTCGACCGAAGAATATGTGGTCGTTTGTGCGGCATCCATGGCCCATTACTTCATCCAATTGGAACGAGCCCTGGGCTTTGTCGCCTACACTCCGCAACATGATCTGCACCAACCTGAGCGGGGGGAAAGGCAGCTGGAACTCATCTTGCAATCGCTGGCGACCGCGCGCAGTTTTTCCAATTACTCTCTGGCGCAAATGCTCGTCTTGGATACGCCCAACATCACCCGCGGCACCACGCTGGTCGTGATCACCGCCTCTGTGGATCTCGAATGGGTGACTCAGGTGCGTATTTTGTCGCGCCGTGGCATCTCGCCGGTTTGTGTCCTCATCGATCCTGGCTCGTTTGGCGCCCCGGGTGCGGATGCGGATCAACTGCGGTCTTTATTGCACATCAGTCGTATCCCTTCCGTCGTCGTCCGCTGTGGTGATCACATCGCCGCTGCGCTCGAGGACCCCATCATTTGATGGCCGCTCGGAGCCATCCCACAACGATCTCATCCCCCTTACTGCTCGCCGTGGTCTTCGTCAGCGGAATGACGACCCTGGGGGTGGAGATCAGTGCTTCGCGCCTATTGGGCAGTTTCTTTGGCAGCAGCAATATCGTCTGGGCCAACATCATCGGTTTGATGCTCTTCTATCTAACTCTCGGCTATTACATCGGTGGTCGCTGGGCCGATCGCTCACCTGACCCTGGGCTCTTGTTTCGCCTGCTCTTGATCGCCGCAGGGCTCTGTGCGTTCTTGCCATTTTTGGCGCATCCTGTATTGCAGGTGGCTGCCTCCGCCCTTTCGGAGATCAACGGCGCACTGGCGCTGGGCTCATTCTTCACCGTATTGCTGCTTTTTGCCGTGCCCATCACTTTATTGGGCTGCGTTTCGCCGTTTGCGATTCGGCTGGCGATCAACGAATTGGAACACGCTGGGAAAATTTCCGGCAGCATCTATGCCGTCGGCACACTGGGCAGCTTGCTGGGCACCTTTGCCAGCGCGCTGGTGCTGATCCCCACCTTTGGCACCCTCCAGAGTTTCTTGATCCTCGCTGCAGCGCTTTACTTGCTGGCATTGTATGGCTTATGGCGCGCAGTCGGTAACAAGGCATTCCGCTGGCTTTGGGTCGCACTGCTGATCGCGATCTTGACGTTGATGAGGCTGCGAGGACCGTTGCGACCCGCTCCTGAAGGTTTCCTGCTCCTGGACGAAACGGAATCAGCATACAATTACGTGCAAGTTTTGGCAGACCGCGCCGGTACGCGCTATCTGCACCTCAATGAAGGACAGGGGGTGCATAGCATCTGGCATCCGACAGAGCGCTTCTTCGACGGGAGTTGGGATTTTTTCCTGGCGGCGCCGTATTTCAACGCGCCCCCCTTCGCCCCAGAGCAAGTGAAATCCCTGCTCATCATCGGCCTGGCGGCGGGTACCATCGCCAGGCAACACCAGGCGATATATGGCGACATCCCGATGACGGGGATCGAGTTGGATGGCGAAATCCTTGCCCTGGCGGCGAGCCACTTTGAGTTGAACGAAGCAGCGATGCCTTCTCTGGTAACCATCCCACAAGATGGCCGCTTTGCCCTTCGCCAGCTGAATCAGCAATTCGACGCAATTGCCATCGATGCCTATCGTCCGCCTTACATCCCCTGGCACCTCACCACTGTAGAATTCTTTAAGGAGGCCAGGTCACTCTTGAGCAATGAGGGGGTTTTGGCGATCAATGTGGGTCGCACATCGAGCGATCGGCGCCTGGTGGATGCCCTGGCCGCGACCTTGCAGCAGGTATTTCCCAGTGTGCATGCTGTGGACGTGCCCAATTCCTTCAATTCATTGCTCTATGCCAGCATCAAACCCACTTCGCCCAGCAATTTGCAAGCCAACCTGCGTGACTTGCCGGCAGATGCCTCACCCCACTTGCGCCGCATCCTGGAATTGACGGTTCGCTCGGCATCTCCTTTGCGCGACGGAGGAATCGTGTTCACCGATGATCTCGCCCCGGTCGAGGCTTTGGTGGATTCCATCCTGTTGCGCTTCCTGTTTTCCCAGGAACTCGAAACGCTGCGCCATTGAAGACCCAGCTCAGTATGGAAATTGTTTTCCTCGGGTGGCTGACCGTGGTGCTTCCCTTGCTGCTCACGTTGATTTGCGTCGCTCCGTTATTGAGCCCCCTTTACGCCACCCTGGCTCAGCAGATCTTGCATATTGAACTGGAACCCTCCTCGGCAGCTGCCATCTTCCATTATGTTCGCCAGCAAATCGTCTCTCCAGAGAGTGCATACCCGTTGAGTGACTTGACTCCCCGTGAACTGGCTCATCTGGCGGATGTGAGTGCGTTGCTCCGCCAGGGGTATCTTTTGCTATTGGCCGCGCTGCTGGTCACCGGCTTGCTGCAGTGGCGATGCAAATTTGGTCTGTCTACCTGGCGCCTGGGTCTTCGCCTCGGTGCAACCTTTACCCTGGTTCTGCTGGGTGCAGGTGCGCTGCTGACTTTCGCTGCTTGGGAAAGCGCCTTCGCCGGTTTTCACCGCATCTTTTTTGCCAGTGGCAGTTGGCAATTCCGCAATTCTGCGACGCTCATACAGAATTTCCCGCCCAGATTCTGGCTATTCTCCACTGCCTGTCTGGCGTTGCTGATGTGTTTCGCAGTGTGCTGCATCTTTTACGGTACGCATCGACTCGGGCGCAACATCAATGACTGACTAGGCTTGGCCCAGCGTAGAAACCAGCCACTTCCAACGCTAATATGCAAGGCATGTATCTGCCCACACAGAATTGGGTCAAATGGCTCACCCTGGGAATTGGCATCAAACGCTGGCTGTTTGCGCTTTGTGTCGCCCTGGCCATCTGGTTTGGTGTGTTCGGCTGGCTCATTGGCAATCAATCCGCCGGCGGGACGTTGCAACGAGGGCACATCATCAGCGGCATCGTGTTGCTCAGCGCGGGAGCCGGCTTGGCCGCGCTCGCCATCCTGCGCCTATCCCGAAATTTGCTTCGCCCATATCGCCGGCAAACACCAGGACCCGTCGCTGAAATCGTCGTTGCGCATAACGTGCGCAGTCGGGGAGTACAGCTGGTTGCGATCGGTGGTGGCACCGGTCTACCAGCCGTGCTGCGTGGCTTCAAGCGCCACACCAGCAACATCACCGCCATCGTCACCGTCAGCGATGATGGCGGTTCTTCCGGACGCTTGCGGCGCGAACTGGGTGGCTTACCCCCGGGAGACCTGCGCAGCAACATCGCCGCGCTTTCACAAGATGAGAGTTTGATGACGCAATTGATGGATTACCGATTTGACCAGGGCTCTCTCCGCGGTCATGCCTTTGGCAATTTGCTGATCAGCGCTTTGAGCGACGTCACAGGAGATACGGTGAGCGCATTGCTGGAAATCGAGCGCGTCTTGAACATCCAGGGCCGGGTGTTGCCCGCGACGTTGAGGGAAACCCACTTGGTGGCCCAGGTGCGTTTGCCCGGCCAGTCATCCGTGCAGGAAATCCGCGGTGAAACGAACATCAGCAGCGCGGGTGGTGAAATCGTTCAGATTCGCTTGGAGCCGGTACATGCCGAGGCATTTTCTACCTGTCTGGAGGCCATCGCCGAGGCGGCGATCCTGATCATCGGGCCGGGCAGCCTGTTCACGAGCATCATCCCCAATTTGCTGGTGAATGGCATCGCTGCTGCCCTGCGCGAAGCCAACGTTCCCCGGATTTACATTTGCAACGTCGCCACCCAACCCGGAGAGACCGATGACTTCGATGCCGCGCAGCACGTCCTCGCCATTGAGCAGCATTGCGGCCACGGTTTATTCGACCATGTCTTGATCAATGATCATTACCCCAGGGAAAATCGTGGCATCACTGAATATGTCCCCCCGGCCCCGCACCAGCATGAAATTTTGCGGCGCTATCAATTTCACTACCGCGATCTCGTCGACACCGACCGACCGTGGCGGCATGATTCCCAAAAACTTGCTCAATCCATCCACGAGATTTGCGCCATCCATGAAGAGGGCGAGGCCCTTACACCCGTCAACATGCCAAGGAGTCCCACATGAATCAAAAAACGACCCGAGTCGGAATCAATGGCTTTGGGAGGATCGGACGTCAATCCCTCAAAGCGATCCTCAAGCGTTACCCCTCTGAAATTGAAG
Organism: Chloroflexota bacterium; assembly: GCA_011523615.1. GTDB lineage: Bacteria > Chloroflexota > Anaerolineae > Aggregatilineales > Phototrophicaceae > WTGJ01. Next base: position 157,873 of record WTGJ01000027.1, on the reverse strand, counting down.
TCGTTGCGGTGAACGACCTGGGCGATCTACACACCATGACGCATCTGTTTCGCTACGACAGCACGTATGGTCCTTTTGCGGGTGTGGTGGAAGAAAAAGAGGACGAACTCATCATTGACGGGAAAGCCATTTGTTTTTGTGCCGAACGAAACCCGGCAGCCTTACCCTGGGATGAGCTGGGGGTGGAAATCGTCATCGAAAGCACTGGCATTTTCCGCGACCGGGAAAGCGCCGCCCAACACTTGGCCGCCGGGGCGCGCAAAGTGCTGATCACGGCCCCCGCCAAAAATGAAGACATCACCATCTGCCTGGGGGTCAATGAGGAGATGTACCAACCAGATGCGCACCACATCATCTCCAACGCGTCTTGCACGACGAACTGCCTCGCGCCACCCGCCCGCGTTTTGCACGATCACTTTGGCATCGAACGCGGTGTGATGACGACCATTCATTCCTACACGAGTGACCAACAATTGCTGGATCTACCGCACAGTGATTTGCGCCGCGCGCGCTCAGCCGCGGAAAATATCATCCCGACCAGTACCGGTGCCGCCCAAGCCGTTGCCCTGGTGATACCCGAATTGCAGGGGCGTTTCACGGGGATGGCCGTTCGCGTTCCGAGCCCCACCGTTTCGCTGGTGGATTTCGTCGCCATCCTGGAACGACCCACCGACACCGAAGAATTGCTCGCTGCCTTCCAAGAAGCGGCCGATGGCCGCATGGCGGGCGTTCTTTCGGTCACGCATGAACCACTGGTCAGCAACGATTTTCGCGGCAACCCCCATTCCAGCATCGTCGATGCGCCATCCACTCAAGTGGTGGATGGGAAAATTGCCAAGATCATCACCTGGTATGATAACGAATGGGGCTATGCCTGCCGCGTCGCGGATTTGGTCCGCTACATCGGTGCATCACAACGGTGAGGATGAAGGTGAACGCTGTAGACATCGACCTCCCACAATTGCACCAGGCAGATCTGCAGGATCAGCGCGTTCTCTGCCGGGTTGATTTCAACGTCCCCCTGATCGGTAGAGAAGTTGCCGACGATTCGCGCATTCGGGCGGCTCTACCGACGATATCGACCATCCTGGAACAGCACCCCAGAGCGCTCGTGCTGCTTTCCCACCTGGGCCGGCCGAAGGGCAAGCGCAGTGAAGATCTTTCGCTGGCGCCCATCGCTCCCTTGCTTTCCAAATGGATCAACCAGGAAGTTCATTTCAGCGAGGATTGCATCGGCACTGAAGTGGAGCAGGCCATTGACCAATCCCCACACGGCTCGGTGTGGCTGCTGGAAAATACCCGTTTTCATGAAGGCGAAACCCAGAACGATGCACCATTTGCGGCCCAATTGGCTCGTCTGGGTGATGTGTTCGTCAACGATGCATTTGGCACTTGCCACCGAGCTCATGCTTCCAATGTCGGGCTATCCAACTTGCTACCTGCTTATGTGGGTCAATTGGTGACGAAGGAAGTGTTTTACTTGAGCAGCGCTCTCCGCCATCCCCAAAGGCCTTATCTGGCGATCTTGGGTGGCGCCAAGATATCGGACAAAATCACGATACTGGAGCGATTGTTGGATCGTGCCGATCGGGTGTTGATTGGAGGTGGGATGGCCAATACCTTCCTCGCCGCGCAGGGGCAAGACCTGGGCGATTCACTGGTGGAACCTGCTGCCTTCCCATTGGCTCGCAAGCTGTTGGCACAGGCTGCAGGACGCATGTGGTTGCCGCTGGATGCCACCATCGCGCCGCCGGATGGCATCACGGCCGACATACAACACGTCTCGGTCGCTGAACCGCTGCCCGCTGGTTGGCGCATCATGGATATCGGCCCGGCTACGGTGCAACGTTTCACCGCCGAGCTGGAAGGGGCACAGACGATCATCTGGAATGGACCACTGGGGGTAACAGAGAACCCTCAGTTCGCCATCGGCAGCTACGCGTTGGCCCAGGCGATCGCAGCACAGACCAGCAAGGGTGCGACCACGATCATTGGCGGGGGTGATTCCGCGGCGACCATCCAGGCCGCGGGCTATGCCGAACAAGTCAGCCATCTCTCCACTGGCGGAGGTGCCAGCTTGGCGCTGCTGGCTGGCGAGGCCTTGCCCGCTCTCTCGGCCCTGACCAAGGAAGTGACACCATCATGAATCAACGACCCCTACTCATCGCCAATTGGAAGATGAATTTTTCGGTCGCGGAAGCCGTTGACTACGCTCAGCAACTCGTCGAAAAATTGCAACCTCATACTGGGGTTGAGTTTGTCCTCTGTCCCCATCACTTGGCGATCGCCCCTTTGCGCGATGTGTTGGCCGATAGCGGCATTTTACTGGGGGCGCAGGACGCACATTGGAAAGAGAATGGCGCATATACCGGGCAGGTCAGTGCAAGTATGCTCCGGGATATGGTGGATTACGTCATCGTCGGCCATTCGGAGACCCGCTCGCACCTCTGCGTATCGAATGAGATGGTGCGTAAGAAACTGATGGCTCTGCTGGAGAACGGTTTGCAAGCCATTGTTTGCGTCGGCGAAAACGAAAATGAATTCCTGGATGGAGTCTCGGATGACGTGGTCCGCTCCCAGGTGAAGGAGATATTTCGCGACGCCTCCGAACAGGAACTATCCCGGGTAGTGATTGCCTATGAACCCATTTGGGCGATCGGCACAGGTCAAGTGCCGGTACCCAGTGCCGTCAATCTGCTCGTCCAGCATGCGATTCGGCAACCGCTGGCCGAACAGTTTGGCGAGCCGGCTGCCAATTCCATACGCGTCGTCTATGGTGGCAGCGTGAAATCCGACAATCTCCCTTCGTTCTGCAGGCAAAACCAATTGAACGGCACCCTGGTCGGTGGCTCCTCTCTCCGTCGCCGTGTTTTTCTGAGATTGGCGCGCATCACCCAGCGATCCCTTGGCGCTTGAAGGCCCGTGCCGCCATTGCCGAATCTGCCAGATTGGATCGCGCTCATCGCGCTGGTCATCCTGTCCATCCGCCTGAATTGGGAAGTCTCTCAACGCCTCCGTCGTTTCTGTCTATGGTTGCTCCGGCACGAAAAAGGAGCGGCCACCCTGCAACTCGCGCTGACTTTACCGGGAGTCTTGATTCAGACATTGGTCCAGTGGTTGCTCGCCAGCGTGATGAATGAACGCGTCTCTTTGCAGGGGTGGCGCGCTTCGCTGCCAGAAACAGAACCCTGGCGTTCCCCATTCATCCGACTGACCCGAGAACTGCCCAAGCGCAAACAATGGTGGTTGGGGATCGGGCAAGGTTTGGCTGGTTTTGCGTTGATCAGCTGGATCACGGCGGACAGCCACGCTTTTTTCCAGTCGCTGTTTCAAGGGGATTGGGCGGCCACGTGGATTGCATGGCGCCAGCTTCTTGCCACGCCTGGTTTTTGGTTGTGGGTTTATCTCACCTTTTCCATCAGTTTGATCCTGTTGCCCGCCCATCCCCTTGCCACGCGACCTCGGCCTTGGCTGATCGGTTTCGGGATTGCGCTTCTGTCATCGGCGCTGAACGGGCTGGGTTCCGCCAATTGGCTCGCTTGGCTGACCGCCCTTCGTGAAAGTATGACCCGAGGCTGGTTGGGCATCTTGCTCCTGCAAGCCAGTTTTTTAGCGAGCTACGCTCTCATCCGACGAATCAGCCATCTCAGTTCGCGCTTTCTTCTCCCCCAGACGAACGACCAACCAGAAACCGAGAGCGATCAGAGCGGCCATCAGCGATAGAGCGATGAATTTGTAGAACCGGCTCTCGATGAACAGGGTCAGTGAGCCAAATATGGCTGCGAAGGCGTAGTAGGCGAGAACGATTTGTCGCTCGCTGAACCAGCCACTATCCAGCAAACGATAATGCAAGTGGCCGCGGTCGCCGAACAAAGGATTTCGCCCCTGCGTGACGCGGTTCACCGCTTGCCAGGCCAGATCCATCAACGGCAAGCCCATGACTAAGAGAATTGTCGCCATTTTGGCCCCCCCGATGATGCTGAGCGTTCCCAGGAGATAGCCCAGGAGGTACGCACTACCGCCCATGATCACGCGCGCGGGCTGAAAGTTATACAACAAAAAACCGGCACAGGCGCCCATCAAAGCCAGAGGCAAGAGGCTGACACTCGTTTGCGGTGGGTACAAAACGAAGGCGGAGTTGGCAAACAGCAAAATGCTGGCGATGAGGGCCACCCCCGCCGCCAAACCATCCAGGCCATCCAAGAAATTGACCGTATTCATCATGGTTCCCAGCCAGAACAGGCTGACGACAACGGTGACCCACCAGGGAAAAGCGTCGGTTTGATTGCCGGTGAATGGATTGTTGACAAATTCGATGAAAATCAAAAACAATATCGCGATCCCTGCCGCGATCAACTGCGCGACATACAACGTCAACGGTGACAAATCCATCAGATCATCGATGATCCCGACGGCGAAGATGAATATCGCACCCAGCAACAAACCGATGAAGCGGATGATTTCCAGCGGGTCGTGCCGTGGAATGGGCAAGAGTTGGGCCAATAATGCCGCCACAACAAAGCCCAGAAAAATGGAGAGCCCGCCCAGCTTTGACACGCCACGGCGATCGCTTGCGCTCTGGCGGCGCCCGCCCCGCTGGGCGGTGATGCCGAAATAGTCACCCAGCCAGGCGCTGCCCCGGGCGGCAAACAAGGAAACGCTCAGCGCGGCGGCAAATACCAGGAAATAAGCACCAATGACCATCTAGGTGCCGAATTGACGATCGCCGGAATCGCCCAATCCAGGGAGGACATACCCTTGCTCGGTCAATACATCATCGATGCAGGCGAGGTGTATCGGCACATCTGGATGTACTTGATGGAGCGCTTCGATCCCCTTGGGTGAGGCCAATAACCCCATATACTTGATGCGTTGGATCCCCCACCCTTTCAACAAATTGACGGCATGGATCGCGGTGCCGCCGGTCGCCAGTATGGGATCCAACACGATGCAAATCTGCACGGTGGGTTCATCAGGTAGCTTGCTATAGTATTGTACCGGTTGGAGCGTGGCTGCGTCGCGGTACATCCCCAAATGCCAAATCTGCACATTGGGTATCAGTTCCATGAATCCATCGGCCATGCCGATCCCCGCGCGCAGGATGGGAACCAAACCGATGGATTCATCGGCTTCATAACCATCTGCGCTGGTGGCCAGCGGCGTCTCCACTCGCCGCGGTTTCAATTGGATGTCTCGCGTCGCCTCATATGCGATCAACAAGGAAACTTCACGGATCAATTTGCGGAATTCGCGCTGCTCGGTGCCCTTATCCCGGAGTTGCGTCAGCTTGTGCAAAATCAATGGATGGTTGGATACATGAACTTCTCCCACATTCCCTCCTTCGCTGCAATGAAATCCCACGGGAATGGTAACATAGGCCTGCCGGTTGGTAAAGAATTCGGCTGACCACCGGCAGGGACTTGTTTCACCCTGTGCGCTGCTATACTGGTTCCCAAATGGAAGTAAACTCTTCCGTGAATGCAGGACGGATCACCAGCGGGCAGAAGAAACCGCACGAGAAAGAAGTGAACTCATTGCGACCGCAAAGTCTCGCTGATTTCATCGGTCAAAGCCGGACGTGTTCCGTATTGCGTGTGATGGTCGAAGCAGCAGCGCAACAAGGGATGCCGATCGACCACATCCTCTTTTACGGGCCACCCGGGCTCGGAAAGACCTCACTGGCCCAGATCATCGCGCTGGAATCCCGTGCCAACATTCGCATCACCAGTGGTCCTGCCCTGAAATTTGCCGGCGAATTGGCCAGCATCCTCACTCGCATCGAAGCCGGTGATGTGCTCTTCATCGACGAGGTGCATCGGCTCAATGCCAAAGTCGAAGAAACGCTCTATCCGGCGATGGAAGACTTTGCCCTGGATTTGATGCTGGGCAAGGGCGCGACCGCGCGGGAATACCGGATGGCGCTACCACCCTTCACCCTGGTGGGCGCGACCACCCGTCTTTCGCTGCTATCCGGCCCGCTGAGGGATCGCTTCGGAGCACATTTTCGCCTGGATTTCTACAACGTGGATGAACTCTGCCACATCTTACAACGAGCGGCTCAAATGCAGGAGAACCCGTTGGAGGAAAGCGCAACGCGCATCCTAGCCAGCAGAGCGCGCGGGACGCCACGCGTGGCCTTGCGACTGTTGCGCCGCGTCCAAGAATACGCCACCACCCGTGCCAACGGTCGGATCACCGCTGCAGTCGCGGAAGATGCCCTCTCCATGCTGCATATCGACGCGCTGGGTATGGAAGAATTGGATCGCCGCATTTTGCACCTCCTGGTGGAGAAATTCGACGGCGGTCCCGTCGGTTTGGAGACCATCGCCGCAGCAGTCAGTGAAGATTCCGCCACCATCATGGACGTCTACGAACCCTATTTATTGCAACTGGGTTTCCTGGCCCGAACACCCAGAGGTCGGGTGGCAACCCGTCATGCCTTCGCACATCTCGGTGTGCCTTTTCCAGATGAAGATGATCAAATGCAGCTGATTTGAATTGGAAAACGGCTGTTGCATTGCCGTGAGCTGATATGAAGGCTGCAGAATCGATTCAAGATTACGATTACCACCTCCCACCTTCCCTCATCGCGCAAGAACCCTGTGAACCGCGAGACGCCGCCCGTCTCTTGCTCTTGAAGCGAGAGAATGGCTCTCTGTCTCACTTGCATTTTCAAGAATTCCCTGACCTGCTGAAGCCTGAAGATTGCCTGGTATTCAACGATACGCGGGTTCATCCGGCTCGAATTCACGCACGAAAAGTGAAAGGCGGCGGGGCGGTCGAAATTTTGCTGTTGCGCAGATTGGCCGCAGGATTGTGGCGTGTTTTGGTCCGCGGCAGCGGGATCAGCCTCGGCTCGGAACTGCAGCTGCAATCCAGCAAACACTCGCTCCTGGCCGTCGTCACTGCTGTCGGGGAAGGAGGACAACGCGATCTCCAGTTTGAGAAACCCATCCTGGATCGCTTGCCAGAATTGGGTGAAGTTCCGCTGCCTCCTTACATTCAGGCCCCATTGGCCGATCCGGAACGATACCAAACGATATACGGCAACAAGCTGGGCTCCGCTGCCGCCCCGACGGCGGGATTGCATTTCACCCACCAAACTTTCCTCGCCTTGAAAGACAAGGGCGTGATCACCGCCTATTGCACCTTGCACATCGGTTTGGATACCTTTCAGCCGATCCGGGTGAATGACATCGCCGAACACACCATGCACAGTGAATCGATCGAACTGGGGCACGAAACGGCTGCTGCGATCCAGCGATGCAGGGCCGCTGGCGGCCGCGTCTTCGCCATCGGCACCACAACGGCCCGGGTCCTGGAAACGGCCGCACAAAACTCCGCAGCGCATACCGTCATATCCCCCTATCAGGGAGAAACGCGCTTGTTCATCCGGCCGGGTTATGCATGGCGGGTCGTCGATGCCCTGCTGACGAATTTCCACCTGCCCCGGTCCACTTTACTGCTGATGGTGAGCGCCTTCGCCGGGCGTGAAACGATACTCCGCACTTACGAAGTGGCCGTTCGGGAACGTTACCGTTTCTATTCTTTTGGCGATGCCATGCTCATCTTTTGATCGCTTTGCGCTGTGGTTCGCGGTTGACCTCATCATGGCTGATGTTTATAATCCCGAACTGGTGCTTTGGCGCCAACCTTCCTCGTCGGCTGTGGGTGCGCCGAGCAGCGGCGAAACAATAAGTGAGGGAATATGTACGCCATCATTCGCAGTGGAAACCGCCAATATCGTGCGGAAGTCGGCAGCGTCCTGGATGTGGAACGCCTGGCGGAACCCGTCGATCGCCAAATCTTGATTGACGATGTCCTCCTTTATCGCGATGACGAAGGGACACACATCGGCCAACCCAACGTTCCGGGCGCGCGTGTGCTCGCCACCGTTCTCGAGCAACGCCGAGGACGCAAAGTCATCGTGTTGAAATATCGTCAACGCACCAGTTATCGCCGGAAGTCGGGTCATCGCCAATACATGACTCGCCTGCGGATCGATGAGATCCAGTTTGCACCATAGGAGAGAGCCATGGCACACAAAAAAGGGGGCGGTTCGAGCCGCAACGGTCGCGACAGCCAATCCAAACGACTGGGGGTCAAGCGATTTGGCGGTGAATTTGTGATCCCGGGCAATATCATCGTGCGTCAACGCGGAACGCGCTTTCATCCCGGTACAAACGTTGGCATGGGAAAAGATTACACCCTATTTGCCAAAGTGGCGGGGAACGTGAAATTTGAGAAAGTTCGTGGCGTCAGGGGACGGCAACGCGTCAGCGTTTATCCTGAACAGGAGCTCGCCGAGGCGCGCAGCGAATGAGTGCTGAAATCCACCCCGCCTGGTACCCCGAAGCCGTCATCACCTGCTCCTGTGGCAACTCTTGGACCACGGGCGCGACCGTCCCCAGCATTCGAACGGATATCTGTTCCAATTGTCACCCTTTCTACACCGGTGAACAACGCATCGTGGATACTGAAGGCCAGGTCGACCGTTTCCTGGGCCGCTTGCGCGAACGCGATCGCATCCGCAACGAAGCGGACCTGCGTCGTTTGGCTCGGACTCCGCCAGACCTGCCACTCGCTGAACTCGGCGTCGGCACGAGATACATCACGATCTTCGCCAAACACGACATCCAGGTCGCTCAGAAAGTGTTGGATGCCTTGGCGAGCGGTGGCGATGAAACGTTATTGGCCATCCCCGGCATCGGCCGCAAAGTGATCGCCGATCTCAAACGGGCTTTGCGGCAGCGCGGCTACACCTTACCCGGCGAAGAAACCACGGAAGAAGAAGCAATACCAGAATCCAGCAACACCGCTTGAGGAAATTCGCGCACGGCGAGAAGAAAGCACCCTCGTGAAATCAGCCGGCAGTGTGGAAGTCATTTGCGGCAGCATGTTCTGTGGCAAAACGGAGGAGCTGATCCGCCGCGTCCGGCGTGCGATGATCGCCCAAAAAACGGTCCAGGTTTTCAAACATCGGGTGGATGAGCGTTACAAAGGAGCGGATTTCATCAGCAGCCACAACGGCAGCAACATCGAAGCGCAACCCATACTGGATGCGGCTGAAATCCCCCACCACATCCATGAAGATACGAGCGTCGTCGCCATTGATGAAGCGCAATTCTTCGCCGATAACTTGCCAAGCATTGTGCTGCAACTCGCTCATGCCGGTTTGCGGGTGATCGTGGCTGGCCTGGATACGGATTTTCGCGGTGAGCCTTTCGGTTCGATGCCCGCTCTGCTGAGCTTGGCGGAAGATGTGACGAAATTGCGCGCCATTTGCGTGATTTGCGGCGATCCAGCCAGCCATACCCAGCGTCTGGTCAATGGCGAGCCCGCATATTATGATGACCCGCTGATCTTGATTGGCGCGACCGAATCCTACGAGGCGCGTTGCCGCTCCCACCACACCGTCCCCCAGCGCGAATGAACTGGTTTTTTCCTCATTGAAAATTTATAATCCCTTGCGTGGTTTCAGGTAAATCAATGACCGTAATTACGCCAGCGCTGAACGCCGATTTACAAGTGGAACGAGATAGCCTGTGGTTGCGGAGCCGCCGCTGGGATCTCATCTTCATCACCTTCAGCGTGGTCGTAGTGCCGTTGCCTTACCTGCTGTATCTCCTCCTTTCCAGCAACATCTTCCAGTTGGATGCGGACTTGAGCCGAAACATCATCAACGGTTTCGTGGCCATTGCGGTGGGCGGGCCGCACATGATGTCGACCTTCTTGCGCACTGGGTTGGACGAAAACTTCAAGAAGCGCTACCCCATGCTCATCCGATCGACCGTGATCGTACCCGTAGTGGTGGTCTCTCTCGCTTTCTTGAATTTGGAATTGCTGCTTACCGTCTTCTTCTTTTGGGCGTCGACCCATGTCTTGCATCAAATCACCTACATCGTTGAGCTGTACAACCACAAAGAAAGAAAGTTTGTCCGTCCCGATGGCCGGGTTTCTCCCAGCGCCATCAGCCCGATCGCTCGGCTGATCGATTACGCGGTGATCCTCACATCTCTCTTCCCCATCGCCGCCTATAAGATCAGTCGAGGGAATTTTGACATCGGCACGAACGACTTGACCCGCGTAATCCCCGGCATCTTCCAACAAACCTGGCTCTTTGTGAGCATCTCCGGCATCTTTGCGGTGGCAGCAGTCGCGTTCGTCGTCAAGACCGCGCACGAGATCAGGGGCGGCTATATCAATTGGCCCAAGACCGTGTTCATCGGCTTCACCGTTCTGGTCGCGTTCACCATCCCCGCGCTACCCAACCTGGATACGGCCTTTCAGGGCCTGAACACCTGGCATTCGTTCCAATATCTGGCGATCACCTTCTTCATCATCAAGATCCGTCAGCAATATGGCAGCCTGGAAAAAGATGCTCCGCTCGTCGCGCGCTTCAGCAAAGGGGAAGATTCGCGGGGCCTTTACTTCTTCAGCGCTTTGCTGCTCGTCGGTTCCGCGGTCATCTTCGCCATTGTCTACGCTCTGGCGCAGTTTTTCACCCCCGGCTATCTGGACCCCACCCACCCCGAATTCTTGAAACGGCTTGGGCTATGGCGCTTCGATGTCGCCTACTACACGGCCTTGTTGGCCTTTCTCTGGATTCATTATTATCACGACCACTTTTTATTCACCGATTTCGAAGCGCTGGATGACGCTTTTCAGAGCCATTAAGGAAACACTTCTTCCAACCATTGCAGCGGATTCACCGGGACGCCATTGACCCAGAGCTCCCAGTGCAAGTGCACGCCCGATACCCGACCCGTGTTGCCGATGACGCCGATGATTTGCCCAACGTTGACCGTTTGCCCGACCCCAACGGCAAGACTATCCTGGTGCCAATAACCGGTATAGACGCCCCAACCGTGATCGATGATGGTGGCCAGCCCACGCACCGCCAATCGTTCCGCCATCACCACGACTCCGGGTGCCGCGGCAAAAACGGGTGCGCCGAGGGTTGCCGTAAAATCCGTACCGCTGTGAAAACGGTCGAAAGGCCCCCCGTTGTAGGAACGCCGCGTGCCAAAATCAGAGATCACCGAACCGGCAACGGGTGCTTTCATCCCCCCACCAAAGCTGCGCCAGGGCTGAACGCCTGACATGATCGAGCGGATTCTCTCATTTTCGGCAGCTTCTAATTCTGCATCCAGTAAGTTCAGCCGATCCGCCAAGAGATTGATGCTCTCCTCACCAAAATGGCTCGCTAGGACTTGTGCTTGCAAGATGAATGAGTGTTGCTCATTCTCGTCCAGCGCAAGCAGGGTGACTTCCATCTGTTCCAGCGCTGCTTCGGTGAATACCGGTACGCTCAGCAGGATGAAATGTTCCCGGCCGTTTTCCACTGCATGAGCGGGGTAATCCTTTCCGAGAAACCGAACCGATACCTGAAACGCCCGATCCGTTCTGATCCATAGCCGTGCCGTTTCCCCTTCTCGGAGCGGTGTAGGCCGCAGATCAATCGCTTCTACCACAGAAGGCAAACCTTTCGGGGCGAACAATATCTCCCAGCCCGGGATGCGCAATTCGGCACCCACGTATAGCAAGGACGGGTCTTCGATTTCATTGACGAGAATCAATTGTTCAAATGGGACGTCGTATCGCCGGACAATTGCCGACAAGGTCTCCCCTGGTTGGACGCTGTGCACGAGCGTGAAGGGGTTGGCCTTCAGCAGATCTACGGAAACGACCCGCAATCGCAACAACTGATCGACATATATCAAATCGTGTAGTTCCATATCATTCAAAGCGGCGATTTCGGCAGCATCCAAACCATAGAGTGCTGCAATGCCATATAGCGTATCCCCCGGTTGGACTCGATGCTCGATCGCGGTGTGCCTGGCCGGGAGCCACAATTCTTGCCCGGTTTGCAGGGTTTCTTCCGCAAGCGCATTGATGCGTTGGATGACCGCAACCGTCGTTCCTGCGCTCTGTGCGACGCTCGCCAAAGTTTCTCCGGGCTGTACCGTGTGCAGGTACAAACCCACGCCTTCCTGCGCCTCGGTAACGCCAAAACAGAGCAAAATCATGAGGAAAAGAGCGACAATCCGCCACATTTTACGCTGCGAAAGGTGCGCTGGAATCATATCCACATTGTACGCGATGGAAGCAGAAATGCCGTCGCTGCGGTTTGATTCTGCTAACATGGTGCCGATCAGAGACGGGCAAATATGGGCACGACCATAGGCATTGCGACGATGAATCTCTGGCTACCGGCGGTGCATTCCTTGAAGGATAAACGTCGCATCATGAAATCACTGCTCACACGATTGCGAGATTCTGGGAACTACGCGGCAGCCGAGGTCGATGATCATGAACTTTGGCAATCGGCAACCATCGCCATCGTCACCATCAGTGCGAGCGGCGCACAAGTGCAAAAACAATTGGCCTCCGTTGAGAAATGGCTAACGAGAAATTATCCCCAGGTTCAGATCACACAGACGAGGCATGAACTGCTCTGAGTTATGCCTTGCAGAGCGTCGGCAAATCCACTATCCTGCCCATAGGCGTACCGAAGCTTAACAATTCCATCTTATCGAGAGCGGAGGAGGGAACGGCCCTTTGATTCCGCGGCAACCCCCAGCATTGGGAAGGTGCCAAGTCCGGCAGAGCAATCTGGCAGATGAGAGCAACAGGCAACTCGATGAGACTTCACCCAGGAAGTCTCTTTTTGTTGGACACTCGAATACGGAAAAGGAGAGTGTCAATGGCAACGAAACCAAGCGAAACAGACAGCGAAAGGGGTCAGAGCACGCGTTCCGTTCATAGCGGCAGTCAACGCATCAAAGGCTATCATTCGCTGACCACGCCGATCGTCCAAACCGCAACCTACACCTTCCGCAATACCCAGGAACTTGTGGATTTCATGGAAAGCAAAGTCTGGGGTGATGGGGTCGATCGTGGCGAATACGGTCGCTATGGGAATCCGACGATCGCTGCCGTGGAACGCCGTTTGGCTGAGCTGGACGCGGGCGAAGATGCGGTGCTCTATGGTTCTGGCATGGCGGCCATCACGACCCTCCTCCTCGCTGTCTTGCCCAGCGGTGCACACATCGTCATGACGGATGATTGTTATCGCCGCACCCGACAATTTTGTCAGACCTATCTGCGCAGATTGGGTATAGCCACCAGCATCGTACCCGCAGGCGATTATGACGCCCTGGAGGGAGCGATCCGCCCGGGCAAAACTCGCTTCTTGATCACCGAAAGTCCGACCAATCCATACCTGCATGTGGTCAATATGGAACGTTTCGCTGCCATAGGGAAACGGAGCCGAACCCTGACCATCATCGATAGCACCTTCGCCACTCCGGTCAACCAACGGCCCTTGGAATGGGGGGTGGATTTCGTCATGCACAGCGCGACCAAATATTTCTCCGGCCACAATGATATGATGGGCGGCGTGATCGTGGGTCGGTCGCAACACATCCGCGCCCTCAAAGACGCGCGCGGCGTATTGGGCAGTGTGCTGGACCCGCACAGCGCTTACCTCCTGGAGCGAGGCATCAAGACGCTCGGTTTGCGCGTCCAACAACAAAATGAAACCGCAATGCACGTCGCGAATTTCCTGGAAGAACACCCGGCCATCGAGCAAGTTTGGTACCCCGGCCTGTCCTCACACCCGGAACATCACATCGCGAAAGAACAAATGGATGGCTACGGCGGCGTCGTCAGTTTCACCATCCATGGCGATCTACAACAAACCAGTCGCTTCATCGATCGGCTGCGCATCCCATATATCGCGCCCAGCCTCGGTGGTGTCGAAAGTCTGATCGAGCAGCCTGCCTTGATGAGCTATTACGAAAAGACGCCCAGGGAGCGACAGGAGCTGAACATGCACGACAATCTGGTCCGCTTCGCCGTGGGCATAGAGGATGCGGCAGATCTCATCGCGGATTTGACGCAAGCGTTGGCAGCGGTCCATTAGCCGGCGCAGGATCCTTCACTGCCATTGCAGAGCAGCCAGGATTGCCGAGACGTCCCCCTCAACCGGAACCGGCTGATTCAGGTACTTCCCCGCGATTTCCGGTAACTCCGCCATGTGGTAAGCGATGGCTGTCTGAGTATCTTTCAGCCCATGGCCGGTCAGCACACAAAGCACGGTTTCTTCCGCAGAGATGACACCGGCCTTGCGCAGTTTGAGGAGCCCGGCGTAAGTCGCGGCAGAAGCGGGTTCGCAGCCGATTCCGTGCCGACCCAACAAAGAACGCGCATCCAATATCTCGTCATCTCCCACACATTCCACAACGCCTTCCGTAGCGCGCAGGGCGCGAACCGCTTTAGGAAAATTGATTGGCTGCCCAATGCGAATCGCGCTGGCCAGGGTTTGCGCGGGTTTTACATCCAGCGGCGCGTAGTCATTTTGATAACTGCGATAAAAAGGGCTGGCCCCTTCCGCCTGGATCACCGCCAGCCGCGGCAGATCGCGGATCATGCTCAGGGAATGCAACTCGGTCAGCGCTTTGCCAAAAGCAGAAACATTGCCGAGATTGCCGCCCGGCACGATGATCCAATCCGGCACGGCCCAGTTCAATTGTTGCAATGACTCAAAGATGATGGTTTTCTGCCCCTCCAAACGCATGGGATTGAGCGAATTGGCGAGGTAAGCATGGCCACTTTCCGCAATTTGCCGTACTAGCGCCAAATTGGTGTCGAAATCGGTGTCGATATGCAAGACGGTCGCACCATAATCCAACATTTGCGCTTGTTTGCTCTCTGAAACGCCCGCACGATGAACGAAGACGATGCAAGGTAGATTGGCTTTTGCCGCATAGGAAGCCAGTGAAGAAGCCGTATTGCCGGTGGAAGCGCAGGCCAGGCGACGCGCACCCACGGCAATCGCGTGGGTGATTGCGCCCGTCATGCCGCGATCTTTGAATGAACCGGTGGGGTTCTCTCCTTCGTGCTTGAACCATATCTGCGAAACATCGGCGCATTTACCCAGGGAAACTGAATGGTACAAATTCGTGTTGCCTTCTGGGTGACTGATGATCGCGGCGTCATCCAGCTCCGGCCAAACCAACTCCTTATAGCGCCAAACTCCACTGCTGTAAGGCAAGTCGGCGCTGCCCAATCGTTCCGCGAAACGATCCCGCAGGGTATCTGCCCTGAGATGAGCAAAATCATGCCGCACATCCAGCAAAGAATCACAATTTGGACAGAGGAAATGGCGCTCTGTGAGGGGCATCCTTGCAGAACAAGAGATGCACTCCAACCAACTTTTCATAGCACACTCATGGTTGCTGGCGTAAGATAGCATACATGGAAGCAGGTAAGATAGAGCGCATCAGCGCGTTCGCTCCCGCCACCGTCGCCAATCTGGGCGTCGGTTTCGATATCCTCGGCTTGGCTGTGAATGAGCCGGGAGACCGAGTCACCGCAATGCGGAGCGACCGCGCCGGGGTTCGCATTGTAGAAATTCACGGTGATGCGGGAAAGCTACCCCGAGACAGACGAAATACGGCCGTGATTGCCGCAGAAGGCGTGTTGCAGAAGGTCGCTGATCCGGTTGGCATTGAGTTGATCATCGAGAAGGGTTTGCCGTTGGCCAGCGGTCTCGGCAGCAGCGCTGCCAGTGCGGTGGCGGCGGCCGTCGCCGTCAACGCCCTGCTGGGGAAACCACTCCAGCGCTCAGCATTGCTTTCTGTATGCCTGGAAGCGGAAGCAGCGGTGAGCGGCCGCCATGCCGATAACGTTGCGCCGGCGCTGTATGGTGGGATCGTCCTGCTGAGCGGTGAAACCGTACAAGCACTCCCCATCCCAACGGATCTTGTGCTCTGTCTGATCACACCGGAAATTCCCATCGCGACGGCAAGTGCCCGTGCCCTTCTGCCGCAGTGCGTCCCTTTGAAGCAACTCGTCCAACAAACTGCGGCTTTAGGACGATTGATCGACGCTTTGCACCACAACGATCTGCGAGCCGCTGTTCAGGCGATGGAAAGTGACACAATCATCGAACCGGCGCGAAGAGACTTGATCCTCGCTTTGGATGAAGCCCGTCGGGCAGCGAAGGCAGCCGGCGCCTATGGATTGATCATCAGCGGCGCAGGACCCACTCTCTGTGCGTTCTGTGCGAATCACAGCGCAGCCGCCCGTTGTGCGCAAGCGGTGAGTGAGGTATATCAGAACCAGCACATCCCTTGCCAAACCTTCCTCACGCGAATCAGCGACCGGGGAGCGCACTTGATTGAGCCCCATTAGCGATCCTAAAAGCAGCGGTTATTTGGCGATTCATTCGCATTTCATTTATACTAAATTCAGATCGTTCTGAACGATTTGTTCCTCACCAGGCCAACGGTCATTCATGGAATCTCACACATCTACCTTACAAGTCAGCGCGATGGAAGAACAAATTCGTGATGCCCTGGCAGCGGTGGAACAGCGATTGCTCCAGGTCGTCCAGAGTGAAGTCACCGTTTTGCATGAAGCGAGTTTGCACTTGCTGGAGGCCGGCGGCAAACGGCTGCGCCCCCGCCTCACCCTGTTGAGTCACCTGGCTGTCGGTGGCGAGCAACTGGCAGATGCCATCGATGTCGCTACTGCCGTGGAACTGATGCACTCCGCGAGCGTGGTGCACGACGATATCAACGACCATGGTTTGGTGCGCCGGGGCCGCCCTTCGATCAACGCCGTTTGGGGCAGGACCTTTGCGCTGCTCACTGGCGATTTTCTATTCACGAAAGTCTATGAGCTGATGGCCCCCTACGGTGATCTGAACATAGAGTTGGCGCGAGCTGCGGTAGCGTTGGTAGAAGGCGAAACTCTGCAAGCGAGCGCGGTGGCGGACAATTCCTTGAACCGAGGAACGTATCTGCGGATCATCTCCTTAAAGACGGCGGCGCTGTTCCAAGCGGCCGCTTCCATGGGGGCAAGCATGGTTGCGAAAGATGCATGGGCAGCAGCGCTCGGTGAATTCGGTTATCACCTGGGCATGGCATTTCAGATCACCGATGATATTCTGGACCTCACCAGTACCGACCAAACGCTCGGCAAAACCGTCGGTCGTGACCGGCAGCAAGGCAAAGGCGTCGCGGCGATACAAAATTCCAAAGAATTGGACGTGCTCACGCGGAAACTCCTGGAAAACGAAGGGGCGGCGATCAAAGCGGGCCGGGCCCAGGCTGCCCAACACATCGCAAAAGCAGAGAAAGCGATTTGCAATCTCCCGGATACAGCGGCAAAACATGAGTTGTTGGATTTGGCAAATTTCATCGTCCATCGGCAGACGTGAATTCGTTCACCACCCCACCCGGCAGCGATACATTTCCCATCCTCAGCGCCCAAGCACTGCGCCAGCTGGAAGAGAAAGCGGCATCTCAGGGCATTTCTTATGCCGAGATGATGGAGCGTGCTGGCAAAGCGTTGGCCGATCGCATCCAAAGCCACTTGCCGCTCCAATCATCCCATTCCATCCTCTTTCTCGTTGGCCCGGGCAACAATGGCGGGGATGGATTGGTTGCCGCACGAGAACTCGCCAGCCACACCCACCACCGAGTCAGCGCTTGTTTCCTGCGCCAGAGGGACGACCCCTTGGCCCGACAGGCAGCCCATGCCGGTGTGGAATCGCTTTGCGCTGTGCAAAAGGATGCCCTAAAGCGGTTGGCGCAATGGACGGCAAATGCTGATGTCATCGTCGATGCTTTGTTCGGCATTGGCTTGCGCCTCCCTTTACCGGAAGATGCCGTGCAAATGCTGCGTACCGTGCGCAACGCGCTATCGGATCGGCTTTCTCAGCCACCCTCCTATGTAGAATTGACTCAGCCCATACCCACCCAGTCAGCTCCTTACCTGATCGCTGTCGATTGCCCCAGCGGTTTCGACGTCGACACGGGAGCGCATGACCCGCACATTCTCCGCGCGGATGAAACGATGACCTTCCTCAGCCCCAAACCTGGTTTTTTTCGTGAGAATTCCGCCCCATTTGTCGGGCGAATCACGGTGGCCACACTGGGAGTGACGGAGAGATTCGCCGAAGCGGATCTGGCTGCTCATCGACTGATCACAGCCAACTCCTTGAGAAAACGGCTACCGGTGCGAAGCAATTTCAGTGACAAACGCAGCAATGGCAGCGTGTTGATCATCGCCGGATGTCAGCAATACATCGGCGCCATTGCCCTGGCTGCCAGGGCGGCCCAGCGGTGTGGGGCAGGATTGATCCACATCGCTTGTCCCAGCGCCGCGCGAGAAGTGCTGGCCGGCCAACTGCTGGAAGCGGTGTGGTTGCCCATCCCCGATCAGGGCGCTTTTTCTCCCCGATCGATACCCATCATCCAAGATCGCTTGCCCAGAGTCGACGCTGTCGTCCTCGGCCCTGGGATGGGTCTGGCTGCGGAGACGCTGGATTTCCTCTCGGCATTGCTCGACACCCGCTTACCTCCCCTGGTCATCGATGCCGACGGACTGAACCTCTGTGCACAGCGACCCGATTGGTTCAAACGACTCCCGCCCTCGGCAGTCATCACCCCACATCAGCGCGAATTTGCCCGCCTCAGTGGTCTATCGCTGGCAGAGATCCAGAGCAATCGCTGGGAACTGGCGACACGATACAGCACAGTTTGGGATGTCACCCTGTTACTGAAAGGCGCTTACACCGTGATCGCGTCACCGAATCGGCCGAATGCGGTGTTGCCCTTCCAGCTGGCTGCTTTGGCGACCGCGGGCACTGGCGATGCACTGAGTGGCATCATCAGCGCCTTCTTGGCCCAGGGCTGTGAGGCGGAGGAGGCGGCGATTGCCGGCGGCATCCTCCATGCCCTCGCCGGCATCCAGGCCGAGGAACGGGTTGGCTCGGCTCGTTCCGTGATCGCCAGTGATGTGATCGATGCGTTGGGAGCTGCTTTTTCTCAGCTGGAATCCGGATCGGTTTGAACCGGCGCCGGTTTCTCCGATTCGGCCATCGCCTGCTTGAATCCCAGCCATGCTTTGACCAAGCCTTTCAACTCCACCCACAATGCGTGGAGTTGCAATACGGGTTGGACCAGCAGTCGATGGAGCGTCTCAATGCTTTCCTGCGCGATGCGGGCGGTTTCTCTCGCATCCCCGGAAAGTAGGGAAATTTCCCTGGAAGTGGCGTCAATGAAGCGCCCCAACCGCCAGACCAGGATGACGGCGGAACCGGCGAGCAAGGCCAATTCCAACAGTATGCCAACCAGGAGGAAATCTCTGATTGATCGGAGCCAAACGCCGAACTCACCAGATTCGGACACAGAAAAATAGATGCCGAGACCAATGATCAGGGTAAACAACAATAGGAAAAGCGTGGTTCCCCAAAAGAAGATCCGTCGCCAGGATGGGGTTTTTTGCTCTTCCGATTCAACGGACACGAGTGCGATTCCCGGCGGTGCGCAATGCGGTATCGAAGAGGATGACGAATGCTCCCAAAGATGCGGGGAACACTTGCAGCGTACCGATGACCCAGATTTCGTTCTCAAGCAGTTGGCCGATGGATTGCCCCAAAGCGAAGCCCAGCCAGCCAGCCAAAAGGAAACGGAACAGGCGCCGGTAACCACCACCCAGCACAAAGTGGAAGGCTGCCCCCCAAAAGGTGGCGATCAGGAAGCCAAGCAAGGTGGCTGGCGTCAGCAAGGTCATATCACACTATGCTATACTCCTCTGGTAGTCTAGCAGAAGTCTCACCCAGCGCTCATGCCGACAATCGACCAACGCATCCTGCTGCCCGCACCGCCAGATTTGGTATGGCAATACGTTGGGGAACCCAGCAAACACCCCCTTTGGTGGCAGGGTTGTGAAGCGGCTCTGCCGTTGAGTGAAACGCTGCATACCCCCGGTTCACGTTGGCGTTACACCATCAACCACGGGCCGGATCTGATCATCGAACTCAATGCTTACCTCTCCCGCACCGGCTTTGAGTATACAGTGGTCGATGGTCTGGCGGTGAAGAATGGCCAGGGACGGTTTCGCTTGCAAGAAGTCAGCGAAGGAACCGCCCTGCATTGGAGTTTTGAATACCAGAATGGTGGGGTATTCGGCAGGATGGGCCGGGGCAAGCGTTACATCGAAAATCAAATGGAACACAATCTGCGTAACCTATGGCAAATCATTCAAGATTTACCGGCGCAATCACGAGCGCATGAACCTCGCGTCAGTGCGCAACTGGCTCCTGATGCAGATTCCCGTGCGGATTACATTTCGCGCCATGAAAACCGGAGCGCTTTGGAAACCGCCACCACCACGGCCGAGAACGCCTCAGCCACGATGGATGATACACAGTTGCTACCCAGCCTGAGTGAAGCAACCCCGGCTGGGGTTACCCCACAAGCAGATTTGGATGACACCTCGATCATCACCGTTCCACACCTTGCCAGCGATGAAGATACACCCGCGCATCCCATCCCCGCCATCCAATCCCTCACTTCCAATTTGTTCGAGACTTCCGTGATGAAATCCATGGAAGAAGAGCTGAGCATCTTCGATCTTTTCGGCATCCAACGTTTGACGGCATCGACGGCCGCAGAAGAAAACGACCCGTCACAGAATCCCAGCAGCGCAATCGGCTGGGGTGAGCTTCAGTCCGGGAGCTTGCGCAATGACACCCAGAGCGGAGTAGGAAGACCTCGAGAAGGGGCCAGACTGCGCAATCGGCGGCAGTTGTTCCGAAACCTGTGGAGTTCCTGAGGAAGCCAAATCCCTAGGGTGACTGATGGGACTTGAACCCACGACCTCCTGGGCCACAACCAGGCGCTCTGACCAACTGAGCTACAGCCACCAAATCCAATGCAGTATAGCAAGTAACGAAAGGGACTAACCAGACTTGATCTGGATGTCTTCTCCGACCACGCGAATCTCATAAGATGGAACATTGACGAGCGCTGGTGCACTCAGCACCGTCCCATCACGAATATCAAATCGAGCACCATGCCGCGGGCAAATGATTTCACAACCCTTCAACTCTCCTTCTGCCAACGGTCCGTCATCATGTGTGCAACGATCCTCAATGGCATACAATTGACCATCGACATTGAAGATCGCCACCCAACGGCGGCGGATTTCTACGACCAAACGCTCTCCGGGTGGCAGCTCATCCAAGCGAGCCACATGGACGTATTCCGCCATCAATCCTCATCCTCCATTTCCATGCGATCCCAGATCTTTTGCCCATAGATGCCGATCATCAACGCCTTCAGGGAAAGCAACGCACATTTTACGCGGTTGATGGTGAGGGGGATGCCCACCAGAGCCAGCATATCATCGCGAGTCCAGGCTTTGACTTCTTCCAGAGACTTGCCCAGGATTTCCTCACCCAACATGGATGCGGCGGCCTGGCTGATCGCGCATCCTTCACCGGACCAGCCCAAGCCATCGATGATTTCATCCTCGCCGATGCGGATGGTGATCCGCAGTCGATCACCGCAGAGGGGATTGTATTCTTCGTAGTCAATATCCGCTGGGTCCAACACACCCCAATTGCGGGGCTCGCGAGCATGATCCAAAATGATCTCACGATACAAGTTTTCCATGACCCGCTAACCGAGGATCCGTAACGTCTCGTAAAGCCCGGCGACCAAAGCATCGATCTCTTCTTCCGTGTTGTAAATATAAAAGCTGGCTCGTGTGGTGGACGGAACGCCCAGGTGATGATGCAGGGGTTGCGCGCAGTGATGGCCGGCGCGGACTGCGATACCCTGCGCATCCAGCAGCTGCGCCACATCGTGTGGATGATGGTCAGCCAAGCGAAATGCCGCGACGCCGCCTTTCTCTTTCGCAGCCGACGGGCCGAAGAGTTCCAACTGCGGCACTTCCGATAACCTCTCCAGCGCATAGGCGGTCAACTGTTGTTCATAGGCATGAACCCATTCCATGCCCAGCTCCTGGAGGTATTGCACCGCCGCCCCCAGGCCGATCACCGGTGCAATGGCCGGCGTGCCCGCTTCGAATTTGTAGGGCAACTCGTTCCAACTGCTGCCATCCAGCGACACGTGGGATATCATATCCCCCCCACCCATCCAGGGCGGCATGGCTTGCAATAAATCCCGCTTGCCGTAAAGCACGCCGACGCCCGTCGGGCCCAGCATCTTGTGCCCACTGAATGCGTAAAAATCCACATCCAGCGCTCGTACATCGACCGGCATATGCGGCACCGATTGCGCCCCATCCACCAAAATCAACGCACCCGAATCATGGGCCTTTTCCGCCATCGCCGCGATGGGATTGACCGTCCCCAATACATTGGAAACGTGGGCAACCGTCACCAAACGTACCCGCTCTTCCCGCAGGATTCGCTCATATTCAGCCAGATCCAGTTGACCCTGTTCGCGTACAGGTAGAAAGCGCAGAGTGAAACCGATCTCTTCGGCCAGAATCTGCCAGGGTACGATGTTGGAATGGTGCTCCAGCACAGTGGAGATGACGACGTCACCGGGTTTGAGTTGAGAACGCCCCCAACTTTGGGCGACGAGATTGATGCTTTCTGTCGTATTGCGCGTGAAAATGATTTCGCGCCTGCTCTCCGCATTGATGAAGCGACGCACTTTCCTTCGCGCATCCTCAAAAGCGGCCGTGGCCGCTTCGCTCAATTTGTGAATGCCACGATGCACATTGGCATGAGTATGCCGATAATAATCGGCGATCGCTCCGATCACCGCCTGCGGTTTTTGGCTGCTGGCGGCACTATCCAAAAAGACCAGCGGAACGCCGTCATGATGTTCTTCGGCCAAGATTGGGAAATCGGCTCGTATCTCTGCGAGGTCTCGTCCAGATCGGTTCGTCATTTCGTTTTCAATCTACGGTTTCCCAGATGGATTTCATCCTCCAGAAATCCATTGATTCCAACCAGGCATCGCCACCACGGGCATACACAGCCAGCCCTTCACCATCTTCATCAGGAAATACTTGCATGCTGATCACGGCTTCTCCTTGATTGGCGAACACTTCCACCAAAGAATGGTCGACAAAGATCTGCAAACTTAATGTTTCACCAAGCAGGTTGATCTTGGAAGAAGCAATGCCGGGAAAGTCACCATGAAAGCCAACCTGGCCGGAATTCATGCGATTGACCGATAATGTTTCCTGCTGGGTGTGATAGCGGATATCCAATTCACAATTGCACCCTTTGAGAACGTGCAGGCCGACCTCTGTTGCCGCTCGCGGCCTCAACTGCAAGCATAATTCATACTGATTGCCACGAATATTTGCAATGAGGTTCTCACCCGCAGCGATCGATGTGTGCCGCCATTGATTCTTATTTCCCCTCAGTTGCTTCAGTTCAGATAGGGGGCGTTGGATGATCCGAAAGCCTTGAGCGGTTTCAACCAACTCCAACTCCCGTGGGATCGTCGCCGCGCCGCGCCAAACCTGTGTGGGAACCGATTCTGCATAGCGCCAATCATTCATCCAAGCCAGATACACGCGCCTTGAGTCGGGTGTATCTTTCCAGGTAGAACCGGCGTAGTTATCGGGCCCAAAATCCAACCAACCGTCTTCCGCTAACTCATCCTGCGTATGAAAGGTTTGGCCATCAAACTCACCGACGAAATACCGTACACCCAAACCACCCGCCGGCGCCCCCTTCATGCTCACCAATAAGACCCAATGACGTTGCTCACCCAGATCGAAGTAAAATATATCCGGCACCTCCCAGGGCGCATCTTTTCCCATGGCTGCCGTGAATTCCCCGGTTTTCTGCCAATCTCGCAAGTCTACCGACGCGAAGAAATGGATCGATTGTTCACAGCTGATCGCCATGTGCCAGCGCTGGCTTTCTTCCCACCAAAAGACCTGCGGATCGCGAAAATTCCCGCCCGGACTCGGGATCACCGGATTGCCAGGGTATCGCTGCCAGGTTCGGCCTCGGTCGGTACTGTAAGCCAGTCCCACACTTTGATCTTCATAGGAATGAACGGCGACCAAAGCACCGTCTGCTGAGAAGCCACTGGTATTCCTGCGATCATCCACCACGCAACCGGTCCATATGCCGCCGATCTCATCGGGAGCAATCGCAATGGGTAGATGTTGCCAGGTCACCCGATCAGCACTGACGGCGTGGCCCCAACACATCGGCCCCCACACCGAATCGTGTGCATGATGTTGGTAAAACAAGTGATATTCGTCGGCATGGTAAATCAAACCATGCGGGTCATTTTTCCAATTCTGTTGCGGCGAGAAGTGGAATCTTGGCCGAAACCGCTCTTGGTAATTGGGCGACATCAGCTCAGGATCTTCGCTTCAATCGCTTCTTGCAATCTGTCCCTGACTCGTGCGAAAGGTACGCGCTGCAACAACTCATCGAAAAAACCATCAATGAGCATCAACTGAGCTTGCGGGCGGGTGATGCCTCGGCTCATCAGATAAAACATCAACTCTTCTTCCAGGGTGCCGAAGGTAGCGGCATGCGAACAAGCCACATCATCCGCTTCAATTTCCAGGCCCGGAATGCCATCCATTCTAGCATCCTTGCTGAGCAGCAGATTTCGACAAACCTGATAGCCATCGATTTTCTGCATGTTCGGCAATGACTTGATCATCCCCTGCCAAACCGTACGGGCCACATCTTTCGCCGCTCCTTTGAACAAGAGATCGGTTGAAGTCAACGGCGCATTGTGATTTTGCTGGGTGTCCAAATCGAAGTGCTGATCATCATCCGCGAAGAAGAAGCCCGACATGCGGCCATTGGCGCCGCGCCCGTCGAGTTCCAACTCCAGGTGAGCCTTGGTCAACTGTGTGCCCATGGTACCGACGATCCAATCCAATTGGCCTTCGCGACCCACTCTTGCCCGTTGATGGCTGAATTCAAACGTTTGTCGGTTCCAATCTTGCAGCGCGACATAGCGCAGATTGGCGGCGTCGCCTACGATCAACTCGGTGGCGCCAATGTAGGCGGCCTGCTTCTCACCCGGCGGTGAAGCATAATCCACCAATAGGGTAGCCTGCGCGTTTTCCTCCACGATGACGAGCACATGCCCTAAGGTTGCGCCGGGCTTGGTCACGTAGTTGACGACATGCAAGGGCAGCTCGGCGACCACGTGGGGCGGAACATACAGGAACACCCCATGAGTCCACAGGGCACCATGCAAAGCAGCGAATTTTCCGTCGGTAGGTAACACCGCCTTTTGCATGAAATATCGCTGCACCAGTTCGCTGCGTTCCTGGCTCGCCTGTTGCAGTTCCGCAAAGTAGATCCCTTGTTGCGCCAATGCGTCGCCAAACTCATAACGAATGAGCTCACCGTCGACGAATACCAGGAGCCCGCCCTGCTCCTCCCCAATGAGTGGGGCCAGATTTTCTTTGGGAATCACATCGATGGCGGGCCTGGCCCCATTTTGCGTCGCGAGAGGACCGGCTTCTTCCCAGCGGATGTGTCGATAATCGGTGCGCCGCCATTCCTCATCTTGCAAGGTCGGCATCGGCAGCGATTCGTAGATTTCCCATGACTCAAGGCGGTGGTTCAATAGCCACGCCGGTTCGTTGTTGCGCGCACTCAGCTGGCGCAAGTCCTCTTCGCTGACGGGCGGTGCGGCAAGCGTCGCCTGGCGCCGTCTGACTCTGGCCACGCAGTACTCTCCTTTCGAATGGCGATGGTTCGCTGCTGGGTCTCAGCCAATCGATCCTTCCAGCTGAATTTGGATCAGTCGGTTCAGCTCCAGCGCGTATTCCATAGGTAATTCTTTGACAAGCGGTTCAATGAAGCCGTTGACGACCATCGCATTCGCTTCTTGTTCAGACAAACCGCGACTCATGAGGTAAAAGAGCTGGTCTTCGCCAATTTTGGTTACGGAAGCCTCATGACCCATCGTGACATCTTGCGCATCCGCCTCAATGTAGGGGTAGGTATCCGATCGGCTGCGATCATCCAACAGCAAAGCATCGCAAACGACATTGCTCTTCACCTGATCTGCACCATCGTGAATCTTCAGCAAGCCACGATAACTGGCACGACCGCCATCTTTACTGATCGATTTGCTGATGATCTGGCTGCTGGTCTTGGGCGCCAGGTGGGTGATCTTGCCGCCTGCATCCTGGTGCTGGCCTTCTCCGGCAAACGCGATGCTCAGCACTTCCCCATGGGCGCCTTCCCCCGCCAGGATCACCGCCGGGTACTTCATGGTGACCTTGCTGCCGAGGTTGCCATCCACCCACTCCATCGTGGCGTTCTTGTGCGCAATGGCCCGTTTGGTCACCAGGTTGTAGACGTTGTTGGACCAATTCTGAATCGTCGTGTAGCGGCAACGACCCTTCTCTTTGACGAAGATCTCCACGACGGCGCTGTGCAAACTGTCGGAGCTGTAAGTGGGTGCAGTGCAACCCTCGACGTAATGAACGTAAGCCCCTTCATCAACGATGATCAAGGTGCGTTCAAATTGGCCCATGTTTTGCGTGTTGATGCGAAAATAGGCCTGCAGCGGCATTTCCACATGGACACCCGGCGGCACGTAAATGAAGGATCCGCCCGACCAGACGGCCGTATTCAAGGCAGCGAACTTGTTATCGGATGCCGGAATGATCGTGCCAAAATACTCACGCACCAAATCAGGATGCTCTGCCAGACCCGAATCCATATCGAGGAAAATGACGCCTTTTTCTTCCAGGTCCTCACGGATATTGTGATAAACGGATTCCGAATCATATTGCGCACTGACCCCCTGGAGATACTTCTGCTCCGCTTCCGGGATCCCCAGCCGATCGAAGGTGCGCTTGATATCATCCGGGACTTCATCCCAACTGCGTCCTTTACTGTCGGTGGCACGGACGTAGTAATAGATGTCGTCAAATTTAATGCCGTTGAGGTCCGCACCCCAGGAGGGCAGCGGTTTTCTCTGAAACTCTTGCAAGGCATGGAGGCGTGCTTCCATCATCCAGCCGGGTTCGTCCTTCATTTCGCTGATCTGACGGACGATATCCTCATTGAGGCCTTTTTGGCTCTTGAATGCGTTCTCGATTTCATCGTGGAAACCATAGGCTTCTTCATAACTCAAGCGCAATTCTTTGAGTTGCGCTTCTTCTTCACTCAGTTGTTTGGCGCTCGGTACATATTCCATGTCTGTTCTCCCATCCTATGCGGGAACGGCGATTTCGTGCTTTTCGCGCACCCAGTCGTATCCTTCATCTTCCAAACGCAAAGCAAGCTCCGGCCCGCCACTTTCCACGATCACACCACCATACATCACGTGGACAAAATCTGGCGCCACATGGTTGAGGATTCGTTGGTAATGCGTGATCACCAATACCCCCAATTCCGGGCCCTTGAGACTCTCGACACCTTCCGCCACGACACGCAAAGCATCGATATCCAAACCGGAATCGGTTTCATCGAGGATCGCGATTTTCGGTTCCAGCGTCGCCAGCTGCAGGATTTCGGCTCGCTTCTTTTCACCACCACTGAAACCTTCATTGAGGTAGCGGCCAGCAAAATTATGGTCCATCTTCAACTGAGACATTTTGCCCTGCAGCAAGCGAACGAATTGCGGTACGGAAATCCCTTTGCTCTCAGGATCTTCTGCTTTGAGGCGTGCATTGAGCGCCTGGCGCAGGAAATTGGCGACCGTCACTCCGGGAATGGCGACCGGGTATTGGAAGGCGAGGAATAAACCGGCGCGGCTGCGCTCATCCGCTTCCATCTCCATCAAGTCTTCGCCGCCAAAAAAGATTTCACCTTCAGTGACTTCGTAGGCCGGGTTGCCCATCAATACATTGGCCAGCGTGCTCTTGCCGGAACCATTGGGGCCCATCAGGGCATGCACCTCACCCTGTTGGATCGTCAAATCCACTCCACGGAGAATGGCATCCTCTTCACCTTCGACACCCGCCCAAAGATTGCGGATTTCCAACGTCGCTCCCATGCGAAACCTTTTCTCCCTATTCAATGCATCCACGATGTGGGGTAACGCAGGCCCCCAACCTCCTCAGAATTATAGCGAGCAGCAGGGGGAACGTCAATATGCCCGGCCAGGTTGACCGCTGGTTTCCGCTGTGTTAATATGGGTAGACATTCTGAGCCGAAAGCAGGGGTTCTGATGAGCGAGCAAGAAAACAATGCTCAAAATGGAGCAGATGCCAAAGACGAGGCAGGGGTACGCGATGCGCTTCGCGCCGTGATCGACCCAGAAATTGGCATGAATATCATCGAACTCGGGCTCGTCCGCGAAATTGACATTCATGATGCCGGCGTTCACGTCGTCATGATCATGACGACGCCCTTTTGCCCTTATGCTCCCCAGTTGCTGGAACAGACGCGCCGCACCGCGCAGGAATATCTCGGCCAACCGGCTACCATCGAAATGGGCATGACCATGTGGGATCCCAGCATGATGGAAGAGGGCGTCGCGCAAGATTGGGGCTTATTCTGATCGTTGCGCAGCTTTAATCGCGCGAGGTCGGGTCAAACGCGTCTCGCAGGCCATCGCCAATCAAGTACAAACACAACACAGTGATGATGATCATCAAACCAGGGAAGAGCAACAAGTCAAATTTGTTGCGGAAAAATGTCCGCGCATTGGTCAACATATTGCCCCACGTAGGCGTTTCCGGTGGGATGCCGAAATTCAAGAAGCTCAGCGCGGCTTCCACCAAAATGAATCCGCCGATGGCAAACATCAGCGTAATGATGATCACCGACAAGTAATTGGGCACGATATGCAGGAACATGATGCGCACATCCGAAGCGCCCGATGCCCGCGCCGATAACACATATTCCTGCTCGCGGAGGGAAAGCGTCCCCCCCCTGACCAAACGAGTGGTGCCCGTCCAACTGATCAACCCCAGCACGGCGATGAACGTGATCGGTCCAGTGTTCAACAAACCCTGAATGATCAAGAGCAAATACAGCCCCGGAATCGCATTCAAGGTAACGATCACCCAATTGACGGCGTCATCAATCAAGCCGGCGTAAAAACCAGTCACCACACCCAGGGCGATGCCGATGGTGAAGGAAAGAAAGGCCGCGCTGATGCCGATGGAGAGCGAAATCTGGCCGGCATACAACAGTCGGGCCAGATGATCTCGCCCCAGATCGTCGGTACCCAGGATGTGTTTCTGCCAGTCCGGGTGGGCCTCACGACAGGGCTCTTCGGCCACCCGACCGTTTTCGTCGATGATGGCATTCGTACCACAGGCGAAGGGGATCGGCTGAAAAGTGCGTTCCGGGTCGCTGGTGAAATAGGTCACCCCCATCAAGCGTTCGGTCATGAATGCGGTATGCAGCGAGATCAACAAGATGAGGAGCATCACCGCCAGCGAAAGCACAGTCAGGCGATCCCGCCGGATCCGACGCAGCGCTTTTTTGAGCAAGGGTTCGCCGACATCCGCCGCTTCTTCCATCACCACCCGGCTGACCGCCACTTGCCCGATCAGGATGATGCTGATGAACAGGCCCACAAAGTAGCCCACGCCATAAGTCGTCACATTCGTCGGGATGGCGATTTCTGCCAGGGCAAAATGCAGCGGGATGAGCAGCACACTCAATAGGATCGAGGCGCTGGTCCAGATGCGTGCCTGCCGCACTTCGTAGCGCTCCGTACTTCGCCAGATGATGGGCAAACTCAACAGATAGACGAGGAGATTCAAGATCGGTAGGTGCAACACACGCCGGATTCGATCTGAGACTCCTTCAATTTCGCCTCGTTCCACATTCATCAAGATCATGACGCTGGAGATGAAGAGCAAGACCGCGGCGCCATACCACAGTAAATCCGGTGCGAAAGTGGCATAATACGCCAGGCCGATGAAACCGCCGCCGGCAGTGCCGAAGGATAGCGACCGGCTCCATTGGGGCTTCAACACGGCGAGCGCGGCAAAAGCAGCCGCGATGAGGGCGGCCAGCAGCACCCACATCAGCTCGCCGCCTTTCATCTGCCCGATGATGCGATCCAGCGATGCCAGGCCCCGTTGCGGCAGATTGGAGCCGCCAATCCAACTGCGCCGATACAACAAATCCATGCCAAAGACAGCAAAACGCTGCGGCACCACAAACCACGGGATGAACAGCAAGGTCCAGATCAACCCCAAAGCGAAAGCCAAGCTGATGCGGTCAATCAGGAACGCTGGCAGGCCAGCCAGACGCAACTCAAGCGGTGCTTTCCGCCCCGCAACTTCAGGTTGCATCACCCGTGCGGCACTCAATCGAAACGTACCCGGGGATCCAGCATAGCGACGAAGATATCACTCAGCAGGAAGCCCACTATCGTGGCGATCGCAGACAAAACCATCACGGTCAGAACGATGGGGAAATCCCGTTGGCCCAGGGCGATGATCGAAAGGCGGCCGATTCCCGGCCAGGTGAAGACCGCTTCCGTGACCGGCGCGCCGCCCCAGATGAATGCGATGCCCGGGCCCAAACCGACCGCGATGGGGATGAGCGCATTGCGCACCCCGTGCTTGAACCAGATGACGCGCAAGGGCAAACCCTTGGCGCGGGCGGTGCGGATGTAATCCTGGTGGATGGTATCGAGCATGGTGGAACGCATCAGCCGCGAATTACCCGCCAGCCCCGCCGCGCCCAGGACAATCACCGGCAACAACAGATACTCCAGACGAGTCCAGATGGGTGGGATGGGGATGTGGCTCGAATCACCACCCGCTTGCAGAATCGCTTCGGCTCGTTCGCCGATGTCATACCGGTCACCGGTCGGCAGTAGACCGAGCGAGAAGGCGAAGACATACAAGAAAATCAAACCCAACCAAAAATTCGGAATGGAATTCAGGAATACCGCCAATACGCGCGATGAGTTATCGAACCAACCGTTTTTGTAAATGGCGGCGATGATGCCGACGGGGATGCCCGTCACCAGGCCGAAGAGCAAGGAAGCGACGCCGAGTTCGAGGGTAGCCGGTAACAGATCCACCACCAACTTGAGGGCATCGCGGTTGGTCTTGAACGAGCGGCCGAAATCGCCCCGCAGGATGCCCTTTGCGTTGCCATGGATCTCATCCACCGCACCGTCATACGCTCTTTGGATGACGCCATCGTTGAGCAGCTGGAGCCAGGGAAACGACTCTCGGGCAAAGGGCGCTCTTCGCTCCACCACTTGCCAATCATCGCCGATCAACCAGCGGAGGTACTGCAAAGGCAGCGGGTCGTTCAAACCCAGCGCATCTTCCAGGCGTTCTTTGTCTTCGGGGGTTACATCCGGATCACCAAAATACAGCAGTTCCACAAAACCGCCGGGCACCAAACTCATGATGATGAAGACGAGGATCGTGATCCCGAAAAAGTTGGGAATGGCCTGGATCAGACGGCGGATGATGTAGCGCGTCATGGCTCCCCCCGAAGCCAATCATGAATCAATAGAGGACGCCCGGTGATTTCGGGCGCCCTCTTTGGAATCTAGAGTTTAGGATTCAGCAGTGATGATGTTCCAGGCATCCATGTTCCAGCGGGCGTTGAAGGCGAATGGATCCCAGCCTTCCACATTGGGGTTCGCCGCCCAAACGACGACGGCGTTGTAGTACGTCAGCCAGGGCAGATCATGAGCGAGGATTTCATAGGCTTCGCTGTAGATCTCTGCCCGAGCCGCCTGGTCACAACCTTCTACCGTGCGTCCTGCGGTGAGCAGTTCATCGAACCGCGGCGTGTAGAAGCTGACTGCGTTCAAACCTGATCCTACAACGTCTGCGCCGGGGCCATACCAGGCATTCAGCGAGCCATCCGGCTCCAGGCCGTTGCCCGCACCGACGATGATGGCGTCGAATTCCTGGCCGACAATTTCGCCCACCAGGGTGCCGAAATCAATCGCTTCGAACTCGACGATGATGCCGATTTCGCCCAGCTGATCGACCGTGATCTGCCCGATTTGTTCGCGGGCCGGATTGCCGGCGTTCGTCGCCAGGCGGAAGCGGAATTCATAATCGCCATCATTTTCTTCGGCGGGTACGAATTCATTATCCGCGGTCGCTTCCAGGATGCCATCGCCATCTGCGTCCGCCCAACCTGCTTCATTGAGCAAAGCCAACGCGCCATCCGGGTCGTAAGGATAACCTTCCAGATCGGGGGGGTAAGCCCAGGAGCGCGGGAAGGTGTTGGCATGGGCGGCGAGCCCTTCGCCTTGCAAGACACCCTCGATGATCGCATCTTTATCGGTGGCCATGGCGATCGCCTGACGCACGCGCAAGTCACCGAACAAAGGGTGGAAACCCTGATCGATGTGATTGCCATCTTCATCCAGACCGTTCTGCGGGTTGGTGGGATCGGCCAGGTTGAACATCAACATGGTCACACCGGTTGCCGTGGTCTCGAAGATTTGCAGATCTGGATTATCGCGCAGTTCCTGGTTGCGCGCTTGCGGCGGCGAAACGATGGCGAAATCACCCGCCAGGAAGCGATCCACTTCGGTGTCGTGATCGGCTACCGTCTGCAAGACCCAGGCCGAAGGATTGACGTAACCCATGAGGGCATCGGAGAAGCTCTGGTTGGCGACCATCGTGACTTGCTCGCCGGGTCGGAATTCGCTGAACATGAAGGGGCCGGCGGAGACCGGCGGCGCTTGATTGTATTCGTGATCCGCCATCAGCGCGAAGTCTTCACCGATGGCCTCCTGCCAGGCATGAGCGGGGATGATGCCGGTGAAGCCCTGGACGACGTCACTGATCAAAGCGGCACAGTTGGGTTCAAGGACGCCGTCTTCATCGGAATCCACGCCCAGCGTGATGACGAGGGTTTTGTCATCCGGCGCTTCGATGGTTTGAATGGAGCCACCACTTTCCAGGAACATGGAAGCTCGCGTTGAAGGCGTGTCTCCACTGCGGATGGAATCGGTGGAATAGACGTAATCCGCTGAGGTGATCGGGGTGCCGTCACTCCAAAAGATGTCATCGCGCAGGTGGATGGTCAACACGGTGCCGGTTTCATCATATTCCCAGCTGGCGGCCATGCCTCGTCGCCCACCCGGTGCCGGGGTTTCCGTCTCCGGATCGATGGCGATGAAATCGATATCCTGCCGATTGATGACTAGAGCGGAAACACTGTCATTCGACAATGTGCCATTGAAGGTATTGGGATCACCGCCCCAATTCCCTTCGCGGACCACTCCGCCCATGCCGCCCATATCATCTTGAGCGGCGATCGGGAGGGCCAATAAGGTCATTAGCGCCAAAAGCACCCCCCGAAAGAGCCAATTGCTGTTCATTTTCATCATTCACTCCCTTACTTGTTTCATCTTCTTCCCAATGGAGACGTGCATCGGCACGTTGCAGGCATTATAACCGAAATCCTCGCCAAGTAAAAAACAGTGGAATTCCCTAAGAATGATCCAATCCGTGATGGATTGTGTTGGAAATTAGCCAATCGGGGTGCCGGGATTCGAACCCGGGACCTCTTGCACCCCATGCAAGCGCGCTATCCGGGCTGCGCCACACCCCGAAAACTGGCCCGTATGATAGCCAAAATGCCGCTTCGGTTCAAGGCAAAACGTCCCACTTGCTTGCCCCAGCCCCCGCGCATCCTTATACTGAAGCGCAAATGAAAAGAGCTGTCTCATGTCCACAACGCCTTCCATGCTGCCACGATTGACTTCGCTGGCCAATTGCGCGGGTTGAGCCTCTAAGATCGGTCCGGAGGACCTGGCGCAAGTTTTGCGTCCACTGCGCAATTTCTTTCCGGCGGCGGATCATCCGCAGTTGTTGATCGGCCTGGAGGCGCCAGACGATGCTGCCGTCTACCAGCTCAATGAGGAGCAGGCCGTCATCGCCACGATGGATTTCTTCCCCCCGATTGTGGATGATGCGCGCGCGTTTGGCGCCATCGCCGCCGCCAACGCCTTGAGCGATGTATATGCCATGGGCGGTCAGCCGCTGTTTGCCATCAATCTGGTCGCTTGGCCAGAGGGCCTGCCGCATTCCTTGTTGACCGAAGTATTGCGCGGGGGCGCAGAGGCCGTTCGCGCGGCGGGGGCGGTGTTGGCGGGTGGGCATTCGGTCGTCGATGAAGAACCCAAATATGGCCTGGCCGCCTTCGGTTTGATCCACCCCCAACAGATTTTGGCGAAAGAAGGGGCGAAGGAGGGCGATGCGCTGGTCCTGACCAAAGCGCTGGGCACCGGCGTCATCACGACCGCCGCCCAATTCGATGCCTGCTCGTCAGAAGCGCTCGCCGCCACGGTGGCGAGCATGCGCCGATTGAATGACACCGCCTCAAAATTGGCGCAGCAATTTCAAGCCTGTGCGATGACGGATATCACCGGGTACGGCCTCGTCGGCCATGCGCTGGAGATGCTGAAGAATGAAGCGGTGGATTTTCACTTCGATCTCAGCGCGCTGCCCTGGTTGCCTGATGCGGAATCATGCGCTTCGGCAGGACATCTGCCCGGCGGCATCGCGCGCAACCGTGAGTATTACGGACAGAAAGTATTCCTGCCGCTGGCCATCTCTTCCCACCATCATGACTTGCTCTATGATCCCCAAACTTCCGGAGGTTTGCTCATTGCTTTGCCCGCCCAGGAATCACAGCCATACGTAGAACAGATGATGCGTTCCGGTCAACAAGCCTGGATCGTCGGTGCCGTATCCAAGGGGCATGGTTGCCTGCACTTTCACTGAAATGACCCTTTCCCATCGATGAGCAACCCCGTACCCAAACCAGATCGCGCGGGCCTGGGCTTCACCGGCATCGTGCAATTGCGCAGCGCCTACTTGAATGTGCGGGAAGGGCCAGGCTTGGATCATGCGGTGCGTGGCAGGCTGCGTCCCTTGGATTTGGTGCGTTATTTTCCAGACTCTTTGCAGCAGGATTGGCTCTGGGTGGAAGGAGTGGCCATCCCCCATGGGTGGGTGCATTCCAAATTGATCGCTTTTGAAGAAGTCAATCATCAGCCGAGAAATCTGCAAACTCCGCTGCCCACCCCCTATGACGGCAATGTAGCCTACTGGTATTGGAAAGGCAGCAACCTCCCGGAGAATTCGCTGAAACAGCTGCTGGCCAACATCGAGCGCCATACGCCCAACGTCCGTCACCTATTCGTCAAAACGAGCGACGGCAGCCACTGGATGGGAAAGTACGATTACAGCGATCTGGCCATCCATGGGCCGGAGAGCATCGACCGTTGGGTGGCCACTCTCACCCAACAAAAAATGGAGTTTCATGCCTGGTGCGTCCCCCGCGGATTGGAAATTGAAGCAGAGACGAAGCTCATCATCGAAGCCTGCCGGCGACCGGGGGTGAAATCGATGATTCTGGATGTGGAACCTTATACCCACTACTGGCAAGGGGGGAAGGAAAACGTCCGCCCTTTCATGCTCCGCCTGCGAAAAGCCCTCGGAGCGGAGTTTCATATCGGCATGTCGGTCGATCCGCGCCCCCATCATTACCGCAGCATCTTTCCCGATGAGTGGTTCCCCTTCATCGATAGCATCCACCCTCAGGTCTACTGGCAAATCTTCCGCGATACACCCGAAGACGCCCTTTCCAGTTGTTACAAAGTCTGGGAACGGTTTGGCCGGCCCATTTTCCCCGTGTTGCAGGCTGATGCTTCCGCTTTCACCATGAAAGAAGCCTACACCCTGGCCACCTATCGCCATGGGGCGAGCGGGTTGAGTTGGTGGCGGTATGGCGTCGCAAAACCCAACGTGTACGCCATCATCGACCGGCGCGTATTCACGGAAGGGGCGAACGAAGAACCATTGGAAGACGCGTATTTTGTGGAAGAGCAGATCATCCACCCGGAAAGCGCCGGTTATGAATCGGGCAGCTTCACCGAAAATGCCGAATTGCGTTCTTACCTCAGCCAATGGGGTTGGCGCGTAGAATATGCGACCACGCGAAAAACCGGTAGCATCCACTGGGCGCAATGGCGCCCGAAAATTAAACACGCCGGTGAATATGAAATCGCCGCTTTCATCCCCACCCGACATGCGAGCACAGTCCAAGCCAGATATTTGATCCGCGGCGTGGAACATTCCGATGGCGAGTTATTGGTCGATCTGGATCAATCCAAGCTGCGCAATCAATGGCAATCCCTGGGCGTCTTTCCCTTCGCCGCCAAAGCCGGGGTGGGTAGCGTGTTCCTCAGCGACGTAACCGGCGAAGAAAAAAAAGAGATCGCCTTCACTGCCATGCGTTGGCGACGCTTGATCGATGAAAAAACCAATGAAAAGCAAGAAACTGAGGATGAAGATACCGTAAATCACATTCGTGTGGCCGATGGTTTCGATTCGCCGGTCGGTTCGGGGGAAGAGCGGCGGGGCAGCCGCCTCTGGCCCCGCGGTTGGTTGGATGCCAGCCCCTTCGGCAAAATGTATTTTGTCGGAACGCCGCGCGAAGCATTTCACACCGGCGCCGATCTCAACTGGGGGCGCGGCGCGGAGGACGACCTGGGGCAGCTCGTGCATTCTTGTGCCCATGGTGTGGTGACTTACGCGGCATCGATTCCGGTATTTGGCAATGTCATCGTGATCCGACACGACCCGCTGTCGCAACCCAGCGGCCTCGTGATGTACAGCCGCTACGCCCATGTCCAGCGCATGAGGGTTCAGGTCGGGCAGAGGGTCCGCCGGGGTGATGCCATCGCCGAGATTGGCAACGCCTTTGGCACCGTCCCCGCCCACTTGCATTTCGATCTCAGCCCCACCGATCGCCTGGAGACTCGGCCAGACGATTGGCCGGGCCGGAACAAGGACCGCCTGTTGAGGGATTATGTGGATCCGAAGGCCTTCATCGCCGATCACCGGCCGCGCAAATGATTGTCGGAGGCTCTGCACACCTTCTCTTGTGAGATACGATGCGATTGACTTCAACTGGCTGCCGATACCGAAGCAGCCCTGGGTTCGGCATCGCGATTTTCTTGCAACTGTCTTACCGGCAAATGAAAAAATGGCGATGGAGGGAAGGAGGATCAACAACCATTGCAGAGCAAAGAAATGCTCGAGGCTCAGGTGACGGAAGGTGTTCATCCAGCTCATGAGGGTTTCAAGAAATGCGAACTCGCCTTCTAGGATCCCTGTACAGGGTGCCCGCAATATACCACGCTAGCCGTACTTCCTGAGAAACATTACACTCCACGAATGCGTCATTTCCTGGCTCGCATTTTGCGCCGGTTTCCTCGATCTTTGCTCTTGCCTGAAGTTCTCCTTCGCATCTCGCGTCCGCGTTATGCCATCGGCGTCGTCGGCGTAGTGATGAATCGCAAACGGCAAGCCCTCCTGGTCGAGCATGTTTTCCATCCTCGCACGCCGTGGGGCTTACCCGGCGGTTGGAGCCAACACCACGAAACGCCGAAACAAAGCCTGATTCGTGAAATGGCTGAAGAATTGCAGCTGACGATCGAAGTGGGCCCCTTGCTGTTGCTGGAACGTGGACAGGGCAACCGGCTGGATTTTGCTTATCTTTGCCAGCCCGCTTCTGAAATTTGCCGCATCAACGGGGAATTGTTGGGTTGGCAATGGGTTGCGAAAGAACAGCTCCGCTCCTACCTGCCGATGCGCGATTTCCATCTGCGGGCTTTGCAGCAAGCGTTTGAGCAGGCCGGCTTGCCGCCCGCATGACCGTCGTACAACAACGAAGAGCCCGCGGGATCTGGTTACCGTTCATCTCGGTCGGCTGTCTGATCATCGCGCTCGTCCTTTTCGTCTCGGAGCTCCTGGCTTACAGTCAGGGCAGTGAACAATTGCCCGCCAATGTGACCATCGCCGGCGTTGACGTCAGCCATCGTTCTCCCGTGCAAGCGGCCACCCTCCTGCAACAAACCTACTTGACACCGCTCACTTTGCTGTTCCTTGATGCGCCCATTCTATTGGATCCACAGATCGTCGGTTTTCGCATGGATACCGACGCAATGATCGCCGAAGTCTTCCAGGAAACGACCGGCGGCGCACATTATTGGCAAGGTTTCTTGGACCATCTCTTCAATGTGCAGAGCAGCGTCGCCGTGAAGGTGGACATCCAATCGGAACACCAGACGAACTTGTTGCGCAACTATTTAAATGAAGTGGCCGCACGATATGACGTCCCACCCGGAACCTCGATCCATGATTTGGATCGCCTGCAAACCGTCGCCGGGAGCAATGGCCATCGATTGGACTTGGAAGCCAGCATGCCCCTGATCGAACAGGCCTTGCATGAAAACAACCGGGCGCCCATTTCTTTGCCCGTGCTGATTACAGAACCCGAAGAAGGTGGTTTGAACCACCTACGCAGTTTGATCATCGAATTTTTGGACAGCCGCGGCTTCATTTACGACGGTTCCGCGACCATCGCTTCCGTGTTCATCATGGATTTACGTAACGGCGAAGAACTGCACATCTTGAGCGATGTCCCTTTCACCGCCGCCAGCCTGTCCAAAGTATCCGTGCTGATCAACTATTACCGCAACCTTTACGTCCCCCCCAACGATGATGAAGCCTTCTTGATGGCCAATTCTCTGCTTTGCAGCAACAATTCTTCCACCAACCTGTTGCTGCAAACCGCCGGCGCTGGGGATCCCTTCGTCGGTCTGGCAGATACCAACCAAACCAGCCAACAACTCGGCGCGCGGAATTCTTACATCACCGCACTCTACGATTTGGGTACAGGAGAGAGCTTCGGCTCGATCGCTCCGCCCGAAACCGATCCCAACCCGGATTTCAACACGCTGCCCGACCCCTTCAATCAGATCACTACGGAAGATCTCGGGATCTATTTTGCTCAGCTCTATGATTGCGAGCATTTCAACTCCGGTGTGATGAATGCGTTTCCGAATGGCGAATTCACCCCATCGGAATGCCGGCAGATGTTGGAGCTCATGAGCGCCAACGATTTAGAGCGATTGCTCCAGGGCGGCATCCCGGCCGGCAGCCGCATTTCGCACAAGAATGGCTGGGATGGACAAACCATGCATGGCGATGCCGGCATCGTCTATTCGCCCAACGGCAATCACTACGTCATCGCGGTGATGGTTTGGGAAGACAGCAGTTTCTTCAGCTTTGAAGTCGCCTGGCCGATCATCGAAGAAATTTCCCGTGCTGCCTGGAATCATTTCAACCCGGAGAATCCCCAATCTTCACGCCGCGCTGACCTACCCACATTTGCGGTAGATTGTGAAGGCAACTACCTCCCTCCCTATGGGGAAGTGAACTTGAATGATATCAACGCCTGGCGGAGAGCCACCCCATGAACGCGCCCGTTTTGATCACACTCAGCGTCGTTTTCAGCGGTATGCTGCTCTTGTTGCAACGCGCCCAGGCCAATCGCCGCCTCCTGGTGAGCCTGATGATGCTGCCCTTATTCGCACTCTGCTGGGTGTACGCCAGCACCAGCGCGGCGATTCGCAGCGCCTGGTTGGCTTTCTTCTTCGCAATCCTCTTCAATGTGTTGTTCTGGCTCATCATCGGACGCTACAACCCGGTTGCCAAGAGCGAAGACATCCGTGTTCTCAGGATGGATGACTGATAGCGCCAGCATCAATCAGTTTTCTGCTTTACCCCACGACATCAATCGGAATCACGTTCGCGCTCTCCAGCATGACGACGCTGATTCTGGCGGCGACTTGTTGGGCGATGCCATTGAAAGCAACACCGGCTTCACTGCCCGGCTCTTCCACAACGACTGGCAAACCTTCATCCCCCCCACTGCGGACGCTGGCTTGCATGGGCGTCCGGCCCAGGAAGGGTATGCCGCGCTCTTCCGCCAGTGCTTCGCCGCCGCCACTACCGAAAAACTCGCCCGTCATGTTTTCAATGATGCCCAAAATCGGGACGTTCAGCGTTTCAAACATCGCCATGGATCGCCGGGCATCGGCGACAGCAACCGCCTGGGGTTGGGTGACGATGATCGCTCCCGTCAGCGGGAAAGACTGCGCCAAGGACAGGGGCGCGTCCCCGGTCCCTGGCGGCAAATCCACGATCATATAATCCAGATTGTTGCCCCAATCCACATCGCTGAATAACTGACGGATGGCGCCATGCAGCATGGGCCCACGCAGGATCAATGGTTTGTTGGGGTCGGTCAGGAAGCCGGTGCTCATCAGTTTTACGCCGTGCGCTTCGATCGGCAACATTTTCTTGCCCACCACCCGCGGCGGCCCATAACTCAAGCCCATCATCTGAGGAACGTTGGGGTTCGTGATGTCGGCATCGATCAAGCCCACCGCACTGCCGGCTTCCACCAGCGCGACGGCCAAATTCACGGCGACGGTGGTTTTTCCAACTCCCCCTTTGCCGGATGCGATGGCCACGATGCTGCGCATCGGAACATCCAGGCGACCGTGGATGCGTTTATCGGTGGGAACATTGGCATCCCACTGGATGTCAATTTGCTCGATCCCGGGCACTTTGCCGACCAGTGCCGCGTGGCAGCGCTCGAGAAACACATCTTTCAGGGGACAAGCCGGCGTGGTCAGGACGATGGTAAAAGCGGCCGTGCCATCCTCAATGCTCAGATTGCGCACCATATTCAGGGATACGATGTCCTGATGGAGCTCCGGTTCTATGACCGTACTCAGCGCGGCCATCACTGCATCGTGCAAGGAACTCCCATTCTCACTCACGCTCATTTCACCCTATGTCTGTTTTAATTGCTCTTCTTGGCGGCTCGACGAGCGGCCAACCGCGCTTTCATTTCGGCGCGTTTCTGTTCACGGCGCGCCTGTTCCGGATCCTCACTGGTTCCTTCAGCCGCAACTGGCTCAGCTACTGCGGCAGCTTCGTCCGCGCCATTGGCAGCCGCCGTACCGGCTTCCTCTTGCGCGGCCAGCCGCTCCGCTCGCGGTACTTTTTGCGCATTCCTCGCTTCTTTCTTGCGCTCTTTGATGACATCGCTGTGTTCCCAGCCGCCACGAGCCAGCATCTCCTCATAGGCCGTGGTCGGAGCAATGGTCCGCCAGTAGCGCAATTCTTTGCTCAGTTTTTCCTTATCGAAGATGTGATGGCTGGTGCGGTCGTAACTGGCCATTTCATAATCATGATCCATTTTGATCGCATCAAAGGGGCAAAACTCTGCGCAGTAACCGCAATTCATACAAATGTCGATATCGATGAAAAACGCTTCCGGTTCTGGTTTGGGCCGCCCGGTCTGCGGGTCCGTCTCCCGGACGATCCAAATGCATTGCGGCGGACATACCTTTGCGCAGATGCCACAGCTGGTGCACCAATCGTGACCGGGGCGCTCCGGATGATCGTAGTCTTCCACAATGAGAAAGGGGATGAAACGAAACCGTTCGGGAACTGCCAATTTTTCGTCCGGGTATTGCACGGTGAACACGCCACGCGCCTGTGGCCCTTGCCGTTGGGCAAAATTCTCGTTGCTGGAGAATTTGCGCAAGCCATAGCGCAAGTCATCCAAATAGGTGCGGAAGAAATGCATCAAAGTGATCCGCAAGCCGCGTAAGATGCCCTGTCCGTACATCGATGTGCCGTCCCTATCCCTCAGCGATCTTCTCAGCGGTCCACTTCACCCAACACGATGTCGATGCTACCCAAAATCGTGACGACATCCGCCACTTTGTGCCCCTGACAAAGCGTTCCGAGCACCGTGAGATTGATGAAACTGGTCGCCCGAATGTGGTAACGCCAGGGGTTTTGCGGCCCTTTGGGGTCGCCGGCAGAAACGACGTAATAGCCCAATTCGCCTTTCGGATTTTCCACCCGACCGTATGCCTCTCCCACCGGAACGCGGGGCATATACGCACCCGGTTTGCCACCCGGCATGATCTCTTGACCCGCGGTTTGTTCCAATAGGGGTAAGATTTGTTTGAGAATTTTGACGCTTTCCCTCATCTCGTCAATGCGGATGAGGTAGCGATCATAGATGTCACCATTGGGGCGCGTGCACACCGCAAAATCCAAATCCGGATAAATGCTGTAAGGTTCCGCACGCCTCACATCATAAGCAACACCGCTCGCCCGCAGCAAAGGGCCCGCCGTGCTGTAGGCGATGGCCGTTTCTGCAGGGAGGATGCCGACGCCTTCGCAACGAGTGCGCAAGATTTCGTTTTCCGTCAACAAGTCATCCAGCTCATCGATCGCCCGCGGAATGGCGTCCCGCACCAGTTCACCCAGGAACTGCATGAAATCGAGGTCGCGGATTTTATCATTCACCAGATTGGCCACGCTGCGCAGCCTTTCCGGTATGTCCTTATAGACACCGCCAAATCGCATGTAGTTGCACATCAAGCGACTGCCCGCGGCCGCCTCAAATACATCCAGGATTTTTTCTCGCGTGTTGTTGGCGTACAGCATCGGTGTGAAAAAAGCACCCAGGTCGTTCAATAAAAAGCCGACAGCCCAAAGGTGATTGACGATGCGCGTCAATTCGGCCATCAAGACCCGGATGACTTCCGCACGATAGGGAGGAGCTTTGTAACGGGCGCCGCGGCTCATCAGCTGCTCCACCGCCAGCGCATAACCCAAATTGTTGCCCATACTGCTGATGTAATCCAGGCGGTCGGTGAAAGGCATATTGTGCAGCCAGGCGTTGCGCTCCCCGATCTTCTCGTGATTGCGGTGCAAGTAACCCATCACCGGTTCCAGGCTGTGGATGGTTTCCCCGCGCAACTCCGTCACCATACGAAACACGCCATGTGTGCTGGGGTGGTGCGGCCCCATGTTGACCACGATCGTATCGGTCTGCAGGCCGTTGCTGCTGCCATTGGCGAGCGGCTCTACATTCACGCCCAAACCCAAGCCGCTGTAGAGCGCTTCATCAGATACATCCGCCAACTGCCCCAAGTCAAAATCATCGGGGTACTGGACGTTCTTGCCGAACAGGTTGGTTTCTTCCGCACGAAACACTTTGCCACCGGGCCAACGGCTATCGAAAGGCTTGTGTTCTTCTTCGTAATAGGGTTCGCGCCAATCCTTCCGCAGAGGATGGCCATCAAAACCTTCCCACAGCAGGATGCGTTTCAAATTGGGGTGGCCAGGAAATTGGATGCCAAACAAATCCCAGGCTTCTCGCTCCTGGAAATCCGCACCGGGCCAAACCGGCGTAACGGAAGGGATCTCGGCAGCGGAACGGTCAGTCTGTGCCTTGAAGACGAGGGCCGGGCCACCGCTGGTGCGATAAGCGTGATACACCATTTCCAGGCATTCACCTTCCAGCCCCAAATGATCGACGGCAGTCGCAGAAGAAAGATAATCGTAACCCAACTCATCGCGTATGGCCGTCGCTACTTCTGGCAAATGGGTCGCATCGACCAGGATCCCGCTGTAACCCTCGCGAGCATCATCCGAAACCGCGTCTGGGAAACGCTCCTTCAATGACTGATAACCAGCCTCTGCTGTGTTGAGATTCTCTTCGCGCTCTGGTCCCTTGGCCTCAGCCACCACTTCCGTCATCGTCGCACCTTATGCGCCACCTTGCTTGGCCGCTCGCCGGGCAGCCAGGCGCGCCCTCGCTTCCAATCGTTTGGCGATCCGGCGCGCTTTCTCGGGATCTTCGCCATCTGCCGCTTCGCTTTCCGCCACTCCTGTTGCGGCGGTACCGACGGTTTCCGGCGCCTCCAGACCACGGGTATTGGAAGCGACGATCACGTCGGGCAAAGCCCGTTCGGCCGCCTTGCCGGCACCCAGGGCAGCCCGTTCGGCCGCCTTGCCGGCACCCAGGGCAGCCCGTTCGGCTTGTTGACGGATCAGCTCCATCTGCCTGGGGTCGATGATGTCGGGACCCAGGATCGGCACCGGCGCCGGTTCAGAGGGCCCCACACCATACCAGGGTACATCATCCATCCGCGCCAGGGATTGCCCATCGATGAGTTTTTGCAGCGTGATCAGGCCATGCAACAATGCCTGTGGTGTGGGTGGGCAGCCCGGTACATAGACGTCGGTAGGGATGTATTTATCCACACCGGAAACCACACTATAGCCTTCCTTAAACGGTCCGCCGCCGCTCGCACAGGCGCCCATCGCCAACACGTATTTTGGCTCCGGCATCTGGTTGTACAGCCGCACGATGGGAACGATCATCTTTTTGGTGACCGTACCGGAAACGATCATCAAATCTGCCTGCCGCGGCGTCGCGCGCATCACTTCCATACCAAAGCGGGAGAAATCAAAGCGGGAAGCGGCCGTCCCGATCATTTCGATGGCGCAACAAGCCAGGCCGAACAACATGGGCCACAAAGAAGAGCGTCGAGACCAGCTGTACAAGCGACTCAAGCTGGTGATCGCGATGGTGTTTTGCAAGTCCTCCGGAATGGGGAATTCGGTATCTTGCAGCTCACGAAGCTCGAGCTCACTCATCCTGACGCCATCTCCTCATACCATTCGCAGAAAATCGCTTGCAATATCGCTTCATTGCCCAGATTGGGTTCATCGGCAAAATGGGGGAGTGCAACGATCATGCGGTGCAATTCCTCGATACCCAACTCCTCCAATTCGATATGGGGATAGTGTTCACGCAAAGCCAAAACGATCTCATAATTGGCTTCCCAGTAGAGTGGCGCATCCAGCGGTTCATCCATCACCCACTAAATTAGCGCAGCTGCCGCCAAAATGCGATAGGGCTTGCCATGAATCCGCTCTGACTGGGTTTCATCGATTGTCGATCTGAGCCCGTTGCAGCGTGCCGCTGTAATCCACATACACCGATTTCCACTCAGTGAAGGCATCCAGGGCGGTCAACCCCGCTTCCCGCATCCCATTGCCCGTGCCGCGCGTCCCGCCGAAAGGGAATTGGATTTCAGCGCCGGTCGTGCCATGATTGATGTACACGATCCCCGTCGTCAAATCACGGATGGCGCGAAATGCCGCGTTGACATCGGTAGTGAATACGCTGCTCGATAAGCCATAGATCGATTCGTTGTTGATGGCGATCGCTTCATCCAGGTCTTCAATTTCAATCACCGCCAGCACCGGCCCGAAGATTTCCTCCTGTG
The DNA here is from genome assembly GCA_011523615.1 of Chloroflexota bacterium. Lineage (GTDB taxonomy): Bacteria > Chloroflexota > Anaerolineae > Aggregatilineales > Phototrophicaceae > WTGJ01. The sequence continues at coordinate 113,150 of WTGJ01000027.1, read as the reverse complement.
CGACTCGCATAGCCCGCTTCACGCCGGTGAAGACCGTCGGTTCAAAGAAGTGGCCGGCTTGCCGTTGGGCGGGCTGCCCACCGATGGCGATCGTCACGCCTTCTTCACGCGCCACTTCCATATAACGACCGACTTTCTCCAACGCCTTCCCGTTCACCAGCGGGCCAATCTGGACATCCTCGTGCAAGCCATCCCCCAATTGGAGGGTTTTGGCCCGCTCGATCAAAGCTGCCGTGAAACGAGGAGCGATGCCATTTTGCACCAATAGCCGACTGCAGGCCGTGCAGCGTTGCCCGCTCGTGCCATACGCACTCCAGGTCACCGCCTCCAGCGCCAAATTGAAATCAGCATCATCCAGGACGATGATGGCATTCTTGCCGCCCATTTCGAGGCTGACTTTCTTGCCGAGCGCTGCCGCCGTTTGATACACCTGCAGACCGGTTTCCGTGGAGCCCGTAAAAGAGATCACGCGGACGCCGGGCTGGCGCACCAACGCCGCTCCCGTTTCGCCCCCACCCAGGACCAGGTTCAAGACCCCGGCCGGCAAACCGGCATCGGCAAAGACTTGAGTGAACGCAGCGCTGAACGCCGGCACATCTTCCGCCGGTTTCCAAACGACCGCATTGCCCGCGACCAGGGCCGGCAACATCTTCCAACTCGGTACAGCGCAGGGGAAATTCCAGGGCGTGATCAAGGCAACGACGCCCGCTGGATCGCGCAATGCCATGCCGAATTTGTTGGGCATTTCCACCGGTGCGGTATAGCCGTTCAAGCGACGACCCTCACCGCCCATGAAATACGCCATGTCGATCGCTTCCTGGACGTCTCCCCGAGCCTCCACGATGACCTTGCCCATTTCGCGCGTCATCAAGCGACTGAGCTCTTCTTTGCGTTCTTCCAGGATGCGCGCCACTTCATACAGCAATTCACCGCGTCGGGGCGCCGGCCAAGCGCGCCAGTCGGCAAAGGCAGCCTGAGCCGCCGCTACGGCAGCAGCAACGTCCTGTTCGCTGCTATCGACGGCCATCCCGATCAAGGCCTCGTTTGCCGGATTCTCGCTGCGGAAGACAGCGCGACTCTCAGATTCCTGCCATTGGCCGCCGATGTAATTGCAAATCAATTCGATCATGTTCTCCCCCTGCGGTTTCAACGGAATGCCGGTTTCGTCACTGGACGGGTAGTAGAAAGGAAAAACGACTTCCTTTTTCTTTTTCGCTCTCCACTTGCAGTTGCGAACCGTGATTTTCGAGGATTTTCTGCGCAATTGCCAGCCCTACCCCAATCCCACCATAGGGTCGAGTCGTGGAATCATCCATCTGTGTGAAAGGCGCGAAGATGGCTGGAATCCGTTTCACATCCAGGCCGATTCCGCCATCGATGATCGACACCGCGACCGCGTTTTCCAAACTCTCCGCCCGAATTTGGACCGGCCCTTCGCTGAATTTCAGCGCATTATCCACCAAGATGCGCAGGACCGTCTTCACCCCCTGTTTATCGGCATAAACCGCCGGTGTATCCAACGGTAACTCCACTTTCACCCGCTCACGCAGGGTCGCTTCCCCCCAATTCGGTTCCAGCGAAAGGAGCGCGTAATGAACCATTTCGCGCAGCAGGGTGGCTTCTGGATGGAAGGTATGGGGATCCATCAACGAAGTGATGTGTTCGATCACCTGCTCCAACCGCTGGATCGCCTGCATGGCCCAATGGAGCACCTCGCTCTCTCCGCGCTCTTCGCGCAGCAGGGCCAGTGCCGCCTTCGCCTGCTGTGTTGGCGTCACCAACTCATGGGAGACGTTTCGCACGATGGCGTGAAACAGCAACTCTAAGTCCTCGCTTGCCTGCTTCATTTCACGATTGTGCTTCATCCTCAACTCAGTATAACGAGCCATCCGTTGAATCGACGGCCAACTCCTTTTCACGAACCGAGCAGCACCAGCGATTCTGCCTCAGGAATCGCACTCCCCCAGCGTTTGACAGAGCTGGTTCAAGTGCAAACGATCGTGCTGCGCCGTGAAGTGGGCCAGTTCGAGCAACGTGGTCGGGCCAAAAATGCTATGTCGCGCTGATTTTTGCCATTCTGCCTCGGCCAAACCCTCCAGGAAACACAGCGTCTCTCGCCGGGCAGATTGAAAGTGCAACGCAACCTGCCGCCCATCGCTATGGCAGGGTGCGACTTCAGGGCCCGGCGGTGGGGGTGGCGCGACGATGAACGGCTCTTCTTCCTCGGTGATGCAGCGCAACCGCGGCAAGTGTTCCGTCTGCTCTCGATCCCATAAGTGACACAAGATCTGGGTGATCGACCACTCCTCTTCCCAGGGATGTTGATGCCATTGCTCAGCCGAAACCTCAGCCAACAACCCAAAGAGCGCTCCCAGATTGCCCCGCAGCTCCGCCATCACCTGCTTGCGATTCAGCGTGAGTGCCAACTCGTTGAATTCATCCCTCTGTACGAGCATGGTCGCCAGATCAGACCATGATTTCCATGGCGGCCTGGTAGGTTGCGCTGGCAATACTCCTGGCGCGATCCCAAATGCATGCAGGCCGGCGACTTGGGCGACAGCGACTGCACAGCCATCGTTTTCACCGATATAAAGCGCTTCATCTGCTTCGACCCCCAAACGGGCGATGATCTCGGCATACAGCGCTGGCGAGCAGGAATCAAAATGAACGTTCGCCGAATGAGCGATGAAATCCCATCCCTCTGCCCACAAGCCGGCGCGGCACAACTGCTGGCGGATCACCGCCTCCGGCTGCAACACATCCGCGAAAACGGCGCACTTCAGGGATGGATCCTGGAGCCAGGATCGGACTTCCGCAGCGGGCAAGGCACGTGGAACGGTATCTTCGAGTTGCAACAGAACTCGATCATGATATTCGTTGATGATCTCATCCAGCACCGGTTGGGTGAGCTGCAGTTCACGCTTCAAGGTAAGCCACCACAGCTCCTGATTGCTCTGGGCAGGATTTCGCTTTGGGTCGGCGATTTTCGTTCGCGCGATGCTGCCGGCTTCACGGATTCGAGCTGCAGTGGATGCCGGCGCCTTGCGCTGAAACGCAGTTTCAAGCACGCTGTGGGATCTGCAGCCCAGCGCACCATCCAGCTGCAGAATGATCGCTTTAAGAGTCATCTGGATCTTCTTCCATGGTGAGTGCAGAACGGAACAAATCCAATCCCGGCCGCTCCGCCCGGCAGGCATCACAACCGACGTAAGGATCGGCCACGGTTTGTTGGTGCTTCTGACAATGCGCGCTCAGTTTGAGTTCTCGTTTGAACCCCAACCACTTCCGCTCAATGCTCACCTGCAATTCCAGGGAAGGATCGGCGTTGGCCCTCAGGATGGCGGGCACCGGGCAGCGCTGACAATCGGCCGGCAGCCAGGGCTGCGATTGGCTGTCCTGCAAGACATTGCGACACTCGCGGATGGCTCTACCGCGATGATAATCCTGGTAATAGTAGCGGCATTCTTCGCCGGCCGGGTTCCTCATGGTGCCGCTCGATTCAGCCATTGCTGGATTGCCGGGCCCACCCTTTCGCTTTCCCCATAATGGAGTCCGATTTCCGGCAAGGCATTCATGAACATTTCGCCGTATCGCTTCTTGATGATGCGGCTATCCAGAATGACCCATGCACTTTGTTCTCGCGCGGCAGCCTGGGTTTTCCTCAACAGCCGCAACATCCGCGTGATGGCGAACGGCACACTGAAGGATTGAAAACCATCGCCATATTCCGCAGCGCGGGTGGCGACCAAGGGCTGGTCGGGCAAGTCAAACGGCAAGCGAACCAGGATGCCCATGGTAGTTTTTTCTACCGGGAAATATTGCTGATTGTAATCTCGCCAGTGGATCAGGAGCAACCCACGCTGAGCTGCCAGAAATTGGGCCAGCTGATTCCTTTCAAACACTTCGATCCCACCCAGGCCCAACCGCGGTCGGATAGCGGCAGCGGTCTCTTGCAGTTGCGAATGACTCGTGAACAAGGTGATCAGCCGCTGTTCCACCGTGCTCGCAATGTGAATCAAACTCCTTTCCAGCGCCCGTTGAAAGGCGGCCCGCTCGTTGGGAGTGGGTACATCCTGGGGGATGAAGAGCCGGTCTTTCGCCGCATCCGGCCTTGGATCTTGCAGCGAGCGCAAAGGCAAATCAGCCTGCGTCAAGCGCTCTTGCCAAAACCTGCCATCATCGCCGACGTCAAAGACCGAATCCTGCAATATGACCGTTTGCCCTCTTTCCGTGAGCGTTTGCATCAACTTTCGCCCGGGTCGCAGCGGTGCCGCCTGGAGCTGTACTTTTGCCTGGCGCGCGTTCCGACCCAACCAAGCCATCTCCTGAGCGTCATCCTCGGCCAATGCCCGGCGCAAACCAACCAGGGAACGACGGAGCTCCTCTTTCAAACCACGCGTCCAGCGGCTCAACGTTGCGGCGTCATCTCTTTCTTCCAGACCGCGGATCAACCGATCCAGCGCAAGGACCAATTCCTCCCCTTGCTCACAAAATTGTTGGCAGGTCGCAAAAGCGGATGAGGAATTATTTTCCCGACGAGGCGCGGCATCGAGGTTGAGCCAGCTGCCTTCCGTTCCGGCCCAGAGCTGCTCCCATTGGGAAAACATCTCGCGCGCCTTAAGGAAAACGGTGCGGATGCTCGATCGTAGGATCTTCAAGTACTCTTCGCGCGCACCCGTTTTTTCGAGTTCAGCCAACCAACCCACGCGATCATCCAGCAGGGTTTGCAAGCTCCGCTCGATGTCAGCCAGGCTCACAGCAGAGGTTTCTGATTCACTCAGGCTCTCTTCCACTTGCGTGGCAGCCAAAACCAGCACCGGTCCTCGCATTGCCCCACCGCCCAGCCGCTTTTGAAGGAGCTGGCTCAAACAGGCGCTGGTCGTCAAGATCACCTGGTTCCCTGCCGTTTCCCACTGCGCCCTGCGCCATTGGCAGGGAGCGGAATCGCCGCAGCGACATTGCTCCCCGCAGATGCGACGCCAGAGGTTATTTTCCAATGAACCCCGAATCGTCAGCTCCTTGCGCTCACCCTGGCCGCCTTCCGCCAACCAAACCAGAATCCGAATGCGAAAGCGGAGCTCAGCCAAATCCAGCGGCGGGAAAGCGCGCATGGCAGCCCAGGCCGGAGAGCACAGATGATCTTGAGGGGCCGACATCACAGCCCAAGCGAAATCGTGTTCGCTGGCCAACTGTTGCGCCCTGGACCGCAGCTGCGCCAGTTGTTCCTCTTCTGGCACAGCGAGAATCACCGTTTCTCTTCGCCTCTGTGACCACTGCATCGCCGCCAGCAGCGAAGATTCTCCGACGTGCGGGATGGCTCCCGTCTCCAGGAAACATGATTCACGACGGTGCAGGCAAGCCAGGAGCGCGTCGATGAGCGCGGGCTGGCCAGCAAAGTCATCTTGCGGTAGTACCCTTGGCTGCATTCGGTTCGTGGCTGTGCTCTCAGCCAATGTAACGCCGTCGTTTTCCGCACAGGCAGCGCGAAAGAAGGCGAGAAGATTCCAGGCGAATGGTTCACTGTCGCGCAAGATCTCGGATTTGACTTCGGCAGGCAAAGTACAAGCCTTTTCCCAGAGCACCCAGTAAAGTTCAGATGTGGCCCGGGCGTCCTCCAGGGCGCGATGTGCGTTTGTTAACTCGATGCCAAGTGTTTCTGCCAGTGCACTCAGGCTATAGCGTTGCGCTTGCGGCAACAATAGGGTCGCCAGCCCGACCGTATCGAGAGCGAGATTGTCTTGCAAAATGCCGCCCGCTTGCAAGAACGACAGATCAAAACGTGCATTGTGCGCCAGAACCGGGCGATCGCCGACGAAATCGGCAAACTCAGGCAAGACTTCCGCAGCGGCCGGCGCACCCGCCACATCTTCATCGCGAATGCCCGTTAAATTGGTGATGAAGGATGGAATCGGCATCCCCGGATTGACGAAGGCTTGAAAAGCGGCCGTCTCCCTCCCATTTTCGGAGCGAACCGCACCAATTTCAATGATATGGTCCCGCTGAGGGTCCAACCCGGTCGTCTCGATGTCTAAGGTTACGATTGCGCCATGCATCTCTCATACTTTACCGCTGGCGCGAAGAGAAACAATTGAATTCAGCTAACCTTCTTCGGCTGTCGTCTCCCCGTCCGCGTCCTCATCACCTGAACTTTGGTTTTGCGCAGCGAAGAGGGCATCTGCTTCCGCGAAGGCTTGCAAGAGTTCGCGCTGGCTGGTCAAGCCATCTGCCAACACCAAGCCTGCTTCACTGAGCAGCGTGTGATTCCCACCCCCGAAAGCAAACCACAACCAGGATTTCAATTGCACACTGCTGAGGGAGTCGGCGTTGACGTGGATATGAAATAGGCGACTGAGCGGATAGTTGCCATTCAGGATCTCTTCTTCGGCAGGCATCGCACATTGCTCACCGAACCTCACGGCCTGTAGATTCGCCGGTTCGGTGGATAACACTTGCTGATATTCGGCCCAATCAAAGTAACTGAGACCATGCTCTACCACCCCCACGGCGGCCGCCCGCCACATGGGATCATCCGAGACTTCAGTATCGCGGCGAATCGGCAGAGCGGATCCCGAACTGGTGAGCATCATGATGTCGGTCGCCAAATGCCCATCCGCTGGAGCAAACAACAATAAATCTTCTTCCGCCGCAACGGCTTCGCCCGGCCAGGACCAAATTGCCGCCCAGCGATCGAGCAAAATGCAGCGCAACTTCACGTTGTTGGCATGACTGAGGGCGATGACCGCATAGGCCGCCGGTTGAAGGGTCAATACGTGTATGCCGTTTTCTTCGCATTGAGCCAAGGCCTCTGCGCTCAGCGGCGATGTGTGGATGGCGAGATCGAGCTCCCGGGAACAAAGCGCGCTTTCACCCGCCGGGCCACCGCGGAGTTCCGCGCGGATGCTCATGCTGGGGTGAGACGCCGTGAAGGCAGCCACGACCTGGGGTAGAAATATGCTCGCTTCTGCCGCACCACCGATGCGGATTTCACCACCCAGCACGCTGGGGATCACAAAGGAATCACTGGCCGCACTGACCAGCGAATCTTCATCCGTCAGCTGCGCGCGGTTGATCTCCTGTGCCGCAGCCGACGGGAGCAACAATTCCCCACTGAATTGACCCGAACTCCCTGCTTCCGCGAGGGCGAATGCGCCATTCTGCTCCCACAGCTCTCGGTTGACGTATAGATAGACGCTGATCGCGAGCGGATAAGTACCCGCTTCGACATTCGTTACGTCGGCAGAAAGGCAACCGGGAAACTCATCCCCTTCCAACTGCAATGGAGTGATCGCATTCGGAGTCTCTCTCCATTCCAGCAGCGCGATTGACCCAGGATCATCCGCCAATTCCTGCAACACACGTTGCTCATCTTCAATCGTCGCTGCGTCCGCTCGCAATCCGCTGCCCGTTACGATTTGATCCAGCAGCAGGTAAGCGGGTTGGTTTCTTGCCGGTAGCCAAACCTTGAGTGGCAATCCTTCTTCGAGGGTCTCATCGATTTGTTGCCAATCCACGGTTCGTGCAGCAGCGCTTGGAGCGAAGATCTGATCGAGTTCCGCACGATTGAGGCATTGTTTTGGCGTTTCCGAAGCAGCAAACAATGCATAGATCCGATGACCGAGGAGCAATTCCACGGAATCAACGGCACATTCTTCCCACTCGGCGCTGGTCAATGGCGAAATGCGCAACAGAGCGGCCGTCGCTTCCGAACAATACAACGTCAAACTCGCCGAAGAGCGGGTCGTCTGTAGGGCCGCATCCATCGCGGTCAAATTGGATTTTAGGTCAGGCCCGAGCATGGCAGCGACGGCATCCGTTCCCGCCACTCGTACGACCTCTTGCGCTGCCAGTGGCAAGCTGCCTGCCCCACTCCAGCACAATATGACGGCCAGGATGCTGGCCAGCCAAGTCCTGCGTCGGTCCGCAAACCCGCGGATCTTCCCCATCCGGTACCCTTTTGTGATTATAATCACCGCACAGCATTGTACCTTTGGAGAGATTGATGTCTAGCCAGGATTCACCGTTGCCTCCGCCGGAAGGGGCGAGCATTTATGAGCAATTTGGTGGGGAAGCGGCCATCTCTCGTCTCGTAAGCAGATTCTACCAACGCGTGGAAGGTGATGATGCGTTGCGTCCGATGTTTCCCGCGGACTTGCATGAAACCAAGCGTCGTCTCTCCCTGTTTCTGATGCAACTGTTCGGTGGGCCGACCACTTATTCGCAAGAGCGTGGCCATCCCCGCTTGCGGATGCGCCATGCCCCTTTTGCCATCACTCCGGCAGCCGGCCAACGCTGGCTCACGCACATGCTCGCCGCCCTCGAAGAAGAGATTGAAGGCGATGCTTCGGCGGATCGTGCTTTGGCGAGCATGCAGATCCGCCAGTATTTTGAACGAGCGACCGGGCACCTCGTGAATCAGCCGCAAGAAGAGTCGTACTAGGGAACATCCAGAACGAATTGCTGGAAGGCCTCTGCCGTCCAGGGCATCGCGGGTGTGAAGAATTCTTTGTGGATCGCTTCCGCATAGGCACGGATTTCGTATTGCGCATCCTGCGGCAAGCGCAAGCGCAGAAAATTCATCAGGTTATGGGCGTCGGTTTTCGCATACCAGGTGTAATACACCGCAAAGCCCGGCAAGAACAAGCGAGCCTGCTCCCGTGCAACCCCTTGCTCCAGGGCCTGCACATACAAGGCATGACCCCGAGCATAATGCTCCTTTAATGCCTGGGACAACTCATTGCTCATTGTGGTGGTCAATTCGCCCAGGCTGGCCTGTTTATTATCGGGCGATTGCTTTCGCCAACGATCCGGCTGGTAATGATCGTCTTCACGGAACGGGGTGTACCGACCCGACTGCGCGTTGAAATTCCAGGTGCGATGACGGACCCATTGCCACCAGGTGAGGAGGGGCGCCCGCACCCGAAATTTGAACTCGACCATCTCAAAGGGCGATGTATGCCTTTCGCGCAACAGGTAAAACAGCAAGCGCTTGTCTCGGCGGTCTCCTTTGCTCTCACCCAAAAAAGAAACGCGCGCCGCATTGACGACCGCCAGATCGGGCGAAACCCCGGCGCTGGGATGCGGGAGCATATCCACCAACTCCACCCAGCCTTGATCGAGGACCGCGACCTTCTTTTCCAACAAGCCATGGATCGCCGTCATTCCGAACCCATCCTGCCCAGGGCAATTCGCAGGCGCTCGCCCACATCTTCCGGCGCATCCTGCGGGATCGATTGAACGGTGCGCTGTGCTTCCACCACCCCGTAGCCCAAGGCTACCAGCGCATCCACCACTTCTGCATCCAGGGCCACCGAATTACGCAAGGAAGTGATTTCACCTGCCGGAAAGCGATCGCGCAATTCGACGACGATTTTCTGTGCCAACTTCAGACTGACGCCCGCTGCGATCGTCAGAGAGCGCGCATCTTCGCTGGCGATGGCCGCACTCAACGCGGCCAGCTCGAAGCAAGCCAATAGGTTCAGGGCGACCCGTGGGCCGATTCGGGGTACCGTCAACAGCAAGAGGAAGATCGCTTTTTCTTCTTCGGATAAGAAACCATACAGCGTCGGCTCATCCTGCCGAATCATGTAGTGGGTGTACAAGACGGTTTCCCCGGTTTCCCCCAACGCCGCCAATGTCCTCTCAGAACAATGAACCAGATAACCGACATTCCCCACATCCAAGACCAGATGGTCGGGGCGAATTGCCAGGATCCGGCCGTTCAATTGGGCGATCATGCGATTTCGCTGGGTAAATGGACCCGCTGACTCGCCGTAATGGCGATGGCCAGGGCATCCGCTTCATCCGCATTGCGTGGCGCTTCAGCGAGGCCCAACCGGAGCGCGCTCATCCGAGCCACCTCTTGTTTACTGGCCCGACCATGGCCACAAACCGATCGCTTCACCGTATTGGGCGCCAGCGCAACCAGCGGAATCCCTGCGCGTTTCAACGTGAATAGCAAAGCGCCGCGCACCTGGGCCACCTTCAAGGCCGAACTCACATTGCGCGAAAAAAACAGTTCTTCCAGGGCCGCTTCGTCGATGTCGTATTCGTCGATCAACGATTCCACCTGCTGAACCAACTGCTCGATGCGTGTCGCCTCACCCTCTTGGGCATCCGTCTTGAACACACCATGACACAGGGCATGCAAGGCATCATTGCGAGCGGCAATTACCGCGAAGCCCAGACGAGCCAATCCTGGATCCAAACCCAAAATGATTCGGTCTGCGCTTCGGCCCTCAACCTGCCTCATAAACCTTCAGCAGTTCATCACTCATCAGCAAATTGCAGGCTACGGATTGCACGTCATCCAAGTCTTCCAGGCGATCCAACAACCGCAAATTGTTGAGCGCGCTGTGGAGGGAGGGCTTGGCTTCGTTCTGCGCCTGCCAACGCAATTCGGATTCTTCAATCGGGTAACCCAACTCGTTCAACGCGTGGGTGACCGCAGCCAGTTGTTCCCTCGGGGTAACGATGTAAAAGTTGCCATCATCTTCTTCCACATCTTCGGCGCCCGCTTCGGCGGCGGCGAGAAATACTTCGTCATAATCCAGACCAGCCGCAGTGAGGGTGATGTGGCCCACCTGGTTGAACTGCCAGGCGACCGAGCCAGCGCTGGCCAGACTGCCACCACTGCGATTGAAAGCGTGCTTGATCTCGGCCAGGGTGCGATTTCGGTTATCGGTGATGGTATCGACGAGAAAGGCCACCCCATCCACCCCGTATCCCTCGTAAGTGACTTCTTCCGTCACCGTTCCCGCCAATTCTCCCGTGCCTCTTTTGATGGCCCGCTCTACATTCTCTTTGGGCAAATTGGCGGCTTTGGCTCGGGCAATGGCCAGTTTCAGACGGGGATTCGCACTTTCATCCCCTCCACCCAAACGAGCAGCGACCGCAATCTCACGTCCCAGCCGCGTGAAGATCTTGCCTCTCTTGGCATCTTCCGCCCCTTTTTTCCGTTTGATGGTGGACCATTTGCTATGACCTGACATGAAGATCCCCGCCAAAGCACACGCTGCCATTATGCCGAATCCGTTCAGGGAACGCTAGCAAGATCGCCATCCTCAATGAGATCATCGAGAAACCCAGCCTGTGTTATACTGCAAATTGGCATCGGCAAGAGAGTACTTTCTTTGCCAGAAACAGTTCCTCTACAAGAGCAATACCAGCATACTGCGGTCGAGTTGGAATCACCGGCGCGGCCCGAACGGCTCGTCTGGACGATCCTCGTCATTTTCTGCTGCGTTTCGTTGCTGCTCTGTGGGTCGATCAGTTACTACATGTATCGCTACTTGTTTGAATCATCGACTCCCTTAGAAGCCGAGTTGCAAGTGGCGCGCGGTACGATCGGCATCACTTCTCCCACCAGCCAGGAAGAAAGTGCGGAGCGCGTCGGGAGAGAAATCAACAGCGTGACGACCCTCAGCACCGATGAACAATCACTCGGCATCCTTTCCATTCTGGATGAGGATGGCACCCTCTTCGCCAGCATCACCATTCGACCTGAAACCAATGTCACACATTTGCGTTCGACAAGACCGCGTTTCAGCATGGGTGGCAATGATTTATCCATAGAATTGGGCGATTTGCAGGGCAGACTGGATATCATGATCATCGAGCAATTCGACTACGAAGTACAAGTTCGCGTTCGGGGGCCGGAAGAAACCGTCGCTACCCTGCGCCTACCCGGCCGATATCAGGTCGAAGTGAATGATGCCGGCCTCGTGCTTACCAACCACAGCGCATTGTTCGCTCAATGGCAGAGCGCGGAGCTCTCTCGCTTGATCCCGCGGGGTTATCAGGTGAGTTTGTCCGCGGAAAATGAGAATCAAGTCACAGTGGAACGTTCCTATGCCAATTTGATCAACGACCCTACCTTTGAAAGATATTTTGATTTTCTGGCCGAAAATGCCGTTGAAAATGCTCGCTGGAGCTGCATCAACTTCAACGACTTGGACAACGATACCCCGGGTCACTTCCGCAGTGCGAGCAAAGATGGCCTGGAAACCATGCGTTTCGTGCGCCTGGGCGAAATCAAAGGACATGGTGAAACGCGCTGTTTCTACCAATTCTTAAGTGAGTTGGGTGAATTCGGCCTCTTCGTTTCTGAGTATGAATACGTGGGCATCCAATCCACTTTCATGATCCAGGGTCAATCGCTCGGACGATGTGGTTTCCGCGGCAGTGAATGCCCCATCATGTTGCGGATCGATTATGTGGATAGCGAGGGCAACGATCGACGGTGGTTCCAAGGCTTCTACATTCCCCACCCCGAAGACAATGAACAGAATTATCCATTGCGCTGTTCCAATTGCCCTTCCCTGCATGAGCGTGTGAGTGCGGAAATCTGGTATCAATATGACAGCGGCAATCTCTTCACCATTTTGCCGGAAAACGCGCGCCCGGCAGAGCTGATCAACCTCCAGGCCTATGCTTCCGGCCATCAGTATGACGTTTTCCTGGCTGAAATTTCCCTGCAAGTGCGCATGCAGCAAGAGACGGAAAACGCAGGCGCCTCATAGCTTTTCCCGCAGAGGCCTGCGCGCAAGCGAGAATTTCACATCCGCATATACTGCAATTACCTGCTTCATCGAGCAGTAGGAGTGGTATGTGATGTTGACTTGGTCCTTGGCCTGGGCCGCGATGCCGTATTATGCAGCAGCCGTTCTGTTGGCGATCTGGGCGACCAGCATTGTCTGGACCTACCGAGATATGCAGGCCCGTTCTCAGCACCTTTGGCCGCGGTGGTTTGCCGCCATTTTTGTCGGCATCCTGACCGTGCCCGGGATGCTGATCTATTGGCTCATGCGACCTCGTGAAACGCTCAAAGATTCCTACGCCCGTGCGCTGGAAGAAGAAGCTTTGCTGCAAGAAATCGAGCGCACGGCCAGCTGCCCCAATTGCGCCCGAGCGACGAAGAAAGACTGGCAAATTTGCCCCCAATGCCATACTCAGCTGAGGCGCAGTTGCCACTCCTGCCAAACGATGTTGGAGTTGGAATGGTCCCGCTGCCCCAGTTGCCTGGCGGTGCAAACGGATACTCACGTCCCTCAAATGGCGTATTCTCTGCGTGATTCCGCAACTGACCCCATCCGCTATTGGTCGGACGAGGAACGAAATGGCGAACGTTTCCAGCCCACCGATGATCGCTTCCGCCGGCAACCCTCTTATGCCGGCAATGCGAGCGCTTCAGAGCATGAATTTTTGGATGCGGAGATGGATTTCAATTCGCTTGAAAACCTGAACGAATATTAGACTTCTTCTGCAGCGAATTCCGCCCCATTCTCATCCAACTCACCGGCATCGCCCACCCGATGTATTTGTATCATGTTGGTCCGGCCGCCAAAACCAAAGGGGGTGCCCGCCAGGATCACCAACACGTCTCCTGGATCCGCCAGGCCTTCTTCGTGCAATTTGCGCACCACCGTCGCAATCATCGATTCGATGCTATTGAATTGCTTCACGATCAAAGGCTGTACGCCCCAAACCAGAGCCATGCGGCGGTAGGTTTCGGGCAAAGGAGTCAGGCTGATGATCGGCGCCAGCGGTCGTCCGCGAGCGATGTGTCGCGCGGTATAGCCACTCATGGTCGCCGTTACGATGGCCCGCGGCCGAACCGTACGGGCAATTTCATAACTGGCCGCACTGATGGCGTCTGAAATTTCATCTTTGCCGCCGGCAGGGCGCCCCCTCAGCGATGCGTTTTCGCCGCTCTCCAACTGGTGAGATTCTGCAATGACGCTGATATTGGCCATCGTCCGCACGGCTTCCACGGGAAATTGGCCCACCGCAGTTTCATTGCTGAGCATCACCGCATCTGTACCATCGACGATGGCATTGTAGACATCGCTGGCGTCGGCACGGGTCGGCCGCGGGTGATGGATCATCGAACTGAGCATTTGCGTCGCGGTGATCACGGGCTTTGCCGCTTCATTGCAAAGGGTGATGATCCGCTTTTGTTGAAACGGCACCTCCTCTGCTGGCGTCTCCAGACCCAAATCCCCACGCGCAACCATCACGCCATCGGCAGCTGCGATGATCTCGACGATGTTTTGCAAGGCGTCGTGCTTCTCGATTTTGGCGATGATGTCCGCCTTCTTGCGCAAGTGCCGCATCAGCCAGCGCAGCTCATGGATATCTTCCTCGCTGCGTACGAAAGACATGGCGATGTAATCCACATTCATCTGCAACGCGAATTCGATATCTCTGCGGTCCTTCTCCGTGATCGCCGAAAGGCTTTGCAAGGAAGCTTTCGGTGCGGTCACACCTTTGCGGGAGGTCAGTGGGCCGCCGACGACCACCCTGCATTCCAACAGCTGCGGTTGTGCCGCTTCAACGGTGAGCTCCAAACTGCCATCATCCAGGAGCAACTGCATGCCCGGTTGCGCGTCGCGGAACAACTCCGGATGAGGCAAGGAGATGCAATTGGAACCATCGCCCTCCAATTGGAAGCGGATCGCATCCCCCGCAAACAGTTCCAAGGGTTCATCTGGAATTTCGCCGATCCGTATCTTCGGTCCTTGAATGTCGCACATGGTGGCCAAAACCCGACCTTCTTCTGCCGCGATCCGCTGGGCCAATTCGATGGTGGTTCGGTGTTCTTCATGCTCGCCATGAGAAAAGTTGATGCGGATGACATCCATGCCTTCGCGGATCATTGCCCGCAAGCTGGCTTCATCCGCGGAAGCGGGCCCCAAGGTCGCGACAATTTTCGTTTTCTTGCGCAAGGCGCTGGCCGAAACCGACATCATCCTGACCTGAATTCAACCGCGCTGAGTTCGAAACGCGTCATTTCCCGGATAAATCGCCGCATCTCCCAATTCTTCTTCAATGTGCAGGAGGCGATTGTACTTCGCCGTGCGATCACTGCGCGCGGGAGCGCCGGTTTTGATTTGACCGCCGTTGATGGCCACCGCCAAGTCTGCAATCGTGTGATCTTCCGTTTCACCGCTCCGATGACTCGTCACCACCGTCCAGCCATGGCGCTGACTGAGCGCCGCCGCCGCCAGTGCTTCACTCAACGTGCCGATCTGGTTGACTTTCATGAGCAAGGAGTTGCAGGCCTTCTCCCGAATCCCCCGAAGCACGCGATCCACATTGGTGACCAGCAGGTCATCGCCGACGACTTGCACCTTCGCGCCGATTTCTTCCACCAGCATTTGCCAGTGTTCCCAATCATTTTCCGCCAGGCCATCTTCGATGGAAACGATGGGATAACGCGAACACCAGGCAAGCCAGGTTTCTACCATTTCCGCACCGGTCAAGACCTGGCCCTCCGTGGTGAGATGATAGGCCCCATCCTGATACAGTTCACTCGCTGCCGGATCGAGGGCAATGGCGATCTGCGTTCCCGCTTCATAACCCGCCGCCCCGATCGCTTCCACGATCAGATCCAATGCGGCTTCATTGCTGGGGAGGCTGGGGGCGAAACCACCTTCATCACCCACCGTAGTGCGCAAGCCCCTTTGCGTCAGGATCTTCTTCAGGGCATGATAAACCTCGACCCCCCAACGCAAGCCTTCGCGAAAGCTGCTCGCGCCGATGGGCATCACCATGAATTCCTGGAAATCCGTGCTATCCGCGGCGTGCTTGCCGCCATTCATGATATTCAGCATCGGCACAGGGAGGGTGCAAGCCTGGATGCCACCGAGGTAGCGATACAGCGGCATGCCGTAGCTGGCCGCCGCCGCTTTCGCCACCGCCAATGAAACCCCCAGCAACGCATTCGCCCCCAGGCGAGATTTTCTCTCGCTGCCATCCAATTCCAAGAGACGGGTATCGATCTGTGCTTGTTCCGTCGCATCTTTGCCGATCAAAGCGGTGGCGATCTCTTCATTGACCGCTTGCACCGCTCCCAGGACGCCTTTCCCGCCGTATCTTGCGCCGCCATCTCGTCGTTCGTGCGCTTCGTACTCGCCCGTAGAGGCACCGCTCGGCACGATGGCCTGCCCGCTTGCGCCATCGGCGAGGATGCAGGTCACATCCACCGTGGGGTTGCCGCGCGAATCGAGGACTTCAATGGCCCGCAACTGTTGAATGGTGACTGGTTTCATCAATTGAATCATATCATATCCTGGAGCTCGTCATCCCATTTCCCATGCTACAATGATGGCATGGAAAATGGGAAGCGCACTTCGGTCATCTACCTGGATCACTCTGCCTCCACCCCGACAGATCCCAGTGTGATCGAGGCGATGTTACCGCACTTTCATGAGAATTATGGCAACTCCTCCGCGATGCACGCCTTTGGCCGCCGCGCAGAAGGGGCTGTCGAAGAAGCACGTGAGCGCGTCGCGGCCATTTTCAACTGCAAACCGCGGGAAATCCTGTTCACCTCTGGCGGAACCGAGAGCGATAACTTGGCGATCAGAGGCACTGCCCTCTCTGAAAACTGGCCGCGTGGCGCCCTTCTCCTCACCACCCCCATTGAGCACGAAGCCGTCCTCGAGACGCTCCGGCAGCTGTCGCAAAGGGGGGATCAAGAATTGCAGCTGTTGCCATTGGATTCGGCAGGAATGCTCTCAGCGGCGGATTTTGCCGCAGCCTGCGATGAACGAGCGGTATTTGCTTCGGTCATCTACGCAAGCAATGAAATCGGCACGATTCAGCCCATCCCCGAACTGGCCACGCTGGCCCGCGAGCGTGGTTGCGTGTTCCATACCGATGCCGTCCAAGCGGCAGGGCAGCTTTCGCTGGATGTCCAGGCCTTGAACGTGGATCTGATGAGCATCGCCGCCCACAAATTCTATGGCCCGAAAGGGGTCGGCGCGCTCTATTGCAACGAAGCGATCTCCTTGCAGGCACACGTGACCGGTGGCGCACATGAAGCGGGGCGGCGGGCGGGAACCCTGAATACGCCCGGCATCGTGGGGCTGGCGGCCGCGCTGGAGTTGGCAGAAGAGCGCCGGGAAATCCACAACCGACACCTGATGGCCCTGCGCGATCGCCTGATCGAAGGCATCCTGCACGAAGTTCCCGCTGCCAGACTCAGCGGCCATCCAGCGGCAAGGCTGCCTTCTCACGCCAGTTTCACTTTCGCAGGGGTTGATGCACAAACCTTACTGATGCACCTCGATTTGAAAGGGATTGCCGCGAGCAGCGGCTCCGCTTGCAAGACCGGGGAGGCAGAACCTTCTCCCGTGCTGTTGTCCTTGGGCATCGCTGCAGAACGGGCGAAAAGTGGTTTGCGCCTGACCGTCGGCCGCCACACCACCATCGCGGAAATCGATCGCACCATACGGGCATTGCGAGAAATCGTCGCTCCACGGCTGCCCGCAGGGATTCAGGCATGACCCGGCCGAAACCAAAGGTGGTCGTTGCCATGAGTGGCGGGGTCGATAGCAGCGTTGCGGCCGCCCTTCTGGTCGAAGAAGGCTATGAAGTCGTTGGCATGATGATGCGCCTCTGGGCGGAAGCAGGGGCAGAAAACCGGCCCAACCGCTGTTGTACGCCCGAACAACAGGCAGATGCCCGCCGAGTGGCCCACATCCTGGGCATCCCCTTTTATGTACTGGATGCGAGAGAGACCTTTCGCCATCAAATCGTGGATTCCTTCATCGAAGGACATGCCAGAGGTTTGACCCCCAACCCCTGCCTGCAATGCAATCGCCACATCAGATTTGGTCATCTATTGGAACAAGCACAGGCCATTGGCGCGGAATATCTGGCCACCGGTCATCACGCGCGGGTCATCCATGCAGCGGGCGAACCTTCGCGCTTGTTGCGCGCCCGGGATGAGCAAAAGGATCAAAGTTACGTCCTCAGCGTGTTGAGCCAGGCGCAATTGCAGCAAGCGCTCTACCCAATCGGCGCCTACACCAAAGCGGAGATTCGCGAGCGTGCCGTTCAATATGGACTACCCAGCGCCAGCAAAAAGGACAGTCAGGATTTGTGCTTTTTGGCGAACAACGATTATCGATCGTTTTTGTCTCGCGAGCGGCCCGCCATGATGGCCGAAGGGGCGATCTTGCGGGCGGACGGTCGCCAATTGGGTAGACACAAAGGTCTGGCCAATTACACCATCGGCCAAAGGCGCGGGCTGGGCATCGGTGGCGCCCAACCCCTTTACGTCCTGGAGCTGGATTCCCGCCGCAACGCTTTGATCGTCGGTGGCAAAGAGGAATTGGCTCGTGATGCGTTCACGGTGGACCAGGTGAACTGGCAAGCAGGGCAAGCCCCTGCTGCATCGTTCGCGGCTCTCGTGCAAATCCGTTACCGCGCGCGCGCTTACCCGGCGCAGATCCAAATCTTAGCGGATCAAAGGGTCAGGGTGAGTTTGCCAGAGCCTTTGCCAGCCATCACCCCGGGTCAAGGCGCCGTCTTCTATGATGAGGCGCTGGTCCTGGGCGGGGGGATCATCGAAAAACAGGGGGAAACCCAGGATGCTCAAGGAATATCGAGCAGCAGCGAACCTACCGCCAAAGCCATCGGCGGAACATAGGGGATGGTGAGTTCGCGGTGATAAGGCTGGCGGCGCAATCTCCGCACGGTCAGCACTGAGATCGCCAACAGCCCGCCGAAGATCGCACAACGCCACAGCATTTGCGGAACGGCCGGCGCCCCCAGATAAGCCCCACTGAGCGCCAGGACGTGCGCATCGCCGAGCCCAAATACCACGGCATCCACCTCACGCCACCGGCCGTATAACTTTCCCGCTCCATATAGCAGGTAGCCGACCGCCCCCGCGGCCACCAAACCCAAACCCGCAGCCCAAACTCCGGGCCCTCCCGTCAACCAGAGCGCATCCACGATCACCCACGCCAAGAACGCCCCTTGCCAGGTTCTCGGGACACGGCGCTCGCGGATATCCACCCAGGACAACGCAACATACAGCAGCAGAGCGATCAGCAAGCGAAGCTCGTTCACCCTGCCGCTTTCCGCCTTCAGGTGAGCGCGGCGAGCGCCAAACCCATCGCCAGGGCAAAGGTGATGAGCGCACCGAGGATCTGTAACCCGAGTCGGGAAGGCATTTCATCTTCTGCGCTCTTTGCCACAGATTCCCGAATTTGTAAAGGGACGGATCGGACGACACCCTGAACGATTTGCCAGGCGGCCAATTCGACCGCTTGCCCTCGGGTAGCGATGATGAGCTGGGCGGCCTGCGGATAATGCGCTTCTTGAATATCCCGCTCCGAAGGAATTGGCTCGCCTTGCGGATGCGAATGGTAGATCGCCAGGACTTCCATTTGTTGATCATCGGCAAGCCGCAGCGCGCGGAACAATTCACTCGGGTCCGCTTGATATTCGACTTGAGGCGTGGCGGCCACGTTGGTCAAGGTGATCGACCGACAGACAGTTCCCCCCACCCCCAACAGCAATCCGCAACACTCGGCCGGCGCAGCAGCCAGCGCCTCTTGCATCAGCGCCCTCGCCTGGGTACGAGACAGCCGGAGTTCACGAGCGGTCATCCTACACCTGGCCTCACGAATCGACGAAGGTTTCGTCAGTCACCGCGGGGATGATGAATCCCTCAATCCAGCGATCTTGCGGCGGTTGGCGGGTCTCATAAAACAGCTCCACCGTCAGTGAATGAGCCCCGGCCGGATCACCCTTGTGGCGCAGATGGAGCGTGAATTCCATGCTGGCGTGCATCGTCGCAATGACGGATGCCTCGCCCACCAGCTCATCCTGCTCGTCGTGGACCAAGAGCAAGAGGTTGGGTCGTTCGAGAAACGGGGTCACCTCCACGGCGACCCGTAACCGTTGCCGATCCGGATAGGGGGCAGCAGACGCGCTCAAGATTCGCACTTCATCTTTGGGCAATGGCGCTTCGTGTTCGGCAAAAAAGTTAATCTGGTTCATGGTTTCTCACAGCGGACGACCATGCATCCTCATATCGAGCACTAATGCACGCACATGGTCAAAGATACCCAGCCCACTCACTCATCAAAAATATAAGTTGATTCGGCATAAAACCGCAGCTGCCGTCTTTTCAATTTTTCCTGGATCCAAAATTGCAGGTTGGCATTTTTTTGTTCGATGGTTAAACCTCCATCCAACAACAATTGCAAGGGATAATTCACGCGGATCGCCCGCCCCAGGATGATGTGCCGGCTCACACCGGGGGGCAAATGTGCCCCACGCAAAGCCGCCTGCTGGACGTCACTCGCATTCAAGTGAGCGTAAAATATGATGGCTTGTGCTTCCGGGAATTGCTGCCAAACATCTTCCGGTTCCAACAGCGCGGTGCGAAACAAAGTCGCATGGGTGATGAAGCAATGGACGATCTGGCGGAGCGTCGCGTTGTGCTCCCGTGTGGTTTGCAAAGGCGAACTCAATGCCAGAATCGGGGCGTCGCGAAACACCATATGCGCCAGGGCAAAGGCGCGCTCCCCTTCTGCCATCGCCAACTGCGGGATCTCCCTGAGCTTTTGGATGAGCTCCGTTTCCGCGCAATTCACCAAAACATGGTTCCACGTTTCCAGGCGAAGCTGCTCTGAATTCAAATCGATGACCTGGACGAGAATATGCGGGAAACCCAATTCACAGAATGCGCGCCAGCGATTGGCCCCGTCCAGGATGACGTACTTCTGGGTCTGATTCGCGTCTTCCAAAGCGCCGACGATCGGAGGGTTGATCAAGTGGGAAGAACGGGCCAGCTGCGCCACCAATGGCGCCAATCGCTGCGGATCGTGATCCTCATGCGGCAACAACTGATCAGTGTGGACCACGCGCAACTGCGGGGTGATTGAAGAATGGTTGGACAAAATTCACCTGTAATTGAGGCTAGCCTAGCATAAGGCCCGGGAAGGTACTAGCGATCATCGTGACCGTTGGTCGTTTCCATCACTCGTGTGCGAAACGAAAACGACATCGTGGTTACAATGGGGGAGATGGCATCAGGGCTTAGGATTCGACGATGGCGGTCAAAGAGCAAGGTACAGATCGGCAAGATCAGCGCTGGTTGGTCAGTCCGCGAACGCTCATTTTCCTCACACATGCCGAAGAGATTCTCTTGATCAAACGAGGTGCTGATCGGCGAATCCTGCCAGCGAAGTACAATGGTCTCGGTGGTCATTTGGAACGCGATGAAGATCCCTTATCCGGGGCGCTTCGTGAGCTGGAAGAAGAAGCCGGCATCCGGCCGCAACAGCTGGCGCTCAAGGCGATCTATCATATTGATCCTGGTACGGAATTGGGGGTGATCGTATTCATCTTTTTGGGGCAAGTGCAGCACAGAGAATGGCGCCGCAAACAAAGCCCGGAAGGTAAGCTCTGCTGGCTGCCGATTGCCCGCTTATCCGAATGCGACCTCGTCGCGGATTTGCCCATCCTGCTCGAGAGAATCCTGCCGGAGGACAGCCCATCGGTTGCCCCACAATTCACTCACCTGAGTTATGATGCAAGCGGTCGATTGGGGATGGGTTTTTTCGGGGAAGAAAAAGTGTGGCTGGATGTCCCTTAACCGCTCTTTTTCCTGGCAATACCTGAAACGACTGGGCATCGCGCTGCTCCTGGTCTTGTGGTTCACCTTTTTGTCTCTACCCTGTGCGTTGTTCGCCCTGGCGCGCGATGGCCAAATCGTCTTTTCCCGCAGCCGTATACCGGGCGATGTGCTCTTGCGCATCCAGTTGCTTTCGGACGCAGACTACACCGGGCTCAGCATCACCACCAGCCAGGTTTCGCGGAATGAGGATGCGAGCCGAGCCTGTGTTTGGAGCCGAATCCGCTACTTGTTTTGGCGCGGGGCAGCGGTTGAACCCGCGCAATTTTGCGAATGTTACCGCAAAGACGAAGGTTCAGGGATCTGGTTGTCTGCCGACGAACAGGCGCCGACTGCCTGCCGATTCGCTTCTTGATGCAGCCTTGATCGATGATGGAACAGCTGCTCAACCTCCTGCAAAATCCTGATCCTGTCATCTTGGCTTTGGCCTTCGGCATCTTGTGTGCGATCGTGGTGATTCTGTTGATTTTGGTCAATGCAGTGACGGGTTTCTTCGAGATCTTCAGCGGGCTATTCGATGCGGTAGCCTCTTTGATCAGCAGCGGGCCAGAAGGCTGGTGCGGTTGTCTGGTAATTTTCGCGCTGTTGTTGGGCGGAGGTGGCTTGCTCTACCTGCTCGCCAATTCCTGTGGGAGCGGTTCCGAGATCAATTTCTGCCGTTTTTGGCCCTTCTAGGCCGGCTCCCTCAGGGCTGAATGTAGGTCAGCCAGCCATACGGATCTTCAAGGGTACCATTGGTGATGCCAAAGAAACGCTGCTGCACCTGTTCCGTAACCGGCCCACGCGAACCGGAACCGATGGGGATGCGATCCACAGAACGAACCGGCGTGATTTCTGCCGCCGTTCCGGTGAAGAATACTTCATCCGCGATGTACAACATTTCCCGGGGAATATCTTCATAGCGCACTCGATAGCCCAGATCATCGAGAATGGTCAATGCGGAAGCCCGGGTAACCCCCATCAAGATGGAAGCCCCGGCACCCGTCGTGTACACCTCTCCATCCAACACCACAAAGATGTTTTCACCGGCGCCTTCGCTGATGTTGCCGGAATGGCCCAGGGCGATCCCTTCGGCGAAGCCGTTATCCGCCGCTTCCATGGTGATGAATTGGCTGTTGATGTATTGTCCGCCGATTTTCGCCATGCCCGGCAGCGTTCCCGGTGAAAACCTCCGCCAGGTACTGATCTGAACATCTACCCCTTGTTCGATGGCCTCGCTGCCCAGGTAAGCACCCCAATCGAAAGAGAAAATCACCGTCTCCACTTTGGCGCCGCGCCCTTCCACGCCGATTTGACCGGTACCACGATACGTCAAGGGCCGGATGTAACAGGCTTCATGACCATTGGCTCGTAACAGCTCAAGGATCGCTTCGTCCAATTGCTCTGCAGAGTATGGCAAGGCAATGCGGGCAATTTTGCAGGAGTTGACCATGCGCTGGGTATGCGGTCGGAGGCGAAAGACGGCCGGGCCACGCGGTGTGGCATAGGCTCGCAACCCCTCAAAGACGCTGGAACCGTAATGGAATACGTGGGCGCTGACGTGCTCCGTCGCTTCTTCCCAGGGGACCAATTCTCCATTCCGCCAAATCCATGCACCGTGGTTCATCCCATTCCTCCGATTTCATCCAATCGTTCCAAACAATCCCTGGCCGTTTCGATCTGACCCCTCACCGACTGGGGCGCTGTCCCGCCCAGGATATCCCGACTCGCCAACGAGTGGTCCATATCAAACACGCGGTAGAC
Organism: Chloroflexota bacterium; assembly: GCA_011523615.1. GTDB lineage: Bacteria > Chloroflexota > Anaerolineae > Aggregatilineales > Phototrophicaceae > WTGJ01. Next base: position 89,968 of record WTGJ01000027.1, on the reverse strand, counting down.
GTCTTTTTCAAAGCGCTGGCTGACGGCTTGCATCCGATCCAAAGGCAGGGCAGACAGGGAAGTGCCGGTTTCTTCCGCCATGGCGACCAATTTCCCCACCCATTCATGCGCCGTTCGGAAAGGGACACCTTTGCGCACCAAATACTCACTCAAGTCGGTGGCCAACAGCTCTTCATCCAGGGCAGCTCGCAACGCTTTTTCGTCGATTTCCAACGCAACCACGACATCGGCAAGCAGAGGGATCATCGCCGCCAGCGCATCCATCGAATCAAAAATCGCTTCCTTATCCTCTTGCAAATCCGCATTATAACCGCTGGGCAGGGCCTTCATCATCGACATCAGCGCCACCAGATTCCCCAGCAAACGCCCCGCTTTTCCGCGCGTCAACTCAAACACATCGGCGTTCCTCTTCTGGGGCATCAGGCTGGAACCGGTGCTGTAACGATCCGGCAGGCAGATGAAGCCAAACCCTGGATTGCTGAAGATGACGATATCCTCGGCGAAGCGACTCAAATGGGTGCCGATCAAAGCCAGGGCAAATGCCGTTTCCGCAACGAAATCGCGGTCACTCACGGCATCCAGGCTGTTCTGCGTCGGCGCGGTGAATCCCAGTTCCCGGGCCATGGCTTGCCGGTCCAACGGGAATGGGGTGCCGGCGATGGCGCCGGAACCCAATGGGCAAAGCGCCATGCGCCGCCGGGCATCTCGGAGCCGGTCGCGATCCCTCATCAACATCCAGCAGTAACTGAGGAGCCAATGGGCGACGCTGATCGGTTGAGCAGGTTGCAGATGGGTGTAGCCGGGCATGGCAGTTTCGGTGTGTTCGCTGGCGCGTTGGATCAGCGCTACTTGCAATCGCTTCAGCGCTTCATCCAATTTCGGCAGACGGTGGAGCAACCAGAGGCGCAAATCGGTGGCGACTTGTTCATTGCGGCTGCGCCCAGCGTGCAATTTGCCGCCCACCGCCCCGACGATCTCAATGAGGCGCCGTTCCACTGCGGTATGGATGTCTTCATCCGTCTCACGAAACTCAAATTGCCGGGCAGCGAATTCCTTTCGCACTGCTTCGAGGCCGCGGATGATGGTTTCCGCTTCCTCCGCCTGGAGCACCTTCGCCCGCACCAAAGCGCGTGCATACACGATGCTGCCGGCGATATCTTCCGCATACATCCGTTGATCAAAGCCAATGCTGTCCTTGAATTGGCTCAGTTTTGCAGCGGTGCCTTCTTTGAAGCGCCCACCCCAGAGGGTCATCTCAGCTGCATCCTATCCAAACAGTCGTCAATCGCGCTTGAATCGGCTGAAATCCGGTGCGGGATAAGAGCTGCGGGTGCTGCCTTCGAGCGCCAACATCGCCTCGACTTTCAGCGGCAAACCGAATAAATTGATGAAACCTTCCGCGTCCTGCTGGTTGTAGACATCTTCTTCCCCGAAGGAAGCATAATCTTCGCGATAGAGGCTGAACGGGCTGCGCCGCCCCGTGACCCGGCCATTCCCTTTGTACAACTTCATCCGCACGGTACCCGTGACGTGCTTTTGGGTGACCGCGACGAAAGCAGATAGCGCCGATCGCAATTGAGTGAACCACTGTCCATTATAAACCAGCTCCGCAAATTTAACCGCAACGATGTCTTTGTAATGCAGGGTGTATTTATCGATGCAGATGCTTTCCAACGCTTGATGGGCGGTGTGGATTACGGTGCCGGCCGGGGTTTCATAGACCCCCCGATTTTTCATCCCAACCAGGCGGTTTTCCACCATATCGACCCGACCGATGCCATGCTCGCCCGCCAAGCGATTCAATCGTTCGAAGAGTTCGACCAAAGGTAGTGTTTCACCATCCAATTGGACTGGGACACCCGCTTCAAAGCCGATCTCCAGCACCCGTGGCTCAGCCGGCGCTTCTTCAGGGTTCGCTGTGAGTTGGAACATGCTTTCTTCCGGTTCGTTCCAGGGATCTTCCAACAAGCCTCCTTCATGACTCAAGTGGAAGATATTGCGATCGCGGCTGTAGATCGATTTCTCACTGGCCGAAACGGGGACATTGAACTCCGCGGCGTAAGCGAGCGCGTCTTCCCGGCTGCGAATATCCCATTCCCGCCAGGGAGCGATCACCCGCAGCTTGGGGTTCAGAGCCATGGCGGTCAACTCAAATCGCACCTGATCATTGCCTTTACCGGTGCAGCCGTGTGCGATGGCCTGGGCAGCCTCTGCCTCGGCAATCTCAACCAGATGCTTGGCGATCAAGGGCCGCGCGAAAGAAGTCCCCAGCAGATACTCGCGCTCGTAGATCGCCCCTGCTTGAAGGGTGGGCATGACGTATTCATGCAAGAATTCCTCTCGCAGATCACGGATGTACAGCTTGCTCGCCCCGGAAGCGATCGCCTTTTCTTCGAGGCCATCCAACTCTTCTTCCTGGCCCAGGTCCGCACAGAAACACACCACTTCGCAGTCATAATGGTTCTTGAGCCAGGGGACGATCACAGAAGTATCCAAACCTCCACTGTAAGCCAGAACCACTTTGCCGATGGAATCTGTCATCTTTTCCCCCCTGTGAATGCCGGTATCCAAGTGCGCAATCGGTATGATGCGCAGTATAGATTGCCCGTAGGACTTTGGGAATGTAATCCAGGTGGAGTTGCGGTATAATTCTCACATGTCCATGCTTCAGGCCCGCATTCATCGAGAACCCAGCATCTTCCAAAGCCTCCAAAAAGAATGGAATCCGCTCGTTTTTCGGAGCAGCGCCAATCGCATCTTCAGCACATGGGAATGGAATTGGCATTGGTGGCGTGCGTATTCCCCCGGTGAATTGGCCATCATCACGGTGCGCGATCCTGGCGGTCAACTCCTGGGGATTGCACCCTGGTTCATCGAGGAAGAAGAGGGCCATCGCCTGGTCGCCACCATCGGTTGCGATGAAGTCAGTGATTATCTGGATCTCATCATCGCCCATGGCGCCGAAGAACCAGTCCTCGCTGCCATCACGAGTTGCATCATCGACGAAGGGATCGATGCCGACTGTTTTTATTTCTGTAATATGCCAGCTGATTCCCCGGCGCGACATCTTTGGCCGGCAATTTTGGCTTCAGCTGGTTTCTCCACCCAGATCGAACCACAAGAAATTTGCCCGCGGATCCAATTGCCGGGTCGTTGGGAAGATTACTTGCAGCAAATCAGCAAAAAACAACGCCATGAGTTGCGGCGAAAGTTGCGGCGATTTGCGGCCATACCCGAAGAAACCGCCTGGTTTTCGGTGACCCGTCCCGAGCAATTGAGTCAAGCATTGCCCCAATTTTTTCAGCTCATGTCGAAAAGCGATCCGGCAAAAGCAGCCTTCATCACGGAACCAGCCAATCAAGATTTCTTTGAAGCGATCAGCCATTCCGCCGCCGAAAACAACTGGCTTCAACTCAGTTTCCTCACCATCCGTGGCGAATGCTGCGCGGCCTATTTCAATTTTTGCTATGAAAATGAACTGTTGGTGTACAACTCCGGTTTGAGCGCGGGTCGCTACGCGGTACACAGTCCGGGCATCGTATTGTTGGCCTATATGATCCAGGATGCCATTGAAAAAGGAATGAGCTTGATCGATTTCCTGCGCGGGGACGAGACTTACAAGTTTCGCATGGGCGGGATCGGAGCACCGATCTACAAACTCATCGCCCAACTTCCGGTCAGGGAAACCTGCTCCCCATCCCTCTCATGAACGAATTTTCGCCGCCTCTGAAGCTGGCTTTCATCAGCGTCCATACCAGCCCACTTGCCCAACTGGGTGTGCAAAAAAGTGGCGGCATGAATGTCTATTTGCATGAACTGGCTCGCGAACTCGGCCGCCGCGGCCATCACATCGACATCTTCACCCATCGACCGGATCCGGCTGGCCGGGAAGTCGATGGCAGCATGGGTGCTGGCAGCCGCGTGATCCACTTGGCCCTGAAAGGCTTGCCCGGCCCCCGCAGCCAGGAAGAATTGTTTGAAGCTCGTCAGCAATTCGCCGCCGGCGTGATCCGTTTTGCGACGCGCAACCCAATTCGCTATGACCTGGTGTACAGTCACTACTGGTTGAGCGGTTGGGTCGCCGAAAAGCTCAAGGAAATCTGGCAGATCCCCTTCATTCAAATGTTCCACACCCTGGGCCAAATGAAGCACCGCATCGCCAACCGTAGCTTCCCCAGCACGAGGACGCGGGAAGAACTCCGGATCACCGAGCGAGCGGACGCCATCATCGCCGCCACACCGGCGGAACGCGCTCAACTGCGCTGGCTTTACCGGGCGAATCGGCGGAAAATCCATATCGTCCCCCCCGGAGTGGATACGGATTTTTTTCAGCCACGCCCGGCAGAACCAGCACGCCGCCATTTGGCCCTCCCTCCGCAAGCGAAAGTCTTGCTCTTTGTGGGGAGGATCGAACCGCTGAAGGCCGTGGATGATATTTTGAAAGCCCTGGCCCAAATTCGCGTGCTTCGCCCCGCAGTGTTTCGCGAGTTGCGCTTGCTGATTGTCGGGGGCAATCCACACGAATTGGGGCCGATCCGCCAGCTCGCCACCCGCTTGGCGTTGCGCGAAAAAGATACCGTGCATTTCCTCGGCCCGCTGCCCCATAGCGAATTGCCGAGGGCCTATGCCGCAGCCGATGCGGTGATCATGCCCAGCGATTACGAGTCTTTCGGCATGGTTGCCTTAGAAGCGCTGGCATCCGGCCGGCCGGTGATCGCCACGCAGGTCGGCGGGCTGGCCCACCTGATCGAGGATGGGCACACGGGCTATCACATCCCCACCCGAGAGCCGGGCATTCTGGCGGATCGCATCCTCCATTTGTTGAGCCACGAAAAGACGGCAGCCGCCATGGGGCACAACGCCGCCATTTCAGCGCAGCGTTATTCCTGGCAACGAATTGGCGATGAATTGTTGGCGATTTTCCAACGCTTGCTCAGCAGCGTTCAACGCGATCGCTGATTGCATTCCTCAATTGCAGAGGCCAGATCCATCAGCCGCCGTAGGCATTCGGCACATCCGCATCGGCCAAACCTTGAAACGGTTCTGCCGCTTGAAATGCGAGTGCCTGTTCTTCTGCCAGTAATGTTTGCCCTTTGTGATACAACGTATCATTGAAGCCATCATAGAGATAGCGCCGCCGCACCCAACCATAGGAAAAATGGTGGAAAATCACATGGAATTGCTGGGCGTCTTCTTCCGGTAGATATGTTTCATCGACGATCCAGACAGGAGCGTATTGGGCCAGGTGCTCCTGGATTTTCACATCTCGCTGCTGGATGAGCGCTTCTTGTGACGATGGCCGGCCATCCATGAACCCGCTATCTCCCCGCTACGACTTCGCGAATAGATTAACCAGATTCCCTCGCCCTGTCAACGCACCCAACTCGGAATCTGCCTGCCGTACGTTCCAGCTACACGCTAGAATTCACAGAACCAGCCAACGCCGAACGCAACCCAGGGAGCGCTTATGCCACGAGCATTGATTTCTGTCAGTGACAAGCAGGGCCTCGTTTCTCTTGCCGCTGAGCTCATCAATCTGGACTGGGAGTTGATTGCGAGTGGCGGAACTTCGCAGGTATTGGAAACCGCCGGCATCAGGGCGACCCCCGTCGCCGAGTTGACCCGATTCCCAGAAATGTTGGGAGGCAGGGTGAAGACGCTGCATCCGGCCCTGCACGCCGCGATTCTGGCCCGCGCAGAAGACCTGGATGAACTGGACCGACACGGCTTCCAAGCCATCGAGATGGTGATCTGCAACCTCTATCCTTTCACGGAAACGGTGGCAAAAGAAAAACCGAATTCTCCTGAAATCATCGAGAGCATCGACATCGGCGGGGTGGCCTTGTTGCGCGCAGCCGCGAAGAACTGGCAACGCGTCGCGGCGATTTGCGATCCACAAGATTACGCTGCCATACTCGGGGAGCTCCGAGAACACCCCACCTTACGTCTGTCGACGCGGCAACAATTGGCCGCGAAGGCCTTCGCCCATACGCGGGATTATGATGCAGCCATCGCCGCTCACTTCGCTGCGCAAGACTCATCTGCGTCCGTGCTGCCGCGTCCGGATATGAGACTGCCAGAGCGCTTGCGCCTCGATTTGTCATTGTCACAGAAACTCCGCTATGGGGAAAATCCGCATCAATCCGCAGCGCTATACCACCCACCAGACGAAATCCAGAGCTCGCTGCAAGAAAACCAATTGTTGGCTGGAAAAGCGCTTTCTTACAACAATCTCCTGGATTTGGATGCTGCGTGGCGTGCCGTTTGCAGTTTTGAACGGCCGACTGTCGTCATCGTGAAACACCGCACGCCCACCGGCATCGCCAGCGATGAGACCATCGCTGCGGCCTTTCCCGCGGCCCTGGCGAGCGATCCTGTTTCGGCTTTCGGCGGCGTCATCGCCTGCAATCGGGAAGTCGATCCAGAAACCGTAGACGCATTGGGAAAATTGTTCATCGAGGTGCTGGTCGCGCCTGAGTTCAGCGCAGCAGCGGTGTCTCTTCTCCGCCAGCGGCGCCCCAACTGCCGCCTGGTAAAAATGGCCCAACAAGCATACCGCGGGGATCGCCTTGAGTTCCGCAGCATCCATGGGGGAGTCCTGGTGCAGCAAAGCGATACCCATGCCTTACCGCTGAAATGGGAATGCGTCACCCGCCAGCACCCCACGCCATTGGAAGACGATACCCTGCGCTTCGCCTGGCGGGCCGTCCAGCATATCCCCTCCAACGCCATTGCATTGGCGCAACCCGGCGCGACGGTGGGCATCGGCGGTGGCTTACCGAGCCGAGTGGATTCCGTCCACCTGGCCTGCCAGAAAGCCGGTGAACGGGCTCAAGGAGCCGCACTCGCTTCCGATGCATTCTTTCCCTTCGCCGACGGTCTGGAAGCCGCCGCTGAAGCCGGCGTCGCGGCCGTCGTTCAACCCGGTGGTTCCATCCGCGATCGCGAAGTGATCGAGGCAGCCGATCGGGCCGGCCTGGCGATGATTTTCACCGGCCGCAGGCACTTTCGTCACTAGTCTCTGGCCGGGCCGCTTGCTATACTGCCGCCACGCCACCCTAGCTCAATGGCAGAGCATACGCTTCGTAAGCGTGAGGTTATGGGTTCAAATCCCATGGGTGGCTTCGGGCCTGTTAGCGATGGGGTGAAATGGAACGCACGAAACCGGTGACGCTGGGGATTGCGGGCGGGAGCGGTTCCGGCAAAACCACAGTAGCCACCGCCCTAATCGATCAAGTGGGGGCGGATCACATCGCCGTGATCGCTCACGATTCCTATTACAAGGACCTGTCGCACTTGCCCGATACCCAGCGCACTCAGGTGAATTTTGACCACCCGGATTCGCTCGATACCTCCTTGATGACCGAACACATCCACAGCCTTCAAACGGGGCAGACCATCGCAGTACCGGTTTATGATTTCACGATTCATGAACGCACGGCCCAAACCCGAACGGTGCAGCCACGCCCCATCATCCTGGTCGAAGGGATCTTGATCCTCGCCGAAGCCAGCCTGCGCAGTCTATGCGATATCAAGATCTTTGTCGATATTGATCCGGACGTGCGTTTCATCCGCCGTCTGGAACGCGATACCCAGGAACGCGGCCGCAGCGTGGAATCCGTCGTCCAACAATACCTGCAAACGGTGCGACCGATGCACTTGCAATTCGTGGAACCCAGCAAGCGCTATGCCGATGTCATCATCCCGGAAGGGGGCTACAACACGGTGGCCATCGAAATGGTCGCGGAGCGGATCCGCCGCGTGCTGGCGGAATGGGATTGACAAGTTTCACCCATTCCCATTAAACTATGCGGCATATCCACAACGATGGTGATGGGGAAGAGTACGTCTCTCCGCCTGTGCCAGAGAAGCGAGCACAATGCTGTGAGCTCGCCCACAGGAAACAGACCGAACGTCACCCCTGAATCGCCCCGCTGAACCGGAGGGTTTCCTCAGTAAGTGGGTCCGGTGGACGGCCGTTATCCCGTAGAGAGCCGTGTTTGCGGGTGCCCCCAAACACGGAAGCAAGGTGGTACCGCGAGAGATGCCCTTTCGTCCTGCAATGACGGAAGGGCTTTTGATTTGGAGCCAGCATGAACCCCATTTCCCGACGAAACGCCCGCCCTCTGGCAAAGCATTTCGATTTCAAAGAAGCAGAACCCCGCCTCTATCAATGGTGGGATAAAAAGGGCTGGTTCCGCCCCGAAGCGGCACCGCCCGATGCCGAGCCCTTCGTCATCAGCATCCCACCCCCCAACGTCACCGGCGCCCTGCACATCGGTCATGCTCTTTTCTGCACGCTGGAAGACCTGATGATTCGCTACGAGCGCATGCGGGGAAAGGCCGCTCTCTGGCTGCCCGGCAGTGATCACGCCGGCATCGCCACCCAGCTTCAGGTCGAACAATTGCTGCGCGAGGAAGGGACTTCTCGTGAAGAAATTGGCTACGAAGCCTTCCTCGCCCGGACCTGGCAATGGAAAGAGCAATACGGGGGCACCATCGTAAATCAGCTGCGTCGCCTGGGCGCCAGTTGTGATTGGGAGCGCGAACGTTTCACCCTGGATGCCGGGCTCTCACTCGCTGTGCAAAGAGCCTTCATCACCCTCTACGAACAGGGTTTGGTGTATCGCGGCCCACGCCTCGTCAATTGGTCTCCCGGTCTGCGCACCGCCGTCTCCGACCTAGAAGTGGAGCGAGAAGAAGAAGACGGCCTCTTGTATTACTTTCGCTACCCCGTGGCAGGCGAGCCACCGCTCACCGTAGCCACCACCCGGCCGGAAACGATTCTGGGGGATACTGCGGTAGCCGTCCACCCGGAAGATGCCCGCTATGCAGCCTATGTCGGCAAGACGGCCCGCGTGCCACGCCTCAACCGGGCGATCCCTATCATCGCGGATGCATCCGTCGACCCGGATTTCGGCAGTGGGGTGCTCAAAATCACCCCGGCGCACGACTTCAACGATTATGAAGTGGGCCAACGTCACAATCTCCCCTTCATCAACGTACTGAATGAAGATGCGACGATGAACGAAGCGGCGGGCCCTTACGCTGGCCTGGACCGTTTCGAATGCCGGCGCCAGCTCTGGCAGGATATGCAAGCAGAAGGGCTCGCCATCCGTGAAGAAGCCCATCGCCACGCCATCCCCCGCAGCCAACGAGGGGGAGAGATCATCGAACCCTTGCTCAGCACCCAATGGTTCGTCCGCATCCAACCGCTGGCCAGAAAAGCCATCGAAGCGGTGCGGGATGGACGCATCCAGATCATCCCGGAGCAATTCGAGAAGGTGTATTTCCACTGGCTGGAACACATTGAAGATTGGTGTGTGAGTCGGCAACTGTGGTGGGGGCACCGCATCCCCGCCTGGTACGGGCCGGGGGAACAAATCCATGTGGGTAGTGAACCACCGGCAGGCGAAGGTTGGGTGGCAGAAACCGACGTGCTGGATACCTGGTTTTCCAGCGGACTCTGGCCCTTCAGCACACTGGGTTGGCCGGATCAAACGGCCGATCTCGCTCGATTTTATCCCACCAGCGTGCTGGAAACCGGCTATGACATCCTCTTTTTCTGGGTCGCGCGCATGATCATGATGGGCCTCTGGTTCACCGATGAAGTGCCCTTTCATACCGTGTACTTGCATGGCCTCGTCCGCGATGCCCAGGGGAGAAAATTCAGCAAATCTCTCGGGAATGTGATTGACCCTTTGGTCTTGGTAGATCGTTTTGGCGCGGATCCATTGCGCTTTACGCTGGTGACTGCCGGCACGCCCGGCAAAGACCTGAACCTGGATGAAGCGCGCGTGGAGAGCAACTGGCGTTTCGTCAATAAGCTGTGGCAAATCGCCAATTTCATCATTTCCGCTTGCCTGCGGAGTGGTTCACCGCCCATGGGTCTGCCCGCAAAAGCCCGACAGGACCTGTCTTCCCGCTGGCTGTTGAGTCGGCTGAATGCCCTCATCGCCAACGTCCAACGCCTCTTCGACCATCATCAATATGGCGAAGCAGGAAGGCAAATGTACGATTTTGTGTGGGGTGAATTCGCCGATTGGTACATCGAAGTGAGCAAACAGGCGCTGTACCTCGGAACGGCAGCAGAACGCGAGGCGACGCTGCAAGTCCTGCTTCATGGCCTCGACCAGTCGCTGCGGTTGCTACACCCCTACATGCCTTTCGTCACGGAAGAAATCTGGCAGCACCTCCCCAACCCAGGCGAAACGCTGATGTTGGCCCCCTGGCCCGTCGCAGCAGACTCCCTGTCAGATGTGGAAGCCGAGCATCAATTCCAGCAACTCATGGACATCGTACGTGGCATCCGCGAACTGCGGCGCGAATACGAAGTGCCGCCCGGCCAGCGGCTGAACATTCAGCTTGCCCCGGGCAAACAAGAGCGGTTGGTCCTGGAACACAGCCACGTGTTTTCGCGCCTCTGCCATGTGGAGTCTGTGGAAATCCACCCTGCGGGGGAAACGCCTTCTACTGAAGCGGTCTCCCTGGTTTTTGGGGAAATTACGCTGTACATCCGCCTGACCGAGATGGTCGATCAGGAAGCGGAGCGAACGCGGTTGCAAAGAGAAATCGAGCGCCTGGAAAAAATGGCGGCGCGAGCGAAGTCCCAATTGGCTGATGAACGCTTCGTGGCGCGCGCTCCTCAGGAAGTGGTGCAACAACAACGCGACCAATTGCAAAACGCACGCGAGGCTTTACCTCAACTCAAAGAGCAAATGGCAAAACTACGTTAAGATTCGCCTGCCATGACCGGTGCCGGCAATTCAGAGAGTTGGATCTCCAGCCAACTGACCCGCTCGGATCGGATTTCCACCTCCTGCCGAAACAAAATTTTGCCGTTGGCATTGCGGATGTAGACCTCGTACACATCGCGTGGCAAGTCACCGATGACAAAATTCTCATCCAAGATCGCATCGCTATTGACGCTTTCATCCACATAGGTGTAGGCATAAGTCAACACAGGGTAGGTTGCTGCATCCCGCCGAATGTGTAGCGTCATTCCATACACCGGGTCGCCGCTGGCATCCGTGACGCGCCCGGCCAGAGTTCCGTAGCGCGGATACACACGCAACCAGAGCTCCGGGTTGCGCGTGGCATCGTAATCAAAAGGATCCTCACCCACGCGGATTTCAAAATGCAAGTGCGAACCCAACGCGACGCCGCTATCGCCGACCCGGCCGATCTTCTGCCATTCTTCCACCAGATCGCCGACTTCTACGGCAATATCCTGTAAATGAGCATAGAGCGAATAAACTGCCTGGCCGTTTTCTGTGGTGAAGAAATGCCGAATGATGACGACATGGCCGTAGTAACGAACCTGCGGGCCGATGAGCGTGCGATCATCCGTGCCAGCAAAAACGACGATCCCCGCGCCCGCCGCCAACACCGGCGTAAAGCGTTTGTTTTGGAATTCCACACCGTGATGCGTCGCCAAGCCATTGTGCGCATCCCAGCCGTAGGGATAGTAGCGATCGACCCAATCGGTATCATCCCAGTGGAAGGGACGCACCAGATAAAAATGCAAGTCCTCGGCCGGTACGAAATGGGTGGGTGGTGGCGTTTCATCTTGCGCAAAACCGACTCCACTCGGTATGCAAGATAGAGCCAATAGCATCAGCACTGCCAACAAAGGGTAACGCCGCCCGGTGCCTGTCTTCTTCATCAATGTAGGGGCAATGGGAAACGCAAACCGAGCAGCTTCCATTCGATTCTGATCAGAGTCGCCATCAGTATAAACGCAAAATCGCATTAAGGCGAAGCCATGGTGAATCCGCTGGCCGGCGCGATGGATTGACCAGCGGCATGCAATTCCACCCACCATTGGCCTGCTCGAAATTCGGTCGAGTCATCCTCGATGAAAAACCAGATGCACAATTGTCCCGCAAAGCGATTGGTCTGCCAGGTCTGCGTTTCCACCAGACCTTCCCCAAAATACCAGCGCGCTTCCAGGGTGATATCCGGCTCCACATCATAACCCACCAGGGAGGCATATACGCGGGAGGAGCTCACCGGGAACCAGTTCGTCAGCTGCTGCGGGCAGCCATCCACATCGCTCACGCTGGCGGCTGTACCCAACAGCTCGAAGCGGGTGATGCCACCGGGCGAATCTGCCATGCCACTGGTTTCCGCCCCCAGCTGCCCCACACTCAGCTCAGGTGCCGGGGTATTGTTCGCGACCACTGTCGCATACAACTGACGATTCACTGAATTCTGTTCGGCCGCCTGGGTCAACAGCGGTAGAGTCGTCGCAACCACGCGCGTCCTTTCCGCTACGATTTCGGCGCGAATCGCGGTCGCTTCCGCCACGTATTCCGCTCGTTGCGTGACCACCACCGCTGCCGAAGGACCGATCAGCGAAAGGCTGCAGGAAAGCAACGACAGGGCGAGCACAATGGGTAGGCTGCGTTTCATGGCATCGTTTGCCTTTCCAGGATAGATGATAGCAGGCAAAATGCCCTCATCACGCTAAAATGAAGGGACAGTGAGCAAGGTCAGCGCGTGAAACGAAACATCCTGATCCTGAACGGCCCGAATCTGAACCAGCTGGGTCAGCGCGAACCTGAAATTTACGGCAAGCGATCTTTGGCGGATATCCTGGCAGAAGCGGAACGACATTTTGCCGATCGGGATCTCGAGCTGCGGCAACAGCAAAGCAACCATGAAGGGGAGCTCGTCACCGCCCTGCAGCTCGCGCCACAGTGGGCAGATGGCGTGGTCTTCAACGCCGGAGCATACACCCATACCTCCATCGCCATCCGTGATGCCATTCAAGGCATCACCATCCCCGTGGTCGAAGTGCATCTGAGCAACATCCACGCGCGGGAGAGCTTCCGGCATTCTTCATTGCTGGCCGCCTGCTGCCTGGGGCAGATCAGCGGTTTCGGTTGGCGCAGCTACTTGCTGGGCATCGAAGCTCTCCTCACCCATTTCGATGATGCGGAAGAGGCGAACTGAGCGCTCAGATTCCGCCGCAATTCAAGTCTGCAAATTAAGTCTGATGGATGAGCGATTCATGCAGGCGGTGGACAGCCGCCACGCCGTCGCTTGCCGCCAGGATGAAACTCATCGCGGTGGGGTGTGCCCCTCTCGTGTGACCCAACACCTGCAAGTCGACCAATTGCCGCTGCCAAGCATCGCCAGGAGCATCTTGTAACACGGTGTTACCTACCACCGTAACCAGGGTGATGGCTTGCCATTCCCAGCGGGCGTC
>WTGJ01000027.1:14759-76655 GCA_011523615.1 Chloroflexota bacterium | reverse complement strand
CGGTGTTACCTACCACCGTAACCAGGGTGATGGCTTGCCATTCCCAGCGGGCGTCTCGCCCTCCTTCTTTCGGCTGACACAAAGCTTCTCCCAGCCGAGTCATATCCTCAGCGGTCGCTCGGGCGGTTGCACAGACGCACCACAGGCTCCCCGATGATGATTGAGAAACGGACATCAATTCCAAATTCCCCGCGCTGATCGCCGACAAGCGGTCCAATTCGTTGAGCAGGAGCAAGGTTTCCATTTGCGAATCGTCTCTTTCCTGGCGCACCTGGAGGCGTTGCAAAGCCTTGATCGGCCGGATCGCGATTCCCGGCAACGCGGTGACACCCAAAACAGAATTTCCCGCTTCGGAAACATGATGGATGTAGGTCCCCGCAGCTGCCGGTTGATGGATGCTCTTCACCCGCAACGGGATGCCTGCGCTCTGCAAAGGGGCGATCATTTTCAAGTGCAGCACTCGTGCCCCGTAATACGCCAACTCTGCGGCATCGCCATAATCGAGCTCATCGATCACCCGCGCCGTAGAGACCCATTCCGGATCGGCAGACATGAGCCCGGCTACGGAAGACCAGAGCCAAACTTCATCGGCTTGCAGGCATACCCCCAGGATGGATGCGGTAAAGTCGCTCCCGCCCCTCCCCAGAGTGGTGATTTCGCCCTCTCGCGTGCAGCCGATGTAGCCGGTGACCACCGGAATGTAGCCGTCCGTAAACAGTGGCAGCACTTGCGCTTCGATGCTCGCCGCTGATTCTTGCCAGTTGGGTTGTGCGTTGCCAAACGTGGCATCCGTGATCAAGAAACGAGTGGCATCCAGCGCGACAGCAGCCAGCTCTTCCTGGCGCAATAGGGCTGCGAACAACATCGTCACCATTTTTTCGCCCACCGCTACGATGCGGTCACTCCAACGAGGGAGTGCGCTCGGCCGTTGTTCAGAGGATTGGCAATCTGTCAATAAATTGAACAGCAAACGATCCATCTGTGCCGTGATGGATTCCCGAACCGAAGCATCGACAAACATTTCTTCGATCCCCTGAATGTGCCTCTCACGGATGTCATGGATGATCCGGCGATAACCGCGCGCATCTCGCTCAGCGGCCAAACGGGCCACGTTCAACAACTGGTCGGTAACCCCCTCCAGGGCAGCGACCACGATGAGCAAGCGATCCCAACGGGTGGATTCGCGCAGCGATATGGAAACCGCTCGCTTCATCCGCGGCGGATTGGCCAGCGCAGATCCGCCGAATTTCATGATCAAGGTTTTCATGGAACGAGATTAGCGCTCGGTTGGAGGGCTGACAACGCCAGGCTGACAAGGTCAGGTGGCAACGTCAGGAATGGGCGCGATAGATCCGCCATTGCTGACGCAACAAAGCGATGCCGAGAAAGATGAACGCCGTCAAGGCGACCGCCGAAGCCGTCGGTAAGGCAAAATAGTAAGCGATGTAAAATCCGATCAAGCCACTCATCATGCCAAAGAGGGCAGCCAACCAAACCATATCCCGCAATCGCTTGGTCAGGATGCGAGCGGTGGTGGCCGGCGTCACCAACATCGCCAGAAACAATCCCACGCCCAGCGTCCTCAGGCTGGCTACCACCGTCATTGCGATCAGAATCAGCAACAAGGCGTGCAAATTTCGAGCAGGTAGATTTGCGGATTCTGCCCAATTGGGGTCGAAACTGATCAGCTGGAGTTCCTTGAACAAGGCGATGACCACGAGAATGACGATGGCGCCCAATGCGATGCTGAGTTGCAGATCGGCCACGCTGATCCCCAGGGGACTGCCGAACAGCAAATGAACCACGTCTATTTGAAAACTGGAAGTGCGACTGATGATCGCGACGCCCAGCGCGAACATCGCACTCATGACGATGCCGATGGCAGAATGCTCGTTCAGACCCTCATATTGGGATAGCCAGAAGATCACGAGGACGGCCACGATGGCCGTCACGAAGCCACCGAGGGTCACATCCACCCCCAGCAATAAGGCCAGGGCAACGCCGGGGGTCAATGAGTGTCCCAATGCCTCGCCCAGGAAAACGACGTCGCGCACCACGACAAAGCTGCCGACCACCCCACTCAACACGCCGATGAAAGAGAGCGCCAAGAGGCTTCGTTGAAACAAAGCAAAACGCAGGGGCTCTTCCAACCAGGTCAACCAATCCATTCAGTGCACCGGCTCCCGGCGTTCACGCCCCAACGCCAATATCGCTTCCGTCTCGCCGAAATGCAGCTCGCCGCTGTTGAGTAGGATGGCGCTCTCGTATGGCAATGCGAATGCGTCATAGGCATGGGAAGAAACGATCATGGCAAATCCTGCTTGGTTCAGCTGGATCAGCGTCTGGCACAGCTCCTGTCGTGTGTCCAGATCGACGCCGGTGAAGGGTTCATCCCACAACAGCAGATCGGCACCCTGAGCCAGGGTTCGGGCCAGGAGCACGCGCCTTCTCTGGCCGCTACTCAGATCAGTGATCGGCTGTTCCCGCAATTCTTGCAAGCATACATCACACATGACGCGTTCGACAGTCTGTTGATCTTCACGGCCTGGGTAGCGCAACCAACCCAGATCGCGCACCCGCCCCATCATGACCACGTCCTGCACCGTCGCCGGGAAGCGCCAATCCACCTCGGCATCCTGGGGCAAATATCCGACCCGCGTATGGCTCTTTCGGCAATCCAGACCATTGACATAGATGCTGCCATGACGAAAGGGGATCAAACCCGCGATCGCTTTCAGGAAAGTGCTCTTCCCGGCCCCGTTGTCGCCCAACAGACAACACAAGTTGCCCGCCGCCAAATTCAGGTTCACCGATTCGATTACATTAGGGCCGGAACCATAGCCCACGGTGAGCGAATCGACGACCAGCGCAGGGGATTGGGGGGTCATTCGCTTGCGCCATCGGTCAGGGCCGTCACGATGCGTTGGGCATTTTGCCGCATGAAGTTCAGGTAGGTGTCAGCCGGCCCATCCGATCCGCTCAACGCTTCGATGTAAATCGTCACCAGCGACACGTCGAGTTCAACCGCCAATTGCTCCAGCAGCGGATTTCGCTCCGTCGCTGCCTGGAATAAGGCCCGCACTCCTTCTGCCGTCCAACGGTCGATCAGCGCCGCGATTTCCCCAGGATCAGGGGCAGAAATGCTGCTGAAATTCCGCAAGACCGGATCGTTGATGAATCCATAGCGATGGGCAAAATACTGAAGACTCTCATGGGCAGTAACCAGTTGACGGGATACAGAGGGGTCTTGCAGTTGCTCTTGCAAGAATTGATCCAACTCACCCAACTCCTGTAGATAGGAGGCCGCGTTGGCCGCAAAGGTGGAGGCATGTTCGGGCAGCAAGGCACTCAATTCATCGCGGATGCTCACCGTCCAGAGCATCACGTTGTGCACATCCAGCCAGACATGCGGATCACAATCGTGCACGATGCCTTCATGATCTTCTGCTTCGCCGGTTTCGTTTTCATGCTCGTCATCACAGTGATTGGCCGCGAACAACGCTTCACCCGGCACTGAAGGCAAACTCAATTCCGCTCTCAATTCCTGGCAGTGCTCCACGAGGTTCTCCTCGCCGGCCATTTCATCGGCGTGGTCATCATCGGCGTGATCTTCGTCGTCATGATCTTCGTCGGCGTGGTCGTCATCGTCGTGGTGATCATCGGCGTGGTGATCATCGGCGTGATCGTCTTCGTCATGATCTTCGTGATCGTCATCGTGGTCTTCATCAGCGTGATCATCTTCGTCATGATCGTCGTCTGCATGATCTTCATCGGCGTGGTCGTCATCGCCGTGGTCTTCATGCTCATGGTCATCGTCGGCGTGGTCGTCATCGCCGTGGTCTTCATGCGCATGATCATCTTCATCGGCATGATCATCTTCATCGGCATGATCGTCTTCATCGGCATGATCATGTGCGTGATCGTGCGCTTCCGCTTCATAATCAATATCCAGCAGGACATGCCACAGGGCCACACAGGAGGAAATCACGACGACAGGAAGCTGTTTTTCTGCTTGCAGGATCTGTGCGATCACACCCTCTTCGTACCTGGCGCCATTCAGGAATATCAGGTCGGCGCCCAGCAATTCTGCCACATCTCTGGCGCTCATGTGTTCTGCATGGGGATCCGCTCCCGGCGGGATCAATGCGTGGATTTCCAATACATCTCCAGCCACTTGCGCCGCCACATCGGCCAAAATGCTATGGGAGGCAAAGACGTGAACATCTTCCTGAGCGCTGAGGTTCATCACCCCCAAAACGATGAGCAGCACGGTAATGAGTATGTTTCGCATGGTGGTTTCCTCCCAGTACGGTCAACTCGTAAATGATACTGGGTATCACTTATCTTGTCAAGATATTTCACGAATTTGCTACCCTTCCGCCACATTTACAATCCACCGCCCAATCGCTATAATCGGTGAGGATGAAGATGTGAGAATCCATGACTGCCGAACCCAAGCTCGCTGAGAAGACCATCGCCGGCATCCGTTTCGAACCCGTGGGAAAACTCTATCATTTTGACTACAGCGCCTTCCCCGAACTGAGCATCGGTGAATATGTGATCATCGAAACTTCAGTGGGCAGGCAGATGGGCCAGGTGATGGCCTTCCGACCAATGGAGAATCCGGCTCATAGCCATAAGCCGATCCTGCGCCGCGCCACGGCGCGCGACATGTTGCTGCGGCAGCATTGGCAGGCCCAACAAAAAGAAGCATTGGCTCGCTGCCAAACCGTCACCCAGTCCATCTCGAATTTCCCGCCCATCAAACTCATCGCCGCGCAATACAATTTTGACGGTTCGCGGCTCACTTTCTTATACAGCGCGGAGGAGAAACTCAATCCCTCTTCGTTGATCCGCAGGCTGCGCCGTGAATTTTCTGCCACCCTATCGTTCCGCCTCATCGGGCCGCGGGATGTCGCGAAATATCTGGGCGGGTATGGGGCCTGCGGCGAGTTGCGCTGCTGCTCGACATTTCTGACCGATTTCAGCCCCATCTCCATCCGCATGGCGAAAGCGCAAGGGCTCAACCTCAATCAATCAGAAATCACCGGGATGTGCGGCCGCTTGCGCTGCTGCCTCATTTATGAATATGAACAGTATGTCGAAGCGAGAAAGCAATTGCCTCGGCGCAACAAAAAGATCGGCACTCCCATGGGTCCCGGCAAAGTGATTGACGTGCTGCCCCTCAAAGATTCCGTGGTGGTGATCATCCCGGAAAAAGGGCGCCACACCTTCACGCGGGATCAGTTGGTGCCGCTCGCAGAGTTGCGCGCCTTGCAGGAAAAGGCCCGTCAACCCTGCTCAGTACATGGCGATGAACCGTGCTCCTGTGGCTTGCCACCCGGTTCCCGCAATCAGGATCGTCCTCTGGCATGAACGAAAGCCCGGACCCTCTTCCCGAACGCGTCCTGGGGGTGTTTGCGCATCCGGATGATCCCGAATTCTTTGCCGGCGGCACCTTTGCCAAATTCGCTGCTGCCGGTTCTGCGGTTGCTTTCGTGGTCGCGACCAGTGGCGATAAAGGCTCTTCCGAACCCGAAATGACTTCCGCGCGCCTCGCGGCCATCCGTGAAGCGGAAGAAACGGCAGCGGCCAGCGCACTGGGCGTTCCGCAAGTCTGTTTTTTGCGTTACCCCGATGGCGCATTGCAAGTGAGCCTCGAGCTGCGTGAGGCATTGACTCGCGTGATTCGCAAGTTGCGGCCGGAATTGGTGATCACGTGTGATCCGCAGGTGTTCTACCGCGATGGTGGCAGCCTCAACCACCCCGACCATCGAGCCATCGGCGAGGCGACTTTGGATGCCGTCTACCCCACCGCCAGGGACCGCTTGAATTACCCGCAACACGAGCAGGAAGGTCTGGCCCCGCACAAAGTCCGTCACCTCTACATTGCCGGTTCACCGAATCCGAATTTTCGCATCGACGTCAGCGATCACATCGATACGCAAGTCAAGGCCCTGGCGGAACACCGAAGCCAGATCAGCGATATCCAGCGGCTGGATGAGATGATCCGTGAACGTACCAGAGATGCCGAAAACGATCGCCATTATGAGTATTTCCACCGTGTGGTCATGCGACAATGACCGAAGGAGCAGAACATGCCTGATTATCGAGCCGCCGCCGAAGCGCAGCGCGAGGAGTTGCAAGCGCGCCGGCGCGACTTCCACCAACACCCTGAGCTGAGCTTTCAAGAAATCCGTACGGCTGGCATCGTCGCTGAAGAGTTGCAAGCCCTGGGAATGGAAGTGCAAACGGGCGTGGGCAAAACCGGCGTGGTCGCGATCTTAGAAGGAGCGCAGGATGGCCCGACCGTGTTGGTTCGCGCCGATATGGATGCCCTGCCCATCCAGGAAGAGACGGCGGCCGAGTACGCCTCCCTCCACGATGGCGTGATGCACGCCTGTGGCCACGATGGCCACACCACCATCGCCCTCGGCGTCGCCAAGCTACTAAGCGAGCATCGTGACCGCCTCCGGGGAAGAGTGAAATTCGTTTTCCAACCGGCCGAAGAGTTGGGAGCTGGCGCTCAGGCCATGTGCGAAGATGGCGTCCTGGAAGACCCACGTCCGGATGTCACCCTGGGCCTTCATCTGTGGAACACCATGCCCGTGGGCACGATCGGAATCGCCACCGGGCCCACGTTCGCCGCCGTATCCATATTCGAGATCACGGTGACGGGACGCGGCGGCCATGGCGCATTGCCTCACGAAACGCGCGATCCCATCGTGGCGGCTGCCCAACTGGTCGGCG
Organism: Chloroflexota bacterium; assembly: GCA_011523615.1. GTDB lineage: Bacteria > Chloroflexota > Anaerolineae > Aggregatilineales > Phototrophicaceae > WTGJ01. The sequence goes on along the minus strand of WTGJ01000027.1, from coordinate 69,905 downwards.
CTCTGCAAAGCATTTGCAGTCGGGATGTCCCGGCTGCCGATCAAGCCGTCTTATCCGTCACTTCTTTCAACGCCGGGACGGCATACAACATCATTCCGCCGGCAGCAAAACTCACGGGCACGATGCGCAACTTCAGTCCCAAAATCCGCGATCTAATCACCCGACGTTTTTACGAAATTTGTGCTGGAATCGGCAGCGCCATGGCCTGCAAAGTGGACGCCAAAATGACACACCTCACCGATCCTGTGGTCAATGATGCAGCCACGACTGAGCGCGTGCGAACCGCCATACAACGCGCTGCGCCCAGCGTCATCCTCGATGAAGATGAACGCACCATGGGCGGAGAAGACGTCGGCCTGTTCATGACCGACATTCCGGGGACGTATTTCCTGGTCGGTTCAGCGAACGAAGAACGAGGGTTGAATTTCGGCCACCACCACCCACGTTTTGATTTCGATGAAGAATGCCTGCCGATCGGTGTCACCACACTGGCGGCAGCTGTGGGCGAGTTTTTGCTGCCCGATTGATCGATGTACTTGGGCGATCTCTTCCATTGGCCGGATGGCGCGGGTTGGATCATCCTATCCGGTGGCAATAGCGCCGCCAGCATCGTACGCGCGGGTGTATTGATGCGTTCTGGTCCGGGACCCATTGCCTACATCTGTGCCGATGGCAACAGCAGCAGCGCCCAAAATTCGCTGGAGGATATGGCCTCCCTCGGTGCTCCCAGCGGTTACCTGGTGAATGCGGCGATCGACGAGCCGGATGCCATCCGCGAACTCCTCGCCGAAGCGGGGATCATCGTCCTCGATCCAGCGCTCTCCCCCCATGAGATGGTGGAACATTTGCAAGGTTTTCTCAACCAGGCGCTCATCACGGCTTACGAAAACGGGGCCATGATCCTGGCCGAAGCGACGAGTGCTTCTGCTTTTGGCAGCTGGCTGATCGAAGATGGCGAATTGCTCCCCGCTTTGTGCTGGTTGGACGATGCCTTGATCACCACCACGGGAGAAGCTCAGACGGTCGATGGTGCATCATTGGCGAGCTTGCATCTGCACATCCCTGCTGAATCTGCCCTCGCGTTGGGACCGGCTGGGCAGGTAGAGCTCTGGGGGAATCAAGACGTGCAGATCACCCTCGGCAGCGAGCATTCGTCGTGAAAGGGTGGCGAGGTAGGCGCTTTCCACTGGGATTGGCCCAGAAACTGGATTAGAATGCAAGCATCTTTGCAGAGGGGTTGAAAATTGGGTCGCTGGAGTTGGTTCTTCCTCGCTTTGATCATCCTCCTGGCGGGTGGAGCATTCACGGTTCTCTTATTGGATCAAGGGAGTGATTCAATCATTCCTGCCACGATCCAGCAGGTGGAAGAACCGCAGGCTTCCACCTTCCTCGCCACACCCGGCCAAGCAGAGCAATTGGTGCTGGCCACTGGCTTCATTCTCTTCAACCTGATCGGCATGGGGGCGACCATTGCCTTGTTGATGTGGTTGGGCGAACGCGGCATACGGAAAGCCAGAGCGGAGGGCGATTCGACAGGTTGAACCATTTCTTCGCTTGAAATCACCGCCCATGTTGCAGCGTCGATTGCCCTTATTCCTGGCCCTTTTCATGGTTGTCGCGGTGGGCTTGACGGCGGTGGCGATCGTCCTCTTGAACCGCACCGATCGCGAAAATTGTCTGAATTCAGCCAGCGAATGTGATGCCCGGGTGGCCGAATTGCTGCCCCTGGCGGATCTTTCGCTCGCGCCGCAGTTGTTGGTAGATAAAGCCTGCCTGGCCTGTCACAATCTGGCAAACATCGCCCCACCCTTGGAACTCGCCACTGCCCTCGCCGCCTCCCGCAGACCACCGCTCTCCGCGGCCACGTACCTATATGAATCCATCGTCTACCCCAACGCCTTTGTGGTAGAAGGCTACAACCCAACGATGCCACTGACCGAATTGACCGACGAAGAACTGGCTTCCTTGATCGCCCATTTGCTCGGTGAAGCGAAATAATCCCCCAGTCAGAACATGAACCTCGACCATTTCTCTTTATCGGCGCTGGCGGATGTGTTTCGTGCCCAATTGCTGGGTTCGCGTTTGCAGCGCATCCTCGCGATCGATACCTGGAGCATCGCCCTGGAGCTCTACCACCAAGGAAGCCGACATCATTTGCTCCTCAGCGCAGAACAGCAACAGCCGCGCGCCCTGTTGCTGCCTGATTCACTGCGCCGCGGCCTGCAACAGCCGCAGCCCCTGGTCCAGTATATGCGCCGCCACTTGCTGGGTGCCCGACTGCAAGAGATCGACCAACCGGCCTGGGAACGGTTGTTGTGTTTCCGCTTCACCGATCGTGAGCGAGAATACTCGCTGTGGGTGGAACCGATGCCCAGGCGGGCCAATGTATTGCTGGTTCAAGGTGGCATCATCCGGGAATGCCTGCGGCGAGTCGGTTCTGCCCAGAATCGCTACCGTCAGCTCTTCCCCGGCCGTGCCTACCAGCCGCCACCACCCCAAAGCCAAAAAATACCACCCTGGCCGATTGACCGCACGGATTTGGCCGCTTGGCTCTCACAGGCTGGCGATCGTCCCCTCGTTCGGGCCTTGAGTGACCGCTTCCTGGCCATCAGTCCGTTGCTCGCCCGTGAGCTCTGTCATCGAGCATCCTTGCCCGAGCGAACCGCAGCTGGCGATGTCGCCGCCGCCATCCTGCATCCGGTGCTGGCAGAATTAGTGTCTCCGCTCATTGCGAAACAATGGCAACCCGGCGTCGCGGTGCAGCCTGCAGACGGCGCGGTCCTGGCTTACAGCGTTTACCCATTGACGCAGTATGAAAACTGGCAGCCTTGCGCCGACATCAACGAAGCGATGAAGCGATATTACGACGCGCCACGGGGCATCGAGGTGTATGATGAGGCGAAGCGACCACTGCAACAAGCCATCCAGAAAGCACAACAAGCGCTTGCCCAACGGCGCTCGGCGGTGGAGAGCGGAATCATCAGTGAAAGCGAACTGAAGCAGCTGCAACAATCAGGGGAATTGATCCTCGCTTACCAATATCAAATCGGCGCCGGCCAAACGCAATGGGCCGCTCCCTATGATCCCGGTGGGCAAGATTTGGTGATTGCGCTCGATCCGACCATCACACCCTTACAAAACGCACAATCCTATTTCCGACGCTACCAGAAAGCCAAGCGGGCACGGGCAGCCGGGCCGGGACGGTTGAAAAAACTGTCCGTGGAAAAGGCCTTACTGGATCAACTCACGATCGATTTGCAGTTGGCAGAAAACTGGCCGGAGATCGATGAAGTTCGGGCGACATTGCAATCCGCCGGTTACCTGAAATCAGCCCAGAAGCAACCGATACCGCCCGCCAAACGTGGCCCGCGCCGTTTCGTCAGCGAGGGTTACGTCATCTGGCTCGGGCGCAATATGCGGCAGAACGCCACCCTCTTGAACCGCCACAGTCATGCCGATGACCTCTGGCTCCACGTCCGCGGCGGCAGCGGCGCCCACCTGATCATCCGTGATGATGGTCGGAAGATCCCGGAAAGCCTGGTGAAGAAAACGGCGAGTGTCGCCGCTTATTATAGCTCCCTGCGGCATGAATCCTCAGTTCCCGTGGATGTAACCGAGCGGCGCTACGTTCGTCCCATCAAAGGAGCGCAACCCGGCCTCGTCCGCTATCGCAATGAGCGAACCATCCGCGTTCAACCGCGCGACGAATCCATCCTCGAAGCACCGTCTCCTTCATGAATGGCTTGGATCAGCGGCACGATTCGTCTCCAGTCGAATTGTTCGGCGACGATGCTCCGCCCGGCTGCTCCCAGTGCTGCTCGCAGTGGAGCATCCTGCAGTAAGCTCGAAATGGCTTTCGCGAATTCTTCTGCCGTCTCTGCTGCCAAAAAGGCCGTACCGGCACCGGGCAAACCCGCGGCCGCCATGGGAGTCGCCACGATCGCGCAACCGGCGGCCATCGCTTCCAGCATTTTCAAGCGCGTGCCGCTGCCCATCCGCAACGGAGCGACGTACACCGTACTGGCTGTCAAGTAAGGCAAGACTTCCGCCACGCTACCAGTCACCTCGATCTTCTCATCCGCCGCCAGACGCCGGACCGCCGGGCTGGGTGCACTGCCGACGATCTGCCAACGCAATTGTGGATGAGCTTTGCGCATTCGCGGCCAGACCACGCGCTGGAACCACAACACGGCATCGATGTTGGGTCGATAATCCATCTTGCCACTGAATACCAGCGTGGGGACGGCCGCTTCTGCCCGCTCCACATCATAGCCGCCGGCATCGATGGCGTTGGGGATCACTTGGATCTGCGCCGTCGGCGCCAGTTGGCGCAATTGCGTCGCATCCTCCTCCGATACGGCGATCACTACATCCACCTGCGCACATACCGCCGCTTCATGGCGTGCCAATCGGCGGGCTTGCGAAAGCGAATACCATCGTTTCACGGGGTGTTGATGCAGCATCGCAGCGCTGGTTTGCAAAGCCGATTCAGCGTTGTGGGCGTCGTAGACCAGGCGGCTGTTCGTAGCCGCTAGATCGGCGAGGTAAGTGGTCATCTCCAGGCCTTCCAGCTGGATCGCAGCGAAAGAATGCGTGGCCAACAACTCCACCAACTCCCTCTGGAAACGTGGCTGTCGCAAGCGTTCCACCAGATCCGCTTTGCCCCGCAGCAACCAATCCACCAATCGGCGCCAATTCTTCCGCGGCGGAATGTGCACACAACGGATCTCCAGGCAGCGTTCGCGCAGTTCCGGCGCAATTTCACCAGCCGCCGCACAAAGCAAGCACAACTCATGTCCGGCATCGTGGAGCGCCTGGATCATCCCCCAATTGCGGAGGGCGGCGCCCTGTCGCGGCGGGTATGGCAAAGCGGGCAAGAGGAGCAGCAGTTTGCCCATCAGCGCAAGGAGGCGTAGACCTTCTGGGCGATTTGAGCGCTTCGCCGCCAGCTGAAACGGCGGGACCGCTGAATTGCGGCGGCTCTTTCCTGTTCTTGCTGGGCTCCCTGTTCGAGCGCAGCCGACAATGCAGCGGCGATGGTCTGCGGTTCATCCGGCTGGATCCACCAACCCAGCTCCCCGGCCACTTCGCGGAGGGCGGGGATATCACTCAGGATCGTTGGCGTACCGCTGGCCATGGCTTCCAGGGCGGGCAAACCAAAACCTTCGTCATGTGAGGGCAGGACCAATGCTCGTGCAGCAGCATAGAGCGCCGGCAAAGCCGCTGACGGCACTTGTTTCCACCAGATCACCCCCGGTGCATCGGCGACCTCCTGGTGGATCCTTTCGCTGCACCAGCCTTCCGGCGCACAAAGCAAGAGAGCGGGCGCCTCCGCTTGCTGGGCGCGCAACATACGATAGCCACGGAGCAAGGCGCTCAGATTCTTCCGTGGTTCCATCGTACCCACAAACAAGAAATAATCCGCCGGCAATTTCCACCGCTCTCTCGCCTGCTGGATTTCTGCCGCGGTATGCGGACGAAACTCCTCGCGAAAGCCATGATGCTGCACCGTGATTCGTTCCGGCGCGACCGCCAACCATTGGATGATATCGTCCTTGGTCGCCGCACTGACCGCTAAAATGTGATCTGCTTTCTGTATGGCGGCGTGAATTTTGCCCTGGTAATGGCGTCTGGCGGCAGCGGTCAGGAACTCCGGGTATTTCATGAATGCCACATCATGGATCGTGATCACGAAGCGACGAGCGCCCATTTGGGGCGGGATGAAATCCGTGCTGTGTAAGAGATGCAATCTTTTGCTCGCCAATTCCAAGCCCAGGGCCCAGGCCTCCCAGGGATGATGGGGCGGGGTGAGCAAACGCGCCCTGTTGGCTGCAGATACCCACGATCGGGCCTCGCGCCAATGTTGCAATACGATGTATTCCTGTTCCTCGTGCCCCAATTCCAGCAGGGCGCGAGACAGCTCTCGTGCATAGGTGCTGATGCCACCCGGGCGATAAGCGTGCAATCGCGCATCAATGCCAATCCGCATGGGAGGGATCATACCCCGCTACGGAGCCGGGCTGGCTTGCCATAGCCAACCCTGCAAGATCTCGGACAGCCGGCCATCTACCCAAAGCCTCGACAGGGCATCGTGGATCAGTGAATGCAGCCAGGGGCGGTCGCGCCGCATCGCGATCGCCAAATGATCTTCCGTCAATGCAAGCTCCTGCAGCCAGTTTCCATGCCAGCGCATGAAGCGCAATCCTTCGACGCCATCGACCAGAGCCGCCGAAACCTGCCCTTGCTTCAACGCACGCAATGCCGTCTCTTCGTCCTCGTAGGGCGCTCGCTGGAAAGGTGCGATCTCCCGTTCGGCATACCAGAGGAATTGGTCGGCGGCGGTGCCATAACCATAAGCGATCTTGTGCGATGAAAGATCGTTTCGGCGGATGAGGGCCGCCGTTTTTGGGCTCAACAGGCGCAATCCTCCATTCATATACGGCTGGGAATAGACCACATCCTGACTCTGCCGATAGTCCACTCGCACGCCAGCCAGCAAGATGTCGATGTGGTCGGTCTTCAACGCATCATACAGGCCATCATAACCGAGCGGGATGAACTGAACCGCCAGCTCCAGCTCTGCAGCCAACGCCTCGCCGAGGTCAATATCAAAGCCTACGAAACCCCCTTCTACATGGTTGGCGAACGGCGGATAACTGGGATCAATCCCCACGCGCAACACCCCCGCTGGAAACCGTTCGCCGATCGCTTGGGGCGGTTTCAGACGGGCGAGCATCGGCAAGCCAATCAGCGCAGAGAACAGCCACCCATACCACAGCAGGTAGAGCGCTATTCGGGTTCGGGCAACCATAAGCTCTCCCTTTCTTCCCCGCCTCGGCCATAGGCCTGCAACGAGTGGTACAGCGGTTTCACCTGGAACTCGCTGGTCAATAAAGTGAAATGGTCGCGATAGTCACCCGCATCTACCGGGAAGCGCAACACCCACAAACAGAGTTCCTCCAGCCAGGGCCAGCGCTTCTCGGCCCAGCGATAGGCGGCCAGCGTATATTCGCTGCGTTGCGCGGTGCTGACCGCATGCACCCAGCGTGGGTGGTCATTCCAGCCAAATTCCGTGACGTAAACCGGTTTCTCACCCTGGCCATAGCGCTTCAACAAAGAGCGATGCAGCTCCATGCGCCGAAAGTTGATCCGTTGCACAGCCGGCGCTTCCTCTGGTGGGCGATTGCCTCCATAAGTATGCAACGCGACGGCATCGAAAACCTCTCCAGCACCGGCCGCCAGGATTCTCTCCAGGTAGATCAGGTCATCCAGGCCATAGGGGCTGCCTGCCGGTTCGAGGGTAGGGGCCAATGGCGCGAGGAGTACCTCCACGTTGGGGTTGGCAGCATGAGCGGCGGCATAACTCATTGCCAACAGTTTCACATATACTTCGGCGGGTGGCAGCTCTTCATAGCCCCATTCGTGTACCAGGTTGGGTTCATTCCAAATGATCAGACGATCGATCTTGCCGGCATATCGTTCCGCAAAAACACCGACGAAACGGGCAAAATCTTCATAGGCGGTTGCTGGCAGATAATTCAGCGTCACCTCATTCGCGTCGCGGTCTCCCTGCGCCCAGCGAGGGACCAACCCCAAACGGGCGATGACTTGAATCCCCTGGTTTTCCGCCTGTCGCTGCACGCGGTCCACTTTTTCCCACTGAAAGTTGCTACGATGGGGTTCGATATAAGCCCAGGGGAAGAATTCCACGATGGTCGCCGCCCCCAGCTCCCGCACCAACTCGAGCGATTGGGCGATCTTCCATTCTTCGACCTCATCACTGAAACGGGTATGCGTGCAAAGGATCGGCACCTCGGTTTCGACCTGCTGAACCGGGCCCAGCACCGCCCGCGAACGGGGCGGGTGGAGCAGGCTTAACAAACCCAGCAACAGGGAAATCCGCAGCAGCCAGAACAGCAGAGAGAGGATGGACCGATTCACGTTATGGCCGCCCAATTCCGGCGGCTGCCGGCAGCCAGCCATTCGCAGGAATCCGGCGAATCCATATACTGAACCCGATGCGCCTCTACCTCAGCTATGCACAAAGCGATGCCCCATATTGTATGGAACTGGTGGAATGTCTGCATGGCATCCATGAAATTTGGTACGACCAGCGACAAACTTTCGATGATCGCTGGCGCCAGGAAATCTTGCGCCGATTGAACTGGTGTGATGCGTTCCTGTACTTGTTATCTGCCGAATCGCTCACCTCACGCAAATGTCAGGACGAATGGCGATTTGCCAAAGAGGTGGCTTGTTGCGTCTTGGCCCTGCATACGGAAGCCGGCATCGTCGTACCCAGCGAATTCGAACAACATACCGTCCTCGATCTGAGCCAGGGTCTCAATCCAGCGAACCAGAGGATGCTCTTGAACCGACTCCTGGAAACCGAGCGTCACCTGCAGGCAAAGACCGCAGAGCCCTGGAAGGCCACTCCAGCGCCGAACCATGCGCGAAACGCGCCTGCCAGCGGCTCCCCCCTCTTGCAAATCGGTGGCAATGCAGGTGAAGTGTTGGCAGAAGGGATCAAAGCCCTGAACCGGGGAGAATACGACAGCGCCATGCATTTGCTGCAACAGGCCCAGGAAAGTGGCCCGGCGTCGCCATATGTCGATGTGCCTTCTCTCCTGGCGCAAACGCAAGCCAACCTCCAGGAAGATACCTCTCGCAAACTCGCCGAACAGCTTTACCCACCCATCCGTGAACTGGTTCGTTCGCCCTACCATCGGGATTTGGGTTGCCAGGCCTTTGCTTCCTTTCAACGAGATTTTCCCCATTACGATCCGGACCAACTGGCCGCAGCCTGCGCCCCTTCCCCCTTGGCTCATCTGCACTGGCGCAACATATCAGAAGGCGAAACCGTCATTCGCCAGGGGGACCGCAGAGTCAAATACTGGTTGGAAGCCTATCGCATCAGCCGCTACCCCATCACTCACGCCCAATTCCAATCCTTCATCGAAGCAGACGGAGGGTATCGCGCCGAACGTTGGTGGCAATTCAGTGAAGAAGCTCGATCCTGGCACCAAAATCAACCTCATCCAGTGGATGCGCGCTTTCCCTGCGAAAATCACCCGCGGGAACAAGTGAGTTGGTTTGAAGCGGTAGCCTTTTGCGCCTGGCTCAGCGAATTGCTGCAATTCGAAGTGCGGCTGCCCTCCGAAGCGCAATGGCAACGAGCTGCCCAGGGGGATGACGAGCGCAATTACCCCTGGGGCAGCCAGTTCCAGGCACGGCGCTGCAATTGCGCCGAAGCAAACCACCAGCAAACGACCGCGGTCGCTGCCCATCCCCAGGGCGCCAGTCCCTTCGCTGTGGAGGATCTCGTGGGGAATGTATGGGAATGGTGCGAGGATGAAGCGCCACCGCTCACCGAAGAGATCCTGTTGAACCCGCCGACCCGCCGGCTGCTGCGTGGCGGTTCCTTCTTGAGCACTGCCGACCGACTCAGCGTCACTGCAGTGCAGACGCTATTGCCCGGTAACCGTGCCGCTACGGTCGGCTTTCGGGTGGCCGCCGCCCACCCCTAACACCCCCGACAGGATTCGAACCTGTGCACCTGCCTCCGGAGGGCAGCGCTCTATCCCCTGAGCTACGGGGGCTCGTTCCCACCCACCTTAGCATAATTTCGGGCCGGCCGCCGCTCAACGGTTTTGTGGGTAGATAGCCCAGACTGCGGGGACGGCATCCCATGAATGGATCTGCAATTCCTCAACCGCGCTCAACAATAAAAACGAAGACCCACCGCCATCCATATTGACTGCGTTGACCAATGCCAGTGGTTGCTCCACCAACCAGTTTGCAAGACCCGCCAATGTGCTTCCCAAACCGCCGATCTGGATCCAGTAGATGCGCCCTTGCCGATCTTCCGCGATGACCGAACGTCGAGCCAGGGTGACCGCATCCAGGCGGCGAGCCACATTCCCCGCTCGAACCAGCGTAGGGAATCCCTGTGTCGCCTGTCTCACGTTGGCGGCATCGGCAGGATGGGCCACGACGCGCATGTTTCCCTGATCCTCGATGAACGCACCGCCAAACCTGGGGTTGGCGGCTACCAGCGGGTTGCCATCCTGGACCAACCAGCCCAATGCCAATCCTTCATCATCGAAAAAATTGGCGTTCATGAGCGCGGCAGCGGCGGGCAATTCCGCTCGCCATTCTGCCGAAGTCAGCGGATCCCCCGCTCGGTAATGGACTTGAAAACGATTCATCGCGGGTGAGATGCGCAGCATCGTGACTCGGCCGGGCAGCGCGCCCGGGCCACTCAGCTGCGTCCACTCCAAACCTGGAGCCTGGGTGATCCATTCGATTCCTGCGCGATCCGGCGCCGACGGCTGCAGCATCGACTGAATTTGCGCGCAAGAAGCCAGGCCGATCATGACCGCGCAAAAAAACAACCCGCTCCACTTCATCGCTGGTGGTACCCATTGGCAAAGCTCATCGGGCTATGCTAGCATAATCACTCCGTGGGGCGCGTAGCTCAGCCGGTCAGAGCGCACGGTTCACATCCGTGAGGTCAGGGGTTCGAGTCCCTTCGCGCCCATTCACCGCCAACACCAGGTCATGAATCGCTCGTACCGCGCGGGCCAGCTCCCCTTCTTTCACCACAAAAGAAATGCTGCATTCACTCGAGCCCTGGCTGATGGAGAGCACGTTGATGCGGGCCTGGCCCAAAACCGTAAAGATTTGCCCCGCAACCCCCGGCGTATGTTGCATCCCGGCGCCGACCACGGTGACGATGGCTACATCATCATCCAATTGCACATGCTCCACATCCCCTCTGGCCATCTCGGCGGCGAATTCTGCTTCAACGGCACGTTTGGCGCGGTCACCACTCTCTTCATTCACCAGAAAGCAAAAATTCTGTTCCGAAGAAGACTGAGAGATCATCAAAATACTGGTGCCAGTCTTGGCCGCCGCCAAAAATGCGCGCCCGACGATACCGGGCACCCCTTGCATCCCCCGCCCACTGACCGTGACCATGGCCACATGGACGATGCTGGTTACGGCACGGATCGCCGTTTTCGGCGGTTCGCTCTCTGGCAAAATGAGCGTGCCGCGCCCTTCCGGGCGAAAGGTGTTGCACACCCGGGTGGGGATATTGGCTTCCACCACCGGTTGCACGGTGCGAGGGTGCAACACGCGCGCGCCCAAATACGCCAGCTGACTCACTTCGCTGTATGAAATCATTTCCAACAGTTGCGCGCGGTCGTCCAGGCGAGGATCCACCGACATCACCCCATCCACATCCGTCCAAACGATCAGCTCCTGGCAATTGCAGCAACGGGCGACGATGGCGGCGCTGAAATCGCTCCCCCCGCGGCCCAGGGTCGTGGTATGTCCCGCCGCGGTCGCGCCGATGAAGCCCGTCAAAATGGGGGTGATTCCTTCTTCCAGAAGCGGCAGAACGGTCTTCTTCAACTGGGATTCGGTGCTCGACCATAGGGGGTTGGCATTCAGGTATTCGCCATCGGTCTGGATGAGGGGCGCCTGGCTCGTTGGATCATCGCCGCCATTGGTGGATATGGCGCGGGCGCGCCAGCCATTCTGGCACAGCAGCGCGGCCAGGATGGGCGCCGATAAGCGCTCACCATAGGAAATTGCGCTGGCCTGGATGCGCGGTGTGGCTTCACCGAGGATGTGAACCGCATCGCAGATTTGCAGATACGCATCACAGCGCTCATTCAGCTCCAGCAACAAAGGTTCCAACGATTCTGCGTCCGTGATGAGGCTTTGCGCGAGTTCCAGGTGACGGTCGCGCAATCGGCCACACTCGGTGAGATACAGCCAACGTTCACCCTTTGCCGCGGCGGCGAGCGAGCGCTCCAAAGCATCAGTGACACCGGCCAGGGCGGAAACCACCGCGATGACCTGCTCCCCGCTCGCTCGGGCCTCCTGCAAGATCTGGGCGATGGTGGGCATTTCCATCATCGAGGTGCCGCCAAATTTCATCGTAACCCGGCGCATTTCAGCCATGTCTTGATCGTTCTCCCCTCAGCGCATAAAAAAAGCGTGTGGTCTGCTCGATCCACACGCTCGCAACTCGTTCTGCCTTTTGAGCTAAGTCGTGCGGCATCCTTCGGCGGTTTCACCGGTAGTCATTCGACTCGTGGACATCCGCAAGATTCGTGCCATCTCTACCTCAAAGACTCGGCGCATCTTAACCCAGGCGATGGAAAAAGTCAAACGGCTGCTGCATGTTGCCTGGCGAGTTCATCATAGAAATGCAGCATCGTGTGGATGCCTTTTTGAACCATATCCAGGTAGACATGTTCATTCGGGCCATGAGCGCCGCAGCCTTTGTAACCGAAAGGCATCAACGCCATGGGCAGGCCAAGTTCACGCTCAAAACTGGCGACGATGGGGATGCTGCCCCCTTCCCTCAACAAGAGGGGCTTCTTCCCCCAGGCCCGTTCATAAGCGGTCAAAGCGGCTTCCATCACGGCCGTTCCCAATTCCAGGACCACGGCGGGTTCCCCGTAACCCGCGCTCCGCAGCTCGCTCGTCACGGTGGGGGGTGTGAGCCGCGCGATGTGATCGGCTAGCAGGCGCAAGATCTGAGCCGGTTCCTGCCGCGCCACCAATCGACAGCTGATTTTGGCGATCGCCTGAGCGGGCAGCACCGTCTTGAAGCCTTCCTCGGCATAACCGCCGGCAATTCCGTTGATCTCCAACGTGGGTCGTGCGCCGGTGCGCTCATGCAAATTGTAGTCGCTTTCCCCCCAGGCTTGCGGCGCTTCGGTCACTTCATGCCACTCGCGCTCAATCCAGGGCAATGCTTGGGCCAATTCCGCTCTTTCCGTTTCTCCCAACTCGATGACCTGATCGTAGAAACCTGGCACAGTTACGGTGCTATTTTCATCGTGGAGTTGTGCCAGAATCTCGCAGAGTGCCTGTGCGGGGTTGTGCACATTGCCCCCATAATGCCCGCTGTGTAGATCGCGCGCGGGCCCCTGCACGCGCAATTCGCAACTCACGATTCCACGCAGCGCATAGACCAGGGCCGGTTGCCCGCGATCCGGCATGCTGCCATCACTGGCGACTGCATAATCCGCATGGAGCTTCTGTGGTTGCTCGCGGACGAAAGAAAGGATGTGCGCGCCACTGCTCTCTTCTTCGCCTTCGAAGAGATACTTGACATTGATGGGCAAGGCACCTTTTGCCAAAGCCGCCTCCACGGCATGGAGCTGAATCATGACGTGGCTCTTGCTATCGACTGCACCCCTTGCGTAGAGCTTGCCGTCTCGAATGACCGGCTGGAACGGATCGCTCCGCCACCCATCCGCCAGGAATGCAGGCTGCACGTCGTAATGGCAATAAAACAGGACGGTAGGAGCCTGCGGCCCCGCACCCAGCCATTCACCATACACCAGCGGGCACTGTCCTTCCTTGGTGATCACTTCGACTGCTTCCAAACCCGCCCTGCGCATCTTCTCCGCGATCCAGCGGGCAGCGCGTGCGACATCTGCGGCGTGTTCGGCTCGTGTGCTGATGCTGGGAATCCGCAAGAGCTCGCAGAGTTCTTCCACAAAGCGGTTTTCGCTATCGGCGACGTATTGCCGGCGATCCTGCAGCAAATCTCCATCAGTCATGGGCGAATTCCTCTACGGCCGCCCGCCAGAGCGCTTCCTTAGTGCTTTCTGCCGGGTCATAAGGAAAATAATAACCGACTCGCTGCAAGCGCCCGGCGCAACGTTCCCGCAATCTGCCAGCCAGTTCATCCGGCGGCGCTTCGACGACCACCTCCGCCAAAAAGTCATCCGATATCTGCCCGGGCAGCTCCTGCCAGCGACCTTCCCGCACCATTTGCGAGAGCCGCTTCGCCAGGTCTTCCCGGCCATGGATGCGCAGGACAACGGCGTAACTCGGCGTACTGGCATAGAAAGCGATCTGTTCCCGCACTCGCTCTCGATTGATCTCGATTTCGGCGCGGCTGCTGCCCGTAATCACAAAACAACCGCAACACAACGACACCTCTGCTGGATTGCGTCCGGCCTTCGCTGCTCCCTCGGCGATACTCGGGATCACCACCTGGTCCAAATAGGGGATCGTATGGAAAGGATGCACGTGAAATCCCTGGCAGACCTCTCCCGCAAGGGCCGCCAGCCCCTGATTGACACCGGCGATATAAATTGGGATCTCCGCAAAGGGCATCGGTTTCGGCGTGAAGAACGGTGTCATCAAGGTATGGCGATAGAATTCCCCCACATGATTCAATCTTCCGCCCTCTTGCCAGGTTTGCCAGATGCTGCGCAAGGCCGCCAGATAATCCCTCAATTTGGCGACCGGCGGCCCCCACTCTGAGCTGAACCGCCGAACGATGTGCGCTCGAACCTGGGTGCCCAAACCCAAAATGAAGCGACCCTGCGATTGTTCGGCCAAATCCCAGGCAATCTGTGCCATAACCATGGGGCTGCGCGGAAAAGCGACGGCGATCGCCGTCCCGAGTTGGATGCGGTGCGTTTCAGCAGCAGCCAGGGCCAGCGGCAAGAAGGGGTTGTGGGCCGTATCCACCGTCCACACCCCGGCAAAACCCACTTCCTCCGCCGCGCGAGCGATCTCCCCCGCCTGTCGCAAACTGGGCGGAATCAGGGTGGCATCGAAACGCAATGGATTCCCCCGCGCACTGGCTCGTCAACCGACCGAAGAAAAATCTCCCGTGCCATCAAAAGGGTCATAGTATCCCGCCTGGGCGGCGATGCTTCCTTCACCTTCGGTCATGGCAGCGGGGGACAATGGCTCTTGCCCTATCGAGGCGGGGATGTGGCTGGCGACGCCCACCCCTTCCTTATGGTAGACCTGCAATTCCAGACCGATCTGGTCAAAATGGCTGTTGGTTGGGAGATCGTCCCTACCGTAGACCAGTTCGGTGATGCGAACCTCCAGGCGCAAAGCACGCGTCTCCAACACGGTGGTCGCCCCTTCTTGCGCCAACAGCAATGCTCCATCGGCCACTTTTGGCTCGAGTCTTTGGCGCAGGACCGGGTCATTGATGGCGTGTTGCGTCGCGAAGACGTGGGTGAGCGTGCGAACGAAATCTTCTTTGTCGAACAACCAGACTTCGATCGCCGCCGCTTTAGGGTCATTGACGCCGATGGTTTCGGTCACCGCGGCACCGCACTCACCGAGAAAGTTATCATATTCATCTTCAATGGCGAAAGATTCATCATACTCACCCATGCCGAAGGCATAGCGCGTCTCCTGACGGAGCAAAGGGCCCATCATGGCCCGGCTGGATGCTCGAGCCGGTACCGCTCCTGCCGATGGTGGCGTCATGTGGCTTGCTGTTGCCCCGTAGGCTGACACATCCGCACTGGGTACTGAACCCGGCGAATTTTGGCGGAAGGGAAGCCGAAAGCGCGGCAAATGGAACGAAGGGATGCGCAGGAATCCAGGCCAGCCGCGCCCACCCAGTCGCCCCCAAAGCGATGCCTGGCTCAACATGCGGGTCGCTGCGGAACCGCGGCTGAATTGGTACACCAGCAAGAGGCAGCCAAAGATCAGCACCTGCAGCCACACATTCCAGATATCGCCCAACAAAGTTCCTCGGGCCGGCGCCGGCGCCGCTCCCGGCGCGGCTTGTTTGGCCAGGTCGATCAAACCTGGCGACAGGTCGAGGCGGGTGGCGATTTCATCGGGCGCATCCACCGCCTGCAATAACTGTTGAAGCTCCGCTCCATCCACACTCCCCGCTACATACCGATCGTTGACGAGCGTGACCCAGTTGTCCTGCCAGGATTGCTCCAATTGGCTGGGATGGGCATCGTAAAACCACACAGGCGCGATGTTGTAAGCCCAGATCAGACCCAGCAAAAACACGAGCAACAGGGGCATGATGCGAACCACAGAGCCCACCAAACCAGAACCAAAGCTGCGCAACCGATTCATGGGGAATCTCCCCTCAATGATCTAGGGCTTTTCTGCATTGTATGGTAAATGGAAAACGGCGCTATTTACCGGCGTGATTCAGGGCAGGCACCGCTGTTGCCCCCTCTTCCGGCGCTTTCCAGGTAATATAGTCGCATTCAGGATAGCGCGAGCAGCCATAGAACCGTCTTTTCTTGCGGGTTTGCCGTTTCTGCAACAGCCCCCCATGCTCTTCGTGGCACAAAGGGCAGGGGCCGACGGTTTCATAAAATGCTTCTGTGTAAGAACAATCTGGATAATGCCGACAGCCGATGAAGCGGCCGAAGCGGCCGCGCCGCAAAATCAGCGCATCGCCCCGCCCGCATTCTGGACAGGGTCGACCCAACGCTTCCGCCAGCCGTTCTTCGACGGGCATGTGTTCTTGAGCATAGCAAAGCGACTCTGCAAAAGGGCTGTAGAATTTCTCCAGCATCGGTTGCATGCCCTGCTTCCCGCTGGCGATCTCATCCAATTCGTCTTCCAAACGAGCCGTGAACGTCACATCCACGATTTCGGGAAAGAATTCTACCAGGCGATCGCAGACTCGTATGCCGATTTCGGTCGGTTGGATGCGCGTCCCTTCGCGAACGATGTATTCACGCTGCTGCAACACCGTGATCGTCGGTGCATAGGTGCTCGGCCGGCCAATGCCACTTTCCTCCAACTCGCGGACCAGCGTCGCCTCACTGTAACGTGGCGGCGGTTGGCTGAAGTGTTGCTCCGGAATTACGGCAACCTGGGTCAACCGATCCCCCTCTTCCAGAAGTGGCAAGGGTTCCGTTCTCTCTTTTTCCGTTCCCAGCAAAGCCAGGAAACCGGCGAATCTCAGCTGGCTCCCGCTCCATCGGAGCGCATATGGCGCAGGATCTACGCCCGCTCCCCCGGCAGCGATCTCCACTTGCATGGTTCCGTATTCTGCTGCCGACATCTGACTGGCCAAAAAGCGGCGCCAGATCAAGCGATACAGTTCATATTGTTCCGGCGCCAAATGGGCTTGCAATGATTCGGGAGTTCGCGAAACGGCAGTCGGTCGGATGGCTTCGTGCGCTTCCTGGGCTGCTCTGGCCCGAGTGCGGTAGGTGGGGGGCCGCTTCGGCCGGTGGTCGATACCAAAGCGCTTCGCTACATATTCTCTCGCCTCTCGCTGAGCCGATTGCGCCACATGGACGCTATCGGTGCGCATGTAGGTGATCAGGCCGACCTGCTTACCGCTTTCCAGCGCGATCCCTTCATACAACTGTTGGGCGACCGACATCGTTTTGCGAACGCCAAAACCCAAGCGACTGGAGGCTTCTTGTTGCAAGGAGCTGGTGGTGAAGGGTGCGCTCGGGCGCCGCTTCCTCTTCCCCTTTTTGACCCTTTGTACCAGATAGGTCGCCTGCTCCAAATTGTGCAGATGCGGCAACACATCCACTTCCCGCTTCAGTTCCAGAGACTGCTGCTGGAATTCGCGCAGGCTCGCTAACATTTTCCACGTCTGACCTTGTGGTGGGGCCGTCTTTTCCAACAGCACCTCTATCGTCCAGGATTCCTCCGGCTGGAATGCCGCAATAGCTCGCTCACGTTCCACCACCATGCGCAAGGCAACGCTTTGCACGCGACCCGCGCTCAAGCCACTATCCATTTTTCGCCAGAGCAGTTCGGTGATGTTGTATCCCACGAGGCGATCCAGAATGCGACGCGCTTGTTGGGCATCGATGAGGTCAGCATTCAAGGATCGCGGCTGCGCGAATGCGGCGTGGACGGCATCCGCTGTGATTTCATGAAACACGACCCGCTGGACGCGCTCAGCATCCATTTCCGCCGCTTCCGTGAGGTGCCAGGCGATGGCTTCCCCTTCACGATCGGGATCAGTCGCCAGGAAGATCCGTTCGGCATGCGAAGATTGCGCTTTCAAACGTTTCACGATCTCGCGTTTTGGGTTGGGGACGCGGTATTTCGGGCGGAAGCCATTTTCGACATCGACGGAGAGCTGGCTGGTCAACAAATCACGCACGTGCCCCAGGGAAGCCTGCACGCGATAGCTGGCCCCCAATATCCCGCTCATGCTGCGCGCCTTGGTCGGTGATTCGACGATGACCAGATTGCCCCGTCGCTTCCGCAATCCGCGCGCGTTCCGCCTGGTTTTCTTCTTGTTTTTTTTGGTTTTAGTTGGGAACACCGTGGGAGGGGGCAAGCCTTCGTGGGCTTCCGTCCGGCCCATGAGAAAAACGCCTCTCCCACAAACGCCGCATTTCCCTCGGGTGGCCGGTACACCTCCCCGAGTGAATACCGCCTCGGCTTCTACGATCGGATGTTTTTCTTTGCAAGCGACACAGTAAGCCGACGCAGCGCTCATGGGCAACCTATGAAGTCAATGGGGCGGGTTCAACCCATGTTCTTATGCGCTTCTGTCTCCCCGATGCGGAACATTTTAGTGCCACAGAAACCACAGGTGCCACGGGTGGCCGGGCGGCCATTCTTCATCACGATCGCTTCGGCATCTTGGATATCGCGCATATCTTTGCACTTCACACAATAGGCTTGCATTTTTTCCTCCTGTTGATTTTCTAAAATTCATCCATTCAAAGACAACTGTTTGACGATCGATCTTACCTCTTGCGCCCTCTCACGATGGCATACCAGCAAAGCCTCATCGGTCTCGATGATGACCAAATCCTTCACGCCCAAAGCGACGATGTGCTTTGCGGTTTCACTGAGTATCAGGGTATCACGACTGGCCGTAAATTGCACCTTGCCATTTTCATCCAGGGTTTTTCCATGATTTCCCGCCTCATCGCGGGGCAATACATCAAATACAGAGGACCAACTGCCGACATCACTCCAACCCAATTCGACTGGAATCACCCACATGTCCGCCGCCTGTTCCATCACCACAATATCGAGCGGCAATGCCTCGACACTTGCCCAGGCAGCGGTCAAATCAATTTCACCGCCCCGTTCATATTCCTGACTCAGCTGTCGGAAGAGGGCCGTTGCTTCCGGCTGCGCCCGCTGGAATTCCGACCATGCTCGGGCCAGTGGCCAAACGAACATGCCGGCATTCCAGCGGTACGCGCCACTTTCATAGTACTGCCGGGCGCGCTCTGCCACTGGTTTTTCAACAAATTGCAACACCGGATGATAAGCAAATCCCGATTTTTCGCCCAACTTTGGGCCGAGCTGCAAGTAGCCAAAGCCAATCGCCGGGAAAGTGGGTTGGATCCCCAGGGTGATGATTTGACCGCCCGCGGTGCTTTGCGCCAGTTCAACAGCCGCCAACAGCGCAGACCGGAAACCCGCTTCATCGCGGATGTGATGATCCGCGGGAAAGATACTGAGCGTTGCTTGAGGATGGCGGGCTGAAATGACTGCCATGCCCAGCAGAGTGGCCGGCGCAGTATTCTTCCCACTGGGTTCGCCGATGAAATTCTCCGCTGGCAAGAAAGGCACTTCCTCGCGCAAAGCCGGCAACTGCTGTTCCCCAGCAACCACAAAGATCTGTTCCCCGGCAACGATGGGGAGCAATCGCTCGATGCTGGCTCGAAACAGGCTGCGCCCTTCAGTGATCGCCAGGAGTTGTTTGGGGCGCTCCGTACGGCTCATCGGCCAGAGCCGCGTTCCGCTGCCACCCGCCAGGATCAAAGCACAATGGACTTGCTGAGAACGGTCGGGGTCCTCGTTGTTGTGCTGCCTCATGGCTTCAATTTGCGGTATTGCATCGCACCGACCAATTCCACCAGGCCTTTGATTTCCAATAAGGTGAGCGTGCTGCTGACCGTGGTCGCCGGCAAAGAGCTTTGCTGCGCAATCTCATCCACATGTTGTGTGGCATTGCTCAGTCGTTCCAAGATGCTCCGCTCATTTTCGCTCAGCGTTTGGGGCGGCATCGTTGGCATCGCCTCATCTTGCCGCAATGCTGAGCGCGCGTCCTCCTCTCTCTGAGTCGGCCTGGCCGTGCGCAACCACGGGTTTCCCCGCATTACGTGCAAGACATCCTGGGCATTGCGGGCGATCAAGGCGCCATCGGCCAACAAGTCATTGCAACCCCGGCCGGCCTGTGCGTAGATGTTTTGTGGCACGGCAAACACATCCCGACCCTGCTCTGCCGCATGTTGGGCGGTATTCAATGCCCCGCTCCGCGCCGGTGCTTCGACCACCAACACGCCCAGAGAAAGTCCGCTGATGATGCGGTTGCGATAGGGGAAATTGCCGGGTACCGGCTTAACTTTCGGCGCGAATTCGCTGATCACCATTCCGTTATCCTGGATGCGCTCCGCCAGCGGTCGATTGCGTTTGGGGTAAATCTCCTCCACCCCACTGCCCAACACGGCAATCGTCCCACCGCGAGAGGTCAAGGCCGCTTCATGGGCGGTGGCATCAATCCCCTGGGCGAGGCCACTGACGATGGTATAGCCCTGGTCTGCGATCGTGCCGGCAAATTCTCGCGCTGCCTGCAAGCCATCGCGGCTCGCTTTCCGAGTGCCCACGATGGCCAGCGCGAAATCCGGCCAACGTGCGCGCTCTCCTTGCCAGTAGAGCACCAGGGGAGGATTGGCGATGTTCTTCAGCAAGGGCGGATACTCTGGATCCAGGATCGTAAGCCAACCGATTTGCCGCCGTTCCAATTGGCTGATTTCATCTTCGATGTGCAAGCGTTGTCGCGCTTTGAGCGCTTCTTGTACAGCCGGTTTGCGCAAGCCACTCGCCTGTAATTCGGCCTCAGGAGCCTGCCAGGCATCTTGCAAACTGCCGAAATGCCGCCGAAGCCGCGAAATGCCCCCCGGGCCGATGCCACGCACTCGGCTCCAGGCAAGCAAGTCTGCTCGCGCGCGGGTCATATCCTCGTTCCGTTCACTCATGGAATCACCGAAACTCCATCAGCCGGCTCGCTCAACCCAATGAGCCCGTGATGAGGCTGGCATACAGGAGCAGCAAACCTCCTACAGCCAGCAAAGCCAGTAAGGCCATCATCATCGTGACCAGGTCCCATTGCTGCACACGGGCGTGGCGCGGTCGGTTGCGCGGCGACACTCGGCCCGTATAGGGTCGGCTGGTCCCATTTTTCGCGGGGGTATTTCCCTTTGACACGGTTGGCTGATGGTGCATCATCGCTGACAGAGCATCGTTTTGGATGGTGGATTGAGAACCGGAATCCCGATAGGCCTTCAACACGTGCGCCAGTTGATCGCCAGAGCGATAACGAGCCGCGGCATCTTTGCTCATCAGTTTATAGACGATGTTGACCAGGGGTTGTGGGATGTGGGCGTGTTGATCGCTGACCCGTGGTATCGGTTCACGTACATGGGCGAGCGCCAGTTCTTTCTGATCTTCCCCCCGGTATGGCAGCCGGCCGGTGAGCATCTCAAAGAGCACGATCCCCATCGCATAGATGTCGCATTCCGGCGTCGGCGCAGCGCCCAGAGCTTGTTCCGGCGCAAAATAATGCGGGCTGCCCCAAACGGTCGCCCGTTTTTCCTTCGGCGCGGCGCGGCGAAAAACCTGGGCAATGCCAAAATCCGTGATTTTCGCGCGCCCATCGCTGGTGAGCAACACATTTTGTGGCTTCACGTCGGAATGCACCAAATTTCGCCGATGGGCATAGCCTAGCCCTTCACTGACCTGAATCGCAATATCCAGAGCCTGCTGGATACTCAACGCGCCTCGATCGCGCAACAACCGTTTCAGATCCTGCCCTTCGATGTATTCCATGACCAATACGTAGCGATCCGCTTCTGTGAGAAAATCGTGAACGGTGACGATGTTCGGATGTTGCAATTGGGCGATGTGCCGCGCTTCCTTGCGGAACCGTTCTCGTGATGCTTCGTCATTGCTGTAATTCGGGCGCATGATTTTGAGCGCCACGACGCGATCCAGGCCTTCGTCGTGTGCCTTGTACACGACGGCCATCCCACCGGAACCCTGTTGCGACAGCAAGCGATAACGTTGTTGCAGCATGGTGTATTCGCTCATGCCATCCTATCCTATGGGTTTAGAGAACGAGCGCGAATCTCGTTCCTTTTCACGGCTGCATGAGTGGATCGTACAAGCGGCGGTATTCCAGCACCGCACTGCGATCGGTGAGCCCCGCGATGTAGTCCCCCACCACGCTGGGCAACGCTCGTTCACCCAATTGTCTCTGGTACTCCGGCGGCAATTGGTGCGGTTCTTCGGTCACCGTTTCAAAAATCCCGACGATGAAACGGCGCGCTCGCTGTTGCATGCGCATGACGCGAAAATTGCGATACATGGCATGGAGCAAAAACTCATGCAACTCGTCATTGCGTTGCCTCATCACCCGGCTGTGGCCGACCACCGCTGCAGGATGCGCTTGCACGGCCATAGAATCACGTGGATTCAACGCATCCAGGGCCTTCGCGCTCTCTGCCAGCACATCCTCCAGCTGCCAGCCGATCAATTCACGGATGAAGCGATGTCGAGTCAGCACATCCATGCTTTCTTCATGCCAATCCATGCGCTGGCAGAGTTCTCGCCAGAGCGCCAACTCATTCAACTGCGTCGGCGTCAGCAAGCCCGCATGCAGACCATCATCCAGGTCGTGGGCATTGTAGGCAAGTTCATCGGCCACGTTGGCGATCTGCGCCTCCAAACTGCCCCGCAGGTCAGCATTGTCGATCCCCGGAAAGCCACGTTCGTCATAACTGGTCTCGTGTCGGGCGATGCCTTCCAGGGCTTCGATCGTCAAATTGAGACCCGGCCACTGCGGATAGCGTTGTTCCAGCTCCGTGACGATGCGATAACTGTGCAGGTTGTGGTTGAAGCCGCCGTGCCCCGCCAGCAATTCCGCCAGGATGCCCTCCCCCGCATGGCCAAAGGGTGGATGGCCGAGGTCATGCGCCAGGCAGATCGTTTCCGTCAGGTCTTCATTGGCCGCCAGGGCGCGCGCCAGTGTGCGGCCGATTTGTACAACTTCCAGGGTATGCGTCAAACGAGTGCGGAAATAATCCCCTTCGTCATTGACAAAAACCTGCGTTTTGTACTCCAGTTTGCGAAAGGCTTCGCTGTGGATGATGCGATCGCGGTCTCTTTGGAAGGCCGTGCGGTGCCGCGGTTCCGCTTCCGGATGCAGGCGTCCGCGGCTCTCCGCGCTCCGCAAGGCATATGGGGCCAGCGATTGGCTTTCCCACTGCTCCAGATCTTCTCGTTGATTCAGGCGACTCATCGGTTCTTTCTGATTCCTGCTCGATTCGTTTCCGGGTGGTGTATGCTATAATACAATTATTCGATACGGGAGCATCCCGTGGCTGAACACACTTCCCTGAACCTCCAACAAGCGGCTCGCATGATCGAATGGTTGGATGATCAGCGCCGGCAGGACAAACGCACCATCACCGCTCTGGAACAAAACCTGGGCGCACAAGAGCAGGTGATCGAAGCCTTGCAAAAGCGATTGAACGCCCTCGAAGCCGAATTGGACACTCACAAACGGGCCTTCGTCCAGAGCGATGACAGCAGCGAAATCATCGCCGAAGTCGCGGGCGAAGTGCGCAAGATGATCGACAATCAGAATGCCCGGCGCCTGGAAGCCGAGCGGGAATTGGAACGGCGCAACGAAAACGCCCGCGAAGCGCTGGGCAAAGAGATCAGTTCTCAGAAAGAGCGCCTGGGTCAATTGGAAGCCAACCAGCGCGAAGTCGAACCGCTCAAAGCGGCCCGCCAGCGATTGGAAAGCAACTTGCGCGCGTTGCAACAACGGGTGGAGGAACACCATCGCTTGTTGGAAGAGCCCGAAAAACGCTTCCAGTTTCTCGAAGAACAACACCGCCAAGAAGGTCGTCGCCTGGCTGAAGTGGAGAATCAGCTTCCAGAATTGCGCAAGCTCCTGGAGCTGATCCGGCCCAAAATCACCCTGTTGGAGGATCTATCGGTTCGCACCGAACGCCGCCTGCAAGAGATGTATGTGGCCGAAAGCGAACGGCGCGAAGAAGTGCAACAATTCATCGCCCAACAAGAACGCATCGAACAAGCCAGAGAAGCGCAGCAAGCGGAGTGGGTCAACCAATTCCAGGATCAGACCGAACGCATGGAAGGGAGTCTTTCTCAGTTTGCCATCTGGGCAGACACGCACCGAGAAATGCGTCAGCTCATATCTGAATTCCAGCGCATCGGCGAAGGTTTGGAACGACGCATCAACGAACTCGCCGAAATCCAAAGACTGAGTGAGGAACGCTTCCGCAAAGAATGGAATGATTGGGCCAGCGCCGAACAACAACGCTGGAAACAATTCACGCTATCAACCGATGAAATCTGGCGCAACCACGACCGGGAGTTCGAGCGCTTTGTGCAACGGATCAACCAACTGGACACCCGTTTCCCACCGTTGATCGATTCCATCACCAATCTCTGGCAACTGGAACGAAAACGGGCTCGCCTGTATAGCGAAGATTACCAGCAGATGATCGCCGAGCACGATAAAGAGGCGTCATCCGCCAATGCCCGCCCGAACTCCAATCCTTGACCCAGGCTCCACATGGCTCAAGCGCGCGTCATGGGAACCGCTGGACACGTCGATCACGGTAAATCTACCCTCGTCCAAGCGCTGACCGGCATCCAGCCGGACCGACTGCCCGAAGAACAGACGCGCCAGCTCACCATTGACCTGGGTTTTGCCTGGCTGAAACTCGAGGATGGCAGCACCATCGGCATCGTCGATGTTCCCGGTCATCGGGATTTCATCGAAAACATGCTCGCCGGTGTGGGTGGCATCGACGCCGCCCTGTTGGTCATTGCGGCCGACGAGGGCGTGATGCCGCAAACACGCGAACACCTCAGCATCCTGCACTTGCTGGGCATCCCCCACTTGATCGTCGCATTGACCAAGTGTGACCTGGTCGACGATGAAGAATGGCTGACCCTCGTAGAGTTGGATATTGCCGACTTGCTCGAATCAACGACCTTCGCCCAGGCAGAGATCATCCTCGTATCGGCACACACTGGCGCCGGTATGTCTGAGTTGCGAGCGAGCCTTGCCCGGCTGATGAGCGATTTGCCGCCCGTATTGGATCGCGACCAACCCCGATTGCCCATCGACCGCGTGTTCACCTTGGATGGCTTCGGCACCATCGTCACCGGTACCCTGCGCAATGGCTCCCTGCGCGTTGGCGAAGAAATCCAAATCGCACCGCAACAGATCCGCGCCCGAGTCCGTGCCCTGCAATGCTACGAACAAGCGGTGGAGGAAGCCCCTCCTGGCGCGCGAGTCGCTGTGAATTTGAGTGGCTTGCGGGGGGAAAAGCTGCGGCGCGGCCAGCTGCTCTCCAAGCGAGGCGATGTGCCTGCGACGCAACTGGTCGATGCCCATTACGAACACCTGTCTGCCAACACTCTCGTGCTGAAGCACAACATGGCCGTCAAAGTATTCGCCGGTGCCGCAGAATGTACCGCGCGTTTGCGCCTGCTCGGCACAGAACAACTCGCGCCCGGTGAAGATGGCTGGCTGCAATTGCGCCTGGACCGAGCGCTCGCCCTCGCAGAAGGAGATCGCTACATTTTGCGCATCCCCTCTCCGGCCCGGACCATCGGCGGCGGCGTCATCGTCGACCCATTGCCTCAACGGCGCTGGAAACGCTTCTCCGGCGAACGAATCCAGCTCTTGCAGACCCGCCGCTTCGGCAATCCCACGCAGAAAATCATCCAACTCGCCAACACGCCCACCCCCATGCGGACTTCCGACTTGGCTGCAGCCAGCGGACTATCCAGCGCAGAATTCGCAACCGCCCTGGAACAGACCCTCGCCGAACGTCGCATCACAAGCATTGGCGCGGATTACGTCCAGGAAACGAACGCCCACCATCAGCTGCAAAACAGGATCATCGCTTTCCTCAAAGAGTTTCATCAAAGCCAGCCATTGTCGACCGGCCTCCCCGCGGAAGAACTGCGCCATCGCCTGCAATGCACGGGTGCCGCCATGCATGCCATCCTGGCCACTATGGCCAGTCGAGTGAGTCGGGTTGCGGATCGCGTCAAACTCAACGAACATGAATTGCGCTTCACCCCGGAACAGCTAAAACGCATCGATCAGCTGGACGAAGCCTTTCAACATCAGCCATCGCTCCCACCGACGTCAAAGGAAGCAGCCGAACAGGTGGGCGCCGAAGTATGGTATGCCTTGTTGGAACGAGGAGATTACGTCCAAGTGGCGGCGGATGTCGTCTTCGCGCAACGGGATTATGCCGAATTCTGTTCTGCCGTTTTGCAGATCATCGACCGCGAAGGTTCCCTCAGCGTCCGTCAGCTGCGCGATCAGTTGCAAACCAGCCGCAAGTACGCCATCGCTTTGCTCGAACACCTCGATGAAAAAGGAATCACCAAACGAGTCGGAGATGAGAGGATCCGCGGGCCGCTCGCCCCCGGGTAGGCATCATTCCACAGCTTCGCTGTGCTTCGTCACCCGGCGGATATCCGCACCGAGCGCAGTGAGTTTTTCTTCCACCTTTTCATAACCGCGGTCAATTTGCTGGATGTTCGCGATCCGCGTGACGCCATCGGCCGCCAACGCGCCCAATACCAGCGCCATCCCCGCGCGGATGTCCGGGCTGGTGATCATGCCCACTGCCTTGAGTGCGGCCGGCCCCTGTACCAGCGCCCGATGCGGGTCACAAAGCGTAATCCGCGCTCCCATTCGCATCAGGCGATCGGTGAAAAACAAACGGCTCTCATACATCCAATCATGGAACAACACCGCCCCCTCACACTGCGTGGCGACGACGATGGCGACGCTCATCAAATCGGTCGGAAAGGCGGGCCAGGGTTGCGCTTTGATGATCGGGATCCGACCGCCAATATCCGGTTGAATCCGCAGCTCCTGAGCAGCCGGCAAAACGATATCTGGCCCAGCCACATCCCAGTGAATGCCCAGACGAGCAAAGACCTGCTGCGCCATGATCATTTGCTGTGGCGCAGCATCCTGTATGCGAATCTCCCCGCGGGTGATCGCCGCCGCAGCGACCCAACTCGCCACTTCCATATAATCCGCACTGACGGTCGCTTCCCCACCATGCAAGCGCTGGACCCCTTCGATCAGCAAACGATTGGCGCCGATGCCCTGGATCTTCCCCCCCAAACCATTCAACATATGACACAAATCCTGGACGTGGGGTTCACCGGCGGCATTGTCGATGACCGTGGTGCCCTCTGCCAGGACGGCGGCGAGGATCGCATTCTCCGTGGCCATCACACTCGCTTCCTGCAGCAAGATCTTCGCGCCTTTCAACCCCCGCGTCTGCATGGAAAATACGCCGTCCGCAAATTGCACTTCTGCGCCGAGCGCACGCAAGGCGTTGATGTGCGGATCCATGCGGCGTTCGCCGATGACATCGCCGCCCGGCGTGGGCAACACGGCGCGTTGGAAGCGTCCGAGCAGGGGGCCGGCAAAGACAAAACTGGCCCGAATCTCTTGGGCAAAGGGGACGGGCTCATCGGGAGCGATAGCGTCCGCAGCGTCCACCCGCACGGAAGAGTCACCCAGCCATTCCACCTCCGCCCCCAATTCACGAAGCATGGCAATCACCACGTCTACGTCGCGGATCCTGGGGATGTTGTGCAACACCACAGGCTCATCGACCAATAAACAGGCGGGGAGCATCTTGATCGCGGCGTTTTTATTGCCTCCTGGCCGCACCGTCCCGCGCAAGGGAACACCGCCATGGATCACAAACGTTTCTTCGCTCATGCCGAAATCCGCATTTGGATTTTGGCCCCTCGGGATAACCCACAGGCCTCGGCGGCATTGCCCCGGTGAACCGCAATCTCTAGCTGACCCGCGCTATCCAGCAAGGCCAAGGCTTCTCCTTTCGCGGCATCCGCGTAGGTGCTTTGAACGCCGCGCAAGGTCAAACCCGCCATTTCGATGATGAAAGCATTCGCCGCGCATACCTGAGTCTGGCCCGCGTCATCTTGCCATTGCAAAGATGAACCCACGCGCACAAACGGGCCGATGTTCGTGATCAAATTGCCGAATTGATCCACCTGGGTGACCCGGCCCGAAAACCCGGGCAGTTCCCTTTCCCAACGAGGCCCATCTTCCGTCAGCATTACCAGGTCCGCCACCCTTTCACCGAAACGATGCAGCGGCGTTCCATTGGCCCAGTGAGCGGCGACCGGGGCAAAGATATCTCTGCCGTGAAAGGTATGGCTGACTTCCTCTCGCCAGTATTGCCGTTGGGTTAAGCATACCGCTTCCCACTTGGGCTGATCCTGGATCGCTTTCGTCAACACGCCATTATCCGGGGCGACAAAACGGTGAGCCCCCGCCTGGATTGCCAGTGGTTTCCTCTGCGTCCCGACGCCTGGATCCACCACGACCAGAAAAATCGTGTCAGGGGGAAAATATCGGTAACAACGTCCCAGGGTGTATGCCGCCGCCCCAACATCCCGGGGGGCGATCTCATGGGTGATATCCAATAACGTTGCCTGTGGACTCAATGACTGCAACACCCCTTTCATCGCCCCGACGTAGCCATCCCGAGTGCCGAAATCTGTTATAATCGCGATGCTCACTGGTTCAACCATAGCCTTCCATTGTAATCCACAACCTGAATTGGGGGTGATGGGTAGTATGAATCATCTTTGCTTGTCGTTCCGCTGCTCAGGTTGCGATGTCTGATCTCTCCCTCCATCTTCTCGTGGAGCATTTGCTGAGTCAACGGCAAGAAAATGAAACGTTTTGGCTGCAAGAAAACCTCGCCTTCGAAGAGGCCTTGCCCCGGGTGGGCGGATTTGCCGCAGCGGATGATTTCCTCGCCCTCATCGCCCGCACCGTGCAGTACCTGCATCAGCACCGCTCGCCTCTCCATATCCTGGAGATGGGCAGCGGCATTTCCACGCTGGTCCTCGCGCAGACTTTGTGCCAGCTGAACGCGGGCCGCCTCCTATCCCTCGAGCACAGTGAGCGCTTCGCCCTGCGGACCCAAGGATGGCTCACCCAAATGAACTTGAACGATCATGGCGCGGTGTTGCATGCTCCATTGAAGCCCTGCCCCACCGAACTGGGTGCGCCTCAGTGGTATGATCTCCGCTCCTTGCCTGAAGGAATGCAATTCCATTTACTGGTCATTGATGGACCACCCGCCTGGTTGAACCGGAACGCACGCACGCCGACCCTACCCCTGCTGGCCGCGAGGATGGCGCCCCATGCCATCATTGTGCTGGATGATCATCACCGTCGCGGCGAGAGGAAATCGGTCCAGAAATGGTTGAGCGATTTTCCCCAGCTGCAGTGGACATCCCTGGCTACCAAAAAGGGGACGGCCATCCTGCAGTGGCCAGGCTGGCCATCCTCACCTTGAACGTCCCTGCCGCCATCGGTATACTGCGCCAGCGATGAATGAAACCGCGACTCAATTCCTCACCGCGGAAGGTGCGGCTGCCTTGCAGCGTGAATTGCAACAGCTCCGTGAAGTCCGGCGCCCGGAGCTCGCCAAACTACTGAAAACCGCCGTGGCCCAAGGTGACCTCAAAGAGAATGCCGATTACCACGATGCCCGCGAGCAACAGGGTTTTGTCGAACGCCGCATCAGCTTCTTGGAAGATACCCTGAGAAGCGCGCAGGTCATCGAAAAGGAAGACACTCCAGCAGTGGTAGGGATCGGCTGCCGCGTTACGATTCAGGAGAAGGGCGAAGCGGGCGCCGAAACCTACCGCATTGTCGGCGCGGCCGAAGCCAACCCACGCGAAGGAAAGATCTCCTACGAGAGCCCGCTGGGCAAAGCCCTCATGGGACGTCAAGTGGGTGCTCGGGTGAAGGTTGAAACGCCCGAGGGAATGGCCACCTTCCGCATCCGCGCCATCGAATGAGACGAAGGTTCTCGCATTGATCCAATGTTCATCTACTCAGCACTCAGCGATGGAAAAACACACTAAGGCAAAGACAAACTCGTCAAATAAAATGCACCCCCACCTGGGGCAGACAAGCGCTTTCCCGTAGCCGGATCATACCAACCGACCATCAGAGCATATTCACCGGCGGGCAGGTTTCCGGTGGGCAGCCGATGGATTTCCCGCAGCTCTTCACCGATCGGCCAGCTCACCGTAGCGCGCTGCGGCTCCTGATCGGCTTGCGCACGCGGTTGCGTTTCCCCGGCCCGTACCAGATGGACGAAGACCTTGAGCGGAACGTCGCTCTGGCGCACGGGCAGCCAGAACAAACGCAACCAGAGGGCATCCGGCGCAGCATCCAGCAGATAGCCACTCAATTCCACCAGCGCCGGTCGGCCAAATGCAGCGACGGTAGGCGCCATGGTTTCGCTTTCAATGTTGCTCGGCAGCCTGGGCAGATAGGCAGCATAAGGGATGCCATCTTGCTCTCCCCGCAACCCAGGTTGCCGCTGGGAGGATAACCATTCCGTGATGTAGTCTTTGTTGGGCCAATCTTGATATTCGCGCCCCACAGTCCACAGGGTCGCCTGAGTATCCGAGAGTGCGGCCAACTCGCGCGCCAATTCGCTGCGGGTTTGCCCGGGGCCCGCCGGCAGATTCACGATGCTGACAGCTACAGCCTCCTGGCGGAGAAGCCAGTGGAATGCCGGATCGTGGGACGGGTGGATGATCTGATCTTCAGGATGCAGCGCATCGCTCAACCAGGCGACGAGTGCCGCCCAATCCACCGCCTTTCGGTAGGGGCCATAGTACTGAAGCAGGCTGAAACTGAACCAAAAAAAGATCAGCACAGAAAAACAAACGGCCCAGAGGCGGCTACGATGCCAGAGTCGATCCCACAACAGGGCCAGCCACAACACCCAGCCCATGGCGCTCGCCAACACATAGCGGGCATGGAATACCTGCCACTGCAAACCGGCGATCGCCATCAAGAAAACGGGAACGAACAGCAGACATGCGCTGAGCAAAACTGGCTGCCGTGTGGCTGGATTGCGCCAGAGCCAGATCAGCGAAATGCCACAGCTGGCCCAAAGCAATGCGCCCAGCGCCACAGGTGTAAGCCAAGGCGCCATTTCGCCGAAGATCAGCGTCGCAGGCAAACTCAGGACAGCGCTGAGGGTAACGTAGTCCAGATTGCCGCCATAGCCGCCACCCCAGAGCAAGTCTCCCTGAAATGCCAGAAAAGCCAGTGCGATGAGTACCAGCAAGGCGCCCTGTACGAGCAGGAAGCGTTGCAAAACTTTTCGTCTTGAATGGAAGGCCGCACAGACGAACACAGCCAGCGTCAGCAACAGCGCGATTTCCTGATAAGCCATGAAAAGCGCCCAGCCGGCCCACAGGGCATACCCCAGCCAATCTCGCCGGCTGGCATTTCGTTTTGAAATCAGCCGCATCCCCTGGGCCAGGGCCAGGGCGCTGAAACTCACCCAGAGTGCGTAATTGCGCGCATCTTGCGCATGCCAAATGAGATGAGGGAGCAGCGCCCAAAGCAAAGCCGCGAAGTGGGCAAACCGCTGGTGGGAAATTTGTTTGCCCAGGGCATATACCGCCGCGACGCCTAACAGATTGACCAGCGCCGGCAACAATCTCAACGACCAGATGCTCTCTTGACCCAGGGCCAAGCCCCAGAGCCGGTACGCACCATAAATCGCCGGCGGGATGGGTTCGAGCGAGGCGACCTCCCGCAGTGAAACTGACAGGGGCGCATTCATCCAGTTCTCTAAACTGAACGCTTCATCTCCGCGCAGCGGTTGCCGTTCCAGCGCGACCAGGCGTAAAGCGGCAGCCAGGAGCAAAATCAGCAGGATGGGCAAGCACCTGAGCAGCGGCTTTCGCAGGGAAAGCACTGCTGTTTCGCTCCTCATTTGTCCCGATCAGCTACCGCTTCGAGAAAAGCGTCGGTGATGCGTTCCAGATCGGTGGCGGGCAACAACAGGTCTTCTTTTCCTGCCGTCAACTGTTTGCGGACATCGCGCAAGTAAGTGGAGAGGCTTGGTTCCAATTTGGACTGCGCCCGCAATACCGGCACGGCGGGCTTTTCGATCTCCAAGCGGGCCCGTTCACTGATGAAGACGATCAGCGGTTGAACCGGCACATCGGCGACCAAGCGGTCGACGCTGCGCTGCAGCTGTTGGGCCGCCCGCCGCGCATCTTCGGTAGGATTGCCGATGCCATCCATCCGAAAAAAGCCCAAAATTCGCCCCAGGATCGACCGCCTAGAACCCCAAGAATTCCCGCTGACCCGATAATAACCCTCTTGATATCGCGTGATGATGGCGAATATCCCCTGCGGGCAGACCAGCACATGCCGCGTAGGAAAATGGTAGTAACTGAAGAAAGCGCTTCGTTCGCTGAACCCCTTCAAATTTGCCGGAATCTCTTCCTCCGGTCGGGGTCGACGCAACCATTGATTCGTCATCTTGGATGAAATCAAGGCACTCACCAACGCCAATGGCAACACGATGAATGAAACGATGGGCAAGAGAGAGGCGATTCGTTCATCCTCCGGTTGGATGAAATTCCCCGTCAACACAAAAGATAGGATGAGGAAGCCCAATGCGAAGATGAAAAGATAGGTGGCGAGGCGCCGATTGCGCGTGACGAGTTGACTGTTGGTGATGACTCGCAAAGCAGCGCTCCGTTGCTTTCCGTCTTCCGCTCATCATAGCCCGCGCATTGCCAGCAGGCTAGCGTGATCCCGCCTGCCCGTCTATCATCGCTAGGGGTCATCCCAGATTGCTCCCTTGGGTAGGGGTTACAGATGGAAGAATTCGCCGCGGTTGCCGCTCTTTGCCTGCTCGGCCTCGGTGCCTACTGGGCCTTCTTTGTGTTTCCGCGGCAGCGGACGTTCATCAAGCGGCAGCGCATCGTGCAATCATTGGAACCCGGTAACCGCGTCATCACCGGCGGAGGGATGGTCGCGACCGTAGTTTCGGTAGACGTGGATGCCGGCACGACCGAATTGGAGATCAGCGAAGGGGTCTGCGTCACCGTGGTCAGTGCCGCCGTTTTGCAGCGCTACGAAGACGATTCCGCATGAAGCGCCCCACTGCCTGGCTCATCTTGATTGTCGCCCTCACGGCGGTGGCGGTGTGGTTTGTCGTCCCCAGCAATGACCAATTCCTGGGTTTCCAGCTCCACCCGCAACCGCTGGGCTTGGATGTCGTCGGTGGCTTGCGCGTGTTGTTGGCTGCCGACTTACCCGCCGACGTAACCATCGATGCCAGCGAGTTGCAACAGACCGCCAACAATGTCGCCAAACGAGTCAACGCGCTCGGCCTGGGGGAAGCGACCATTCAAACCCAGGGCAGCCGGCGCATCCTGGTCGAACTGCCGGGAGAAAGCGATCCCCAACGAGCGATCGAGACCATCCAGGAAACCGCACTGCTCGAATTCGTGGACTTCGCGGGGCTGCGTGACCAAATCAGTCGCTTCGAGGGCCGGCGGATCCACACCCAACTCCCTCAACCCAATCCCTGCGTCACCTCGTCCTTCACTCAGGCGAGAGAAACATCCGCCGATACCGCGTTGCATCCGTTCAACCAGCTCCCGTTCCAGACCGTCATGACCGGTGCCTGCTTGAGCGGCGCCTCCGCCATTCGTGACCCGCAACGCGGCCAGTGGGAAATCGCCTTTGAGCTGCAAGGTGAAGCGGTCGAATTGTTTGCCGAATATACGGCCCGTCACATCGGCGAACCGATGGCGATCGTACTCGATGGTTGGGTGCTCTCCGCGCCGATCATCAACTCTGCGATCACCAACGGTGAAGGCATCATCACCCTGGGCATCGCAAACACCCCGGAAGAAGCAGAAGCACAGCGCTTGGAAGCACAACAACTCGCCTTGCAGCTGCGCTCCGGCGCTTTGCCGATCCCTTTGCGCGTCGAAAGCACACAAATCGTCGGTGCAACCCTGGGGCAAGATTCGGTCGCTCGTTCGGTGCGCGCGGGTATCGTGGGCATCATCGTGGTCTTGCTCTTCATGCTCATCTACTACCGTTTGCCGGGTTTGGCTGCCGCCCTGGCGCTGTTGGTGTTCATGGCGCTCAACCTGGCCAGCTATCGCATCCTCCCCGTAACCTTGACCTTGCCGGCCATCACCGGTTTCTTGATCTCGGTCGGCACCGCCGTGGACGGCAACATCTTGATCTTCGAACGCATCAAAGAAGAATTGCGCGCCGGTCAACCGCTGTCTGAAGCCCTGGAGATGGGTTTCAGCCGCGCTTGGAGCGCCATTCTTACTTCCAATCTCTCCACGATACTCATCGCCACCATCCTGTTCCTCTTCGGCCAGACTCCCGGCGCTCATATCGTCAGTGGTTTCGCGTTGACCTTGATCATCGGCTTATCGCTGAACCTATTCACGGCAGTCCTGGTGACGCGCACCTTTCTCTCCTTGTTCATCGCAGCCATGAACCGCACTCAAACGAGGCGGGTCTGGCTCTGGGGGGCCTGAGTCATGTTTCAGGTCGTCGAAAAACGCAAACTTTACTTTCTGATTTCGGCCAGCCTGATCAGTTTGGGCATCTTGCTGATGGCCGTCGCCACCCTGCAATTCGGCCGGCCCATCCAGCTGGATATCGATTTCCTCGGCGGCAGCGTATATGAATTCGAGTTTTTGCCCTTACCTCCAGGGCAGGAGATCACCGAGGACGACATCCGCTACGCCTTTGCCCAACTGGGCGAAGAAGATGTCATCCTGCAGCGGCTCAGCCCCATCACCGACCATGATCAAGAAAGCAGCCAGCGATGGTCCGTACGGGCGGGCTTTTTGGCGCCGGGAGACAACGCGATCAACCGCATCCGTACGGTGCTGAATGCCTTGGCGCCTATCGATGAAACCAGCCTGAGCCTGGATAGCGTTTCTCCCAGCGTCGGTTCGGAAGTGACGCGAGCGGCAGTCCTGGCCATCCTGGTATCCACCGTCGTCATCACCGCCTTCATCATCATCAATTTTCGCCAGGTGCCCAACGCCTTCCGCTATGGCATCTGCGCCATCGTCGCGATGCTGCACGACCTGTTGGTGGTCCTGGGTTTGATGGCCTTGATGAGCTTGCTCTTTGGCTGGGAAGCAGACGCCCTCTTCCTCACTGCACTCCTGACCATCCTTGGTTTTTCGGTGCAGGATTCCATCGTCGTGTTCGATCGCATCCGCGAAAACATCCCCCGGCACCTGGGCGAGCCCTATGAAACCATCGTCAATCGCAGCATATGGGAAACCATGCACCGCTCACTGGCGACGCAGCTCAACGCCTTTTTCGTCATGATCGCCATCCTCATTTTCGGCGGAGAGACGGTGAAGCAATTCGTCCTGATTTTGTTGGTCGGTTTGCTATCCGGAACCTACTCTTCGTTATTCACCGCCGTTCCCCTGCTCGTCGCCTGGGAACAGGGCGAGATCCCCTTCCTGCGCGGCAACATCGAACCGAAAACTCAGCCGAGTGGCAATCTGACCGAATGAAGATTGCAGCGGCGATTGGCGGTAGAATATCCGCTTGCTCTACACAATTTCCGGCTCTATCGAGCATTTTCAAGCGAATAGGTTTGATTCACGCTAGCGAAATTTTAGAGAAAGGTTACAATCTCGTTACACGTTTCACCCGAACTTACGAGAACTGAGGGGGTTTCTTGGAAGCGGTATCGGATCAAGATTTACAACTGGTGATGCGATATCTGCTTCAGACGGTCGCCCACGAGCCGCACACCGAACAGACGATACGCATCATCCTCCGCACCACCCAGTCTCTCCTCGAATGTGACGCGATCGGCTTTTCTTTCTTCCCGGAGCCCTCTATGCGGGTCGTCTACGGCTCCGGTGCCGATCGCTTGGCCGAAGATCTGCTTCGCCAAATGGCCGCCGAGCTGAGCAACAGCCTGCATCTGA
This sequence comes from Chloroflexota bacterium, assembly GCA_011523615.1. Taxonomy (GTDB): domain Bacteria; phylum Chloroflexota; class Anaerolineae; order Aggregatilineales; family Phototrophicaceae; genus WTGJ01. Next base: position 34,244 of record WTGJ01000027.1, on the reverse strand, counting down.
ACCCACCACTGCCCTCCTCCAGCCGCGCTCAGTTCCATTCCTTGATCATGACGCCCATCCTGGTAGACGATGAGGCGGTCGCGCTCTTCTGGCTGGGCGCGCACCGTCGCCTGCGCGCTTTGTGCCAGCTGAGCGACGACCTGTTGACGATCAAACGTTATCTCCTCCTCGTCGCGAACAATTTGCATCGTGAAGCGCGCCACCGACGCCTGGAACTGAGCCAGACCGATTTCATCGGCCTCCTCGCCCATGACCTCCGTTCGCCGCTCACCGCCATGCACGGCTTCGCCAATCTGTTGGAAAACGGCAATCTCACCGAACAACAAATCCATTATCTGGGCAAAATACAGGGGGGCATCCAACAGATCACCGAATTGACCGAAGGGATTCAGGATGCGGTGCGCTACGACCCCAACGACGAAGGCTTCCGCTTCACGAGGCGCCCGCTGGATTTGCGCATGATGGCGGAGAAATGCGTCCAACATTTCCGCCAGGCCGCGCGAGACGCCGGCCTGAACTTGCGCTTGCAAGCGCGCCAACAGCTCCCCCTCGTCAATGCCAACTCACGCATGATCTCTCGTGCCCTGAACAACTTGCTGGAAAACGCGATCAAGTACACTCCCCGTGGCGGGAACATCGCGGTGCACTTGCGGGCAGAGCCGGATCAAATCATCATCGCCGTCCAGGATGATGGCTATGGCATCCGGCGTGAACACCAGCGAGACCTCTTCGAACGGTATGTGCGCGTCCCTCGCGATGAGCACCGACGCGTCCGCGGCAACGGCCTGGGCTTGTACATCGTGCGCAGCATCTGCGAACATCACGGCGGTCAAGCAACCGTCCGCAGCAACGAAGGGCTGGGGAGTACGTTCTCGATCATCTTGCCGCTGCGCGGTGATAATCTCGTTTCGCAAACTGCCTGAACGTAACGCTGCACGTTGTGGTTGTGCGGTTGTTGACCCGAAGCGCCAGCTGATCCGTGGCCATCCAACGACTCGCTGAAGAAGTCATCGATCAGATCGCGGCCGGCGAAGTGGTCGAGCGGCCGGCATCGGTCGTCAAAGAATTGCTCGAAAATGCGCTCGATGCAGCGGCAAAGAGCATACAAATTGAAGTCACCGGTGGCGGTGATGAGCGCATCGCGGTGAGTGACGACGGGCTGGGGATCCCGGCTGCCGAAATCCAGCTGGCCTTCTCCCGTCATGCCACCAGCAAACTCAGGGCGACCGGCGACCTCGCCCGATTGAATACCCTGGGCTTTCGCGGCGAAGCGCTGGCCACCATCGCGGCGGTGAGCCAACTGACGGCCATCACGCGGCACCAGGATGATCGCTTGGGTACTCGCGTGTTCCTAGAGGGCGGAAAATGGCGCAGGCAGCAAAGTGAGCCTTCGCCACGTGGCAGCACATTCATCGTTGAAAATCTTTTTTTCAACACCCCTGCCCGCCTGAAATTTTTGAAACATCCGAACACCGAGAAGCGCCAGCTGGCCCGGGTGGTGGAGCGTTATGCTTTCCTTTACTCTGACGTACGTTTCTCTTACCTGCAAGAAGGCAAAGTGAGGTTCCACACCAGTGGCAATGGCAACCGTTTCGACACCCTGGTGAATGTATTGGGTCTCGCCCATGCTCGACAGATGATGCCACTGCCCGCTGCGGAACTCAGGGGGGTTGCCGCTTTGCGCGGCTCGATCCAGGTCAACGGCTTTACCTCTGCCCCCAGCTTGCACCGCGCCGACCGCAACCAGATCGCCATATTTGTGAACGATCGCTGGATCCAGGATACCCGCCTCATGTATGCCATCAATCGGGCATATGAGAATATCCTGTTGGCCGGCCGATTTCCTTACGCCTTCATCGACATCCAGATGCCCAAGGATCAGGTCGATGTCAACGTCCACCCCACCAAATCGGAAGTCCGCTTCCAACAACCGGAAACGGTCTTCGCCGCTGTCTTCCAGGCCATACAAAATGCCCATCTTGCGACCGAAACGAATCCGGTCTCGCTCGCTTTCACTGCACAACATGCGGAAACCAAGAAACGCTGGTTCGATGAGTGGGTCGGCCCGCCAGATTATCGATCTACCGAATTGCGGGAGGTCGCTGAAGAAGACCTGGGGGAAAAGCGGGCCTTACCACCGCGCACCTTACCTCCTTTGCGCGTGGTCGGGCAAATCGGCGCCCAATTCATCGTGGCGGAAGGCCCCGCCGGCATCTATTTGATCGATCAACACGCGGCCCACCATCGCTTGCTCTTCGAGCAAATGAAAGCCGAGTCGGAACAGGGCGAATTGGCACCGCAGGAACTCAGCCAAACCCATCACCAAAATTTAGCTGAAGAGGCGGCGGAAAGGATACACAACTTGCAAGAGCACTTGAAACCATTGGGGATCTGCGTCGAATCTTTCGGGCCGAATCGATTTGCCATCCGCGCCCTGCCCAGACAGTGCCTGCAACCGCATTGCGAAGTCGATCAATTCCTGCCGGCGCTGGCCGCTGCTGACCCAAGCGAGAAAGACAATTTGCTGAACGTTTTAACCGCTCAAGCAGCGTATCGAGATGGCCAATTGTTGAGCATGGAACAACAACAGCATTTGGCCCGCGCATTGGAACGTTGCCCCAACCCTTTGGAATCGCCCCAGGGCTCACCCACCCTGATCCACATCACACGAGACCAACTGGCGCGCGAATTCCGCCGCTGAAAACGGCACCTTGCCCCGCTTTCAGCCACCCATCCAATGAAATACCTGCGTCGGTGCAAACTCACTGACGAAGGCATACGTCCCTTCTGCCGTCTTGCGGACGATGCGGACGCTCCAGGAAATGGTCCTCGTCTCTCCGGCAGCGGGGGCAAACTCACGGGGTAAGAACAAGGCATTGGCGCGCACGACGCGCGTCAATTCCAGCTGCCGCGCTTCTTCATAGATCACCACCAGATAGACTTCATCTGGCAAAATCGGCCGACTCCACCAGTAGAGCCGCGGTGAGTTCGTCGCCGCAAATTGCGCGCCATCTACCGGCGCGATGATTTGTGGCGGAGCGGGGCTGGGTTCGGGCGTGGCCGTCTCATCACCGGATGGCGTCGCCGTGAAGGTAGGTACAGCGGTCGGACCCGCAACGGTCACGCATTGGCCTTCAGAGATGAACACATTGCATTCGCCCCCTCCGCCTGGTTGCGTCAAATCACAGCCGCTGAAATCCAGGTTTCGATTCAAACTGGCGATGATTTCCACCGTCATCCCATAACGAGCCGAGATGTCGATGATGGTTTCTCCGCCGCGCACTTCATGGCAGACCAGATCGGTGCCAGCGGGGAGCGTAACCCCACCCAGCGTGATTGTGCCCAACTCGGCATCGGCGGTGGCGGTCAATTCCACGCCTATCGGTAAAGGTGTAGCCGTCGGCCGCGGGATGTATATGATGGAACCGGGGCCGGGCAAGGCATCCACATTGGGGACGTTGCGATTCAGTTCGACGACCAAATTCATCACAAATCCGTCGTTGGGCCGATAACCGAATTGACGGATGATGTAGCCCAGCGTATCCCCCCCCTTGATCTCATACTCGTACGGACCCAAGACAGCAGTCGGTGTCGGCGTCATACTGGCCGGCAGGGGCGTCTGGCTGGGGAGCGGGCTGGCGAATACGATCGGCTCGGCTGCGCTTGCTTCCCTCGTCATCGCCCGCTGCACCCGAGTGGGATCCGGCGCGATGGTGGCGGTGCTCGTAGCAACGCTGTTTTCACTGGGGCGCCCCAAAGAGCAACCCATCAAGAGGCCACACAGCAACAGGAGTGCGGAGAATCGGATGCTGCCGAAACGGGCCATCATGTTTCCGCTTGCCGACCCAACCATACGAATGTATGAGCCTCGGTCCAGAACATGGCCGCGCCTGAACTACCCCTCCGCAGGCCCACCCGCCACCGATACAAATGCCGCTGGCCGTCTTTTGCCTGCCAGAGATTGGGGATGCGAAAATGCTGCTCGCGGGTTTCCGCCAGGTAGCTGAGAGCGGATGTCTCATCGATGATTTCTACGACGTAGCTCTGATCGGCCCCCAACGTGCCCCGGCTCAGCCAGCGCAAGGTCACGATTTCATCGGCCCGATACACCACGCCATCGCCCGGGCGCAGGTCATGAGGAACGGCATCCTGCGCTGCGGTGTCTCGCGTCGTCTCGACCCAAACGGGCGGTGCGGTCGCGCTGGGAATTGCAGTGGGCGCCGGTACCCGCACCTGTTGACCGACATAAATGGCGACAAAGCAATTCTCCCCGCCATACGCCAAACCGAAATCGCATTGTGAGAAGGTGAGTTCTGGATTCAGCTGAGAAAGGATCTCAATATCGGCGCCGTATCGGGCCGCAATCGAAACGATGTCTTCCGCTGATGAAACGGGGTGCCACATCACTCCAGCCGGCAAGGTGCTGGTGGGCAAGACCAACGCACTCGCCACATGGGCTCCGCCGGGCAATTCGCCACTTTCGGGCACAGCCGTGGGCCAGGGAATGATGATTTCCTGGCCGATTTGCAGTTGCTCCGCGCTGATCAACCCATTCCGTTCGACGACCCGCGCGAGGATGTCGCGATGCCGATGACCACAGCGCGACACCAGGGCGATCAGGGTATCGCCCTCCTGCACGATTTGTATGCATGGCGCCGGCGTTGGGGTGAGCGTTGGCAGGGGGGTCTGACTCGGCCAGGGGGTGTGGGTGGCGGTTGGGCGTGAGGGGGTCACGGTGGCCAGGGCGATCGGTAGCGGCGTTTCGGTGCTCACGATGGTTTCCCGCTCCCAACTCATCCTGCTCATCCAATCTGCCACCCCAGCCACCAGCAAGGCGATGAAACCGGCCAACATAGTGAACAAGATCACCCCCAGCACACGAACCATGGTCGAACCCGCCACGGATGATTCCAGCAGATCGGTTTCCCCACGCTCAAAGGCGTAGTGCGGTTCGCTTGTGGATGCCGGATCTTCGTGAGGGAGGACCTCGCCCAGATCACTGCCGCATTGTTGGCAACGCTCCGCCAATCGTGAATTGGGCGTCATGCAAATCGGGCATGTTTTGAAAGCAGCCGCCATCGCGTCCCCATAAAATTAGGTTGGGGCCAAGCAAAGTATAGCATGAGGGGGAGTTTCGTGGCTCCGTCTTGCAAATCCCTTGCATCGTCTCTATACTGGCTACGCTTTTATGGTTGGCTGCCGAGAAGCGGGTGTTCGTTCCTCCGGAGATATGACTTGCCACCGTCGGAAACGACAAGTTTCAATTTTGAGATTGAAGACGAAGAAATTGATGAGCTCCAGCATTTTTTGTTGGAGTGTGGAGAGCCTCTCTCCACCCGGCGCCTGGCGCTTGCCCTGTTGGAAAACCGCTTCCAGCGAGAAAGAGAACGCTTGCTGGCCATCCAGCGGGATTGCATTCCCTATGACCCGGCCGGTCAATACCAGACCGGCGATTTCTTGCTCTTCACCGCCGAAAACAACGCCATCGGCGAGATCATCGGTGAACGCCCGGGCAACAATGATGAACAAGGCAAATTTCAAGTCCTTCAGTTAAAGTTTGAAGATGGCAGCGTGCGGGAATATGCCGCCGAGTTGGCTGCCGCCCATCCGCTCAATCTGAATCACCATCGATCACTCTTCAGCCATGATGTGGAGGATCGTGCACAGACCTTGCTCTCCGCACAGAGTCAGCGCATCTTACCGGCATTGAGGCAACGTTTGCTGGCCACGGGAAAACTGGCGCCGGGCGCAGATGCCTGGTTCCCCAACGATTTGTTGTTGGAGATCACCGCAGGGCAGTTGCAGCTGATGGAAGCAGTCTTGCAGTTGAATGCAGGCGGCCCTTTGACGCCGGAGGAATTGCTGGAGCAATCCGGTGAAACCGCAGAAGAGTACCATCCATTGCTGATCTTCTCTCTCAATGTCGCCTTGAAAGCCGATGAACGCTTCACCGAAGTCGGACCGGCGGGCTTCATCCTCTGGCACTTGACCCGCCTACTCCCGCAAGAAGCGCGCTCTCCCCTGCCCATCTTGCGCCATTCCAGCCGTTCGCTCGCCCTACATCCGGACCTGGATTCAGATATGGTCGACTGCATCCGCGATTTGGATGACGAGTGGTCTGATGATGCTGCCAGCGCGGTGTCCGAAGCCGTCACCATCACCCTCACCTACCCCCACCGTCGCGCAGGTACGCTGCCGCTCAACGCCAGCCTGCGGGAGATGTTTCCCAACTCGCGCGTCAATCACTGCATTTGGATGAAATTCGTCGATGGCAAGGACGGGGAGACGTACTCCGGTTGGATCATTCCCGAAGGCCGCTTCGTGTCGGGCCTGGCTTCCTTTTACCGCAAACACGAAATCCCCATCGGCGGTTATCTCTTATTGCAGAGGACCGATACGCCCACCCACCTCAACATCGATTTCATCTCTTACAATGAACGGAGTGAGAGCATCCGCCTGGTGGTACCGAGCGAGAATCGGCTCAGCTTTTCCGAACAGCGCCGTCAAATTGGCGTGGCCTATGATGACTTGATGATCTTCGGGGTGGACGACTTGAACGGCCTCGATCAGGTGGTCACAGCCACGCGAAAAATGCCTTTGTCCCAGCTGTTGCGAGAGATCGCCGGCGCACTCAGCCTGCTCACACCACAGGGGGCCATCCACTTCAAGACGCTCTACAGCGCCGTCAACCTGCTGCGCCGAGTGCCTCCTGCGCCGCTGTGCAACGAACTCATCACGAGCAACGATTTTCGCACGGTGGGGGGAAATTACTGGACCCTCACGAGATGATCGCGACCAAAAATCCCCCCAGTTTGCGTCGGCTGAGAAAACCAACCCTCTCCACCCGCTTCCATATCGATTACGACTGGTGGGAACGCAGTGCGGAAAAGCTGGATATCTACTTGCATCATCTATTGCCTGCCGATCTGCGCGATCGCCTGCCCGAAGATGCGAACGATAGCGCCGAAGAACAAGATTGGGTGCATCCCAAAACCGGCCAGGTCAGCCGTTTGAACGCCCTGCAACGGGCCATCCTGACCGCCAGCCAACGGCCGGATTTCATCAACCCGCAAGCCTCTCTCGTCGATGTGATCTTTCGCATCTTGCTGGCTCACAACAATGCTCCGCTCACGGTGGCGGAATTCGCCGCACAGTCCGGTCGATCGGCCTCAGATATCCTCAAATTGATCGGCAGCCGTCGCGTCTATAAGGGCATTCGCCCCGTCGATTGAGGGCCTGGCGATCGCTCGCGTCATCCATACCCAGTCGCCCGCCAAGTTGCGGCAGCAAAAACTGCGGCAATTGGCCGAACTCATTGCCTGCATCACGCGAAAAGGGGCGCAGGGTTCGCGCGATGAAGAAATGCTGGATTGGCTGGCCGCTGTCGTCTTCACGCTGAGAGACATCGCGAAATCAGTGGAGCAAACCGCAGTCGCCTGGGAAAAACGCAATCACTGGTTGAAAGCGGATCGCTTTCGCCGGGAATGGGATTGGGTTGAAGCAATTGCAGAACGCCTTTCCTCTTCCTTGACCGCGGGCGACGTGGATGCAGCGATTCCTGCCCTCCTCCCCCTTCTCCCGAAAGTCAGCGGCGTCAGGGTCCGCCGCTCCATGGAACCCGCTGCGGAATGGCAAGGGGCGATGAAACGGTTGCGGGAGCGCTGAATCTTCAGCTGAATCAGCGCCGTTTTGCACGTTGCATCCTGCTGCGTTATATTGCTTGACAATCGAATAGACACAGGGGAGCCCGCGCTGGTGGGCTGAGAGGATGTGAAGCGCCACATCGACCCTTGAACCTGATCCGGGTAATGCCGGCGTAGGGAGTGTGCCGCAACAACGCCACTTCCAGCCCGGGGTGGCGTTTTCCGATCTCCTGTGTTCGTCTCATAGGAGGTCTCATGTGGTACCGTAACCTTATATTATTCCTAATCCTGTTCTCGCTGGTGCCCGTTGCCGCGCAAGAGGATGGTGACGAAACCACCACCCTCACCCTGCTGACCCATGACAGTTTCGACCTGCCTCCAGCGCTATTGGCTGAATTTGCGGAAGAGACGGGGATCGAACTCCGCATCTTGCGCGCCGGCGATACCGGTACCCTGATCACCCAGGCGATCCTCAGCGCCAATGACCCCCTGGGCGACTTGCTGTTCGGGGTGGATAACACCTTCCTCAGCCGCGCTCTGGCAGCCGATTTGTTCCTCCCCTATGTTTCCGACCGCCTGGCGGAGATCGATCCCCGCTTCTGGCTCGAAGACGAAGAGCGCGTCACGCCCATCGATTATGGCGATGTGTGCTTGAACTATGACCGGGCATACTTTGCCGAACACCAGCTGGCGATTCCAGAAACCCTGCTCGACCTGACGAAAGCAGAATATGCCGGTTTGCTGGTCGTACAAAATCCAGCGACATCATCACCCGGCCTCGCTTTCTTATTGGCCACCGTGGCCGTATTCGGCGTGGAAAGTGGATACAACTATCTGGATTTCTGGCAGGACCTGGCCGAGAATGACGTGCGCATCACCGAAGGTTGGACGGCTGCGTATTTCGGTGAATTCACTGCGGGCAGCGAAACCGGCACCCGCCCTCTTGTCGTCAGCTACGCCAGCAGCCCACCCTTCACGGTCGACGAAGAAACCGGTGAAGCAGCCACGGGCAGCATCGTCGCGCCGGATACGTGCTTCCGTCAGGTGGAATACGTCGGCATCCTGCGCGGGACCGAAAACGAAGTTCAGGCACAACGGTTCGTCGATTTCATGTTGAGCCGAGCTTTCCAGGAAGCCCTGCCTGATTCCATGTACGTCTTTCCAGTTCACCCGGGGGCGGCGCTGCCGGCAGCATTCAGCGAGCACGCGCAAATTCCCGCCGAACCGGTGGTCATCAGCGCAGCCGAAATTGCGGCGGGTCGCCAAGAATGGACGCAGGCCTGGCTGGAGTTGATGCTCCGTTGAGCGGGCCGCTTTCTCCCTGGCTGAGGCAGCAGGCAGGGGCGATGTTCTTGCGCGTGCCCTTGTTTTATTGGGTGGTTTTTTTCCTGTACCCTTTGCTCGCGATCGTCGGCCTGAGCTTCCTCTCCGAAGGTCAATTGGATTTTACTGCCTTCCAGCGCATCATCTCCCGTGCCTATTACCGCGAGCGCCTGCTCTTCACCTTCGGGCAAGCTGCCCTTTCCACGCTACTGACGCTGCTGCTCGCCCTGCCGGCCGCCCAGGTCATGGCTACCTATGACTTTCGCGGCAAGACGGTCTTGCTCGCTCTGGCTACCCTGCCCTTTGTCCTGCCCACGGTCGTGGTGGCCGCTGCCTTCAAGGCGTTGCTGGGCGACCTCGGTCTGGTGAATCGCTGGCTCATGCATGTCTTGCCGCTCACGGAACACCCACTCCCTTTCGAACGCAGTCTCGCCCTCATCCTAGTCACCCACGTTTTTTACAACTACGCCATCGCCCTGCACATCCTGAGTGGGTACTGGCGCACGCAATCGATGCGCGTTGAGGAAGCGGCCCGCTCCCTGGGTTGCTCGCCCTGGCGCCTGTGGTTGCAGGTGCGGCTGCCTCTGCTGCGACCGGCCCTGTTCTCGGCTGCCGCGCTGATCTTTGTGTTCTGCTTCACCAGTTTCGGCGTCGTCTTGCTGTTGGGTGATGTCCAACATGCCACCCTGGAAGTAGCCATTTATCGCCAGGTCAACATCGACTTACCCACCGCAGCCGCCCTCTCTTTGACGCAGAGCGGTCTGCTGTTTTTGCTGGTGTGGCTCCATTCACGTTGGAGTCAGGCGGACCTCCACACACCCGCCTTGCAAAGCTCGACCAGCCGCACGCGCCCGCCACAGAACACCCTAGAAAAAATCTGGCTGCGAACCCATGTGGCGATCGCGACGGTGCTCGTCGGCGCTCCCTTGCTCGCCTTGGGCTGGCGCTCCTTGAGTCATGCGGCGGGCCCACTTACTCCTGAACATTACATCAACCTCACGCAGATTCACCAGGGTTCCCTCCTGTTCGTATCGCCGCTCACCACGATTGCGAATTCGCTGCGCTTCGCCTTGATCACGACTTGCTTCGCCGTAATTCTGGGAACGATGGCGGCGTACTGGTTGGCTCAGCGGAGGAAAAAACGCCGCCGATTCCCTCATCTGCAACATGCCTTGTTCATGATGCCGCTGACCACCAGCGCAGTAACCCTCGGCTTCGGCTTCACGGTCGTGTTTGCCAGCGCTTCCACGCCGGAATGGTTCCGCGCTTTGCGTGGCAGCGTCATCCTGATCCCCATCCTGCACACTCTGGTCGCGTTTCCCTTCGTATTGCGCTGTGTCTACCCGGCCCTGAAAGCGATTGCGCCCAGTTTGCGAGAAGCAGCCGCCACTCTGGGCGCGGCACCAGCGCAACGTTGGTTTCGCCTGGAGCTTCCTTTGCTCAGTCACGGCCTGTTCATTGGCGCGATCTTTGCCTTCGTCCTCAGCCTGGGTGAATTCGGCGCCTCCATTTTCGTAATCCGTCCTCAACAACCTACCCTGCCCATTGCGATCTTTCGCCTGCTCAGCCAACCGCAACCCGCCAACTTCGGCATGGCGCTGGCGCTGAGCGTGATCCTGTTGGCCATCTGTGCCGCCGCGTTCGCCTCCCTGAACCTCTTGCGAAACAGCGCACCGGGCGAAATTCGCTGGTGAACGCCCAACTGCCCGCTCCTTTCTTCCAGGCAAGCGGGATCGTGCTGCATTATGGGGAAACCGTTGCCTTACAAGGCAGCGAATGTTCGCTGGAACGTGGGCAGATCCTCTGCTTGTTGGGCCCCAGCGGTTGTGGCAAAACCTCCTTGCTTCGCGTCATTGCCGGCCTGGAAAGACCCGCTGCCGGGCAACTCACCCTGCAGGGGCAAAATCTGCTGCCCGTGCCCACCCATCAACGCGGCATCGGCTTGATGTTTCAGGATTTCGCGCTCTTCCCACACCTCAACGTCGCGGAAAATGTGAGATTCGGCCTCAAAATGGCTGACCTGACACGCCGCGAACAAGAGAAGCGGACGGCAGAAGCCCTGACACAAGTCGGGATGTCTGCTTTTGCGAAGCGTGATGTGGCTCATCTCTCCGGCGGAGAAAAGCAGCGCGTGGCCCTGGCGCGCAGCCTGGCGCCGCAGCCCAAATTGCTGCTGCTCGATGAACCCTTGGGTTCGCTGGATGCCAATACGCGTGAACAATTGGTGGTGGAAATCCGCCATTTGATCCACGCCGCGGGTCTGGCCGCCATATACGTCACGCACGACCGCGGCGAAGCGTTCGCCATCGCCGATCAAATCGCGGTGATGAATGCGGGCAAAATCCTGCAAACGGATGAACCGGCGCGCTTGTACCGAGCACCCCGTTCACCTTTCGTCGCCCGCTTCTTCGGCCAGGAGAACATCCTCGCCGTCCTCACTCAGGAAGGCGACCGGGCGCGCACCGAATTGGGCACCTTCAAGGTGCGCGGCCAACCCAATCACTTGCTCATCCACACGGATGGAGTTGAGACAAGTTTGATCCCTTCAAACCGCGCAATCGCCGGCCTCATCCGCAGCAGCACCTATCGGGGCAACCATTACGAGCTGCGCAGTGTCCACCACGATACGGTGGTGAAGCACGCGCTTGCCGCTCACCATACGCGAGCGCCGCAGGTGGGCGAAACCGTCTACATTCGCATCGACCCTGCTTGCGTGATCCCGCTAGCGGATGATGGCTGAGGGGAAGCCACTCTCTGGCCTGCTTTGCCAGGAATCGCCCATCTGCTATCCTGAATCGGCGTGCCACGGCGTCGGCCACCGTTCCGGCCCGTCGGCAAGCTTCCTGGTTTGAAGGAAGCGTGAGGAGGCCCGATCATTTGCCTGTCGCAAGCGACCGAGTGGGTGAAAGGCCGCAGGAAGCGGTTGGCATGATGTTGAATCACATCCAAGCCATTCGCTCTCAGTTCCCTTCCCTGCATCTGCCCAGAGAAAACGCGCTGCCGGCAGTCTTCTTTGATAATCCCGCTGGGACGCAAGTGCCCCAACAGGTCATCGACGCCTACACGCACCACTTCACCCATGCCAATGCCAACTTGGGTGGTGAGTTTTCCACCAGCCAGGCCACGGTTGCGCTGGTGAGGACCGTACGTGAGCGGATGGCGGCTTTCCTCAATGCACCAGCCGCGGAAGAACTGGTATTTGGCCCGAATACCACCACGTTGATCCGGCGCTTGTCCCTGGCCCTGGCTCAACGATGCCAGGTTGGTGATGAAATCGTGCTCACGCGCCTGGATCACGATGCCAACGTCGCCCCCTGGCTGGCGATCGCAAACGAAACCGGGATGTCCGTTCGCTATGCCGATCTAAAACCTCAGGATTGCACGCTGGATCTCGCCAGCCTGGAAGCGGCGCTCAGCGACAGGACACGAATCATCGCCACTTGCCATGCTGCCAATGCCCCGGGAACCATCAACCCCATCCGCTGGATCGCGGAGATGGCCCGATCCGTCGGCGCCTGGTTCGTCCTCGATGCCGTGCAAAGCGCACCGCATCTCTCCATCGACGTACAGGAACTCGGTTGTGATTTCTGCTTCGTTTCCGCCTACAAATTCTATGGCCCGCACGTGGGCATCATGTGGGGACGCCGAGCGCTGCTGGATGATCTGCCCACCTTTAAAGTTCGCCCGGCGCCCGCGCGCGCGCCGGGTCGCTGGGAGACGGGCGGTGCGGCTTTCGAAGCGCTCGCGGGGATGAATGGCTTGATGGATTACTTCACCTGGTTGGCGGAGACGGTTCATGCCGGCGATGAGCCCGACCGCTCGCCGGCCGCTCGCTGTGAATCAGAGGTGTTCAAACGAGCCCTGCTGGCGATCCAGCGATACGAACGTACCTTGGTGACTCAGCTGATCGCTGGCTTGCGCGCCATCCCGGGAATCACCCTGCACGGGATCCAGGATCCAGAGCGGTTCCACCTGCGAGTGCCAACGGTGCTGATCACGCATCGTGAACATCCGCCGAAAGAACTGGCCACCTTCCTCGGCGCGCGCGGCATCTATACCTGGCATGGAGATTACTATGCCTACGAGTTCATGCGCCGCATGGGGCACGGCGAGCGGGGCATGTTGCGCATCGGACTCGGACATTACAACACCACCACCGAAATCGATCGCTTGCTGAACGCTTTGCAGGAACTTTAGCGGGCGCGGGTGAAACGTTTCAGCATATCGAACCAAAACGGCGCACCTTGCGCTACCGCCAACGTAGTCACCAATAAACCCGCCAATTTGCGTCCCCAGAGCAAGAGCCAGTTGCCGTTGTGGAAGGGTTGATAATTCCAGAGATTGTTCGCCCGCCCTCGGGGGTCCGGTTCACCCAACCATTGTGCGGCTTGCACCATCTCCGGCGTCACAGTGACATAGGTCCAGCCCAAGGGCGCTTGCAGATCCACCAGTCGCTGAATGGTGACCACACTCATCCCAAAAACATCCGCAGCGGTATCGCGAAAGCTCTCGTCTCCGGCACCTGCGGCGCGCTGTTCGGTTTCATCGACGAGCGTTTGCAAGGCATCCGTCTCGCCGGCCACCCGAGCGCTCAGCGATTGCCGCAAGTCGCTATCATTCCACAGGGAATTCACCAGATGCAGTGCGTCGGCATTGACCACCAGAGCCAGCAGGAAGCCGATGAACACGGAACCCCACTGGGTTTGTTGCTTGTAACGAGCCGTCGCCCGCTGCATGCCATCCTCGAACCAGCGCATCAATTTGTCATTCGCATCCGCCAGTGAGCGTGCCGAACCCAGGATCGTTTGCAACGTGGTGCGCAGGGCACTGCTCTTGATGCTGCGCACGCCACTCAACAACGGCAAGAGTTCGCCGCTGCGCAAGGAATAGTCGCCGATGCGTTCTTCCACGGCATTCAAAGCATCCAGCAATTTTCGTTTTTGCTCTTCATCGCCCAGGGCGATCACTGCCTGGCGAAAATCAGCCAGACCGATGGTCGCGTAGCCCTGCAATTGCCAGAGCAATTCACGCAAACGCGATTTCTCCACGCTATTCGGCAGCTCCGCGATGGTCACTTCCAGGGGAGCGTAGAAATCCGGTTGCGCCGAAGCGGATAGGATATTGCTCACCGCTTCGGCAAAAGAAGCGGATTCCACCCAGGTGACGTTTTTGGCCCGCGCCTGCTCGATCGCTTCGATCTGTTCCAGCGTCAAGATTTCCGCGGGGTGGATGGCCGCATCCACCATGCGGATCATCGGATGCGCCAACAATTGAGCGCGAAACGCCCGGTCCGGCACCAGCTCTTCCAAGGCCCGCCGCAGGTTGCGCGCCCGCAAACGGGTGAAGTAACTGTACAAGGTGTTGATTTCTGTCGTCAGGATGCCCAGCAAGCTATAAATGGCGACGAGGCCCAGGATGACTTGCAATATGCCACTATCGAACATGACCGCTCCGACGAGGGTGGCAGACCCAATGGAGAATTCTCACGTCATCCAGTGTACTCCGAACCACACTTAACGCTGGCGCATCTCTGTGCTATCATGCAGCGCCGAGCGGAACGTTCATTCAAACTAAGAGGTGCCCGCAACATGGTGAATTGGAGCCCAAACGTAGTCGAACCCTCAGATGGCGCCCGCATCGAAGCCGATGAAAATGGCCACCTGCAGGTGCCCGATCATCCGATCATTTGTTACATCGAAGGCGATGGCATCGGCTACGACATCACGACGGCCAGTCTGCGCATTTGGGATGCCGCGGTGAAAATCGCGTATGGCGGCTCGCGAAAAATCGCCTGGCTAGAAACCTATGCCGGCGAGAAAGCGGCCGCTCACTATGACGGCGATTACATGCCCGACGAAACGTTCGAGGTGTTGAAGCATTTCCGGGTGGGCATCAAGGGGCCATTGACGACGCCCGTCGGCACCGGCTTTCGCAGCCTCAACGTCACCTTACGCCAGGTGCTCGATCTTTTCGCCTGCATCCGGCCCATCCGTTGGTATCAAAACGTGCCCAGCCCCTTGAAGCGACCGCAAGACGTCAACGTCGTCATCTTCCGCGAGAACACAGAAGACATTTACGCCGGGATCGAATTCGCCAGCGGGACCGCTGACAATCGGAAGTTGGCTCGCTTCTTGCGCGAAGATCTGGCGGCCAACCACTTCTTTGAAGATGCCGGTCTGGGCATCAAGCCCATCAGCCCCTTCGGGAGCAAGCGCTTGATCCGCGCCGCCATCGAATATGCGATCCAGCGCGAAAGAAAATCCGTCACTTTGGTCCACAAAGGCAACATTCAAAAATATACGGAGGGCGCCTTCCAAAAATGGGGCTACGAGCTGGCGGCCGATGAATACCCCGACCAAACCATCACCTGGGAAGCGATGTCGGCGAATGGCAGCCACCCTAATCCAGCGGGAAAAATCCTCATCCAGGATGTCATCGCGGATATCATGTTCCAGAAAATGTTGCTGCGGCCGCGCGAACATGATGTGATTGCCACGACGAACCTGAATGGCGATTACCTGAGCGATGCCCTGGCAGCCCAGGTGGGGGGCGTCGGCATCGCCCCGGGCGCCAATATCGGCGATGGCATCGCTTTGTTCGAAGCCACCCACGGCACCGCACCCAAGTATACCAATTTGGATAAAGTCAACCCCGGCTCGCTGCTGTTCAGTGGCGTCATGATGTTGGAACACATCGGCTGGTTTGAAGCCGCATCGCTCATCACCCAGGCCTATGAGGCGACGCTGTTGGATCGGATCGTCACCTACGATTTCGCGCGCCAGATGGATCAGGCCACGGAAGTTTCCACCAGCGCCTTTGCCAGCAGCATCATCGATCGGATGAGCTGAGTTTGATGCAGCACATCTGGTTTGAGCGTGGCCCCAGCCCAGAACTATTGCAACGCTACCAGGGCCGCTTTCGGCTCATCGGCCCGCAACATGTCGCTGAAGACCTGTATCCGGATGTAGAGGCGGCGAACGCCATCGTAGCGGGGACGCGCCTCTACGATGCAAGTGTGTTTTCTCGCGCACCGCAGCTGCTCGTCATCGCCCGCCTGGGCATCGGTTATGACCGCGTGGATGTCCCGGCGGCGACAGAACACGGCGTCGCCGTCTGCAATGCTCCGGATGGCCCGACCATATCCACCGCAGAATGCGCCTTGCTGCTCTTGTTGGCGGTGGCCCGCAACTTGAAATCGATCACCCACACCTTGCGACATGAGCTGCGCCATGGCAGCCAACGAGAATTCTATGCCAATTACCACGGCTGGGAATTGCAGGGCAAATGCCTGGCTCTGGTGGGTCTGGGCCGCATTGGTGCGCACCTGGCCCGCATGGCCGCCGGCATCGGCTTGCGTGTGATCTGTCATGACCCCTACATCAGCGCCGAACGGGCAACCGCGCTCGGCGTCGAAGCCAAAGCTACCCTGGCCGAATTGCTGGCGAAGGCCGATATCGTTTCACTGCATTTGCCCCTCAACGAAGAGACGCGGCATATCATCAACGCGGAGCGATTGGCGCAGATGAAGCCAGGGGCGATCCTCATCAATACCGCGCGCGGCGGCCATGTGGATGAAGCGGCCTTGCTCGCTGCCCTGGAAAGTGGACATCTCTACGGCGCGGGATTGGATGTCACTGATCCCGAACCACCTCTACCCGATAACCCCCTGCTGGATCGAGACGATGTGATCATCACCCCCCATATTGCCAGCGGTACCGTTGCCGGCAAACAACGCATCCTGGATCAAACCCTGGCCAACATCGAAGCCGTCTTGGCCGGGGAAAGGCCGCCCAACCTGCTGAATCCCGCCGTCTGGGAACGTGTAGTGGCGAAACGGCAAGCAATCCTGGGGTAAGCATATGGCCAAACCGCGCCTTGGCATTGGCGTCATCGGCATGGGCTGGATGGGTGAAGTGCACAGTCGCGCGTACCGCCTCGTGCCCGAGCGATTTCCCGATGTTCCTGCCATACCCGAGCTCGTCGCCTGTTCTGATGCGCTGCCGCAGCGGGCTGCCACCATGGCCGGCCGCCATGGCTTCACCCACTCCCATACGGATTGGCACCAGCTGATCGAAGATCCGGCCATCGATATCGTCGACATCACGACACCCAACGACCTGCATCTTGAAATCGTCCAGGCAGCGGCGGCGGCGGGCAAACACATCAATTGCGAGAAACCGGTCGGCCGCATTCCAGCAGAAACAGCCGAAATCGTCCGGATCGTCCGGGAAGCTGGCGTGCTCAGTTTCGTCGGTTTCAACTACCGCTGGGCGCCGATGGTGCTCCATGCGCGCAATTTGCTGCAGAGCGGTCGCCTGGGTGCCATCACCCATTATCGCGGTCGATTTTTCTCGATGTATGGCAGCGATCCGCTCAGCCCATTGAGCTGGCGTTACCAAGAGGAGCATGGCGGCTACGGCGCCCTCAACGACATCATGGCGCATGTCATCGATATGGCGCTGTACCTCGTGGGGCCGATCCGTCGTTTGGTGAGTCAATCCCACCGCTTCATCACTGAGCGTCCCCCCGCTCCAGCGGGCAGCTCTCATTATGCCGGTGGCGATCGCTTGAGCGAAGAGCGCTTGCCGGTCACCAACGAAGATTACGTCGGCGCGCTCGTGGAATTCACCAACGGCGCCAGGGGCACGCTGGAAGCCTCCCGAACGATCTTTGGCCCCAAGAATCAGATGGCCTTCGAACTGAATGGTGAAAGCGGTGCCTTGGCTTGGGATTTCGAGCGCATGAATGAGCTGCAACTCTTCCTGCCAGAAGCGGATCAAACCCATGATGGCTACACTCGCCTCGTCGGTGGTGATCGCTACCCTCACCATGGCAACTTCAACCCCGGCGAAGGTTCAGGCCTGGGCTACGAAGACATGAAGATCATCGAGGCTTACCAGTTTCTCAAAGCGGTGGCGAATGACGAACCGGTTGCCCCCGGTTTTTCGGAAGCCGCAGCGGTCGCTGAAGTGAGCGCAGCCATGGTGCGATCCTGGCAGAGCGACCGCTGGCAAGCCATCCAAGCCAGTGGCGCTGCGTGATGCCGGCCGCATTCTAGAACCAGCGCCGGTTCTGCGATAAGATTCTCATGGATTGGAAGAGGTTCGCATCATGAACATCCGCATCGCCACCGCTCCAGTCTCCTGGGGGGTGCTGCTCAAAGACACGCCCAACGTCCCTCCCTGGCAACAATGCGTGCGTGAAATTGCGGCCGCGGGCTATACCGGTATGGAACTGGGGCCCTATGGCTACCTGCCCCAGGACATCCCGATGTTGCGTGATTTTTTGTCCCAGCTCGGTCTGCAAGTCATGGGGGCTTTTACGATCGTCAATTTGATCGACCCGGAAGCGCAACCGGATGAATACGAAGAAACGCTCAAGACCTGTCAGGTGATCGCCGCCCTCGGCAGTGAGTGGGTCATCCTTTCCGATTCCCTTTTCGTCGCCCCGATTCGCAAAGAACGCCACGGCCGCATACGACCACAGGATGGCATGAGCGATGATGAGTGGCGCTCTTTCACCGCCAATGCCGATGCCTTCGCCCAGCGCGTCTGGCAGGAATTCGGCCTGCGCACCGCCTTCCATACCCATGTCGGTGGTTGGGTCGAAACGCCCGCCGAAGTCGATCGCTTCCTCACGGAAACCGACCCGAACCTGATCCACTATTGCCTGGATACCGCCCATACCGCTTATGGCGGTGAAGACCCGGTGGATACGCTGCGAAGATGGGGAGCGCGCATCCGTTATTTGCACATCAAAGAATGCGACGATCGGGTGCTCCAGGAAGTTCGCGCCAACGAATGGGATTATTTCCGTGCCGTTGAGGAAGGTGTCTTTCCGGAACTGGGCTGTGGCAGCGTGGATTTCGCCGCCTTGTTGGCCTCATTGACCGAGCTGGATTTCGCGGGTTGGGCGACGGTGGAACAAGACATCCTCCCCGATACGGGTGCCGTGCCCATCGCCAGCGCACGACGCAACCTCGCTTACCTGCGCCAATTGGGTTACACCGATTAACGGCGCTGCTCTGCCCCTGGATTTGTTGACGGTCGGCAGAGTTTCGCTCGACTTGTTCTCAGAACAGGCTGGCGCACCTTTTCCAGCCATCCGTTCCTTCGCCACCAGCGTTGGCGGCAGCCCCGTCAACATCGCCATCGGGGCCAGCCGCCTCGGATTGCAAACCGCCACCCTGACGGTGGTCGGTGAAGACCCCGTCGGTGAATTCGTGCTGCATTCGTTGAAAAAAGAAGGGGTCGATACCCGTTACATCGTCGCCATTCCCCAAAAGCGCACCGGCCTGGCCGTCGTCGGGGTAGAACCGCCCGACCGCTTCCCGCTCGTCTTTTACCGCGATGACGCCGCAGATTGGCACTTGAGCATCGATGACGCCTGCGCTGCGCCAGTCGCCGAAGCCCGCATCCTGCTCCTATCCGGGACCGCTCTGAGCGCCAGCCCCTGCCGAGACGCCTGTTTTGCCGCCGCCGAGCGGGCCCAACGCGCATCCACCCGCGTCTGGATGGAC
>WTGJ01000027.1:0-14659 GCA_011523615.1 Chloroflexota bacterium | reverse complement strand
CAGCTGACGATGATCGTAAAATGCGGCGCGAAAGGGGTTCAGGTGCACCCAGCGGGGGAGCCCATGCTGCATGTGCCCAGCCTGAACGTGGCGGTGGTCAATACCGTTGGCGCCGGGGATGCCTTTGCGGCCGGCTTGATCGCCAGTCGCTTGCAGGGGGCGTCGTGGGAAGAAGCGGCCCGCTTCGCCAATGCCTGCGGCGCGATCGTCGTCAGCCGGCCCGGCTGCAGCCAGGCCCTACCCTTTCAGGACGAAGTGAAACAATTGTTGGCGGAGAAGGGAGAATTGTCATGAGTCATTTAATCCATCCCTCGGATGGCACCATCCAGTTTGATGTAACGCCGGCCAGCGCCCACTGGCGCTACCTCAGTTATCGTGTGGTTGTATTGCAAGCTGGTGAAACCTATCGCCACCAAACCGAGGGCAACGAGGCGGCGCTTGTGCCCATCGCGGGGGCGGGTGAGGCGAAAATCGCTGACCAAAACTTTGCTATATCCCGGAGCAACGTTTTCCGTGAAATGCCCCACGTGCTGTATGCCCCACCAGGAGCGGCGATCGAAGTACAAGCGACGGACTATTTTCACTTCGCCATCGGCAGTGCACCGGCGCAGGGACTCTACCCGATTCGCTTGTTCCGACCGGAGGAAATGCGCAGCGAAATCAGAGGCGGCGGTAGCGCAACGCGCCAGGTGAATCACATCCTGGCCCATCCTCTGCCCGCCGAGCGGCTCATCCTGTTCGAGGTATATGTGCCGGGCGGCGCCTGGTCCGGTTATCCGCCCCATTGCCACGATGGTTATGATGGCTGCGCTCATCTGGATGAAACCTATCATTTCCTCATCGAACCGTACAATGGCTTCGGATTTCACCGCAATTACCGGGTCGATGAAGATTTTGACGAAACATTCACCGTGCAGCACAACGATCTGGTGCTCGTGACCAAAGGCTTTCACTCCACCACTGTCGCGTCGGGTGCCAACATGTACTTCCTGAATTACCTGGCGGGCGAGTTGTATGATCAAGATCGGGCCATCCCGCCGCACGATGATCCTCAATACGCCGATCAGAAGGACCGCCTGGCAGAAATCCCGATGACCCTTCCTGTCGCTCGTGAAAATTACAATCGATAAAAGGTGATCTCGTGTTCCCCAACCGCATCAAGCAAATTGCTCAAGAAGGTGGCACCGTCCTGAATGGCTGGTTGCACATCCCCAGCACATGGTCGGCAGAAATCCTCGCCCGACAAGATTGGGATAGCCTCGTCATCGATATGCAACATGGCATGATGGGCCTCGATAGCGCCATCCCCATGATTCAGGCGATTCAATTGGGCGGAAATTTGCCCATGGTGCGCGTGCCCTGGCATGACCCCGGCCTGATGATGCGCCTGTTGGATGTCGGCGCGCTGGGCATCATCTGCCCGATGGTCAACACCGCCGATCAATGCGCTGCTTTCGTCGGTGCTTGCCGTTACCCACCGCTGGGCTACCGCAGCCTCGGTCCGACTCGGGCGCGCGTCGCCATCTCAGAGAACTACCTGCATGAAGCCAACGAGCAAATCCTCACTTTTGCCATGATTGAAACGGCCCAGGCCATGCGCAATCTGGAAGCGATTTGCGCTACGCCGGGCCTGGATGCCATCTATGTGGGCCCCGGCGATCTGCGCTTGACCTTGTTCGGGAAAGGCGGCATCGATGTCGAGGAGGAAGCCTTCCTGGAAGTGCTGGAACGCATTGTAAGAGTCGCAAAACAGCACCAGCTCATCGCCGGAATCCATACCGGATCTGCCGCATATGCGCAGAAAATGATGGCCATGGGTTTCCAATTCATCACCCTCCTTTCCGATGGCAACTTGCTCGCTTCTGCCTCCAGCGCCATCCTGGCAGAAACCCGCAGCGGCAAATCCGGCCCGGCAGGCAAAGGCCAGATCTACTGACTCATGCTCATGGCTAGCCCGGATGTGCTCATCTCGGCGGAGAACCTCCTCGGCGAATGCCCGCTCTGGCATCCCGAGGAACGCGCGCTGTATTGGGCAGACGTGCATGGCAAACTGTTGCAACGTTATGATTGGGCAAGCGGCGCCATCACTCGTTACGAAATGTCCGAATTCCTGGGCAGTTTTGCCTTCTGCGCCGGCCCAGCTCAGCAGCTGATCCTGGCGCTGGAACAGGGTCTCATGCACTATGACCTCCCATCCCAACACGGTGAATGGCTCTTCCGACCGCATCCAAACGCACGTCATCTGCGTTTCAACGAAGGGAAATGTGACCCGCGCGGTCGCTTCTGGGCGGGGACGATGGCCGATCGCCACCCGCGGCAAGCCGAAGGAAAGTTATATTCTCTGACTGCGGATGGGGTTGCATCCGTCGCATTTGGCGAAATCTATTGCCCCAATTGCCTGGTCTGGAGCGCCGATGGCCGCTCGATGTTCTTCGCGGATACCCCCCGGCAACAAATCCTTCGCTTCCCTTTTGATCTGGATTCTGGGGCCTTGGGAGAAGCAGCGCTGTTCGTCGATACCCACGGCCACCCCGGGCAACCCGATGGTGGTGCCCTGGATGCGGATGGTTGCCTCTGGAACGCCGAATGGGGCGGCGGCCGCCTCGTCCGTTATACCCCGAGTGGCAAGATCGACCGCGTCGTCGCCTTACCCACCAGCCAAACCACCTCCTGCGCCTTTGCCGGCGATGATCTGGATGTGTTGGTCATCACGACGGCAAAACGCCTGCTCAGTGAAGAGGCCTTGAAGGAGCAAGCCGGCCTGGCGGGCAATGTGTTTGCCGTAGATGTCGGCAAGACGGGTTTCCCCGAGCCTCAATTTGGCTCTTAGTTGGCGTGGTTCAATACCCACATCCGCGTGGAAGGAGGCAGATTCTCCCGCCTGATCTCCACCTCTGAATCGCAGACGAAGTCGGTAGCGGCTTCGCCCATCAGCGCGAGGAATGGCTCCAGCCAATAAGTATTGCGCGGTTTGTACGATAGGGTGCGGAAATGCATCGGAATCACCAGCGGCGGCTGAACCGTTTGGATCACGTCCATCAATTCGTCCAGCTCTAGCGTGGGGTGCCCGCCGGCCAGCGCCAACAACACATCGATGCCTTTGAAGAATTCGCACTGGGCTGAATTCAGCGGATTGCCCACATCACCCATATGACCGATGTGAATGCCATCCACCTCGATGCGATACATCCCGTTTTGATCGGGATCATGTTCATCATGATCTTCGGCTTCCATCGCTTCAATGGCCCTGACCGGGATGCCCACCAACTCACCGAGACCGCCCTCGCGCGCCAGCGTCAAGGCATTGATCGTTTGCGGTGCGCCGGGCAGCAAATCCGCGCGACAGTGAAAGCTATCGTTGTCTGATGAAATGATGCAGCCATCGGCGATATCTTCGATCGGCCGGTAGCCGCTGGTCTCGGGTGTGTACGGATCCATAATGAGGGATCGACCATCCGCCGCTGTGACGCGAAATGCGGCATGACCGTACCACTTGAGCTTCACGCCAATACCTCCGGGATCAATTCGTCGATGACCAGGCGGATGACCGCTTCTTCGGGCAAACCGATGATGTCAAGCATGAAATAGGAGCAACCGGCGTTGATGAAAGCGCGCATGTCAGCAGCGATGCTGGCTGGCGTTCCGACGAAAGCATTCGCACGCGTGTATTGGATTTCGCGGGTCGCCGCACGAGCCGCTGCTTCTTCTTGCGTCTTGCCAATCGCCAGACGGCCGAACCAGGTGGCGCGGATCGAATCCCGCTCTCGACCCAGCTCGTCGCAATGTTGATGCAAAATCTGCAATCGCTCGCGGTATCGGGGTAAATCCGCATCCGGTAAATTCCACCAATCCGCATATTTTGCTGCCAGGCGCATGGTGCGTCGGCCGCCACCACCGACCATGATGGGGATGGCGGGTTCGGGCCGCGGTTCACTCCAGGCATTTGCCAGCGCATAGTGCTTGCCGTCGTAGTCGACCGGCCCATCCTCCTGCCAAAGACGGCGCAGGATGATCAATGCGTCTTCCAATTGCTCCATCCGTTGCCCGACCGGTGGGAATTCATAACCATAAGCGCGGTATTCGTCTTCCTTCCAGCCCGCGCCAATCCCCATCAATGCCCGGCCGCCGCTCAATGTTTGCAAGGTGCTGGCCATCAAAGCCAATAGGGCCGGATTGCGGTAGCTTTGCCCCAGAACCATCGGTCCCACTTCGTATTCCGGAAAACGACCGGCCAAAAAGCTCAAGGTCGTCCAGGCTTCGAAGGTCGGCGCGCCATCCCAAAAGAAATGATCGGTCATCCATAGGCTGCGGAATCGTGGGCGCAAAGCCGGTAGCGCCGCATCCAAATCGGCCAACCAACCTGAGTTGGGCGGCCGCAGGGGGCCATGCAACAAACCCAAACCGAAATCTACGTTCATGATCCCGGGCTCCCGATCGCCAGACCAAACAGGAAAGCGGCCACGCTCATGCCGATGAAATAATAGCCCTGTCGCCTCGCCCGCGCCGGCCAATCGGGCGGTTTTTCCGTATGTTCCCGTCGCCAGCGTGGCTCAATCCGATAGAGCCGCCAGAGATGATCCGGGCTGACATAGGCGACGACACCGAGGATCAAGAAGGCGGTGGCGCCGATCGCTAGGTAGACATCCATCGCAACGATGCTTCACTCATTGGGCAAGAGCAAGATTTTAGCGTCTTCTCGACTTTCCAGTCGTTGGAAGGCCGCCTTCGCTTCCGTCAGGGGCAGGCTTGCGCTCACGATGGGGCGCAAGTCGATGCGGCCGTTGGCCAGCAAACGGATCACATTTTGAAAGACACCCATACCGGCGTGCCCGAGCGAACCCACATAGTTCACGCCGCGGTATTTATAGGTCACGATCGGCATCACCGGGTTTCGTTCCCCTAGGCCGATATCCACCAGCGTGCTGTTCACGGCCAGGCACTGCTCGAGCTTCTGGATCGTCAGTTCCGCGACGCCGGCCGCTTCCACGACCGTATCCACACCGCGACCCTTGGTGATTTCCAGCACCGCCTCATCCAGCTTCTCGCTGCCGGTCAACAAATCGGTCGCTCCCATTTCGGCGGCGATCTTGCGTCGGCTGGGCGATGGATCCACCATGATCAGCCGGCCCGCTCCCGCTACCTGCGCCAGCGCCTGTGCCGTGAGGCCAATCGGCCCCGCGCCGAAGATCAATACATGATTCCCCGGCAACCAGGAGGGGTTGCGATTGAACAAGCCCTGGTAGGATACCCCACTGGGTTCCACCATCGCACCCAGCTGCAAGGCGATATCTTCCCCATAACGATCGGCAACATCATCCAATTTCCAGCAGTAACGCGCTCTACAGGCGATGTATTCCGCCATCGCGCCGGGGATGGTAAAGCCGAGCTCCTCGTGATTTTCACAATGATTGACCAGACCGCGGCGGCAGGCGATGCATTCCCCACACCATTGAATCTCCTCCACCGAAACCAGGTCGCCCTCTCGCAAATCTCGCACCGCGCTGCCCACCGAAACGACGCGGCCCGCGAATTCGTGACCCAGCACATTCGGTGTTTTGACGAAACCCGGGTACAGCATGTAACCCGTCGCCGCATCGGCTTCATACATATGCATATCCGAGCCACAGATGCCCACGGCCGCAACCTGGACGATCACTTCATCGGGCTTTGGGACGGGTTCCGCGATTTCATCCAGGGTGATCTGTGGATGCCGCCAAACCATGTTGCCATTTTGGATGCGATGTTCGCGGCGTTCGCGCTCGTCGAGCGGGTAGCCATCCCGCGGCGCAAAATCCGCCCTCAAGGTCAAGGCCCTCACGAAGCCATCCTTTCCTCTTGGAATTCATCCCACTCTTGCTTGAAACGATGCAGAGCGGCTTGCACCCCCAGGGTATTGCGCCCCAATGCTGCAGCGGTCTTTTCCGTACTGGAGCGAATCCGATAAGGGATTTGAACGCGGCTGTGCGCTCGCAACACTTCCGGATCGGTCGGGACGGGTGCGAGCAGAGAGCGATCGATGCCGAAGAGATCGGCTAAGGAATAGGCCATCTCCAAACGACTGGTGCATTCGCTGCCAAAGCAATGAAAGATCCCCCGCCGGTCGGAACGGACCAAGCGCAAAACTTGCTCCGCGCCATCGGATGCCAGCGTCGGATGGGCGATATCATTGGTCTTGGGCCCCATCCAAATCGGCGCAACCTGGCCGCGGGTCAATCGTTTGATGATGAAGTTATGCAAGTCGAATCCCAGGCCATTTTCATCCCGCAACAAGGCCGGATTGCTGTAGTTCATGCCATAGATGCCGGCCAAACGGGCGACGGCGTAATCCAGATCATCCATGCTGGCCAACTCGCGCTCACAGGCGAATTTCATGATGCCGTAAAAATTGACCGGATGAGGTGGCGAATCTTCATCGACGAAGGGTTCCTGCCCATCAAAGACCCAATCGGAAGAGATGAACACAAAACGCACCCCATGTTCGCGGCAAGCCTCCGCAAAGGTTCGGGTGGCCGCTACGGTTACGTGCCAGGCAGCGGCGCGGTTCGCATCCAACCAATCATGGTCGAGCAAGGCAGCACAGTGCAGCACGGCAGCCGGTCGCACTTGAGCGATGGCGCTGCGGATCGCGTCGAGATCAGCCATATCCAAGGGATGCAGCACGTAATCGCGCGGCCAGGCAGCGCGCCATTCCGGTTCCGGACCGTAGTGACCGGCGATGATTTCCCAATCCCCTTGTTGCCGCGCCGCCCGGATCACATTGCTGCCGACCAGGCCGCTGCCACCGGTCAGGAATAGCCGCATGACGCCCCAATCACCCCAGCCGAAAAGAAAAACCCACGAAGGATCTTAGTTTATAATCGGCCCAATTGCGAGTGAGGGCGGTGCCGTTTTGCTCAGTGGAATCATCCCCATTCTCTTCACGCCTTTTCGCCCGGATGGCAGCATCGATGAACCGGGTCTGCGCCGCATCGCCCATTTTGAGCGGGACGGTGGAGTCCATGGTTTGGGCATCAACGGCTTTGCCAGCGAAGCGTACAAGCTGAGTGAAGAGGAACGATGGCGAGCAGCGCAGATCGTCGCCGATGAAATGGACGGAGCGATACCCCTCGTGATCGGGATCGCCCCCAACAGCACACGTCAGGCCATCGCGGAAGTAAAGCGCTACGCTGCGCTGGAACCCGCTGTGTTGATGACCTTGCCACCCCATACCATGTCCTTTGGTGCAAAAAGCATCCAGGAGCACTACCTGGCCTTAGCGGATCTATCGGCGATTCCCATCATGCTGCAGCAGGCGCCGCAAATCCCGGCCTATCGTCATGCCGCAATGACCGCGGATGAGTTGGCAGAGCTGGCACTTGCGGCAAGCAACCTGCGTCACTTCAAAATCGAAGGTCCCGGTTCAGCGACGATGATCCGCGAACTGAAGCAGCGGTTGCCGGCGGAACATGCGACCTCCTCACCCTATGCCTTTTTCGGTGGTGGCGGTGGCATCACAGTCCTGGATGAATGGCGCGCCGGCGCCGATGGTTTGATCCCCGGTGTGGGCTTCAATGATGCGTTCCTGAAGGCCTGGGAGGATTGGCAGAGAGGGGATGCCGAGGCCGCGGTGGCCACTTTGCAGCGCATCCAACCGTTGATTGACGCGGTTTCCGGCGCCGGACATGAACATTCCGTTCAGCTGCGGAAACTCATCATGCGCGATGCGGGATACATCGATCATGCCGCCCTGCGCGCGCCGGTAGCGCCACCCACTATCAGGGACCATTGGCAGCCGCTGGATCTTCATCAGCACCCGACGGAGCTATATGCCCTGATCCGTTCCCTCGATTTGCGCGTAGCGAGAAACTCAGCGATCGAACTGAAATAGCGAACAGCCGCCATCCAGCGTCAAGATGCTCCCCGTCATGTAAGCCGTACTTTCGCCGGCCAGGTAGCAGACCGCTTCGGCGATCTCTTCAGGTTCTCCCGGCGAACCGAGGGGGATCACTTTTTCCACACGAGCCGCATATTCCGGTTCTTCGCGCAACTGCCGGCCCGCCAAACCAGCATTCACGATGCCCGGAGCGATGGCATTGACGCGGATGCCATGTTCGGCAAGCTCGCGGGCCATTTGCTTCATCAACATATTCACGCCCGCCTTGCTCACCGCATAAGGGGTGATCTCCGGCCAGGGAATCTGCCCCACCCAACTGCTGGTGAAGATGATCCGCCCCTGGGTACCTTCCTGGACCATCCGCCGCGCTGCCGCCTGGGCCACATGGAAACATCCGGTCAAGTTGATATCCAGGTGTGTTTGCCAATTCTCTATGCTTACATCCAGAAAAGGGCTGGCTGCGACGATGCCGGCGTTTGAGCAGACGATATCCAAACGCGGCAAGGCAGCCAACGCCGCCTCCACCCCCGACCGATCGCGAACATCCACCTGGCGGTAGCCTTCTGCCAGAGGGCCCAGCGTTTCCCGTCCGCTGGTTTCTGGTTGGATATCCCAGCAGGCTACCGTTGCCCCGCGCGCGGCCAACGCCCGCGCCATGGCCGCACCCAAATCACCCGCTGCCCCCGTGACGAGGGCCTGCTGACCGGCCAATTCCGCGCAGTTCATCCGCCGATCAGAAGCTCACTTTTTCGCGCGCCTGCGTCAACGTATCCAAAGCCATCCGCGCAATCCTCAGGATCGGATCCGCCGTCGTACCGGGGGCACGCTCAATCAAAACCTCCAGGAAAAAACGGTCCAGCCGAAAGAGCGCGACGGAGCCGTACAATCCTGAGCCGAAGACATGGGGTTGCGGGAAATCTGCTTCGCCATTTTCTTCATCCAGGCCTTCGCGGATGTCACGGATGCGCTCGTAATTGGCTTGAGCGGCGGCTTCACTCTGGAATACCCCATAGGTCAAGCGAAACGCGCCGCCCGTTTGTTCTTTGTAATACACCCGCACGCCATCGCCATCGTTCATACCGGGCAAGGGCCGCTGTACCGTTTCGTTGCGCGCCACATCCAGGTTCCATTGCGAACCCGCAAACAACTGGCTGGGCAGCAAACTGAGCACGGCTGCCAGATAATCTTCATCGCTGGCGGTCGCACTCTCTGCCGTCGAAGCATTGATCTCTTCCTGTAGCCCCAGGACATGATTGACGGCGCCTTGGGCCAACGAACGCAGCGGGTTCACTGGTGTAGTGAATAGGCTGACGCTCACTTCAATGAAGATCTGGTCGATTTGAACGAGGGCGATCGAACCATAGAGGCCTTGGCCAAAGATATTGGGCGTGGGAAAGTCTTCACGTGGTTTGCCATTTTCCAAAACCGAACGGATGCCGCGGATCCATTCGTAGTGTTCGAAGGCATCCTCTGCATCATCAAAGACCCCGAAGGTCACACTGAATTGACCGCCCAGGCGCTCGGTGTAGTGCAATTCCAGGGCCACCCCACCCGGAACAGTGACGCGTGGAATCTCCCTTCCGCTGTCCGCTTTGCTCGGGTCGGGCCGCCATTCCGAACCACCACCAGAAAGTTGGACAGGGAAACTCTCCACAATCGTTTCCAGGACCCTTTGATTCTCTGCCGCACTCGCAGGCGGGGGAGTCGGCGTTGGTGTGCTGGTGGGCAGCGCGGTGGGTTCGGGAGTGGGCGTGATATCCAAATCGGCCGGCGCACAGGCCACCACCCACAGGCCGAGCAGAACCGTCAGCCCAAGCAAGGTGCCACGCAGGGTAAATGGCCAGCTTCCTGCCATCATGCGTTCTCCTTCTTCCCATCTTCATCGAACAGGCGCAAGCGTTCTGGAACGACGCCAGATACGATCATATTCGCCACTTCCTGTTGGGAGACCTCATCCTTCGTAAAATCACCCAACTTTCGCCCGTGTTCGATGATGGTGAAGCGATCTGCCACCTCGTGGACCTGGCTGATGTTGTGGGTGATGAAAATTACGCTCATGCCCTTGTCCTTGGCGGCAAAAGTATAATCCAACACTTTTTGCGTCTCGCCCACGCTGAGGGCGGAGGTCGGCTCATCCAGGATCAACAGGCGTTTGCCAAAATACACTGCCCGGCCGATGGCGATCGACTGCCGCTCCCCACCGGACATCGTGCCGACGGTTTCGTCCGCAGTGCGAATGTGAATCCCCACGTCGGCCAACGCATCGATCGTCGATTCTTCCATCAACTTTTGATCCAGGAATTTCAGCGGGCCGATTTGGTACGTGGGTTCCTGGCCCAACCAGAAGTTCCGCGCAATGCTCATCAAGGGAACGAGCGCCAGATCCTGATAGACCGTCTCGATGCCCAGTTCACGCGCGCGGGTCGGCGAATCGATTTCCACTTCATCGCCATCGAAGAAGATTTGACCGCGCGTGGGCGTGTGAAAGCCGGTGAGTACTTTAATGAGGGTCGATTTACCGGCACCGTTGTCCCCCAGGAGCCCGACGATTTCCTGCCGGTTGACGCGAAAATCCAGCCCGCGCAGCGCCTGCACGCTACCGAAATACTTGTGGATGTTGATCATATCCACCAGGGGCGAATCTGCTGAGGCGGCGCCGTTGCTCTGCGCCACCGCCGCTTCGGTCTGGGCCGATCCGTTCTCACTCATCTTGCTTTCCTCCGTTCAATCTTGTGCGCCACCCCGCACGAAGGTATTCATCACTACCGCGACGATGATCGTCACCCCCACCGTTCCCGCAAACAAACGAGAGGGAATGCCCACCAAAACCAGCCCGGTCTGCAACATGCCCACGATCAAAGCGCCGAGCATCGAACCAATGATGCTGCCATAACCACCGCTGAGCAAAGTGCCACCGATCACCGTCATCGCGATCACTTCCAGCTCCCAGCCCTCCCCCTTCAAGGGGTCGACCCCCGGATTGCGGGCCACCTCGTAGATACCGGCGATGCCGGTCAATAGCGCGAGGATGATGAAATTGCGCATCTTCACGCGATCGACATTCACACCCTGCGCGCGCGCCGCACCCGGGTTGCCCCCCACCGCAAATACGCGATTGCCATAGGTCGTGCGGGTCAAGAGCAAGTGGAACACGATGACGAAAAAGAGCCACCAGATGATGGACAGGCGGAAGTTCGCCCGCGTATTCACATCCCAACCCACGAGGTCGTCCGAGACGATGGCCCCGACGGGATGCATCATGCCACGGTAGCGCACTTCTTCGCCTGCTACGATACGCTCGACGCTGCATTCGCCTTCTCCCAAGCGCTCCCTGCCCTGCATGACCGCTTCTCCGGTTTCAATCAAGGCCGGGTCCACCGCGCAATGGTTGATCAAACGACCGTTCGTGATATCAAAAAAGCCCACCTCGACTTCACTGCCTTGATCCGATAGGTGGTAACCGATCACGATCACCAACCAGCCCAGGAAAACCAGGATCACCATCGCCACCACCAACAAGCTGAGCGCGCGGAAAAAGACATCGACCGAGCGGAAGGCTTCATTCGGTCCGGCATCCACCCCGACGTTGGCGCGCAACTGCGTGGCGGATTCCTGCAACCTGCGCCACATCACCGGCAAGGATCGATACGCCGAATACAGGAGCAACAAGATCCCAATCACCGCCAGAGCCACAAAAACGATGCCAGGGATCGTCACCACCGGCAGGAATTCGTGATAATCGCTATAGCGCAAAATGCGGCCGCCGGCGATGGCGACCAACGTCACCGCGCGAAAGGCCAGCATCGTGCCGAGGGTGACGATGAAGGAAGGGATGCGGGTGAAGATCAGCAGCGTGCCATTGATCCCACCCAGGACCGCTACGACAAAGAGCGTCAGGATGGCCGCTTCCAGCGGTTGCAAAACCCCCAACAAAGGCGCTCCATCCGTCATGAAGGCCAGAAAACTCAGCGCTGCGACGCCCAAAATCGAGCCAATGGAGAGGTCAAACTCACCGGAAATCATCAAAAGGGTGACGCCGATGGCGATGATGCCTTTGGTCGAAATGTTGGAAAGAAAGGAAGCGACGGAACTCTGTTCCAGGAATAAATCAGAAGCGACGGCGAAAAAGAAGAAGATCGCCATCGCACCGATGATCGCCCCGGCACTCGGTGATTTTGCCAATTGGGTACGGATCGTCTTGGCGGGGGAAAGGGAAACGGCTCGGCGCAACTCATCTGATTCTTCTTCATCTTGCGCCAAAGCGACGTAACTGAACCACCCCACCACGAGGAAAATCACACCGGCAAAAAGATGCTGATAGGCCGGGTGACGGATTTTGCCGATCGCTTCGGGGAAAGAATTCACCACATATGAACCCGCGATCAACATGAGAATGACACCCAGGATCAAGGTGAGCATCAGGAGCCGCAGGAACCTCCGGGAATAGGCTCCCTCCGTCAAGAAATGGGTGATCACGTTCAGACCGGGAAGGACAAAACTCGCCAGGGCCAACATGGCAGTTACCGCGATCCCCAAAAGGCCGACCGTTGTCAGGATCCCACCCAAATTGCCCAGGGAATCCGCCGGAAACACCAGAAAACGTTGGCTGCTACCGATGCTGTCTACTGAACCATCGAGCACGGTCGCGAGATTGATCCCCTCTGCATTCAACAACACATGCTTGAGGGTGGCCGGAATGACGACACTCATGATGATGGCGCCACCCAAAAAGAGCGTCGCAAAAGCGACCCATTGCCCCCAGCGGATGCCTTCTTGTTTCCCTTGCAGCAAACCCGAACCGGCGTGAAAGCTGGCGGCGCCATACAAAAAGGCGCTCATGACGATGATCCACTCGATCAGGTTGATATCTCGCCGAGAAATATTGGCGCGTTCCCCAAAGGGCAACCAGCCCAATAAAACCAGGGCGATGACCGCAAAACCCAATATGCCCAGTAACCACATGGCACCCATTACGATGGGTGTGGTCTGCTTTTCACCGCCCACTCTGCTGATCAAGGCATCCATCATTCCCCCCCGCGAGAATCCCCTATCAAAACGCGCCCAAAGATAGGCGCGTTGTCACGATATGACCTAGAAACGAAAGGCCATTTCAGGCAGGTTGCCCTGCCCGAGATGGCCTTTACTTGAACTAGCGACGTCCTTCTGCAGTAGCCTCTTCGACGGCAGCAATGTTGTTCGCATCGATGACGCCGGGGCCGGTGAGGATATCACCACCAGGCGCCAAGCCAGCCAGCAGATTCAGATACAGCCAATGGATCGTCTCGCTACCCTGCAAATAGGGTTGCTGATCGATCGCCTGGAGCAGGTAGCCGTCCTTGATCATTTCATAGATCTCGGCGCTGGTATCATGCGTGGTCGCATAGATATCACCCGGCATGCGGCCGGATTCCTGCAGGCAGAGGTTGAGCGAGCTGGAGGGATTCGGGCCCAGCATGAAAGCAGCATTCACATCGGGATTCGCGGCGAAGAAATCGCACAGCGTACCCGCTGAAGCGGGGACATCGTTGTTGATCGTCAAACCATGCAACGGAATGCCTGCTTCTTCCAGGACCGAACGCACGCCGGCGCAGCGCGCTTCCAAACCACTGTGGCCCACTTCCTGAATGGGGCAGACCGCACCGGTAATTTCCACGCCATCCGCAGCGGCGGCGGCGAGCACACGATTGGCATTGGACACGCCACCGGTGAACTCATTCGCGCCGATGTAGAACATGGTCGGCAAAGCGTCCGGAGTTCCAGCGTTCGGATCGGCCGTGTTCAGCACGATCACGGGGATGCCCGCTTCAGCGGCACGATTCACGCAGTCGCGAATCACTTCCGGATTCGGCACGGTGATGCCCAGACCATCCGGATTCGCGGCCAGCGCGTCATCGCAATAGCCTGCCATATCGTCAATGTTGTCGACCGGATCCGAGAGCCATTCACAATCGGCGCCGATCCGCGTGCATTCCTCTTCCATACCCTTGATGACAACGATCCAGAAGGGGTTTCCGATACCGCCATGGCTGACGATTCGGAAGACCGGCTGGTCATCTTGCGCCGAAACGCCCCCCAGACCAGCTACCAGCAAGCCCACGACGAGACATGCCAGCGTTACCATACGAAAACTCTTGCTCATTTGTGTTCCTCCCAATTGAACACTGTTTTTCAGAAAGGCTCAACAACCGGGTACGAATTTGCGCTTCTTTCACCGCTCGCACCGGAAAATCAGCCGCTCAAACCTTAGCGACTCTTCACATTAAAGTCAAATCATATGACCATTGGATTTCAGCGCGGCTCTGCCACCGCCCTGGCGCTTCAGCACCACTTCGTTCAGCTACCGGGCAGGGCGGCGGAGATGAAGACGCCGGTGCGTCCCCAGCCGCTGCAACGGTGGTTCCAGCAGATGTGGCGGGCATCCACCCAGCAGACTTTGGAGCATTGGCGGCGTTCCTGGCAGAGGCCGAACTGGCCGTTCTGAGTACAGGAGACATAACGGTACTCCAGGTGGGTATAGAGATGGGCCACGCGCGGCTTGGCGGTGGGCGGCGCGGACGTGGGCGGTACGGTTGTAGGTGGCACTGGCGTCGGCGGCCGTTGGGTGGGTCGTTGAGTCGGTCGGCGCGTCGCCACGAGAACGTTGTAATACGACCAGGCACTGTCACGGTAACGGCCACTGCCCAGGGCTTTCACCGACAGGACAACACCGGTTCGTACGCTGCCGACGTGTTGGCAGGTGCTGCCGCCGCTACCGCCACCCGGGTCCGTAGTGGAATGATCGGCATC
>WTGJ01000007.1 GCA_011523615.1 Chloroflexota bacterium | reverse complement strand
CCGAAACCCCGACCCCCTACCTTTCGCCCACGCCTTCGCCGACCATCGAGCCCACTTTGCCTTCACCCGGCGATCGCTGCACTCACACCGTCGTCAGCGGGGATAGCCTCTTCGCCATCGCCCTCGCTTACGATACGACCGTGACCGCGATCCTGGCACAAAACCCCACCAAAGATGACGAAGACATCTTCCCGGGCGAGATCCTGTGGATTCCGGATTGTGACCCGAACCTGACGGAAGCAGAGTTGACCGCCACGGCCATCGCGACGAGCAGCCTCCTCCCCTCTCCCACCCCCACTCTGATCGGGCGCGTCGCCCAGCGCCACATCGTGGTTGCCGGCGATAACCTCTTCCAGATTGCGCTGCGCTACGGCGTCAGCATGCAAGCCATCATCGAACTCAACCAGCTGGAAAATCCCGATGCGCTATCTATCGGCCAAGAGCTGCTCATCCCCGAGCCGGATGAACCCTAACTCACGCGCTGTACTCACGATCTTGCTGGCGCTTTCACCT
Source organism: Chloroflexota bacterium (assembly GCA_011523615.1). GTDB lineage: Bacteria > Chloroflexota > Anaerolineae > Aggregatilineales > Phototrophicaceae > WTGJ01. The sequence goes on along the minus strand of WTGJ01000007.1, from coordinate 5,923 downwards.
GCGCTCTGGGTTGCCGCGCCAGCCTACGCCCAGGCAGACGCCGAAGATGCCATCCAACGGGCGCTGGATGCGGCGGCTCGCGCCGAACGCGCCGTCGACCAGGCATACAATCTGCTCAGCCTTTTCGAAGCGATCGGTTTCCTCGCCACCGTGCTCGGCATCGCCGCTGCCCTCTTCGGCGTGACGCGTTTGATGCGCGCCACCGCCATATTGGACCGAACGCGCACCGAGGTCCTGCGCGAGCAACAATCCGCCGCTGCGCAGATGAAGCAGGATATGCAAACACGGCGCGACGAGTTGAATGAATTGCGGGCGGAGCTGCGCAGGCAAGCCGAACAAACGCGAGCCGCTTCTCATCACAGCGCGCTGGCCCTCGCTTTGCTGCCGCTCGGCGAAAGGCAATACCGCGCGCAAGATTATGCCGGCGCCATCGATACCTACCGCCGCGCCATCGCCCTGGACGATAGTATACCGGCGCCCCATTACCGCCTGGGCTATGTGCTGGTGAATCAGGGAGATCTACAGGGTGCTCTCGAGAGTTTGGAGCGGGCACTGGCGATCGACCCGGATTTCGCCCCGGCCCAAGCGGCCCTCGGCCTGGCCTTCCGCCGTCAAGCGGAACAGATGCCCCCCGGCCCGGAGCGCGACTTGCACTTCAACCGCGCCGAAGAACAACTGTTGCGTGCCCTGACCGCCGTACCCAAGCTGGTCGATGACGATGGCGAATCCTGGTGGGGGCCGCTGGGCAGCCTCTACCGCCGCCGTGGGCAACTGGATGCAGCGCGTCGGGCTTATGAACGTGCGGCGCGCGTCACGCCACATTCCTCTTATCCGATCAGCAATCTGGCGCCCTTATACCTGCTCGAAGGCCAACACGAGCCGATGTGGGAATCGTATCGCCGCGTCGAAGAACTGGCCCATGCCGAAGTGCTGGCACAGGTGGATAACTACTGGGCCTATGCCGACCTCATCGCTTCCCGCTTGGCCCTGGGCAAAAGTGAAGCAGCGCAGGCCGTTCTGCAAGTGGCTCTGGAAGTTTCGCCTGAGGATTCACCCTACCCTTTGCAAAGCCTGCAAGAAACCCTTTCCCTGTTGCAGGAGCACCTCCCGGAGCAAGCGGCGGCCATCGGACAGGTCCAATCCCTCATCGCGGAACACCAGCGCCGCCAGGCCACGAATCGCCAGGAAATCGCGCGCCGCGGATGAGCCCAGCCACCGCCATCCGTGCGGTCCTCTTCGATATGGACGATACGTTGATTGATTGGAGCCGGGTTCCCATCGACGCCTGGCAGAATCACGAACGAAGCTGCTTGCGTCGCGTCTGGCGTTGGTTGGCTCAACGCGGCCCGGTGCCGGCTTTTCAACTCTTTGACGAAGCGTACTTCCGTGAAATGTATGATAGCTGGCGCAAAGGCAAGCGCAATTGGGTCGCCCCGCACCTGGCCGATATCCTCACCCACGCCCTCCACGCCGTGGGCATCCGCGATGAGCGTTGCGACCGCGAAGCTTTGCTCGCCGCTTATGGCGATCAACCACCGCCGGGCCTGCGCACCTTTCCCGATGTCATCCCGACGCTGCAACAAATGCACCGGCTGGATCTGCGCTTCGGCCTCATCACCAACGCCAGTCAACCGATGTCGCTGCGAGATGAAACCCTGCGGACTCACGGTTTGCTGGAATTCTTCCCGGATGTCCGCCTCTCTGCCGCCGATGTGGGCTATCTGAAACCGCACCGCGCCATCTTTGCCGAAGCGCTGGAGCGCCTCGGTGTACGGGCGGAACAAGCCCTCTACGTCGGGGACAACCTGATCGCCGATATCCACGGCGCACAAGAAGCAGGCATCTTCGCGGTTTGGCGCACCCGCCCCGGTGTAGACCTCGCTTCGCAGACCACGCCGATGTTCCCGATCACGCCGGATCTCACCATCCATTCGCTGACCGAGCTGTTGCCCACCCTGGCAGAACGCACATGAATCCCGATCGCGCCTATGTCGATGGCCTCAATTTGATCCTGAGCGGCACGAGCCTGCCCGATCTACCGCAGTTGGCCCACCAGGCCGCGCCACAGTTGGGCCTGAATTACCTGGATGGGGATTTAGACCTGGCGCAATTCCTGGGCGAAACACACGCCCAAACTCGTGAACGCTACGGCATCACCCACCTCAAACTGGAGGTGACTGCCTGGCTCGAAATCACCGTCTTGCGACGCTCAAACCTGATTCGCCTCTCTCCAGACTTGCTGCTCCTGGGCGATGCGCTCCCTCGCTTGCTGCCCATCAGCATCGTGCTCGTCCCCTACCTCGCGCTCGGCGAAGCATTGCGCGCCCGGCACCAGGCCTGGGGTGAGCGGTTCCACGATGCGGGGCAGCGGGCCCTCCTGAAGGAAGCGCTGCATTCCGAAGAGCAACTGCGTCGCCAACCAGGCGTGGCCGCCCTGGACATGAGCGGACAACCCTTCGCAGAGCGCATCCTGGGGCTGGCTGAATTTTGGCGTCAACATGCGTTGCCATAGTGCAGGTCCGAAGGGTACAATATCCAGCAGTGGCATAGTTCAAAGGCAATCTCCATGACAACCACAACGGTCAGCCTGGCGCAGATGACCATCGCCCATGGTGATCTGGCGGCCAATCACGCAAGCGCCCAAGGTTTGGCTCGGGAAGCCGCCGATCGGGGCAGCGATCTGTTCCTCTTGCCTGAACTCTGGTCCAGCGGCTATGACCTCGAGCGGGCGGACGCGTTGGCTTCGGAATACCCCGGCGGCAGCTTCGCCGTCATGCGTGAAATCGCCCAACGTGAGCAAATGACGGTGGTCGGCTCTGTGCTGGAAGCGCAACCACAGGGCATCGCCAATTGTGCGGCGGCCTTCGCGGCAGATGGCGCTTTGCTCGGCCGCTATCGCAAATTGCACCTCTTCCGTCTGCTCGATGAAGATCGCTACTTGATCGAAGGGGGCGAAACGAAGATTCTGGAGCTGGGTTGGTGCCGAGCGGGCCTGCAGATTTGCTACGATCTGCGCTTTCCCGAATTGTCGCGTCAATATGCGCTGGCCGGCGCGGATCTGTTGCTCTTCCCCGCCGAGTGGCCAGCGGTGCGTGTAGAGCACTGGCGGGCTTTGCTGCGTGCCCGCGCCATCGAGAACCAGTGCTTTGTGCTCGCCTGCAATGGCGCCGGGATGAGCGGTTCCCTCGAAATCGGTGGCCATTCCGCGATCATCAACCCCTGGGGCGAACGCCTGGCGGAAGGTGGCAGTGAAGCGACGCTGCTCACGGCGGAGCTGGATCTGACCGCCGTGTCGCAAGCCAGGGAGATCATCCCCGTCTATCAAGACCGGCGCGAAGATGTCTACGGCAGCCTGCAACCCACTACAACGGCCGCGCCTTCCCTGAAACCGGCGGCGCAACCTGCGCCAGTCTCCGCGCCCATCGTCAACGGATAAACACAGGCACACCCTTTACGACAGCGCGCCACGGATGTCACGTGGCGGGCGTCGCCAGCAGCGGCTTTTCCGGGTAAGGTTCGGGAAAACCACAAAAGCGAAACGCCGGGAAGTGTACGATCGCATCCCAGCCGACGGCCAGCTCCGGATGTGCTGCCAGATACTCCGGCGCCCTTTCCCAGGATACCGCGCGCCGATCCCACCAGGTGATGCCGCCATTCTCCCAGCGGGCACAGGGCACATCGTCCGCCAAACCGGCCGCATATTCCTCATAGGCCGTCCGGGAGTAAGGAAAGCGCGCGAGCCACTCTTCGGAAAACTGGATGCCATTTCGCTCGTTTGGTGGCAACCTGAGTAGCGTCGTAAAAGCTTCCGGGTTTAGCTCTTCATGCGCAGGGTACACTTCTCGGTTCGCAACGAACCAGATGAGGCCCGTCAGGACAAACAGAAACAGTACCACTAGCAATACCCAAATATTGCGTGTCAGGAATCTATCATCAAAATTTAACAACCCTCTGCTCACGTCAAAGAGGTTGAATAATTACCCAGCAATGCCCGTCAGGCGTGCACCACTCACAATGAAGGAATTTGTAACCCGATTTAAAATTCACAACAATCCGACAGGAGCCTCTGACTCCACTGCCACAATTGGTAGTGCACAATGCCACTTTGTCGTCACCTTGCTCTTGAGCGCACGCATAACTGGTATCTACACTCGTCATCAAAACCGTCGTGAAGATGATCAGCAATAGTGTGATTATTGATCGTTTCATGATATTCGTTCCTGTTTCTAGTGATGCAAATTTACAATTTAAATTGATAAATTGTCAAGAACTCATATCCGCAAGTTTCTAACGAGTAATCTTTGAACCTTACTTTTGCATGATTGATCCAATCCTTAGCTAGGTCAATTTCCGCCGGTAAGCGAGGATGCGCGTCTGCTCCCGAAAACCGGCCCCTTCGTAAAAGGCCTGGTTGCCTTCATTATCGGCCTCACAACCCACCATCACGCGTTGCATCCCCCGCGCTTGCAAGCGCCGCAATCCTTCGCGCAGCACCGCGTGCCCCAGGCCACGGCGCTGGAAGGCGCGGCGCGTCCCCACTGGCTCGAACAGGCCGATGCCAATCGCCTCATCCACCCAGGCCAACGCAAAAGCCGCGTGCTGACCATCCGGCGCCACGGCGACGACATCCAACGCCTCGTCATAATCCGGCCCATTGTGCAGGAGACGACGGTAAGCGGCCGGCGTCATTTTCGAAGGATGGAAGGCATCGGCATGAGCGGCTGCGCGGGCCGCCGCCCATTCCAGGCGCATCGGCGGCAACCAGCGAAAACCGACTGGCAAGGGCACAGCGGGCAGTGCCTGCTCCGGTAAATCCTGCGCATAGAGGATCACATCCTGCCCTTCCTCGTAACCCAAATCGCTGAGGATATCGCGTTGAAATGGGTGGTCGGCAGAGCAATAGGCGCACACCTTCTTCTGCTGGTGGCGCCGCGCCGCAGCGCTCAGGCGCGCATCCGCCCAATGCATCAAATCGCGCTCCAACGCGCTGCCGCGCCATGCCGGTGCCGCGATCACATCGAAATCCGCCCGTTCTTCCATGTAGATGACGAATGCCAGGAGTTCCTCACCGCGGAACCACAATTCGGTCTGTTCCCCAATTGCGCCACCTATTTCAGGAATGAGCCACCAATCCAGGTCGCCGCGGTGATAACTGCCCAGGCCCGCGCTCAGCAGTTCACTGAGGACGCGCTTCATCGCGAACAGATCCGCCTCGCCCTGGTAGGGTCGATGCGAAATGGGATTCATGACGCAACCGGCCGCCGCTGCGTCAACGCGTTTCACCCTCGCCGACGGGTTCGCGACTCGTCGTGATGCTGCTCCACTCCGGTTTGTCGGCGCGCAGGTGAGCGTAGATGGGCCCTTCGTTGCGCAACAAATCCAAAAAAATGGCGAAATCGCGAAAAGGCAAGACCATGCGCCCTTGCTTCTTCTCGGCATCGTAACGCGGGGGCGGGTTGGCGTCTTGCTCCTCCACAAAATACAGATCCAACTGCTGCGTTTCCCCCAGGCAGCGGATCAAGCCACGCAGGGTCAGCGCCAGACCGCCCATCGTCAACACCTCACGTTGTCGCAAAGTGACGATGTATTCACGGATCTCGAAGATGGTATTGGGCAGCTCCTGCGACATGCTGGTGATTCTAATCGCCGGCGGGGCGGTGGGCAAGCGACGGGCGCTGTCGACGGCTGCTATACTGGCCGGCAAAACGTCGGCAACCGCGGGGGGGGGGGGGGGGGAGCAACCACACATGAAACGGGGCTGGTTGGGACAGGTCGTGTTGTTTCTCATGGCGGCGGCGGCCACCGCGCAACCGCAAACGGCCCCAATTCAGAACCTCGTGCCGGAAATCATCCCCACCCATCCCCACCACACAAACCCTTATACCCAGGGGTCCCTATTTTATTATGGAGTTTTCTACGAGGC
>WTGJ01000028.1 GCA_011523615.1 Chloroflexota bacterium | reverse complement strand
TCCAAGAGCAATCGCACATTAGCTCTTTCTCGTTACATAGGCTTAGTAGTTACAAACTGTGTTTATAGCTTCGCCTTGAAATGACTAAAGAAAATTGCTATAATTGTGCTGTAACATCCCCTATGGGGAACCTCATTCCCTTGAACAACGTGATCCACCTATTCATGAAATGGAGGCGACCTGTGAAAGAAGGGCTGGAACATCCTGTGCCTGTTCGTGTAGAGGCTCGTTCCGGTTACACAATTTTTGTGGAATTTTCTGACGGTCAGCTCGGAGAGGTGGACCTTTCCGAGTGGTCAAACAAGGAGGTTTGCAAGAGATGGGAAAAACGTGAGTTCTTTGAGTCTGTTCATGTAAATGACAGAAAGGCCATCGCATGGGGGCCTGATGATGACCTCGACGTATGCGCCGACACGATCTATATGATGTTGACAGGCGTAACGGTCGAGGAACTTTTTCCTGAGTTTCGGGAGCTGATGCAAGAGTATGCCTAGCTTGTGTCATTTCAACGGGATCAGGGTCCGAATGGACTACTTCGGACATAACCCTCCCCATGTTCACGCCGAATATGGAGGACATGAAGTCACAGTTACGATTCGTTATCCTCCTGTCGTAAAAGGAAGGTTTCCTGCGGCCAAGAAGAAAGTTCTGATTCAGTGGGTTGAAGAATACGAGGAAGAACTGATGGCTAGATGGGGAAAAGCGTCTCGTGGGCATCCAATTGGCCCGATAGAACCGTAGTCCTGACACAACAGAAACGGGCACTCAGGTCTAAGCCGAGTGCCCGTTTTTTGTTTTCGTTTTGACCCGATTTTGTGCTGGCTTTGGTTTGGTTTTCCTTGTGCTTTTCGTGTTGGCCCTAAATGTATAATCCCCAAAAAAACCGTTCTCCGCGCCCTCTGCGGACCCAAAACAGTTCACGAATAACTAAAAATTGCCTGCCAAAAACTGCCGTTCGCCGTTCTCCGTGCCCTCCGTGGACAAAAGCAGTTCGCCGTTCGTAGACCACGTAAAGCCAAAAACTGCCTACCAAAAACTGCCCTTCGCCGCTCCTCTTCCCCAAACCGATTCTCTCCATTTGCCTTGCGCCCCATGCTTACATTGTGGTAATTTTTTGTTCGCATACAGGTGGCATACCGATTGGGAGGATCAGGGATGGTAGCAATGTCCGAACATGGAGACCGAATCAACAGACTCGAAAACAGAGTAGACGACTTAACCAGGAGCACATGCGAACTGCAGGGCGCCTATGAACACTTGGCCACCAAAGATGACGTGTCAAGAGCAACCCTCAAAACCGTGATCTGGATCGTTGGCGTAGGAATAGCTTCTTTGGCAACAATACTCAGCGTCCAAATCAACATTCTTTCACGTCTCCCCAACTAACCGCCAGCCATCCCCTAATCCATCAGAATCCCGCAAATCCTGATTCAGACAGAGTTGTCCTGATTCAGACAGAGTTGGTTTTCTCGCCCCGCTCTGCCGCCATGCCCGCAACGCGCCCGGCCCGTCGCCGTCAAAATCACACTTAATCTCCTGAATCCCACAAAACTGCGGTTCAGACAATCCTCCGTGGCCAAATGATTTTCTCCCCGGGCCTTGGCGAATCAATCCATCCCCTCCACAACCCACCGCCAGCCATCCTGAAAATCCATCAAAATCCCGCAAATCCTGATTCAGACAACAAGCAAAGCAGTTCTCCGCGCCCCTCCGCGGACAAAAGCAGTCCGCCGTTCGCAGTTCACTAGAAGCGAATAACTGACCACTAAAAACTGCCCCTCCCTGTTGACCGCCCCGCCCAAAATGTCAACGGGGCCCGGTCTAGCTGGCCCTGGGGCATACAGGACCAGCCCGGCTCTCGCACCTGCCGCCTGCCTGTCGCGCCCTGCCGGCAGACAGGCCAACACAAGCCTGCCGGTTCATGGCACGCTTGTCGAATGGGGGCGAAGTTATCTTGAACCTGTTGTGTGCTGGCGCGGCTCAGCCCGGTGGTTTACGGGTCGCAGAAAGGAAGACCTGTTCGAGCCAGATCGCTGCCCTCAACGTCTCGCCACGCTGCCGGCAGGCACCCCGTAAAACTGTTGCCTTCGATCCACAGGCTTTCAAGGTGGGTAAGGTTGCCCAACTCAGACGGTATCATTCCGTCTAAACGGTTGAAGTTGAGCCACAGGCCCCAAAGCTCGGTGAGATTGCCCAGTTCGGGCGGCACGCTGCCGCCTAGGTTGTTGTTTCCAAGAAATAGTGACTGCAAGTTAGTGAGCTTACCCAGTTCAGGCGGGATTGACCCGGTCAAGTGGTTAAACCCAAGCCATAGTGACCGCAAGTTAGTGAGCTTGCCCAGTTCGGGCGGGATTGGCCCCGTCAAATGGTTTAACCCTAAGTTCAACAGTTCCAACTTGCTGAGGTTGCCCACATCAGGCAATATCCACGTGTGAAGATTGTTGCCCGAAAGATCCAGTTCTCTTAATTCGCTAAGGTAATGCACATAGTAAAGAGGAACCCCGGTCAAATTGTTCTCTTTGAGAAACAGTTCGACGACCCGCCCATTCCCGTCGGTGACGATACCGTCCCATTCATTGAGCGGTCTGTCGCTCAACCAGTTGGCCTTGTTGGTCCAGTTCTCGCCGCCTGAATTATCGTAGATCAGTGTCAGCGCAGATCTGTTTGATCTGTCAAGGGGGACCGCCGACTTTATGTCAGACCACAGGCTTGGACCAGTGGACGTTTCAGCACGAACGATATAGTAGTAGGTTGTCCCGCTCTTCAGATTATCGTGGAAGAACTGCGTATCACCCGGATGATGACCAACCTGCTGCCATCCAATTCCTGGATCCCACCACGTGAACAACACAAATCTGTAGCTGGCAGGGTGGGCCGATTCCCACCCCGCCCAATCCCAGCTCCAATGGACCGATATCTTTTCGATGCCCGCGTTAACAGCGAATATCGTCGGTGCTGGTGGTGGCGGCCCTTCTTCGAGGGGAATCGCCTTGGCGTATTCTGACCAGGGGCTGACGCCGTGAGCATTCACAGCACGTATAGTGTAGTAGTATCTCGCGCCGCTTATGAGATTCCCGTGCGTGTACGAACTGCCGGTCAGGACATTGCCAATCTGCTCCCAGCCCACGTACTCGGACCACCACACATACAGTTCATAGCTGGCGGCGTTTTCTGTCTCGTTCCATCGAACCTCAACCGTTGTTGGCCCGCTTACCGTCGCCGTCAGCGTCGGGGCATTCAGAGGCTGCGACGCGTCTTGCCCAAATGCTACGCGCCCTGATGAAGGAGTCGCGGTAGCAAAGAGAATAGCCACAACCACAAGGCAGAGGCGAGCGAACTGTGTATTCATGGCCTTCCTTCATGGGTTGCTTTTGCAGTTCGACTCAATGATAGCAGGGGTTGGCTGTCAGCAGAAACAACAAAAGAGGAGCCCATCGGTACCTTCGAACTGACCCCCGCAGCCTCCCGCCGCCCAAACTGCACCTGATCTCCTGAATCCCCCAAAACCGCGCTGCAGAAAACCCCAACCCTTCCCCCCGCAGTTCCCCTGCTTCTTTCCTCTAATTCCAAGGGTTGACAAATCCCCAATCCTCGTGTATCCTTACTTGCAGGCTGGCCTCCCACCTGAACACTCACCCGGCCAGCCCCAACCGAACCCCAGGACCCCCTGGTCTTTCCCAGGCGCTCCGCTTCTTACCGGCCCTGCCGCGCGAGTTTTCCCAACTGACTCCCCCGGCGCCGCCAGCAAGCGGGCGCTTTCTTGTTGCCCGTTCATAGAGGAAAAAAACTATGAACGACCTTCAATCCCTGGACTGGGACGACCCCAATTTGGATTTGAGCAAACTCGATATAAACTGGGACGCCTACCCCACCTTGGACGATGCTATTGAGCAGGTCAACAGCCGGTCCCAGCCCTGTGAACGCCAACCCGGCGAACCCTTCGAACACTACCGCTGGTTCCAGATCTTTGTCACCCTCCCCCCGCCGCGCCGCCATGCCAGCGTCGCCGAAATTGCCGGCCTCAGACCCAACACCCGGCTCATCGCCAGGGCCGCCAAACAGTGGCGCTGGTCCGAACGCCTCGCCGAGGCAGACCGTCAGAAGAACCAATTCCTCGCCCTCCAGTATGAGTGGCGCGAACAGCTGCTCAGGGAGATCGCCTACATCGCCCACTTCACCGGCCTGCAGGACACCTCCCGTGCCCTCGCCCGCGCCGAAATCGGTAAACTGGACCGGGCCGCAGCCCGCCGCAACCTGGCCTCCCTCTTCCAGCATCTGCGCGCGCTCCTCTCTCAAATTGAACCGCGCCGCAAAGAGAACGCCGCCCTGAAAATCAACGAACGCCGGCTGCACGGCATGGTCCTGAACAGAAGGGTCGTAATTGCCGACAAACTGACCAGAATGCAGATGGAAGCGTTTTTCGGCCCCATCGAATGGGAATACGATCCCTTTACCGACGGCCCCAAACGCCCGTCCGAAGAGGACCTCTCCGAGACCGAGCTCTGGCGCCGGCAGCCTGCAGAACCGGACCAGCACTACTACTGGTTCCAATGCTTCCTCAGCCTGCAGTTCTTCCAGTCCACCGCGCAAGTGGCCAAATTGGTGGGAGTCCGCAATAAGTCCGCGCTCACCAAAGCTGCCCGCAAGTGGAACTGGCAAGAGCGCGCCGCCGCCTTCGACGCCCACCACGCCGGGGACCCGCTCGCACGGGTCCAGCTTCGACTTCAGCTCCTCCACGACAAAGCCTACGAAGCCCATCTCCAGGGCCTGCTCGACGCCACCAGCGCCATCGAAATAGCCGGGATCGGCAGCTTGGGCCGGGCTGAAGCGCGCCGGCGCCTCCCCCTTCTCCTGCGCCGTCAGCGCAGCCTCCTCCAATCCTTCTGGCGCCAGCACGAGGCCATCGCAGGCAAATCCGTCGATGACCACCGCGACCTTCTCCTCGCCGCTCTCGTCGAAAAGAAGGCCATCCAGATGTTAAGGGAAGAAGAAGAAAGTGAAGATGTGATGCTGAAGCTTCTTTACGGCCCGAAGGACGACGAAGAATGATGCCGCACTTGTCTGTACTCTCAACTGCCTTCCATCCAATGACAGAAGGAGACCAGAATGAAAACGACCGCAAAGCCCGCCCCCCGGCCGCACCTACCCGGCCAGCCCAATCCCTGCTTTATCTTCCCCCGCCCCCATCTCGCCGCCGGCCCCAATCAGGACAGCATCCTCTCCACCGGCGCCGCGCCGTCCCCAAAGAGGCGGTCAAGGTGTTCCCCGCGCTCCTCCCCGACCAAAAGCAGTTCTCCGTGCTCCTCCGTGCCCTCCGTGGACAAAAAGCAGTTCTCCGTGTTCCTCCGTGCCCTCCGCGGACAAAAAGCAGTTCTCCGTGTTCCTCCGTGCCCTCCGTGGACAAAAAGCAGTTCTCCCCCGCCGTTCCCCCTCTGCACTCCCGAACTTTACCGGAAAAAACATTTGTGCCATACTTGACGTCTGGGGCCTCCCTGTCGGCATCCCGTCGCAACCACTGCGCCGCACCACAACCCGACAGCCGCCCGCCCGCTTCGCCGGCCCGCTCACTTGAGCCGCCCGGCCCGTCCAATCACTATCCACTATCCACTATCCACTATCCACTGACGTTCGCCATGAACAAGCAAGACCTCCAATCCCTCCGCGAAGCCGCCAAGGCCGGCGCAACCTGGAAAGACCTCGCCGCCATCATCGGCGTCTCCGACCGTACCCTCCGCCGCTGGCGTGAAGAAGTCGAAGAAGAGGAGGAACACCCCGAGGGCTTCTTCGACGGCGTTGAGGTCGAAGACCGGCGCCCTGCGCCCGACGATGCCGCCCAAATCCTGGCCGCCATCAACGCCGGCCGCGCCGAAGGCCGCCAGGAGCTCATCGAGCTGATCCGCCAGCAGGCCGTCGAAAAAAACGACCTGCGCACCCTCCTCGCCCTCCTCAAACGCATGGACAGCATGGACAAATAACCCGCCAACCCCCCAATTCCGCCCAAAAAACGGCCTCCGAGCGGACAAAGCGGACATATTATTATGAAAAAATTCATAAAAACGCCCTCGCAGCTGTCTGATAAGTGAAACCTGCGTGGACAAAGCGGAAAGGATGGAACTGGTGGGAAAAACCGAACTGCTACTGAAGGAAGAGACCTATTCCGTGACCGGGGCGGCCATCGAAGTGCATCGTGCCCTCGGTCCTGGCTTCCTTGAGAAAGTTTACCAGGAAGCCATGCAACTCGAACTGACAGCTCGAAGAATTCCTTTCGAGGCCGAAAAATCTCTCAATATCAAATTCAAAGAGCAATGCCTTACCCAGAAATACTATGCCGACCTGGTCTGCTTCGAACAGATTATCGTCGAGATCAAGGCCATCAGCCATCTCTCAGGAAGGGAAGAAGCCCAGATCCTCAACTATCTGAAGGCAACAGGACTAAGAGTAGGCCTCCTCTTCAATTTCGGCAGCCACGGCAAGCTTGAGCGCAAGCGGCTTGTCATATAACCTGGTTCACCCACGAACTCCCACCAACCAAACCCCTTGCCCCCTCAAAACTCCCCTCGATCCTCCGTGGACAAAAGAAGCAGGAAGTCTCCGTGCCCCCCCTGTCCTCCGCGGACAAAAGCAGTAGGAAGTTCTCCGTGCCCCCCTGTCCTCCGCGGACAAAAGCCGTAGGAAGTTCTCCGTGCCCCTCCGTGTCCTCCGTGGACAAAAGCAGTAGGAAGTTCTCCGTGCCCTCCGTGTCCTCCGTGGACAAAAGCAGTAGGAAGTTCTCCGTGCCCCCCTGTCCTCCGCGGACAAAAGCAGTAAGAAGTTCTCCGTGCCCCTCCGTGACCTCCGTGGACAAAAGCCGTAGGAAGTTCTCCGTGCCCCTCCGTGTCCTCCGTGGACAAAAG
>WTGJ01000006.1:37142-41063 GCA_011523615.1 Chloroflexota bacterium | reverse complement strand
CCCTGCGCCCCGCCCTCATCCGCATATACTGGCCCCATGGATGCCCCTTCCGCAACCACCGCGTCCCTCGCCCAGTCGTCCCCCAACCGCGCCTTCCTGCAGCCGCACCCCAACCGCAACCACCGCCACCGCCTGCGCAAATTTGTCTCCTGGCTGGATGACGAAAAGCAACTCTGGTACCGCGCTGACCTCGCCCATTACCGCGATTACCTCCTCCACGAATGCCACTTCGCCGCCAGCTCCGTCTCCGCCCATCTGGCCACCGTCCGTAGCCGCTATCAGGACCTGCTCGGCGAAAACACCCTGCGCGATTCGCTGTTTCGTGCCATCGAATTGAACCAGGCCAATGGGTCAAGCCACTCTAGCCTGAGCCCGGCCGACCGCAAAGCGCTCGTCGATGAAGCCCTCCTGCGCATCCAGAACAACATCAATCCGCGCCGCGCCCGCATCCGCCAGCAAACGCTGCAAGACCGCAGCGACGATGAGCACCTGCGCCTGACCGCCGCGCAGTCCCGTCAACTCCTGCGCGCGCCGGCCCAACGCTTTCAGAGCAAGGCGCCGCTGCGCGCTCGGCGCGACCATGCCATCATCGCCCTCATGCTCTGCACCGGCCTGCGCGAAGGCGAAATCTGCAACCTGCTGCTCGACGACCTCTACCAGCAACTCGAAGGCGAAGAAGCCTGCCGCGTCCGCCACGGCAAAGGCAACAAACAGCGCCTCGTCCCTTATGGCGCGCTGATCTGGGGCCTGGATGCCGTCGATCACTGGCTGGAAGAGGCGCGCATCGAGCGCGGCCACGTCTTCCGTGGCTTCTACCGCGGCAGCCGCAGAATCCGCCCCGGCCGCCTCAGCGAATCCAGCATCCAGCGCCTCCTGCGCCAATACCCGATCAGCCTCCAGGGGCGTTCGGTGATCGTCCGCCCACACGACCTGCGCCGCACCTACGCCCGCCGCCTCTACGAAGCGGGCATGAAGATGGCGGCGATCCAGCAAAACCTCGGCCACGAAAAAGCGGAAACCACCCTCGGTTACATCGGTCAACTCGGGGTCGCGCAGCGCTTGCCCCTGCCGGCTTATGATAACCCCTGATCGCTTCACTCATTGCGCTGTCCTGCTTTGCGCGCTAGATTCGGTACGTTCAGACATAAGGAATCTGCCATGATCGATGTGCCGCTCACCCTGGGCATCGAAGAAGAATTCCTCATCGTCGACCGCGAAACGCGGGAACTGAGCTCAAGCGTCGAACCGCTGCTGGCCAAAGGCAAAGACTTGCTCGGCGATCAGATCAAAGCCGAATTGTTGAAGTCACAGATCGAGGTCGGCAGCAACATCTGCGCCGATGCCAACGAAATCCGCGCGGAGATCATCCGCTTACGCCGCATCGTCCAGGGACTGGCCCACGAGCACAACTGCGAAATCATCGCCGCCTCCACCCACCCCTTTTCCCACTGGCAGCAACAACAGGTGATGGAAGGGCCGCGCTACGAGGACATGGTGGCCAACATGCAGGAAGTGACGCGGCGGCTGCTCATCTGCGGCATGCACGTGCACGTCGGCTTCGGCAATTCGCCAGAGCATTACGAGCTCATCATGGACATCCAGAACCAGCTCCGCTATTTCTTGCCCCACTTGCTCGCCTATTCGGTCAGTTCGCCGTTCTGGCAGGGGCGGCCCACCGGGCTGCATAGTTACCGTTCGATCGTCTATTCCGCCCTGCCCCGCAGCGGCATCCCGCCCACCTTCCCCTCCTTTGCCGATTACGTGCATATGGTGCAGGTCCTGGGCGACGTCGGCACCTTAAAGCGCGGCGATCGCGACGGCATCAAAGACGACACCATCAGCGGCATCGATTCCACGCGCATCTGGTGGGACGCCCGGCCGCATCTGAAATTCGGCACGCTCGAAATCCGCGTGTGTGACATCTGTACGCGCGTCGAGGATGCCGTGACCCTCGTCGCCGCCATCCAGGCCCTCGTCGCCACCCTCATCCAACTGCGCGAACTGAACATGAGCTGGCGCATCTACCCGGATCTGTTGGTCAACGAAAACAAGTGGCGCTCCGCCCGCCACGGGGTGAACGGCAAATTGGTCGATTATGGCAAACGCAAAGAAGTCCCCCTGAAAAACCTGACGCTGGAGCTGGTGGACCTCATGGATGACGCCGCACATGCCCTCGGCACCCGTGATCAGATCCAGCGGCTGAAATCCATCGTAGCGGAAGGTTCCAGCGCCGATCGCCAACTGGCGGTCTACCAGGCCGCGCTAGCCGATGGCGCGAGCGAGCAGGACGCCCTCGTCTCCGTCGTCGATCACCTCATTCAGGAGACCGGCGAGGGTTGGCGGGTGGGTTGAAAATGTAAATGGGCCAATATCTTCAACAATTAATTATTGCGTATTGTACACGCCCGCAAAAGGAAGTACTCGACAATTTGGCCTCAATACCCTCAACCGTTCTCCGCAAGGTGTTGATCGACTTACTGACGATTTATTACAACGACCTAAATTCATCAGCAATGCGTGAACTAGCTGTGATCTTGCTGAGAGGTTATGAACCAAGAACGCAGAAATTGGGTTACAACGGTTACAAGATGAATGCGCCTGGGCGTGGTGTAACTCATTGCGAAGTGAAACCAAAGAATTCTCGAAGCGAGATAATCTCAGCAAATAAAGGCAAACGCCGACTCAACGGAGGAGGAAATTATACTGACTTCACTTGGGAACGTTTTGATAGATACTCCCAAGATAATCCCAATATCCTCACCGCAGGATTCGTGGATGGCAGATTGATTTATATTTGCGAATTTCCCTTCCATACACCTCGTTTCATCTCACATCTTGAAGAATCATTGGAGAAATTTTACCCGAATCGGGTGAGAAACCCGGGAAGCTATCAGCGCAGCGTTGAGTTCACTTTCAAGCACTTCAAAAACGCAGAGAATCTCATAGTTGACTGCTATGTTTCTAGAACAACTATGCTAGAATTAGAAGCACATATGCAAGTTGGATTTCGTAAATGGCTGCAGGAACATTGCGATGAATGAAGAATCAAAACTCATTGTGGGAGATGTTTTGGAAACGTTGTGCGATTTTCCTGATGGTCTAGTCGATCTCGGTATAACCTCGCCGCCCTACAACAAAATGGAAAAGCAAAAAGGCTGGCTTGTCAAAAATGTCCTGTATGAAAACTCGCGCGATGCTCTTCCTGAAGCGGAATACCAACAGCAGCAGGTGGCAGTATTGGACGAAATCTTCCGCATCACACGACCAGGTGGCTCTTTCTTTTACAATCACAAATGTCGCTGGGTGCGCGGCAATCTGCTCCACCCAATGGATTGGTTGCGAAAAACGCGCTGGGTAGTCAAACAGGAAATCATCTGGGATCGCGTAATTGCCGCCAATATCCGCGGTTGGCGTTTCTGGCAAGTAGAAGAGCGCATTTATTGGCTATACAAACCCATCGCTGACAATAAAATCGGCGCCGAATTGGCCTCGCGTGATGCGAAACTGACTTCAATCTGGCGCGGCGTTCCCGAAGGTAAGAATTCGCACCCTGCGCCGTTTCCATTATGGTTGCCTGCGCGGGTCATCATTTCCCTACTCGGTGTGGCGAATGCCGACCTCGTAAATGGCGATAATCAGCGGACAGGGCTGGTCTTAGACCCCTATATGGGCAGTGGCACCACCGCCGTAGCCGCCGAGCTGCTCGGCCATCGCTATATCGGTATTGACATCAGTACGGAATACACGACACAGGCGCGCGAGCGAATTCAAGCAGCGAAAGCAGAGTTGCCAAAATTATTGGAAGAGCTGGCTCTCCATGAAGTAAAAGATACCTTTACCCATCGCAAAACCAGTGGTAAGAATGTGGGCAAATTTCGCGGCAGACCAGTACCACACCAAAAGGAACAAGCAGAGCAACTC
>WTGJ01000006.1:0-37042 GCA_011523615.1 Chloroflexota bacterium | reverse complement strand
CAGAACAACGCATCATCAACGAAAAAATCGTGCGTGAAAAACCAGCCTATGGGACTGAGCTCTATGAAATGCGCGAGGGGCTGGAGGCGGGAGAATTCGCTGCAAGATCCGCCCTTTGCACCCTACAAGCGCTGGTTAAAGAGCTGAAAGATCAGGCACTTTCGCCTGCCGCTGCTACCGATCCAGCCTAATCACGCGTCCCCGGCCGCGGCGGCCCCGGGTCTTTCAACCGTTCGCCCGCCGCGCTCATCACTTCAACTTCCACGTAAAAATCCTGCCGCCGATACAGGCACACCCCACTCGCAGCCTCGCAGACGTAATAGAGCGCAAATCCGCGCAACGTTATGGAGCCCGGCAGCGCTTCTGCCGCCGCCTGCAGCTCCACTTCCAGGTGGCGCTCTTCTGCGCTGGTCGGTTCCGCCGGCCGCTCGCTCCACAGGCGCCGGCCGGCCCATTGCCAACCGGGCGGCGCATCCTCCAGCACCAGGGCCAGCGGCTCCGCTTCGTTGTTCCAATGCGCCTCGCCCCGCAACTGAAAGAGGAAATGCAAACGCAAAGACTCGCCGGGCAAAACGCTGGGCGGCACCGCGATCAGCTGGGTGCGCACCAGTCCCTCATCGCGGTGGATGCGCGCAGCCTCTTCCGTACCTGCCGCAGAATCCGGCACCGGAGCTCGGGCTGCAGCCTCTTCCATTTCGCCAGCAGATCCATTGCTGCTGGTGAATTCCTCCGCTGGGTAGGCGAATTCGGCGCCGCCCGGCTCCACAGCGAGCGGTAAAGGAACTTCCCCCCGCTCGGATATTTCCCGCCGCGCCTGCGGCAGCCAGTCGTAGAAGGAATAGGGTTTGGCCAGGCGCGGGCCATATTGCTGAATCCGGCGCCGCCAGATGTAATTATTCGGCTCTTGTTGCAACGCCGCCGACCAGTGCTGCACGGCGCGCTGGAAATCGCCCTCCTCCGCCTTCGCCGAATCATGCCGCATCCGATAGACGACCCCTTGCTGAAAATGCGTCGGGCCGGTTTGTCCTGCCGGCGCGGCCAGCGCACGTTCCCCGGCGGCCAGCGCTTCGCCAAGCGCCGCTTCACCTCGCCAGAGCGTCAGCTGCACGCCCAGCTTCGCCCAGGCGGCCGCATCATCGCCTCTCGCTTCCACATCGCTCCGCAAGGCCGCAAGATCCGGCATTTGCGTGCGGAAATTCGGCACCGTTTGCGGCGCCGTCCATTCCGCCTGCACAAAGCGCTCGATCCACTCGTCCGCCCGCGCCAGCTGCGGTTGCGCAACCCGGATCACGCCCCATTCATCGATCGCCAGCGTCAAGGGCACATAGGGCAATGCCAGCAAGTTGAAGGGGTCATGCAACAAGCGCCAGGGCATCCGCTGCCATTGCATGAACAGCCGCGCCCGCTCCGGATGCTGCTCCAAAACGATGCCGAGCAGGGCCAGCCGGCCGGCTTGCTGCAGCTCACGAGTGGCGGCGTGCCAACCTGGCACGTGGATGCGGCAACCCGCTCACCAGGAGGCGAAAATATGCAACAGGACGCGCTTGCCGCGAAAATCCGCCAGTGAAGTCGGCCGGCCGTCTGCGCAATCCGGCAAACTCAGCTCAGGAAAGGCCTGCCCCGCCCGCAACTGCGGGATCGGCGGGTAGCGCTCGTCCTGCAAATCCGCCAGGCTTTCTACCGTCATCTTCACTGTCATCTCTCGTTCCCCTTAGACGATCAACTCGGGGTGTTTCCCACGCACATAAGGGAGCAAGGTCTGGAACGTTTCCGCGATTTCTGCCAACGCGTGGTCGATTTCTTTCTCCGTCATCGGGGTCGATAAGCAGAACTTCTCCCCCGGCGCGGCCAAAATGCCCCGGTTCAGCAACTCCAGGTGGAACAGTTCGATGATGTCCTGGGCATTTCGGTCGCCGCGCGTCGCCTGGGCGATATCGATGATCGGTTCATCCTGCCAATGGACCCGCACCAACGAACCGTAACCGGTCGCCTGCACTCGCAAACCGAGTTCCTCGCCACAAGCCTGGATGCCATCCTTCAACATATCGCCCAGCCGATTGATGCGCTGCACTTCCGGCTCTTCGTAATGTTCCATCGCTACCTGGCCGGCGATCATCGAGATGACGTTGCCATGGTAAGTGCCGCTCACGTAAAGCGGCTCCTGCGGCTTCTCCACCCTGGCCGGGTCATAAAGGTCCATCACTTCCTGACGTCCCCCCAAAGCGCCGATGGGGTATCCGCCACCGATGATCTTGGCCAAGGCCGTCAAATCCGGGATGACGCCGGAGACTTCCTGGTAGCCGCCCCGTCCCAGGCGATAAGTCGCCACCTCGTCGAAGATGAGCAAGGCGCCGTGCTGTTTCGTGATCTCCTTGAGTCCTGCCAGGTAACCTTCCTGCGGCAAGATGATGCCCCCGGCATTGGGGATGGGCTCGACGATGACGGCGGCGATCTCCCCCGGATGGCGCTCAAACAGAGTCGCAATGGCCGTCAAATCGTTGAAGGGCGCGATCAGCGATTGACCTTTGTGCGCCTGCGGTATGCCCGGCAGGGTGAACCGCGGCCGCGGCCCATCGGTCGCCGCGTGATCCGCCTTCATGTTGACCAGCACGGCATCGTGCAGGCCGTGATAACCGCCATCCATCTTGATGATGCGCTCCCGCCCGGTGTAGGCCCGCGCCGTGCGGAGGGCCATGATCGTCGCTTCTGTTCCGGAATTGTTGAACAGGATTTGGTCGATACCGGGGGTGCGATCGCAGATCGTCTCTGCCAGGCGAATCAATGGTTCAGTGGGGGAGCCGAACACCGTGCCCTGCTGCATCTGCTCGGTGATGGCGCTGGTGATGGCCGGGTGCGCATGTCCATGAATCAGGGAGGTTTGATTGTTGAGTAGATCGAGATAGCGGTTGCCATCACAATCCTGGATGTAACAACCGGAGCCGGAATGCAGATGGGTGGCATACGGAGGATACTGCGTGGAACCACGAGTGTGCCCAGCCGGTAGGACTCGCTTGGCTCGTTCCATTTGCTCCCGAGTGCGCTTCGTACGCCGCTTGTATCGCTCTAAAATCCCGTCAGCAACGGCGGTCGCCTCGGCATCGATCATGCCTTTTCCTCCTCTACCCGTCTCCTGTAGCATATCAGGTAGCGGCGAACAGGCAACGATGAATCAGCACCAGGCAGCCACAATCCGGCCCTGCCGCGCGTGGCAGTTTCGCCAACCTTGTCCTATCCTACCGCCATGAAACGGCAAGCTTCCCCCGCGCCACCCGCTGCGGCACCGCCAGCAGAACCACAGTCGTCGCCCCCACCACCGCAACGCTCCCTCCGTGGCTGGGCCTATGGTGCCCTGGCGGCCGCCATCTGGGGCGGCATGTACGTCGTCTCCGATGTCATCCTCATCACCATCCCCCCCTTTTCCCTGCTCACCCTGCGGCTGCTGTTGGGCCTGGCCGTCCTGTTGCCCCTCCTGCTGCGGCAGAACCAGGCAAGCGACGGGCGCAATTCGCTCTGGCCCAATGGGCAAAGCTTGCGCGCCAACCTGGCAGTCGGCGCCCTGGGTTTCGGTTTCAGCCTCGGCGCGCAGCTGATCGGCACCGAACTTTCCACCGCCATCAACGGCACCACCATCACCAGCGCTTCGCCGGCCTTCATCCTGTTATTTGCCTGGCCGTTGTTGGGGGAACGCTGGAATCTGCGCAGCGTCCTGGCTGTCGTCCTGGCGAGCGCCGGCGTCCTCGTCATCCTCGATCTCCGCCAGCTGCGTTTCGGCGCCGCCACCGCCCTGGGTGACCTGGCTCTGGCCATCGCCGCGTTGAGCTGGGGGTTATATTCGGTGCTCGTCCGCCGCCTGACCACGCGCGATCAACTACGCACCGTCCCGCTGACGGTCGGCGTCTTCTTGGGCGGCTTGCTGGTCAGCACACCGCTCACCATCTGGGAATTGTTGAACCGCTCCTACGGCGCCTGGGATCTCCCCTTCTTCGCCGGCTTGCTTTACCTGGGCATCGTCTCGACCGCCTGGGCGCAGTGGTTGTGGAACCGCGCCTTCGCCCTCCTGCCGGCGGCTCGCGCCTCGCTCTGTTTCTTCGCCCAGCCGTTCGCCGGCGCCCTACTGGCGATGATCCTCCTGCAACAAGCGCTCACCCCCGCGCTCGCTCTGGGCGGTGGCATGATCGCCTTCAGCGTCTTGCTGGCCGTCGGCGAGCCAGCCGAATGACCGCCACCTGCCGCGCGGCGCCGTCACTCTACAGCCTGCAGCACATCCGCATCCACGGCATCAGCGTCCTCACCGGGCGGCAAGGCTTCCAGCTCCAGCGCGGGCACCTGCGCAATTTCCTGCCTCATGATGGACGAGATGTCAGTGAACATATCGATGGTGGTCTCTTGCATCTTCGCCAGCTGTTTGCGGCGCTCATTCCATTGGCGTCGCATCGCCCGTTCTTCGCTCGCCACCTGCGCTTCTAAGGCCCCCAGGTCTCCGCCATGCGCTGGATGCGCTCGCCGAAGCGCGGGCTGGCCAGGTAGCGATAGACGGCTTCCATCTTCTGGCCCTTGCCCTGCTCCGCTCGCTGCAGGCCGGCAATGGCCACCAATTCGGAGCGCAGCGTCTCCGCCAGCGGGATCGCACCTGCCACGCTACTCACCCACACTCCTTGCCGCAAAGCAAAAATCTGGATGTCTTTCGGCAAGGCTTCCGAGACGATGACGCGCATCTGGGCGCCCACGCGTTCGGCGTCGCTCTTGATTTTCTCCAGCCAGTCGTCATTCCAATGTTTGGTGCGCTTCGCCTCCCAGACGATCACACCACAAATGCCCAACCGGCTGTCATAGACCGCCTGCGTCAGGTCAGCGCCCAGCTGCCCGCGCTCGACGTCTTCGATCTGGTCGAAGGGGAAACGCTCTTGCAACCGTCGCTTGAGGTGCGCTTCGAGCGCTTCGCCCTGCAACTCTACCGGACCCTGCTGCAGTTTGCGCTGCATGTCGGTCACTTTGGCCTGCGCCTCGGCGGCCGCATTTTCCAGCCGCTGCCTTTCGAGCGCATCTTGTTCCCGCTGGAGGGCGAATTCCTGCAACGCTTCTTCTTTCACCTGCTCGCGGATGAGCGCTTCCTGCTGCGCCCGCTCCGCCTGCTCCTGCTGCATTTGTTGGCGCAATTCCTCTTCACGTTGTTGAAACGCCGCCAGTTGTTCTTGAGCGGCCGCTTCGGTCTCCGTGCGGATCGCCGCCTCGCGCTCTGCTTGTTCTGCCTGTTGGGCCTGCAACTGCTCGGTCAGGGTCGCCAGCTGCTGCGCCTGCTCGGCCTGCCGTGCCTGATGGTCCTGGCTGAGTTCCGCGCGGAGCGCCGCCTCACGCTGCTGCACCGTTTCCGCAAACTTCGCTTCGCGATCCTGCAAGGCAGCGGCGATCTCCGTCTGCTTTTCCGCCTCAAAATGCGCGCGAAAGGTTTCGCTGAGCGCGAAGCGGTTGCCGCAGCGCGGGCATTCCACTTTCAGGCCGTTGTTCTGATCCATGGTCGGTTTCTTCATCTCCTTTCTTCGGGAGCAAAAAGCTCAAGCAAAATGCTCATCCCGCGCCGCATCCAACACCTCGTCGACGATGGCTTGCAGCTGGTCCGTCGGATAGTGCTGCGGCAACCGCGCTGCCCCCGGCCCGCGTGAAGGGAAGCGTTTTGTAAGGGCTTTTGTAATGATCGCGAAACCGCCTTTCCCTCTAAAAGGTCTACCCAGTTCGTCGCGAACTTCCTGCCTCTGCTGCCGGATCCAGCGCAATATCGCCTGCCGCAGTTCCAGTGAGCGCAAAGCAGTGCGGTCATGCAAATCTTGCGCTTTGGCGTAATTGCCATCAAACACATCGCTGGCATCGCGAAAGGACTGTTCTTGCAGCCAGTAGCCGATTTCCATGAAGCGGTAGGAGGATGCTTCCCGGGGCTGCGTTTGCCATTTCTTCGCTTTCGGCGGCAGCAACGACCGCCAGCGCGGTTCCCGCGTTAAATCTGCCCGCACGCCGTACCAACATTTGGGCACCAATGCTTCCCAGAGTATGGTACGCACTTCGCGCCGCATTCCCTCTTGTTGCAAGATGCCGTTCACCCTGACCGCACGCGCCAACACCCAGACTTGCTCAAAGGAATTGAAGCGAGAGGAACCGTTCACTCGCTCGGTGATGATGGTCAGCGCCTGCCAGGCCATATCCAGCGTTTCATCCAAGGCCGCGTCCAAGGCCTCCGCCTCTTCGCGAAATTCCTCCGCGCTCAACATCACCCGCCGGCCGCTGCGCACGATATTGCCGAGGGCCCCGTCGCTCTCACTCCAGACCAAGACGGCCATCAGCCCGCCTCCTGGCGGAATATCTCCAACATCAGGGCCACCGTTTCACGCCAATCCTTGCTGTACTCGAATGGAGAACCGTTCTCGGAACAACAATGGTGGAGCAGTTTATCCAAACGAACGTGATATGACTCCCACAAAGCATCGCTAGCACCGCCATCTTTCTCCCAACTAACATCCATCAACTGTTCGAAATTGCTTTCATCGCCATCCATCACAGGGCGCAGCGCCCATTCCAGCAAACCGTTCGCGCTGATCTCTGCTGTAAAAGCATCCCGCCCCTGCAAAGCGCGCCGCTGCCGCTGGACGACCGACAGCGCTTCCCAGAGAGGATAGTTACGAGGGTAACTTAACTCATCCAATGCCTGGTTCAGTACCCACATCGGCGCATAGGTGCCTTCTTGCTTCTGGCGGATATCGAAAGGTAGGTTGCTATTTCGTTTCCCGGGGTCCAATTGGAAATAGACCGTTTGTCGACTGTGTACCATGACCTCGTCATTCTCGCAGTCCCGCAATTCCGCAACCACGACCGCACGGTGCACGGATTCCTCCATCACCATCGAGGGGATTCCGTCCTGTCTCTCATCCGGTGTTTGCTCCGGGTCCAACAAACGCCGCCGTACCGTCAAAGCAGCCACTCGTTGCGGGGTATCACCCGCTGGCGTACCCAGCAATTCCACCCGAAGGTGATCCGCTAGCAGCTCGTCATCGATCCGCGCATCCAAATAAATCTCTGCCGCGTTGGTGCTCCGATTTTTGGCGTTGATTTGTAAGAGCAGCACTTGACCGTGGTCAATGCGCTTTTGCTCAGGCGCATTTTCATTCACAGGAGAAATGGACAAACCAAAGGGTTTCTCTTCGGGCGGCAATGGTGGTTCCAGCTGGACGTAGACCGTGCGCGAAATTTCTTTGACACGCTCGCCTTGATATTCCACGACCGCACGCAACCGATGAATCCCTGCTGAGGGGCAAGAGATCTGCCTCTTTTGCTTCGCTTTTCCCCGGATCAACTGCCAATCGCCCACTTCAAACGATCGATGGATGCGACCGTGCGAGTTCTCTTGCAGGAAATCCACTTCCTTGCGCCAGAGTTCCTCTCGTTTGCCTTGCGCATCCACCCACTCCAGCAACACAGTTGCGCTTTCCAATATCTCCTCCGCTGGCTCCGCGCTGACTTCCAGGTAGACATGGCGGATATGCTGCCCCCAATCGACTCTGGCCCGTTCCGGATACGGAAAATCCACGGCCAGGCGACAATCCCACAAAATCTTTATCCCACCGGTGTCCTGTTTCAGATCATCACTGGGAATCTTGCTGAATCTGGGTTGGGTGAAGGTTTGCAAGAATTGCGCATGGATGCGTTTTTCGCGCTGGCTGACTTCTTGGGGGCTTGTGTCAATTCCTTGGTCCCAACCCATCTGCTCACTGAATTCGCGTACCTTTTCTCTGAGTTTCTCGCGCACATCCTGAAACAGCTTGTGCCGACCATTGAAGCCATCATGCTGAGAATTCTCAATTTCGCGCAAGGCCGCATCGGTATGTCGTTTGAATTCCACGAATCCACGGAAACCCTGCCGCTGCTCCGCTGGGATCCAGTCGCCATATTCAGCGAGAACGCCGCGCGTTTCGATCCACTGATCGCCTCGCAGCAATTGCACACCCGCGAACTCCGGATGGTCATGGATGATCTCATCTTCACTGAGGTTTTGATCATGCATCAAGACCAGTCGCTGGATGATGTGCCCATCCCCGAGCGGGATCTCACCACAAATGTAACGGCTCACCCCGTTTCCCAAATCTTCCAGTTTGCCTTTGGTTCTGAGTCCACCCCCACCTCTGGGCAAATTCCCCCACCAGGCAGGAACGGCTACCTCGGTTTCGGTTCCCTGTTCCTCATCCACGACCGTGATCCGGAGCTGCTCTTTTTGAATGGCCCGCCACCAACAACGCTGCAACCAACGCACGAGATCCCCAGACTGGATCGCTTTCAACGCATCTTGGGAGAGAAAGGGGATGATGATGCGACTGCCCACTTGCTCCAGAGGTTTTAAACCCAAAGGGACGAAAGTGTCTTCAAAAACTTCATGTTGCGCCTCTTGAATGGCCAATCGCGCCGTTTCGCCAAACAAAGGTTCACGTACCCGATCCATTGGACGCGCATAACGAGCCCCCAGACGATACTCATCGTCTGGCAACAAAGTGTCGTACAGCATCGCCATCCGCCGTTGTTCGCCGGGAAGCTGCGAATGATATAAGAATGCCGCTTTGCCCTGGCCTCGAGAACCCAGCGCATCTTCATTTTCTTTGGTGAAACCCTGCCCCTCAAAAGCTGCCCAATTCTCATCCGCCCTGAGTATGTAATTGCGCTCTTCCAGGTCTTGTTCGTTGAGAATCGGCCCCTGCAAACCCGTAGTGCCGGAATCCGTCACGGTGAGGAGGTGGCAAGGGCTGCCATCCCGCGCCTGCCGGGACAACAGGCGATATTCTACGTCTACGGATTTCCCTTGATTTCCCGCATCTTTTGCATTCTGCACGGGCTCCTGGGCAAGCGCTCGCAAGGACCCCATCCTATAGCCATCGATAATGCCTAACACTACATTCACCATATTGCTAGGAGGATTTCTATCAGGATATTGACTCACCGTTTTGTCTCCCTTCCACTTCTTTGCCAGTTCACTTACCTCAATCCCGACGACGCTTCCGCCGCCGTGTCCCCACACTGCGTTTCACCGTCGGATGATCCTCGCGCAAGCCGTAAAATCCCTTGCTCGTCGGGCGGATGAAGCGCTCATCTTGACTCATGCGAGAGACCAGCCCCCCCGCCGGGTCTTTGCCACCAATCACCACCCCGCGCCGCAACAATTCCTCGGCCAATTCGCGGTAATGCATCGGCTCACCCTTCCTCTCGCGCAATACCGCCTCCGCCATTTGCAAAATGTACGCCGTAGAAGCCGAGGTGTTTTGCCCCGCGCTCTCCCGCTGCGGTCGCGCAGGTGTCCCCTGCTCTACCCCCAGCAAGCCCTCCACCAACTCCAGCCGTTTCTCCTTCTGCAGCCGCCGGTCGCGCATTTCGGCGAGCTCGCGGTCGATCGCGGCAATTTCCGCTTGCAACTGCGCCTGTTCTCGGCGCAATAACTCACTCAGCTGTGACGAATGCCCACCGGCACCCTGGATGATCATAAAAATACCTCCAAACGATATAATAATATCATTATAACAGATTTGGTATAATATGTCAATGGTATATTATGGAAAATGTTGTCCTGATTATGATAATGCTTTATTGGCTGAAACGATGCCCAACACGCCCGCCAGGCCATACAGCGCGGCCCCGGCCCAGAGCACCGACCCATAGCCCCAGGCGGTGGCCAGGACCAAAGCAATCACCGTCCCCAGCACGCTCATCACACCGTTCACCGCCCAACACCCGGCCACCACTTCTCGGCCCAGCAACCCGGCCCGACGCAATGCTTGCGGAAATGCCATCCCCATCAACCCGGCCAGCGGCAACAACGCCAGCAAAGTGCCCGCGGCACGCAGGGGGAAACGACCCGCCACCAGCCCTTCGCTCCACGGCTCCCAGGCCAGCCACCAGACCAGCGTCAGCCCGGCCAGCGCGAGCGGCGCGGCCACCAGCGCTCGCCCACGCCAGATCCGCTCTGCGCTCACACTGCCCAAGCCACCGAAACACAATATCGCCGCCAGCACCAGAGCAACCGCAATCGTCGGGTGCCCGAGCAGCAGGCGCGTCTGTTGAATGAAGGCGATTTCCAACAACATGAAAGCCGCGCCGAGGGCCGCAACATAGCCATACAGCAGCAACCGTTGCCGATTTGCCCTGCCTCCACCCCGCGCAACGCCGCCCCGGGCGGACAGCAGCATCAGCGCCACAATCCCCACCGCAGCGGCGACCGCCAGCGCCAGATCGCGCAAGGCTCGTGGCACCCCGTTGGCGAACTGAAAGAAGAAGGGGCGGTCGTCTGTCGGTGCCGTCAAATTCCAGCCGGTGCTCGCCGTCGCCGCGGCAAAACTGATCCGACCCTCAGCGACCGCATCCAGTGGCGGTGCAGCCAACACGCCCGGGAACAATATGGGTTGAAAGCCGTGATCCGCAACAAACACCGCCGGACCGCGCAACTCCTCGCGGCGCCAGGGCGAATTTTTGACCACGATCAAAGGTGTCTCCACCGAACCACCGCGCACATCGGCCGCGACGAGCAAGTGTGAAAGCGCTTCTGCCTCCGTCAACCCTCGTTCCGTCAACGCCGCCAAAGCCAGGCCCAGAGCGCGCAGCATGGTCGCTTCGTCATACAGCACCAGCGCCAACTGCCCTTCGGGCGTCAGGCGACCCAGGAATTCGCCAAATGCCTCTACTGTGTACAGCGCATTCTCGGTCAGCGCATAGCCGCCCCGCTCCGCCGCCAGCGTCACGACTTGCGATAGGGAGATCAGGCCAAATTCACCCCGTTCCCGCCGCAACGCGCTGCGCCCTTCGTCGACGCGCAACTGAACTTCCTCTGCGGCCAACAAACCCGCCACGCCCCCTTCCTGCTCCCGCAACAATGCCACGCTGGCCGGATGCACTTCAGCAGCGATGATCTCCGCTGCCCCACTCGCGCGCGCATATGCGATATCCAGCCCACCCCCCGGACCGATGATGAAAACCCGCTCTGGCCGCCCGCTATCAAAAGGCAAGTAGCCGATTTGTTGCCTCAATTGGGCGAGGTCCTGGGGCGCGGGTACGATGGATGGCGCCGCGCCATCGAGATACAGTTGGCGAAGGCCCGTTTCACGGAGGATCAAATCCGCGCGCCCAAAAGCATCCCAGCGCATGCTCAGCTCTTGCGCGCCTTCCCGCTGCGCCTGGTGCAGCGGTTTGGCCTCATCCAAAACCCGCCAATCCAGGGTCAGGATCCCCCGGCCCAGGTTCGCGAGGAACAGCAGGCCCAACGCCGCCGCAGCCAGCGCAGCCCAGAGGCGCCGTCCCCAGAACCATGCCGCCAGCGCCTGGCTGCATACCGCCAGCAGGGCGCCATTCACCACGCCCAGCCATTGCATCGCCGGTACGACCAGCCCACGCCCAGGCCTGCGCCGCACAGATCCGCCATGTACCAGCGAGGGCTCTGGGCCGCTCGCTCACGGAAGATCGTCGCCAGCGCCATCCCGCTCGCTGCATAAGGCAAGGCGAGCGATGAAAACAACCACAGATCCGTGAACTCCTTTGCTCGCAAAATGAGCGCGATCACCAGCGCACCACTCAGCGCCGCCATCATCATCATGGGCGGAATGCGCTCGCTGCTCACAACTGCCGGCCAACGCGCCGCCAGCCCCGCCCCAAGGCCGATTCCCAAAACTGCCAGCGAGAGCACGGCGAAGACATAAGGCGGGTAAAACCGCGTGGCCAACAATCGCGTCAAGGCGAGTTCCAGGGCCAGGCCGCCCCCAGTCAGGCAGGCAACCGCCAGCAACCGCTGCCGATCGGTGAACATTGCTCAGTCCCGCTCCGCCGCTTCGCTCGCCTGGCTCTTCAGTATCCTATATGCCGCTCATGCGCCTTCCTCAATCGTGATGGAGAGGATGCGATCGCCCTGTTCGATCTGCTCCACCACCTCCATCCCCTCCCCGGCGACGCAACCAAAGACCGCGTGCACCCCATCGAGATGCGGCGTGGGCACCAAGGTGATGAAGAACTGCGAGCCGTTGGTATCCGGCCCCGCGTTGGCCATGCTCAGGATCCCCGGCCGATCGTGCATCAACTGCAGCGCGCTCTCTTCATCAGCGAAGCGATAGCCCGGCCCGCCGCGCCCACTGCCCGTCGGGTCCCCCGCTTGCACCATGAAGGGCGGCGTTTTTATGACGCGGTGGAACGTGACGCCCTGGTAAAAGCCTTCGCGCGCCAAAAATACGAAATTATTCACGGTCACCGGCGCTTCATCGGCAAAAAGGGTGATGGAAAAAGACCCGCGATTCGTCTCAAACCGCGCGACGTATTGCCGCTGCGGGTCGATGACCATTTTGGGCGGATTCGCGTATGATTTGGGCATGGCTCAACTCCATCAGCTCAGACGGGGCCGCTTTCGGTCTTGCGCAGGCGCATGCAAGCAGCACGACGCATCACTTTTGGGCGGCGCAAGCGAGAGCAGGATAGCGGAAACCGGGGCGAAATTCCCCCGCCTCACTTATCCCGCGTGAGGGCAAACCCCGACATGAATTGCTTTTGCAAAAAGATGAATACGAGCAGCGGGGGGATGCTGGCCATCACCGCGCCGAGCATGAGCGGACCGAAGCTATCTCCGGTCTCCGTACCGCTCACCAGCGTGCGCAAGCCGACCTGCACCGGCTTCAAGGCCGTCTCCTGCACCACCATCAAAGGCCACAAATACTGATTCCAGGCATACAGGAACTGGATGACGAAGAGCGCCGCGATCGCGTTCCAACTGATGGGGATCAGCACTTTCCAGAGGAACTGCAATGGATTGGCGCCGTCAATCTGCGCCGCTTCGCTCAACTCCGAAGGGATGCTGGCGAAATGCTGCCGAAACAGGAAGGTCGCCGTCGCGCTGGCGATGAACGGCACGATCATCGCTTGGTAACCCCCCCATTGCAATTGGATGCCCACCAAACGGAACAAAGCGATCGCCATCACTTCCGTCGGCATCATCAACGTGATCAACACGAAGCCAAAGACCAGCCACTTGCCCGGGATGCGGAAGAAGACGAAAGCCATCCCCGCCAACAAAGATAAAATCGCCTTGCCCGTCGTCATCACCACGGCGACGATCACCGAATTCAACATGAAGCGTGGTAGCTGCCGCTGGTTGACCACCAGATCCCAGTTGCGCGACAGGTACTTGCTCGGTGTCAGCTGGTAATTGAATACCTGCGTATTCGTTTGCGTGGCGACGACCCCGGCGTAATACACCGGAAAACCCATGATGATGATGGCCACGATCAAGATCACATGCGCATACCAGCGCTCCGGGATCCGTTTATGCCAGGGCCGCTTGCGCCGTTCTACCACCGGTTGCCTGATCAGCTCAGTTGCCATACGTCACCCGACCCTGACTGAAGCGGAATTGCATGATGGTCACTCCAATCACCACCGTGAACAACAAGAGCGAACGCGCCGCCGCGCTGCCCAAATTGCGCGCCTCCACCCCCACCTCAAACACTTCATACATCATCGTCGTCGTCGCTTCCACCGGGCCGCCGGCCGTGAGGAAGTCGATCAAGCCGTAGGAATCGAAGAAGGCGTAAGTCGTCGTCGTCACCACCAGGAAGAAGGTGATCGGCGAAAGCAGGGGGAAGGTGATGCGGAAAAAGCGCTGGAAGGCATTCGCCCCATCGATGGCCGCCGCCTCCAACAAATCCTGCGGCACATTCTGCAGGCCGGCGATGTAAAACAAGATGCAAAATCCCATGATGTTCCAGGTGGATGCGAGCACCACCGTCCACGGCGCGATATCCGGCCGCAACAACCAATCGATCTTAAAGCCGAAGAGCGTGTCGATCATATGGTTGAGCACGCCGGCCGTGTTGTGGAAGAGCAACTGGAAGACGATCCCCGCGATCACCGGCGAAAGCGCATAGGGCCAGACCAGCAGCGTCCGATAGATCCGCCCGCCCTTCATCGGCCGATAGACCATCTGCGCGATCAGCAAAGAGAGGCTCAGCGAAAAGAGCACGATCAGCACCGCCAAAAAGAAGCTGACCAACACCGTCCGACCATAATCCGCGTCCGAGAGCAGCTGGTTGAAATTGCGCATGCAGACGAAACGCGTCCGCGGTGCACCCAAACGCGCCAGCTTTGTCGAGAGCAAGAAAGTATCGAACATCGGGTAATACAGGAAGATCCCCAAAATGCCGATGGTCGGCGCCAGAAATACCGTGGCGATGAGCCAGGCCGACGGCCCACGGAACAGCCCGGGCCGCGTTTCCAGCGCACCGAGCAGCCGCTCCTTCCGCAACCAGCGCAAGGCCAGCCGCATCACCAGCGTATGCACCAACAGCGCCCCCACCACGAACAGGATCATCCCCATCAGTACATTCAGCGAATCAGCCTGCCCATCATCATCCAGGGCAAAGGGGCAGAAATTCAGCGGCCCCAGGAAAATCAACGCACCGACGATCGCCGCACTGCCGCCCAAGGCCGCACCGAATGCGGTCAGGCCATCTTCACGGCGCTCATTCAGGAAACTCCAGGGCAATAGACGGATGGTGGTCTCCGCCCCCGCGGCGCGCCGAAACAGCCAGGCGCTCCCACCCCCACCCACCAACGCGGCGAGGGCCAACAAAATCAACGGCGATACGACGAACATTTTGCGAATTCGCTCCTACGCAATCGAGCGGGGCAACGTGACAATTATAGCCCCGTTGCCCCGCTCTTCAAAACTCTGCGAATGACGAGCGCTTGATGCCGCTTACCGCCGCTCGCCAGGTATGGTCGGCCTACTCATCGACGTAGAGCAGGTTGTATTCCTCCAGCAGGACGTTCGCTTCTTCTTCGGCTTCGGCCAGGATCGCCGCCACATCACCACCGAGCAGCATCGCGTCTTCAATCGCCTGCGTGATGATGTTGCGCGTCTCCACAAAAGTGCCGAAGATCGCGCCCTGGGTGGCGATCGTCACCTGCGAATCCCCCAGCTGGATGCTGGCGGTCAAGAAGTTCGGGTTCGCTTCATACCAACCCTGCTCTTCCAGCAAAGCCACCGAGCTGTTGCGCACGGGGACGTAGCCGCTGGTCTGGTGCCAGGAAGCCGAATTCTCCGTGTTGGAGAAGAAGAGTAGGAAAGCCATCGCGGCATCCTCAATTTCCTCACCCAAACCGTCGGTAATCCACATCGTGGCGCCGCCCAGGATGTTGCCCGTCCAGCCGACATCGGCATCGTAGACCATCATGCCGGTGCGCACTTCCATGTCATTGTCGGCCGCGTTCATCATGATGCCGCCTGCGCTGGCGCTACTGGTCATGATGAAGGGAAGCTGCTGGGCGTTGAAGGCCTGCACCGTGCCCGGCCAGTCGCGCTGTACGCCACTGTAGGCATAGTAGCCGGCTTGGTACATGTCCTGATGCCATTGCACGATGTTGATGGACGCTTCACTGGACAGCAAAACTTGCGTCGGGCGCGCATCACGGCCGTTGCCGTTGTTCACCAGTTCAGTATTCTGCTGCGCCAACCATTGCTCGTAGAACCAGCCATGATTCGGCCAGACGATGCAACCGGTGATCGTGCCATCATCCACCAGCGGCTGCAATTGCGCGCAGGCTTCTTCTACTCCTTGCCAGGTCTCCGGCAGTTCTTCAATTCCCACCATGTCCAGGATGTTCTGGTTGGCGTACAGGATCGGCGTGGAGGTATTCCAGGCGACCGATGACCATTGCCCACCGATCGTGTAGTAACTGGAAACGACGGGGATGATGTCATCAAAGTCCACCGCTTGACCCATGACTTCCGTGCGATCGCCGATGATCTCGCTGGCGGGTTTGAAATAGCCACTGTCGATGGCGAACTGCGTACCCACCTCGAACAACTGCATGATGGCCGGCGGATCGCCCTGTTCCTGCGCCAGGATGTAGCTATCCAACAACGGCTCATAATCCGAGAACTCATGGATGACCACTTCGAATTGCGGGAACATTTCACCGAATTCTACGGCGCGATCCTTCGCCCATTCCAGGCGGTGGTCGGTGAAGCCGATGAGCGCATCCAGGACGCAGGGCGATTCCGCCGTGCAATCCTGCGCGGCCACCGGTACGGCCAACACCATCGTGGTCAACAAAAGACCACATACGAACAGAAACTTGCTCCTCATCATGATTTTCTCCCTTTATCGATGAACGATGGTGGGTAATGAATGCCTCGCCATTACCCCGCGTGTCATTGCAACCCAAAGGTTGTCAACCTGCAGGTTGCCGGCCCTGCATGTTACAGCGCCGTAACACCTTTGTAATACCAGAGTAACATCAACCGCCTCTGGTTACAAATTCCTGCCGGCTCGTTCCGCAATATAATCCCGCCAGATTACGGCGCCATTGCAGGCAGTTTAAAGTTTCGTCACCCAACCACACAAGGAATTCGACAAGCGCAAACATAGTTTGGGTCATCAGCTGCGATACAATTGCTGCAAAAGACACAGGTGTGTGGTGAATCAGCCAAATTGGGCAGACCAGACCATTTGGACCGGCGACAATCTCTCCATCATGCGCGGCATGAACTCTGACAGTGTCGACCTGATTTGTACCGACCCGCCCTTCAACAGCAACGCCAACTATGCGGCGCCCATCGGCTCAGAAGCCGCCGGGGCCGAGTTCAAGGACACCTGGAGCCTTTCCGACATTGATGTGGAATGGATCAACCTGATCGAAAATCAAAACCCACAATTATTTCGCGTCTTACTGGCCGCCATGACCGATAGCGACAAGTCTTATCTGGCCTATATGGCGGTTCGCCTGATTGAGATGCGCCGCATCCTCAAGCCCACTGGCAGCATCTACCTGCATTGCGACTCCACGATGAGCCATTATCTGAAGCTCGTGATGGATGCCGTGTTTGGCCACAGCAATTTTCGGAATGAAATCATCTGGGAAAGAGACCCGGCAGGAAAGGGCGCGAAAAGGACGAGCAAGCAATGGCCGCGCAACTACGATTCGATTTTGCTGTATTCAAAAGGCGACCAATACACCTTCAGGCAACAATATGCGCCTCTCTCAGAATCGCAGAAAAAAGTGTATCGATACAGGGATGAACGAGGGGAGTACAAGGCCGTACAAAGAGGCGACTACTCTGACAAAAGCATGGAAAAGTTTCTCGCAGCAAACAAAGTTCACACCTCTAAGACCGGGAAAGAATACATCAAGTATTACCTGAAAGATGCACAGGCTGCACTGGGTAGTGTATGGACGGATGTGTATGGATTTGGGACGAAAACAGCTTCCAAAGAGCGCACCGGCTATCCAACACAAAAGCCCCTGGATTTATACAAGCGTATCGTTGAAGCCAGCAGTGAAGAAGGCGACATGGTGTTAGACCCCTTCTGTGGTTGCGCTACCACTTGCATTGCCGCGCAAAATTTGGCTAGGCAATGGGCAGGGATCGACATATCGGCAAAAGCCATTGAATTGACGAAACTGAGGCTACAGAACGAGCTGAAGCTGTTTTCCAATCCAATCCACCGAACGGATATACCGCAGCGCACTGATCTGGGCGATATACCGCCTTACAACAGCGCGGAGAATAAGCGCTTTCTCTATGGCGAACAGGGTGGGCATTGCGCGGGTTGCCAAACACATTTTGAATCCCGTCATCTTGAGGTCGACCACATCATCGCCCGCGCCAATGGCAGCACAGACCACATCAGCAACTTGCAATTGCTGTGTGGCTCATGCAATCGCATCAAAGGCGACCGGGGGATGGAATACCTGCGCGTTAAATTGCAGTTGGTAAGCTAATTTTTGTTCTGTTTGCGCGCCCGGATGCGCACGCTGAATAAGGGTGGCATGCCCTCCTGCACCGGCACAATGTCGCTGGCATCGACCTGGCTGACCACCGTGATTTCGACAAAGCCCGCCCGGCTCAACCCAGCCAGATAATCGGTCAGCGGCACGGCGCCACTCACGCATTCGGTCCATCGGTTGAGGTCCGCCCGCAGCTCGGCGCTGAATTCGCCCCCGGTCACGATATCGCTGACCGAAATGCGGCCGCCCACTTTCAAGACGCGGAAGGCCTCCCGAAAGGCAGCCCCCTTATCCGGCACCAGACTGATGACACAATTGGAGAGGATGACGTCGATCGTTTCGTCCGCCACCGGCAAGGCTTCCAGCTGCCCCTGGCGGAATTCGACCTGCGTCAAACCCAACCGATCGCGCGTCGCTCGCGCTCGTTCCAACATGGCTGGCGTCATATCCACACCGATCACATGACCCGCCGGCCCCACTTGCTCCGCCGCCAAAAAGCAGTCAATGCCACCGCCGCTGCCGAGGTCCAGCACATGCTCGCCCGGTCGCAAACCGGCGATCGTAACCGGGTCTCCACAACCCAACGAGAGTTCCGCCGCCTCTTTCGGCAAACTCGCCCATTGTGCCTCATCGTACAGCTGCGGTGAGGTGCACGCGCTGTCACTCCCACAGCAAGCGCCCCCTGCCTCCGCAAGCCGGCCATAATTCTCCCGCACTGCCTGGTGTATGCTCTCCGACATCGTGCCCTTCCCGCAACCATCAACGTTTCTCAGACAGCTTGAATCACCTTCTCCTTACGCATCACGCACCCTCCCTGACCGAACGCACAACACCCTCACCCTGCTATACTCCCCCGCATGACCCCCGATACGGCAAATGGCCGAGCCATCACCATCATCGGCGCCGGGATCAGCGGCCTTTCTTGCGGCATCCGCCTCGCCGAAGCCGGCTTCGCCCCGACCATCCTCGCCCGCGATCTCCCGCCCCACACCACCGCCCAGGCCGCCGCCGCCATCTGGTACATCTTCGCCGCCGAGCCCGTCACCCGCACTCACGCCTGGGCCCTGACGACGCTGACCGAATTCTATCGCTTGCTCGATGCCGGTCACGGCCCCAAAACCGGCCTCTCCCTCTGCCGCATGATCGAGGTATTCGCCGAAGCGCAACCCGACCCCTGGTATGCACCCCACATCCGCTTCTACGAGCGCGTCCCCCCGGCCGATATCCCGGCCGGTTATGTCGATGCCCTGCACGTCGAACTGCCCCTCATCCACCCCGCCCATTACCTGCCCTATCTCCTGGGTCAATTCCGCGCGCGGGGCGGCACCATCCATCAACAAGAGATCCGCCAGCTCGCCGACATCCGCCAGCCCGGTCAGCTCCTCATCAATTGTAGCGGCGTCTGGGCCGGGCAACTGGCCGATGACCCAGCGGTCTACTCCCTGCGCGGCCAGACCGTCGTCATCGAAGCCATGCCGGCCATCAATTATCTCGACGAGAGTGATATCGACCGCATCGTGCACATCTTCCACCGCGGCGAAGACATCATCCTTGGCGGCTCAGCCGAAGCCCATCGCTGGGACCTAAGCCCCGACCCGGCCCTGAGCGTCGCCATCCGCGAGCGTGCGTTGGCCATCGCCCCGCAATTGCAAACCGCCAGAGTCCTCGCCGAACAGGTCGGCCTCCGCCCCGGCCGCCATGAAATCCGCCTGGAACGGGAAGACTTTGCCGATGGCAGCGCCATCATCCACAATTACGGCCACGGCGGCGCCGGTTTCACCCTCTCCTGGGGTTGCGCGGAGGAAGTCGTCGCCCTCGCCCACGCCTGGCACGAGGATCGGCGCCGCGCGCGCTGATCTCACAGAAAAACCGTGCGGTAACATACCTCTGCGCGTCGGCGAGTGATCAGTGGCAAGAACGAGGAGCCATGACTGACAAAAAAGACGGGCGTTTCATCGTGCACACTGCAGAGCCACTGAACGGCGGCCCGCCGCTGGATCAGTTGCGCGCTTCTTTCCTCACGCCGACGGAACGTTTCTTCGCCCGCAACCACGCGCCCATCCCCGAAATTGACCCGGCAACCTTCCGCTTGGCGATCGACGGCGCGGTGAAGCGCCCGCTGCTGCTCTCACTCGCCGATTTGCAGCGCGATTTCCCCAGCCACGAACGGGTCGTGACCCTGCAATGCGCGGGCAATCGGCGCGCTGAAATGCTGGACGAAGGCCAGCGGGGCCAATCCGTCCCCTGGGGCAGCGAAGCGATCGGCAATGCCCGCTGGCAGGGCGCCCGCCTGGCGGATGTCCTCGCCGCCGCCGGCCCTCTCCCCGAAGCCGCTCACCTCAGCGCCCTCGGCCTCGACGATTGCACTGCAGAACTGAAAACCAGTTCTGCCGAGACCGACGATGAGCAGGAAAAGGGTTTTGGCGGCTCCATCCCGCTGGCCAAAGCGCTGGCCCCCGAGACCCTGCTCGCTTACGGCATGAACGGCGCCCCCTTGCCCGCGCTGCATGGCGGGCCGTTGCGCTTGCTGGTGCCCGGTTACATCGGCGCGCGCAGCGTCAAGTGGCTCGCTCGCCTCACCCTGGCCGCTACCCCTTCCGCCAATCACTATCAAGCGCGCTCCTATCGCGTCTTCCCCCCTGCAGTCAACGCCAGAAACGTGGTCTGGGAAGAAGGCGAATCCCTCGGCCCCCTCTGGGTGAATTCCGTGATTTGCCTGCCCGCCCCCGGTCAAACCGCCCCGGCCGGCCCGTTGCGCATCGCCGGTTATGCCCAGAGCCGCGCGCCCATCGTCACCGTGGAAGTTTCCGCCGATGGCGGCCAATCCTGGCGAGCAGCCGCGCTCACCGAAGCCACCCAAGGCGAACCGCCTTCACCCTGGGCCTGGTGCTTTTGGGAAACGACCCTGCATTTGCCCCCCGGCGAGCACGAGCTCTGCGTGCGGGCCTGGGATGCGGAGGGCAATGGTCAGCCAGCCGACCTCGCCCCCACCTGGAATTTCAAGGGCTACCGCATCCACCACTGGCAACGGCGGCGGCTCATCGTGGAATGAACTCTCCCCGACTCACGTTCTCTTTGTGCCCAAGAGTCAAGAAATGAACGCTCACCTCCTGCGCTGCATTGGCGTCCTGATGTTCCTGCTGTCCCTGGCCGGCGGGCAGGCGCAAGACGAATCTCAGGTCCGTGAAGTCCCTTTGGTCGCCTACCCGGAAGATCCCTTGGACCCTTATCCGTCAGCCATACGTGAATTGATCAGCGCCCGTGGTATGGCCTTTCTCTATGTCCATGATGGCGTCGTCCTGATCCACATGCAGCCGAACGGCGCTGTGCTACCAGAAGGCACCGTCCTCGAAGGCTGGCTGGTGGATATGGGGAAAGTCGGACCGTGGAGCGCCGATGACAGCGACGCCAGTCACCGCGATCAGACCCATGGCCCGACCTTCGGCGATCCTGTGATGGATATCCTCATCAGCGCCGCGCCCTATGCTCGAAGCGTCGGCCTGCTCACCGAAGACGAAACCGGCAACTGGAGCCTGGAGTTCCACATACCCAATTCCCCTTACCTCACGCCTTATGATCTCGTCTGGATCACCGCGGAATCCGATGGTAACACCGGCGAATGGGATCCACGCCCGGGGACGCCCATCTTCTATGGCGTCATCGATGAATCTCCCTGGGGCCCGGCGATCGAACGCCTCGGCATGGTCGGGCCGATCGAGATTCCTGCATTGCGCGAACCGATCGCTGTCCCCCTGGAACGGACATCATATGCCGATTCCGCCTGGCTATGGTCGATCAGCGGCCAGGCCACCCTTTACGCAACCCCACGCTACGGCAGCGATACCCGACGGGTGGATTTCACCGTCCAATTCAACGACCAACCGATCCCGAGCTGGCTTCCTGGTGTGGGTGATCTTCCCAGGGTGGATTGCCTCGTGCTGGAAGGCTGGCTGGTCGACGCCGGCCTGCTCGGCGGTGAAGGCGTGAGCCATGCCAGCGATGCCGACGAAGCCTGGGGGGTGGCCTTCGACCGCAGGGATGTTCGCTTCGCTGCCGCCGTGGAAGCGGCCCCTTACGCCCTCAGCACCGGCGTCGCTGCCGATAATGGCGACGGCACCCTGAGCGCCAGCATCCACTTCCCCGGCTACAACTTCGACCCCTTCGACACCTTCATGGTCACGGTAGAGGGCGATTGCAACGAGTACTGGTTCGACCCACGACCCGGAACGCCTGTGCTCATCGGCAGGATCGGCGGTTGATCGCTAGGATCAACGGCTGACGGATCCCACCATCCCCGGTCAGTCTTCGCTCGTTTCTGCTTTGCAGTAGCGATCGAACCATTCCAGCATCGCCTGTAATCGCTGCACGCGGTGCCGCGGCTCACCGCTGCGCGAAAGCTCATGGCCATCGCGCGGGAATTGCAACAGGCGCACCGGTGTATCGGTCGCCTTGCGAATCGCCAGGAAGAGTTGCTCCGCCTCCGAAAGCGGCACACGATAATCGTTTTCGCTGTGGATGATCAAGGTCGGCGTCCGAATCTGCGGCGCATAGCGCAACGGTGAATGTTCCCAGAGGTACGCGTAATCCTG
Source organism: Chloroflexota bacterium (assembly GCA_011523615.1). Taxonomy (GTDB): domain Bacteria; phylum Chloroflexota; class Anaerolineae; order Aggregatilineales; family Phototrophicaceae; genus WTGJ01. The sequence continues at coordinate 14,669 of WTGJ01000006.1, read as the reverse complement.
CCAGGGCCAGGCGCCGAATTCGTTCTCGATGAACGACGGAATGTCGGTCGTGCCGACGAAGGCAGGCAAGGCATACACGCCGCGCTGAGTCACTGCCGCCGCGAAGCGCGTCGTATGGCCGATGATCCAGCTCGTCAGGAAACCGCCATAGGAACCGCCGGTGATCGCCATCCGTCCTTCATCCACCCAGCCCCGCGCCAGCACCTCGTCGACGCCCGCCACCACATCCGGCATGTCCTTTTCGCCCCAGGCCCGGTGCGCGCCATCGCGGAACGCTTCGCCATAACCATCGCTGCCGCGCGGGTTGCAATACAGCACCACGTAGCCCGCCGCCGCATGGCACTGCCATTCGTGCCACATCGTGCGCGCGCTCGGCCCCCACATCGCGTGCGGCCCACCGTGGATGTTCAACGCGAGCGGGTAGCGCTGGCCTTCCTCATAACCCACCGGCAGCAGCACCCAACCCTGGATCTCCGTCCCGTCCGCCGAATGCCAGCGCAGTTCCCGCGTTTCGCTCACTGTCACTTCTTTGAGGAATTCCTCATGCAGCCGGGTGAGCGGCCGCCCCGGCGAACCATCCGGTTCCTGCAGCCACAACTCCGGTGGCGCTTCCGGCGTGGAACGGGCGTAGGCCAACGCGCCATCGGCAGCCACCGCAAAGCTTTGCACCTCTTGCCGCCCGCCGACGACCTGTTCATAAACGGCCGCCTCTTTTGCCGCAACCCCGACCCGATAGATGCCCACGTCGCCCCGGTCGCCTGCGCTGAAATAGAGCGACTGGCCACCCGCCGCCCATGCGCATTGATTGACAGATCGCTCCAGCGCGCCGCCCGCTCCCGTCCCACACAATTCATGGGCCGGCGCCCCATCTGCCGGCAGCAGCGCCAATCGCACGTTGGCGCGGGAGGAAAGCGCGCGCGGGATGCGCAGATAAGCGATGTTCCCGCTGCCATCAGGAGCCGCTTGGGGCATAAAGTTGGAATAAGCAATGCCATCCGCTTCCGTTTCCGGCGTGAGGCGCGTTTCCTGGCCATCTTCCAGGGCGATGCGATACAGCGCCATCGTACGGAAGGGCTCATCGCTTTCGGGCTGCGCGCTGCGCGCGGTGAGCAGCGATCGCCCATCGGCGGCCCATTCCAGCGCGGTATAAGGCGTCTCGCTAGCGGTCAGGCGGCGCGCGCTGGCCGCTTCACCGTCGTTCTCTTCGCTGGCGATGACGTAGATTTGCGCGCTGCGGCCATCGAGGTAGCTCGTGCCCTGGCGGTAGGGGATGCGTTCGATGACGCGCGGATCCAGCCGTTCGCGCTCGTCCTGTTGGCTGCGCTCAGCCCGCTGCTTCCGTTCGAGGGCGTCCCGCGGCTCGGCTGGCTCGTTGCCTTCGTCTTCTTCAGCCCGTTCCTCCACCGTGCTGGGAGAAAGAAAGGCGAGCCACCGCCCATCCGGCGACCAGCGCGGTGTGGCTGCGCCGTTCTGCGCCCGGGTGAGCGGTCGCGCTTCCCCGCCCGGCACGAAGACGGGCAGTAGGTAGATCTGCGCTTTGTCCCCTGTTTCGCCTGGTTGTGCCGCACGCTCACCGCGCGCCGCGCGCACGAAAGCGAGCGTCCCGCCATCGGGCGACCAACGCGGTTGGCTATCTTTGCCGCCGCGGGTCAACTGCCGGGGCGGATCCGCGCCATCGCGGGCGACCAGCCAGATGTTGCGTTCGTAATCGTTGCTCTCCCGTTGCGGCTGACTGCGGACGTAAGCGATGTACCGCCCATCCGGCGTGAACTGCAGCTCCTCGATGTCATGCAAACGATAGAGGTCTTCTGACGTGATCGGGCGTGGCATGCGTCCCTCCTGCGCTCAGCGTTGGAGTATAGCAATGAGTGGAGGAAAGCCACGTCGATCTCACTCTTCCCCCTGCGTTGACGTAGCGTTGCGTGCGCGATAGATTCACCCATGAAGGACCTGTGCGATGTTCGTTCAGGTAAGAAACAGAGCTTGAAGAAGTATCAATCATGAGAAAGTCAGTAATGTTACTCGTAGTGATATTACTGACTTTCTCGACCACCCAAGCGCAAAACCCCCGCCTGCCGACGCCGAAGAACGTTCGTGTTTCTGGCACGACTCTCTCCTGGAAAGCGGTGGCCAACGCCAGTGGCTATGAGCTGCGCTGGCGTTCCGGTGGTGGAACCTGGATGAGAGCCACCCTACCGGCCAGCCAGACCCGCTTCACCATCCACAACCTCACTCCTAACGTCTACATACGCGGTGCAGGTACGCGCCCTGGCACCGCGTCGCGCGGATCTCCGCCACAGCAGCTGGAGCCGCCCCCTGGCCCTGCGGCGAGTGCTGCGCGCCACGGCCACGCCTACGCCAACACTCACTCCGTCGCCGACGCCATCACCCACTGCGACTCCCACCCAGCCGCCCCGCGCCCTACCGGCACCCAGCAACCTGCGCCTGCTGCGGAGCGACAGTGATGCTGGAACCGCCACCATCGCCTGGCGATCGGTCGGTCGGGCAGATGGCTTCCGTCTTCGTTGGCGCCCGGTGGGGGGACGTTGGCGCGTCACGGACCTGCCCGCCACACCAACCCGCTACACCCTCACGAACCTGGCGCTAGCTACAAACCATCAGGTGCAGGTGCGCGCGCTGGGCGATGGCGTGCTGAACGAGGCGCGTGGCCCCTGGAGCAAGTCTTTGACGCTGCGCCTGCTACCGCTGCCCACGGGGACGGTCACAGCGACCACGTCTCAAACGCCGACGCCAACGTTGACCCTGACGAATACTGCCACTCACACGCCGACGCTTACCCCAACCAATTCACCGACTCCTTCGCCTACTTTCACACCTACGCCAACCTCCACGCCGTCGAATACGCCTACATCGACCCACACCCCGACCTACACGCCATCGCCCACATTTACGCCGTCGAATACTCCGACTCCCACCTTGACCCCGTCGAACACACCAACCCCCACACCGACCTTCACCCCCCTACCGCCTCCGCCAGCGGCACCCCTATACCTAAACATCTACAGCTTCGCCGCCACCGAGATCACCCTGTACTGGCAGCTCTCTCCCGGCGCCTCCCACTACGAAGTGCGTGGCGGCAACCTGACCGCCTGGACGGCCGCCGGTGCATTCAGCGGCGTTGTCGGTCAATACACCTTCCGTGGGCTCAGCGCCGACAGCGAGTACAGCCTGAGTGTGCGCGCCGTGAATGCCGGTGGCGCTTCGTCGCCCGCCTCGGTCCGCGGTCGCACCGTGCCGTTGCCGACCGCTACGCCGACGTTGACCTACACGCCCACCCATACGCGGACTCCGACGATCACGCCAACAAATACGCCCACACCCACGCCAACGTTTACTCCGACTTACACACCCTCACCAACATTCACGCCCACCTTTACCCCAACATTCACGCCCACAATGACACCGACCTTCACCCCCTCACCGACAGCTACGTTTACGCCTACCCCCACAGCCACTTTCACCCCGACGAATACCCCGAAACCGACGAAGCGACCCACCCAGCCGCCTCCGCCGCCGACCAACACGCAAAAACCAACTTGTGATATTGTTTATCGGCGTTTTTGGACCGAAACTAGAATCGTCAATACTTGCCAAGGGGAAACATCACCTTGCACCATCATGGGGTCATGTTTCGAATATCATCGATCTTGTGCCCCAGAAACCGCCTACACTGGATGCAAAGACTGGCGCCAAGTCCCTTAATCCGCAATCTTTAGACCTCTCTTACGGCCGTGGCTTTCCCCATCGGCATCTATACTGCCCTCCACCCCGGTAAATGGCTGGATATCGTGGGCACCCTCTTCAGCCAGCTGGGCGTCTCCATCCCATCTTTCTGGTTCGCCATCCTAATGATCTCCTTTTTCTCCGTAAATCTGGGAATCTTACCACCTGGAGGCTATGTATCGCTCACTGAGGGGGTGGGACCCTGGCTCAAACACATCATCATGCCCGCCATGGTCACCGGCCTGGTGAGCGCTTCCATCCAGACCCGCTTCATCCGCAGCTCGATGTGCTGAACCGGCCTTACATCCAAACCGCGCGCGCCAAAGGCCTGCCCGAAAAAACCGTGTTGAACCGCCATGCCCTGCGCAACGCCCTCATCAACATCGTTACCATCCTCGGCCTGCAAGTGACCGTCCTCCTAAGTGGCTCGGTGATCGCAGAGGTCGTCTTCAGTTGGCCCGGGCTCGGCGGCCTGTCATTGGATGCCGTGCTGCGCCGCGATTACACGATGCTGCAGGCCACCGTCCTCATGTTCACCTCGATGGTCGTCTTCGTCAATCTCGCCGTCGATATGACCTACTTCTTCCTCGATCCGCGGATCGAATATGCCTAGCGTAGATATGCTCAGCATGTTCACGCTCATCAGCCAAGATTTGCGTAATGTGGGGAGAAAATGACCGCCCCCCGCAAAGGCGCCTTCATTAAGGCAGCCCCTGCCCTCCAGGATGAGGTGCGACAATCGCAGGGTCTATGGCGCGATGCACTGCGCCGCCTTTTCCACAACAAGCTGGCCGTCTTCGGAGCGCTCTTCATCCTGCTCGTCATCTTCATGGGGATCTTCGGCCCCTCGCTGGTCAGTTTCGATCCAGACGGAATGGATTTCACTGCGATGTTATCTGGACCCACACAAAAGCACTGGATGGGCACGGATGAGTTCGGTCGTGATATCTTTACGCGCGTCGTCTATGGCGCGCGTATTTCTTTGATGGTGGGTATCGTCGCTGTCAGCATCTCCACCATCGTCGGCACTTTGCTGGGCATGATTGCCGGCTTCAGCCACCGCAGAATCGATGAAGTCATCATGCGCGCCATGGATGTGCTCTACGCCTTCCCCTTCCTGCTCCTGGCCATCGCCATCGTCGCCGTCTTGGGCCGCGGTTTCCTCAACGTGATGATCGCCCTCGGTGTAGTCTATACGCCGATCTTCGCGCGTATCGCCCGGGCGGCCGTGTTGGGAGTTCGTAACGAAGAATTCATCCAGGCGGCCCGAGCGCTGGGCGCCGGCGAGGTACGCATCATCTTCAACCACATCACGCCCAATATCCTCATCCCCCATCATCGTGGAAATCACCCTCAGCCTCGCGTTCGCCATCCTCGCCGAAGCGAGCCTGAGCTTCTTTGCCCTCGGCGTACAACCGCCCACCCCCAGCTGGGGCCGTATGCTGGCCGAAGGACGTGACTACCTGCATCAATCCGCCTGGTTGCCCATCTTCCCCGGCCTGGCCATCATGCTCACCGTCCTCGCCTTCAACTTCCTGGGTGATGGCCTGCGTGAGGCGCTGGATCCAAGACAACGTCGCTAAGACAACATCCGCGCCAACGCCGTTAACCCCGACCCACTCTCACCCACCCGAATCGAATACAATGCTTCACATGACCCTGCAGCACATGACCGCCGCTTCTATGGCGCAACGGCCGCTCTGGCCCGGGCGGAATTGGTGGCTGGCCTTGCTGGCGATCCTCATCCTGGCCGGCGCCCTGCGCTATCCCGGCTACGATTTCAGCCTGCCTTATGTCGACCATCCTGACGAGCCCAACCATAACCTGGCAGCTCACATGATCGTGGATCTGGGTACAGCACGACCCATCGGTAATGATAACTACCCACCCGGCATCATCATGTTGAATTATGTATTCCTCCGCTTTTTTCATGATCCTGCAACCCCATTATCCACCGTGCTAGCCTGGGTGCGCCTGGTAGCCATCACCACCAGCCTGGGAGTGATTCTGCTGATCGCCCTGCTAGGTTACCACTGCCTCAGCCCGGCCGCCGGTTTGGCCAGTGCAACCATCTGGGTCATCGCCCCATCGCTCGTTCATCACAGCCGCCTCGCAACACCAGACATCTTCGTCACTTTTTTCACCGTGCTCGCCCTCTGGCTGGCGCTGGTGGGGACGCTGTACCGCCGTTCCAGTTGGACGACCTACGCCATTTACATGTTGATGCTGGCGACCGTGTTCAAATATCAGGCGATTTTCATCGCGCCCATCATATGGTTCGCCCCTTTGTGGAACGGTCGCTCTTTTCGCAGACGTGTCGTAGAGAACTTTGCCCGGTTCGCGCTGTTTCTCGCCTGGCTTTTGTTCCTAACGCCATTACTGATTCCGCAGGACCCCAACCTTCCCTTCGAAAACTGGCGACAACATTCAGAAATAGAAGGAATTCCCAGCCCCGCGCTGCTGATGCAAAACCTCCGTGTCATCCTCTCCGAAACAGAGAGTTCAGAGTTCCTGACTGGGTCAACCGGGCTGGTTTTCCTGCTCGGTTGGTTGGGTTGGGTACCACTGGCCTGGCATCGCTTCCCAAGCGATGCCAGGCGCTTTGCTTTGGCGACAGTCGCACTTTCCACCACTGCCTTTTGGGTGGGGATCAGCCTATTTGGGCTTGCACCTTTCCGGCAGGTGGTGCCCCTGGCTACCCTTTTAACGGTGATGGCCGGCATCGGTTACGGCGGCTGGTGGCATATGCTCAACCAATTGCCGAAACATCATGCCCGTCTCCGTACAGATTGGCTAGCCGTAGCCGCCCTCTCAGCATTCCTCATCGTGAATCTTCCAAACTTACTTGCTTCGGTCGCAGACACCCACAACGCCACCCTCCCCGACCAACGGAACGACCTCGCGCGCTATATGGACACGACCCTGGCTCCCGGGCGCGTCATGGCCAACCAGGACAATCACAAAACCCTCAACCGCGAGTGGGGTGGCTACCCCGGCATCACGCAATTCGAATACCTGCGCAAGGACGCCGGCTCGCCTTCCCTCACCTCTGCCCCCATCGACCACTGGCGCGATCAGGGCGTGCTTTACACCATCATGTCTTACCATGAGTACCAGTCCCTGCTCCGCGAAGACCCCGCCGGCTACCTCAACGAAACCACCTTGCTGAAATCCTTCCCGCCCTCCGAAGCCCACCGCGGCCCAGCCATGGTGGTCCTGCGCCTTTACCCCCGGCAACACCCAGCGACCGGCCAACTCGGGCCGATTCAACTGATCGGCTATGATCTGGTCGGGAAAGACTTCCGGCTCGGCGAAACCATCTCCTTCCACCTCTACTGGCAATCCCGCGCGCCCACCGATAGCTCCTTCATCGTCTTCAATCATTTGTTGAATGCAGCCGGTAACACCGTGGCCCAAATCGATGGCCCACCGCTGCCTGATCCACTCCTGCGCCGGACCACCGCCCATTGGGATGACCCGGCGGAGGTCATCTTCAGTCGTGAATTTCTCCTGCAACTGCCGGAAAACCTCGCAGCGGGGGATTACACACTGATCACCGGCTTTTACCGGCGGCAGGATGGCGCCCGCCTGCTCTCCCCCACCGGCGAAAGCTCGCTCTACGTCACCACCATCCCAGTCACAGCGGCCGAGTGAACCGCTAGACTTCATCTTCGCAGCTTCAGCCCCTGGATTGTCCGCTAGAGGATTTGGCTCAGGAAGAGTTTGGTGCGCGGATGTTGCGCCTGTTCGAAGAAGTATTCCGGCGTGCCTTGCTCGACGATCCGCCCGTGGTCGAAAAACAGTACCCGATCCGCCACCTCCCGCGCAAAGCCCATCTCGTGCGTGACGACCAGCATCGTCATCCCGCTCCGCGCCAGCTCTTTCATCACGTCCAGCACTTCCTTGATCATCTCCGGGTCCAAAGCGGAAGTCGGCTCATCAAACAACATGATCTTCGGTTCCATGGCCAGCGCGCGCGCGATGGCCACCCGCTGCTGTTGCCCGCCCGATAATTGGCCGGAGTATTTATTCGCCTGCTCCGGAATCCCCACCCGCTCCAACAACTGCATGGCGATTTCTTTCGCTTCCGCGCGCGGGCGATGGCGCACGATTGATGGCGCCAGCGTGATATTTTGCAAGGCGGTGAGGTGCGGGAATAAGTTGAATTGCTGAAAGACCATCCCGATCTCCTGCCGAATGGCGGAGATATTGCGGATATCATGGCCCAATTCCATGCCATCGACGATGATCTGCCCTTCCTGATGCTCTTCCAGGCGGTTGATGCAGCGGATGAAAGTCGATTTTCCCGAACCCGAAGGGCCGATCACCACCACCACTTCCCGCGGCGCCACTTCCACACTGACATCGCGCAGCACGTGGAAATCACCAAACCACTTGTTCACCTCTCGGCAGATGATGATGGGTTCCGTATCTTCCCGCAACGTGTCCTCAACCGCTGAATCCGCCTTCGCGCTTATGCCTTCCAGCATGTTGCCCTCCTTACCCTGATTTGCCCCGATTCACGGCGCTTCATTCCCGTCGGACAGCACCCGCACCGCTGGCTTCGACGCGCCGGCTCACCAATGACATCACAAAACTGAAAATGAAGTAGATGATGAAGATGTAGAAATACGTCTCTCGCCGCAATGCCTGGAATTCCGTCTGCCCGGCGATCCCCGTCGCAACCCCCGTCAGATCAATCAAGCCCGCGATGGCCACCAGTGATGTATCTTTGTACAGCGAAATGAACTGGCCGACCAGCGCCGGGATGACGGCGCGCAACGCTTGCGGCAGGGTGATGTGCAACGTGATCCGCCAGGCCGGTAAGCCCACCGCTTTGCCCGCCTCTTCCTGCCCCGGCGGCAATCCCTGCAAGCCACCGCGCACGATCTCCGCCAGGTAAGCGGCGCTGAACAAGATCAACGCGATCATGATCCGGTACGGTGCGCTATCCGGCCCGCTCAGGCTCGGCACGACGAAGGGCACCATCAAGGTGGACATGAACAACAGCGTAATCAGTGGCACGCCGCGCACCAGCTCGATGTACAGCGTGCTGGCGATGCGGATGGCCGGCAAAGAGCTGCGCCGCCCTAACGCCATCGCAATCCCAATCGGGAAGGCGACCACTATCCCCACCGTCGTCAGCAATAGCGTCAGCAGCAAGCCCCCCCAGAGCTGTGGGTCACTCGCCTGAATCGGGCCGCTTTCGCCCACACCGATGATCAGAATGAAGGCCAGTGGGATCAGCGCGAGCCACAGCCACACCGCAGCCCGGCGAACCGTCTGCACGAACCGTTCTTCGCGCTGCTTCAACCAGGCCGCGCCAAAATACCCCAGCGCGATGAACGCCGAGAACGCGGCCAATGATCGATTGATCTGCTGCAAAAACGGCGCCACCATCACCCGCAAGTATTCGTCAATCCCGCGGAGCCCCTTGTATTGGTGGTCGATGATGCCGAGCATCAACATGTCGCCCCCGTCGGCTTCCCGCGGCCGCCCCCCTTCGATCAACAAGCGGTCGGTCGCCCGCACGTATTGATTGACCCGCTCCCCATCGCGGATGAAACTGCGGTCAAAAATGGGGTAGACCCCTGCAACCGCCAACAAGCCGATGCTCTCATCCTGCACGGGGATGTGCTTCTCCAGCATGTACCAGCCGTCCTGCGGTAGCGTGAAACGCAACGCATCCCCGCTGCCGATCAATCCGCTCGCCAGCACTTCGTCATTCCAGCTCGCCCGCACGCTCACCGCCACCGGTGCCGCGCTCACTTGATGCGTTTCCCGAATCGGCGGTGGCAGCTCGCTCTCTGCCCATTCCACCTCCAACTCCGCGCGCTGCCGCTCGGTCAAACGCTGGCCCGCCAGGCGTTCCTCAATCGTGGCGCGGCGCTCTTGTTCCAGCAGGCGGTTCCGCGCCGCATTGCGCAAGGTGTTCGTCACCACGTCGGTGAAACTGGAAAGCCGCGCCAGCTCTTCTTCACTCGCAAATTCCGCCAGCGTGAAGACCACTTCTTCCCCACTGCGGCCGATGAAAGCGACCCGTTCCAAGGGCCGGGTCGTCACCGAACCACTGACAATTTCGCGCTGCCCTGCCCCCAAGTACGTGGGTGGCAAGGCGATGCTGGCTTCGATCAACCATGGGATCACAAATAATGAGACCAGCCCCGCCAGCCACAGCTGCCACACCCGCGCCCGCACGATCGACCAGGCCGCCAGATTGACCCCGACGACCAGCGCAATGTAAAGTGCCAGCAGCGACAGGCGAAGATCCAGGAAAGTTTCCACCCGCCCCACCAGGAACAGCCGCATATTGAAGATGATCGCGTACCAATTGGCGGCGCCCACGCTCCATTGCAACAGGGTGAGGGCCGTGAACAGGAGGAAGAGTGAACCCACCACCGTCAACATCGTATCCAGCGTCGAACCGAACAAATTCGAGCGCACCCAGGCCACCGGCCCCACCACCGTGATCGGCGGCCGGCGCCGCTCGGGCTCATCGAAGTAGGCCTCGTTGTGGACCGTCGGCTTCGTCACATGGCCGGACATCGGCGGGAGGCTCTCTGCCATCATCTGTCCCACATCAGCGCGTCACCAACCGAAACCGACTGTTGATCGCATTCATGATCGCCGAGATGAGCAAACTCAAGGACAGGTAAAATACCATCACGATGAAGAAGCCCGTCACCGTTTGCCCGGATTGATTCATGATGGTGGTCGTGATGTTGAAAGTATCCGCATAGCCGATGGTGATGGCCAGGCTGGAATTCTTGGATAGATTGAGATACTGATTGCCCAGCGGCGGGATGATGACGCGCAAGGCTTGCGGGAAAATGATCCGCGTCAACAGTTGCGTTTGCGAGAGCCCCAACGCGCGCCCCGCTTCAATCTGGCCCCGGGGCACGGCCTGGATGCCCGCCCGCACGATTTCGGCGATGAAAGAGGAAGTATAAATTACCAGACCCAACAGCAGCGCCATGAACTCCGGCGTGAATTCTACCCCGGTGAGGAAACGTCCGAAGCGATTCTGCGTCGGCAACTGCAACATCAGCGGCCGCGTGCTGGTCAGCAGCAGAGCCTCCGTCCCCAACGTTCCTTCGGCCTTCGCTTCGACCAGGGGCATGATCTCCGCCTCGCCCTGGCTTTCTACCACCACATGCGATGGCGCATCGGCCATCCCCACCACCACCCAGCCGATGATGGCGAGACCCACGACGGCGGCGATACACAGCGATCCGCGCGGGTAGGGTTGGCCGGTATCTTCCGTGCGCCGGCCCAACCAGACCCAGATGAAACCCGCCAGCAAAATGCCCAGCGCCACGAAAGCGAACCAGGATGCGAAGCGCGCGGTCGGCAATATCTCCGGAAAGACGAAGCCGCGGATGCTGATGTACACTGCCGGTTGCAGCTCCAAACGGAACGCCGCCATCGGCAGCCAGCCAAAGCTGAAAAGTGTGCCCGCCAACAACTGCCCCAGCGCGATGCCCAGCAGGCGCGGCCGCCAGAGCGGCGCCATCCGCTGCCTCACTGTTTCCACGTTATAAACGCCCCAGACCAGCGCCAACAACACCGCGCTGACGAAGAGATACCCCCAGAATTCACCACTGAGCCCCGCACCCCAGGCCCAGGGCCAGCCGTCGATTTCGTGATGCCCGTATGCCGCCAATTCCGAAACTACCACCAGCGCGGTGAAGCCGTATTGCAGCGCCACCCGCCGCTCGACGCTGACTCCCCAAGCGCGCCAATAGCGCCCCAGCACCAACCACAACACCAGCCAGAGCACGATGCGCAGACTGATGAACGTGATCCCTTCATTGGGCAAGGTGATCGCATCCTGGATGCGCGGCAAACTGAACATCACCACGAAATACCAGACGAAGATCTGCACCAGCAAAGGTGTGTTGCGCAACAACTCCACATAACCACGGGCGATGCTGCGGATCAGCCAGTTGCTGCTCAGCAAGAACACACCCACAAACAGGCCCAGGACCGAAGCGAGCACGAGCCCCAGAACCACCACGCGCACCGTATTGATCATGCCGACGACGAAAGCGCGCCCGTAACTGGAATCGCCGCTGTACCATCCCGGGCTCTCGCTGATTTCAAAACCCGAACGCAAATTGAGGAAACGGAAGGTGGGTACGAGACCCTTTTGTTCCAGCTCGTTGGCGGCGGTCGTGCCGATCAACCAGAAAAAGAAAATCAGGATGGCGGCGAAGATCAGCTGCCCCAGGATCCGGCGTACGCGCTCATCCGCCAAAACGCTGATCAACGGCCGCAGGATGGGCAGGAAAGGCCGCAACACACCCGCCAGGAATGCGCTCAACGGCCGCAAGAGCGCTGCGATGCCTTGCCGTATGCGGAAGGGCGCTTCACGTTGAATCACACGGCGGGACCTCGTCAGGACTTCCGTCGGGACATACGTCAGGGAGAACCGGGGGCCGGTGAAGCCACTCGCGAGCGCTCACCGGCCCATTTTTCATTGCATCGTTACCGAGGGTCGTTTAACGGAAGGGTGGCGCGTAGAGCAAACCTCCGTCCGTCCACAAGGCGTTGATGCCTCGGCCCAGGTTGAAGGGTGGGACGCCCAGGTGACGATGGAAGATCTCGCCGTAGTTGCCCACCTGGCGAATCACCGTGACCATGAAGTCGTTGGGGATGCCCAGGTAAGAACCGGAAGCGTTGTTGTTCTGACCCAGCAAACGCTGGATGTTGGGGTCTTCACTCGCCAGGAAATCATCCACATTTTCGCTGGTGATCCCCGCTTCCTCCGCCGTGATCAAACCATAGACGACCCAGTACATGATGTCCGCAAATTGCGGGTCATTCTGGGGCGAAAGCGGCCCCAGCGGCTCTTTACTCAGCGTGATATCCAGCACCATATGCTGGCTCGGGTCCGAAGAGACCGCGTGCTGTGCGAGCAGCGAGCTCTTATCCGACGTCCAGGCTTCGCAACGACCCTCGACATAGGCATTCCAGGCCGCCGCGATATCCGGCTGGGCGAGGATGGTGATATCCAGGCCGCGGGCGGCTACCGCATCCGTGATGTTCAACTCCGTGGTCGTACCCTGGGTGACGCAAATGGAGGCGCCATCCAACTCTTCGATCGTGGATACGCCCAGATCGACCCGCGTGCCGATGCCCTGCCCATCATAGAAGGTGGTCGGGCCGAACGTGGCGCCCCAGACGACATCGCGGCTCAGCGTCCAGGTCGTGTTGCGAGACATCATGTCGATCTCGCCACTCTGCATCGCCGCTTGCCGTTCTGCTGCTGCCAGTGGGCGGAAAGAGATCGCATTGGCATCGCCGAGCACCGCCGCTGCTATCGCACGGCAGATGTCAATGTCGAAGCCTTCAAATTCACCGGCATCATTGACTACACCAAAGCCTGGAAGTTGTGCATTGACACCGCAGATGAGCTCACCGCGATCCAGGATCCTTTGGGTTACCGGCCCCAACGCCACATCGTCTTGTGCAGCCACCGGGGCCAATGCACCCCAGAACACCAACAAGACACATACCATTAACAAACTGTGCGCATTCCGTACATTCATGGGGAGAACCTCCTAATCGCTCGTTGCAATTATATTATAAATTGATTCCCTCGTTATCCAGAAATTGACGTGCCCGGCTTTCGGCAAGCGCAATTTCCCAAAGCAGGGTGCTCGTTCTCCTGCCGGGTAACCGCCGCTCCACACCGCCGACCCAAAAATGATACTTGAGTCATTCGCTGTATCCATATGTCATTGTGATATAATTTGGAATAGGGGACTCTAGGACATTTTTGGCGATAGCGAAGCTTTGAGGAAGTAGGCCATGCATCTCAAGTTCCTGCTCATTGCATCCGTCGCTGCTGGACTCTTGCTGACAACAGGGGTTTCCTTCGCCCAGAATCCGAGCATCCGCGTCTCCTTTTCAGAAAACCCCATACAGGAGGGGGCGCCCGCCACCGTGACCATGACGTTCAGCGGCCTGCCGCGCAACACAGAAATGAGATTCCACGGCTGCGTGAGGGAAAATTTTGCGGACTGTGAAGGCGCTGGCCTGGGCAACGTGCTCAGCTTTTTCACGGGCGATAGCGATACCATGACGCGAACGGGTACCATCATCGGCTCCTGCCCGATCGGGAGCTATCACCTGGATGTCGACCTGAGGACCGCAAGTGACGCCATACTGACCGAAAAAAGCGCGATCTTTTCAGTCGTTGATCACTACGCAGCGATGGATGGCGCCTTCCAAAGATTGGGGGGCATCGGCATCATTTATCGCAGTTTCGACCCGGAATTGAACATCGAAATCTGGCGCGTTACGCCCGAAAGCGAAGGTTACTTCCTACTTCGAGTCACGCAGTCTCAGGTGGATGCCGCCCCGCCAGGCAGCTTGGTCGCCCACTCTGACGATGGTCGTGCCGCCGTTCACGTTGGCGCCGCGCCCAATCGAGATGCAACCATCTCCTTAGGACCTACCGATGAAGGCAAAGTGCATCATGTTACCTTGGCCAAGGGCTTGAACGGTGAAATCATCTCCACGTACGACACCCAGGAAGAAAGGCCTCCGGGGCAACTTCCGGCAAGCCTCATCACAGGAACCCAAACCACAACCCATAACGATCCCACTCTCGTCTTTGCCCCGCCCGTGATCCCCCAGGACCCACGCGCCGATGGCTCGCTCGTCCATACCGTGCGAACGGGAGACACCATCCACGCCATGGCCGCAGCCTATGGCGTCAGCTGGAAAGCCATCATCGAGCGCAATCAGCTGACTCACGGCGGCCGCTGGATCTACCCCGGGCAGGAGCTGGTCATCCGCGACGCCCCGCTTTCCACCACCACGGCGGCCCCGCAGCCGACGCCGGTCGCCAGCGATACCGCGCACCCCGACCTGCCCCCACCGGTCTTTAAAGGCGACGAGAGCGAATGAACCAGGCG
>WTGJ01000026.1:41224-43203 GCA_011523615.1 Chloroflexota bacterium | reverse complement strand
GTGATGACGACCGTCTTTCCTTTATGCGCATCCGAAAGCAGTTGGTTCAGGCTATTTTGAGCGTTTTTGACGGTGTAGGTTTCCATCTGCCATTCCCCAATACGACGTTCATAGACAGTGTAGCAGTTCTAATTGGATAGTCAATAAAGGCCGAGTAGCACCCCTTGGCATGGAAGCGGTGGTTATTGGACGCGGGCGCTTTTCGTGAATAACGGCGCTCCAGGAACCCTTCTAAGCGATTTTGCGGCGCCGCAGGGCATATGAGTACCCTCGATTTCTGCTGGATCCGGCCCTTTACGCCGGTATGCCGCGGTTAGATACCGCTGTAGAACACGAGATCTATCGGACCAAACTCAACCCTGCTATCTAATCGCTCCTCCTAGATTGACCCCAGTGCGGAACCACCGCGCCTCTCACATTATTGCGACGTATTTCAGCCCGTTTTCGTATTCGTAATACAAGGCAATAGATAGCGCGTTCTCGTAGATAGGTCTTGGGAACTCGCGAGAAGCCCGCTAAAGCGTGACCGCAATGGTTACGCAGCTAGAGCCCGGATCACGCCATCGCCCTGACTGTGGCCGGCAACATGAACGATACAGTTCTGATGCGCTACAAATATCAGATCGTCAATCACCGGCGCAATCGCAAACTGCACCAGTTCATCGATATTGGTGGCATTGCCTGGAACCATACCGTGGCGCTGCAGCGGCGCCATTACCGGCTGACGGGCAAACGTATCGGCAAATACGACATGGGCGCCCACCTGCTGAAGGTGCGCCGGCAGAATCCGAAGCGGGACTATTGGAAACTGCTCAATTCGCAGGCGTACAAGGAGATCGCTGACCGCCATGACAAGGCGCTGACGCGCTTCTTAACTGGACTGGCCAAAGGGCGGCCGAAGTTCCGCAAGGTGAAAAAGTTCCGCAGCATCGTGTTGCCGATGGGCAATGGCTGCAAGCTGCTGGAGAGCGACAATCCGCGCATCGGCAGGATGCAGTTCGCCTACGGCTGGCGCGGTGCTGAGAAAATGAACTTGAGATACCACATCGGGGATCGCCCTCTGGAGGGCAAGGTGAAATCCGTCACCATCAAACGAACGGGCGATGGCAAGTTCTGGTTGTCGTTTGTCGTTGAGCGAGAGAGGCCCCGGATATTCTATCCCAGCACGGGTAAAACCGGCGGCTTTGATTTCGGGCTGCGGATCTTTCTCACGACGGACGAGGGTCAGGCCATCGCATCGCCAGGTTTTCTATTCGAGGAGCTGGACGAGTTGAAGCGGCGCAGCAAGAAGCTGTCGGGGCGCGGGCGAAAGAAGCTCGGCTCGGGGAGCTGGAAGCGCGAGAAATTTGCGGTGAGCCGCTTGCATATCAAGATCGTCAATCGGCGCATCGACTTCCACTGGAAGCTGGCGCATGAATTATGCCAGCGCTATGACGTGCTGTGTTTCGAGGATCTGGGCCTCGATGAAATGAAACGGCAGTTGCCGCATAAGAAGGCGCGGCGCAAGCACGGCGATCTGGCGCTGGGCGAGTTCCGGCGCAAACTCGAATGGGTAGCCCAGAAAACAGGACGGGAGATCCGGTATATCAATCGGTACAAGCCGTCTAGCAAAACCTGCAGCGTCTGCGGGCATGAGGTTGATGAGATGCCGGTGGAGCAGCGGACATTTGAATGCGTGGCATGTGGTTTGCTGATTGACCGTGACCACAACGCAGCGCGTAACATCTTCCAGTGGGGACGAGGTCCCGTCCTTGGTGAGAGTGGTGTGAGACTGACGGCCAATGCCGGAGCAACCGCGTTGACAACCGAACCTACCGCTTAACGGGGACACAATGCGACAGCGCCTAACGGTACCTTACCCAAGGGTGCTCCCCACAGGCGCGGGGATGGACCGCCGATTACATCTCGCAGCTATTCAACGAGGTCGTGCTCCCCACAGGCGCGGGGATGGACCGTAGTCGCCGGTCTAATGTCAGAGT
>WTGJ01000026.1:0-41124 GCA_011523615.1 Chloroflexota bacterium | reverse complement strand
GTAAATCGTGCTCCCCACAGGCGCGGGGATGGACCGTAGTCGCCGGTCTAATGTCAGAGTGGTAAATCGTGCTCCCCACAGGCGCGGGGATGGACCGTAGTCGCCGGTCTAATGTCGGAGTGGTAAATCGTGCTCCCCACAGGCGCGGGGATGGACCGCAGTTGTTCGAGATCTACCATTCGCCCGTGCCGCGCTCCCCACAGGCGTGGGGCCGAACAGGAGTGAGTTGCCACCCGCAGATGCTGGCGCTTCACCTTCGTTGACGTCAGCTGACTACGCCCGCATTTTCGCCGATGATCTTCGGACGACTGAATTTCCGGGCCTTTTTCTTGAAACTGCGCCATTTCGCCAATCAAAGTCGATATAGCCCACGGCGCAACGACTGCTGCACGTTTCTGAATTTCCGGGCGCGAACGATGAGGCGTAGCGACCAGTGAAGTCCCCGCCAGGGCGTCTACTACAAGTCCCGATACGCTCTCGCTGCAGCGCTGCAGATGCTCCAGCAAGCCGTGGAAGCCGCCCTGCGTCCTTGTGAAAGGCTTCTAGAGTGCTTCAGTTGTGATTCGCATTAACCGCCGCTCCGGGTGAATCTGCAGGTTGTAATCGGCTGGGCGTCGGCGGAGCACCGCATTGTGGAGAGCCAGCGTTCTGGCTTGCTTATCTATCGCCGGAATGTTTAACGCGGGAGGGTTCACGCCAAGGGTTCAATGCGATGCGTCGATCGTCGGAAGCAGGCCGGACACCACTTCGTCCGGAATGCAGTTCTACTGCGAGAGGACAGTATTGCTGCCACCTGGCTACAGATATCACCCGGCAGCAATGAAACCGGCGCAGCTCATGCCGATCTGAACACGTCTTATGGTGATACCAAACGCCTCCGCAAATGATGAGATGCCCTTGTGCAGATTATTGAAGATACACCAGCAGGAACTGGCGCCAGCAGATGCCTCACCGCCGCGCTGATTTCGTCATCCGCCCAGCGAGTTGCCCCGCTGGCAACCGGGCGTTCCACATGTCTTGTGTAGCTGCATGGGACCAGGTATCTCCGCATGCGGACCTTTCGGATTCAACGGCCTTCTTCCAGCCAGATCGCTAATCTGCATCATGTCCCGCGCGCTCGACGCACTCGGTAAGAGGGAAACTGCGCTGGTCGGCATGAGAAGGGCGCTGGTTGACATGAGGGCTCTGGTAGGCATGGCCGGGCTTTGAAACGGCGCTGGTGGGCATGGAAGCGCTGGGCCTCCTTGATACGATGCCCCGCTAGAAGCTCAGATGCCTAGCGAGTGAAGAACCTTCAGCATCGTTCGCCACCACGCTCATGCGAAAGCGCCCACACACGAAGGTGAGCGCTTGAGATGTCGAGTCGAGCTTGGCCGTGGTGAGGGATAATGAGCTCGAATCTTTCGCGATGTTAGTGTATTTCGGGTTGGAAGTCGATAGGTCGGCCGAGGTCAGAATCTCCAGAAAGGGCGAAATTCGGGGGTACTGAGATGCCCTAGCGCCTCTCAACTTGCGAATTGAACCGGTTGCAGGAAGGGTGATTTTCGCATTTTGGCGGAAATTCGCCGAATTGCGGCGTCTTCCCTTTGGGTAAGGCATTTCGCGGACTGGCCTTCGGAATCCGAGGCGCGTAGGACAGCGACCTCCATGCCGAGCGCGAACTGGTCTTCAGCGCCCATGACGCCTTGTTAAGTGAGTTCCGCCGCCGGCGAGTCGTGACGGCATTGGAACGTTCGACTGTAGAGAAATCCGCACGGCGTCAAGACAGGGCGCCCAGAACGCTTTGCAGTCGATTGAGCCAACCGCAGGCTCAATCGACATCTATCCTGCGGAGCTATCGGCGCTCAACCGCGAGCGCCGTCAATCGCGAGCGATTGGAGTTGGTGATGGGCGGGCCCGCGCATCGCGGAAACGCCGTCTCGCTCAACAGCGCTTGACCGAAGCCGCTGCGCCCAACCGCAGGGCTTGCGCCTTCGGAGCGCTGTAAAGATCGAGCCGTTTTCCGCGATGGCTCTCTTGTGTTCTCTCTCTCTTGCCGCTAATGATACCGATTTCGCCGAAGCGCAAAATCAAGGCGCATTCTGCGCCTGCTACTCGGCCGGCAAAGAGGGACGATACGAATCCCGAACTGAAAGTCTCCCTAACGCCAGACCGCCCAAATAGGGCGCTCTGGCGTAAGTTCGACTAATCAAAGTTCGGCATTCGTGTCCCTCTAAGCCGCCCGTTCCGCCCCTACGGGTGACTTTGCCGGCGAACCAGCGCCGCCGCCCAACCACGCCACGCGACGCCGCTAACGGAAGCCAGCCCAAAAGCAGGACTGCCTTCCGGCGGCTGTGCGCGCCCGGCGGCGCTTATCGGTGATCTGCTGGCAAAGAGAGATCGATAGGGAGCGGGAGATGAAGAAGGTATTCGTGGTGGCGACGGCGAGGATTGATTATGTGGCGAAGGGCGAGGAAGTGGTGATCAATTCGACAGCGGGCAGCGGCTTCGGCGTAGGTGATGTCTTCAGTCCGGGGTGGAAGTTGGTCAAGGCGAGCAAGGCTGGGCGAATCAGTTGGGATGAGTATGTGGAGAAGTATCTGGAGATTCTGCGGGCGAAGTGGCGCAGCGATGAGTGGGCGTTTCGGGAGGCAGTCGAGAGTGGTCATGTCGTCTTGGTCTGCTATTGCGGGCGGAAGACGAATGGGCGGAGTTGTCATCGGTATTTGTTGAAAGATGCGTTGATCAAGGCGGCGAGGCATTGGGGATATGAGGTCGAAGATCGGGGGGAGGTGCTGAATTATCAGAATCGGCGGCAGAGTTATGACAAGAAGTAGCGGCGAGCGAACGGCTCCCAATTTCGGGAGTCGTTTCATTTTCAGGAGGAGACGATGTTACCCCTGCAACAGCTGATCCAGCACTATTGGGACGTTCTGTACCACTACATGCGGGTTGAGCAATACTGCACGCAGCACGACACGACTGACCAGGCGCTCCAGCAATACGAAGACGAACTGGAGCGCATCGAGCGCTACTTGCCCCCGCGATGGACATTGCCGTTTTAGCGCCAGAAGGAAGCCCGGCCGCCGGAAGCTGGTCGGGCTTTTTTTGCGTCGGGTGAAGATTTCGATAGGAGGCTGACATGCCCAAATGTATGAACTGCTTCACCGTCCCCGTTAGCCGCAAGTGCCCCACCTGCCGGACCGTTCTCGCGCTTTGCCAGACTTGCCTCGCCGAGATTGGTTACGACTACTGCGTCCGTTGCGACACCCCGCAGCAGCCCCTCGCCGAGCCGGTTCCGACGTCTCCCGTCGCCGGATCGCCTTGTGTCCAAGTAGCAGTTGAAGTTGAGGAGATCGCGTCATGAATTTGCTACTCGCTTTGCTGTTGAGCATCCACGCGATGTTCAGCCCCGCCCCGCCGGAGAATGTGCTGACGGTCGCCGTCTACCGCGACCACACGCGGCTTTATGACAACGGGCAGCTGGTCACGGTATTTGACGACAGCTGCAATGACACGCGGGTTTGGAATACCAACGCGCACCGCTGCAATGGCAATCTGGACGCGATGGCGAGCTTGATTGACGCCTACGTTCCAGTGCCATACGGGTATATCGAAACTTTCGATGTCTGGCTGGATTGACCATGTATCCGATCAACAGCCTTTGTGTTCAAGCGCTTGTCTGCTTTATGGCGCAGCAGGTCGTAGGGCGGTTCTTCGCCACGCTTCGCGAGTACAGCGAAGACAAGACCCGTCTCTATTCTGCCGAGGTCGAGTGGTTTTCCAACCGGATCACCGAGCAGATTTGGCGCAACTGGAAGGATGTCACCACCTGTCATCAGGCCGAGCACAAGATCGAGGAGATATACAACGCGGCCCGCACCGAGCTGGTCCAGCT
Source organism: Chloroflexota bacterium (assembly GCA_011523615.1). Lineage (GTDB taxonomy): Bacteria > Chloroflexota > Anaerolineae > Aggregatilineales > Phototrophicaceae > WTGJ01. Next base: position 37,247 of record WTGJ01000026.1, on the reverse strand, counting down.
TTTGGGACTGGCGGGCGGCACGGTGGAGTTTGGGCCGGGAGATGTGCAGCCGCTCACCGATCAGCGCCTTGGCCAGAGCGAGGCTTGGGACCTCTGGACCGCCTGGCTTTGGGACGACAACTACTTTCAAGCGGGGTGGTACATCAACGGCGACTTTGTCGCTGACGATCTGGACGACTTTCTCGACGAGTACGACCAGATGCGCTATGTCAGCAAGCATGACGCGACCATCGAGTACCACCGCGCGGATCACCACTATAGCTGGACTTTCACCAGTTTCAACCATGACCGCCTCAACGATTTGCTAGGCACCCGCATCTAGCTTCGTCCCTCAGTCCAAAAGTTGTAATCAGTAACCGGCGCGGCTTCGGAGACGGAGTCGCGCCTTTCGTTTCCAGACAGGAGGACAGCATGAACAAGCGGGTTTACGACATTTGGCTGGACAATCCGGTGACCGGGCGCTTCGTTGCCCGCTTCACTAGCGATGAGCTTTCCAGCTACCTAGTCCGTTCCGATGTGACGGACAGCCACAAAGACCGCCTTCGTCTCATCCCCGTTGATCCCACTGCGCCGCGTTACCGCTGGTGGGTCAAGGGAATCGGGATGGATCGCGGCTTCTATTCCGCCGAGTCGGTCGCGCATTTTCTGATCGCGCATTACGACTCCATTCCCCGCGCCCGCGTCACCCGCTACGAGATACGGCAAGACGGCTTGCACTGCTGGCAGCGCGTGGAGAGCACGACCACGGTAACAGCCGCGCGAGAGTGGCTTGACGCGCATTTTCAACTAGCGCCGAGACAGGAGATCAACGCATGACTGCACGCCGGAAGAAGGAATTGGAAGCGAAGCGCCAGCTGTTGGCCCTCTGCTGGAGCAAATTCGCCGACCAGGGTCACGAACTCCGTTGCCAGATTGATGACGGTCTGGACACCCGCCCCATCACCGTAGGCCATGCCGAAGCCTACGAAGAGCTTTGTTCATGGCTCGCCGATGTGATTAAGGATATCGGCAAGGAGATCGGCGATGGCTGACAGCCGCTTCATTGTCGGCTATCGCTTCACGATTGGAGACGACCGGCGCGGGAAGTTGGCGGTATTCACCGACCCGCGCCACGTCACCCACTGGCTTAACGACCGCAAGCGCACCGATGTTTGGATCAGCATCGATGCTTACGACTCCGCCGATCCGACCACGCCTCACCTCTGGTCAGACGACCACACGGACGGCGACCGCTGGCTTCGCAAAGCATACGAGCAGACCTACCGCTGGAAGCTTTACCGAGTCGGCGACTTTGCCCCGCCCGCGCCGGACCTACCGGACCAGCTCACACAAGCGAGCTTATTCACGATGGAGGACGGCGATGGCTGAGCGCCACGAGTTCCGCATTTTGCCGAAGGAGAACGCGCTGTTTCTGGATGACGAGCATTCGGCGCCGAAGCAGCGGAGTTTCATGCCACCGAAGGGCGACGCCATGGGCAAGCGCCCCAAGCCCATTCCCTTGGCAGAGCCGAAGGAAGCGGCTTTGCCGATGGATCAGTTTTTGAGCGAAGGAGAGGAGGACTGATGTTGACAGAACTGCGCGAGATGCGCGAGACGCTGCAGCGGAATTGGGAGACGCTGCATGCCGAACTGGACGAGATGCTCGGCTTGGGCGACCAGTTGGAAGACGAGCATGACGACCACATTGCCGATTTGAACTCGCAATTGTGCGAGATCGCCGAATGGATTGACGCGCTGGACGCGACCATCCGCAAGAAGGAGGCCAGTCTTGAATAACCAACATCTTCACCCCGGTTTGAAGCCGATATTGGACCAGATCGCGCGTTACGCCGATGCCTGCTGGGAAGCTTACGAGCAGCGCATGCGTGGCGAGATGGATCTGGAAGCCGCCTTTAGCAAAGTGACGCAGCTGTACCGCGAGGCGCACACGACCTTCGCGATTTTGCGTCACGTCCGCCCCCAGCACAAGCAAGCGCGCCGCCACCTCTGGACCTGCGCTTTGCTCCACATTCGCCTGCGCCAGCAGCGCCAAGCCCACTTCGAGATGACACGGCGGGATCGCCCGCCAGAACGGACGGAAGATGACGCCCCTGGGCAATCTGATCCACCGGCTGCTTGACCACAGCGATCATCTGGTGGTCGAGACCTACCTGATGGCTTTCGTGGGCTATCCGGGCAGCGTGGAGAGCGCGACGCGGGATGACATCCTGCACAGCACTCTCCACTACGACGTTGAGTTGAGCTTGCGGCTCCACAGCCTGGGCGTTGAGTTCTTCGATGCAGACGGAGAACTGATCGACACGCCCGACAACTGGAAGGCGCAAGAGCTACTCGGTTTCGAGAGTACCTACCGCGCGGTGAGCCTGCAAGGGATTCTCGCCGACATTGAGCAATACGAGCGGACGCCGGCGCTTTGGCCATGGTATGGGAAGCGCTGCGACTATTGCGGCGAGCCGATTGCCATGCTGAAGGAATCGAAGTATTGGGCGGACTGCCCGGCTTGCTTCGTCAATCCGCAGGCACGGCCATGAGCGCGCGCCTGCCAACCCACGAGATTGAAGCCTACATCGTTGCCTTGTCCGATGGTATCGAGCGGTTGGAGAGCCTTTGGCCCTCCGGCCGCCGCAGCCCGCTTTCCACTGCCCTTCGCCGTCAGCGAGGGGCGTGGAAGCTGTATCGAGATGGCGCTTTTGATGAGCCGCCGAAGCCGCTGCATTACCCCAGACTGATTATCACCGCGCCTTGCGCAGACATGAAGGAGATTGAGCCATGCCTTACGCCCGACCAGCCCGACCCAGCGAACGGCGATATCGCCAGCCAGACGGTTTCGACGCCAAGCGAGCCGATGATCTTGCCTGTTGTGGATGCATGACCTTCATCCTGACGATGCTGCTGGCCATGGCGCTGCACGGCTGCATCTACGAGGCGCAGATTCGCGCCTTTGTTCAAGGAGCGGGTTGAGATGAAGCAATTCGGCTTATTCGGCGAAGAGAAGCCAGTTGAATCGAAGAACGAGAAACTGGCGCAGCAGGTTCTACCGGTCGACGCGCACGATGCGATCTGCGCCGCGATCGAGGCGCGGGAGAACCCCTACGATGCTTTGGTGAAGACGCGGGCCGGAACGATGGTCACGATCCGCCAGGCGGAAGACGGGAAGATGACGGGCCCGAATCGGATATCCGATTTGATGGCCACCGCCCGCGAGCGGGTCCGCGTTCAGCAGGCGCTAGACGCGGGCGAAGACCCTTATGCGGATGATTACCATGTCCCGGCGCATGAGGTGATGGAGGCGCTTTTCGAGTGCCTTACTTTGGGGGAGGACCCAGAGGAGTTGGAGTTCACCTGCTACCACCCAGAGGTTCCCAATTCCGAGCGCACGATCAAGTTGAGCGAATGCGTCTATATCGGCGCCGACGAGCTGACTTGGGCGCAGATGCTCGGCCAGGCAGAGGAAGAAGTAAAGAAGTTCAACGACTGGCAGAAACAGAATCCAGTGGAGGACTTGTATTGAAATTTCCCCTGCGATTTTCCGAGCAGTGGAAGGGCCGCCTACGGGCGGTCTTTTCTATTGCGCTCGTTCTGACCTATTTCGCATGGGACTTCCACACGCAGGGAGTCCCACAACTGAACATCAGCAGAGCGCGTCATGCTGCAGCCAGCGCAGCTGGCGAGCAGCAGCAGCGCACAGCAGAGGAGAGGAGAGAAGAATCATGGCGTACCTATTGCCATTGTGCCGCAAGCTCAAGATCGCGCGTCTTGGCATCGGCGATAGCGAATTCTGGGTGAACCATTGGGCCTATGACGCCGGCGTGTGGGCAGCGGTCACGCCAGTTGGCGTGAAGCTGACAGCGGCGAACATACGAGGGGCACTGACGCGGAATTACAAGCGGCACGGCTATGTCGCGGACTTCCTGCAGCACGAGCCGGACTGCTTCTCGCGTCAGACGATTGTGCTGTTCCTCTTGCACAAGCTACCGGAGAGCATGATGCTGAAGCAGAAGCCGATGGCAATCCGCGCATGGGCGCCGCCGGTTGAGATGCGCCAGCTCGAGCTAGAGCTGGCCTAGGATACAGGGCGTGGCTGCCACCTGGCAGCTGCGCCCTTTTTTGCGTCGGCCGCCCGCTCGCCTTGCGTCGCACCCAGCCGGATTTGTCCGAAACTTACATGGGATCAGCGCGCCCTGGATCGGGATATCGCCATACGCGGATATGCCGGCATCCCGCAAAAGTGTCGTCGGAATCGCTCGACGATACGGAAACGCTCCTCCATACCCCAGCCAGGGTGAAAGGATCTGCGCGTTTTTTGTCTGCTATGGAGAGGCATGTGTAAAACTGAGGGGGGTCGCGACATGGTCAAGGGGGGAGCGTCGCGTCGGGCCTGCTGCTGCCTTCGGGCGGATTGGAAAGCCTTGTGGACACTGACACCAAGCGAACCGCAAAAGAAAAACGGGCGGGGGGATTGGTTGAGGGGCTGCGCCCCTCTTCATTTATATATATCTAAAGATATTGACCTTCGCGTCAAAATTTTGTGGAAAACTGGACAAATTATTTTGTGGAAAACTGACTAAATCACGTCTGACCCCCTGAAAGCCGCGCCAGTGCTGGGAATCCGGCGCTGGAGGCCCTGGTTGACAGCCCATCAGGCGCGCGCCCGCTTATGCGCCTCGGCGTAGGCCCAGCGCAGCACCGCAATCGTCATTTTGACATCGGCCGCCGCATCGTGAGCATCGGGAAAGGCCATGCCCATCGCCTGCGCCATCTCCTCCAGCTTCGCCTTGCGGTAGGCGCTGCGGCCCGCGTCCCACTTGCCGGCCAGCGGCGAAAGCAGCCTCATCGCGCACACCACCCGCTGGCGTGGGATCAGCGGCAGGCGGTGACGAAGGCAGAGGCTGTCCAGCAGCGCCACATCGAAGTCGGTGTTCCAGCACACCCAGTTCTTCTCCCACATGATCTCCCACAGCGCCTTGTGCACGATCGGAAAGGGCGGCTGACCCGCCAGATCGGCCGGGTGGATGCCATGGATGTCGTGGGCGCACTCCCCCTTCGCATTCCGCTCAAGCAGCTTTTCCGGAAAACGCGGCGCGATCAGGCTGTGATACTTGACCGGCGCGCCGGACGGCGATGCGTAGCTGCGCACCGCGATGGACACCGCCTCATCCAGGTCCGGGTTCACACCGGTGGTCTCGGTATCGAAGACGATGCTGTCCTCGGCGCCGAGCGCATGCAGCGCGCTCCACCAGCGCGGGCCGTATACTTTCCACAGATTCTCCAGTGCCGGCGCTCTGTCCGGCCTGGCATCCGGCGCCGGCGCCTGCAAGGAAATGATGGTCAGGTATTTGCCCTTCTCGGTGGCGGTGGCCAGAATCGGGAAAGTCTGCCAGCGGTCCGCCTGCTCGCTCTCCATCTTCTCGAATAAGACGCGATACCTGGATTTGTCCCAGGGCGGCCCCTCCAGCATGTTATCGAAAACGTAAATGCTGTCTCCGCCAGCTGTGTTTAGAATCCACATCGGCTTGCCATAGCGGTTTTCCGACCGCTTGACCTTGATGACCTTCACATCGATTGGCATCTGCCTGCTCCTCGCTATGCTTTCGCGCTGGATGCTTCAGCCTGGGATTTATCTGTGTGAAGTTGGGCAAGAAAGACTTTGATCAGCCTGAAGTAGTAATGTTGCCATAGGTCAGCGTGCCACTATTGCATGGCGACAGCTTCCCGCAGGAGTTTCTGGTGCGAATCCCTATCATTGCTTGAACGTGTCGTATCGACAGCTGTGCTTTGCATAGATGGCCTCGATTTGTGGCTTTAGATGATTCCAAAAGGCCGTAGGCGCCACCCACACTATCTTATCTTCGCGCTCAATCGGCTCGGGTATTGGCTGTCCATTCAAGGTATCCAGCAGACCGACTCCTTTTCGAATGAAGGAATTGTGCTTTAGCCCATTCGCGAACAGGTCGCCCAGTCTTGAAGAGCCTGGAAATTGCTTCTTGGGAAAGAATTCCTCGATTATTTGCTGTGGCCGAGGACGCCAACTGCGTTTCTTAGGGTTAAGTGCCAGTCCTCTCTTGCACAGAAATGCCAGTTCCATGCACGCCACCATGCCCAGCAGAGCCGCTGGGTGGTCATTGGGATTCTGCAGCAGTCTGTCGATTTGATCTCGCCAATGCCGTTCATATATTTCACGGCAAGTCTTGGGAAAATAGTTGGATGCCGCGCGTCGGCCTGTAGTCATGTTGACAATCGCTTTCATTATGTGATAGGCTTGTAAATGGGTGTCGGCAGGTCCGACACTGACCCCTAGACCGCTCTGAATAGACGGGGTTAGGGGAAGACGACAGAATCACGTCTCGATGACATGATCAACGTCTCTAGAAGGTTCGCGACGTATACGGCGAACCTTTTAGCTTTATATCATTGCAACACCGCGATTATCGCGATGCCCGCGCCAACGTCTCACTAGATACGCGCCGCCTGCAAGTCCGCGCGGGCCGCCTTTTTGCTTACACTTGATACCAATATAATTTGCTACTTAAATGCGAATGTTGCAATGAGTATTGTGACGATTTCGTTGCTAATTGCGGCTCAGTGGGGACAGACATGAGCGAAGAATTCAACAAGCGCCTGCAGCGAGTATCGCAGCTGATGCAAGAAAGCAAGCTGGGTTCCGCAAAAGATTTGCTTCTAAAATTGGAAGACGAAGCTGTCAATTCAGTAGACGAAGCACATAAGGCCCTCCAACTCCTGGAAGTCTCGCGTCAGTTGAACGATCTGGGAGCCGGAATCAAGGACCAGGAGCTTATCCAACGCGCCATTAAACACCTCAACGAATGCATTAGTGAAATTGATGCGCTGGAATCGGGCGACGTATATTTCTGTCTTGGCACTTCTCACCAGTCGCTGCTAAGGCTGAAAACCGCCGAGGCTATACGTTATCAAGATATAGAAGACCTCCGACTGGCCCGACATTATTTTCGGCTTGCTACTAAACAGATAAACGAAAGCAACTCCGAAGACTATTGGGCGTCTGCATCTTGGACAAATTACGGAAACCTGTTGATTGATGCCGGTCGAGTTTTTGAATCCGTAAGCGCTTACAATCGTGCACTTGAGATAAAGCCGGATTTGTCATGGGCATTAGCGCAAAAAAGTAGAGCCGTTTGCCTTATGGGCGATAAAATGCCGCATTACAGATCTGCACTATATTCAGAAGCTGAGCGCCTCCTGCGTCAAGCCATTCACCATGGCGGCTTGACGCAGGAGGCTCGCGACGGTTACCTGAAAGGTGTCAAGGTACTTGCCACCGCAAATGAATCCTCGCCACTTGTTTCTCAGAAGAGTACCGAAGGACTTAAGCCTGCTGACGCTGTCCAGAACGAGCTCTTTCAATTCATAGCCGAGAATGATCTCTGGTTGAGTCCTTACAGCGCCATCGCATCAATTGCCAATCCCTATGTTGGTGATCCCTTCTTTTTTTCTGGCATTCCCGCAGATTTGCCGAATCAAGAAAAGCTGATTCGTTACATTTCATTTTTAAACGATATTAAGAATGAATACGTTTTGGGGAGGTATTTTCTGTTTCAGTCTCAATCTCTATCGTCGGCGATAGACGCAGTAGCAGTGGGGGTGGAATTCTACAAGACGTACGACCACGCCAATTATAGCGCCTACATGCAGCTTCTTAAGGCAGCACTCAAGCAAGCCGTTGCAGTGCTTGATAAGGTCGCTTTTTTTCTCTTCGACTACTGTAATCTTGAGGCGAATCCCAGCTACAAAGTCAAGGAGAACGTTGTCTCTTTTCTGAGATTATGGGAAAACGGTCTGACTAGTGGAATACTGCCATGTGCCTTCATGGGATATGAAAACTCACATCTGTTTGCTCTCTTTACCTTGGCTCGGGACCTATACTCTCAGGGAGACTGGAAATCCGTCATGGAGAATCGACATAAGGTTACGCATCGCTTTCTGATTCTGCACGATGAACAGGCCGACTTTCAGCCCAATGCTGATATTCCTCGCAAACCGATCGCAGAGTTTCGAGCGAATGCACTTCACGCTACACAAATTGCAAGAGCAGCAACGATGTATTTGGTACAGTTTGTCGAAGAAGACGTGCGGAATTACGCGCGAAATAACCCACATGGTTTCGTATCTGCCATTGGTTTTCCTTTTTAACAGGCTATTGTAGGCGTCGCAATTTGCGTGATGACGCCTTCGCTTGCAACAATCAAAAAAAATCAGCAACTGATTACCCCAAGAGGAATCTCCGGATTGCCGCAAGCAAGCCGCGCTTGGGAGCGTCTGTTTCGACGGACTCACGTTTGACATGATCTCTACCATACTCAACATAGACCGGCTTTTGGACTATCGGAGAGGCTGGCAGGCGCTTGTCGATCGTTTGAAAGCGCCATTTTCAAGACCTTGATGTAGCTGGCATACGCTCCAGCATCATCTGTACTCGATCACTAAGAATTGCGATGCCTTCCGGGCGTGTTTGACAGAACTAGCCGAGAGCGACTCGGAGCGCAACTGAGACCAGCAGGAGCCGGTCACTCTGGCTGAAAGCCGCCCGACAGTCAGGATTCTCGATCCGTCGGATAGCGACTCTCAGTTCACTTATATCCCGCCACGGATCATTCGGGCTGAAGGCTGCGGTCAAATTTCTCTGTCAAGTCGTATGCCAACTGAGTGTCTACTTTGTCGAAGATCAGCATCAGTCCTTCCGGTGTAACCGCGCTGAATTTTCCCAATGTTTGGCGGATGTGCCTGGCCGCATGAAGTACTCCACCCGGCAAGCCGTTGACCAGCTTAATGGCATACTCGTATGACCATGGTTTAGTCGGCTGAGCGGGGAATCCGTAGAGTGCCTCAGCGATCTTGGAGAAAAATACCGCAACACCCTCTTCTAGATAGTTGGCGTTGCCGCGAGTGACCGGATCAAGCAGGTGGATACTTTCGTGTGCCAACTCATAAACGGCCGCCCGCCACCAGACGCGAGCGTTATCGCTCAATTCTACATAGACGCCGACCGGCGGTTCCGTGAACCGAGTTTGCGGCCCATCCGGGGTAAATTGTGGCGGCAGAATCAAGAAGCTCAGATCGCGAGGCCCGAATAGCTCTACCGCCAATTTCAACAGTGAATCTTGCAGCGCGTTCAGTGTTTCGCGGTCATGTTGCGGTTCAGTATTTGGCAAGTTCATCATGCGATAAACGCCTCGGTTGCGGAGAAGTGGTCGCCGGGTATCATTCGTGCTCGCCCAATAGCTTGCGTGTCAACTCGGCTTCTTTCTTTTGCCGCGCTTCAGCATCACGGCGCTCACGCGCTTCAGCCTCGGCCCGTTTCTTAGCCTGTCTTTCTCGGATCTCCCGGTAAGCAGCGTTGGTATCGGCAACATCTTTGGAGATTTTCTCGTTTATATGAGGGCCGATCAATGACTCCATTGTCTTCAGCACAATGCAATCTGTGCCCAAAGTCATGCGGTCGCTTAGAGAGTAATGTCGTGTATAGTTGTGCTGAAAGATTTCCTGCCACTCGCGTGACGCTTTCGGCTGGAGTGTGAAATAGATCGTCGCGAAGGCGCCCCCCACGGCCGCGACTTCCACCCTGACATTCACGATTTTGATGTCTGTATTGTCTGCCATGTATCTTTTCGGCCTCCTTCATAGCTTTAATGTTCTATTCATTTTACAGCACGGCCGCTGCTCCGAATAACCGGAGGCAATAAAAATCTATTAGAATTCGGTGGTCGATGTGCGGAATCTAGCGATTCCAGCTGAGGGCGTTGAACAGGTCGTCTAAAAGATCGCAAAGGGCGATTAACGACCTTTTAGCAAAGAAAGCTGGCACTCCTAAAACGCGATTCTTAGCCGCCTTGACTTGGCATCGGCCGGCCGGGCATAAAGCAAGGTGGTGGCGGCATTGGCATGGCCGGCTTGCGCTTGCATATCCGGCAAGGGGGCGCCGCTATTCAGCGCCAAGGTGATATGCGTCCGCCGCAGATCATGGGCTGACAGGCGCTCAATCCCAATGCGCTGGCCGCTGCCGCCCACCACGCGCACAATCGTCTCGGCATGCATCGCCTCATCGACATAGAACCTCGGGTTATACCCCGCCGTCATGGTGGGAAAGATATGGTCGTAGGCGCCCTTCTGCGCCTCCCACAGGGCATACAGCGACCCTATTGTCTCATCCGTGATATCCGCTATCGCCGCGATCCGCTCTTTGCCGCCCTTGCCCTGGCGCACGGTCACCAGCTGGTCCTCAAAGTCGATATCATCCCAGCGCAGCGCCACCACCTCGGCCCGCCTCAGCCCGGTATAGATCATTAATCTCAACAGCGCGTAATTGCGGACGCCCAGCGGCCGGGCATCCTCTTCCCAGACCGCCAGCAGGCGCGAGACCTCGCTCCGGTTCAGCGCCCGTTTGCTGCGGGATTTGCCGCCCTCGCTCTCCAGGCGCGCCCCTTTGAGGAATTTCAGCAAGCGCCGCCGCTGCACCGCATACCATTCGCCGCCCGTCGGCGCTTCCTCCAGCCAATCGAGCAGGCGCAGCATATGCGCTTTCCAGGCGCGGCGGGTGGCGCCGGCCAAGTCATGCCCGTTCAAGAAAGCGGTGACATTCTCGAAGCTGAGATCGAAGAGGTCGATCCCGTTGCGGATGGTGAAGGCGCGCCACTGCTCATAGGTATGGCGGTAGACGCGTTTGGATGAAGGCGCCAGGTTCTCGGCGATCAGGTCGATCAGCAGCTGGAATTGCTCGTCGCTGCTGTCGCTGACGATGCCCGCGCGGCCAGCGGCGCCGGGGATGATGATTTCGCTCATGGGTAGATCGCTTTCTCCAAGTCGCTTTCACGGGCCACTTTCCGCCGCCCGTTCTCGTGAGTAAACACTCATTTACACACGATATCACAATCCAGCAAATTCCGTGCCTTTTAAGGCCACAAAATGCCTCATTTGATTACGGTGCTGCAGGGGTGCCGATGTTGTCTAACCGACGCCTGTATTGACACTTTCCAGTGTGAAGCTAGTATCTATTCGTTCCCAGCGCATTATTCCAAAGTCTGATACGGAAAGAGAGCTGAACATGAGCAACAACAGTATCGATCCTTTGGCGCCCATATGTGAATTGGATCATCCTGTTGCGGAGCTGGCTCGAGATTATCTGGCGCGTAGAACTGAATGGAGTGTCGATGATTGGTTCTTGCAACGAGCTAAGGCTTATTATCAGGACCGGGATGCGAATGTTGATAAAGCATTCTCACTTGAGAATCTCACGTATGCGTTAGACCCGGCAGCGCCGAGGAAGGTACGCTTTCTCTCAATCCGTCCATACTACTTTCGGGGCTTTCGGCAACTGGAGCGCCCAATAAACCTCAACGCTGATCTCGTAACAGTGTATGGCAGGAACAGTTCTGGAAAGACTAGTCTGGCTGAAGCAATAGAGTGGTTACTGACAGGAAGAATTAAGCGGCGAGACGAATTACATCATACGGAACTTGCAGATTTTATCGCAAACCGGTTTCGGCGCGAGAGGCAGAAGACCTGGGTGGAGTGCGATCTTGCGGTTGACGGCGAACCTACAAGAATTAAGCGAGTTCTCGTTGAAGACTACGGTTCAAACAAAAACGCGCACTGCACAAGCCGGCTATTTATCAACGGCATAGAAGTGGAAAGCTCTACGGATTTACTCAATAAGTACTTCGCCGGCGTGGCTCCCCTGCTAATGCAATACACGCTCCGCGAGTTTGTTTTAGAGTCTCCAACTGAAAGACCAAAGTACTTCGAAAAGCTGTTAAACATCGATAGCATTTCGGATCTCGTTGAAGACGCGCAAGTTAGCAACCTGCGCCAATCTGATTTTCCTAGGCCAGGAGGCGGGAAAGTGCTCTCAGACTGGCGAAAGTTCACTGAGGAAATCGGTGAGGATCACTTCAAAACCGTGGTGCAATACTCTAAATTGGATGGCAATTCTCTGCGTGAAACGATTTGCGGTGATCTTATCCAGGTTGCGGTCGACGAATTTGACGCAAGGTGTGAATCTGACATCGACTCCTGCATAACAGCCATGAATTCATTGCAAGAAAGGGAACTGCAACGTAGATTTCCGTCGCTCAGGGATTTCCAACCCAAGGAAAACTTGGGCGAAGCTACATTTGTCAAGTTTTCTGACAGGTCTCAAAGTGGTCGCTTGGAGAGTCTAGAGAAAGCAAGAACCGATTACCTGACGGTCCTTGAGTCACAGAAAACTATATCCGAAGCAAACCTTAGCATAGCCAAAGCACTGGAGGTGCTTCGTGAAGCAGAACTCATCAGCGATGAAGACCCGCAGGACTGCCCAATATGCAATTACCCGCCGGTCCCAACTCTTACACAAGCCAGAATAGCTGAAATCGACAGGTGGAACCCTATAAGGGAGCTCGTAGAGCGGGCCAAAGCTAGATTTGAAGCGGCGACCAGAGAATACCGCACAACCGTTGAGGATTTACGGTCTCTCCGTAAGAACCTTGTACCTCACGATCTTCCGGAAGCTGGTGTTCAAGATATTGGTGAGATCGCAAACAGCGGCCATTTTAAATCCTTGCTGACGGCCCACTCCGAGTCCGAACAGAAACTACATTCATTTGACGAAAGAACGTCTGTCGCACTTGTAGAACTGGAAAAGTGCGATCCTAACCTAAGCGTCCATGAAATCTTGCGAGAGGCGTTTTCACTTGTTCCTACCCTGCAGCGTAGCGCGGAAGAATATGCGCGAAACTATGGCAAATTTCAGGAGTATCTGAACGAACTGGCCATCAATGATCAGGACTATAGAGCTAGGGACAGCTGGCTCAAGATTGCACACAAGCGTGACGAACTTATTCTCGATATCCAATGGGAAGCTGCGAAAGATAGGTCTCGGGAAGAACTAGTTGTTTGTCGCAGTTTGCTCATGGCCGCTCGCCACAAATATCTCGAACCTAGAAGGAAAGCATTTAGTGACGGGATCGATAGCATTTGGTCGAAATTGCGTAGAGACGATTATTCAGCTTTTAGCAGACTACTCATTCCGGAACCAAAGGGAAAAGGAATGAGGGCAAGATTCGAAGTAAAGGCGGAGTTGAAGACCAAGTCTGAGACACATGAAGTTCACGCATTGAGCGTTCTGAGCGAGTCGCAAATAAACGCTATCGGTATCGCTGCGTTTGTGACGCGTTCCGCATTACTTGGGCATAACATTCTCGTCTTTGACGACCCAGTACAGTCAATGGATGACGCTCATTTCAACTCATTCGGGGACGCAGTACTCTCGCATCTCTGTGACTACGGATTTCAAGTAATCATTCTGACGCACAATGACGACTTTGACCAAGGTATGAACTACTTTCATTCTGACCATGAGAATCGTATCTCGATGGAGATTAAGCATACCCGCAATAATGGTATCAGCGTTAACGAAGGAAATAGGAGTGTATCGGGTCTTCTGAATATGGGCCTTTCGTACTGGGAAGATGGTGAATATAAAACTGCGTGGGTTTGCCTGAGAACCGCAATTGAGCGTCTGTATGTACTTATCCGCATCAAGCACGGACCACAGCCATTTGAGTGGCGGAAGTGGAAAAGACATTCGGCTGAGAGAATGTGGAAGGAATATATCAAGGGCTTCCTGCTTTCATGTTTGCCCAATATTGCCCGGCGGATGCGCCGCATTGTAGATATGACAGCTGGAGGTGCGCATATTAGACCGGCGCATGATATTACAGACTTCCGGTTGGCTGCCGATGTCATCAGGGATCTGCAATGTAAAACCGAGGTGGGTGATTGAGGACCAACGCGACAGGACTTGCGTGAATGTTCGAAGTTGAAGCTAGTCGCAAGCATGCTCACTGTTCAGTTAGCTTATAAAAGCGATAGAGCGACTACGGTCTTCGCTGGCACCATGTCTTGACGGGAGTGAGTCAATCTGACATCAGACTTCATCATTAGGCTCAAGGAGTAGTCGGTATGTCCGAAAATGGTTTCCACGTAGTAATAGGTAATCTGGAGAACGTCTCGCATAGAGATATCTGGTTCATTTGCTACCGCCCGCAGATCAATCTACTTATGGCAGGAGGCGAGGAAAATCATCTGGCGGCACTTGTGTTAATGTGGGTGTGCATGGAACGGGCCTTCACCCTACATAAGCCGGAGTTTGATCCCAGAGTGAACGGCGGCAAAATTGTTTCAGTGACGGACAAAGTCTTGAGGTGGTTCTTGGTCGATCCAGACACCGATTTTCCCGAGGATTATAAGAACCGTATCGAACAAGTAATCAAAATTCTAAAGGACGACCTTGTGAATGGTCTAAAGCATGACAGCTTTATGCGCGAGGGCGTCAAGTTAGAGGACATGATCATGTCGATGGATGAGCATCAGGAGCATCCGCATGACATAGTGACTCCAGCTTTCAAGCTCTTGTACAAACTGGCGATAGACTACCGGAATGGCGAAGTTTTGCTGGCGCCCACAAATTTCTGGTATCTAGTGAGGTACAAAATAGACAGTTTTTATATTTCTGAATACGGGGAGAAAGTTACGACAAGCCAACAGGGTCGTGAAGACGATGGCGATGATAACAATATCTAATATCCTCTTCAGCCAATCTTTCAACTGTTTCCGATGTAACAGAAACGAATTTGCCAGGTCCGGATATGGTGGCGAGCCCGTCTATTCCAGCATCTGCACCTGAGCATCCGCAATCCTCAGATACGGACTAATCTCACCAATACGCAGACCGATGTCGCTCCACTGAACTAGGTAGATGCCACGGGCGAAAGTCGTCGTGCGCGGTCAACGCATTAGATGGTACTCACGATCTGTATCACGAGGCCACTCATCTCTATCTAGCAAATGTGAGGGTGCGCACCATAATTAGGTAGCTCTCATTTCAGTTCACATCGCGTAAAAGTGGCTGGCCGGATCCTTCGCTCCTTCGCTCAGAAAAAGGACCGCACTATGACCCTTGCTCATCACTCTGATTTAGTACAGCAGCTATGGAGTGCTGCCGATAGGTTACGCGCCAACTCCAAATTGAGATCATCCGAATACTCAACCCCAGTGCTAGGCCTGATATTCCTGCGTTATGCGGATTACAAATTTGCCATGGCTCAACAAGAGCTTTCGCAAGAGGAGACAACTTGGCGCGAGATCGACAAAAACGCTTATCAAGCCAAGGATGTTATGTATCTGCCGGAGAGAGCTCGCTATGACCGCCTACTTGCATTGACTGAGAGCGAGAACATCGGCAGAGAGATTAACGAGGCGATGAAAGCGATCGAGGAAGCAAATGAAGCTCTCCGCGATGTACTACCCAAGCAGTACATGCGCTTAGATAATGACATGCTGATTTCATTGCTGAGGAGGTTTAACTTCCCAGTTGAAAGCCTTGAAGGGGACGTTTTCGGACAGATATACGAATACTTCCTCGGTAAATTTGCCATGGCTGAAGGCCAAAAAGGTGGTGAATTCTTCACGCCGACCAGTCTGGTGAAACTCATAGTTGAGATTATCGAACCCTACCACGGGTTGGTATACGATCCCGCCTGCGGCTCCGGTGGGATGTTTGTACAATCGGCAAACTTTGTTCAGCGCCGTCGTGGTACTTCAAAGAAGATCAGCATTTATGGGCAAGATCGAGTGCTCGGCACGGTGCGACTGGCGAAGATGAACCTTGCTGTACACGGGCTCGAAGGAAAAATCCTAGAAGGCAATACCTACTACCAAGACCGCCATCGTAGTATTGGCAATTTTGACTACGTGATGGCGAATCCACCCTTCAATGTGAAAGGTGTAGATAAAGGCAAGCTGGAGCAGGACCGACATTTCCCCTTCGGGCTGCCCGCTGTTGATAACGCTAACTACCTCTGGATACAGCACTTTTGCAGCGCACTCAAGAATACTGGGCGAGCAGGGTTCGTGATGGCAAATAGCGCCAGCGACGCTGGCCACAGCGAACTTGCGATCCGCAAAAAGTTGATCGAGTCAAAAGCCGTCGATGTGATGATCACGATAGGACCCAAATTCTTTTACACGGTCGCCTTGCCATGCACATTGTGGTTTCTGGACAAGGGCAAGATAGGTAGCACACGCGAAGACAAAGTGCTTTTCATTGATGCTCGCGATATCTTTCAGCAGGTTGACCGTGCGCACCGTGAGTTCACACCGGTGCAATTGGAGTTTCTGGCAAATATCGTGCGACTTTACCGCGAAGAGACCATAGTTACGGCGAAAGGCAGCGCAGAGTGGATTGAAGAGGTCTTCCCCGATGGCGTCTATCGGAATGTGCCAGGACGCTGCTATGTCGCAAGCATTGACGAGATCGCTGGGCAGGCCTACAGCCTGAATCCAGGACGTTATGTTGGTGTAGCCATAAGGGATGAGGACGACTTCGATTTTCAGTTGCGCCTTGGACAGCTTCACGAGGAGCTAGAGCTTCTGAACGCCGAGGGACATGAGCTTGAAAACCAGATAGCCCATAACCTAGCGCAATTGATTTGAGACAGGATCATGAATCTGACATATGATCAGGTACCTATCCCAACGGATTGGCGATTTGCAAAACTCAAAAACCTTCCTATTGAGTTTATTGATGGAGACCGGTCCGCCCGATACCCGAAGCGTGACGAACTTGTCGATAGTGGAGTGCTGTTTCTAAACACTTCAAACATCGTGCAGAACACACTGGACTTGAGTACCGTGAACTTTATTACTCCTGAGAAGTTTGCAGCGCTCAACAAAGGTAAGCTGCGCCCCATGGACATCATCATTACGACTCGCGGCAGCATTGGTAAGCTAGCGCTCTTCAATTGCAAGTACAAAACTGGATTTATAAATGCCCAAATGTTAATCATTCGCAGCTATGGCAGTGATGTTGATCAACATTTCCTTTTTTACGTACTTGCAAGTGGCTCATGCCAAGAACTCATGCTCAACTTTGCTTCAGGCTCGGCCCAACCACAATTGCCTATCCGAGACTTGACAGAAATTCCTATTCCAGTCCCTCCCGTCGAAACCCAGCGCAAGATAGCAGGCATCCTCTCAACCTACGACGACCTGATCGAGAACAACAACAAGCGCATCAAGCTGTTAGAGCAAGCCGCCCGCGATCTCTATCGGGAGTGGTTCATTCACTTCCGTTTTCCCGGCCATGAAGATGTGGAAATGGTAGATAGTGAGACCGACTTCGGCATGATTCCGCGGGGATGGGAAGTTGGGTGTTTGGGTGATATCGCCTCAGATAAACGAGAAGGTGTTAGCCCTGAAAAGCTTGATCCTTACGAACCGTACGTTGGACTCGAACACATACCTCGTAAGACTGTGGCCTTATCCAGTTGGGGGAAAGCGAGTGATGCAAATAGCAGAAAATTCTTATTCAAAGCCGGAGACATATTGTTTGGGCGCATACGCGCTTATCTTCATAAAGTGGCAGTTGCACCTATAGACGGTGCAACGTCTACAGATGCAATCGTGATAGTTCCGAAGACTCCCGCATTCTATGCGAATGTCCTAATGTGTGTTTCCAGTAACCGATTCGTTGACTTTGCTACCGCCGTATCGCAGGGAACGAAAATGCCACGAAGTAATTGGAAAGTACTTACACAATACCCAATGACTCTTCCCCCAATTGAAGTGGCCTCAAAATATGACGAAGTTGTCAGGGACATCGTGCACGCCATACACACCGCGGTGTTCAAGAACCGCATACTCGTGGAAGCGCGCGATCTATTGTTGCCTCGTCTAGTATCGGGTGAGTTGGATGTAAACGATAAAGATATTCAAGGGATTGCGTAGTGATTGCTTTAGGCGAGAGCTGACCGAGGCAAAAGGCGATGAATAGTGATTACGAAGTAATTGAGATCCCATTTCCACACGGCAGCGATGGATATGCCGGGCGCGAATGTCCAGAGTGCGAAGAATATTTCAAGATAGTATTCGGTACCGGGCTAGAAGGCACCACACATTGTTACTGCCCTTATTGCGGCTACAAGGGAGATCATGACGAGTTCTATACTCAGGAGCAGAACAACTACATTGAATCGGTGGCATTAAATAGATTGACTACCGAACTCCTGCGTGGATTCAAGCAGATTGAGAGATACAACCGGCCGCGAAGCGCCGGTCTATTCAACATAGAATTCAGGGTCGAAGGCAAGCCGACACCTATTCGATATCCGCAAGAATTCAGCCTGGAAACATACGTCGACTGTTCCAACTGCACGCTAAAGTATGCCATCTATGGTGTTTACGCCTTCTGCCCTGATTGTGGACGACGCAATGCTCACCAAATCCTCGAGACAAGTCTGGATATTGCTATTAAGGTGCTTCAGCTGACAGATACCAGCGAACCCGCTCTTTTAGACACCTTGATAAGTAATGCCTTAACCAGCGTTGTTGCGTCGTTTGATGGTTACGGGCGCGAAATATGCCGCACCTATGCTTCGAAAGCATCGAATTTTCCTCAAGCGAAGAAAATCCGTTTCCAAAATCTAGCTGGAGCACAAACGCAGGTCCGACAATGCTTCAGCTTCGACATGGCATCCTCATTAACGACACCAGAATGGGAAATGGCAATACGATGTTTTCAGAAACGCCATGTCTTGGAACACAATAGCGGAGTCATTGATGATGATTACGTGAAGAAAGCAAATGACCCTATGGCGATACTGGGTAGGAAAGTAGTGCTGACCGCGGACGAAGTGCGGCAGTTGATCCACCTGGTACGCAGATTGGGCAAACACATCGTTTATCAGATGGAGCAGCTACCATGAAATGGCGCCACAAAGAGATTGAGTAAACCAAGTGAGCCCAACCAATGGCTAAAAACCCCGATTCAGAAGCCGCCTTGGAAGCGGAAACGATGTCGTTGTTGGAGTCGTTGGGTTATGGAGTCATTGATGCTCAGCATGAATATAGTGGGGGCGGCGTCTTCAATGGTGAAGCAACAGGTCGCGAGACATCCGACCAGGTGGTGCTGCTTCCACGCCTAAAGCCCGCGCTGCAAAGATTGAATCCCGAGTTACCGGCAGAAGCGATAGATCTAGCCCTAGAAATCCTGTTACAAGATCACAGTTTGAAGGATCTCACTGTTGCCAACAAAGAGATATATGACCTGCTTAAGGACCGCGTAAGAGTTACTGTCAAAGACGAGGACGGTGCCGATCTTACCGTGGCGGTCGACCTGATCGATTGGGAAGACCCGAGCAATAACGACTGGTTAGCCGTTCAACAGTTCCCTGTGGGCAGCCGCACCGGCCTAGGCAATAAACGCGCTGATATTATCCTGTTTGTGAATGGGATTCCGCTCGGTTTTATCGAACTGAAGGCGTTTCACCATCGGGTGGATGAAGCCTACAACGGCAATCTCAGCGACTACAAAGATACAATACCTCATCTCTTTTGGTACAACGCCTTTGTAATCTTGTCCAACGGGCGCGCTAGCCGCATCGGCAGCATGACAACGCCGTGGGAGCACTTCGGCGAGTGGAAGCGCATCAGCGATGAAGATGAAATGGGGCGAATCGAACTGGAGACGATGGTGCGCGGGACCTGCGAGCCTTCTCGTATGCTTGATCTGGTCGAGAATTTTGTGTTGTTCAAACACGCCAGCGGGGGTGTTCAGAAACTCCTGGCCAGGAATCATCAGTACTTGGGCGTAAACAACGCAATTGAGGCCGTACAGTCGATCAGAGATAACCAAGGACGCTTAGGTGTATTCTGGCACACGCAGGGCGCTGGCAAATCCTTCAGCATGGTGTTCTTGGCGGAGAAGGTGTTTCGCAAGCTGCGTGGTAACTGGACATTTCTGATTGTCACGGACCGGCAAGAGCTAGATAAGCAAATCTACCAGAATTTCGCTGACGTGGGCGCTGTACCGCAAGTCAAGAGCGGGCGTAGAGACGTTCAGGCGCAGACCGGTGAGAACCTCAAACGACTCCTTCGGGGCAATAATCGGTACGTCTTCACGCTGATTCAGAAGTTCCATACCAGGGATGGCGAACCTTATCCGGTGCTGTCGGAACGCAAGAACATTATTGTTATGACAGACGAAGCTCATCGCAGCCAATATGCCAAACTTGCCGCAAACATGAGAAGGGCTCTACCGAATGCCGCTTTCATTGGCTTTACCGGCACGCCCCTGATAAAGGATGAAGATGAAAGGACTCGCGAAGTTTTCGGCGAATATGTGAGCGTTTACGATTTCAAGCAGTCTGTCGATGATGGCGCGACGGTGCCCCTATACTACGAAAACCGGATCCCCGCATTACAGCTCATCAACGAAGATTTGAACGATGACATGATGAAGCTGATAAACCAAGCCAACCTTGATGAAGAGCAGGAACGCAGGCTGGAACGAGAATTCAAAAGGGAATATCAGATCATCACGCGCGAGGATCGTCTGCAGGCAATCGCAGACGATATCGTGCAGCATTACATGGAGCGCGGTTTTGCTGGACGCAGCTACCACAGCAAGGCGATGGTTGTGAGTATTGATCGATTCACCGCCGTTCGGATGTACGACCGCGTTACGCAAGGATGGGACCGGGAAATCAGCAAGCTTGAGAGACGGTGTGCGGCCGCAAAGAACGATATAGAGCGGCAAACTTTGAAAGAGAAGCTTGAATTCATGCGTGGAACCGACATGGCGGTCGTTATCTCTCAATCACAGAACGAGATAGCACTTTTTGAGAAAAGAGGATTAAAGATCGCACCTCATAGGCAGCGTATCGTATGGGACGGGCTCGATAAGAAGTTCAAGGATCCGGAAGACGCGCTCAGATTGGTGTTTGTATGCGCTATGTGGATGACCGGCTTTGACGCGCCTGCCTGTTCCACGATTTACCTCGACAAACCGATGCGTAATCACACGCTCATGCAAACTATCGCCAGAGCGAATCGTACTTTCAGGAACAAACTGGATGGCTTGATCGTCGATTACATTGGCGTATTTCGTAATCTGGAGAAAGCCCTGGCGATCTATGGCACGGGCACCGCTGGCACTGCTGCCCCCGGCGAACTACCGGTCAAGCAAAAGCATGAGCTAATCGAACGTCTTCGTTCACAGATTGATAAAGCCCTTCGCCTGTGCGATAGCTTAAGCATTGACCTTGAGGCGATTCATACTGCCAAAGGCTTTGACCGGGAGGGTCTCAAGCGCGATGCGGTAGAGATTCTCGTGAGAGAAAAAGTTGCCGAACAGTTCCTAGATCTTGTGCGTCAGACCGATAGGCTATTCAAGGCAATTTTGCCTGACGAATCGGCAAGCGAATTCTACCGAACTCAGAAATTGCTCAACATTCTTGCTCAGGCAATAACTTCGAGGGTCCCCGATGTGGACATTTCCAATGTTGCAGCAGAACTTAAAGAACTACTCGACGAGTCAGTCATTGTAGAAGACTACATCATCGAGGTTTCGCCCGACGATAGCGCTCGGCGCGTTGATCTTAGTCAGCTTGACCTGGAATTACTGCGAGAACGCTTTGAGCAAGGCCGCAAGCATACCCTGATTAAGCAGCTTGAAGGCGCCGCTAGGCGCAAGGTAACTAAAATGGTGCAGCAGAACCCTTCGCGGATGGACTTCCAAGAAGAGCTAGAACGAATGTTAGCTGAATACAATGATGAAGCTGTTGATGCTGAAATCATATTTGAACGCCTAGTGTCACTCATCAAGATGCTGGAGACCGAAGAAAAGCGTGCCATCAGAGAAGGGCTTACTGAAGAAGAGCTAGCTGTATTCGATCTACTGACAAAACCAGAGCCAACCCTGAATGATGAAGACAGGGAAACCGTAAAGAAGGTCGCCCAAGACCTACTAGCAAAGCTAAAGAGTGAGAGACTAGTTCTGGACTGGCGTAACCAGCAGGCTACCCGCGCGGCGGTCAAAACGACCATTGAGATCGTACTTGACGATGCCTTGCCAAAGATCGCGGGTTATAACAAACTTCTGTTTGAGAGGAAATGCCAACTCATATATGACCACATCCATACAGCATATTTTGGAGATGGTCAGAGCGTGTACCAGACCGTTGCTTAGCAGCCGATTGCTCTGTCCAAACGAACTCCTTGTCTTATAACTCAGTCATCCGCTGTTACTGCTGCCAGTCCGTCCTCGGCGGCAGTATCCCTCTCCACGCTCGCTGGCTGGTCCGCTGGCACTTCTGTTTCATCGGGCATGACATCGAACTGGTTGAGTCCGGCCTCAATGATCGCCTCGCAGAAGTCGGGCCGACTGACACGACTGCCATTCGCTTTCAGCTTATAGTATGCGCCATCCAGCCGGTCGCGCAGCTCAGGCTGCAAATATAGCGTGACCGCCTTGCGTGAGACAGTGTGCTGGTCACCGCCAGCAGACCGCTGCAAGCGGCGCCCCAGGATCGCGAACCCTTCCTTCGTGTGTTTCCTCATGACATCCCCTCCGCTGTACGGCGTATGACAAAATCGGCAAGCGCGAGGTAGTCTTCCTGGCTCTCGCGTTGCGCCTTCTTCCTATAACTCCCTGTCGGCACATAGCTGAAAATCGAGTGTCCGGCATCGCGCGCATCCTCGATGAGTGTTTGCCGCTTGCGGAGCGCGGGCGCCAGCAGCTGCGGGGCGCCTTCGCGCAAGGCTTCCATGAAGGCCTGCTGGTCGGCCTGCTGCTCAAAGCCCACCGGCACCACACCCACAATATCGATATCCGCCTCAAAGACTTCGCGCAGGGTATTGATCTGCCCCATCAGGTTGTTGATCGAGCCGCGGTAAGTGCGGTGCATCCGCGCTGGAATCAGGACGCGCCCGCAAGCTAGCAAGGCATTGTCCGTCACCACATTCAGCGCTGGCGGGCAATCGACCAGGATATAGTCGTAGTCCGCCCGAATGCGCTGAAATACCCTCTCCAGACGCCGCTCACGGTTGCGCTGCCCCATCAGGGACTGCTCCGCCAGGTACATCTGCATATTGCCCGGAATCACATCGAAATCATCGTTTGGCGCCCTGCGAATCAGGGCATCGGGGTCCGCTTTCAAATCCAGCAGCAGACTCAAGATGCTGTCGCCGTCGGCGCCATAGACATCCCGCTTGAATCCGATGCCGGTCGTGAGGTCCGCCTGTCCATCCAAATCCAGAACCAGCACCCGCTTGCCCAGCTTCGCCAAGGCGCCGGCCAGATGGATCGTGACCGGCGTTTTGCCCGTCCCGCCCTTTTGATTCAGAATCGCTAAACCGACCGCCACTCGCAAATCGTCCTGCCCATACTAGGCTATGAAACTGCCATCCTCACATGATATTAGTCTCATAGTCCAATATCTGCACAGAAAATGAGGACAGAATATTCGATGGGATGCCGGTGATCAGCTCCGGCGCGGCCTCTCCCAACAGACGAGCTTGAGGTCGGCACCAGCACTTGCGACACCCGAGGAACGCGATTCTACATCTGCGACCTTTATCGGTGTCGGATCATGCACTGCACTATCGCTGCACCATCAAGAGTGCCCTTGCCACAGTCGTCCCTCTCGTAGCAAAGGAAGAGCTACTAGCATCTTAGAGTCATAGTCTATGACTATCATAGCTTCATGGTCTCAGTGATTCATAGTCTATGTCGGTATTAGCTGCTCAGGGAGGAAGCACTGGGAGAGGTCGGAGGTTGGCACCGTGCCGTTGCGCTGCCTATGATCAAGCACAAGAAGCCGTCTGCATAGCAGGCGAGAGTCGCTATTCTTCAGATCACTTCGAAACCCGTTGGGCCACTTGCCATCATTGCGGGGCACGGAAGCTACCGGAAATAGCGCATACGCCAGCGGTCGCGCACTGCAGCTGCATCTAACTTGGACGCCTGTTAGATTGCGCGAAACTCAATTCCGTCGTAGCATTCAGGGGCATATAAAACGCAAAAAGCCTTGCTTTTGACGGAGACAGGCTTTTGCGAAAAGTCGTATGACACGCGTTGTGGCGCCAACCACGCCGCGCTCTTATGTTTTGAGGTACATGCACATGGTACCCGATTATTCGGTTTGTGCCAACTCCAAATCAGCAGAATTTGCAAATTCCCCAGATTTTCCCTTCCAAGGCGGGCCAACCCCCGCTAGATCCGCCTGCTTCAGCGGCCATCCATTAAAAGCCCCACAAGGGTATCTGCTGCCCGCCACGGCCGCCTACGCCCATCCGGGCGGGCGCTCCGCCTCTCTCCCGATCGCGCTGCTCCCCGGAAACCGCCAGGCGATCCAACAACAGCTCCGCCACCAGGCAGGCGGCCAGATGAAACGCAACACTTTCTTTCAATCAGCTTTGTTTCTTGAGAGATACGCTGCAATTTTAGCGATTCCGTTTCGTTTCTTGAGAGAAACAAAACGATTTGGGCGATTCTGTTGCGTTTCTTTCAGTAAGCGCACAGTTAAGCGCCATGCATCGCGCTATTTCTGTAAGTTTCACAAGAATTATAGGACGATTTGCCACCAAAACAGATTGCCGGCCACATCAGGCACTCAAACGGTATCTGTAAGTGGTGGAATAACGATATGCGAGTAGAATAGTATGAATGTAAGATTAGAGCAGGCGCCTATCCGGCAGCCGGAGCCATTAATCCGG
The DNA here is from genome assembly GCA_011523615.1 of Chloroflexota bacterium. GTDB lineage: Bacteria > Chloroflexota > Anaerolineae > Aggregatilineales > Phototrophicaceae > WTGJ01. The sequence goes on along the minus strand of WTGJ01000026.1, from coordinate 12,680 downwards.
CCAGGGTATGCCGTCCGTTTGTGTGGATCATCGCAGCCTGATCGGCTGATTCAGCTTATGCAGGAATCCGCGTTTCACCGCCTTCCCTTAGCTAAATCACGGCTGCAGCGCCCTAAATGCAAACAACCGTCGTTGTCGGGACGGTTGTTTGGAAGCGGTTCTCGATCAAGACGCCATAGTCTGTTCGCAAACCATAGGTAATCTACCATGACCGCCCCAAAATTGCCACCAGATTCTCCCTCAGAATCCCGCTCGCAATCAAATCGCCAGAGCCAGAACGGACGCTTCAAAACCGCGGTCGCGGACCATCCCCAATGGCGCGAGCACCTGGAGAGCCGCCATATCCTGGAAGCGGTCATAGAAGCCGGCATCCAGGTCGAGCGCGATCCCAAAGTCGGACAGGATGCCCTGGTCTTGCGCGAGAAACGGCGCGACGGCAGCCCGGGCGCTGTGCGCCTGCGCTTCCTGCCCTCCGTCTCCAGCAACGGCAAGGGGCCCAAGGTCATTTGGCGACCCGCCGGCGAAAAATCAGACGAGCTCTTTTATTACACCGTCACACTGGCCGAGCTAAAGCGCCTCATCGCCGAAGCCGATGGCCTTCTCTACATCGTCGAAGGCGAGGTGGATGTCTGGACGCTGATCCGCCTGCTCATCCGCAATGTCATCGGCACCTATAACGCTACTGAAATTCCGCCGGACATCGCCTCGATCCTGGATGAGCTGGGTGTGTGCAAAGTCGTTTATCTGGCCGACAACGACAAAGCGGGCGACGATGGCGCCGCCAAGCTGGCGACCTTGCTGCTGCAAGCGGGCTGGAAGGGCGAGGCCGAATTCCGCAAGGTCAGAGGCGAGGGCATACCGCATAAGGGCGATGCCAATGACCTGTTATGCCATCACTACCCCGATCTGGCGGCGGCCCGCGCTGCCCTGGAGGCGCTGCCCACCTTCCTGCCGCAGATAGAGTCCGAGCCGGCGCCCAAGATATCGGTCGCGGGCGGCTATAACGACCCGCGCTTTGACGCCATCAAGGAAGCGGTGCGCATCGCGCTCGATGTTCACGACTACGGTCACAAAGGCTTCAGCAAGAAATTCTTCCGCTGCCTCGATCCGCAGCACGAGGACCCCGAAGCCAGCGCCCAGTGGCACAAGAACGGCTTCTGTCACTGCCACGGCTGCGGCAAAAACTTCAACGCCACGGAGATAGCCGAGTGGCTAGCCATCCCCTGGCGCGCCTTGCTCGGCCGGCGGCGCCAGTTCCGGCCCGCGGACCCTATCGACCTGAGTGCCGCCCCGCGCGAGCTTGAGAGCGCCAGCCCGCCGTCATTCTATGACGAATCGCCAGACAGCCTGATCCGGCTGATGAACAAGTGCTATACAACGATGCACTCATCGCTTTACTACGCTATCTCGCGACTGCGCAGCGCCGGTCATTTGACCGAGGCTTTCACCGTTCAAGAACTCATCGATGCCGCGCCGCTGGTGGGCTGCGAGCTCAAAGAGCGCGCCATCTATGACAACTTTGAAGAAGCGCGCCAGGGTGATGATCATCCCTTTATTGCAAAATTTGACCCTAGTGAAAGCCCACACTCCCGGAACTGCAAATTCCGCCTGCGCCCGGTGGAAGATATCCAGGACCGGCTGCGCCGCTGCCACCGCTTCCGCGTCTACGAAAAAGAATTCCAGGCCGACCGCGAGACCATCCTCGGCTTCGAGGTTTTCGCCGCTGCGCCACTAGGGTCAGAATTTGCAATAGTGCTGGAAAGAGCGCTGGAACCGCTGATGGAGGCGCAGAAACAGCGCTATGAGAAGCTGGTGCGCAAATGCGAAGAGATCATCGCGCGCGAGGAAGCGGCTTTAGCCGACCGGCAGGTCACCCCACTGCCGTCAGACTGGAAGATCCGCAAGAAGAGCGATCTGCCGGCTGGTAAGGCGCGCGCCATCTTTGACGCCGATGGCCTGAACCGCAGCCGCTCGGAATGGGCGGATCTGCTTGGGATTAGCTACGGCAGCGTCGGCACGGTGCTCGATCGCGCCGGCATTAAGCGCACACCCCGCATCAAGCTGGTGAAGGCGCGCTCCAAAGGCGAGCTCCTGGCCACGGCGGGCAAAGAGAAAGCGCGGATCATGCGCGTCGAGACCGATGAGGGCAGCCAACCCTTCGATGCCGCCATGGAAATCCACGGCGAGGTGATAGCGACCCTGCAGCCGCCAGCGGAACACGAGATTATTTCCGCCAAGCAGCCGGAAATCCGGCCGGTTCCGGCGAAAGCGCCGGTCGCGCCGGAGCCGGAAAGCAAGAGCAAGCGCGCCGATAACATGGAAAAGCCAGGCAAGTGGCAAAAAGCCAGCTGGGACCCGCAATTCCGTTATTGGGAGCTGATAAAGGTCTGCCGGCTCAAGCATGGCTACCAAGTGAAAGAGGGCGTCGGCATCTATGATCCAGTGAGCGGCGAGATCTGGGAAAATCCCAGCTTCGATAACCTCGTGCGCCTGATCCTTGAGATCGAGCCATCTAAAGACGACGAATCCACCTGATTGACGCAGTAATTGCATTTTCTGATACATATAGCTACCACTACAAGTAGTTATTCCTCAGAAAATGCAAGAGCTCCAAGCTAGCCCTGGCACACTCTCTTTTATTCACCGGTTGCATCAGGATCTGCAAGATCGCGGCCAGCGTCTTGCATGTTCAATAGGTCGATAGAATGGGCATTCGCCCATGCCATCCGCTGTTTGCCGCGTTTTTGCGATCATGCGACAATTCTTGTATGGACGTCCCACAGATGATTCCCCTCGGTGATGTTGTGCTTCGCGACGACTTGGACCCGCGGCTCGGCCAGCGCGACGGCGACTTGATCCAGCAGTATGCGGAAATCTTCGATGAGTTGCCGCCGATTGAGATCAATCAGGACAAGGAGCTCATAGATGGCTGGCACCGCGTGCGCGCGGCTGAACGAGCCGGGCGGAGCGAGATCGCTTATATCGTCGTTGAGACTACAGGCGATGATGATCTCAGCGACAAGATGTGGGCGGCCAATCTGAAGCATGGGGTTCAGTACACGCGTGTGCAGCGCCAGACCCAGGGGCTGAAATTGCACGGTCGGGGTTTGAAGGCGAAGGCGATTGCTGAAAGATGTGGGGTTGGCGTAAACAGTGTATATCGATGGACAAAAGAGCTGCGCGAGAAGGAGAAAGCGGAACGCGAACACGCTGTCCTTGAATTAGCTAAGCAAGGGAAAACCCAGCAGGAGATCGCTGGTGAATTGGGTGTACCACAACAGACGATATCACGAATTGTTACCCAGAATCCCCAAATGGTGAAAATGGGTAAATCCGCTGAATCCGATGAAAACACTGGCAGTGAACCAGAATCAGAAACAATATCAGTCGACGAGCCTGCGCCAGACGACGTACTAATCCACGATGGTGAAGCACCGGAAGCAAATCTGGAAGAGATTACAGACGCCAAGACGGAAACGGGAGAACCGGAACCCGCTTCGGTCGAAGCGCCAAGAGATGAAGAAGCAGCTGCCCCAGAACCAGAACTTGAACCAGCTACGCCAGAAGAGATACCGGAGCACATCCTGGAAACCGCCCGCGCCGTCATGGACGTTTTCACCGAAACACGGCCAGATGATTATGTCGCCCGGCTCGAGGCATCTGCCAGCGAATGGATGACAATAACAGATGATTCTCTCTCCAACGAGCTGGAACGCGAGCTGTTGACGTCTGCAGCGGCCATGTGCTTATGGCAAGAGTGGATGGTGTGGTATCAAGGGGAGCGGACCAGCGCCTTCACAAATGTCTTTGGCAAGATTGGGCCGGTGTTTGTACGCGGGCAAGCCGGTCAGTGGCGCATCGTGTCGCGGCTGAGATCGATACTGAAACGCCTATGGGCCTGATTTTGCACCCAAGAAGCTGCTGAGATTTCCTTGACAAGAGATTGCGTCTAGTGAGTGGCCAGGTACTGACACGCCCGTGCTGTGACGGTGGTCCGGGTGAAAGCATGCCGTTAGCCTCTTGTAAATCTTGCCACAGGCCTGCGCCATTCGCAGAACGTCTGTGATTGTATTGCGTGGTTTTGTATCGACGCGGCTCAGACTCGGTATACTAGTGTCGTTTACCTGAAGGATCTTGACATCACGGGAAATTTGGAGGAGTCGGTGTTTAGAGCACATGCCCAATACAGAATGAAGTTAAGTTTTGGTGTCTTGGTCGTATTCTTAATGGCTACGTTTGCGATTTTGCCGGCCCGAGCGGACACAATCACGGTAGATAACACCTGTGGCTTGGCGGACGCCATCGCTGCTGCTAACACGGATACAGCGACTGGCGAATGCCCGGCCGGAGACGGGGCAGACATCATCGTGCTGACAGCGGATATCACACTCGACGCTGAATTGCCGCCAATTACCTCCGAGATCACGCTGGAAGGTGACGGGCATGCGATCAGCGGCGACGATCGTTTTCGGATATTTTTTGTGCGAGAAAGCGGAGATTTGACTATCGAGGAGACGATGCTTAGAGATGGTATCGCTAAGCCAGACGCACGCCGTTGCCGAAGATTTCGCGGGAGATCAGATTTGGATGCGGCGGGCGGCGCGATTTGCAACTGGGGGCTGCTGAGCGTTACTGACAGTTATTTCAGCGGCAATACGGGGCCTCATAGTGGTGGCGCGATTTGGAGCGGCGGCCAGTTAAGCGTCACGGACTGCGAATTCATTGGAAATGTCTCAAGAGGCAATCGAGTCGGTTATGGCGGCGCGATATACAGCAGCGGTACGCTCGCTGTCAGCGATTGTGATTTCAGTGAAAACTGGTCATCAGTGCGTGGCGGCGCAATATTCGGCGTCGGCGCGCTAAGCATCGCAGATAGTGAATTTCGTGACAACCGGTCACTCGGCATCGGTGGCGCAATTTATGGTGTCGGCGCGACTCGTGTCATGGAAAGCGAGTTCAGTGGCAATTCAGTTGAAGAGATCGGCGGCGCGATATATGGCGAGGGCGACCTACATATGACAGACAGTGAATTCAGCGACAATTCAGCCGGCAGATATGGCGGCGCGATTGTCGCAAAAGGAGCCGTTACGTTTGTAAGAGACAGTTTCTTTTCCGATAACAGCCCGGATGATTGCTGGCTGCTTGAATGCGTGGGTGTAACTGGCGGCGTGTCGAAAGGGCAGGAGGTTAACAGATCGGCGCAGGTATCGGCTCAGGCCGGCGCGATCTACGTAGACGGGTCATGCAGTCTGGCGGACGCCATCACCGCGGCGAACAGGGACCAGGCTTACGGCGGCTGTCGCGCCGGCAGTGGCGCAGATATGATTGTGCTTACGGACGGTATCTTGCTCCAGGCTGAATTGCCGCCGATCACATCAGAGATCACGCTGCGAGGCGATGGGAATGCGATCAGCGGCAATCGCTTTCGAATATTCTATGTCGGTGAAAGCGGCGTCCTGACAATCAGGAATACGGGGTTGGGGTATGGCGGCGCTCAAAAAGGCGCGCGGCCATGCGAAGAAACAGAAGTATCCTGGCGGTCACGGTTTGTGGGCGGCGCCATTTGCAATAGAGGGCATCTTGAAGTTGTAGAGAGCGAATTTCGCAGCAATACATCCCGAGATCTAGGAGGTGCGATATACAACCGGGGCGATCTCATTCTGTCGAGAACCACGTTCCGCCAGAATACAGCCAACGCAGGCGGCGCGATATATAACGATGGCAGCGTAAGCGTCATGCACAACCGGTTCATGGAGAATTCAGCCATTCGGCAGCGCGGTGGCGCGATAGACAGCTCCGGCGTGTTATCAATCGCAGTCAGTGAGTTCAGTGACAATTCAGCGGAGGATTATGGTGGCGCGATAAAGAGCTCGGGCGTACTCAACATACGTCATAGTGCTTTCCTCCGCAACAAGTCAGCTCGCAGAGGCGGCGCGATAGACAGCTTCGGCGCGCTCGCTGTGGAGGATAGTGATTTCAACAAGAACTCGTCCAACGAAGGCGGGGCAATATTCAATTCCGGCAATCTAAGCCTCGAAAGGAACGCATTCAGTGGCAACTCTACGCGCTTCCATGGTGGTGCGATTTACCATGCGGCTGGCTACGCGCAGGAGGAAGATAGCAGCTTTTCCAATAACAGACCCCATGATTGCTACGGAATGGACTGCGCGGGCAGCCCGTCCGGCGGCTGAAGCACATGGTTACGCCGACGCAGGAATTCGGCTGAGAAACTGCAGAACACTGGATACACATTGCCAATGACAATAGCGACTGTACCTGGGCCGCTGGCGGTCTAGCGCGCCGGACACACCTACATTCCATCTTCGGGATGCCGCGGGCGCGGCGGGCAACCGTGTCTCCTGTAGCAGCTGCGGGCGTTACTATGCTGCCCGCATACCAAAGGCTTGACGGCCTCACAGGTTAACCACCCTTACGCTGTAAGACAGACATACCAGCTGCTAACTTTCGCTTTTGGTGGCCGTTTCGCCGCTGCCGGGACAGTCGGCGCCGGCACACGTGCGCCGGTGCCAATCCCTGGTGCGCGCTCGGCGGCTGATGGCATCGCAAGTCTCTTGCGTGGTCAGATAGCAAACGTTAAATTAATGCTTATATTTTGGTTGCCCCGCTCAAAGCTTTTATGGCGCGGAAGGACTTAGGATATGGTTCGGTCGGTAACGCGCATCTCAGTAAATCCGGCATTAATCTGGCGCCTTCTATTGTTGCTTGTGGCGCTCTTGGTAGCGCCACCTTTAGCTTTTCCCACTCGCGCGCAGGAGGAAGAGACAAGCCATATCGCATATGGAGAATCGGATGAATCCGATGCCTATCGGCATGCGTATTGGTTTGATGCGCGCCAAGGGGACGAAGTCGAGGTGATACTGACTTACAATGACGGGACCATTCCCCTATCCATAAGCCTGCTAGACCGGAACGGGAACCTCATTACTGAGGGCCAATCTTATGGCACCACAAGAGGCAGGCTCGGAGCGACCGGGGGCGTAACAGAGCTGACGTTCTGTTGTTTCTCGGGCAACGGGCGTTATCTGCTCCGCATCGAGAATCCCATTAGTCAGCGCTTTTGGTTAAGTCTTAATCGCCTTATGGGCGGCGAACCGCAAGCTCAGGCATGCACGCTGGAACCTCGCCTGCAGCCGGGCATCCGCGCCCAGAATATTGACGGTTTCGACACCCGCATGAGAGGCGGCCCATCGCTGAGTCATGCGCGCGTGGGTTCGATCGCTTCCGGTGATGTGGTGGCTGTGCTGGATGGACCGGTTCTGGCGGACGGCTACAACTGGTGGCGGGTGCGCCACGGCGACGACATTGGTTGGGCGGCAGAGGGCGGCAACTGCGAATACTGGCTCACACCACTCAGCGACGCGACGGACAACTGTGCGCTGAGCCCCAACCTAAAAGCGGGCGGATGGGGGCAAGTCGTGCCTGGGCCCGCCAATCGTATGCGGCGCGGGCCATCGCTGAGCGATCCGCGCGTCGGCAGTATTGCAGCCGGCGAAGTGGTGGCAGTGCTGGATGGACCGGTATTTGTGGACGGCTACTACTGGTGGCAGGTGCGTCATGGAGATGTCACCGGTTGGACAGCCGAAAGCGGCGAGTGCGAGTACTGGATAGTGCCAGTCGGAAGTGGCTCAGATGGCGTGGGCTACCTGGACAACAACAATTTCTTCGACGACTACAAATTCCATGCGCGCGAAGGCGAGCGCGTCACCATCACGATGAGTGCGACCAGTGGCGATCTTGATCCCGCTATTCGCCTGTACAACAGCGCGGGGCAAGAACTTGCCTTTGGTGATGATGGCGGCTCGGGTGTCAACGCGCGACTGAGCGACTTCCGCATTCCCGCGGACGGTGAATACACCATCCATGCGCTGCGCCTTCGGGAGGGGCAAGCGGGCGGATACGAGCTGCGCTTGTCGCGGTCGCAAGCAGCGCCGGACCCAACGACCCAAGCGGACGGCGATGGTTACGGGTACACGGTCACAGGCCGGCTGGACGACGACAACTTCTTTGATGACTACAAGTTTGACGCGCGCGCCGGCGACTACTTCACGATATCGATGGACGCGACTAGCGGCAATGTCGATCCGGCGATTCGCATTTACAACAGCGCGGGCCGCGAAGTGGCGTACGATAACGACGGCGGCTCGGGCATTAACGCCCGGCTGAGCGACTTTCGCATGCCCGCCGACGGCGAATACACCATCCACGCGCTGCGCCTTCGGGAGGAGCAGGAGGGCGGCTATGAATTGCGCTTGATGAGGGCGGCGCCCAAAGACAAGCTCGAATACGGCGATAAGGTCGGAAGTTGGCTGGAAGATGATAGCGTAGTCCACGAATACAAATTTGATGCCCGCGCCGGCGATCGTGTCAGCATCGAAATATGGGGGCATTCGGGTCATGAGGACTTCAACCCCGGGTTGCGATTGTTTAACAGCGAGGGTGTGGAATTGACTGACGATTATGGTGTTTTGGCCATGTTCCACGCACACGTGCCGCAATTCCGCATTCCCGCCGACGGTGACTACACCATCCACGCCTTCCTAAATCACGAGTTCGGGTCAGGCGCATACCAGCTGCAACTGCGTGGTTACGTTCGGCCAGCCGGTTTAGGAGAAATACGGATCAGCGGCGATTGCATCTTGGCGGACGCCATAACGGCGGCGAACGAAGATCGCGCTATCGGCGGCTGCCCGGCGGGGAATGGCCGGGATACTATCATCTTGTCGGGAGATATCACGCTTGAGTTTGAACTACCAGCGATAACTTCCTATATCGTGGTCGAGGGCGGCGGGTACGCCATCAGCGGGGACAACCGCTTTCGCATATTCTTCGTAAGCGAAAGCGGCGAATTAATAGTCAGGAATGCAGTTCTGAAGCATGGATACATGAGTCTTGACCCTGAGTTCTTTGATGATAACTGCCCGAAACGCTCGCATCATTTAGGCAGCTCTGGCGGCGCCATCTGCAATCATGGGAGCCTGAGCGTAAGCGACACTATGTTCATTGGCAATAGCGCCTTCACTGGCGGGGCGATATCTAACTGGGGCGCGCTCCATATTACAGGAGGCGAGTTCAGGGGCAATTCCGCAATGTCTTCTGGCGGCGCGATCGAAAGCGATTGGAACTTTAGCCTTACGGACAGCGCGTTCATCGACAATGTAGCTGAGTCGGGCGGCGCGATATTAAGCAGGGGCGCGCTCCATGTTACACGTAGCGACTTCAGCAGCAATTCCGCGACTCTGTCTGGTGGCGCGATATACAGCGTCTACGGCGGTCTAGACGTGACCTTAAGTCGATTCAACAGCAATTCAGCGGGCAAATCGGCTGGTGCGATTTATGCTGATAGCGCAAATGTGCAGGTGAACGGCAGTACCTTTTTCGAGAACCGGCCTCAAGACTGTGTGAACGCTGAATGCGTAAGTGTGCCCGACGGCGGCAGAACCCTGGCGGCGGCGATAGAAGAAAGCAGCCCCCCGCCGGCAGCGGTACCTGAGGGCCCGATTAACGCGGGTGAGTTATGCGAGCTGGCGGACGCGATCACAGCTGCGAACGAGGACCGGGTGGTCGGCGGCTGCCCCGCAGGAAGCGGCCACGATACCATCACTCTGTTGCGGAACATCAGCTTGTCGAACGCGCTACCGCCGATCACGACTGGAATCAGTATAGACGGGGCTGGCAAAACCATCAGCGGCGGCGGCGCGCACCGCATATTCAGCGTGCAACGAGGCGGCGACCTTTCGGTCAGCCAGTTATGGTTGATCGATGGCAGCGCCGAAGAAGGCGGCGCCATCTTGAACCGGCGCGGTCGCCTGACTGTGACTGGTAGCCACTTCAGCGGCAACACTGCCACCAGCAACGACGGCGGCGCGATAGATTCTGACGGCGGCAGCCTATCGGTCACAAATAGCACGTTCAGCGACAATACATCGGCTGATGATGGCGGTGCCATCTATTTTGATAACGATGATGACAATCCTCTGACCTTAAGTGGGAACACGTTCACGAACAATTCCGGCGAGGACGGCGGCGCACTTTATTTCGATGACGGGTTTGGCGACCTCGAAAACAATACCTTTCGGGGCAATTCCGCGGGCGAGGACGGCGGCGCCATTTACTTTGACGACGATGACGGCGGGTCGTTGAGCATACGTGGCAATACCTTCGCGGAGAATACCGCGGAGGAAGACGGCGGCGCCATATACGTGCGGGATGGGCAAGGTACGTTCTCAGACAATGCGTTCGAGGACAACAGGCCCAACCGCTGCGCTGGTAGGGGCCTCCCCAGTTTTTCCGGCGGATGTGGTGATGCGCCCGAAGACATGCCCGAAGTACGGACGTGGCGTGAGGGCGATCGCGCCCTCATTGCCCGTGATGATACCGATCTGTGGCGTGACGCCGGACCGCTGGGTGGGCGAAACGTCGTCAAGCGCAAACTTGACGCCGGAACGCCAATCGAGTTTCTCGACCTAGGCGTCCCGCAAGATTCGCACGCCTGGTACTTGGTAAGGGTGCTGGAAGTGGATTTGGTCGAAGGCTGGATCGCCCAGCCGATTGATGGGCCTGAGCTGTTTATTGAATCCACAGTGGCGATCAACGTTCCCGCTGTGGAACCAGAAGATGCCGAGGCCGAAGCGGAGTCGAGCATGCCGTCCATTGCTGTGGGTGACTCGGTGGAATTCTGCCTGGTTGCAGAGTCTGATTGGGATCCGTTCCAGCTGCTCCTGACTGAGCCGAGCTTTTTCATAGCTGTGAGCATGACTGCGCATGACCGGAACACCGAAATCATGGTGCCGGCGCTAACGCTTTGGGACAGCGCAGGAAACGAGTTTAAGACGGACAAGAACGACAGTGAAGAGCAAGTCGCGCAATTGAGCGTATACAATCCGCAACCGGGCCTTTACACAGTCAGCGCCTGGACAGTGCGCGGTAAGGGCTGTTACACGCTGGCAGTCTTTGATGGCGGGACTGAACTCGAAGTCGTCACAGAAGGATCCGGTGTCAGTTATGAGCGGCTGAAGCATGACGATGGGAATGTTGATCTCAACGCGATCGGCGATCAGGAATTGGTGGCGATCGGCGTGATTGATGCCGCACGATTCCACGGGTCTGGCTTTGAAGGCGGCGTAAACGTCTGTTTTCCCGGCTTTGGCGAAGTGATGTTTAGGCCCGAAATCAATCCTGCGATCTATCATCCCTGGCCGTCGTTGAGGAACAATGGCAAGACTTGCACCCGGATACTGCGTCCGGGCACATTAGCACTTGTAACAGACAGCGAGGATCTGTCCGCGCTATACACGCCTTTGCAGTCTTACTACGCGGCCATCGCCGATGTGCCGAATCTCTTCCTGCAACTGGCCGATAGCACCTTATTCCGAGGCGCTTATTTGAACTGCCAGCCCGCTGTTGATCGCTTCAAGCTTAACCGGCTGCGATTTAGAAGCGGACTGATAGAGTCTGAAGAGTTTGTGAGCTCTACCGCAGATCACATTGCCCAATGCGTTACGGGCGAAGCGATGGGTGCGGATCAGAATGACCTGCGTGAATCCGTGGATACACTCAATGACTTCCTGGTGGGTGTAGAGAAACTGGATGCGGTCAATGACTTTATTCAAAAACATCCGAAGGATGCAACGGCGGACAGTACTCTGTTCGCTATGTTCGAGCGAGGACTGATAACCGAAGAGGAATATTTAACATATTTGGTCTATCGCGAGGAAGGGGAAAGTTTCGTTGCCTTCTCTCTAAGAGATCACCTGGTCGCCATACTTGAGACGGGAATCGAGGCTTTGCCACTAACCGATGCTGCCAAACAGTACGCGCGCAATAGCGCCGATACCCTGCTGGCTTCCGAAAAGGCCGATGAAATCCTGGAAAACATCGAGCGTGTAATCAATCATCCTTTATTCCCATTCGTGATATCCCGCTCGGTTACCGGCGAGGTGCGTAGTACGCCAAGGGCATGGAATGATCTGTTTGTGGCAGCGCTCATGGAAGTCGCTGGAGAAGACTCGATTGACGCTGTCGCGGACTTGCTCGTATGGGTGCCGATGGGTCCAGGTGAGACGCTGTATCTCATTCTTGGAGAAGGTGCGCAGCAGTATGCCTACACGCGCGGCAAGTTGAGAGATTATTGCCGCATTACCAATAAGGCGCGGGACACGCTTCATGTGCGAGCGGCGCCGGACCTTAATTCTGAAGCCTTGGGAGCGCTTGTTATAGACCGCCGTATATTTTCCGAAGGCATCGTGACAGACGCAGATGGAAAGAGATGGTATAAAATCCTTGTTCGCCAGAGCCCACATAAACGAGGCGCGACAGGGCTAGCGTCCCTAAGGGGCTCGGGATCGACCAGCATCCAGTGGCTTGACGGTTACATCGATGCGGACTGGGTGGAAGAAAAAGGTGTTTGCGACGACTACGTTGAACCCGATGCTGGTTGATGCAGGACCTACTACGACACGGCACGTGAAGTAGCCGAGCGTTTCATCGGTATGCTACCGAGACTTTCTCTGGGCGCTAAAGGCGTGTGCATTTTCGAGAGCACAGGCAAGAACAACCGGCTCCGGCGCGCCTAGGGCTACCAAATGCATTGGATTGGGTAGTCGCTAAACGCAGCGTCGCGAGTAATGATTGTCAAGTCATGGCAAATGGCTTGCGCGATA
>WTGJ01000015.1 GCA_011523615.1 Chloroflexota bacterium | reverse complement strand
ACGCCCGTACCGCCTACGCCCGTACCACCGCCACCACCTGAGAATCAACAGCCACAAGTCGACGCTGACTTGCTGGCCGAGGTCGAAGCCAAGATCGTCCGCCATCGCGATGAGACCGGCCGAGAAGACCTGGAGGCCGGCTTCACCGCCGTCCGTGATGCCCTGCGCGGCGATATCTCGCCGGACGAGGCCCTGGCCGAGCTCAAGCCCGGCTGGAACAACGACCTCTGGCAGCGCATCCGCCAGGCGTTGGAGGCGTTGAAGGGCTAGGCAGGCGCCAGGCGCTGAAGAGTCTCACGTAAATTTGTGGGGGTGGCTCTGTGAGTCGCCCCCGCATTGAGCGGTGAATTTCCGCGCACCCAACCGGACAGGGAACCACCCTATCTGCGAATTCCCGCGCTCTCCCCACAGGCGCGGGTTTCGGCTTGCGGCGCGCATCTGCGGCGCGCATCTGCGGCGCGCATCGTCTAAAATAGGGCGACCCGCCGCCGCGATTGCGAATGGAGCAGGTGTTTCTTATGGCAGAACGAGGTTTCAGCCCGCCGACCAGCGAATGGTTCCACCCGCCGCCTGAACTCGTCGAACGGGCGCGCATCGCCGACCCCGAGGCCACATCCGCCCGCGCCGCCGCCGATCGCCTCGCTTTCTGGGAAGAACGCGCCGAGACGCTGGATTGGTATCGGAAGTGGGACAATGTGCTGGATGACAGTGAGGCGCCTTTCTACCGCTGGTTCACTGGCGCGCAGACGAACATCACCTTAAACGCGCTGGATCGGCACCTGCACACAGCGCGCCGCAACCAGGTCGCCTTCATCTGGGAGGGCGAGCCCGGCGATCAGCAAACTTTTTCCTACTGGCAATTGAGCCGCGAAGTGAACCGCTTCGCCAACGTCTTGCGCGGCCTGGGCTTGCAGAAAGGCGACCGCGTCACCATTTACATGGGGCGCATCCCGGAAATCGTGATCGCCATGCTGGCCTGCGCCAAAATCGGCGCGCCGCACAGCGTCGTCTATGGCGGTTTCTCCGAACAGGCGCTGGCGGATCGCATCCAGGATGCGCAGAGCCGCGTGCTCATCACGCAGGATGGCGCCTGGCTGCGCGGCAAAATCGTCCGCCTGAAGGAGACGGTGGACGCTGCCCTGCAACAATCCCCCATCGTCGAAACGGTCGTCGTCGCCCGGCGCACGGGGCAGGACATCACCATGCAAGCGGGGCGGGATTACTGGTGGCATGAGCTGATGGCTTCACCGCAAGCAGGGGCTGAAGCGGCGACCGCGGTGATGGACGCTGAGGATCCGCTCTTCATCCTCTACACCAGCGGCACGACCGGCAAACCCAAAGGCGTCCTGCATACCCATGGCGGTTACCAGGTCTATACCTCGACCACGTTGAGCTGGGTGTTTGACTTGCGCGAAGAAGACCGCTGGTGGTGCGCGGCCGATCCCGGTTGGATCACCGGCCATTCCTACATCGTCTACGCGCCCTTGATCCTGGGGGCGACGAGTTTCCTCTACGAAGGCGCGCCAGGCTACCCGGCGCCGGATCGTTACTGGCGCATGATCGCCGAGCACGGCATCAGCATCCTTTACACGGCGCCGACCGCCATCCGCGGCTTGATGCGTTATGGCGATGATTGGGTGAAGCGGCATGATTTGAGCAGTTTGCGCCTGCTCGGTTCGGTGGGCGAGCCGATCAACCCGGAGGCCTGGAAATGGTATCACCAGGTCGTGGGCGGTGGGCGCTGCCCGATCATGGATACCTGGTGGCAAACGGAGACCGGTGGTTTCATGATCACGCCCTTGCCGACGGTGCCGCTCAAGCCCGGCAGCGCGACGCGCCCCTTCCCGGGCATCGAGGTGGATGTAGTCGACGACGAGGGGAATTCCTGCCCAGCGGGGGTGGATGGCAAGCTGGTCATCCAATCGCCTTGGCCGAGCATGTTGCGGACGGTATATGGCGACCCGCAACGTTACATCGACCAATACTGGAGCGAATTTGCTGAGCAGGGCTGGTACCTCGCCGGCGATAGCGCCCGCAAAGACGAAGACGGCTACATCTGGGTCATCGGTCGGATCGACGACGTGCTGCTGGTGAGCGGTTATCGCCTCGGCACGGCGGAAATCGAGAGCGGGCTGGTGAGCCACGCGGCGGTGGCCGAAGCGGCCGTGATCGGCGTTCCGGACGAATTGCGAGGCAACCGCGTGCAGGCCTATTGCATCCTCGTCGCCGGCGCGGAGGGGGATGAAGCGCTGGTGGCCGAGCTCAAGCTGCATGTGCGCCGCGAAGTGGGGCCGATCGCCGTGCCGGCGGCGATCGAATTCGTCGAGACGCTGCCGAAGACGCGCAGCGGCAAGATCATGCGCCGCGTGCTGAAGGCGGAAGCGCAGGGGCTGCCGCTGGGGGACTTGAGCACGCTGGAAGATTAGGGTGGCGCTACGAGCGCGCTGCTTTCCAGTTGTTCGCTGGGGTTGGTTCAACCAGTTGCAGTATCACGCAATAACTGTTGCAGCGAATTCATGCTCGTGACGTAGCTCCTCGGTGGCTGCAAGCGGACGAGCCTGCGCAATAGATTCAATCGGCCTTCTGTGTAATAAGCGCCATCAACCAGAATGAATAGAGCCACTCCATTGTATGTGCGTTGCGCGAAATTCCGCAGCAAGAGCTCCAATTCGTTGAACTGACTATCTTGATTGCCACCACCTTCTTTGGTGTATTTTTGCGCTGCCAGACATCGTGTACCAGCGGTGTTCCACTGAAAATCGATCGACTTCGATAGCTTTGGCGCATTGCCGAGCTGCCACCTCATCACATCCTGTCCATCTCTGTTCAGATACAGAGCGTTGGGTCCAACTGAAGGCAGTTTTTCGAAATCGGCTACTTGATCCATACTCGAGATGTATGCTGCGACGTGTTTCTCATGGATATTCTGCCTTCGAGCTTCGCGCGCCAATGTTGAAGCAAGCGGTCCGGTTGGGTCGGCGTCCAGTGCTTCCCAATAACGCTGCTCTGGGATGCTGAATTGTCTGGAAAAGTGTAGGATTCGTTTCCTCAGCCTCTTCGAGCGCGTCTGTATCTCCTGCTTGACAGCGAGCAGATTCTGGCGATTGGCCGTGCTCTCCAATGCTTCGAAGTCCAACTTCTTCATCTTGCGTGATCCATTCCATCTGAACAACCTCAAGCCGCGACCGGATGATGTCTTGCGCCGCGATAGAAATGTCCATGCCTACAAAGTTTCTACCCAGTTTATGCGCCTGCACCAAAGTTTCGCCGCTGCCGGCAAAGCAATCCATCACTGTGCTACCAGGATTCGACGAGGTGAGGATGATCCGCTTAAGCATGTCAGCATTCTTCTGAGTCGGATAGATTGGCGACTGCGAATCCTTATATTCCCAAACATCCTGCGGCAGTTTTCCCTGCGCTTGATCAGCATATCGAATCAAGCGTGGATTGCCGGTTGAACTCCAGGCGATGCGGCCCCGCGCGTCTAGCTCATCAAGCTTCTTTGGGCTATAACGCCAATGGCGACCCTCGGGTGGCTCCAGACCGCGCCAAGGTTTTCCCGTAAGACCGTTTTGTGTCACACCGGGAGCATGAAGCGGCGTCGTGGTGTATCGTCTGCCCCATTCATCTACAAGTGGATACAGACGTTCTTTGTCGGCCAAATTCAACGGTTCACGCTGTGGGTTCCAGGTGATCTCCTTAGGAGATACAGAGTAGAACAGAATTGTATCTTTGACGTTTCCGTACGAATTGCGGGTGAAGTTCTTTGGGTTGCACTTGATGCGGGTGATGCTGTTGCGGAAGTTATTTGCACCAAAGACCCGATCCATCAACAGCCGAACATGATGCTCGATCGCCAGGCCGATGTGAACATAGATCGATCCCCTAGGCGACATTACACTCTCAATGGCGCGAAGCTGCTCCTCCAATTTAGCGAGATACGCTGTGCCAACAACGCGGTCCGAATAGGCAACATCCCCGCTACCACTAATGGCGTTTGCCCGGCCTGGACTGATCAGAAAGTCATTCCCCGTTGCAAATGGCGGGTCAATGTAGACCAGGTCAACCACATGATTGCGTTGCCGGAGAAACTCAAGTCCCTCGAGATTGTCACCCGCAAAGAATATGTTTCTTGCCATGCGATAGTACGCCTGTGCTACTACCTGACTTCAGTGTAGCACAGCCAAACTTCTGCCTGCAATTCGCCATACGCACGGACCACCCGAACCATCACCTCACCGCCCGGCGGTCACTTTGGGATCGAGGGCGTCCCGCATGGCATCGCCGATCACGTTGAGGGCCAGCACGACCAGGGTGATCACCATGCCGGGGAAGAAGCTCAACCACCATTCGTTGCGGATGAAGGAGCGGCCATCGGCGAGCATGGCGCCCCATTCCGGCGTGGAAGGCGAGACGCCCAGGCCCAGGTAGCTCAAACTCGCGCCGGCGATGATGGCGCCGGAGACGGCCAGCGTCGTGATCACAATGATGGGCGGGATGATGGCCGGCAGGATGTGCAGGAAGACGATGCGCATCCCGCTGGCGCCGAGGCTGCGCGCCGCCAGCACGTAATCCATCTCCCGTATCGAGAGCGTATTGCCCCGCGTCAGGCGCGTGTAGGTCGGTAGCGAGAAAAAGGCCAACGCGAGGATCATGTTTTCCACGCCCGGGCCGAGCACCGTCGCCAACCAGATGAGCAGGATGAGACCCGGGAAAGCGAGGATGACATCCATCGAACGCATGGTCAGGTTGTCCAGCCAGCCGCCAAAGAAGCCCGCCAGCACGCCGAGCGGCACACCGACGAGCGCTCCCAAAGCCACCGAGAAGATGCCCACTTGGAGAGAGATGCGGCCGCCATGAAGCACGCGCGAGAAGACATCGCGCCCCAATGAATCGGTGCCAAAATAATGCAGTGCGCTCGGTGCCTGCTTGCGCTCGCGCACGATTTGTTTGTAAGGGTCATAAGGGGCGCGGAAATCGGCGAAAAGGGCGGCCAGCGCCACCAGCCCCAGCAATATGACACAGGCAACAGCCACGCGGTTGCGCGTGAATTCGCGGCGCGCGCGCGCGTAGTAGCTCACGTGCTGTTGGTCTTCGTGGAGAGGGGCCGGCGCGGCGGTGGGTGATTCGCTCATTCGTAACGGATGCGGGGATCGGCAAAGCCGTAGATGATATCGACGCAGAGGTTGACGAGGATGAAGGTGACCGCCACCAGCAGCACGATGCCCTGGATCATCGGAAAATCACGCGAACCGATGGCCTTGACGATGATGGTGCCCAGGCCGGGGAGGTTGAAGATGCGTTCGGTGATGATCGCCCCGCCCAGCAAACCGCCGAAAGAAAGGCCGACGATGGTGATGATGGGGATGAGGGAGTTGCGCAAGCCGTGGCGCAGGACGACCGCCCGCTCGCTCAGGCCTTTGGAGCGCGCGGTGCGGATGTAATCTTCGCTGAGGGTTTCGATCATGCTGGAGCGGGTGAGGCGGGCGATGACGGCGACTTGCCCGAGGCCGAGCGTGATCGTGGGCATGACCATGTGTTTCCAGGTACCGGAACCCTGCACAGGCAACCAGCGCCATTCCACCGCAAAGAGCAGGATCAAGTACGCGCCGAGCACGAAGGTGGGGAAGCTGTAGCCGAAGATGACGATGACGGTCATCAACTTATCGAGCCAGGTCGCACGATTGAGCGCTGTGATGATGCCGACCATGATACCGATGGTCGTCCCTAAAGTGACGGTTTGGATGGTGAGTTGGATGGTCAGCTAAAGAACATATTTTGGCTTTAGTATCGGTTCAAGAATCACCCATCCGGTTGCCAGTCCAGGCAATATTCCCAACAGTTATTGGTGCCTTCCCGGCAAGCACGGAAACACTGACGACGATAAAAGCAAAGGCAATAATATACTTAACACACACATCACATTAAACGCTCATTTTCTATTGGCTTCGGCACAGTCCGCCCACCATGTTCTGGGCGAAGAACGGGGAGCTTAGGGTCTACCCCATTCAGCATATCTTCTACACTCAGCCATTGCATAACAGGATATGAACCTGAAACATCCCGAAATTCATCTTTGATGTTGCCAAGTACATTTTCCACTGTGTTCTTGTACTCCTTAAAGCAGACAAATATGCCTGCAGTCAAATTGCTCGTCAGCACCGTACTATGCAGTGCCTTAACCGCGTCAGGTGTAACTTTCCCACTTTTGACCTGTACAATGGCGCCTTGACGCTCACCTTTCACATTCCCTTCCTCATCCTGCTCAAAGAGAGTGTAGAACTCTAGGATGCCATCAATTCCACCGTCTGGACCTCTTCCTTTTTGCAGTTGATTGGCTTGTAGATAACCCAAGACCCACTCTTCAAACTTAAAGCGATCTTGTAACGCCATCCTTTTTGCATCATCAGCAGTAAGCGGGGCCTTGTGCACGGATATATCACTAAGCGAAAGCCCAAGATTGTTCTCCGGGTCTAGTACTCTTCTCTGCATCAAACCAACAGCAAAGTGGGATATATCAACACCAATCCATTGACGCCCTAGTTTCTCAGCAGCGTGCACCGCCGTACCACAACCACAGAATGGGTCAAGAATCAGGTCATCTTCATTACTACTCGTGGTAATAATGCGTTCAAGAAGCGCAAGTGGTTTTTGAGTTGGGTAGCCAAGACGTTCAGGATTCCACCCTGTTACAGTTTTTATATCTGTCCACCAATCGGTGATTGGTGTTCCTCTCTCTAAATCTATTTTATTACCTTTCCCTGAATATGTGCTGTGAATACCTACTTGTTGTGTATTCTCTTTGTATGGCTTGCGAATCACATGGAACGTATAAATATCGCTGTTTGTATAGCGAAACAATGTATCATGCTTACGTGGGAAATCCTTTCCGGGGATACCACCACCTGAATAACACCAAACTATTTCATTCCTGAAATTCTTCTTGTCAAATATGACATCCATCACGATTTTAATGTAATGACCCGCATTCCAATCGCAATGCAAGTAGATGACCCCCGTATCCTTAAGAACACGCCGAATAGCGAATAACCGCTCCGACATATTGAGCAGGTAAGATGCTAAACTGGAGGTGCGCTTCCTTTTACCCCCACCGCCCATGAAATTCTGTTCTATACCACGTGCCAACTGAAATAGGCTAGCCAAATAGCGTTTCTTGGGATCGTTACCATCTTCCCACTTCCGAAGCATGCATGCATCTTCATTCGCCAAGTCCAAATATCCTCAAAGGCAGTATAAGGCTCCCCTGTTAAATATTCCCCCTTATAGGGAAAGTTGTAATCTCTTTTGGAATTGAAGGGCGGGTCCAGGTAGACGAGGTCAACTGAGCCTTGCTCAATACCGCCACTTACTGGATCAAGCACTGCAAGGCAATCATCCGCGTAAAGCTCGCGCACCCTACTCACAATCAAAGAGACTTAATTGAACAGGAACAGGATCATCCATACAATTTCCTACTTGGATCCTGTCCATCTGTGCAAAATAGTTGGTCATAGGCTCAAGTGGTTTGTAAATTTCAGATAGACGCTTACCCCACTTGCTCGTCTCGCTAATAGCCCTGCTAATTTCAGAAAGATTTTCACTCCATTCGGCAAGTCCGCTGAAGGACTTGCCAATTTCATTAAGCCTATCAATACCAACAAAGAAATTCTTTGACAAAACTGGAACTGCTTTTGGATGTAACATTGTCATTATCTCCTTTGCAATCTGTCAAATTACCTTATTCAGGATTATC
>WTGJ01000031.1:49951-50864 GCA_011523615.1 Chloroflexota bacterium | reverse complement strand
GCAGCCAGCTCAATCTCTTCTCCGAATCGCATTTCTGCTAGTTCGTTACTAGCGCAATGTACAGTGGACCAGGTGTAAAGTTCCAAGACTAGATTTCTTTGTCCGATGTAACGCCGGCAAAACAATAGCGCAGGCGGCAAATCTGCAATCATGGCGCGGTAACCGGCGCTTTCCATCTCGCCAGATAAGACCCAGATACGCAATTCAGCTTGTATCTTCTCCAGGAATTCTGCGCGCGAATGCGAAGAATCCCCCATCACCAACGTTTCCATAAAATGGTCAGCGAAGGAAAAAAGTTTAGCAGTGGTTTCGTCATATAGTTGAGCATCGATCAACAGCAAATCCTGTTGTCCGGCGTTGGCCTCCATTTCTCGCATGTGTGCAAGCAAAGGGTAGCGATGCAGCTGCGGATAGAATTCATAGCGCATTTCGCTGCCGACGTTTGCCCCAATTCCGTATGAGACCCATAGGATCGTGAATGAACCAACCAGGTAGCGCCAGTGGCCACTTGTTTGCCAAACAGCCCAGCCGATCATCAATGCGGTCAAGGGCCATAACACGATGAAATAACGGATTCGATCCACATAAATCAGCAGCAGAATTTCATTGATGATGAGCACCATGATGAATACAACCATGCTGGAAAAGGGTAGAAAACGTAACTGGCGAAACCGTTGATTTTTTCTCAATAGCCCGTAGCAAAACATCAAAGCGGTCGAAAATGAGATGAGGATCGCGCCGTTCGCGGTGACGGATAATTTGCCTCCCCCCCCCCCCCCAAAAACCAAAAAAAGCCGTTCTTCGCCACCAGTAAAAAACAAGGAAGGCCCCCCCCATTCCCCCCTTTTTTTAGAAGAAAATACAATGTTTGTTGTTTGAAAAGGAAGGTTTCTGTAACAAACTCCAACAAATG
>WTGJ01000031.1:0-49941 GCA_011523615.1 Chloroflexota bacterium | reverse complement strand
AAACAAGAAATTTTATGAATAGGAAAAACAATAGTAAAAACAACAAAGTTGAAAAAAGGAAAAAAAAAAACAGGCGCAAACCTTTTTTTTTTTTCAAAAAGCCCTAAGAAAAAAACAAAAAGGGGCGAAAAAAGAGGAGGGGGGCGCCCCTCGGGGGGGGGGGGAAATTTCCCCCCCCCCCCCCCCCCCCCCGAAAACTGGAAAATGCCGTTCGTCAGCACCTGTAAGAACCAGGGAAGTGCCTCAGCAGTCCTCATCATGTCTGGACGAATATGCCATGATTGAGTTTGCACGAAGTGGATTCCTGCTACATAACCCACAAATTGAGGTGAGGCAATTACGGTAGCAAGGGCCAAGAGCAACATCGGGTGCCACCATCGATGATCCCTTGGCACGAATAGGAAATGCCAGAGAGCGAGTGAGACCAGCAGCAAGACAGCGTAGTAATGCATGTAGTAAATGCCAACGCTCCCTAGCAATAAGCTCACCCGAGCAATGCGCCCCGAGGCACCCGTAACTGGGTGCAGCGTCAAGCGCCAATACCCCCAAACGCTCATCAGCGCAAAAAGCACGACCATGGAATAAGGTCGCGCTACATGCAGATAAGTGACAAAATAAACTGAGCTGGTCATAAGCATTAAAGCGACCCAGCCGGCCCAGGATGCGAATGAGTCTTTCCCGGCTCGGTAGATCCAAGCAAGTGACAATAGACCAGCGAATAGCGAGAGTAAGCGAAGAGCATATTCGCTCCAGCCAACCAATTGACTCCAAAGCGAGTAAAGAATCGGCAGCCCGAATGCCTGATCGGGTGAGATCTCAACCACCGCGGTCCATATTTGTATCAGATTGAAAGGTTGTTCTGCTTCGCCACGAGAGAAGCGAATGGTGGCTAACTCATCTGTATCCAGCGGAAAACCATCGAGGCGGTGCGAAACCAACCCCACTAGCATCAGCAAAACAGGGATCACCAGGATCCAGTCATTCCGCCGCAATTTCTCAGCCATCCACGATCTTTCTGCGACTGGACGCAAGACAAACTATACTATGACTAGCACAAAGAGGGATTCACATGGTTACCCTGACGATCGACGGTGTGGAAATCAACGTTCCCGAAGGGACCACCTTGCTCGAGGCAGCCGCTCAACTGGGCATCGATATCCCCGTCATCTGCTATCACGAAGCGACCACCGCGAATGGCCTCTGTCGCCTTTGCGTCGTCGATGTCGATGGTCATCGCCTGTTGCAACCGGCCTGCGTCGTCGAATGCCGCGATGGCGCGCAGGTGGAAACGCGCAATGATCGCGTCGAGCGCAGCCGCCGCACCATCCTCGCCATGTTGGATTCTGCGGTGGAGCTGGAAGAAGCGCCCGAGTTGCAAGAATTGCTCGCCGATTATGGCGCGGACGAAATCAGCTACCCCGATTCCCGCCCACGGGAGCACGCCCTGCTGGATGACAACCCCTTTTACGTCCGCGATTACAGCCAGTGCGTGCTCTGCTGGCGCTGTGTGCAAGTCTGCGCCGAAGATGCTCAATTCACCTTCGCCCTCACGCTCGGCGAGCGCGGCTACGACACTCACGTCGCCACCAGCTACGACATCACGATGTCAGAATCGCCCTGCGTATTTTGCGGCCAATGCATCGGCGTCTGCCCCACCGGCGCGCTCAAACCCAAGGTAGAATGGGGCATGCAGCAAGGCCTCTCTGCCGAGGAAATCCGCGCTTCCACCCGCCAAGCGCGCAAACGCCGCCCAGCGGAAGACAACCCAAGTGAATGAAGCATCCCTCGGTTCCCTGCCGCAGCGTTATTGGCTGCTCGAGGGCAACCGCTCCCGCGCCGTCGATGGTGGCGTGATCCACGAAAGCACGCTCAGCATCCACGTCAACGGCCAGGAATTGGCGACCGTGATGTGCAGCCCGTTGCAACTCGAAGCGCTGGCGGTCGGTTTCCTATTCAGCGAGGGGCTGGTGGATCAGCGAGAAGAAATCGGCCACGTCCAACTCAATGCCACCGGCGCACTGGTCGATGTGATTCTGCGGCGAGACGATTTCGAATTGCCGCGCCGCCTCATCCTGACCTCCGGCTGTGGTGGCGGGGTGATGTTGGCCGAACTGAGCGCCCAACAACCACCCATTCAAAGCGAGTACGAATGCACCCCGGCGATCATTCAAGAGCGGATGCGCGACCTGCAATCAGCCGCCCGCCTCTACCAGGCCGTTCGTGGCGTACATACGGCCATCCTGGCTGATGAAGCTGGCTTGCTCGTCGCCGCAGAAGATGTCGGCCGCCACAACGCCGTCGACAAGTGTGCCGGTCTGGCCCTGCTGTCCGACATCGATACTCGAGACACGCTCTTGCTCACCAGTGGCCGCATCAGCTCGGAGATGCTGGGGAAAGCGCGCCGCCTGGGCTGCCCCATCGTCGCCAGCCGCACCGCTCCCACCAGCAGCGCGCTCGCTCTGGCGCGTGCCTGGGGGATCTGCGTGGTGGGTTATTTGCGGCGCGGCAGCCTGCGCATCTATACCCATGCCCAACGGCTCGGCCTGCCCGAAGAAGAAGCGCAAATCCTGGATACCACATGAGCGATGAGGCGTCTCTCGCTCGCGCCTTCTTCCGCGTCCAACCGCTGCCGGAGGCCATCGCCCAATTGCTGGAACGCTGGCAACCCGAACGCCGCGCCACCCCGCTGGCCACCACTGCCGCCCTGGGTCGCACGCTCACCACCGCCCCCCTGGCGCCGGAAGATTTGCCCAAATTCGCGCGCAGCAGCATGGATGGTTTTGCCGTTCGCGCCGCCGATACTTTCGGCGCCAGCGAGGCTTTACCCGCTTTTCTCCACCGTATCGGGCAGGTAGCCATGGGCGAGTTGGCGACGCAGCCCATCGCTGCGGGAGAATGCATCGCGATCGCCACCGGCGCCATGTTGCCGCCCCAGGCCAATGCCGTGGTCATGATCGAGCACACCCAACGCGTCGACGAGGATGCCATCGAATGCTTGCGTGCCGTCGCCCCGGGTGAAAACGTCATCCAGGTCGGTGAGGATTTTTCGCAGGGGGAAGCCGTCCTCGCCGCCGGGCATCGGCTTCGCCCCCAGGATATCGGCGCCTTGCTCGCGCTGGGCATCACGGAAGTGCGGGTCTGCCAGCCGCCGCGGGTGCACATCCTCAGCAGCGGCGACGAGCTGGTCCACCCGGAAGATGCGCCCGGGGCCGCGCAAATCCGCGATATCAACAGCCACACCCTCGCTGCCCTGGCCACTCAGGCAGGCGCAGAACCACACTGCTTCGGCATCGCCCCCGATGATCCCGCACGATACACCGCTCTCGCCCGTAAGGCCTTCGAACAGGCGGATATCCTGGTGCTCACCGCCGGCAGTTCCGTATCGGCGCGCGACCTCACCCGCCAGGTCATCAGCGAGCTGGGCGCGCCGGGCATCCTGCAACATGGGCTGGCCATCAAACCCGGCAAACCGACGATCCTGGCGCTTTGCGATGGCGTACCAGTGCTCGGCCTACCGGGGAACCCCGTCTCCGCACTATTGGTGGCACGGGAAACTTTGCTCCCCTTGATCTTCCATCATTTGGGGGGTAAGGCGGAACTGCCCAACACGCTCCCCGCAACACTCAAAGACGGCATCGCTTCGGTCAACGGCCGCGAGGATCGCATCCCGGTCCGTCTGGCAATGGACTCGGCCGGCCGTTGGCTCGCCGAGCCGATCTTCGGCAAATCCAACCTCATCAACACCCTCGCCCAGGCCGATGGTCTCGTCGTCCTCGATCTCGATGTCAGCGGTCTGGCGGCCGGCAGCAGGGTGGATGTGGTGCCATTGCGATGAAAGACCCGGCCGCGTTACCACCGAAGGGTGAGCGTGAATTCTTCCGCCGCAACCTGCCGCTGGCGGAAGCGCGCGAGCAACTCTGGGCCACCCTGAGGGTGATCGGCAAGGATGCGGCGCTGGCCGGCGAAACTGTGCCGCTCCATTCGGCGCTCGGTCGCATCACGGCCGAAGCGCTTCGAGCGCGCCTTTCCACCCCTCATTACCACAGCGCAGCGATGGATGGTTTTGCCGTCCGTTCGGCGGATACTGTCGGCGCCAGCGAAACCCGGCCGCTCGATCTGTACATCCCCGACCAGGCCCAGCCGGTCAATACCGGCGACGCCCTAGCCAGCGATTGCGACGCCGTCATCATGATCGAGCACACACAAGCGATCGAGGGCGGCATCCGCATCCGCGCCGCTGCCCCCGCCCGGCAACACGTTCGACTGGTCGGGGAAGACATGGTGGCCACCGAGCTACTGCTGCCCGCCAACCACTGCCTGCGGCCGGTGGATTTAGGCGCGTTGGCCGCCTGCGGTTATGGCGCGGTACCCTGCCGCCGTCGCCCACATGCCATCATCATCCCCACCGGCGCGGAGATCGTCCCGGCCGGCAGTGAACCCGCCCCTGGCGAAATTTTCGATTCCAACAGCGTCATGTTGCGCGCCGAACTGGCGGCGGCCGGCGCCCGGGCGGAAGTCACGCCAATTGTGCCGGATGATCCCGTCGCGCTGCTGGCCGCTTTGCAGGCAGCGGCGGCTCAAAAACCCGAACTCATCTTACTGTTGGCCGGTTCCTCCGCCGGCAGTGGCGATTACAGCGCCCGTTGCATCCGTGAACTGGGCGAAGTGCAGGTGCACGGAGTGGCCATCCGCCCCGGCCACCCCTTCATCATCGGCCACATCGAGGACGTCCTGATATGCGGCGTCCCGGGCTATCCCGTCTCCGCTGCCTTGACTTACGAATTGTTCGTGCGGCCGCTCATCCACCACTGGCTGGGGGTCGCCGCCGCTGAACCCAAACGAATCCGCGCCACGTTGACCCGCTCGCTCGCTTCGCCCATGGGGGAAGATGAATACGTCCGCGTGCGTTTGGCGCGCATTGGTGACCGCACCCTGGCCGCCCCGCTGAGCCGGGGGGCGGGTGTGCTGAGCTCTTTGCTGCATGCCGATGGCTATGCCCAGTTGCCCCGTTTCCAGGAAGGGGCGGCAGCGGGCAGCCCCATCGACGTACAATCGTTCCGTTCCGAAGCGGAACTCGCCCACACGGCCCTCCTGCAAGGGAGCCACGATCCGCTGCTGGAGCTCCTGGCTCAAGAAATCAGCGCGCAGCGACCGCCCTGTCGGTTGGTGCTCGCCAGCGTGGGTTCACTGGGTGGCCTGGTGGCTTTACGGCGCCAGCACGCCCACGTTGCCGGCTCCCACCTGCTGCATCCGCCCAGCGGGGAATTCAACCGGCCTTACGTGCAACAGCATCTGCGGGAACTCCCACTCCGTTTGATCACTTTTGTCGAACGAGAGCAAGGGCTCATCGTGGCGCCGGGGAACCCACTGCAAATCACAGGCATCCAAGATCTCCCCCGCCTGCGTTTCGTCAACCGCCAACGAGGCGCGGGGACGCGCATATTGCTCGATGAAGAACTGAAGAATGCCGCTATCGCCCAGAACCCCGAGGAAGCGGTGGCGCGCATCCCGGGTTATGACCATGAAGAATATACGCACATGGCCGTGGCGACAGCCGTCGCTTCCGGCATCGCCGATTGCGGCCTGGGGGTGCGCAGCGCAGCGATCGCCCTGGGCCTGGATTTCGTGCCCATCGCCGACGAGCGTTACGATTTCATCTTGCCCACTGATCATGTAGAGCATCCCGCCATCCAGGCCCTGTTGGCCATTTTGCAGGACGGCGCATTTCGTTCACGAGTGGATGCGGAAGGAGGTTATCGCTCCGAAAAAATGGGCGAGATCGTCTACGAACAGAAAGGCAATTCTTGATCGGTCGCTTAGCCTTTTACGAATTCGTGGCGGGCACCTTCAGCTGAAAACGATAGAGCGAAGAACAAGCGGTTACGAACAATGATTTCCCGTCCTCGCCACCCCAGGCGAGGTTGGCGGCGGGTTCGGAATGGCGTTGGTCGGAACGCGCGGAGAGTTTTCCCAGCCAGGAGCCGTCTGCTTGGAAGACCCAAATTCCATCCGCAGCAGTAATGAATAAATTCCCCGCCAAATCCACCTTCATGCCATCCGGCCCGCCCGCATAAAATCCGCTTTGCGGATGTCCCAGGTCGATGTGTACGCGCGAATTCCCAAGCGAACCATCGGCATGGACCTCAAAAGCACGCAAATGTTGGTGCTGGCTATCCACCACGTATAAGACGCTTTCATCAGGATTGAAGGCGAGGCCATTGGGGTAGGCCATATCGTCAACCAACCGTTCCACGCTCCCATCCGGCAACGCGCGATAGACCCCATTGCATTCTTGCTCCACTTCATCCTGCGGCACAGAATGCGCGACCGGGTCTGTGAAGTAGACCGCACCATCGGACTTGACGACGACATCGTTGGGGCTGTTCAACCGTTTCCCGCGGTAACGGTCCGCAACCGTCACGACTGTGCCATCTTCCTCCGTACGCGATACCCGGCGCCTATCATGTTCGCAAGTGATCAACCTTCCCTGCCGGTCCACGGTGTTGCCGTTGGCACTGTGGCTGGGATAGCGAAAACGTATGACCGAACCATCGGTATGCCAACGATACATGGTGTTTCCCGGGATATCCGAAAAAATCAAGGTGCCATCGGGCATCCAAACCGGGCCCTCGGTGAAAAAATAACCGGTCGTTAGGCGCTCCGGACCACCTGCTTCGACCAGATCTGTCAGCTTCATCCCTCGCTCCTCGAAAAAATCTAAAACCGATGGCTTGCAAAGGGCGTGCAACAGGGCGGACCGGGTGAAAGATGCAAGACCGGGGGATCGCCCAGCTCCATGATCAGGCAACCGAGGGTGATCTTTTGCTCGGAATGATGGCAGACCGGCGCTTCATGGGAACTGAGATGCTCGCGGATGCAAGCGACCGTAAGAGCGTCGTTGGATTGCCGCAATTCGCGGTTCAAGTAGTTCATGCGTGCGTGCGTGTTGCTGCGCGCGCCACTGCCATCGCGCCAGGTGGCTTGCTCTTGCTCGGTCATTCGCTCCAGACGTTGTTCATGAATGCTGCAATCGTCATTGATGAGTGGATGATTGGTGTGCCAGACGCGCTCCACATTCGCAGCATTCTGATATTCCACCACCTGGTTCGCGGAGCATTCCAGGCAAATGACGCGCTCTGGTCCGCCCATGAGATAGTTTTGCCCGGAGGCGTGCGGGAGGCGGCACATGAAATCCACCGCAGCGTTCCAATCCGCTTGTTCCAGCGCGCCACGAACCACAAAATCTTCCGGCAAGCCATCTTTGGCGTAATTCAAAGGCAGGACGGTATTGCAACAGATGGCCAGCGGCGCATTGCTCATCCCTGCCAGATTGATCTTCCCCGCTATGGTGAACATGAATACTTCCAGTGGCGAATCTGGATATTTGATGTGCAGCAATACCTGATAGCCATCGTAATAGGCTGGCGTATCCATATTTTCGGCGACGATCGCTGGCGCATTGCCCCGCGGATTGCAACCGATCGCGCTGCAATTTTCGACGAATCCCCAGCTTCTTCCCAACTTCTTCTCCAGCCGAAACCATGGCTCTTCGTCGCTCAATTGACGGGCGAAGATGGTGTTGAAATCCAAACCAGCCCCTTCGGCAATGCCTTGTACTTCTTCCAGAAGAGAAGGTGTCCAGCGCTCGATGGTGGGGATGAAGTGGGTTTCTTGCACCAATTCAGCCAGGAATTGATCGGGATCCATGCGCAAATCCTGGTAGATATTCTCTTTCCACTCACCCACCAGCGAATGAATTGAATCGCGCAGCGCTTCGCCATGCGCCTGGCCGCGCTCTCTGGCGCTACCTTCCAACACCATCACGCGGAAATCCGCCGCCTTCATGAGCTTCCCTTCAATGATCGCTCGCTTCGTGTATGGCGCGCACTACTTCATGCCACCAATAGTAAGGCACACCCAGGCGTTGATTGACCGTGCCACTGAAATAGAGACCGGTTTCTGGCTCGAAGTACATTTTGGTGCCGTAGGCGCCGGAATGGCCGATCAGCACGGTCTTATGCTCGGTGCCCTCACCAAATATTCCAAGCCCTACCCCGACGCGCGGCGTTTTGATGCCAGGGAAGTAACGCCACTGCGTCATCGTGACCAAAGTTTCCGGGCGTTTGAACAATTCACCGCGCATCAATCCCATCAAGTATCGGTTCAAATCCCCCACGGTCGAAACGACGCCACCACCACCGCGGTCAAAGGAAATATTGAACTTGCTGGTTACGCCACCGATTTCGCCCAAAAAGAAATCCGCTACATCGTGGATCCAGGGATCTGGGTACGGATCCGTCGCATAAGCGAGATAACTTTTCTCCATCCCGAGCGGGTCGAAAATTCGTTCTCGCCACAAGCGGTGCAGATCCTTTCCGGTGAGCTGCTCTGCAACCAGGCCCAGGACGACATAACCCGTGTCGCTGTAGTAAAATTGCTGCCCCGGCGGCCAAAGCGCAGCGGCGGAGGTGCCCGTTGCCAGGAACCAATTGACCACACCGGCTTCTGGATCATCGGGCCGGCTGGGATCCCACATATTCCAATTCTTGCGGGTCACCAACTCATCCAAATCACAATCCAGATCTTCCAGGCAATCGAGATGCGCCTGAATTCCAGCTTGATAGCGCGCCAGGTAGGAATTCGGCGCGGGGTGGCCATAATCTTTCGCGGTACCACCGGCATCATCACCCACCGACTCCTTGAAGCCGGAGGTGTGCGTCAGCAAGTGCCGCAGCGTCACCTGCTGCCCAAAACTCACGCCGTCGATCATGTGCAGGCGTTCGACGATCGCTTCATCAAAAACCCCGAGCTCGGCGAGATTGGCATCCAGGCCATTGCTCCCCAGTGCGCCTTCCTCCCACAGCTGCAGGATGACCGTGGCAGTCATCGGTTTGGCCACGCTGGCAATGTGAAACTGATGCTCCGTGGTCATGGGTACAGCGGAATTGGCATAAGCACGACCGACCGCCTTCTCATACACAAAACCAGCGTGGGGTATCTCCGCGCGTATGACCGCATTGATCGCCCCCGGTTGCTCCGTGTTGTAGTCGCCTGCTGCCATTTTGCCCATCACGGTATCCAGATTCTGTCGCGCGCGCGCTTGCCAATTCCCCCTCATCGAGCCACCTTCCCTTGAACTTCTTCTTCCAACAAGTGGAGCCATTTTTGGCTGCGCCACCACAGCCAAAAAGTTTGCAAGATCATGCCGACCGACAGGGCAGTCGTGGCCACATAAATCCCTTCAGTCTTCCCCCATAATGTCCCCAAAATGAGGAAAACGACCATCGTGAGAGTATTCAGGAAAACGGCCTCGGTGATTCGGTTCGTACGGTGTTTGTAGGTCAAGATCCCCTGGTAATAGCTTTGGAACACGAGGAAAATGGGATAGGGCAATGCAAACCAGAAAGAAGTCTGCGCGACGGTGAGCAAAGAACCGGCCAAAGCGGAAACACTCCCGAACCACACCTTTCCCAACGGAGAAAGCACGAGAGACAGGGCCAACAGCGCCGTAACTGCCGCCACCATCAGCGTGAATTGCCGTATTCTTGCGAGGGATCTGGGGCGATCCAATACCGTGACCATCACATCCACGAGCGGCCCGCCGCCCGCCGCCAACATCCCCGCCAACCCCACCACCGGCGACCAGATCGCCAACGACAGCACCGGATTGGGCATTCGGCTCAACGCCGCGCTGATGACCGGATGAATCAGGAACATGGCGACGGTCGTACTGGCCAATGGCAAGTAAAATTTCATGAACTGGGAGTGGTTGATTCGCTCCGCAGCTTCAGGAGCAGGCGCTTTTTTCAGTTCATTGCGACAGACGGGGCGAAAGCGCCACTCGATGAATAACGCTTCAATCAACACGCCTCCGGTCATGGTCAGGGCGCCCAGGAACACACCGGAGGCACCCAATTTAAAACTCGGGCCGAAGATCATCACGGCCAGAACCAACACCAGGCGAATCAGGGTACCGATCATGATGGAATAAGAATGCCGGAAGCGGATCAATACCCCATGATTGAGGCGGCGGTAAGCGACCAGGGCCAAATAGGGGATGGTGATGATCATGCCGATCCGGGCCGGTTCGATGATCTGCTGCGGCGCATCGATCAAACGACCCGTCACCCAGTAATAGACCGGCGTGATGGCGATGACGACATGGATCGCGGTACAGATCGCGATATACCAAATCGCATATTTCCGCACTTTCTGGTAGGTCTCCCAGTTTTTGCACAGCGTGGCCGAAGCCGTGAGGAGCACCAGGAGCGGCGATTCGATGGCGAAAGTCAACGGGCGAACGATGCCCCCGTACGCGGCCAGGTTCAAGGTTGGCTCTGGCAATCGTGCCAGCAGAGCAGCCACCATCGGCCCTTCGGCGATCATCATCAACCAACTCAAGGTAATGGGCCACCAGCTGCGCAGGATCTGCGCCAAAGTTACCGCTGAAGCCCCCGCGGCAACGGTCTTCGCCGGGGTTGGGGATACTTCTGCTGGCTTGGGTAAGGCAACCTGCGTCGCCGCTGCCCGCGCCACCTGGGATTTTTTGAGCAGGACGGGCATCGATTCCGCCGCTTTTGTCAATCGAGGGCGACGTGATTCAAGACAGCGGCCGTCGCCAGGCCCGCGCTGAGTTGAATCCCGACAATATTGCGAATCGGCAAATATATGTAATCGATCTCATCCTGTAGCGCGGTCGCCACATCGTGCAGGTTGTTCTTGACGACCTCCCGGGGGATGTGAAAGGAAGGATGATCATTGCCGTGTGCCACTTCTTCATCCAACATCCGCAGGAACATGCCGCGCATGCGCATCAATTCGTGCTCTTTGCGATACTTCACCTGGAACTGCTTGGCGATGGTGGCTGGCAGCTCCAATGCCGGATCTTCTTCCACCCACTGCCGGCGCGGCGGAATGCCCCCCAGGTAATAATGAATGCGGCTATGCACCGCTCGCCGATAGTGACTATCCACGGTGAGGTCAGCTTCTACCCACTTGTACATCCGTTGGATGAGGGTATAGACCGTTTCTTCGCGGTCGATCATTTCAGAGAAGATTTCCCGCCGGGTCACTTCCAATACGGTGTTGTCGTTGATGCGAGCGTCCGTCCAGTAAGGGACTTCCGGTAACAGCGTCACGGTGTCGCAAAGCCGTTCCGCATAACCGTTGCTGGTGCCGCCCCAATCGATCCCCTGGGTCGGATCGACGACACCAGCAGCGAGCCGCCGCTCGTAGCCATCGCGCACGGTGATGGCCCGGTAAATTGCCGGCGCATATTGCACGATGTAACCCGCCTGATCCGGCTCGCCCAGATCCAGCGGAACATCAAACCAACCCGGAATCTCGGAAAATAAAGAAAATACCCCCTCTAGCGGGTGGCTGATGTAGTAATAGGCGCCACCAAATTCCGCATTGTGCAGCGAAAGCATCAATTTGGGCCGCAACCTATCGATGGCCTTCTTCAGCGCTGATGTCTCTGGGAAGGGCTGGTCGAAGTGGAAAGACTTGTATTCGATGGGAAACAGCATTTCCGGCTGTTCGTTCATCAAGGGCCGGAACATATGGCGATAATAATTGAGGGGCGTTCGCGGTTTTTGAAACCAACCCTCATTGAGCCTCATGCCATCGATATCCAGGCAGCGAATGAAGTGCCACTGATAGCCCAGCTCGTGGCGAAAATCTTCGTTTTCGCACAGATGGCGGCTCAAAAAATCGATCGTCAGGCAGCCTACGGGCTCGCAGGGGTGCGGCCCACCAAAAACCAGCGCATGGCTTTCCCCTTCGCCGATGCTGAACATCTCGAGCGGTTCACCGGCTCGGGTTTCGCCCAGGGTTTCTACGGAAACCAGATCAGGAAAATCCCTCGCCAACTGGCGCGTCACCTCGTATTGTTCGTCGATTGTAGGGAAAGATTCGTATTCTGGTATGTGGCTGGCGATTTGCTTCAGATCCACGAACGATCCTCACTTTGCCCAATCAGGAAATAGCACAATCCACTGCCCGAACTCAGTACGGAATCGGAAGTTACTGAGTCAAGAAAGAGGTGGGGGATCGTCCCCCACCTCCCCATTTCTACGAACGGGCTTTTACTTGTCCAGCCAGACGTTGTTGTTCGTCGTGCAGATGTTGTCGAAGCCCCAGGGCAAGCCGTAGTCCTTCACGTATTCCCTGGCGAAGACGACCGAGCGAATCGGTGGTGTGGCGTTGATGGTGTAGTACATCTCACCGAAGACACGCCGGGTCACTTCGTCTTTGATGACATCACGGGCATCGAAATCGGCAGTCCGGTTGGCCAACTCGAGTTGCTCGAAGACCCATTCATCATCGAGACCTTCGACTCGCGCCTTGGGACCTGTCCGACCCCAGCACAAGCCAAGACCCGCAGGTCCGCCGCAGCCAGCCCACATGTTGACAAGCCGATCACCCACTCGGGCACCATCTTCGACTCTACTGTAACGATCGGCCCAGGTACCGAATTCCGTTACGTCGGCCACCACAGGGAGACCTACTTCACGGAGCTGGGTGATGACGATTTCCATCACACGATCCATCAAGGCGATGTTGAAGGTGGTGATTGGAATTTCTTCCATGTCCACACCGTCTTTGTCGACGATGCCATTGCCGTCCGAATCCGTCCAGCCGGCTTCGGCCAGCAACTCACGAGCCCGGTCCGGGTCGTAAGCCTGTGCTTCGGCCAACTCTTCCACGTGCCCAGAGAGACCGCGGCTGGTAGTACCGACTGAACCCGCTTCACTGGCCAGCTCACCATAGACGACTGCGCCGATACGGTCGCTATCGATCGCCCGCGCCCAGGCCTCACGAATGCGCGGATCCGCCCAATCGTCCACCCCTGCCGGGAAGTGGATCAAGCGGGCGGAACCGGAGTTGCGGACGAAGGCCTGGTAGTTTTCGTCTTCAATCAAGCGAGGCACTTCTACGGCCGGTGCGCCGGTGATGAAATCGACATCACCCGCTTCGAAGGCGATCAATGCGACGCTCGCTTCGGGGATGATCTGATATTCGACGCCATCCAGATGGCAATCGATGAAGTAATCCTCGTTCTCGCGCAAGGTCAAGTGACTGTCCGCGACGTATTCGACGAACTCGAAAGGTCCGGAACCGATCGGGTTCAGACCGAAGTCATCGCCGTAGTGTTCCACCGCTTCCCGGGGGACGATGGCCAGCAAGCCGAGACCCGCCGTTTGTTCGAACCAGAGCGCCGTCGGTGCGGAAAGATTGAACTGAACGGTGTAATCATCGATCTTCTCGATGGATTCGTAGACATCGATGACGTTGCCTTCAATGCGGCTGCCTTCGGTATTCACCCAACGATCCATGCTGTAGATCACATCGTCCGCGGTGACTTCACGATTGGCCCCTTCGGGGAAGACATCATTGCCATCGTGGAAGGTAACACCCTGCCGCAGATTGAACACCAGGGTCGTATCATCGACCCACTCCCAGGATTCGGCGAGATCCGGGAAAGGCGGGCCATAATTCTGCTTGCGATACAGATAGTTATAGATCTGAGACATCGCCGCCTTGGATGGACCATCGCCGGAGAAGATGCTGTCAAACTGAATCAGCGCCGCAGTTGCGGGGCGGAAAATGCCACCGCTCATGGGCTCATCCTGTGCCACGACGACCAGCGGTACAGTCAACAGCAACAGTACGGACAGGACCAGTAATTTGCTTTTCATCTCTCGCTCCTTATCCCTAATAGAAAGTTTCGAATGAACGATTCACAGGCCACTCAAACCATTTTGAGGTGGCGTTAAGATGAATGATTTTCATTCCCCTTTCTACTCATCTATGCAGACGGAAACCATTCCAATCAGCAATTCGTGCACAACATATCGTACACAAGTCTATTGTATACGATCTTTAAGGAAGCTAACAATTTTTTCCCTGCTTGTCAACCAATCGAGCCACCCTTGCGTTTTTTCACCCAAACCCATTCCTAGATCGCAATTCCTGCACCAGATTTATAGCCGCATATAAGGATCCAGCGCATCGCGCAATGCATCGCCGACGAAATTCAGGGATAAGACAGTGATCATGATCATCATCCCCGGTGCGACCACCAGTACGGGTTGCGCGCGCATGAAATCACGCATTTTCGTCAACATATTGCCCCATTCCGCGGCCGGTGGCTGAACGCCAAAACCCAGAAAGCTCAGGGCGGCGGCGGCCAAAATTGCCTGCGCCACACCGAAGGTCGCCTGCACCACGACGATTCCGACCACATTGGGCAGGATGTGCTGGAAGAGGATCCGCATATCCGAAGCACCCACCGAGTGGGCGGCCTCTACAAAGGTCATCTCTCGCAACGAAAGCACGACCGAGCGCACGAGGCGCGCATAACCGATCCAGCTGACCATTCCCAAGACCAGCATCATGTTGATCAGGCTGGGGCCGAGAATCGCTACGAAGGCGAGGGCCAGGATGAGGAAGGGAAAGGCGAAAAGCACATCGACCACTCGCATGATGATCATGTCGATCTTCCCACCGAAATAGCCGCTGATCGCACCCAGAATGACGCCGACCGTTCCGGCAATGCCGACGACGATGAAACCCACCATCAAGGAGGCGCGGCTGCCGTAGATCAAGCGACTGAGCACATCTCTGCCCAGATCATCCGTCCCCAAAATATGACCCGGCGTCAACGGCGGTTGCAGCGGATGGAGCAGATCCAATTTGATCGGATCGTGGGGGGCGATCTGGTCGGCAAAGATCGCCACCAGAGACAGGATGAATAAAATCGAGAGGCCAACCATTGCCGCCACATTCCGACGAAGCTGGCGGATCGTCTCTGCCCATAACGACCGGTTTACCGTAACGGTGGTGATTTCCTGTGTCGTCATGAGGCTTCGCCCTGTTCGATTTCAGTCATAGCGAATGCGCGGATCAAAAAACACATAGAGAATATCGAGGATGAGGTTCGTGAAGACAAATGTCGTTGCGAATATGAGCACGGTGCCCATGATGACGGGATAATCTCGGCGGGCGATGGCATCCACCGCAAATCGACCGATCCCCGGCCAGGCGAAGACCCGTTCCACCACCACCGAGCCACTCAACAAACTCGCAAACTGCAAACCCAATACGGTGATCACGGGAATGAACGCATTCTTGAGCCCATGGCGGATCAAGCTAGCTCGTTCGGTCAGCCCTTTGGCGCGCGCCGTTCGCATGTAATCCTGCGAAAGCACTTCCAACATGCTGGAGCGAGTCAGCCGGGTCACGAAGCCCGCCAGGCTGGTGCCTAAGGTCAATGCCGGCAGGACCAGAGACATGAAGGTGCCTTCAATCCCGGAACGCATCCCAAAACTGGGGAAGACGGGGATGTACAAGGCAAAGATCAAGATGAGCATGATCCCGACCCAAAAATTCGGCATCGACACGCCGAAGAGACTCACCAACATCGCTATGTGATCCACCCATGAATTGCGGTAACGCGCCGAAATCACCCCCAGCGGTATGGAGATGGTCACCACGATGAGCAAAGAGGCCAAAGCCAGCAGCAGCGTGGCCGGGTATCGTTCCACCAGATCAACCGACACGGGTCGACGAGTCGAAATGGAGCGGCCAAAATCCCCTTGCAACAAACGCCCCAGATAACGGAGATATTGCACCGGTATGGGATCGTTCAAACCCATT
Organism: Chloroflexota bacterium; assembly: GCA_011523615.1. Taxonomy (GTDB): domain Bacteria; phylum Chloroflexota; class Anaerolineae; order Aggregatilineales; family Phototrophicaceae; genus WTGJ01. Next base: position 34,281 of record WTGJ01000031.1, on the reverse strand, counting down.
TGTTCGCGGAGGCGTTCGATCTGGCTATCGTCCATGTTTTCCACATCCAGGCCGAACGTCCCCGTGATGGGATCTCCGGGCACGATCTGCAGCAATCCGAAAGTGAAGATGGATACACCCAGCAACATGGGGATCAGCAATAACAAACGCTGATAGATATATTTCAACATGTACGATTACCGTTCATGCCCAATCGCGCAATGAAGCTAGGGCCGACCACAGAGCAATGCACCGGGTGTATCGCGCGACGATCCAGTTCCTTCACCTCATCGTCCCAATATGGAATCAGCCATGATCTTCGGCAGCAGCTGCATGTTGATAGGCATGTTTTACGGTGCCCGTCTCCAGGATGTGTCGCCGGGTCAATTCACCGGCGAGCACCCCGTCACCCCCTTTCAGGGCTTCCAGAATCTGCTGGTGCATCTTCACCTCGTTTTCTGCCAAGTCGTTCCGTTCTTCATAGGTCAACTCAGCGAAGTAAACATAAGTCGGGATAAATTCCCAGATTTGCTCCAGCAGGCGGATCAGGTGGCGCATCTTCGTGGCACGGATCGCGATCCAATGAAACTCGCGATTCTTCTGCCGCGGCTCCTCAAAATCAGCCAAGTCCGCATGGGGGATGGTATCGGGAAGGATCTCCTTCATCTGCTTCAGTTCTGCCTCCGAAATGCATTGGGCCGCAATTTCAAACGCCAGGGATTCCAAAAGGGCGCGGATCGTGTAGACTTCCTCGATTTCCGCCGGCGAAACGGAAGCCGCTTTCACACCTTTATACGGCACCTCCTCAGCGAGACCCTCCGCCGTCAAGCGGATCAGGGCATCGCGCACCATCGTCCGGCTCACCCCCAACTGCTCCGAAAGCGCTCCTTCGCGCAACCAGCTCCCTCTCTGGATGCGCTGGTAGACGATTGCTTTTCGAATCGCGTCATACACAAAATCAGATTTGCGACTCAGTCCCATGACCTGTTGGATCGTTTCTCGATCAAATATGTCTGGCATCCTACACCTCAAGCGCAGCTTCCATCGGATGAAATCGAGGTATCGCAGCGCTCGGCGAATGCGGCCTCAGAATCGAGATGGTTTCGTCGCAATCGTTCACCTCATTCATCTCATTCATCGTTTTGTGGGAAATTGGTGATCTCCAGTTCAGGCAAATCATCTGCGGGTTGGAAGCCAAATATTTTCCCGAAAAAAGCCAATTCGGCTTGACCCAAGGTGACGATATTTTCGAACTTGCGAAAGCCGTGGCCTTCTCCTGCGAATTCGAAATAAACGACCGGTACACCCCTCTCCTTCAAGGCATTCGCCACGAACTGCGATTGATTGGGCGGCACGACCTTATCTTCACTGCCCTGGAAGATGATCAGGGGAACGTCAATCCGATCGACTTTGCTCATCGCCGATCGTTCGTGATACAGATCGCGTCTTTCGGGATAGGGCCCAACCAAGGTATCACAATAGCGTGACTCAAACTTATGGGTCTCCTGATGAAATACTTCCACATCGCTGATGCCAAACAAACTGGAACCCGCTTTGAAGTAGTCTTTGAAGGCTAAGGTCGCAAAAGTCGTGAAGCCGCCGGCGCTCCCCCCTCGTATGATGGTACGCTCCGGATCGGCCAGACCTTGCTCCACCAAATGACGCGCGCTGTTGACGGCATCATCCACATCTACGACACCCCATTGACCATTCAATCGCTTTCGGAATTCGCGGCCGTAACCGGCGCTACCCCCATAATTCAGGTCAAATACGGCAAAGCCACGACTCGTATAGAATTGCACTCCCATATCCAGCGCATTCTTGTGAGAACCCGTTGGGCCACCATGAGCGTTGACCATCAATGGCGGTAGTTCCCCGGTCGGCGCTTCGTAATCCGGGTTCTTGGGCGGATGATAATACCCATATGCCACCAGACCGTTCTCCGTCGGGAAAGAAATGTGTTCCCCACCCGAGATATAACCATCGTCAATCGGGTACTGCACCGAACGATTGATGACGTCATATTCACCGCTCTTGAGATTCAATTTGACCAGCGTCCTGGGCATCGTCGGCGAAGCCGCCACCAGGTACAAATCTTCCCCCATGAGTTCCAAGCGTATGATGAAGGTGAAGGGGGTGGGGAGCACTTCATATTGGCCGGCTTCCGTATCGATGAGGACGACTTCCCAGCTACCCAGCTTGTTTTGCGCCCCCACCACGCGCGTCGGCGAAAGGAAGCGATACATCCGCAAGCCGACGTTCCAATAAGGGTTGCCGAGCTCGGCTTCGGCCGGGCATACGTTCTCGATCCGGCCATCGACCCAGCGATGCAAGTTCCACCAATTGTTCCGATCCGTGCAGAAATACAGGATGCCGTCGGGTGACCAGCGTGGATCGGTGACGCTCTCATCTTGCCCCGAAATGATTTCTTGCACGTTGGTCAGGCTGCCATCTTCGCGAACATCCGCCGCCCAAAGACTGCTGGAGAAAAAGGGCATATGGGGGTGGTTCCAGCCGATCCATGCCAGTTTGGTGCCATCTTCACTCAGGGATGGGAAAGCGACCATATCCGCCTGATCGAAGAGCACCGTGCCGCATTCATCCCCATCCAGCTGGACCGCCGCGATGGTGTGGCGCGGTTCCCCTTCGGGAGAATGATCTTCACGGATGCCAATCAGGCGATTGCGCCGTTCATCCAGGATGAGGTCTGCATAACGCATGGGACCGGCGGCGGTGATCGGTTCTGGTTCTTGGCCCGGGAGCCGACGGTACAAACGATCATCCGGGACGTTGGAAAAATACGCAGTGCCGTCTTTCACCACAAAACAGGCGCCACCATATTCATACACTCGGGTACTCACATAGTGCGAGGGTGGCGTGATATCCTCGCTTCGGCCATCATCATAGATCCGCGCGACCGCACCCCGGCCGCCTTGTTCGGTGTAATTCCGTAAGGCATACAGACGGCCATCATCGACGTACAACTGCCCAATCCAGCCAGATGGGCTGCGGGCCACCAGATCGATATCGATCGGCGATTTCCAACTGCCATAAGGTGCGACCGTTCTCTTTCCCACTCTTATTTGTCCTTCCCGCTTCCAGCCAAACTCCGTCTGATCTCGACGCAACTCTTTCGCAAAATCAGACGGCTCCCATGAGACGCTTCCGTAATTTATCGCATCTCGAACCAAAATGGTACACTGTACACAACTGGGTTGTATACACTTGCTACGATTGTATAGAGTGATTGCGCAGATACCAAACCATACGAGACCGGTAGCCGAATGGCTGCCTTGGTTTGGGTTCCACGCGGTTTCTGCCGATTTCTGCGTCAGTTTCAAGATTTAGTTGGCTTCTTTGGGGAGGATGGATGACGAAGCGGATGAATGGGGCGCGATATATCGCCGAGATGCTGGCGGCCTATCGGGTCAGCCATGTGTTTTATGTGGATGCCATATTGCGAAAGACGATGGTGGATCTCGAAGAGCTGGGGATCCAACGCATCCTCACCCATAGCGAAAAGGCGGCCGTCTATATGGCGGATGGCTTTGCCCGCATCAGCGGCCGCCCCGGGGTTTGCCTGGCGCAATCCGTTGGCGCCGCCAATCTTGCCGCCGCCCTGCAAGACCCCTTCCTCGCTCGCAGCCCGGTCATCGCCATCACGGGCAAAAAGCCTCCCGCATTCCAGCATCGCAATGCCTACCAAGAAGTCGATCATTGGCCCTTGTTTGCGCCGCTGACCAAGTACAACGTGGATGCAAGCTCGCTCGAACAACTGCCTCAACTCTTGCGGCAAGCCTTTCGCGAAGCCACCACCGGCCCACCGGGTCCGGTTCATCTCGACCTCGTCGGACGTGATGCCAGCTTACTGGAAGCTTCGCAAGCGGAGCTGGCGGTGGATATCGACGAGACGTACATCTCGGTGCCCGCCTTTCGCCCGGAACCCGCCGGCGATCTCATTGAAAAGGCATGCCAACTCATCGCGTCTGCTCGGCGTCCGATCATCGTCGCTGGCGGTGGGGTGCGCATATCGGGTGCGGCAGAGGAAGTCACCCAGCTGGCTGAAAAGTGCCAGATTCCCGTCGCCACTTCGGTCAATGGCAAAGGGAGCATCCTGGAAAATCATCCGCTCAGCGTGGGCATTGTCGGTAGTTATTCGATGGAATGCGCCAACCGTGTCGTGCATGAGGCGGACTTGGTTCTTTTCATCGGTAGTGGCACCGGCGACCAGACGACGCATGATTGGCGAATCCCCGCGGCGGGCACCCGGATCATCCAAATCGATATCCACCCCGCGGAGTTGGGCCGCAACTACCCAAACACCCTGGGTATCCCGAGCGACGCCAAGCAGGCCTTGCGGGGATTATTGAATCAAGTCCAGCCCTCGGCCGAGAATCCAGAATGGCTCGCCCGCGTGCAGGAGTTGGTATCCGCGACTCACCAACAATATGAGCCTTACCGTAATGCGGATGAAATCCCGATCCGTCCCGAACGGATCTGCAAAGAACTGACCGAGCAGCTTCCCGATGATGCCATCGTGGTTTCGGATACGGGCTATTCCGCCATCTGGATGGCGACGATGTTCCGCATCCTCAAGCCTTCGCAGACCTTCATCCGCGCCGCTGGTTCATTGGGTTGGTCTTTCCCGGCGGCCCTGGGCGCAAAATGTGCCGCACCGGATCGCCCGGTGATCACCTTCACCGGCGACGGCGGATTCTGGTACCACTTCGCGGAGTTGGAAACCGCCCGTCGTTATGGTATCCATACGGTGACTGTCATCAACAACAACGGCGGCTTCAGCCAGGGGATCACGAACATCCATCGGCATTACGAACACCGTTCCGGCAATCCGCAAGAGTTGTACAGTTTCTTGCCGGATATCCAATTCTCCCAGATCGCCAGGGATTTGGGCTGTTGCGGGATGCGGGTGGAAGATCCCCAAGACATTGCGCCGGCGCTTCACGCAGCCTTGCAGGCGAACGCCCCCGCGGTGGTGGAAGTGATGACCGGTTTTTCCGCCCGGGCACCTGATCCATGGGCGCCGTCATGATGGGGCCACGGTCAATCTCGGCCTACTGCGCACAACCGCGTTAAGGATAGGTACCGCTGCCCCATCCTCGATCCAACGCAGTTTTCCCGGCCTGGCCAGATCGTGGAGAGTTGCGGATCATATCATCACTGAAAATCACCAACGACAGCGCTATACTGGCTGCCACCCGCCATTGAAGCGAAAGCTGCCATGCTCGCGATCGTCCATGCTTGCGCCTTGATCGGCATCGAAGGCATCATCGTCAATGTCGAGACAGACTTCAACCCACGCGCACAAATCCCCTCCTTTTCCATCGTCGGTTTGCCCGGTTCCGCCGTCCGCGAAAGCCGCGAACGAGTCCGCGCCGCCATCAAAAACAGCGGTTTGCATTTCCCCAACAAAGTCTTCGTGGTCAACCTCTCGCCCGCCGATCTGCCCAAACAAGGCCCCGCTTACGATTTGCCCATCGCGGTGAGCGTGCTCTGCGCGACAGACCAGCTCCCCGTCGATGCGCCGCAAGGTGCGCTCTTCATCGGCGAACTCTCCCTCAATGGCGAATTGCGCCACGTCAAAGGCGTCATGCCGCTCGTGCGCAGCGCACGGGAAGCCGGCATCCAAGAGATCTTCGTGCCCGCCGTCGACGCCGCCGAAGCGACCCTGGTCCGAGGGGTGACCGTCTACCCTGTTCAGAGCCTCGGTGAATTGGTAGAGCATTTCTATGGCACCAAACGCATCGCGCCCCTCCCCCCGCAAGAACACCAACTCAACCAAACCGCCTCGCCGAACGTGGTGGATTTCGCCGACGTCCGTGGCCAGAGCGGCGTCAAACGCGCGCTGGAGATCGCCGCCGCCGGCGGGCACAACGCCTTGCTCACCGGCCCGCCCGGCGCGGGCAAGAGTCTGCTGGCGCGCGCCATGCCCGGCATCCTCCCCCAACTGACCCTGGAGGAAGCGCTGGAAGTCACCCGGATTTACTCCGTTGCTGATCTGCTGCGCAGCGACCAACCGCTCATCTCCAGCCGCCCCTTCCGCGCACCGCACCATACCATCTCCCAGGCGGGCTTGGTGGGGGGCGGCAGCGTGCCTCGCCCCGGCGAAATCAGCCTCGCGCACCGCGGCGTGCTCTTCCTCGATGAAATCGTCGAATTCCCGGGGCGCAACCTGGAAGTGCTGCGGCAACCGCTGGAAGATCACATCGTAACGATCAGCCGCGCCAAAGGCAGCCTCACCTTCCCCGCCAATTTGCTACTGATCGCGGCCCGCAACCCCTGCCCCTGCGGCTATTTCGGCGAGCGCGGCCATCATTGTTCTTGTTCCCCTTACGCCATCGAACGCTACCAGAGCCGCCTCTCCGGCCCCCTCTTAGATCGCATCGACATCCACCTCGGCGTGCAACAGGTGGAATACCGTGAGCTGCGGGGCGATCGCAGGGCGGAGAGCTCCGCCGCCATTCGTGAGCGAGTCGAGGCAGCGCGCGCGAGGCAACGGGAACGTTTGCACGATGTGCCGGGTACCTACTGCAACGCGGATATCCCGGTCGGGCAGATCGAGGAAATGTGCCAACTCACCGAGGCGGCTGAGAATCTGCTCAACCAGGCGATGCGCAACCCTCATATGAACCTGAGCGCGCGCACCTATCACCGCCTGTTGCGCCTCAGCCGCACCATCGCCGACCTGGCCGGCAAAGATCGCATCGACCAGGAGGAGATCTCCGAAGCGATCAGCCTGCGCGTCCCGGAAACGGAAGAACGGTAATCGCCATGGGTGGTTTGGCACTGGGCCTCCTGGCAGCGTTGGGCTGGGGCATCGGCGATTTTTACGGCGGCAGGGCTAGCCGTCGCTGGCCGCCCTTGCTCATCATCCTGGGCAGCATGATCATCGCCACGCTGGCCCTCATCGCCGTATTGCTGATCCGCGGCACCGCATTGCAGCTCAGCGATGATCTGGCCTGGTCCTTGCTCACGGGCGCCGTCGCTTCGCTGGCCTTGCTGGGCTTTTATCACCTCCTGGCGCGGGGCAATATGTCCATCCGCGCACCGCTCACCGCCCTCATGGCGACGAGCCTCCCGGTGTTGTTCGGCATCCTCACCACCGGCCTGCCGGGTACTGCGCAAATTTTCGGCATCGCGACCGCGCTGGTCGCCATCGTGCTCATCGCCAGCTCCCGCATGGCAGATCGGGAGCAAAGTGTCTCCCGCTCTGCCCTGTTCTACCTCCTGGAACCCATCCTGGTCGGTGCGATTTTTGGTGTTTGCCTGATTTTTCTCAATCAGATCCGTACTACCGATGTCTTCGGCCCCTTGCTCATGCTGCGGGTTGCCGGCATCAGCACCTTGGCGCTCGCCCTGCTCCTCCGCCCGGCGACGCGCCGGCCCATCCTCGCCTTGTGGCAACAAAAAGGGGCGGCCCGCGAAACCTTTGCCCCCGGCCTGAAATACATGGCGCTCATCGGCCTGAGCGACCTGGGCGCCACCGGCGCATACATGCTGGCTTCACAAGTCAGTACGCTGACCATCATCGCAGTGCTCGGTTCCCTCTACCCCGCCGTGACCGTCCTGCTGGCTCGTTACCTCGATCGGGAATCGCTGCAGCGCAGCCAACTGCTGGGCCTCGTGTGCTGCTTGCTGGCCATCGCCCTGATTTCGTTCAAATGACCTCATTTCAAGCACAATGACTGCAATCCCCCTGGGTTTGTTAACCGCGTTGGGCTGGGGTCTGGGCGATTTTTATGGCGGTGTCGCCAGCCGCCGCTGGCCATCCCTGCTCGTGATTCTGGGTAGTAAGGGGATTGCGTCGCTGGTCTTGCTCGCGGTAATCATCCTTCGCAGCAGTGGCTTGCAATTGAGTACGGACCTCGCCTGGGCGATGTTGGCTGGCTCGATCGACTCCATCGCCCTCCTGGGTTTCTACCAACTCCTATCACGTGGGAATATGTCCATCAGCGCACCCGTAACAGCGCTCCTGGCTGCGGTGGTGCCCATGCTTTTCGGGATCATCACGTCTGGCCTTCCCGGCGCCGTGAAAATCATCGGCATTGCGTTTGCTCTGACTGCCATTCTGCTATTTGGGTACACTTCGCCAGATCGTTACGACCCGGTTCGGCGGAAGATCACCTTCCAAATCCTGATCCAACCCATTTGGGTCGGTGTGGTTTTTGGTACGGCGCTGATCTGCCTGGATCAGGTAGAAAATCCGGACGTGTTTGCACCACTCCTCGTGTTGCGTATGGCGGCGTTGAGTACCCTATTGTTCGCGCTATTGACACGCCCCAATTTACAGCGCCCCATCCGCGCCATCTGGAAGCAAAAAGGAGCCATGCAGGAGGCATTGGCTAACGGGGCAAAACTCATGGCATTCATCGGTTTGGCGGATATCTCCGCAACCGCTGCCTTCATCCTGGCCACGCAACTGGGCAACCTCACCATCATCGCAGTACTCGCCTCGCTGTACCCTGCTGTAACCGTATTGCTGGCCCACTTCATCGATCAAGAAAGGCTGCAATGGGAGCAGCTCGTGGGCCTCGGGTTTTGTCTGACGGCCATCGCCTTGATCTCCGTCTGATGAGCACTACAGAGACTGGATGACCGGGATTCTGTTGGGCCTGGTGGCGGCCTGCGGCTGGGGCGTGGTCGATTTCTACGGCGGGGTCGTCAGTCGTCGTTGGCCGCCGCTTTGGGTGGTGCTGTGCAGCATGTGTCTGGCCGCACTCAGCTTGCTCGTGGTGATCCTGTTACGGGGCGCCGCACTCGCGTTCGGCGACGATGGCTACTGGGCCATGGCTGTCGGCACTCTGGGCGTGTTCTCATTGACGGGATTTTTCCGCCTGTTGGCGCGGGGCAACATGGCGGTGAGTGCACCGATCACTGCCCTGACCACCGCCATCATCCCGGTCTTGTTCGGTATCCTGCGGAGCGGTCTACCGGCGTCGACGCAGCTGCTCGGCATCTTCACCGCGTTCATCGCGATCCCGTTGGTGGCGCGCGGGTCCGAAAACGTGCCCATCCAAGTCATCCTGCGCAACGCAGCCCGCACTCTCTGGGAACCCATCCTGGTCGGGATCGGCTTCGGCCTGGGCCTGATTTGCATGGACCAGATCGACGCCGAGGATTTACTGGCGCCGCTGTTCATCCAACGAATGACCTCGATCTCTTTGCTGTTACTCATCCTCTGGTTGCGCCCGGGCCTGCGCCGCTTCCAGTCTGCGGGGATGAGCCCTTTGCTGAGCCAACTCCGGCCCGTCTTCATCTATTTGTGGGTCATCGCCTACAGCGACCTGGCGGCCAACGGGGCATTCATTCTGGCCACCCAGCGGGGTGAGCTGTCCATCGTGGCCGTCATCGGCTCGCTGCACCCGGCCATCACCGTCCTAATGGCGCACACCATCGACAACGAACAGCTGCATCGAGCGCAAACCGCCGGCCTCGCGCTTGCCTTGGTCGCCATCGTGTTGATTTCCCTGCGCTGTTGGAGCGAATGCTAGCCCGATGATCGCGATCCTGCTGGGCCTGGTGGCTTCTCTGGGGTGGGGTACCGCCAATTTCTACGGTGGGATCGCCAGCCGCCGCTGGCCGCCGATCTTCATCACCCTGTATAGCTACCTCTGTGAGTTGAGCATCCTGCTGGGGATCGCCCTTTTGCGCGGTGCGAATTTCGCCATCGGCGATGACATCTTCTGGGCGATGGCCGCCGGCGCGCTGGCCGTACTTTCAATCGCCTGGTTTTTCCACCTGTTGGCCCAGGGCAATATGGCTTTGACCGCGCCCCTGACGGCCCTGACCTACGCCATCGTCCCCGTCCTCTTCGGCGTTGTCTCCATCGGCTGGCCCAAAGAAAGCCAGCTGGCCGGCATCGGCATCGCCCTCCTGGCCATCCCGCTCATGGCACAAAGCAACACTCCGTCTCCGATCCGGAACGCCTGGCGCCAATCGCTGCGACGAATCGGCGCGCCCATCCTCGCAGGCATCGGCTTCGGTTTCGTTTTGATCTTCATCAATCAAGTCGCAGCCAGCGACCTGCTGCCGCCGCTGGTGATCGCGCGGTCGACCGGTAGCCCGCTCCTCTTCTTACTCCTGTTGCTGAGCATGAGGCAAAACCGCGCCCAACCGACCGATCTGAAACAGCTGCTCAAGGCTTTCCGACCCGCTTTGGCCTATGCGCTGGTGATCGGCGTCGGTGACATCATCGCCTACGCCGCCTTCATCCAATCCGCTCGCCTGGGTGGCATCACCATCGCAGCGGTGATGAGTTCCCTGCCACCGGCGGTGACGGTGCTCATGGCTCGTTTCATCGACAAAGAACATCCGCGCCCCGCGCAAGTTGCCGGCCTGGCGCTGTCCCTGGTGGCGATTGTGCTGATTTCGCTCTGAACCCGCTGGCGATGGGCTACCAGCCGCGGCCGGCCAGGCGTTCTTCCTCCGGCATCACGCTCACGTTGATCCCGACCATCGGTTCACCCAGGCCGCGGCTCACACGGGCCAGGATTTCGGCGTTCTGATAATGCGTAACCGCCTCGACGATCGCTTTGGCGCGTGGCGCCGGGTCCGTGCTCTTGAAGATGCCACTACCCACAAAGACGCCGTCCACGCCCAGCTGCATCATCAAGGCGGCATCGGCCGGCGTGGCAACGCCGCCCGCCGCGAAATTCACGACCGGTAGCCGCCCCAACTGCGCCGTTTCCGCCACCAAGTCATGCGGTGCCTGGATTTCCTTCGCGTAGGTGAACTGCTCATCTTCGTTCATCGAAGTGAGCCGGCGGATCGCACCGATCACGCTGCGGGCGTGGCGGACCGCCTCCACCACATCGCCGGTGCCCGCCTCCCCTTTGGTGCGGATCATGGCCGCCCCTTCTGCGATGCGCCGCAACGCTTCCCCCAGGTTGCGGCAACCGCAAACAAAGGGCACGGTGAAGGCGTGTTTGTTGATGTGGTGTGCCTCATCCGCTGGCGTGAGCACTTCGCTCTCATCGATGTAATCCACCCCGAGCGCTTCCAGGATCTGCGCTTCGACGAAATGCCCGATGCGCGCCTTGGCCATGACCGGGATGCTGACCGCTTCGATGATCCCTTGAATCATATCGGGGTCCGACATGCGGGCGACGCCCCCTTGCGTGCGGATATCCGCTGGAACGCGCTCCAGCGCCATCACCGCGCAGGCGCCGGCGTCTTCAGCGATTTTGGCATGCTCCGGCGTGACCACGTCCATGATGACGCCGCCTTTGAGCATTTGCGCCAGGCCGCGCTTCACCGTAACGCTACCTTTGGTCTCGTTCGCTCCGTTCACCCCAGCCATGGTCCATTCCTCTCTCAGTCGCCCCCGGAACACGCATCGGGCCGCCGTGAAGTTGTTGCACGTTCAGCCGACGCGTTTCATCCCTTGGCTATCCGCCTTTAATATACCACAAACCCGCTTGCATTTTAGCCCCATAACCACCTGGTTTCAGCGCTCAATCCAACGATAGGTTCAACGCTTCCTCGCCGCTCTTCGCCATTGTGAGATCGCCGCTGCTGCTCTATAATACAAACAATTCAAACCTTTTAGGGGAGCCACAATGGTTCCGGATGCGCTTCCACAACAGCTTCAATACACCGAAGCCGACATCCAACGCCTGGCGCCGCGCGATCACATCCGCTTGCGCCCGGGTATGTACATCGGCGGCACCGACGCTCATGCCCTGCATCACCTCATTTACGAAGTGGTCGACAACGCCATCGACGAAGCGCTGGCCGGCCGCTGCGATGAAATCGAAGTCGCCCTGCACGAGGGCAACGCCGTGACCATCCGCGATAACGGCGCCGGTATCCCCGTCGGCCCCCACCCGGAGCTGGGCGTTTCCACATTGCAGGTCGTGCTCACGGAATTCGGCGCCGGCGGCAAGTTCGATAACAAAGCCTACAAAGTCAGCGGCGGCCTGCATGGCGTCGGTGTCAAGGCAGTCAATGCGCTCACCGCGGAGCTCACCGCCGAAGTGAAACGAGACGGCGCTCTCTGGCGTCAATCCTATATCGAAGGAGAGCCGGTCGGTGAAGTGGAAAACGTGCGCAAGCTGCGCCGTGGCGAAGCCAAAGGCACCAGCATCCGCTTCACCCCCGATTACAGCATCCTGGATGAAAACGCCTTTGATTACGAAATGCTGAAAGCGCGCTTCCGCGAGATGGCTTTCGTCACCCGAGGCGTCCACATTACCTTGCGCGATGAACGGCTCCTCACCCCCGAAAGCCAGCTGCCGCGCCAAGTGAGCTTCTATTTCGAAGGGGGCATCGGCTCTTTCGTGCGTCACCTCAACCGCGGCAAAGCGACCCTGCATGAGCCGCTCTACGCCGAACGCTCGATCGAGCACAGCCCAAGGGACGACCGGGAACCCTTCCACATCGGCGTTGAAATCGCGCTGCAATACACCAATTCTGCCAGCACCCAGGAATTCTCTTTCACCAACACCATCAACACCCCCGACGGCGGCACCCACATCACCGGCCTGCGCTCTGCCATCACCAGCGTGCTGAACCGCTACGCCCTCAGCAAAGGCATGTTGAAAGAAAAAGAACCGAATTTTTCCGGCAGCGACACCATGGAAGGCCTCACCGCCATCGTCAGCATCAAACACCCCAACCCACAGTTCGAAAGCCAGACCAAGGTCAAACTGCTCAATACCGAAGTGCGCAGCGCCGTCTCTCAAGTCGTTGCCGAATTGCTCAGCGAATATCTGGAGCTGAACAGCCGCGAAGCGCGCCGCATCATCCAAAAATGCATGATGAGCCAGCGGGCCCGCGAAGCCGCCCGCAAAGCGCGTGAACTGGTGCGCGGCGGGCCCAGTTTGCTGGAAAGCACCACCCTGCCCGGCAAACTCGCCGATTGCTCCGTGCGCGGGCAGGACGCCGAAATCTTCATCGTCGAGGGGGATTCCGCCGGCGGCACCGCCAAACAGGGCCGGGACCGCCGCTTTCAGGCCATCCTCCCCCTGCGCGGCAAAATCCTCAACACCGAGCGCGCCAGCATGGACCGCATCCTCGACAACAACGAGGTCAAAGCGATGATCTCCGCCCTCGGCACCGGCATCGGCGCGGATTTCACCCTCGACCGCCTGCGCTATGGCAAAGTCATCATCATGACCGACGCCGATGTGGATGGCAGCCACATCCGCACCCTCCTGCTGACCTTCTTCTACCGCCACATGTGCCCCCTGGTCGAAAGCGGCCACCTTTACATCGCCCAACCGCCCATCCTGGGGCTGAGCAACGGCAAAGCGACGCGGTACATCTACCCGCAGGCCGGCAAGACCGAAGATGAATTGCTGAAAGGCGCCCTGAAACAATACAAGAATCCCGATAAAATCCAGGTCCAGCGCTACAAAGGCCTCGGCGAAATGAACGCAGAGCAACTCTGGGATACCACCATGCACCCGGAAGACCGCACCCTCTTGCAGGTCAATATCGAAGACGGCAACAAAGCCGATCACATCTTCCGCACTTTGATGGGTGCCGAAGTCTTGCCGCGCCGCCTATTCATCCAGAAAAACGCGCGCTTCGTCCGCAACCTGGATGCTTGACATCGACGCCAATCAGTCACCCTCTCTCCTCTGATTGCACCGGACCCCATGACTCCCGAGCGGCTTTCCAACCGAGAGGTAGCGGCCCATTTTGCCAATGTGGCCGATTTGCTGGAGATCCGTGGCGATCACATCCATCGCGTGCTCTCCTATCGGCGTGCTGCCGAAACCATCCGTGAACTCCCGCGCGATCTGCGCGCCATCGCCGAGGAGGAGGGTTTAACCTCCCTGCCCCACATCGGCAAAACCCTCGCCGCCAAAATCGAAGAGCTGTTGCACACCGGCCAACTGGAATTCCTGGAACGTTTGACCACCGAATTGCCGCTCTCTCTCGTGGAAGTGAAACGCATCAACGGCGTCGGACCGAAAAAGGCCGCCCTTTTCTGGGAACAGCTGCAGATTGCCACCGTAAACGAGCTCGCAGCAGCGGCCCGCGACGGCCGCCTGCGCCAGCTGCCCCGGATGGGCGCCAAGAGCGAAACGCAAATCCTCGCGGGGATCGAAGCCCTCGCCAAACAGGGCGGCGAGCGGGCCGGCCGGTTGCCCCTGGGTAGCGCGTTGCCGGCCGCTCAGGCCATATTGGCCGCCATGCTCGCCCTGCCGCAAGTCTTGCGCGGTGAGCTGGCGGGCAGCCTGCGTCGTGCCCGGCCCACCATCGGAGACGTCGATATCCTCGTCGCCAGCGCCGAAGATTCCGCGCCCATCATGAGTCATTTCGTCCAGCTGCCCCGCGTCGCCCGCATCCTCGGCCAGGGCCCCACCAAAAGCGCGGTCGAGCTGCACAACGGCGCTCGCGTCGATTTGCTGGTCATCCCGCCGGAACGCTGGGGCACGGCGCTGTGCTACTTCACCGGCAGCAAAGAGCACAACATCCGCCTGCGCAACCTGGCCCTGCGCCAAGGTTACAGCCTGAACGAGCATGCTTTGAGTCCCGTCGATGCCGATGGCCAGCTTCGTGATGACGCCTCGCCTTTGCTCTTTTCCACGGAGGAAGCGCTGTACCAGCAGCTGGGCCTCGCCTGGATTCCAGCGGAAATCCGCGAAGACAGCGGCGAAATTGAAGCGGCCGCTTCAGGGAAGCTGCCCCAACTCATTCAACTCAGTGACATCCAATCCGACCTGCACCTGCATACCGATTGGAGCGATGGGACGATGCCCCTGCGTGAGCTGGCTGATCAAGCGCGCGGTTTGGGCTTGCGCTGCATCGCCATCACCGATCATTCACGCAGCCGCGCCGTGGCCGGCGGTCTATCCATCGAGCGCCTCCTGGAACAGCGGAACGCCGTACAACAACTGCGGGCCGATTTCCCGGACTTGACCATCCTGCAGGGCAACGAAGTCGATATCCTCGCCGATGGCCAGTTGGATTATCCGGACGAAATCTTATCCCAGCTGGATTTTGTGATCGCTTCCCTCCACAGCGCCTTGCGTCAGGAACGATCGGTCGTCACTGCACGCCTCGTCCGCGCCATCCGACACCCCTTCGTGGATTGCATTGGCCACCCGCTGGCACAGCAATTTGCCGAAGATGGGCCGGGCCGGCCGCCGGTCGATGCCGATATGGACGCCGTGTTCAACGCCGCCGCAGCGAGCGGCATCGCCCTGGAAATCAACGCCAATCCCATCCGCCTGGACCTGGAAGCACGCTACGCCCGCCGCGCCCAGGAACTGGGCATCCCCCTCTCGATCAACACCGACACCCATCGGCCCGAGCAATTGCACTTGATGCATTTTGGCGTCCGCACCGCCCGCCGCGGCTGGGTGAGCCCAGAGAATGTGCTGAATTGCTGGCCGACTGAGCAATTGCTCGCCTGGTTGCGCGGCCGCGGCCGATTGCTCGAAGGTCTCTTATGAGCGACCTAACGGCACGAGCCGAGCAGTTGCGTCGTGAGCTGCGCGAGCACCAATATCGGTATTACGTCTTGCATGAACCCAGCATCAGTGATGCCGAATATGACGGCCTCTTCGACGAACTGGTGGCGCTCGAAACCGCCCACCCCGAACTGCTTACCCTCTCCTCGCCCAGCCAACGCGCGGGCAGCGACCTGGCGGGAGATTTCGCCAAAATCCCCCATCCGGCTCCCATCCTCAGCCTGGATAAAGCGACGACCGCCGAGGAGCTCGCCCGCTGGGAAGCGCGCAACCGCCGCCGCCTCGTCACCGAAGCGGAAACCGAGCCGCCACCCTTCTCCTACACCCTGGAACCCAAGCTGGATGGCCTGAGCGTCGTCTGTCACTATGAAGAAGGTGTCCTGGTGCGGGCCGCCACACGCGGCAACGGCTCAGTTGGCGACGATGTCAGCGCCAACGTCCGCACCATCCCCAGTGTGCCGCTCGCCATCCCGGTTGCGGCAGACGGGCCACCCGTCCCGCCCCAGCTGGTAGTCCGCGGTGAAGTGCTCTTCCGCAAGGAAGATTTTGCCCGCCTCAACGAAGAACAGAAGGCGCGCGGTTTGCCTCACTACATCAACGCCCGCAACACCGCTTCCGGCGCTTTGAAGCAGAAAGATTCCCGTCTCACCGCCACCCGACCGCTCAGCGCTTATTTCTACGCCCTCGTCGATGACGGCTCCATCGAAACTGCCTATGATTTCTTGCCCAAAACGCAATGGGAACAGTTGCGCTACCTCCGCGAATTGGGTTTCCCCACTGCACCGGATGCTGCCCATTGCCCCACCCTGGCTGAGGTCTGCGCCGCGCTACCCGAATGGGTGAACCGCCGTGACGATCTGCCATACGAAATCGATGGTCTGGTCATCAACATCGACCAAAGAGAGCTGGCGCGGAAATTGGGCACCGTCGGCAAGAACCCTCGCGCCGCCGTCGCCTTCAAATTCCCCGCCCAGGAAGTCAGCACGCGTTTGCTGGGCATCACGCTGGGCGTCGGGCGCAGCGGCAAAGTCACCCCCAGCGCGAATCTGGCGCCGGTCTTCGTCGGCGGGGTGACCGTGGTGAATGCCAGCCTGCACAATTTCGATTACATCCAAACGCGCGATATTCGCCAGGGCGATACGGTGCTCTTGCGGCGCAGCGGTGATGTCATCCCATATGTCGTCGGCCCTTTGCCCGGCGCGCGCAGCGGGGATGAAACCATCATCCAGCCACCCGAAATCTGCCCTTTCTGCCAGTCAGCCCTCCACCAACCCGCCGGCATGGTGGACCTGTTCTGCGAAAACGAGCATTGCCCGGAGCGCGTCTTCCGTAATGTGGAATACTTCGTCTCGCGCGCTGCCATGGATATCGAAGGCTTTGGCCCGAAAACCGTCCGCACCTTGATTGATCGCGGTCTGCTGAGAGATGTGGGCGATATCTTCCGCCTCCGCCGCGAGGATTTGCTGGATTTGGAAGGTTTCGCCGAGAAAAAAGTGGCGAACCTGCTGCAATCGATCGAGCGAGCGCGGGAACGGCCGCCCAGCCAATTGCTCACCGCATTGGGGATCGATGGCGTCGGGCCGCAGGTGGCCGCCCTCCTGTTGGCTGAATACCCGTCGTTGGCTGCCCTGGCGGAAGCGGAGGCAACGGCCCTGGAAGGCATCGATGGCATCGGCCCCATCCTGGCGAAGCAGCTGGTGCGTTGGTTCGCCGACCCCACTCATCGCAGCCTCGTCCAGAAATTGCGCGAGGCGGGCCTCACTTTTGCTGCGGAAACACCGACCGCCGATGAGACGCCGAAACCCCTCGCCGGCCGCAGTTTTGTGCTCACCGGCACCTTGCCCAATCTTTCCCGCAAAGAAGCCAGCGACCTGATCCAGGCAGCGGGCGGCATCGTCCGTTCTTCGGTGAGCGCCAAAACCGATTACGTCATCGCCGGCGAGGCGGCCGGCAGCAAAGCGACCAAAGCCGCGGCGCTGGGCGTGCCGATTTTGGATGAAGAGGGTCTGCGCGAAATGCTGGCTGGAGAGAATTGAAGGCGATCGCAACAGAGACGTAACCCACAATACTTCTCGATCTCAATGCATTTCTCCCATCGGAACAAGCGCCGATCGGTCAGAGTGGTCTATACCACTTGGCTTGCGCGACGGCCGTACATTGCGTATTGTCAATCTGCCCAATTCAGATAGGGGGGTTGCCGTGAAACTCTTGTGGTTAACCTCACTGTTGTTCTTGCTGCTGTTGATCGCAATCATCGGCGTGGTGATCGCACAGCAAGCGTTGTGCACCACGAATTGCAATGGAGACGACAGTCCAAGATACACTTGTTGGTATGAACAAGTGCCCATCCCAGGTAGTAACGCCACCATGGAAGGATGCAAATGTGTTCCTTGTTACAACCATGAGTGGTGGGCCTGTCCTAAGCATTGCTGAAAGCCGTAGCGTTGTGCCCTCACGATGAAATCACATAACCCATTCGCACGGCGAGTCATCTGGGTCGTGGCGGGAACGCTCTTCGTTGCATTGGCCTACATCGGGTTCAACAGCCGTCAAAACAATGTCACGGAGTCAGCCACTGCCACGATTCCGCCAGAATTGACACCCACCTCTCCACCAGAATTCATGATGCCGACCCTGTTACCGCCGCCGAGCCCCGAAGGGCGGGAATTCTTCCCGGAATACGTGCTGCATCGCTACGCCTATGACGAGGCTGCCTACCCGCAGTACGCCGAGGTGTTGCCGGATGCGCCCTGCGCCACCTGGGAGAACGGTGGCCTATCGTGGAGCTTTTTCGAGGATATCCCCAGCATGAAACTGGGCTGGGGCGCGTCCGTTTGGTTGCCCATCTACCGTTTCTGCGGCTTTCCTCTGCCCTTCCCCCAGAAACCCACGCAAACCAAGATCGATGACGCGCCCCGTGAATGGGTGACTTGGAAATCGACTCAGTTGGCAATAATGCCGCCGGGCCCCACCATCACCCCATCGCCGTGATGTGGTAGCGTGACCAAGGCAGAAGGGCGCTGCCGATACTTGCAGGTAGCGTCTTTTTTTGTGAGCGGCGCCCGTTGCTGCTATCTTCTCACTCATTCTGCAGATCGACGACAGAGGGGCCACATGCGTACCGTCACCTGGCAAGATGGCGTGCTTCGCCTGATCGACCAGCGTTGCCTGCCCTTCGAATTGGCCTTCGTCGATTGCACCACTCATGCGGAAGTGGCGGCCGCCATCCACAACATGACCGTACGCGGTGCGCCGGCCATCGGCGCCGCGGCGGCTTTCGGCATGGCCCTCGCCGCCCAACAGAGCGCCGCAAGGAACGCCACCGAATTGCTGGCGGATCTGAACGCCGCCGCCGAACAACTCTGCGCCGCCCGCCCCACCGCCGTCAATCTCGCCTGGGCGGTCGAGCAACAATTGACCTGCGCGCAACAGGCGGGGCCCGAACCCAATTCCGTGCAAACCGCCCTCCTCGCCAAGGCCCAGGCCATCGCCGATGCCGACGTCGCTGCCAACCGCAGCATCGGGCAATTGGGCGCTCCACTCATCCACGACGGCGCGACCGTCCTGCATCATTGCAACACCGGCGCGCTGGCCACGGTCGATTACGGGACGGCCCTCGGCGTGGTGCGCGCCGCCCATGAAGCCGGCCGCCGCTTCCACGTCCTCCTCGATGAAACCCGCCCTCGTTTGCAGGGCAGCCGCCTCAGCGCCTGGGAGCTGGAACAGCTCGGCGTCTCCTACGAAATCCTGCCGGATGCCGCCGCCGCCTACTTCATGCGCCGCGGTGAAGTCGATCTCGTCCTCGTCGGTGCGGATCGCATCGCGGCCAATGGCGACGTGGCCAATAAAATCGGCACCTACTCCTTGGCGGTGTTGGCCGCCGCCCATGCCCTGCCCTTTTATTCGGTCGCTCCTCTTTCGACGGTCGATCTCCGTTGCGCTACCGGTGACGATATCCCCATCGAAGAGCGCGACGCAGCGGAAGTGCTCGCGCCACACGGCCAGGCCATCGCACCCGCGCATTTCCGGGCGCGCAACCCGGCCTTCGATATCACGCCGGCGCGCTATCTAGCCGGCATCATCACCGAAATCGGCATCGCCCGCGCCCCCTTCACCGAAAGCCTGGCGCGCTTCGTCGAGCAAGCAGCCAGTGGAAACACCGCCCCTCCGCAAGACCCATAAACTGCTATACTGCGCTTCGCTATCAGCGACGCGACCACGCGACGCATTGACGCAATGGCTATGAGCGATGCAGGGGCATATGGATATCCTGGTTACGGGCTCGATCGCCTACGACTATTTGATGCGCTTCCCCGGCAAATTCACCGACTATCTCTTGCCGGAGCACCTGGAAAACATCAGCCTCAGCTTCCTCGTCAGCGAGATGACCAAGCATTGGGGCGGCGTCGCGGCCAACATCGCCTACAACCTGGCTCTTTTTGGGCTCCGGCCGAAATTGTTCGGCACCGTGGGCAGTGATTTCGGCGATTACCGCAATTGGTTAAATCAAGCCGGCGTCGATACCTCCACCATCCGCCAGTATGACGATCAGCTCACTTCTTCCTTCTTCGTCAATACCGACCAGGACAACAATCAAATCGCTTCGTTTTACGGGGGCGCGATGGAACGGGCGCGGGAGTTGCGCCTGGTCGATGTCCATGATGGCGATCCGGATCTGGTCATCATTTCGCCCAACGACCCGCAGGCCATGTCCTCGATCGCGGCCGAATGCCAGGAACGTGGCCTGCGCTTCATTTATGACCCCAGCCAACAAGTGCCGCGTCTGGCGGGCGCCGTGCTCCGCTGTGATCTGCAGGGCGCTTACGCCATGTGCGTGAACGCTTACGAAGCGGAAATCATCTGCCGCAAAGCGGAACTCACCTTGGCGGAACTGTGCGCACAAGTGGAAATTTTGATCGTCACGCAGGGAGCGCGTGGCTGCCGGGTCTATCACCAGGGTCAGGAGATGAGCGTGCCCGCCTACCCGACGGATGCCATCGTCGACCCGACCGGCGGTGGCGATGCTTTCCGCGCCGGTTTCTTCCGTTGCCTGATCGCCGGCTTATCCCTGCGCCTCGCGGCTCAAGTCGGCGCTCTGACGGCCACTTACGCCCTGGAATCGGTCGGCACCCAGAATCACCACTTCACCGTCCCGGCTTTCCTGGAACGTTATCGCCAGCAATTCGATGACGAAGGGCAACTGGATCAGCTCCTGCCTGAGTAATTTTCTTAAAAGTTATCGCGGTTCTGTGTTACAATCTCATCCACCAAATCACACTGGCAAAGGAGCAGGATGACGGCCGATCATGATATCCGCGATGTCCAACTCGCGGAAGGGGGCAGATACCGCATCGACTGGGCGCGCAATGAAATGCCCGTTTTATCCGCCATACACGAACGATTCAGCCGGGAAAAACCGCTGGCCGGCTTGCGGATCGCCGCTTGCCTTCACGTAACGACCGAAACGGCCAACCTCATGCGCGCCCTGCAAGCCGGTGGTGCGGAGGTCGTGCTCTGCGCTTCCAACCCCCTTTCCACGCAGGATGACGTCGCCGCCTCGCTGGTCATGCACGACGAAATTCCAGTCTACGCCATCAAAGGCGAAGACAACGACACCTATTACGCCCACATCCAGTCCGCCCTGGCCCTTCGCCCCCACATCACCATGGATGACGGCGCAGACCTCGTCGGCACCATCCATCAGGACCGGCAGGAGCTGATCGCCGAAATCATGGGCGGCACCGAAGAAACCACCACCGGCGTCATCCGCCTGCGGGCCATGGCCGAAGACGGCGCCTTACAATTTCCCGTCATCGCCGTCAACGACAGCCACACCAAATTCCTCTTCGACAATCGCTATGGAACGGGTCAGAGCACCATGGACGGCATCATCCGCGCCACCAATATCCTCATCGCCGGCCGTTGTGTGGTGGTGGCTGGTTACGGTTGGTGCAGCCGCGGCATCGCCAGCCGCGCCCGTGGCCTTGGCGCAGAGGTCGTCATCACAGAAGTCGACCCCCTGCGCGCTTTGGAAGCGGTGATGGATGGCTACCGCGTCCTGCCGATGAAGGAGGCCGCCTGCCAGGGCGATCTGTTCATCACCGCCACCGGCAACCACAGCGTGTTGGATGGCGAGCATTTTTCCCGCATGAAGAGCGGCGCCATCATCTGCAACTCCGGCCATTTCAACGTAGAAATCAACCTGCCCGCCTTGGAAGCACTCGCCGATGGCCCGCCGCAACGGGTGCGACCCTTCGTCGATGCCTACCCGATGAAGGACGGCCGTGTCCTGTATCTGCTGGGTGAGGGTCGCCTCATCAATCTGGCTGCTGCGGAAGGGCACCCCGCCAGCGTGATGGATATGAGCTTCGCCAACCAGGCGCTCAGCGCGGAATACCTCAGCCAATATGCCGCTGAGCTGAGCACAGAAGTCCACACCATCCCCACCGCCATCGACCGTGAAATCGCGACTTTGAAGTTGTATGCGATGGGTGTCCGTCTGGATGAACTGACAGAACGACAAGAAGCCTACATGAATCAATGGCAGGAGGGTACTTGAGCATGAAGCGAGCAATCTCACCTCACAAGAAAACGATGCGCCGACTGGTCCTGGCTGCCTGGGTGGGTTTGCTGCTGTGCTTCTTCACCTACTCACCTGCCGCCGCTCAACAAGCCGTGATCATCACGGCGGAAGTCGCCAACCTCAACGCCGGCGCCAACCTGAACATCCGCACGGCGCCCACGATCGAAAGCAACGCTTTGCTCCTCGTCCCCATTGGCACCGAGTTGGAATTCCTCGGCATGAACGAAACGCGCGAATGGGCCTTCATCCACTACGTCGACGAAGAAGGCACAGAACTGCGCGGTTGGGTCAGTGCCGATTACATCATCTACCGCATCGAGGATCGTTTTTACTCTCAAGCGCAGCTCGAAGCGGCGAACCAAATCATCACGGTGGCGGAGAACATCCAGGGTGCTCTCATCAGTGAAAGCGTCGCCGCCGTGAGCACCCCGGCGGGCGAAGTGGAGGATGACGATCAATTCTACGCGGACGTCGTCAACTTGAATCCGGATGCCAATCTGCACATCCGTCGCGGCCCGGACAGCAATTCGGAATCCCTGGCCCTGGTTCCGGCCGGTTCCGCTCTCATCCTCGTCGGCTTGCAAGTGGAAGATGAATGGGCTTTCGTGCGTTACCCCCTGGCGGATGGCACGCAGGTGAGCGGTTGGGTGAGCACAGATTACGTCAACTATCGTTACCAGAGCCGCTATTACTCCCACAATCAGCTCCTGCAAAGTGGGCGGGTGCGTGAAAGTTCAGACGCGGAGCGTGGTGGCTTGCTCGACGCCAGCGGACGCTTGCTCGACACCGTCGATGACACGCTCTACACCAGCGTTTCTGGCCTGGATATCGGCGCTCGGTTGCACCTGCGACGTTTGCCCGCCGACCACAGCGAGTCCTTAACCCTGGCCGCCAACGGCGCATCCTTCTCCTTGTTGGGCTTTTCGGAAGAAAACGATTGGGCTTATGTCCTCTGGCCCCGAGAAGATGGCAGTAGCTACACCGGCTGGGTCGCCAGCCTATACTTGCTCTTCCTCCACCGCGGCCTGAATTACACCGCCCAACAACTCATCGACGCGGGGCTGGCGGAAACCATCGAAGCGGGCATTTTCGGCTATTACACCGATCCGGAAGGAGAACAGGAAGACGTATTCGATGAGACGGTGTATGCCGTGGTCGGCGGTTTGGACCCGGGCGTGCGCCTCCACATTCGCATCACTCCCAATGTGAGCAGCGAATCCCTCCACCTGCTGCCCAACGGCACTTCCTTGCAACTCATCGGCATGAACGAAGCGGGCGATTGGGCATACATCCGCTACCAAGATGACGATAGCGGTGGCTTCATCGATGGCTGGGTCAGCGCGCTATACCTGAGCTATCGCTTCCGCGGTGGCGCATTGAGCAGCCAAGCCCTGCTCAACCTGGGGCGCATCCAAATCATCGAAGAAGATCGACCGGGGGCCATCGAAGGGCAAACCAGCATCCCACCCAGCGTCGATAATCGAGTGTATGCCCAAATCGTCGGCTTGAACCCGGGTGCGAATCTGCACGTCCGCATTGCCCCCGATGCGAGCAGCGAATCCTTAATGCTCATCCCCGGAGAGATCACAGTAGTCGTCGCAGGAATCCACCCGAGCCAGGGCTGGGCCTTCGTAGAGGTCGAAATGCAAAACGGCCTCTTGAGCGGCTGGGTGAGCGCCCGCTACCTGCAATACTTCTATCGCGGCCAACCCTATACGCTCGAACGCTTGCTGCAGGCAAATTACCTGCGCAACCTGGAAGACGGAGTGTACGGCGGATTGACCGGCGAATTGAGCGACCTCCTACAAGAAGATACCATCATCGGTACCATCACGGGCGATGCACCCCAGAGCGTCTATCGTTTTCCCGATGAGACAGCGGAAATCCTCTACGAAATCAACGCCGGCACCCAAGTCGAGGTCATCGCCCTGAATGACAGCCTCAACTGGTCTTTCATCGCCCTCGAAATGGAGGAGGGGTTGCTGCGGGGCTGGCTGCCCGGCAACCGACTGAATTACCGCCACCGCAACCAACCATTCAGCGCGCAGCAACTCTACGACAGCCGTAGAATCGGTCGCTACGTCAGCCCGGTTGCGGGTTCTTCCACCTTACCCGGCGCCCCTTCCCCCACCCCCGAATCTGAGGCTCCCGCAACTGGCGCGTCTTCAGCGGATTCCTCCCGCAACCAACCGGGCAACGCCACCATCGTCAATCTGCCGCCGGATGGGCGCCTGGCCATACAGGATGCCCCTCAGGCCTCAGCCGCCACCCTCAGCTTGCAAGCGCCGGGGACCGAGCTCAAGCTGTTCGGCTTCAACAGCGATCTTTCCTGGAGCTTCATCCGCCATACTCAACCCGACGGAACCACCATCAGCGGCTGGGCCCCCACCGAGTATCTGGAACTCTCCCATCCGGCCAGCCCCGCCTCGGTCGCCATTTTTCTGCTGGGGGATGGCCTCCTGCGTCTGATCGATGATTCCTTTCCCGGTTCGGTGATCGCCGGCGCCAGCCACCGTGATTTGTACCCGCCCATCGCCCTCATCGAAGCCGAATCCGCCAGCGGAAACGCACTCGGTTTGCGCGAACGACCCTCCTACGAAGATCGCGTCCTCAGTGAAATCCCCGGCCCCGCCCGCGCGACAATGCTCGCGATCAACGATGCAATCGGCTGGGCCTATCTGCAATACGATGAACCTTCCGGCCGCAACGTGCTGGGTTGGCTACCACTGGCGGAGCTGCAGCTCTACGTCAATTCGGAGAAACTGGCTGCCGATCCTTACGCCGCGGCTCAGGCACAATACCAGATTCCTTTCGCTGCCGCAGAGTTGAGCGGTGCGGCTTCCCCCTGAGTGTCGTTGAGCGCCGGGTCATCCACCGCCCCATGCGCATCCTGATCACCGGCGTCAATGGCTTCGTCGGACGCCACCTTGCCACGCATCTGCAACGGGAGCGCCCGCAACAACGTCTGTTTGGCACCGCCCTGGAAGACGATTGGGCGCCCGGCATCGCTGGGAGGCAACTGGATCTCTGCGATGAAGCGAGCACCCACCAACTCATTGACGAGATCAAGCCAAATGTCATCTATCACCTCGCTGCGCAAGCATTCGTGCCGCGTTCTTTCGAATATCCCTGGGAAACCCTGGAGAACAACATCCGCGCGCAGTTGAATATCCTGGAAGCCTGTCTGTCTGCCGGCATCCAACCGCGCATCGTCATCGTCAGTTCGGGGGAGATCTATGGCGCTGTTTCTCCGTCGGAGCTGCCCATTGCCGAGACGGCGGCCCTGCGTCCCAATAGCCCCTACAGCGTTTCCAAAGTGACGCAGGATTTGCTGGCTTACCAATACTTCGTCGCCAGCGGTCTGCCCATCCTGCGCGCCCGTCCCTTCAATCACTTCGGCCCCGGCCAGAATACGCGCTTCATGGCGGCCGATTTCGCCCGTCAGGTGGTGCGAATGGAATGCGGTGCGGCACCCATCCTGCAAGTAGGCAACCTGGAAACGCGCCGCGATTTCACCGACGTACGAGACATCGTCCGCGCCTAT
Source organism: Chloroflexota bacterium (assembly GCA_011523615.1). Classification (GTDB taxonomy): domain Bacteria; phylum Chloroflexota; class Anaerolineae; order Aggregatilineales; family Phototrophicaceae; genus WTGJ01. The sequence goes on along the minus strand of WTGJ01000031.1, from coordinate 8,732 downwards.
GTCTGCCTGGCCGAGCAAGGCGAAGCCGGCGAAGCTTACAACATCGCCAGCGGCGTTTCCCACAGCGGCGGCGATGTCGTCCGCGTCTTGCAAGAATTGACCGCGGTCCGCTTTCGCGTCGCAGTGCAACGAGAGCGCTTTCGGCCCAGTGATGCACCGGCCATCCTCGGCGATGCCAGCCGTTTGCGCAGCACCACCGGCTGGGAACCGCAGATCCCTTTCCGCCAATCCCTGCACGATATCCTGCAACAATTCCGCGAGGAAATGGCGCAGGATCCGGCCTCCGTTTGATGGCGCCGACCCACCCTGACACAGCTGCAGAGCTGGTAGACAGCCATTGCCACCTGAATTTCCCGCGCTACCAGAAAGACCTCTCGGCCGTCCGGGAAAGAGCGGCTGCGGCCGGCGTCCGGCGAACCATCATCCCCGCGGTCGATCTGGCGGGCAGCCGTGAAGTGGCCGCGCTCACCACTCAGTGGGATGGCTGCTTTGGTGCGGTCGGCATCCATCCCAACAGCAGCAACGAGTTCTCCCCGGCCCAACTGCCGCAGATCTGTTCGGAACTGCTGCGGCTCTCCCGATTCGCGGAAATCGTCGCCATCGGTGAGATCGGCCTGGATTTCTATCGCGATCACTCGCCACCCGACCAACAAGAAAAAGTGCTGCGCGCACAACTGCAGCTGGCGGCAGAGGCTGCTCTGCCCGTCATCCTCCACAACCGCGATGCCTCCGCTGCCCTGCTGGACATCCTGGAAGAATGGGTCGCGGATTTGCCCTCTGCTCTCCAGGGTCGCGCGGGTGTGTTGCATTCTTTTTCGGGGGATGCGTCCGTCGCTGAACGCGCTCTGAAAGCCGGCTTCTACCTGGGCTTCAGCGGCCCGCTCACCTACCCTTCCGCGGCAACCTTGAAAGAAGTGGCCGCTCAGGCGCCGCTGGATCGCATCCTCCTGGAAACGGACGGCCCGTTCCTCACGCCCATACCCTTCCGCGGCCAACGCAACGAGCCCGCCTACCTGACCTACATCGCCGAACGCCTGGCCGTCCTGCGCGGCATTTCGCTGGCTGAAGTCGCCGCTGCGACCACCGCCAACGCCGAACGGCTCTTCGCCCTCCCTTAAGGACCATGCGCGATCCCGCACAACCCGACCTCTCCGTCATCATCGTCAGCTGGAATGTGCGCGAGTTCCTGGCCGCCTGCCTGAATAGCCTGGCCGCTGCGGCGAGCTCCTGCCCGCACGAATGCCTGGTCATCGACTGCGCCAGCGAAGACGGCAGCGCCGCCATGGTCGCTGAGCGATTCCCCCGCGTCCGTCTCTTTCGTGCCGAGGAAAACATCGGTTTCGTTCGCGCGAACAACTGGGGCATGCGGGAAGCGCTGGGGCGCCATTTCTTGCTCCTGAACCCGGATACTTTCGTCCCTGAACGAGCGTTGCCGGTGATGCGGGCCGAAATGGAACGTGAGCCGCGCATCGGCATCCTCGGTCCGCAACATTTCAACAGCGATGGCAGCCACCAGAGCACGCGCCGCCGCTTCCCCAATGACGCCATTGCGCTGCTGGAAAGCACCTGGTTGCAGGCCCTCGCCCCGCCGCGCCTCCTGGCCCATTACTACCTGGAAGACCTAAGCGACGAGGGCAGCTACGATGTGGATTGGGTGCAGGGTTCTGCGTTGTGGGTGCGTCGCGAACTCTGGCAGGCGATCGGCGGCATGGATGAGCGCTACACGATGTATTTCGAGGAAGTGGATTGGTGCCAGCGGGCCCGGCGGGCCGGCTGGCGCGTGCGCTATCACGGCGCGGCGTGCATCACCCACCACGGCGGCGCGAGCAGCGAACAGGTGCCCACGATGCGCCAATGGCATTTCGACCGCAGCAAATTGCGCTATACCCGCCAGTATCAAGGCAGGGCCCTCGCCCTGCTCTTGCTGCTCGTATTGCGCAGCGGTTATCTCACCCGCATGGCCCTCGAGGCGGGCAAGTGGCTCCTGGGACACAAACGTGCCCTGCGCCTGCGTCGCCTGCGGGGTTACGGCAAACTGCTGGTATCGCCCCTCTGGCCTTGAAACGCCGTTCCGCACACCGGCCATCCCCACGCTGCCTACTGCTGCACCATCCAGCGCCCGTGTTAAGATAAGGACATGCGCATCGGCTTCATCAGCGGCGAATTTCCGCCCCAGCGCGGCGGCGTAGGCGATTATACGCGCCATCTCAGCCAGCACCTCGCCAAGCGCGGCCTGGCCATCCACATCCTCAGCCACCGTGAAGCCCGCAGCAGCGATGAGCGCATCCACCTTCACCCGCGCATCAACCACTGGGGCGGACGAGCGTTGCAGCAATGCCGCGCCTGGGCGGATGAGCTGAACCTGGATTTCGTACATCTGCAATACCAGACGGCCGCCTACGCCATGTCTCCCTGGGTGCATTTCCTGCCGCAAGCCCTCCGTCCCCGCACCATCACGACCTTTCATGACCTGCGCGCGCCTTACCTCTTCCCCAAGGCCGGCCCCCTACGCAAACTCAGCGTGTGTTGGTTGGCGCGCTCTTCCGCCGGCATCATCCTCACCGGCCCGCAAGATCGTGAAGCCCTGGCCCCGCATCCGCATTCCTGTGTAATCCCCGTAGGCAGCAACATCCTCGCTCCGCTGCCGGCCGATTTCGACGCAGCGACCACCCGCGCCCAACATGGCGCCGATCGGGATGATTTCGTGCTCGCTCATTTTGGTTTCGCCCATGAAAGCAAGGGTTTCACCGATCTCCTGGCTGCTCTCTCTCAATTGCGAAAATCCGGGGTGCCCGCCATCCTCTGGTTCATCGGCGCCTTGCTGGGCGATTCCGATCGCCAGAATCGCGCCGCCCTGGCCCAACTGCAAGGAGAAATCGAACGCCTTGCGCTTTCCCCCTGGGTCCGCATGAGTGGCTACCTGGAAGAAGATCAAGTGCGTGCCGCCTTAACGGCGGCCGATGTGGTGGTATTGCCCTATCGGGATGGGGCGGCATACCACCACGGCAGTTTGCAGGCCGCGCTTCACGCCGGCTGCGCCATCGTCACCACCCGGCCGCAAAGCACAGCAACCGCCTTCCAAGATGGCGTCAACCTGCGCCTCGTTCCAGTGGATGATGCCTATGCATTAGCGACCGTCCTCCGTGATTTGTACCTGCGCCCCAAACAGCGCGAGACCTTGCAGACCGGTGCCCTGGCCTTAGCGGCCGAATTCTCCTGGGAAAACATCGCCCAACGCCATGAAACGTTCTACCGAGCATTGCGGGCCACCGCACGATGACCACCCTTCGCCATGGTCCGCAAGGCCTTAAATTCTTCTCGCGAGTCGGGCGCGCACCCGATGCCCGCGCCATCTTGCTCCTCACCCTCATCTGGCTGCTCTTCTTCAGCCGCTTGGTATTGCCTGTGGGAAACTGGCGCCTCAGCTTCGTCAGTGGCGATTTCTCCGCCCAGAATTACGCATTCAGCGTCTATCAATTCGAACGCTTTCGGGAAGGCGAGATCGCGCTCTGGAATCCTTACAACTACGGCGGTTCCCCCTTCTTCGCCGACGTGCAAGCCAGCGCCCTTTACCCACCGCGCTTGCTTTCCCTGTCCCTGGCTGCCTTGCTTTTGGGTGAGTGGCCCTACGAAGCGCTCCAGACCGAAACGCTGCTCCATACCCTCCTCACCAGCTGGTTGGCTTACGCTTTCTTCCGCCGCCTGACCTGGGGACAGCGGGCCAGCCGTCGTGCCGCATTGGCCGGTGCCCTCGTTTGGGCCTTCGGTGGCTACCTCAGCGGCTATCCCCAGCTGCAAGCCAACATCCTGGCCGCTGCCTGCTGGCTGCCCCTGCAACTCCTCACTCTGCTGGAAGCCACTCGAGTACCCCGGCACCTCGATTCTCGCTGGTTGGCCGGGAGCGGGCTGGCCCTCACACTCAGCGTGCTGGCCGGCCACCCCCAAACCACGTTTTACTGCGCGTATCTCTGGCTGGCCTTCTTCATCTACCGCTGTTGGCACGCGCGCATTCACTGGCGTAGAGCTTCCGGCGCCCTGCTCCTCATGGCGATTTTCGTCTTCGCCTGGAGCGCCGTGATCCTCCTCCCCGCGGCGGAATACCAGCTGGCTTCCTCCCGCACAACCTTGACTTATGCAGACAAAGCGAACGGTTTCCAGCTGCGCGATGGGCTGCAATTCGTCCTTCCCGGCGCGTTGTCCCATTGGTCTCCGCTCTATTTCGGCGCCATCGGTTTCACGCTGGCCCTCTACGCGATCGGGCGCCGCGTGAGTGGCAGCCTCTTCTGGGCGGGCACGGCTCTTTTCGCCCTGCTGCTCAGCCTGGGCGGACATGGCTTTCTCTACCCTCTCCTGTATCGCATCTTGCCCGGGCTCTCCCTCTTCCGACAACAAGAACGTGCCGCAATCCTGGTTGCTTTCGCCGCCGCTGCCCTCGTCACCCTGGCGCTGACCGATTTTCACGAAGGCAGCCGCGGCCGTCCTTCAGCAAGAGGGTTGCTCATTCTCTCGCTTATTTTGGCCATTTTGCTGGTCTGGGCCGCAGTAGAAAGCGGCGCCACCCGTTCGGCCTTGCTGAGCGCCGTGTGGATCCTCGCCGTGTTTTTCGCCTTTCATTGGCAAGAGCGCGCGCCGGCTCCGGTGACGAATCTGCTGCTGGTGTTGATCGTGCTGGAACTCTTCCTCTTCCACAGGCAGAACCCCAATCACTCCCCTTTGCCCGCGGAAGCTCAGTTACCGGGGCTGGTGGGCGCAATCCGCCACGCGGCGCAGGAAACTGGTTATAGCGAACCGGCTCGGGTCGATGGCGTCGTCGGCCTGGGCGGCAATTACGGCGCCGCATATAGCCTGGCCGATATCCGCGGCATCAGTCCGTTAGCCCTCCGCGGACCGAAAGCCATCATCGACCTGGATGATTCGATCAACCCCATCGCCTGGGAACTCTTCGCCGTCAGTCACGTGTTCCACGATTGGCGCGAACTGCCCCTACCGACCGAAACCAGCCGCATCATCGCCGCTCAAGAAGGCTTCGTCTACGTCCATCGCCTGGCCCAGCCCCGCCCCTTTGCCCAGTTTGTGCCGCGTTATACCGCAGTCCCTTCGGCGGAAGCAGCCCTTGCCACCATCCAGGATGTCGCGGCGAGTGAACTGCGCGAATGGGCCATCCTCGAAAGCGCGCCGGCGCATCTCCCCGCGAGCAATGCCGCCGCCCTATATGCCAGTGCCGAAGTCGTGCATGTTTCGCCGGAACGCATGGAGCTGAGGCTGGCCACTCCTGCCGATGCTTTGCTCAGCCTCGCTCTACCCTATGACGGCAATTGGCAGGCCCGCATCGATGGCGCAGCGAGCCCATTGCACCGCGCATACGGGGCGTTAACAGCCATCGTGATTCCCGGCGGTTCCCGTTCGCTCATCCTCACCTACGCCCCGCGCAGCGTGGCCATCGGGGCCTTCATCAGCGGCCTGGCCTGGCTGGGTTTGCTCGGCATCAGCGCGTATGCTCTGAAACGCAGATGAAACGGCTCGCCTTCCCCCCTCCTCCCGCACGCCTCGCGCTCACCATCGGCGCAGCGGTCGGTATCCTGAGCAGCGCCCTGGCCGCAGCGATCGCCGCCCTGGGCCCCCTGTACACCACTGGCGCTCTCATCGGCGCTGCCCTGGCTTTGTTCGCTCTATCGCACTGGCGTTTCGCCCTTTACCTCACCCTGGGCACGGCCATCCTGCTTCCCTTCGGCACCCTTCCGTTCAAGATCGCCATCACCCCGACCTTGCTCGATCTCACGCTGGGTTCATTCTTCCTGGTCTACCTCCTTGGCTGGATGACCGGCGAGCGGCAGCGACTCCGTTTGACCCCGGTGCATGCTGTTGCGCTCGCCTACACCCTCTGGCTCATCCTCGCCTTCATCCTGGGCCTGCGCCATGCTTCCCTGCGCTCCAATGTCCTGCGCCAATTCACCGAAACCCTGATGGCCATCGCTTTCGCAGCGCTCGTGGTTGATTGTTTGCGCCGCTGCGTGGATTTGCGCCAAATGTGCCGCGTCGTGACCGCCTTCTTCACCATCCAGGCCCTATTGGCGATCGCGCTCTTTGCCTTACCCGACGCTTTTGCCGAGCGGCAGCTCATCCGCCTGGCGCGCATTGGTTACCCGGGCGGCGGCGTCATCCGCTACATCGAAGACAACCCCGCCCTGGGCGAACGGGCCATCGGCAGCTGGGTGGATCCCAACGCGCTGGGTGGTGCGCTGGCCTTCGCGAGCGTCCTGACGGTAGGAATCGCCCTCTCCACCGGCCTCCCCGGGCGGGAACGGCTGGCCTTCGCCTACGCTGCCCTCACCATGTTGCTGGCCGTCTATCTCACTTCATCGCGCGCTGCCCTTTTGGCCGCCGTTGCCGGGATCAGCATCCTCACCCTCTTCCAACAGCGGCGCCTATTGCCCATCCTTATTCTGGCAGGAATCGCTTTCTGGCTGCTGCCGCAAACCACCGGCAGCCGAACCCGCCTCCTACAATCTTTTCAGGGCGTCGATCTGGCCACCCAGATGCGCCTCGGTGAATATGGCGATTCCCTGACCCTGATCGAACGCTACCCCCTGGTCGGCATCGGCTTCAGCGGGAGCCCGGATATCGATCTCTACGCCGATGTCGCCAGCCTCTACCTGATCATGGCGAATCAGATTGGCTTGCTCGGTCTGGCTCTATTCCTCCTCTTGATGGCCGCCGTATTCATCCACGGTTGGCGTGCCTGGTGGCGCAGTCGGCAGCTGGCGCCGGCCCTGACCCACCTCACCCTCGCCTTGCACGTCGCTCTGCTGACAATCCTCATCAATGGCCTGGCTGATCACTATTTCTTCCGCTTGGATTTCCAATCGCCCATCACCCTGTTCTGGTGGTTGGTGGGCAGCTGTTTGGCCGCCGCCCATCTGGCCCATCACGCCGTCCCGCAGGATGCGCCCTTGTCATCCCCTCCCTGACCCACTAGGATGAATCGCCGTCCGCGCATGCACCCGCAGCGCAGATTGTGCCGTCCACTTTCCGCTTCGGCTGCGAGCCGGGGCAACCCCGAGGAGAGGAGGCGCGATGAAGCGCCCTTATGAACTGACCTACATCGTCCGTATCGATACCAGCAATGAAGGCCTGGATGGGCAGATTCAGCAAGTACAAAGCTGGATCACCGAAGGCCAACAGGGCCGCATCCTCCGCGAGGAAGTCTGGGGCCGCCGCAAACTGGCCTATGAAATCGAGCACCAGTCCGAAGGTTTCTACATCCACTACCTCGCTGCAATCGAAACGAGCGTGCTCCCCGAATTGGAACAGAATCTGAAACTGGCGCCGGATGTATTGCGTTACCTGATCGTGCGGGTCGAGGAAAGCGAAATCGATCCAGCGCTGCTGGCAGAACCTGCCGAAACGGAGACAACCAAAACCGCAGTCGAAGGCACTTCGACCGAAGAGGCTTCGGCTGAGGCAATCACGCCAGAAGAAGCAACCGCGGCAGATGCGGCACCCAATGCAGGGGATACACCCCCGACGGAAGCGGAAACGGCGGCGAATGCTGCGGATGTGGTGGACGAAGCGAGCGCGGCAGATGCAACCGATGCAACCGCTGAGGATGCAGAAGCCACCACCCGCGAAGAACCCGCGCCAGAGGAAGGAAAGGATGATGACTGAAAAACCCAACCCTTACCCCTATGGGGAAAACTTCCCCGGCTCATCCTACAAGGAAAGTTCCCAGCAAAGCAGCAAAGCCCTGGAGAGCCGAGTCAGCACCGGGCCCAAACCTCAACGCCGCTGGCGCGGCCGCAGAGGCAGCACCTATTGCCCCAAAGGGCGCTGCTTCGATTACAAGGACATCAACACCCTGCGCCATTACTTGACGGAGAGCGGGAAAATCAAGCCGCGCCGCCAAACCGGCAACTGCGCCCGCTGCCAACGTCATTTGGCGCAAGAAATCAAACGGGCGCGACACCTGGCCTTGCTCCCCTTCGCCGGCGATCCGGTCTGATCGCCGCCGCCCATGGGGAAACGCAACCGCCCAACACGATCTGGCGACGGGTCGACCTACCGCTCTCGCGCGGAACGGGAAGCGAGGCTGCAGCGTTGGGTTCTGCGCATCGTCATCGGCATCTCGCTGGTCCTGGCCATCATCCTCTTCGTGGTCTTCGTCTATAGCCAGTTCATCGCCCCCGGTGCGGTCGTAGCTCGCGTTTTCGAGCGGCAAATTTCCGCCGCAGAATTCCAGCAACGCTACCTACTGGAACGCGCCCTCATCAACAATCAGCTGAACAACATCGTCTCCTATTATCAAACGCTCGGCCTCTCCATCGAAGAAATCAACCAGCAATTGCTCAGCGATCCGCAGATCAGCACCTGGCAAAATGAACTGACCATCCCCGATCAACTGGGCATCCGGGTCATCCGCACCCTCGTGGAGGAAGCGCTCATCCAGCAACGCGCGCAGGATATGGGCCTCTCCATCGGCGAGGAGGAAATCGAAGCGGAACGAGCGGCGTATTTCAATTTCTCCGCAGCGACGGCCACCCCCCTCGCAACAGCAACCGCCACCGATACCCCCAGCGCAACGCCGACGCCCATCCTCTCTCCCACGCCCAGCGAAGCACCCACCGAGACGCCCATCCCACCCAGCGCGACGCCAACCGAAACGCCGCCTGACGATGCAACGGCAATCCCCACGGCCGCACCCAGCCACACCCCCACAACGACCCGCACCCCCATCC
>WTGJ01000029.1:12822-52661 GCA_011523615.1 Chloroflexota bacterium | reverse complement strand
CAGGACTTGCCCATGATGGCGGCGGAATGCCTGGCGCATACCCTGGAGCACACGATCACCCTGCTCCAATTGGCGCTGTTTTGGGCGGATGGTTCAGCTGCTGTGCCCTAGCCCTGCCGGCGTTTGCGTTTTCGTGCCCGGCGCATCTTGCGGCGCCGGCTCTTGCTCAGGGGCGGGGCTTTGGTTTTGGCTTGAGCAGTTTTCGACGTTCCTTCAGTTTCTCCAACCAATGTGCCTTCCCAAGCATCTTCCGCCATTGACGAAGGAGCACCCAACGGAACGAGACGCACCCGGCCCGTGGCGACGAGTTCGTAGGAAACGGAGACGGTGTTTCTTTTATTCAGCTCAGCTGTCTCGTTTTCATATTTTTGCTTAGCTTTGCGAATGCCAACTTCGTATATACGCCTGATACCTGGATCAGCTACCTGGGCAAGTAAGTCTTTGTAACGTGCAATTTCCCGATCACGACGGCGCATTAATTTGTTTCTTTCCAAAATATTCTCGCGCGTATTCCGTTCACGTATTTCCTTTTCACGTTGATCACGCCTGAAATCCATAATTTCGTAGACAGATTCTCTCGCTTTTTCCCAGTTTCTCAGATTTGCTGGCAGGGGTGTATCTTTGGGAAGTTCGTGTAACTTTCCCAGAACAAGTTCCGCTTCCTCCTTACGATTCATACCATCATCGCCGATGAGTACTGGTATCAGAATGCGCCGCTCACGTAGTCCGGTTTCCTCTATCACGAATAAAAAGTAGTAATTATCGCTGCTCAGGTTATCGTCTGTCTTCATTACCATACCACCAAGAGCAGGTATGGAGCCATCATATTGTTCATGCCAAAAATCACGTGCCAACTGCGCCAGAGCATGATGGTGAGAAATGAATTCCAGGCTTTGTTTGCTCTCTTTCTGCGCCTCCTCACTGTGAAAAGTGATACGTCTTACACGACGACGGTCAGTGAGTCCTTCCAAGAATCCCTTTGACACTGGAGGCACAACTTCACGACGTTTCAAACATAAATCTCGGTATCCGCTTATATGGTCAACCAGATCCGGGCTACCGTTCAATTGCCATTGCGTCGTGTCAGCAACCGCCTCCATCCTGACACTAGGAAATTCTTGTGCCAGATAGGCTTGCACAGACGCACGCACCTCTTCTGCATGAATAATACGACCACCTGCTTTTTGCTCTGCCATACGAGCATTTATCACTTCCTGGTTGCCAAGGAGCTGATCGGCCTTTTTCTCAAGTTTCTCGCGGTCGATTTCTTCACGTAGAATTCGGTCCGCCGCATGTATGGCCCGCGAGCGTTGCTGATCTGGCCTCAAATCTCTCGTAAACATTTCCCTCGACAACTCACTCACAACTTCGCCAAGGATTTCTTCGAGGTCTCCAATAGATTGGTGAAATAGTTTGATTCGTTCGTGCAAACGCTTGAGGATGCGCGTGTCAATGGATTTATCCATATAGAAATTGAAGATACGTATCTTATCTCGCTCCTGACCGATTCGGTCGAGGCGGCCAATGCGCTGCTCTACGGTCATAGGGTTCCAGGGCATGTCGTAGTTGATGAGCACTTCAGAGAATTGGAAATCCAGGCCCTCGCCACCGACGTTCGAAGAGAGCAAAAGGCGAAAATTGCGATCTTCACGAAAATTCTCGATGATTTGATGACGTTCGGCAATTCCAATCCCGCCGTGAATCACGTCATAATGCAGGCGCCGTTCCTCAAACAGGGGCTTTAGCATTTTATGAAGGTATTCTAACGTGCCGCGATATGTAGCAAATAGCAGAATCTTGGCGGGTTCAGTATTGCGTGATAATTCTCTATCCAGTTCATGAGTAATGACTTCCAATAGACGACCCAATTTGCTATCAAGTTCTCCCAATTGTCGCGCCAATTGGCGAGTTTGACATGAATACCTCCTTTCTAAAGCCGTATTCGCTTCTAATGAATCTTCACGCCTTCCTGAGTTTTGCGAATCATCAGAAAAGACATCATAGATGGAGTCCTCCGCCAGTAGCTCACCGCTCAATTTTCTTAGGCAATGCTCGCGCATTACTGGCAAACAGCTGGCCGCCATTCTCTCACGCGTTACTGCGGCAAATGCAATGGCCTTAATACCTCGCCTACGAAATTCTTCTCTCGCGTCGCTCAATATAGAATTGTAAAATTCCCTTTCCCTATCCGTTGGCTCCACAACTATTGATTCTGCTTCACGCTCGGCAATCTCCTCCACATCGCGTTTTCTTGTTCGCGAGAAAATGTCTGAAAGCGTATTGAGTTCTTGGACATCTCGTTGTAACTGAATGGCTTTTCGTCTATCAGGTGGAGTTTGCTTATCTAGATCTCTAAGTTTCTCGAATAAAGATATAAATTGATTCCCGTTATGGTCCTGCACTTGTGCGAAGTACGGATTCTGATTCGCTTTTTCCAATTGCCTACGCGCTTCCAAAAAATTGTCTTCTCGTATCTGCCGAAGCGCGTTATTTATAAGTTGGTTCGGCTCTATCACATATTTAAATTCATCCAAGGACTTATATTCCTCATCCATTAGCAAATTTACCAAGTTGAAAAGGTTTTCGTTATTCGTCTGCAATGGCGTTGCACTCAGTAAAACCGTAGCAGTTTTCTCAGCTACGCTACTATTTTTCAGTAGTTCCCAGGCAACTTTGTAAGTATTTGTTTTCTTATTGCGCATGTGGTGCGCTTCGTCAAATATAATCATATCGGCCCTAAATTCTGTATCTCTAATCAATTTTATATGCTCTTGTCTGCGTAGAGTCGCATAACTGATAATTGAGCGAAACCTCTTTCTACCAAACGGATTGCGGTGTTCCTCTAACAAACCTCTCAGATCTTTGCTATCCAGCACATCAAAATGCTCGTCATAACGATGGCTCAATTCATCCTGCCATTTCCTTCTAAGCGCTGATGGACAAACAACCAATACCCCATTGAGTGAGTAACGTGCCTCCAACTCTCGATATATAATGCATGCTTCAATTGTTTTCCCTAACCCTACCTCATCCGCTATCAAAATTCGTCTATCAGGATTTTCAAGAAACTTTAGAGCTGGAATGTACTGATATGGTAGAAAGTCCGTACGTGATGCTCGGTATTCATACAACGTATCCGTCAACGGGTGACGCAACTTGATCAACAGCAGCTCACGCAAGAATTCGTCGCGGCTCAACCAACACGGCGCTTCTGAGGCTAACGGCTCCAGATCCTCTTCGATATACCAGGGGGATACATCTCCCACAGCATCGTCCGTTGCCAGGGCCACCTGATAACGAAATCCACCTTGCGCTCGGGGAGCCCACGCCCTTACCACGCCCCGCCGTTGCCGGTCGTGCCGTAGGTGCACGCGCTGCCCGACCTGCAATGCTCTGGCTTGCTCTGGCTCGCCGCTTTCCATGTGCTGCATCCGCCCTCTTGCCAACGCCGATTGTACACCACCGCCCCCTTTCGCTATGCTGCTGGTGACGCGGGGAGAGGTGAGTTCATGCAAGAATTGACGATCGCGCTCTGCCAGGGCCGCTGGCGCGGGGATCGAGACCGCACGCAGGCAGCTTATGCTGCCCTGGTGGCCGAGGCGGCCGCGGCCGGCGCGGAGCTGATCTGCCTGCCCGAATTCACGCTCTCGCCCTATTTCCCCGCCACGCGCGACGAGAGCGGCTACCAATGGGCAGAAGCGCTCAGTGGCGGCCCGAGCGGTCGCGCCTTCGCCCGGTGGTCCAGCGAGTATCGCGTCCATATCCTGGGCAGCATCTTCGAGCGCGGCGCGGGCAGCAACAGCCACTGGGACACGGCGGTGCTCTACAACCCGGAGGGCTGGCTCAGCCATTTCACGCGCAAAGTGCATATCCCCGCGGGCGAAGGCTACCACGAGAGCGATTTCTTCGGCGGCGCGCGCGCTTTCCCGGTGCACGATATCGGCGCGCTGCGGCTGGCGGCCCCCACTTGCTACGACCAATGGTTCCCCGAATTGGCGCGGATCTACGCCTTGCGCGGTGCGGAGCTGATCGTCTACCCCACCGCCATCGGTTCGGAACCGAATGCGCCGCAATTTGACTCGCGCGATGCCTGGCAACTGGTGATGCGCGGGCACGCCGTCGCCAATGGCATCTTCATCGCCGCCTGCAACCGCTGGGGTCAAGAACGAGTGACCTTTTACGGCTCGAGTTTCATCTGCGACCCGCGCGGGCAGTTGCTCGCTGAAGCACCACGGGACGAAGATGCGGTGATCATCGCCCAGTTGCAGCCCGACACGCTCACCGAATACCGGACGCTCTTCCCGCTGCTGCACCAGCGACGGCCGGAAGTCTACGGCGCTTTGTTGGCTGAAAACGCCGCAGCCGATGCGCCGGAATGGCTGAGTGAGGCGCCCAAGGGAGCTGGCGCATGAGCGCGATCCGCATCGTCAGCGAAATCCCCGGCCCAAAGAGTCGCGCCCTGGTGGCGCGGCGGGCGGCGGCGACGGCGCGTGGGGCCGCTCACTTGACGCCGCTGGCCATTCGCTCCGCCCAGGGCGCGCGCGTCAGCGATGTGGATGGCAACCAGCTGCTGGATTTTGCGGGTGGCATCGGCACCCTGGCCGTCGGCCACAACGAGGCGAGTGTGGTCGCCGCCATCCACGCGCAGACCGACGCCCTGATTCACATGTGCGCCATCGTCGCCAGCTACGAACCCTTCGTCGCCCTGGCGGAGAAGCTGAACGAAATTACGCCCGGCGATTTCCCCAAGAAGACTGTTTTGCTGAACAGCGGCGCAGAAGCAGTGGAAGCGGCGGTCAAGATCGCGCGGGCCGCCACCGGCCGGGCGGGCATCATCGTCTTCGAGGGCGCCTACCACGGCCGCACCAACCTGACGATGGCGATGACGAGCAAATACGCGCTCTTCAAACGCGGCTTCGGCCCCTTCGCGCCGGAGATTTACCGCCTGCCTTTCCCCAACCCGTTCCGCCGTCCCGATGCGCTCAGCGAAGAGGAATACATCCAGTTCGCCATCACGCAGCTGGAGCAGGCACTGATCGCGCAGGTCGACCCGAACGCGGTCGCCGCGGTGGTGTTAGAGCCGGTGCAGGGTGAAGGTGGTTTCCTGCCGACGCCACCGCGTTTTTTACAGCGCCTGCGTGAACTCTGCGATGAGCACGGCATGTTGCTGGTGCTGGACGAAGTGCAGTGCGGTTTCGGGCGGACGGGCGCGCTGTTCGCCTGCGAGCATTATGGCGTCGTGCCGGATTTGCTGGTGATGGCGAAATCGCTGGCCGGCGGGATGCCGCTGGCAGCAGTCACCGGGCGGGCGGAGTTGGTGGATGCGCCGCACCCGGGTGGACTGGGCGGCACGTATAGCGGCAATCCATTGGCCTGCGCGGCGGCGCTGGCCGCGGTGGGGCAGATCCGCTCGCCAGCTTTTCTCGCCAGGGCGCAAGAGGTGGGCCGACACCTGCGCGCGGGCTTGCAGGGCCTGGCGGAACGTTACGCGAAGGTGGGCGAAGTGCGCGGCCTGGGGGCGATGCTGGCGCTGGAGCTGGTGCAAGATCGCGAGAGCAAGACGCCCGCGCCGGAGCTGACCAATGAGCTCTGTGCCGCAACGCTGCGGCGCGGCCTGATCGTGATCCGCGCGGGGCTGTTCAGCAATTGCCTGCGCTTCCTACCGCCGCTGAATATTTCGGATGTCGATCTGGATGAGGGGTTGGCGGTGTTGGAGACGGCGTTTGGGGAGGTGGTGGGGTGAGGGTTTTACCATGAATTACATGATGTATTTCACTAAGAACACTGATAAATTCAGTTATTTAGTAGTTTCATCAACCTATCTGTAATTTCTTCAACACTAAGTATTGATGTGTTCAATGCGATTATATTTGCCAAGATTGGACTATATGTCTCAACCTTATCCTTTGAAATATTGTGCCATATAGGCAGAATGCTTTTGTCATTTGGATTTTCAAGCGTAAACAGTGCATCTAATTCTCTCTGCGGCCAATCTTTTGAGAAGAAGTATTCTGAACAAATAACAATACCAAACTTTGAATTAATTAGTCCTTGCTCAATTTCCCTACGTAAGTTATCACCAATTTCCAATACGAAGTTGTCATACCAAACTACAGCTCCCTTATCTCGAAGTAGCATTGCCAGTGACTCAACTATGTCCTCTTTATCCTCACTTGCATGGCTAATGAAAAAATCGTACTCCTTTACCACCAAATTTTCCTTAGCTGTGTTCGATCTGAGAATTTTCCTGTTATACATTTCTGAACTAAGGTTTCGCTCATAGATTTCGCGTTCTCTCATCAACCTTCTTTGCTCATCGGCAATTTTTTTACGAGCTTTTTCGTCTTCGCGGTTCTGTCGATCTTGATAGCGGCGAAGTTCCTCAGATTTTCGTGCTAGTTTTTCCGAGATATCAGCCTGTTTTTTCCTACTTGCAGCTTGATCCTTTTGGTATCTCTCGATTTCTCTCAATTTAGAATTTTTTGTTGACTGGGATTTTGTTCTGTTGATAGCCTCATTTGCCCTATTTTCTTTGCTGGTCAAATCAGATACTTTTTTAGCCTCTGCAGCAAAATCCTTTTGTAGCCTTGCAATCTCTTTTTCTAATCTATTTATTTGATTGCGGTTATGCGACGACATAAAATCCTCATACTCTATTTGAAATTCTATTATAAGTTTAGACAGTTCTAAAGATGTTAAATCAAATGGTGGCCCCAATTTGATGTGTTGGAATAACTACCCCACCAACCCCTCCTCAAACGCGCGCATCACATCCAGCCATTGCACCAGCGCCTGCCAGTGGCCGTGGGAGGCATAGCGCTCGCGGATGGTGGCGTCCAGCGCTTTCGCGTCCAGCTCGGCCGCGGCAGGGTACAGCGCTTTATAGCAAGCGCGCGCCACCGTATCGATGCTCAAGTAACCAAAACGGCCGTAAATGCGCATCAGGCTGCTCACCGCGTAATCACCAAAACCCTTGAGTGAGCGCAAACGCCGGTAAAGCGTCTGATCAGCGTCTTGATCGGCATCGTCGGTCCCATCGGCCAACCAAGCTTCCAGGTCCAGCTCACCCTTCGTGATCCGCGCCGCCAGCTCATACAAGTAGGCGTTGCGATAGCCGGCGCGCACCGCTGCCGATAACGCTTCCTCACCCATCCCGTACAGTTGCTGCGGCGTCGGGAAGGCCTGGCGCCCGCCAGCACTGCGCCCCAGTTCGGCCACGCGCTGCACCATCTGGATCGTCATCGCCCAGGTGGTGTTGGTCGTCAACAGCGTCTTCACGGCATCTTCCCATACCGTGGGGCATTTCATCTTCCGCCCCAGCGCGCGGGGTGCAACCCAGGCGTATTCCGGAAAATCAGCCAGGTAGGCATAGAAAGGCGCGAGAGCCAACTCCCAGTTGAGGATGCGAGCGACGTTGCGCTGGATCTCCTCCCGCTGACCGGCAGAAAGCCCTTCCTCAACTTGCAGGAGCAACGTGCCACCTTCTTCGCACACCGTGTAACGCACGATCGTGCCATCGCTCAGGGCATCGACGCGGCTGAGCATTCCGCTTCCTTCATCCAGGGAGAAGGGCGCCAGGCGCCACCAGCCGTGGCTGTGGATGACGCTTTTCAGCTGGAACGGGGCCGGCGGCGAAAGGCGGATCGTCTTCCCCGAAGGCATCGACCGTTACGCTTCTTCGGCGGCGGGGAGATGGTGGGAACGCAAAGTGGCATCTTCGGCGTGCAGGCCGGTCGCGCCGCTGGGTCGTGAACCCTGGCGTTCGGCAATTTGCGGCGTGCCATCATATTCGAAACAACGCACCGTGAAGGTGTGCGCGCCTTCCGCAAAAGGCCAATCGTAGCGCCAGATGACCCAGGTGGTATCGGCCAGCGGCGTGCGGATCTGGGCATCCTGCCATTCGCCACCATCCACTTGCACCTGCACGCGCGAGACGCCACGCGCGCCTACGTGGGCGATGCCGCCGATGGGTACGAAAGCCGCACCATTTTCGCCGCGATAGACTGCATCGGTGGCGACCGTGTCGATCACAGCCGTCGCCCGCATGCGCGCCACTTCATCCCAGCCGCGGCGCACCCAATAGCCTTCGCCCCATTCCTCCACCAGCTCAAAACGGGTGATCCATTTCGGTTGCTTCATGCCATAGATATCCGGCAGGTAGATGCGCAGCGGAAAACCATGTTTGGGCAGCAGGGCTTGGCCATCCCATTCATAGCACAGCATGATGCGGGGATCGGCGCGGATTTGTTCCAGCGAAACCCACTCGAAGAAATTATCAGCGGCATCGATGCGCAGGTAACCGGCGCCAGCCAACGGTTTGGCGCGCTCCAGCACGGCGGAAAGGCGCGCGCCGGTCCAGCGAGTGGTGCTGATCAACGAACCACCGACGCGGTTGGAGATGCAGGCCAGGGTGACGATCTGCTCCTGTGCTGCGAATTCCTCACGCAGTTGCGCGAGGCTCAGCTCGAGCGGCTCTTCGACGAGCCCCGTAATCGGCAAGCGGTACGTTTCGCCGTCGATGTTCGGCGCCCCGCCAACGGAGATATCGATGCGGTAGTGATCCGCAAGGGGGGTATATTCCGGTCGCGTCCCCGGAGCGGCTACCAGAGAAGTGAGCGTGCCCTCGGTGTAGCGGACCGGCGAGAGCTGCGCGATGACCTCCGGCGGCAAGGTGCTGGCCAGCGAATCGCTGATGAACACTTGCGTGGCTTCGCCCGTTGATTCGGCCAGGCGGCCCAACACCCCGCCGGCCAGGGTCAGGGTAGCCGTCGCCCCGCCAAGGCGGATGAGGAACTGGCGCCGGTCCAGCGTGGTGATGCTGGCGGCTGTCTTTTCGCGATCGGCTACCGCCGTCGTGGCAAGCGCCGCTTCGCTGGCGGCGGACAAGCGATGGTAGCAGTGGGAGAGGAGCGCGCCCCAGACCGTGAACGTGGCGAAGACCCAGAGCGCGTTGAAGGAGGGCGAGGCCGTCACGTTCGGGTTGGCGTTTTCCACGGCCATCAGGACCGCAACCACGCCCAATAAGGCACCAAAGCCCATACCGGGCATGGCATCACGAAAGACATCGTGCTGCTGCGCCATCCGGCTGCTGCGCATGATGGCGAAAACCAGCGCACCCACCACGATGCCGGTCACCCAGCCACCGAGCAAGGCCATCAAGTTCTCCGCATCCTTCGCGACCACATCCACCCGCCCGAGATCCAACGCCAGCAGGATATCGACCATGATTTCCTTGGCCGGGGTGACGATGACTTCGCCGATGGCGCTATCGATCGTCCATTTGAACAGCTCCGCGGGCACGTAAGACAGACCGAAGACGCTGTGCCCGAAATAGAAGAGCGCCAGCAGCGGTGCCGTCAGCAGAGTGCCGATCAGCGCGCCCATTCCCCAATTGATGGCTTGTTTTTCGGCCATGATCGAAGCGTCCCCCTCAACGCGACTCAAGAATCTACGCTGATGATAGCACGAAATGGACGCGTCTCTTACCCACATCCTGCGTCGGTGGCAGATTCCCGCAAGACGATCTCGGCATAGATACGCGGATTCATGCCGGGGTTTCGCTAAATCTGTGCTGGCGCTGCCGCCGGATTTCGAAAGCCAGGATGGCAGTGGCGGCGGCGGTGCCCAGCGAAAGCCCCGGTGCTTCGTAGGGAATCTGCAACGAGAGATCCGCCGCCGCACGCCACTGGGCGGCGATCCCGCGCCGCTCACCGCCAAGTATCAACAGGAGCGGCACGGTCAAATCGGCGGCAAAGCAAGATGCCGCACGTCGCGAATGCTCGCTGCATGCTACCGTCAGGCCGACCTGCCGGGCGAAGGAGATGGCCTCTCCCGCGGTGGCCACCCGGGCGAGGGCCAGGCGTTCCGAGGCGCCGGCTGAGGCACGGGCGACGATCGCGGTCGCGCCCTGCCAGTCCCGTTCGCCCAGGATCACACCATCGACCCCGGCGGCGTAAAGCGAGCGCAAGCACTGGCCGAAGTTGAACGGGTCTTCGACGCCATCCAACAATGCCAGGAAGGCGGCGCCGGTCATAGGTAGGAGCGAAGGGAGTGGCACATAGCGACGCGCACCCACCACCGCCAATAAACCGCCGTGGCTCTTGCCCCTGCTGCGCTCAGCGATGAAAGCAGCCGGCCGCCGCTCCACGCTCAGCCCCCTGGCCGCCGCCAGCCTTTCGATCTGGGACCGGTCTTTGCTGCGTCTCTGGTTGCTGGCGTAGATGGCGTGGATGGGTCGGCTCTGCGCTTCGAGGGCGGCGCGGATCGAACGAGCGCCTTCGAGAAAAGTCTCCTCCTCGGTCATCACCCGTCTCCGATGGCGCAAACGCGGAAGCCATCGGCCAACATCGTGCCGCGCTCGACGAGGAAACCGGCGCCCCCGCAATCGAAACGGTCATCCCTGGCTCCCAGCAAGGTCTGACCAGCCAGGGAAAGCGTCAAGCGATCGCCTTCGGCCGAGAAACGCATGCGGTAATGCCGTTCGGTCTCGTAGGGGAAAGGCATCTCCGCCAGGATCTGCGTTCGCCCATCTTGCCGGGCGCAGATGGAAAGACGCTTGCCATCCCGCAACATGGCGGCGTAGTACCGCCGCAATCCCTGAGCTCGCAGCACCAAACCACCGGCGTCATGCAGACTGAAACGCAAGCGAGATTCGACGGCATAATTGCGCCATTCGCGCGTCCCCAGGGTGACGAGGCCGTTCTCCTCTCGGTGGGAGACACAATAGGTATCGGCGAAATCCGGCGCGAAATCCCTGGCAGCGCTGACCCAGGCCCGAAGCCAGTGCGGTTGCAAGTTCCAGATCGAAGTCATCATCATGCCTTGCTGGTGGAAATCTTGTGGCGCGCCGTTCCAATCGATGCGGAGTAACCGCAATTCCCCACTCGTGGGGCCCTCCGGAGCACCCAGGGCCAGACCCAGTCGAAACAGCGGCATCCCACCGTTGGCGGGAATGCGCCAGCGGCATTCATTTAGGCCGGGCTGCAAGGCAATCATTTCACCCCACAACTCACACCTGGCATCATCCGCATCGTAATACAGGGCATAAGGTTGCATCGTAGGTTGCGCATTTGCGGCCGTTTCGGGCACTTGCACTGCAAAGTGCACTTCCTGAGTGGGGTAAAGTGTGGGGCTGGCGTGCGTGCCGAAATGGTCGATCACCTCGTCGAAATCGAGGAAGACCGGCGTCGAAAGGTGTGCGCTCTGCCCTTCGCTCAGGGAATAACGCAAGGATAGACCCGGCTGCCCATCATCCAGAAACTGGATTTCACTCTGCGTTCCCGGGGCATATGGGCAGGGAGCAAAGCCCTGACGAGCGCCGGGGAATTCGAAGGCGAAACGCGCTGGTTGCTGTGGTGTGGCGCCGCCGCGAAAGGCAGCCGAAGCCCGCAATATGTCGCGCGTTTCCAGGACGGCATCTCGTATGCAGCGGCCGCCTTCCGCCGTGACGACCAGCAATCGGTCCGCCACCTGCGCGCGCCAGGAAGGCGGGAGGGCCGCCAAACCAAGGCGAATCCCATTCAAACAACCCACACTGCCGGCGTTGCAATCGGTATCCCAACCGGCGGATGCTGCAATGGTGACGGAGCGGGTGAAATCATCGCCGCCCAGCCACAGCGCCGCGAGCACGGCTGCATGATTGGTCTGGATCGGGCAAGGGCCATGATACACCCCATAACCATGGTGCTCCTGGATCCATTCCCGGACCACCCGCCAGTCATCCTCCCGCTGGCAGACTTCGCGCACCTCGTCGACCAGGCGGCGCAAATCGTCATTTTGGGCGAAGGGTTCGGCGGCCGCAAAGAGCGCATCCAGGTGCCGATGCTGGAAGGCGAGCGCTTGCAGAGCGCCCAGATACGCGGCGCAATCCAGGGCGATGCCATCGTGGCTGACCGCAGCCGCCGCGCGGATCAGCGCCGTAGCCTGTTCCGGGTCGCCAGGGGACATCAGGGCATAACCATCGGTGAAGATTTGCGCGCCGATTTGGGTGGCCAGCGTGAACCCATTCAATACCTGGCTGCCGCTCTGCGGGGCAGGAATACCTTCTTTCAAACGATGATAAGCCGTATGCTCCGTCGAGCGACCCAATCCGCCCCACCAGAGAATCGTCCTGTCCTCGATGATGGTGTTGAGCCAATGTTCGCCGAACAGGGCAGGATGAATCTCTTGGCAATCGTCGCGATCAGTAAGCGCGCGGAAGAAACCAAAGGTGCCGCTGAGGTCATCATCGGCCACGATCAGCGGCAAGCCGAGGTCTTCGTGAATGAAGCGATCGACCTCGCCAAAGCGTGCTTGGATCTGCTCATAGGGCCAGCCTTCCACCGGCCGGCCCAAGTAGACGCCGATGATCTTGCCCAGAACGCCGGCGTACGTTCGTTCGTGGATCTCTGGAATCTTTTCGCGGGCCAAGCGATCAGGCTCCTTGGGGGAGGGCGGCCACCGAAAAACTGGTCGCCAGGTAGCCACCTTCTTCGACGATGAAACCCGCCCCGCCGTTGGTGTAATGATCGTCGGTGGCGCGGAGAATAGAACGGCCTTCGATGGCGAATTCCAGTCGATCGCCGTGCAGGGAAAAAGCGAATTCCAGCGGCACGTCGAAAGGGATCTCACAAGCTTTCCGCGCCAGGATGCGGCATTCGGCATCGCGCCGGCGCCAGATTTGTGCCTCGCCCTGTTGATGAACCGCCGCGTAATAGCGCCGGTGGCCGCGCGCCCGAGCCACCAGGCCGGCGGTCCGCTGCCCCACCAGGGTCAACTGCGAAGAGACACAGTAATCAGCCCAGTCGCGCGTGCCGATCGTGACCAGGCCATTGTCTTCGGGGTGCGATAGGGAAAAGGTGGTGGTGTAATCCGGGGCGACATGGCGCGCCGATTGCAGGAAGGCACGCAACCAGGGGGTGTTCGTCGTCCAGGGCGTGAGC
The DNA here is from genome assembly GCA_011523615.1 of Chloroflexota bacterium. Classification (GTDB taxonomy): domain Bacteria; phylum Chloroflexota; class Anaerolineae; order Aggregatilineales; family Phototrophicaceae; genus WTGJ01. The sequence goes on along the minus strand of WTGJ01000029.1, from coordinate 39,741 downwards.
GAAGGCGAAAGCGTCATCGATTCCGCCATGCGGAAAGCGCGGGGTGCGCCGGACCAATTCAGGCTTCGCAAGCGCAAGCGCCCAGCGATTCTTCGCGGTGATCGCAACTCGATCCCCAAGTGATGGATCGGATGGCCATCCCGCGCCGGGACTTCCCAACACAACTCGTTGCATCCGCGCTGCAGGGGAAAACACTCGCTATAACGCGTTTGGCTGGCGCCACCTCCGTCGTATAGTTGCACGAAGAAGCGCCATTCAGGGCTTGATTTTTCGCAGCATTCCACCACCGCACGCACGGTTTGCGTTTCATAGAGCGTTGGGCTGGCCTGTACCTCGAAGTAACTGGTATCGCGGCGGCCGGTGGTCTCTTGATGAGCGGCCGTCTGCACGCAGAGACGGGCGAAATTCCCCGGCGCCAAATTCTCGTACTCCAGCTCCAAACCCTGGCCCCGTTCATTGCTCAATCGGCGGAGTGCTTGCCGATGCGGGGTGCCATCATCATCCGCGAGCCAACCCTGTGTTGCGCCGCGGAACTCAAACGCGAAGCGTGGTTTCCTTGCAGCGGGCGCCAGGCCGTTCAAGGCGGTGGCGGCCCGCAGGATGCGTCGCGTCTCCAGGACGGCATCACTCAGGCACTCTCCCCCATCGGCGCTGACGGCATAGAGCCGGTCCGCCACCGGTGTCCGCAAGTCCACCCCCGCATGGAGGGCGGCGAGACCGAGGCGAATGCCATTCCAGCAACCCACATTGCCCGCGTTGCAATCGGTATCCCACCCCGCGCTGGCGGCGATGCAGATGCTTTCTTGAAAATCATCCCCGGCCATCAAAAAGGACATCAGAACCGCCAGGTGGTTGGTGACCATGGGGCAATTGCCGGGATAACGATCATAACCGTGTTCGCGTTCGATCCATTCGCGTACGGCCCGCCAATCGGTTTCGCCGGCACAACGGCGGCGCAATTGCTCCACCAGCGAACGCAGCGTTTCGTCGCGCACGAAACCCAGGCCGGCCTCCAGGATGCGCTCCGCATCCCGTTCCTGGAAAGAGAGCGCTTCCAACACCGCGAGGAACACGGCGCATTCCACGGCGATGCCATCGTGGCTGACGGAAGCGGCGGCTCGCGCCAATCGAGCGCAACGCTCGGGCTGGTTCGGGTTGGCCAGGGCCCAGAGATCGATGAAGATCTGTGCGCCGATCTGTTCCGCCATCCCGCGGCCGTTGCGGGCGATCGAACCGCTCTCTGGAGCCGGCACCCCCTGCTTCAACCGCAGGTAGGCCGTATGCTCGGTCGAGCGACCCATGCCACCCCACCAGAGGATGGTCTGCTCCTCGATGATGTAATTGAGCCAGGTTTCGCCGATCTGCTGCGCGCTCAGGTGGGGGTTGTAATCGTGGTCTTCCAGCGCGCGGAAGAAGACGAAACTGCCCGAGATATCATCATCCGGCACGATCAACGGCATACCGACTTCGTGGTGCACGTAGTTGCGGATCTCGCCGAAGCGCTCCCGGATGTCTTCGTAGCGCCAGCCTTCGACCGCCCGCCCGAGATAAACGCCGATGATTTTGCCGAGCACCCCGGCATAGGTGCGCTCCTGGATCCCTGCGGTGAGGGCCGTTCTGGATTCCGCCATGCCTCAGCCTTTGAGCGCGCCGCTCACCAGACCCTCGATGAAGTAGCGCTGCACCAGGACGAAGAAAGCCAACGGTGGCGCGATCAAGATCATCGTGCCGGCCATCATCACCCCCATGGCCGATACATAAGTGCCATTCATGGAATAGAGGCCCAGCGTAGCGGTGATGTTTTCTGTGCCCAGAAAGGTGCGGGTGATCAAGAATTCGTTCCAGGCATGGAGGCCGACGATGACGGCGACAGTGATCATCCCCGGGCGCACGATCGGGAAGAGGACGTACCACAGGACCTGCCAAGTGTTGGCGCCGTCGATGCGGGCCGCTTCTTCCAATTGCTCCGGCACGGCCAGGAAGAAAGAGCGCATCAAGAAGACGGCCAGCGGCATATTGAGTGCGGCCAGCACTACCCCCACCGCCGGCACGTTGCCCAGCAGGCCGAGGACGCGTGCGAAGAGGTAATAGAGCGGGAAGAGGAAGAGCTGAATCGGCACGGTGATCGCCACCATGAAATAGATGGTGAAGATGCGCCAGTGGCGAATCTTGCGGCCAGCGAGGACGTAACCGGCCAGGGAAGCGCAGAACAGCACCACGAGCACCGCCGTCCCGCTCAGCACGATGCTGTTGATGAAGCCACGCGAAAAATTTCCGTAGCCCCAGGCGAGGGAGAAATTCTCCCATTCGATCGCCGTCGGCAGGGAGAGCGGGTTGCGAGCGATTTGGCGGTGCGTCTTCATGCTATTGATGAGCACCAGCAATAGGGGCCCCATGGCCGTCGCCGCGAAAAAGAGCAGCACCAGGTGGGCGCTGAAGCGCTGCAGAGCGCGCGCATAACGCGGCGAGCCGAAGGGAAAAGCGCTCATCAGGCGCGGATCTCCCGCCGGCTCATCCACACATAAAAGAAGGAAGCGAGCAGACCAAAGGCGCTCATCACCAGGCCGGTAGCTACTGCGCGGCCATATTGGAACTTATGGAAGGCCTGATTGTAGGCGTAGGTACTCAGCATCTCCGAGCCGGTGCCGCCGTTCGTCATGATGTAGACGTATTCGAAAGTCAAGAAGGAGAAGATGGTGATCAGCACGAACATCAGCAAAACGGTCGGTAGGATGGTCGGCAGGTAGATGTGGCGGAAGAGCTGCAAAGCGTTGGCCCCTTCGACCATGGCCGCTTCGACCAGCTCCTGCGGCGTTTGGCGCAGCGCCGCCAAATAGACGACCGTCAGGAAGCCCCAGTAGTGCCAGATATCGACGGCGGCGACGGTGAAGAGGGCCACATCCGGACTGAGTGGCGAGCGTAGAGGCGCTAGCAGGGAATCACGAGGGATGTACGGACGAATCTGACGCAGCAGACCGGAAGCCGGATTCAGCACGATATTCAGCCAGAGGATGGCGTTCGTCACCGGGGCCAGCACATAGGGGCCCAGGTAAATCAGCTGGTAGAGAGTTTTCGTGCGGCGGCGCTTGAGCAAGAGCATGGCCGTCAACAATCCGATGGCGACCGGAATGGTGAGGAAAAGCAAAGTCCAGCGGATGTTGTTACCGAGGGCGTTCCAGAAGATGCGATCATCGAAAATTTTATGGAAATTGGCGACGCCCACCCAATTCAGGTCAAAGGAGACGCCGTTCCAATCGGTGAAGGCGACCAGCAGCGTCAATAGGCCCGGCACGAGCACGATCATGGCGCTCAGCAGCAGTGCTGGCGAGATCAGAAGGTAATACTGGAAAGACCAACGGCGCATGGACTCACCCTAAGAGCGCGCCCACAGCAGGAAAGCCGCGGGCGCGCAGAAGCGATTCAAACAGGGGTGCTCAACCTCCAGGGGAAGGCGGGGTTATAACCAGACCGGCGGCCTGGTCTTCATCGTAGGCGGCTTGCACAGACGCTAGGAAATCCTCTACCGAGAGGTCACCGACCCAGACCGCGTCGACCTCGATTAAGGTCGCCTGTGTGGCGGGCGGGAAGAAGGCGTCGGGCGCATAGCCAAAGTTGCCGGCATTCACCGCGGAGACGGTTTCCTGAATCACGCCCAGGAAGCCGCGCGAGAGGCCCGTGAAATCATCCAGGTTGATATCCATCTGGCTGATGGGGACACCCCAGTAGCCCGGCCAACCACCCTGTGCCATGCCGACGAGGAATTCCTGCGTCATTATGCGGTCGATGATCGAGGCGACGGCGTCTTGCACCTCAGGCGGAGAATAGGCGTTGATCGAGAGCGTGGCCGCGGTGCCCAGGATGTACATGGGCGAAGGAAGACCTTCTTTGCTCGGGAGTGGGAAAAAGCCTAACTCATCCAAGTTTCCGTTCTCTTCATTGTAAAAGTCAGTGGCGAATTGGAAAACGATCGAGGGTCCGAAGAAGAAGGGCGATTGGTTGGATGAGAGCAAGGAGACCGCATCCAGGAAGTTCAAGTTGAAGTAATCTTCACCGGCTAGGTAATCGGCCTGAAACCAGTCGGCGCTCTTCTGGATCGCTTCGGCGATGGCCGCATCGGTCCAGGGTATGGCGCCGGTGATGGCATCGTAGACGACCTGCGGGCCGGCCCAGTGGTTCAGGAACATCTGGGTATAATTCTCATTGACCGGGCGCCAGCCCTTGTTGCCGGTTACGGAAGCATAGAGGCCCTGCGAGAGCGCATCATCCATGATCGCCTCGAGTTCTTCAAAGGTAGTGGGGATTTCCCAGCCATTCTCTTCAAAGAGCACCTTGTTGTAGAAGACGCCCATGGTGTTCAACGAATTGGGCAGGGCATAGAGGTCGCCACCAACGGTGCCGGATTGGTAGATGGGTGCGATGATGCGATCGCGCCAACCATACATCTCAGAGTAGGGCTCCATGTTGGCGAGGTGGCCGGCTTGAGCGAAGGGGATCACGAAAGCGGGACCGGAGCCATAGACGAGGTCCGGGCCGCCACCGGCGGGCAAGACCGAAGCGATGACGCTATCCACATCATTGCGGAAGGTCATCACCAGCTCGAATTGATCCTGCGACTCGTTATAAGTGTCAACGAGGACGGCGCGGATGACATCCTGCAAGTGTGGCTGGGCGCCCCACATCCAGAATTCGATCTGGGTGCGCTCCTGGGCGGCGGCCGGCGCCAGGCTGATGCTGACCAGCAGGAACAGCATGACACTCACAAAGAACGTGCGACGGAACATTGGCTTTTCTCCTATCTAACGAATCTAACGAACATTTTTAGCGCGCAGCGTGAGCGATTACCGCTGCAGAACACTTAAGGTAATCATACCGCCTGCTCATCATATCTATCCTGCATTCTTTCACTCCGCCAGCAGGTTCGACAGGACGAACTGGCGCAAGCGGGGGAAATCGGCATCTTTGGCGGCGGCGATGAGCGGCAACTCCTGCCAGCGGAAATGATTGCGCACGTCGGTCACCGTCATGCCGCGCGTCAGCTCGCCCTGCGTTTCTACATCGCAATGCAAGCACACCGTTTCGATGAGCGCGGGTTGCGCGGCTGCGACCACCGCGCAGGAATCGATGAAGAAATTGTAAGTTTTAAAACCACGGCCCAGCACGTAATCCAGAATACCGGCGGCGTGGCGCGCTTCGGGCAAGGACGAGGCACGTAGAGCAGCTTCATCTTCAGGCAACAAGCGTAGATCGCGGTGGGTGGCAACATCCAGGCCAACGGCGGTCAGCGCGAAGCCAGCATGGAAGACGCGCCGCGCCGCCTCCGGGTCGACATAGACATTCCACTCGCTGACGGGGTTGTCGCCAGTAGCATACAAGGCCGCCTCGCGCTGCAGGCCGAAGGCACCGCCGATGATGATGAGGCGCTCGACGAGCTGCGGCAGGCGCGGTTCCTCCATCCAGGCCAGCGCGATATTGGTGAGCGGGCCGAAGGCGAGCAGGGTCAGGGGCTGGCCCTTTGCCGACGCGGCGCGTACCTGTCCCGCGATGAAAGAGGGCGCGTAATCGATGGCGGCGGGCAGCGGCGCAGGCGCCAGGCCCGTCTCGCCGAGGCCATCTTCGCCATGCGAATAGGGGTCGTTGGCCAGCTCGCGGCTGAGCGTCACACTGGCGCCCTGTGCAGTAGGAATATCCGCGCGGCCCATGAGATGTAGGATGGTGTGGATATTCTGGTAGCAACGGGCGGCGGGCAGATTACCGGAAACGGCGCTGATGCCGACCACGCGCAGGAGGGGTGATTTCAGGGCGGTGATGATCGCCAGCGAGTCATCCATCCCCGGATCCGTATCGATGAGTACGGGGATGGCACTGTCGTCAGTTGTCTCGGATCTCATTACGGTCTGGCTTTCGCTGCGTGGCCTTGACATCGAAATGCCACCATACTCATGGTAACACTTTCAAAGGGAAAAACCAAAGCAGAGCGGGGCAAAGCGTGGTTGCCATAGCGCTCTCCCACATCACCTGGGATTGTGTCGCTTGCGTTTGTATCTCATCATTACCGCCTATCGCTCCGCCAGGAGGTTCGACAAAATGAATTCTCGTAAGCGCGGGAAATCGGCATCCTGGGCGGCGTCGATGAGCGGCAAGTCCTGCCAGCGGAAATTATCCCGCACATCGCTGACCGTCATGCCGCGCGTCAGCTCGCTCTGCGTCTCCACATCACAATGCAGGGCCACCGTCTCGATGAGTTCGGGCTGGGCGGCGGCGGCCACGGCACAGGAATCGATGAGCACACAGTAACTCTGGAAACCGCGACCGAGCACGTAATCCAACATGCCGGCAACCTGGCGCGCTTCCGGCAAATCCGAAGCACGGAGGCGGGCCTCGTCTTCGGGCAGCAGGCACAAATCGCGGTGGGTGGCGACATCCAGTCCAACCGCCGTCAGGGCAAAACCGGCATGGAACACGCGCCGCGCCGCTTCCGGGTCCACATAGATATTCCACTCGCTGACCGGATTGCCCCCCGTGGCGTTCAGCGCCGCTTCCCGTTGCAAGCCGAAGGCGCCACCGATGATGATGAGGCGCTCGACGAGCTGCGGCAATGCCGGTTCTTCCATCCAGGCCAGCGCGATGTTGGTGAGCGGCCCGAGGGCGAGCAAGGTCAGCTTTTGCCCTTGGTGGGCAGCGGCGCGCGCCTGCTCGACGATGAGGCGGGGGGCATAGGCCGGATCAGCGGGGATCGGCGCCGGCGTCAGCCCGGTTTCACCCAGGCCATCCGCACCATGCGAAAAAGGATCGTGCGCCAGCTCGTGGCTGAGGGCTACGGCGGTCCCGCGCGCGGTCACGATGCCCGACCGCTCCATCAGCGCCAAAACGGTGTGGATGTTTTGGTAACAGCGAGCCGCAGGCAAATTGCCGGAGACCGCGCTGATGCCGACCACGCGCAGGAGGGGTGATTTCAACGCCAGGATGAGCGCCAGGGCATCATCCATGCCGGGATCGCAATCGATCCAAATGGGCTTCTTGGCTGGATTCATGGCAACAATTCCTCCCCCTTACTTCAGGGCTGATTCCGCTTTGACATTCGTGACGCCGCGCATCTATTCTATGCTGCGTCAAGAAAATTGCATTTCCCAGGGAGCCAACCGTGGAGGCAGCCGCTTTAGACGCCGTCGCCTTCTCCCATATCATCATCGATGACCTGCGCCTGGCCGATGGCCGCGAATATCATGGCTTGCTCGGCGGTGCGGGCACCTACGCCGTCGCCGGGATGCGCCTGGTTTCCGACAACGTGGGCATCCGTTGCGGCGTCGGCGCAGATTTTGCCGACTCACACGAGCGCTGGTTCACAGCGAATGAGATCGACATCAGCGGGCTGGAAATCCGCGGCGCGCATACGCCACGCAGCTGGGTGGTCTACCAGCGTGAAGATGAGCGTACGGAACAGCCGCAATTCGGGATGGAACATTTTGCCAAGATGGCACCGCGGGTGCTCGATTTGCCCCCCTCCCTTCGGCAGGCGCGTGGTTGGTACATCTTCCGCGATGCAGACGAAGCGTTTTGGCGCGAAGCGTTCGCCTTGCGCGACCCCTCCCGCACGAGCTTGCTCTGGGAGCTGCACGAAGGAGCGGCGCAGGCCAGCCACTGGCCGACCGTGGCCCGCATCCTGAAACAAGTGGAACTCGTCTCTTTGAACCGGGCAGAAGGGCGCCATCTTTGCGGTGTTGCGGAACCGACAGCGATACTGGAGCGTTTGCTCGAAACCGGTGTCGGGGCCGTGGCCCTGCGCCTGGGTGCCGAGGGGGCGCTCGTGGCTTCCTCGCGCGAGGGCTGGCTCATCCCCGCCTACCCCACGCAGCTGCAGGACCCGACTGGTGCGGGCAACGCCTTCAGCGGCGCCTGGTTGGCGGGCCGGGCCGGTGGTGCAGAACCGTTGGCAGCGGCCTGTGGTGCGGCGGCGGCGGCATCTTTCATGATCGAACAGTTCGGCCCACCGCGGAATCTGCTCAACAAGAGGAGCGCCTGGCAACAGCGGCGGGATTGGCTGCAAGAGCGCGCCATCGTGCTACACTGAACGGCAGGAGCGCAGACATGACGAACCCGATGCGAGAGCAGGTTCTCCTCTCACCCCAAATCTTGCAGGAACAATTCGCCGCAATGGAAGAGCGCAGCCGCGCGCTGCTGCCCACCCCTACGATCTTCGCGATTCGTGAGGTCATCCTCACCGGTTGTGGCGATTCGCAAATCGCCGGCGCGTTGTTGCGGGAAGAATGGCTGCGCCTCACCGCCATTCCCACCCAGGCCTGGAACGCGATGCAGGCCGCCCGTTACGAGCCCGCACTGCCACGGCGGCAATCCCCTCAAGATCCCCTGGTGGTGGCCATCAGCATATCGGGCGGCGTGGCGCGCACGCTGGAAGCGGCCGAACAATGGCGCGCGCGCGGCGCTACGGTGGTCGCCCTCACGGCGAATCCTGCGAGCCCCCTCGGGCAAGCGGCGGAATTCATCTATGAATTGACCATTCCTCCACTGGAAGGGGATGGTGGGCCCGGCGTACTCTCTTTTTTACTGGCCACACAAGCGTTGTACTTGCTCGCCATCCGTTTCGGCGAGGTGCGGGGGCGTTTCACGCAAGATGAGGCCCAAGCGCTGCGAGAAGGCTGGTCGCAAGGGCTGGTCAAAGTGGAACAATACCTGCCTACGCTGGATTCCACCATGCAGCGAATCACTGGCGAAGCAAAGGTGCTGAGTCGTTATGAACTGCTGGGGAGCGGGCCAGCGCGGGCGGCGGCGGCTTTTGGCGCGGCCAAAATCCTGGAAGCGAGCGGTCATCCCGCATTGCACCAGGACATCGAAGAATGGCTGCACCTCCATTATTTCGCGCAGGATCCGCTCGAATGCGGCACCTGGCTGCTCTGCTCCAGCGACGATCCGGCCTTCAGCCGCGCGCGCGAACTGGAACCCTACCTGCGCCGCCTGGAACGACCGCATTGCTACCTCACCGACGAGCAGGGGGCCGCTTTATTGACCCACGCCATTGACTTGCCGATAGCGCCGTGCGCGGTCTTCACTGCAGCGGTGCAAGCGTTGGCCCTGGCCCTTTTCGCCGCCCATTTGAGTGAACGCTGCGGCGCAAAATACGGCCGCGGCGCGCGCGGACCCTGGCAGGATTGCGCCGACGGCCGAACGACGCGGCTTTCCGAGCGCCTTCCCCTCCCCGGTGAGGCGTAACCATGCAGATCCATCGTTTTCGGACCCAGGCCCACCAAGCCCATGAACTGACGCAGGTGTTGCGCGACGCGGTGACCGGCAGTGGCGTTCGTGAAGGCGCTTTGATCGCCAGCATCCCGCATACGACCGCCGGCCTAGCGGTGCTTTCCTGGCCGGATCCGCTCGGACTAGAAGACGTGATGGACGAGTTGCGGCGCCTCGTGCCGACGCGCATCGATTTCAAGCACCAGCACGACACTCCACAAGACGCTGCCGCTCACATCCAATCCGCGCTGGTGGGGGTTTCGCTGAGCCTCATCATCCACGATGGCGCCTTGCAGCTGGGCCATTCACAGGGCGTCTTCTTCCTGGAATTCGATGGCCCGCGCGACCGGCAAATCCATATGCAGATCATCCCCATGCAGGAGGAAAGCGATGGCTGAAAGCAGCAGCGCGGTGGATAAGCTCTATCGACAATATGAATACGCAGCCAACGTGCCCAGACGGGGCTTGCTCATCGATGGCAAACCCGCGCTCACCGGCATCGACCCCCAACGCATCGGCGATTATGTGATCGTGATGGTGCGGGACCCGCTCTGCGCTTACGAAGACGACCCAGCGCGGCAACTGGCCGCATCTCTGGAACAGGCGGAGCTGGTCGCCCAGACCGGCATGTTCACCACCTACAGCGGCTTTTACGAAGGCGCGCACATCAGCGCGGTCAGTGGGGGCAGCGGTTCTCCCGAGGCGGAATTGATCCTGCACGAATTCCTGGAAAACACGGCGGCTACCACCTATCTGCGGCTCGGCGGTTCCGGCGCCATTCACGAGAAAGTCCGCCCAGGAGATGTCGTCATCAGCAGCGGCGTCGTCCGCGATGAAGGGATGACGCAGGCCTACATCAGCCCCTCCTTTCCGGCCGTCGCCAGCCATGAACTGGTGCTGGCCCTGACGCAGGCGGCGGAAGACCTGGGAGCGCGCTACCACGTCGGCGTAACCCGTTCCAGCGACAGCGATTTTTGTGGCGTCGGGCGGCCTTCGGTGGCTGGGTACATGCAGCCGCGCCATCTGGAAATCATGGATTACTACCGCCGGGCCGGTGTGCTGAATGGCGATCGCGAATCGGCCGCCCTCGTCACCCTGCCACAACTGTTTGGCGCCCGCGGTGGTTCCATCTGCTCGGTGGCGGATAACATGATCACCGGCGCCCGTTTCGAAGCCGGTGCCGGGCACGAGGTGGCTTCACAGGTCGCGTTGCGCGGTTTGGCGATCCTGGCGCAGTTGGATGCCGAGAAACAGGCGGCCGGTCAACGCTACTGGACGCCTCGTCTGCGTAAGCCAACCTGAGCGCGCACCGAAAGAAGGGAGAGTTCAGCCAGGCATGAGCCGAGTGGTCGTCGCGGGCAGCGTGAATATGGATGTCAGCGCGCGCGTCCGCCAACAACCCCGACCGGGCGAGACCGTTTTCGGCAGCGAATTGCTCTTCACCCCGGGCGGCAAAGGCAGCAACCAGGCGGTCGCGGCCAGTCGGCTGATCGGTGCAACCCAGTCTGATCCTGCCGTCTGCTTCATCGGCAAAATCGGCGCAGACGCCTTTGGCCGCGAACTGCGCGCCTTTCTGGAACAGGAATCTTTGGATCTCGCCGGATTGCACGAATCAAAACACCAGGCCAGCGGTACGGCACTCATCAGCGTGGATGAAGCAGGGGAGAACCAGATCATCGTCATCCCGGGCAGCAATACCGAACTGACCGCAGAGGAAGCGATGGCTGCGCGGCTGGCGCCCGGCGATATCGCCGTGGCCGTCTTTGAGATCCCGCAAGAGGCGATCGTTGCGTTTTTCCGCTCCGCTCGCGAACAAGGCGCCAGGACGCTGCTCAACCCGGCGCCCTTTGCTCCGTTTCATCCCGAATTGCCGGGCTTGTGCGATGTGCTCTTGTTGAATGAAGTCGAATTGGCCGGCCTGGCTGGGCTAACGGAAGCGCCGCGAGCAGAGAAGCCCTGCTGGAAGATGATGCGCGCGGTACGCCAATTCCCGGAGCAGACCCTCATCGTCACGCGGGGGGAAAAGGGAGCGCTGGCGCTGGGCGCGGAGGGTTGCTGGCGCGTGCCAGGTCATGCCGTCCCGGCCGTCGATACAACGGGAGCGGGCGATTGCTTTGTGGGCGCTTTTGCGGCTGCCAGCGCCCGCGGCGAGACGCTTGCGGAAGCTTTGGCCTTCGCCAATGTTGCCGCGGCGTTCAGCACCACACGACCCGGCGCGAGTCAATCGATGCCGTGTTGGCAGGAAATCAGCGAAAGGTTGCACCGCTCTCAGCAGACACTGCCTGTGGAACGAATCTCCTAATTCCGGATGACCGACGCCGTTTTTTGGTATGGCTACGCCTTATCCTGGATCATCATCGCGCTACTGGCAATTTTCTATTTTGCAAAGGTTCAACCCAGGCTGGCGCTGGAGCTGCGCTGGCTGGCCGCGATCGGCGCCGGCATCCTCCTGGGATTGCTGTGGATGCAAGGCGTCAGCTTCTATCCTGCGGTAGCCACTGACCGCTTGATGCTGAGCTGGGGGTTGGATCGAGAAGGAAACATCCCAACGCATCTCGCCACCATCCTGTTTTTCTTCGTGGGCTGGGTGGCCTTGCGTTTGGCTCTGGCCCCTCAGGCGATCGCCAAACGCCTGATCTGGGGAGTCTTCGCGCTCACCTACTTCATTTTTGCGCTCGATGAGCATTTGGAAATCCACGAGAGCTGGTTTGACCTCTACAATATCGGCTACCCCATCATCGTGGGTGGCCTCTTCCTCAGCCTGTTGTTCTGGTGGGTCAGAGCCGACAAGCCAGAACGCTTCAGCCTCGGGTTGGTGCTGACCGGATTGATGTTGAGTGTGGTCGGCGGCTTTCTCCTGGATGTCAAAGCAGGGATCCGCATTCCCTTCCCCTTGCTCAGCAATTCCCTTCACATCGATTTGCACAGTGCGGAAGAAATGCTGGAAATGATCGGCACGCTGGGGGTTGCGTTGGGGGCATTGCACTATGGTTCCCACCGCGTGAAAACTTGGTCGATCCCGCGGATATTTCGCTTGCAACTGCTGCTGCTGCCCTGCCTGGCCATCATCAGTTTTCGCTATCTTGAATGGATGACACCCAATTACGAACGGCTCGTGGACGCTGAGCCAGTACACCTGACCGTCCGTGAGGAGGCCCTGATCATGCAGGGTTTCGATCTGCCCAAACGGTATCAGTTGTCCCCGGATGGCAGTGACCACCTCCTGGTTCATACCTTTTATCGAACCGCAAAGCCCCTGCAGCGCGATTTCGGCCATTCCCTGCAGTTGATCGATCAAGAAACGGGCGAATTGCTTACGTTTGATGATGATCGCAACGCGCGACTCGCTTCCACGTTGGTCAACGGCCGCACCTATCGTCAGATCCACAAAATCCCCAACCTGAGAGATGTTCCGCGCCATCGTGCTCTGTGGCTCGGCTATGCTCTCTGGTATGAAAATGAAGCCGGTGAATTCATCAACTATATTTTCGTCGAGGGCCACCGGATGCTACTGAGCGAGCGGCAGGCCGTCCTCACCGAGTTGGTCTTGAAAGAAGACAACGAAATCCCAACCGGCCCCATCCTGGCCCGTTTCGAAAACGGCTCGACGCTGCATGAGCCAACTCTGCCCGAACTCGCCCACCCCGGCGCCGACCTGAAGCTGACCTTCCTCTGGTCCAGCGCTGCGGCTGGCGTGGAAGACATGGTGCAGTTCTTGCATTTTCACCACGAAGAGAGCGACTTCATCTGGGTGCATGACCAGCCCCCTCTGGGCGCCCGCCTGCCCACGCGCCTCTGGTACCCGGGGCTGGTGGATCAGGAAACCTGGCAGATCGCCCTACCCGCAGACATGCCCAAGGGTCGCTATCAACTCTACACCGGGCTGTACCGCAACAGCGATACGGAACGCATCGCTGCGTACGATGCATCCGGCAATGAAATCCAGGATGACATAATACCCCTGGGCTCGATCGAGATCCGGAACTAACTCGCCTCCGCCACCGCCCGCCCCAAAGCGGCAATCCCGCGCTGGATGTCCGCCACACTGGCATGGCTATACGATAAGCGTAACGTCACCGGAGCGTCCTCCGGCCGGGGCGCGGCGAAGAAGTTCGCGCCGGGCGTAAAAATGACTCCCTGGGCCCGCGCTGCTTCCTGGATGCTCGTAGCGCCCACCCCGGCGGGCAGTTCCACCCAGATGAAGAATCCGCCGCCCGGCCGAGACCAGCGGGCGCCAGCCGGTAGGTGATCCGCCAGGGCCGCCAGCATGGCATCGCGTTTGGCGCGGAAAGCGACTTTCAGCCGTTCGATATGCGGCGACCAGGCATCCTTTGCCAGCAAACGGGTCACCACCTGGGCGGCGAAGGGATTGGCGCCGCCCGCCATAATCCAAAATCCGCAATTCTGGCAGCGTGCCAAATCACCCGCGCTTCCCAAGAGCCAACCGAGCCGCAACCCCGGCGCCAGCGTCTTGGAAAAAGTCCCCAGGCGGATGACCCCTTCACCGCCCATTTCCCGCTGCGCCAGTTCGTAATAGCTGGGGGGCACCGCCACATCGTCGTAGGTCACTTCGCGATACACATCATCTTCGACGATGCGGAAGCCATACTGTCGGCTCAGCGCGAGCACTTCTTTCCGTCGCTCGGAGGTGGCCGTGATGCCGCTCGGATTCTGGTGCGTCGGCACCGTATAGAGCATACCAGGCAAACGCCCCTCCCCCTGCAAGCGCTCGCATTCAGCGGCCAGCGCATTAGCATCGATGCCCTCATCCGTCATCGGAATGGGTTGCAGGGGCCGCCCCAGATCGCGGAAGATATGCAGCGCGTCTCTGTAGCTCGGCATTTCCACGAACACGCCGCTTTCCGCGTCAGCGAAGAGCGTTCCGGCCAGGGTGACCCCCTGGGCCGCGCCGCCGATGATCATCATTTGCTCGGGCGGGATCGTGATCCCCTCCCAGCGTTCCAGTTGCGGCCGCAATTGTTCCAACAGCGCCCGCGAACCCTGTTCTGGGCCGTATTGCAGCGCCGATTCGGCGGCGGTCGCTTCCTCCAACATATCATCCGCCAGGGTCATCGTGGCGTCGTGCATTTCCCGCGCGGGCAAGAGCGGTGGCGCGGGATGGCCGATGGCCAGGCCGATCTGACCGCGCTCCATCCCCTGCGGCAAATCGTGGGGCAGCGCGGCGGCGGCTTCGTCGCTTGTTTCGCGTGCTCCGCTCTTCTGCAGGGCGATCAGGGCGATGAATTCGTAGACGAGGTTGGCGGCCAGCAAAGCGGTGGTGCCGGCCGGGTCATAAGCGGGCATCACCTCGACCAAATCATAAGCGACAAAAGGAATCCCCCCGAGGCCGCGCAGTAGCTGATGGCACTGCGGGCCGCTGAAGCCATCGGTCTCCGGCGTGCCGGTTCCCGGCGCATAGGCGGGATCGACGAAATCGATATCGAAGCTCAGGTAGGCCGGCCGGTCGCCCAGGCGCGCCCGAATCTCACGCAAGGCGTCTTCGATGCCCCGCCGGTGCAGCTCCGGCCCGCTGATGACGGAAAAACCGAGCGATTGCGGTAGGGTGCGGTCGCTCTCGTCGAAGACCGAGCCGCGCAGCCCGACCTGGATCGAATGTGCCGGATCGATGAGGCCCTCCTCGTATGCGCGGCGGAAGGGCGTGCCGTGCGTATCCAAACCACCGAAATACGAATCCCATAGGTCGGAATGAGCATCGAAATGCAGCAGAGCCAGCGGACCGTGCTGGGCAGCGGCGGCGCGCAGGATGGGCAGGGATACCGAATGATCGCCACCGAGGAAAATGGGCGTGACGGCCGCGGTAAAGAGCGCTGCGGCGCCTTCGGTGATGGCCTGGTGCGATTGCGGCAGATAGCCCGGCACAGTCGGCAAATCACCATAATCGATGCCGGAAAGGGTGGGGAAAACGGCCACGCGCTGTGCCGGGTGGTAAGGACGGAGCATGACAGAAGCGGAGCGGATCCCCTCCGGGCCGAAGCGTGCGCCCACGCGATAAGTGCCGCCGGTATCGAAGGGGACGCCGACGACCGTAAAATCCACCCCACTCAAATCGGTCGTATGCGGCAGGCGCATGAAAGAGCGCAGGCCGGAATAACGTGGGTAGACCATCGCATCGGGTGGTCCGTAAGGTGGACGTTGCATGAGAACCTCGTGAATAAGTTTTCGCTGCTAGTATAGTAGTTGTGGGAGAGTCTGACTAACTCGCGGGGACGCCTTCCCCTTCATAGAGGTAGCAAGCGGCGCGGGTGTCGGCGGGCGTTGCCAACAGCGGTGGCACCGCCGCCAAACAGCGATCCATCCGCTGGGAACAGCGCGCGTAAAAGGCACAGCCGCTCTCCGTATCACGTGCTTCGACGTCCTGGTCATCGCGCTGCCAATCGAGGGGCACCTGCCAGCGTTGCGCTGGATCGGGCCGGGGGATCGCTTGAATCAGCAACTGCGTGTACGGGTGTTGTGGGTCATCGAGGACGCGATCCATAGCGCCTATTTCAACGATGCGGCCGCGGTAGAGGATCAGGATGGTATCGCTGATCTGGCGCGCGGTGGAAAGGTCGTGCGTGATGTACAGTTGCGAAATGCCGTAGCGCTCTTTGAGCTCCCACATATTGCCGAGCACAACGGCGCGCAAGGAAGCATCGATCATCGAAACCGGTTCATCGGCGATGATCAAGCGCGGCCGCAACAAGAAGGCCCGCGCCAACATGACGCGTTGCAACTGCCCCCCGCTCAGCTGGTGCGGGTACTTGCCCAGGACCGCTGCCGGATCCAGACGCAGCGCCCGCAATGCCTCGTCGATGGCAGCGTCCATCTCCGTTCGTCCGCGCACCGGCGACCGCTGGCGATCTGCCGTTTCCAGCGCTTGAGTACCCTCATCGGCAAAATTGCGGGCGAAATTTCGCAGCGTCAAACGCAGGATGTGATCGACGGGATAGAAGGGATTGAAGGCCGCAAATGGATTCTGGAAGATCGCCTGCACGGAACGCCGAAATTCGCGCAGGGAAGCGCCACGCAAGCGCCGCAACTCCTGGCCGCGAAAGCGCACCTCACCGCCATCGGCAGCCAAAAAACCGAGCGCCAGCAGGCCCAGCGTGGATTTGCCGCTGCCGCTCTCACCGGCGATGGTGATGATCTGGGGCCGATCGGCGCTGACTTGCAAATCCACCCCCTGCAAGGCCGCGACGCGTTGGCGCAGGCCACGGCGGAAGCTCTTGTGCACATCGCGCAGCTCCAGCAGCGTCTCGCTCATCCGGCCGCACCCTCCCGACTACTCCCTTCGCCACCCTGCCAGGGGCGCACGAAATGCCCCGCCGCAACCTCCACCATGGGAGCATCCAGGGGCCATTGCGCCTCGCTCTCCCCCGCTTCACTGACGAAGGCCCGCCGGTCTTTCACGTCCGGGATCGAAGCGATGAGGCGGCGCGTGTAGGGATGTTGCGGATTGGCGAAAAGCGCGCGAGTGGTGCTCATTTCCACTAGGCGGCCGGCATACATGATGCCCAGGCGGTCGGTCACCTGAGCCAGGAGCGCCATGTCATGGCCGATGAGGAGCATCGAAGCACCGATGGCCCGGCGCGCCTCAGCCAGCGTCTCCAGCACCACGCGCTGAGAAATGACATCGAGGGCGCTGGTCGGTTCATCGGCGATGATCAGCTGCGGCCCCAGCAGCAGGGCCAGCGCGATGCAGATCCGTTGCCGCATCCCGCCACTCAGTTCGTGTGGGTAACGCGGCAGGATATCCGGCTCCAGGCCCACGCCATGCAGGGCCTCCGTGCAGCGCGCGCGCAGGGCGGCCGGCGCCATCCGTTCTCCATGCGCCACCAGGGTATCGCTGAACTGATCTTGCAGCCGCATCACCGGGTTGAGCGCGCTCATCGAGCCCTGTGGGATGTAGGCAAAGCGCCGCCAGCGCAACTCGCGAAACCGGCCTTCGCTCTGCTCGAGCAACTCAACTCCGTCAAAGTGAATCTGCCCGGCGGTCACCCGGCCCGGCGGGCGCAACAGGCGCAACACGCCCAGCGCCAGGGTGCTTTTGCCGCTGCCGCTTTCCCCGGCCAAGCCGAGCACTTCATTGCCATGCACCGCCAGATCCACGTTCTCGACGGCGCGGATGGTGGTGTGACGCAGGGGGTAATGGATGCTCAAGCCGGCGATGCTCAGGACGCAGCCGTTTTGGCGTTCGGGGGCGGTTTCTTTCGTCATCAGCGCGGTTCCAGGCGCGGGTTGGCTATGGCATCCAGCGCGGTGCTCACGAAGAACAGACCCATGAAGAGCACGATGAGGATCAGGATCGGCGGCAACCACCACCACCACAAACCCAACCACATCGCATTGCCAATGATGGCAAAATAGATCAAATTACCCAGCGTCGGCGTTTGGAACGAACCGAGC
This sequence comes from Chloroflexota bacterium, assembly GCA_011523615.1. Lineage (GTDB taxonomy): Bacteria > Chloroflexota > Anaerolineae > Aggregatilineales > Phototrophicaceae > WTGJ01. Next base: position 22,086 of record WTGJ01000029.1, on the reverse strand, counting down.
CCGAGCACTTCCAGGCCGATGGAGGCCAAGATGGCCGTCGCCACCGAATTGACGAAAGTGGCCGCCAAAAAGGGGATCAAGTTCGGCAACAATTCACGGAACACGATGTGCAGCGGGGAAGCGCCGGAAAGCCGCAAGAGCAGGACGAATTCGCGTTCGCGCAGGCTGAGCACCTGCGAGCGGATGACGCGCGTCGGGTGCATCCAGGAAGTCAGCGCGATGACCAAACCCATCGTGAGGGGTAATACGACGGAGAAAGAAGCGGCGATCATGATCAGGATGGCCAGCGGCGGGATTGTCAGGCCGATATCGACGATGTTGCGGATCGCTCCATCCAGAGGACCACCCACATAGCCCGCCACCATGCCCAATACGGTCCCCAACAGTACGGCCGAACCGCCACCGACCAAACCGATGAGCAGCGTGTTCGGCATCCCTTTCAGGATATAGGTCAGCACATCTCGCCCTTCGTTCTGCGTGCCCAGGAGGTGATCCCAGGTCGGCGCGGCGTTGATGCCGCCGGCCATCAGACGCATTTGTTCGGGATTGGTGAAGAGTTGCCCGAAAAGGCCCGGCAGCAGGACCAGCGCCAACAAGACGATGCCCAAAGCCATCATTGGCGAGAAAAAGTTGCGCAGGTGACGGATCATCCGCTTGCCAATCCCTCAGTATCGGATCCGCGGATCCAGCAAAGGGTAGAAAAGATCCAGCAGCAGCGTAGCTACCGCTACCGTGAAAATCATGAAGAGCGTGACTCCTTGAATCACGAAGAAATCCGCAGATCGCAAGGCGTTATAGAGCACCCAACCCATGCCGGGGTAATTGAAGATGATCTCCACCAGCACCTGGCCGGAGATGAGGCGTCCAAAGTCGATGGCCAGCGCCGTTACCTGGGGCAGCATGGCGTTGCGCATCGCGTAATGGCTGAAGATGCGCCGCGAGCGCAAACCACGAGCTTGCGCGTAGATCAGGTAATCCTCTCCAAGCACGGTCGCCATGATGCCACGCATGCTCAAGGCCCAGAAACCCACCACCGCCAGGACCACGGAGAGTACGGGCAGCGTTGCATGGCGCGCCATATCGGCGAAGGTGGCGAGGTCCCGCCCACGGGTACTGCCCACAGTGAACGCGCCCCCCAGAGGCAAAACCTGCCAGGTCAACGCGAAGAGATACACGAGAATCAACGCCAGCAAGTAATAGGGGATGGCGCTGAAGGGCATGGAGAGATAGACCAACCAGCGAAAACCACGCGGCACCTGCGGCCAGGCCGCCAGCGCGCCGAGCAAATTGCCGATGGTGAACGCCAACAACGTCGCGACGGAGAGCAAACCCAAGGTCCAGGGCAAAGCACGCAGGATGACCGCCTCCACTTTGATGGGGAAGAAGGCCAGCGAATAGCCCAGATCGCCGCGAAGCAGGCCTAGCAAGTAATTCAGGTATTGTTGCGGGAGGGAATCATCCAGCCCCAGGCGTTCGCGAAAAAGTGCGGTGATTTCGGCGCCGTTTTCTACACTGCGACCGCGGCTTGCCATACGGCCCAGGAGGGCGGCGATCGGGTCCTGCGGCGTCAACCTCGTGATGGCAAAATTCAAGGTGGATGCGATGAAGATGGTCAACAGAAAGGTCGCCATCCGTCGCCCGAGATACCGAAGATTCATTCAGTCGCTCACCAATATGAGAGAATTGCGGGGCGCGCCCAAGAAGCGACGCACCCCGCCTTGTGGACTATTGCGAAGGTTGAATGTTGATGAGCATCAGCTCGCCAGTCACCCACCAGTGGCCCGGATGGATGTAGTTGTTATCGGATGTGGGCCAGTTGGTCCAGTAGGTATTGTTGAAGGGGGTGAGCAGGCGTGCCTGCACCAAGGGGATCACAGGCAGCTCACGCAGCCAGATTTCCAGCGCCTGGTCGGCCAAGGCCATGAATTCTTCATCATCGGCAGCGAGGACGGCCATGGCATCCACGATCTCGTCAAACTCAGCATTCTCGAAGCGGCTGGCGTTATCGCCTGGAGCCGGTTCGCCAAGCGGCCCGGAGAAGCGGCTGTGGAAGCGCGAGAAGGTCTCGTAAGGGTCACTCACACTACCGCAGAGACCGGTGACCCAGGCCTGCGAGGCACCAGTGGAGACATCGGAATAGAAGATGGCGTTTTCCAGCGGTTGGAAGGAGGCATCAAAGCCGGCGTCGCGCATCTGATCCACCAGGATCGTGCCCATGCGCACCTGATCGGTCTCGCCGGAGCGGGAGATCATCGTGAAGGTGATGCGCTCACCATCGCCATCGACCCAGAGGCCTTCACCGTCACGCACGTAACCCTTGCCTTCCATGACGGTGTTGATGAGGGTGTCGTCACTGCCGAGCACGTCATATTGCTCGAAGAGCGCGGCGTTGCGATCCAGGAAGGCTTGCAGCGGCGTGTAGGTGGGATAGAGCGTGGCGGCCGCATCGGTCATGCCTTCAAAGGCGATGGCCACGATGACGTCGCGGTCGATCGCGGCGTTGACGGCCCAACGCACTTCACGGTCATCAAAGGGTGGAATCTTGTTGTTCAGGCTGAGATATCGCGGACAGGGATCGAGGTAAGCGTAGGGCAGATCCTCCGTCCAACCGACGATGTTGGGATTGCGCGATTGGGCGACTTCGAAAGAGGAGCGGTTGAAGATCCAGCCCGCGTCCAACTCGTTGTTGGCCATCATCGCAGCGCGCAATTCCTCGCTGGGTGCGGCGAGCCAGATGGCCCGTTCCGGCGCGGGCATCGGGTGGAAGCCGGTTTCGGCGGCCCACCAATTATCGAGCCGATCGAAGACCTGCTCGGTTTCTGTCGAGCGCACCAGGCGATAGGCGCCGGTACCCATCGGCAAACCCGCCTCCAGATCGAAGTTGTTGAAGGTGGTCGGGTCGACGTTCTCCCAGATGTGCTTGGGAGCGACCAGGATCGTATCCCAGATGCGGACACTGAAGTAGTTGACGATGAAGCGGGGGTTCGGGCGCGTCAATGTCATGACGACTGTGCTGTCATCGGGCGCGCTGATATCCGCCACCCATTGCTGCATATCGAAGGAATACTGCAACTCGGGGTTGTCCTTCAGCATATTGATGGTGAAGACGACATCGTGAGCGGTGAAAGGCGTGCCATCGGCCCATTTCACGCCATCGCGGATGCTGATGGTCACCTCACTATTGTCATCATTGAAGGTATAACCGGAAGACAGCCAGGGCATCACCTCTCCCGTCTCGTAGTTGAGATAGAAGAGCGCTTCTTGAGTCGCCTGCCACATACCCCAATCCAGGTATTGGCCGGAGATATACGGGTTCATGTTATCGGGAACGGCCACGCGGCCTTCGATGTTTTCGAAGATGACCGTCGCTTCGCGCGGCACTTCACGGATATCCTGGGCGACGACCGGCGCCACGGCCAGGAATACCACCAGTAATGCGAAACCAATGATTCTCGCACGCATCTTTTTGCCTCCTAAGGGTTTATCCAATGAAACCGATCTTTGTTTTAATTGCCTGCACCTCCCTCTCATTTTCGTAGATGGCCCGGAATCAACGGCGCGAGCGTTTGATAGCCCAGCAGTAAGCCTTTGTGTCCGCGTCGATAAGCCGGCACGAAACCCGATGTTTCATCTGCCGTGAAATCGACGAGTTCGCTGTAATCGAAGAGATCTTCTTCGTGTTCGATATCTAGATTGCCTTCATAACCAACCTCAATCAACGCGCTGATGTAAGCCGGCCAATCCACTTCGCCCCAACCCGGCGCCCGTCCCCGCCACCAACCCAAACCGAAGCCGGTGATCTCACCAAAGCTCTGCCCATAAATGCCTACACGCGCCAGCACATCACGCCTGATTTCGGTGTCCTTGGCGTGCGCGTGGTAAATGCGGTCGCCAAAATCGCGCACAGCCTGGAGGTAATCGATGCCCAGCCAGACCAAATGCGAAGGGTCCATCTCGAGGCCCAGCGCCGGTGAGGGCACCAACTCGAACATCCGCTCCCAGATTTCCGGGCTGAAGGCCAAGTTGGTGCAGTGATTCGTTTTGGGCTCGATCATCGGGCAATTTTCGATGGCGATGCGTAAGCCCCGTCCCTCCGCTTCGGCGCAGAATTCAGTGAAGAGCCGCTGGAAGTCACCCAGGTTCTCTTCGACGCTGCGGTAGGGGTCACGGCCGACGAAGGTGCTGACCACCGGTACCCCCATACGCTGCGCCAGGTCGAGCAGGGCGAGGAAATAACGGCGGCACTCGGCGCGCTCACCAGCATCCGGCGCGAGGTAATTGGGGTAATAACCCAGAGCGGAGATTTCGAGATCGCGGCGCTGCAAGTCGGCGAGGATCTCGTCCAACCGTTCTTCGTTCACAGAATCGGGGTTGAGGGCGGAATCCGGCCAGGCGGAAAGCTGCAGGGAGGTAAAGCCGGTCTCTTCTGCAAAAGCCGCTGTCTCTTCCGAATAGTCAGTATAGAAACCGAGTCGCAAGGCCAGCCTCCTCTTTCCGACCGAAGCTGAATGTATCGCATCGGGCGCAGCATGCCAAATCCCCGCTGGGGAGGCCGCACCCCCGGCTATTTGCGTTTGTGCACAGGGATCAGCGGCGCGAGCGTCTGGTAGCCCAGCGGCAGTCCTTTGTGTTCACGGCCGTAAGCCATCACGATATCAATGGGGCGTACGCAATTGAGCAATACGCCCCAGTTTGATGATTATTGTGACGGCTGAATGTTGTGCAGCATCAGCGCGCCCGTCACCCACCAGTGGCCTGGCTGGATGTAGTTGTTATCCGATGTGGGCCAGTTGGTCCAGTAGGAATTGTTGAAAGGCGTGAGCAAGCGGGCCTGCACCAGGGGGATGCCCGGCAGTTCGTGCAGCCAGATGGCGAGCGCCTGGTCGGCCAGTTCATTGAATCCTTCATCATCCGCAGCGAGAACGGCCATAGCGTCTACAATTTCGTCGTATTCAGCGTTCTCGAAGCGACTGGCATTCACCCCCGGAACGGATTCACCAATCGGTCCGGAGAAGCGGCTGTGGAAACGCGAGAAAGTCTCGTACGGGTCGCTCACACTGCCACAGAGGTCGGTAACCCAGGCTTGCGATGCACCATTGGAGACATCGGCATAGAAGATGCCGTCTTCCAGCGGTTGGAAGGTAGCATCAAAGCCGGCAGCGCGCATCTGCTCCGCCAGGATATTGCCCATGCGGACCTTATCCGTCTGACTGGAGCGGGCGATGAGGATGAAGGAGATGCGCTCACCATCGCCATCGACCCAGAGCCCTTCACTATCGCGTGTGTAGCCCTTGCCTTCCATCACGCTGTCGATGAGCATCTCATCGCTGCCCAGGACGTCATATTCCTCGAAGAGCGCGGCGTTGCGGTCCAGGAAAGCCTGCAGTGGCGCGTAGGTGGGGTAGAGCGTGGCGGCCGGATTCGTCATGCCTTCATAGGCGATTGCCACGAGGACATCACGGTCGATCGCGGCGTTGAGCGCCCAGCGCACTTCGCGATCATCGAATGGCGCGGCCCTGTTGTTCAGGCCCAGGTATCGCGGGCAGGGATCCAAGTAAGCGTAGGGTAGATCCGCCGTCCAGCCGACGATGTTGGGATTGCGCGATTGAGCCACTTCGAAGGTGGAGCGGCTGAAAAGCCAGCCGGCATCCAGCTCATTATTCGACATCAGCGCTGCGCGCAGATCTTCGCTGGGAGCCCCCAACCAGATGGCCCGTTCTGGCGCCGGTAGCGGTTGGAAGCCAGTCTCGGCCCCCCACCAGTCATCCCGCCGGTCGTAGACTTGCTCCGTCTCCGTCGAACGAATCAGGCGGTAGGCACCCGTACCCATGGGCAGGCCGGCCTCCAGATCATAATTGGTGAAGGTGGTCGGATCGACATCCCCCCAGATGTGTTGGGGAGCGATCAGGATCGTATCCCAGATGCGGACGCTGAAGTAATTGATGACGAACCGTGGGTTCGGTCGCGTCAACGTCATGACGACGGTATGGTCATCGGGCGCGCTGATATCCGCCACCCATTGTTGCATGTCGAAGGAATACTGCAACTCTTCATTAGCCTTCAGCATATTGATGGTGAAAACGACATCATGGGCGGTAAATGGTGTGCCATCGGACCACTTCACACCATCGCGGATGTGGATGGTCACTTCAGTTTTGTCATCGTTGAAGGAATAACCGGTTGCCTGCCAGGGGATCACTGCTCCGGTCTCATAATTGAGATAGAAGAGCGCTTCCTGCGTCGCCTGCCACATACCCCAATCCAGATACTGACCGGCAATGTAGGGGTTCATATTGTCGGGCACAGCCACGCGGCCAAATTCGTTCTCGATGATGACGGTCGCCTCGCGCGGCACTTCACGGATGTCCTGGGCGACGACGACCGGCGCCACGGCCAGGAATACTACCAGTAACGCAAAACCAACGATTCTCACACGCATATTTTCCTCCTCATGGTTGACCGAAAGAAACCTGCTGTCTCTTGCTCAATCGCACCTCCCACTTATTTGCGTTTGTGACCGGGGATCAAGGGCGCGAGCGTCTGGTAGCCCAGCAGCAAGCCCTTATGCTCGCGGCCGTAAGCCATCACGATGGCCGATTCCTCATCGGCGGTGAATTCACCGATTTCGCTGAAGGCCAGCACGTCATCCTCATGCTCGATATCCACATTGCCCTCGTAACCGACCTCGATCAGCGCGCTGATGAAGGCCGGCCAATCCACCGCACCGAAGCCCGGCGCGCGCCCGCGCCACCAACCGTGGCCGAGGCCATAGGCCGTACCGAAACTCCGCCCGTAGATGCCGACGCGCTTCAGGACATGAGGCAGGATTTCCATGTCTTTGGCGTGCACGTGGTAGATGCGGTCGCCGAAATCGCGGATCGCCTGCAAGTAATCGATGCCCTGCCAGACCATGTGGGAAGGGTCGATCTCGATGCCCAGCGCCGGCGAAGGCACCAACTCGAACATCCGCTCCCAGATTTCCGGGCTGAAGGCCAGGTTGATGCTGTGCATCGTCTTGCGCTCCACCATCGGGCAATTTTCGATGGCGAGGCGCAGGCCGCGCTCTTCGGCTTCGGCGCAGAATTCGGTGAAGACAGTCTGGAAATCGTCCAGATTCTCTTCAACGCTGAGGTAAGGGTTGCGGCCGGCGAAGGTGGCGATGACCGAGACGTTCATGCGCTGCGCCAGGTCCATCACCTGGAGCAGGTAGCGGCGGCATTCGGCGCGCACTTCGCCATCCGGTACGAGGTAGTTGGGGTAATAGCCCAATGCGGAGATTTCGATATCGCGGCGTTGCAGGTCCGCGAGGATTTCATCCAGGCGTTCCTGGGTGACCGTATCGGGGTTGATGGCCGAATCCGGCCAGGCGGAGAGCTCCAGCGAAGTGAAGCCGGTCTCAGAGGCGAATGCTGCCGTCTCTTCGGAATAGTCGGTGTAATAGCCGAGCCGCATGATGCCCCTCCCCCAAACCCATTGACTGGGTGAGAGGGTAACGCGTTTGGCGGTGGGGTGCAAAGGGGGAGGTATTTGCGCGGCAAGCGGTATAATGGAGAATTGAGGGTGGAATTTTTGGAGATGAACTATGCCTGAGGCCCAAAAAGAAACCATCTACTACGACTTGTTGCATGTTCATATCCAGAAGGCGGAATTGGAAATGGAATTGGCAGAACGTCAATTACAAGAATGTGAAATGGAATTAGATGAGCATTTGAAGACTACTAATGGTTCTTTTGATAATCATGCGGATGATTTGGAAATGCACGTTCATGCCAGTGAAAGCTGGCTCGCACAGAAAAAAGCCGCATTGACCGCTTTACAAGAACTTCGACATTCATTGATATAACTCTAAGCACATAGGAAATTGGAGAAAATGGTCAAAAGTAAAGAACAACAAGTCATTCGTTTGCTATCCAGTATCGTAATCCCGAATAACCTTCGCGGTGAGGACATCCAGACCTTCGTCGGCGTCATCAAAGCAGAAGATTTGATGACCCGATATGCGATTCCCTATTGGGAGCATGAAAGCCAGCGAGGTTACCAACGGAACCTGGAAGAGCGACGGGTCAAAAAATTCGCTGAGTCCCTTAAAGACGAAGAGGTCAGCATCCCTACATCACTACTCTTGAGCGTGCGCGACGATTCGGTCAAACCTAAATATGTGAATGAAGGAATCTACGAATTACCTCTGCCACCTGCCGGTCAGCCTGTTTTCTATGTCGTGGATGGGCAGCACCGACTCATGGCCCTCCAGCGATTGATAGAAGAGAACCCGAGCGGCCCTTGGAGTCAATGGCGCATATCCGCAGTCTTCATGTTCACTTCAGATGAATATGTAGAGATGAGCCAATTCCACATCGTGAATACGAATGCCAGGTCCGTCAAAACAGATTTGGCGATCGAACTATTGGCCAAGCGGATGGGTCATGTGCCTGGGATGATGCATACCCTTCCAAAACGAGATTCCTGGAAAATACAGGCATTGCGGTTAACAGAAGAAGTGAGCAAACGAGGCGACTGGTTGGGTTTGATTCAATTCGCCAACCAAGAAAAAGGCAACACCATCATACGGCAAAATTCTTTCGTCAGTTCATTGAGATTGGCTTCCCGAGAAACGGTCTTCACTGCTTTCAACCCCAAACAACGTGAGGAAATCATCCGTGCCTATTGGGAAGGCATACGCCAAATACTCCCGGATTGCTTCCACGAACCACGTAAATACGCTTTGCAAAAAACAGTTGGCGTTTTTGTCATGCATCGCCTCTTACCCGACGTGCTCATCCGCGTGAAATTCAATCAAAACGACCATAACGATGCTAACGCATATGCTTATATGTTGGAAAATGCGCTCTTGAATCTCGTCGATGAAAACAAACTATCTGAGCCTGTCAGTGGTGCCGATTTTTGGCTTTCCGGCAGGTTTGGTGCCGCAGGTAGATATAGCAGTGGCTCTGGACAGGATCTACTTGCCGAAAGATTGCGGAGCGAGCTCACCCCAATCTAGTGGATTAAATGGTATTGGAATGAAATCATCCCATGACTCCGGCAGGACTCGAACCTGCAACCAATTGATTAAGAGTCAACTGCTCTTCCATTGAGCTACGGAGCCGTTCCGCTATTATGGCCGCTATGGCGAATATTTCAAGCCAGCAGGCCGCCAACCAGCGGGCCGCTATGGCCATAATTTCAAGGCAGCAGGCCGCCAACCAGCGGGCCGCTATGGCGAATATTTCAAGCCAGCAGGCCGCCAACCAGCGGGCCGCTATG
>WTGJ01000029.1:0-12722 GCA_011523615.1 Chloroflexota bacterium | reverse complement strand
GCCAGATTTTCAAGCCAGTGTGCCGCCGCAAAGCCTGCCGTTGTACTGCGCGCCGCCTCGCACCGCCCGGCCGCCGCACAGCGGACTGCCGCAAGCGATGCCTGAGCTCCCCACCCTCGCCGATATCCAGGCCGCCACCGCGCTCCTGCGCCCCCGCCTCTCCCCCAGCCCACTGGAAGCGGCGCGTGCCGGCACTTCGCGGCCGCAAGACGCCACCGCGCTCAGCCCGTCCCACTACCTCAAGCTGGAAACCGCCCTGCCCACCCGTTCCTTCAAGATCCGCGGCGCCTGGAACGCCCTGCTCCGCCACGAAAGCAGCGCCCGCCAGCGCGGCGTCGTCACCGCTTCCTCCGGCAACCACGCCCAGGCCATCGCTTATGCCGCCGGTCAGCTGGGCGCGCCGGCCCGCATCTACATGGCGGCCCGCACCACCGTGCGCAAGCAGGAGGCCGTGCGCCGCCTCGGCGCGACCGTCATCACCACCGCGGCCGATTTCGACGAAGCGGAACGGCAAGCTCGCGCCGATAGCGAAACCAGCGGCGCGCTCTACCTCTCCGCTTACAACGATTTTGACATCATCAGCGGCGCCGGCACGGCCGGGCTGGAGCTGCTGGCGCAGCGGCCTGACTTGGCCCGCGTCGTCATCCCCACCAGCGGCGGCGGCCTGCTGGGTGGCATCGCCCTGGCCCTGAAAAGCCTACGTCCGGAAATGGAAGTCCTCGCCGTGAACGCCCGTTCCTGCCCGGCGATGTACAACGCGCTGAAAGGCACCGACCTGCCCCACGCGGAAGACACCCTGGCCGATGCCCTGGTCGGTTCCATCGAAGACGGTTCCTATACCCTGCCGCTGGCCCGCCGCTATGTGGATGACATCCTGCTCGTCAGCGAAGCGGAAATCGCCGCCGCCATCCGCTGGCTCTGCTTCGAGCAAGGTCAGGTGGCGGAAGGCGGCGCGGTGGTCGGTTTGGCCGCCTGCCTGAGCGGGCAAATCCCCGAAGACGGCCGCCCGACCGCCATCGTCATCAGCGGCGGCAATATCGATGGCGAACAGCTGCGCGAAATCCTCTGCGCGTAGCGGCGCCGATCAACCCAAAATCCGCGTGGCGAAGCGCAGGCTCAGCTCCATATGCTCGATCTGCTGCTCGGTCTCGCGCGAGCCATGGCCGGCGTCGAACCAGTGCGTCTCGATCGACGCGCCTGCTTCTTTGGCGGCGCGTTCATAATCCTCATATTGCCCGGCCGGGCAGCGGGTATCGTTGCGCCCCTGAATCACCAACAGCGGCGCTTTCAGCTTCTCCACGTAGGTGATCGGTGAGGACTTGACGTAGACATCCATCTTCTCTGCCGGTGAACCGCCAAACAGGCCATCGAGGTAGGTGCGCAGGGTCTCTGCCTGTTGGTCGTACATGCCCACCCAATCGGCGACGACGACCTGGCCGATGCCGCCGGCGAACAGCTCCGGCCGCGTCCCCAAGGACATGAGCGTGAGGTAGCCGCCGTAGGAGCCACCGGTGATCAGCGTCGCGGCCGGGTCGGCGATGCCCTGCTGGATGAGCCAGTTCACCCCCGCCTCGATGTCCTCCACCTCCACTTCGCCGAGCCGACCCCAGATGGCTTGCTCGAATTCGCGGCCGAAGGTGGTGGAACCGCGATAATTGATCGAGCAGAAAGCGAAGCCATGGTCGAGCCAGGTCTGGCTGGCGGGTGAGAACATCTCGGACATCACCGCCGTCGGCCCGCCGTGGACGTGGATGATGGTGGGGTAAGGCGCCGCAGCCTGTGTGGGCGTCGCGAGCCAGGCTTGAATCTGCCCGCCTGGCGAGGGGAAATGCACCGAACGCCACTTGCTGCCGGCCGGGCTTTCCCCCGCGGCCAATACGACGCGCAGCTGCTCGCCCGATTGCGCATCCAGAGCGATGAGGCGGGAGGGTTGCTCGGAATCCTGCCAGGTGGTCCAAATTTCATCTTCGCGGAAGGTAGCGGCGCCGAAATAACCGCCGAGGACGCCATCCGGATGATTCAAGCGTATGGCCTTACCACTGGCGATGTCATAGAGGTAGAGGCGGTGTTGCGCCTGCCAGAGCTGCAGGAGCAACATACACTGCCCATCCGGCGACCAGGCGACTGGCACCAGCTCGCCGGCGATATCGGGCAAATCCAGATCCTGGCGGGCGCCGCTGCGGGCATCCCAGATGAGCGGGCGATTGAAGCCGCTGGTGTTGGTTTGGGCAGCGACACGCTCGTCGCCAGCGAGGGGCGATGCGCCGGCGGTGGCGACGCTGATGCTGCTCCCCGCGCCATCCCAGAGCTCACCCAGCCGTTCGCCGCTGGCGGTATCGTAGACGAGGAGGGCTTGATCGAGGTTCTCGGAGCGCTCGTTGGTCTCCAAGAAGGCCAGCGCGCCATCGGCCGTGAAGCGCGGGCCATAGACTTGCTTCATCGTGTGATGCAGGACGCGCCAGGGAGCGCCGCCCTGCCGCACATAGACGTGGCTGCCCGCTTGAGTGGCGGCGGTGAAACCCTGAGCGCTGCCGGCGGCGGATTCCTGGAAGAGGTAACCGGCATAGGGCTCCAGGTCCGGCGTGAGGTCTTCCGCATCGCCCCGTCCATCGCTGCGCGCGCGATGAAAATGGCCGATTTCGTTGCCCGCGTCGTCTTTCAGGTAGTAGATGTATGCTCCATCGGCGGAGAGGTTGCCGAAGATGACGCCCGTTTCCGCGCGGGTCGCCTGAGTCAACTCCCCGCTGGGCACATCCCAACCATAGAGCTGTACGATGCCATCGCGATCGCTGACGACCATGCCGCGCTCCGGATTGGCGCTGGCGACGGTGGCGAAAAGGATCGAAGGAGCACGAAAGCGCGCCTTCCAGGGGGCGTCTTCGCGCAGGTTCAGTTCGTTCATCCAGGAAACCTCCATGTGTCAACCGACGTTTCGCCCCCCCAGCCTAGCAGAGCGCCGGGGTTTCGGCTACGGATGCCTCGCAGGTCAGTGTGTCGGTAGGCCTACCTGAGGTACGCTTCGGGGTGAAACTGCCCTGAATTTCGTGAACCATCTGCTTTATCCTGGAATCGAAACGCCAAACAACGAAAGGCAAGCCATGAGCAACGCATTGCGTACGGCCATCCTGATCGCGGTCGCCGCTTTGGCCGGCAGTGTGGTCGGCATCTTCGTGTTCATTGAGATCACCGGCGGCAGCGGCACCCCCAGCGGTGAAACCGTCGCCCCCACCCTGGATCCGAACGCCATCCCCACGCTGAGCGCCTCCCAGTCTTTCGCCCTGGCGACGCGAGCCACGGAACTGGAAGAAACCGTCACCGAGCAAGCGGCCGCCGTCGCCGCACTGGAAACGGCCGCTACGGCCGCCGCCATCCCTACCGCCACCGCCACCGCGCTCCCAGCCACCGAAGCCCCGCAAAACCGCGTCCTCTATCGCATCGCGGCCGGCGGTGCTTCGGAAGCGCGCTTTTTCCTGCAGGAAGACCTGCGCGGCGTCCGTACCGACGTCATCGGGCGGACCGACCAGGTCGCCGGTGATGTGGTGATCGATTTTACGGACCCCGCGCTCTCGCAAGTCGGCGTCATCCGCACCAATGCGCGCACCCTGGCGACCGATCAAAGCCAGCGCAACTCCGCCCTCCGTTCTCGCATCCTGCGCTCCGCCCAAGACGAATACGAATACATCGAGTTCGCGCCATCAGCCCTCAACGGCTTGCCCGAATCCATCGCCATCGGCACCGCTTACCTGCTCGAGATCGAGGGCTTGCTGACCATCGTGGGGCAGGCCCTACCGGCTGTCTTCCGTGGCGAAGCGACGCTCGATAGCGAAGCAACGCTGCGCGGCGAATTCACGGCCCGGCTGCGTTATGCCGATTGGGGCATCGTCATCCCGGACCTGCCTTTCATCGCCAATGTGGATGAAGAGGTGGAGCTGACCCTGTCTTTCGTCGCCGAGCGCGTCGAAGAATGATTCAGCCTGAATTTCAGCCTTCTTCTATGGTTGGCGTCTGGCCGCCGGCCTCCTCATAATGCTCGGTGAAGAGCACTTCGTAGGCTTCCCGGGGCAGGCGGCGGATGATGCGGCCGGCCTCTTGCCCGGGCGGGGAGAGGAGCGCAGCCTGCAACGCCGCTTCGTCGGCAAAATCCAGGCTGAGCACGCGGTAGAAGGCGGCCGGCGATTGCGGTGCCCCGGTCACGCTGGCGACCTGGCGGCGAATGATGCCCGGCATCTGCTCCAACTCCGCGAGGATGGCGTTGTACACCCGCTCAAAAGCCGCTTCCGTAACGGCTGTCGGCGGGCGAAAGAGCAGGATCAACTGCATCTGCATCGCAGCAGCAGCTCAAGCTTCAGACATCCAGCCACAGCGGCAGGTTGAGCTGCCAGGCACGGTGCAAGTGGCGAAAGAAAGCGATCAAAGCGCGGATGGCGGGTTGCTCCGTTTCGCGCTCCGTCAGGATGAAGGGAAAACGAGCGCGGTCGAGGGTGGCTTCACTGCCGGTCAGCTGCAGGAGCGTGTTCGCTTCCTGTTGGCGATCGATGGCGCCGCAGAAGAGCAGCAGCACGCCGGCATGAGGCGGTTGGATCGCGCCCAGCAAGAAGCACATCTCGAACAGCTGATCGCCATCGACGCGCAGGGTGCCAAGCTGGCGGTGGGGGGCGCTGGCTGCCTCGAAATAAACGCCCGCCGGCTCCCGCAGGGCGCGCGCCGTTTCGCCGTCGTAGTTGAACTCACGCAGGAGTTGCTTGAGCAGGAGCCAGACGAGCGGCTCTTCCGGCAGGGGCAGTTGCGCCAGCCACCATTCCTCGGCCGCGCGAGCAAAGGGGGACGGAATCTGCCCGAAACAACCGAATGCGGGCCCCGTTACGTGGGCCGGGCAGGTCTGGCAGTGAGGCGCGTGATTTTCCAGATCCTGGGCTTCATCGAGCAGGTCCTGGACGACCACCACCTGTGTTTCCGCTCCGCCGGTGGGTGTATTACGGGTCAGCTCAAAACCAATTTCGGTCGCCAGCCGCCGGTCGCCCGCCTGACGGTAGGTATCCAGGAGGAGTTGGGCGCGTCGTTTTCCTTTGAGGCGATCGAGGATACCGCTGACGCCCAAGGCATCTTTAGCGGCGCAATCCTGCGCGATGCAATACTCGATCACCGCCTGCACTCACCGAAGGCACGTTCAGCCGGGTGCATCACCGGCCAGGCGCAGGATCAATCTCATGGCCGCCTGGGCGGCTGCCTGCTTGATCTCGCCGCGCTCACCGGCGAAATTGTGCCGTTCGACGATGAGATCCCGGCCGCGCGCCGCGCCGATGTAGGTGAGGCCCACAGGCTTGCTCGGCGTGGCGCCGCCAGGGCCCGCGATGCCAGTGATGGAAACGGCGATGGTCGCGCCCAATTGCTGCTGTGCGCCCTGGGCCATCTCCCGCGCGCAGGCGGCGCTCACGGCGCCGTGTTTCTCGATCGTCGCTTCGCGCACGCCGAGCAGTTTGACTTTGGCTTCATCGGCATACGCGACGATCCCCCCCAGCACGTAATCGGAGCTGCCGGCGACATCGGTGAGCCAACTGGTGAGCAAGCCGCCCGTGCAGGATTCTGCGGTCGCGACTGTCCAACCCTGCCCGCGCAAGGCCTCGCCCACCGCGATGGCCAACGCATCATCCGCTGCTGCTGTGCGTTCTGTCGTCATGCCGTTGCTCCGTCGATCAGCGTCCCGCCATTGGCCTGGCTCACCCCAAGCAGTGCATCGACCAACGCGTCCTCGCGCCAGAAATCGAGCACGAGGATGGGCATCCGATTCTCTTCGCAGAGGGTGACGGCCGTCATATCCATTACGAGGAACTTACCGGCCAACACTTCGCGATAGCTGAGGTGTGAGAAGCGCTCGGCTTCCGGGTGGATTTCCGGATCCGCGGAGAAGACGCCATCCACTTTGGTCGCTTTGATGAAGACATCGGCGCCGAGCTCGGCAGCGCGCAGGGCGGCCGCCGTATCCGTCGTGAAATAGGGGTTGCCGGTGCCGCCCGCGCTGATGACGATGCGCCCTTTCTCCAGGTGGCGCACGGCGCGCAGGCGGATGTAAGGCTCGGCCAGCGTGTTCATATGGACCGCCGTCTGGACGCGTGTCACGATGCCGCAGCGTTCCAACGCATCCTGCAGCGCCAGGCCGTTGATGACGGTCGCCAGCATACCCATCGAATCGGCCTGTGCCTGGTTCATGCCCTGGTCAACCCCCACGTGCCCACGCCACAGGTTGCCACCGCCGATGACGATGACGATCTCCGCTCCGAGGGCATGGACAGCAGCGACTCGTCCCGCAATTTCAGCCGCGCGAGTGGCATCCACCCCACAACCACTGGGATCGGCCAAGGCATCGCCGCTCAATTTCAGTACGAGGCGACGGTATGCCAGATCACTCTTTTGCCGGGTCGTCTCGTTCACCGCGCCTCCTCAGTTAGCGGAAACTGCGCTCAGTTGGCTGCCTCGATATCTTCCCCGACTTCATAACGGATGAAACGACGGATGCGGATGCTTTCCCCCAATTCGGAGACCGCTTCTTTCAGCAAGTCGGCGATCGTCTGGCTCTCGTCTTTGATGAAGCGCTGCCGCATCAACACGACCTCCTCATACCATTTCTCCAGGCGCCCCTCGACAATTCGATCCTGAATTGCGGGAGGTTTGCCGGCGTGTTTGGCATCTTCGCGGAGGATGCGCTGTTGCAAGGTTCGCTCCGCCTCTCGCACGGAGCCGGGGATGTCTTCTTCTTGCACGAATTGCGGATTCATGTTGGCGACCTGCAAGGCGATATCGTAGGCAAATTGCTGGAACGCTTCGGTCTTGGCGACGAAATCGGTTTCGCAATTCACTTCAACCTGGACGGCCAGGCGCTTGGTGAAATGCTGATAACTGGCGATGACGCCTTCGTTCATCTCGCGGCCGGCGCCCAATTTGCGGTCCGCGCGGGCCATCCCTTTCTCACGCAGGAATTGCTGGGCCGCTTCCAGGTTTCCCTCGTGCGCTTCGAGCGCTTTTTTGCAATCCAAGGGGCCCGCGCCAGTGGCATCCCGCAGTTGCTTGACCATCGCAGCAGTTACGGTCGTCATGCGGTTTCCTCTGGCTTTTCTTCGCTCACGGGTTCGGGTGTGGGTGCTGCCTCGGTCTCCGGCGTGGGTTCTGGCTGAGGCTCTGGTGCGGGTTCTGGCTCCATGGCTTCCGCCACCGGGCTGGCCGCCGCGGGAATGGCTGCGGTCGCAGGTTCTGCAGCGGGGGCCGCTTCATCGGCAAAGGCTTCCGCTTCGCGCAGT
Organism: Chloroflexota bacterium; assembly: GCA_011523615.1. Lineage (GTDB taxonomy): Bacteria > Chloroflexota > Anaerolineae > Aggregatilineales > Phototrophicaceae > WTGJ01. Next base: position 5,430 of record WTGJ01000029.1, on the reverse strand, counting down.
TTCCTCAACGTCGCCTCACCCAGATAGCGCTCGTCATCGTCATCTTCATCCTGATCCAGGTCTTCTTCCAGGGCATAGCGGCCATCGCGCCGGGGGCGGCGGCTATCGTCGTCCTCTTCTTCCCGTCCGGATTCACGAAGCAGATTGCCTTCCAGGACAGCATCGGCGATGGCGGTCACGATCAAACGGATGGAGCGCATGGCATCGTCATTGGCGGGGACGAGGTATTCAATCGCATCCGGGTCGCTGTTGCTATCCACCATCGCCAGCACCGGGATGCCGAGGATGTTGGCTTCTTTGACGGCGGTCACTTCGCGGATGGTATCGACGACGAACAGGAGTTTGGGCAGGCGGGTCATGCCGCGGATGCCGCCGAGGCGCAGCTGCAGGGTATCGATCTTGCGCTGTACCATGAGCCGCTCTTTCTTGGTGAGCTGATCGAACTCGCCGGCCTCCCGCCGTTCTTCCAACTGCTTGAGCGTGTCGATGCGCTCACGGATGGTGCGCCAGTTGGTCAGCATCCCACCCAGCCAGCGGTGGGTCACGTAGGGCATGCGGCAGCGCGTCGCCTGTTCCTGGATGACCTCCTGCGCCTGGCGCTTGGTGCTGACAAAGAGCACTTCCCCGCCTTCCGCGACGAGGTTGACGATGAGCTCGTGGTGTTGGCGCAGGTTGACGATGGTTTGCCGCAGATCCAGGATGTGGATGCCGTTGCGCTTGGTGAAGAGGTAGGGCGCCATCTTCGGGTTCCATTTCTGGGATTGGTGGCCGAAATGGCAGCCCGATTCGAGCAAGTCTTTCAGGGTCAGTTTAAAGGGCATGCGGGATCACTCCTCGTTCGTGTTTGCGCGACCATGCCGTTCTTCCGCAGCGCGCAGAGCGGCGAAGCTTTCTGCAAAAGTTTCGCGCGCCCAACACCGGCGCTCCGTCCCGGCATGTGGTGATGGTGCGAATCTATTGATTCGCAGAGCGATTGTAACCGATAGCCACACAGGGGCAAGGGGCAGAATAGGGGGTTATGGTTCGGTGATGGTGAGGTAGCCCAGAGGCACTTTCGCATCAGGCAATGGCATCCCTTCCCCATCTCGTACCGGCATCCGCACCCCACCGCTCAGGCGATACAATCCAGTGAATATGATATAGCGGCCTGGTGTGATGTCACTGGGAACGGATACTTGCCAGGATTCGGTGTCCTGCAAGCCTGGATACCAGAGCCTGGTGGGTAGACGCCTACCCAAAGGTTCTTGATCATGATTCCAGAGTTCTCCGGTCTCTTCATGGACGAAGTGCAAAAATTGGCTCCAATCTTCTGTACCCTCACGAACCGCCTGCCAGGTCATGGTTACCGTGAGCATTTCACCCAATGGAGCAACTGCCGGATACTCCACTGCCTGGAGCAAAAAGTCATCGCCGAAACGGTACGCCAGTGGGTCAGCCAATGCTGAGTGCGCGCTTGGAGATGGAATGACAAATTCACCCAATACCACCTGTGACGATCCCAATAGTCTCTGATTGCTCTCAGAAATAGGGATGTCGATATATCCATTTGAGTCAATTTGCTTCCAGACCGCTAACGTAAGTAAATGGGCACGATTCACCGGCAGAGCGTCCAATTCCCAGAGTTGAAAACTTTCACGAACCACTCGATAGGGATGCCATTCCAGCTGCGGTGTTTTGATCCAATGATGGTAGGAACTCAGGACATTCAGCTCTGCTGCATCCAGCAAATGGAAAGAAAAACCAAAATCCTGTTTCAATGGAATTAGGGATGCCATATAGAGCGAAACCCTGGGCTTTAGGATGGAAGGCGCCGCTCCTTCCATCGACCAACCTTTCAGATCAATTAACAACTGCTCGCCATCGTCAAATGCAACTTCAACGGGCGGGATTTCCTGCAATGCGCGGGCATTGGAGTGCAGCCTGAAACCGGTGAACCCATTGGATGATTGGAGTGAAATCAAGAATATAACGAGCGCAAACAAGCTGGTTTCCATGATGCGATTGGTTCGAGCACGAGGTATGGCTCGCTTCATTTCGATGAAGATTCCCAGCAAAACGATGAGCGTGCCTAAATTCTCCAACGCTTCTTCCATTGGATAAGGACGTAAACAGTAACGGATCTCCCATCCCAATGGCCTCAGGCATAGGTAACTGAATGCTTCGAGCGTGAAGGCACCAAAACCAGAACATGCGATACCTATAGCGATCCATAAGTACAGATTGAAAGCGCGTTTCGGGCCTTTTGACATTTGACTGAATAATGTGAGGGAAAGGAGCACAAATAGAATGCCGAACGCAACATAGAAATTGCGGATCAACTGATATCGTTCATGCAACTGATAGTATTCGTCATAGGCAAACAAGAAATACGCCGCGCCCAAGATCAATAGGTACACCCGCCGAAAACGCGGCAATTTGCCCTGCCAACATAAATTAATGGCCACAGATCCGACCAGAGCCAACTGAACAAAGGAGAAAGTTGCGGATATGTTTCGCTCCCAATTGAGATCCCATAATCGATGTTTTTGAATATCCGCTGCATTAAACGTCCAGGCGTGCATGAAGATCAAAAAGAACTGAATTGCGATCAACAAATAAACCAGACCGATGGCTTTGTGAGGCAGCCGTGGTTGGATGAAACGCCAAAATAAATAGGCGAAAATCAGATAGCCCAACTCTGTGATAATGGAAAAAGGAAGGAATTCGTAAAACTCACTCATATCGATTTACAAGTCGATGCTCATTAAGTTTGGCGCGCATGACAAACCATCAACCTGGAACGGTAGCGCAACCCCTTAAGTTTAATCTTGACTGTGGATTGTAATGCATTCAAACGCAAGCTTGGACGAGGGGAGAGTTGCTTCCCACGAATCCAGTGCCCTCGCCCTACCCCTCTCCCCTGCGCTTCGGTAGCATTCCACCGATGTCCCTGTTGCAAGCGAGCGGCCTGGCCCAGCGCCAGGGCAGCGAGATCATCTTCCAGGAAGTGAATTGCGCCATCCCTCAGGACGCGCGCATCGCCCTGGTCGGCCCCAATGGCGCTGGCAAATCCAGCCTGTTGCGCATCCTCAGCGGTGAAGATGAGCCCATCATCGGGCAGATTCAGCGGGCGCGCCAGCTGCAAATCGGCTATTTGCCCCAGGAAGTCAGCCCTGACCAACGGCAACACAGCCTCTATCAAGAGCAATTGCGCGCCTTTCCCGATTTGCGCCGCTGGCAGGGTGAATTGCGCGACCTGGAGCGGGAAATGAGCCAAAATAACCCGGCGGACGCAGACCTCTTGCAGCGCTACGAAGCGACCAGCGTCGCCTTTGAAACGGCCGGCGGCTACCAGTACGAACATGAAATCCGGCGCGTGTTGAGTGGGCTGGGCTTTGCGCCGGCCGACGAAGATCGCCCCCTCGCCCAATTCTCCGGCGGGCAACAAACGCGCGCCGCCCTGGCCCGCTTGCTGTTGGCCGCGCCGACGCTGTTGTTGCTCGATGAACCGACCCATCACCTGGACATCGCAGCGCTGGATTGGTTGGAGAGCTACCTCACAAATTACGAGCGGGCGGTATTGATCGTCAGCCACGACCGCCATTTCATCGATGCCTTCGCCCGCGAAATCTGGGAGCTAGAGGGCGGGACACTGACGCGCTACCGTGGGAATTTCAGCCAATACCAGGCACAGCGGGCCGAACGGCAACTGCGCCAGGAAAAAGAACACAGCCGCCAACAAATGTTCCTGCAGCAAGAGCAGGAATTCATCCGCAAACACCTGGGCAGCCGCCTCACCACCCAGGCGCGCGGTCGGCAAAAGAGGTTGCAAAGCCTGACCCAACGAGGCGGCATCATCCACGCGCCAAAAAAGCAACGCCGGCCACGTTTTTCTTTTGCGGAAGCCGACCGCAGCGGCGACGAAGTGCTGGTCACACAACAACTGACGGTCGGCTATGACGAAAGTAATCCTCTGTTGAGCGTACCGGATGTGACGCTGCGGCGGGGCGAAACCGTCGCCATCCTCGGCGCAAATGGCAGCGGAAAGACGACCCTGTTGCGCACGCTCACGAGTGAAATCCCACCGTTGCGGGGCGCGTTTCGTTTCGGCACCGGTTGCCGCATTGGCTACCTCGAACAAGCACACGCCGCCTTGCATGAAGAGGATAGCCTGCTGGAAATGCTGCTGGCCAGCCAAGCGATGACCCTCTCCCGCGCGCGCGACGAATTGGGCCGCTTCGGCTTTTCCGGCGATGATGCCTTTCGCACCGTCGCCACGCTTTCCGGCGGGGAGCGCAGCCGCTTCGCCCTCGCCCTACTGGCGCAAACGGCGGCGAATTGCTGGCTCCTGGATGAGCCGACCCACCACCTGGACTTGCCGAATCAAGCTCACCTGCAGCGGGCATTGGAAGACTTCAGCGGCACGACCCTGCTCGTCAGCCACGATCGCTACCTGATCGCTGCGCTGGCGACGCAAATCTGGCAAGTGGCGGGGGGCGAAATTCATCCATTCCAAGGCAGTTACGCCGAATTTACTGCGGCGCAGCAGGATCACCTGCACCGTTCCCGCAAAGAAACAACAAAGAGGTCTCCCTCTCCAGCCGACCCATACACTGTCGATCTGCCGAAGCCATCCACGATGACGGCCTACCAGCGCCGAAAACGACAACAGGAATTGGAGATCCTCATCCAGCAGCTGGAAGGGCAGCTGGCGCAACTGGAAGAACAGCTCGCCGCTGCCAGCACGGCCGGCGCCGTGGCCCTCGTCCGTGAGCTGGGGGAACAACATGGGGGGCAGGCGCAGGCACTCGAGCAAGCGCTGCAAGAATGGCAGGAGATCAGCGAGTGAGGATTGGCTTCATTCGCTGATCGTGAGCTGACCCAGCGGCACGCGCGCATCCGGAAACGGCACGCCATTCTCATCTTGAACCGGCAACCGCGCCAGGTCGCTCAGGCGGTAGAGCCCGGTGTAAATGGCATAACGCCCGGGTGCCAACTCCGCCGGCAACGCCACTTCCCAAATCTCCGTATCGCGCAGCCCTTCGTACCACAGCCGCGTCGGCAGGCGCGCTCCCAGCGGCGGCTGGTCGTGATTCCACAGGGCGCCGCTCTCCTCATGCACGAAATGCAGGAACTGCACCCAGTCTTCTTCGCCGTCGCTTGCCGCTTCCCAGCTCATCGCGACGGCCAACCTTTCCCCGGGTCGCGCGCTCTCCGGTAGCGCCGCACCGCGCAAAACAAAGCCGAGCGCGAAACGGTAGGCGAGCGCGTCCGCCGGCCACGCTACGACGGATTCCTCACGAATGACGAACTCGCGCAGGACGACTTGCGTTTCGCTCAGTTGGTGATCGTTGCTGCTGCGTATGGGGAGGATGCTGAAACGATCCGCTTCCGTCTCCTGCCAAAGGGAAAGGACAAACCAGAGCGCGCGCTGGCCTGGCACATCTTCTG
>WTGJ01000003.1:27279-54945 GCA_011523615.1 Chloroflexota bacterium | reverse complement strand
GATGCCGATCATTCCACTACGGACCCGGGTGGCGGTAGCGGCGGCAGCACCTGCCGCAACATCGGCAGCCTGCGCCCCGGCCTCGTCTTGTCGGTCAAGGCCCTCGGCAGTGGCCGTTACCGTGATAGCGGCTGGAGTTATTTCAGCGTGCCCCGACCCACAGCGCGCCCGACGCAACGACCGCCGACCGCCGTGCCGCCTACCCGCGTTCCACCTACCCGTCTTCCACCTACACTCCACCCGACGGACCCACCCGCTCGTCTCTACCATTACCAGGAGCTCCGTTTGGTGCCCTGTATGCAAGATGGCCAGCCCGGCTTGTGTCAGGAGCGCCGCCAATGCTCCAGAGTCTGCTGGGTCAACTCCTCCCACGTCTGCTGGAATCACCGTTGCGGCGGCTGGGGACGCACCGGCGCCTTCATCCCCGCCGCCTTGCCCGGTAGCTGAAAGACCCTGCCTACAGACCACCCACCTGGAAATCCCCCGCCCCAAACATTAGAATCACAGTGTACGCAATCCATTTGGAGGAACGAAACCAATGAAACGAGTCATTTCCTCAGTGCTCTTCGCCGTGATGCTGCTGGCCATCGCGCCGGCACTCGCGCAAGATGGCACCACCTTCACCTGGGGCACCTTCGGCAACCCCGTCTCGCTCGATAGCATGAACACGACGGACGGCATCTCCTTCCGCGTGATCACGCAGGGTTGCGAAGGCCTGCTCCGCTTCGACAAAGGCACCACCAACACCCTGCCCAACCTCGCCACCAGCTGGGAGACCAGCGAAGATGGCCTCACCTGGGTCTTCCAGATCCGCGAAGGGGTCAGCTTCCATGATGGCACGCCGCTGAATGCCGAGGCGGTCGCCTGGAACTTCAACCGCTGGGGCAACACCGACCATCCCGAGCATTTCGAAGAGTTCATCTTCACCTACTACGAATACTTCTACGGCGGCTTTGATGATGAATCCGTCATCGCCAGCGTGGAAGCGACCGGCGAATACGAAGTCACCTTCACTTTGAATGCCGCCAATGGTGTATTCCTCACCAATATGGCGCCCACGATGACCTCCCTCCACAGCCCGACGGCCGTCCGCGAAAACGGCACCGCCTATGGTGACCCGGAAGTCGGCTTCGTCTGCACCGGCCCCTACCAGTTCGTGGAATGGCTGCCCGATCAGCGCGTCGTCCTGGAAAGCAACCCCAATTACTGGCGCGAGACCGAAGGCAACGTGGATCGCGTCGTCTTCCAGGTCATCCCCGATAACGCCGCCCGCTTCGCCGCCCTGCGCGCCGGCCAGATCGACGGCACGGAACAAATCAACGTCGAGGATCTGGATGCGATCGAAATGGATGACAGCCTGGCGATCCAAATGCGCCCGCCGCTGAACATCCTCTACGTCGCGTTCAACTTCCGCGTCGTGGAATTGCAGGACGCCCGCGTCCGCCGCGCCATCTCCATGGCCTTCGACCGCGAAGCGATCGTCGAAGCCTTCTACCCGCCCGGCGCCGTCGTCGCCAAGACGCAGGTGCCCCCTTCGCTCTGGGGCTTCAATGACGACATCCCCTTCGAAGCGTACGACCCGGATGGCGCCCGCGCCTTGCTCGCCGAAGCCGGCTACCCGGATGGCTTCAGCACCATGACCATCGTCGGCGCTGATGAAGACGGCAACGTCACCGATGAAGTCATCGATCAGCGCCCCTTCACCATCTGGTATCAGCCCGTCGTCCGTCCCTACAACCCTGATGGCCAGGCCATTGGTGAGGCGATGGCCAGCTACCTGGCTGATATCGGCATCGATGCAACGCTGGAAACGCGCGACTGGGGTGAATTCCTCCAGCTCGGGCGCCAGGGTGAGCTCTTCGGCATCTACCAGCTGGGTTGGAGCGCCGATACGCCCGACCCGGATAACTTCACCGGCACCTTCTTCATCAACACCACCAATCCGCTGCCCCGCTCCGGCTGGTATCAGAACCCGGAACTGGATGCCCTGCTGAAGACCGCCCGCGCCACTTCCTCTCAAGAAGCGCGCGAGCCCATGTACCAACAAGCGGATCAAATCCTCCATGACGATGTCGCGCGGCTCTGGATCGCCCACACCGGCGTGCCGCTCGGCTTCCGCAGCTGCATCGAAGGCTACTACGCCAACCCGGTGGCGGAATACTATTCCACCGTCGTCAACAACTGCGGCTGAACGAATCACAGCGACGGGGTGGCCCCTCCACGATCGGCGGGGCCACCCTGCACCCATTGGTGAAACACAGGCGTAAGCCAGGTAAGCCACGCCAGCCATGAGTCGTTACCTGTTTCGCCGCACCCTCGAAGCCATCCCCACCCTGCTCGGCACTTCCGTGCTGATTTTTGCCCTGATCCATTTCATCCCCGGTGATGTGACCAGCGCCATCCTCGGCGAACGCGCGACCGAAGAAGCAGCCGCCCGCATCCGCGCCCTCTACGGCCTGGATCGGCCGCTCACCGAGCAGTATTTCATCTGGATGGGCAACCTGGCGCGTGGCGATTTTGGCGAAACGATCCGCGGCGGCATCCCCATTTCGCTGGAGCTTTCGCGGCGCTTCCCCGCCACCGCCGAGCTGGCCCTCATCGCCCTCTTCCTGGCCACCCTCATCGGCGTCCCCATCGGCATCATCTCTTCCATCCACCGCAACTCGTTGCTGGATGCGGTGTCGATGTTCGGCGCGTTGCTCGGCGTCTCCATCCCGATCTTCGTGCTCGGCCTCTTGCTGATCTTCATCTTCGGCGTGGAATTGGAATGGCTGGATTTCGTCGGCCGCATCGACAACGACATCAGCATCCCAACCATCACCGGCTTTTACCTGATCGATTCGCTCCTGCAGGGCAATCTGCGCGCCTTTGGCAACGCCGCCGGCCACCTCATCCTGCCCGCACTCACCCTCATGACCGTACCCCTGGCCACGACAGCGCGCATCACCCGCTCCACGATGCTCGAAGTCCTGGGGCAGGATTACATCCGCACCGCGCACGCCAAAGGCCTCACCCGCCGCGCCGTCATCGTCGGCCATGGCTTGCGCAGCGCGATGCTGCCCATCATCACCATCATCGGCCTGCAAATGGGTGGCCTGCTTTCCGGCGCGGTCCTGACCGAAACGATCTTCGCCTGGCCGGGCGTCGGCAAATGGCTCTTTGATTCCATCGTCGCGCGGGATTACCCCATCGTCCAGAACGTCACCCTGCTGGTAGCGGGGATTTACATCTTGGTCAACTACCTGGTGGATCTCCTCTACGCCTTTGCCGATCCACGGGTGAGAGTGGCAGCCTGATGGCAGCAGCAAGCGGGACTGAGACGAAGCAAGATCGCCGCGTCACGCCGCTGCAGAGCGTGCTGCTGCGCCTCTGGCAAAACCCGAACGCGCGCCTGGGTGGCGCCATCGTCTGCCTGATGGTCGCCCTCGCCATCCTGGTGCCCCTGCTGGATGCCGGCTACGACCCCTCGCGCGATCGCAATCTGCGCGCGCGTTACGCCGAGCCGGATTGCCTGATCGGCTGGGGCCTCCGCACCCTGGAGGGCGAATGGAGTTGCGATCATCCCTTCGGCGCCGACAAACTGGGCCGCGATATCCTGCGGCGCGTCGGCCATGGCATGTCCACCTCGCTGCGGGTGGGCGTTTTCGTCGTGATCATCGCGACCAGCGTCGGTTCGCTGATCGGTCTGCTGGCCGGCTTCCTTGGCGGCTGGTTCGAGAGCATCGCCATGCGCATCGTCGATATCCTGCTGGCCTTCCCGGCGCTCCTGCTGGCGATCGCCCTGGTTTCGATGCGCGGCGCCGGCCTGATGAACGCGATGTACGCCATCGCCATCACCCAGATCCCCATCTTCGCCCGCCTCGCCCGCTCCATGGCCATTTCCTTGCGCAGCAGCGAATACGTCCTGGCGGCGCGCAGCCTCGGCGCCAGCGAATTCCGCCTGCTCAGCGCCCATGTCTTCCCCAACAGCCTCGCGCCGCTCATCGTCCAGGCCACCCTGCTGCTCGGCACCGCCGTCGTGGAAACGGCCGCCCTCGGCTTCCTCGGCCTCGGCCAACAACCCCCCGCCCCTGAGCTGGGCAAGATGCTCGCCGAGAGCCAACAATCGCTGCAATCCGGCAAGTGGTGGGTGATGTTCTTCCCCGGCATCACCATCGTCACGATCGTGCTCGGCTTCAACTTGCTGGGAGACGCGCTGCGGGACGCCCTCGACCCGCGCCTGCGCGGTCAATAGGCGAGTTGCAAAGGGAAATGCACCTCAAACCAAATGCTAGCTGGTAGGATAAGGCACGATACCTGAACGCAATCAATGCAGGTGTGCGGTGAACCAGCCGAATTGGGCGAATCAGACGGTATGGACGGGCGATAATCTGCTCATTTTGCGCGGTATGAATTCGGAAAGTGTGGACCTAATTTGTCTGGACCCGCCATTCAATAGCAATGCGGACTACGCGGCGCCGATTGGTTCGGCGGCGGCGGGAGCGGAGTTCAAAGATACCTGGTCGCTTTCAGACCTCGATACGGAGTGGATCAATTGGATCAAAGATAAAGAGCCGCAGCTGTTCCAGGTTTTGCTTGCGGCGATGACCGATAGCGACAAGTCTTATCTGGCCTATATGGCAGTTCGTTTATTGGAGATGCGTCGCATCCTCAAGCCAACGGGCAGCATCTACTTACACTGTGATACAACGATGAGCCATTATCTCAAGTTGTTGTTGGATGCTATTTTGGGGAAGGATAACTTCCGCAATGAGGTCATCTGGCATTACGGTAAAATGTCCAACACAACAAGGAATTTTCCGCAAAATCACGATACCGTCTTTAGATATAGCAAGACTGATCGTTTTACATTTCACACAACTAAGGGGGAAGATTCCGAATATAAAGAGCGGTATAAAAACTTCCTCACCGGCAACCAGGTTCTTTATGGTTCAGTAAAACACAAAGACGACAAACTCGTCCTCAGAAGAATTGCGAAAAAAGAGAAAGAGCTCAACCGGTCGCTTAGAGATTATGATGTGCTTTTTGATTTCGATAAGGAATATAAGACCCAGTCAGATGTGATGTATGTGCCGATACTGAAAGGGAATTCTAAAGAACGCACGGGCTATCCGACACAGAAGCCTTTGGATTTATACAAGCATTTGATCAGAGCCAGCAGCAATGAAGGAGACATGGTGCTCGACCCTTTCTGTGGTTGCGCTACCACTTGCATTGCTGCGGAAAGTTTAGCGCGTCAATGGTGTGGTGTTGATATATCAGGTAGGGCCATTGAACTGACCAAAATGAGGTTGCGAAAAGAGCTGGGCATCTTTGCGAAACCCATTCACCGTACCGATATACCGCAGCGCACTGATCTGGGCAGGGTTCCTCCCTACAACAGTACGGAAAATCGGCGCTTTCTATATGGCGAACAAAGTGGGGATTGCGCAGGATGTGGCGAACATTTTGCATCTCGCAACCTTGAGCTCGACCATATCATCGCTCGCTCAAACGGTGGTACAGACCATATCAGCAATCTGCAATTGCTATGTGGCTCATGCAACCGCATCAAAGGCGACCGGGGTATGGAATATCTGCGCAAAGAATTGCGATTGTTGAGCTGAGAGTGCCGTATCGTTTGAGATATAATTCCCTTTTATAAACACTCGCGAGCGGTATACCGCCGTTATACTCCCACCTCTCAGCGTGAGACCGCGCTGGTTTCTTCTGCCAGCAGCGCCAGCAGCTCCGCGCGCTGCCAGAGCGGCATATCGCCCAGAATGGTGAATTTCAGTGCCGCCCCCGCCGCGCCCCAGCGCAAAGCCTCCGCAAGATCCTCTCCCTCCGTCAGCATGGCGGCCAGAAAACCGGCGTTGAAGGCATCGCCCGCACCGATGCGCGCCTGCCATTGCCCTTCCTGCGGAATAGCCGCCTGTGCATATTGCCGGCCATCGCTCCCCCGCGCCCGGCTGCCCGCTGCACCCAGGGTCAGGACGATGGTCGCCACCGGGTAGCGCTCCCCCAACCGAGCCAACACCGCAGCCGGTGTTTCTTCCTCGCCGGCCAGCTCGGGAAAGAGCAGTTGCACATCCGCGAGCGGCAGCAGCAACCAATCGGCATGGGATAAAAAATACTCGCAGCCGGCCCGGGCCTCCGCCGCCGACCAGAGTTTGCTGCGGTAGTTCAAATCAAAGCTGATGCGCCAACCAGCCGCCCGGGCCAGTTGGAGCGCCCGCCGGCAGGTAGCCGCCGCCGTTTCGCTCAAAGCCGGCGTGATTCCCGTCAGGTGCAACAATCGCCCGCTCCCGGGCGCAAAGACTGCGGCAGGCAAATCCTGCGGTTGCATCCGACTCATCGCCGAATGGGCGCGATCATAGAGCAATTGGATGCCACGGGGCGGCGGTGCATTTTCGATGAAATACGTGCCCACCCGCTCTCCGGCCGCCCAGCAGATATGCTGGCAATCCACCCCCTGCCGGGTGATTTCCGCCGCGATGATGCGGCCGAGGGCATTTTCGCCCAAACGCGAAAGCCAGGCGACGCGCAAACCCAAACGCGCCAGACCCACCGCCGTGTTCGATTCGCTGCCACCGACGTGAATCTCGTAAGCCGTTGCCTGTTCCAATCGTTGCAGGCCAGGTGGCGAAAAGCGCAACATCGTTTCGCCCAGCGTGACGACATCATAGGCACTCGTAGCGGCATTCATGCCGCCAGTATATCGCAGCGACCAACTGCCTAACGCCCCCCTCCGCGCTATACTGACGGCAACCGACGGTACACGAGGGCGGTGAAATGTCACCAGAAACGGAAAGCAAAGCAGCAGAATCAGCGGAAACGCCCGAATCAGCGGACGCTGCCGAAGCCCTGAGCCCCACCCTGCTGGAATTGCTGCGCTGCCCGGTGGCGGTGCATTATGAAGACCGTGGCGAAGACCCCGGCCGCCTGCAGTTGGTGCGCGCCGGACATTGGCTCCATTGCCCCGATTCCGGCCACAACTACCCCATCCGCGATGGCATCCCCGTGATGCTGGTGGAAGAAGGAGAGCGCTGGCGCGGCGTCCCGCTGGCTGATTTACCGATTCCGCCGCCGGAATGATCGGCGGAATTTCCGGCGGAATTTCTGCCAGAATTCCCGCCGGCATGAAAACCGGTCTAAGCCACTTTCCCTCCCTCGCTCCCTGACCCGCCACCCGTAAGAACCGCACCGCTCAGCCACCTGCACATTTCCACGCTCCGAATACACTGGCACCATAAAGGAGGGCGAGGGCCACGGTCATGCCAGAAATGCCAGCACCGCTGACGAAACCCACGAGCGGGACGGATGGCGATTTCCATCCCAAATGGCCCTCATGGCTCTGGCAGGGCGCCCTCCCCCCCCTGGGCCGTGACCGGCTCCTGCGGGAAATCACACAAGCGATCCAGGACAAAACCGCCTTCCACCTGCATGGGCCAGCCGGCCGTGGCAAGGCCACCCTGGCTGCCACCCTCGCCCGCGAACACATCGCCCGCGGCGGTCGTGTGCTCTGGCTGGATGTGGGCGCACAACCACTCACCGCCTTGCTGTGCCGCATCGCCCGCCATTTTCCCGATGATCCACGCGCGCAAGCTGCCCTGAAAATGCGTCATCCGAGCGAAGCTACAGCAAACACGGCCCCCATCCACAGCCTGGCCCGTTGCCTGCGCGAAAGACAGCCGCTGCTGGTGCTGGCGGATGCAACGGATATTGCCTCTCTTGCCCCCTGGGTCAAGCACATCGCAGGCGCGTTGCCCATCCTCAGTTTCGGCGAAACAGCCCTCGGTGATGGCTGGCCGGGCGCCGAACAGCTCCTGCCAGCCCTGGATGAGGAAGCGGCCCGAGCGACCGTGCAGCGTGCGGCCGGCGGCGAAACGGCGGATTGGGCGGCCCTGGCCCTGGCGCTCGAGAATGAACCCCTGGCCCTGGCGCTCTGTGGCGCGGCCCTGCAGGCTGGCGATCCGTCGATTGCCACGGACTTGACCGCAGCGGCGAATGGTGAAGGGATGAGCAACCCGTCCGCCACCGATCGCGTCTTGCTCGCCGTGATCCCGCAGCTGCCCCCGGCCGCGCAGGGGCTCCTCCTCTTGCTGGCATTCTCGCCACAAAAGCGCCAAACCCTCGCCGAGTTGCAACGCAGCAACGGCGCGACCGCCGAAGAGCTGGCCGAATTGCGGCAGATTTTGCAACACTACGCTTTGATCCGCTCGTGGCCCGCGGCCACCCGGCCCGCAGCCGCTGCACCGACCCACGAGAGCATCGCCATCGTGAAACCCGTGCGCCAGTTTCTGCAGCAATGGGCCGATCAGGCAGGCACCGCCGCAGAATTGCAGCGCCATACGCAAGAAGCCGCTTTCCAACAGCTGCGGGCCGTGCTCCGCGGGGGCGCCGAAACCTGGCCCCAATTGCCGGACCTACTACAGAGTCTATCGGCGCCAGAGCGGGCCGACGCAGCGCAATGGCGCGCGCTGCAAGACCTCTGGCAGGCCGCGGCAAGCGAACTCGAAGCGCGCGGTTTTGCCTACGAATTGCAGGAACTGCAGCGACGGGCCGCGCTCCTCACGGAAGAACCCGCGCCCACTATCCACCCGGCCGCAGCCGATTCAACACCCGCTGAACCGGGCTTGCCTGTCCTCGCTGAAGACGAAACCGCGCCGCAAGGCGACGTGCATCCCTCCAGGGAGCGTATGCCTGACGCAGGGTCAGTCGACGATTTGTCAGCTGACGAAGGGTCAGCCGAAGAAGCCTTTGCCGCCGAAGAAACACTCACCACCGAGCAATTTCCCGCTGCGGAATGGTCCGCTGGCTTGGATTGGGAAGAGGATGAGCGGGCGTACCTGCCCCGTGAGGCAGCCGCGCCCTTCGACGAAGGTTACGAAAACGAAGAGTACAGCGCCGAAGAGGACGCCGACGAAGCCTCCCCGGCGGCGGAGAAACGCACCGCAGCACTCCTCCCACCCTCGCGTTCCATCGCCGAAGAGGCGGCAACCCGCGAAGCGGTGACCGGCAAGGACGAATCGGATTCCCATCCCTTATGGGAGGAATTGCCGCCCTTCTTCCCTTCCCAGGAAACGGTGCAGGCGGAAGAGTTTTCACCCACCGAGCAAATGGCCCAACTGCAGCAAAACGGCGCCGCCGAACTCGAACGTGGTGAAATCGATGCGGCCATCGCTTCCCTCTCGGCCGCGTTGGACATCGCAGAAGATCTCACGCAAGGCGCGACCTGCGCGGAGATCCTCTACCTGTTGGGTTGTGCGCAACTCGAAGACGGCGCGAGCGATGCGGCCATCGCTTCCCTCAATGAAGCCCAGGAACGTTTCGAAGCCGTAGGGGATGCCAAAGGAATGACGGATGCCCTCGGTGCCTTGGGCAACGCGCTGGGGGAGCTCGGCCGCTGGTCCGAGGCCGCCGAATCACACCGCGCCGCCGTCCGGGCCACGCGCCGCACCGGTGACCAGACCGAAGAAGCGCTGCAGCTCAACGCGCTCGCTTATGCTCACCGCCGCTGCCAACAATTGGGGGGCGCCGTTCGCAGTTACCGCCAGGCCCTGTTCCTGGCCTACGAAAGGCAAGACGCCAATGCGATCGCCCAGACCGCCGCTGAGCTGGCCGAAGTCTTGATGAATAGCCCCCGCCATCTGGCCATCGCCCAACTCCTGTTGGATGCGGCTCTTGCGGCCGGCGCGCCCGATCAGGATGTGACGGAGTTGCGCCAGGCGATCGCGAAAGCCTTGCAGAAAGCGGAAACCGCCGGCATTCAACAGGCGCCCGTCCGCGGCGATGCCCATACCTACGCCCGCCAGGCTTACGATGCACACAATGCGCGGCAAGGCCCAAGCTGAGTGACTCAACCGGAGTCACCCACTCCGGCCAGCGGCAACTTCATCACGAATGCGCTGCCCGTTTCCGTCTCTTCCAGGCTCAGTTCACCGCCCAAGCGACCGGCCGCCGCCTGGGTGAATGCCAGGCCCAAACCGGCGCCGGCGGCCACCCCCGCCACGGGTGAACGCGCAAAAGGTTGGAAAATTCGCTCCCGGATCGCGGCTGGCACGCCCGGCCCATCATCGCGGATTCGAAACCAGAGCTGTCCACCCCCTTGCCCCGCCTCCAAGAGCACGGTCCCGCCGGCCGGGGTGTAGCGAATCGCGTTCCCGAGCAGGTTGGAGAGCGCCCGCCGCAACAAAGCTTCTTCCGCAACCAGCTGCAGCTCGGCCCCTACCCCCAGCCTGCTTTCCAGCCACAGTCCAGCCAATTCCGCCGCATCGCGATGCTCGGCAAGTACCTCCTCCAAAAAGGCGTGGATGGGAATGGGCATTGGTCGCCCCTGATCCTGCCCCCGATCCACTTCATAGAGCGACATCATTTGTGAAAGCAGGTCTTCTTGTTGCTGGGCAGAGCGTTGGATCGCCGCCAGGTATTCCGCCGTCTCACCACCCGCCGGCCGTCCCTCCAACAGCAAATCCAGATAAGCGCGCAGCGTGGCCAGTGGACTGCGCAGGTCGTGAATCAGGATCTGCAACCACTCCTCCCGCGCGCGCAGACTTTCCCGGAGGCAATCTGCCTGCGCCACCCGCAACCAACCGGCCAGCCCCTGTACGAACTCCGTCATCTCCGGTGCGGCAGTCCGCCCGGCCGCAAAATACAACACCAGCTCCGCCAGAGCGCATTCGCCCACCTGCAGGGGAAAACGCAAGGCCAGCAAGCCCTCTGGCACAGCGGGTGGGTGGCGGGAGCAGCAAAGCGTTCCCTCACAAAAGGTGCAATCTGCCAGGGTCTCATCCACCAGCTGCAAGTGCACCTGGCTCGCACCACTGTGCCGCTGCACCGCAGCCAGCAGTCGGCGCAGGTCTTGCCGATCCACCGGCTCGCTGAGAAGGGCCAACCAGCCATCTCGCCAGGAGACTGCTGCCCCTGCCCCGCTGCCTCGACCTTCGTTCATTCTTTTATGATAATGCGCGATTGGAATCCAGCAGCGCCCCGGCCCAACTTCCTACGCCCGCGCGGAATCCACCCACTGCCAGGTTCAATTTCTCCAAAATGAAAATAAATCATAGGGTTGGCTGGTTTTTTCCTGTATGATTAAAAGTAACATTCTTGTTACATGTGCCGAAACCAGCGCTACGGGACATGATACTCAGGAATGCGGCTGCACTTCGGGAGGGGGAACGAACGATGCAAAAGCTACCGAAGCATGATGAACCCATCGACCCCTTTACCACACAGGATGAAGACGAAGAAGATAACCATTTAGAACCCAGCCTGGATCCGTTTCGCCCCTTTTTAGAAGAAAATCTCGACCCTTTCGAAAGACATTACCACAACGGCCATGAGCCAGAAGTAGAACCGGATTTCCGTACCACGCTGGGAGATCTGGAAGCCGTATCCACCGATGATGCGGTCGGCCTCTATTTTCGCCAGATGGCCCAGGAACCCTTGCTGACCGCGGAGATGGAGATCGAACTTTCGCGGCGGATTCAACTCGGCTTCCGCGCCCAGGATAAATTGCGGCGCGGCCATCCCCGGAACCAACCGGACCGTTCCTACGCCCCCAGCACCATCAAGCGCTTGATGATGGAAGAACGGCGCGGGCAGGGAGCGCGCGAACACCTCAGCCGCGCCAACACCCGGCTCGTCATCAGCATCGCCAAGAAATACATGAATCAGGGCATGCCCTTCCTCGACCTCATCCAGGAAGGCAACATCGGCTTGATGCGCGCCGTCGATAAATTCGACCACGCGCGCGGCAACCGCTTTTCCACTTACGCCACCTGGTGGATTCGGCAGGCCATCACCCGTGCCCTCGCCCAAAAAACGCGCACCATCCGCATCCCCCTCCACATGACCGAACGCATCCGCCACATGAACCGCGTGCAAATGCGCCTCGAACAGCAGCTCGGCCGCTCGCCCAATATGGATGAAATCGCCCACCAGATGGGCGAGAAGATGACCCGCGAAGATGTCGAGCAGATCCGTCGTTCCAGCCGCCACGCCACCTCCCTCGATCAGCCCATTGGCGACGAAAACGACAGCGAATTTGGCGATTTCATCGAAGATCGGGATACGCCCAGCCCCGTCGAGATGGCCATCCAACGCATCCTGCAAGAAGCGATCGAAGAAGTGCTCAGCGAGCTCTCCGAACGGCAAAGCCACATCCTGCGGCTCCGTTTTGGCCTCAGCGGGCACGAAACGCACACCCTGGAAGAGATCGCCAACTTGTTTTGCCTGAGTCGGGAACGCATCCGCCAGCTCGAAAAAGAAGCGCTGCGCCAATTGCGCAACCCGCGCCTGGCGCATAGCCTGCGCGATTACCTCGGGTAAGGCCGCCACACTCCCGCGTAGCGCCATTGACCGCGCGGTGCTATTGACCGCCACCCGCCCTTCCCCTATAATCCCCTCTCGTACAAGCGCCGGAGTCCTGCGATGACCACAGGCCAATTCGCATATTTCCAAAAACGCATCGTACCCATCGAAGAAGCCCGCGTGAGCGTGATGACCAATGCCTTCAATTATGGCACCGCCGTGTTTGGCGGCATGCGCGCTTATTGGAACGAAACCGACGAACAGCTCTTCGTCGTCCGCCCGCGTGAGCACTTCCAACGCTTGATCCAATCCGCCGGCCTCCTCCACGCAGATCTGGGCCACAGCCCCGATTCGCTGACCGAGATCCTCCTCGAGTTGCTGCGCCGCGAAAATTACCGTACGAATGTCTACATCCGGCCGCTCATCTATGCCGCCAGCGAGCGCATCGGCGTACATTTCCAGGACCTGGAATTCGATCTGGCCATCTTCACCCTCCCTTCCGGCCAATACATCGAAAACGATGAGGGCAGCCACGTCTGCTTCTCTTCCTGGTCCCGCATTCAGGACAACACCATACCAGCGCGCGGCAAAATCGCCGGCGCTTACGTCAACTCCGCCCTCATCCGCACCGATGCCCTGAACGCCGGCTATGATGATGCGCTGGTCTTGAACACCGATGGCCACATCGCGGAAGGCAGCGTGGCCAACTTCATGATGGTGCGCGATGGGGTGGTCATCACGCCGCCGGTCTCCGCCAACATCCTCGAAGGAATCACGCGGCGTACGCTCATCGAGCTGCTGCGCAATGATCTGGGGGTGACCGTCACCGAGCGCGAAATTGACCGTACGGAAATCTACATCGCCGACGAGGCCTTCCTCTGCGGTACCGGGCTGCAGATCGCCGCCATCACCCGCGTCGAACATCGCCCGATCGGCCGTGGCACCATGGGGCCGATCACCCAGCAATTGCGGCAGCTGTATTTCGATGTCGTCCATGGCCGCAGCGCCGCCTATCGACACTGGTTGGCGCCGGTCTACAGCCACACCATCGCTACGGAAAGCGAAGCGGGCAGCATCAAGGAACGCGCCGCCGACGGCGCCTCGGAAAGCGTCGCCGACGCCATCCCGACGATACAAAGTTGAGGTAGACCATGGCCAGCAAGCGCAAAATCACGCGGATCAAACCGCTCTTCGGCAATCGCCGCAGCCATTCGATGAAAGCCACCCGCCACAAATTCAAACCGAATGTGCAGAAGAAACGGATTTACATCCCCGAAGAAAAACGTTGGGTGAACGTCCGCCTCACCGCCCGGGAACTGCGCACCATCGACAAAATCGGCTTCCTCAATTTCTGCAAACGAAACGGCATCAACGCCCGTCGCCTCTGAGCGGCGGCCGGCTCCCTGCCACTTCCCGCTCGCCCCGATCCCCTGCCCCACGTTCGCAGCCCCTGCGTGGGCTGACCTGCGCGCTGTATGAGCGTCCTCGCCACACTCGAAAAGCACATCCGCGCCCAACCGGAGCGCCTCGCCTTGCGCATCCTGGCGGATGGCCTGGCGGATGGCCTGGCGGATGGCCTGGCCGATGGAGATGCTCCCGAAATCACTCTCACCTATGGCCAACTGGGCGAAACGCTCGCCGCTACCGGCACGTACCTGAGATCGCTCGGGCTCAAAGCGGGGGACCGGCTGGCCTTTCAGCTCCCCAAAGGCCTCTCCTTCATCTTGCTCCATTGGGCCGCCCTGCGCCTCGGCGCCATCAGCCTGCCGCTCAACCCGGCCTACCCCGCCGCGGAACTGAGTCATTTCCTGCGCGATTCCGGCGCTCGTTTCTTTTTCCGCAGCGCGGATATGCCCCCCTGCCCTGTCGATTTGCCCGCGCTGGAAAAGGTCTTCACCATCGCGGCGGATGGTATCGAAGAAGCGACCCGCTTCAAAGAAACGGCCTGCTTTGACACCACCACCCCATTCGGCCCGCTGCCCCTGCCCGAACAGCCCGCCGTGCTCATCTACACCAGCGGCACCACCGGCCGGCCCAAAGGCGCCCTGCTCAGCCACCTCAACCTCGCGGCCAACGCGGCCGCCCTGCACGATGCCTGGGGCTGGCGGCGCGACGATGTGCTGCTCCACGTCCTGCCCCTCTTCCACGTGCATGGCCTGTTCGTGGCCCTGCAAAATGCCTGGTACGCTGGCGCGACCGTTCACCTCCGCCGCCGTTTCGACGCCGCCACCACCCTCGCCGACCTGAACAGCGGGGCTTACAGCGTGTTCATGGCGGTCCCCACCATCCACGCGCGCCTCATGCAACATCTCGACTGCCGTCATTGCGACTTCCGCCACCTTCGCTTGATGACCTCCGGCTCGGATCGTTTGCCCGATACCGTCTTCCAACAATTCGAAGCACGTTTTGGTTACCGTCTCCTCGAACGCTATGGCATGACGGAAACCGGCATGAACCTCTCCAATCCGCTGCATGGCGAGCGGCGGCGTGGCTCAGTGGGTCTGCCCTTGCCCGGCGTGGAAGCGCGCATCGTCGACCGGCAAAGCGGCGCCATCCTGGAGGATGACCAGACCCCGATCGGCGAGCTGGAGATCCGCGGCGCACACGTCTTCCGTGGCTACTGGCAAAACCCGCCGGCCACCGCGGCCGCCTTCACCGCCGATGGCTGGTTGCGCACCGGTGACCTCGCTTCCCGTGCCGCAGATGGCTATTACACCCTGCACGGCCGCGCCAACGACTTGATCATCAGCGGCGGTTTGAACATCTACCCCGCCGAAGTGGAACGCGTCCTGACCGCGCACCCCAACGTCGCCGCAGCGGCGGTGATCGGCTGCTCTGATGAGCGTTGGGGGGAGCGCCCGCTGGCCGTCGTTGTCCTCCAGAAGCCCCAACTTGAAGAAGCAGCGCTGACGGCCGCATTGCGACAGCATTGTCGCTCGCAGCTGGCGCCCTACAAGTGCCCCGAGCAATACCGATTTCTGCCCGAATTGCCGCGCAACTCCATGGGCAAGATTCAAAAAGGGCCGTTGCGCGCTCGTTTCGCCTCAGGATGAGCCTCCGCCGCGCTATCATGCAGGCATGATCCGCTTCAGGCCATGAATTTCAGCCTCATCGATGCCCTGCTGGCGGCAACGCCTCCGCTACTCGTCCTCTGGTTGCTCGTCGGGCTCGGTTGGAGTGGCGCGCGCGCCGGCTTCGTCGGTTGGTTCACCGCGCTGTTCTGGGCTTTCGTCCATTTTGGCGCGGGCCCTCGCTTGCTCGCCTACGCCCATCTGCGCGCCCTCCTGCTGACTTTCGATGTGGTCTACATCATCTGGTCGGCGCTCTTGCTCTACTTGATCGTCCAGCAAGCCGGCGCTTTGGCGCGCATCGCTCATTGGTTCGAGAGCCTCACCGAAGACGCAGGGCTGCGCGTTTTGCTCCTGGGCTGGGTGTTTGCCTCTTTCTTGCAGGGGGTCGGCGGTTTCGGCGTACCCATCGCGGTCGTCGCTCCTTTGCTCGTCGGGCTCGGTTTGCCGCCCCTGACCGCTGTCGTCATCCCCAGCATCGGCCATTCCTGGGCCGTTACTTTCGGCTCGCTGGGCACCTCCTTCATCGCTTTGCTGGGCGTCACCGGCGCCGATGCCGCTGCCGTCGGCCCACCGACAGCCCTGTTGCTCGGCGGGGCCGCTTTCGGCTGCGGCCTGCTGGTCGCTCATGCCTTCGGCGGTGGGACGGCGTTGCGCCGCGCCCTGCCCGCCGTATTGTTCGTCGGCGCCGTCATGGCTGCCACTCAATACGCCCTGGTTCGGCTGGATCTCTGGCGCCTCGGGGCCACCGGCGCCGGCCTAGCGGGCACCTTCGCCGGCTTGCTCTGGACGCGCTGGCGCAACCAACCCACACGGGTTAGCGTTCCCCCCCCTGCCCATCGGCCACCTTCGCCACCGCTGGCGCTGGCGGTCGTCGGCTACGCGGCGCTGGTCATCTTCGCTTTGCTGGTGAAAGGCGTCCCACCCATCGCGGCGGCCCTGGGCAGTTGGCGCTGGCGCGTCTTCATCCCCGAGCTCGCCACCGCGCGCGGTTGGGTAACTGTCGCGAGTGATTCGCTGGGCATCGCGCCGTTGACGCATGCCGGTACCTTGTTGCTGCTCAGCGCCGGCTTGGCCTTCTTCCTCTATCGACGCGGTGGTTATTTGGCTGCGGGCAGCGCGCGGCCGCTCCTGCGCGGCACCCATCAACGAGGCAAGCGCAGCGCGCTCGGCATCCTGACCATGATGATGATGGCGCTCGTGATGTCCCATGCCGGCATGACGCGCGCGCTGGCGGAAGGCCTGAGCCAGGCCGTGCCCGCGGCAGGGTATGGCTTCGTCGCGACTCTCATCGGCGCCATCGGTTCCTTCATGACCGGCAGCAACACCAATTCCAACGCCGTTTTCGGTGTGCTGCAACAGGATGCTGCCGTGCTGCTCGGGCTCAGCGTACCCTGGGTGCTGGCCCTACAAACGGCGAGCGGTGCCATATCCAGTATGCTGGCGCCGGCCAAGATACTGGTGGGGATGAGCACGGTCGGCCTCCAACCGGGCGAAACCACCGGCGAGGAAAGCCCGGCGGAGGGCCGTGCCCTGCGTCACTTGCTCAAGTATGGCGGCGTCTTGCTCCTGGGCATCACCCTGATGGCCTATGCCTTCGGCCCGCTGTGATGCGCCACCGCTCCTTCGTGCCGCACTACCCCCTGTGCAGGATGCGCATTCAACCACCCAGCATTACACTGCCCCTATGAGGAAGGCAAACCCGCTGCGCATCGGCATCCTCGGCGCGGGCGTCGCCGGCCTGGCCGCTGCCTGGGAACTCACCCGGGCGGGGCATCAGGTGGAATGCTACGAAGCGGCGCCGCAGGTCGGTGGCCTGGCGGCTGGCTTCCGCGAACCCGAGTGGGAATGGTCGCTCGAGAAATTCTACCATCACTGGTTCACCAACGACCGCGACGCCCTGCGCCTCATCGATGAAATCGGCGCGCGCGACCAATTGCGCATCCTCCGCCCCAAAACGAGCATCTGGATCGACGGCCACAGCTACCGCACGGAGCTTTCTCCGGCATCGCTGAGCCTGCCCCTATCCCCCCTCGCCCTGGCGCGCATGGCCTTCACCATCCTGTACCTGAAATTCACGCGCAACTGGGCCGCTCTGGAAGGCGTTACGGCCGACCGTTGGCTGCGGCGCTGGCTGGGGGACGAAGGCTATGAAGGACTCTTCCGCCCGCTGCTCATCGGCAAATTTGCCGATGCCTTCGACCAGGTCAATATGGCCTGGTTCTGGGCGCGCGCCGTCAAACGCACCACGAAACTGGCCACTTTCGCCGGTGGCTTCCAGGCCTTCAACGAAGCGCTGGCGGCCGCCGTTCGCGCGCAGGGCGCCCAGATCCACCTCAATGCGCCGGTCCGCGCCCTCCAATTCCCGCAGGGCCAACCCACCCTCGAAACGCCACAGGGCCGCCAGCGCTTCGACCGCGTGCTCATCACCGGCTCGCCGCGTTTGCTGTTGCGCCTCGCTCCGCAACTGGCGGAAACCGATTACGGCGCGCAACTCCGCTCCTTGCGCAGCATCGGCGCCATCTGCGCTATCTTCTCCCTGCGAGAACCGCTTCTGACGGATGGCACCTACTGGCTCTCTTTGCCCGCGCAGAGCGCAGACCGGTCGCGCAATGAATTTCCCTTCCTCGTCCTCGTCGAGCATACGAACTTCATCGACCGGCGCCATTTCAACGGCGAGCACCTCATCTATTGTGGCGATTACGTGCCCAGCGACCACGAGTATTTCCAACTCGACGAGGCCAGCCTGCTCGCTCGCTTTCGCGCCGCCCTGCCCAAAGTGAACGCCAATTTCCGCGATGATTGGCTGCGGCGGAGCTGGCTCTTCCGCGCGCCGTATGCTCAACCCGTCCCCACCCTGCACCACAGCGCCCACATCCCCCCCAGCCAAACCCCGCTGCCGGGCCTCTTCTGGGTGAGCATGAGCCAGGTCTACCCCTGGGACCGCGGCACTAACTACGCGATTGAACTGGCGCGCCGGGCCGCTGCCCTGATGGTGGGTGAAACTTTGCCTATAATGGCTCGTAGTTGATCGGGAAGATACGGGTCGCATTCCATGCAGAATCGCCAGCAAATCCTCGATTTTGCCCGCCAAATGCTGCGCGAAAAACGTTACGACGAAGCGCGCAAGCTGCTGCGCGCCCTGCCCAAAGAGGACGTGACCGCGCAACAATGGCTCACGCAGATCGACGAGCGGGAACGCGCGGAATCAGCAGCCGATGAAGCGCTCGCCGCTGGTTCGCGGGGCCCCTCGCGACGCCCGGGTCGCCCCCTGGGGGAGCTGTTGCGCGCTTCGTTCCGCCTCCCCACCATCCCTGCTCAGAAGAAACCGCCCTCCCCGAAACAGGAACGGCCGGAAACAGCCGAGCAACCCCAGGAAACGGCCCGGGAAACGACCCACGAATCGACTCCACGCCCACACCCCCTCGCCGCGCCACCAGAACCCGAAGCCAGCGCTCCACCGGCCACGCCGGAGCCGCCCGCTGCGTCGGAGGCCCTTTACCTCCCGGAGGATCCCGAAGCCGAGCGCGAGAAGATCCATCCCGATGAACTACCCGTCGCCGCCATTCTCACCCGTTCCCTGGTGCTGGCCGGCGTCGTCATCGGCATCATCATGTTGATCCTGCTCTTTCTGGGGGGCTGAAGCCATGTGCGACCGCTCGAGCAAAGGTGCCTTATGCGCAATATCTGTGTGATCGGCGCGGGTTATGTCGGGATGGTGACCGGCGCCTGCTTTGCCGACCTCGGCAATCGCGTCACCATCGTGGAAATCGACGCCGGCAAATTGGCGCGCCTGCGGCAGGGCGAGTTGCCGCTGTACGAACCCGGCCTGAGCGAAATGGTCGCGCGCAATCAACAACAGGGCCGCCTGCTCTTCACCGATTCCTACGAAGTGGCCTTGCAGGAGGCCGGTTACGCTTTCATCTGCGTCGGCACGCCAGCGACGGAAAACGGCGAGCCGGAGCTGCGCTACATCCAGAAAGCGGCCGAATCAATCGCCGTTCACATGAAACAACCGCTCCTGGTCATCAACAAATCCACCGTGCCGGTCGGTACGGGCGATTGGGTCGCCGATATCATCCGCGCCAACCTGCCGCAACCGCTCGAATTTGCCGTGGTCAGCTGCCCGGAATTCCTGCGCGAAGGGGCGGCCATCGCCGATTTCTTGCACCCGGACCGCATCGTGCTCGGTGCGACCGATCACGAAGCCGCCGAGGCCGTCGCCCAGCTCTTTTTCCCGATGCGCGCGCCTTTGATGATCACCGACTTGCGCACCGCAGAGATGATCAAATACGCCTCCAACGCGTTCCTGGCCGCGCGCGTCAGCTTCATCAACGAAATCGCCAGCATCTGTGAACGCGTCGGCGCGGATATCCAGGAAGTCGCCCAGGGCATGGGCTACGACCCACGCATCAACCCCCATTTCTTACAGGCAGGCCTCGGCTTCGGCGGCAGTTGCTTCCCGAAAGACATCCTGGCCCTAGCGACCGTCGCCCGGCAACAGGACCTGCAACCCAAAATGCTGGATGCCATCCTGAGCGTGAACCAACGAAGACCGCAGCAGCTCCTCGGTCATTTGCGGGAAATGCTGGGGCAGCTGCGCGGCGCCACCATCGGCATCCTCGGCCTTTCCTTCAAAGAGAACACCGATGACATCCGCGAATCGCCCTCGCTGGCGCTGGCGAGCCTCCTGGTCGCGGCGGGTGCGGATGCGCGCGGTTATGATCCGGTCGCCGGTGAGTTGGCGCAGGCCGCCCTGCCCGCCCTGCAACTCGCCAAAGATGCCTATGCCCTGGCCGAACATGCCGATGCCTTGATCGTCGGCACCGCCTGGAATGAATTCAAACACCTGGATTTCACGCGCATCCACGCCAGCATGCGCCGCCCCATCCTGCTGGATGGGCGCAACATCTACGAACCGACCAAGATGCGCGCGCGCGGCTTTGAATATCGCGGCGTGGGGCGCAGCTAGCCAACACCCGCCGGCTTTTCCCGAGCATTCCAAAACAACAGCGAATCAAGCGTGCCATCAGGAACAAATGTTTGAATTTCGCCGGCAATTGGGTTATCCTTTGTTAGAACAATCATTCCATGGGGAGGGGGCAATGAAAACTTTCGAGCAACTATCCGAACGGCAGCGCAAGATGTTGCGTTTCATGTCCGGTTACGTCAACAGCCAGGGGTACCCACCCAGCATCCGTGAGATCGGCGATGCGGCCGGCATCAGCTCCACCTCCGTCGTCAACTACAACCTGAACAAATTGGTGCAGGCTGGCTTCCTGGGGCGGCAGCAACGCGTTTCGCGCGGCTTGCGCCTGCTGAAGGAAATCCCCGGCATGATCCTCGCCCAGGGCGTCTCTGGCGAAGGACCGCAATTCCCCATCCCCCTGCTCGGCCGCATCGTCGCCAGCGAGCCCGTCCCCGTCCCGGAAGAAGCCCTGGTGGAAGATCACGTCGATGTGCCCGCCGCCTGGTTGCAGCAAGAAGACCCCAGCGACATCTTCGCCCTGAAAGTGCACGGCGATTCCATGATCGATGCGATGATCCAGGATGGCGATACTGTACTCCTTCGCCGCCAACCCTACGCCGACGATGGCGATATGGTCGCCGTCTGGCTGCTCGACCGCGACGAAACGACGCTCAAGCATTTCTACGCCGAGGGCAAACGCATCCGCCTGCAGCCCGCCCATCCCATGATGGACCCGATCTACGTCGACGCGGAGCAGCTGCTCATCCAGGGCAAGGTGCTGCACGTATTGCGGGCGTTGCATTGAACGCCTGGCATTGACGGAGGAAAAGGGCAAGCACCCTATGACGGCCAACTGGGAGAACCGTACCCTCTGGACAGCCGACAACCTGGATATCCTGCGCGGCATGAATTCGGATTCGGTCGATCTCATCTACCTCGACCCGCCTTTCAATTCCAAACAAAATTATGCCGCCCCCATTGGCAGCAGGGCCGCCGGCGCCGCTTTCAAAGATACCTGGACATTGGATGACGTCGACTTGGCCTGGCATGGTGAAATCGCCGAACGACAACCGGCACTATACGCCATCTTAGATGCTGCCGGCCACAGCCACAGTAAAAGCACGAAATCATACCTGATCATGATGGCCGTGCGCTTATTAGAGATGAAACGCATCATCAAGACTAGCGGCAGCATCTATCTTCATTGCGATCCGACAGCGGGACATTATCTGAAGATGCTGATGGATTCGATTTTTGGAGCAGAATATTTTCGCAATGAGATCATCTGGGGCTACGGTGGCCGTGGCGCCAAAGCCGTATCCAGACAATTTCCGCGCAACCACGATTTAATCTTCCTATATGGCGCAGAGAAAGGAAGAAAACACCGTCGCGTCTATAAAGAAATCCTCCACCCACTCCATAAATTGCCCTCTCATATCCGTATCGATAAAACTGGGAAACCCTACAAAACCAGCCCGCGGGGCGATTACACCGACGCCAGCATTGCCAGATTGGAAAAAGAAAACCGCATACACCGTACCTCTTCAGGCAACATCCGCATCAAATACTTCCTCGAGCTACGTAATTCCACCGTAGTGGATCGAAGTCTGGTCGGCGATTGTTGGGATGATATTCCTGATATGATGCATACGCCAAAAGATGAACGCACGGGCTACCCCACCCAGAAACCGCTCGCCTTACTCTCGCGCATCATTGAGGCTTCCTCGGACGAAGGGGATATGGTACTGGATCCCTTCTGTGGCTGTGCGACCACTTGCGTGGCGGCTGAGCACCTGGGTCGCCAGTGGGCTGGAATCGACCTGTCCGCAAAAGCGCTCGAGTTGGTCAAGTTTCGCCTGAAGAAAGACACGATGCTCGCGGAAAAAGTGCTGCATCGTAACGATATACCTCAGCGCAGCGATCTCGGCAAACTACCGAATTACCGTACGCATAAGCACAGCCTGTATGGCATACAGGAAGGATGCTGCAAAGGCTGCCTGCATTTCTTCGAATTTCGACACCTGGAAGTGGATCACATCATGCCAAAGGCTAGAGGTGGCAGTGAGCATCCCGACAACCTGCAGTTGCTCTGCAACTCATGCAACCCCATGAAAGGCAACAGCAGCCACGAGGAATTGGTCGCCAAATTAACGCGGGATGGCCTGCGCCGCGATCATCGCCTCTGACCCGCCACCGCCAACCGTTCCGCAAAGCTTTCGCCCAATAACGTCTCGATCTGCGGCTTCACCCCCCAGTAACGCGTCAGCTGCCCGTATTCATCCACCGCGCGGCGCAACACCCGGGCATCTTCTCGCTCGCGGCGCCGTGCGCGCAACATCACATTGCGGTCGGTATGTTCGCCGCCGACGAACTGCACCACCGAACAACGATAACCCATGATCTCCAGCGCCAGGGCTCGCAGGGCGTCGGTCAGCAAATCACCCAGCCGCTGCTGCAAAATTCCGTGCCGCTGCAAGGGCGCGAAAGGCGCCACCGCTGGCAGTTGCGCTTGCAGGTGTTGATGGCAACAGGGCGCCACCAGCAGCAGGGACACCCCTTCGCGGATGCCCAGCGCAATCGCCTCGTCGGTCGCCGTATCGCAAGCGTGCAGGGCGAGCAGGATATCCGGCGCTTCTTCCGGGCGAAAATCCCGAATCGCGCCGGCATGGAACGCGGCTGCTTCCCGCATCACCCCCGCCTGCTGCAACTGTTCGCTTCGCTGCCGCGCCTTCTCGATGAGGCCGGCATCCTGATCGATCCCCACCAGCTGGCTGGGTCGGCCGCATTTTACCGAGAGGTAATGCAGCGCGGCGAAGGAAAGCAAGGCCGAACCACAGCCACAATCGATCAAACTCAGGGGGCGCCCCGCAGCGGATGGCTGAATCTCCGCCGCGCCGGCGTGCGCCAATTGCTGGAGGAATTCGTTGATCTGTTGAAATTTGGCCCGTTGGCGCGCGCGGATCCGCCCCTCCGCCGTCATCACGCCGATGGCGCGCAGGAAAGGATCAGGCCGCTCCGCCGGCAGAGGCGCAGCTGGGCTGCGGTCGTGCGCCAGGGAGAGTGGCGGCAATGGCGCGACGTGGGCTTCACGGCGCAACTGCGGGCGGCCCTTGCGGCTGAATTGCACCACGCACCGTTCGCTCGCCTCTTCCCAGAGCAAGGAACGCAGCGGCAATCGCAAATGTTCCTGCAGGCGGAGCAATGCCTCCTCCACGAGCAGGTTTTCCGTCTGGTCTCGCTGCGGGTAGGCATAGACAAATTGCCAGTGCCGCAACCCTCGAATCAGCACCGGCCGCAGGTTCAGTTCCCGCCATTCCTCCCCGGCCGAGCCCGACGCACCCTGCCGCGCGCGACGCCGCAAACGCAAGCGGTGGACCTCGCCCGCCTGCAAGCGTGTGAACAGGATTTCAGCGTAGTGTTCTTCAACCACTGAATGACATTCAGCCACCGCTGGCACCGCCCGTCCGCGTTAGCGGGCCGGCGCTCCCCCGCAGGTAACGGCGCAACCAGGCAGCGGCTGCGCAATGATCTTCCTCATCATCCGACATCGCGGCGCATTCCGCCCAGGTCAGCGCGCGGTTCACAGAGGCCAGGTGCAAGGCCAGCGCCAATTGCGCCCGCAACTGCTGCGGCTCACCCCAGCCGGCCAGATACGCATCGGCCAGCTCAATCAGCTCCGCTGCATCCGGCGCAATTTCGAGGCGGAAGGCCAGGTAGCGCAGCGCGACCCGCAACGAAAAGAAGGGATGGGCCAACGCGCTTTCCCCCCAATCGGCCAGCACCAGGTGCCCCGCACCCTGGATGAAGAGGTTGCCATCGTGAAAATCATCATGGTGCAGGCTGGGGGCGATGCCGCATTCCGTCAGGTGGGCACATTCCTCGGCAAATTTCGGGACGCTCTGGCACAAGGTCTGCCACTCTTCCACGCTCAGCTTTTCGCCCAGGGCATTTTCATCCCGGCCTCCTGCGACTGGCAAATCCGCCTGCAAGCGTCCCGCCTGTTCCCCTTCGATCAGCGCACGAAGGCGCAGCGGCAATTGCTCCAGGCGCCGGTCCGGTATCCCGAGCAGGAGCAGTTCCGTCTCTCGTTGTTGCAAGCGACGCTGAGTAGCGGCAAATCGTGGCAGGAAGCGGCGCCAGAGCGGCAAGATTTCTGCGCCATCCGTCAATTCCCGCAGGGGCCGGCCCGCATCGGCCAGGATCAGCCAGCCCCGTTCATCATCCCGCGCCAGTACCGCCGGCACGAAACCCGGCTCCCATTCCGCCAGCGTGGCCGTCAGCGCTGATTCGTATTGCAGTTGCGGCGCGCTGGCTTTGGCGAAGCAACGCCGGCCATCGTCACAAAGAACTTCATACACAATCGACCAGGGCCGCTGCCGCGGCGCGGCGATGCGTGGCGAAGACCAGCCGCGTCGCCCGCCCTGTTCCGCCACCCAGGCAAAAAACGCCGCCTCATCGTGCCAATCAACCATCGAACGAAGCTATTTCGCCCCGCCGCCAGCCACGCACCAGCGTCTTTGTCGGGTGAAACACCAGCGGTGGCCGCTCTTCCTTCGTGAACCAGGCGAGCGCCGCCGCGTCATCGCGCGCTTGTGGCTCACCCGCGCTGATCTGCGCCCGAAACACGATGGTGATATCCGCCATCCCTTCGTCGTCTTCGGGGTATTCTTCTCGCCCAAAAATCGCCAGCAATCCTCGCAATTCCACCGCGACGCTCAGCTCCTCACGCGCCTCGCGGCGGGCGGCCGTCGCCGCGCCTTCGCCGGCATCCACAAAACCGCCCGGTAAAGCCCAGCGCCCGGCGCCCGGGTCGATCGCCCGCTTCACCAACAAGACCTGCTCGCCTTTGGTCGCGTCTTGCCGTTGCAACCACAGAATCGTCGCCACTTTGGGATCAAAATAGATCACATGGCCACAAGCCGGGCAGGCAGGGCGCCAATGACCCACACGCCGTTGCGCTTCCGTCGCCATGCCACAACGCGGGCAATATGCCGCCGGCCGCGGCCAGCGCACCGCCGCCTCTATTGACACTACCCCACCTCAGGACTAGGATTCCCACAGGCCGGTGTGGCGGAATTGGCAGACGCGCGCGACTCAAAATCGTGTGTCCTCACGGACTTGTGGGTTCGACTCCCACCACCGGCACAACGGCTCACGACGTGATGATACCAGCGGAGTGCTCGCGTGCGAAGCCTGGCGCTCGTGTTGCTGGTGGGATTCGGCGCCGGGTTGGGGGCCTGGCTGGGGCAATCGCTCCTGCCCGTTGAACTCACCGATAACCACCCGGAAACGCTTTCTGCCAGCGCCCGAACCCATTACATCATCAATATCGCCTTCGCCTATGCCGCGGATCAAGATCTCGCCGCCGCGCTCGATCGGCTGACTTTCCTCGGCATCTCTCCCGTAGGTGAGCTCGTGCTCACCACCACCGAATCGGCCATCCGCGAAGGCTGGCCGCTCCCTGAGCTCCGCGCGCTGGCCCGCCTGTCCGCGGATTTCGGCATGATGAGCCAACCTTTGATCCCTTACCTGCCCGCTGCGCCATGACCGAACACGCCCGCATCCGTCCGACCGAAACACCCAGGCACTTTCGCTGGTGGCCGCGGCAACGCCCCCGTTTCCGGCCACCGACGCGGCTGGAAATCCTTCTCGGCATCCTCGCCCTCGGCATCGGTCTGGCCGCCGGGCTCAGCTATGCCTGGCTGCTCGCCCCCGTCCCAGCGGTAGATACCGAGCCCCACCAACTCCACCGCCTGGCGCGCGCGGAATACATGGTGTCCATCCTCTTGCGTTGGGCCGCGGATGAAGACTGGGCTGCCGCCATCCGCTCACTCGAGGAGCTGGAGATCGGCGAAGATATTCCTGCCGCCGTGGCCGAGCTGGCCTGCGAGCTGGTCGGCCGCGGCTATACGCAGAAAGGCAGCGGCTTCCGCGCCATCCAGCAAGTCGTGCGCTTTTATCAACGCGCGGGGGCGAGTGGTTGTGCGGATGTCTTGGGCCTGCCTTCAGGTTCGGCCGCGCTGGTGCAGATCACCGCGCCCGCCCCGACCGCCCTGCCCACCGCCACCAGCGGCGCGACGGCCTTGCCCGCCCCACCGAGCACCACGCGTGCCTTCCAACTCAGCCGCTTGGAAACGCATTGCGAAGCCGCCACTGCCGGCCTCATCATCGTCTACGTGCAGGAACCCGACTCTCGTGGCATCCGCGGGCAACGCGTTCGCGTCAGTTGGGAAGAAGGCGAAAGCTTCTTCGTCACCGGCTTGCACCCGGGACAGGACCCAGGCTACGGCGATTTCGCCATGCAGCGCGGCCGGAGTTATCGCGTCGAATTGCCTGGCCAATCCGCGCCTTCCGCGGCATTGCTCGCGCGCAGCTGCCAGGCCCGGGGCAGGATCTTACTGCGCTCCTATCACCTGACCTTTCGCCCCGCCAAATGAACCCTGCTGCAGTTCAACTGCAGTAGATCTCCGCTGGGCTGAGGGTGCCGCTGATGCCCTGCGGTGACAACGTGATCACGCCATCCGCAGTGTAGGTCTCCGCGAGGATCACCCGCCCTTGCGACCCCGGCACGCTCAGCGTCTGCTTGCGGCTGCCTGTTTCGTCGCGATAGGTGATGGTCATCCGCTCCGTCGCCGCCGGCACCTGAGACCAATCCAGTGCGATCTCCCCCGGCGAGAGGCAAGACCAGGTGAACGTCACCGATCCCAAAGGGGCGGGATCCAGCGGATCGCCCGCAGTGCTGCCCTCCTCCGCCAGCGGTACCGCAGCGCTGGCACAGAGCAACTCGCCGTCCTGCCAGGCCGTGACGAGCCAGGCAAAGGCTGCTTCGCTGGTGGTGCTCGGCAATGCGCCCGTCAGCGATGTGCCCGGTCCCAGGCTGCTGTAGCGGGCAATTTCCCGACCCTCCAGCTGCAAACTCACCATGTATCGCGTCGCGCCAGAAACCGTCGACCAGTGAAACGTGCGCATGCCCTCGCCGGCAAATTCGGTGCGCAGGCTCAAGGATGCACAGGCCCCATCCCCGCCGGCAGCATCTTCCGTGAGCACGAAACCCATCGTCGTTTCGCCAGGATCGCGAGAATCGCAGGGGATGAGCAATTCCTGACCGATTTGGATCAGGTTGGCGTTGGCGATGTCATTTTGCGTGACGATATCCGAAACGCTGGAATTGTATGCCTGGGCGATGGCGAAAAGCGTTTCGCCCGTGGCGATGGTATGGCGCACGAGTTGACCCTGCTGGCAAACCACGGTGGCCGCCGCTCCATCGTCCGCTTCCGCCGCAGCGGCGGTCGGCGCAACCTCTGAGGCTTCACTGGTGGCTTCACTCGCCGCTTC
>WTGJ01000003.1:20610-27179 GCA_011523615.1 Chloroflexota bacterium | reverse complement strand
TTCCTCTGCCTCCGTGGTTGCACCTTCTGCCGTGGCGGCCGCTTCATCCGCAGCGGCCGCTTCTTCTGCCGTGGATTCGGTTTCCTCGGCCGCGAGCTCGCGATCCAGCGCAGCCGCCCATTCCCCACGGGCGGCCGCGGTGGCCAGTTCGACGACACCGAACAGCAAATGCTCGCGTGCGGTGGCTTCCCGCGTGGGGATGTAAGCCTGCGCCACCCCTTCGGCATCCAACAAAATGCTCATCGCCTGCCCGGCTGCAGCGTACACTTCCTGGCTCACCAGCTCACCCTCGACGACGATGAACGTGATGATATCCACCGCCGGCTGCTGCGCGATCACGCTGCCGTCGAAATCCAGCTGCACCCCATTGAGGATCACCTTCGTGAGCAAGCCGCGAGCGGAATGCAGGATGAGGGCATTGGTCGCTTCGTCACAGGGGGCGTTGTGCGGTTCGCCGCGGAACGTCAATTCCACGGGCGACATCTCCGCGCCCAGGCGCAAATGGAGCAGTTCCGCCTGCCCCAATGCGATCAAGGTCAGCCCCGTCTGGTCATATACCCCGGCCTCCTCGCCAAGGTCGACCGGCAGATTCACCTGAGCGACCCCCCAATCGCCGGTGCTGATATTGGCGGGGGAACTGCGCAGCGTGAGCAAATCGGCGGCCCTTGCCTGGTCGGCCGGGTGAAAGAAATCGGTCTCTTCGCGAAAGGTCGCGGCGATGAAATCATGGCCGTAGCAGGCGGAACCAGCGGGCGTTTCCGCACAATTCCGGCTCAGCTCCCGCAAGGCCTCTTCCACCATTGCGCGACAGGCCGGCTCCTGAGCGAAAACAGCCGACAAGCCATGAATCAGACAGAGCGCTGGAATCACGAGGAAAAGCCAACCGCGCCTTCCCGCTTGCATCCTCATGGCGTCCTCCCACAAAACCTCCACAAATTTCATTATATTGAAGCTCGCGCAACGCGCGCGGGGTGCGCTGCGTTTGCTGCGCCTGCTATACTACAGATTGACCCACAGAACGAAATCTAGCGTACAGGGGAGTGAGAATCTCATGGAGGCGATGGCCCATACCACCCAGAGCAGCCGCGATCACATGCTGGCCAGCTGGCAAGTCCAGCGAGATTGGCATCCGAAGGATATCGAACGTGCCGATGGCGTGTATTTTTGGGATGCCTCGGGCCAACGTTACCTCGATTGGCTCTCCTCCCTGTTCAACGTCAACATCGGCCACAACCACCCCCGCATCCTCACCGCCATCGCAGAACAGCTGAAACAAGTGGCCTACGTGCACCCGGGTTTCACGACCGCGGCCCGCGCCCGCCTGGGTGAATTATTGGCGGAGATCTCGCCGGGGGACCTTTGCAAAACTTTTCTCACCAGTGGCGGCGGCGAAGCGAATGAAAACGCCATGAAATTGGCCCGTGCCTTCAGCGGCCGCCAAAAGATCATGACCCGCTATCGTTCCTATCATGGCTCTTCGGCCGGGGCCGCTTCAGCCACCGGTGGTCCCCGTCGCCTGGATGACGAGCCCGGCGTGCCCTGGGTCGTCCACCTGCCCGATCCCGACGCTTACCACAGCCCCGTCTACCGCGGGCGAACCCAGGAAGAAGGCGATCTCGTCATCGCTGATCTGATCGAAGATACCATCCGCTACGAAGGGGCGGAAAACATCGCCGCCATCCTCTGGGAAGGCTACAGCGGCGCCAGCGGCGTCATCCAACCGACACGCACCTTCTTCGCGCGGTTGAGCGAAATATGCCAGAAGTACGGCATCCTCTACATCTCTGACGAAGTCTTGAGCGGATTCGGGCGGACCGGTACCTGGTTCGGCTGCGAACATTATCCGGAGCTGAAGGTCGATATGATCTCCTTTGCCAAAGGCGTCAACAGCGGTTATTTGCCCCTCGGCGGCGTCATCGTCAACCGTGATATCGCCGATCACTTCGAAAACCGCCTGCTTCCCTCGGGCATCACCAATCAGGGGCAACCCCTATCCTGTGCGGCGGCCGTCGCCAATATCGAAGCGCTGCAGGAAGAGGGGATCGTCGCTCGTGTCTCTCACCTGGGGGAGCACCTGCACGCCCGCCTGCAAGAACTGGCCGATCGGCACCCGGTCATCGGCGACATCCGCGGCGCGGGGCTGCTCTACTGCACGGAGCTGGTCGCCAACCGGGCGACGCGCGCTCCCCTCAGCCCCTGGAACCAGTCCCCCAGCGAAGCCCTGGCCCGCTTCTCCAAAGCCATCCTCGACGGCGGGTTGCATACGATGGTGCGCTGGAATTGGGTGTTCCATTGCCCGCCTTTGACCGTCACCGAAGCCGAAATCGATGAAGGCATCGAGATATTGGATGCAGCCCTGAGCGAAATCGATCCATACTATCAGGACTGACCGACAAAGTCTCTCCTACTATGAAGAAGGAACGGCGCCCGCGCCTCCGCGAACTCGGGATTCACATCGGCTCCTACCCGACCGGCCCGCACAACGCCATCACCGATGTGCCCGGCGTCGAGGTCGGGCACTGCACCATCATCCATGACGAGCCAACCACCGCCCGCACCGGCGTTACCGTCATCCTGCCCCGCGGCCAACAGACCATCGATTTCAATCCCGTCGCCGCCGGTATCTTTTCCTTCAGCGGTTTCGGCGAGATGACCGGCTGGGCGGTGATCGATGAGTTCGGCCTGCTCTATTCGCCCATCGGCCTGACCGGAACCACCTCCGTCGGCGCCGTACATGAAGCCTTGAGCACGGACGAGCTGGGCCTGCGCCTGCCGATGGTCGCCGAAACCTACGACGGTTTCCTCAATGATGCGGCTGCCTTCCACGTCCGGCCCGAGCATGTGAAATCAGCCCTGGCGGCCGCCACCACGGGCCCAATCGTGGAAGGGAACGTAGGCGGCGGCACCGGCATGATCTGCCATGGCTTCAAAGGTGGTATCGGCACCGCTTCGCGGCGGGTGCCAGCGGCGGGACATGAATACACCCTCGGTACCCTGGTCCAAGCCAATTACGGCCGGCGCGAACAACTGCGCGTGGCCGGCTGCCCCATCGGCGAATGGATCGATGCACAACATACTCCCACACCCACCCGCAACAACGCGCCCCCTGCCACAGCCAGTAGTTCCATCATCATCGTCCTGGCGACGGATGCCCCCCTCTTGCCGATTGCCTGCCGCCGCCTGGCCAAACGTGCAACGGTCGGCCTGGCCCGCGTCGGCGGCACCGGCCACGATGGCAGTGGTGATATCTTCCTCGCTTTCGCGACCGGCAACGATTGGCCGGTACGTGCCCAGCAACCCACCCCCCTGCAATCCATCCCGCATTATCAGATGAATCCGCTCTTCGATGCGGCGGCCGAAGCGGTCGAAGAAGCCATCCTCAATGCGCTTTGCGCCGCCGAAACGATGAGCGGCAAAGATGGCGCACAGGTCTACGAACTGCCGCTCGATCGCCTCCATGAACTATGGGGACGATGGAATGAGCGGCGGCCCCAACCGGGCAACTCCCCCGCGCCAGAGTCTTAGATCGGCAGTGAGTGCTCTTCGGCCGAAGCGATGGTCTCCACCGTGGCAGGGGCCTCCTTCGACGAGTGCACCGTGAATTCCAGCTTCGCCAGATCCAAAATACCGTAACTGCACGAGCTGGCTCGCGCCGCCGGGAAGGTATAGAGCGAACCCGGGTTGACCACGATGCCGCCGGGCAGCACCACGGAGAGCGGCACGTGCGTATGCCCGGTCACCAGGATATCCGTCTGCAAGCCCGCCAGCATCATTGCCAGGAAGGCGTCGGAAGCGTGGTCACGGTAGAGGCCCCAGAGGTTGTTGCCCGGCTTTCCATGACACATGAAGATGCGCCATTCGCCCAACGAACCCCGCCAATCCAAAGGCAAACCATGCAGGAATGCCAGGTGATCCGGCCGCAACGGATCATCGCATTCGTCATGATTGCCGCGCACGGATGGGATGCCGCGCTCGCGAATCGCCGCGACGACGTCATCCTGCGCCGGCCCGCGCCCCACCAGATCACCCGCATTGAGGATCAACTCGATGGCCGGGTCTGCGTCAAAATGAGCCAGGGCACGATTCAAAGCGGCGATGTCGCCATGAACATCTGAAACAATCCCGATTTTCATACCCTTCGCACACACATCAAGCACTCGTCATACGCTGAGTATACCCAAATTGCTGTGCTTTGCGTGGCGAAGGTGTCCGTTCTTGTCCGTTGATACGGCCGCTTCAGCGGCTGAGGACCGCCCCCCGATACCAATCCCAGGTCGCCTGGAGGCCCGTTCGCAAGTCCGTTTTCGGCTGCCAACCGAGCAAGCGCCGCGCTTTCGTGGGATCAGACCAGAGCGTGTCTGGCTCGCTCGGCGGCGCGGGCAGGTGCTCTTTTCGCGCCACAATCCCCGTCAGCTCTTCATAAATCGCCACGAATTCGGCGAAGGAACGCGTGGCGCCAAAACCCAGATTCAGGATTTCATAACCCAGTGGTTGCTGCAAGGCGCGAAACAATGCCTCGACCGTGTCGTCGATGTACGTCCAATCCCGTCGCAACGCGCCACCGTCGTACATGGGGATGACGCGCCCCTCGTGGAGCCAATCCAACACCTTCAACGGCATCATATCCGGCCGGCCCGCCGGACCATAGACGTTGAACAAGCGTGCGATCGTGACGTTCAGCCCGAAGAGAACATGCGTGGTGTGGGCCATCAGCTCGGCCGCCCGTTTGCTGGCCGGATACGGCGCGAGCGGACGATCCGGAATCTGATCCTCGCGGAAGGGCGGTGCCGCGTTACCATACACCGAAGACGTCGATGCCAGGATGAAATTCTCCACCTCGTGCTGCCGCGCGCATTCCAACACGTTCACGCTGCCCAGGGTATTGACCTCGGCATAAAGCGGCGCCCGTTCCACGGAATAGCGGACCGCCGCCATGCCGGCCAGATGGGCGACGCGGCGAATCTCTTCCGCCACAAACAGCTGCGACAAAGCCGCCCGATCGCGCACATCCGCTTCCACCACCAGCGGCGGTCGATCCGGAAATTCGGAGCGCAAGTCAGCGATGTTGGCCCGTTTTCGCGCCGGGTCATAATAATCGCTGAAATTGTCCAGCAGGATGACCGGCTGCCGCTCCGCCAACAAGCGCGCGGCCAGGCGGCTGCCGATGAAGCCCGCTCCGCCGGTGATTAAGGTACGGCCTGCCAAAGCTCGCCCCTCGCGTTGCCCTTCCATCGCTTTCCATCCATGATAGCATGGAGCCTCATCAAGGACGTGAGGTTGCGGATGCTGCGAGCGCTACGGTCATTCTGGCTCCTCTGCTGCTGCGCAGGGAGTGTCGGGTTGCCCGTTCACTCCGCCCAGGCCCAGGGTGAAGCGCTGCCGCCCTGCCACCTCCGTCCACTGCAGGTGGAAAACTTCAAGCCAATCTGGGTGGATATCCAGCGTTTCTGCATCGAGCGCGTCCTCGCCCTGCCCGAAGGCGAAGACGATGAGCTGGCGCTGACCGCCATCGCATTCGGGGCGGTCGGTGATGAAGAGGCATGGTTCGCAGCTTCGCCCCTGGCCGGTGAGATCTGGCGCTTCACCGATCAAGATGGCGATGGCTTGCCGGATGCTTCGTCGCGCCAGGTCATCCTCCGCGACTTGCACCGTCCCAATGCCCTGGCCTGGCAGGGCGGCGCGCTGTATGTCGTCGCCGGCGCGGAATTCCTGCGCTGGTTCCCCGATGGCAGGCGTGAAACCCTCGTCGACGATCTGCCGACCGGGGCCGGCATCTGGAACGGCGGTCTGGCCTTCGACGATCGGGGCACTGCCTACGTGGGGAGTGGTGCGCCCTGCGCCCTCTGCACGGGCGACGAGGTGTCGGCCCACCCTGCACCGCGCGCCAGCATCTTGCGCATCCCGCCGGGCGGCAGCTGGGAAATCTACGCGACCGGCATCCGTCAACCCGCCGGCCTGGCCTGGGCGCAGGGTTCGCTCTGGGCCACCGATACCCGCCCCGCACACCAGGCAGAAATGCTCTACCGCATCCAGCCCGGCGCAGATTACGGCTGGCCGCGCTGCCACCTGCCCGAATTACCCTGTGAAAATACGGCGCCGGCCGCGCTCACCCTCCCCGCCAACAGCGTGCCGCTCGCCCTGTGGCATTACCACGGCGCCGCCTTCCCTCAGCTGACCGGCAGCCTGCTCCTCGCGCTGGCCGGCAACCCCCACCTTCCCGTGAACCATCACGGCTTCGCGCTCGCTGCCGTCTCCCTCAGCGACCTGGTTTCCAGCAACCCGGAAGCCCCGCTCAGCCTGGAATATCTCGTGCCCCACCCGCCGGGGGCGGAATTCAAGTCTCGCGAAGCGATCGCCCTGCTCAACACCGGCATCTGGCCGCGGCGAATTTTCAGCGCAACGGCCGACGAACGGGGCTGGATTTATTTCAGCTTGAGCGGCGGTCAAATCTACGTCTTGCGCCCACCCTAAAGGACCGCGCATCAGGAAAATCATTCCTCTGGCGGTTGCTCACCTGGCGGTTGCTCACCTGGCGGTTGCTCACCTGGCGGTTGCTCACCTGGCGGTTG
>WTGJ01000003.1:0-20510 GCA_011523615.1 Chloroflexota bacterium | reverse complement strand
CTCACCGCGGTAAAAGCGCAGCACGCGGAAGGTTTCCGCCGCCGCCAGACCGTACTTCTCGCCCAAGCGGGCCGCCCCTTCGCGCATCCTCTGTCCGATCGCCGGCCCCAGCTGCGAACGGTGGCAGAGCAAGGCGGCAATTTTCTGCTCCAGATACGGCGCGATATCCACCGCGTGGTTCTCCTGTCGCCAGGTGACCAGGTACACTTCATCCACGTGATGCGGCTCCAGCCCTTCCGCCAGCAACTCGGGGAAGATGGGCCGCGTCTCCGCGCTGGGGAAAACGGCATACAGCCCCGCCTCACCCGTGGCGCGATGGTCTGGATGGTTGATGTAATCCCATCCCGGCCCGTCGCCATCATCATCCCAATGCACGAGCACGGCCGACGGGTCGGGCAAAACGACGCGGCGCGGCCGCCATTGACGGATGACGCGCGTCAAGTCGCGCCGCAGGGCCAGCGTGGCTTCCAGGTGGCCGTCCGGCTCATTGAGGAAAATGACATCGCGCACGCCGACCACGTCCGCCGCGGCGATCTGCTCCGCGCGCCGGGTCGCCAGCAGCTGCGTCCGTGTTTGCTCGGGAGAGTTGCTGCCGGCCGCACCATCGGTGACGATGCAATATACCACTCGCTCGCCCTCCGCCACCCAACGAGCAACGCTGCCGGCGCAACCGAATTCAATATCATCGTGATGCGCGGCGATCACCAGTGCATCCGCCCGCTTGCTCTGTGCCATCA
The DNA here is from genome assembly GCA_011523615.1 of Chloroflexota bacterium. GTDB lineage: Bacteria > Chloroflexota > Anaerolineae > Aggregatilineales > Phototrophicaceae > WTGJ01. The sequence goes on along the minus strand of WTGJ01000003.1, from coordinate 19,773 downwards.
TGTGCTGCCCCCGCGTTGCTCCTGCCGCTGCCGGACGAAAAGGCGCACCCCCTCCCCCACATCTTCATGGACGATGGTGACCGGGCCGATCTGCGCGCCGGCGCCGATTTTCACGCCGGGCATCGTCATCGCATCCACGCTGATGAATGCCCCTGCGCCGATGATCGCCCCCAATTTCTGGCGCCCGCTGGCAATCCGCTGCCCTTTCACTCGGCTGTGCACCTCAGCCCGGTCCATGCGCAGGTTGGCCGTCGTGCAGCCGGCGGAGAAATTCACCCCTTCCGCCAATACTGAATCCAGCACGCGGCAGGCATGCAAAGAACAGCGATCGCCGACGTAACTGCGCGCCACTTCGCTGGTGAAGCCCACCTCGCATTCCGCGCCCACCATGCTGCCCCGCACGAGGGCCTGATTGCCGATGATGCTGCCCGCGCCAATGTAGGCAGGGCCGACCAGGTTCGCGCCCGCAAAGACCCGCGCCCCCGCCGCCACCACCACCGGCCCACTCAGTTGCGCCGCAGGATCGATGCGCGCGCTGGGGTCGACGACCGGCTCTCCATTATCCATATCCACCCGGCCCTGCTCCGCCAAAAAGGCATCCATCACATCCAGCACGTGCCAGGGATACTTGAGCGCGCGCCAGGGCCCGTCATAGCGCAGGGCGACAAAATACTGTTCCGCCATCAGCGCCGCCAAGGCCCGCTCGTAATGATCGTCCCCCGTGGGCTGCTGGTCGTATTGCTGGCGGATGGCTGCGCAGAGCCGTTCGGCAGACGGGTGGATGTGGGCGACGATGTTGACCAGGTCGCTCGGTCGCTCCGCCGGCGCCGGTTTCTCCACGATATGGCGGATCCGTTCCCCCGCCAACGCCAGATAACCGCCGGGGAAATACTTTTTCATTTCCGCGGCGGCCAGGTAGGCGCGTTCCGGCTGCGCCGCATGGGCCGAAAGCAGATCACTGTACAAGCGATCATCGACCAAGTCATGCACTTGATGGATGAAGAGCGGCCCTTCGTTCAGCAACGGCTCCGCACAGAGGACCGCATCGCCCATCCCCTTCGCTGCCGCTTGGATCGCGAAATGCAGCTCCATTTCAGGCAGATCCGCCAATTCTTCACGCAAGAGGGCGGCATTTTGCGCGCTGGCGACCAGGACCGCCCGCCGCCAACCCAAACTGCGCAAACGCTCTAGCTGCCGGCGCAGCAACGAGTGCCCCGCAAACGGGATGAGCAGCTTCTCCCGCAGCGGCCACATGCGCGAAGAAGAACCGCCGGCCAGGACCAGCAATTGAGGCGCACTGTGCTGCTGAGTCAAACGTGGCTCGGCCATCGCTTCCTTTCGCATCTCAGCATTTCGCCATCGTAAATTTGACGATTCCACATGGCGCGACTATCCTGCAAATCGTGGGGTTTTGCCCCCGAAACGCCCCTGCCCCCGTAGCTCAGTGGATAGAGCGAGTGCCTTCTAAGCACCAGGTCGGGAGTTCGAGTCTCTCCGGGGGCGCTAGCGTATCCTAGTCAGGTGCGATGCGGCTGGCAATGGAAATTCAGCGGAACACCGAAACCCCGGCTCTCATCCGAGAACGAAGCGCCGCTCCCCGCAGCAGAAACCGGCCGCGGCCCGGGCCGCGGCCGGTTGGCACGATCGGTCACGCAAGCACCATGATCAGGTTCGTTTTTGACTCTTGACTTAAGCTGTGAATTGCCACTATAGTGGTGATTCCAGCATCCATTCCGCCGGAGATCGCGATCTGATTTTCCAGTTCGCCGCTCTACAGCAATACCCGCAATACCCAAACGGGACGTAGCCGCGTCGCCGTTGGTTTGCTTTTCCTGCCCATCGCTGAGTTAGGCAAGGAGCGCCCCTGTGTCCCTCGAATCCACGGAAAAGAATTACGCCCGCACCAGCGATAGGGGCCAGCTGCCCTCGCTGATCGAAGTGCAAATCAAATCCTTCGATACCTTTCGGCAGCATGGCCTCCTCGAACTGTTCCGTGAAATCAGCCCCATCAAATCCTATAACGAAAGCCTGCTCATCTATTTCCCCGATGGCAGCGAAGAAGCGCGTGAATTTGACTTGCAATTCCGCTTCGATCCCCCCAAGCACTCGGAAGATGATTGCATCGAACGAGATATGACCTACGCCTCCCCCCTCTATGGCAAAGTCGCCCTAGTCAACCGCGAAGCGGGCGATGAGATCACCATCTCGGAAATCTTCCTCGGCGAATTCCCGCTGATGACGGAAAAAGGTACCTTCATCATCAATGGCACCGAAAGGGTGGTGGTCAGCCAGCTCATCCGCTCCCCGGGCGCTTATTTCACGTATGAGAAAACTGACCTGCTCGATCGTCAACTGGCCGGCGCGAAACTCATCCCGGACCGCGGCGCCTGGATGGAATTCTCAACGCGCAAGAACGACCTGATCACCGTGAAATTCAACCGCTCGCGCACCGTGCCCGTGACCATCCTGCTGCGCGCGCTCGCCGCCGTCGATGATGGCCTCGATGCACCGCCCACCATTCAAACCGGTAGCACAGAAGAATTGCTGGAGCTCTTCGCCGATGTCGACCACCATGAAAACCACCGCTTCATCGCCAATACCATCTTGCAAGAGCCGCAGTGGGCGGAGGATGGCCCGCCCATCGCCGAACAGGCGCTCCTGGAATTCTTCCGCCGCATGCGCCCGGGTGACCCAGTCACCCTGGATAACGCCCGCGGTTACCTGCGCGAACAGCTCTTCGATTTCCGCCGCTATGACCTGGAGCGCGTCGGTCGCTACAAAATCAACCGCCGCCTCAACCTCAGCCACATCATCCCGGAAGAGCACCGCACCTTCACCCGTTACGACATGATCGCCATCGTGCGCCGCATGATCGAAATCAACAACAACCTCGCCCAACCGGATGACATCGACCACTTGGGCAACCGCCGCTTGAAAACCGTCGGTGAGTTGATCCAAAACAAATTGCGCACCGGTTTGCGGCGCATGGAACGCGTCGTGCGCGACCGCATGTCCATCCGCAATATCGATGCCTCGGTGACCCCCATCTCGCTCATCAACATCCGCCCCATCGTCGCCGCCATCAGCGAATTCTACGGCTCTTCTCAGCTGTCCCAATTCATGGAACAGACCAACCCCCTCTCAGAGTTGACTCACAAACGCACCCTATCGGCCCTCGGGCCGGGCGGGTTGCGGCGGGAACGCGCCGGCTTCGATGTGCGGGACGTGCACCACAGCCACTACGGCCGCATCTGCCCCATCGAGACGCCCGAAGGGCCCAACATCGGCCTCATCGGTCGCTTGGCCAACTACGCCAAAGTCAACGACTACGGCTTCATCGTCACCCCCTATCGCCGCGTCTGCAACGCCCTCTCCCCCAAAGACCCCAGCCTGATCGGCCGCCTCTTGCACGATGATGTCGAAGACGATGAGGATGAGCTGCTGGCCGAAGAAGGCACCGTCGTCACCGAAAAACTGGCCAAACAGCTGGCCAAGGCCGGCATCACCGAAGTGCCGATTACGCCCTTCGTCACCGACGAGCAGGTCTACCTCTCGGCCGATGAAGAAGACCCCTACCGCATCGCCCAGGCCGATACGAGGCTGGACGAACAGGGGCAATTCGTCGATTCGCGGATCTCCGTTCGCTACAACCAGCAATTTCGCGTCGTCTCCGCCGATCAGATCGACTACATCGATGTCGCGCCGCGGCAGGTCGTCGGCATCAGCGCCTCGCTCGTCCCCTTCCTGGAACACAACGACGCCAACCGCGCGTTGATGGGCTCCAACATGCAACGACAGGCCGTTCCGCTCCTGCAACCCGACGTCGCAGCCGTCAGCACCGGCATGGAATCCGATACCGCGCGCTACAGCGGCCAAGTCCTCATCTCCCGGCACAGCGGCACCGTCACCCGCGTGAACAGCGAAGCGATCATGATCCAGGATGAAAACGGGGACGAGCACGAATATCCCCTGCGGAAATTCGACCGTTCCAACCAATCTACCTGCATCAACCAGACCCCCAATGTGCATCCCGGCCACCGCGTCTCGCCGGGGGATGCTCTGGCGGATTCCAGCTCGACGCGGGCGGGCAATCTGGCCCTGGGCCAAAACGTGCTCTGCGCCTTCCTGAGTTGGGATGGCGGCAACTATGAGGACGCGCTGCTGGTCAGCGAATCCCTCCTGCGGGACGACAAATTCACCAGCATCCACATCAACAAACACGAAATTGAAGCGCGGGATACCCGCCTCGGCCCGGAGGAAATCACCTACGATATCCCCAATGTCGGCGATGAATCGCTGAAGGATCTCGATGAATACGGCATCGTCCGCATCGGCGCCGAAGTGGGCCCCAACGATATCCTGGTCGGTAAGATCACGCCTAAAGGCGAAAAAGAGCTGACGCCAGAAGAGAAGTTGTTGCGCGCCATCTTCGGCGAGCACGCCCGTGAAGTGCGCGATTCCTCACTGCGCCTCCCCCATGGCGAAAAAGGCAAGGTCGTCGATGTCCGTACCTTCAACCGCGAAGAATACCGGGACTTGCCCGCCGGCGTAGAGAAAATGGTGCGCGTCAGCGTCGCGCAGCGCCGCAAACTCACCGTGGGCGATAAAATGGCCGGCCGCCATGGCAACAAAGGCGTCATCTCCAAAATCGTACCCATCGAAGACATGCCTTATCTGAAAGATGGGCGCACGGTCGAATTAATTCTGAACCCCCTCGGTGTGCCATCGCGCATGAACATCGGCCAGGTGTTGGAAACCCACCTCGGCTGGGCCGCTGATCGCCTCGGCTTCCGCGCCATCACACCTGTTTTCGATGGCGCCAAAGAAGAAGAAATCCGCGCCGACCTCGCGCGCGCCTGGCTGCTGGATCACGTCTGGGCTCAACTGGGCGAACGTGCCTGGGAATGGTTGGCCCCCTTTGAAGATGAGTTCGATCTCGAAATTGTCGATGACCTCGAAGCGCGCTTGCTCTACCTTGCCGATTGGCTGGCGGAACGCGAAGAATACGATCCCGATGCCCTTCGTGAAAACATCACCTATGCCCGCCGCGCCGCCCTCTCCGAGTGGCTGCGGGAACAGGGTTGGGAACCGGCCGAGCAGCTGCTCTTCGCCAACGAAGGCGTCTCGCCCGAACAACGCGCCGCCATCGATGCCCGCGTCATCGATACCATGTTACGCATCTGGATTGCCCACCATGACCCGGAACAAACCTCCCTCGAAGCTGCCAGCCGTGAGCAACTCCTCACCATCGCCGATCAGGTGATGTTCCGCACCGGGCAGCCCCTGCCCCTCTATGGCAAGCAGATCCTCTATGACGGCCGCACCGGCGAAGCTTTCGACCGGCCGGTGACCGTCGGCGTCGTTCATGTGTTGAAATTGGCCCACCTGGTGGAAGACAAAGTGCACGCGCGTTCCGTCGGCCCCTATTCGCTCGTCACCCAACAACCGCTGGGCGGCAAGGCCCAATTCGGTGGGCAACGCTTCGGCGAAATGGAAGTCTGGGCGCTGGAAGCCTATGGCGCAGCCTATACCCTGCAAGAAATGTTGACCGTCAAGTCGGACGACGTCATCGGCCGCGTCAAGACCTACGAATCCATCGTCAAGGGCGAGCCGATCGAAGAACCGGGCATCCCGACCAGCTTCCATGTCCTGGTCAAAGAGTTGCAGAGCCTCGGCCTGGCCGTGAAAGCCTACACTGACGATGGCGAATTGTTGGATTTTGGGCGCGAGAACGAAGCCTTCCGCCGCCGCCCTGCCCTCAACGAAACCTTGCCCCTCGCCATCAGCCAGAACCGTCCGAGCCCCATCCTGGAAACCCGCCCCGCGGATCGCCCCTGATCCTCATCATTCATCCCAGCCACAATAAAACAACGGCCGTCGTCTCACAAGGCGGCCGTTTTGCTTCGTCTGGTGAAAGTTCGCAGCTAGCTGAGGCGGTTCTGACTGCGCGGTTTCACCCGCTCGAAATAAGAACTGGCGTGAATCTCCACAATTTCCGCCGCCAACAAACGACTGCGCAGTTTCTCGCTGTGCTGTTCCAGCGCCAACGTGCTGGTGATGAGAGTCGGCAACTGGCGCAGGTAACGGAAATCGAGGATCTGGAAGATCTGCTCTTCCCCCCAGCTGCTGTTATCTTGCCCCAGTCCGTCGAGGACCAACAAGGGCTCTTCTTGAATCTCGCTCAACAGGCGGTCATAGGTGGTGCGGCTCTGTTTGTCGAAGGTGCTGCGCAGGTGGCGCAACAAATCCGCCACCCGCGCAAAGAGCGCCTCTTTCCCCTGCAAGCGCTGTTCCTGGACGATCGCCGCCGCCAGGTGCGTCTTGCCGCTACCATGGCCGCCGATGAACAGCAACCAGCCCGTCGGTTGGCGCGCGTATTGTTCGGCATGGCGTTTGGCCGCCTTTAAACTCTGCTTCTCTTCCGTTTCCATGCCCGTTTCCGGGAAAAAACCGGCCAATCGATACTCCGGGCAAGTATTCAGCATCTCCAAAACCGCTTTGGACCTGCTCGGGGTGATGCCGGGGTTGCGATAATCCGGCACCGGCAAACGCACCTGCGAAACCAGTTCCGTATCCTGCAAACGGCTGTACAACCGGCCATCCAGATCCGCCAAAACTTCATTGGTCGTGAACACCGTCGGCAGGCGGTGGATGTAGCGGTGGTTCAGCAGCTGGAATAGCTTCTCCCGCGCCCAGGAAGTCACCGCTTCTGCGCCAAAATCATCGAGGATGAGCAGCGAAACGTTGCGCATGCGCTGGAACAAATCGTCATAGCCCACCGCGGAATTCGGCCCGAACGTGCCGCGCAGGTGATCCAGCAAATCCGGACTGGTGGTGAAATAAGCCTGCCCGCCGCGCTCCAGCCAACGGTTGCCGACCGCTGCGGCCAGGTGCGTCTTGCCACTGCCATAACGGCCCATGAGCAAGAGCCAGCGCGCCCGCTCGTCCCGAGGCACGCCATTCTCCTTCGGCAAGGGCAACGCGTCCCAGTCCTCCCTTTCCTCCGCGTCTTTCGCTTCCGCTTGCCAGGGCAACTCGGCAAATTGCCGCACCCGGCGCAGGATTTCGCGCATGCGCTCCCGTTGCCAGGCATCCCAGGACGGTACATTCGTTTCAAAATTGGCGAAGCGCTTCTCGGTCAGTGCGCTCAAATTGCTCAGGCGCAACAGCAAGCTGCGCCGCTCGTCATCGGGTTGGGCAGGATAGTGGGGGCAGCGCAGCGGTTGGCTGGGCCGGGGTTCGCCCGCCGTCGCCTCCGGCAACATCCAGCCGATGCCCCCGCAAATGGGCTCGCGTTCGCAGATGCGGCAACGAGCTGGTTCCAAGAATTCTTCGGCCGCGCTCGTGGCAGGTTGAGGCTGGGTGCCGTTCTCCGGTTGCGCTTCCGTGCCGGGCGGCATCTCAGACATCCTCGTACACCGAGCTCGGCTCTTCCAGGCTGATCGTCAGGGAGCGCGCATCCATGAACCGCGTGATGCTCTGCTCAAAATAGAGCGAGCAACGTCCTGTCGGCCCGTTGCGATGCTTGGCGAGGATGACTTCCGCCTGATTCGGGAATTCGGTCGCCTCATTGTAGATCACATCACGATAAAGGAACATCACCGCATCGGCATCCTGCTCGATCGAGCCACTTTCCCGCAGGTCACTGAGCAGCGGGCGTTTGTTGTGGCGCTGCTCCACCGCGCGCGAAAGCTGAGCGGCGGAAAGCACCGGCACATCCAGCTCGCGTGCCAACTCCTTGATGCTGCGACTGATGTAGCTGATTTCCTGGACGCGGTTGTTCTCATACACATTGCCGGCATTCATCAACTGCAGGTAATCGATGATGACCAGGTCGATGCCATGCTCATAATAGGCGCGGCGCGCGCGCGTCCGCATCTGAATGGGGTTGATGCCTGGCGAATCGTCGATGTAAATCGGCAATTCCGAAATGCGGCCCGACGCCTCGACGAAACGCGTGTATTCCTGCTCGTTCAGCTGGCCCTGCCGCAGGCGCTGCATGTTGATCGAGGTTTCCATCGATACGAAGCGCTGGGTGATCTGCTCGCGGCCCATCTCCATCGTGAAGATGACGACCCTCGCACCAAAGCGCGCGGCATTCAGGGCGACGCTGAGTAAAAAGCTGGTCTTGCCCATCCCCGGGCGCCCCGCGCAGATGAGCAGATCCGATTTCTGGCAACCGCCCAACAAGCGATCCAAATCGCGAAAACCGCAGGGCAAGCCGAGCGATTCATCCGGGTTGCTGTGCAGGTATTCGATGCGGTCAAAATAATCGCTGATCGCCTTGCGCAAAGGGACCATATCGCGCTGCCCCCGCCCTTCCGTGACGTTGAACAGCTTGCTTTCCGCCTCGCTGGTGACTTCTTCCAGCGGCTTGCTCTCATCCATCGCCAATTCGCGGATCTCATCGGCCGCCGCCATCAATCGCCGGCGGATGGAGGCGCGCTCGACGATGCGGGCATAAGCTTCCGCATGTGCCGAACTCGGCGTCGCGCGGAAGAGGCGGATGATTTCTGCCTCGCCACCGGCGTGTTCCAGTTGCTCGTGATCACGCAGATCTTCGGTGAGCGTGAGGTAGTCGATGCGTTCGTTGCGGGCGAGCAAGCGCTCCAGCGCTTCCCAGATGAGCCGGTTCCGCGCGATGAAAAAATCGGTCGGTTGCAAAATCGCCTGCAGGCTGTGCAGGAGCGCCGGGTTGATGAGCACCGCGCCGATGGCCGCTTCTTCTGCCTCTTCACTGAAAGGGAGCAATGCCGGCGGCGGGGCCGATGGTGGCGTTGCCGATGGTGGTTGAGCGGATGGCACTTGTGCCATACTCCTCCTCAGGTGAGTTGGGGTGCGAACAAGGGGACGACGTTACGATTCGTCGTCTTCGTTTTCGTCCAGTTTCAGGGTGTTGACGAAATCCGTAAAGACGCTCAGCCGACCTTCATCGACCGCGATCTCTTCTTCTTCGTCTTCATCTTCGGCGATCACGTGCGCATCCGGCGACATGGCGACGCGCTCCATCACCCGCGCATCGACATATATGGGCACCTGCGCGCGCACGGCCAGGGCGATGGCATCACTCGAACGGGAATCGATATCGACTTCGCGCCCTTCGCTCTCCAACACGATGCGCGCAAAATAGATATCGCGCTGCACTTTGTTGATGAGGACATGCAAAACCGTCCCGCCGAGCTCTCGAATGATGTCGTGCAGCAGGTCGTGCGTCATCGGCCGCGGTGTTTTTTGCTGGTGCAACTCATTGGTGATCGCCTCGGCTACCGCGGCGTCGATGAAAATGGTGAGATACCGCTCGCTGTTCAAGTCCTTCAACACGACCAGGCGATGCTGGGTCATGAGGCTGACGCGAACGCTATCGATAACCACTTCGATCATGTTAATGCCTCACGCATGGGAATGCCTCACCCACACTGCTTGCCCACAAGTTCCCTTGCCCACAAGTTCCCTTGCCGCCCGAAACGCTTGCTATCAGTATAACCTCATCTTTAAGCCAGCGGCAAGATACAAGGCTATGGAGGATTGGCGATACTTGCAACATAGAATTATTGTGCTAATATCGTCAAACAGAATGTTTCTTGCAGGCAAAACGCTATGAATCGACAACGTCCACCGAGCGGCATTGAGTGGACCCGCGTATCAGGACGGGACGGTTATACCTGGAATCCCACCGGTGGTTGCTTGCATGGCTGTACTTGGAAAATGCCGGATGGCTCCGTTACCGAGTGTTATGCGAAGACGATTGCTGAACGCTTCACTTCCTCATATCCCCATGGCTTCGAGCATCATTATTGGCGCCCGCACGCTCTGGAAGCTCCCCTCAAGCTGAAAAAGCCGGCCGGCATCTTCGTCGGCAGCATGGCGGATTTATTCGGGCATTGGGTACCTACGGAGCAAATCCGCGAAGTGTTGGATGTGATGGACCGGGCCAGCTGGCACATCTTCCAAACGCTGAGCAAATACCCACTGCGGCTACCGGAGTTCAACTCCTTTCCGCAAAACGTCTGGGTGGGGGTGAGTGTGCCAGCCGGACAACAAATGCCGTCACGCGGTGCAGCACGAGCTCTACTCGCTTACTTACGGCACATGGAGAAGATCGAAGCCACGGTTAGATTCATGAGCATCGAACCGCTGTGGTTTGATGTCGTGCCCGTATTGGAAAAGTGGCTAACACAACACGAAGAGCTGCCGTTCGAATGGGCGATCATCGGCGCCGCCACCAATGGGCGCCGCGTCTTCCAGCCGAAAGAAGAATGGACCGCCAACCTGGTAGATTTGCTCGATGCCCAGGGAATTCCGTTGTTCTTCAAGGGTAATTTGGATTGGGCGGATTGGCGGGAGGATTTTCCGGAGATTCGAAAACTGCCAATTCACCAAGTAAAAGGTAGTTTCCTCTGACCACGATTCCGTGAAGCTGCCTCTCTTCCGAATTTTCTTCCAAGGTCGCTTTTACTAATAAATAACAAAGTGTACTGTTGAACACCCTTACTATTCTTTACAACAAGTTCGTCAGGATACAGGTCATCCGAAACATGTATATAACCTAAATTTGCTAGTCTTCTTTTGTAGAAATTTATCATTTCCCTCCTGATTCTGTTCCCATCTTCATGACGTACTGTTCTATACGCATCCAGCCACCTAGTAGTACCAAAGAAGCAATCAATTTTCTCTGTGTTTCCTTTTTCTAAAGCCGTTTCAACATTTCTAGTAAAACCGCTTGTCGAAAAATTAATTACGAGATCCATAAATTTGACAGTTGCTAGTTTTTCAACTGTAGTCCATTCCAATTCCAACCCTTCAGGATCAAGAAACGCAAGATTTAGAGATGACCAAACACCCTCACGATATTCACTATCAGTAGCATTGATCTGTTCAACAACTTTGTTTACCTCAACATTACAATTACCACATATGATTGTTAGTTTACTTCGCCCAATTTGAGATGTTCTTTTTTTCAATGCGTCTACATTCTTTGGATCAATGTCAACGAACCAACAATTTGTGAAAGCTCTATTTGTTTCCAAAGCGATAAGTGGCGATCCCGAAATTATCTCACTCGTTTGTCTTATTTTGACTCTTCCAGGCCCCGCTTGAAGGTCGAGATAATTCCACGCTCTCCAAGGCATATTCTTAGTACCATTGAGGAACATCTCAATAAAACTCTTCAAAGCTAATAGTTTATTCTTCGTGTGCTCACTCGCATTGCGCATAGGCAACCCATCATCCACGGGCTCCAGATATTTCAAATCCAATTCACAACCCTCTCATCACCAAAACGCCCCAAAAAAAATAGCACAACTATTCTAATCTAATTCTCTCCCGCGCGCAATCCACCATTCCGAATACCATAACCTCATGCAGCAAACCATGGCTTTCGTCGAGCGCGTGCGGCGCAGCGGCGCCCATTACCAGCAACTCAGCCTGGCCATCTCGCCTTCCCTGAAAAACATCCAGCCCGGGCATTCCTTCCTCACCCCCGGCCGCAACCCCTCCTTTGAACCCTATCTGCTCGAGCGTTGGTGGCCCATCCATTGCGCAGAAAACCAGCTGGTGGTCGAATGCCCCTTCCCCTATGATTCCCCGCTGCGCCCCTACGAACCCGGCGAGGCCCTGACCCTGCTCGGCCCGGTCGGGCAACCGCTCCCCTTCCAAAAAAAACTGCGCCATGCCCTCCTGATCGCTGAAGATTGTCCACCGCACCCCCTGCGGCTGGCCATCGACCGCCTCCTGGCACGCAAAGCAAGCATCACCCTCGTCCTCCTGGGCAGCGCCGCCCAATACGACCGGCGCTCGCTCGACCCACGGGTGGAAATCAGCCTCGGCGCGCCCCGTGAAGATGATCCCCGCCACTGGCCCGAACAGGTCCTCAGCGTGGGTTGGGCGGATCAAGTCTTCATCACCACCGCGGCGGAAGGGCAGCGCGCCCGCTTCGCGATCTGGTTGCGCCGTTTCGGCGAGCTGCGCAACGGCGTCCCCCCCAAATACCTCTGGGGCCTCTTCACGCCCACCTGGCCCTGCGGCGCGGGCGCTTGCGGCGCCTGCGAAATCGCCACGATCGACGGCCTGAAATCCACCTGCCGCCAGGGCCCCGCCCTGGATCTCACCCGCTGCCGCCTGGAAGAAGCCTGATGCAAACGCGGGAATCCTTCGCCGCCGCGCTGACCCAACCCAGCACGCGGGAATTGCCCTTCCTGCGTCCCTTGCTGCCCGCGGCCGGCTGTTTCGGTTACGGCGAAGCTTACGCCGGCATCCTCGATGTTTCGCTGTTTGGCGCCGTCGTGACGCGGCCGATCACCTACCGCCGCCGCATGGTCCCCCAACGAGAAGGGGCCACCGTTTTGCCCTTACCGGCCGGTTGCTTGATCGCGCATCCGCAAACCCACCCCGGCCTCAGCAGCGTGCTCAGCCAGCACCGCGCCCGCTGGCAAGCCCTCTCCGTCCCGCTCATCTGCCATCTCAGCGCCACCGACCTGGAAGAAACGCGCAAAGCGGCCCGCCGCCTCGATGCGGAAACAGCCGTCGCCGCGCTCGAGTTGGGCCTGCCCAGCACTCATCAAGGTAGCGACCGAACCCGCGCGCAATCCCTCGTCAGCGCCGCACGCCGTCGTTTTGAAAAACCGCTGCTGGTTCGTTTGCCCCTGCAAGGGGCGCTGGATCTTGCCCCGGTCTGCGTCCAGGCCGGCGCCGACGCCCTCGTCGCCACCGCGCCACCCCAGGGTGCATTGCGCGACCCCGCTTATGGACACCGCATCCATGGGGATCTCTACGGCCCCTGGGTGAAAGCACAGGTCTTGCCCCTGGTGGAAGAGCTGCGCCAGCTCGTGCCCGTCCCCATTGTCGCTTGCGGTGGCGTGCATTCACTGACCGACGTGCGCGAATATCTGGCCGCCGGCGCCATCGCCGTGCAGATCGATAGCCTCCTCTGGCGCGACCCGGCCGCCGTCGCATCGCTGGCGGAAGAGATCAATGCCGAATGGGACGATCCAGCGGCAACGGTCGCCCGCGCCACGCTCACCCGCGACGGGGATGGCTCGACGGTGGACTAACTACCAGCCGCCACTGTTCCCCCAAACCAACTGATTCACCCCAAAATCAACGCCAAAGATGGCTTGGTTCCACCCTCTTGGCTGCCAATTTCATTTTGACTTGCTCAAATCACGCCTTTTTTTCGTACAATTTCAATTAGACAAGTGTTGTCTTTACTTTCACCAATTCCCAAAGAATAGGAGTTTTATATGTCCCGCTTGCTCTCTCCCCAACGAATCTGCTTCCTGCTGCTGATCATCATTACCTTGCAGACGGTAGGGATGGTGCAGGGCCAGAGTCCACCCGTGTCCAACCCCTCAGCGGCTCTGATTGAGTCGCTCAATCCCTTGATCGACATCGTCTTGCCGCGAATCTTCCCGATCATCGCGCTGGACGTTTCCCCTTCTTTAGGGGACGCGACGCTGATCAATCGCATCAATTTTGTGACGGCGCTGGGTATGGTGGATGCTGCCGCTCCCTATCACGAAACGGCGGTGGGCATGTACACGCAAATCCCACGCCAGCCCGAAGCAGAACGAACCGACCTCAACATCAATACGGCGATGATGCATGCTGCGTACCAAACCTTGCTGGGTTTGCTGCCGGACCGTGCGCCGGTCTGGCGGATGATGATGCTCAATTATGGTTTGAATCCTGATGACGATAGCCTGAATCTCACAGATCCGGTAGGCATTGGCAATGCGGCCGGCATCGGCGCGCTCGATGGTCGAATGTACGACGGTATGAATCAAGTGGGCAATTACCAGGACACCACCGGTTACATGCCGGTGAATACCGCTTTTGTGCTCCACGATCCGTCTCGCTGGCAACCCGGTGTCCGCTTACAGGGCACCGGCGTCTATTCCGTGCAACATTTCGTCACACCGCAGTTGGCCAATGTGGAGCCTTTTGGCTCCTTCGACCCACGCAGCCTGCGCGTCCCGCCGCCCCTGGCCAGCAACGTCGAAAACTGGGCCGACTATAAGGAACAGGCCGATGCCGTGCTGGCGGTCTCCGCGAACCTGACGGACGAGCAAAAGCTGAAAGCGGAGCTCTTCGACAACAAGATCGTCTCTCTCTCCCTGTCCTACATTCATGTAGCAGAGCAACTGGGTCTATCGCCGGCGGATACGGTGCGTGGCTATTTCGTCAAGGTAGCGGCGGCGCTCGATGCGGCCATCGTCATCTGGCAGGAGAAGGCACGTTACGACGGTGTGCGCCCCTTCAGCGCCATCCGCCACATCTATGGCGATGAGTTGGTAGAAGCCTGGGGCGGCCCCGGCGCCGGTACCATCTCCTTGCCAGCGAACCAGTGGCAGGCCTACCTCCCTGAAGCCGACCACCCAGAGTATCCTTCCGGTTCCACCTGCGGTTGTTACGCGACCGCCCAGGCCATGCGGCGCTTCACCGGCACCGATGAGCTGAATTGGTCCGTGAGTTACCGCACCGGCTCTTCGCGGGTGGAACCCGGCATCACTCCAGCGAGCGACACCCGCTTAACCTTCGCAACCTGGAGCGATTTTGAAACAGATTGTGGGCTGGCGCGCGTTTGGGGTGGCGTGCATTTCCCGGCAGCGGTCGAGGCCAGCGTTGCCCTCTGCAGCACCTTTGGCGACCTGGCTTACGAGTACTTCACCACGCTGATGGACGGCACGGCCGATCTGCGCGCCGCTGCGCAGGAGCTGCCCGTCGATCCCTGGCTCCAGGCTTCAACGCAACCCACCGTTTCCGTCATCCAGGTGCCCTCGCCCACGACCCCCACGCCAGAGGCCTGCGAAGCAGCGACGGATTCGATCCTGGTCACTTCAGTGAATAGCAGCATCGAATGTCAAGCGCTGGATACCGGCGGCCTGCAACAGATGATGGGCTACCTCGATGCCGTTGAAATCAAAGGTGAGTTGAATTCAGGTGCCCAGATTTGCTTCGCGAATCACGGGTCGCTGATATTCTTGACCGATGAAAGTGCCACCGCCCAATTGATCGAATTGATGGCCTATAGCGTCTCCGGGATGACCTGCGGCTGGATCGAACAGCCGGGTACAGTATTCCTGATGGCCAATTCGGTGGCTGATCACGCATCACAGATCAGCATCAGTGAGGGTGCAGAACTGCCCTTTGTCTCGCTCGCGAACTGTCAGGTGATCTCAACCGACTTCATCAATTTCCGCGACGCACCAGCGGGTGAGCGCTTGAACCAAGTCATTCCCGTGAACACCAATCTGGTCGCGGAAGGCAAATCGTCCGGTTGGTTCAACGTCAACTACCTGGGCCGATCGGGCTGGGTCAGCAGCGATTACGTCCAAACGCAAGGCACCTGCTGACGAATCACAGCGCTGAGGAACGAGGGGTGCGCCGCTGGCTGCGCTCCTCCCCTTACTCTGGGAACATCAGGCGCATCTTATGTAAGGTGCGCTTTCCCTTCCACCAAGACCTCCGATCAGCGCGGCACTTCCCGCAGATGTGGGTACAACAGCACGTCGCGGATGGAGCGTTGATCGGTGAGCAGCATGACCAGGCGGTCGATCCCCAGCCCGAAGCCACCACTGGGCGGCATCCCATAGCGCAACGCGCGCAAGTAGTCCTCGTCCAGCGGCGCGCTGTCGTCATCTTCCGCCTGGAAGAGCGCGGCCATCTCGCGAAAGCGCGCCTCTTGTTCGCGCGGGTCATTCAATTCGCTGAAGCCGTTGCCGATCTCCATCCCGCCGGCGAAGGCTTCAAAACGCTCGACGTGGCTGTCATCCTGGGGCAATCGTTTGGCGAATGGCGAAATCTCACGCGGGTAATCGATCACGAAGGTCGGCTGGATGAGCGCCGGTTCCACATACTTGCCGAGCAAGCCTTCCACCATTTTCCCCCAGGGCTGGCCGGGCGTAGGCGGCTCCCCGCGCGCCGTCAATTCGGCCGCTAAGGATTCCGCATCGGCGAATTGCCGGTAATCCAAACCATAGGCTTCGCGAATCGCCTCCCGTACGCTGATGCGCCGCCAGGGTGGTTGCAGGTTCAACTCCTTGCCGCGGAAACTCACGTTCAAACTGCCGAAAACACACTCGGCCGCTGCCGCCACCATCGCTTCGCAAAGCTCCATCACACCGCGATAGTCGATGTAAGCCTGGTAAAACTCCAGCATGGTGAATTCGGGGTTGTGCTTCCAACTGATCCCCTCGTTGCGGAAATCCCGCCCAATCTCATAGACCGCATCATAGCCACCGACCAGCAGGCGTTTCAGGTACAGCTCAAAGCTGATCCGCAAGTACAGTTCCTGTTTCAGTTGATTGTGGCGCGTATGGAAGGGGCGCGCCGCCGCACCACCATAGAGCGGTTGCAGGATCGGCGTTTCCACCTCGAGGAAGCCCCGTGCATCCAGGAACTGACGGATGCGGGCGATGATGGCGGCGCGCTGGCGGAATACCTCACGCACCTCTTCGTTCACCGCCAGGTCGACATAGCGGCGGCGGTAGCGCGTCTCGATATCGGCGAAGGCGCCGTGTTCGATGATGTTCCCCGCCTCGTCCTGCTGCTGCTTGATGACGGGCAATGGCGAGAGCGCCTTGCTCAACAGGCGCAGGTCACGCAGATCGACGCTGATCTCCCCCGCACGCGTGCGCATCATCGGACCGCTGCCTGCGATGAAATCATCGACATCCAGCAGCTTCTCCTTGATGAGGGAGTAGCGCTCTTCGCCCAGGGTATGGAGGCGGGCCAGCAACTGCAAACGGCCGCTCTCATCGGCGATGTGCAAAAAACTCAGTTTTCCTTTGATGTTCAGGCGGCGGATGCGACCGCTTACCTGGACCGTGGGCGCTTCACCCTCAGCGCCGGCCGCTTCAAATTGCTCGAAAGCGTGCGCCGCTTCCGCGCAGCCTTGTCCGCGCGAAACCCGCGCCGGGTAAGCACATACGCCCCGCTCTTCCAACCGCGCCAATTTGGCCAGGCGCTCCTGTTCCAGCGGGTTCGCTCGCCAGCCCGCCAGCTCGGAAAGGCCATCTGGGCGATGCGGCGGTTCGGCTTTGCTGGCTATCGCTGTGCTGCCTACAGCTATGCTGCCTTCACCTTCATTCAATGGCACGGACGACATAGACGATTTCGCCATCTGGCGCTTGCACCGTAACCCTTTGCCGCACTTTCGCGCCCATCAGCGCCGCACCCAGCGGGCTCTCCCAGGAAATGCGTCCTTCTCGGGGGTTCGCTTCCACACTGCCCACGAGCTGGTAGACCAACTCTTCTTTCTCGCCTTTTTCCCTGATCTTCACCCGCGAACCGAGTTGAACGACGCCGCTGTCCTGGCTGATCTCGATGATCTCTACATTGTTGAGGATGCCCTGCAAGCGCGAAATCTCCCCTTCCACGAAGGCTTGCTCGTTTTTCGCGTCTTCGTATTCGGCGTTCTCCATCAATTCGCCCCCTTCATCGAGGGCGCTGTGCAGCCGCTCGGCAACCTGCGGCCGCCGTACGTCGATCAAATCGCGCAATTGCTTTTCCAGGCGCGACTGCCCGTCCGCAGTGAGGTAATACAATTCTTTCGCCATGTCCCAATTCCTACAGGTAATAAAAACACAGCGCGGTGCTGTGCTGCGTGCCTGCTTGTTTCGTGCCTGCTGATGCATCTTAGCAAAACATGAATCGCTCGTCAATGGCAAACGCGCCAGTATGTTTCTGCGGTCGCCCGTACCTCAGCTGCCATCGCCGCGTCATCCAGCCAAAAACTGCTGTTTTGAGAGCGGTATTCCCGCATCGCCGCGATTTTCGCCAGCAACTCGCCCTCCGTTTCCGGCAAAGACGGGCCAGGTAGGAGCGAGAAACCCGCGGGGAAGCGCGCGACCGCCTCCGCCACCGCCACTCGCCGCCGGGAATAGGGAAAATCGGCGTAAGCGTAGGCCACGAGTTCGGGCCGGCCCGTCAACGCAGCCAGAGCCTCATCCCGTACGATGCGATGGTCGACATGCCCGCCCACCGCCAGCGGCAGGTACAGCTCCTCGCAGGCCATTTCCGCCAGCCAGTCCTTCGCCCGCAACTGGCGGGGCAGCGAATCTTGCGGATGGGGCGCGCCGTTCAATTGCCCGCCGCTGGGGTAGAGCGCTTCCCCTGCCTCAGCGCAACGATAGATGGCGTCCAAAAATGGCAGTGCGATCACCTGCACTCTTGCTGCCATACTTCCTGAACTTGAAGAGGAGAGCGCCTTCGCGGCCGCCCGCTCTTCCGCCTGGCGATCCGGCAACTCGCCACCGTTCGCCGCTCGCCAACGCGCGTGCAACTCACGAACAAAGCGGTTCGCCGGCGGTTGATCCGGGATCGCCCCGCCGCAAACCGTCATCATCACCACGGTATGCCCCTGAGCCACCCGCCGCGAAACCAGCGCGCCGCAGCTATACACCGCATCATCAAAATGCGGCGCGAGGATCAAAACCCGCAATCAGGCCTCAAGTGCCGCCAGGTAATCACAATGTTCGCGCAGGGTGCACACCGTACACTGCGGCGAACGGGCGCTACAGACCTCCCGCCCGTGACGGATCAGCTGCAGGTGAAACGCATAATGATCCGCCGCGTCCACCAGTTCTTCCAGCAAACCATGCGCGCGATCGGCGCTGGTTTTGGCCGGGATCAAACCCAAGCGCAGCGCCACGCGGTGGACATGCGTATCGACCGGCAGGGCCGCTCGATTGAACGAGAAGCAAAGGACGATGGCCGCTGTCTTGGGGCCCACACCCACCAGCGATAGCAACCACTCGCGCGCTTCCTCCAGCGGCAGATCGCCGAGGAACTCGATATCGTATTCGCCGCGCTCCTGATGCACATGGCGCAACAATGCCTGGATGCGCGGCCCTTTCTGGTTGGCCAGGCCGGCGCTGCGCACCGCTTCGATGACCGCCGCCGCCGGCGCATCGACCACCTCCTGCCAGGTAGGGAATCGCGCCCGCAAATTGTCATACGCGCGGTCTCGGTTCAGGTCCGTCGTGCTCTGGCTGAGGATGCAAGAAACCAGCTCTTCGAGGCCGCTGGCACGTTTCGCTTGCCAGCGTGGCCGGCCATATGCCTTCGCCAACTCCGGCTGGATGGCCTGGAGTTTCTCCCGCAACGCTCCTGACATCCCCTCTCCCTCCTAAAAAAGCGTAAACTCACGTTCATGTTATACTACTTCCGTAGTATCGTCATCATTAAAGGTCGCTTGCTCGTCAAGCAGACTGATTGGGAGGGAATCATGTCTCGGCGCTTCGTTTGGCTCACTTGCCTGATTGTGATCTCATTCGCCTTGACCTTAGGCTCCGCCACTCACGCCCAACATGGAATCAGCTGGTTCGCCCAGTATTTCAACAATCACGAATTCTCACTGGATAAAAGCAAAGGGCACGACGGCCATTTCCAGCAAGAAGGTGGCCTCAACTTCAACTGGGGCAAAGGCGCCCCACCCAGCCACCAGAACAAAATCCCCGCCGATGGCTTCTCCGTCCGCTTCCTCGCCGATAACGTCCATTTCGACGAAGGGAATTACCGCTTTGAGATCCGGGCGGATGACTATTTTGTATTCTTCGTCGACGAACAGGCGCGCTTCGATTCCCGCGGCTCCAGCCCTGGGACCACCCACAACATCGACGTGGCATTGAGCGCCGGCACACACAACCTCAAAGTGGAATACTACGAATTCTCGGAAGATGCCTACATCCATCTAAACTGGCAACGCCTGGATGGTGCAGGAAGCAGCCCCTCCGCTCCTGCTCCCGCTGCCGCCCCCACCCCATACGTCTACTA
>WTGJ01000013.1 GCA_011523615.1 Chloroflexota bacterium | reverse complement strand
CCCACGGAGACCCCCCATGTCCCGTCCCTTCACCCTCTTCACCGGTCAATGGGCCGATCTGCCCTTAGCCACCCTCGCTCAGCGCGTCGCCGATTGGGGCTACGATGGCCTGGAGCTCGCCTGCTGGGGCGATCATTTTGACGTCGGTCAAGCCCTCTCCAGTGCCCAGTACTGCCGCGATCACCACGACCTGCTCCAATCCCACGGCCTGCGCTGCTGGGCCATCTCCAACCACCTCGTCGGCCAATGCGTCTGTGACCCGATCGACGAACGCCACCGCGCCCTCGTGAGCGCCGAAATCTGGGGCGATGGCGAGCCCGAAGGCGTCCGTCAGCGCGCCGCTGCGGAGATGATCCGCACCGCCCAGGCCGCCGCCCAATTCGGCGTCTCCGTCGTCAACGGTTTCACTGGCAGCAGCATCTGGGCCCAGCTCTACCCCTTCCCGCCGACGCCCGCTGCCATGATCGACGCTGGCTACGAAGATTTCGCCACCCGCTGGCGCCCCATCCTCGATGTCTTCCAGCAGCTCGGCGTCCGCTTCGCCCTCGAAGTCCACCCCACCGAAATCGCCTACGATATCCATACCTTCGCCGCCGCCCTCGACGCCATCGATGGTCATCCCGCCTTTGGCATCAATTTCGACCCCAGCCACCTCATCCCCCAGGGCATCGACCCCGTCGAGCTCATCTATGCCTTCCCGGAACGCATCTTCCACGTCCACATCAAAGACAGCGCGCGCAACCTCAACGGCCGCAATTCCAGCCTCGCCAGCCACCTGCCCTTCGGCGACCCGCGCCGTGGTTGGGATTTCGTCTCCCCCGGCCGCGGCGAGATGGATCTCGACGCCATCCTGCGCGCCCTCAACCACATCGGCTACGATGGCCCACTCTCCGTCGAATGGGAAGATAGCGGCATGGAGCGCGAGTTCGGCGCCCGCGAAGCCCTCGCCCTGCTGCGCGAACGAACCTTCCCACCGGCCACCGTCGGCTTCGAAGAGGCCCTCCAATCCGACGGGAGCTCATCTGACTGAACCCCCAACCCCAGAGAGGAGCACAATGATGACGGACTTGCCCACGATTCACATCGGTCTGCTCGGTGATGCCTTCATGGGCCAATCGCCAGCGGAACTTGGTGCCGCCGATCAACTGCGCGCTGATTCGCCCACAGAGCAATAGAGGAACCTCACGATGACTGCAGCGAAACTCATTTCGCCACCCACCATCCACATCGGCCTGCTTGGTTATGCCTTCATGGGCAAGTCGCACAGCAACGGCATCCGCCAGATCAATTACATGCTCGCCGATCCCCCCGCCCGCGCTGAGCTCACCGCCCTCTGCGGCCGCGATGAAACCGCCCTGCAGGCCGCCGCTCGCCAATTCGGCGCCCGCCAGACTTACACCGATTGGCGCGACATGCTCGCCAGCGGCGAAATCCAGCTCCTCGACAACGGCGGCCCCAACGACATCCACGCCGCGCCCTGCATCGCCGCCGCCCAGGCCGGCATCCACCTCCTCTGCGAAAAACCGCTCGCCCGCAGCGCCGCCGAAGCCCTCCCCATGCTCGAAGCCGCCCGCAGCGCCGGCGTCAAGCACATGACCGCCTATAACTACCGCTTCGTCCCCGCCGTGCGCCAGATTCGCCTCCTCATCGAATCTGGCGCCCTCGGCCGCCTCTACCACTTCCGCGCCATCTACCTCCAGGATTGGCTGCTCCCTCACGCCGGCACGCCACGCCTCTGGCGCATGGATGCCGAACGGGCTGGCAGCGGCGCCCTCGGTGACCTCGCCGCCCACGCCATCGACCTCGCCCGTTACCTCGTCGGCGAAATCGGCGCCGTCGCCGCCCAGACTCGTACCTTCATCCCCGAACGTCCTTTGCCGGATGGCAGCGCGACTGCCCCCGTCACCGTCGATGACGCCGTCGTCAGCACGCTGGAATTCGAAAATGGCGCCCTCGGCACCGTCGAAGCCACCCGCTTCGCCCTCGGGCGCAAGAACGGCCTGCGCTTCGAAATCAATGGCGAACGCGGCAGCGTGGCCTTCGATTTGGAACGCCTCAACGAATTCCAGTACCTCTCCTTAGCGGATGACGCCGCTCACCAGGGATTCCGCACCGTCCTCGCCACCGAACCGATTCACCCCTGGCTCGCCGACTGGTGGCCGCCCGGCCACATCATCGGCTGGGAGCACACTTTCACCCACGAGATCGCCCACCTGCTGCGCTGCATCGTCGCCGACGAGCCGGTCGCCCCCATCGGCGCCGATTTCGCCGATGGTTATCGCTGCGCTGCCATCTGTGACGCGATCCAGGAGTCGGCAACGTCAGGCAAACGCGTCCACGTCCATTACGAAGATTGACCCCGACTGCCGTTCCCACCGCCGCAGCCATGAGCGATTTTTGGGAACGTTTGGCCCGCGCGCCGTTCCGCGAACCGCTGTATATCGCCACCGACCCCGATGGCATCGACGTCTATCTTTCCCGCGAGGTCTGGGAAGCGCACATCCTGGTCAGGCATGACGTGCTGCGGGAATATCGTCAACACTTGATCCAGGCGCTCACGAATCCAGATCATCGTGAGTGGGAGGAGTCCGATAGCGAAGGTCGCTACTTCATCATCCACTATGCGGATATTCCGGTCGCTTTTCGCTCATCCCCTGCCTCCCACAGAATCCGTGTCGTCCTCAAATACTTGAAACCAGCGGCGAGGCAATATAAACTGACAGCACTGGTATGTACTGCATACATCCTGAGTTGACGGGGTAATCGAGCAATGGCGCAAATCAGTGCTCGGCAAAGGATCCAATCGGTCGAATACGACCCGGTCCAGATGATGCTCTTCATCGAGTTCGAGCCCATCGCGGAATATACCTATTATACCGAGGTAGCTGACGACCCATACATCATGCGCCGTTACACTTGCGAAGGCGACCGTCTCGTCGGAATTTCCGTCCAATTCCCCACTCGCCAGCTCGGCACCGAAGAACCCTCCCCCACCGCCATCCGCCAACTCGCCGAGGAGCTCGTCGCGCGGTACGGTTGAGCCATCACCATTCCATATCCATTACGAGGATTGATCCAGACGCCGTTCCCACCGCCGCACCGATGAACGACTTTTGGGAGCGCGTGACGGCACTTCGCGGCCGTAAGAAAACGTTTGGCCCGCGCGCCGTTCCGCGAACCGCTGCACATCGCCACCGACCTCCGCCAACTCGCCCGCCTGTAACAAGGTGTCTGCGTGTACAATGAAACTGTCCACACAACCGGACAAAGGATACCGAGTGATGGTTACGCAACCCCAAACTCAAGGCACTGATTTACCTGTACAGTTAGGGAACTTACTGGATGAAGTACCCACTAGGTTGTCCCATCAGACGAACTCGCCAGTTCAAGAGTTTGAGGAGATGTTGAATGACGAGGCTGCGAGGTCGTTTCGTCAGACTATCAAACCGATTCAGGTGTCCGAGAAAGTTTCCCAGTTTGAGATCGATGTCACATGGGGCGAGCAATTGGTCAATTTTGCCCTGATAAACTTCGTCGAGTTCGTTCGGCAGGGTGGGCAGGATGACGATGTAGCCCTTGATTTTGATAACTGGGCAAATGGCCTGGACATCGCAGAAGGATTCGATACTTATGAAAGAGAGGTGGTGCCTGGCCTGAAACACCATGCTACCATCCTTCACGCGATTGTAAATGGCTGGCATAAACGGGCCGCCGCGGGCGAGGTCGAGCCGGACCTACCCCAGGCACTCGCCAAGCGGGTCACACAATTGGACACGCTTGTTAAAAGACTGACGCGGCAAATCACCAAAAAGCGAAACAACGAAATGATCGCGCGCCTTTTGATCCGCATCGCCAACCACCGTCCTTTGTCTGTATCCGAAAAAATCCGTCTTTCTGACGCGGTCAGGTTGAATGTAAAGGTTAAGACCATGCCTTCTGTATACCGCGAGGACTGGTACGGCGACGATGGCCGCTAGCGCATTCATTGATACCAATGTTCTCCTGCGCTTTACACTCTCTGGTTTGAATGACGAAAAGAAATGTAAGGATCAACTTGAATGCTATTTCACCATGGGCACGGAACTGTGGATCAGCGGCCAGGTGATCCGCGAATTCTGCGTGCAGGCCACCCACCCCGATACTCTGGATACTCCCTTGACCGGTAAAAAGGTCGTCCTCTTGGTTGAATCCTTCCCTGCGCGTTTTCGCATCGCGGATGCAACGCCGGCTGTGCGCAGGCAATTCCTGAATTTGGTCGGTACATTCAATCTGAGGGGCAAACAGATGCATGATGCTCACATCGTGGCAACCATGCGGGCGAACGGCATCAACACGCTTTGTACCCTTAACCAAAAACACTTCAGACGTTATCAGAGAAGACAATTGATTGATCTCGAAGTGCCCCGGGCCAATCCCAGATGACCCCCAACACCCTCTACTACGGCGACAACCTCCCCATCCTCCGCACCTACTTCCCCTCAGCCTCCGTCGACCTCATCTACCTCGACCCGCCCTTCAACTCCAACCGCTCTTACAACGTCCTCTTCAAAGACGAGAGCGGGCGCGATTCCGAAGCGCAGATCACCGCCTTCGAAGACAGCTGGCATTGGGGGCGCAGCACGGAAGAGCTCTACAGCGAGCTGCTGCGGGAAGCGCCGGAGCGCGTCGCCCGCGTGCTCGCCGCCCTCGTCGAGTCGCTCGGCCGCACCAACCAGATCTGCGCCTATTTGGTGATGATGACCGCCCGCCTGATCGAGCTGCACCGCGTCCTCAAAGCCAGCGGCAGCCTCTACCTGCACTGCGACGACTCCGCCTCGCATTACCTCAAACTCATCCTGGATTCCATCTTCGGCCCCGAGAACTATCGCAACCACCTCAACTGGAAACGCGCCATCGCCCACAACGACCCGCGGCGCTTCGGCCGCATCCAGGACCACATCCTGTTCTATTCCCGCACCGACCAGCCTTATTGGAACGGCCACGACATCGCGACGGCCAAAACCGAGGAGCAGCTGGCGGCCGCTTATCCCTCGCAGGACGAGCGAGGGCGTTATCGTGCTGATAATTTGACAGGAGCAGGGACGAGCGAAGGTGAATCAGGTAGACGTTGGCGCGGTTACGATGTGACGGCTCGCGGTCGGCATTGGTCCGCACCGAAAACGGGCAAATACGCCGAATACATCGAGCGCCATTTCATCCCCGGCTACCGCGCGATCCCCGGCGTGCACGAGCGACTCGAAGCGCTGGATGCCGCCGGCCTGATCCACCACCCCAAGCGCGGCAAGTGGCCCGGCTTGAAACGTTACGCTGCCGCCGACACGGGCAACTCCCCCCAGGATTTGCTGCTGGAACCCAGCGGTTTCACCAATTACAACAAGCAGCGCGGCGAGCACCTGGGCTTCCAGACTCAGAAGCCGCGCGCCCTGGTAGAGAAATTCATCCGTGCTTCCTGTCCGCCGGATGGTTTCGTCCTCGACCCTTTCTGCGGTTGCGGCACCGCCATCGACGCCGCCCACGCCCTCGGCCGCCGCTGGGCCGGCATCGACATCACACACCTCTCCGTCGCCCTCATGAAATACCGCCTGCGCGACCGCTACCAGCTCCTCCCCGGCCGCGATTATGCCGTCATCGGCGAGCCCACTTCCCTCCCCGGCGCCCGGCAACTCGCCGCCGAAGACCGCTACCAGTTCCAGTGGTGGGCGCTCTCCCTCGTCGGCGCCAAGCCGCTCGGCGCGCCCAGCGGCTCCCGCCGGGGCAAACGCGGCGCCGACCGCGGCATCGACGGCGTGATCCATTTCCTCGGCGATGGCGGCGCCGCCGAACGCGCCCTCATCCAGGTCAAGTCCGGCGGCGTGAACAGCGGCGATATCCGTGACCTGCGCGGCACGCTGGAACGGGAAAATGCCGCCCTCGCCGCCTTCATCACGCTGGAAGCGCCCAGCCAACCGATGCAGACCGAGGCCTTGGCCGCCGGCTTTTACGAAACGGAAGCCTGGGGCCGCTTCCCGCGCCTGCAGATCCTCACCATCGAGGCGCTGCTCGCCGGCGCGACCCTCGAGATGCCGCGCGAACACGGCACCTTCCGCCGCGCCCCCCGCGCCGAGAGAGCCCGCGCCGACCAGGGGGAGCTGCGGTTGGGGTAGCGGTTGCCTGCGTGCTAGGTAGGGAGTATAGTTTCCCTGTGCGGGATGACCTTTCTGGGAGTACGTCCAGATGACGTTACAACGACAGGCCCATCCAGGCGAAGAAAAGCGCAAAATGGACGAGGTCGCTGACCGCCTGATCCAAATTTCCCAGCGGCGAGAATTGACCGTCGCGGAAAAGCTCCGTCTCTCCGATGCGGTCGAGCTGGCGCTGCCCGTGCAAAGGATGCCCCCCGTCCGCCGCGAGGCTTGGTATAACGGCGATGGCCGATAAGGTCTTCGTCGACTCCAATGTATTGCTGCGTTTCACATTCTCTACTCTGGATCACCACGAAGATTGCAGAATTCACTTGCGACGCCTCATTTCGCAGCGCGTGGAGTTATCGATCAGCGGCCAAGTAATCCGCGAATTCTGCGTCCAAGCAAGCCATCCGAACACTTTCGTGACCACAGAGATGAATCCTCTGTCCGGTGCGCAGCTCGCCCGCTGGGTCGCTTCGTTTCACGCCCGCTTTCGGGTCTTGGAAGAAACTGCGGCTGTCCATCAGGAGTTTCAGTATCTTCTACAACATTACCCTATCGGCGGTAGGCAAATGCATGACGCCAATATTGTGGCCACCATGTTGGCTCATAGTGTCGATGCCCTTGTTACTCTCAACAGAGTTGATTTCCTGCGTTATCAAGATCGTATCGCCGTAGTTCCACCGCAAGCAGATCCGGCCTAATCCCTCAACCCTCCTCCAACCAGCGCAACTCCGCCGCCGTCAATTTCACCGCCAGCGCCGCCACGCATTCGGCAAACTCCGCCCCGCTCTGGCAGCCCACCAGCGGGAAGACCGCGCCTTCCTGCGACAGCACGTAAGCCAGCGCCACCTGCGCCAGGCTCAGCCCCTTCGCCGCCGCCAGGTCGCGCGCCCGCTCCTGCCGCCGCCAGTTCCGCTCGTGCCCATAGACCCGCAGGCAACGCTCCCGCCACCCTTCTTCGCCGTCAGCCGTCGCCGCGGGCCGCTTCTTCGCGTCAGCGACGTCCACCCGCCCGGAGAAGAATCC
Organism: Chloroflexota bacterium; assembly: GCA_011523615.1. Lineage (GTDB taxonomy): Bacteria > Chloroflexota > Anaerolineae > Aggregatilineales > Phototrophicaceae > WTGJ01. The sequence continues at coordinate 3,811 of WTGJ01000013.1, read as the reverse complement.
CCCCGCCAGGCTCGACCAGGCGAAGAGCGCCACGCCCGCATCGCGGTACCAGGCCAGGTCGCACGCTCGCCCATCGCCAGAGACGCTCACACAACCCGGCCAGGGTGCATCAAACTGCTCTGCCAGCGAGAAATTCGGGCTGCCGGCCACGAAGGGCCGCAACCCGTTTGCCGCCGCGTAATCGTTCGCTTCCTGGAGGCGCGCCGTCGTCCAATTCGAGCCACCATAGGCGCCGATCCGTCCCGCTTCCGCGTGCTCGTGCAAACACTCCACGATTGGCCCCACCGGCTGACGCGGGTCGTCGCGGTGCAGCAGATACAGGTCCAGCTGCTCCGTCTGAAAGCGCGCCAGGCTATCGCTCAGATCCGCCGTGATGTCCGCGGGCGTCACCCGCCGCCGTTGCTCGCTGTGGTGCGCGCCCTTGGCCAGGATCACCATCTCCTCGCGCCGCCCACGCGCCTTCAGCCAGCGCCCCACCCGCCGCTCGTTCGCGCCATCGCCATAGACGTGCGCCGTATCCAGCGCGCGGCAGCCCTGCTCGTAGACCGCATCCAGCAGGCGAAAGGCCGCCGCGTCCTCCCAATGCGTCAGCTGGTCCGTGCCCAGCACCAGGCGCGATAACGGCTTGCCAATCCCCGTCAGGAAGACGTTTTCGATGGTTTCCTCCTCGCTTACAACAGCGCAGAGTAAGGGTACTACTTCATTCGGCGGATGGCTTGCAGGAAGTCGCCATCGATGGGAACCCGTTCATCCGCGGCGCGCCACAACTCCTGCGCTGAGCCCAATGTCTCATCCGTGAAGCACCAGACGGCGATCCCTTCCCGTTGCGCCGCTTGAAAGGCGGGCACCATATCGCCATCTCCCGTCACCACCGCGGCGTGGGTGATGGAGCGTTTGGCGCTCAGCAAGGCGAGATCCAAACCCATCAGCAGATCCACCTGCTTTTGCTCGAAAATCGGCTGACCTTGACCATCGTTGCCACGAACCTTAACGACACCCAGTCGTACCGTGAAACTGGGCAGATAACGCAATGCGTCGAAGAAGCGATAACGGGAGTCGTAGCGCTGCTGTTCTTCCGCCGTTGGGGGGTTGCTTCGATGGGGCAGGCTATTGTAATAGTAGCTGCGCAGCAGATCGATGCCTGTGGGGGTTCTGGCCGCCACGCGCAAGTAAATCTCGTTCGCCAGTTTTTCGCAATCCACCCGAACATCGGCGTTCATGCCGATATGATCCAAGTATGCACCATCGATGAGAATCGCCAATCGAAACATGAACTCTCCTTTTTAGATGCAAAAGAGGCCAGATCGCTCCAGCCTCCTCTCCATTACCTGACGAGCTACTCAGAGGTCGCCAGGGGGTATTCTGCCAATAGCATATCAATTCTTGTGCCAGCGTCAAGCTATGAGTTCCCTCACTCAAACGGATAGCGCAGCCCAATCTCCGCGCGCACCGCGTCCAGCGTCTCCATCACCGCCAGCGATTCCGCCCACGGCAGCCGCGCGCTCTCTCTTTCCCCCGCCCGCAACAAACGCGCGAATTCCTCCAGCTGATATTCGTAACCTTCCGCCTGCGCCGGGAATTCGCGCAGCACCGTCTCATGCCCGGCGCGCCGCAGCGTAACCCGCTGGCCGGCCCACCAGGGCGCCGCCAGCTCAATCGTCCCGCCGTCGCCCACCAGCTGCGCTTCCCCCTTCAAGTCATCGCGGATCGAGCAGCGCAGGCTGGCGATGCCGCCGTCGGCAAAGCCCAGGCCGATCGCCACCCGCTCATCCACCCCCGTCTCGCCGAGCTGCGCCAGCGCTTGGATCCGTTGCGGCCGTTCGCCAAAACAATCCAGCGCCAGCGAAATGGGGTAGACGCCCACATCCAGCAGGGCGCCGCCGGCCAGCAGCGGGTCGAACAGGCGGTGTTCCGCCCCCGCCGTGGAGCGAAAGCCGAGCTCCGCGCTCAAATACGTCAGCGCGCCAATCTCCCCCGCCCGCAGCCAGGCCCGCATCTGCCGATAGGCCGGCAAAAAACGCGTCCACATCGCTTCCAGCAACAACAGGCCCTGCTCGCGCGCCGTCGCGATGAGCGCCCGCGCCTCCGCCGCGTTCACCGTGAGTGGTTTCTCGCAGAGCGTCGGTCTCCCCGCGCGCAAAGCCAGCTGCGCCTGCGCCAGATGCTGCGGGTGCGTCGTCGCCACATAGACCGCATCTACTTCAGGGTCATCCACCAGCGCTTCGTAGGAGGGATGCACCACCGGAAAGCCGAATTCGCGCGCGAAAGCCGCCGCCCGCTCCGCCGAACGAGCAGCGATCGCATGACCCACATTGTTCGGCGCCGCCGCGAAACAGCGCGAGAGCCGCCGCGCGATCTCCCCCGCGCCCAGTATCCCCCAGCGGATCGGCCGGGGGCTGCCCGTCGTCACCTGCGCCCGCTTTACAAGCGGCCCGCTACAGCGACCGCTACAGCGGCCGCTACAGCGACCCGCTAATCCAGCTTCACCGCCGTCCCGCTCGCCGAGACCATCAGCATGCTGCCGTTCTGGCCGACCGTCTCGTAATCCAGGTCGACGCTCAGGATCGCGTCCGCGCCCAGCAGGCGCGCGTTGTCCCGCATCTCCGCCATGGCGATCTCTTTCGCCCGCCGCAATTCCTCTTCGTAGGCGCCCGAACGGCCGCCGACGATATCGCGGATGCCGGCGAAGATGTCTTTGAATAAATTGGCGCCCATGATCGCCTCGCCGCTCACGATGCCCAGGTATTCTTCTACTGCGCGCCCTTCCACGCTCGGCGTCGTCGTGATGATCATCCTGCTCTCTCTTTCATCCATTCTCAGAAACCTCATTGTAATGCAATTCGGCAGTGCTACGACCGGCCACGATCTCTGATCCGCTCGCTGCCTCCGCGAAGCGCACCGCCATCCTCCGCCTCCGCCAGCACTTCCTCCAGGCCACCACGGCGTCCCCCTTTGAAGGAGGTGCGCCAATCGTAACTCTCGCCCAAGTCGCTGTGAATCGCCCGGCCGCTCACCACCCCCAGATATTCCGCGCCCGTCCGCCCTTCCACCACGGAAGTCGTCGTCACGATCATCGCCCGCCCTTTATTCCTCGTCGGTTGCTGCCAGAGATTCTACGCAAAGAGGTGCACGCCGGTTGCCTTGGTGTATGCTGAGCATATATCTTGCCGAAAAAAATGCCGAGCATTTCGCTCAGCCAGCAAAACCAGGAAAGCGCCCGCCCCATGACCCAAAATACCCCCCCCACAAACCAAAATCCAACTCAATCCCAACTTAGTGGTGCGCGTGCGCCCAGCAACACCCTCTTCTACGGCGACTGCCTGCGCGTCCTGACGGAGGACGTGCCGCCTGAGTCCGTCGACCTCATCTACCTCGACCCGCCCTTCAACTCCAAGCGCGATTACAACATCCCCCTCGGCGGCAAGGCGCAGGCCAACGTCTTCCAGGACACTTGGGTCTGGTCGGCGACGCAGGACGAGGCCCTCGATTATGTCGCATCTCGCGATGTGAACCTCTACCAGCAGTTGGAGTGGCTGCTGAAATTCGCCAGCAGCGGCACGATCGCCGGCAGCGGCGGCTTACCGGCGTATTTGGCTTACATGGCGGCGCGCTTGTTGGCCTGCCAGCGGGTGATGAAGGAGACGGCCAGCATCTACCTGCACTGCGACCCGACCGCCGGGCATTACCTGAAGCTGCTGCTGGATGCGGTGTTTGGCAGTCGGAATTTTCGGAATGAGGTTGTGTGGTGTTACAAAAGGTGGACTGCCAGCAAGAAACAATTACCGAGGATGCACGATAATATATTTTGGTA
>WTGJ01000002.1 GCA_011523615.1 Chloroflexota bacterium | reverse complement strand
GGGTTTCGGTGATCGGGGGGAGGGTGATCGGGCCGAGCGAACCGGCCGGCGTGACGTAGAGGCGCACCACTTCTGTTTCCGTCGTCGGCGTACCCAGCACCGGCAAGGGCCGAGTCGGCAATACCTGGACGGTGAGCTGCGGGGTGATGACGGGGTTGGTCGGTATGGCCAGGGGGGCGATGACGGTGACGCCACCGGAGCTGGAGGAGCGCAAGCAGCCGGCCAGCAGAGCCAACAAGGCGCAGGCGACGATCGTACGCAGGAAGAAAACCCTGGCGCGTGGGTGGCGGAGCGTTGCATACCACATGACAACCATGATATTCAACTCAGGCAAATCTGCGCGCGAAACCCGGCAGGGGACTCCGTTTTTGCACTCAACGGGCGGGATGAACGGACCGGGGGAACAGCCCCGGTGGCTCCGCTGAGCCATGCTACCCGTGCGGGAAGAAAGGATGTATACTGACCGCTCAGGGCGACGTAGCCAAGTGGTAAGGCAGGGGCCTGCAAAGCCCTCATCACCGGTTCGAATCCGGTCGTCGCCTTTCAGCAACGAACCGAATGCTTCATGATGCCACAGACTGCAGGAAAGACACCCAGTAAGCAGCGGGAAATGCGGGACGCTTTGCCGCCGTTGCCCAACTTCACCCTGGCCCAGCGGTGTCCGGCCTGTCACGAGCGCTTGCAACGTCAGCATTGCAAAGCGCGCTGTCCGCGTTGCGGCTTTTTTTGGGATTGCTCGGAACTGTAACGCGGGACGAATTCAGGGCGCGGCGGACCAGCGCTCACTCTTCATCGAATTCCACCGGGACGTTGACCAGGTTGCCCCATTCCGTCCAGGAACCATCGTAAGTGCGCACGTTCTTGTAACCGAGCAAGTGGCGCAGGGCGAACCAGGTGTGGCTGCTGCGTTCGCCGATGCGGCAATAGGTGATGATGGAATCATTTGGGCTGAGCTGCAGTTCATCCTGGTAAATGGCCCGCAACTCCGCAGCGGTCTTGAAAGTACCATCGTTTTCGTTGGCCGCCGCTTGCCAATAGGCGTTGCGAGCGCCGGGGATGCGGCCACCGCGCAGCGCACCTTCCTGCGGGTAATCGGGCATCGAGAGCAAACGGCCGGAAAATTCCTCCGCCGTCCGCACATCGATCAAGGGATGGCCCTGTTCGATGTGTTGCAGGACGTCTTCACGGGTGGCCCGAAGCGCTTCGTCGCTGCGCGCTTTGGGCACGGGGTAATCGGCAGGCTTGTAGCTGGGGACATCTCGGGTGAGATCGCGCGCTTCCCGCTCCCATTTTTGGCGGCCGCCATCCATGATTTTCAAGTAGGGGTGCTGGTAGAGTTCGAAGATCCAAAAGACGAAGCAGGCCCACCAATTGCTGCGGTCGCCATAGAAGACGAGCGTGGTGTCTTGTTGGATGCCATGTTGAGACATCAAAGCGGCGAAGGCTTTTGCAGAGATGAAATCACGCCGATTTTTATCGTTCAGGTCGCTCATCCAATCGAGGTGGATGGCGCCGGGAAGATGACCGCGGAAATAGAGGGTGGGGTCTTCGTTGGTTTCGATGAGGCGGACGTAAGGATCCCCCAGATGATCGGCCACCCATTGGGTAGAGACGAGGACTGCGGGGTTGGCGTAGCCGCGCTCGTGGATTTCACTCATGGAATCGCTCTCGAACTCTGCTTGCTTTCTATCATAGCAAATTTTCGGTGGCTACGGAGGGTAAAGGCTAGCGGGGGTCGGCAGCCTTTATCCTGCTCTCGTCTCAGGAAGTCGTAGCTCTTACAATATCGTAACTTGAAGGCACAAACTTGACTCCATAAAACATATGTTCTATCCTTTCCGCACGATGCAAGGCAGGAGGCAGGAAATGATTGCACCGATTTTGGCGGTAGAAGATGTAGACCGCAGCTTGGCCTTCTACACGAAGCAGTTGGCTTTTCGGCAGGATTTCTGCCTGGAGGGGGCGGATGGCCAGAGCGCCTTCGCTTTCGTCAGCATGGGCGAAGGTGCCGATCGCGCGGCCATCGGCCTCAGCCGTCAGCCGCTGGAAGGGCCGCGTGGCCAGGGGGTCGTCTTCATGGTGTACATCCCCAAGGCGATGGAGATTGACCGTTATTACGAGGCGGTGCGCAGCCGGGGGGTGCCGCTGGAAGAAGAGATCAAGACGCAGTATTGGGGCGACCGCAGCTTCTCCCTGCGCGATCCAGATGGCTATTACCTATCCCTGAGCCAAACCGTGGCAGAGACCGATATGGATCACGTGCGTTCGGTGATGCGAGGTGAATCATGATCCTCTGTGATGTTCGCGAGCATACTCTGCCCTGGAAACCGGCCGTAGCCCAGCGCTACCTGTTTGGCGAAGATGCCTTGATGGCCTGGCGCCGCCTCACGCCCGGCCGGGAAGCGGCCCAGGTCCCCCTCATCCTGAAAAGCAGCGCACCGCTGCGCTGGCAACTGCGCCAGCAGGTCCGGGCCTATGATCTGGCGGTCGACATCACGTTGGAGGAGACCAGCGCCGGCGGAACGCGCTTGCGGCAAGAAGCCTGGTTGGAGCTGGATGGGCGGCGACTGAAGTTGCTGCAACCTTTGCTCTGGCGATCCTTGCAGCGCAGCGCCCGAGCCGCGTTGCAACCGGCTTTGAACGCGGTGGAAGCGCTTTCGCTTCACGAAGGAGAAGACAGCCACTCCTCCAGAGCCCTGGCCATCGCCTGAGCTTGCTCGAGGGGCAACATGTGGCCGCCGCCGGGGAAAGCGCGCAGCTCGGCTTTGGGCAGATGGGCGGCGAGTTCTTCGCTGAGCGGCAGGGGCGTCATGCGGTCCAGCGTGCCGCAACAGACCAGCGTCGCCTGCTCGATCTCTGCCAGGCGTGCCCGCAGGTCGAAGCGATCGCAAGCCAGATAATCATCATGCAAGACTTGCGGTGGGGTCGCAGAAAGTTGGGTGGCCCCTTGTTCGATCAAGGCCGGGTCGCTGCCCGGCGCCCATTGCCAGCGTTGGATGCGGGCGATGACGGCTGCCGGGTCGGTCAGGCTCTCTGCCAGGATGACGGGGTTGACGGCGAGGCGTGCCCCGCTGCCGATCAGGATGAGCGCCGCCACTTGCTGCGGAAACTCTAGCGCCATTTGCAGCGCAATGGCCCCGCCCATGCTGTGGCCGGCGACGACCGACGGCGGCCAGCCCGCGCTTTCTTGCAGGGTCGCCAGATCGGCGGCGTAATCGCTGATGCGGGAGCGGCCGGGTGCTTCGCTCTCACCATGTCCGGGGAGATCGACCGCGAAGACGGGTTGCCCGGGCAAGCGGCGCAGCTGGGGCGGCCAGGCACGAGCTTGCCCACCCGCGCCATGGACGAGCAATAGCGGCCTGCCCGGGGCAGCGGCGTTGGTGGCGAGGAAATGGAACTTGCCGCGGGATGTTTCGATGATGGGCATTAGGGGCGCTTGCTGCAGTGGAAACGGGAATGGATTTCGCCGCCATTCCACCAGGCATGGGGCATGGCGTCGCTGCTGTGCGCCGCGCCGAAGCGCCCTGCGCCATCGACCAGGATCAGGCCCACACCGGCATCCGGGATGGAATGCAAGAGCTGGTGGATGGCCGCTGCGCAAGTGCCTTGCGCATCCTGCGAAGCAGTGGCCAGGCGCTCCACGGCATCCTGCGTGAGCAGAGCGCGCATGATGCTTTCACCATCGCCGGTGGCGCTGGCCGCACCCAGGCCGGCGCGAGCATAGGCCCCCGCGCCGAAGAGCGGTGAATCACCCACACGCCCCGGGGGTTTGTGCAAGGAACCGCCGGTGGAAGTGGCGGCCGCCAGGCGCCCCGAAGGGTCGCGGACTGCGACGCCAACGGTGCCGCCGGGGGCGGGACCCTGCTGCACTTCGTTTTTCTCCGCTTCTCGCTGTGCCGCATGAAGTTTGCGCCGCGCTGCGGTGATGAGGGCTTCATTCTCGATCTGCGGTAGGCCCAGTTGAGCGGCGAGGGCATCCGCTCCGTTGCCGATGAAGAAACGCTCGCTGCGTTGCTCCAGGATTTTGCGAGCCAGGCGGATGGGGTTTTGCAGGTGGCGCAGGCCCGCCACTGCCCCAAAATCCGGCAGGGAACCGGCGGCGCCACCGTCGACGAGGATGGCATCCAATTCCACTTCTCCGGCGGCATTGAGGTAGCTGCCGATGCCGGCGTCGTAGAGTGGCTCATCTTCCAGCACGCAGCAGGCGGCCTCCGCGGCATCCAGCGCTGTGCCGCCGGCTTGCAGGAGTTCCGCAGCGGCCGCCACCGCCCGGACGCAGCCCGCCGTCGCTTCCTGGGCCGCGGCATCTTCCCAACCGCCGGCACCGCCATGGACGATGACGGCCGGCCGGTTCACCTGGCCCGTTCGGCTGGCCATTTTGGCAGGCGAATTCGGCGGAGCAGGAGGGGTTGCGTCGGCTTGCACATTCGGACGGATTGTAACATAACAGGTACGAGCCGAACGTGGTTCGGGCGAAGGTGTTTCGGGCAAACGTAGTTTGCTGGCGCGCCTGGCAGCCTTTCATGATCGAGTTTCGAGGAGAATCCACCATGCAAGCTGATCGAACGCCGTTGCTGCATCCCCGCGGTTGGTTGCAATACCTCCGCTTGTATGGCAGCGGCATCGCGATGGGCGCCGCGGACCTCGTGCCGGGGGTGAGCGGCGGCACGATGGCGCTGATCCTCGGCATTTACCGCGCTTTGCTGGAAGCGATCCGGTCAGTCAATGGTCACCACTTGCGCATGTTGCTGGCGGGCCGATTCTTGCAATTGTGGCGCGAATTCCCCTGGCGCTTTCTCCTCGCGCTCGGGATTGGGCTGTTGAGTGCGGTGTTTTTATTGGCGAATGTGCTGGGTGAGCTGCTCGAGAAACGCCCCACTTTCCTTTACGCCTTCTTCGCTGGCATGATCATCGCTTCGATATTGGCGATCGTGGCGCGGGTGCGTTGGGGTGGGCCGCAGGCGCTGGCTTTCCTGCTCAGCACGGTGGCGGCTTTCGTCATCGTGGCCGCGCCGCAACTGCAAGAGGCGGACCACAGCCTGCCGACGCTGTTTTTCAGCGGGATGCTGGCGATCTGCGCGATGATCCTGCCGGGCATATCCGGTTCGTTCATCTTGCTCATCCTCGGCCAGTATGAGTATGTCCTGGGTTTGGTTCGCCAGCTGGAACTGATCCCGCTCGCCGTTTTCGCGTTCGGTTGCGTGCTGGGATTGATGCTCTTTTCTCGCCTGCTGAGCTGGCTCTTGCGTCACTACGAGCATACGACGATGGCGTTGTTGGCGGGCTTCATGCTGGGTTCGTTGCGGCTCATCGTGCGGGAAGCGAGCGAGGGTGTGGCGGTGCTGCCGCGCTTCGATTGGCCGGAACAGGCCCTGGTGTTGGCTTTGACGTTGGCGGGCTTGTTGCTGGTCAGCGTGCTGGATCAGCTGGCAGCGGGGGAGAATCCGCTGATGCAGCGGGTGGGCTGGTTTCGGGGTCCGCGTAAACCTAAGACAAAGCGCTGACCACTTCATCCCAGCCGCGCAGCCGCTGGTGGATGACGCGCGCTGCCGGGTGCAATTGCAGCAACCAGCGCCCCAGCACGGCCAGCGCCCAATGGCAGCCGGGCGTCGCGCGGGGATGGCCGATGCCGCTCAGGCTGAGCGTATAGCGGCGCTCTTCGTTGGTGGCGTGTGGGCGCTGGCGCGTCAGATGGAGGGCCAGCCGCTGGTGCAGCGCCCCTTCGCGCACGAAAGTCTCGAAGAGCAGCGCGTCCGCATCCTCTGTGGCGTAGACCGCCAGGTAATGCAGGTGTATTTCCGCAGCAGAAGGGTGCGTTGCGGCGATCGTTCGCGGCGAGAACTGGCGTTCGAATTCACGCTGCATTTCCGTGATGGAGAGCGGTGAATGAAACACCAGGTGAGGCAAGGGCCATTCCTCGATGCGCTTCGGTTCGGCGGTTCCGGGGGTGGAAGCATCGTTCCGTCGATAAGCAAAATAGTAGCAGGTTCGCCCGGCCTGGCGCGCGCGCTGCTCGTACTTGGTGGGCGGGCCGAAGGGACGTTCTGTGGTCCAGGGCGCAGCGGCCGGCTGGGGCAGCAGATTGCTCAGCGCCGCTTCCTGTTGCAGGAGCGCCGCCATCGCCTCCGCATAGGGCAAGACGTCGGTGGCCAGACGCAGCAGCGAACCCACCGCCATGCGATTCAGCAGCAGAGGCAGCACTTCCTGCCGCAGCAGGCGACGCCCGCGGTGGCCCTGCTTGAACCAGGGATCGGGGAAGTTGATGTGCACTTCGGCCAGCTCAGCCGGAGCGAAGAGTTGCAATAGCGCCAGTTCCGCCGAGGAATGCAGGACGCGCAGGTTGGGATAATGGGGCAGCAGGCGTTCCGCTTTGGTCAGGCTGCGGTGAGATATCTCCAGACCCAGGACGTTGCAGCGTGGTTGGCGCTGCGCCAGGAATTCCAGGTAACGGCCATCGCCGAAACCAATTTCCAGGCACAGCGGCCGTTTTTCGCCGAACACCCTGGCCCAGTTGCAGGGCCAGGATGCTTCATTGACGCGAAGGGCCTTCCCGTGTGGTGCGAACGATTCAGTTCCAGCGCATGACACGATTGGCCCCGGGGGCTCAGGTCCTGGTGCCGCTGCTGTGGTTTCGGAATGCGCTGCGGCTAGGCGCTCGCCTCGGCATGCTTGCGCAGGCGCAGGGCCTGGCCGATGCTCGTGATCCCCGACATGAGCGCGTACAGGCCGATCAACAACACGAAGACGCGCAATTCCGCAGCCGGTGGTATGCGCCACAGGATGATGCCGAAGAGTATGGCGATCGCACCACCAGCCATCAACTGGAATTCATTGTCAATTTGATCTCGCTCGCGGATGGCGTTGAAAATCTGCGCGATACCGTTCAAGATGCTCCATACGGCGATGACATTGACCATCACCACCAGGGTGAAGGTGCCAGCGGCCGACCAGAAGACGGGGTTGCCAATCAACATCACACCGGCAATCACGCTGATGGCGCCACCCAGGGTCGTGAGGAACCAATTCTCGATCTGTGAACGCTGTCGGATGGAGGTGTAGATGTTGGCCACGCCATCCACCAGCAGATTGATGCCGAATAGCACGACGAGCGAGAATAGACCCGTCGCAAACGAGATTCCTGGTTCCAAAATGACGATGATGCCGAAGAGAACGGCGATGACGCCTCTCAGCAGAAGTACGCTCCAGATCTGGGGCATGTTTCCCTCCCAATGGGTGAATTATGGGTGCGATGCTGCACCCGGCCTAAGGGATTGTAATGAATTCAGCCTATGCTGCAAGGGAGAGGTCGTGATGGTTGCCTTCCACGGATGGGCATGACCGGGGCAGGCACTCGATCAGGTGAGACGGTTGTAGTATTCCACCACGAGCTGCACGTCGACGGGCACCGGGATCTGCAGGCGCTCTGGCGTCATCAACAGGGTGGCGGAATGCGCGTCCCGATCCACTTGCAGGTAAGGCAGGTTGCTGCTGGCGACCTGTTCCATCCATTGCTGGACGTGGACATTGTTGCGCATTTTGGGCGTCAGCGATATGACTTCGCCCGTGTTCACGAGGTAAGATGGCAAATCGACCCGTTTGCCGTCGATCAATACATGGCGGTGCCCGACGATCTGGCGCGCAGCCCAGACGGTCGCTGCGAAACCCGCGCGGTAGACGAGGTTATCGAGGCGTCGCTCCAGCAAGCTGATCAAGTTATCGCCGGTGGCGCCGGCCATGCGATCAGCCTGCTTGTAGTAACGCCGCAGCTGGCGCTCACGCACGTTGTAGACGAAAGCGAGTTTTTGCTTCTCATCCAGTTGGATGCCGTAATCGCTGCGGCGCCCGGAGCGGTATTGCTTCTCCTTGCCGTGCTCGCCCGGGGGGTAGGCGCGTTTTTCCAAGATGCGCTGGTACTTGGGGCGGGGGATGAGCAATTCGCCAAATCGGCGTTGTTTCTTCGCTTTGGGTCCGTGGTACGATGCCATAGATTCCTCGACTCATGCGCGTGGCGGGCCATTGTAGCGCAAAGCCCGGCGCTGGCTAGACCGAATCAGCGCCCGCTTGGCGGCCCGCGTCGCGCAAGGCCACCGCCATTTGGTAGATGTCGCGTCGTGGCCAACCCGAGGGCGGGGCCAGCTCGCGCGCGAGCTCCCGCAGCGCTTTGTGTTCCGCCAGGCCTTGCTGAATGGCCTGCCGCAGTCGCTCCGCGGCCCAGCCAGCTGCACCCGCCTCCGCGCCGGCGATGACCAAGGTGACCTCGCCGCGGGTGGCCCCTGGCGCGAAATGCAGGACGGCTTCACCGAGCGATCCGCGCCAGAATTCCTCGTGCAGTTTGCTGATCTCCCGCGCGATGCAGATGAGGCGTTCTGGCCCCCAGGCTTCACACAGGGCAGCCAGGCTCGCTGCGAGGCGCAAGGGGCTTTCGTAGGCGATGAGGGTGGCGCGTTCGTCACGCAAGGAAGCGAGCAATTTCCGCAGTGGGCCGGCTTTTCTTGGCAAAAAGCCCAGGTGGAGAAAAGGCGTGGTCGGCAGGCCGGAGCCGGCCAGGGCGGTGATGGCGGCATTCGCGCCGGGCAACGGTACGACGGTATGCCCGGCGGCCAGAACGGCTGCGATCAGCGCCTGACCGGGGTCGGCGATGCCCGGCGTGCCAGCGTCCGATACGAGCGAGATGGAATCCCCCGCATCGAGGACGCGCAAGCAGCGCGCTACTGCTTGTGCTCCACTGTGGTCATCGTAGCGCAGCCGTGGGGTGTGAATCTCGTAATGGGCGAGCAGTTTTCGCGTGCGGCGTGTATCCTCGGCAGCGATGAGAGCGGATTCGCGCAGGCAACGCAAGGCCCGCAGGGTGATATCTTCCAGGTTGCCAATTGGGGTGGGGACCAGGTAAAGTATGCCCATCTGCACAGTCCATACGCGCTCTTGAACGCCTCGGAACGCCATTGTACCCCAAGGGAGTAGCGTGAAGTCGCATTTCAACATCATCATTGGCTTGTCGATGGCTCTGTTGGCGATGAGTGGGGGATTCAGCGCGGCTGTGGAGGATGCGTCTGCGCCCTGTGCGCAGATCAGTATCGCTTCCCCCACGCCGGATGAAACATGCCTTGCTTATATCGAAAGCGCGCCGCGCCCCGATTTTGAGCCCATCCCCCTCGACCAGTACACGCTGAATGTCTTCCAGTATTGGCAAGCCAGGGAGGCAGGCACGCCTTTGTACGATGCGCCGAATGGGGAAATCGTCGGCCGCACGAATGAGGGGCTGGTCTATTACCGCGTGCAAGAAGCCAGCGAAGATGGTCGTTGGTTGCGCAATGAGGAGGGGCAATGGTTGCACGCGGCCGATCTGCAGCTTGAGCAGGTGTCTGAGTTCAGCGGCGTGCAGCTGGGGGGAAGCGAGCAACGCCCCTTCGCCTGGGTGTTGCAAGAGGGCCGGCCGCTGGCCTACCCGGGGGCGGAAGTCGCTGCAGATGAGGCCGCAGACGAGGCTGCGGATGAAGCTGCGCCCACCCTCGCGCGCTACGAACTGGTTCATTTATTCGCCAGCGCAACCGATGAAGCGGGAAAGCGGTGGTACATGATCGGCGCGGATCAATGGCTGCCGGAAGAGCAGTTGGCGGTGTTCCAACCGCCGGTGAAACCGCGCTTCATCTCACGCGATCGCTGGTTGGCCGTCGACCTCAGCGAGCAGGTGCTGGTGGGTTTCTGGCAGGATGAGCCGCAATTCGCCACGCTCGTTTCCAGCGGCACGGAGAGTCACGATACGCCCATGGGGGTCTACGAAGTGTGGGCGCGTTTGGAGATGGATAGTATGTCCGGTTTCACCGGCGCGCCCGATGCCTACGGATTGGAGAGCGTCCCCTGGGTGCTCTACTATTTCGAGAGCATCGGTTTCCACGGGACGTATTGGCACGACGGCTTTGGCACACCGCTGAGCCACGGTTGCGTGAACCTGAGCGTCAGTGACTCGGCTTTCGTCTATCGCTGGACGGTGGATGGCATCGGCGCATATGGCACCGACGGCGTGGAGGAGATCGATACGCAGGTGTATGTGTATCGGAGTGGGTTGGTGGGGGGTGAGCCAGAGTCAGATTGAGAATCGAATCAGTATGCAGAGGAAAATTAGTATCGATTGCAATTATAGGTTTATTCTTCTTGAAATTTAAACAACGAGTTGAAAATTGATCGATTCAAGAATCGTACGTAGCACCTTTAGAATTAGTTACAAAGATAGATATGGTACTGCATTTTCGCTTAATCGAAAGGGAAAACAATACTTGGTCACGGCAAGGCATGTAGTTGAAGGTATAAAATCAGGAGAAATATTGAATATTCATCCTTGGAGTAGAGAATACCAAAATGTTATGAACCATTTTGATAGAGATCAGATTGGGTTTAATGTAACACTGATTGGAGTTGGAGATGAAGATATAGATGTCGCAGTGTTATCCTGCGAAGTACTAATTAGTAATGAACAATCTCTAATAGCCGATTCAACCGGACTTTCGGAAGGATGGTCTGTGCACATATTGGGATATCCTTTTGGTGATATTTCAGAAAACTATTTGTGGACGTGCGGTTTACCAGCACCATCTATCGTTGAAGGTGTTTTGTGTGGTTTTTCACGGCAAGGTGAAACGAAATTATTAAAAATTGATGGACCTAGTGTCGATGGGTTTAGCGGTGGACCTGTGGTGTTTAGAAAAGAGGAGAATAATCTTAGTTCACTCCAGATTGCGGGAATTCTAAGAGGCGCAGATCGAATTGTTTCATTTGAGACAGATGATCCAACTAATATTGAGACTACAAGAATAACTGGTGATAGATTTTATTCAATAGCCTTTGATATTTCACACGCGGTTGAAATAATCGATGCAAATCCCATAGGTTGTGAAATTCTTCCTAATCAACAAAATAGTGAAATCGTAAATTATACAAAGTGTGAGGCTTAATCCTTTGTGCTCTGTATTTTCTACATAGTTTTATTTTAGCGCCCAAAAATAGCAACTCATCTTTCTTTGACACAGATATCACGACTCGTGACCAAGGGACATTTCACATTCCCCAAACCAAACGCCTGCGGTTTCCCACAGGCGCGGTCGGTTTACGTGGGGGCGGCTCCGGGCGCTAGTCTTCCATATCCAGGGCATCGTAGCCTGGGCCGTCGATGAAGTAGTCGTAATTGGGCTCGATGTCTTCGGTCAGGTCGATCACTTCTCCGCCCGCCGCGGTGACTTTCTTCTTGGTGTTGTGGGGGACATATTCCTGGCCTTCCGCGAGTTCGTATTCGTCGGGCGTTTCTTCTTCCACGAAGATCGCTTCATAAGGACATTCGGGGATGCAGGCGCCGCAATCGATGCAGGTATCCGGGTCGATGTAATACCAGGGCCATTCGCTTTCAGGCTGGCCCGGGATGATGCATTCCACGGGGCATACTTCTACGCACGCGCCATCGCGCAAACAGAGCGCGGTGATGATGTGGGTCATGGTTTCTCCTGCCGGCTTATGCTCGCCGCTGATGGTTTCATTCTAGCCGAAAAATGCGCCTGTCTATAGAGCAATCCACCGTTCAGCATATCACATTCCCCAAACGAAGGCGAGCAGGAAGAGGGCCGCGACCAGGACGGCAGCGAGGATCGCCATGCTGCGCAAGTCACGCAAGACGTAGGCATAATCCGCGCGCAACTCGCTTTCGGCGACGACGCGGGTCGGCTGGCGCAGGCGTTCGGCAATGGTGTCGGCATCCAGCGCATCGGAGCGAGCGTCAGCCTGGCTCACCCGTTCCAGGCGTTGCCGGCGGCGGGCAGCGCGTTGCGCGGCGCGGGAAGCGGCTTCTTCCTGCGCAACACCGGTCGCGCCCGCAACGTTGGTTGCGCCTGCATCGCCCGCAGTTGCCTCATCGGCCAGGGCTTCCTCAGCCTCGGCTGATGCAGCGGCTGCTTCTGGCGCTTCTTCCTCCTCCGGCAACAGGCCGGCCGCCTGCCGCGCGCGCCGCAGTGTTTCTTCGGGGAGGTTGGGTTGTTGGCGGCGGCGGGACAAAACCAAAGGCCTTTCTTTAAGCTTCGGCCGATGCGGAAAGCATACGGAAGCAAAATCCATTATAACATAGTGCAGCTGAAGCAAATGTGGAGCTCAGGGAGGAAGCCGAAATGGCAGAAGAGCGAATCCGCTGTTTGCACCCTGGAGGCAAGCAGGGTGTGAATATCTTGCGTTCGAAATACGATGCGGTGCGGGGCGCGATCCTCCAGGTGGTCGAAGAGGAAGGCGTGATGTACTGGAGCGATTTGACGGATCGTTGTGCGGCGCTATTGCCGGATTTTGAGGGTTCCCTGGGCTGGTATGTGATCTCCGTCAAGCTGGATTTGGAAGCGCGCGGGGTGGTCGAGCGCCTGCCGGGGAGCGGCAAACAGCGGATCCAACTGCGGCGCTAGCGGACGATTTCCCAGGCCAGGTGTTCGATTTCGGGGAGGATGAGCTTCTCGACCGCGGTGCGCACGGCGTTGTTGCTGCCGGGCAGGGAAAAGACCAGTTTGCCGCGGTAGACGCCAGCGGTCGCGCGGCTCAACATCGCGGCCGCGCCCACTTCATCGTAACTGAGCATGCGGAACAACTCACCAAAGCCGGGCATGGGTTTTTCCAGCAAGCGCGAAATGACATCGAAGGTCGTGTCCCGCCGAGCGATGCCCGTGCCGCCGTTGTAGAGGAGCAGCTGCAACTCGGGCAGGGCCACCAGTTCATCGAGGACGGCGCGCACCTGTGTCGGTTCATCCGGGATCAGGCGATAGGCGAGGACGCGGTGACCGAGCGCGGTCAGGCGTTCTTCCAGGTAGTGTTTGTTGGTGTCGGTTTCGGGAGTGCGCGTATCGCTGACGGTGATGATGGCTACGTTCACCGCCCTTTCTCCGGCG
This sequence comes from Chloroflexota bacterium, assembly GCA_011523615.1. Classification (GTDB taxonomy): domain Bacteria; phylum Chloroflexota; class Anaerolineae; order Aggregatilineales; family Phototrophicaceae; genus WTGJ01. Next base: position 47,590 of record WTGJ01000002.1, on the reverse strand, counting down.
AGTTCGCGGTGTTCCTGGGCCGCCATGAGAGCTCCTTTCCGTAGCTGAATCCATTCGCAGACGAATCTGCCCATAGTATAGGCCGAGCGGGGCAGGCGTGATTGACATGAACGGCGCGTCGCAGTAGAATTGCGGCATGAGACTTGGGCGCAACCGCGCGCAACCGGGCGAGGAGCAGCGATGGAATCGGGGATGATTTCGCAGCTGCAAAAAGCCAAACGTTACGCCGAAGAACCCGAACGCGTCACTTTGGAGACCTTGAGCCTCCATTTTCAAGGGGATAACAACGAATACGATCTGGCCCTGGATCGGGACGGTTGGGTGTGCAGTTGCCCGGGTTTTGGCATGCATGGGCTTTGTCCGCACATCATGTCGCTGGAGCGCTTGCTGCGACCGATGCTCAAGCGGCAGCCGATGCCTTATGGCCCGCACCAGAACGTGGTCAGTGATGTCGACAAGGCGAATCGTTACTATGCCGAGCAGGATCGGATGAAGATTCGCCAATTCCGCGCGAAATTCCTCGGCAGCAACAGCGAGCACATCGTCACCTATGAGGAGGGTCGCTGGGATTGCGATTCCTTCAGTTTCACGCGGCTGGGGGTCAGCAGCCATACCATTGCCATGGAGCGCATGCTCGGGGAGCTGGTCAAGCCACAGAACCGTGGTGAGGCGGTAGAACCGGAAGATTGATTCGATCCAAGGGGGAGCGATGATGAGCCCATTGAGCCATGCTTCATTGGCCGCTGAATACGGTTTTAATTTTGACGAAATCCTCGATCGGCGCGCCAGCGATAGCGTGAAATGGAACATGGATTGGATCGCCGACGATATGCTCTCGATGTTCCTGGCCGATCAAGACTTCCGCTCCTCACCGGCCATCATCGAGGCCTTGCAGCTTCGCGCGGCGCAGGGCACTTTCGGTTACTCCTTGCCGGACCCTGCGCTCAAACCGGCGATCGCCGCCTGGTTGCAACATGAGCAGGATTGGGCGGTGGCGCCAGAGCAGATCATCATGCAATCTGGCGTGAATTCCGCCTATGAGATGGCTTGCCAGATGTTGCTCACGGCGGGCGACGGTGTGCTGGTGCAGACGCCGCTGTACGGGCCGATCCTGGCGGCGGCCGCTCGCGCTGGGCGCCAGCTGCAGGAAGCACCGCTGGCCCTGGTTCGGGAGGGGACGCTGGTTCGTTATGAAGTCGATTTGGATGCCCTGCGCGCGGCCATCACGCCGGAGAGCAAACTCCTCCTCCTCTGCAACCCCCACAACCCGACCGGTGAGGTATTTTCGCGCGCCGATCTGGAGCAGATTGGCGAGATCTGCCTCGAGCACGATCTGATCCTCATCAGCGATGAGATCCACGCGCCGGTGTTATTGGGTGGCGCAGAGCACATCCCCATCGCGAGCATCGCGCCGGCGATCAGCCAGCGGACGATCACGCTGCAATCCCCCAGCAAAGCATTCAACCTGCCCGGGCTGGCCTGCAGCTTCGCGGTGGTACAGGATGATGATTTGCGTGCGCAGTATGAAGCGTTCCAGGGGGAGCGTTTGCCGCATGTCAATGCGTTTGGTCTGGCGGCGGCTCTGGCGGCCTATCGCGATAGCGCGGATTGGCTGGCGGCCAATTTGGCCTACCTCACGGAGAATCGGGATTTCACGTATGATTTTCTGATCGATTGCCTGCCTCAGATGCGCTTGACGCGGCCGGCCGGAACCTACCTGCAGTGGTTGGATTTTGGCTGGTTGCCCCTGGCGGAAGGGAGCACGCCGCAGCAATTTTTCGCGGAGGAAGGGCGCGTTTCCCTCAGCGGGGGTTGGTTTGGTGCGGGTGACGAAGGTTTTGTGCGCCTCACCTTTGCCACGCCGCGGGCGATCTTGCAGGATGGCCTGGAGCGGATGAGAGCGGCGGTGGAGCGGTTGCTGGCCGGGTGAAACCGATCGCATGAACGTCGCATGAGCGTTCGCAAAATCAGCAAATGGCAAATCGTCGAAGAGGGCAGTTTTTGGCCGGGAGGGCGGTTTTTCTACAAACATACGGGTTTGACGCGGGGCAGTGAAGGCTACCGCCGCGCCGAAACCGACTCCATCAAATTGGACCACGCGGAATACCAACGCGCGAAACAGGAGATTGAAGAGTCGGGTGGCGCCAGAATCGGCCAGCAGGGCAGCCTGGCCCTCTGGTGGGCGGAAGATGGCCTGTATTGGGCCGATGCCAACCTGGCGGATGAAGATGTGTTGTTGCTCATCTGGGATCGCCTGCGCAAGCAAAATCGCAAGCTCGATCGCTTGCGCAAGTTGCGCCATAGTCAAGAGCAGTTGGATGAATTGCGGCGAGAACGCATCGCGGATGAAGTCCGTGCCCTAGTCTGGGAGCGAGACGAAGGACGCTGCGTGAAGTGCGGCACGGAAGAAGAGCTGCAGTTTGACCACATCATCCCCGTTGCCAGGGGTGGCGGCAACACCGCAGAGAACATCCAGATCCTCTGTGGGGGGTGCAACCGCCAGAAAGGCGACCAGATCATTTAGTCTGGTTGGGCAGCGGCATCGAGGCGCCGGCGCGTTGCCCGCGAAAGTTCGGCGCGCGCGGCTTGGATATCGCTGGCATGTTTCAAGAGCACGTTGAGGGTGGCCTGGAGCGTGGCTTCATCCAGCGAAGCAGCATTCAGCGTCAGCAGTGCTTGGGCCCAATCGACGGTTTCGGCGATGCTGGGTTGCTTTTTCAGGTCCAGTTTGCGCAGGCCTTGCACGAACTCGACGATTTGGCGGGCGATTTTTTCCCTCATATCCGGCACCCGCGCGCGCAGGATGGTCAGTTCCGTCTCGGGGTTGGGATAATCCAGGTAGAGGTAAAGGCAGCGCCGTTTGAGCGCCTCGCTCAGTTCGCGGGTGTTGTTGCTGGTGAGCAGGACGAAGGGGTGGTATTGCGCGCGGAGGGTGCCCAGCTCGGGGATGGAAACCTGGAAATCGCTCAGGACTTCCAGCAGGAAGGCTTCGAATTCGGCATCGGCGCGGTCGACTTCATCGATGAGCAAGGCACAGGGTTCGGTGGCGCGCAAAGCACGGAGCAGGGGGCGGGGCAAGAGGAAGCGTTCGGAGAAGAAGAGGTCCTCTTCGGCGGCGAGGAGGTCGGCCGCGCTGGCGAGGGTTTCGGCATCGGCGAGGATGGAGTTGAGCTGATCGCGCAGCAACTGCGTGTAAAGCATTTGCTTGGCGTATTCCCACTCATACAGGGCTTTGCTTTCATCCAACCCTTCGTAGCACTGGAGGCGGATGAGGGGCAGGGCGGCGGCGGCGGCGTAGGCTTTGGCCAATTCGGTTTTGCCCACCCCGGCGGGCCCTTCGGCGAGGATCGGCTTGTTCAAGGCGCGCGCCAGGTAGAGGATGGTGGTGATCTCTTCGCTTGCGATGTATTGCTGGGCGGCCAGGGCTTCGCGGAGCTGAGTGCTATCCGCGAACACGGCGATTCTGGGTGGATTGGGCGTCCCGTTGGCCATTGGCGCGGGCCACTTGATGTCGGTTGCCGTTCTGGCGGAGTGAGGGGTTGCGGGAATCCGTGACGCATTGTTCGTCGGTTTGTCCGTAGCGCCGTTTTCGCCGGGCGTAGGAATCCAGAGCGAGTTGCAATTCCGCTTCGTCGAAATCGGGCCAAAACGTATCTGTCACGTAGAATTCGGCATAAGCGCCCTGCCAGATGAGAAAATTGCTCACGCGGAGCTCGCCGCTGGTGCGGATGATGAGGTCGGGGTCGGGCTGTTCCTGGGTGAAGAGATAGCTGCGGATCAGGTTCTCGTCGATGGCATCGGCGGGGATGCGGTCGTGGATGATCTGGCGGATAGCCTGGGTGATTTCGTCGCGGCCGCCGTAGTTGAAGGCGAGGTTGACGATGAGGCTTTGGTTGTGCTGGGTGCGGTGGATCGCCAGGCGGATTTTATCTTGCAGGTAAGGGGCGAGTCCATCGAGGCGGCCGATGTGGCGGATTTGCACCCCTTCGGCGACGAGTTCCTCCAGTTCGCGATCGATGACGATTTCCAGCAGATCCATGATGAGGCGGACTTCGCGGCGTGGGCGGCGCCAATTTTCGGTGGAGAAGGCGAATAGGGTGACGAATTCGATGCCACGATCGGAGCAGGCGCGCAGGACGCGACGCAGGTTATCGGCGCCGGCGTGGTGGCCGCGAGCGCGCGGCAAACCGCGGGCGCGGGCCCAACGCCCGTTGCCATCCATGATGATGGCGACATGGCGCGGCTTGGCGACGGCTTCCGGCTGGTTGCCGATCCGTTTTTGACGGAGGTCGGTCAGAGTGGCGATCGTCACAACTCCATGATATCCGCTTCTTTGGCGCGGCTCAGCGCATCCATTTTCTCGATGAACTGATCGGTCAATTTTTGCACTTCATCCTGGCCCAATTTTTGTTCATCTTCGGAAATCAGCTTTTCGCGCTGGAATTCTTTCAGGTCTTCGTTGGCGGAGCGGCGGATGTTGCGGATGGCGACGCGGGCATCTTCGGTGCGTCGGTGCAGGTGTTTGACCAGTTGTTGGCGCCGTTCCTGGGTGAGGGGGGGCATGTTCAAGCGGATCGCTTCGGCTTCGACATTGGGGTGGATGCCCAGATCAGAGAGTTGGATGGCTTTCTCGATGGCGCGGATGGCTTCTTTATCGTAAGGGCGGATGAGGATTTGCATGGGTTCAGGTGTGCTGATGTTGCTGAGCTGGCGCAGCTCGGTTTCCTGACCATAATACTCGACCGCCAGGCGATCGACCAGTGCGGTACTGGCGCGGTTGCCACGGATGCCGTGCAAGGTCTCGGAGAAGACGGAAAGGGAGGATTGCATGCGGTTGCGGGCTTCGCTGAGGATCTCTTCGATCATGAATTCTTTCCTCCCGCCGGCAAACGCGGAGCGGTCCCGTGCCAACCTTCCCAGGAACGCGCATTCCAGGCACTGTAGAGCGCGATCGACCCCGCCGTAGCGACATTGAGGCTGGCGACGCGACCGCGCATGGGCAGGGTCGCCAGCACATCACAATTTTCGCGCACGAGGCGGCGCATCCCTTCCCCTTCGCTACCCAGCACCAGGCCGAGGGGGACGTTTAAGTCTACTGCATCCAGCGGTTGCAATTGGTCGTTGGTATCCAGCCCGACGAGCCAGATGCCATCTTCGCGCAGTTCGCGCATGGTCTGGACCAAATTGGTGACGCGGGCGATGTTGAGGTGTTCTGCGGCGCCGCTGCTGCTGCTGATGACGGCGGGGGTGATGCCGACGCTGCGCCGTTCTTGCAACATGATGCCGTGGACGCCCACGGAATCGGCGATTCGCAGGAGCACGCCGACATTCTGCGGGTCTTTCAACAAGTCGAGGATCAATAACAACGGACGTTCTCCCAGAGCATCCGCCTTTTGGAGGATGTGATCGAGTTCCACATAAGGGTAAGGGCCCACGCGAAGGGCGGTATGTTGGTGGCGGGCATTGTTGGTGATGTCGTCCATGATGTTGCGGGGGATGCGGCGGATCCTCAGGCCGCGCGAACGCGCCAATTGCAGGATTTCGACCAGTTTGCCCCGTTCTTCCACGCCTTCGGTGAGCAACAGTTGTTCCAGGGGGCGCCGTTGGGCGCGGATGGCTTCCAGGACGGACCAGTGACCATACAGCAATTGACTGCCGTTGGCAGTGGAGGCTCGCCGGCTCATGGGATGCGCCAGGTGGTGCCGGCCGCGCCATCTTCGAGCGCGATGCCGAGGCGAGATAGCTGTTCGCGGATGTAATCGCTGCGCGCGAATTGTTTTTCGGAACGAGCCTGAGCGCGGAGTTCCAGGAGGAGCTCGATCAAGCCCGTTTCGCGGGCCGCGTTTGCGCTGCTTTCTGCGCCGGGCAGGAGGCCGAGCACCTCCCCCGCCAGCTGATCGTAGGTGGCCACAATTTCGCCCAGGATCGCCGAACCCAGCGCGGTACCTTCCTGGAGCAAAGTGTTGACCTCGCGCGTGAATTGCTGCAGGGCAGCGATGGCCTGGGGGGTGTTGAAATCATCGTTCATCGCATCGCTGAATTGGGAGCGCGCGTGTTGGATACGGGATTGGAAGGAATCACCATCGGCGCTGGCGTCGGCGTTGGTGGAGCGGTGTTGGGCGCGCCGCCAGGCGGAGATGAGCCGTTCCCAACCGCCGGCTGCCCCGGCGAGCGCCGCTTCGCTGTAATCGACGGGGCTGCGGTAATGAGCGCTTAGCGTGAAGAGGCGCAGCACCTCGGGCCGATGTTGTTCGAGCGATTCGCGGATGGTGGTGAAATTGCCCAGGGACTTGGACATCTTCACGCCATCCACCGTGAGGCTGCCGACCAGCAGCCAGTAGCGGGCGAAGGGGGCTTGGTTGGCGGCTTCGCTCTGGGCGATCTCGTTCTCGTTGTGGGGGTAGATGTTGTCGATGCCGCCGCCGTGGATATCGAAGGTCGGGCCGAGGTATTTGCGGGCCATCGCGGAACATTCGATGTGCCAGCCGGGGAAACCTTCGCCCCAGGGGCTGTCCCAACGGAGGATGTGTTCTTCATCGGCGCGTTTCCAGAGGGCGAAATCTTCCGCGTGGCGTTTTTCGCTGCGGATGGCTTCGCGGCTGCCAGTTTCTTCGGCTTCCCATTTGCGGTTGCTGAGTTTGCCGTAAGCGGGCGCGCTGCGGACGTCAAAATACACATTGCCGTTGGCGACGTAGGCATGTCCGGCGGCGATGAGTTCCTGCGTCATGCTGATTTGTTCGGGGATGTGCGCGCTGGCCCGCGGCGAAATGTCAGGGCGTTGGATGCCGAGCTGATCCATATCGGCGAAATATTCCCGCGTATAATGTTCCACGAGCTGCATCGGGCGCCATTGCATTTCGGCGGCTTTTTTCAGGATGCGGTCTTCATCGGTGGCGAGCAGGTGTCCGACATCGGTGATGTTTTGAATGTAGAGGAGGTCGTAGCCACAGTGGCGCAACCAGCGGGCGATGGTATCGAAAGCGACGTAGGTTTTGGCATGACCCAGGTGAGAGAGTTCCTGCACCGTAGGGCCGCAGACGTACATCCCGACTTTGCCATCGACCAAGGGGTCAAAACGTTGTTTTTGGCGGCCGAGCACGTTGAATATTTGCAGCTCGTTCAGACCCATCCGAAGTATCCTCGCGCCAGGAACTGATTGTAACCCAAAAGGCAGAGAGTGGGGATGATGAAATCTGCGAGGCATGAGGCGGAAGGTCCGTTCGGGTGATGCGGGAGGTGGGTTTGGCCCACAAGGCGGAGGAGAACCTCGCCTGCATGACGGCGTGGCGCGCGCAAGCTGCCGGCAGCGAGTTGCACGGCAGGGCGGGCTTGCGTTGGACGTTTGCGCCAAAGCTTTTGTGGTTGCCGGGCTGTGACCGCACTCTGTTGCCACCGACGGGCGCGCCAGCGATGGCGGAGGAAATGCTGGCGGAGGCGGTGGCTTTCTATGCGCAGCGACGGGCGGCGGTCTGGTGCACGACGACCGCGCAACGGACGCCGGCGGAATGGCATGGGATGCTGAAATCCTTCGGCTGGCAATATCAATTCTCGGGGACTTGCATGGCGGCCCCACTGCCCGCGTTGCCGTGGGATGAAGAGAGTCACGGTGCAAGGGCGGCGGTCGAAATTCGGGAATTGGGCGCGGCGGAAGCGGGGGAGCTGCGGGCGGTGGTCGACGGTGGAAAGGGGGTGGATCACCCTTACTTTGGTTCGCTGGCGGAAGAACCGGCCGCGGAAGAATTTTTCGCTACTTTGCACATGTGGGAACGGGAGCAAGCGCGAATCTTCCACGCTTACGAGGACGATGCATGGCAGGGGAGCGCGCTGTTGGGAACGGCGGCGGGGGTGGCGGGCATTTACGATGTCGGCGTGCGGCCGGCGGCGCGGCGACGGGGCATCGCCAGTGCCTTGCTGCGCCGGATGATGCGGGTGGCGCGGGAGGCGGGTTTCGCCCACGCCACGCTGCAAAATGGCCATGGGTTGATCCCCTTTTACGAGCGCCTGGGTTTTCGCGTGGTTTCCACCTTGCAGCACTGGCAGCGCAGTGCGGATGAACCCGCTTCATCACGGGAACAGCGCGAAAAATGGCGCGCGCAGGCCGATCATTTGACGCTGGAAACCTTCTTGCATCATCTTTTCTGTGGCGAACGGAAGGCAGCCCTGGCGCTGCTGGATGAGCGCCCGGTGATCGCCCGCCTGCGCCAGCGGAACGGAGGGATGGCTTTGCACGTCGCCTGTTTCCACGGTGAAATCGAGTTGGTGCAGGGATTGTTGGCGGCCGGGGCGGAAGTGGAGGCACGCGAGCGAGATTTTGGCGCGACGCCGCTCATCCACGCCGTCGTCGGGGCGGGCCCCTGGGGGCCGCAATTCAAAACGGAGCAAGTGGCCGTGATTCGCTCCCTGCTGGCGGCCGGGGCGGACCGTCTGGCGGTCAATGCCTGGGGAGAAGCGGCGGCGCAGCTGGCGCCGAGCAGCTTACCGGCGGATGTGAGGGCGGCTCTGGTCGAGGCGAATTGAGCGGCGGCTGATTGAGCCGCGGCGGGGCGAGTCAATCAAAGGCGATGAGGTCGCGCAGGCGTTCCAGCATGGAGGGGCCGATGCCCGGCACCGCATCGAGCGCTGCCAGATCCGTGAAGGGGCCTTGGGTTTCGCGCCATTCAAGGATGCGCGCGGCCAGGGTAGGGCCGATGCCGGGCAATTGTTCCAGCTCTTCCTGATTCGCCTGGTTGATCCGCAGGAGTTCCGGGCGCAGCGGCGTGGGGGCTGGGGCGGCGTCGGCGGCTGGCAGGTAGATTTGGTCGCCATCACGCAGCAGGGCAGCGCGGTTGACGCGAGACGTATCGCCACTTTCGAGGGCACAACCGGCAGTGAGCAGGGCATCTTCCACGCGGGTTCGGGCGGGAAGCGAGAAGGTGTCGTTGATCGGGCCGGCATCGCCTGCGCAGACGATGTGCACGAGGATCGGCGGGGGAGTCATCGTGGGGGCCGCGGTAGCCGTGGGCGGTGGCGGCAGGACTTCCAGGATCAGCGGTTCGGGCCGGGTGGCTTCGCGGTACAGGAGGCCGAGGATGAAGGCCAGCCCCAAGGCGCCGATCACCCAAATGGCAGAGACGCGATTGGGCTGGGGCGGCGAATCAGGCATGGCCAGAGGCTAGTGAGGGAAGGGTGGCTTTGCAAGAGTTCTCCGGTGTGGGCAGAGCCTAGCGCGGATGGGCGTGGCGCAGGAACCCACCCAGCGGCGGGTTTGTGGTTTCCATCTGCGCAGGGTCATCGATAGAGGACATGATGTTCCAAAAAGCGCAGCATTGTCTCGAAGCAGTGCTCGATGGTTTCCGGGCGGCGCCAACCGTGCCCCTCTCCTTCGTAAAGGTGGTATTCATAGGGTACGCCCTGTCGTTTGAGGACGGCCACCACACTTTCCGACTGATTGGGGGGAACGACGATGTCGACGCTGCCTTGAAAAATGAGCAAAGGGTCGGTGATGCGCTCTGCGTGGAAGATGGGCGAGCGTTCTCGATACAAGGCAGCTGATTCCGGCAGGGGGCCGAGCAGCGAATCCAGATAACGCGCTTCGTACTTGTGCGTTTCGGCGGCGAGCAGGAATTGGTTGCTCACCCCGAAGAGGTTCACGCCGGCAGCGTAAAAACCGGGCAGGTTGACGAGGGAATTGAGTACCGTGAAGCCGCCTGCGCTGCCGCCGTAGATCACGATGCGCTCGGGATCGACGAGGTCAGCTTCGATGAGATGGCGGGCGCCGGCCGCGCAATCTTCGGTATCGTAGACTCCCCAGTGGCCGAGGATTTTGCTCATGTACGCGCGGCCATAGCCCAGGCTGCCCCGATAATTGACGGAAAGGTAGGCGTAACCGCGGGTGGCAAAAAATTGCGCGGCGCCGTTGTAGGTGGCTTTTTGCTGGCCGATGGGGCCGCCGTGTGCGTGAACGATGAGCGGCGGTTTGTCGACCCCGGCGTAGTGCGGGTGGGTCGGTTCGTAATAGAGAGCGTGCACGGTTTCCCCATCGTGGCCAGGGAATTGTATAGCCTGCGCGGCGGCCAGGCTGGAGCGCGGGATGGCTTCGGTGGAAGTTCGGCGCACGATGCGAGAACCGCCGGGGACGCGACGCAACAGACGGGCCGGGCGTCGGCTGTCGCTGGCGAGGATGGCGACCTGCCATTCATTGGCACCGACGGCGACCTCGGCGATATCGCTGTAGCCGGCGAGGGTATCGATGGTGCGCAGGCGTTTCGCAGGCCAATCGAGGCGGCAGAGTTTGCTGAAGCCGAGTCCGTTGCGCAGCAAGTAGATGACTTCGCCATCGCCCACCCAGCCATAGCGAGTGTGTCCCTGGCGCCCGCCGGGCGCGCCATGTTCTGCCTGGGCATCGGTCAATTGAATGCGCTCGCCCGAGCTGAGCTCGAGGGCGTAGAGCTGGCTGAAGCCGCTCTCATCGCTGGTGTAAGTCAGCCAGCGGCCATCGGGGGAGAATTCGGGTTGGAAGATGGCCGTTTCGCGGTCGCCGGCGAGGGTCTGGCGCTCCCGGACGCGTGGGCCGCCCGGCGCGGCCAGATCCAGTTGCAGGAGGCGGAGTTCCGTGCCATTCCAGGGCATGTTTGGGTGATCCCAGGTGATGTAGGCGATGGCATCGCCTGAAGGTGACCAGGTGGGGTTGGTGACGAAATCGCTATCGGTGGCGATTTGCCGCGGCCAGTCGCTGCCATCGCTGGGAACCAGGGCCAGGCCATCAGCGCCTTCGTAGTGGTAGACGTAGACGAGCCAACGGCCATCTGGCGAAGGGGTGGGCGAAGCGCAGGCAGCGAAAGCAGGGGTGATCGCTTGCGCTGCACCGCCGGCGATCGGTTGGCGCCAGATTCGTTGCTCTGCGGTGTAATAGACCGTATCTTGCGAGACGCCGAATTCACCACCGCCATAGTTCACCTGGGCGCGAATGGCGACATCCGCAGCCGTTAAATCTCGCGGGGCATCCTCTCCCTGTTGGAGGACGATGACCGAATTTGCGCCGCGCTTTTCCAACCAGACGAGGGTAGCCGCGGCGCCGGCACGGCCGGGGAGCCATTGCACGTTGCTGATGACGGTGTCGCCGGCCAGCGCTCGTGCGGAAAGCGGGCTATCCCACAGGCCATATTGCCGCTGGGTGCGATCTGAATCGGTCATGCGCTCTCCCCTTACTGAGGTATTCGTCACGTTATGCGGAGTATAGCGTGCTTGGGGGAGGGATCAGGAAGTGTAGTGGTTATCGATGATGCGTTTCGCGTGGCGAGCCAGGTCGGATTGGGGCAAATAATCATCGCCGATGATTTCAACGATCGTACCCTGTTCGGCCCAGTGGTAGAGTTTTTCGGCGTTCTCATTGCCGGACATGACGCAGCCGAGCGTGGAGGGTTCGTTCACCTCGTTGCCATTGAGGAAAAAACCATTCGGCAATTGCACAGCGCCGTGGAAACCGTTCATGAGGCCCGGGCGCACTTCGTAGATGCCCATGAAAAAGTGCATGACCCAGGCACCGCAGGCTTCGTCGTTGCAGAGGCGGAAGCTGGAGCCATGGGCGACTTCGGTATGGGAGAGGATCTGGTAGACGCCAGGCAGCGTAGGGTCACTTTCCATGCCGGAGGAGATGCCCCAATCGAAGATGACTTCGCCATGTTCATAGGCGATGAGGTGCTGTTGATCCAGGTCAACGACGATCCGCTTGTGGGCGATGACATCGTTGGGGATGGTGATGTCCCGAGTGGGGAGCTGGATTTTTTCACCGACGAAGACGTAGTTGAGGTCTCGACCGGGGTTGGTTTCGGCGATGAGGCCGAAGGGGACGCCGGTTTTTCGCGCGATGTCATAGACAGTATCGCCATTTTCGACGGTATAGACGGTCGGGCGGTAGTTGATGCGCAGGGTGACGGTCCGTTCCTTTTGAGCCAGGGCATCGTTCACTTTGCGGTAGGCGTAGTTGGCATCGATGAAGCGGGCGTTGTCTTCGCCCAGCATCTGGCTGGTGTTGATGGCGGTGATCATCGCGCGGAAGCGGTTGGATTGCAGTTGCAGGTGATTGGGCCCCGCTTCCAACCAGTTGGCGACATCGGCGGGGCCGGCGCTGAAGGTCGTCGTCTCGTTGGTGTAAGGGTCATAGCCGACCAGTTCAAACCCGCTGCGGATGATGGATTGGGCCGATTCGAGCAGGGGCAAGGGATCCGCAACCCAGGGCTCGATGGTGGTCGAGGTGAGGTGCAATTCACCACGCCGCCAGATGCGTGAAGGATTGCCGCTCAGCTGATCGAGGGCAGCCATGATATCCAGCTCACGGCCGGTTACCCCGGCGACCGGCTGCACTTCGCCGGCGACATAGCGGTAGCTGGCATTGGCGGGCGGTGTATCCACCTGTTGCTTGAAATCCAGCAGATATTGTTGAGCGGTGAGGTAATCCTGACCCGTTACGCTGATCACCGGGGTGAGTGCATAGCCGAAGGGGAGGCCGGCCAGGCCCACGCGCCGCGCTCTGGCGAAAGTCGCCGAGGCATCCAGCTGCATGCCGAGTTGTGCGGGGGAGGCGCTGGCGATTTCCTGGCCGTCGAGGTGGATGCGGATCGGGCTTTGTTCCTGCCAGGCCGCTTGCAGCACCTCTGTGAGTTGCTCTTCGCGCAGGCTGCTGAGGTTTTGACCCAGGGAATGTACACCGGGGTAGACCCGACCGCTGAACGTGAAATAGCCGAAGAAGAACAGCACCGCAGCCAGGATGGGCACGACGATGAAAGCGCGCAGTTGGAGCAGGCGGCGGGCGTAGAAGACGAGGTCCGCCAGCCAGAGCGGCGTGTGAGCTGGTGGTGCGGAGTGATGCTGGCGAGCGCGCTCCTGAGTGCGGCGCCGCGCTTCCAGGCGAGCACGAGCCCCACGCGCGCGGGATTGATTCAACACGGTCATGCGGTTCATTTTATGGCAAAGAGAAATTGTTGCTGGTCGGCTGCGCTCTTTCGTTCACGGTAGGAATGTGCTTTGGCATCATCGCCCAAGCCATGGTTGAAACTTCAACTGCCTGTGTTAGAATATGGGGACTGCGGGAGTAGTTCAGCGGTAGAACGTTTCCTTGCCAAGGAAAAGGTCGTGAGTTCGAATCTCATCTCCCGCTTGCTGGCGGATGGCGAGAAACGCCGTCCGTTTGGTTTTAATGCGGGTCTGGGGAGCTCGGCCGGGCTTTGGGGACGCCGCTATAGCCCAGCTCACGCAGGCGGGCTTCATCCAGTTGTTCCAGGGCGGCGGCCACTGCGGAATATCGACCGGGGGGGATGGGCCGATCCACGCCATTCGCATCGCGTTGCACGTAGCCGATGCCGCCGCACCAGGAGCAGTCTTCCGTGCGGTCGAGTTGACTTTCTTCGGCAAACCAGCCGTAGCCATCACAAGAAGGGCAGCGGACCAGTTCTTCTTCAGTCATGGGATGGCTGCGGCATGGATGGGAGCGGTCAGTTCCAGTTGCTGCTGGAGTGGTCGTCCTCGCTCAAGCCGCCTGCTGTGAAATCATCTTCGGCGTCCACGTTATCATAATCCCAGTTGCTCTGGGCATCGGCGCCATCATCCAGTGAGTAGTGAATTTCTTCGTCGGTGGTGAGCCATTCCAGAGAGGCGAAAGCCATCGAGCGGATGCCGGGATCGGGATCGTGGAGGTGGTGGATGACGCGGGCCATCGTCAGTTCGCCGAATTCCCAGAGAGCGCGCGCGGCGGCCAGGCAGACGTAACTGGAGGGGTCGGTCGCCAGCGAATGGAGCAGTGGGTCGATCGCCCCTGTCGCACCGATGTAACCGAGGGAACGTGCGGCGGACCAGCGGACGAAATGGTTTTCGTCGGATTCCAGCGCTTCGATCAAGGCAGGGAGGCTCTGTGCGCTGTTCGTTTTGCCCAGCGCTTCGGCGCAGGCTTTGCGGACGCGGGCGGATGGGTCTCGCTCCAGCGAGGTTTCGAGGGCCTGTAACGTGCGTTCGTCGGCGAAAGCGGAGCAGATGTACGCTGCTTCGACGCGGAGAGAGGCGCTGGAATCGGCGGAGAGCGCTTCGCAGAGGGCGGGCAAGGCCGAACTGTCTCCCAGTTGCAGCAAGGCTTGCATGGCGGCGCGGCGCACTTGAGGATCCGGGTCGCTGAGTAGGGCGCGGGCCAGGGCGGGCAGTGCGCTGCGATCGCGCAATTTGCCCAGGGCGCGTAGGCTGGCGGCACGGACGGTGCGCGAGGGGTCTTTCTCTGCGCTGGCGGTGAGGGAAGGGATGGCGACGGTTTTGCCACGTTTGGCCAGGGCACGGGCAACGGTACAGCGTACTTGCACGCTGCGATCGCGGAGCAGGTGCGTCGTCAAGGCGGGGAGGACGCGAGGGTCTTGCGTTTTGCTGAGGGCGGTGGCGATGCTGGCCCGCAGGCGGTGTTCTTTGCTGCCCAGGGCGGCGAGCAGGGCATCCACCGCGCGCGCGGTACCGAGCCGGGCCAAACGAAAAACGGCGCTGTGTTGCCGGTGGGCGTCGCCGTTATCCAGGTCTTGAATCAGTTGGGAGATTTCTGCGGTTGGTTTCATGGAAGCTCACATCGCGCCTGGTTTCATTATAACGAATTTGGCGCGGTTTGATAAGCAAAACGGCGTTGGATCGCCTCGAAATGCGGGAAGATGAGCCAGACGTTCATCGCGCCGAAAAGGGCGCCGGTGAGCACGCGAAAATGCGGCAGAGTCTCTCGTTCCGGCCAGAACTGAAAAGGCGGGTAACCCAGCAGCTGGCTCAGACCGTCGATGGCGATGGGAGCCAGACCGAGCAGGAGGTAGAGGGAGATCGGTGGTGGTTGTAAGCGGCCGCGCAGGCGCCGAAAGGCCAGGGCGGCGAGGAGCATCGCCAGCCATATGGCGAAGTCTCGCTCACACAGGGCAATTTTATAGCCAAAGTTGGCATCGCCGATGAAATCCCGCGCCGCGAATTGCAAGGCGGGTGAATAAACGAGCAGGTTCTCCCTTGTGAGGGCAGGTTCATCCTGGGGTAAGGGGTTCTCTTCCCCGAGGGGGCCGCGGGGGCGGCCGCGATTTTGACCGATGGCGATTTGCGTCCGGTATAGAGAGCGGAATGGAGCGGAGGCCAGGGCGGCGTCTTCGAATGGCGGCGCCGAGCTGCCGCTGATTTCGCGCGGATAAAACAGGCTCTCCCCGAAGAGGAAGAAGGAGCGGAAGGCGAATTGGTGGCAGAAAGGGGAATAGAGGTCGTAAAGCGTGTGGGAGGCGCTATGGAGACCGGAATGCGCCAGGAGCGGTGCCGCTAGCGCTCCACTGGTGAAGAGAGCGATCGCCAGCGTGACCGCATTCAACCAATGGCGGGCCAGGCGCTGGCGGAAAGGGATTGCCCTGGGGCGCATCTCAGAAATATTCCGCCAGAATCTCCTCCAATTGCGATTGGATGACGATTCCGTGGAAGGTTTTGATGATGACGCCGTTTTCATCGAGGATCACTGTACGGGGTTGCCCGATGATGGCGTAACGTTCGTGGATCTCACCGTCTTCATCCAGGGCGAGGGGGAAGCTGAGTTGCCGTTCTTCGGCAAAGGCGGTGATCTGCTCGCTGCTTTCCTCAAAATTGATTGCGATGATGGTGAAACCGCGCTCTCGATAGGCATCGTAGACCGCTTGTAATTCCGGCATTTCTCGCTCGCAGGGGCCGCACCAGGTCGCCCAGAAGTTGAGGAGCACCACCTGGCCGCGGAGCGAGGAAAGCGGATATTCTTCGCCGGCGGCCGTACGGACCGTGAAATCAGGCGCCAGATCGCCATCCGAAAGGCCAACGCGCAGGGGCAAAGCTGGTGAGGGGAGTTCAGCGGCGGAAGGCAGCGCGACCGCACTGCTGCCCTCGGGGATGACGAGGCCCTCACTTGACGGCGGCACACGTTCAGACGGCACTTGTTCAGACGGCGCTCGCGCGCTGATATCTTCCGCGGGCATCGCCGTTGCAACACCCAGCAGATCGCTGACCCGGCCGACCACGTTCTCTTCCAGCTCGATCGAGGCGGTGGCGAATTGATTGGAGAAGCGCAGGCTCCAACTCTGCAGTTGACCGCTGGCGACGAGCAGGCCGATGCCGATGAGGAAAATGCCGCTGAAGCGGGAGACGAGCGCGGCGTGTTGCCGCAGCTGACGCAGCAGTCCCTGGGCGCTATCCAGCAGCAGGGCGGTGAGCAAGAAGGGGATGCCCAGCCCCAGGGAATAAGACACGAGCAGCACCGTACCGCGGGCGATATCCGCGCCCAGACTCCCCGCGCCGCCGCCGCTGCTGACGAGGGTGAGGATCGCGCCGAAGATGGGGCCGATGCAGGGCGTCCAACCGGCCGCAAAGACGATGCCCATGAAGGCGGAGTGGTGGAAGCCCTGGGCGCCGCTCGCGGTCATTTCCCAGCGCGTATCGGAGTAGATCAGGGTTTGCAGGCGAGCGAGGACGCGATCCCAAAAAGCGGCGGGTTGGGTGAAGGCGTTGCCGAGGATGAGCGCGAGGATGATCGTAGCGCTGACGATGGCGCTGAGGGTGAGGGTCACCCAGGCCCAGATGGCCCAGAGGATCATGACGAAGGCGACGAGGGGGGTGAGGGCGAAATGGCCGAGGATGGCGGGGCGCTCTCGCAGCCAGGCAAAGAGCCTGGGCATGAGGCCCATGAAATGCAAGCCGAAGAAGATGATGGCCGTCCCGCCGACGCGGCCGAGGATCAGCGTGACCAGGGAGACGTTGCCGCTGCCCAGGACGCGGATGATGAGGGCGTAGGTGATGAGGCCGAAGCCGACGAAAAAGAGGGTGAAGCCGGCCACGAAGGCCAGGCCGTGGCTGAAGGTGGCGAGGCGGGCGGCGAGCGGGGGCCGGTGGAGTTGCGCGCTGCCTTTGCCCCCGACGTGGATTTGAGCGACGACCGTCTGCACCGTTTGGCCGCCCATGTAGCCAATGTACGCGGGGACGAGGGGCAATACGCAGGGTGAGGCGAAGGAGACGAAGCCCGCTGTCAAAGCGAGGATGATCTGTATCCCGAGGTTGAGTTGCGTGAAACTGCTGAAATCAATCATGATCGCCAGCGGCCGACAAACGTGAGTGGTGGAATCGAGCTGCCCTTAGGATACTCGAAAAACGGGCGAATCAGGTTGACGAATGGGGGAAGCACCCCGCTCAAGCGCGCAAGGCTGCGGTCGCTGCTTCATCGACGGTCCAATCCGCGGTGTGGATGGCGACGCCGTAGTCTTCCCGGGCGCTGCGTTCAGAAACGAAGCCGTTGCGCACATCTTGCAGGACCTGTTGTGGGTCGCGCCGGAGCGGGTTCCCCCAGCCACCGCCGCCGCCGGAGCGGTTGATGAAAACATCTTCGGGTTGCAAGCCCTTTTCATGCAAGGAGCCGTTGGTTTGTTCTTGATCCGTTCCGGGCCAGAGGGTGGTGGAACCCGGTGTGCCATCCTTGCCGCCATTCATGCCCCAGGGGGCAGTCTTCGTCTTCTTGACGACGACCAGGAGGTGAGATGGGTGCAGGAAACGATAAGAGCGCTTGACGCCGACGCCACCGCGGAATTCACCCGGACCACCGGTATCCGGCAGATAACCGTAATTCTCGATGATCCAGGGCCCTTTGGTTTCCATGACCTCGATCGGGTTGTTGCGGCAGCCAGGCTCGCCGAGGTGCATGATGCCGTCTTCGCCATCGTTGCCGGCGAAAGCGCCGAAACCGACGGCCTCGTTGTGCGCCTCCAGCCAATGCAGGCCGGTTTCCGGGTGGATGCCGAGGCCGATGGTGCTGTAAATGTCGCCACCACTGCAGGCAGGGATGAAGTCAGGCATTTCCTGGGATAAGGCTTTCATGACGACTTCGGGCAAGAGCATACCGGTCCTCAGCACGAAGGTCGGCGCGGGCGGCAGGGCATGCATGAGGGAACCGGGAGTGGTGATGACTTTCAGCGGCCGAAAATGCCCGGCGTTGGCGGGGTAATCCGGCGTCGTCAAGCCTTTGAAGGCCAGACCGCTGACGCCGTTGGCGAGGCCGATGGGCAGGTTCATGGGGCCCTGGGTGCGAGGGTGGGATTCGCTCCAATCGACGATGAATTCGTCATCCGTGATTGTGACTTTCACCTTCAGTTTGAGCATCGTATCGCGGTTGATGCCGTCATCATCAGCGAAATCAACGGCTTCCCAGGTGCCTTTCGGTAGTTGGGCCAGGCGGTTGCGGGAGATGCGCTCGCCATGGTCGAGAATCTCTTCGATGGCTCCCTGCATCGTCTCCAGCCCGAAACGCTCGGCAATGGCAGCTACGCGGCGCTCGCCGGTACGGCAAGCGGAGATCTGGGCGTTCAAGTCGCCGATGACGCGGTCGGGGATGCGGCTGTTGAAGCGGATGAGGTTGAAGATTTCTTCATTGCGCACACCGCCACGGTACAGTTTCATGGCCGGCATGAGCAAACCTTCCTGGAAGATCTCGGTGGAATCGATCATGTAACCGGCCTCTTTTTGGCCGAGGTCGATCCAATGTTGCTTGGTGGCCGTGAAGCCAATCAGCTCGTTTTGATGGAAGATCGGAGAGAGCGCCAATACATCCAGGGGGTGGGAGGAGGACCAGTAGGGATAAGAGGTGAGGACGAGGTCGCCGGGTTCAAAGTTCTCGATGCCGATGAACTCCACGGATTTTTGGAGGCCGTAGTCGTTGCCACGGGTGAAAACGGCCAGGCCCGGCGCTTCGGCCAATAAGCGGCAGTGCTTGTCATAGATGCCGAGGCCGAAATCCCGAATCTCGTAGACGATGGTGGAATAAGCGGTCCGCATGAGGTTGCGTTCCATCTCGCGCGCGGCCGATAGGTAGTAATTGTGAATCACTTCCACGGTGATGGGATCTACGGCCAATATCTTCTCCCATTCAATTATTAAGTTTGCATCAGCGGCGACTCAAGCGCGCAGGGCAGCGGTCGCTGCTTCATCGACGGTCCAATCCGCGGTGTGGATGGCGACGCCGTAGTCTTCGCGCGCGCTGCGTGCAGAGACGAAGCCGTTGCGCACATCTTCCAGGACCTGTTGCGGATCTCGTAGGAGCGGGTTCCCCCAGCCACCCCCGCCGCCGGAGCGGTTGATGAGGACGTCTTCGGCCTGCAGGTCTTTTTCATGCAGGGCGCCATTCACGCGCTCTCTTTCCGTCCCGGGCCAGATGGTCACCGTGCCCGCTTCGCCATCGCTGCCGCCGTGCATGCCCCAGGGCGCGGACTTGGTTTTCTTGACGATGGATAAGACGTGGGAGTGGTGCAGGAAGCGATAGGTGCGGGTGACGCCGACGCCGCCACGGAATTCGCCCGGGCCGCCGGAATCCTGGCGCAGGCCGTAATTCTCGATGATCCAGGGACCTTTGGTTTCCATGACCTCGATCGGGTTGTTGCGGCAGCCGGGTTCGCTGAGGTGCATGATGCCGTCTTCGCCGTCGTTGCCTTCGAAAGCGCCGAAACCGACGGCTTCGTTGTTCGCTTCCAGCCAGTGCAGGCCGGTTTCCGGGTGGATGCCGAGGCCCATGACGCTGAAGATATCGCCACCGCTGCAGGCGGGGATGTGTTCCGCCATGCCCTGGGATAGCGCTTTCATGATGACTTCGGGCATGAGCAAACCGGCCCAGAGGGTGAAGGTCGGCGCGGGCGGCAGGGCATGTACGAGCGTCCCGGCTGGGGCGATGACCTTGAGCGGGCGATAGTGGCCGGAGTTGGCGGGGTAATCCGGCGTGGTGATGCCTTTGAAGGCCAGACCGCTGACGCCGGTGGTCAGGCCGATGGGCAGGTTCATGGGGCCGTAGGTGCGGGGATGGGAGCCGGTCCAATCGACGATGAATTCGTCATCGGTGACGGTAACGGTGCATTTCAGTTTGAGCATTTGGTCGCGGTGGATGCCGTCATCATCGGCAAAATCTTCGGCGACCCAGGAACCTTTCGGCAATTGAGCCAGGCGGTTGCGGGAGATGCGTTCGCCATGGTCGAGGATCTCCTCGATCGCTGCCAGCAGGGTATCGAGGCCGAAGCGCTCGGCCATCTCGGCGACGCGGCGCTCGCCGGTGCGGCAAGCGGAGATCTGGGCGTTCATGTCGCCGATGACGCGATCCGGAATGCGGCTATTGAAGCGGATCAAGTTCACGATTTCTTCATTGCGCACGCCGCCGCGGTACAGTTTCATGGCCGGCATGATCAGCCCTTCCTGGAAGACGTCGGTGGAATCCAGCATGTAGCCGGCTTCTTTTTGGCCCAGGTCCACCCAGTGCTGCTTGATGGCGGTGAAGCCGATCAGTTCTTCTTGATAAAAGATGGGGGAGATCGCCAGCACATCCATGGGGTGGGCGGAAGACCAGTAAGGGTAAGAAGTGAGGATGAAATCACCCGGTTCGAGGTTCTCGATGCCGATGAATTCGATCGACTTGTGCAAGCCGTAATCGTTACCGCAGGTGAAGACGGCCAGGCCGGGCGATTCGGCCATCATGCGGAAATTCTTGTCGTAGATGCCGAGGCCGAAATCGCGGATTTCGTAGACGATGGTGGTATAGGCGGTACGCATGAGGTTGCGTTCCATCTCGCGCGCGGCAGAAAGGTAGTAATTGTGAATCACCTCCACGGTGATGGGGTCTACGGCCATGGCTCCTCCTCTTTGCGGATGATGTTGTCGTTTCGATTCGTCGCGCAACCGTGGTGCATCAGGCGCGCAGCTGGGCGGTGGTGGCCTCGTCGACGCTCCAGTCTTCGGTGTGGATGGCGACGCCATAATCTTCGCGGGCGCTGCTGGCGGAGATGTATCCGTTCTTGACATCCCAGAGGACCAGTTGCGGGTCGCGCGTGAAAGGGTCACCCCAACCGCCGCCGCCGCCGGAAGAGTTGATGATGACGTCTTCAGCCCGCAGGTCTTTTTCGTGCAGGGCGCCATTCACGCGTTCTTTTTCCGTCCCGGGCCAGATGGTCACTGCGCCGGGAACGCCATCTTTGCCGCCGGCCATGCCCCAGGGGGCGGTCTTCGTCTTCTTGACGACGGCCAGCGCTTGCGACGGGTGCAGGAAGCGATAGGTGCGGGTGACGCCGACGCCACCGCGGTGAAAGCCGGGGCCGCCGGAATCCTGACGCATGTTGTAGTTTTCGATGATCCAGGGGCCTTTGGTTTCCAGCACTTCGACGGGGTTGTTGCGGCAGCCGGGTTCGGTGAGGTGCATGATGCCGTCTTCGCCATCGCCGCCGGCGTGCCCACCGAAGCCCACCGCCTCGTTGGTCGCTTCCAGCCAATGGTGGCCGGTTTCCGGGTGGATGCCGAGGCCCATGATGTCGAAGATATCGCCTCCGCTGCAGGCGGGGATGATCTCCGGCATGCCCTGGGCCAGGGCTTTCAGGACGACTTCCGGCGCGAGCAAGCTGGCCCAAATGGTGAAGGTCGGCGCCGGTGAAGTAGCGTGCATGATTTCGCCTTCGGGGGCGATGACCTTGAGCGGGCGGTAGTGGCCGGAGTTGGCGGGGTAATCCGGCGTGGTGACGCCTTTGAAGGCCAGGCCGCTGACGCCGGTGGTGAGGCCGATGGGTACGTTCATGGGCCCCTGAGTGGTGGGTTGGGAGCCGGTCCAATCGACGATGAATTCGTCGTCGGTGATGGTCACGGTGCATTTCAGCTTGAGCATTTCGTCGCGGTTGATGCCATCGTCATCCACGTAATCTTCGGCGGTCCAGGTACCTTTTGGCAATTCCGCCAGGCGGTTGCGGGAGATGCGTTCGCCATGGTCGAGGATTGCCTCGATCGCTTCGTATAGGGTATCGATGCCGAAGCGTTCGGCCATTTGGGCGACGCGGCGTTCACCGGTGCGGCAAGCGGAGATCTGGGCGTTCATATCGCCGATGACGCGGTCGGGGATGCGGCTGTTGAAGCGGATCAAGTTGACGATTTCTTCATTGCGCACGCCGCCACGGTAGAGCTTCATGGCCGGCATGATCAGGCCTTCCTGGAAGACGTCGGTGGAATCCAGCATGTAGCCCGCTTCTTTTTGGCCCAGGTCGATCCAGTGCTGCTTGATGGCGGTGAAGCCGATCAGCTCATCTCTGTGGAAGATGGGAGAAAGGGCCAGCACGTCCATGGGATGGGCGGAAGACCAGTAAGGGTAAGAGGTGAGGACGAGGTCGCCGGGTTCGAAGTTCTCGATGCCGATGAACTCCACGGATTTTTTGAGGCCGTAGTCGTTGCCGCAGGTGAAAATGGCCAGGCCGGGCGATTCCGCCATGACACGGCAGTGTTTGTCATAGATGCCGAGGCCGAAATCGCGGATTTCGTAGACGATGGTGGTATAGGCGGTGCGCATGAGGTTGCGTTCCATCTCGCGCGCGGCCGAGAGGTAGTAATTGTGAATGACCGAGGTGGTGATGGGATCCAGTGCCACGAAAGCCTCCTTTACCTGAGCATCTAAGGGTGGGTGTGTTTGCCGTTGCGCAACGATGCCGTCGCCGCTTCGTCGATGGTGAGGGATGCGGCATCGATCGCCACGCCGTAATCTTGCCGGGCGGATTTCAGGGAGACCAATTCGTTCCGTACATCTGCCAGGACGAGTTGCGGGTCTCGCTTTAAGGGATCACCCCAACCGCCGCCACCGCCGGAATTATTTTGCAGGATGTCTTCGGTATTCATGGGATAATGGATCGCGGCGGTGCGCTCTTCGCGCTCCGTACCCGGCCAGACGACGACATGGCCGGCATCCGCGTCGTGGCCGCCGGCCATGCCCCAGGGGGCGGATTTCGTCTTTTTGACCAGCGTCAGGGTGGTGGCGGGGCTCAAGTAACGATATTGCCGCCGGACACCGACGCCGCCGCGGAATTGGCCGGCCCCACCGGAATCCTGGCGCATTTGATAGGTTTCGATGATCCAGGGTGCTTTGGTTTCCACCACTTCTACGGGGGTGTTGCGGCAACCCGGTTCGCTGAGGTGCATGATGGCATCTTCGCCGTCGCTGCCCGCGAAAGCGCCAAAACCGACCGCCTCGTTGCCACCCTGGAGCCACATCTGACCGGTTTCCGGGTGGGTGCCGACACCAACCACGCTGAAGACATCGCCACCGCTGCAGGCGGGGATATGTTCCGGCATACCCCGGGAAAGGGCTTTGAGGATCACTTCCGGCGCCAGCAGGGATGCCCAGATGGTGAAGGTTGGGGCGGGGGGGATGGCGTGCATGATTTCGCCGGGCGGCGCGATCACTTTGAGTGGGCGGTAGTTACCGGAATTGGCCGGGGTATCGGGCGAGGTGATGCCTTTGAAAGCGAGCGCGGTCACGCCCAGGGTGCAACCGATCGGCAGATTCATCGGGCCGCGGGTCGCTGAGTGGGAACCGCTCCAATCGACGATGAATTCGTCGGCGGTGATCGTCACTTTCACTTTGAGCTTGAGCATGGTATCGCGGTCGATGCCATCGTCATCGGCCCAATCCTCGGCTTCCCAGGTGCCCTTGGGCAATTCGGCCAGGCGGGCCCGCGAAAGGCGCTCGCCATGGTCGAGGATTTCCTCCGCGGCCTGGAAGAAGGCAGCCAGACCGTAACGCTCGACGAGGCTGATCACGCGGCGTTCGCCCGTGCGGCTGGCGGACACCTGAGCGTTCAGGTCGCCGATGATGCGTTCTGGCATGCGGCTGTTGAAGCGCAGCAGGTTGATGATTTCCTGGTCGAGGACGCCGCCTTTGTACAGCTTCATGGCGGGCAAGATCAAGCCTTCCTGAAAGACATCGACGGAATCCAGGATGTAGCCGGCGTCCTTTTGCCCCATATCGAGCCAGTGCTGTTTGATGGCGGTATAACCGACCAGCTCACCGCAAGCGAAGATGGGCGCAACGGCCAGCACATCCAACGGATGAGCGGAGGACCAGTAAGGATAATTGGTGAGGATCAGATCGCCGGGTTCTAGGTTTTCTTCGCCGACGAATTCGATGGTTTTTTGCAGGCCGTAATCGTTGCCGCGGGTGAAGACGGCCAGGCCCGGCGCTTCGGACAGCATGCGACACTGACGGTCGTAGATGCCCAGGCCGAAATCACGCACTTCGTAGATCACCGTGCTGTAGGCGGTGCGCATGAGGTTGCGCTCCATCTCGCGCGATGCGGAAAGGAGGTAATTGTGGATGACCTGTACGGTGATGGGGTCCACTTTCATGCTCCTTTTGCTAGGCGATCAAGGACCGGCACGCAGGGTAGCGGTGGCGGATTCGTCGACGGTCCAGGTATCGGTATCGATGGCCACGCCATAATCTTCGCGCGCGCTGCGTTCCGAGACGTAGCCATCACGGACATCGCGCAGGACGTGTTGCGGATCTCGCTCTAGGGGGTTGCCCCAGCCACCGCCACCGCCGGAACTGTTTCGGATGACGTCTTCTGCAGCCATTGGGGTGTGGACGGCGCCGTTGGCGGATTCTTTATCGGTCTCGGGCCAGACGGTGACCTTGCCGGATACGGCATCGCCGCCGCCATTCATGCCCCAGGGTGACGTCTTCGTCTTCTTGACGAGGGCCAGGACTGTGGCGGGTTCTAAAAAGCGGTAGGTACGCGAAATCCCGACGCCACCACGATTCTTGCCGGGACCGCCGGTATCCTGGCGGATCTGGTAGGATTCGATGATCCAGGGCGCTTTGTTCTCCATGATTTCGATCGGCACATTGCGACAGCCCGGTTCGCTGAGGTGCATGATGCCGTCTTCGCCATCGCCACCGGCGTGGCCGCCAAAGCCGACGCCTTCGTTGGTCGCTTCGAGCCAGGCTTGACCGGTTTCCGGGTGCGTGCCCACGCCCAAAATGGAAAAGACATCGCCCCCCG
This sequence comes from Chloroflexota bacterium, assembly GCA_011523615.1. GTDB lineage: Bacteria > Chloroflexota > Anaerolineae > Aggregatilineales > Phototrophicaceae > WTGJ01. The sequence continues at coordinate 22,775 of WTGJ01000002.1, read as the reverse complement.
AGCAAGCGGGAATGTGATCCGGCAAACCTTGGGAGAGCGCTTTCAGGATGACTTCCGGCGCTAACAGAGAAGCCCAAATCGTGAAGGTCGGTGAAGGGGGGATGGCGTGCATGATCTCACCCGGTGGAGCGATGACCTTGAGCGGTCGGTAGTTACCGGCGTTGGCGGGGGTATCCGGCGTGGTGACGCCTTTGAAGGCCAGCGCCGTGACCCCCATTGTACAGCCAATTGGCAGGTTCATAGGGCCGCGAGTCGCCGCATTGGAGCCGCTCCAATCGACGATGAACTCGTCATCCGTGATGGTGACTTTGACCTTGAGTTTGAGCATCGTATCGCGATCGATACCATCGTCATCGGCCCAGTCTTCGGCTTCCCAGGTGCCTTTGGGTAGCTCGGCGAGGCGGGCGCGAGTCAGGCGTTCACTGTGGTCGAGGATGGCTTCGACGGCCTCATAGTAGGTATCCAGACCGAAGCGTTCCACCAGCTCGATCATGCGGCGCTCGCCGGTGCGGCAGGAAGAGATCTGGGCGTTCATATCGCCGATGCAGCGGTCCGGCATGCGGTTGTTGAAGCGGATCAGGTTCACCAGCTCCTGGTCGAGCTCGCCCGCCTTATAGATCTTCAGGCCGGGCATCAACAAACCCTCCTGGAAGACATCGACCGAATCTAGGATGTAGCCGGCGTCCTTTTGCCCGAGGTCGAGCCAGTGCTGTTTGATGGCCGCGTAGCCGATCAGTTCCCCGAGCGCGAAGATCGGGGCGATGGCGAGCACGTCGGGGGGATGCGCGGAGCTCCAGTAGGGATAGCTGGTGAGGATCAGGTCACCGGGCTCCATATTCTCTTCGCCGATGAAATCGACCGTCTTTTGCAGTCCGTAGTCGTTGCCGCGTGTAAAGACTGCCAGGCCAGGCGCTTCGGCGAGCATGCGACATTGCCGGTCGTAAAGGTTCAGACCGAAATCCTTCAATTCGTAAATCACGGTGGAATAGGAGGTGCGAATCAAATTACGTTCCATTTCACGCGCAGCAGCAAGGAAGTAATTGTGTATGACGGCTACGTCGATCGGATCCAATGCCAATTTATTTCTCCTCACCCTCTCTTTGAGAAGTATGTTCGTTGGGTATCAGGTGCGCAGGGTAGCCGTAGCATCCTCGTCGACGCTCCAGTTTGCCGTATCGATGGCCACGCCATAATCTTCACGCGCGCTGCGTTCGGAGACGTAGCCATCGCGGACATCGCGCAGAACGTGTTGCGGATCACGCTGGTGTGGGTGCCCCCAACCGCCGCCACCGCCGGAGTAATTCTCGATGATATCGCCAGCATCCACCGGGGTATGGATGGCGCCGTTGATGTATTCTTTCTCGGTTCCCGGCCAGACGATGACCTGACCGGGCAAGGCATCATGACCGCCGGCCATGCCCCAGGGGGCCGATTTCGTCTTTTTGACGGTGGCGAGGGTGTTGGCGGCCTGGAGGAAACGGTAGATGCGGGCCACGCCGACCCCGCCACGGTGTTGCCCGGGGCCGCCGGAATCCTGGCGCATGTGGTAAGTATCGATCATCCAGGAACCCTTGGTTTCCAACACTTCCACGGGGACGTTGCGGCAGCCGGGTTCGCTGAGGTGCATGATGGCATCTTCGCCATCGCCGCCGGCATGGCCGCCGAAGCCGACCCCTTCGTTGGTCGCTTCGACCCAGGGCGCGCCGGTTTCGGGGTGGACGCCCACGCCCATGACATCGAAGACGTCGCCGCCGGAACAGGCGGGGATGCGATCCGGAATGCCTTTGGCGAGCGCTTTGAGGATGACTTCGGGGGCGAGCAGGCCGGCCCAGAGGGTGAAGGTGGGGGAGGGGTGGACGGCGTGCATCAACTCACCCGGTGGGGCGATCACCCGCAGCGGGCGGTAATTGCCGGAATTCGCGGGCGTATCCGGCGTGGTGATGCCCTTGAAAGCGAGCGCCGTCACGCCGAGGGTGTTGCCGATGGGCATGTTCATCGGCCCCTTAGTGGCCGGTTCGGAGCCGCTCCAATCGACGATGAACTCATCATCGGTGATGGTCACTTTCACCTTCATTTTGAGCATTTTGTCACGGTCGATGCCATCGTCATCGATCCAGTCTTCGGCTTCCCAGGTGCCGTTGGGCAGCTCCGCCAGGCGGGCGCGAGCCAGGCGTTCGCCATGATCGAGCACGGCTTCGACGGCCTCAAAGTAGGTATCCAGCCCGAAGCGATTCACCAGCTCGGTCATCCGACGTTCGCCGGTGCGGCAGGCGGAGATCTGGGCGTTCATATCGCCGATGCAGCGGTCCGGCATGCGGTTGTTGAAGCGAATCAGGTTCACGATTTCCTGGTCGATCACGCCGCCTTTGTACAGTTTCATGGCGGGCAGAATGAGGCCTTCCTGGAAGACGTCGGTGGAATCCAGGATGTAGCCGGCATCTTTTTGGCCGAGGTCGAGCCAGTGCTGCTTGATGGCGGTATAACCGATCAGCTCCCCCCGGGCGAAGATGGGGGAAACGGCCAGGACGTCCATGGGGTGGGCGGAGCTCCAATAGGGGTAACTGGTGAGGATCAGATCGCCGGGTGCCAGGTTTTCCTCGCCGACGAATTCGATGGTTTTTTGCAAGCCGTAGTCGTTGCCGCGGGTGAAGATGGCGAGGCCGGGCGCCTCCGAAAGCATACGAAACTGCTTGTCGTAGATGCCGAGGCCAAAATCGTTGAGTTCGTAAATCACGGTGGAATACGAAGTGCGGATGAGGTTGCGTTCCATCTCGCGCGCGGCAGAGAGGAAGTAATTGTGAATGACTTCGACGGTGATCGGATCCAACGGCATGTCGCCTCCTCGCCCTAAGTCTTACGTTTGGCGTTCATCCATTGCGTAAGTCGTTCGTTGCGGTTTCGTTCACGGTCCAGTCTTTGGCGTTGATGACGACGCCGTAATGCTCACGCGCGCTCTGCGCAGAGACGTAACCATCACGCACGTCCGCCAGGACTCGTTGCGGGTCACGTTGGAAAGGGTCACCCCAACCGCCACCGCCGCCGGAGTAGTTTTCCACCACTTCCTCGACGGCCATGGGGTAGTTCACCGCGCCGGTGACTTCTTCTTTTGCGGTGCCGGGCCAGACGATGACTTTGCCGGGCGCGGCGTCTCCGCCACCGTTCATGCCCCAGGGTGCGGATTTCGTCTTTTTGACCAAAGAGAGGAAGCCGGAGGGGTGCAGGAATCGATAAGAACGCATCACGCCGACGCCACCGCGGTGCAAGCCGGGGCCGCCGGAATCCGGCCGGATACGGTAGGTATCGATGAGCCAGGGCGCTTTGGTTTCGAGGACTTCGACGGGGTTGTTGCGGCAGCCCGGCTCGGTGAGGTGCATGATGCCGTCTTCGCCATCACCGCCGGCGTGGGCGCCGAAGCCGACCGCTTCGTTGGTCGCTTCCACCCAGGGGAGGCCGGAATCCGGCAGGAGGCCGACGCCCATGATATCGAAGACATCGCCGCCAGAGCAGGCGGGTACGCGGTCTGCCAGCCCCCGGGAAAGCGCTTTCAGGATCACTTCGGGAGCCAACAAGGCAGCCCAGACGGTGAAGGTGGGCGCGGGGGGGATGGCGTGCATCATCTCGCCGGCTGGGGCGATGACTTTGAGCGGGCGATAATTGCCGTAGTTGGCCGGCGTATCCGGCGTGGTGATGCCTTTGAAGGCGAGGCCGGTGACCCCTTCGGTGAGGCCGATGGGCAGGTTCATGGGGCCCATCGTGGCGGGGTTCGAGCCACTCCAGTCGACGATGAATTCGTCGTCAGTGATGGTCACTTTCACTCTCAGTTTGAGCATCGTATCGTGGTCGATGCCATCGTCATCGGCCCAGTCTTCGGCTTCCCAGGTGCCGTTGGGTAGCTCCGCCAAACGGGCGCGAGCCAAGCGTTCGCCGTGGTCAAAAATGGCTTCGATCGCTTCGTGAAAGGTTTCCAGCCCAAAGCGGGTGACCAGTTCGCTGATGCGGCGTTCGCCGGTGCGGCAGGCGGAGATCTGGGCGTTCATGTCGCCGATGATGCGATCCGGCATGCGGCTGTTGAAGCGCAGCAGGTTCACGATTTCCTGGTCGAGCTGGCCGGCTTTGTAAATTTTTACGCCGGGCATCAGCAGGCCTTCCTGGAAGACGTCGACCGAATCGAGGATGTAACCGGCGTCTTTTTGGCCCAGGTCGAGCCAGTGTTGCTTGATCGCCGTATAGCCGACCAATTCGCCCAGGGCGAAGATGGGGGAAATGGCGAGGACATCGAGGGGATGCGCGGAGCTCCAGTACGGGTAGCTGGTGAGCAAGAGGTCACCCGGTTCCATGTTCTCCTTGCCGATGAATTCGACGGTTTTTTGCAAACCGTAGTCGTTGCCGCGGGTGAAAACGGCCAGGCCGGGCGCTTCCGCCAGCAAACGGCATTGGTCGTCATAGATGCCGAGGCCGAAATCACGAATCTCGTAAATCACGGTCGAATAGGAGGTGCGCATCAGGTTACGTTCCATTTCGCGCGCGGCGGAAAGGAGGTAGTTGTGGATGACTTGAACGGTGATGGAATCGAGTTTCGCCATGGGTTCAGCTTTCCTCGGTGAAGATGTCGATGCTGAGTTCACCATATTCGCCGACGGTGAGGACGTCACCGCGGTGGACCATGGTGGTCGAGCTGGGTTCTTCGATGATGGCGGGGCCCTCGATGCGGTCGCCGGCGCCGAGTTTCATGCGGTCGTAGACCTGGTATTCCTGGTGCTGGCCGAGTTCGCGCAGGTAGACCTGTCGGCTGCCTTTGCGGGCGGCGTCGATATTGCCGGTACCGGCGGCGACTTTCGCCAGATCCGGGCGGGGCAGGACACCCACGGCCCGCAGGCGCAGGGTGACGATTTCGATGGGGTCGCCCAACATACTGTGGCCGTATTGCTGTTCGTGCGCTTCATGGAAGCGACGGGTGATTTCGGGGATGTCGTCTGTGCTCAGGCTCATGCCGGGGAGGGGGATGTTGACCGTGTGTTCCTGGCCGCGGTAGCGCATTTCCGCGCTGGGGAGGAACTGCTGGCTGCCGGTATCGAAGCCATCGCTTTGCAGGGCGGAGCGGCCGCCGTCGGCCAGTTCGCCAAAGACCGCATTCACCGGGACGGGATCCAATTCGGCGAGGTCGGTGATGTGCGTCCGCGCGTAGTCATGCACGACATCGACCATCAACATGCCCAGAGCGGAGAAGTTGCCGGGGCCGGGCGGGATGATCGCGCGGGGGATGCCCAGTTCGCGGCTGATGTTCGCGGCCACGAAAGCGCCACCGCCGCCGAATGTACAGAGCGCGAAATCTTTGGGGTGGTAGCCGCGTTCTACGGAGATGACGCGGACCGCGCCGGCCATCTTCGCTTCGCTGATGCTGATGACGCCGGCGGCCATTTCGAGCACACTCATGCCCAGGCGTTCGGCGAGTTTCTGGCCGGCTTCTTCCGCCAGCGCCGTGCTGATATCGATTTCGCCACCGAGGAAGTTTTCCGCATCCAGGTAGCCGACCAACAGCGCGGCATCGGTGAAGGTGATATCCTGCCCGCCTTTGGAATAGCAAACGGGGCCGGGGTCTGCGCCGGCGCTCTTGGGGCCGACCTGCAAGTGCCCGCCTTCATCCACCCAGGCGATGCTACCACCACCGGCGCCGATCGTATGGATGTCGATCGTCGGGATGGAAATCGGCAGCAATTGGAAGACCTGTTCGTTTTCGATGGTGGGGGAGCCATCGGCAATGAGGGAAACATCCAGGCTCGTTCCGCCCATATCGACGGTGATCAGGTTGGGCTCGTTGATGAGGGCGCCCAGGTACGCACCGCCGATGACGCCACCGGCCGGGCCGGAGAGCACCAGATGCGCCGGTTCTTCTTTGGCGGTTTCCAGAGTCATCGCGCCACCGCCGGAGCGAGTCATCAGGAAGTTGCCGCCAAAACCACCCGCCACGAGTTCGTCATTCAAGCGCGTGAGGTAGGTGCGGGTGATGGGTTTGATGTACGCGTCGATGACGGTGGTGCTGGAGCGTTCGTATTCGCGATAGACGCGGCTGAGTTGGTGTGACAGCGTCACGGAGAGTTCCGGCGCAACCTCGGCAAAGACTTCGGCCATGGCCAGTTCGTGGTCTGGATTGACGTAACTGTGCAAGAAGCAGACGGCGACCGATTCGACGCCTTCTGCTTGAATGGCGCGCGCCACTTCGGCGGCTTGCTCACGGTTGAATGGTGAAAGCACGTGGCCTTTGTAATTCAACCGTTCCTCTACTTCGAAGCAGAGGTAGCGAGGCACGAGTGTGGTGGGTTTCTTGTACTTGAAGTCGTACATGGGCTCGCGGTCGGTCCGGCCCAGGATATAGATATCGCGGAAGCCTTTGGTCGTGACGAAAGCCACCTTGGCGCCGGTGCGGGTGAGCATCGCGTTGATGCCCAGCGTGGTGCCATGGACAAAATAGGTGAAGGCTTCGGTCTGCGCACCCACTTTTTGGAAACCATCCAAGACCCCCTGAGCGGGGTTGGCGGGCGTGGTCGCGACCTTATCCAGCTGGATCTGGCCGGAGCTTTCGTCAAGGACGATGACGTCTGTAAAAGTGCCTCCTACATCAACCGATACGCGCATGCGTTTACCTCCTCCTTAGTTACCTTCACTTGCTTTGATGAGTTCATTGACGCTCGTTGCGTTGAGCGGTGAAACACAAGCTTCCTCGTCTTTCCATTGTAGGCCGTAGAGATCAGCGGCCTGTTCTGATGTGACGTATCCATTTCTCAGATCTTCTTCGATCGCAGCGAGAGGGCGTTGCAAAGCATCGCCGTAGCCGCCACCGCTGCCCGTGATGATACGTACGACATCGCCACGTTGCAATGGGTAGCGTGTCAGTTTCCCGCGCCAGAGGGCCGGCATATCGTCTCCGGCGCGGATGATGGCGACGCCGTTCGGGGAGCCGGGTTGGCCGCCGGCCATGCCCCAGGGTGGGAAGCGATGGCGGCCATAGGTGGTGGTGACGTGGCCGGTGGGGCATTGCAGCCGGTAATCCCGCACGAGCCCGCGGCCGCCGCGAAAGCGACCGGCGCCTTCCGGTACGATGTGGAAGGCATACTGATCGACCAACAGGGGGTAGCGGGTTTCGCAGACTTCAACGGGGATGTTGTAGGTCTCGCCATTGCCCTGGGCGACCAGGCCATTCTGGCCATCGCGTTCGCTGGTTGCGCCCCAGCCACCGGCCTGGGGTTCGGTGAGGATGAAGAGCGAGCCATCCTCCCGCATGCCATTCAGGTTGGTGCCGCAGATGCTGAGGAAATGCCCGACGGAAAGTTTTTCGCGGGCGATGGGATAGAGCGCCTGCCAGAGCAAGTCGACGGCGGCGGCACCGGTTTCCCAATAGGTAGAGACCGGCGCCGGCCGTTGCGCGGTGAAGATCGTGCCATCGGGGCAAATGACTTTCACGGGCCGGAAGCAGCCGCCGTTGTTCGGGTATTGCGGGGCGGTGATCGCTTTGAAGACCACGCGGGTGGAAGAATACAGGCGAGCGCGCGTGCCGTTGATCGGGCCGCGGACCTGCGGCGATGAACCGCTGAAATCGGCGGTGAAGGAAGCTTCATCGATGGTGATGCGGACGCGGATCGGGATCGGCTCTTCCGAGAGGCCATCGTCATCCATGAAGCCTTCCGCTTCATAGACGCCGTGGGGCAAATCACGCAGGGCATTGCGGGCGACGCTTTCCCCCTGCTGCAGGAGTTGGTGGATGCTGGCGCGCAGGGCTTCGCTGCCATAGCGTTCACAGAGGGAACGGACGCGCGCTTCCCCCACGCGGATGGAAGCCACACCGGCGAACAGGTCGCTCAGCGTCATATCGGGGAGGCGAGAGTTGGCGGCGATGATATCCAGCACGGCCGAATCAGGCTCGCCTTGTTCGTAGACGCGGATGGCGGGCAGTTGCAAGCCTTCCTGGTAAATTTCAGTGGCGTCGGTGGTCCAGCTGCCCGGGGCCATGCCGCCGACTTCGGTCCAGTGGCCTTTGTTGGCGGCGAAGGCGACCAGCTCCTCGCCAGCGAAAATGGGGCCGACGAGGCAGACGTCACTGAGGTGGGTGCCACCGCCGGCATAGGGGTCGTTGGTGGCGAAAATATCGCCCGGGCGCAGTTGATCGGCGCCAAATTTCTCCACGATCGATTGCACGGCAAAGGGCAAGACGCCGGTGAAGCCGGGCACGCCCTGCGCTTCGGCGATCAACTCTCCCCGGGGGGTGAGCAAGGCGCAGGCGTAATCCAACACTTCGTAGATGATGGGGCTTTTGCTGGCCCGCCCCAGGCGAACGAAGGTCTCGATCGCCGCGGATTGCAGGTGTTCCTGGATGATGGTGAGGGTGAAGGGATCCATCGTCATGATCGATCGCCTCCCTGGAGTTGCTGGCGGAGCACATTCGTTTGCTCAGCATCGACCGTGCCATCTGCTGACAGGGCGACGCCGTAGATTTCACGAGCGTCGGCCGGGCTGAGCGTTTCGTTGTGCACATCGAGGGCGACGGCCTGCGGTTCCCGTTCCGGCGCGGGACCATAGCCGCCACCGACGGCGGTGATGAGCCGGGCGATATCATCGGTCGCCAAACGGAGGCGGGCGACCTTGCCGGTGCGCAATTCGGGTTCGGCCTGCCCGGCGCGGAAGATTTCAATGGCGTTGGCCGAACCATCCGCACCGCCGTCGGCGCCCCAGGGCGGGAATTTGAAGCGGCCGAAGGTCGCCGTCAGGTCGGCGGATTCGGCGGTGACGCGGTAATCGCGGATGAGGCCATAGCCGCCGCGCCAACGACCGGCGCCGCCTGGCTCGGTGTTGAAGGCGAATTGATCCACCACGATGGGGTAGCGCGTTTCGCAGACTTCTACGGGCATGATGTAGGTTTCGCCATCGCCAGCGGGGACGAGCCCACTCTGGCCATCCCGGCCGGGAGCAGCGCCCCAGCCACCGGCCTGCGGTTCGACGAGCACGAAGGGGCCGCGCTCTTCATCTTCGCCACTGACGATGGTGCCGCAGATGCTGAGGTGATGGCCGACGGGCAGACGCCCGCGGGCCACCGGGAACAGGGCCTGCCAGATGAGGTCATGGACGTAAGCGCCGGTCTCCCAATAGGTAGAGGTCGGGGCGGGTCGTTCGGCGCTGAAGAGGGTGCCGGGTGGGCAGATGACTTCGATCGGGCGGAAAAAGCCATCGTTGTTGGGAAAATCAGGATCGAGCACCTCCTTGAAAATTTCACGAACGGAGACGAGCGTGCCGACGTGAGTGGAATTGATGGGGCCGACCGCCTGCGGCGCACAACCAGTGAAATCGGCGAGGAAGCGATCGGCGCTGACCAGCACTTTGACACAAACAAAGAGCGGTTCGTCGCTCAGGCCGTCGTCATCGATCCACATTTCGCTGTGATAGGTGCCGGCGGGCAGTTGAGCGAGGGCGGCGCGGGCCACCTGTTCGCCCCGTTCGAGCAGCGTCGCGATCGTTTCCCGCAAGGCGGCGTGACCGTATTTCGCACAGATTTGGCGGACGCACCGTTCGCCGGCGCGCAGGGCGGCGATGCCAGCGTACATGTCGCCCAGCGTCATGCGGGGCAGGCGCACGTTCGCTTCCAGGATGTCGAGGATGCCGGGGATGGCTTCGCCGGCGTCAAAGAGTTGGATGGCGGGGAGTTGGATGCCCTCCTGGTAGACTTCGGTGGAATCGGTGGTCCAACTGCCGGGGGCCATGCCACCGACTTCGGTCCAGTGCGCTTTGTTGGCGGCGAAGGCGACCAATTGGCCCTCGTGGAAGATGGGCGAGACGAGGCAGACATCGCTCAGGTGGGTGCCGCCCCCTTTGTAAGGGTCGTTGGTGGCGTAGATATCGCCAGGTTGCATCGATGAAGGTTCGAATTTGTCGGTGATTTCACGGACGGCGAAGCTGAGGCAGCCGATGAAGCCGGGGACGCCTTCCGCTTCCGCGATCAATTCGCTATCGACAGAGGTCAGCCCACAGGCCATATCGAGCACTTCGTAAATAATGGGGCTCTGGGCCGTGCGGCCGTAAGTGATGAACATTTCCCGTGCACCGGCGCGCAGGCTTTCGGCGATGATCTCGAGCGTGAAGCGGTCGACCGTCATGCGAGGATGCGTTCCTCCTCGGTCAGACGGAGGCCGATGGGGGCTTCACCGGGATAGATGCCCCAGGTGGCGATTTCTTCGGCGGGTGGTGCTTCGCTGCCATAGAGGCGGCTGGGTTGCCAGCCGAACCGTTGCGCCGCTTCGGCCAGGAATTCGGCTTGCTTGATGGCGGCGACGGCCGCATCGAGGACGGGCACGCCCAGCGCTTCCTGCATGGTCGGGTAGAAGCCATATTCGACCGTGCAGCCGAGGATGAGCGTTTCTGCGCCGTCTTCTTCGATGGCCGCGCGCCCTTCGCTCAGCAAGCGTTCTTTGGTGAGCTCATGATCGAGCTGCAATTCACGCACGCCCAGCTCCAGCGAACGCATGGAGGCGAGCCGGTCGCCCTGGCCATACAGGTGGATGTTCTCGCGCATTTTGGGGATGCACTTGCTGCGGGTTACGAGGACGGAGAAGGAATTGCCCAGGGCGGCGGCGATGCTCGTCGTGGCCTGGCAGGGGGCGGTTACGGGAGTCGTTCCGCTGACCTCGCGCGCTTCTCGCAAGCCGACATCGTAGAAGCAACCGATCACGATGCCATCGTAATTCGGCGCTTCCTGCAGCACGATGTGCGTGATATCGGGGATGATGAGCGCTTCGTAGCTGTGGTATTCCAGGTGGCGCGGGCGACCGACCGGTAAGGCGACCAGATCCAATGCGGTATCAGGCCCTTTCACCGCCAACAGGGCGTCATACATTTCGTGTTCGCAGGCATCTGCGCCGACGGGATCGATGTATAAGATGCGCATGTTTCTACTCCTTAAGTCTCTTTTCTCTGGATGTGGATGAAGCCGTATTCATCCCGCAGGAGAGTTTGTTGCGGGAAGACGACGATGGTTGCCGAACTTTCCTCGATCACGGCGGGGCCGGGGATGGGTTGCTGGAGCGGCAAGCGGTCTCGTTCGTAAATCTCCGCTTGTTGGAAATCCGCCGTATCGAAACAAACCCGGCGCTGCCCTTTGCGCGCGTCGGCAAGCGAGGATGATTCCTGCGCGACTTTGGGGATATCCGGCGTGGAAACGCGCCCGAAGGCCGTGATGTGATAATTGACCAGTTCGGTGGGCGTATCGAGGCGGAAGGTATAGGTTTGCTCGTGCAGGTCATGAAAGGCGGCGATGAGCGATTGCAATGCGCCGGCATCCACACGAGCATTTTGGAGCGGCACTTTGACCGTATGTTCCTGGCCCCAATAGCGCATATCGGCGTAGCGCTCGATGCGGATCGCATTCGTTGTTGCGCCTTGTGCGAGCAATTCTTTCTCGGCTTGGGCGCACATTTCTTGATAGATGTGATCCAGTTCATGGGGGTTGACGCGGTCGGTGCGGGTGACCTGGGTGCGGATGGCGTCGCGGCGCAAATGGGTCATCAACATGCCCCAGGCCGAAAAGACGCCGGGCATATTGGGGATGACCACTTTGCGCGTTTGCAGCTCTCTCAGGATGGCGGCGCAGTGCATGGCGCCACCCCCGCCGAAGGGCACGAGGACGAAATCGCGCGGGTCGTAACCGCGTTGGACGGAGATGAGCTTGAGGGCGTTCATCATGTTGGAATCGGCGATGCGGATGACGCCCATCGCCGCTTGCTCGACGGTGAGCGAAAAGGCATCGGCGATGCGTTTCATGGCGGCGCGCGCTCGTTCGACGTTGAGCGAGATTTCACCGCCGAGGAAGTATTCCGGGTTGATGCGGCCGGCGATCAGATTGGCGTCTGTGACGGTGGGATCTTCCCCGCCCTGGTCATAGCAGGCGGGGCCGGGGTCTGCGCCGGCGCTACGGGGCCCGACGCGCAAAGCGCCGGCGGAATCCACCCAGGCGATGGAGCCACCCCCCGCGCCGATTTCTACGATATCCACAGTGGGGACGAGGATGGGGTAACCGGCGGATTGGCGATCATGCTCGATTTTGTATTCGGTGGTGATGCGAGGGGTGCCATCTTGGACGAGGGAAGTTTTGGCCGTCGTCCCACCGACATCGAGGGCGATGACGTTGGGTTCACCGATGAGTTGGCCGATGTGGGCGGCGCCGATGACGCCGGCGACGGGGCCGGATTCCGCGAGGTGAATGGGGAAAGCGGCGCCGGCGTCAAAGGTCGCACTCCCGCCGTTGGATTGCATGACGTGCAGGCTGCGCCGTGCGATGCCTTTCGCCATCAAGTCATCGGCTAGGCTGGCCAGGTAATGCTGGACGATGGGTTGCACGTAGGCGTTGAGGACGGCGGTGTTGCTGCGCTCGTATTCGCGCCATTCCTGCGTGATCTGGTGCGAGAGGGTGATGGGGGTGCCCGGCGCCAGTTCGCGCAACAGGGCGCCGCATTCCAGCTCATGACTGGGGTTGATGTAGCTGTGCAAAAAGCAGACGGCGATCGCCTCCACTCCTTCCTGCAGCAGGTGTTGGGCGCAAGCTTCGACGTCCTCGTGGCAGAGTGGGGTCAGCTCTTCGCCGCGGTAATTCAGGCGGCCGCGGGCTTCGCGTCGCAAGTAGCGCGGCACAAAGGGCGGTGGTTTCTGATAGACCATGTTGTAGATATCGGGGCGGTTGGCGCGGCCGATCTCCAGCACATCACGAAAGCCCTGGGTGGTGATCAAGCCGGTCACCACGCCTTTGCGTTCGGTGAGGGCGTTGATGACGATGGTGGTGCCGTGGACGAAGAAATCGACGGTGTCGGCTTCAGGTGCGGCCTGGTCGAAGGCGTGGATGACGCCGTCGCCGAAATTCGCGGGGGTGGTGGCTACTTTGGTGATGCCCAGTTGGGCGCGGGTTTCATCCCAATAGACGAGGTCGGTGAAGGTGCCGCCAATATCGGCTGCAATGCGCATTGGACTCAGGTGGGATGGATGCGGACCGGCTCAGTCTGATCAAAGAGATGGCAACGGACGATGTGATCCCGGTCTTCTTCGCTGGCCCGAACCATCAGTGGGTCCACCTCACTGCAGACATCCATCACGGCCGGGCAGCGTGTATGGAAGCTGCAGCCGGTGGGGATATCCACCGGGCTGGGGATTTCGCCGGTGGAGAGGACGCGTTCTGGCTTGAGCGCTTCTTCCTCTTCGGTCAGGACGGGGATGGAAGAAAGGAGCATTTGCGTGTAAGGGTGTTGGGGTTGTTCGAAGAAGCGTTGCGTTTCGGCGACTTCGGCGATGCGCCCGAGGTACATGATGGCGACGCGTGTGGCCAGGTTGCGCATCACGCTCAAATCATGCGTGATGAATAGGTAGGTGAGTTGCAGTTCTTTTTGCAGGCGAATCAACAGATTGATGACTTTGCCCTGTACAGAGACGTCGAGCGCGGAAGTCGGCTCATCGAGGATGACGACGGAGGGGTCGGTCGCCAATGCCCGGGCGACGGCGATGATTTGCCGCTCGCCACCGCTGAGTTGGCGGGGGTATTTGTGCATGTAATCCCGCGGGAGATCGACCATATCCAGCAGGCGGATGACTTCGCGCAGGCGATCTTTTTCCGGTTGGTGGATGCGCAAGGGCAGTTCCAGGATTTGCTTGATGGTGCGGCGCGGGTTGAGCGAAGAACCGGGATCTTGAAAGACGATCTGGATTTCTTTTTTGAGGTCGATGGCGCGTTGGTTGCGTTTATCAAACAGGTCGCGCTCGCCGAAATAGATGGTGCCGCTGGTGGGCAGGTACATGCCCATGGTGATGTAAGCGATGGTCGATTTGCCGGAGCCGCTTTCGCCGACGATGCCGAAGGTTTCGCCTTTATTCACGTTGAAAGAGACGCCATCGACGGCTTTCACCGTGATGGGTTCGCGCTTGACGACGCCTTTGCGCCCGACGATGAAGTGTTTTTTCAAATTTTCGACGCGCAGGATGACATCCTCACCGGCGCCGTTGAGTTGCTGCTGGCGGTTGAACTGTGCGGTCATGAGGCTGCTACCTCTCCTGCTTGATATGCGGCGACTTTGCTCGGTTCGTCATACAAGAAGCAGGCGACTTCCTGCCCTTCCCCCGGGATATTGAAGTTGGGTGGTTTCACCTGTTTGCAGACGGGCATCACATGTGGGCAGCGGGGGTGGAAGCGACAGCCAGTGGGTGGCTCTTTGTATTCCGGAATGCGGCCGGGGATGCCTTCGGTGATGCCGCCGCCGCTGAGTTTGGGCACCGCGGCCATGAGGCCCTGGGTGTAGGGATGCAGCGGTTGCGAGAAGAGGCGGCGGGTGGGGGCCACTTCCACCATGTTGCCGGCATACATCACGTAGACGCGGTCCGTCATCTGGCGGACGACGCCCAGGGTGTGGGTGATGAGGATGAAGGAGTTGCCTTTGCGCTCGACCAGATCCTGCAACAGGCGCAACACTTGATCCTGGATGGTGACATCCAGCGCCGTGCCGGGTTCATCGCCGATGAGCAGCTCGGGATTGGTGCTCAGGGCCATGCCGATGCATACACGCTGACGCATGCCGCCGCTGAGCTGGATGGGGTAACTGTTCAGCAGGCGTTCCGGGTCAGCGAGGGCCACTTCACGGAGAGATTGAACGGCGCGCGCCTGGATTTCTTCGGACTTGATGCGCTTGTTGTCTTCCGCATGTTTGATGACCGTACGGATCTGCTCGCCGATGGTGAAGACCGGGTTCAAGGCGGCGGTTGGGTCCTGGAAGATCATGGACATGCCCTGGCCGCGCATGCGGACGAGCTCGTTCTGGCTCATGCTAAAAACGTCCCGCCCTCTGAAGCGCACCTCACCATTGGGAATCTGGGCGGGAGGCATGGGCAAGACGCGGAGGATGGCCTTCATCGTGGTCGTTTTGCCGCAACCCGTTTCCCCGACCAGGCCGACGCGTTCGCCGGGATTCACATGGAAATTGATGCCATCCAGGACGCGAAGTACGCCGCCATACACTTTGAAATTGACGGAGAGGTTGCGGATTTCGAGGAGGGGTTCCTTCGCCTTGCCGTTGCTTTCGTTCATGCTCAGACTTCTTCCCTGTTCAGACTTCTTCTGCCGAGAGCAGATCGCGCAGACCATCCCCCAGGAGGTTGAAGCCCAGCACGACCATCACGATGGCCAGCGCGGGGAAGATGGAGATCCACCATTGGTCGGGCAAGTAGTCTTTGCCTTTGCTGATCATGGTGCCCAGGCCGGGCTGGGGCTCTTGAACGCCCAGACCCAGGAAGCTGAGCATGGAACCGATGATGATCACCCAGCCCATATCCAGGCTCATTTTGGTCAGGATGGGAGAGACCATATTGGGCAGGATTTCCCGAAAGAGGATGTGCCAGGTGCTGGCGCCGATGGTTTCCGCAGAGCTGACGAAATACTCCGTGCGCAACGCGCTGGAGAGGCCGTAGACGAGGCGCGCATACCAGGGCCACCACATTGCGGAGACGGCGATCATGGAGGTGGTGAGGTTGGGTTCGAGGATGGAGGCGATCGCCAGCGCGAGGATCAACGGCGGTACGGAAAGGAAGACATCGGTGATGCGCATGATGACGGTATCGATGATCGTACCCTGGTAATAACCGGCCACCATCCCCATACAGACGCCGGTGGGTACGACCAGCGTCAGCACGACCGCGCCCATCATCAGCGAAAAGCGAAAGCCGTAGATGACGCGGCTGAGGATATCGCGGCCGAATTGGTCGGTGCCAAAAATGTTTTGTGCGCTGGGGGCTGCCTTGTCGTTGTTGTAATCCACGAAAGGCTTCACGTGGTTGGGGTAGGGGGCAGCGAGAGGCGCGAAAATCGCCAGCAGGATGACGGTGACCACCATGATCAAGCCGATGACGGATAGTTTGTTGGCGGAGAATTTGTACCAGGCGCGGCCGAAGCTATCACGGCGATTCTGGCGCTGAATCCGCTTCAGTTCCTCCACTTCTTGTTCATACACTTGTCCCTTAACGAGGGCTTGGGTCGTCATGGTTCAGTCGCTCCTTGCTCCGCGCAGGCGGATTCGCGGGTCCAGAATGCCGACCACGAGGTCGACGAGGATGTTGGCAAAGATGAAGGTAACCCCCAGGATGAGGACGACGGCGGCGATGGCGTTCAAGTCTTTGCGCAACATGGCCCGAGAGGCATAGCGAGAGATGCCGGGCCAATTGAAGATGATTTCGACGAGGAATGCGTTGGAGATGTTGGCGGCGAAATCGAGGCCGAAGATCGAGACGGTGGGGATGAGGGAAGGCTTGAGCAAAAAGCGACCCATCACGGTGCGTTCCGGGATGCCGAGGGCGCGCTCGGCGGCGATGTAATCTTTGGTCAAATTGTCGCTCATGGTCGAGCGGGTGATGCGCGCTTCCTGAGCCATGGAGCCCAGAGAGAGAGCGATGGCCGGCAAAATCAGGTGGTGCAGGGCATCGAGGAACGTAGCAAATTGCCCGGCCAGCAAAGCGTCGATGGTGAACATGCCCGTCACCGTGGGCGGTCTTTCGACGCCGGAGCTCAGGCGGCCGATGGAGGGGAACCAATCCAGCTCAAATTCGGTGAAGCCGAGGTTGATCGGCAGGTTGGAGGCGAACAGCAACAATAAGAATATCGCCACAATGAAAGCGGGGATCACCACCCCCAAATAGGAGAGCACGCGGACGATGTTATCCACCCAGGTGTCTTTGTGACGGGCGCTGAGCGTGCCGAGGGTGATGCCGCCCACGGCCGAGATCAGGCCGGATAACAGCACCAGCTCCATCGTCGCGGGTAGGAAATCGCGCACGTCATCGACGACCGGCCGCCGGGAAACCAGCGAATCACCCAGATCGCCTTGCAGGGCGTTGAAGAGCCAGAAGCGATACTGCTCGATGAGGGGCTCATCCAGCCGCATGTGTTCGCGCAGGCGTTGCACCGTTTCTTCCGGTGCGCGTGCGCCGAGGGCTGTCCGCGCGGGGTCTCCGGGCAGGACGCGGCTGAGCAAGAAAATCAGGATGCTGAGGCCGAAGAGGACGAAGACCGATTGGAACAGCCGGCGCCCGAGGAAGATCACCAGGCGTTGCAGTTCCTGTAAGTTGAAGATGTTCATCTACTGGCCTCTCTCATGGAGTCAAGGATGGGGGGCGCAGCGCTGGCAACGAATTGCTCGGCACTGCGCCCCTTTCCTACTGCTAGGATGATCGTGGACTATCGGTTGACACTGATGAGCGGAGCGAAGATCTGATAGCCCATGACGGGGCTATTTGCCACCGGATCCCAGTCGACGAAGTCTTTGGTGGCGTGTTTATTCTGGAGCTCATAGAGGAACAGGGAAGGAGCGAGATCGGCAAGGTACGCTTGCAGTTCGGCGTATTTGGCGAAACGTTCTTCTTGATCCACGGTGAGCAGGGCATCTTCGATGGCCGCATCAAACTCCGGATCCATCAGCCACTCATTCTGCTGCCAGGTGTTGGCGGTGGAGGAATGATAACGCTGTTGCAGCATGAGGCCGGCTTCCGGCAGGTCCGTCGATACGTAGATGGTGACGATGTGCGGGCTGGTTTCGAGGCTGCTGGTGTTTTCCACGACGCTCAACCAGGGGCTAGTGCGCACGTTGGCCACCACGCCGATGTCAGCGACATTGGCCTGGAAGAGGAGTGCGAACTGCTCTTCCGCGGGCACTTCAGAGATCCAGACGACATCAATTGGGTAGTCCGCGATGTTGTCGCCATACTGGCATTGCGCCAGCTCTTCCCGCGCCTTATCCAGATCACGATTGTAGATGGTGATATCCGGGTTGTGACCACCGGTGGTCTGCGGTGCGGGACCGACCATCTTTTGCGTGCCCGGCCATTCGAGGGCGACGACCTGGTCGTAATCATAGGCGTAAGCCAGCGCGCGGCGGCAATGGACATCATCCAACGGTGCCAGCTGGTTGTTCATCATGTAGTAGAAACCGGTCATGCCGGAGAAGGCTTTGATGGAGATGTCATCCTGGGCGTCCAGCGCTTCCAGGGCTTCCAGGGTTTGCCAGTTATCGGAGATTTCCAGCTCGTCATCCAGCATGAGGGCGCGCACCGTGGCCGCTTCGGTCGTATCCACATAAGTCACGACGTCGGCGGCGTTCTCTGCGAAGGCATCAGCATTCCACCAATCGTCAAAACGCGCCATATCCAGATATCCGACCAGCGGGTAGTCCGTCACCGTGTAAGGCCCAGAACCGGCGTCGTTGGTGAGCAGCCATCCCTTGCCGTAATCGCCATGTTCGCCGTAGAGATCCGAATCAAGGTCGTAGTTGGCGCGAACCAGATCTTCATTGGCGACATAGAGGCGGACCAGTTTGGGGACGAAAAGGCCGTCCGGCTGGTCGAGTGTGAATTGAACGGTGTGATCATCCAGCGCTTCGGCGGCCGCATCCGGCACCAGGTAGGCATAACCCTCACCGACGGCGTTCAGGCGCTCGATGCTGTAGACGACGTCACTGGCGAGCAGCTCGCTGCCGTCATGGAAGAGCACGCCTTCGCGCAGGGAGAAGGTGTAGACGAGGCCATCATCGGAGACTTCCCAGGAGGTAGCGAGATGGGGATCGACGCCGCCATCTGCATTGGGGAAGACCAGGGTGTCGTAGATGTTGGCCAGGGCGTGCGAGCTGGAGAAATCGTCACCGACGGCCGGGTCGATCATCGTCGGCCAGGAGAAGGTGATCCGCAAACGGTTCACATCATCCTGGGCGAGGACGGCGCCGCTGGCAATGAGCATCAGCACCAGCGACAGAATCATCAACTTTTTCATGTTGCATCTCCTCTATCCTCTACTTACACGAGGCCACGTGAATACGGTTGTTTTTGAAGCCAGGCAACGTCGCGGTGGCCAATTCCTGAATGATGCCGCAAAATGGGGGAAAGGTCAAATGATTGCCACTGGTCAATCTGCACGAAAACAATAACGAAGCCGCGGCATGGGCGGGAAAACCTGCACAAAGGGAGGAAACGGGGGAGGAGCGGCGACGGGTACAGTGGATGCCTCCCCCATTGGGTGGAACTTACGAAGAGCGGTTCACGCCGATTTGCGGCAGGTAGTAGTGATAGCCCTGGATGCGGGCGCCGGCGGAGGAATCCCATTCGACGTAATCGGCGACGGCGCGCTTCTCCAGCGCGTCATAGAGGAAGAAGGAGACCACGCGTTCAGCCAGGTGCTCCTGCAAGGCGGCATACTTGGCGAAACGTTCTTCGACATCGACGGTCGCCAGCGCGTCTTCGATGGCTGCGTCGAGCTCGGGGTCTTCCAGCCATTCGTTCTGGAAGAAGGTGGCGGCGGTCTTCGAATGGTAGCGTTGTTCGATCAGCAGACCGGCTTCCGGCAGATCGGCGCCCGTGTAAAGTGTGACGATGTGCGGGCTGAGCTCTCTGCTGGCGGTCTCTTCGACCACTTTGAGCCAGGGGTTGCCGATGACGTTGACGACCATGCCGATTTCAGCCAGGTTGGCCTGATAGAGCAGGGCGAATTTTTCTTCATCCGGCACCTCAGTTACCCAGACGAGGTCGATGGGGTAATCGGCAATGTTTTCAGCATACTGGCATTCAGCCAACGAAGCGCGTGCTGCATCCAGATCGCGTCGCGGCGTGAAGACATCCGGGTTGTGGCCGGGAGTGGATTGCGAGAGGATGCCGACCATGGCTGGAGTGCCCGGCCATTCGAGGGAAACGATGGTTTCGTAATCGAAGGCAAGAGCAGCTGCGCGGCGGCAGTTGATATCATCGAAGGGCGGTTGGGTGTTATCGGTCATGTAGTAAAGCGAAGAACCCATCGATGTCGTATCGATGCTCACGCCATCGATGTTATCCAGAGCATGCAGGGCTTCGATCCCTTGCCATTGGTCGCTGATTTCCAACTCGCCATTCTGGAACAGGGAACGTACGGTGGCAGTTTCCGTGGTGCCGATGAAGGTCACTTCATCCGCAGCGTTTTCCACAAAGACTTCCTGATTCCAGTAATTTGCGAAACGACCCATGTGCAACGATTCGGCGAGCAACATTTCGATCACCTGGTAGGGGCCGGAACCGGCATCGTTGGTGAGCAACCATTCCTTGCCATAATCCCCGTGTTCGCCATAGACGCCATCGTCATAGTTGGCGCGCACTTGCTCTTCATTCAGGAAGTAAAACCGCGACAGGCGCAGAGTGAATAGGGGATCCGCTTTTTCCAGGGTGAACTGGACGGTGTATTCATCCAGGGCTTCGACGGTGGCATCGGATAGCAAGTAAGAGAAACCTTCGTCGATGGTTTTCAGGCGGTCGTAACTGTAGGCGATGTCACTGGCCTGGACTTCGCTGCCGTCATGGAAGAGTACCCCGGAACGCAGATGGAAAGTATATGTCAGGCCATCATCGGAGATTTCCCAGCTTTCCGCCACCCATGGATCAGCGCTTGTCGATCCACCGGCGGGATTGGGGAAGATGAGTGTGTCATAGAGGTTGGTGATGGAGATGGAGCTGGAGAAATCGGAGCCGACATGAGGGTCGATGAAGGTCGGCCAGGCGAAGTTGGCGCGCAGGCGACGGATGCCGTCGTCCTGTGCCTGAGTGACTCCGACTGCCAACATAAGGATGAGCAGGAACAAAATGATGGAACGCTGATTCATGAGTTTTCCTCTCGTGATACTTGGACAATGGGCTGGTTCGCAAACCCCAGCCACTGATTCAGGGAATTTGACGCGTAAGGATGGCTCTGTCAAATTGTGGGTGATTGAGGTAGCACGCGGATGGGAAACCAAGGAAGCGAGGGGCGATGAAACGGCAGAGCAAGCCAACACAGGAGGCACCGGTCGCCTTGATATCGGGCGGGAATTCGGGGATCGGTCTGGCGAGCGCGCTGCGCTTCGCGCGGATGGGTTGGCGCGTGGCGCTGGCAGCACGGGATGCGGGCAAAGGGGCGGCGGCGGTCGCAGCCGTGCAAGAAGCGAGTGGCGAAGGACGCTTCCTTCGTTGTGATGTGCGGGAGGCTGCACAATGCGAGGCGGCCGTGGCCGAGACCCTGGCCCATTTCGGGCGCATCGATTGCCTGGTGAACAACGCCGGTGTCGTCCTGCGGAACCGCACCGTGGTGGAAACGACGCTGGAAGAATGGCACCGCGTCTTTGAGGTGAACCTGCACGGCGCCTTTTACCTGAGCAAGTACGCCCTGCCATCCCTGATTGAAGCGAAAGGGAGCATCGTCAACGTTTCTTCTTATGTCGGTTTGGTCGCTCTGGCGGGTTTGCCCGCTTACGGGGCGGCGAAAGGGGCGCTGGTGCAGTTGACGCGGGCGCTGGCGATCGACCACGCGGCGCAGGGGGTGCGCGCCAATTGCGTCTGCCCGGGGACGGTGCGCACGCCGATGACCGATAAGGCCTGGGCCGATTATGGCGAAGGGGCGGAAGAGGTCTGGTCCGTCAAGCACCCGCTGGGGCGCATCGCCGAAGCGGAAGAAGTAGCGGCGGCGATTTGTTTCTTCGCTTCGGAAGATGCCAGCTTCCTGACCGGGGTGATCATGCCAGTGGATGGGGGGATCACGGCGGCGTAGGTGCCGCGCGGCATAGCGGCTCCGCTCTGCCGTTGCCTCGTTCACCGAGCACCGGGTTGGGTTGCTACGCCCGGCGTCGGGAGGGCCTGGGCCGAAAACTGAGATTAACGGCGCTTTACACAATCGTAACAATGCGTTAACATCGTTCACCATTCGTTCATATCAGCGGTCGCCGCTGCGCCTGGGGGGACCGGTCACACAGCGGGCAGTGGCCGTCTTCCGGGCCAATTTGAGGATGGGAGGCTTTGCGGCAGCATGGATATTTTTCTCAGTTATCTGGGTCGCCTGGGCTTGAACCTGCTGGTGGTCATCTTCATCGTGGTCGTCCTCTATCGCCGCCGCAAGCCGAGCCGCGCTTATTCCATCGCCCTGATCGGTGGGGCGGAGATGGTCTACATCATCATCACGCTGATGGTGAATATGGAAATCGGCCTGGGGGTGGGTTTCGGCATCTTTGCCATTTTCTCCTTGTTGCGTTTCCGCACCGTTTCCATCTCCCTGCGCGATATGACGTACCTGTTCGTCGTCTTCACGCTCTCGCTGGCCAACGCTTTGTTGATGGATCTGGAGCGCTGGGAGGAGATAGGGGCGATCAACCTGGCGGTCTTGCTGACCTTACTGGTGTTGGAGCTGGGCCCCTTCTTGCCGAACCGCAGCTCGGTCCGTTTGATCTATGATGACCTGGAGGCATTGCAAGAGGCGAATCGCGATCGGCTGTGGCAGGACGTCCAGGAACGGAGTGGCCTCACCCCGACGCGCATCTCGGTGGATCAGATCAACCTCGCTACTGGACTGGCGACGCTGAAGGTGTATTTCACCGAACAAGATGAAGAAGGCAATGGTGAGAATGGGCTCGTTCACGAAGAGGATTGAAAGCAAGAGGCAGGGTGAGGATCTGGCCTGAGGATGAGCGACCGGCCGAATGAGTGGCTGCAAACCAATTCGAGATTGATGTGAAATGGGTGTTGACAGGACTGATAAGATCCGATAGGATGGTGGTTCCCTGCCGCATGGGCAACCCTTTGTGCATGGGCGGGCGCCTGCAGCAGTAAGAATGCGGGAGCATGGAAACAGGCAGGCGGTGCAGGTTAACAGTTGAGCAGTGCAGACAGAAGGGAAACTGTCAGCGATGGAGAGTTTGATCCTGGCTCAGGATGAACGTTGGCGGCGTGCCTAACACATGCAA
>WTGJ01000023.1:2533-12079 GCA_011523615.1 Chloroflexota bacterium | reverse complement strand
CCAGCCGGTGTTAATCACAACAATCGCAGTTCTAATCACATGAATCACAATCAAGATCGCAGTCCAAATCCCTTGAATCCCCGTCCGTAGGGGCACCCCTTGTGGGTGCCCTGTCCCGCCGCCAATCTGGAACGGCTGCACTCCATTAACGACGGCTGCCCCGGGACAATCCCGGCCCCCGTCTCCAAAATACACCTCTGCATCTTGACGTCCTATTGGAAACGTCGTATAATCATTCATATTGAGGACATTTATTATGTTTATCTACAAGGGTACATCGATTCAGCCTTGCGCGTTCTGTTCAAGAACAGACTTCACAAATTCTGGCAGAAACATCCCGACGCCCGCGGCGCATTGCAGGCCTGGCTCAGCGAAGTCGAACGCGCACAATGGCAGATGCCCGCGCAAGTAACCGAACGCTACCCGTCAGCCAGCGCAGTGCCCGGCAATCGAATCGTCTTCAGAATCAGAGGAAACCGTTACCGCATGGTCGTGGAAATCGACTACCAACGAAAGGACTTATACATACTTTTTCTGGGTACCCACGCGGAGTACAACCGCATAGACGCAACAGAGGTCTAACCATGCACACCATCAGACCAATCAGGAGCGAGGAGGACTACGAAGCGGCCTTGGCCCGCATTCGCGAGCTGATGGGCGCCCAACTGAACACCCCCGCAGGCGATGAACTCGACGTGCTCACCGACCTCGTCGAGCATTACGAGGACAAGCACTACCCGGTCGACAAGCCCACCGCCGTCAACGCCATCGAATTCCGCATGGACCAGGCCGGACTGACCCGCCGCGACCTGGTCCCCCTGATCGGCAGCCGCCAGAAAGTATCCGACGTCCTCACAGGCAAGCGCGATATCACCATCTCAATGGCCCGCGCGCTGCACAAACACCTGGGGATACCCGCCGACATCCTTCTGCAGGAACCCGGCGCGGCCTTCGATTCCACCTTCGACGAAATCGACCCGCGCCGCTTTCCCCTCAAGGAAATGGCCAAACGCAACTGGTTTCCGGAGTTGACCGAACTGCCCGATCCATCCGACCTGCTCGACCGCGCTGAAGAGCTGATAAACGCCCTCCTCAAAAAAGCCGGAGGCCCCCAGGCCGCCGCCCTTCCCCTCTACCGCAAAAACGGCCACCGCCGCCTCAACGCCAAGACCGACCCCTACGCCCTCAAAGCCTGGTGCTGGCGCGTCCTCGCTCTTGCCAACGAAAGCCCGCCCCAGGCCCCCTACCGGCCGGGCACCGTAACCGAACCCTTCATGCGCCAGGTCGCCCAGCTCAGCGTCCACGAAGACGGTCCCCGCCGCGCCCGGCAGCGCCTCGCCGAACACGGCATCGCCCTCGTCATCGAGCGCCACCTCCCCCGCACCCATCTCGACGGCGCCGCCCTCTGCCTCCTCGACGGCCGTCCCGTCATCGGCCTCACCCTGCGCTACGACCGCATCGACAACTTCTGGTTCAGCCTCATGCACGAGCTCGCCCACGTCAGCCTCCACCTCGACTGCGACGAAAACGAACTCTTCATCGACGACCTCTCCCTCACCGGAGAAGACCCCCTCGAAAAAGAAGCCGACACCCTGGCCCAAAACGCCCTCATCCCCCCGCACCTCTGGCACGACAACCCGGTCCGCCAAAGAGCCACAATCCTGGCAGCCTACACCTTCGCCCGCCAACTCAACGTCCACCCCGCCATCATCGCCGGCCGCATCCGCCACGACCGAGCCAACTACCGCCTCCTCTCCCAACTAGTCGGCACCGGCCAAGTCCGACGCCAGTTTGAGGAACGCCTCGATGACTGAACGATTTTGTCTGAAATCAGAGCGTCGTTGCCGGCTCAAAGAAACAAACTACCGCGACAGAAAAATCTTTCTGCCGCGGTGTCATTCCTAGGAGGAACAGCCGTCAATAGCGTTGAATCCCTTCTTCGATCCCAACAGGGACCAGACATGAATGTCATGCAACTATTGTGGATCCCATTTGAAACTACGACTCTTCGTGATGGTATTGTGACTGAAACACGCGAATCTCCGTCACTGCTTTGAAATGCCATTGCTATTGGCCTCTTTTGGAATCTCATTTTGATGCGGTTGCCCTGGGATCTCTCATGGAAAAATTGACGGCGGAGTGTAACCGTGGCACAATTGTTCGGCCCTAGACGTTTCGAATGACTTCGAAACAATTCCTCATTTGGGAGATGATGTAGATGCAAATGGATGGCATACTTCTCGAAAGCCTACTGCACCAAGAGGAAGGCCCCGCTCTTGACTTCAAACAGGCTCAATACCCGTTTGACAAAGGATCCACTCCTGACAAAAGGGCGATTCTCAAGGGTGAGTTCATCAAGGACATTCTCGCTATGGCAAATGCCTCTCGCGAGGTGACCGCGTATATCTTAATTGGAGTGGAGGAAATCAGAGGGGGTCAAAGCAGGATTATTGGAATTCAAAATCATTTGGACGATGCCAATCTCCATCAACTCATCAATTCAAAGACTCAGAGACCGGTCGAGTTCTCCTACTACCCCTTTTCTTACAGAGGTTGTGAAATTGGTGTGATTGAAATACCTGTCCAAGACCGATTCCTCTACCTAACTCAAGACTACGGCAAGTTGCACGAAAATGTTGTTTACATAAGGGACGGAAGTTCAACCCGGACTGCAAGGCCCGACGAATTTATCGAAATGTCTACCCTAAGACCACCGATGCTTGATTTGGATTGGGCTGACTTCGCCAACGAAGGAGTCGTAAATTCGCCCTATACAGTACATTCTTTGATACTCGAACCTATCCTTGACGAAGATACGTTTCAGCCTGCCCCTCCACCAGCTCAGAATTTGTATGGTATCGACCTTTCCGCCTTGTCGACTTCGCGACCGAATCCTGAATATTCAAAGGAACTCATACTTTATACGTTATGCAAAGCCTCTTTCAAACCCTTGGGTCTGTGTGTTCATAACAAGAGCAGAGTGCTAGGAAAGCGAATTCGCTTTGAAGGTTCAATTGCGAAGAGCGATGGATTCGCCATACTAGACGACCAGCCTGAATTCCCCAAAAAGTACCGAAATGTCCTTGCACCTGCAGTCCTCCCATCATTAGATCATTTTGATGGGGCCTCGATGGAACTCTCAGATGATGAGGAATGCTGGAGTATCCATGTTGAGTTTGGAGACATTAGGCCAGACGAACAGATTCTTACGTGTGACACCTTGTGGTTTGGTTCGCGAGAACCCAAGAGCATAAGACTTGCAGGTAGACTCATTGGCGACAATCTTCCAGAACCCATAAAGTGTGAATTAGAGTTGCGATTCGAGATCGAATGTAGGCCGATGAGTATAGGTGACGTTGAATTCCATAAGCGAGCTCACTTTGAAGCCCTTGGCTACGAATCTGAATAAATGCATTCTAGGCGGCGAATCTGCGACCGTGGCAAAATAAGGAGAAACTTCCCAAATGAACTATTCCCCCAACTCTGTGGGGATAATTGAGATTGGCCCTATGAAGTGGGCCCCAAAAACTGGACCACAAGCCAAGGTGTATAATGGAGCAAGTCACCAAGCCTGTGCAGGGGCAGAACGATATTTTTCCCGTATCGTAGTCCAAAGATTGGGGAGCACTATAGAGATCTAAAGGTTACATCGTTATGTTCTTGGAGCAGATTGACATAATAAACTTCAGAGGAATCCGTAACTTGAGCCTCAAGCTTGACGAAACCACTGTTCTTATAGGTGAAAACAATACCGGCAAAACCACGATACTGGATGCGCTTCAAATATGTCTGAGCCGTAGCCTGACTCGAAGGAGCGGCATATTTTCGGAATATGATTATCATTTGCCGCAAATGGACAGCCAGCCCGCAGACAGCGATGCCATTGAAATCACTTTGCGCTTCGCCGAACGATCTGTTGACGAGTGGCCAGATGAGATTCTCCAAACACTTTCGAGCGCTGTGCAGATCTGTGCCGATGATCGGCAGTGCGTCGTGTTACGCGTCGATAGCTATTTTGATGAAGAAGCGGACGATTATGTGACGAATTGGAACTTCTTGAACCTGCAAGGAGACACCTTGCCCAGAGCTCGAAATCCCCGCAACATCATGGATTTGCAGAGGCTTGTTCCTGTTTTCTATTTGGCAGCATTGCGCGACTCTGCCCAAGAGTTCAGACCTCGCTCTCCCTTCTGGGGGCCGTTTGTTCGTTCCTCAAAGATCAGTCCAGATCTGAGAGAGGAACTTGAGAATGAACTTGCAGAACTGAACGAAAAGGTCTTAAGTTCTCACGAATCGTTTGGCGCAGTCAAAGAGCGGTTGAGCAATACCGCAAAATTGATTCCTCTCAATAGTGACGAACCAGTGGGCATTGAAGCCATACCAAGCAAAGTGTTTGACATCTTGTCGCGAACCCAAGTGATGCTCAAATCAACCAGCGGGGCCCGGTTGCCTATAGGACGCCATGGTGAAGGCACACAGAGCTTGGCTGTTATCTGTCTGTTTGATGCGTTTCTCCAGAGCAAGCTAGAGGACAGTTACACCGAATATACCACTCCGATATTGGCGCTTGAGGAACCGGAAGCGCATCTCCATCCTTCAGCTACTCGCTCAATCGCCATGCATCTTCACGAAATAGAAAGTCAAAAAATCATTGCTACTCATTCGGGTGACTTGGTTGCAAGTATCCCACTTACGTCTTTGCGAAGACTTCGCCGGCAAAACGGTGAAATTGTGGTCTTCCAGATCGAGGAAAGCGCACTCGATGAGGAAGAAATACGAAAGCTCGATTACCATGTTCGCTCTACAAGAGGTAGCCTTTTATTTGCACGCTGTTGGCTGCTGTTGGAGGGTGAAACAGATTGTTTACTCTTTGAGGAATGCGCACGAATTGCCGGATATGACCTTGTGTCTGGTGGAGTAAGTTGTATCGCGTTCACTCAGGCTGGAGCGGGTACAATTGTCCAGCTAGCGAATTTACTGGGAATTGAATGGCTTGTAGTAGCGGATGGCGATGCTCAAGGTAAAGGATATATCAGAAGCGCTAAGAATCAGATTGGAGAGCGGACCGAAACCCGCCATCTTCACCAGTTGGAGCACGGCGACATGGAGTTATTCCTTTGCATGAATGGTCACGGTTCAATCTTTGAGGCAAATGTGTCTCTCCAAAAGAAAAGTAGTGTGTCCGCCAAGAAGGGAACATTGGACTATTGGAAGCAAGTCCTAAAGGCTCAGTCGAACAAGCCGAAACCGCAAAAGGCCGTCGAAGTAATCGACAAGATAGAGAGTGAAGGGGAGAAAGGTATCCCAACCCAGATACGTACGATCCTTGACATCGCTGTTGAACTTGCAGAGGAGGCACTGTGACGGTAGATCTGTCGTCGCTAAATGCAAACCAACTTGAATCGGTCAACTGGAACGAGGGCCCACTCCTTGTGCTGGCAGGACCCGGAGCGGGAAAGACTCGTGTCCTCACCTGTCGCATTGCCCGACTAATTGAAGAATCCTCAGGCAAATATTTCAGAATTCTTGGCCTAACGTTTACGAACAAAGCTGCCGCTGAAATGCGGAGACGCATAGAAGATCTTGTTCCCAATGCGGGCGAGCGTACTTTGTTAACCACCTTTCACTCATTCAGTGTTGATCTCCTGCGACAACATGGTTCCCATATCGGCCTTCGCCCTGATTTTACAATTCTGTCACAGTCTGCTGACCGTGAGACTGTACTTAATGAAGCGATTGAAAGAGCAAGAAAAGAACAGTATGAACTTGCTTACCGGGGCGAACAGCTGCTGCCTCTTGTAACCTGGCTTCTGGACAACTGCGTGCGTGTAGATGATGCTGCCGGAGTTCTTCAGAAGCATGAAGCTGCCAGCGCAGAAGGAATCGCAGCCAGCTATCGCAACTACAGAAATCTAATGATTGAGAACAGTCATCTGGATTTCGGATGCCTCATCGCGGAAACCTTGGAGCTCCTTGAGAACAAACCCCCTGTCAGAAAGCAAGTCAATCGAATTTACACTTATGTTTGCGTAGATGAATTTCAAGACACGAATCTTGCGCAGTATCGCATATTGCGCAAGATTGTAAACCCGACGACCAAAAACCTGTTTGTGGTCGCCGATGGTGACCAGATTATCTACCAGTGGAATGGCGCGAATCCGGAAAGGCTTAACTCTCTACAGCGCGATTTTGAGATGTCCGTTCTTTCGCTTCCTCAGAATTACCGCTGTCCACCCGAAGTAATTGATGTCGCCAACAAACTCATCCGACACAATGCGTCCCGCGATTTTGAAAAACCAGCCATGATTGCTTACAAGCCTAACGGATCTAACAACAGAATCAGGGTAAAACGCTTTGACTCATTTGCAAACGAAGCAGACTGGGTTGCATCGGATATTGCGTTGCAAACGAAGAGTTCACTTTTCAGTTGCGTTGTGCTTGCGCGTACGCGCCGGCTTCTGGCAGAGGTCCTCAAAGCGCTTAGCTCGAAAGATGTTTCGGGATATCTGGCCATGCGTAAGGATGAGTTTATCAGCAAGCCGATGGTCTGGCTGCACGCCATGTTGAGACTGGCCAATGCCAGACAAGACCGCGAGCAGCTTCGCAGAGTCTGCAATTCGTTCTCAAACATGGCGGAAATTGAACTCTTCGTTGGTGACATAATATCTGATTCAGCAGTAGCGGACGGTGATTATCTCCGTGCATGGTATCGGGCAGTCATGCGCCAAGAGAATTTGGATTGTAGGACGAGAAAATTTCTTCATGCAGCCGTACCTAGACTTGCTGACAGATTGGATTTCAGGTCTTTCGTGGAACTCAGTTTTGGATGGTTCGATGATATGTCCGGTTCGGGTGCTGAAACTGATGGAAGTATATCTGAGTACCAAGAAGAAAAAGGGACATGGACCAGCCTCGTGACTGAAATAAGTAGTGAACTTGGACCAGACAGAGTGACGCTGAACGTTTTGTTACAGGGTCTCGATCTCCGTTCCAAAGAGCCGAATCCCCCGAAAGACGCGGTACCTTGCTTTACCATTCATGCAGCCAAAGGGATGGAATTCGATCACGTCTATCTGGTAGGATTAGTTGAGGATCAGTTGCCAAGTTGGTCAGCAGTCAAGAAGGGCGCCCACAGTCAAGAAATGCAAGAAGAGAGGCGTAACTGTTTTGTCGCTGTGACCCGATCACAAGAAAGCTTAACGTTGACCTACTCGCGCGACCTCTTCGGATGGACCAAGAAGCCATCTCGATTTCTGAAAGAGATGGAGTTAGTTTCGTGACATTGCGTAGTGGACGAACTCATCGTTTCTCATTGTGTGCTTGCGGCGGCCCGAAGGTTTCCTTCGGGCCAGATCATGTACACTATGGTTGGCCTCAATCATTAGACCACGATATGGGAAAAGTAACGTTCATTTCGGCAATTAGGGCCGGCTCTGATCGGCAACGGGCGATCTGCCGCCATCAGAGCACGAAATGCTCTTCCGCCGGCGTGGGATAGTTGAGACGACAATGGGGTCTCTCAAGGCTGTAGAAGTCGAAACAGGCGGCCAGCTAAGTGTGCAGCTGTCGCACAAAACCCAAGAACAGTGTAGAGACTTGTGTATGACCGATTCCTTGCTGGCTCCGACTGACATAGAAGAAGCGCTCTCCCGCGTCTACGCTCAGACCGGACACACGACTGCTGACTACTCGCAGGACCGAGATGGCATTGACATACTCATTCGGGCCGGCGGACAGATGCGTCCAGCCCTGGACATACAACTGAAGGCGCCGATAAACCTGGTCAACCCTTCGAACGGGTTCTTTCACTATCCGCTCAGGTCTGAGACCTACAATCTCCTGTGTGTGCCGAGCCAAACGCAGCGCCTATTGGCTTAACCTACGGGGGCATGATGAGACGGAGAGCAAGTCGTCCATCACCGTCCATATCCCTGAACAGAATCTGTTCGACGTTGACAATCTGCGTTTGTTGATGGAACAGTCTCGGAAAGGGAGCATCCAATGAAAACCAATATACAGGACAGAGACGCTCTATTGGCGGTGTCTCCTGTAGCTCTCTCGGCCTACGCCCGCGCCGAAGGATGGTCGAAAGCGGAACCCTACGGCGACTTCTCTGACATATACGTAGCCGGTGGGCTGCCGGAAATCATCCTGCCTCGAACCGAAAATCTCAGCGACTATGCGGACGTGGTGTCTACACTCATCAGGATCTTCGCGCGCGTCGCCGGTATGGACGAACTCACCCTCTATCGCATCTTGGCTAATGCTGATCGCGACGTGATCCGGATGCGGGCCGCAGATAGCGATGACGGGACAGTCTCGATGAATGAAGGCGTCGACTTCGTGCGTGGCGCTGGTGAAATCGTCCTTGCCGCTGCCTGCTCCTATTTCAAGCCACAACCCCTCTTTCGCGCTGGAGCGAACAAAGAGGCGCGGGCATATCTGCGTCAGATGCGCTTGGGACAGACCGAACATGGTAGTTTTGTTGTCACGCTGCTTTCCCCGGTTGTCCCTCCGCCCATGCAACTGACTCTGGATCTCAGTCCCGAAGAGCTTCCGGACGACGCCGAAGAACGCAGAATAACCAAACACTTGGCCGGTTCCCTGAAAGCTGCCCGCCAAGCCATCGAAGGTACGGTTGGCGGAGAGTCCGACGCCTTTGCAGAAGTTGTGGAAAAAGGTGTAAGCGCCAACCTCTGCGAAGCTCTCGATAGAATGATCATGCCCTTCTCAACAATGGACGTCAGCTTTGTCTGGGCGCGCACGCGCCCAATGCCAAAAGCGCGCGAAATCATCCGTTTTTCTAACGACGATGCGCCTATTTTGCGGGAGGCGGCGCGTGCCTTTCGAAAACGGGGCCCGCGCCACGATGAAAGCCTCGTTGGCTTCGTGAATATCCTGAATCGCACCGAGGACCAGGAAGAAGGCAAAATAAGACTGAAAGCGGAAATCGACGGTCAAATGCACGCCGTAAATGCCGTTCTCGACCAGTCCGAATACGCCCGTGCCATCCAGGCCCACGCCGAACAAGCCACAGTCATCGCCGAAGGTGACCTCGAACGCGTCGGCCAGCGCTGGAACTTGCGCAATGCCCGCATCAAGCGAATCATCGCAAACGACGAACCACCACCTTGATCTCTGTCCCGGCCTGTCCCGTGCTGAGCGCGCTGTCTGCGTTCTATAACGAACTCTTGCAAGGCTCAAACTCTCGGCAATAACCACCCCCACCGCATTCGACATCAAACAGATCCCCCCAACAGACAACGAACGATCGCCTTCCATCCTGAAAATCCTTATCAATCCTGCAAATCCTGATTCAGACAATCCGCGGCCAACGCAAATCTCTGCCCATCCCCCCCAAATCCCCCAAATCACAGTTCAGACAATCCACCCGCCCCTCCACAGCAAAAAGATCCCCCCAACAGACAACGAACGGTCGCCTTCCATCCTGAAAATCCTTATAAATCCTGCAAATCCTGATTCAGACTACCCCCGCAACTGCAGTCAATCCCCTAAATCCCCCCAAATCACGGTTCCCCCCCAAAT
>WTGJ01000023.1:0-2433 GCA_011523615.1 Chloroflexota bacterium | reverse complement strand
CCCGCCTTCCATCCTGAAAATCCTTATCAATCCTGCAAATCCTGATTCAGACAACACTCGCCGCCCCACCAAAGCGTTGCAAAAGTCAAACCTGTACCTTACACTCACAAAACCGTGGAACAGACACCCATCAGCTCTCGTCTACAGCTTCTATGGGCGCCCCCACAATGACTCCGAGAAAAGTACAAGTCGACTGGAAAATCGGCATCAAACAGTGCCCGTGCGGCCAGCCCAACTACCTCCACGAAACGCACTGCGTCGGATGCGGAGTTGCATTTGCTGGCGCCCCCAGTCGTCGCCCTTTCAGAATGAGACGCCTATTCAGATTCGCGCTCCTCACCACACTGGCCGTCTACCTGACCTTCTACCTGTCTAGCCCAACAATCTCCCTACAGCAGTCAACTGCCCTTGCCCAAACCACAAAGGCGAATCTGGAAACCATTGAGAATCAGCTCTTGGCTCTGACGACCGCTTTGAGCTGGAGAATAGTTGGGTTTATCGAAGAGATAAGTACACAAAATTGGACTCTTACCGTAGAAACCAAAATCCGGGAACTGGCACAGCAACTTGCCAACCGCAACAACAAAAGCCAGGCCGACGCATCGCCGGACCAGAACGAAGCCCAAGTCCACCGCACCCAAGAGCAGACCGTCAGACCCACTCCCACACCTATCCCTACCCCCACCAGGACCACCATCGACAAGGTGCTGGTCGTCCACGTCCAGCTGGGCAACGTTCGCACAGGCCCCGGTATGGACTACGACATCATCGGCAATGTCCAGGAAGGCGACCGGCTGGTCGAAATAGTAGACGAATCGGGCGGATGGTACAGATTCTGCTGCGTGGACGGCGACACACTTGGGTGGTTGCACAGCAGTCTGGTTACCGCATATCACACCGACGCCGGCCCGCCACCGCACCTCAATGCAGACCCCTACTACCGGAAATACCTGGATGCACGCGGCATACCGATTCTGGCCCCTGAATCCGTCGCGGACGAAGAACTGCGGCGAGCGCAGGCCACCCTTTTCGGCATGGTCGCCGACCGTCCTCACCTGCTCGACGTGCTGGCATCGCAGAACACCAGGGTACTGCTTTACGATCGAGACAAAGGTGGACTATCGCAGTTGCCCGAATTCGCCGATTACTCTGATTCAAAGTTTGCGGGAGTGTGGGGCGAAACCTCCTACGGCGGAGCCGTGGCCGCCCCCGCAATGACAACCTATCATTGCAACGAGACACTGATTCATGAAATAGCCCACGCTCTGGACTATGCCATTCGTATCCATGAATGGGAGACCAATCGCGAGCCAGAATTCAAGCAGGCTCGCAATCAAGCCTACTTGAGCGCCATGGATGCGGGACTGTGGGCCGGCTATGAATCGACCTTGAGCCACGAATACTGGGCCGAAATGGTAGTACACTGGCTTCGCCCCGACCTGTTTCGCACCCAATTCGGACTGAGTGACCTGTCGGAGTACGACGGCAAGGCCGCCCGCCTGATTGAACGCTATATGGGCAACCCGACCTTACCTGACTTCTGCCAGACCAGGCAGTTCTTCATCAGGGGCAGAGTGCTGGATGACAGGGGCAATCCAATGCCCGAAGTCTGGGTCACATTGTCCGCTTGGAGACAAGACGGCGAGGGTTCTTGGCCGCTTCGTCGCTATCCGGACGTGGTGGCCAAACGCACCGGGTTGGACGGCAGGTTCTGGATTGTGGAAGCTGTGGACCCCGGCCTACTCGAAGCAGCCGATTACTTCACCCTGGGAATATGGCGAGGCGCACCAGCCGAATGGTGGCCTGCCTGTTCCATAGCAGGATTTGCCGGCCATAACAAAACAGTAGTAAAGAATCCGGATCAGGAACTCCACATCGAGGTGACCGGCCAGGACCTGAGCGGATATACGCTAACCATCCCCAATGGATTCGACTGGTCCCCCGTGATGGAATGCCAGTAACCAACACGGCGACCGTCTGACTCTATACGACAAGAGCCCTGCCGTTCTCCGCGCCCCTACGCGGATCAAAAGGTGTCCTTCGCGGTCCTTCGCGGATAAAAAGACGTTCTTCGCGGCCCTTAGTGGCCCTTCGTGGATAAAAAGATGTTCTTCGCGCCCCTTCGCGTGCCTTCGCGGATAAAAAGGTGTTCTTCGCGGTCCTTAGTGGCCCTTCGTGGATCGAAAGGTGTTCTTCGCTCCCCTTCACGTGCCTTCGCGGATCAAAGAAGCTCTTCGCGGCCCTTAGTGGCCCTTCGTGGAAAAAAGGTGTTCTTCGCGCCCCTTCGCGTGCCTTCGCGGATAAAAAGATGTTCTTCGCGGATCGATCGGTCTTGCCTATCACAAGTTTCCGGCGAGAAACATCCCGAAAATCCTTCACAATCCCGCAAATCCTGATTCAGACAACACAGAAAGCAATTCACTAAAAACTGAC
>WTGJ01000021.1 GCA_011523615.1 Chloroflexota bacterium | reverse complement strand
TGGTATCCAGCCTGGGCGCTTGGTTCCAGTTCTGGTCACTTCGGCGCCAGCGCAGACGATAGCCCACGGCATTTTCGACGGCATCCCAGGATACGGTGCGGCCGTTGACTTGAGGCGGGTCGGGTTTCGGTAGGCGTTCCTGGGCGTTGAGGGTGGTGACGGCCAGCGGCAGCAGCACCATCAGGAGCAAGATGCCGCCTCCCAGCATTTTGAGGCTACGGCGCACAGGAGTGGTATGGATGGTTCGGCCTCCACTTCATCTGACAGATTCTATGACAGATTCTACTTCATATAGGGGGGGATGTAAAGGCTGCGCCTTCAGCGCAGCTCTGCCACCGCCCAATGGTCGCCCATATGCCGTCGCCCCTTCGCCAGGCCCTCGCCCTCGCTGATTTCTCTGTTGAGGTCGGAGCGCGCCAGTGCCGCATCGTTCAGCTGGATGCCCAGCCCCGGCCCCAGTGGTATATCCAGCTGCCCCGCCGAGATCTGCGGCGTGAAATCGCTGAGGATGCCGAAATAGCTGCGGTAAAACGCACGCACCGATTCCACATAATACAGGTTGGGGATATGCGCCCCCAGGTGCATGCAGGCTGCATGGCAGATGGGGCCGGCGACGTTGTGCAAGACCAAGGGCACGCCGTAGGTCTCGGCGAGCGCGGCAATTTTGCGCGTTTCGCCCACCCCACCATTCCACACCGGGTCGGTCATCACGATCGGCGTGACCCCTTCTTCCAGCCACTCGCGCAGTTGCCAGCGCGTCATCAACAGCTCCGAACCGACGAGCGGAATGTGCGTCTTCGCCCCCAGCGCTTTGATCTCGGCCGGGTGCACCGCCGGCAGCGCATCCTCCAGGAACAAGATGTCGTAGGGTTCCAGGGCGCGGGCGATGCGCTCCATGGAAACCCGATTCCAGCGGAAGTGGCATTCGATGCCGATTTCCATATCCTTGCCGACCGCATCGCGGATTTGGCGAATGGGTTGCAGCCCTTCGTCAATCTGCGCGGGTGAGATGCGTTGCCCAAAACTCTCTTCACTGAAGCGGTCAAAGGGCCAGATCTTCATCGCCTGGATGCCATCCCCGAGCAAGCTGCGTGCCAGGGCGCCGGCATCTTCATGCCAGGCCTGGTAATCCGGCCAATCGCCAAAACCGATGCAGGTGTTGTAAGTCGGGATGGCAGCGCGCGTTTTGCCACCCAGCAAATGACACAGCGGCGCGTCATAATGCTTGCCCATCAGATCCCAGAGCGCCATCTCCAGAGCGGAAAGCGCCCTCGTTTCCGCGCCGGCAAAGCCATGGTACATCAAGTTATCCATCGCAAAACGCCACAGACCTTCGATGTCGAGCGCATCCTGCCCGAGCAGCAACGGCGCCAGCGTTCCGTGCAAGGCCGCTCGTGCAGCGGGCAATTTATCCACCGTTTCACCCAGGCCGATGAGCCCACCTTCGCTATGCACCCGCACCACCAACAAGCGCGGGAAGGCGCTCCAATGCAGGCTCTCAATGGCGGTGATCTTCATGTTCGCGCTTCTTGTTCCAACTCATCCCAGCGATCCCGATAATCGACGAGGTGCGCTTTGCCTGCTTCGATCTCCTGCTCCAGCAATTGCCGCAGGACCGCCTTTTCCCGCTCATATTGTTGATCGTCCAGGAAGGCGCCCAGGTGAGCCACGCGCAGCATCAACAGATGGTTCGTGAGCGCGTCGAACTCATTGTATGCCACGATCAGGTCGATGTGATCTTCCAGGTACAGCTGCGCCACATTTTCGCCATCGATCGGCTGTCGCCACGAGGTGATCTCGACCTTGACCGGGATCCCACAAGCCGCCGCCAGATCGGTCAGCTTCGGCGAATTGGCACCCCATTGCGATTGCGTGACCGCCAATAGGTCGACATGAGCCTGGGAATTGCGGGCATCGAAGTAGTCAAGCCCCTCCCAGGGCCGGGGCGGCCGCCGGGCAAAATTCGGCAATCGGATTCCCAAAGCCAGGGCGCGCTGGATCAAAATGGGCACATCGGAGCGGCTGGAATGGTAACCCCAGAGCTGATAACCTTGGCTCGCTACCCCTTCCAAGAAATCCTGGATCATCTTCCCTTCTTCATGCTCATGGATCCCCCGCGAGCGCAAGCCCAGACGGATGTTGCCATCGCGTTCGACCGTGCGCACCACGCCGACGATCGAAACCACTTGAGAGAGTGCGAGCTTGATGAAAGGGTGGCCGGCAAAACGATGTGAGTGATCATCGCTCGCTGCCCAGGTCGGGTCGGTGTGCTGCCAGATCGCGAGAAATGCTTCTTCGTCGCTCGTCGAAGCCGGCAGGTTCAATAAACGGCGTACGCTGCGCGGGCAAGGGACCCACTCCACATCAAAGGCACAGGTTTTTTGGGAAAATTGCTTGATCACAAGGTTCTCTCAAACTCGAATCACGGTATTTTCTAGGCTGCCCAAACCGCTGATCGCCGTATGAATCGTGTCCCCTTCTTGCAGCGTGAATTCCGCAGGCGGCACGATGCCGGTGCCGGTCAGCAGGTACACACCCGATGGAAAATCATTGCTCCGGCGCAGGTATTCCGCCAATTCACGGAGGCTGCGGGCGAGTTGTCCGGTATCCGTCTCACCGCGAAACACTTCCTGGCCAGCGCGTTCTATGCTCATGGTGATGCGCTTGTCGGGCCATTCCGTTGCCGCCTGGAGAAGCACACCCGGCCCCAGAGCGCAGGATGCGTCGTACACCTTCGCCTGTGGCAGATACAACGGATTCTCGCCTTCGATGCTGCGGCTGCTCATATCCAGACCGATGGTGAAACCAACGGCTTCCATGGCCGGGTTGAAGAGCACCGCCAGCTCCGGCTCTGGCACGTCCCAATCGGAATCAGCGCGGATGCCCACTTCACCACCGTGACCGACCACGGTGCGCGCGTTGCCTTTGTAGAAAATCTCCGGCCGCTGCGCCTGATACACTCGTGCATAGACATCGCCACCATCCTGCGCTTCTTCCTGCCGCGCTTCCCGACTGCGCCGGTAAGTCACTCCCGCGCCCCAGACTTCTTGATCGCTGAGCGGTGCACGCCATGCACCCTCTGGCGGCAACTCCATTGTGGACGACGCTTCCTGGCGATCGAGCCGTTCCCGCACCTGCTCTGCCAATTCCAAAATCGCGTCCGGGACTCTGCCGACAGTGGTCGCCAACCATTGGCTCATCGCGCTTTGAGTGGACGGTTTGGGTTGGCCAGTGGGCGGTGGTTCCACCAGCGACCCGCTATACCAGAGGGCTTCTCTGACGGTGCCGCTCGCCTCTGCATGAAAGACCCACTGCAGGGTCGCCTCGTCGGATAGAGCCTTCACGGCAGCGACCATTCGACCCAACCGGCGGCGTTTTTGCCTTCTTTCAACAAGCCGCGCTGCGTCAAACGCGCCAGGTTGCCACAAAAGGGGAAAGTCAGCAGGCCATCACCACTTTCATCCCAACGCCGCACCTTGGGCGCCAACTCCCGCAAAGCATCTTGCAAGCGGAAACGACCCATTTCCCTGCCAAAAAGGAGCAGCTGTTCTTCGACAAACCAGCAATATTCGCGGCTCTCGCGCAGGAAGGCCTGGATATCAGCAGTTTCGCGGTAGACCGGCCAGTGCGCAGCGGAGAAGGCCTCGATCGGCATTTCCAACAAGCGATCGATCGTTTGCAAGTAACTGTCCACATAGCAGTAAGTAGGCGGCAACACCGGCCGGTCGTCTCGATCCAAAATGGCATGCCAGAGCGCTGCTTCGCCGGCCAGGAGGGTGCGGCTTCGTTCACAATACAAAGCGATGTGCCCATAGGTATGCCCCGGCGTATTCACCACTCGCACCCACCAATCCGGCCCGAGGCGAAAGCGCTCCCCACCCTCCAACGTGCCATCCAAGGGGCAGGATAAGGTCAACGCACGCATTTCCGCGACGGCTTCCGCTGGGGTTTCGAGCCCATGCGGTTCATCGAATTGCAGATAGCGGCCCTGCATGATAGCCGCGGTGCTCTCGATCCAGGGGCGATCCAGCGAGTGACAGAGCAACTTCGCGTTCGGCGCGGCGGCTTTCATCGGCTCGTTCCCGCCCTGATGGTCCAGATCAGAATGCGAAATGAGGATGTAGCTCAAGCGTTCCCGATCGAAACCGATCCGTTCCATATAAGGCAAAATCTCTTGCTCCGGGTTGTGTGCACAGCAGGTATCCAACAGCAGCGAAAATTCCTCTCCGATCAGCAGGTGCACATAGGCCACGCGCTCGCCCATGAATACACAGGGGATGCGGTGGATCTGGGGGGCAATTTCCATGGCTAACTCTCCTGAGTATTCAGCTGACTTTCATCTTGGGGTTGTTCACCGCGCACGCTCAGCCCGCCATCGACGACGTAGTTGCTGCCCGTCACAAAGCTGGCCCGGTCCGATGCCAGGAAGAGGCAAACTTCGGCGACTTCCTCGACTTGCCCGATTCGTCTCAGCGGATGCATCTCAGCAAATTGCCGCAGCAATTCGGCCGGGTTTTGCTGCGCGGCCACAAAATCATGCAACATCGGCGTATCGATCGTGCCCGGCGAAACGCTGTTCACGCGGATGCCGTAGCGCGCATAATCGGTGGACATCGCCCGGGTCAAGGCAATGAGCGCCCCTTTGGTCGCGGAATAGATGGCCAAACCGGGCAGACCCAGCAGGCCGGTCACGCTGGCCATATGCAGGATGCAACCGCGGCCGGCCGCCAGCATGCCCGGGATGACGGCGCGACTCAGCAAAAACGTACCGCGCAAATTGACGGCCAGGCAGCGCTCAAAATCGGCGATCGCTGTTTCGTGCAACGGGCCCGTCGGCATGACGGCAGCGTTGTTCATCAAAATTTGGACGCTACCCCATTCTTCCTCTATGCCCGCCAAGGCCACTTCCAACTCATCTTCTTCTGCAATATCCGCACAGCAGCTCAGGGCCATGCCGCCGGCCGAGCGGATCGCCGCCGCCACGTCATGCACGTCCGGCAATGCGTCGATCAGGGCCACCCGAGCGCCGGCCGCCGCGAATCGGGCAGCGATCCCGCGGCCGATCCCCCGCGCCGCGCCACTGACCAGCGCGACCCTGCCCGCCAGCTCAGCCATGTCATTCATACCTAAGAGGCTTCCAACTCCGAAAGGCGCACGAGGCGTCCTTCCCTTGCGCTCAATATCGCTGCCTCCAAGAGCAGCTGGATGCGCAGGCCATCGTGAATATCGGGCCGGATGCGCCGTTGGTCTCGCACCGCGCGAACGAAATCTCCCACCATATGTCCCTGGGCGCGGAACACATCGCGATAGCTGTTGTGAACGGTATCCTGGCGCGCGCCAGCCCAGATCTCTTCTGGTATCGGCAGTGGCTTCAAGCCGCCCTCGCCTACCCGTGCGCCGCGAATCTCCTGCTGTTCCACCCAATCCACTTCTTGATACAGGGTGCCGTCTGCGCCATGGAATTCGAAGAGGTGCTGCATTTTCATGCCGGCATCTTCGTAACAGACCGCGCTGACCTGGATGACGCCCAGCGCACCATTGGCGAAGCGGCAGTTGATGATCGCGTCATCCTCTACAGGAGGGTACGGTTTGCCTGCTTCATTGTGGCTCGCCCGCGGCACATGTTGGGCCGCCATCGCCTGCAATTCCGCAATCGGACCGTAGAACCACTCTGCCAGATGCAGGAAATGGCTGCCCAGATCGCCCAACACGCCAGAACCCGCCAATGATCCGTCAAATCGCCACAGGTATTGCCCTTCGCGTGCGTAATTGGCGTAATAACGCAGATTGAGGTGGTAGGGCCGCCCGAGGTAACCATCAGCGATGAGGCGTTTCAAGTAGCGCGAAGTCGGCATGAAGCGATAGGTGAAGGGCACCATGGTGATCACGCCTCGGGCCTCCGCCATCTCTGCCAAGCGCCGAGCGGAGTCGTAATCCACGGTCAAGGGCTTTTCCACCAATACGGCCAAACCACGCTCCATCGCCATTCGGGCGTATTCGTAATGAGTGTGGTTGGGGGTGATGATCAGCAGCGCCTGCAAGTCCTTTTCCTCAGCCAGCATCGCCGCCACGTCGGTGTACACCCGCGGTATGCCCCAGGAATCAGCCAGCGCTCGCGCTCGTCCTTCGTTGCGTGCCGATAAGGCGGTCACCTCCGCTTCCGGGCAAGCGGCCAACGCGGGCAGATACATCGCATCGACCCACCAACTGCTCCCCACGATGCCCAGCGAAACTGTTTTCTTCATCGCTTGATCATCCGAAAGCATCGGTCATTTGCTGGATGAGGCGCGCATGACGCAAGGCATCCGCCAAGCTGGAACGCGGAGTGTTCCCCGCAGTGATGTTATCATGGAAGGCTAACAATTCTCGCTCGAAGGCCTCATCCAGGGATACCGTGACCCGCTTTTCCCAGCTCAGCTCACCCTGGCCGCCCTGGATGATCACTGGACTGGGGAAGTTCCGATAGTACGGACTGGGGAACTGCCAGAAGACCCGGTCGTGGTTGCCGAAGAAGGCGTATTCCTCGCGGTAATCTTTCAAGTGGGAGAGGAAATGCCAATCCCAGGAAGAGCGCACATCCCCCGGATATTCCAGCACGAAGTGCATGGACAAACCCTGTCGCCATACTTCGCAGCTGCAGACGCGCGTCGGTTCGCCCAGCAAGGCATCCATCGTGTAGACTTGATGGATCAGACTGGTGTAGAGCTGGGCATACGCGAGGCGCAAATGATCGTTTCCGGCGTTCTTTCCCAGCGCTTCATCGACCAAGGCGGTCAATTCACCACCTGCCGAATATCGCAATTGCGTTTCGTACAACGTTTGCCAATCCGCCGGTTCGACGTGCCCGGCCAGGATGACCCCATGGCCGCGGCGCAGACGATGCGGTGACCAGCCCAGGTCGTTCCAGGGGTGCAAGACCGTCACGCGGGCGAATGCCAAATCCTCCATTTCTCGGATGCGCTCTCGAGCGTAGGCAAAGGCCGGATCGTACAGTTTGTGATAGCCGAGTTGGATCACCCGGTCGGTACCTTCGGCAGACTCCGCCACTTCTTCCGCTTCCCGCAAGTTGTAGACCAGTGGCTTTTCGACAAAAATATGCAGGCCAGCCGCCAGCGCCGCCAGAACGCTTTGTTTGTGGCTGCCGGAGTGGCAGATGATCACCGCATCCAGCGAGTCGCTGTGGAGGAATTCTTCCATGCGGGTGTAACGTCGCTGGACTTGCCAGCGGTCGGCCACCGCTTGCAGGACAGGGGAATGGGCATCGCACAGGCTGACCAATTCGAAGCATTCATGTTCCACGAGATAAGGGATGTGCATGATCTGGGCGATGGCACCACAACCCAGAACTCCCACCCGCAGCGGTCGATCCATATTGGCAATGATCCCTTCCCAGCAAAGAGGCAGTAAATCAGGAATGTAGCAAAGCCCTCGCCCCGTTCGCAAGCGTACGGGCTAGAATGACACGGATGTATCCCCACGCGGCTCACTTCCAGCGGGATCGATATTCCTGGCTTTCGTATGGCATGCTGGCTTATTTCGCCTATCTTCAGGCCATCCTCGGGCCGCTGATGCCTTTCCTGCGCGCAGAATTGGACCTCAGCTATACCCTCAGCGGCCTTCATTTCAGCGCCTTTGCCCTGGGCATGGTCCTGGCGGGGATCTTCACCGATGCCTTTGCCGCTCGTTTCGGCAGGAGCATCACCTTTTGGGGTGGTGGCCTGGGGATGGCCCTCGGCGCCCTGCTTTTCATCCGCGGCGAGCGCATCGAAATTACGCTGCCGGCCATCGCCGGCATGGCCACGTTCGGCACCATGCTGGTGATCATGATCCAGAGCACCCTTTCGGATCGGCACGGCCTTCAGCGAGGAAGGGCGCTGACCGAAGCCAATCTCGCTGCCGGCATCGCCGCGGGCCTGGCGCCCTTGATGATCGGTCTGGGGGAGCGTTCCGCCTGGGGCTGGCGCAGCGCGATCGTCCTGGCCGTTTGCTGCTGGCTCTGTTTCATCCTGTTTGCCCGCTGGTTCCAGATCCTCGTCCCCAGAGCTGCTGCGCAACAAAGTGAAACCAGGGATCCGGTTGCTTTGAGCTCGCACTTGCCGCAGCGATTTTGGCTCATCTGGTCGGGCCTGGTCTGTTGCGTGGCACTGGAATGGTGCGTGATTTATTGGGCCAGCACCTTTCTGGAAGACAGTGTGGGGCTCAGCCAGAACCGGGCCGCGGTGGCCCTGAGCGCCTACTTCGTGGGTGGCATCATCGCCCGTTTTGCCGGCAGCCAACTGACGCGAAAATATCGGATCGAACACCTTTTGCAGGTTGCGCTTTGGATCAGCGCCCTTGCTTTTCCGTTGTTCTGGTTGGCTGGCAATGTTTGGCTGGTCCTATTGGGCCTCTTCATCCTCGGCCTGGGGGTGGCGAACCTTTTCCCCTTCGCGCTGGTCGCTGCTTCGGCCGCCGGTCATCAAGCGGCCGATCAAGCCAGCGCCCGCATCTCGCTGGGGAATGGCTGTGCGATCCTGGTCACCCCCCAATTGCTGGGCATCGCGGCGGATTCCATCGGCATCGATCGGGCTTACGGCATCGTCCTGGTTTTGTTGGTGCTGGCTTTTCTCTTGTTCCGCAAAGCAGAAAGACTACCGCCGTCACAATTGTGATTCTCAGTAATCCCGATACCATTCACCCCGAGCGCCGATGGGCTGGAGCTTTTCCCACCAGGGCCGACCGGAGCCAACAATGGCAGCCAGTTCCGCCATGCGCTGGCGCCCCACCTCCTGCAAAAATGCCGCTCGCTCCCTTTCCGCCAGGTTCACCGCCTCAGCCCAGACCGCCCGCCCCACGATGACCCCGCTGGCGCCCGCGGCGCAGGCCACGCGCGCCTGTCGGGCGAAGATCGGATAATCCACCCCCGCGCTGAGCAAAGTCCAGGGTACGGTGCAGGCCGCATCCAGCTCCCTACAGGCAGTGGACCAGAATGCTTCATCGTGGTTGTGGGAAACATCCACCGGGAACTGCAGCTTCAGGACATCCACCCCAATCCCGGCAAATTCTACCACCATAGCGACCATAGCCTGGATCAATTCGCTGTGGCTCAGCGGTTCGTTGGCAACCCGTGAGTGTACGATGGGTTCCAAGAAGAAAGGGACATCCCACAGGGCACATTGGGCGACGATGTGCGAAACCCATTCCCGTTTGGCGTCCGCATTTTCCGCACGAGGATGATATGGCAACAACAATTTCACCCCATCCACGCCGGCTCGCAGGCATTTCGCGATGTTCCAGCCGGGGATCTCCGTAAAACCC
The DNA here is from genome assembly GCA_011523615.1 of Chloroflexota bacterium. GTDB lineage: Bacteria > Chloroflexota > Anaerolineae > Aggregatilineales > Phototrophicaceae > WTGJ01. The sequence continues at coordinate 52,854 of WTGJ01000021.1, read as the reverse complement.
TGTTCAGCCGGCGGCGCGTCATAATCCGTCACTTCCAGGGGAGACAGGGTGCCGACATGCCCGGGTATGATTCGCTCCGCAAAGGCAGGACCAAAGCCAAATTGCGGATCTGCGAGCACCGCGGTCGCATCGTGCAGCAAAGATTGCAGCAATTGCTGTTTGAAGCGCACGAAGCCCTCATCATCGATCGGCCGCCCTCGCTGGGTCAAGCGGCCGCGCAGATTGCCCCGATGATCGCAAGCGAGGATATGGAAGAGTCCTCTGGCGTCGCTGCAGCGCGTCAAACGGCGATATTTACCGATGGTGGTCATGCATCCCGCTTTCTCAGTTGCGAATTTCCGTCCAAATATCCTATCATAGGGTGCTCAGTGATGCGCGATGAGGTGCAGTGAAAACCTACGATCTGCTGACGATGGGGCGCAGTTCCATAGACCTGTATTCGAATGACATTGGTGCGCCTTTTGCGGAGATCACCAGTTTTGGCGCCTTTGTCGGCGGTTCGCCCACCAACATCAGCGTCGGCGCGCAACGGCTGGGCTTGAAAACGGCGCTCCTCACCGCGGTGGGGGAAGACCCGGTGGGGGATTTCATCCTCGAATTCCTGCGCAAAGAAGGGGTCGAAACCCGTTACATACCGAAAAAAGCGAATGCGCGCAGCAGCGCCGTCTTGCTCGGCATTGAACCACCGGATCGCTTCCCCCTCGTGTTCTACCGCGAGAACTGCGCCGACATCCAGTTGACCATTGATGATGCGCTGGCTGCGCCGCTCGAGGATTGCAGCGCTTTCGAATTCGCCGGTACGAACCTCAGCCGCGACCCATCCCGAATGGCGACCATCTTCGCTGCCGAACGCGCCCGCGCCGCCGGCGCCCGCGTGCTTCTCGATCTCGATTTCCGCCCGGACCAGTGGGAGGATGTCCGCACATTCGGTCAAGTCGTACGCGCTGCTTTACCGCTGGTGGATGTGGTCATCGGCACCGAAGACGAAATCAACGCCACCGTGATGCACAGCAGCCAACAAGTGGCCCTCACTCATTCACAAATTTCGGACGCTCGGGTAGCCGGTGATTCGCGGTCCGCCACCCTGAGTCTATTGGCCTTGGGTCCGACCGCGATCATCGAGAAAATCGGCCCGGAGGGGGCGCGGGTCCACTTTGCCGATGGTGAGATCATCGAAGCGCCGGGCTTTCCCGTGGAAGTGATCAACATCCTGGGCGCCGGGGATGCCTTTGGCGCTGGCTTCATCTATGGCTACGTGAAGGGCTGGGACTGGTTGCGGAGCGCCAGATTGGGCAACGCCTGCGGCGCCATCCTCGTCACTCAACAGGGCTGCGCCAATTTCATGCCCACGATGACCGAGGTCGAACAATTTGTACAAGCTTTCGGCGGTCTGGATCTTTCGGATTGAGCCGTCCGTTGCGAACCTAGGAGGAAATCACATGGCGACACGCAGATTGACGATGGCGCAGGCACTCGTCCTCTACTTGAGCCGGCAATACTCGCGGCGCGATGGTCGGGAACGGCGCTTCTTTGCCGGCACCTGGGGCATCTTTGGCCATGGCAACGTGGCGGGCATTGGCCAGGCACTCCAACAATACGATACCGAGCTGCGTTACTACCAATGCCGCAACGAACAGGCTCAGGTGCATACCGCCATCGCTTACGCCAAGCACTTGAACCGAACTGCCACCTTCGCCTGCACCGCTTCGATTGGCCCTGGTTCCTCCAACATGGTGAGCGGCGCGGCGACGGCGACGGTCAATCGTTTGCCCGTGTTGCTCCTCTGTGGTGATATCTTTGCCGAACGCATCCAGGCCCCGGTCCTCCAACAGCTGGAATCCGAACACAGCCCGGATTTCAGTGTGAACGATGCCTTCAAACCCGTCTCGCGCTATTGGGATCGCATCTATCGGCCGGAGCAACTGATCTCTTCGCTGTTGGGGGCGATGCGTGTGCTCACTTCGCCGGCGGAGACCGGGGCGGTGACGCTCTGCCTGCCGCAGGATACGCAGGCGGAAGCCTACGATTACCCGGCGGAAATGTTCGAAAAACGAGTGTGGGAAATCCCCCGAAATCGACCGGATGTCGCCTTGCTGCAACAGGCGGCGGCTTGGATCCGCAGGAGCGAGAAGCCGCTCATCATCGCCGGCGGTGGCGTTCATTACAGTGAGGCCCAGGATGCCCTGTTGCAATTCGCCAGCAAGCATGGCATCCCGGTGACCGAGACCAACGCGGGCAAAGGGGCCTTGCCCTATGATCACGAGCTGAACCTCGGCGCGACCGGCCACACCGGCAATTTCGCCGCCAATGAATGCACGCGGGAAGCGGACCTCATCATCGGCATCGGGACGCGCTATAGCGATTTCACCAGCCAATCCAATTCCGCCTTCCAGAACCCCAACGTCCGCTTCATCAACATCAACGTCGCCGAATGGGATGCCTACAAACAACACGCCCTGCCCCTGACCGGCGATGCCCTCGTCACTTTGGAAGAACTCAGTCAGGCCCTCGGCTCGCACCAAACTTCCCAGCAATATCAGGCGCGCGCCGCCGAACTGAACCGCTCCTGGGATGAGGAAGTGCACCGCATCTATCACCTGGAGCACGAGCCCTTGTTGAGTCAGGGGGAAGTCATCGGTGCGGTGAATGCTTTCGCCCGTCCGCAAGATGTGGTGCTTTGCGCCGCCGGTAGCCTGCCCGGCGATCTGCACAAGCTGTGGCGCACGCGGGAGCCCCGCGGCTACCACATCGAATACGGTTATTCATGCATGGGTTATGAAATCGCCGGTGGGATGGGCGTGAAACTGGCCGACCCGGAGCGCCAAGTCTACGTGATGGTCGGCGATGGTTCGTATCTCATGATGAACAGCGAAATCGTCACCATGGTGCAGGAAGGGATTCACGTCAACATCATCGTGCTGGATAACCACGGTTTTGCCAGCATCGGCGGACTTTCCAATGCCGTGGGCAGCGATGGCTTCGGCACGAAATACCGCTACCGTACCGAAAGCGGGCACCTGGATGGCGAAACGCTGCCCATCGATTTTGCCCAGAACTGCGCCAGCCTGGGGGCGGCCGTTTTCAAAGCGCAGGACCGGGCCAGCCTGCAGGAAGCCTTGCAATCAGCGAGCGAAGTGCAGGACCGACCGGCCTGCATCGTCGTGGAAACCGATCGTCGCGAACGCGTGCCCATCTATGAAAGCTGGTGGGATGTGCCCATGTCCGAAGTCAGCGAAATCGCCACCATCCGCCAGACTCGGCGACAATACGAAACAGAACGCACGCGAATGAAGCATTACCTGAAATCGAATACTGCCGATGACTGAACGACTGCGGGTGGGCCTGATTGGCTGTGGCAATGTCGTGAGCTACGGCCATGCGCCGGCGATCCAGGCCCTGCCGGAAGTCGAATTGGTCGCGTTGGCCGATGTCACTCCCGCCCGGCGCCAGATCGGTCAACAGTGGTTTGGCCTGTCTGATGAAGATGTCTACGCCGATCATCGCGCTCTCCTGGCCCGAGGTGACCTGGAAGCAGTCGTCGTCGCCGTCCCCCAGCGCTATCGCCGCGATATCGTGCTCGCCGCCTTTGCCGCGGGCTTGCATGTATTGAGCGAAAAACCTCTCGCTGATGCGCCAGCCACCGCCGCAGAAATCGTGACAGCCGCGGAATCAGCTGGCCTGCAATGCGCGATTTGCCACAACTACCTCTTTTTCCCGGAATATCGGGCGTTGAAGGAAGAAATCACCCAGCGGAGCATCGGTGAATTGCGCGTGCTGACCCTGAATTACCTCGGCGTCATCGACTACCCAGGCGCTGCCGAATACGAAGCCCGTTGGCGCCACTCGCTGGCCGCTGGCGGCGGGGTCTTGATGGATATGATTCATGCTGTCTATCTGTCCCAATGGCTTGCTGACGATCGAGCCAACCAGGTCAACGCCTTTGTCGCCGCACCGGAATACAGTGCGCGTCTCCCCGAAGTAGAAGACCTCGCCTTATTGCAGGTATCGTTCCCTCATTGCTACGCCCTGATCAACATAGCCTGGGGGCAAGGCGTCGGCGGCGTAGACATCAGCGGCAGTGAAGGCCACTTGCGCCTCCGCTATGAAAAATACCAGACCAGTGGTTTCAACCAACCCGCCGAACTCTACCGCGTCAATGATTGGCAGCGAAGGGAGGTCCCGCTGGCCAATTTGCCCCGTCATGAGGACAATGTCGCGGCAGCCTTCACCGCACTCTGGGCCGATTTCCACGCGGCCATCCGCGAGAATCGCGCCCCAGCCGCCCCGGCGCGCGATGGCGCCCTGGCCCTGGAATTGGCCCTGGCCGGCTACCTTTCGGCGGTGATGGGGCAGACGATCACCCTGCCGCTTTCGGTGGAGCACCCGGTGTATCGGCAAGGCATCGCCGGCCTCACCGAAATGACTCCACGGCTGGATAGCAGCGCCGTAACAGCGGGCTTATTCGGTTTCCGCGAAGTACCTTAAGGGTTCAGGCGGTCATTCACTGGCAGTCAATCGCTGGAGTGAGAGCCGCAAATCTTCGCAGAGTTGCCCCCGCCAGTCGCCTGACTTGATCGGCGTGAAAGGATCCGGCCCCACCGCCGTGCATTCCAGGATCAGCGGACCGCGGTAACCCATTTCGGCCAGGGCCGCCAGTTGCGCCCGCCAATCGGTATGGCCGAAACCCAAACCCCGCCGGTTGGAATCCGCGCAGTGGTACAGCCATAAAGCAGCGCCCGCCTCATGGATCGCCGCCACCGGGTCGCTTTCTTCGATGTTCATGTGATAGGCATCGAGCAAAATGCCCAGGTTCAAGGCACCGACATCCGCCAGCAACTGGAGCGCCTGGGAGCAGTTCACCACTTGATGGGATTCATAGCGGTTCAACACTTCAAACACGAGCCGCAGACGACGCGTGGCCGCCATTTCGGCAATTTGCGAAACGGATTCCACCAGCAGTTCGCTTTCCTCCTCTGCGCTTTGCTGGGCGCGAATTCGGCCCACCCGGCCATGGATGCAGACATACGGTTCATCTTCCAGGGCCGCCGCAAAATCCAACAATCGATCGTATGCCGCGATCGCGGAGTGGCGCCGCTTTGCTTCCGGATGCGAAAGATCGACATCCATCGGAGTGAGTGAAAAAATCGCCAAGCCCCAATCGCCGAAGATCTCGTTGATCTCTGCCGGCGAATCCTTTTCATAATCTGCGCGCAGCTCCACCCCGCCAAAACCCATCCGCGCCAGATCAGCGGCCATCTTTTGCAGCGGCATCGCACCAAATATCCAGGTGCAAACGCCGATGCGGGATGCTGCAATCACCCATCCACCTCCCGCGGGTTCACCGGTCGATTTTCATCGTAGGAGAGGCGGGCAGCGCGGGCGAGCACCACGGGGATGCGCCCATCCATACCGGTGACCGGTGGCGGCTGGCCGCTTTCGATGGCTGCGATGAATTGCTCCAGTTCGCGGATGTAACTCTCCCGATAGCGTTCGATGAAGAAATGATGCGGCAAATCCCTGGCGATCGCCGCCGCCGTCTGCAGGGTCGCGCTGTTGGCGTACTGATGGTCGGTACGGATGCTACCCTTGCTGCCGAACAATTCGATCCGTTGGTCATAACCATAAACCGCCTGGCGGCAATTGTCGATCATGCCGATCACGCCATTGCTGAAGCGCAAGCTCACCAGAGCCGTATCCAGATCGCCCAATTCCCCAATGCGCGGATCGACGCGAACCCCGGCCAGCGTGAATACCGATTCCACTTCCGCACCGATGAGGAAACGGGCCATATCGAAATCGTGGATCATCATATCCAGGAAGATCCCACCCGAACCGCGCAAGTATTCGAGGGTGGGCGGAGCAGGATCGCGACTGATGAGGTGCAATGTGTAGGGCTCGCCGATCTCCCCGGCGAGCAAGGCCGCCCGAACCCGTTCCGCATTCGCATCAAAGCGGCGGTTGAAACCCACTTGCAGGAGCACCCCCGCCTGCTGCACCGCCGCGAGCGCACGATCGATGTGCGCCAGATCATGATCGATCGGCTTTTCACAGAAGATATGCAGGCCAGCGGCCGCCGCTTCTTCGATGAGCGCGATGTGGGTTTCCGTGGCGGAGGCGATGCAGACCGCGTCGATGGCCTCCTGGGCGAGGACGCTGCGCAGATCGGGATATGCTTTCGCAGCCCAGCGCGCGGCGGTTTCTTCCGCTGCCGGCATGGCTACATCCACCACCGCAACCAGTTCCGCACCGCGAATCGCATGAGCGAGGTGGGAAGCATGCAACTGTCCGATGCGGCCCGCGCCAATGACTGCGAATCTCATGTCCGCCACTTCATTTGCCAAAACAGTTCCAGTATAACACTCTCCTGATGTGTCTGGGTTGCGCCCTTCACCTTACACCCACTCCACAAGATTCTTACATCAGCACAGCAATTTATCGCTACACTTTTGACATGCACTCGGCGCGACAACCCGGCAATTGGCCTCCCCGCAACCGCAGGCCGCCCATGCTCCTGCTGCTGCTCGTGGCCTTCACTCTGGTATTCGCTGCCTTTTTCTCCTTGCAAGGCTTGCGCAATTTATCCACCGGTTTGGATCCGGCCAGTGCGGCCGCCACCCAACAGGCGCAACGGGAAATCACAGCAATTGCCGAACAGAATCGCGCCCGCTTTGAGACGCAAACCGCTCGTCCTACCGCGACCGCCATACCACCCTGCCAGGAATTCACCATCCGAACCGCCATGGCTAACATACGCGCTGAGCCCGATATCGATGGCGAACGCTTGGATCGCTTGCCGGAAGGCACCACCATTTGCGTCATACAAGCCGCCTCTGCCAATTCGGAATGGCACCTGATCGATCGCAACCCCAACACACGCCGGATCGAAATCGGCTACATGCATCAGTCGGTGTTGCGCGCCGCGAATCCAACCCCACGCCCCACGGCAAGCGCCACCCCCATCACGTTGGCTACCATCACCCCGCGGCCCTGACCACCGATTTGCAGAGCGCCTACCGCTGGGTTAGAGTCCTGTGCAAGAGGACTGACTTTGGGAGTGGGGGCCAGGATGCTTTCTGATCTCGATATTGCCAAACAAGCCAACATGCAACACATCCACCAGATCGCGGACATGATGGGCCTGAGCGCTGAGGATTTGGACATCTACGGTAGCCCTTACGTCGCCAAATTGCGTGAGGATGTGTTGGCAAAGGTTGCCGGGCGGTCGGCGGGAAAATACATCGACGTCACCGCCATCACCCCCACCCCATTCGGTGAAGGCAAATCCACCACGTCCGTCGGCCTGGCCCAGGGCTTGCAGCGAATCGGCAAACGCTCGGTGCTGACTTTGCGGCAACCTTCCCAGGGGCCCACCTTTGGCATCAAAGGAGGCGCGGCCGGCGGTGGTTATTCACAAGTGGTGCCGATGGACATCTTCAATTTGCACCTGACCGGCGACATTCATGCGGTTACCGCCGCCAACAATCTGCTCGCGGCCATGATCGATAACCGCCTGATGCGCGGCAATCCCCTCAACATCGACGTCGATACCATCACCTGGAAACGAGTCATCGACGTCAATGACCGTTCCCTGCGCAATATCGTCATCGGCCTCGGCGGCAGGTTGGATGGGGTGACGCGGCAAACTGGTTTTGACATCGCGGTGGCCAGTGAAGTGATGGCCATCCTGGCCCTGACTACCTCGCTGAAAGATATGCGGGAGCGCTTCGGCCGGATTGTGATCGGCATGAATGGCGACAAAGAACCCGTCACAGCCGAAGAAATTGGCGCGGCCGGCGCGATGACCGTACTGATGAAAGATGCCTTGCGCCCCAATCTGCTGCAAACCCTGGAAAACACGCCTGCCCTGGTTCATGCCGGCCCCTTCGCCAACATCGCCCATGGCAACAGCAGCGTCCTCGCCGATCTCATCGGCATCCGTTGCGGCGAATACCTGGTCACGGAATCGGGCTTCGGTGCCGACATTGGTGCGGAAAAATTCTTCAACATCAAGTGCCGTGCTTCTGGCTTGCGGCCGGATGCGGCGGTCTTGGTCGCGACGGTGCGCGCGTTGAAATCGCACAGTGGCAAGTTCAACGTAGCCGCCGGCCGCGCGCTGCCAGAAGAGATGCTCGCGCTCAACGTGGCCGATGTGGAAGCAGGCGCCAGCAATCTCATCAAGCAAATCGAGAATGTCCGCGCACATGGGGTGACGCCGGTCGTGGCGGTCAACGTCTTCGCCAGCGATCATCCGGCAGAGCTGGCGGCCATCCAGCGCATCGCTACCGAAGCCGGCGCGATCGGTGCCGCGCTCTGCCACCACCATGCCCGGGGCGGGGAAGGGGCGCGTGAACTGGCCGAAATGGTCGTCCAGGCGGCAGAAACCCCGAACGAATTCCAGTACTTGTATGATCTCGATCAAACCATCTCAGAGAAAATCAAGACCATCGCCCAAACCATCTACGGAGCGGCTGACGTCAGCTACACTGCACTGGCCCGGCGCCAGATCCGCAGTTACGAAGCCAGCGGTTTTGGCAAGCTGCCCATTTGCATGGCCAAAACGCACCTCAGCCTGAGTCATGATCCCAAGCTCAAAGGCGCACCCACAGGCTTCACTTTGCCCATTTCAGAAGTTCGGGCGAGCATCGGCGCAGGTTTCATCTACCCGCTCTGCGGTGATATGCGGACCATGCCCGGCTTATCGGTGCACCCTGCCGCAGAACGGGTGGATCTGAACGAAGACGGCGAAGTGGAGGGGCTTTTCTAGCCAGGAGCAAAGCGATGACATTTTTCAGCCGGCGCCACCCACCTGCAAAGGCCGAAGAGGAAAATGCAGAACCACTCCACCTAGCGGATGAGACGGAAGAAGCGGCTGTGGCTGACGAAAGCGCTGCCGCGGAGAGCAAACCGCCGCCCATTTCGCTGGCCCAACCGATCGGCTTTGCGACGGTGCTGGGGCCACATTCCGTGATGAATGGCAGCCTGCATTGTGAAGCGAACGTTCGTTTGGATGGCAACTTCAGTGGCGAGATGAACATCGGTGGCAATGTTTTAGTGGGAGAAACCGCTCGCATCAGCGCAGACATCCACGCCCGCAACGTTTCAGTCGCCGGCGCGGTTCGCGGCAATATCCAGGGGCGAAAAGTACAACTCCTGCGCACCAGCCGCGTCTGGGGTGACATTGAAGCCACCGCGCTCAGCACCGAAGAGGGAGCCTTCATCGACGGTAAAATCACCATGATCCGTCACGAAGCCGCTGGCATCGAGGCACCCGAATTTGACCTGCCTGCGGAAGATGCTTCTTCGAGCGAAGAAACGGCCGACCCTATCCCTGAGGCAGCCGAAAAAGAAGACCCTACACCGCAGAACGAGAATGCGGCCGTAAATTCTGCTTAAGCTGTATCGGCCCCGATCAAAACGCCGCAATGCTGACGCCACCATCCACGACGAAAGTTTGACCGGTCGTGAAGTTGGCGGCGTCTGAGGCGAGGTAGAGGGCAATCCCCGTTAAGTCCGACGGCTGACCGATCCGGCCCAGTGGCGTACGTCCTTCGACGCTCTCCCGCAATGCATCGTCTTGCCATAAAGCGCGGGCAAAAGCCGTTTGTATCAATCCTGGCGCGATGGCGTTGACTTGAATGTCGTCGGGCCCCAGCTCCATCGCCAGGGTCTGCGTGAGGCTGATGAGCGCCGCTTTGGTCACGCTGTAAATGCCCTGCCCGCGGCCGGGACGCAGCCCGTTGATGCTGGAGATGATGATGATTTTCCCCGCACCCCGTGCTTGCATCATGGGAACGACCGCTTGCGTCAGCCAAAACACGCCGAGCAGATTCACTTCTAAGGTCTTTTGCCACATGCTGTCTTCTGCTTCCAGCAAGGGGCCAAAATGCGGGTTGGTCGCCGCATTGTGCACCAGGATATCGACGGCGCCGTATTTCTCTGCCGTTTGTTGAGCCAATGCTTGCAAGGCCGCCTTGTCTCCGTTGTGCGCGACGATCGGCGTGACTTCGTGCCCCGCGTGCCTCATGGCTTCCGCCACTTGAGCCAGAGTCTCCGCTCTGCGGCCGCTGATGACCACAGCAGCGCCGGCTGCGGCGTAGGTTTCCGCAATGGCTCTGCCGATGCCGCGAGAAGCGCCCGTAACCAGCGCCACTTTACCCGCCAGAGAAAAAGGAGCGCTCATCCGCGCTCTTTGGGTACGGCCGCCAACAAACGGAAGCCCAGGGTTCGCAAGTCGTGCCGGTCGTGCAAGCTGCGATCGCTGTATTCGGCAGCCAGGGCAATGCCGACGCCAATCAGCGCCGACAGGAACAACTGCAAGAGGGGCAGGAAGCGCATCATGAGCGAAACGGGGGCCAACTCGACGGCAGGTTCATCCAGGAAGGTGATCTGCGGCGTGCCACCGAGTTGCGGGAAGTACGCGGCGGCCCGGTGGTGCATCACGTCGACTGCCGTGTTGGCAATGAGCTGCAACTGCGCCTCATCGGGCCATTCGATCTCCAGATGACCGATGCTGCGCTCGTTGTCGCTCACCAAGGACAAGTCAGCCAAGTCGACGGTGGCATCCTGTGCTTGCACCTGCGTTTCCACTTCCGCGAGGAAGCTGCCCGATTGCAGCCAGGAAGTCAGGGCGTTCACCACTAATTCGGAAGAAAGCCACAAATCTTGATAATCGCCGATTCGGCCGCCATCCAATTCCGCCGGCTGGATCGCCGTGTAGCTCATTTGGACGCGGTAGCCTGCTTGCGGCGGGTTCAACACCGTGCTGGGGAACAACAGGATGGCCGTCACGATGGGGGGCAACACCGCCAGCCACCCACGCCTGCGTGCGATCCGCCACCAACCCTGCCATTCCATACGCTTACCTCTGCTCGGACTCAACCATCATAACAGGTAATTCGCTGCCTCCTGCAACTCAACCCGGCAGAGCTTCGCTGTGGAAACGTTGCAGCGTCTGCTCGATCAAAGCGCGCAACTTGCTCTGGAATTGGGGAATGGAAAATTGCGCCGCTTTTTCGCGCAATTGCTGTGGTGAATACTCGTCGGGATCGAATCGCTGCCAGGCGGCCACCAGAGCATCCACGGTCTGCTCGTTGAAATGGGCGCCGCTCACCCCGGGTTGCACGGTATCCAGGGCACCGCCTGCTCCATAGGCCAGGACCGGCCGGCCGGCCGCCTGCGCCTGAACAGGCACCACGCCAAAATCCTCCAGGCCGGGCAAGATCAACGCACGACAACGAGCGATCAAAACGGGCAATTCCGCATCCTCGACAAAACCGAGGAACTCGACCTTGGGGCCAGCGAGCGCGCGCAAACGCCGCTCATCGCGGCCGCGGCCGGCGATCTTCAACGGCACTTTCAGCGCATTGGCGGCCTGTATCGCCAGATCGATGCGTTTGTAAGGAATCAGCCGAGAAACGACCAGGTAATATTCTCCCCGCTCGCTCGCCGCCACCGTTGGGAAGCGCTCCACATCCACCGGCGGATGAAGGATGGTCGAATCGCGCCGATAAAAGCGTTGGATTCGCTGCTGCACGGTGCGGGATATCGCGATGAATTGGTGGACTCGTTGGGCCGCGGCGAAATCCCATTTGCGCAAGCCAGCGATCAGCGGGCGCAACAGCGCCACGATCGCCTTTGGGTAACCTTCATGGGCCATGTATTCATCGTATTGCCAGAGATAACGCGTCGGGGTCAGGCAATAACAGACATGCACGGTGCCCCGCGCCGGCCGCGCACCATGGCAAAAACCACTCTTATTGCTCAGGACGAGATCCAAGCCCCGCGGCCGTACATGAGACCAGGCCAGTGGGTACAAAGGCAAGTATCGCATATGCGACTGGGCGATGCCGGGCAAACGATTCGTCCAGAGAGGGCGGATGTCCCACTCTCGGTATTGGACGGGTACGGATTCCGGCTGATGAATGCTGGTGTAAATCGGCAGGTTCGGAAATTCAGCCGCGATGGCCTCCAGCACATCTTCCGCGCCACCGCGCTGGTTCAGCCAATCATGAAGGATGGCCCCTTTCATCCCCATCCACCCGCCATCATGACCGCAATGCCCGGATCGGTTGATAAGACAGCCGGTGCAAAGCACAGGGACCATATCGCTCCAGCGCGGCTCGATGCTGCGGGGTGCCATAGCCTTTGTGCTGGGAGAAGCCATATTGCGGGAAGCGCTCCGCCTGTTGAACCATCCAGGCATCGCGCCAGGTTTTCGCCAATACACTGGCCGCCGCGATGCTCAATGAGCGTTGGTCGCCTTTCAGCAGGCTCACCTGCAAGAGCTGGCGTTCTTCTGGCAACACGAAGGAATCGACCAAGAGGCAATCCACTCGCATGCCCACACCCCTTTCGCGCAAGGCCGCCAATGCCCGCGCCATGGCCATCCGCGTGGCAGGGAGCAAACCGCAGCCATCCACTTCTCCGGCAGAAGCGCTGCCGATGCCAAAGGCCCGCGACAATTCCTGAATCTGTTTCGCCAATTCTTCCCGCGCTGCGGCGGTCATCATCTTGGAATCGCGCAGACCGCTGAGTTGACGGCGCGCCTTCAGGAGATGAGCACCCAGCGCCACCGCCGCTGCGACCACCGGCCCGGCCCAGGCGCCACGCCCTGCCTCATCCATGCCGACAATCCCGCTATAGCCGGCGGCTTGGAATTGGGCTTCGAAACGCAAGCTGGCAGTGGGCAACTATGGCAACCTGTCTCTCGTGCTCATTCTGCAACGCGGCCGTCGTAATCGCCTCTTCGTGCATGCCGACGGATCAGCCAGAGCTCCTTCAACAAGTGCAACGAATCTTTCACCAGGTGCATCCGTGAATCCGGGTCAAAATACCAGGTGATCGGAATCTCGGCGACGCGATGACCACGACGCAGGGCAATGAAGAGCAATTCTACATCAAAGCCAATCCCGTGTAAGCGTTGCAAGGGAAATAGCTCAGCAGCTGCCGCAGCGCTGAACATCTTGAAACCGCATTGCGTATCTTCAAAGCGTGAGAGGGCAAAACACTTGATGAGCGCCGTCGCAATCCGGCCCATCCAATGGCGATAATGCGGCTCACCCACGCGGTTGGCCTCGGCTCCTTCTCGAGTACCGATCAGCACATCATAATTCTCATGTCGTTTGACCCAGAATTTTTCGATTTCTTCAATGGGCATCGACAGGTCCACATCGCAGATGAAGCGCCATTTGCCTACCGCCGCCAACATCCCCGCGCGAACCGCCCGTCCTTTGCCCCGCTCCGCAACGTGCAAGACTCGTACCTGTTCGTTTTCTTCCGCATACTGTTCGGCCAAGGCTCCGGTTTGGTCCTGACTGCCGTTTTCCACCAAGATGATTTCTGTGTCGTATGTTTGTTCCTGGAAGTACGCCATGAGGCGCGCCATACACAGCGGCAAACGACGCTCTTCATTGTGAATGGGGATGATGATGGAGAGGTCAGGGTTCATGGAGTCAGCAATTGCTCCAGTTCTTCAATGCCCACCCGGCGGGAAGCCTGCACGGCACGACGTTTGCGCAACATTTTGGGGAGCCACAGTAAACCCGCCATCATGCCCCGCAATTGCGCCCGAGCCTCCGCACCGCGCCAGGAGCGCAAGGCAGCGCCGGCCCGCCGGCATTGCCGCCAGATGATCTTCGCCCCATAGCGCCACCAGAGGGCAGCCGGTAGGTTTTTGATCAATACCGCTATGCTGTTCCGACCGTCGTAGTAACTGGCGGTGACGCCGCCGCCGCTGGCGCTCAAATGATGGTAGACCACCGCCTGCGGCACATACAAACAGCGCCAACCGCGCAACTGCGCCCGCCAACCCAAATCGACATCCTCACCCGAAAAGAAGAAGTCGTCATCGAGCAAACCGATGTCGCACAGCATGCTGCGACGGTAGACGGCAGCACCCCCACAAGCGCTGAAGACCCATTCCTCGCGTTCGAATTGGCCTTGATCGCGCTCCCATACTCCCCGGTTGCCGGCACAGCCATCGCGCGTGAAATAATCGCCGGCCGTGTGGATCACATCGCGCCGATCGTACAACAACATCTTGCTGGCGATGCTGCCCACCTCTGGGTGACGCTTCATCGCGGCAACCACGGCACCCGCCCAGCGCTCATCGACTTCGGTATCATTGTTCAGCAAAGCGAGGAACTCACCGCGCGCGGCCCGCAATCCCTCATTGCAGGCGCCGGTGAAGCCGCGGTTTTGGGCCAATTCCAGCAACTTCACCCGTGGATGCTCGCTGCGAAGGTAATCGCAAGAGCCATCTTGTGATGCGTTGTCCACCACGAAGATTTCCAGCGGCGCATGATCCTGCCGCTGCAATGACGCCAGACAGACCGGCAGATAACGCAGGCCATTCCAATTGGGAATGATGATGGATAGCAGGCCCTCCTCTGCATCGCCCTCATATAACATCAGGCCAAACCCCGCTCTTCCTGCGCGAGGAAATCAGCCAGCGCCTCCTGCCAGGGGCGCAGCGCAATCCCCAAACGCTTGCCGGCCTGATTGGCCAACGCGCTGAAGGCCGGCGGAGTGCTGGCTCGCGGCCAATCCGCGCGCAAGATGGGCTCGATCTCAATCTCGGCCCAACCGCATTGATCCAAAATGAAACGGGCGAATTCAAACCGGGTGCAGGAACCTTCATTCACCAAATGGTAAATGCCATATGCCTCGGTCTGAATCAGCGCCAGGATCGCCGTCGCCAGTTCGGTCGTCGCCGTCGGCGTGGCCACTTCGTCGGTGACCACGCGCAGTGGCCTCCCCGCTCGCGCGGCCTGCAGCATGCTCTGGGTGAAATTGCGCCCGCCATGTGCGTAAAGCCAGGATGTCCGCACGATGAAATGCAGCGGCCAGATCTCCCGCAGTGCTTCCTCGCCCAACCACTTGCTGCGACCATAGGGGTTGAGCGGCTGGGGTCGGTCATCTTCCTGAAACGGCGCATCACCCAGCTGGCCGCTAAATACTTCGTTGCTGCTCACATATACGATCGGTATCTGGAGCGTCGCGGCGACGATCGCGGCGTTTCGCGTGCCGTTCGCATTCACCCGCATGGCTCGTTCGGGCTGTCGCGCGCAGCCATCCACATCCGTCCAGGCGGCACAGTGCAACAGGATGGTCGGCCGCTCCTGCCGCGCCAGATCCAAGAAAGCTTGTCGTTGGCATACGTCTGGATGATGACGCGCCGCTTTCCGCTCGAGACAGCAGACTTCTGCCCCTCGTTCGGCCAATTGCGCGATCAAGGCGCGGCCCAATCTCCCTTTCGCTCCGGTGATCATGGCGCGCATGTTCAAGCCAGGGCCAAATCATCCCAACGTTGCTCAATGCCGTTCGCGTGAGCCAGGAGCCGGGCAATCGCGCCGACTGATCGAATCATTTGCCCAGTTTCTGTTTCAACGTTTCCGTGACCACCGGCAGCACCTCGTATAGATCACCGACGATGCCATATTTCGCCAGTTTGAAGATCGGTGCTTCGGCATCTTTGTTGATCGCGACGATGATCTTGCTGCTGCGCATCCCCGCCTGGTGTTGAATGGCGCCCGAAATCCCGCAGGCGATGTACAAGTCCGGACTGACGACACGGCCGGTCTGCCCGACCTGATGGGCGTAAGGAATGTAACCGGCATCCACCGCAGCGCGGCTGGCACCGACGGCCGCCCCCAGCACCTTCGCCAATGGACGAATCGTATGCTCAAAGCCATGTTGTGCTTTCCAGATGGTCTCATCTCCGGCATCGGCCGGCGCCGCTTCCGGGTTGTTCGCCATGCCCCGCCCGCCACTGACGATGATGGCCGCATCGCCCAAATTGATCCTCCCCTGTGCGGCTGTGAATGATTCCACCTTCGTGGCGATCTCCGCTTCATCCAGGACCGCTTCCACCCGTTCCGCAGTCAAACTGGCGCTGCTGTCGAAAGGTTGCGCCGGGAAAGAGCGGCCGCGCAACAGGACAAAGGGGGATGGGCCACTCAACTTCCCCTCCATCCACAATTTCCCCGCGTAGACGGGGCGGATTACGTGCAAGTCATCGCCATCCGCCGCCAATTCCAGGACTTCCGTGAACAAGCCACTGCCGCAATCTGCCGCGCTGGCCGCCAGCAGCTCACGCCCCCTGCTGGAAGCCACGGCCATAACCGCGCGGGGTTGCCGCTCCTGTACCAGCTGGCTCAAGAGGGCCGCATATGGCTCCAGGCGAAAATCAGTGAGCGTCTCGTCTTCGCAGATGAGGGCAGAAGTGGCGCCATAACCCGCCGCTTCCTGGGCAATTTCCCCGGCGTTTGCGCCAAACACACAGGCCACCACCTCGCTACCCGCAGCTGGCGCCAAACGCAGGCCCGCGCCGAGGGCTTCCCAACTGGTCGGGAGCGCCGCACCTTCATGACTCTCGATCCAAACAAAAATTGCGCTCACAACACCTTCTCCTCGAGCAAACGAGCCACCAGTTGCTCCGCCTGCTCCGCGATCGAACCCGCCAATATCTCGGTGCTCACATCACCGCCGGGCAAGTCGCGATATTCCAGCACTTCCGCCGGGCTTTCCTGCGACGCCAATCCCAGATCCGCCAGTGACCAACGGGGTATATCCGCCCGGGCCGCGCGGCGGATGCCCATGAAACTCGGGTAACGCGGCTCGTTGATGTCTTTCATGACGCTGATCACCGCGGGCAAGCGGCTGCGCACCGTCTGTAAGCCCTGCTCCAGCATCCGCTCGACGCGTATCGTTTTCGCCGCTTCATCGATGGCCAAGATGCGCGAAACATAACTGAGCATCGGCCAACCGAGCAGCCGAGCCAGCTGCACATTGTGCTGGTCGGTGCCGACATCGACACTCTCTTTGCCCAGGATGATCAGGTCAATATCCGCCAATTGTTGCACGGCAGCGGCGGCCGCCCGCGCATAGGCGAGACTGTCTCGCGCATCCAGCTGCTCGTCATCCACCAGGATGGCATTTTGCACCCCCATGGCCAGGCTGTGCTTGAGGGCATCCAGGTGCAGCTCACCGCCCAAAGCCAGCACAGTGGTTTGCCCGTCAGTCTGTTCCGCCTGTCGGATGCCTTCTTCCAGTGAATATTCGTCCCAGGGATTCACCACCGTCGCGGCATCTCCCCAACTCACCGCTCCGGAATCATCCACTACCACCCGGGCGGCGGTATCCGGGGTGCCCCGAGTCATCAGCAAAATGTGCAAAGCACCACCCTCCCGATCAACCCTCCTACCTCGGCCATTGTAGCGGAAATCCGGTGTGCCGTTCTGATCGATCCCTGGATGCTGCAATTGGCACAAGCCGCCAGCTACCCGCTAAGATGCCCCCAATGACGCGAACCAAAACGACTGCGGATGAGGCGCTGGGGGAATGGCTCGCGCAGCAATTTCGGGCCTTATCCTCCGTAAGGCGCTGCCGCATCCAACCACACTGGCAACAACTGCAGCCCAGCGAATACCCACCGCTGCTCGCCGTGGATACGTGGATGCAGGCAACCCTTTTCGTATATCCTCAGCGACACCCGCCGACGGTGCGTGAGCTGCGCCGTTTGTTGAACCACAACACGCGAGCGGGCGTGGGTACGGTGGTCTTGTTGCACCGCGGCAACTTCCCCGAACAACCGACGATGAAGATTCCGTCCTGGTTATTGGCCCTGCATTCCCTCTCCCACGAACGCCTCTTCACATACGAGGGGAGCGCCCCTTCCTTCACGCTGGACCGCTTGCATCTCATCGCCCATGGCCCCGCGGGTGTCTCCCGCTTGCTTTGGCGCTGTGACGTCACGTTCCAACGACTCGCCGTGATCGAACGCGTCATCCGCCATGGTCCATTGCGCGGTCGTTGGTTATCCGCCGAGCTGGATTGCGAAAACCAAAAAGAAGACTATGCGGCCGCGGCAAGAGCCCGACGTGCGCCGCAACACCGGCTGGATCCTTTCACCCGGGAAAGTTTCTCCTTGCTGGGCCTGAGTGCGAGTGCCAGTGACTCAGAGATCCGCCAGGCCTTCCGCCGCCTCGCTCGGGAGACGCATCCCGATGTCAGCGACTTGCCCCACGCCGAAGCGGAAGCCCGCTTCCGCCGCATCCAGGTCGCTTACCAACACATCCTCAATCAGCAGTCTGATCGACAGGATATGGAGTAGCTCGAAACCATTCGGTCAAGCCGGCGGATCATCGTCAAACTTGACCGGGGGTTTGACCTGGCGATGGATCTGCAACTGGAATACATCGGGCCGGGCGTAATGTCCCACGACATCGAAATCGTAACGCGCGCGGGTCAATTCAGCGCGATCCAACGTAGCGTACAAGATGCCTTCTTCATCATAGAGCGGGCCCGCCAGGATTTCGCCGAGGGGGGAATAGATGGCCGAACCGCCACGGGAAAGGGTTTCCGGCAGGGCCGCCACTTCATCCCAGGCACGCATGTCCGCCGGTAGACTGGCGCGCGTCTGGTATTGATTGCTGCCCAATACAAAACAACGACCTTCCAGGGCGATGTGCCGCAGGGTGGCCTGCCAGACTTCTCGTTGATCGGCCGTGGGAGCCAGGTAGATTTCCACCCCCTGCCCATACAGGGCCATTCGGGCCAGCGGCATCATGTTTTCCCAGCAGATCAGACCGCCAACCCGCCCCAGGGGTGTTTCTGCTACATTCAGCGTACTGCCGTCTCCTTCGCCCCAGATCAAGCGCTCCGCCGCGGTCGGCTTGAGTTTGCGGTGCACATTGCGCAGCCGGCCATCGGCGCCGAAATGCAGCAGCGAGCAATATAGAGTGGCGCGGGAATAGCTGCTGTCCTTCTCAACCACGCCGATGGCCAATTCGACACTTGCTGCCCGTGCCGCCTCAGCCAATTGCTCTGTTGCGGCGCTGGGCCCTTCGACCGCCTGCTCCCAGTATCTTTGCCAGAGCTCCCGCCCACTCCGGCTGCGGCTGCCGACGAGCGTGCCAAAACTCAGACCACGCGGATAGGCCGGGATGTACGCTTCGGGGAAGAGGACCAATTGTGCCCCCTGTTCCGCCGCCTTTAACAGCAACTCACAGGAACGGTCGATCCCCTCATCCCGCCGGAAGGCGGCCGGCTGCGCCTGCACCACCGCAACACGAACCTCCGGCTTGGTTCGTTCCACTTGCATGGCCCTCAACCTCCCAGACTGCCGATCAACTGCAAGAAATTATAGGTGAAGTGGGCGATGATGGCCGCACTGGTGCTCCAGCGCCGGCGCAAGATTCCCAAACCCAGCCCCACCAGGAAGATCAACAGTAAGGCGGGATTCAAGCCATATTGGATGTGGAAGAAGGTGAAGAACAAGCTGGTGGACCACAAGCCAAAGATCGGTTGCAAGGCGCCGCGGAACAAGACCTCCTCACTCACTGCCGAACTCGCCGCAAGCACCACCATCAGCGGGATGTTGCGAAACAGGGCTACGAATTCGCGGGAAGCCGCCGTTTGCTCCTGGAAGACAGCCGGTGAAACGACCGCTTGCCAGATCAAACCGCCCAATGCAACCAGGATCAACAACACCAAACCACCAGCCAGGCCCAGCCACCAATCCGTTGCGACCGGCACCCGCAAACCCAAGCGGGCGAATGAGTGACCTTCTTTCCGCCGCAGCGGGTAACCGACGCCCAGCAACGCACAGGCGAGGAAGATGAATGCCTGCAACAAAATCTCTTCCATGCTGATCTCAGCGACGGTCAAGTCTTGCGGTCGGAAGGCGAGCGTACCCAGGATGAAGGCGAGCAAGACAAAGGCAAGAATCAATGGGACGATGTGCGTGCTCCGATTCTGCCGGAAATCACCATCCGCAAACGCGGTCTGAGCCATTAACTCGCGGAAATTTTGGCTCCAGAGAGTCGCTGCCGCCGCCGCGCTGCAGATCATGACCAGGACAAATGCCGGCAGTGCGCGCTGCATCGGCAATGCGAGCCAGGCCATATTGACCGCTTCCCAACCGCCAGGCTGGTCCTGAGTTTGTGGATCAAGTGACGCCAAAAAGAGCAGACTCAGGCCAAACAATGCGCAAAAGCCGATCAAACCCAGGCTCAATCGTTGCAACCACTTGCTGGCCGACTCGTGGTAATCGGGGTGTACCTGTGCCCGGTAGATCAAGTTACCGACATAAAAGAAGGGGATCAGAGTGATGCAGAGGATTTGGGTCATGCTGTTTCTTTCAATCAGTCACATTATAGCGACCCTTCCGTCGCCATCTTTCGCCGTTGACGCTCAGCGCCACCCTTGCTATATTGACGCGGCGAGGGCGCCACTGCGGGAGCGATGGCCGAGCGGCTTAAGGCGGTGGTCTTGAAAACCACTGTGGCGTTTTGCGTCACCGGGGGTTCGAATCCCTCTCGCTCCGCCTGAATGTGGGGAGGTGCCAGAGTGGTTGATTGGGGCCGCCTGCTAAGCGGTTGTACCGTTTGTAGCGGTACCGCAGGTTCGAATCCTGTCCTCCCCGCCTCCACCACATCGCTGTGATTCGGAGCTGGATCACCGTAAGGGAAGGATCGGACGACGGAAGCTCGATGAAGGAGTTCCATGGCCAACCATAAATCCGCGCTGAAGCGCATCCGCCAAAATGAAAAACGGCGCATCCACAACCGCCAGTTCCGCAACCGAACGCGCACCCTCGTGCGCAAAGGGCGTCAAGCGCTGTCCGGTGGGGATGCCGAGGGTGCACAGGCAGCCATCCGCATTGCCGTGAAGGATCTGGATCAAGCGGCCGCTCGTGGCGTGATTCACCCGCGCAACGCCGCGCGGCGCAAGAGCCGCCTGATGAAACAACTCGCACAGTTGGAGAGCGGTCCCTAACGTTTGCTTAAATAATCGATAAATTTGCAACTTATCTCAAGCTGAATTGCCATAGAAAATGCTGAAAGTGGCAGGAGGAATTATCATGAACCGTTTAGTATTGGGAATATTGGTAGTGATGATTTGGTAGTGTTGATATTGCTGAGTCCTGTTGTGACAGCAGGTATCGTACTCGCTCAGGGGACGGTGCCAATGTGTACTACCAACTGCGATGGGGGGGAACAATGCTACAGAACATTGTCATTTTACCCCAGTATGTTGGTACAACACCGCAACAGGACACACTTGTGTTTGGGTACCGAATTGTCACACACACTGAGAAATAAATATTTGGTGTTAAGGTGACTGAAATAAGACTTAATGCTCTAACTCTAGTTGGGGCTCTGTTGACTCTGGCAGTTGTATTCGCAATCGGGGGGTATTATGTTGGACATGGTGACTTGACTTCGTCTGCAACTCCGATAACACCTAACATTTCTGTGTACGTGCATCCAACACTGTTAGCCCCCTCACCCAATGAGTACAATCCGATCTTTTGGTTGCAACAAGAAATGGAGGCACTCGGTTATTGCCCGGATTGCTATCCTCAATTTGGGGTCGCCTATCCCGAGGATACACCGTGCGCAACCTGGGAAAATGGCGGGCTTGCCTGGCAATATCTGGATGCAGAAGCGGTACAAGATTGGGTTGCTGGGATCTGGCAAGGACCCTGGCGCTTCTGTGGCATCCCGCGACCGTATCCAGAGCTGCCTGATCAGGAGGGGTACGTGCAAGCACCACCGGAATGGGAAGAATGGCAGGAGCAACACAACGCAAACATGATTCAGCCCACTGCAACTCCCTGACTCCATTCCCTGCCTGCGTACGAGCAACGCGCACTTTGTAAGTTCCTGAACCTGGCCCTCAGTCCACAAATTATTCAGGACTTGAGGGTTTTTTCTAACTTGATTCCTGTTCTGCTATAATCGTGCCGGCTTTCGTACATAGCTGGGATGTAAATTTGCGCTTGGCACGCATGTTACAAGCCGTAGACGCCCACGCCGCCGGCGAACCCGGCCGCGTCATCGTCGGCGGCGTCCTCGACGTGCCGGGGGATAGCATCTACGAAAAGATGGTGCACCTGCGTGACCATGGCGACGGCCTGCGCAAGCTGATGCTCACCGAACCGCGCGGTTATCCCGGCCTCTGCTGCAACCTCATCCTTCCACCCAGTGACCCGGCTGCCGATGCCGGTTTCGTCATCATGGAACAGATGGAATACCCTGGCATGTCCGGCACCAACACCATCTGTGTGGTCACGGTGTTGCTCGAAACGGGGATGCTGCCCATGGTGGAACCCGTGACGGAGCTCACCCTGGAAGCGCCGGCCGGCCTCATCCGCGTGCGCGCCGATTGCGCAGATGGCAAAGTCAAACACGTAACCTTCCGCAACGTCCCCGCCTTTGCGACGCACCTGGACGAAACCATCGAAGTGCCCCAATTGGGCACGGTTACGGTGGATGTGGCCTATGGCGGGATGTTTTATGTCATCGCCGATGCCGCGCAATTCGGTTTGCAACTCACGCCGGATGAAGGCAGTGACATTTGCCGCATCACCGAGATGGTCAAGGCCGCTGCCGCCGAACAGCTGCCGGTCGTCCACCCCCTCCAACCCGGTTTCGCTGGCATCACCATCGGCCAATTGAGCGCTCCCCCTACCAATCCCATCGCCCACCGCAAAAATGCCGTGACGATCTCCACCGGGGAGTTGGATTGGGAGCGACCGAGCACTTGGACGGGCGTCCTCGATCGTTCCCCCTGCGGCACGGGAACCTGCGCCAAAATGGCGACCTTATACGCGCGCGGTCAATTGGGCTTGAATGAAGATTTTCACCATGAAGGCATCCTGGGTACGGTGTTCACCGGCCGCCTCCTGGAAGAAACGATGGTGGGAGAGTACCGTGCCGTGATCCCCAGCCTGAGTGGCCCGGGTTGGATCACCGGTTTTGCCAGCTACGTCGTTGATCCCAGCGACCCCTTTCCGGAAGGTTACACCGTGGGCGATATCTGGTAATCGGGGTAGTTCACGTTGATCATCGGCTTGCCACGAGAAGTGAAAAAAGGCGAACACCGCGTCGCCCTGCATCCGGCGGCCATTCGTGAATTGACGCGGGAGGGGCATCGCTTGCTGGTCGAAGCCGGCGCCGGCCAGGGCAGTGGCTTCAGCGACCCGGAATACCAAGCCGCCGGTGCTGAAATTCGGGCCGAAGCCGGCGACGTCTGGGCAGAAGCCGAAATGGTCCTGAAAGTCAAAGAACCCCAGGAAAGTGAATTCGTTCACCTGCGCGAGGGCTTGATCCTCTTCACCTTCTTGCACCTGGCAGCCGAACGCGAGGTCGCGGAAGCACTATTGGCCCGGCGGGTCAGCGCCCTGGCATACGAAACCGTGGAGGACCACTCGCGGCGCCTGGCGCTTTTGGAACCGATGAGCGAGGTGGCCGGGCGCATGGCCACCCAGATCGTGGCGCACTTTCTCGAGCGGGAAGCTGGCGGGCGCGGCATCCTGCTGGGCGGCGTACCCGGCGTCCCCCCCGCCCATCTGGTCATCCTGGGCTGCGGTACCGTCGGCAGCCATGCGGCGCGCATCGCTTTGGGGATGGGCGCGCAAGTCACGCTGCTGGATATCGACCTGGAACGGCTGCGCTCGCTCGATCAGATGTTGCCGGGCCGTTTGAGCACAGTCTACAGCAGCCAGGCCAACATCAGCGAAGCGATCCGCACAGCAGACGCCGTCATCGGCAGCGTGCTGATCCGTGGCGCAAGGGCCCCTCATCTCATCACCCGTTCGATGCTGGCGGAGATGCCTGAAGGAAGCCTGATCGTCGATGTGGCGGTGGATCAGGGTGGCTGTGTCGAAACGACCCGGCCCACTTCCCACGATCAGCCCACTTTTCTGCTCGATGGCATCCTGCACTATGGAGTGACCAACATCCCCGGCGCCGTGCCCCGAACGGCCAGCTTCGCCCTGGCCAATGCGACTTTGCGCTCCATCATGCGGATTGCGAATGCCGGTTTATGGCCCGCCTTGCGCGCCGACCGCGGTTTGGCCCAGGGCCTGAACGCCTTCCAGGGCAACCTGACATATCCGGCGGTCGCCAAGGCGCTCGACTTACCTTCACAGAATGTGGCGGAATTGCTCTCGCTTTGAACCCTACAGTTGAATGTAGCTGTTTTCCGCCAAAATGAAGCGACGGACGGCCGGGACGCTGTCTCGGGCGGCCGTGACGCGAGAGAAATCCGCCAACAAGCTCGAATCTAGGCGCCCCGGGACATTGCGCAACTGGCAATCCCGCATCACGATGCTCGCTTCGATTTCGCTGCCTTCAATGATCACATCGTCGCCCACGGAAGTGTAGGGCCCGATGTAGGAATCACGGATGGTGACCCGATCGCCGATGATGACCGGTCCGCGGATGACGCTGTGTTCTACTTTCGTTCCAGTGCCCAGGTGGACGCGGGGGCCGACTTCGCTATCCCCACAGATCGCTTCGTGATCCACCGGGGCCGGCGTGTAATCCAGATCTCCCAGTACGAGTTGATTGGCCTGGATGATGGCATCGGGTTTCCCGGCATCGATCCACCAGCCGTCGATCACATATGAATTCACCTGCTCGCCGTTCTCAATCAAGGCCTGGATCGCATCGGTGATCTCCAGTTCATTGCGCCAGGATGGTTTGATGGTGCGGATGGCTTCGAAGATGCTGGGGCGGAAGAGATAGACGCCGCAGATCGCTAGGTTAGACTTGCTTTGGCTCGGCTTCTCTTCCACCCGTATGACCTGCCCGTCTCGCACTTCTGCGATGCCAAAGCGTTCGGGATCCGGCACCTTGCTCAAGGCGATGGCCGCGCTGATATCCGAATCTTTGAAGCCTGTGAGCAAGCCATGCATGTCGTCCTGAAAGATGTTATCCCCCAGAAAAACGGTGAAGGAATCATCGCCGACAAAGTCTTCACACAGTAACGTCGCATGCGCCAGGCCCGATTGTTGCGCCTGGACGATGTATTGCACGTTAACGCCGAATTCCTGGCCATCCCCCAATCGTTTGCAGATCGGCGAGCGCATGCTATGCACCACGATGCCAATTTCTGTCAGCCCGGCCCCTTTGAGCATTTCGATGGCATACACAATGAGCGACTGATTGGCCACCGGAACCAGCGATTTCGGCATCGTCAAAGTCACCGGGTGCAAACGCGTCCCCAGACCGGCTGCCAGTATGACTGCTTTCATCGCCGCTCCCTCGATGATCTCTGCATCATGTTAAGCGCTGGCCACTGCCCTCGCAAGATACTATACTCGGTCGATGCACCTGCCAACATCCGATCCCGACTTTCCACTGACCGGCAAGATCGCGTTGGTGACCGGCGCCAGCCGCGGGGCCGGGAGAGGCATCGCCATCGAATTGGCGGCCGCGGGCGCCACCGTATACATCACCGGTCGCAGCCGATCGGAGCGGTTGACGAACCCCAAACTGAAGGGCACGAGCCTAGAAGAGACGGCGGAACGAGCCAACCGCCAGGCAGGGAAATGCATCGCCATCCACTGCGATCACCGCGATGACGCGCAGGTGGCAGCCCTGTTGCAGACCATCGGCCGGCAGCAAGAGCGCCTCGACATCCTAGTCAATAACGTCTGGGGCGGGTATGAGCTCAGCCGTGACCAATGGCAGCAATTCGATGCCCCCTTCGGGCAGCAAGACCCCAACAGTTGGGAGCGCATGATCAACGGCGGGGCGCGCGCTCATTTCATCGCCAGCCATTTCGCCCTCCCCCTCCTCTTCCGCAGCGACGCACCGCTCATCATCAACACGACGTTTTATGACCGGGGGAAAGCGCTGAGCAACTTGCCCTATGACCTGGCGAAACACTGCAGTCAACGACTGGCCTATTTGCTCTCTCTGGAAATGCGCGAAAGCAACGGGGTGGCCCTCGCCTTATCGCCGGGTTTCATGCGAACCGAAGACGTTTTGCAGCATACGGCAGTGCAATTGACGCCCGACAGCGTCGTTGATTTCTCCGCGCACCCCGAACTGGCTCGGAGAGAATCCATCTACTACATCGGCAGGGCCATCGTCGCTCTGACGCGCGATCCAGCTCGTGCACGTTGGCAGGGACGAACGCTCACTGTCGGTCAATTGGCGGTCGAATACGGTTTCCGCGATATCGATGGCCGCCAACCGCTGCCTTTTGCGTTGCCCGCTGAACATTTGCGCGATTAACAGTATCGACGCAGGATGGCCAGGAGTTCCTGTGCGCGATGGCGCATCGTATGTTGTTTGAGGAAGCGCGCGCGAGCCGCCAGCCCGATCCTCCTCCGCAGCGCTTCAGCGGCCAGCAAGTGTCGATAGCGTTCCACCGCTTCTTCCGCGGATGAAACGACGATGATCTCTCGCTCCGGCTCAAACCACTCTTCGATGCCCAAATAGGGGTTCGCTACGACGCAACAGGCCATGCTGGCCAACTCAAAAGGGCGCATCGATGACGAGCCGTAGACGCTGGCGTGCGCTTGCCGCGTGATGCAAAGATTGATCTTGCTCCGGGCGATGTAACCGCGCAGGGCGTGGAAACTGGCATAAGGCAATGTCTCGGCCCGCCCGAGTTCACCCAACTGGCTGCCGCGAACGGCGAAACGTCGCTGCGGTAAGCGCCGAGACGGCTCTGTGAGCATGTCATCCACCCAACGGCTGCGGTATTCTCGACCATGGCCATAGAAAAATAGATCGATATCCTGAGTGCTCCGATGCAGTGGGGGGAAGAGGGCCGCATCCACCCCATACCACAGCGTATGCACAGCCGGCGCACCCAGCTTCCGCAACGCCGCTTCACTGCCGCTGCTGTTGCCGATCACCGCCGTGAATTCCGCCAGATCTGCGCCTTCATAAATGCGGAAACCGGTGGCGAAACCGCTCATTTCCGGCAAGCTGGCCGGCAAATCGCCATCATAAAACAAGACAGGAAGGCCATGCTTTTGTTGGATGCTCGAGGCGACGCCGCGCAAGTGATTCGGCGGGACGGAGATGAACAACACCGCATCCAGGCCGCGATGCTTCGTCAACAATCGATCCAGGTGCTTCCGCCAGAGCGGGGCGATCCATGATTGAGCGAGCGTCCGCGTCCAACGCCCGCTCCATGTGTCAGGCTTGATCTGGCTCTTTACTCGTGCGGTTTCATCCCGCCGTTCGGTGGGCAGCCGCGGCGGAGCGAAGACCCGCCACAATTGGCGCGCCCGCCGAAACCATTCCCCCTGCAGGTAGGCCGGATTCGCTTCCGCGCGCCACCAGAGCGAATCCTGCGGTTTGCCCTGATAAGGTGTGACGAGCAACTCTGCTCCCGCTTCCGCCAGGCCTTTCAGCAACTGCCACCAGGCGGGCGTGGCGCTGTATGGCTGGCGCAGATCCATGGACGATACGACGATGAGGAGCTTCATCTACGGACTGAATTCCTTTGCCGGATGTGTCAGTAGCATGAGTTTGCTACTATGATATTTTACAGTTGAATTGAGAATGGATGTGGTCGCGCCATGAATGCCGGTCAACGAGAAGCACAAAAGGAGCGTGCAGCGAGCGCCGCCGTGTCTCTTGTGGAATCCGGCATGACGCTGGGCCTGGGCAGTGGCAGCACATTCCGCTACGCCCTCAACGCCCTCGCCCGGCGCATCGCCAGCGGAGAACTCTGTGACATCCGCGCCGTGCCCAGCTCGGGCGCAACCGCCAAACTCGCCCAAGCAAAGGGCATTCCCTTGTTGCCATTGACCGCCGATCTTCTGCTGGATCTCACCATAGACGGCGCCGACGAATTGGATGGCGACCACCGCATGATCAAGGGCGGGGGTGGTGCGCTGCTGCGCGAAAAGCTCATCGCGGAAGCGAGCGCTCGCCTGGCCATCGCCGTGGATGGCAGCAAAATCGTGAAGCAACTGGGGAAATACCCCTTGCCCGTCGAAGTGCTGCCCTTTGGCTGGGAGCGCCAGCAGGTGTTTCTGGCCGAGCTGGGGGCAGAAGTCAGCCTGCGCCAGGACAGCCAGAACCGGCCGTACCTCACGGACAATGGCAACTACATCCTCGATTGCCATTTCGGAGCGATCGCGGAGCCCCAGACTTTGGCCGCGGCCATCAAAGCGCGAACCGGCATCATCGAACATGGCCTGTTCATCGACTTGGCGACCGATGTGTTCGTAGCGAGCCAGGCGAGTGTACAATCTTCGCAGCGCGGGAGCAAGGACGCAGCACAACCATTACTGCCACAAAGCTGAGAAAAGCGGGGAAGATTCAAGGGGAGGAGCCATGAAACTGGGCATGGTCGGACTGGGCAAGATGGGCGCAAACATGACGCAGCGCCTGTTGCGCGATGGGCACGAGGTCGTCGTCACCGACCTGAACGAAGCCGCGATCCAAACCGCCGTGGCGGGTGGAGCAGCGGCGGCGGCGGATCTGGCCGAGATCGTGGCTGCCTTGCCAGCGCCACGAGTGGCCTGGGTGATGGTCCCCCACGGCGCGCCAACGGAGGACACCGTCATGGCCCTGGCTGGTCTGGTCAGCGCGGGCGATATCATCATCGATGGCGGCAACAGCAATTACAAAGAGACCATGCGCCGCGGGGAAGCATTGGCAGAGCGCGGCATCCATTTTGTCGATGTCGGTACCAGCGGTGGCGTCTGGGGCTTGGCCGAAGGCTACAGCATGATGATCGGTGGCACGGATGAAGCCGTGAACCACATCCGACCGATCCTGGAAACGCTGGCGCCGGCAAAGGACCGCGGTTGGGGCCATGTCGGCCCGACCGGTTCGGGTCACTTCGTGAAAATGGTGCACAACGGGATCGAATACGGCATGATGCAAGCCTTTGCCGAAGGATTTGAGATCATGCGAGCCAAGCACGAGTTCGCCCTGGATTTGCATCAAATTGCCGAAATTTGGCGCCATGGCAGCGTGGTCCGCTCCTGGTTGCTCGATCTGACCGCCAATGCCCTCGCGGAAGATAGCGAATTGAGCGATATCCGCGGCTGGGTTTCTGATTCTGGCGAAGGCCGTTGGACCGTTTTCGAGGCCATCGACCAGGATGTCCCCGCGCCGGTCATCACCCTATCTTTGATGCGCCGTTTCTCGAGCCGCCAGGATGAAAGCTACGCCGCCAAACTCCTGGCCGCGATGCGCAACCAATTCGGTGGCCATGCCGTCAAACGAGTGGGAGAAGATTGAACATGTCTACCGTGATCCTCATTTTCGGCGCATCGGGCGATCTCACCTGGCGCAAATTGGTCCCCGCCTATTACTCGCTCATCGGCAAAGAGCGGCTGACGACGGATATCACCATCATCGGCATCGCGCACCACGACTTGGGGGATCAGGAATTCCGTGAGCACATGAAAGATGGCATCCAACGCTTTGCCACCCATGAGATCGATGCAGAACTCTGGGCAGAATTCAGCCAAAACTTGCACTATCTAAAAATGGATGTGTTGGACGAATCGCTCTATCCCAAACTGAACGATTACTTGCGAGAGAAAATCCCCGGCGAGCAAAATCGCGTCTATTACCTGGCCATTTCGCCTGCGCTCTTCATCCCCATAATCAGCAATCTGTGCGCGAATGGCATGATGACCGAAGAAGAAGGGTATCGACGGGTCGTGATCGAAAAGCCGTTCGGGCATGATTACCAATCCGCCGCCGAGTTAAATCGACACATCCATTCCATCATGAATGAATGGCAGGTCTATCGGATCGACCACTATTTGGGAAAAGAAACCGCCCAAAACATCCTGTTCTTCCGTTTCGCCAATACCATCTTTGAGCCGCTTTGGAACCGCAACTTCATCAATAGCGTGGAAATCACCGTCGCGGAGTCCGTGGATGTCGGGCACCGTGGCGACTACTACGACCGCTACGGCGTTTTGCGCGACATGGTGCAGAACCACCTCCTGCAATTGGTCGCGATGGTGGCGATGGAACCACCGGCCGTTTTGGAGGCGAATGCGCTGCGCAATGAAAATGTGAAGTTGCTGAAGTCGATCCGCCCCATTCAACTGGATGATTCCGTGCGCGGCCAATACATTGGCTACCGCAATGCCACTGGCATCGCCAAACGATCCCAGACGCCCACCTTCGTCGCCTTGAAGTTATACGTGGACAACTGGCGCTGGCAGGGGGTGCCGTTTTTCATTCGCTCGGGAAAGGCCTTGCGCCAAAAAGTGAGCCAGATCGTCTTGCATTTCCGCCGCCCGCCCCTGCAATTGTTTGAACTGCAGGAATTGGAGCACATGACCGATAACATCCTGATGTTCCGCATCCAACCCGACGAAGGAATCCAGCTCTCCTTCCAGGCGAAAATGCCTGACAGCCGCGCGGGTCGCCTGGTGGAAATGTCCTTCGATTACGACACTTCATTCAAAGGCCAACCCATCCCGGAAGCATACGAACGCCTCCTTTTGGACGTGATCCTGGGCGATGCCAGCCTCTTTTCTCGCAGCGATAGCATCGAGGAATCCTGGCGCCTGGTGGATCCATTGCAAAAAGCCTGGGAAGAAAACACCGGCCCAGCTTTGACCTTTTACGAAACGGATTCCTGGGGCCCCGTGGAATCCGAAAGGCTGCTCTCTAATGCCGGTTACAATTGGTATAGAATTGATGAGAACGGGACCGGTGGGGAAGAAGAAGAATGAGTCGTTTTCAGATTTTCCCGGATGCAGAAGCCACCGCCCGAGCGGCCGCCGAGCGCTTCGTCGCCGCTGCCGAGCGGGCCATTTCGGCGCGGGGCCGCTTCAGCGTGGCCCTATCCGGCGGCAATACTCCGTTGCCCACCTACAGGCTGCTCGCTAGCGAATTTGCCGGGCAAGTCGCTTGGTCCAAAACGCAAGTCTTCTGGGTCGATGAACGATGCGTCCCACCTGCCCATGAAGCGAGCAACTATGGAGCCGCCCGGCGGGAATTGCTGGTTCACCTTCCCATTCCACCGGATAACATCTATCGCATGGAAGGGGAGCTGCCACCCAAATTCGCTGCCGAATCTTACATCCGCACCCTGGATGCTTACTTCGGACACAAACGTCGCCTGGATTTGGTCCTGCTGGGTATGGGTACGAATGCGCATACCGCCTCATTGTTCCCCGGCGATGACGCATTGCGATCGATCATGCCCGTCACTGTCGTCCCACGCGAAGATGGCATCACGCGCCTGACCCTAACCGCAGCCACGATCAACGAGGCCCGGGAGATCTGTTTCCTCGTCAGCGGCGCGGAAAAAGCAGACATCCTCTGGGAGGTGCACCACAGCGCGCCAGATCCATTGAAATACCCGGCTCAGCTCATTCATCCAGTCGACGGTCAACTGGTCTGGTTGTTGGATGAAGCAGCGGCGAATTACGTGGATGCCTAGCCCAATCCCACACCAGAAGTAGGCGCAATTTCTTAACGCACCGCCCGAATCAAACTGCGGCCGGTCATGGCCGCCGGTTGCGCCAATCCCATCATGGCCAGCACCGTGGGCGCCACATCGGCCAGGGTGCCGCGGGCGGCCAACGAGATTTCCTCCGCCGTGAAGATGAACAGTTCCACCGGGTTCGTCGTATGATAGGTATGCGGTTCTCCGCTGATCGGATCCGCCATCGTTTCCGCGTTGCCATGATCGGCGGTCACGATGCAACTACCACCGCGCTTCCTCATGGCCGCCACCATGCGGCCGACGCAAGCATCCACGCATTCACAAGCGGCCATGGCCGCTGCCAGATCGCCGGTATGCCCGACCATATCCGGATTGGCAAAATTGACGAGCAAGAAATCGTCTGGTGCAGCAACTGCCCCACTGCGCGCGATGCGTTCGGCCACCGCTTCGGTCAGCTCCGGGGCACTCATGCGCGGTTGGCGATCATAGGTGGCGACCGGCGGTGAGGGGATGATGAGTCGCTCTTCACCGGGAAACGGCGCCTCCCGCCGGCCGTTGAAAAAATACGTCACATGAGGATATTTCTCCGTTTCAGCAGCGTGGAATTGACGGCATCCTGCCTGGGCGATGGTTTCAGCCAGCGTATCGTGCAAGATTTCCTGGGGGAACAACACCGCGATGGGCAGGCTTGCGTCATACTCCGTCATGCTGAGAACCTGCAGCTCAAGCGGGGGCAGGTCGGCAAAGGCCTCTTCGGAATGCAGACTCGCCGGCGCGGCCAATGCACGAGCGATTTGGCGCATGCGATCCGCGCGGAAATTCATCAGCAAAACGGCATCCCCCGCCTGCACTGCGCCCGACGCATTCTCTGTCAACACGGTCGGCGGGATGAACTCATCCCCCTCGCCCGAATCGTAAGCAGCTTGGATGGCTTGTTCGGCAGTGGCGGCCGTTTCGCCGATGCCGGAATAGAGCGCATCCAGGTATTTTCGCGTGCGCTGCCAGCGCCGATCCCGATCCATGGCGTAATATCGACCCGCCAAAGTGCTGGGCTTGCCCACACCGATGCGTTGCATTTGTCGGCGCAAGTCCTGACAAAATCCCAGCGCGCTGCGCGGCGGCGTATCGCGGCCATCGGTGATGAGGTGCACGCAGGGGTCGATGCGATTCGTCGCACAGGCTTGCAAGACCGCCAGGAGATGAGCATCCAGGTTGTGCACTCCACCCGGGCCCAACAAGCCCACCAGATGCAAGCGCTTGCCAGATCGTTGCAATTGGCGAAAGGTAGCCAGCAGGGTTGGGTGGCGGGCCAGACTGCCATCTGCTGCGGCCTGGCTGACGCGCGTGCTGTCTTGCCAAACCACCCGTCCCGCGCCCAGGTTCAGGTGCCCCACCTCTGAGTTGCCCATCTGACCGGCCGGTAAGCCGACCGCCAAGCCGCTGGCATCGAGCAGGCAACACTCCTGTTCCGCCACCCAGCGGTCTTGATGGGGCGTGTGGGCGAGCGCGGTGGCATTTCCCTGAACGCGTCGCCGCAAGCCCCAGCCATCGCGCACGATCAGCAGGACCGGCCGTTTCACCTTACCCTCTCCCGCATCAGCCGCCACAACTGCTCGTCGTTCTCCTCATCACAACCTGTAATACTTGGCCAGCAAGAGTCGCAGTCGATCGGCCTCCTCAGCAGGCAGTTGCTCGGGTGGCCCCAAGAGGGATTGGGCCAGCGCAGCATGGGCCGCAAAATCGCTGGTTTCGTCCAGCATCTCCACCGCCGTGGCCAGCGTCGCCTGCACCCGCTCGACGTTGGCCGCCGCCACTTTCAAGACATCCTCCACGTTCACCGGCGTTTCTCTTTCATGCCAGACATCATAATCCGTCACATGAGCGATGGTGGCGTAGGCGATTTCGGCTTCCCGGGCGAGAAAGGCTTCCGGTGCGGAAGTCATGCCGATGAGGCTGCAACTCCAGGAACGGAACAGTTGGCTCTCGGCACGGGTGGCGAAGCGCGGCCCTTCCTCAATCAAAAAAATCCCCCCTGCATGAACCGTCGCGCCACTCTGCTGAGCTGCGCTGTGTAGAATCCGCGAAAGCTCCGGCGAAAATGGCTCAGCCACCCCGATATGAGCGACGTAGCTACCAGTGAAGAAGGATCGATCCCGCGCCTGGGTGTAATCGATGATTTGGTCCGGGATGACCAGATGACCCGGAGCGTAATCTTCGCGCAACGAACCACAGGCGTTGGCCGACAGGATGAAGCGAACCCCCAACTGTTTGAAGGCATGGATATTGGCGCGATAGGGAACATGAGTCGGGCTGAGTCGATGCCCACGGCCATGCCGCGGCAGGAAGACCACCCTCTTTCCGCGCAAAACGGCGCAGACCAACTCGTCGCTCGGCGCCCCAAAGGGCGTATCCAGCGCGATGGACTCGGCCTGTTCCACGCCATCCATCCGGTACAGGCCGCTACCGCCAATGATGCCGATCCGAATCTCCTGCATCTCCCTATTCCTTCGCTCCATAGCCATCGATCCAAATGCGATCCACTGCCTGCGCCATTTGCCGCAATGTCAGCACCGGGAAGACGCCATCGGCATGGCGTGCATAGCGCCCAATATCGCTATCCCCGCTGCCCCATTGCTGGCGACTTTCCGGAACGAACCAGTACAAGCGGCGCACTTTCTGGTGCATCTCTCGGATCACCGCCAGGTTGGGATCATTGTAGTTGTTCCGGCCATCGCCCAGGAAAATCAAGGTCGTTCGCGCATCCAGCCAGCGCATGTGCTCCCGCTCGAAACGCTGCAACCCGTTGCCCAGATCGGTGCTGTAGTACCCGGGGCGGTTCTCGGCCAGGACCTGCGCCAAGGCTTGTTGCGCCGGCGCCGCTTTGAGCGCCTCGCTGATGTCGTGCAAATCATGGATGTAGACATAACTGCGCGTCCGGCGAACCTGATCCTGCAGTTCGTAAATCATGGTCAATAGATATTCTGCACAGTGCCGCACGGAAGTGCTCACATCGCACAACAAAACCAGCGAGGGCTGCAGCTGCCGCCGCCTGCGAACGAGTTGGAAGGGTACGCCGCCGTAGCGTAGGTTGACCCGCAGCGTCTTTCGTGGATCCGGTTGACCTTTGCGGGCGCGCTTCTGCCGCAACGAAGCTCGCGTACGGATGCGCGCTACCAGCAAGCGCATCGTTTCACGGATGTGTTCTTCCTCTTCCTCCCGCAAACGCCAAAACGGCTGATCCAGAATCTCTGCCTCTGGCTGACTCGGGCGCGTTTTAGCCTGGTCGGAAAGCCGCCAACCGACGTAACGCGATAGCTGCTCGACCAAGCCGGCCGCATTTTCGTCCAACTGATCCATGATTCTTTCGATCGTCAGCGGATCCATTCCTTGATCTTCCAGGGCTTGCCGAAGCTGCTGCAACAATGGCGCCAATCGGGAAAGTCCCGCCTGTCGTTCCAAACGCCGGGCAAACCAGCTGCGCTGACGGAAATCTTCGGCACGGTGGAGACCGATCCGCTCACTCATCTCTCTCAACTGAGCCGGAGAGAAGGCTTCACCGGCCATCAACTGCGCCAGCAATGCCGCCCATTTTCGTTGTAAGCTTTCGCGGACCTCAAAGCCCATCGCCGCCAATTGTTCCAGCCCCTGTCGCAACTGGTTTTTCTCGTCTTCGGATAAGTCTTCCGCCGGCTTCTGGAATGGTTGACCTTCACCCCAAAAATAGAGCGGGAAGAGCTGATCGAAGACCGCCTGATCGTGGCGCGTTTTGCTCAAACTGGCGCGCAACGCAAAGAGGAACGGTTCTCTTTCCAGTATGGGGAGCTGAGACAGGGCGCGGGCCGCATCTTCCCCTTCCGCCAACGAGACGCGAACCCCGGCCTGGCGCAACGCCGCGATGAAAGAGACGAGCTGTGCATCCATCAGGAATTCGCACGGTCCATCATCTTGCCCATCATCACTTCGCCATCGCGACAGCGGCTTCCGCCCAACCCGCCATTTCCGGCCCATAAGTTGCGAAGCGGTCATCTTTCGTCTGTCCCAGGCGATAACGCAGGTAGATTTGCGCCGCGACGACCACCAAGCGAAACAGACCAAGTACGTGATAGTAGTGGGCCTGGGAGATGTCGCGCCCACATAAATGAGCGTATCGGTGCAGCAATTCCTCACGCTGCCAAAACCGTTCATCCAGCGGCATCATCCGACCGGTGCTCCGCCGGGCGGAATCGCTCACTTCCGTCCAATATGTCAACAGGGTACCGACATCTGCCAGCGGATCGCCCAGCGTGCACATATCCCAATCCAACACCGCGGTGATGCTGCCGGGGTCATCGGCGGCAAACATCACATTATCCAGCTTGAAATCACTGTGCACCAAGGTGGGCGGGCCAGATGCCGGTAGATTCCGCGCCAACCAATCCTGCAGCTCAGCCATTTCTCGGCTGGGGAGTTCAGCCCACAGGTCATCATCCTCACTCAGCGCCAATACCCGTTGCCAGCGGCGATACCAGCCTGAGACTTGCCGCTCCAGGTAACCTTCCGGCCGGCCCAGATCACTCAAACCGATCGCTTCGTAATCGACATCCTGCAACTGTACCAGGGCGGCCATGACCGCGGCGGACATGCGCTGGGGAGCGTCAACTTGTTTTTCAAACGCTTGCGGAAACTCGCGACGGACCACCTGACCAGACCGCCGTTCCATCACCAGAAAATCGGCCCCCAGGACGGCTTGATCGGTGCAAAGCAAGAATGCTTGTGGAGCGGGGGGATAGGCGGGGTGCAATACCGACAATACCTTGTATTCGCGGCGCATATCATGAGCCGAAGGCGCCACCGGACCCAGTGGCGGCCGCCGCAACACATACTGCTGAGCGCCAAAATCCAGCAAATAAGTCAGATTGGCGCGACCGCCATGAAACTGCTTCACCGTCAGTTTTCGGTCTGCACCCTCCAAGCGGCCGCGCAGGTAATCCGCCAGACGGGCTTCATCCAGGCGCTCGTCCGCGCGAACCTCTCCTACCTCCGCGTCCGCAATCGCCTCACCCATTCTGTAGCTCCCACCGATTGGCCTGCTGCCGATCGCCTCCAGTCTAGCGAAATTTGCCCTCAATTGTCTTTATTGCTATGTTGCATTTCGTTCGTGCAGCCGCAATGAGGACAGGTCATGACTGAAGTTGCCTTGCGTTCTTTCCAACCCGAAGATGCGTTTCGTTTGCAGTTTCTGCAATCCGCACAGTTATCACCCGATGGCAAACGTGTGGTGTATTCCCTGCTGCGAACAGACCCCGAAGCCAACGATGGCGAAGGGGCTGATTTCGTCAACCTCTGGTTGATGGATTTGGACGATGAATCTGCTTTTCCTTTGACGCAGGGCGAGCAGCGCGACCTCTCTCCGCTCTGGTCACCCGATGGCCGTCAGATCTGCTTCATCTCGACGCGAAAAGGCGCACCGCAGCTTTTCTTGATCGCCCCGGATGGCGGCGAGGCGCGGCAATTGACCGACCTACCCCAGGGTGTCGGCGGCCCCGGCGAATGGTCGCCGGATGGGGCGCAGATCGCCTTCAGTGCGGGCCCCAATCCCGATGATCTGCCCTCCCCGACCGCACCTTACCGCGTCACGCGAAACATCTTTCGTTTCGATTCCTTGGGCATGCTCGATCGAGCCATACAAAACATCTTCGTCATCCCTGCCGACGGTGGTGAAGCGCAGCAACTCACCGACGACCAGCACCTGAACACGCAGCCCCAATGGTCCCCGGCGGGCGATTGCCTGCTATACCACTGCACCTTCCCCCCGAATGAAGACCGCTTCGCGCCGGGTTTGCGCCTCGTGGATCTGGCCGGCGAAACGCAGGATGTCGTTTGGGATGGCTGGCAAGTCGCAGATTTCGCTTGGTTGCCGGATGGCGGAAACGTCGCCTTCACCGGGCAAGAATTGGATCAGATCCCCGGGACGCTCAACCAGCTCTATACCGTCTCATCCCGTGGCGGCGCACCACAGCAAAGGAGCGATCTGGCCGGTTCGGTCAGCGGTGGCTTACAGGGCGATATGCCCGCACTGGCTTTTCGAACCGGCGGCCTGGCGGTCAGCGAGGATGGGCGGAGCGCTTTCGTCCAGGTCCAGGATGGCGGCCGGGTTTGCCTCTACCGCTGCGCCTTGCACGGTGAAATCGATTGCCAGGCGATCCTGGCGCCGGAGGAACATTCTGCTTTCCTCATGGATCTGGACGAACGACAGATGATCTACCTGGCGAGCAGTTTCACCGAACCCATGCAACTCATCTGGACCGACCAGGAAGGGGGCAACCCACGCACCTTGACTCAGCTGAATGCTGCGCAGCTGGCGGAGATTGAAGCGGTCGCGGTTCGCAATTTCTTCATCAACGGGGCCAACGACGATCCGGTGGAATGCTGGCTGATGCTCCCGCCGGCAAGTCAGGGGCAGGCGCCCCACCCCACCCTGCTCTACATCCACGGTGGCCCCTGGGGCGCTTTCGGAAACATCTACTCCATCGATTTCCAGCTGTTGGCCGGCGCCGGTTATGCTGTCCTTTTCGTCAACTACCACGGTTCTTCCGGCTATGGCGAAGCATTTGGGCAATCGATCCAGGCCGCCTGGGGCAGCCTGGATTATGAAGATCAGATGAAAGCGCTCGACCACGTCATCGCGGAAGGGCTCGCCGATCCCGATCGCCTCGGCGTGTGTGGTATCTCGGCCGGCG
Organism: Chloroflexota bacterium; assembly: GCA_011523615.1. GTDB lineage: Bacteria > Chloroflexota > Anaerolineae > Aggregatilineales > Phototrophicaceae > WTGJ01. Next base: position 14,944 of record WTGJ01000021.1, on the reverse strand, counting down.
GTTATGGCAGTTGTTGGATGGTCGGACAGACCGACCGCTTCAAAGCCGCTGTGCCCGAGAACCCCGTCACGAACCTCATCACCATATACAGCGTGGGCGATATCGGCCGCATGATGAACATCTACATGGGTGGCAAGCCGCATGAAGTGATGGAGAATTACGTAAAATGCTCACCCATCACCTACGCACACCGCTGCGTCACACCGACCCTGCTCATCCAAGGGGAAGAAGATTGGCGTTGTCCACCGGAACAATCGGAACAATTTTACAGCGTGCTGAAAGACAACGGTTGTGTGGTGGAAATGCTGCGCCTGCCGCACAGCCCACACGTGGGTTCCATCGCCGGGCCACCCGCCATCCGTCGCGCTCAGAATGAAGCGCTACTGGATTGGATGAACCGCTACGTTAGGGCAGAGGACAGCGAGGCTGCGGAAAGCACCACGGGCGTAGAATCACGGTAAAACGAGCGCAAAACGCAAGTGATCCGCGCGATCCGCCGCAGGGAAAATAGAGCCTAAAACAGCGTTTTTTGCTCGTGCTTGGGTGCAGCGATTTCGCCGGCGGCACGGCGTTGGCGCATTTCATCACGCAGGGTCCGCAACTGCGCAATATCCGCTTCCATATCGTGCCGCAGGTTGGGATTCCTCAAAGCCGCAGCGGGATGGTACAAGGGCAGATAGGCTCTGCCGCCGTCGATGCGGGCCTGGCCATGGATGCGGCTGATGCTCGCGCCGGGAAAGAACAAGCGCATGCTGAAACGGCCCAACGTGGCCACCACCAGCGGGTCGATGAGCGACAATTGGCGATCGAAATACGGCCGGCAGGCCTCAATCTCATGGGGCAAAGGATCCCGGTTATTGGGCGCGCGACACTTGATGATGTTCGTGATGAATACGTCTTCTCGCCGCAGGTGAATCAAGTTCAATAAATAGCTGAGATATTCACCGGATCGGCCCACAAATGGCAAGCCCTGTTGATCCTCGTGAAAACCGGGCCCCTCACCGATGAATAGGATTTCTGCCCCGGCGCTGCCCGCACCCGGCACCGCATGAGTACGCGTGGCGTGCAATCCACAACGTTCACAGGAACGAACTTCGTGGGCAATTCGCTCCAGTTGCGCCCCGAGTTCCGCACCGTCCATGCCCATCCCCATACCATCGCCCCATCACATTAACGTCAATGCCGCACTGTTACAAATCTGTAGCGGAATTGGCGGCCATTATGGTTTATATTCCGTTTGCAAATGGTTGGAATCTGCGAGGCACATGGCGTCCACAGCCGCACACCCCTTGCCCGGCACCCTGCTCAAGCTCAATGTCGGCTTTCTCGTGCATGGCCCGGTGGGCACCACCTGCGAATTCCCCTTCGATCTGCCGGCGATCTCGCTGGGGGATGATCTCGTCGCAGCCGGCATCCAGGGCACCTTGCAGATCAGCCGAACGAGCGAAGGTCTATGGGCCCAAGGAAGGATGCACATCCCTTACCAGGGCGAATGCAGCCGCTGCCTCGGCGGGCTCTCCCGCGTTGCCCAAATCGACCTGGAAGAATTATTCGGCATCCCGGGGGTTCTGCTGCGATCCGGCGCGACGGAATTTTTCATCCGTGAAGATGGCATGTTGAACCTGCAGCCGGTCCTGCGTGCTGAACTGATGATCGATGCGGAAAACCGCGTCTTTTGCCGCGAAGATTGCGCCGGTCTGTGCCCGCAATGTGGGCAAAACCTCAATGAAGCCGCCTGCCATTGCCCTCCACCCAGCGACCCGCGCTGGTCTTCCCTGGCTGAGTTGTTACCGAATCCGACTTCGCAAAGGAGCAGCGAGAATGAATGAAATGATGGGCGAAGTATCCATTCGCTCCAAGGAACAAGTGCCGGGCGGTGATGTGGCGCTGGAACTCAATGAAGAGTTGTCCTACCCACTGGATGATGAACACATCGAAGAAGAACCGGAGCTGGATGAAACGGAGCTGGAAGAGCTCAAGGAACTCGCTTCCAGTGCGGCCAATGACATCATCGGCATGTATCTGAAAGAAATGGCTCGGGTTCCCTTGCTGACCATGGAAGAGGAAATCTCCCTGGCGAAGCGGCGGGATGCGGGCCTGGCTGCCGAGCGCAGTTTGCATCGCAAGCCAGATTCGCCCAGAGCGGATCGCTGGCGAGAGCAAGTCCGCGATGGCACCGCCGCCCGCGATCACCTCATCAAAGCCAATACGCGCCTCGTGGTCAGCATCGCCAAACGCTTCATGACGCGTGGGGTCCCTTTCCTGGATTTGATCCAGGAAGGCAACCTAGGCCTCATCAAGGCGGTGGAAAAATTCGACCACCGGCGCGGTTTTCGTTTCAGCACCTATGCCACCTGGTGGATCCGCCAGACCATCACGCGGGCCGTGACCGACCAGGGGCGAACCATCCGCGTCCCCTTCCACATGAGCGACCGCATCCGCCGTTTGTATCGCATCATGCGCGAAATGGAGCAAGAAAACGCGGAAAAGCCTTCCCTCGAAGAAGTTGCGGAAGCGATGGATCTGGACATTCGCAAAATTCAATGGATGCTCAAGGTCTCGCAACAACCTCTCAGCCTGGAACACCCGGTGGGCGACGACGAAGACAGCGAGCTCGGGCATTTCATCGAGAACGAAAACTCACCTACGCCCGATGAAGATACGCAGGAAAAAATGCTGAATCACACGCTGGAAAGCCTCCTCACCACTCTCGATCCGCGCGAAGCGCACATCTTGCGGATGCGCTTCGGCCTGTTGAACGGTCGCAGCTACACCCTGGAAGAAGTCGGTGAAAAATTCGGCTTGACTCGGGAACGCATCCGGCAAATCGAGGGCCGAGCGCTCACCCGTTTGCGGCACCCACGTCGGAGCCGCCGCCTCAAGGAATTTCTCTGATCGCGCCGTTGAAACTGCCTGACTTCACCAGATCGATTGGCTGAGGTATTTCGTTCCGCTATCCGGCAGAATCGTCACGATGCAAGCCGATTCACCGCGCTCTGCAACTCGCTCCGCCAACTGCAAAGAAGCCACCACGGCCGCCGCCGCACTGGTGCCCACCAGGCAACCTTCCTCACGCGCCAATCGCCGCGACATATCCTGCGCCAATTCCGTTTGAATGCGCAATTGAGCATCGGCGAAATCGGGGTCATAGATCGCGGGCAAGAGGGCCGAATCCATGTGCTTCAAACCTTCCAGGCCATGAAGCGGAGAGGCGGGCTGCACGGCGATGACCTGTAATTCCTGCCGCAATTCACGCAGGCGCCGCCCCGTCCCCATCAAGGTGCCACTGGTGCCGATGCCCGCCACGAAATGGGTGACTTGACCGCCCGTCTGCTGCCAGATCTCGGGTGCGGTGCTGCGATAATGGGCCTGCCAATTGGCTGCATTGCCGTATTGATCCGCATAGAAGTAACGTTCCGGTTGACGGCGAACCGCCGCTCTCACCGCCAGCAAAGCCCCATCCGAACCTTCGGCAGGGTCGGTCAACTCCAGCCCCGCGCCATAAGCCCGCAGGATCGCCAGCCGCTCGCCGCTCACGTTTTCTGGAACGTATAGACGCACGCGATAATCCAAAGCGGCGCCCAGCATGGCGAAGGCGATGCCCGTGTTGCCGCTCGTGCTATCCACCAGGATTTTATCGCGGGTCAACTCGCCCCGCGCTTCACCGGCACAGAGGATGGCGTAAGCGGCCCGATCCTTCACACTGCCGCCGGGATTGTGCCATTCTGCCTTCGCGTACAGCCGAACGTCCGCGGGCAAGTGAGCCGTGATGCGCCGAAAACTCAGCAGCGGCGTATTCCCAATCTGGGCAAAAAGGTCACGAGCGGTATTGTCTTGCGGCGCAATCGTCTTCATCGGCGCACTCGGGTAGGCTTCGCTTCGGATGGAGGCTTTTTCCATTTCGGTTGTTCCACCAAATAAAAAAACGTGGTCAACGCCTGCTCTTGGACGTCACCACGTTCTGGGTCGGTGGACCGGCAAATGCGAACGGGAGCTAACGCCCTCCTCTGACCAAGGTACAAGAACAGATCATCCGTCCGCGCCGATCCATCATGAGCTTCATCTTACCCATTTCGGTGCAAGGGGTCAAGCAAAACGTAAAATGTCCAAAATTGCACACCGACAAATTGGCACTTGACAAGCAAATTGTGTATACTGATGTTGTTTCGTTCGCACACCGCAGGCCCCGCACCATGCGGGGTTGTTTGCGAAGGTGGGCCAGCGGTTTGCGCTTGCATTCTTATGCAACGCATCGCCTGGTGCCACCCCTAGTATGGATAGGTTCGAACCTACATGCTCATCACCCAGCAGCGCGAGGAAGTCGAAGCTCGTTTCGTCGAGTGGGCCAGAGAAAAAGGCGTCATTTACTATGACGACATCCTGCGCACCTTTCCCTATTTCGAAGAGGAATTGGCCCCGCTCGATGACCTCTTCGACAAACTCCTGGCGGAAGGCATCAAGATCACCGATCTCCCGCAAAGTGAAGACGACGAAGATGCCAACGATGCGACCATCACTTTCTCCCCGGTCACGGGTGCGGAAACGATCCCTCCCTTGCTCCTATCCGAGCGCGGTGATGAAGAAGCAACCGAAGAGATCAGCCGAACCGCCTTCCGCGAGTTTGACCTCAGCGATGATGCGGGTTACCAACTCGCCCTGGATAGCGACGATAGCATCGGCCTGTACCTCAAAGAAGCGGGCCATGTCCCACTGCTCACCGCCGAAATGGAAGTGGAACTGGCGAAGCGAATGGAGAATGGCCTCTCCGCCCAAGAACATTTGGCTGCCTTTGGCGATAGCCTTTCTCCGGCTGACGTCTTTGACCTGCAGGATGAAATCCAGGATGGCGAAGATGCCAAAGAGCACCTCATCTGGGCCAATACCCGGCTGGTCATCAACATCGCCAAGAAATACAAGAATCGCGGCGTGCCCTTCCTGGACCTGATCCAGGAAGGCAACATCGGTTTGATGCGAGCGACGGAAAAATTCGAATATCGCCGCGGCCATAAATTTTCCACCTACGCCACCTGGTGGATCCGCCAGGCCGTCAGCCGCGCGGTCGCCGACCAGGGCCGTACCATCCGCGTGCCCGTACACATGGGCGACCAGCTGAACCGGATGCGCAAAATCCAACACCAATTGACGCAAGAAAAAGGCCGCGAGCCCACCATCGAAGAAATTGCCGTCGGTTTTGACCCCGACCCGGAGAAGCGCTCGGTGATGGTGGAAAAAGTCGAGCACCTCCAGGAAATCTCCCGCCGGCCCATCAGCATGGATGACCCCTTGGACGATGATAGCGACGCGACCTATGGCGACTTCATTCCGGATAAAGACAGCCCTTCACCGGCGGACGAAGTGGCCGAGACGCTGATGAAGCGCGATCTGCAAAGCGCGCTGCTGAATCTGCCGGAGCGGGAGGCGCATATCTTGCGTCTGCGCTATGGCCTCAATGAAGAAACCCGCATCTTCACTTTGGAAGAGGTGGGCCGCAAGATCAACGTGACCCGCGAACGGGTCCGCCAATTGGAAACGCAGGCCCTCAACCGCCTGCGGCAATCCTCGGCGCACGTGAAATTGAAGGGCTACCTCACCGACTGAGCGGACCTCAGCCGCCCTACTTACCCAAGTTTAAGAGAACGTTCGCCTTGCTGTTATCATCGGGGCATGGATCATGAAATAGCCTCACGTTTGCTGCTGATGGTGAAGCACTGATCAATGGTACAATGATCGGTGGCATATGGAACATGTCACCATCCTGAATATGATGCATAACAAACTGAAAGAAGTGCAGAGGCATTTTCCTTTTCGTCAAGCCCACATCTTGCGCCTGCGTTTTGGCCTCAATGAAGAAACGCGCACTCATACTCTGGAAGAAGTGGGCCGCATGTTCAATGTAACCCGCGAACGCATCCGCCAAATCGAAAAACAAGCTCTTTCACGATTAAAAAATTCACCACACGTGGATGGTTTGCGCGATTACCTCCATGCTTGAACGCGCTCGCCCCTTCCTCTTTCCGCTCTTGATCGCCCTGATCAGCTCCGCCTGGCTGGCGCAGAATTTTTACCTCTTGCCCAGCACGTGGCGTTTGCTGCCCTTCGTTTTCCTCTCCACTGGCTTGGTTCTGCTGCTCGGCAGTGACGTTTCCACCCCGCGCCCTGCTCACGCTGCAGCGCCCGACCGCCATTTCCGCATCGCCAAAGCCGACTCCATCTCCGCCAGCCTGGTGATCGATAATGGCATGGCGGACGTTCGCTTGGCCGCCTCGACCGACAAGCGGGCTTCTGGCGCCCCCGATGAATCTGCAACCCTCATCACGGGTCAATATGCGCGCACCCCGCCTGCGGTCCATCGTCACTTTCAACACACGACCATCCACCTCCATCATCGACAGAGCGCTTTCTTCACCCAGTCAGATTGGCGCCTGCAGCTGGCCCCTGAATTGTTTTGGCAATTCGAAATCCGCAGTTGGCTGGGCGACCTCTGGTTGGATTGCGGCGAACTCATCCTGGAAGGTGGCAGCTGCAGCAGCGTGATGGGTACCCTCCACATCACCCCGCCCGCTCGCGCTTCTGCCCCCTTGACGTTGCGCAATGCGTTGGGCGACATCTATATCTCGGTGCCGCCCGATCGCAGTTGCCGCATCCACATCCATCACAACCGCTATACTCGAATTCACGCAAATGAACTACGCTATGTTCCCCGTGGTCAGGGCAGCTACGCGGCCGGCAGCCTCGCCGAAAGCGCGCAGCCGGTTCACCTCGAGTTGCACCCCGGCCTGGGGGACGTGTACCTGGAATGAAACATGGATGAGACGCAACGGTTCGAGGTTCTGAACCCAGAAAACACCCACTACCGGATTCGCCCGGGAACCGAAACCGACCTGGTTTCTTGCCGGGCGCTGGACCACAGCTACACCTCGCAACACGTATGGCAGTTGGCGGTGCGCGAAGAAAGTGGTGCGCCGACGGCACGCTTCCACCAGGTTCGGCTGCCTCGCCCATTGGAGTATGAAAACCTGCCCCAGCCATCCCTCCTCCAACAAGCCACCCAAGCACCGCAACTCTTGTTGGTTGCCGAAGAACAGTTCGGTGGTGCGGGGCGGATCCTCGCTTATCTGACGTTGATCCCGGAAGAAGCGCAGGCGCTGATCCGGGTGACGAATTTTGTGGTGACGCGGTCTCGCCGTGGCGAAGGGATCGGCAGCCAGCTGCTCAGCGCGGCAGAAAGCTGCAGCCGCACGTTGGCCGAAAAACCGACACAGATCCAACGCATCCGCATCGAAACGCAAAGCTCCAATATGCCCGCCATTCGCTACTTTTTGCGCCACGGTTTTGTCTACAGCGGTTATGATGAGCAATACTATGCCAATGGCGAAATCGCCCTTTTCTTCACTCGTATGCTCACCGATGCGGCTCACCTAAATGCCTAGTTGGTTCGCCGAGCTGTTGGATATCGCCAATCAGACGCTGACCGCGGCCGTCGTCGTCATCACGGTTTCCCTGCTCCTGTACAACCTGAGTCGCAACTTCCACAACCGAGTCACCCGGAGCGCAAGCATTCTTCTCGGTTGCGTGACCCTGACGTATGCGCTGGATGCCCTGCTCGCTCTGGAAGGCCAGGCGCCGGGGCCGCTCATCTTCCGCCGTGCGCAATGGATCGGCATCGCCTTCACCCCGGCCGCCTTGTTTCACCTGGCCGATGCTTTGCTCACCACCACCGGTTTGCCTTCGCGGGGGCGGCGTCTGCTGCTCTTGCGCCTCTGGTACCTCACCAGTGCCCTGTTCGCCTGCCTGGCGGTGTTCACCGATCAGCTGGTACACGATGTGGATCAGCTCTTGCGCGCTCAACCGACGTTGTTCTCTCTATTCACCATGTACTTCTTGCTGATCAGCGCTTTCGCCTTCCTCCTGGTGCAACGGGCACGGTTGCGTTGCCTCACGCAGGGTACCAGCAGGCGCATGGCGATGTTGCAATTCTCCCTGCCCACTGCTTCCATCGCGATCTTCCCTTACTCCGCCTTGCTTTCGCCGGGCGAAGAATTCAGTTCATTGCTGCTGATCCTCGTCAGCCTGGCCAACGCCACCGTGGTCATCTTGATCATCTTTCTCTACTACCCCCTATCTTATTTTGGCACGGAAAAGCCGGATCGTGTGGTCAAGCAGGAACTGCTGAATTTCAGCCTGCGCGGCCCGGCCATGGGTTTGCTCGCCCTGGGCATCATGAGCGCCTTCGCTGCCTTGCCCCACGTCATGGGCATACAGGGAGTTGCCTTCATCCCGTTTGCCGTGGTGGTCGGCATCCTGCTCTGGCAATGGATCGCCCATCTGGCGCTGCCCTGGCTGGGCAAGGTGCTCATTTACGATGCAGAAGGCGCCGCACAACTGGCACGCCTGGAAGAACTCAACGACCGCCTGCTGGCGAAGCGAGACTTGTTGCACCTCCTGGAAGCGGTGCTGGCCACGATCTGTGATTCCCTGCGTGCCGGTGGCGCCGCCGTTCATCAAATACAAGACCCGGGCAGCGAAGGCGTGGCAATGGCCGGCCGGCTCGCTGACGATTGGTCTGCAGTGAAGCCGCCGCCGTTCCCTGCCGCTGCGGCGCCGAACGATCCCCTGCGCCACGAGGATGCCTGGTGGTTGCCGTTGCGCAGCAGCTACCAACGAGACAGCGCTGGCAACCCACACGTCATCGGTGCGCTGCGCATCCTCGCCGACGCCGATACTTTCCCCCTGTCGCAGCGGGCGGCATTGGATTTCCGCATCCTCAGACAAAGGGCCGAACGAGCACTCTCCGATATGAAATTGCAGGAAGAGATGCAGGCCGTCCTGGAGGGCTTCTTGCCGCAGATCGCCCTGACCGGGGCACGAGCCGTCGAAGCCGCTTATCCAATCAGCCGGGAAGGGGCCGCCGCCACCCAGCTGCCCGATCGCGCCCAGGTCATCACCCAGGTCCGCGCTGCTTTGCGCCATTATTGGGGCGGACGGGGGCTCTACCAAAACGCCTTGCAGGAACTCGCTGTCGTTCGCGATCGCTTGAACTCGCGCGATTACAACCCAGCTCGCGCCTTGCGGGAGGTGTTGAAGACTGCCATCGAGCAACAACGACCGGCCGGCGAACCCCAATTCACCGCCCCCGAATGGACGCTTTACAACATCCTCGACCTGCGCTTTGTGCAACGCTGCAAAGTTCGTGAAGTCGCGCGGAAATTGGCGCTCAGTGAACCGGATCTATACCGCAAACAGCGCATTGCGATCGAAGTGGTCGCCGATGAACTGCTCAATATGGAGAAACGTTCCTTGGCGGGTGAATCTTCCTGATTTTTTCCTGCCAAACGATTCCAGAAGGCCTTGACAAAGCCGATCCAAAAGTTATACTTCTGGCATGCAAGGGATATTTTGCTGCGCCTGTATGATGGATTGCTGTGCTGCCAGAAAGGCAGGGCTTCTATCTTGCTGAATCGCGGCTGAATTACATCCCGCTAGAGCACACGGAAGCCAATCGCCTGGATTGGCTTTTTTGTTGGATGTTGGATGATGGTTTTTGGGAGCAAGTCAATTGGCAGAAAGCGCACCGGTCTACCTCGATGAAGCGACACGCCAGCGGATTTGCCAACTGCTCGAGGGGGGTTATCCCAACGAGGCGGGTGGCTTCTTGCTCGGCGAGGGTTCTTTCTCCGGCCAGATTCTCGTTAAGGAAGCGATCCCGGTCGCCAACCAATTCGCGGTCGCCGAGCAACACCACCGCTACGCCATGTCGGCGCAAGATTGGCTTCATTATGAAGACGAAGCCGACGCACGCGGCCTGCAGCTGCTGGGTTATTACCACAGTCATCCAGACTCACCGGCCACCCCTTCCGAATATGATCGCGCCCATGCCTTACCCCGCTTCGTCTACCTGATCACCGCCGTTCATCAGGGAAAAGCCATCGAAATGCGCGCCTGGTACCTGAAGCAGGACCGCAGCGCCTTCACCGAGCTATCGTTGCTCCCGGCGAATGAACCGATGGTCTGTAGTTAGGGTCAGGCATCCTCGCATGCTGTCTGACCCCACCTCGCTCATTCGTCCGCATGAATCTCAACAGGAGCAAAACACCATGTCAGCAATCCTCGTTTCCACCGCTTGGGTGGCAGAAAATTCAGCAAGTGAAAACATCCGCCTCATCGAAGTGGATGTGGATACCGCAGCATACGCAGAAGGACACATCCCCGGCGCAGTGGGTTTCAACTGGCAATCCCAACTGCAAGATCAGGTCAATCGCGATATCCTTCCCCAGGAAGAATTCAACCGCCTGCTCTCTGAAGCTGGGGTAACTACCGATACCAGCGTCATCCTGTATGGCGACAATCACAATTGGTTCGCTGCCTACGCGCTCTGGCTGTTCAAGTACTACGGCCATGAAGACGTCCGCTTGATGGATGGCGGTCGCGCCAAGTGGCTTGACGAAGGCCGCCCCACGACCACGGAAGTTCCACAATATGAGAGGACGAATTATCAATCCTCCGGCGTGCACCCAGAACTGCGCGCAGACCGAGATTACATCCGCGCACGCCTGGAGAAAGAGGGCTTCGGCCTGGTGGACGTGCGATCACCGGCGGAATTCGTCGGCGACATCATCGCCCCACCCGGCATGAGTGAAACCGCCCAGCGCCCGGGCCACATCCCCGGCGCTTCCAACATTCCCTGGAGCCAGGCCGTCGCCGAAGATGGCACCTTCAAGTCTCGCGCTGAGCTGGAAGAACTCTACGCGGCGCAGGGCATCAACGGTACGAACGAAGAAATCATCGCCTATTGCCGCATTGGCGAACGATCCTCGCATTCCTGGGTCGCCCTCAAATACATCCTCGGCTACGATAACGTCCGCAACTACGACGGTTCCTGGACGGAATGGGGCAATCTGATCGGCAACCCCATCCGCCTGGGCGCCGATCGCTGAACCCATCCGCATATCTCACAGTGGCCGGGGCACCCTCCCACCCCGGCCATGAGAAAGGCAATCTATCCCCATGCCACAAATCCGCATCCCTTCACCGCTCAGATCCTTCACTAATGAGCAAAGCCAGGTTGAGGTTCACGCTGAGACCGTCGGCGCGGCCCTGGCAGAACTCACCCGACGCTACCCTCTGCTTCGAGATCACTTATTCCAGGATGACGAATTGCGCAATTTCGTGAATCTCTTCATCGGTGAAGAGGATGTGAATTTCCTGCAGGGCCTGGATACTCCTTTGGCTGAATCAGACGTATTGCGGATTTTGCCCAGCATTGCCGGTGGCTCGCTCTCCGCTCTGGCGCCACGAGGCGGTGAGCCGCTGACCCGGCAGGAGATCGCCCGTTACAGCCGCCACCTGATTTTGCCTGAAGTGGGCATGACCGGCCAGGAAAGCCTGAAACACAGCAGCGTGCTGTTGGTCGGCGCCGGCGGGCTCGGCAGTCCTCTGGCCTTGTACCTTGCCGCGGCCGGCGTGGGCCGCATCGGCATCGTCGATTTCGACGTCGTCGACGAGAGCAATCTGCAAAGGCAGGTGATCCACGGCCAAAGCGACATCGGCAGCGCCAAACTGGAGAGCGCGCGACGCCGCATCGCGGAAATCAACCCCAACGTTCAGGTGGACGCCTATGAAACCCCCTTCACTTCTGAGAATGCGCTCGAAATCGGCGCCCCCTACGACCTCATCATCGATGGCACCGATAATTTCCCGACGCGCTACCTGGTCAATGACGTATGCGTGAAACTGGCCAAGCCCAATGTCTACGGCAGCATCTTTCGCTTCGAAGGGCAATTGAGCGTTTTTTACGCCCAGGAAGGACCTTGCTACCGCTGCCTTTTCCCCGAACCGCCACCGCCCGGCCTCGTCCCCAGCTGCGCGGAAGGTGGCGTCCTGGGGGTGTTGCCGGGAACCATCGGCACGATGCAAGCCACCGAAGCCATCAAATTATTGCTGGGCATCGGCCAACCGCTCATCGGCAAAATGTTGCTCTACGATGCCCTGGAAATGAGCTGGACGAGCATCAAAATCCGCAAAGACCCGAATTGCCCGGTCTGCTCTATCCCCGCCGCCGAAGTTACACTCATCGATTACGAACAATTCTGTGGTGTGCCCGCATTCGAAGACAGCGCTTTTTCCGTCGCCCAGGCGAGCAACGGCAGGACCATCCCCATTCGCAGCATCAGCGTTCGCGCCTTGTACGAACGGCAACAGAGTGGCGAAGACATCGTCGTATTGGATGTCCGCGATCCGCATGAGTGGCAAATCGCCGCCCTGGATGGAACGCTGCGCATCCCCAAAGGGGAGATCCAGCTCGCCACCCAGGCAATCATCAACGGCCAAGCACAAAGCAGTGACACCCTGCTCGCTCAGATCCCTCAGGACCGAGACGTCGTGGTGCATTGCCGCTCCGGCATTCGCAGCGCAGACGTCATCGCCATGCTGGGGGAAGCGGGTTACGACTTCGACCGCCTGTTCAATTTGGCTGGCGGCATCCTCGCCTGGGCCGATGAAGTAGACCCGACGCTGGCCAAATACTAATCGCGATACAGGGCCGGCATCGGCTCTTCTTCCACGCGAGCGATGCGAAAGCCGCAGCGCAGATAATTCGGTAAGGCTTGCGGCGCATCCAGGTTGCAGGTGTGCAGCCAAATGCGCTTCGCCCCGCCATCCCAGGCCGCCTGGACACCGTGGCTGAGCAGGTGTTTGCCCAGACCACGGCCCATGAACGGTGCACGCAAGCCGAAATAGGCGACTTCGACCGCCCGTTCCGACCGCGCTTCTTCATCTCCCATCGCCAATTCGATGTAGCCTGCGGGCCGGCCGCGAACATACAGCACATCGAGCAAGCAATTCTCCGCCAGATGCTTCTGCAACATTTCTTCGTCACTCAGGTCGCGCCGCATAAACCAGAGCCAACGCTCCCCCACTTCCCGATATAGAAAACGGTAGAAAGGAGCGTCGAATTCGGTCAGCGATTGAATCGAAGCCTCCTGCCGTCGCCATTCTTCCGCCGTCAAGAAGCGCGGGCAGAATTCATCGATCGATGACATTTCCAGATAAGTCGTGATCAACGTATCGGGAATTTCCGGCGCCATGCAACGCTCCCTCCTCCGCAATTGTCCGTACTGCTTGCCCTTGCCAGCGATTATAATGCCTGGAATACCGACCCCCGCAACGAACCGCCCTAGGATGAAAGGCAATTATGGATTTCCAACTGAACGAAGAACAACTCGCCGCCCAACAGATGGTGCGGGAATTCGTCAACCAAGAGATCATCCCCCATATCGCGCAGTGGGATCGCCAACAGGTGATGGATGATCGCATCCTGCCACGACTGGCGGAACTGGGCATCCTCGGCATCAATCTACCCGTGCGCTATGGCGGCCAGGGCTTTGACTACATCACCCTCGGCCTGGTCTGTGAAGAACTGGAGCGCGGCGATACCTCTTTGCGGGTGGTGATGTCGGTGCACATGGGGCTCAACAGCATGGCGCTCTTGCAATGGGGGGACGAAGAGCAAAAGCAGCGCATCCTCACCCCACAGGCGAAAGGAGAGCGCATCGCCGCTTATTGCTTGACCGAACCCAGCGTCGGCAGCGACGCCGCCAATTTACAGGCGCGGGCCCGCCGTGATGGCTCGGCGTATATCATCTCCGGCGAAAAGATATGGATCAGCCTGGCGACCAAAGCCGATCACTTCCTCGTCTTCGCTCGTACGGATCCAGAAATCCAACCCGCCCATCGCGGCATCAGCGCGTTCATCATCCCGCGCGCTGCGCCAGGGGTCAGCACGGGCGATATCCATGGCAAGCTGGGCGTACGGGCTGGTTCGACCGGCTGGGTGAATTTTGAAGACACTCCCGTCCCCGTTGAGAATCGCCTGGGGCAAGAAGGAGAAGGCTTCAAAATTGCCATGAGCTGCCTGGATAACGGCCGCTATACCGTAGCCAGCGGCGCAACGGGGTTGATCCGCGCCTCGTTGGAGGCCAGCACACGCTATGCAAACGAACGACGAGCCTTCGGCCAAACCATCGGCTCCCATCAGCTGGTCAAGCAAAAGCTGGCCCACATGCGGCAATGGTACGAAGCGGCCCGGTTGCTCTGTCTGCACGCCGGTTGGTTGAAAAATGAAGGGCGGCGCAATACTCGTGAAACCAGCCTGGCCAAGTGGTACGCCACCGATCACAGCGTGAAAGCCGCTCTGGAAGCCGTGCAAGTGCATGGCGCTTATGGCTATTCCGATGAATATCCCGTCGAACGTTTCTTGCGAAACAGCAAAGGGGCGGTGATCTACGAAGGCACGAGCGAGATACATCAAATCATGCAGGCGGATTATGAACTGGGGACGCGCAGCGACCGGCCTTTGCGCTGTGAATTGCCCGCTTACGATGCCGAGTTCTGGCAGGAAGAAGCCTGAATTTGACAGTAAAGCATCGGCGCGATATACTGTCGCTCATGTTTCGTGAAGCGTTCCGCCCGCGCCGTACCCGTCGCCCTGCTTCGGCCACAGAGGTCGCGGTTGCTTCACGCTGACGAAACGCAGCATCAACGCCAGCCAAGCCCCTGACCTCAACCTAGGCGGGGGTTTTTTGATTCAGAGAAGGATGGTGGGATGAGCCAGATCAAAGTCGGCATCTTCGGCGCCAGCGGCTACGCCGGGCAGGAATTGGTGGCGCTCCTCCGGCGACATGACGAAGTCGCCATCCGCTTCGCCACTTCCAATCGCGATGCCGGTGAACCGGTTGCGGGCACTCCATTGTCTTACATCCCGCATGATTCCGCCCCCCTGGAGGAAGTCGACGCGGTCTTCCTCGCGCTGCCGCACAAGGCCTCGGCTGCCTTCGCCGCCCAGGCGCTGGCTGCGGGTTGCCGCGTGCTGGATCTATCGGCCGATTTGCGCATGAAGGATGCCGCCAGCTACGAACGATGGTATCGCACGCCCCACCCCCATCCGGAA
>WTGJ01000018.1 GCA_011523615.1 Chloroflexota bacterium | reverse complement strand
TACGCGGTGCTGAAGGCGGTCGGTTGCCCGGTGGAGATGCTGCGCATCCCGCGCGCCTCCCACGCAGGAGCGATCAACGGCGCGCCGGCCATGCGTCGCGTCCAGAACGACGCTTTGTTGGATTGGATGGATCATTACGTGCTCGGCAAGCCGCGGCGGGAAGGGATTGTGTAGGGTGAATTATCTTCGGGAACTTGGACTTATCTTTGTCGGCTATGCCCGCCTTGGGTGTGGGAGAGAACGTTGAATTTTGCGCTGAACAAGCGGTCTCATTCGCGCACGATCCCGGCACGGTAGGTGGAGACTGCCAATACAAAACTTGGCAAGGCTCCTATGAGCAAGATCACGGAGAATGGTTGTGCTGCACCTTCGCGACCTGCCCATTCCGCCTGCCCATTCCGTGTGATTGACGTTCGTAAGGGGAGGTGCTGAGTGGATAGACACACCCTGAAAAGCCTGCATATCTTCGCCTTTGTTTTCGCTCTTTTCGTGATCTGCCTAGCCTATGCCATAGCGCAGGGTGAAGAAGAACCGCCTCTTGTTGGCCCGGTGATCTTCAATGAGGCACAGCTGGATGAGTATCCGTTCTGCCCTGGTTCCTAGATCGAATATGAGGAAGAGAACGCTGATGCAGCATGTACGACCTGGGAGAACGCCGGGTTGGTCTGGTTGCCTGTGCTCGATGATGAATGGGGCGTGGTGATCTGGCGCTTTTGTAGCGTACCGCGGCCGCTTCCCGAGCGATCCGAAGTGGTGAACATCCCACCGCAATGGCTGGCATGGCGCGCCACTCAAGAAGAAAGCACCGGTCCATGAGTCTGCGTTGGGTGGGGGTGGTGTAGAGTGGTTGGTGGCTATCCAAGTAAAGGGATTAGAGGAGCTGCTCGGATCAACGAACCTTTTCAAGCAACTCAAAATAGGTGCTGCGTGACATTCGGGCAGTTCGCAAATTGGAGAGAATGACAGAAACTTGCACCGCTTTGTGTTGCGGCACGACGATCGGCCGCCCTACCCCTGGTTTCTTTAACATCACATGAGAGCCACTTTGCCGAGCCACTACAAATCCGTCGGCTTGAAATACTTTAACTAAGATTTTTCCACTAATTGGAGAAATTTTAGGCATGTGCGGCCAGATAAATTGGGACGTCCAATAGAGGCATCCCAATTTCAGGTGGCCCAGAGATCACTTCTCTAAATCCGCTTTCTTTCAGCACGGTTTCCAGGGTGCCATTTTCATAACAGCCTTCGAGGAACAATCCGAGCGCTTCTTCCAGATTGTCGATCGCTTCTTGTTCCGTATCACCCTGGCTTAACACATCCAACGGTGGGCAACTCGAAATGTAATAGCCTCCCTCTAGGGAGACTTCGAATGGCAATTTTATCCTGAATTCGATGTGATTGGCTCTCATAGCCACCGTTATCCCAACCACGATGATTGAAGACTGTGTGACATAATAACCCAATAAAGTGGCGCGGTCAATCGCCTTTCAACACCGGCCGCACCGCCAGCCAGTCCCTCTCGTTCGCCGCCGCGATCGCCTCTTCTGCGCCGAGGATGACGACGCTGCCGGCCTCACGCACGCGCTCCAGCACCTCGGCAAAGGCGCGGACCTCTGCCGCTGTCGTGGCCAGCACTTCATCGCGCAATCGTTGGCGTGGCGCGGCGGTGTCGGCGCTCAGCTCACGCGTCAACGCGGTATAACCCTGGGCGTCGGGCAATTGGTAATCATCCAGCTGGCCGATGACGCCGATGATGTAGCGGGTGACGTCATTCTCGCTCAGCTCCAGGTCACGCAGGTAAGCGGCCGCGCCATCGTAGGCGGCCAGCGTCTGCTCGATGTGCGGGTCGCGGTAGCTGAGGGTGCTGAATGTCCCTGAACGGCGGTCGAAGGTGCAGAAACCGCCATAGGCCCCGCCACGGACGCGCACCCGGTCCCACAGATAATCCGTGCGCAGCAAGTGCAGGGCGACCAGGTCAGAACCGCGCAGGCGATGCCCGAGCTGGTAGAGATTGGCGGCCTTGCCGACGTAATTTACTTGGGCGGGCAGGGTGAGCGCTTCGTTGCGCGGCCCCAACGCCGGTTGCCATTGCTGTGGTGTGTCACCGTGCTCGGGTAAGGTGGCGACGAATTCACACAGCGGCCCGGCCAACGTGGGCCAATCGGCGGCATCCGTCGTCACGTTGAGCACGAAACCGGCCCCGTTGCCGATGAGGCGCTGGCGCAGGCCCTGCAGGCTGCCGACGGTCTCCTCCCAGACGTCATCGAGGGTTTCGCTCAGGCCCTGCAGGGTGAAGAGATATTCGAGGCCGCCGAGTTGCTCGGCCGCCCAGGCGGCGGTGCTGTACTGGGCATTCAGGCGGGACTGGATGACCTGGTGCCCGGCGGGGATGAGCGAGGCTTCTTTGCCGCCTTTTTGCTCCAGCAGCAGTTGGCGGAAGCGCTCGCGGTCATCGAATTGGGTGGTGAGCAGGATGTCGCGGAAGATTTCGCAGAGTTCGTGGATGCGCCCCGGGGTGACCTTGCTGCGGCAGATGAGCCAGGCGGCCGACGCCTCGCTTTGGGCAGGCGATCCCGTCCCATCCAGCCGGCTGGCCGTGAAGGGGTGGATGCTGATGCCGCCGGTGTATTGGCCGATTCGCTGCGAGAGGCGCACGTAATCTTCGCGCGCGGTATTCATCCCGAGCATGGCGCGGCTCAACAGAGAGACCCAGGGCAGATCCTCGGCCGGCAGGCGCCGCAGGTCAAAGGCCAGGTCGATGTACGCAATGCCATTCGTCGGCAATTCGTGCAGCAGGACGCGCGCGCCTTCCCAGGGGGGCGATTCGCTGGGGATTTCGCGGTTGCGCCGTTCCAGATCTTCGCGGCGCAGGGTCGGGATGGTAGCCAGCGCTTCCGGCGAATCAGGCGTCTCCTGCCATTCGCGCAGCGCCCGCGCCGTTTTGCGGGCGGCCTGCTTCGCCGCATCGTCCATGGCGGCGGTGGCTCGGGCGAGGCGTTCGGCCTCGGCCGCGGCCAGCTCCTCTTTGACGGCGGGGTCCGGCAGCATGATGACGGTGCTGCGGTGTGGGTTCGCCAACAATTTTTCGCGGATCAGGCCTTCGAAGTACCCCGGCTCGGCCGCGGCGCATTGGATGGCGGCCAGCGGTTCGGCGAAGGCGAGGGCGGCCAGCGGGTCGCCGCCATAGTGCCAGGTGGAGGCGGCGGCCAACATGTAAGCGAGGCCACGCGGGAAGCCGCCGGTGTTGGCCTCCCGCAGGTTGAATTCGATCGTGTTCAGGGCCGCAGCGACCGTTTTCGGGTCCAGCCCTTCGTCGGCCAGGCGCTGCAGCGTTTCCAGGATCAGGGGCGCCACTTTTGCGGCGTTTTCATCTGCCACGCCTTTGAGGCCGACCGAGTAACTGAACTGGCGGGCGTTGGCGTCGAAGCCACCGCCGCTCACGTCCTCCCCCAGGCCGGATTCCATCAAGGCGACGCGCAAGGGCGCCGCGGCTGAGCCGGTCAGGATATGGGCGAGGATGCTGTATTGCAGTTGGCTGCGCGCCGTTTCTTCGCCACCGAAGGGCATCCCCTCATCGGCGGGCAACAACCAGTTGACGCGCACATAGCCGCTACCGGGTGCGCCATCGTAGCGGTGCTGCTGCGTGATCGGTGAAGGGAAGGGCGGTTGCGGTTCGATCTCGCGGGAGATCACGGGCGCATCCCGCGTGATATCGGCCAGGAAGGCATCCACCAGGCGCAGGCGTTCTGTGGGGTCATCATCGCCGTAAAAATAGAATTGCGCGTTGGCTGGATGGTAGTGGCGCTCGTGGAAGGCGCGGAATTGGGCGTAGGTGAGCTGCGGGATGACAGCTGGGTCACCGCCGGCGTCGTGGCGATAGAAGGTATCGGGGAAGAGGGAGCGCTCCACATAGCGGCCGATGAGCGAGCCCGGTGAAGAATACGCGCCTTTCATCTCGTTGTAGACGACGCCGCCGTAGCGAAAGCCGCCGTCTTCGGTCGGCGCGTAATGCCAGCCTTCCTGGGCCAACACGCGCTCGCTGATGTTGGGGAAGAAGACGGCATCCAGGTACACATCGACCAGGTTGTAGAAATCCTGCAGGTTCTGGCTGGCGACCGGATAGGCGGTGATATCGGCGCCGGTGAAGGCGTTCAGGAAGGTCTTCAGCGAGGCTTTGAGCAATTCGACGAACGGTTCTTTGACGGGATACTTGCGGGAGCCGTTGAGCACGCAATGTTCGAGGATGTGTGGCAGGCCGGTGGAATCCGCCGGCGGGGTGAAGAAGTTGACGCCGAAACACTTGTTGCTGTCTTCGTTTTCGAGCGAAAGCAGTTCGGCGCCGGTGCGTGGGTGACGGTAGCGGCGCGCGGCGCTGTTGATTTCAGGGATTTCGCGTTCGTCAAGCAGGGTGAAGCCGTGGTGGGTGGTCATCCAAGGATTTCCTATGTTAACGGTGGGCAATGGGCAATTGTAAAAGATTTTCAGCGCTCGGGTAATGGTGAAACCAGCAAGGGCGGTGCTTGCGGGCCGACAGCGCCTTCGTTATTCTTGAGCAGACTCTATTTTCAAGACTGGGAGTCAAAAAACCATGCACGCTCATTTACAACATGATGACACAAGAATTGCTGAAATCAGTCATTCGCAACTTCCATTAAATGCTCCTTTGCGATCTGATTTAAAGTTGCGTGCAGAAATAAAGAATATTGATTGCCGTATTGGTATTAGAGAACTGAAAGAAAACGAGATATCACTGATTCTCACAGATCCTCCTTATTTCATTGATGGAATGGATGGTGACTGGGATACGAATAAAATTAAGAGACGAGTTAAACCCGGCGTGGTTGGGTCTTTGCCAGTAGGCATGAAGTTTTCCTCACAGCAAGGGAGGGATTTACAACAATTTCTCACACCGATTGCGACAGAGTGGATGCGTGTGTTGCGACCAGGTGGATTCTGTCTGGTTTTCAGCCAGAACCGCCTGGTTCATAGAACTGCGATAGCATTAGAGGATGCAGGGTTCGAGATAAGAGATGTTCTTTTATGGCGATATGAGGGTCAAGCAAAAGCATTTACGCAAGACCATTTTATTTTGAAGAGAAATTTGCCGACCGAGGAAAAAGCTAGGCTCATTAGGAAGTTGGGCGGCCGTAAAACACCACAGCTGAAACCGCAAGGGGAGATGATTGTGCTTGCCCAGGCCCCGCGTGATGGCACATTTGTAGATAACTGGGACAAATGGGAAACAGGCCTGATTGATGTCACTGATCCATACATTAATAACAATAGATTCCCGGGGACGGTTATACCTGCCAAAAAGCCAGTAGTTCGGTATGGGCATATGACGGTTAAACCTGTCGATTTGCTCCGCCATTTAATTAGAATATTTAGTGCACCTTGCTCTCTTGTGTTTGATCCCTTTGCCGGTTCAGGAACTACTGGCGAGGCCGCAATTTTGGAGAAACGCTCCTTTTTGGGATTTGAAATTGAGCCCGAGATGGCAATTCGGGCCCGAGAGCGAATTGATACATTAGAACAATATGAGTGAACTACCATCTCAAGCAGAATTGCAGAAAGCTTGGGATGATTTACGCGATATTCATACCGAGTATTTGCAAAGACATAGCGTAAAGATTCCAAATACGCTTCAATATAATCAGTGGGCTAAGTCGATATGGCTTGCAGTACTACATTTCTATAAGAACACACCAGTCCATAAAGATAAGATTAGCGAAATTTGCCAGCGAGATCATCCTAATCTGGGCAGAGATCAGCAAGTAAGACACCTGAAACGTGATGGATGGAAATTAACGGGATCGCATGGATTCCATCAGCTGGATCCCTATCAGCCTTCCCTGGAATGGATCAATAAAAGCACTCGTCGAGAGGGGCGGCTAAAAGCTACAACTTTTGATGAAATAAAAAATCTATATGGGAATAAGTGTGCAACTTGCGGTGCGAGGGAAGGACGGCCAGACACACGATATGGGCAAGATATCGTAACACTGCAACAAGGTCATTTAGACCCAAGCAAACCTGCGGAACAAGATAACATCATTCCGCAATGTCAATTTTGTAATCGCGCTTATCGAAGAGATTTTGTTTTTGATGATAAAGGCCGGGTACACGCTGTTGCGGACATAGGCCCTGTGCAGCGAGCAGCTTTGGATGTGAAAAAGAAAATACTTAAGTGGTTAGATAACCATTTTTCCAATAACAGTTAAGCACAAGAAGAACATACGCCATCCGCCTCGTTGTAATATAATCAGCGGGATTGAATCAGCGACTGATGCTATCAGCGACTGATGCCATCGCGCAGGAAACCGGGATGACGGCAGTAAAAGGCACTGCAGTAAAACGCTCCGCGGCGAAACATGCAGCGCAGGTCCGCGCGTCGCTCATTAGAGCGCCTCTCGTTCGAGCGGCCCTCATCGGCGCGGGAGACATCATGTGCGGCCATCATTTGCCGCGCATCCTGGCGCAGAGCGATCGCAGCGAAGTGCGCCGCACCCAAGTGCGCGTCATCTGCGAGCCCAATCCTACCCACTACGAGGCCTGCGCACAGCAGTTCGAGGCAGCCAGCTTGCCCGTGCCGCCCAATGAGCCGGATCTGGAGAAGTTGCTCGCCGATCACGGTGACGAGTTGGATGCTGCCTTCATCGTCACCCCGCATCATCTGCATTTCCCGCAGGCGGAACTTTGCTTGCGCGCCGGTCTGGATGTGCTGCTGGAAAAACCGATGGTGCTGAATGTCGCCGAGGCCGAAGCGTTGATTCGGACGCGAGACGAGACGGGGCGCTTGTTGGTGGTGGCCTTCAACGGTACCCTATCGCCTTACTTGCGTGAGGCACAGGCGCGCATCCGCCGCGGTGAGCTGGGCGAGTTGCGCTCCATTTCCGCCACCGTCTGGCAGCATTGGGAGCGGCGCACTGTGGGCACCTGGCGCCAGGTGCCGGCGATCAGCGGCGGCGGTTTCCTCTTCGATACCGGCGCCCATATGTTGAATACGGCGGCGGCGCTCGCCGAAGAGCCCTTTTCACACCTCAGCGCCTGGTTGGAAAATGATGGCCGCGCGGTGGAGCTGCGCAGCACCATCCAGGCGCGCACCGCATCCGGCCTCCTGGTCAGCATGCACGCTTGCGGCACTACGGTCGGGCTCGGCTCGGAGTTCTTCGTGTTCGGGACGGGCGGTATCCTGAAGACCGGCCTGTGGGTGGAACGACTCGCGGTCGCTCGGGCGGGCGATCTTTCCGATCCGAACCACGCTGGCGACGAAGACGGCAATTTCCGCGAAGTGCGCCTGCCATCGAATCGCGGCGCCTGGGATCAATTCCTGAAGATTCGCAACGGCGAGCTGGAAAACCCCAGCCCGCCGGAGCTCGGCCTGCGCATGGCGCGCATCTACGAGGCCATCCTGGCGTCGGCCGCGAAAGGCGGCGCGCCGGTCAGGATGCAAGGCGACTGATGGTGGTTTTGTGCTGCGGGATTTCGTGCGTGCGGCGAACCGGGCACCTGGTGTAGGTGCCATCCGGATGGTGCAGACGACGCATTTTGAATTGCAAGAAGTTTTTGCCGCCGATGGGCAACCGGGCGTTTTTGGCAAAGTCGCCACGCAACTGATGTTGCTGCACCGCCAGGTTTCCCAACGCCCACACCCGACGGTGTTGGAATGCGGCGTCCATCAGGGTTGGTCTACCGGCGTGCTCGCCCATGCCTGCGAAGCGCAAGGGGGTGTGCTGATTTCCCTGGATATCGACGATTGCGCGGATGCCATCCAATCCCCCGTTTGGACCTTCATCCAAACCGATGACAGCGCGCGGGAAACCGTGCTCGCGCGGGCGCCGATTCTCCGCCAGGGCATCGATCTCATGTACATCGATAGCCTGCACGATGCCCGCCATGTGGCGCGCCTGAGCGAAAGTTACTATCCGCTGGTGAAACAAGGGGGATGGCTGGCCTTCGATGACGTGGACCCCGGCCCCTACCTGCGCGGGCGCCGCAAAGACAATGCGGAAAGGGAAATCGCCTGGCGCGGCATTGGCCAAGCGATCCAGGATTTCTTTTATGCCAACGAGGATGATTTGTTCCTCGAATTCCACTTCGGCAGCACCGGATTGGCTTTGATGCAAAAATTGGTGCCGCAGGATCATCCTCACCAACCGGCGCGAGCGATACGTCTGCGCCATACCAGCCTGCGTTCCCTGGCGAAGCGCCTGTTGCGCCGCACTCATCCCCCCGCCCCTGGTTACCGAGAGGAAGCGATATGACTGCAAATTCCCCTTTGCGCGTCACGGTCTGGAATGAGAACCGCCACGAGCAGGACCCGGACCACGTCTGCCGCCAGATCTACCCCGAAGGGATGCACGGCGCGCTCGCTGAGCACCTTGCCGCGCAGGAAGGCATCGAAGCGCGCATCGCCACCCTCGATGAGCCGGAACATGGCCTCAGCGAAGCGGTGCTGGCAGAAACCGACGTCCTCACCTGGTGGGGGCATATGGCGCATGAGGAAGTGGCGGAAGAAGTGGTCGACCGCGTGCAGCGGCGCGTGCTGGATGGCATGGGCCTGATCGTGCTGCATTCGGCGCACCTCTCGAAAGTCTTCCTGCGCTTGCTGGGCACGAGCGGCATCCTGCGTTGGCGCGATGTGGGGGAGCGCGAGCGGCTCTGGGTGATCGAGCCCGGCCACCCCATCGTCCGTGGCGTGGGCGAATGCATCGATTTGCCACAGACGGAGATGTATGGCGAGCGCTTCGACATCCCGAAACCGGAAGCGATCCTCTTCATCAGCCATTTCGAGGGCGGTGAAGTGTTCCGCAGCGGTTGCACCTGGCAGCGCGGCCGCGGGCGCATCTTTTACTTCCGCCCCGGGCACGAGACTTTTCCCATATATCGGAATGAGCAGGTGCTGCGGGTGATCACCAACGCGGTGCGCTGGGCGGCACCGGTCAACCCAGGGCGCGATGAGGTGCGACAAATTTCCTAGAATTTGTCGCCCGCAGATTCCCTGGAATCGAGCGCCGTGGATACTGATGGTTGAACGGTGAGAAAAAAGGCGCCACGCACACTTTGTGAGTGGCGCTTTTAAGACATCGCTGAGGGTTCTTACATTATGATGAGGAAGTAGCCGCGTACTCGAGCTCGGGCTTGTCCGGATAGTGATCTGGGATCCCATAGAAGCGGAAGCAGGGCTGCTTGACATACGCTCCCCACGCTTCATGATCATCCAGATACAACCAGGTCAGCCCCACGTTCTCCCAGGTCGCACAGAAATCAGCAGGAAAGCCCCAATCCATTTGATTCCTGGCTTCAGGGGCGAATGGATTGCCGGCCAGTATGGCTTCCGCGAGCAGAAGCGGATCAGGAAACGCGCCGACATTGGGTGGCGGGTCAATCCAACCGGATGGGCCGTCGGTCGCTTGCGGGCGTGAACCGCTCCAACAATCGGTCGTACAGGCGTAGGGTTCCGAGCCATCGTGCAGCCCAGCGGCGGGCGCCGTCCCACCGAGCAACAACAGCAGCATTCCCAACCATAACCATCTCATCGTGAATCCTTTCCAGTCCACTTGCGATGGCGGTAGGTTAATGGAGGGGAATCTCTCCGGGAGCCGATTGGTCTATACCACTGGGCGGCGCCGGTCAATCCCGGCCGCGATGAGGTGCGACAAATTTCCTGAGAACTGCCGCTGCTAATTCGATCGCATCGGTCGCCGTCGTTGTGCCGATGGGGGAGTAGCGAGAAAAAAGGCGCCGCGCACCTAAAATGCGTAGCGCCCTAATGAACCGCTGAGTGTGATTGTGTTACGGCGGCTGAGTAGATTCAGACTCTGGCACGGGCTTTTCCGGGTAAGGCTCGGGAATCCCGCAGAAACGGTAGCAAGGTTGCTTGACGTACGCGCCCCATTTTTCATCATCTTCCAGGTATAGCCAGGTCAACCCCCCATTCTCCCAGGTCGCGCATTCCACATAGAAATTAGCGGGAAAACCCCAATCCATTTGATCCCGTGCTTCGGGGTCGAAAGGATCGTTGCCGAAAACACTTTCTGGAATCCAGAATGGAAATGGAAATTCATCTGAATCCGGTGGGGGCGGCACACCTGTTTCCTCTGGGACAGGTGTGAGTTCCGCTTCTGTTTCTGCACTGCTCTGTGAGGGAGAATTCTCCTGATTCTGGATATATGCGAATACCCCTGCCACAGTGAGCAACAAGATCAGCAGTGTAAGGGTGGTTTTTCGGAGCATGGACTACCTCCAAACTTAGCATTCATCTTGCTTCAACCGATGCATTCAGCAATTTGCTCAGCAGTTTGCCGGACATTGCTCTACATAACGATGACGTTTCAGTTCGGGATCCCAAACCCAGTAGCCGGGGCATGGATGGCATTTCGGTGGCGGTGGTGGCAGGCTACCCCCTTCACAATTGGTGGTGCAGAGTGTTACTGGGCCGCCTTCATTGGGAGCTTGCGCGGCCGCACTGCCGGCCGCCACACCTACCCACAACAGCATGATCATTCCCAACACCCATCGTTTCATCATCATATTCTCCAGTCCACTTGCGATGGCGGTAGGTTAATGGAGGGGAATCTCTCCGGAAGCCGACTGGTCTATACCACTGGGCGGCGCCGGTCAACCGGGGGCATGGAGAGGTGCGACAAATTTCCTAGAATTTGTTGCCCGCAGATTCTGCTGGGGAAGGGTTAAAATCAGGGGGTAGCAGGTTCGGGAGCGGCTTCCAGGTCTACTGCCAGCACCGTGAAGACGCCTTTGAATTTCCCATTTGCCGTCAGGAATTCGATTTCATAAGCTTCGCCACTGTTGTGTATGAATACGACGGTGCCGATATCCCCGGCGCGCAGGCCCATCTTCGGCAAGTCACGCTTGAGGGCGGCTAAGGAAAGCTCTTTCAGCATAGCAGGTCTCCTCAATTGTTGGGTGCGCCGTTACAGGGTTACCCGCTCTTCTGATAACTTTGCTGCAGCAGGGGTTTTGCTTTCTCTAGGTCCTCCTGATTGCGGATGGTGATCTCCAGATTGTTAGGTGAATGATGACCGATATTGCGCACGTCACGCGTAAAACCTTCTTGCAACTGAACACTGTCTGGGTCAAGTAACGCGTAGACAGTGAGCTCTTTATTTCTTGACCTTAGTTTCACATCAGCAATGTTTCGTTTCCGCTTGAAACTAATGTAGTTCTCCACTGCAACAACTTTTACATCCTTCCCAAATGCGACAATGTGCGCGTGAAGTTTCATGAAGAAATTTTTCAGCTCGACATCCGATCTGTCCCAGCCTTTGTGCACACTAAAATCGGGAGTTCCGTTCGGATGCGGAGAGATGGGTGATGTTCGCGATAAATCTTCATTCCCCCCCGACTCTGGCGGAGAAGTAGACGACTCATTGACGCGTTGAGTCGCCTGCGAATATTTTTCCAAATATTGATCTAGTGCTTGTTTAGTTAGTCGTTTAACTCGCTCCCGCTCAGCCTTTTTCTGACGACCTTTACCTAGAACCCCTTTCGCCAAGAGATTGACAAAATCCCGGGAGGGCGTCTCGAATTCGCGGGTGATATTGTTTGTGATAGTATGCATATCCTTCTGATTTATCTCTTTCGAATGAACGGATTCCCAGATTGCATTCCCATCAAATAATGGTTTGGCGAATTTGCAGATTTCGCTTACCTGCCATTCCTTCAGATCGAGCATATCTACAATCATGTAAGGCGTTTCATCCATCACATTGCGCTTGCGTAGGTCAGTGAAGAATTGGTATTCAACACCGTTGGTCAGAATCGCGAAACGTGCATCAGTGACTGCGTAATACCGGATGAGTTGTGACAAGTGTTCCTTGCGGAGGGAAGTTCTTGAGCTCTTACATTCCACAAGAATGACAGGCTTTCCGTTTTTCAAGATGGCATAGTCGACTTTTTCATTTTGTTTTACGCCTGCATCAGCGGTGAATTCGGGAATAATATCATCAGGTTCATGAATGTCGTATCCAAGAGCAGCAATAAACGGCATTATTAAAGATGTCTTGGTTGCTTCTTCTGTGTGCACCTTTTTCCGGCGACGTGGCACACTCCTTGCAAGTTCTTTGATATTTTCAGCAAAATCCATGGTTATCTTGCGCTTTAATCAGATAATTGTTGACACAGACTATAACGCAAGACTATAGGATCAGCCACGCTATCCGTCAGTTGCACATCCATATAGAAGCTTCCTAGTATTGTGCGGTTAGCAGGCAAGCACACTGTCACCCACCATCTCCCCCCACATACGCTATATTGGCCACTCCCCCCACATAACGGACACCTCCACCATGACCTTTACCCCCATCGACCCCGAACGCAACATCGCCAACAAACGCCGCGTCAGCGCTGCGC
>WTGJ01000008.1:179250-203487 GCA_011523615.1 Chloroflexota bacterium | reverse complement strand
GCGCACTTCCGCCGGCAATTCCTCCAGGTCCGCCTCGTTCTTCTGCGGCAAGAGCACCGTATCCGCCCCCAGGCGATGCGCCGCCAACACCTTATCGACGATCCCGCCCACCGGCAGCACCTGCCCGCGCAAGGTGATCTCGCCCGTCATCGCCACGTTCGCTTTCGTCGGCCGCTGCGTGAGCAATGACGCCAGCGCCGCGGCCATCGTCACGCCCGCCGAAGGGCCGTCCTTGGGCACTGCGCCCGCCGGCACGTGCAGGTGGATATCGTGCCCGTCGAAGTGGCCTTCCTCCACGCCCAGCTCATCTGCCTGTGCGCGCACATAACTGAGCGCGGCCCGAGCGCTCTCTTTCATGACGTCGCCCAGTTGCCCGGTCAACTGGAATTCGCCCTTGCCCGGCATCTGCGTCGCTTCCACGAAGAGTACATCGCCGCCCGTCGCCGTGTAGGCCAGGCCCGTGGCCACGCCGGGCTTATCGGTGCGGTCCGCCAGCTCGCTGCGGTAACCATAAGGCGGCCGCTTCAACAATTCCGCGATATCTTCCGCCGCCACTGTCACCAACGGCCGAGCGGTGATTTCACCGCCGCCGTTTTCACCGCCATCCGCATCCACGCTGGCGATCTCCGTCGCGATCTTGCGCGCCGCCTGGCCGATGCGCCGTTCCAATTCGCGCACGCCGGCCTCGCGCGTGTAATCGCGCACGATCTTTTGCAAGGCTTCGTCGGTGATCTTCAACTCTTCCGGCAACAGGCCATTTTCGCGCAGTTGGCGCGGCACCAGGTATTGCTCGGCAATCGCCAACTTCTCATGCTCGGTGTAACCGCTCAGCGTGATCATTTCCATGCGGTCCAAC
Source organism: Chloroflexota bacterium (assembly GCA_011523615.1). Lineage (GTDB taxonomy): Bacteria > Chloroflexota > Anaerolineae > Aggregatilineales > Phototrophicaceae > WTGJ01. Next base: position 202,631 of record WTGJ01000008.1, on the reverse strand, counting down.
AAAGGCGAAGGGATCGTACTCACATCGTTGGCCGTGGTGATGAAGAGCGCCTCGCTCAAGTCAAAGGCGACGTCCAGATAATGGTCGCGGAATTCGTGGTTCTGCTCCGGATCCAGCACCTCCAACAAAGCAGCCGCCGGGTCGCCACGAAAATCGCGCCCGAGCTTGTCGATCTCATCCAACATCAGGACGGGATTGCGCGTCTCTGCACGGCGGATGGTCTGGATGATGCGGCCGGGCAGGGCGCCGATGTACGTCCGGCGAAAACCGCGAATCTCGCTCTCGTCGCGAATCCCACCCAGGCTCATGCGGATGAAACGCCGCCCCAACGCGCGCGCGATGCTCGCCCCGAGCGAGGTCTTGCCCACGCCCGGCGGACCGACGAAACAGAGGATCGCCCCCTCGCGCTCGCGGCGGATGTAATCGCGCCCTTCGTCCTTCGTCTCGAAGAGCTCCGCCCGCTCCGCCCGCAATTTGCGCACCGCCAGAAACTCCAGGATGCGTTGTTTGACTTCTTTCAGCCCGTAGTGATCCTCCTCCAGGATCTGCCGCGCGCGCGCCAGCTCGAGCTGGTCTTCACTGCGCAAGGACCAGGGCAAGCTCGTCATCCAATCCAGATACGTGCGAATCACGCCGTATTCCGCTGCCGCGGTCGGCAAGCGCGCCAACCGATCCAGCTCGCGCAGCGCTTCTTTTTCGGCCTCTTCTGGCATCTGCGCCGCTTTGATCTTCTCGCGGAATTCTTCGCTCTCTACCGTCTGCGCGTCTGTTTCGCCCAGCTCGCGCTGGATCGCCTTCATCTGCTCCCGCAGGAAATACTCTTTCTGCGTCTTTTCCATTTCCGATTGCGCATCGGTCTGAATCTTGCGCCCCAGTTCGAGCACTTCCAGCTCTTTGCCCAGCAAAGCGATCACCAGGCGCAGCTTCTCCTGCACATCGTTGATCTCCAACACGCGCTGCGCGTCGCTCAGTTCCATGCGCATGTACGTCGCCACGGCATAAACCAACTGCAGCGGGTCATCCACATTCAAGGTCGCATTCACCAGCTCGCTCGGCATGCTGGGCACCAGCTCAGCCATGCGCGAAAACAGATCGACGATCGTGCGTGTATGCGCCTCCAGCTCGACGTTCTCTTCTCGGTTTTCAGGATCCATTAAAATCCGCGCCTTCAGGTAAGGCTCCGTCGCCGTGAATTCTTCCAAGCGAATGCGGTTCAAACCCTGTACCAGCAGACGGATCGTGCCATCCGGCGAGCGGAACAAGCGGTGAATCGCGGCCACCGTCCCCACCCGATGGACTTCCTCCGGGCCGGGTGCTTCCTGCTTCGGGTCATGCGAAGCCACCAGGCCCACCAGGCGCTTGCCGTCGATGGCGTCATCCACCAGGCGGATGCTGCGGGATTGCCCCACCGTGAGCGGAATCGCCGTCTGTGGGTAGACCACCAGGCCCCGCAGCGGCAAAATCGGCAATTCGCTGGGGAAATCCGCCACGACCCGCTCCTCCGTGTGCTCGGCCGGCGCCTCAGCCCCATCCTGGATCTGCACATTCAGCTCACCGGTGGCCGGCGTCGTTTCGCCACCCACCGGAACTTCCGCCGTCACCTCCGCCGCATCTCCGTCTGCCCCCTCAGCCAGGCGCGGGTCATCCGCCGCGGCAGGTGCCCCTTCATCCACGACATGATTCTCCGCCGGAACAATTTCCGCCGGAACAGCTTCCGCCGCTTTCTTCTTGCGGCGGCGCGTTTTGGTTTTGGGCTTGGCTTCGCTCATGCCGAGCGGCTTTCGGTCGCGTCTGTTTCGCCAGCACCCGATTGGACCGGCACTTGAATCACCCTGCGTTCCTCTTCCCGACGCCGCGGCAACTCCACCAACAGCATCCCTTCCTCATAGGCGGCTCGCACGGCGTCCAAACGCACTTCAAAAGGCAAATGCACCGCCACCTCGAAATCGCCATAACCGACTTCTACTTGATGATATGCGGTGCCGTGTTCTTCTTTCCGCTCCCGCCGCCCCTGGATCGTCAGCTGTTCCGCCTCCAACACGATGTGAAAATCCTCCCGCTTCATGCCGGCAACTTCCACCCGCACACAGAGCACATCCTCACGCTCAAAGACATCGGTCGGCGGGCGAAAACGCGGATCGTTGCGCCAGATGGCCGCTCCCCGTACCCGCATTGCGGACGCTGCGGAAGGGATGCCTCGCCTTGCGCTCATGCGCCGCTCCTTTTACCACCCCGACTTAGTACTTCCTACCCTTGGATGATACCACTCCCCGTCTGCGTTTCACGTAAGAACCCTATTAATGGCGCGCCTGGCAGCGATTGCACTTGCCAGTTTATCGTTCGTGATTCACAATGACCCTATAAATCGGAGGTGATGATGTTCCTGCCACGCAACGTTTCCACCCCGCTGCTGCTCACCCTGGCATTGTTCCTGCTCGCCCTACCCCTATCTGCCCAAGAAAATGCCTTCCCCCGCAATACCCTCACCGTTCAGGGCAATGGCACCGTCTTCGGTACGCCGGATATCGCCTATATCGAAATCGGCTTCGAAATCGCCGATCCGGACCTCAACTACGCCTTCGACCAAACCAGCGCGACCCTCATCGCCATCCGCGACGCCCTCCTGGAAATCGGCATCGAGAGCGAAGACTTGCAAACCCGTGGTCTCTCCCTCTGGGTTGATGAACGCTATGACAATTATGACGAAGAGCCGCGGCGCTTCTTCCGCTTGAGCAACGGTTTCCGCATCACCCTGCGCGATATCGAGCTCATCACGACCGCCATCGACGCCGGCGTCGCTGCCGGTGCCAACAACATCTACAACCTGCAATATGGCATCGCGGACCCAGGCACCCTGGAAGAACAAGCGCGTGCCCGCGCCGCCGCGGATGCCAAAGCCCGCGCCGCCAACCTGGCCGCACTTTTCGGCAAATCCGTCGGCGATGCCATCCAAATCTCCGAATACAGCGCGGCGAGCTATGGCAACGTTCGTACGGAAGCGCTGGCCATGGCTGATATGGGCATCGGTGGTGGGGGCGGCCCCATCGAAGCCGGCCAACTCAGCGTTCAGGTCAACCTTACGGTGACGTTCGCCTTGGTGCCTGATTCAACTGACGAATGATGCCCCCAAACCCGGAGCGGCGCGCAGCCATCACCAACTCAGCTCCGGGTTGCGAAAGGGCAAGAGCGCCAGAAACACAGCCGTCGCATAGAGCTCATCGCGCTCGAGTGCACCGCCACTCAGCAAGCCGACCGCACCACCTCCCTGCTTGGAGAGGGTAGTGCCGAAAACGGCATCATCCGCCTCACCCAGCTCTGCGCCGGCGCGCACCCGTTCCGCGATTTCCAAAGGCAGAGGAAAGCTGGCACTGCGCGCCAGGTGCAGCGCCACCCGGCCCTGCAACTCCGCAGCCACTGCCGCCCAGGCCATGCCGTAAAGCGTCCCTTCCCACTCCACCACACCGCCTTCCAGGCCCACCCAGCCCACTCCCACCGGCTGCCGTTTCCGCGCCGCCTGCACTCGTTGCTTCGCGCCGCGGCGTGTCTCCGTTTCGCCCATCGGCTGTGCCGCGACTCCCGAGGGTAGCTTCAACCCCCTTACTTCGTAGGCTTTCGTGGCGTCGAAGCGTGCCAGAGCCAGCTCCACCGCGCGCAATTTCACCGGATTGCCGGATGCCACCCACCAGCGCTCCGCCATCCTCAACCCCCTTTCCTGAATCAGCCGCGATCGCCCCACTTCCCCGCTTGCGTCGCAGGCAGCGCGACTTTAACATAATGGCAAAACTACCCGCTCACCATGCTTCCGCTCCGCCTCGAACTGCGCAATTTCTTGCCCTACCGCGCCCCCCAGCCGCTGGAATTGGCTGACTTGCGCCTCGCCTGCCTCAGCGGCGTCAATGGCGCTGGCAAATCCGCCCTCCTCGATGCCATCACCTGGGCCCTCTGGGGCAAGGCCCGCGCGCGGCGCGAAGAGGACCTCATCCACCATGGCACTTCCGAGATGTACGTCCAGCTGGATTTCGAGCAGCACAACAAGCGTTATCGCGTCCTGCGGCGGCGGTGGCGCGGTTCCCGTTCACGAGCGACGCGCGGCAGCCTGCACCTTTACCGCCTCGAACAGGGCGAAGTCATCGACATCAGCGCGGCCAGCCTCACCGCCACCGACGAGCGCTTGCGCCAGTTGCTCCGCCTGGATTATGAAACATTCATCCACTCCGCCTTCCTGTTGCAGGGCCGCAGCGACGCCTTCACCGTCCGCTCGCCCCGCGAACGCCAACAATTGCTCGCCAACATCCTGCGACTCGGGCGCTGGGGGGCAGCCGCCGAACGGGCCCGCGCGCACGAAACAGAGGCCGCTTCCCGTTGCGCTCATCTGGCGGAACAACAGGCGCAATTGGCTGCCGAATTGGCGCGGACGGATGCGATACAGCGCAATCGGCAGGCGGCCGAAACCACGCACCAGACCGCGCAACAGGCCCTGCAACTCGCCGAAGCCCACTGGTCCGAACTGCAAGCGGCCCGCTCTGATTTTCGCCATTGGCAGAACGAGCTCGCCGCCGCACGCGCCCGCCTCGCCGAATGCGAACGCAACCGCAGCGCCGCCATCAGCGAAGCAGAACGCTGGTCCGAACGCCTCGCTACCCTGCGGCAAATCCTCGCAAATCGCGCTGTCATCCAACAGGATTACGACGATCTGACCCGGGCGCGCGCCGCCGATCAAGCCCTGCGCGAGCAGCTGCAAGACCTGCGTCAGTGGGATGTCGAAATCGCCCAGCTCGAAAGCCAGATCCAGGCCGACCGTCAGGCCCTGGAAGCCGAACGGCGCCGCTTAACCTCCGCGCTCGAAGAGGAGACGCGATCGCGCCCGGATACAGATGACACCGCCCTGCCGCAGCTGCAGGCGAAGATTCTAGATTTGGGGCGCCTGGCGGAAGAAAACACCGTCCTGCGTCGCCAGCACGAAAAAAGCCAGGAAGAGCGCCGTCAACGCGAAGCCCACAACCGCTCCCTGCGGGGAGAAATGGAGCAGCTGCGGGAACAAATCGATGCCCTGTCTCACACAGAAGAGGGCGGTCGCTGCCCCCTCTGTGGGCAAACGCTCAGTGAAGAGCACCGCCAACAAACCCTGAACGCCCTGCAAGAGCGCGGCCAGCGACGAGGCGATGCGTTTCGCGAGAATCAGGCCTGGCTGCGCGAACAACGCGGCCCATCCCGCAACCAGCTCGCCACCTTACAAGAAAACGAACGTACCCTGCTCACCTTGCCGGAATTGCGCGCCCGCGCCCAAGAGCTGAACCTCCGCCAGCGTCAGGAACAAAGCGCGCACCAACAACGGGCGGCCCTGCGCGCGGAACTGGAACAGCTGCAAGACCAACTGGCCAGCGAATCATTCAGCGCCGAGGCTCGTCAACAACTCGCGCGGGCCCGCAGCGAACGAGAAAAAATCACGCAGCAGACTCACCCCAGCGGCGCCGCCCCGCTGACCCCAGACGAATGGGCGGAACGAGAAGCTCGCCATCGTGAATTGACCGCGGCCCACTCGGCCCTCCCGCAAGTGGAGGACGCTCTCGCCGCCGCCCAATCGCGCCTGGCTGAACTCGATCGCGCCCACCGCCAAGCGAGTGAAACCCTGGCCGAATGGGGAGCAAGCGAGACCTCATTGCGGGATAGCCTCGCCCAGGCCCAGGAAGCAGAAAAAGCGCTGCAGCTCGCCCGCATCACCGAGCGCCAGTCCTTTCAGACCTTGCTCAGCGCTCAACAAGAAGAAGCCGCCCTGGCCCGCCAACGCGAACGCGGCCAACGACTCGCCAGCGAATGGGAGGCGGCCGAACAACAGCGCGAGGTCTATGCTGAATTGCGGCGCGCTTTCGGCCCCGATGGCATCCCCGCCTTGCTCATCGAGAGCGCCATCCCCGAAATCCAGGAGGAAGCCAACGCATTGCTCGAACTGCTGAGCGAACCACCCTTGCGCCTGGAGTTACACCTCTCACGCCGTGGTACCGTGGAATCGCTGGGAATTCGCGTGCGCGATGAACACGGCAGCCGCAGTTACGAACTATTCAGCGGTGGCGAAGCCTTCCGCATCCATTTTGCCCTGCGCGTCGCCCTGGCCCGCTTGCTGGCGCGCCACTCCGGCACCCAGTTGCGCACCCTCTTCGTGGACGAAGGCTTCGGCACTCAGGATGCCGAGGGCCGCGAACGGCTCATCCGCGCGCTGGCCGCCGTCCAGCATGAATTCTCGCTGATCCTGGTCATCACCCACCTGGACGAAGTGCGCGCCGCCTTCCCCCGCCAAATCCTCGTCCAACCCGGCGCGGAAGGCAGTCAATGGCAGCTGATTTAACCTTCCCCCTCGTGCTGCATTTTCGCTTGGGGTCGCTGCGTGGCACAAATCAACCACAGCATGGCGCCGAGGACCAGCGCGTGGTCGGCAAAATTGGAGACATTGGCCAACAGCCCCGGGATTTCCACATGCACAAAATCCACCACGAATCCATAGCGCAGGCGATCGAGCGCGTTGCTCAGCGCACCGCCCAAAACCAACACCGCGCCGATTCGCTCCAGTCGCCGCGTCGCGATGCGCGGGTAAGCGAACCACAACCACCCCGCTACGACAATCGCCAGGACCGTGAACACATCGCCTTGTTCGGGCAGCAGGCCGAAGACCATGCCGCGGTTCTCCACCAACGTCAATTGCAAAATAGGCGGCAACAGCGGCAGGCTCTCTCCGTTGGCCAAATGCTCCAGCGCCCAGGATTTGATCCGCTGGTCAAAAAACAGCAACGGCGCCACCCAGAGCAGCGGCAAACGCAAGCGCAAACGTTCTATCGCAGGTCGCGCGAGCATGGCCCTGCCTGCACATGCACAGCCAGCTTCCCCCATGAGTGCGACCCTGTCTGGGTTACCACGGGTGTGGCGCGCGCTTCCAATCGTAAAATTGGCCGCTCATATCGAGCGTGCCAGTTCGCAGCAACCAGCACAAACCCTCCGCTGCCTCAGCGGGCGTCACCGGCGCGTCGCTGCCCCCCATATCGGTGCTCACCCAACCGGGGTGCGCGCAGAACACCGTGATGCCATCGCCGCGCAAATCCGCCGCCAGCTTCTTGGTCATCATATTGAGCGCCGCCTTGCTCAAGCAATAGGGGTACCAGCCGCCAAACACCACGTAACTCAGCGCGCCCCAATTCGAGGATACATTCAAGACACGGGCATGCTCGCTCGCCCGCAACAAAGGCAAAGCCTCCTTCACCAGCAACAAGGGCGCCGTCACATTGCAATGCAGCACCGCCGTCATCGTCTCTTCGGTGATCGCCGCCAGCTCCTGCTCATCCGGGTGCGGGTTGATGCCGGCGTTGTTCACCAGCACATCCAAAAAGCCACCTTCTCGCTCGAGCGTGTCCAGGGCCGCCCGCCGCGATTCCGCTTGCGTCACATCCAGCGGGATGATGCGCAGGCGCTCGCCCGCTTCCCCCTGCAATTCCTGCAAGTGCAGCGCCGCGGCCGGCGTACGGCAACTGGCGTAGACTCGTTCCGCCCCACCCTGCAACAGATTCTGCGTGATCGCCAAGCCAATCCCCCGGCTGGCTCCCGTAACCAGTGCGCGCATCCGACCCTCCCCCAAAACTTCCCGGCAACCTCATCCACTATAATCAGAACCACAACGATGAGGCAACCGCATGGGCAACCGGCCTCGCGCCATCCTGCGCCAATGGTCATTCGCACTCTTGCTGATCCTGTGCGCCCCAGCGCTGCCTTCCGCCGCGCAAGAACCACCCCCGCCCCAGCATTCCCTCGCTGGCTTCACCCACATCTACCAACAATGGAACAACTGCGGCCCGGCGGCCCTCGCGATGGCCCTCACTCACTTCGGTTACCCCGCCGACCAGCGCCCCGCCGCCCAGTGGCTCAAACCCAACCCGGAAGACCTCAATGTCAGCCCCTGGCAGATGGAAGCCTATGTGGCGGAACGCGTCCCCGGCATCAACGTCATCACCCGCATCGGTGGCGATATCCCCCGCCTCAAGTCTCTCATCGCCGCGGGCTTCCCCGTCCTCATCGAAGCCGGCTACGACCCGGAACCGGAGACACTGGGTTGGATGGGGCATTACCTGCTCGTATATGGCTACGATGATGCCTCCGCGAATTTCTATACGCACGATAGCTATTCCGGCCCCAGCCTGCCCTATTCTTATGCCTACATCGACCGTTTCTGGTCCCATTTCAATCGCACCTATCTGGTGCTCTACGAAGCCGGCCGCCAAGCCGAACTCATGGCCTTGCTCGGCGATGATGCCGACCCCTTCCAGAATGCCATCAACGCCTACCTATCGGAACTCAACCGCGCCCAGCGCGATGAAAATGATCCCTTCCTCTGGCACAACCTGGGCAGCAGTTTGACCGCCCTCGGTGAATACGAGCAAGCGGCCATCGCCTTTGACGAGGCCCGCCGCCGCGGCGATGGTCTGCCCTGGCGCATGACCTGGTACCAATTCGACATCTATGAAGCGTACTTACAGACCGGGCGCTTCAGCGACTTGCTCACTTTGATCGATACCAGCATCCGCAACGGCAGCCAACCCGATCGCCTCTTCAAAGTGGAAGAGACTTACTACTACCTCGGGCGTGCCCGCGAAGCCCAGGGAGACCCCATCGCCGCCGCCCGCCATTATCGCACCGCCCTGGAGCTGAACGCCAACTTCTGGCCGGCTCAGGATGCCCTGGCTGCCCTAGGCTGATCGGCCGCCGCCGAGAACGCTGCAGATTCGCTCCGCCCGCGCGCGCCAGCTGTATTCACGCAGCGCTTCCGCCCGCGCCGCACGCCCCAGCCGCGCCGCCAATTCCCGATCTTCATGCAAGCGCTGCAAAGCCGCCCGCAAAGCGGGAGCATCCCCCGCCGCGCTGAAGAGCGCCGTCTCCCCTTCCCGCAAAACTTCCCGCAAACTGGGCAAATCGCTCGCCACAATGGCGCAGCCCGCCGCCATGTATTCGAACAACTTCAACGGCGAAGCGAACTGCGCAAAATGTCGCGTATCAGGAAAGGGCAAGACGCCCACATCGCTCGCCGCCAGATACAGCGGCACCCGCGCCGGCGCTACCTGCCCCGGCGCCAGGAACCGTTCCGCCGCCGCCCCGCGTTCGAGCCAATCTCGCCGATGTTGGGCGACGGCCGCCGCCGGCCCGCCGACGATGGCCAGCGACGCCCCCACCAGGGGCGCCAGGGCCTCCACCAGCGTCTCCACGCCCTTGGCCATCCCCATCGTCTGCAATTGGCCCACGTAAATCACGATGAAGCCTGCTTCCGGCCAGCCCAGCTCGCGCCGCGCCGCAACACGCTCCGGCAATGCCTCATATCGGGCCGCGCGGATGCCATCCGGCAGGACGTGAACCCGCTCCGCGCGCGCGCCCAAGGCCCGCAGCTCCTGCGCCACGCCCTGCGTCACCGCAAACAACGCATCCACCCGTCGCGCGACGATCCCCTGCAGCCAGCGCCCCGGCCCGCGCTCGGCGACGTGGTGCACTTCATAGGCCCGCTGCCGGCCCGTTTTCTGACCACACAGCAACAAAACCAGCCGATCGCGGCTGTAAATCACATCCGCCGCTGTGAAACGGGCCCGCCCTGCTGCCCACAGCGCAAAACTCAGCCATTGCAACCAAAATGCGACCCGCCGCAACAGCGGAATCGGCAACCAGATCAGATCCAGAGAAGGGATGCGGACGATCGAAAAATTGCGCCGAACCCCGTAAAACGACCAGAAGTGTTGATCTTTCGGCAATCGCAGGTGATTCACGCGCCGCGCCGCCCAGAGCACCACCTCCGCGCCCGCCTCGGCCAAGGCTTCGCAATTCTGGAGGATCTGCGAACCATGCGCTTTTTCCGTCGGCAAGCGCAGATTGGCGATGTAGAGCAACTTCATTTGCGCATTCCCGTATCCCCCTTCACCAGTATAGTATGATGCAGCCATGAACCGTCTGAACCTGCTCGCCCAACGCCTGCTCTTCTACTTGCGCTATGCCGCACGAAACCTGCGCCGCGAACGCAGCTGGGCGGCTTTCAGCATGTTCGCCGTCGCCGCCGGCGTCTCAGCCATCGTCGCCCTGCGCGCCCTCGGCCTCAGCATCGGCGATTCCCTGACCGAAAACGTCCGCAGCAGCAACCACGGTGACATCAGCATCAGCGTCAGCAGTGACAACCCCTTCGCTGGCCTGGCCACGAGTTCCCGCAACCAGGAAAACCTCTTCGACGAAGAAACCCTGGCGAGCATCGACAGCTGGGTGGCCGCCCGCGACGGGGAATGGCTGGCGTATCGCGAAGCGAGCAACGTCCAACTCTTCACAGAAGGTGAAGGCGGCATCGGCCGCCCTCAATTCATCGCGATGTTGTTGATCGAACCCCGGGCCTATGGCGAAGTCAGCGCGATCCGCATGCGAGAGCCGCGTGGCGAAACCCTGGCCTCCCTCCTCGCCGCGCCGCAAAGCATCGTCATCAGCCACAACCTCGCCGACCAACGGGATTTGCAGGTCGGGGACGCGGTCTTCCTCAGCGGCAGCGAAACGCCCTACACGGTGCGCGGCATCGTCCCCACAGAAAGCGAAGCGAGTCTATTGAACATCTTCGCTTCCTTCTTCGGCTTCGCTTATGTCTCTTTTACCGAAGCGGAGACCCTGGGCATCGATGAAGCGCCGAATCGCATCGGCATCACCCTGCCTCCCGGCAGCGACATCAGCGCCGAAGCGCGGGCTTTGGCAAGGCAGCTGGGCGATGATGGTTTCGAGTTCCGCACGACAGTGGAGTTGTTGGAAAACTATGAAGAAATCACCCCCATCCTTTCCGATTTCATCGCCTTGATGGGTCTCGGCGCCTTGCTCATCGGCGGCGTCGGCATCATCAACACCATGTTGGTGCGCGTGCGCCACCGCGCGCTGGAAATTGCCGCGCTGAAAACCTTCGGCCTCAAAGGACGGCAGGTGGCCGCGCTCTTCCTGGCCGAAGCGGCCTGGCTGGGCGTCCTGGGCAGTGCGCTCGGCTGCCTGGGCGGCATCTTGCTCGGCCGTGTCGTCAATTCCTATGGCGAAACCTTCCTCGCCCAACCGCTCACCTGGCGCATTTACCCCGAAGCGCTCGCCTTCGGCGTCATCCTCGGCCTGAGCACCACGCTCACCTTCTCGCTCGCCCCCCTGCTGATCACCCTGCAAGTGCGACCGGTCAGCGTCCTCCGCCCCAACGAATTGGCCGTGCCGCGCGTCGGCCTCTTGCAATCCTTGCTGAGTGTGCTGGTCCTGGTGCTGGTGGCCGGCGCCATCATCAGCCGCATCCTGAATCACAGCCTGACCGAAATCAGCGATGGCGCCCTGGGCAGTTGGAACGCCTTGCTCATCAGCTGTTTGCTGGTCGCCGCGGTGTTGGCTTTCCTGGCGCTGCTGGTCTTCCTGCTCAATTTCGCCGTGCGCTTGCTGAGCCGCCTACCCAGTTTCGGCCGCGCCACCCTGCGCCTGGCCACGCGCAACCTCGCCACCCAGCGCATCCGCACCGCCACCACCATCCTCGCCCTGGCCACCGGCATGTTCGCCCTCAGCAGCATCGCCTTCGCCGGCCAGACCGTCAGCGAAGTCCTGCGCTTCACTTTCTCGCAGGCCCTCGGCGGCAACATCCTCGTCTTCCCCCTCCTGCCTCAGGCCTTACCGGACGAGGTCTTTGCGAATCTGCCCCACCTGCGTCACCACACACACTTCGCCAACCATGATGTCACTCTCCTCCCCCCAGATGACTCAGCCGCAACTGGCTCAGCGGGCACAAACGGCAGCGATGACTTCCCTGCGCAAGCGCGAATGCCGGCTTCCCTCACCGTCCTCTCGACCAACCACCCAGACATAGGCCAGCCGGAGATGGCCGCCGGGCGCTTCCTGACTGCCGCAGATCAGGGCCAGCCCGTCATCGTCCTGCGCGCCGATTCTCCCTATGCCCAATTGGGTCAAACCGTGCGGGTCGATTTCGGCGACGAAATCCTGGATCTGACCGTCATCGGCACCCTCGCCCCCCAGACCGAAGCGACGAACGCATTCACCCTCACCGGGATCAGCGACGCGTACATCCCTGCAGGCGTGGTGGAATCGCAAGCCGGGGAAGCATTTCACATCCTGGATGTGCCGCCGGAATTTTTGAATGAAACCCTGCGCGATCTCGCGCGCAACCCGCTCACCTTCTCCTTCGATATCACCTTCATCGATGGTCTGCTGCGCCGCATCATCGACCAATTCGCCGCCATCCCCACCGTCGTCGGCCTGCTCTCGCTGATGTCTGCGGCCGTCATCATGGCCAATGGCGTCGCCCTGGCCACCCTGGAACGGCGGCGCCAGATCGGCATCCTGAAAGCGCTCGGCATGAAACGGCGCCAGGTCCTCAGCGCGCTGTTGTTGGAAAACGCCCTGGTCGGAGCATCCGGTGGCTTGCTGGGCGTGGGTTTGAGCGCGCTGGGCCTGCGGGTTTTCCTGTCGCTCAATTCCCAAAATCTGCTGCCCTTCCCCCGGGAAACCAGCCAGACAGCCCTGCTCTTGCTCGCAGCGGCGGTAGGGATCGCCCTGCTGGCCACCTTCCTCAGCGCCCGTTCGGCGACGCAGGCCCCGGCCCTGCAAGTGCTGCGTTATGATTGAACGACCCACGCATTCAGTGCAACCCACGCACCCAGTGCGACCCGCACAGCTTGTGCGACCCACCCGCCTTGGTTGAGTCAGCCCCGCGCCCGCCTCCCCGCAGCACCGCTCGATCGAAGCGTATGCGCTGCATTGCGCCCCTTCGCACCGCCGCGTTCCTTCGTTCCGCGTTCCACCGCCTCATAAAGCCGTTTCGCCTCCCTTGCGTCACCCGTCTCCAGGACGGAGAGCATCTCCCGCGCGCTCAGTGCCGCATAATCACGCCCCCCGCCCGCGTGTTGTTTTCGCCCCCCCTCCACAGTCAGGATGCGTGTCAAATCGCCGCTTTCACAGGCCGGGCAACGCTTCTCCGCCGCGTCATAATCGGCATAGCGCGCATAACGCAGAGAAAAACGTTCGCCACAACGTTCGCAACGATAGGCGTATTCATGCATAGCACGCCAGCCGATGACTCAACCTGAACGCCGTCCTCACCCCCTCGAAACTCCTCCCCAACCGGCCCCTACCCGCGCACCATCGGCGAGCGCCGCAGGACCGCGCTTTTCCCTGGGCAATACACCGCCGTACCTCACTCAGGCCGCCCTGGCCCTCATGGTAGCGCTCTTCATCTTGCGCGCCGCCTCGCCGGAGCTGGATCAGCAGATCCAGCAAGCGGGCTGGAACCTGCCGCAGGCGGTATTCCAGGAAAACCAAATGTACCGCCTCTTCACGTCCATTTTCCTGCATGCCGGCATCTGGGTGGAGCGCTGGCGGGGGGGCTTTGCCCTGGCTCCGATTGGCGCGCTGCACCTGCTCTTCAACGCCTACATGCTCTATCATTTTGGCGGCGCTCTGGAACGCATCCTCGGTCACCTGCGCTTCGCTGCCATCTTCACCATAGGCGGCTTGTGCGCTTCCATCCTGAGCGCAGTCACCGGTGATCCTTGCATCCCCTCGCTGGGGGCTTCCGGTGCGGTCTTCGCCCTCATCGGCGCGCAAGTGATCCTGCTGCTGCGCAATCGGCGCCTCTTCGGTCAACGGGGTAACCATATGCTGCGCCAGTTGCTCATCTGGACCTTGATCAATTTCGGCATCGGCATCGCCTCTACCCTGCCCGGTAGTGCATTGCGCATCGACAACTGGGCCCATTTTGGCGGCCTGGTGGCGGGCCTGGCTCTGGCCGCCGCCCTCATCCCCCGTTACCAATTCAACGTAGCCGCGGAAGAGAGCGGCTGGCAAGTGAAGCTGCGCCCCCAGGCTGCTTCCGCCGCCCTTAACCTCATCCCCGCCGCCGTCATCGCTGCGTTCTTACTGGCTTTCCTCTGGCGTGCTGCCACCCTCCCCGTCGTCTTCTGCCGCTTCTTCTGAGCCGGGGTCAGCCGACCGCGCCTCAACGCCCGTCTCAGCGACCGCCATCGCGTCCGCCAGATCCTCCTGCTCGCGTTGTAAGATGGCCAGCTGCTGCGCGAGTGATTTGTTCTCCTGCATGATGCGTGAAAGCAGGGTGCAAACATGCAATAGCATGAACAACATGAACAGAATCGCGACCAGGAAGAGCGCACTGGTCGGCGTGGCAATCCCCAGCAAAGCGGCCAAACGATCCAGCGACGCCCGCGATATGCTGAGTACCATCACGATCAGCGCCGTCGCCAACCAGAGCAGCGCCAGTTCTTCCCGCAAGCGCCGCCGCCGCACCAGCTCCAACACGAACAACAACAGTGCCAGGGCCATGATGAAACCGAAGATCATCACGCGTTCGGATGCCATGGGTCTTCCCTTCGCGCCCCCATTGCCGAGAGCTGCTTTCCATCATACCAACTGAAACCCCGTTCTGCGTTATCCTTCCGGCAATCTAAGCCCAAAAAACGGAGGGTGAGAGGGATGCAGAAGACCCCATTTTCGACCGCCGTCATCGGCAGCCTGCCCCGCCCCCGCTGGCTCCTCGATCAACTCATCGCCCATGAAGAAGGCCGCCTCGCCGAGCAGGAGCTGGATGCCCTCCTCGATCGCTCTATCCCCTTCGCTGTCGCCCTCCAGGAATCCGCCGGCATCGATACCATCTCCGATGGCGAATGGCGCCGCATCGGCTACTTCGAAGTCTTCGCCCGCCGCGTAGGTGGCTTCACCCGCGGCCCATTCGAGACCGAGGAACCCGCCGCCGAAATCAAAGCGGCGGCCGAGCAATCCGCACCGCAACAATGGACCTTGACCGATTTTCAACAGACCTTGGTTACGGCGCCCCTGCGTTACGAACAGCCCATCGCCGCCGAAGGCGCTCGCTTCCTGCGGCAACAGACCGACCGCCAGATCAAGGTCGCCCTGCCCGCCCCCCATATGATCTGCGGCCGCCTCTGGCACCCCGTTCATTCCCGGGCGGCTTATCCCACCCGCCGCGCGTTCATCGATGCCGTCTTGCCCATCCTGCGCGCCGAACTGATCGCCCTGCGTGATGTCGGCGTCGATATCGTCCAATTCGATGACCCCTGGTTCGGCTTCTTCGTCGATGCCCACTACCGCGCCCGCTTCGCTGACCCCGTTTCCGCCATGCACGAAGCGATCGACGACCTCAACGCCGTGGTCGCCGGCATCAGCGGCATCCGCACCGCCCTCCATGTCTGCCGCGGCAACCGCGACCGCACCGTCTACGCCCGCGGCGATTACGAACCCATCCTGCCCGCGCTGTTGCGCGCGGAAGTCGACCAGCTGGCATTGGAATTCGCCATCACGGAAGCGGGCGATCTCGATGTCTTTGCCGGGCACACCCTGCGCCAGGAACTGGCCCTCGGCGTCGTCGATGTGCGCAGCCGCGAAATCGAAAGCCCCGCGGTCATCGTGGCGCGCGGCGAGAACGCCCTGCGCCATTTCGCGCCGCAACAACTCACCCTGACGCCGGACTGCGGCTTCGCGCCCACCAGCACCAACCCCATTTCCCTGGATGAAGCCTACCTGAAATTGCGCAACCTCAGCGAAGCAGCGGCCATCCTGCGCGCCAAATACGGCTAAGCCGTCAGCCGCTTTTCCTGTAAGGCCAACCAGACCACCGGCGGCAAGATCAGGATCAGCACCACCGCTGTGCCGTACAACACCCCCGCCAGACCGATGAGCGGCAACAGGGCGAAAGCCAGCAAAGGCCCCAGTGCACCCCCCATATCGCCACAGATGTTCAACAAGCCCAGCCGCCGCCCCGTTTGTCGCGCCGGCCCCGTCCGACCCATTTGTGCCGTGATCAACACGCCCAGGATGCTCATCACCAGCCCTTGAAAGAAGATGCCGATCAGGATGACCACCCCGTAACCCTGTGCACTCAGCAGCATCGTCACCGCCCCCAACAACACGGCCGCCGCCAACATCAACCAGGAACGTCCCAGGCGATCGGATAGCCGGCCAATCCAGGGCGCGGCCAGCGCATTCACCAGCAGGATGACGACCGCGGTCATGATGCCCGTGAACGAGGAGACGCCCAATTCTCCGACCAACGGCAGGGTGCGAAATGCGGCCGTCGTCCGTTGATCGACCATGATCGGCCAAAACGAGCCCGCGACCCCCAGGAAGATGAACCAATTGATGAAAGCCAGCAACAGGGTCGCCCCAAACTCCCAGCGTCGGTGTCGCGTCTGCTGCCTGGGGGCGGGCGTTTCGGCAGGCACATCGACGCCTGCACCGCCGTTCTCCCGCGCTGCCTTGCGCCGGCCGAAGGTCTCCGGCAACCAGATGATCCAGCAAAACCAACCGAGGAAGACGCATACCGCAGCCACCACAAAGAATTCTCGGTAACCCAGCCAATCGGTGAGGATGCCGCTGAAAAACGAGGAAACGCCGGCGCCGATCCAGAATCCCATCTGCACCTGCCCGGTCCGTTCGCCATACTCCTGTTCATCGGCAATGTCGAAGATCATGGCGTGCCCGCCCAGCCAGATGCCCGCCCAACAGACGCCCCATAAAATCCGCCCGATGAGCAGCGGCCAAAATCCCGGCACCAGATAACAAAGATTGCTGACGGCGCCCAACAGCAAGGAAAAGATCATCAACGGACGGCGCGGCACCCGCTCCAACAGGATGCCGTAAGGGCCATTGATGATGATCCTCGTGATGCGGTTCATCGCCTGCATCAAGCCGACGTAGACCAGCGGAATCCCCGCCTCGGCGGTGTGCGTCGGCAAAGATACGTAGATGTTCGCGTCACCCAAAATCGCCAGGATCATCCCGCCGGCGATGATCTGGACCAGCTGCCCAGGAGCGATGGAACGCATGGATCTTTGCTGCCGCCGGAACATCAGGCGTGTACGCAGCACCAATGCCTTCCTCCTAGGAGCCATTGCGAAACTCCGCCGAGAGTGGGCCGATCAAACCGCGCTCGTCAACCGCCGCAATGGCCAGCCCCGCATATCGACCCCATTCGTCCCATTCCACGCTGTTTTCCGCGACGGAGAAGATGCGATGGTAGTTGCGGATGCCCTCCTGGCGCAAGTGAACGTAGTAACGAACCGCGCCTTCTGTCGGCTCCCAGACCAGGCGCGATCGCCCATCCTCCAAAGGCCGCAGCGTGATGCGCTCCAGGCGCGGCGGCCGCGGCCCATCCACCAGGGCCAGCGTGATGGCCAGCGCCGCTTCCGTCGTCCGCTGCAAGTACAGCGGCGATATGTCCTCGATCGTATCCTGCGCGGTATGTTGTCGATTGCGCTCTTCAAAAGCCTCGATCAAACGCACCGCCGGGTAACCAGCCTCGGTGAAGGATAGATGGTCGCTGAAACGGCCGGTGCGATCCGCCGCATTCTGCACCTGCAAGTCCATCGTCGGCGTCAGATGAAAGCCGATCATATCCACGGCCCGCGCCAGCTGTCGCGCCGCGCTCTGATCATCCTCGTGCGAAAAAATGCGCAACTCGCTGTCATTGATGGCGCCGTTGGCCGCGGTGCTGCTGCCGATGATATCCAGGTTGATCATGGCAATCACGTCGATCTCACGGCCGCGGATGATTTCGTTCACGAAAGCCAAACTGCCGAGCCGGCCGACCTCTTCCGCGCCAAAAGCCACCAGCATCACAGTCGCCCGCGGTTGCAAGGGCGCCAGAATCCGCGTGATCTCCAACAAAGCCGCCACCCCACTCGCATTGTCGTTCGCGCCAGGCGCCGGGCTGTCCTCATCATTAATAGCGAGCGATATGCTGTCGTAATGCGCGCCGACGACCACCGTCCCCGCGGCCGGCTCGCGGCCAGGGATCGTCGCGATCACGTTGTGAGCTGGCGCGCTCACGCCGTTGAAATTCGCCTCAAATTCCTGCGCAAAAACGCGCACATTCGCTTCCGTCGCCGCAATCGCTTCCATCTCCCCTCGCACATAGCGAAAGGCCGCACCAATCCCCCATCCTTCGCGCTCATAGCCCGAGTTGAAATGCCGCGTGCCAAAACCGGCCAGCGCGTCTACATGCAACAACAGGCGATCGTTGGCGACCTGGTTGAGGATGTTCAAAATGTGCAAGCTGGGTGGTGGTGGTCGACCGTCCTGGCTGGGCAGGCGCGCCGGATCCACCGTCGCGTAACCGATCGTCGGTACGATGGGCGCGACCGTCGGCAGGAAGCGCATCGGCGTCGGCGTCCCGCCACTGAGGTTGCAAGCGAGCAGGCTGCCCAAACCGAGCGTGGCCACCGCAGCGCGGCGCAAGCCGCTGCGCCACCACGCGTCCCGCTTGCCTATGGTTGCCCCGAAGGAGCCGCTTCTTGGGCCGCGTAATCTTCCGCCGTCACCAGCGCGCCACCCTCAATCCATTGCTCCGTGATGCGGCGGTTGCGGTCGAATCTCAGCTCCAGGGTGGCCTGCCAGGGACAACCGGCCACCGTGATGATCTTGCGGCAAAAATAACCATCGCCCTCATCGCTCTGGCTGAGGTCGTTGTAACGGTGGATGCGCAAGCGGGCGATGCGCGTGCAGTTTCGCGGCTGGACGTAAAAATAAAGCCCATCGCGGTCCCTCCGCGACCCGCCACCCCCCAACACTGCCTGCTGGATGCGCCGCCACCAGGACATCGCCATACCCTCCTGCTCGCATCGGCCGCGGTGCCGCGCCTTTGCCCTGCCGAGCAGTATAGCGCAGCCGCCAGTCACCCGTGATGGACAATTTTGTATAGCACTAATGTTCTATTTGCGCTACACTCTCTTCACGTTTCGAAGCGATAGGGAGAACGATGCCCCGCCGAATGCACGAGCCGCTGGCCAGCGAAATCCTCAACTACATCCGCCATTACATCTCCGAGCACGGCTACGCACCCACCCAGCAAGAAATCTCCCGCCGCTGCTACATCTCGCGCACCCACCTCATCCGCTACCTGCAAGGCCTCGAAGAACGTGGCGTCATCCGTCGCCTGCGCCGCAAACACCGCGGCATCCGTTTGCTGCTGCGCTGAGCGTGTTCGCCAGCCCCATCTACTGCGTCGCCCGCTTTCTGCGGGACCCATCCACCGCTGCTGCGATTTCTGCTGCTACAATAACGCCCGCCCAGCAGTCGG
Source organism: Chloroflexota bacterium (assembly GCA_011523615.1). Classification (GTDB taxonomy): domain Bacteria; phylum Chloroflexota; class Anaerolineae; order Aggregatilineales; family Phototrophicaceae; genus WTGJ01. Next base: position 183,502 of record WTGJ01000008.1, on the reverse strand, counting down.
AAGCCCACCATGCCCGCTTTCTCCATCCGCCCCGCCCTGCGTGAAGACATCGCTACCCTCGCCGATTTCCTCACCCCTTTCGTCGAAGCGGAGCGCCTCCTGCCGCGTACCCTCACCGAGCTGGATGATCTCTACCCCTGCTTCCTCGTCGCCGAGAGCGAAGGGCGCCTCATCGGTTGTGCGGCGCTGGAAATCTATTCCCCCAAACTGGCCGAGCTGCGCAGCCTCGCCGTCCTCCCCGAACTTCGCCAGCATGGCGTCGGCCGCGCACTGGTCGCCGCTTGCCTGGAGCGGGCCCACGCCGCCAACGTGCGCGAAGTGATGGCCATCTCCTCCAAAGAGAATTTCTTCCTCAACTGCGGCTTTGATTTCACCCTGCCCGGCGAAAAGAAAGCCTTCTTTTACCTCACCACCGAAGACTGAGCCAACCTGCGCCTGCCTGTTGCCCGTCCCTGCCGTTCATTTCGTGCCGTGCCGCCATCCGTTGGCCCGCACCTTCCGCCGCCGGCGGCGGACGAACAGCAGCGCCGAAATCGCCATCCCCAAAAACACGCTCAGCGTCAACGGCAAGCTCAGCGTCGCCGCAAAAGTCACCGACAGGGCCGCCTGCCCCGCCCAGCCGCTGCCCCAGATGCGCCGGATCGAGCGCCAGTTGATCAGGCGCAAACCCGCCACCACCAACTGCGCGGAAAGCGCCACCAGGGCGATCTGCTCCGCCAGGCCCGCCACGCTCACCAACAAGCCCGCCAGCACCAGCACCGATATCACATTGCTCCAGCGCGTCCGCCCCCCCGCCCCCAGCAACAGCGCCGTCCGCGATAGCGAGCCGCCAGCCGGCATACACTGGAAAAACCCGCCCGCCAGATTCGCCAGTCCCTGCGCCAAAAAATCCTGCGAATCCGAATCCAGCCGCTTCAAAAATTCCGCCTGGTCTTCCGGCAGGCCGCGCGCCATCGCCGCCGATTGCGCCAGGCCCAACACAGCGATCGCCAGCGCCCCCGGCGCCAACGCCGGCCAATATCCCCAATCCGGCCCGACAAAGAACGGCAAGCGCCGCGGCAACGTGGCGATATCCTGCAAGCGCGTCACTTCTTCCCAGCCCAGTGCGGCCACCAAGACCGAAACCACCACCAGGCCCACCAACGTGCCATAACGCCGCCACCGCGTCCACCAAAAGGCCAGCATCAAAGCCAGCGCCAATGCGCCCATCAGCGTCGTCTTTGGCGCAAATTCCGCCGCACTCCGCAGCCACTCCACGCTGCGCGAAAGGGTATCGCCCCCCGCCAGCGTCAGCCCGGTCAAAGTCGGCAGCTGATTGAGCACGATCAACAGACCTGCGCCGCTGATGAAGCCGGTCAGCACCGCCGCGTCGTAATAGCGCATCAGCCGCCCCAACCGCAACACGCCGAAGCCCAGCTGAAACAGCCCCACCAGCGCCGTCAATGAGAAGAGCCGCGCCAGTTCCCCACCGCTGCCATCGACGAAGGGCGCCAGCGTGCTGCCCACCACCAGGGCCAGCGCGTTCGTCGGTGCGATCGTCATCACGCCGTGCCCATCCAACAACGCGCCGACCAGCGTGGCCACGATCGCCGCATACAACCCGTAGATCGGCTCCACGCCGGCGATCAAGGCGAAGGCCATCGCCTGGGGTGCGCCGACCAGGGCACCGCTCAGGCCCGCCAGCAACTCCCGATATATGCTTTGCGCCAGGTTTTGTGTGTTCGGTTGGGGTAACGCCCGCATGACGCCAGTGTAATCGATTCCCTGTGTTGGGGAGTTCAGCAGCGGATTGGGTGTCGAACGTCCACGAAGATCGCTACTCGATGTAACCGACCCCCAGCGCAGAAACTCGAATTTCACTTTTTTCCATCGGCGTCAACAAGGTACAACATTCGATAGCTGCTAAGATCATTAGAGCATTGTTGTGGGTTACTGGCTCCAATCGCCGTGTCAAGTCTTGCCGTGTAAATCGGTACAGTTGCGCACAATCCAGATAGGAATCCTGTCGATGGATGAAGCGCTGGCTCCTTTTCCACAACAGCAATTCGCAGGCCAAACGCTCAGGATATCTTGCTGCCATTGCGGACAGGTTTGAATTCAAAAAGAACCCAAAGCCTACGGATTGTTCTGTGTAACCGATCATCACATATTTCATTTTGCGCGGTCTGGTGAATTTGCATTGAGCGCATTCGTACCAACACCAGGCTTCAACCACGTGTCGCCGCGACAAGCTATAAGCCTTCGTTTCTCAAGTAAGCCAATATCTCAGCCCCATCCTTGAGTTTGTCGACAATCGACTCTAAGGGCATTTCGAAGCGCCGAACTTCACCTCGTTCCCTCCAGGCTTCTTCCCAAGCTCGATCATGGCTGGCTTCAACCAAACGCCCGATGGGCTCATCTCCGAATTGTTTCAGTACTTCATCCAGACAAAAAATGGTTGCTTCACTGAGGTGCTCTCTGTTTTCTTCTCGCAGCACTTCGATATTTCGTTCACGCACGCGAAATCCATAATCGTCTACATATCGTGCCTCATTCACAATATCGTACATGTTTCGGGGTGCAGGGCCGTATTGCAAGGCATCGTAACGATCATTGCACAGCATTAGGCCATAGCGTTCCAGGTGCAGCTTCTCCGCCAGGTATACCAATTTAAACACGCGCAATATGGTGGGTTCTTCAATGCGTCGAGACACATAAATGAGGATCTCTACCGCTTTACGGAGATTGAATTCGAGGTGAATTGTCTCCTCTTGTTCCATTGCATCCCTCCCACTTGCAGAGTGTGCAAGTTGAGTCTATCACATTTATCGTCAATGCCTCGCCGCGATCCAGTAACCACCCTCACTCCCACTCCGGCAACTCCGCCACGATCCGCGCTGTCTCAACCGAGATCGTCACCAGCCGCGCCAAATAGGGCAACATCGCCCGCGGCCCGCCCCGCTCCGCCCACCAGGCGTTCGGGTCATTCACGATACCGCTCTCTCGATCCACGCGGATGTGGTAACGGTCCAGCGCCCATTCCAGTGGCGTGCGCCCGTTGACCACGTAATCCTGCGCCGCGGGTGGAATCCCGCGCACCACCCCGCCATTCGGGAAGAGGATCTGCGTGCGGTCCGGCTCTTTCCGCGTTCCTCCCCAGCGCAATTTCTGCTTCATCAGTAACCAAGCCCGCTCACCGAGTCCGCCCTCGTCGAATTCCAGCGGGTATTCAACGACGTCGCCCTTCTCGCCCTCAAAATCCGTATGCAGAGCCGCTAAGGCCCGCCCCGCCTTGGCGAACGCCCAGAAATCCGGCGCCATCGGGATGCGCGGCAGCTCCCGCCGCAGGTTGTTGGCGAAGCGCCGCCGATAATCCTCCGAATGCAGCAGGCCGTAGACGTAATCGAAGATGTCGTCCTTGGTGATGCCCGCGTCGTCATAGTTTCGCTGGAACTCGCGCAGCGCGAAATCGGTGATGTTATCGCGCCGTTCGTAGAGCTGTCCGTCGATCTCGACGATTTCTACATCGGGATCGGTCCCGGCGGGGAAGAATGGTTGCTGTTTCATGAGAATCCGTGCTCACTCATCCCCCACCTCCCGATAACTCCAGCGCGGGAAAACCTGCGACTTGCTGACGAGATCCAAACACGGCACGCGCTCGGTGATGAAGCAGGTGAATTCCTGCGCGCCACGGCCGGAAACGACGATCGCCACATTCACCCCGCCTCGGTCGCTTCCACCCGCCGGTATGTCCAGCGTGGGAAGGCTTGCACCCCGGCGGCCAGCAGGTTCAGGTCCGGCACCCGCTCGCTCATCAGGCAGCTGAATTCCCCCTTGTTGCCGACCCCCGTCGTGCAGATCACCCGGTTCGTTCCACCCGCCGGAAAGTGTAACGTGGGAAGACCTGCCCGTTGAAGCAGAGCTGGATATCCGGGATGCGGTCGCTGATGAAGCAGTGAAACTTTGGGTTGCCCGGCCCGGCCACGCAGATGACTTGATTTCTGACGCGCGGTGTGATAATCGGCTGGGCTGGGCTGGGCTGGCGTGCGTCATGGCTTCACTCGCGGAGGCGTCGGTAGGTGTAGCGCGGGAAGCACTGTCCGCCGTTGATGAGGTGGAGGTCGGGGATGCGCTCGGTGAGCAGGCAGGAGAAGCGCTCGCTGGACCCGGGGGCAGCGAGGTAGATGGCCCGGTTGGGTGCTTGATTTGTAGGTCGTCTTGCGCTACGCCGCTCGCAGGAGACTGGGAGACTGGGAGACTGGGAGACTGGGAG
>WTGJ01000008.1:125249-179150 GCA_011523615.1 Chloroflexota bacterium | reverse complement strand
TTGCGCTACGCCGCTCGCAGGAGACTGGGAGACTGGGAGACTGGGAGACTGGGAGGCGCAGAGGCAGCGGGCGGCGGGAACATGCGTGGGATTTGGTAGGTGCTGTGTGTGTAAAATGAGTCGTAATAGAAATTCTGCATAAAAAAGGGACGATACTGAGAAATTACAATATTCCCTGTAGAAAATGATGAAGACCTTTTACTTTTCAGCCGATTTCGTAAAGCATAAATCCACTTTATTCGCTTGGGAGTAGGCGCAATCGCGGTTTCGTAATCAAATTCACCTTCTTTGTATCGCTCCAATTGCTCCTCGTAATAATCAATCATCTCAGAGAAACGCTGCCGTAGCAGTTCGCTATCCGTATTGTATATCCAGGCATCAAGCGCTGAAACAACACCATTTGAATACAATCTGAAAACAGCATTCTGCACTTTGCCTGCCTTTACCTCTCTGTTGCCTATCACAAAGTAGTTATCAAATTGAGGGTCGCTTTGGTTGATCCAGTAATGTTGTTCATCAGGAATAATTTGTTTTGTCTTAGCTAATCCAAAATGTTCTATGTTTTCCATCAGCGTGAATTTCTCTTCACGCTCCAAACCATCAGGCATTTCGATATAGCGAATCTCGCAGGGGCCTACGTGCTGCGCGTCTTTCACCATCAGCAACAAGGCGACAGGTTGCTTAATGTCAAAAACATTCTGCCCTTCAGCTTTCCCTCCTAAAGCGGCACCTCGAAGGTGAAATACATAAACTGTCGAGAATTCGTCTAGCAAAGAAGCGCGAAAACCATCATCTGAATTGCCATCTATGTAACTTGCGCTCGTAACAAATGAGATCACGCCTTGTTTCCCGACTCGATCCGTCGCCCAACGAATGGCCAATTTGTAGTGGTCATATAAATAATTTTTTGTTTTTGCACTCGTCCTGGCTGCGTACGTATCGGCGATCCGCCCTTCCAGCAATTCGTATCTTGTATTTGGATTGTTATCATCTTGACTCCGCTGCCCCGCCCGATACGGCGGGTTGCCGACGATCACCGTGATCGGCGCCTGCCGCTGCCGCAAGATCCGCTCGTCGTTCTCCACCGAAATCCCGCCCAGCCCCTTCAACTTCTCCCCCGCCGCCGCTTCCTGCAACTCGCGCTCCGCCAACTGGAAGGTATCCGTCCAGACCAGCCCCGGGAATTCCGCCGCCCCGCCCGCTGCTTGCCCGCGCTCCTCATAGGCCTGGGAGAGGTTCACGGCGGCGATGTAATAGGCCAGCAGCAAGATTTCGTTGGCGTGCAATTCGTGGTGATATTTGTGCGTCAAGGCCTCATCCGGCAGCAGCTCCTCATTCTCGATCAAGCGCGCCAGGAACGTCCCCGTCCCCGTGAAGGGGTCGATCACGTGCACCCCTTCATCGGCCAGCTTCATGCCAAAATGCTCCTGCAGCGCCCAGTCGGCCGAGCGCAGCAGGAAATCCACCAGCGGCGCCGGCGTATAGACCACGCCCAAACGCGTCGCCTCCTTGCTCAGCGCTTTGCGGAAGAATTCTTCATAGAGGCTTTGCATCGCCTCGCGGCGGTGCGCCGGCTCCATCCCTTCAAAGCTGGTACGCACCTTCTCGTAAAAGTCGCGCAGCTCGCGCGTTTCCTGCAGCACGCCGTAGCGCCGCTCCAGCCCGGCGACCATCTGGCTCAACGCCCGCGCCACCGGGTTGCGCTGCGCGAAGCCGGATTCGGCGAAGCTGGCGTCGAAGACCGGCCCGGTCAGCATGTGCTGCGCCAGCAGGTCGATGGCCTGCTGAGCTCTCAGGGTAGGGTTGATGGTCCGTTTCAGCTCGTCGAGGAAGCCCTGGAAGCCGGCGTCCACTTCCTCCACTCCGCCCTGCTCGAAGGCCTGTGCGATGCGCTCCCGCAACCGTTCGTAAATCGCCGCCACATTGCTGGCCCATTTCGGCAGGTATTCGCGGTCGCCGACCTTCTCGATGATCTTGGCATAAATCAAGCCGGGCGGGATGTCGGCCAATTCGACCGGCAAACCGGGCTGGGTTGCATCCGGCAGCTCGTCGTCATCCTCCGCCTCCTCCGCGCTGCCGTTCAGGATGAAGATACGATCTTCGAGCTTCTGGCGAAAGTTGAGGCTGACCTGCGCATCCAGGCGGTTGTCGTGCGAACGCAGCGCGCTCAGCACATCCCAGACCATTTTGAAAGCGGAATCTTCCAGGATCTGCTCCGGCTGCTGCCCTTCGTCGATGACCACCGGCAGGATGATGTAGCCGTATCGCTTGTTCTGCGCTAATCGCATCACGCGGCCGACGGCCTGGACGATATCGACCGTGCTCTTGCGCGGCGCGGTGAAGAGGATGGCATCCAGCGCCGGTACGTCCACCCCTTCGGTGAGGCAGCGGGCGTTGCTGAGGATGCGCGCCCGCAGTCTGCCCCGCTCATCATAATGATGTTCGTCGCTGACTCCTTCGAGCCAGCGCAGGCGCTCGTGCCGCACCAGTGCGCTGTCCGTGCCGTCGACGTGCTCCACTTCGGCCTGCAGCAAATGGTCGGAGACGACGTCAAATTCCTGTTCTTGATACGCGCGATACTTCGGGATGTATTCTTCCCAGAGCGCGCGCAGGTTCTTGGAATTTTGGATGGTATTCGTGAAAGCCAGGGCGGTCGTGCAGGGATTTTCGCCGATGGCCCCGGAAAATTTCCGCGTCTGCAGCGCGCCTTCCGGGTCCGCCAGCGCATCCCAGCAACCGATCATGCGCGCCAGGTCATCGATGCCGTCCTCTTCCAGCTCCGAGAATATCTCCCGCAGACGTTCGGCGGTCCGCTTTCGGTTGATGCAGAGGATGCTGACCTTGTAATCCGAGAGTAGTTTTTTGCTGATCGCCGCGCCGAAGGTCATGCGGTGGAACTCCGGCCCATAAGCGACGGTATCGTCCATGGAGAAGAGCGTGAGGTCTTCTTGCTTCGCGCGCTGTTTGCTGGCCGGCCGGTAGATGCGTGGCGTCGCCGTCGTGAAGAGGCGCTTCGCGGCGCGGATGCGCGTCTCATCGTGCACCAGCGTGAAGGGCGAATGCTCTCCCACCGCAGCGGAGACGCCCGTAGTGCGGTGTGCTTCATCACAGATCACCAGGTCGAAGGCCGGCGCGCCATAATCCTGCGCTTCAGCGATGCGCTCGAGCGATTGGTAGGTACCGAAGACCACCGTCAGCTTCTCCGCCGCGCTCTTGCGTAACTGGCGTTCGATAGCCAGCGCGGTCGTCGTCGCCGGGATATCCAGCTCGGCAAGCGTGCGGTCTTCTTCGAGGCGGCCGACGGAGCGATCGGAGCAAACGGCGATGTAGCGATGCTCCAGCCTGCGGTGCCGCGCCCATTCCCGCATGCTCTGCGAAATCAGCGCGATCGACGGCACGAGGTAGAGCACGCGGCCGCCTGCGCCCACTTGCCGCTCCGCCAACCAGAGGGTGGTCGCCGTCTTGCCGGTGCCGCAGGGCAGGATGAGTTGGCCGCGGTCGTGTTCGGCAAAGCCGTTCAAAACCGCCTCGATCGCCTCCTCCTGGTCCTCACGTGGTTCGTGCTTTTTGCCATAACGGACGGGCGAATGCTGCCAGTCCTCGTACAATTCGAGCCAGTTCACCTCCCAACTGGCGAGTTTTTCACGACTGATGAGCGTACAAATGGGATCCGCCTGCTCCATGCGTCGCTTCGCCGGTTCGCTGGGGTCGTCGCCGGTCCAGACGAAATAGCGCTCGGCAAAGACGTGTTTCGGTTCGGAAGCCGCGATGAATCGGTCGATTCGATCCAGGTAGAGCGCTGCATCACGGCCGTAGAATTTGCACTGGATCGCCGCGCAGGCGCCATCTTCCCGTTCCGCCACGATGTCAATGCCGGTGTCCTGCTCTTTTTCGCCCCGTGCATACGCCCAGGCACGAAATGATTGCACTCGAGTGAAGCGGCTTCTGTAAATGGGATGCCGCTCTAAGGCCCGACGGATGATTTCCTCAAAGCGCTTGCCTTTATCATATTCGCTGCTGCTATCCCTCTGCAGGAGGTTCAGGAATTCTTCGAATTCGCTTCGCATCTTCACGCTCCGTAGACCGCCCGGGCGCTTTCATCTTAGCAGACGCCGCCCCTATGCTACACTGGGCCCCCATCCTACCCAGGACCCCCAGACAAGGACCGTCATGGATTTCACCACCCCCGAACCCATCCTCCAACTCGCCGCCCGCGTCGAACAATTCGTTCAGGATGAAGTGATCCCACTAGAAACGGAGACGCAGCACGGCGCCACCCTCAGCAAAGCGCGCCTCGCCGAAGTGCGCGCCAAAGCGAAAGCGGCCGGCCTCTGGGCGCCTTCCATGCCGGCGGAGCTCGGCGGCCTCGGCCTCAGCATCCTGGAGCAAGTGCCCGTCTTCGAAGCCGCCGGCCGCTCCCTGCTCGGCCCGCTCGCCATCCAGTGCAACGCGCCTGACGAAGGCAACATGCACCTGCTGGAACGCTTCGCGAACGACGAACAGCGCGAACGCTACCTCCAACCGCTGGTGAATGGCGACCGCTTCTCCGCCTTCTCGATGACCGAGCCACCCCCCGGTGCGGGCAGCGACCCCACCATGCTGCGCACCACGGCCCGCCGCGCTGGCGCCGACTGGATCCTCAACGGCCACAAGTGGTTCAGCAGCAACGGCCTCGTCGCCGATTTCCTCATCATCATGGCCCGCCACGATGACGACAGCCACGCCCACCAGGGCGCCACGCTCTTCCTCACGCCCATCGACGCGCCGGGCATCGAAATCATCCGCGACGTCCCCACCATGGGCCAACAGGATTTCGGCGGCCACATCGAGATGCGTTACCACGACTTGCGCCTCCCCGCCAGCGCCGTCCTCGGTGAGCCGGGGCAGGGTTTCGCCCTCGCCCAGCACCGCCTCGGTCCGGCCCGCCTCACCCATTGCATGCGCTGGACCGGCATCGCCCAGCGCGCGCTGGAAATCGCCACCGATTACGCCAGCCGCCGCGAAGCTTTTGGCAAGACCCTCGCCGAACAGGGCGTCATCCAATCCATGTTGGCCGATTCCGACATCGAGCTGCACGCCGGCCGCCTGATGACGCAACAGGCCGCCTGGCTGCTGGAGCAGGGCGAACGAGCGCGCCGCGAGACCTCGATCTGCAAAGTCTTCGTCTCGGAAAGCGTGCATCGCATCCTGGACCGCGCCATCCAGATCTGTGGCGGCAGCGGCTATTCGCGCGATCTGCCCTTGGCCAATTGGTTCGAAACCGCGCGCGCCTTCCGCATCTACGACGGCGCTTCCGAAGTGCACCGCATGGTCATCGCCCGTTACCTCCGCCGCAACTACGGCGCAGTCGACGCCTGAACCATGGCCCGCAGCCGCACCACCTACCGCTGTCGCGAATGCGGCCGCCAAACGCCACATCAGCTCGGTCGTTGCCCCGCCTGCGGCGAATTCAACACGATGGAAACCTTCGTCGCAGCGCCCCCCACCCGCGCCGGCCGACCTCAAACGAACATCGAGGCCGCGCAAGCCAGCCGTCTCGCCGATATCCCCGCCGCCGATGAAGAACGGCTGCCCATCCCCATCGGCGAGCTGAGTCGCGTGCTGGGCGGCGGCCTCGTCCCCGGCAGCGTCACCCTCCTCGGCGGTGAACCGGGCATCGGCAAATCCACCCTGCTCACGCAATTGGCCGGCGCGCTTTCCGCAACGCTCGGTCGCGTGCTGTACGTCAGCGGTGAGGAATCGCTGCGCCAATTGAGCATGCGCGCGCGCCGCCTCGGCCTCGGTTTGAATGGGTCACAAGATCCGCTTTACCTGCTCGCCGAAACCCAGCTCGAGCGCATCTTAGCCACCGTCGACGAGTTGGATCCGACCCTGCTGATCATCGATTCCATCCAGACCGCTCACAGCGATGCCGTCAATTCCGCGCCGGGGATGATCGGCCAGATCCGCGAGTGCGCCGGCCAATTGCAGGGCCGGGCCAAAGCGGGCGCGCTGAGCGTGCTGCTCGTCGGCCACGTCACCAAAGAAGGCAGCATCGCCGGCCCGCGCGTCCTGGAACACATCGTCGATACTGTGCTCTACCTGGAAGGCGACCCCTTTCAGACCTTCCGCCTCTTGCGCAGCGTCAAGAACCGCTTCGGCGCGACCAGCGAAGTCGGCGTCTTTGAAATGAGCGCCACGGGCCTGGTCGAAGTCGCCAACCCCTCCGAAGCCTTCCTGCAAGAGCGCGCCGCCAACGCGCCGGGTTCCGCCATCGCCGTCCTCATGGAAGGTACGCGTCCGCTCCTCGTCGAGCTGCAGGCCCTGACCAGCCGCTCTGCCTTCAGTCACCCGCGCCGTACGCCCAACGGCCTGGATCTCAACCGCCTGCTGATGCTCTGCGCCGTGCTCCAGGTGCGCGCCAATCTGCCCCTGCAAGAACAGGATGTCTTCGTGAATGTGGTCGGTGGCTTGCGCATCCGTGAACCCGCGGCCGATCTGGCCACTGCGCTGGCCCTGGCCTCCAGCATTCACGACCAACCCCTGCCTTCAGATATGGTCTGTATCGGCGAGCTGGGCCTGAGTGGCGAACTGCGCAGCGTCGGCCAATTGGATGCCCGCCTGGCCGAGGCGGCCCAGGTCGGTTTTCGCCGCGCCATCGTTCCGCGCCGCCGCCGTGGCGGAAATCCTCCCCCTGCCGGGCTGTCGCTCGTGGAAGTGCGGGACTTGCGGGGCGCGATCGCCGCCTTCGCTGCTTCCTCTTCGTGAAGCGCAGCCCCATGCGTGCCCCCATGACGCTACCCACCCAGCCGAATTCAACACCCCTCGAGCATCTAAACGCCAAATTTCGGGTGGGTTGGCCGGATAAGGCGGCTCGGTTTCTCCTCAGCTCAGTGCCGGGGCCGCCGCCAAATCAGGTCAAGTTCCCAGCAATTCACCGTCATATTGGATGTAACCAATCGGCAGGTCCGGCTCCACGCGCTGCACGTATCGCGCCACCAGGTTTCGCCCGTGGCACATTTCCGGCTCTTTGCATTGACACAGCAATGCCACGCGTTCCCCGGCGCGGATCATTTCCAGCAGTTTTTGGACGCCATCCTGAAACCAGGGTCGCCCCATGATGCGCTCATAAAACGGGTCGCGCACCGCAGGTTCCAGCTGCCGCAAAGAACGGCTGCGCGGCAAATTATCGGAATACAACTCGTTCTCTTTCGGAAAGCCCCCCAGCGTATTGTCATAATATTCTTCTTCGCTGCGGTCGTGAATCTCGGTGTGAAACAAGCCGAAATGATCTTGGTGATAATCGATGAATCGGTAGTTGAACCCGGCTTCGATCAAGACCGGTCCAATCCGTTCGTGGTTGAACTGTGGCTCGGTGCGGCTGCGCGCCCGCGAACGAATGTCGACCACCGTCGTGATGCCATATCGCCGCAAAACCTCGAGGAAGGATTCCGCGCTGTGATTGCTGTGGCCAATCGTGTAAAGCAGGTTTTCTTCGCCGCTCATCCTCAGCTCCTCCACTGCGGTATCCCAATTCTAACCAAAATCACGCGGACTCCGCAATTGCCCCTTCGTGGTTGATGTGACGAATCATCAGTTCGGGGTGCCCGCGCCGCAAATATACCGCGATCAAGTTTTCGCGGTGGCAATCGCGCCAATCGCGGCAAGAACAGAGCACCGCCACCTGCGCCTGATCCGCCATCACTTCCTGCAAGCGCTCGATGCCGCGCTGGAACCATTCCTGCTGCATGATTCGATCGTAGTAGAGCGGTCGCTCGCCCTCCACATCCATCGCCTTCACGGCCTTCGGGCCCGTCGCGCCAGGAGTCGGGTAGACAGATGGCTCTTTGGCATAACCGCCCAGACAGTTGTCGAAAATCTTCTGCTTCGCATCCGCACGGTCATGGAGCAGCACTTCGATCGCATCACCATCACCAGGGCGTCGATAGTCGATGAAGCCATAGCCGACCGCGGCCGCGCTCAACTGCTCCCCCAGATTGCGGCGGTTGAACCAAGGGAAAAACCGACTCTGTGGACGCGTCCGCACATCGACGACCATCGTGACGCCGTAGTGCTGAAGACGCTCCAAAAACTGTTCCATCTCCAGGTTGCTGTGCCCGATCGTGTACAGCAGCCCTGCTCCTTCCGCCATCCCTGACCCTCCGCAGTTCACCTTCCGTTTCACCCAGTTTAGCGCAATCTGGACGCCGCCGGTGCGGCCTCTTCACGCAAAATCGGCGTAACATCGCCCCTGCAGGTAATCCGGAAACGTGTAGATCCCGTTCACTTGCAGGTAATGCCAGCCGCGAAAGCGCCGCCCCAGGCCCAGGCGCAAATACACTTCATCTGCCTCCAGGATCGACGTGAAAATCCGCTCCGCCACCACCGCCCGTTCGCCCAACTGCGCCCAGAGCCTTTCCGCCAGCGCGCGCAGGCTCAAATCCGTCACCGGAAGATCGTAACGCTGGCCCTGCTCGCTGCGGAAGCGCAGCCGGTAGCGGTGCCGGCCGGCCTCATGTTGGTTTTCCCGCAGCTGTAATTCCTCGATTTCACTCGCCCGCACCGTCGTCAAGGATGCCCGCCCCACACCCGGCCGCGCCCTCCGCCCGTCGCGCAATTCCACCCCCAGGGCTGCCGCAACATCTTCCACCGTCAAGAAAGCCAGCCAATCGCGCCATTCATTCTCAGAAACGAGAAATTGCGTCTCCACCTGTCCCCAATCAAAGAAGCAATCTTCGCTATGGGGCGCTTGCCAGCGGTCGCTGCGCGTCCATGCCATCGCCACCACCGCCCGCGGCCGGATCCAACCACCGCGCTTCAGCGCCAGATGTTTGCGCAGGATGGGCCGGCGATCGGCGAAGATCGGCCGAATGCATTCCCCCGCCGCGTTCACCCCAGCAAAGCAGACCGCCTCGCCGCGCATCGCCGTCACATCGGTGATCAGCAACGGTCGCTTGCCCAACATCCCTCCCTATGGCAACCGGGAACGGACCCTCAGCCGAACAATCCCTTTTGTTCGATGATGGCGAAATCTTCCCGCGTCAACGGCCGCCCCAGCGCGCCATCGCGGGCGATATGGCGGACCGCCACCGCAAAGCCCTCCCGCAGCACGTAGCGGGCGATCAGATGGTGGCGGTGACAATCCAGCGGGTCGCCTTCGCTGCACAGCACCGCCAACGCTCCTGCCCGATGCGGTGAGCGCAACAAAGCCAGCAGGCGCGCCATTCCTTCGCCAAATTCGTCGCGCTCCATCAGGGCTTCATAGCTGCGCGTACGCACTTCTTCTGCCAACCACGCCGCGCTCACCCCGGGCGGGCGGCCGCCGAGCGCTGCCCCGTAAAACTCATAATCGATGCCCGCATCCGTCAGCCGCTGGCTCAATTCCCGACCGCTGAAATGGGGAAAACGCCGGCTGTAAGGCTGACTGCGCACATCGACCAGCGTCTGGATGTCATGCCGCCGCAGCAGCGCCAAAAATGTGCCCCAGTCATGGTTGCTGTGCCCGATGGTATAAAGCGTCGGCCAGCCTTCCTCCATCGGCACCCTCCATCCTCTACCGCGGCGCCATCCGCATCGCGCCATCCAAACGCAGCACCTCGCCATTCAAGTAGCTCGCTTCGACGATGAATTGCGCCGTCTGCGCGAATTCCTCCGGCTGCCCCAGCCGCGGCGGATTCGGCACCTGCTTGCCCAGTGAAATGCGGGCGACTTCCGGCAAACCCGCCAGCATCGGTGTATCGAAGAGCCCCGGCGCCACCGCCACCACGCGGATCGCATTCCGCGCCAGATCGCGTGCCAAAGGCAAATTCATGCCCACGACGCCGCCCTTGCTCGCCGCATAAGCCACCTGGCCGATCTGCCCCTCGTAAGCCGCCACCGATGCCGAGTTGATGATGACGCCGCGCTCGCCTTCCAGATCCGGCGTATTGCGCATCATCACCGGTACACAGAGGCGGATCACGTTGAACGTGCCCACCAGGTTGATGCGAATCACGCGCTCGAACAAGTCCAGCGGGTGCACGCCCTGACGACCGTAAGTGCGCATCGCCAGGCCGATGCCCGCGCAATTGACCAATACGTGCAGCGAGCCAAATGCTTCCTGCGTCGCCGTGATGGCCGCTGTTACCTCATCTTCGCGGGTGACATCCGCCGCGACGAATTGCGCCGCCTCGCCCAATTCAGCCGCCAGAGCCTCGCCCGCCGCCGCATCCATATCCACCAGCATGACGCGACCCCCAGCATCGACGAATCGGTGCGCCGTCGCCGCCCCCAGCCCTGAAGCCCCACCCGTGATGAAGGATACGGTTTCTCTCAGATCCATTTGCGTTCCCTTTCCCCCGTTGGAAGAGCGATTATAGCGAAAGGGCGGCAACATATCGTAAAGCCCGCAGCGCGGTTGGTCGGCGGATGGTCGCCCCAGCTATGCTATTTTAACCCCAAGACCCAATCACCGGAGCCGCCCTTGCGCCGCCTCACCCTCCCCCTCCTCCTCTGCTGTGTCGCCCTGTTGGCCGCTTGCGCCGGCTTCGGTGGTGATGAAGCGACCCCGGTCTCGGAGCTGCTGGAATCGGCGCGCAACGCCCTGCGCCAGGCCAATTCGCTGAGCTTCGCCATCGAGCCCATCGGCGCGCCGCCCCCCCTCAACCTGCAAATCTCCGATCTGCCGCTGGATTTCCAGCTGGTCTTCGCCGATGTCCAGGTCATCCAGCCTTCTTCGCTTTATGTGGATGCGCGCCTCGAAGCCGGCGGCATCCTCACCTTGGATATTGCCATCTTCATGCAGGAAAACCGCCAATTCTACCGCCTACCAGCCTTGGGCTGGCAGGAATCCGAACTCGCGCCGGGTTTCCTGCCCGGCCAATTGCTCTCCTCCGGCGGTACGCTGGATCAAGCCCTGCTCTCCCTCTCCAATCCGCAAACGCTCGGCATCGAATACCTGGCCGATGGCCAGCGCGCCCACCATCTCATCGCGTCGGCAGCTGGAGCAACCCTCTCGCCCTTGCTCTTTGACCTGGCCACGCTCACGCCGCAAGTACAGGTCGACCTCTGGTTGGAACGAGAGCTCGGCCGGCCGGTGCGCCTCGAGCTGCGCGAACCGAATGCCGAGCAGGGTTGGCGCTTCACCTTTTACGATTATGACCGCGCGCCGCGTTTCACTGAAGAAGATCTGCCCATCCCTTTCTCATACGATCCCAGCGCTTTCGCCACCAGCGCCCCACCACCCACGCGCGTCAGCTCCGTCACCACCGTGCTCATCACCATCGTCATCCTGCTGGGAAGCAGCACCGCCGCCATCGCCCTCGCCCTGCGCCACCGCTCTGCCAACGCCACCGCTCGCGAAACGCAATACCCCCCTGCCGCGCGGGCCTGGCGCGTCCTGGCCATCATCCTCATCCCGCTTTTCATCGGCTCGCTGGATCTCACCGTCGTCTCTGCCTTCCTGCCCGAGTTGT
The DNA here is from genome assembly GCA_011523615.1 of Chloroflexota bacterium. Classification (GTDB taxonomy): domain Bacteria; phylum Chloroflexota; class Anaerolineae; order Aggregatilineales; family Phototrophicaceae; genus WTGJ01. The sequence goes on along the minus strand of WTGJ01000008.1, from coordinate 167,718 downwards.
TCGTCGACCTGAACCTGCCGCTGCAAAGCGCCTCCGACGACGCGCTCTGGGTGCTGAGCGGCTACCTGCTCGCTTACCTGGTCAGCCTGACCTTTGTGGGCCGCGCCAGCGACTTGCTCGGCCGCCGGCCGGTCTACGTGGTCAGCCTGCTGCTGTTCTTCCTCGGTTCGCTCTGGGTCGCTCGGGCGGACGGCCTGCCCTACCAGGGCCTCGCCACCCTCTTCGCCCGTCTGGAACTGCGCCTGAGCAGCGGCGAGATCGGCCTGCAATCGATCCTCATCGGCCGCGTCATCCAGGCCTTCGGCGCCGGTGCGCTCGTGCCGGTCAGCCTGGCGCTGGTGAGCGACCTGTTCCCGCCCGAGCGTCGCGCCCGCCCCTTCGGCCTCATCGCCGCGGTGGATACGCTCGGCTGGGTGCTCGGGCATCTCTATGGGGGGGCGCTGATCGCCGCTTTCGCCAGCCCGGCCGGTCGCACCATACAGGATTTCGCCCACCGCGCCGGCGCAACCTGGTTCGCCCTCAATTGGCAAACCCTCTTCTGGATCAATCTACCCCTGACCGTTTGGGCCCTCTGGGTCGTCCTCCGTAGCACGCGCGGCCTGCCTGAACGGCGTAGCACCGGCCGCTTCGATTTCCTCGGCGCCCTCCTGCTCACCTCGGCTCTCATCTGCCTGATCATCGGCCTCGGCGCCAACATCGACCCCAACCAGGATCTCAGCCGCAGCAGCCTGCCCCCTTACGCTTTGCCCCTGCTCGTGCTGTGTGCAGTCTGCCTGCTCGCTTATGCCGCCTGGTCGCGACGCATCCAGGAGCCGATCTTCGCCTGGGAACTGCTTCGCCGTCCCCCCCTCGCCGCGGCTTCCTGGGTCAACCTCTGCGTCGGCTTCGTCATCATGATCGGCCTGATCAGCGTCCCCATCCTCGTCAATGTCACCCTGGATACTGTCGCTAACCTGCCCGAGGGTGCCCTGCGCGTCGGCCTTTTGCTCAGCGCCTTGACGATCCCAATGGCCCTGGCGGCCTGGCTGGGCGGCGGCCGGACCGAGCGCGTCGGCCCGCAGCGCGTCGCCCTGGCTGGCTTGTTGCTGGCCGCGCTCGGCTTCGCCCTGATCTGGCAAACCTGGGACGCTTCCCTGCCGGATGGCTGGATCGCGCTGCAACTCGGCATCGTCGGCATCGGCCTGGGCCTGACGCTGGCGCCCATCAGCAGCGCCAGCCTGAACGCGGCCCGCCGCGATGAACGCGGGGCCATCGGCGCGCTGGTCATCCTCCTGCGCCTGCTGGGCATGACCCTCAGCGCGACCGCCCTCGCCAACTACGCCTTGAGCCGCATCAACGCCCGTGCCATCGCCGAGCTGGGCGCCGCCCTCGATCCGATCGCCTACGCCGAATCTTACGCGAACATCGCCATCGCCGTCATCGCCGAACTGGGCGGCATCGGCCTGCTGGTCTGTGCGCTCGCCCTGTTGCCGGCGGGGCGGTTGGGGCGCGCACAGTGACCTGAGCAAGAAACGCCCTAACCCCCATTCCGCACCGTCACCGGCACCTCCACGACGATCGAGCCGCCGTATTCTGTCGTCGCATCCGCGTGCAGGCGCAGCGTATATTCGCCATCCGCATGACGGGTGGTATCCCAGCTGCCCAGCAAGTTCCCCGTCCCCGAAGGCGGTGGCAGGAAGGGCCCTTGCTCTTGCCCGGCGCGGTCCCGAATCACGCTGAATTCGCCACCCGGCGCGCGCGCGGCCACGGATAGCGTATAGGACGCCACGCTATCGAATCGTTCCTCCGCCACGACGCCGCGCAACGTCACCAGCCCGCGCACGGTATCCCCGGCGGCCGGTTCGGTGAGCCGCACCGTCGGTTGCGGGCCCGCACCATCGCATTCCCCCGTCGGCAGCGCCCGCAGCGGCAATTCCAGGCCCTGTTCGCGCGCGAATTGTTGCCCCGCCGCCTGTTTCTCCAGCCAATCACGCACCCATGGATCTTCACTCTGCAAATAGCGCCGCTGCACCAGTGGGTTGAGGCATGCTTCGTTGGCGCGGCGCCCCGTCCAGGCATCCACCGGCGCTTCCTGCAACCAGGCCGTGCTCGGTGGTGGGGGTGGCGCCCCGGTGAGGAACCATTCGCGGTGCTGCGTCAGGCAGCGGCCATCCACCGCCGTGCCGGTTTTCGTGCAGACCGTCTGCTCCCCGATGCCGGCAGCGGGTGGCTGAAACGGCTGCGGCGGCCGCTGCTGCAAGGCCGCGCGCATCAACTCATTCCACACCGGCGCCGCTGCCAGCGATGCCGCGACCACCTGCGTCTCCGCGTTGTCCACATCGCCCAGCCAAACGCTGACGACCACACCGTCGCTGAAACCGACCGTCCACAAATCGCGCGCGTCTTCGGTCGTGCCGCTCTTGGCCGCCACCATGCGCCGCTGATCATCACCACCCAGCGAAACGTACAGGGCGCTGTCGATGCCGAAAGCGGCCGCCCGCGCCGGGTTGTCGCTCAAAATATCCTGCATCAGATAGGCCAGGGCCGGCGAAATCACCTGGCGCTCCTCCGGCAGGAGCGGCGGGGCTACTTCCTCGCCGCGATGGTCGGTGATGCGCCGGATCAAGTGCAGCGGCCGCCAGACCCCACCCGAAGCAAAAGCGCCAAAGGCCTCGTTCATATCCCACATGCGCACTTCGTTGGAGCCGACCGCGCTCGTCAGGTTGAATTCGCTCTCCGGCAGGAACTGGATGCCCAGCCGCCCGGCAAAACGCACGAAGGCCTCGTTGCCGATGTAAGCATACGCACGAAAGACCGGGATGTTGTAACTCGCCTGCAGCGCCGTCCGCAGCGTGACCGGCCCATGGTAGCGATTGTCAAAATTGCGCGGCGAGAATTCTTCATAGCCCATCGGCACATCCCAGAGCACTGTGCTCGCCGTCAGGTAATCCCCCGCGCCGATCTGGCCATCGCCCCCTCGATCGACACCCTCCAGGGCCGCGGCATAAACCAGCGGTTTGATCGCCGAACCCGGTTGGTGGTATTGGATCGTGTTGTTGACCTGCCCGCGCCGTTCCTCGCTCACGTAATCCACACTGCCGACCATCGCCAGGACCGCGCCCGTCGCCGGGTCGCTCACCAGGGCGGCGCCGTTGGTGACCCCCTGAAATTCATGCCGCGCCACCCCCCGCTCGATGGCCGTCTGCGCCGCCTCCTGCAAGGCGCCATCGATCGTCGTGTGGATGGTGAAGCCGCGCGCATACATCTCCCCCGGGTGGGCCGCCTCCACCTGCTGCAGCACCAGGTCCACCACGTGCGGATGCTGTTTCAGGAGCGGCCGGCCCTGGATCGGCGTCGTCTTCAACCGCGCGAATTGCGCCAGCGCGATGCCATCGTTCACAATGCCCTGCTCATCCAAGGTGATCAGCAGCGGCAGCGGCTCTGCCCCGGCGTAATCGTCGTATTCGGGGTGCTGCGGGCGGAGCGCTTCCCCGACGCAAAACGGCCCTTCGCTCGCCCAATCGTCATGCGTGAAGGGCAAGCAACCCACGTCCACCATCTGCCGCATCACCGTCAGTGCCCGCTCCATCGTCCGCTCATGCCCTTCCGCACTGCCGATCGGGTCGTAAAAAGCGGGCGCCTGCAACATGCCGGCCAACATGGCCGCCTGCGGCAGGTTCACATCACGCGCCGAGGTGCCAAAATACAGCTGCGCGGCCGCCTGCGCGCCATAGGCCAGGTTGCCAAAATTGACTTCGTTCAAGTAAAGCAGCAGCAAGTCGTTCTTGTCGTAGCGCCGCGCCAATTCGGCAGCGACCACAATTTCGCGCAGCTTTCGTTCGGCCGAGACCGTCGCATCCTGCAGGATCAACATGCGCGCCAATTGCTGCGTGATCGTGCTGGCGCCGCTGGTGATCTGCCCCGCCAACAGGTTCTGCGTGACCGCGCGCCCGATCGCCAGCAAGTCCCAACCCGGGTCTTCAAAGAAGCGCTCGTTCTCCAAAGAGACGATCGCATGCAGCAGATAGGGCGATATCTCCCCCAATGAGCCAACAGCCTGCCGCGCGCCACCTTCGCCACCGGTCAGCTCGGCGATGAGCGCCCCCTCCGCATCGAGCACGCGCACGCTCTGCGCCGGCGCATAGTGCGCCAGGGCCTCAATTTCCGCGCGGTATTCGCTGACGATGTCGTTGTAAGTGAACAGCACAAACAACAGAATCAGCACCCCGGCCAAAAAACTGCCGCCCAAACCCAGGATGAGGCCCATGCTGATGCGCCGCCGCCGCCGCGCCCGTTGCCGCGCCACCGCCTGCCGATACAGCGGCCCCGGCGGGGGCAATTCGTATTGCGGCACATCATCCCATTGCTGCGTTGCGCTGCCCGTCGCCTCCGCCAGCAAACTCCGCGTCAGGCTGTGCGGCCTACCGTGCGGCCCGTCATGCGGCAGCCGACCCGGCGCCGGTCGCGCTGCTTCGCCTCCGGGCAACTCTTCCAGATCCAGCGCGAGGCCGGCGCCGGTATCGCCACGCTCGCGCTCTTCTTCCGCATCCAGCGCATCCAGGATCACCGGCGGTTCCGCCCGCTGCCAGCGCCCCTCCACATGGCGGTACCAACGCCCGCTTTGCAGGCCCAGCATCCACCAGATGTCCTCCGCATCCAGGATCATCCACTGCCGCAAAGCAGCGCGCAGCTGTTCTTCATCGAGCAGGCCGAGCGATTGCTGCTCGCGCAGGCGGCGCAACTGGCGTTCGGCTTCCCGAAAACGCCGCCGCAGATCGGCTTCATCTGCGGCGCGGGGGTCCGCCGGCGCTGCTTCCAACTCACCGAGGGACGGCGCTATATCTTCCGGCCGCTCCCTATTCCCTGCTGCAGCCGTTGCCTCACCGCGCCCCGACGCCGCCAGCGCCTCATCCTCCGGGCGCCGCGTCGCTTCACCGGATGATTCTTCGAATCGCCGCCCCTCCGCGGGCCCGCGTTCTTCTTCGTGCGGTTCGTTGAACCGCCTTCCTTCGCCCATCGCCGCCACGATACCCAGCTGCTTCCCGTTCCATTATAGGAATCTGGCGTGAAGTCGCAGGCGGCTACGGTTGACCTCAGGCGCGCTCGTCCGGGATCACGGCGAAGACGTCGATCTCGAAATCGGCGTAGGGCTTGCCCAGCGCCTGGACGACCACGCCGGTCGAGCAGGGGTAGGTATCGCCCAGGTGCCGCGCCAGCACCGGGTAGACCCGCTCGCGGTGGGCGACGTCCGTCACGTAGGTGGTGATCTTGCAGATGTCCTCCATGCGCGCGCCGGCCGCTTCCAGGATCTCGCGCACGTTCTGCATGGCGTTTTCCGCCTGGGCCGCCGGGTCGCCTTCGCCGACGAAGCCTTCGTCATCCATCGTCAGGCCCGTCTGCCCCTGGACAAAAACCAGGTTGCCGGCGCGGACCGCCTTGCAGCTGCGGAAGTCAATATCCGGGAAGATGTTGCCGCCCTTGCTGGATTTGGGGTAGATGCGTTGGTGGGTCATCGGTTGCTGGGTCATCGGTTGCTGGGTCATGTGCTGTTCCTCCTGTTGCTCGCTGCCGTCACATGACCACCAACCATAACGCGAACTAGCCGAAAAAATACTGCATCGCGGCGAGCAGCACAGCGATGATGGATATGGAGGTGACGATATACCAGCGGATCATCGCCACTTTGAGTTCGGCCACTTCGATCTTCACTTCGGCCATTTCGATCTTCACCTCAGCGATTTCCAGCTTCACCTCGCCGATATCCGCTTTAGTGGCCAGGTGCGGTCGCTCAGTTTCCATGACGGTTTCGATCTTCGACACGCGCTCCTGAACGGTCGGCTGAGCGTTCGTTTCCACTGACTCCGTCGCGATGGGCTCTCATTCCCTTTGACGTTACCGATAGTGTAGCGGATCAGCGCTTTTTGCGAAATGGCCCGCACCGTCACGCCCACGCTATACTGCCCTCATGTCCCCCACCCCCAATTTCGCCAACCGCACCATCTGGACCGGCGACAATCTGGAGATCATGCGCGGCCTCAATTCGGCCAGCGTCGACCTGATCTACCTCGACCCGCCCTTCAACTCCAACCGCGATTACGAAGCGCCCGTCGGCAGCCAGGCCGCCGGCGCCGCCTTCAAAGATACCTGGACGCTCTCCGACCTCGATGTCGCCTGGATGGGCCTGATCGCCGACGAGCAGCCGGCCATCTACCAATTGCTGCTCGCCGCCGGCCTGACCCACGGCAAGAGCATGCAATCCTACCTCTGCATGATGGCCGTGCGTCTGCTGCAGATGCGCCGCCTGCTGAAAGCGACCGGCAGCCTCTACCTCCACTGCGACCCCACCGCCAGCCATTACCTGAAGCAATTGATGGATGCCGTGTTTGGTGCACACAATTTTCGCAATGAGATTACTTGGAAAAGAACCTCAGCCCATAGTAGTGCCAAACGCTGGGGGCCGATTCATGACATTTTGCTCTTTTATTCTAGAACTGATGAATATAAGTGGAATTCGATGTATGAGAAATACGATGATCACTATGTAGAAAAAACGTATCGGCTTAGAGATGAGAGAGGCCGCTACAAAACATCAGATTTAACTGGCGCTGGTTTGCGTGGTGGAGATTCTGGCGCACCTTGGCGGGGGATAAACCCTTCTGACGTGGGTCGACACTGGGCAGTTCCCAGGCGAACCATTATCGAGCTTGCTGGAATAGAGGCGGTACATACACTTACATCGCAAGAAAAACTGGATCTATTGGACAATAATGGTCGGATTTACTGGCCACCTAAAGGCACCAAACCACTTCTAAAACGTTATCTCGATGAAGCACCTGGAATCCCTGTTCAAGATATTATTCTCGAAGTAAAACCAATTGCCGCACAATCCAAAGAACGTACCGGTTACCCCACGCAAAAGCCGCTCGCCCTGCTCGAACGCATCATCGCCGCTTCCTCGAACGAAGGCGATTTCGTGCTGGATCCCTTCTGCGGTTGCGCCACGGCCTGCGTCGCCGCCGAGCAACTCGGCCGCCAATGGCTCGGCATCGACCTCTCGGCCAAGGCCGTCGAACTGGTCAACCTGCGCCTGCGCGATTTCATGGGCGATCTCTTCCACAGCCGCCTCGTCACCGCCCGCGACGACATCCCGCAGCGCACCGACATCGCCGCCCCGCGCCCCTACCGCCAGCACCGCCACGTCCTCTTCGGCCAGCAGGAAGGGCGCTGCAACGGCTGCCAGACGGAATTCCCCTTCAAATTGATGGAAGTCGACCACATCATCCCCCGCTCGCGCGGCGGCACGGATCACCTGGAGAACTTGCAATTGCTCTGCGCGCATTGCAACCGCATCAAAGGCGACCGCCCGCAGGAATACCTGGTCGCCCGCCTGCAGGAGCTCAACTGAGCGCGACGCAACCCACCACTGGTGCTGGCCCAGTCAAGAAAGGCGGTGATGGGGCAAGCAGCGTGAGGTATAATCGGATGGCCCGCGCAAATCGTGAAGAGCGGGAGGTGCACTGATGATGGTAACCGATGATTTGAAGCGTTTCGCCTTTCAGCGCGAGGAAGCGATCGAGCTGATCCTATACCTCGCTTGGCGGTTGAAGGAACCCACCGTGATGCAAATCTGCAAGCTGATGTACTTTGCGGATAAGCAACACCTGAATTTTTGGGGGCAATTCCTGTGCGGCAATGATTATGTCGCGATGGAGCATGGCCCGGTACCCATCGATATTTACGAGCTGCTCGACGAGACGCGGCAAGCGGGAAATGACGACTTTGAAGTAGGTGAGAGGGTGATCCGGCCACTGAGAGCTGTGGATATGAAGAAGATCAGCGAAGCTGCGCAGCAGACGCTGGATTGGGTACTGCGCGAATACGGCGAGGTACCCATCGGAAAATTGCGGGATATCTCACACGAAGAAACCGCCTGGAAAAATGCCTGGAAGCCGGGAAGTTCGCGGAAGCGATTTGATATGCCGATCTTGAGCATTGCGGCCATGTTGCCAGATTCTGAATCACTGATCGCCCATTTACAGGGCAATGATTGATCGATGCCTTTGTCCGGGCCGTTGAAACCCTGGACATACTACCGTTCACCCAATTTCCCTTATATTCATAAAGCAGGACCTAAGAATCTCCTGATCGTTTATACGGACGATAGTGGTGCGTATGGCTTCTTGATGAATACGGATCGAACCGGTCAGCCAATGAAAGCACGGGGCAAAATCCAATTCTCGCCCTTCGTTACACAACGAGCGAAGAGAAACCCGGCTTTTTTGAAATGCCAAGCTGTACTCACTGAGGAAATCCAACCCGATCTCAGAAGAAAATCTTTCATCGCCTGTGATCGGCTCTTTCGTCGCTTGCCAGCGGAAATTTTCGATCGGGAATTGTTCTCCGCGACGGACGAAGCCATTCGGATTGTGCTTCGCGCAATTCAGGAATGTCCGGTACTGAGCGAAGAGGATAAAGATCGCATCCTCTCCTTCGCGATTTCACAGGGTTATACGAGAGGATCTTGAGCCCGCGCTTCAACCGGCTGTGAAGTGCCAGCACGCGCTACAATACCCGTTGAATCACCACGGAGCGCCCATGCCCCACCCCGAAATCTCCGCCTTTCGCCACCGCTGCGCCCTCCAGGTCCGTTTCGCCGACCTGGACCTCAACGGCCATCTCAACCACGCCAAGTACCTGACCTTCATGGAGCACGCGCGCCTGGAATACACCGCAGAAGTGCTGGGCATCCACTTCTCTCCCGTGGAATCGCGGCCGCCGGTGCGCATGATCCTCGCCAACGTGAATTGCGATTACCTGCTGCCGGTGTACGCGGGCCAGGAGGTGATCGTCCATTCCCGTTGCCCGCGCCTCGGCCGCAAAAGCTTCCAGATGGAGCATCTCCTGCTCGCCGATGGCCAACGCGCCGCCTATGGCCACTCCACCGTGGTCGCTTATAACTATGGCGCCGGCCACGCCGTCCCCCTGCCCGAAACCTGGCGCCAGCGCATCACCGCCTACGAACCCGTCGCGGTCCCGGACGAGAGCCGCGACGCATGAGCGACGAAGGCCCCCGGCAACGTATCACCGTCCTCGATGCGGAGATGGCCTACGTCGATGAAGGCAGCGGCCCGCCCCTGGTCTTCCTGCATGGCAACCCGACTTCGTCCTACCTCTGGCGCCAGATCATCCCACCGCTGACCGAGCAGGCCCGTTGCCTGGCGCCGGACCTAGTCGGCATGGGCGCTTCCGGCGCCAACCCGTGCGGCCGTTATCGCTTCATCGACCACGCCCGCTACCTCGACGCCTGGCTGGATGCGCTCGCCCTCACCGAAAACGTCACGCTCGTCGGCCACGATTGGGGTTCCGCGCTCGCCTTCCACCGCGCCTGCCGCTACCCGGAGCAAATCCGCGCCCTGATCTATATGGAAGCGCTGGTCTGCCCGCTGACCTGGGCCGATTGGCCGGAAGCAGCGCGCCCGATCTTCCAGGCGATGCGCTCCCCCGCCGGCGAGGAAATCATCCTGCAGAAAAACGTCTTCGTGGAGCGCATCCTGCCCGCCAGCATCCAGCGTGAACTGACCGCGGTGGAGATGGCCGTCTACCGCGCGCCCTATCGAGAAGCGGGCGAAGCGCGCCGCCCGACGCTGACCTGGCCGCGCGAGATCCCCATCGACGGCGAACCGGCGGAGGTCCACGCCATCGTCGAAGCCTACGCCGCTTTCCTCGCGCGCAGCGCCATCCCCAAGTTGTTCATCAACGCCGAGCCGGGCATGATCCTGACCGGGCGGCCGCGTGAATTCGCGCGCAGCTTGCCGAACCAGCGCGAGGTGACCGTCCCGGGCCTGCATTTCATCCAGGAAGATTCGCCGAGGGAAATCGCGGCCGCGATTGCGGAGTTTTGGCTGGGGTTGGGGTGAAGTGAAGTCAGTGTCTACCGTGAGTGGCATCATAAACCGTGGCTCTGACACTGGTCGCTATCCCAGGTTGCTTTCCACCACTGGCACTCGGGCTCACGGATATGTTTGAGTTTAATTTGGTCTCTTGCCAGGACTTCCCGATCCAGCCCGAGGGCAAAACCGGCGATGAGGGTCAGCCTCATACAGGCGAGCTCGCGGAGAAATGGGTCCCTGCTTAAACCCTCTTCAAACTGCCAGATATGACAGTATTCGTGAATCAGTATGGTCGCCAAGTACTCTCTGCTACAGTGTTCCCCCATCCACAACTCTATCTTCCTCCGAAATGCCCTCCCGGCGCATAAACTGCGGGGTCCAGAGTCGATCGTAATTCTTTCTATCTGAGTGAACGCGTACAACTCTGAGTTTTGAACTCTCAACAAGTTGAGAACATCCCTGATTCTCTCTTCGTCCTCGCCCGTTTCGTACACATTAGGCTCACGGGAAACATTTCTGGCAGAGAGCGGCGGGGGGCAGGGTATAACAATACCCGAATACACATAAGACCCATCGCGGAGTTCATACCAAAAGATATTGTTTTGCCAACCAGCAGGGAGTTCACCAATCACCCCGTCTACCACGATCAATGGTTCACCTGCCCCAGCAGTGCGAATGATGGTGCTTTCACCGCCCGCCGTGCTCGGCTCACTGCGGATGTTGGCTCTCTCATACACGCAAAAAGACAGCGCGAATTCAGACGGGCGGGCGCTCTCTTGCGCGACTGCGAACGGGGCGCTGATGTGCAGGAGCAGGATAGCCAGCAAGAACCGCTCAATCACCGTTCACCCCTGCATACATCTCACATCTCAACTTTCCGCTCACCGCAACACAGGGGCGCAACCCAGCGGCCGCGCCCATCGCGGAATTTTGGTCGGGCCTGGGCTGAAATCAGAGACCGTGGCGCTGGCAGCGATAACCATCATAGGTGAATTTCCACCACTGGCACTCGGGTTCATGGAGGTGTTTCAGTTTGATTTGCTCTCTTACCATGACTTGCCGTTCTTCGCCGACCAGGCCGAGGGCGAAACCGGCGATGAGGGCCAGCCGCAAACAGGCCTGCTCAAAGAGAAAAATGTCACGAATCATATCCTCTTCAAACTGCCAGACGTGGCAGTATTCGTGAATCAGTATGGTGGCAAAAAACTCTTTAGTGCATCGTTCCCAATCCCTCATCAACAATGAGACATACCGTAGATTTGCCCTTCCGGCGCAATTTAAGTGTGGGCCAATGCCAATCGTAACTCCCTCGATCTGCGTGAAGGCATACAACTCCGAGTTTTTTTCACTTAACATTTGGAAAATTTCCCTGATTCTCTCTTCGTCCTCCTCGCTTCCGGAGACATTGGGCTCAAGGGAAACATCTCGGGCAGCGAGCGGCGGCGGGCAGGGCCGGACCACCCCCGAATACACATAAGAGCCATCTTCGAGTTCATACCAAAAGACATTGTCATACCAACCGGCCGGCATCTCACCAACCACCCCGTCGATGACGGTCAACGGTTCCTCTCGCTCCGCCTTGCGGATGACGGTGCCTTCACCGCCCGCCGTGCTCGGCTCGCTGCGGATATTGGCCACCCCCTTCGCGCAAAAGCTCAACGCAAACTCAGACGGGCGCGCGTTCTCTTGCGCGAAAGCGTCGGCGCTGCAGCAGAGCACAAGCAGGAGGGCCAGCACCCAGCGCTCAATCACCGTTCACTCCGTATCGCCCTTCATAATTCTCACATCTAAACTTTGCGGCCACGGCAGCACAGGGGCGCCACCCACCGGCCGCGCCTCTTTTCGTTCGTCTGTGGATCGTTTCGGGAAATCCCTACAGCGTCAACATCAACCAGGCCAAAGCCCAGGTGATCGCTTCATCCAGGACTGCCGGTCCCGTCGCCAGGACATCAAAGATGTGGTCACCATCGAGCACGACCAGCTGCTCTGGCCCATCGTGGTAGTTCAGGTAGACCTGGCCAGCCTGCGGTTGCGGCCATACGGTGTCGTCGCGCGTCCCCACCACCACTTGCACCGGACCGCCATACGCTGCCAGCTCACCCACCGGGTCCACCGTGAAGATCTCATCGAAAAAGCCGGTGCGCAGGGCGATCTCCGCCCCCCAGGGGAGCGTTCCACTGACCGCTTCTCCACCACTGGCCAAGCCGGCGCTGATCCAGTCCATCCCCAGGAGGATGGTGTAGGACATGGGCGGGCTGGAGACCGGCGACCACAAGATGACCGTATCGACCTGGTCGGCGGCAGCAGCTGCCGTACCCGAAGCGACGAGGCCGCCTTGGCTCAGGCCGATGATGCCGATGCGCTCGCCATCTACCCCGTCCAGACCGCTGGCGTATTCCAGGGCGACGAGGGCGTCGGCGATTTGTCCGCTGAAGGTCGTATCTTCCCAGGCGCCATCGCTCTCCCCGGAACCGAGGAAATCAATGCGCAGGCTGGCATAACCGCGCTCGCCGAGGTGGCGTGCCGTCCGGCCATACATGAATTCTTCCGTACCCACGACCGGTAGTTCATGCCGCTGGCCCGTAAAGCCGTGCAAGAGCAACACGATGGGGAAGGGGCCCTCGCCATCTGGCATGGCGAGCGTGCCGACGATGTTGTAGCCCATGTGGTCGATGTTCACGACTGTCTCAGTGACGCCGTACATCCCTTCCGCAGCCGCTGCGGCTTCATAGGCGGCCTGCAACTCCGCTTCGTCCTGCGCGAAGCCCGGCGCGGCCAAGCCCAGGAGCAGGAGTACCAACACGAGTGAGACGCTGGTTTTCATGATCTTCCTCCTCAACCAACTTCATTTTTCGGTGGTGCACGCCGTTGCAAAATGGCCGCCCGTCGCTCGGCGATATAGACCAGCGCACCGTGAAAGATGAGCAGCATCAGCCAAGCCAACACCCCCCAGAGCAACAAACGCCAGGCAGCGCGCAACCACAAGATTAACACGAGATTGCTCGTTAAGAAAACCCATTGGTGCAAGCGAAAGAAACGCCGCAGCCGCAAGGCGTAGCGCCGGGCCGCGGCCAATACATCTTCGTCCGCCGACGAATGCGGGTGCTCGATCCGACTGGGTTGGCGCGCATCGGTCATGACCCAGAATATAACATGCGGCCACATTCCATGTATGGCCGCAGGCAAACCACAATCTCAGACGCGCTAGAAAAACGACGGAACCCACTGCCGATGGGTCAGCGCCAGTGCACGGAGGAGCCGTCAAATTACCGGTAGGAGTTCAAGTATGGTTGACGGAGGCAGCGATCTTGCTACAATCGGCCGCGGTGGAGGAGCGTCTGTGGTGTGGCGCCGAGCAGCCACCGGCCGAGGTAGCTCAGTTGGTAGAGCACTGCACTGAAAATGCAGGAGTCCCCAGTTCGAATCTGGGCCTCGGCATTTTTTCCTGCCGGCGTTTCAAAGCGTCGACAGCGGATCCAGCTCCACCGTCCAGCCTCGGCGCGACGGCTGTGCCTGAAACACCAGCTCCAGCGGCGCAGCCGGCCCTTCCCCACGCAAGAGGACCTGCCAGCGGAAATGATCCTGCAAGCGCGTATGGTAACAGGGCAAGGGGCCGACCACCTGCAAGCCCTTCAAGCGCAAACTGCGGATCCGTTCGTGCAACCAGCGAGTGGCTTGTTCGGCTTCGGCCTGCGCGCGAAGCTCTTGCCGGTGGCGGCAAACCAACCGCGCCAGGCGCCCAAACGGCGGATCACCTAGTTCGCGCCGCACTCGCAGCTCCTGTTCGGCAAACTGCGCATAATCATGCTGCGCGGCTGCCTGAATGACGGGATGTTCCGGCCGGTAGGTCTGCAGGAGGACCCGGCCACCCAGCAAGCCCCGCCCCGCCCGCCCGGCCACCTGAGTCAACAACTGAAACACTCGCTCGGCGGCCCGAAAATCCGGTAAAGCCAGGCCGCGATCCGCATTCACGACCCCCACCAGCGTGACCAGCGGCAAGTCCAGCCCCTTGGCGATCATCTGCGTGCCAATCAGCACCTGCGCCTCGCCCGCCAGGAAACGTTGCAGGATGCGCTCGTGTTCCGCCGGCCGGCGCGCGGTATCTGCATCCCAACGCAAACTGCGCACGCGGGGAAATTCACGCTGGAGCGCGCGCTGCAACTGCTGCGTGCCCGCGCCATAAAAGCGAATGCGGTCCGAACGACAACGGGGGCAGCGCAGCGGCGTCATCCGCGTCGCCCCACAGTAATGGCAACGCAACTGTCCATCCTCGTGCTGCGTCAACGGCGCATCACAACGCAAGCAGGAAAGCACCCCACCGCAATCGCGGCAAAAAATATACGTGTGCAAGCCGCGCCGATTCAAGTAAAGCATCGCTTGCTCTTTCCGCGCCAGCACATCCCCCAGCATCAGCCGCAAGGCCCGACTGAACAGCGAACGGTTGCCCGCCGCCAGCTCGCGCCGCATATCGACTACCTGCACCTGCGGCAAGCGAATGCTCAGCGTCTCTTCCCGCGCCGCATCCAGCTGAGCGTAACGATGCGCGCGGCCGCTGCGTTTTGCCAGGGCAGTGATCTGCGTGCGGTGACCCAGGATGCGTTGTGGCAAACGCAGCGGCAGCAACTCTCCGGTTTGCGCGCGGTGGTAGCTTTCCAGCGCCGGCGTCGCGCTGCCCAGCAAGAGTACCCCGCCCCCGCGCCGCATCATCTCTTCGGCCAAGGTCCGCGCGTGATAAAACGGCGGCGGAAAGGGCGGCGTTTGTTGGTAGCTGTGGTCGTGCTCTTCATCGAGGATCACCAGGCCCAGGCGCTGCAAGGGCGTGAAGAGCGCCGAGCGCGCCCCCACTACGATGCGCAGCTCGCCCTTGCGTGCCCGCTGCACGATCTCCTGCCGCTCGCTCTCCGGCACCGCCGAATGCACCGCGGCAACCTGGCCGGGGAAGCGCGCTTCCACCCGCGCCAGCGTCTGCGCCGTCAGGGCGATTTCCGGCACCAGTAAAAGTGCCGACCGCCCCAGGGCCAGCACGCGCTCGATCGCGCGCAAATACAGCTCCGTCTTGCCGCTACCGGTTACGCCATGGAGCAAGAATGCGCTGAATCCCCCTGCAGCGATCGCCGCTTTTAAGGCTTGCCAGGCACGATCTTGATCGGGCGTCAACCGCGGTGCGATCGGTGGGTAATGTGACAGGCTGGCCCCTTCCCGGCCCAGCGGTGGTGGCGCCGGGGCGCGGACGATTCGCCCCGTTTCCCACAACTGGCGCAGGTCCGCCGCTGCCGCCCCCCGTGCCCGCAATTCACCCCGCGGCAGCGGCCCACCCGCTTCCCGCAACCACTGCAAAATGGCGCGTTGCCCACCATCCCGCCGCCACTCGCCCGCCCGCGCCACCGCCACCTCCGGAGCGACTGCCAACTGCACGCGTCGCTCTCCCTTACCCTTCGCATCTGGCGCGCTCGCTTCTGATGCAGCTGCGACACGCACCAAAGATTCCTTCTCCAGCCTGCGCAACGTAGAGCGAGAGGTTTGCGCCGCCGCCAAAGCCTCCGCCAGCGGCAGCCCCTCTTCTCCAGCAGCGCGGATGACATCCAACAAATCCGCACTTTTGGCTGGGCGCCCGAGCGGTGGCGCATCCGCCGCCACTTCGCCCAGCGCCAACCATTCCGCCGTGCGTCGTTTGCTTTTGGGTCGTGCCCGTAGCGCCGCATCCACCGCGCCGCGCGCCGCCAGCCCGTGCATGGCCTGGCGCCAGGGCATCCCCTTCATTCGGGAGTGCAGCTGCCTTCCCCAGAGCGGGCCACTTTGCCGCAGGGCCTCCAGCAACTGATGCTCGAAGAGCGTCTCGCCGGTGGCCGCCTCCTCCCTCAGCTGAATGAACCAATCGCGCCGTGCCAGGCTGCCCCGCGGGACGAACAACCACAGACAGCGCCCCAGCGGCGCCAGGTAGCGGTCGCTGAGCCACTGGGCCAGCTCGATTTCGCGTTCGCCGACCACCGGTTCTGGGCTGAGGATTTGGGCCAAAGCCGGGGCCGGTGTTGCCCGAGGGTTCGGATCGACGCCAGTGGGGTGTACCGCCACCACCAGGCCGGGGCGCTGACCCTTGCCGAAGGGCACCTGCACCAACTGCCCCCGACGCAGCTGCGCTGCCCATTGCGGCGGAATGGAATAAATCAGCGTGCCGGCCCGCCCCGTGGCCACCACCACTTCAGCGAAAGCGGGAGGTTCCATGTGGGTATGATAGCGGGTAACAAAGAGGTAAAGATGTATGGCAGTTTTGTTTATGATTCTATAAAACAGATTGGATATTTGAAATTGTTTCAGATACAATTTTGCCCATTAGCGGGGAAATTCATGGACGAAGATAACTTCCAGGAGGAACGTCAACATCAAAGTGAGATTGAACGCCTTGCCTGGATGATTAGTGTGATTGATCAGCAGATTGACAGATTTAATGATGTCCGACGTGTGGCTTACCAAAAATCAGCTTGGATGTTCATTGCAGCCACTGGATTTGTCACCCTCTCAGGAGTAACAAGTAGGCAAACCATCCGCCAAACTTTTACAAAATTCGTTGATCGATTTCTAAGAGCACAAGAAATTAAAATAGAGGGTCAGGAAACGATAATCTTTATTGCTACGATGATCATTGCAGTCCTGTATTCCTTATTGTTTTACCGGGTTTGGAAAATTTATTCTATCAGGCGGTTAGCATATCCATTTCGGCTCTTAGAAGAATCAGCAACCATCCCAACCAGTGTAGAAAAGAACAAAGGAGAAAGAGAAGAGTGGGTAGATAAGCGATACGATAATGCTATCAGGGATTACATTAATGCTGAACACTGGGAAGTATTAAAAACTACGCTCTGGAATCTGTTAGATATTACTACTGGCCAGATGGCGCAAAATCGAGAGTACGAAGAACACTTGACATGGGCTTATCGTTTTATGCCTTTTTTCTTTGTTTGTTTTGTGCTTTTACTCACATTTAGTAACTAGCCCTCTACTAGGTTTTCATCATCACCCTGATAAATCTCCGTGATGTATCCTTGATCTCTTCTCTTTCGTGGTCTGTATCTATCATCTTGGCGATCAAGATCTCGCTTATGTGATACCTTGCGGTCATCGTCGGCAATTCCATTCTTTTTATCTGCTGGGTCATCGGTAGAAATATACATTTAATTTTCCTTTTAAAGTGCACTAATGATTCTACTCTAAAACAATAGTGAACTCAAGGTGAAAGCAAATTCGAAATCGATAATACTATCCCGCCCGCGCCGCCACCGCGCACAGCTCCTGCCACAGATTGTCTTCAATCTCCAGCGCTCCTTCGGCTTCCACGGCGGTGCGGATGGCATCGCCACGTTCACCAGGCAACTGTATCGCCTCGACCCCGGGCAGGCGCGTCCCCGCGCGCAAGGTCGCCGCCAAATCCGCGACCTGCTGCAGGAACGTTTCGCCATCCACCAGCAAAGCCGGCGCCAGCGCCAGCGCCAGGTTGCCCCAATTGCGCGACACATCGGCCATCCCTGCGCAAGCCGCGCCAACCAGCGGCCCTGCCAACACTTCGACTATCAAACTGAGCGCTGCTCCTTTGTAACCGCCAAAAGGCAGGATCGCCCCTTGTAAGGCTGCGCTCGGGTCGCGCGTCGCTGCGCCATCGGCATCGATCGCCACTCCTGCCGGCAATTCGGCCCCCGCCGTCTGCGCTTCCAGCACACCGTAGCGCGCGATCGCAGAAGTGGACATATCCAGCACCAACGAGCCACCCATGCTGGGGATGCCAAAAGCGATCGGGTTCGTGCCCAACAGGGCTTGCGTGGAGCCATGAAAGGCCACGCTGCCCGGCGAGCTGCTGGCCACGATGCCGATGCAGTCAGCGGCGGCGATGCGGCCGGCGAAATAACCGATCGCGCCCGTCGAAGTCGCCGTGTTGTGGCTGCCGACGATGCCAAACCCGCTCGCTTTCGCTTTTTCCAGGGCCAGATCGACCGCGTGGTTCAAGACCAGCATGCCATGCTGGCGCGACCCATCCAGGCGGGCCGAAAGCGCCGTCTCGTGCTCTACATGGATCGGGCCGCTCGCCGCATCACGCGGGATGCCGGCGCCGATCAGCTTGATGATGCCCTGGTTGTTGCCACGCAGCTGCGCATACAGCAACACCTCACTCAACACGCGGCGCTCTTCCGCGTCGTAGCCGTAAAAACGCAGCGCACCATCCGTTTTCGCCCGCAATTCGTCTAGGGGAATTCTCATATTGGCTTCCTCATCTTCCATCCGAGCAGTATAGCGAAATGCACAAACCAGCGATTCTCATTTCCCAGTCTCATCCGCACAGAGACACAATCTCTGCCTCATATGTGGGTAGCGTCAATCCCCAGCCTACTTATACTGATGATAAATTGAAACAATTGCACCCTTCGCCATGGAAACGCTCTTGCTCCACCACATCCAACCCACTGATTTCGCTGACCTGGATTTCGCCGCACTCTATGAAGAACGCAAGCGCGAAGCGAATTTCGCCGCCGTTTTTCAAGTGGGTGATTGCACTTATGCCCTGCGTGATCACATCGGTTTGGTTCCACTGTTTTACCGTAAGGCGACCGAAGGGTGGCGATTCAGCACCAACTTGACCGATCTCGTCCAACCACAAGACACGTTGGATGAGGCAGGTCTGCGTTACTATCTCGGTTTTGGCTCTTGCACGATCATCCCCTTGTTTCGCGAAATTGGCATCGTTCCACCAGGTGCAACAATTCGCTTTCCGGCGGCAAACCACTCGGCGGATCACCCTCCTGAATTGGTCTACCAATACCGCATCCAACCGCAGCGCATCCCATTCACCCGTCGCTGTTCTGCGCTCCTCTATACCCTGCGTGATTTATTGCAAAAAGCCCTCCATCGTTGCGCGCTTTCGGATGATATTGGGCTGTTGCTCAGCGGTGGCATCGATTCCTTCCTGGTCGGCGCCCTCTTGAAAGAAGCGGGCCATCCCTTTCGCAGCTACACCACCGCACGTTGGGGTGAGAACAGTTCCGAGTATGAATATGCGACCGCTTGCGCTCGAGTACTGGCTACAGAACACACCATAGATGAGCTGAAAACCGAAAATTACGATTCGCTCTTCCGCCAACTGCCCGATTTTTATCGCTTACCCCACGCGTCTCCTACCGGCCTGGGCGTGCTCAGCCTCGCGCAGAACACTTCGTTGATGCAACATTCCGTCCTATTGAACGGTGTGCTGGTCGATACGTACACTTCCGCCACACCGGAGATCCATCTGACCTTTTTTTCTCCCTACTTCCCCTCTTTCCTGCGCAGCCGTCACGACCTGCCATATTCAGATTCAATCGCGAATCTGGCTCATTTTCGCAGCAAAGGTATCGTGAAAAACATCGACCCGATCTACCAAACTTGCGCGGCTCATCAGGGTCTCGCTCGTCATGTCATCGCCTGTTTGCTCGCAACCAATGGTGCAAACATGATCGAGCCCATGCTGCAACCCCTGCTCAACGCTCGCATCCCTCTGACTTCACCTTTCTTTGATATGGATGTGATCGAATTCTGTCTGGGAGTCCCCATGTGGCACAGCATTCGCTGGCGCCGCGCAATGATGCCGATCACGCTCGACAAAACTCTGTTCCGACTGTTGGCTCGTGAATATGATTATCCGCTCCCCATCCATCTGAAAAAGGGTTTTCACATTCCCCTGGAAAGGGACGAAGCGGCGCGGAGATTTAACGCGCAATTGCCGTCACATTGGAACGGGATCCGTCTGGTCAATGAAGAACACCGCTTCGCTGCCGCCAGTCTGCTCGAATGGGGGCATCAACTCGGGATGGAATTCGTCAAAACCGTCTCGCTCGCTGCATGAAGCCCAGCGTCCCACCCCTCCTGGGCATCCGCGTCCTCGACCTCGCCCGCCTCCTACCGGGCAACGTCTGCTCCTGGCTGCTCGCCCAACTCGGCGCGGAAATCATCAAAATCGAAGACCCACACGGCGGCGATTATGGGCGTTGGTTTCCCCCGAGAATCGGCGAGACCAGCGCCTTCTTTCAATCCGTCAATCGCGGCAAACGCTCCATCATCCTCGACCTCAAGCATGAACCGGGCCGGCAAGCCCTGCACCGCCTTGTTGCTAGCGCCGATGTCCTGCTCGAAGGCTTCCGGCCGGGGGTCATGGCGCGCCTCGGTTGCGGTTATGAGGAGCTGCGCCTGCGCAACCCACGCCTGATCTATTGTGCGCTCTCCGGTTGGGGGCAAGAAGGACCCTATGCTCAGCGCAGCGCGCACGACTTGAACTACATCGCCGCCGCCGGCCTCGCCGACCATGAGGATGGCCAGTCACACCCACCACCCACCGGGCAAATGGCCGACGTCGGTGGCGCCTACCTCGGGGCCGCTGGCATCCTCGCCGCTCTCCTGCGCCGCGAACGCGATGACGCCGGTTCTTTCGTCGATATCTCCCTCGCCGAAGCCGCCCTGCCTTTCGCCCTCATCGGCTGGGTGGAAGCCTTGGCCCGGCCCCAGACGATGAGAGCCCCGCGCCGCCTGAGCGGTGGCCTGGCCGCCTATGCCAGCTACCGCGCTCGTTGCGGCCGCATCGTCACCCTCTCCGCCCTGGAAGCGAAATTCTGGCGCCGCTTCGCGCTGGCCGTCGGTCGGGAAGATTGGCTCCTCGTTGACCACAGCGAAGCTTCCCGTCAAGATGACTTGCGCGAAGAGCTGCGCGCCCTCTTCGCCAGCAAAACCGCCGCCGAATGGGAAACGCTCCTTGGGCCGGCCGATTGCTGCTTCGAGGTTGCCGCTGAGCGTGCCGCCCCGCAAGAGCATCCCCAACACCACGCGCGCGAAATGCTGGGCATCGCCGCGGATGACGCGCCCTGGTTGCGCAGTCCCATCCACCTCCGCGGCACTCCACCTCAGCCCGATCTCCAGCAGCCGGCGCCCCGTTACGGCGCAGACACGCGCGCTGTGCTGGAAGAAGCGGGCTATTCCGAGGCAGAAGTGGCGGATCTGCTGGCCAGTGGCGCGGCGGTGCAATTGGGAAATACACCCCATACCCAGTAAAATAGAATAAATATACTAATTCGGATTGGTGGAGTCTGGCATTCATGTCTCGGTCAGCGAACAACAGAAATAGTATGACCATTCTCCCCGGTTTGGAGCCGGCCTTTGAAAACGAAGTGGTGACTGACCGCTACACGGTTCACTTGGGAGATTGTCTCAACTATATGCGTGGGTTGGCAACTGGCAGTGTGGATATGGTCTTTGCTGACCCTCCTTTCAACTTGAACAAGAATTACGCCTCCTACAAAGACAATCTCCCACTGCATCAATATCTTGAATGGACGTACCAGTGGCTGGAGGAGAGCATTCGCGTCCTCAAACCAACGGGCAGCATCTTCGTCTACAACATTCCGAAACTGCTCACATTCACCGCGGCGAAGCTCAACGAGCTGGCCATCTTTCGTCATTGGATTGCCTGGAATTCCGGTGGGCGGCCGTTGGGAAAAACTTTACAGCCGGCACATTATGGCATCCTGCTGTATTCCAAAACCAAAGATATGAAATTTTACGACGTGCGCGCGCCTCACAAGCGTTGCCGCGTCTGTAAAGAGTTTCACACGGATTACGGCGGCAAAGAGCACTTGCGTCATCCCTTTGGCTACCTCGTCAGTGATGTCTGGGACGACCTTCACCGCATTCGTCATCGGAAGCGCCGCATCGAAAATCATCCCTGCCAACTACCCGTTCCACTTCTCGAGCGAATGATTTTGATGACTACGGACGAAAACGATGTGATCCTGGACCCGTTTTGTGGCAGCGGTACGGCCGCAGTGGCGGCGATGCAGTTGGGTAGAAGATACCTTGGTGTAGATATTGATCCTCAGTACTTTGCAGCGACACATGAAAATTACAGAATTCGCACCCAGTACAGGAGAACGGAGCGTATTGTTCCATCTATCTCAATAAGATTGTCTCGATTCGTGACATTGATTGTGAGCGTCTGGATGCCATAGCCTGAGAAACCGCCCCACTGCCTACGAAGCGAGCAAGCTATGAAAAATCCCACCAAACGAATGGAATTATATCTCAAAGCAAACATGCTTGAGAATCAATTACAAATCAGGCGCGATATAATTGAGGCATGACGATGGGGATACTATGAGCGAGCAGGGATACGACAAGTTTGGAATTCCCAACTGGGAAAATCGCACCTTATTTCACTGCGATAACCTGGATGTTCTCCGCAATATGAATAGCAATAGCGTTCATTTGATCGCCACTGACCCACCATTCAAGAAAGGGCGCGATTTTCATGCTACGCCCGATAGTCTCGCGGCAGGCGCTGGTTTCAAAGACCGCTGGCGTTGGGATGAGGACGCTCACCCAGAATGGCGAGATAGCATCTTTGACGATTGGCCTGAGTCCTGGGAAGTCATCGAAATGGCACGTTCTTCATATGGCGATGATATGGGCGCTTACCTGTGCTGGTTGGGCGTCCGTCTCATGGAAATGCGGCGTGTATTGCGGGACGATGGGAGCATCTGCCTGCACATTGACCATACGGCTCATGCTTACGTGAAGTGTTTGATGGATTCAATTTTCGGGCACAAGAATTTCCGGAATGAAATTGTGTGGTGCTATAGAACCGGGGGCGCGTCAAAGACGCACTTTGGCAGGAAGCATGACATCATCTTGTTTTATACAAAAAGCAATCAATTGACTTTCAATATCCAAAAGGAGCGTTCATATCTCACCGGTCAATTGAAGCACAGCCCATCTGAAAAATTACAAGAAGATGAATTTGGGGTTTATCAAGTCGTTTTATTTTCTAAGACGCATATCAAATTGTATGTAGATGAACACGGCAGATATTACACAATGGTAAATTGCAGGGATTATTGGACAGATATTGATGCTGTGGGCAGAACTTCGAGGGAACGTTTTGGCTATCCCACCCAGAAACCGCTTGCTTTATATGGGCGCATCATCGAGGCTTTGTCCAATCCCAATGACATCGTGCTCGATCCCTTTTGTGGCTGTGCTACCACCCCTGTCGCTGCCGAAAAACTGGGCCGTCAGTGGGTGGGCATCGATATTTGGGATAAAGCCCATGAAGCTGTGTTAACGCGACTGTATCAAGAGCAGATGGAAGTAGAGGGTGAATCTGAAAAGCCATATCTAATGGCAAGGGGCGATGTGCATTACGAAACCCAACCCCCTGAACGCACGGATGATAACGAGATAGCGGCTCCCAGACTGGACCTAAAAATCACTCGGCCGCTGGCACCCTGGCAAAAGTTATCGCGCAAGGAGATGGCGACATTGTTAGAAGTGGCGCAGAAAAACGGGGACGGGGTGATTTGCGGCGGCTGTGGCCGCACCCTTGAGCGAGAGTTCATGCAACTTGACCACATCACACCCAAATCAGACCGTGGCGAGAACCACATCCTCAATCGCATCCTGCTATGTGGCCCATGCAATCAGCGCAAACGAAACAATCTCACTTTGAGCGGATTGATCAGGGAGAACAGGAAAGTTGGTTGGATGAAAGATGAAACGCTTGCCGAATTCGCGCAACAGGACGCTCATAAAAAAGCGTTGGAAGTAAGAGATGGTTACTTGTAAATTAGGTCAATGTTCAGGGTGAACTTTTAGATATTACGCCAAGCCAATGGAACAAACCGCAATTTACTCCCACAATCAAACGATCCAATTCTGGCAGCGCCATCGCTGAACCCGCTCGCCCCACCCTGATCTTCGCCACCGTCCAGGCCTCCACCCCCTGGGCGGCAGAGCTGATGGTGCGCACCCGCTCACATTTCCGCAGCCAGCGCTTCGCCAGCCGCCGCCGCCTCGTCGCTCGCCTGGTACAGTACGCTGCGGCCGCCCTCTTCGTGGATTCCGCGCTGCCCGATTGGTCCACCTGGCTCACCCTTCCCAAAGCTTCCCCAGCGACCCGCCGCATCCCGCTTTTTCTGATCAGCGAAGACAGCGAAGCGCGCGCAGAATCGTTCCGCTATGGCGCGGATTTCGCCTTCTCACCCAGCGCCATCCTGGCGGAAGCCCCCACTCTGCTCACCGATTTCGCGCGCGCGCCGAGCAGCGAAACCCTGGCCGCGCTCGATTGCGCCTGCCAAGGAGCCCTGCCCCCGCTCGCTCAGGAAGGCATCGCCCAATTCAACGCCGGCCAATATTACCGCCAGCACGACCTCTTCGAAGAACTCTGGATGGCCACCCCTGGACCCGAACGCGACCTCTATCGCGCCATCCTGCAAGTCGGGGTCGCTTATTACCAGATCGAGCGCGGCAACTGGCGCGGCGCCTATAAAATGCTCCTGCGCAGCGTCCAGTGGCTGCACTGGTTGCCGCCCACGTGCCAGGGCATCGATGTCGCCTCTTTGCGGCGAGACTCCACAGCGGTGCGCGCCACCCTCGAGCGCCTGGGGGAAGCGCAGATCTCCGCCTTCGATCGTCAGCTGTTGCGGCCGGTTCGCTGGCGCAAGGCCATAGACTCGCTTCCCGATTGACGGGCCGCCCCGTTTGGCGCTACCCTTTCCCCATGGTAGAGATGACTGAGCAACCGCCTCACCCAAGCGCCCTCTCGCGTGACGTGGTGTGCCACATCGCCGCGCTGGCCCGGCTGGAGCTGAACGAAGCGGAAATTGCGCTCTTCCAAAAGCAACTCTCCGCTGTGTTGGCCCATTTTCAGAAGATCTCCGAAGTGGATACCCACAAGCTCCCCAAGAGCACCCGCCCCAGTGTGACGCCGGATCAACTCCGGCCCGATCTCGCCAGCCCGCCCCTCGCCATCGAACAAGTGCTGGCCAATGCGCCGGAACAGCAGGACGATCAGTTTCGCGTCCCTGCCGTCTTGCCCGAAAACGAATGATGGGCCGATTCGCGCTGAACGATAATTGCCTTATGCTGGGTGGGAAGGGCGCACCCGCTCCCTGAATCACCCTGCCTCCAGAGGTCATGATGAACGCCAGTGACCCTCGCGGTCCCCATGCCAACCTCCTGTATTGGAACCAGAATCGCCGCTCCCAACGGCGGCAAGCGCTCAGCATCGCCCTCGTCCTGGCCAGCTCAGCGGCCGCCGCCTATGCCGCCATGAACGCCGCCAGCGATCCGCCCCTGATCAATTCGCTCTGGCTCGATATCGGCAAACTGGCCGCCATCCTGCTGCTGGCCATCTCCTGCAGCCGTTTCGTCACCCAGCTGGTGCTGGCCGCCAGCCGCCCCAACCAGACCATCTACCTCTACGATCAGGGTTTCACCTGGCATCAAGGACGCAGCCAGAAACGCTATCGCTGGAATCAAGTGCAGCAATACCACGAAAACCTGCGCAACCCGGCCCTGTTTCCCTGGGGATCGCTCCGTTTCCGCATGGAAGATGAGCGCGTCTATCGGCTGCGGCCGGCGCATGGCAACCTGCGACGCATCGCCCGCCTGATCCGCCCTTATCTCGCACAGGCCGCCGCACAGAAGATGCGCGCGCAACTCCAGCACGACCGCCCGGTGCGCTTGAACCGCAACCTGCTCGTCTGGCCGAACGGCGTGACCATCAGGAGTCGGGAAATCGCCTGGCCCGAACTGGAGCTGCGCATCCGCCACGGCCGCCTGCAGTTCCGACAACGGCGCACCAACGGTTCCTCCCGCATCGTCAAAAGCATCCCCCTGCACAAAATCAGCCACGTGGCCGGCTTCCTCCAGCTATCGCAGAGTGCGATGCGCGGCGAACACGATTTGCGTTATGTGAATCACTGATCCCTACGGCCCTTCTTTTCCATCCAATTGAAGTCTCGCGGCGATTTGAAGTATCCTAGAAATACGATGCATTAACCGCGCAAGGGGAAACCATGTTCCGCTACCCAAGGCTACACCCACTCACCGGCCGCCGGGCGCTGCGCCCGCTGCTGGCTCTGCTGATCCTCATGCTCATTCTCCCGGGGCTTTTTTCACACGCACAGGATACGGCGAGCTGGTTCGCCGAATACTATGACAATCAGTACCTCATCGGTGCACCGAAGATCCGCCGTCAAGAAGGCAATCTATCTTTCGATTGGGGGGTGCATTCCCCCGGCGAGGGCATCCCGTCGGATGGCTTCAGCGCTCGCTTCGGCGCCGATCCATACCTCTCCGGCGGCACCTACCGTTTCGAATTCCGCGTGGATGACGCTTTCAATTTCTTCGTCGACCATCAGCTCGTCCTCTCCACCTATGACGCCCCACAACCCGGGCAGACCTTATACGCAGAACTGCAATTGGCAGAAGGGCAACACCACTTTCAGGTCGATTACCGCGAAGTGAACGGTTACGCCAACCTGCACCTGAACTGGTACAACATCACACGCCCACCGGCGCCGGTCTCTTATCCGCCCGACGCGCTGTCCGAGGGGAATATCGTCATCATTCCAGACAACTGGTATGCCCAGTTCTACAACAATCAGAATCTCAGCGGCGAACCGCAAGTCACCCAGTTCAGCGAACCGATCAACAACGATTGGGGAGAAGGCCGCCCTCAGACCGGCGTCAAGCGGGACCAGTGGTCCGCTCGTTATGGGATCAATCTCACCCTGCAGGGCGGCCGCTACACCGGGATCCTCGAAGTGCACCATGATGATGGCGTCCGCTTGATCATCGACGGCCAGGTCTGGTTGGATACCTGGAGCAACCCCCAGGGCGGCACGCTCGCCGTCTCGCGCGATCTCTCGCCCGGGCCGCATTCGATTCACATCGAATACAACGACAACAGCCATTTCGCATTCCTCTACTTCCAGCTCAGGCGCGAAGGGCCAGGTGCGGCACCGGTTTCTGCGCCTTCTTCAGGACGGACAGTCGTCCAGGCCCCGCGCCCGGCGCCCACGCCCTTCATCGATGTCGTCACCTATGGTCAGGGTAGAGTCACCACCGGTCGCCTGAACGTGCGCAACGTCCCCGAAACGCGCGAATCGACCATCCTCGACGTCATCACCTACGGCAGCAACCACCCCATCATCGGCCGCAATGTCGACGGCAGTTGGTACCAAATCGTGAATGAAGGCCGCATTGGCTGGGTCTATGCCCGCTACCTCGCACTCAACGCCGCCGCGCGTGATGCCGAAATCCCCGTGACCTACCAGAGCGCGGTCGCCCTGCGCCCCATTACGGACTATGAGCTCCGGGCCCGTGAACGCACCAGCATCCGCGCCTACCCTGGCGAAGAGGATGCCCTGCTCGGCACCCTGCCAGCAGGCGCCCGCGCGCCCATCGTCGGCCGCACCGCCAAATGGGGCTGGTGGCAGATCCGCTATGATGGCATGCAGGGCTGGGTCGCCGCCGAAAGCGTCCGCATCGACTCCCAGTTGATCCTCGGCCATGTGCCAGTGACGGAAGAATGACGGCAGCCAGATCCCAGCACCAGATTTACCACCGAGATGCCCCGCAAGCCAATTGTGGGGCATCTGTTTGCAGGGCACCTGTCTGCAGGGCAACTTCCGCTTAAACTCAGCTTGCGTCCCCCCAACAACTGTGTTACACTTTCGTCAACGCGACGTTCACCACCTCGGTGACGCCCATTCAGTAGTGCAATCATATGTTTGATAACCTCCCATCCGCGAAAGCTCAGCCGGTGAGCGCCTGGCGTTACAGGTAGGAGCTCTCCATTGGGAACGCCGACCAAACGCCCCTCACCCACCAAGGGTGCGCCCAGCCGGGGAAAGAAACAGAAAGGAACGACCCTGAACAGCGAAAGCCAAACCTCAACTTCTACCAGCAGCCCTCCCCACCGTTCCAGACAGCGCCGCCGCTCCTCTCCCAAAGAAGATCACGCCAACTCTTTCCAACCCAACGGAATCCGCCTCCGCGAACAAAGCCTCACCACCCTCCGCGAGTTGGCCAGCAAAGCAGGCCTGCAAAATTACGAACAGCTCACCAAACCTGACCTGATCAACGCCCTCCTGCGCCAACAAGCCGAAAAGCGCAACCAGCAGGAACGCCATGGCTTGCTCGAAATCATGAACGAAGGGGGCAATGGGCACGGCTTCCTCCGCGCGGAAAAATTCCTGCCCAGCGCCAACGATTCCTACGTGAGCGCCGGCCTCATCCGCCGCTTCGACCTGCGCACCGGCGACCACATCAGCGGCCTCGTGCGCGCTCAACGCGAAAATGACCGCTCACCCGGCCTCGTCCATATCGAAACCGTCAACGGTAGGCCGCTCTCCGAATTGAACCAGCGGACCCGCTTCGAGCAACTCACCCCCATCTTTCCCGATCAACGCTTCAATTTGGAGACCAACCCACGCATCCTCTCGACGCGCCTGCTCAACCTCATCGCGCCCATCGGCCGCGGGCAGCGCGGCCTCATCGTCTCGCCACCCAAAGCGGGCAAAACCACCGTCCTCAAAGAGATCGCCAACGCCATCCGCAACAATTACCCGGACGTGCATCTGATGACCGCTTTGATCGGCGAGCGGCCCGAAGAAGTCACCGATATGGAGCGTTCGGTGGATGCCGAAGTGTTCGCCTCGACTTTCGATGATCCGGTGCAGCACCATGTGCGCGTCGCCGAAATGGCCCTCGCCCGCGCCAAGCGCCTGGTCGAATACGAACAGCACGTCGTCCTCTTGCTGGATAGCATCACCCGCCTCGCCCGTGCGTATAACCTCGTCGTCCCCACCAGCGGTCGTACGCTCTCCGGCGGGCTCGATCCTTCCGCCATCCACCCGCCCAAACGCCACTTCGGCGCCGCGCGCAACGTCGAAGAAGGTGGCTCACTCACCATCGTCGCCACCTGCCTCATCCAGACCGGCAGCAAAATGGACGATGTGATCTATGAAGAGTTCAAAGGCACCGGCAACATGGAGTTGATCCTCAGCCGTAAATTGCAAGAACGGCGCGTCTTCCCCGCTTTCGATATCGAACAATCGGCGACGCGGCGCGAGGAATTGCTCCTCGGCCCCGACGTCCTGCAGCGCGTCTATACCCTGCGCCACATGTGGTCCCACCTCGCGGAAAGCCCGGAAAATGGCGGCCCCGTCGAAGCCAGCATGCAATTGCTCAACCAACTGCGCCAAACCGATAGCAACGAAGAATTCCTCAACACGCTGCACACCTAGCCCGAGCAAAGCCATGATCGACGTCAACCAACTGCGCAAAGGCACCACTTTCACCCAAAACGGAGAACTGTTCAAAGTACTGCAGTTCGCCCACCACAAGCCTGGCCGGGGCAAAGCGACCATCCGCGTCACCATCCGCAACCTGCGCAGCGGCGCGACCACCGAAAAAACCTTCAATTCCGGCGAGCGCGTGCAGGATGTGCGGCTGGATGCCGTCGAAGTCGAATACCTCTATGAAGACGGTGAATTCCTCACCTTCCTCGATCTGGAAAGCTACGATCAACCCCAGGTCCTGCGTTCCGTCTTCGGCACAGATGCGCTCTACCTCAAAGAAAACAACACCCTCAAACTCATCCGCCACGAAGGCGAAATCCTCGATTATGAGCTGCCGATCAGCGTGGACCTGGAAGTGACCGCGGCCGAAGCGGCCGTCGCCGGCGATACCGCCAATTCGCCCAGCAAGAAAGTCACCTGCGAGACCGGCCTGGTCGTCACCGTACCGCTCTTCGTCAACGTCGGCGATACGCTGCGCGTGAAAACCGAAGACGCCAGCTACATGACCCGCGTCTGAGCGGCGCGCGCAGGGCCTATCCTGCTTATTGCACGCGGCAGCGCGTCTCCAGGGCGCCGATGCCTTCAATCGCCACCCGCACCACATCACCATCGCCCAGGAAGCGTGGCGGCTTCATGCCCATCCCCACCCCGGAAGGAGTGCCGGTCAGGATCACATCGCCCGGTTCCAGCGTGAACATCCGCGCGCAATAAGCGATCAAGTGTGGGATGCGGAAATGCATCTCGCCGCTGTGGCCAGCTTGCATCGTCTCGCCATTGACCTGCGTGCTCAGGCGCAAAGCGTGCGGGTCCGGAATCTCATCCCGCGTGACCACCACCGGCCCCAACGGACAAAAACCCGCCAGGTTCTTGCCACGGATCCATTGCCCCTCACTGCGCTGGATATCGCGCGCCGTCAGATCATTGGCGACCGTATAGCCGAAAACGCATTCCAGCGCATCTTCCTCGCGGATGTGATGACAGCGCGCGCCGATCACCACCGCCAGCTCAACCTCCCAATCCACCTTCTGCGTCAGCGCCGCTTCCCAGCAGACTTCCTCACCATGGCCGACGGCACCGCTGGGGAATTTAGCGAAGATCACCGGCTTCTCCGGCAGTTCGCTGCCCAGTTCACGGATATGCTCGACGTAATTCTGGCCGATGGCGATGATCTTCCGCGGCCGCAGCGGCGCCTCCCAACGCACCTCAGCAGGATCCAGGTATTGTGCGCTCCGGCTCGGTAACGTGCCCCGCTCGAGCACATCCTCCAGCGCATTCGGCCAACTGGCGACATTGATGCGACCATCCTCATCCAGGATGCCGAGTTGCCGTTGCTGCCGATGGGTGAAGGTGAGTAAGCGCATGGCGCCTCCGTCCGTCGTGGCTGTTTGCGGCTGTGGCTATTGTAGCGCGCATCGCACCGTTTCAGCGGGTTGCCGCTCAAAAAACACCGTCCACTCGCAGGACGGTGCTTCGGTTCTGTAGTGCTATGCGGCCCTTATGATGGAGACGGCGTCGCCGGAACGGGCGTGAACACCGGTACCAGAGGGATCGCCGTGGGTTTGGGTGGCTTCGCCGGTACGGGTTGCGGAAAACCACAGAAACGGAATTCGGGTTGCTGGAGGAATGCCACCCAGCTCGGGCGCGCCGGTCGGCTGAAGGCGAAGAACCGCCATTCCAGGCCGCCATTCTCCCAGGTCGCGCAGGGTGCAGCCGGTGCTGCTGCGGCGTAGGCGGGATGGCGTTAGGAGCAAATGGATAGGGAAAGATGGAATCTTCGTAAAACAACAAGGGCCGATCCAGGTGAGGCGGTGGTGGTAACGTAATTTCCGTCGCCCTCTCACTCACTTCTTCATCCGGCGGCCACTCCATCGTTGGCTCGGTCGGCTTATCAGGTTGCGATGAAGGGAAGCCGCACAAACGGTAGTCCGAGAATCGTACTCGCACAGCCCATTCTTCATCCCCTTCGTGTTTGAACCAAGTCAAACCGCCATTCTCCCAGGTCGCGCAGGGTGCATCGGGAAAAGCTTCTGCAAACTGCGGATATGCATCTGGATCGTAGGTGAAGTACTCCAAAGCCGCCTCTGGAAAGAGCATGGACTGATTGAGGTCAGGATACGCCGGTATCATCGTTGGCAATGCGGTGAACGTATGTGGATCTGGGTACGAAGTGAGAGTTCCGCTTTCTTCCATAGAATTGGTACAGCCAACTACCAGCGTCATCAGCAGAATCGACAGTCCATCGATCCACAGCAAACGACACATTTTTAACCTCCATCCATCTCTCAAGACGGCCATCAGCCGAAATTGGGTGGGCAGGGATATGCACTGAAAACGATGCTGTAAGTTTTAACGCCGTTGCGTTGATTGATGTAAGTCAGCCAGCATTTACACCTTCTCTTCATGACTGATAGATCAAACCACCACTCACAGTGCCCGGCAATTAGAATGCGACTTCCACCACCTCCGCAGTCAGTTGTGCAAAGCGCTACCCCATCACCATCGCCCCGATCCTGCGCGAAAACCGTGGCACCCGTAATCCCTGTGAGCAGCAGAACTACCAGCAATCCCATTACGATACGTGTCATGATCAACCTCCGATTCAATCGATCCATAATGAACAGTTTTCGTTACCCATGGCACCTCCATTCCACCTGCCTGGCTTCATCATGCAGCACAGCCCATGCGCTGGGCAAGCGCATTGGTCTATACCACTCGGGCAGGGGATGGTAATCGGGTGATGGGCACAGATGGAAAGTCGAATCGCGTTATACTGAGGGATGCGAACGGCGTTCTCCGCAATGGGCAAGATCCGAAAATCACGAACCCGCCAAATAGTATTTTTCTGGCTCAGCCTGGCGCTGCTCTGGCTCAGTCGCCCGACCCACGCCCAGCCTGCCCAGCGGACTTACCAACCTCGCTTCTTCTCCGTGCCCTGCCGGCTGGAATTACCCCCCGGCGAAATTCGCTATCTGACGGTCCAGTGCGGTTACTTGCAGGTACCGGAGAACCGCGAAACTGGCCGCGGCGTCGTGCAATTGGCCGTCGTTCGCTTGCTCGCCCGGAGCGAGAACCCGCAACCCGACCCCATCGTCTACCTCGCTGGTGGCCCCGGCGGCAATGCCAGCGGCCGCCTGGATGAATGGCACACCTCCCCCCTCCGCGAAGAGCGTGATGTCTTCCTCTTCGATCAACGCGGCACCGGCCGTTCCCGCCCTTCCCTCGATTGCGACGGCGCCTTTGGCAACAGCGTCGAAAGCTGGGCGCTGCGCTGCCTGCGCATCCTCTACCGCCGCGGCATCGACCCCCGGAATTACACCAGCCGCGATAGCGCCGCCGATCTGCGCGACCTGCGCCTCGCCCTCCACATCGACGAATGGAACCTGGTCGGCGTCTCTTACGGCTCTCGCCTGGCGCTCACCACCCTGCGCGATCATCCCGAAGGGGTGCGTTCCGTCATCCTGGATTCCGTCTACCCCCCACCGGCGGATTTTTACGGTGAGCAGGCTTCCAATGGCGCGAAGGCTCTGAGCACCCTCTTCACCGGCTGCGCGGCCGATCCCGCCTGCGCGGCTGCCTACCCCGAACTGGAACGCGTGATGCACCAGACGATGACGGACTTGAACGAACAACACAGCGAAATCACGCTGACGAACCCGCGGAGCGGCGAGGCCGAAGTGAGCATCTTCGGCGGCTCGCAATTCTACCAGAGCACCTTCCGCGCCCTCTATTCCGTCGACGACATCCCCTATCTCCCGCTGGCGATCTACGAGATGAGCGTCGGCAATTCCGCTGTGTACGCCCAGTTGATCAGCGCCAACCGTGAACGGGGCAGGAGCATCAACGACGGCGTCTATTATTCCGTGCAATGCTCGGAAGAAGCGCCTTTCACCATTCCCGAAGATCTGGCTCGCGCCGCCGCCACCGTCTTCCCCCCTTCCTTCCAGGCACACGTCATGCGCGGCCTGCGCGACAGCCTGAAAATCTGTGAATTCTGGCCGGTTTCACCGCTGGACCCCGTGGAGACCGAAGCCGTCCATAGCGAAATACCGGCGCTGCTGCTCGCCGGCGAATACGACCCGATCACCCCACCCGCCTGGGCGGCGCTCGCCGCGGAAACTCTCCCCAACAGCTACTCCTTCACCCTGCGCGGAATCGGGCACGGCGTCATCCGCAGCAGCGACTGCGGCACGCAAATCGCCCGCAATTTCCTATCGGCACCCACGGCCCACCCCAGCGACGAATGCCTGGCTACCCTCAGCGGCCCGGCTTTCGTGATCGAAGATCGCTGGCTACCGACGGCCGCGGAAGAGTGATCGGCATCCCACCGCACTGCTTACCCCGTTTCAGGCTGGCGCAGCCCCGCCGACTGCTTTAGCCTCTCCTTTCGGCAAAATAAGGAAACCAAAGATGGCCAAAGAAGCGCGCGAAATCGAGCAAAATTTCATCGCCACCCTCAGCGAAGAAACCGGCGCCGACCTCCAGGCATGGTTGCAAACCCTGAAAGCGACCGGTCTGCAAAAGAACAACGAGATCGTGAAGTGGCTCAAGAGCGAGCAGGGCTTCAACCACATGCAAGCGACGCTACTCAGCGGCATCTACCTCAACGATGGCGCGCCCGTCTACCATTACCCCACGCTGTTTCGCAAACTCTTCGCGGGCAAAGAACAGCAGCGCCCGCTATATGATGCCATCGTCGCGGCCATCCAGGCTGAAATACCCGCGACCCTCTTCATCCCCACCAAGACTTATGTCTCGCTCGAGGATCAGCGCGTCTTCGGTTGCGCAAAGATCAACCAAACGAATATCCGCCTGGGCCTGGACCTGGGCGAGGAGCCCTTTGGCGATTACCTGCGCAAAGGGGTGGGCCTGGGTGCGATGCCGAACATCACGCACATGATCGAGCTCGGCGTGGAATCAGCCATCGACGCTGGTCTGGCCCATTACGCCCGCCAAGCCTACGAGCGCGCTCACCACAACTGAGCTCGTCCAGCGCTAATTGGCGACGAAACGATACCCCACCCCACGTGAGGTGAGGATGAATTGCGGTTGGGCCGGGTTGGGTTCCAGCTTCTGCCGCAAGTAATGGATGTACAGCTTCAATCCCTCGATGGTGTCATTCTCGCCATCGCCCCAGGCTTCGCGCACCAGCTGATTGCGCGTCACCACGCGCCCCGCATGCCGCACCAAAACGCTGAGCAAGTTGAATTCCTTGGGCGTCAAGTGCGTGAGGTGATCATCGACATACACCTCGCGGTTCAGGAAATTCACCCGCAAGGAGCCGCCTTCATAAACGCTATCGCGGTCTCGCTCTCGCTGTGGCGCGCGCCGCAAGTGCGCCCGAACCCGCGCCACCAACTCATCGTTATCGAAGGGTTTGGTGATGTAGTCATCCGCCCCCAGTTCCAGGCCGCGCACCACATCGGCGGTCTGGTTGCGCACCGTCAGGAAGATGATGGGGACATCCGATAGTTGCCGCAAACGCCGGCAGACTTCCCAGCCATCCATCCCCGGCATCATGATATCCAGCAAGACCAGGTCTGGATGATAGCGATAGGCCAGGCGCAAGCCCTCTTCCGCACTCCCCGCCTCAATCGGTTCAAAACCGCGCCATTCCAACAACTTGGCCAACAACTGTCGGTTCGCCTGTTCATCATCCACAATCAGGATCTTCTCAGCCATGCTTCCTTCCCATACGCCCGCCGGACCGGTGATTGTGCAGAGATCTCCCACTTCAACTCACCCCAGCATATGCAAACTTTGAATCCACGCAAGCGAACCTTTTACCAACGTTTTTCCAACCAGCCCGACCGGCCAGACCGCTGGCAATCCTCCCAGCCTTGCGCTATCCTGACCGCGCACCATGGCTGAAATCACCCGTCAACAACTCGTGCTCGCCCTGCTCGGCGCCGGCCCGAATCCGCGCCTGGCCGGGCTCGACCTCAGCGACCTGGATCTGCAACGCCTCGATCTGGAAGGCGCGAACCTCCGCGGCGCCAACGCCCAGCGCGCCAACCTGCAGGAAGCCATCCTGCGCAACACCAACCTCACCGGCGTGGATTTCAGCGACGCGACCCTCTCCTACGCCGATTGCAACGGCGCCATGCTCTCCCTCGCCATCCTCACCGGCGCTGATCTGCGCCATGCCCGCCTCAGCAACGCCACCCTCGCCAATGCCGATCTCCGCGGTGCAGACCTCACCAGCGCCAACCTGCAAGGCGCACGCTTCACCGAAGTGGAAGTCGATGAAGCCACGGTCTGGCCCGACGGGCAGCGTGGCTCCATCGTCAATCTGGAACGCTACCTCACCTGAAACGGAGGAAACCATGCAGCTGCTCGTTATGGGCGGGACGCAATTCGTCGGCCGTCACATCGTCGAAGCCGCTCTGACCCGCGGTTGGCAGGTCACGCTCTTCAACCGCGGCCAAACCAATGCCGAACTTTTCCCCTATATCGAAAAACTGCGCGGCGACCGTGATCCGCGCATCGACCCCGGCCTGAGCGCCCTCGCCGGCCGCCGTTGGGATGTCGTCATCGATTGCAACGGTTATGTGCCCCGCCTGGTGCGCGCCAGCGCCGAAGCGCTGCGGGAATCATGCGAGCACTATGTCTTCATCTCCACCGGATCCGTCTACGATTTCAACCAGCTCCAGGGCGAGGACGACGAAAGCGCAGCCCTCCTCACCCTGGAAGACCCCACCACCGAGGTTTGGTTCGGGCCGGCCTATGGCGGCCTCAAGGTACTCTGCGAAGAAGCCGTCGCTGAAATCTATGGCGAGCGCAGTGTTTCCCTGCGCCTGGGCATCGTCGCCGGCCCTCATGACCCCACTGACCGCGTGACGTATTGGGTGTCCCGCGGCGCGCGCGGTGGTGATGCCCTCGCTTTCGGCTCACCCGAAACACCGCTGCAGTTCATCGACGCCCGCGATCTGGCGGAATTCACCCTGCTGGCGGCGGAGCGTCGCTACCATGGCGTCTACAACACCATCGGCCCCTGCATCCACTGGTCCCATTTCCTGCACAGCATCCAACAAGCGACCCGTGTGCACACCACCTATCACTGGCGGGATGACGAAAGTTTCCTGGAGCGCTTGCCGCAAGATGATCGGCGCACCTTCGGCGCTCTGCCCCTGGCGATGCCGCCCCGCCTGGCGCATATCTTCACCTTCAAGGACGACCGCGCGCTCGCCGCTGGCCTGCGCTACCGCTCTACCCTGAACACCGTACGCGATATCCTCGCCTGGGACCAAGCGCGCCCGGCAGATGAAGAGCGCGTCGCCGGCCTCAGCCCCGAAGAGGAGCACGCCCTCCTCTGAACTTCAGCACAATCACTCAATTTGTATTAATCTGATGAATGGCTAGAATGGCCAGGCGTCAATGCAGTTCATGGCCATTTGATCTGTAATACCATAGGGGGGAATTATGGAACCGGCAAGCGTCGTCTGGGTGATGGTATCTGCTGCATTGGTGATGGTGATGTTGCCCGGGCTCAGCCTGTTTTACAGCGGGCTCGTCCGCGGCAAGAACGCCTTGGCCACTGCCATGCACAGTTTCAGTTGTTTGGGCATCGTACTGGTCGTTTGGATGCTCTGGGGCTATTCGCTGGCCTTCGGGCCGACGGTCGGCGGCATCATCGGCAATCTGGATCACATCGCACTCAGCCGCATCAACATGACGCCGCGACCGGGGCAACAGATACCAGAGCTGCTCTTCATGCTGTATCAGGGGATGTTCGCCGTCATCACGCCGGCGCTCCTCGCTGGCGCCATCGCCGAACGCGTCAAATTCCGCGCCTTCGTCGCTTTCGTCGTGCTCTGGGTCACCTTCGTCTACTGCCCGCTGGCGCACTGGGTCTGGGGTGGTGGCTGGCTCGGTGAACAGGGC
Organism: Chloroflexota bacterium; assembly: GCA_011523615.1. GTDB lineage: Bacteria > Chloroflexota > Anaerolineae > Aggregatilineales > Phototrophicaceae > WTGJ01. The sequence goes on along the minus strand of WTGJ01000008.1, from coordinate 130,817 downwards.
GCCCTCGATTTCGCTGGTGGCTTCGTCGTCCACATGTCTTCCGGAGTCGCAGCGCTCGCCGCCGCTCACGTCATCGGTCGGCGCCAGGGCGAAGGCGGTCTGGAATCGCACAGCTTGATGCTGGTTCTGCTCGGCACCGGCCTCCTCTGGTTTGGCTGGTTCGGCTTCAACGGCGGCAGCGCCCTCGCTGCGGATGCCATCGCCGTGCAAGCCCTGGTCAACACCAACATCGCCGCCGCCGCGGGCGCCATGACGTGGTTGTTCATCGCCTGGAACCACAAACACAAACCCAGCGTAGTCGGCGCAGCTTCCGGTTCGATCGCCGGCCTCGCCGCCGTAACCCCCGCTGCCGGTTTCGTCACGGCATTGCCCGCGCTCGTCATCGGCGTCGGCGCTTCCACGGTCTGCTACATCGCCGCCGAAAGCCGCATCAACGCCATGGTCGACGACACCCTGGATGTCTGGGCGATCCACGGCATGTCCGGCACCTGGGGTTGCCTGGCGCTCGGCCTTTTTGCTGCAGAGGCATTGTCCGATGGCGGCCTCTTCAGCGGCAACGGTGATTTCTTCGTCTCGCAGATCATCGGCACCGTCGCCACCTGGATCCTGGCCTTCGCGATGACCTGGATCATCTTCAAAGTCATCGAAGCGACCATCGGCCTGCGCCCGACCGCGGAGGAAGAAGCGCTGGGTTTGGATGAAGTCGAACACGGTGAAGCGGCTTATCTCTCTTTCGCCGGCAAATAGCACCCCGTTATCGTGGAGGGCTGAAATCGGCCCTCCCCTTTTCCCCTGGAATCCACCACAATCGTGCCGGAGGTGGTCATGCGCGTACTGATCCTCGGTGGTACTCAATTCCTCGGCCGGCACTTCGTCGATGCCGTGCAGGCGCGCGGCTGGCCGCTCACCCTCTTCAACCGCGGTCAGACCAACCCCGATATCTACCGCGATATCGATCAGCTGCGCGGCAACCGCGATCCGAAAATCGCCCCCGGCCTCGAAGCTTTGGCAGGGCGGAGTTGGGATCTCATCGTCGATCCCTCGGGCTATGTGCCGCGCCTGGTCCGCGCCAGCCTCTCCGCGCTCGATAGCAGCAGCTATTATTGCTTCATCTCCTCCATCAGCGTCTACCGCGATTTCGCCACGCCCCACCAGGATGAAAACGCGCCATTGGGTGAAATCGAAGACCCGACCACGGAAGAATGGTCGGGGCCGGCCTACGGGCCGCTGAAAGTGCTCTGTGAAAACGAAGTGCGCGCCGCGCGGCCGGCGAATCATCTCAACGTCCGCGCCGGCCTCATCATCGGCCCGCATGACCCGACCGAGCGCTTCACCTATTGGCTGCGCCGGGTCGCCCGCGGTGGCGAAGTGCTCGCGCCCGTCGGCCCGGATCTGCCCTGCCAGGCCATCCACGCCCGCGATATCGCCGAATGGTCGCTGGATATGGCCGCCAGCCAGCGCAGCGGCACCTACAACGTGACCAGCGCGGTCTACTCCTTCGGTGAATTGCTGGAAACGACCCAGCGCATCAGTGGCAGCGACGCCCGCATCACCTACGTCTCCGAAGAATTCCTGCTGGAACAGGAAGTGGGGCCCTGGATGGAGCTGCCGCTCTGGCTGCCGGCGGAAATGGCTGGCCTGGTGCGCACCAGCGTAGCCGCCGCCCAGGAGCAAGGCCTGCAGACGCGACCGCTGGCGCAGACCATCCGCGAGACCCTCGCCTGGGCCGAGGAGACGCCGCCGGTGGATACCAGCGTCGGCCTGACGCCGGAGCGCGAGGCAGAACTGCTCGCGGCCTGGGGTGGGCGTTAAGGGTTAGCAATTTCTTTCCTGCGACCGATCTCGATTCTTGTGATACAATGCGTTAGAAGCCCTGCAGATTGATAGGTTCTAGCAAGCAGTGCTATGGATCACCCCTATCCTTTGTAAGCTTGGAGTCCGGTATGTCTGAGCCATTCACCAATGATCCGTCTGATCCACGACATGAAGAACGCCAGGATGATTTTGGCCACCATTCTGTTAGTAATCCAGAACCTTTACCAGAAGATCCCATCAAGGAAGAACCCAGGGTGGAAAGAGAAACGAGCAATAATCCTAAGAATGGCTTTTTCGATTCGGTTATCCGAAGAAAAGTAAGGCAATAGAAAGCACGATTACGCCCCCCATCAACCAAAAAGAAAATCTCAGATCTTTTTCAATCCTCCGATTTAAGACTTGATGTTCGGTGTCAGCGCTGATGTATTTCTTTAGGATAAGACCTCTGTAGAGATCGTTTTCCGTGTCGATATAGTTACTTTTGGCTATCTTCCAACGTTCGTAATTGTATTCACGATTCTTCTCGCTATCATCGTGTCGACTTACTGGATCCCCCATTTCCCTACGAGTTAATCCGAACGGGTACTCTATCCTTTTAGGAAAAAACACTTTGACAATTAAAAAGACCAACACAACATAGGCGAGAGTCAGCAGAAAGATGATTGCCAACACAGTGTGATTCATTGGCAAGTCTATTGGTAGCAAATGCTCCACCGAAAAAAATGCAACTGTTGTTGCGGCCAAAAATATCCACGTTGCCTTTTGATACAAGTTTTTACGAACATCGTCTGCGCGATCGATATGTTTTTCTAGCACTTCTGCCAACCAGATATAGCGTTCGGCTTTTTCACGCGTTTCATCCCCATGCATGTTTCACCCACCTATTCTTCATCGGCACAATGGAGGAAGTCAGTCTAGCACGAGTTCAGTTCCTAGCATCCTTCACCCACAGTTTTACATTTCCATAACGGCTTTTACACTTCCTTTACCGCCGCACCCCCTATTTCCCTACGATCTCTCATACAATGAGGGCGACCCAAAAACAGCGAAAGGCGCCTCTATGATGAAAACTTCCACCCGCAAACTCCTGATCGGCACACTGGTCCTGGCGCTCGTCGCCGTCGCCGGTTCGGTCGCCTTCGCGCAGGATGAAGAAAGCGCGGAAAGCAACGCCTGCGATGGGCAGCACCACGGCTTTGGCTACGATTACGATTCTCCTCTGGATGCCCTCGCCGAGCTCGACTTGACGATCGCCGAATTGCGCGATCACCTCGCCAGCGGCGGCACCATCAGCGAATTGCTGCAGCAAGAGTTGCTGCAGGAAAGTGGCCTCATGGAGCAGCGGCAGGAGTGCCGCCTGGCCTGCATCGCCGAGCTGGAAGCCAATGGCGACCTGACCACGGAGCAAGCAACCGCCCTGCGCGCCGTCATCGAAACCGGCGCCGACCAGGCGATGCGCGAAGTGATGGGCAGCAGAGTCCGGGGCAAAGGCGGCCATTTCAGCTGGAGCCACCGCGGTGGCCGTAGCGGCCACGGTTTCGATGCACGCCGCGCTTTCAGCGGTCGCGACATGCCCGGCACGATCATCATCCCGGACCTCTTCCGCAGCCTGCCCGGCAGCATTCCCTTTGAAGGCCTGGACGAACTCTTCGCAGATCTCGCAGAAAGCGGTTCGCTCGACGAAACCATGCGTGAGCGCCTGGAGCAGTTGGAGGAAGCGCTCCGCTCCGGCTCTCGCAGCTTCTTCCGTTTCCGCATCGACCGCGATGACGATGGCCAATGGCAATTCAACTGGTTCGGCCCGGATGAAGAGGAAGCCGTTGAACCTCAAGATGAAGATGCTGAGGATTCAGACGCTGATGAAAACCCCAGCACCTGATCTCCTCTGATACCCCTCCCCTCTTGGAAGAGCGGCTGCCCTTTCGGGTGGCCGCTCTTGCTTCACGCTCCTGAGTGAGGCCAATCCTCAGCTGCGCGACGCCTCTTCCGCACGATGCTGTTGCCGGCGCCAGAACCACATCCCACCCAGCGAACCGCAAACCAGCAAACCTGATATAGCGATGGCGGTCGAGACGGATACCGCTTCCCCGCTCGCCGTTGCGACACGCTCCACCTCTTCCTCGGGCAAGACCTGCAAGGAGAGCAAAAACTCTACCAATGCCTGCTGGTCGGCAAAATCCAACGCTACGAAGGCGTCCCGAGTGGCGCGCGCTTCACCGCCATGCATCAGAATCGCTTCCGAAAGCGTCGTCAGGTCGCCGCGGTGGCCATAGGGCGGTGAACTGCCCGCATCCCATAATTTCCGCGTGAGGAAGAATTCGGTACCGGACCTGCCATCCTGATCCGGTCGGCTGTCCAGGAGTTGCTCGTTGCAGAAAAAGCGTATCGCGTCTGGCTGATCCATCGGATCACAGAGAGTGTGACGCTTGAGATCGGTGAAGGCACGCACAATCGCCCCCTCCCCGCTGCGTTCCAGGCGCGGGTGCTCCCCCTGAACGGTCATATCAAAGCGGACGGTTTGGGTCATATCCCTCATGGTATCTGGCGGATTGAAGGGGTTCGGGTCGGTGTAGAAACGAGATTCCAGCCGCAGCTCGGGAATGTGGCAGCTCGTGCAACCGATCGCAGCGAAGACTTGCTCACCACGGATGGCTGCCGCCCGCCGCGCAGGGTCTTCCGGCATGACGCGCCCGGGCGTGGCCAGGGCCGCCTGGTAAATCGTGAGCGCGGTGATGTCGCCGATGGTCAGCTCTCGCTCTATTCCATCTTGGTCAAAATCGGGCACGCCGATGGCCGGATTGAGGTCGAAGCGCTCCTCAGCCTGCATACCGTGATGCTGATTCATAGAGTTGGCGGAAAATTGGCGCAGTGAAACCTTTGTCCCCGATTGGTGGAAAGGCTTGATCACCAGATCGGCATCCACACCTTTCACGCCGCTCGTATCCAGCGTGCCATCCGGCTCCGCCACCAACACGCCAAAACTCACCCCTTTGGTGATCAAGTCGACCATCACGGCCGTCTGCTCCGCCCGGGCCTCAGCCAGGGCGCTGTCTCGCAGCTCCCATAAATCTGTGCTCATCTCACGGGCCAGCATCTCGATGGGGCCGGAGCCGAACATACCCAACGGGTTGCGATGGTTGCTGAACATCTGGGAGGTGGTTTCCAGCGTCGGGTCAGCGTGCTGCGCCAGCAAGAACACATTCGCTGCAAATTCACCGCTGCCGCCTTCGCGTGGCTGAATGTGGCAACTGGCGCAGGAATTGGAATCCGGCGCCGAGACACGGCTGAAAGCCGGCTCATCCGGCTGTCGAGCAACTTCACCGCCTGTGGTTGCTGGGCGCCCCTGTCCATCGCAGACATTGAACAATACGGTGAACAGCTCATCGCCGTGGTCAAAGACCTCTTCAAAGGAGAGAGTGCCATCCAGGATATCCGCCTGTTCGATATGGTGCGAAAGCGCAGGCCGTTCTGGCAGGCCGGCCGGGCAAAGCTCCTCTTGGGCCTGGCCACCGGCCGCCAGCCACAATGCAAGCCACAGAGTCCACCCAATCGACTGGAGACGCATGTTTTACCTCCCCCCGGCGGCAAATCCTAGCGTTGCCGTTCTGCCCGCACGTTAATACTACACCATCCACAAATCGTGCATTCCGGGAAAATCAGCCGTTTCATCGCGGAAGCAGCCGGGTCGCCGCCCGCGTTCATTGCGCCGTCACGCCACCATCCACCGAGAGGGTATGGCCATTGACGAAACTC
>WTGJ01000008.1:102690-125149 GCA_011523615.1 Chloroflexota bacterium | reverse complement strand
TCATTGCGCCGTCACGCCACCATCCACCGAGAGGGTATGGCCATTGACGAAACTCGCTTCGTCGCTCAGCAACCAGACGATGGCCGCCGCCACTTCATCCGGCTGCCCCAGGCGACGCATCGGATTGAAACGACGCACCCCTTCCAACATGCCAGGACGCAACTCCTCCCAGATATCGACCATCGCCGTCTCCACAAAGCCGGGGCAAACGGCATTGATGCGGATCCCGCGCCGCGCGTATTCCAGCGCCGCCGTCCGTGTGATGCCGATCACGCCATGCTTGCTCGCGGAATAAGCAACCGCGCGCGGCAAACCGATCAAGCCCGCCGCGGACGCCGTATTGACTATCGCGCCGCCCCCTTCCTGGGCCATCATCTGCTGCAGCTCGTACTTCATACAACGGAACACCCCGCTCAGATTCACAGCGAGCGTATGCTCCCAGTCACTTTCGGCCATTTCCGCGCTGAAGGCCAGCGTCCCGGAAACCCCCGCGTTGTTCACCGCGCCATCCAGGCGGCCGTATGACGCAACCGTCCTGGCGATGGCCGCCTGCACCTGCTCCGATCGCCGCACATCCGCGGGAATGGCAATCGCTTCGCCACCGGCCGCCTGGATCTCCGCCGCGGTTTCTTCCGCGCCTTCCGGGCGGATATCGACGATGGCGCAGCGCGCTCCACTTTGCGCCGCTGATAGGGCCGCCGCCCGGCCGATGCCCGCCGCCGCGCCGGTGATGAAGATCGCCTTGCCTTTCAATCGTTCCATCGCTGCCGTTTCCTCTCTTCCGCCCTCAAAACAAGAACGCGGCCACTCCCACCGCCGCGCTCCAATCATTCTGGGGGTCCGTCCGCTGCTGAGCTTTACGGTAACCGTTCAGCACACGGGGGTAGATTAGCGTTTCGTGTAGGTCGGCGCTTTGCGTGCACGCTTCAAACCGGGTTTCTTGCGCTCTTTGACGCGCGCATCCCGCGTCAGCAGCTGTCGATTCTTCAGGATGGCTTTGTAATCCGGGTTGATCTTGAGCAAAGCACGCGCGATGCCTAGAGAAATGGCGTCCCGCTGCCCACTGATGCCGCCGCCCTTCACATGGACGCTGATATCAAATTGCGTCAAGGCGCCGATTTCTTGCAAGGGCCGCATCAAGCGCTCGACATCGCCCTCCCGCGGGAGGAATTCCGCGCCGGCTTTGTGATTGATGAAGAGATTGCCGTTGCCACCGGGGAATAACCGCACGCGTGCGCTCGCTCGCTTGCGCCGGCCGATGCCTTCATAATATCGGTTCGCCATCTGCTAACCCTTCTGCTCCAACTCGTAGACGGTCGGTTGCTGGGCCGCGTGCGGGTGTGCAGGCCCAGAATAAACGCGCAATTTGCGCAACATCCGCCGACCGAGCGCGTTGCTCGGCAGCATCCCCTTCACCGCCAGTTCGATCACCCGCTCCGGCCGCCGCTCCATCATTTCACCCAGGCTGCGCCGATGCAAACCACCCGGATAGCCGGAATGGCGGTAGTATTGCTTCTCCTCCAATCGCTTGCCACTCACCTGAATCTTCTCGCAATTGACGACCACCACATAATCACCCACGTCCAGGTGTGGCGTGAAGATCGCCTTGTGCTTGCCGCGCAATAAGGTGGCGACCTGTGTCGCCAAACGCCCGAGCGTCTGCCCCTCCGCATCGATCAACCACCAGCGCCGCGATCCATCCGCGTCGCTCTGCCGCGTACGGTAAGTCTCCTGCACGGTACCCAAACGAACGGTGCTCGCTTCGCTACCCGCGGATTTCGTTTCACTCATCACAGTCCTCAACGTCTCTTCATCCACCTACCCAGGCCGGCACGCGACCCGCATCATAGCGCACCGTTTCCAAAAACAATCCCTGCGGCGGCGCGAGCTGGGAAATCAACCCGCGCTGAGCGCCGCCTTTAGCGACGCGCAACGCTTCCGCAATGTAGGCCAAACTGCGCTGCCCACGCCCCACGGCCACCAGTGCGCTGACGATCCGCCGAACCATGTGTTGCAAAAAACCATTCGCTTCCACGGAATACGTCAAAATCCGCCCAAGCAATCGCCCCTCGCCCGACCATTCCGAAGTGTAGACTTCGCGCACGGTGCTCTCGCCCTGTGGCGGGGTGCCGAAACTGGCAAAGTCATGCTCGCCGATCAGCAACCGAGCCGCATCCTGCATCGCGCCCTCATCCAACGGCGGCCGCAAACGCCAGGCGTAGGCCTCACCCAGGGGTTGGCGCTGCGCTGCTAGCAACAATCGGTAGCGATAGCGCCGCGAACGGGCGTCGAAGCGCGGATGAAAGCGTTCGCCCTCCACCCGCCAGAGCTGCTGCAGGGCGATATCCGGCGGCAATTGGGCATTCAGCGCGCGCAACAACTCATCATCCTCATGCCGCCAGGCGATGGCGAAGGAAATCACCTGCCCGATGGCGTGCACGCCTCGGTCGGTCCGGCCCGCCGCGCGAACGGTAGGATCGGCAGCGCCCAATTGGCTCAGCGCCCGTTCCAGCATCCGCTGAATGGTTGGCGTCTCGCCGGCCTGTCGCTGAAAGCCATGATAAGCCGTGCCGGCGTAAGCCAGCGTTGCGCCAAAGCAAACTACCGACAATCAATCCTCCTCTTGTTCGACCAGTTCCAACAGCGCCATCTCCGCGTTGTCGCCACGGCGCGGCCCCAGCTTGAGGATTCGCGTATAGCCGCCGGGCCGATCGGCAAAACGGGGGGCGATCTCGTTGAACAGGCGCTGAACGGCTTTGCGGTCGTTGCCGAGGCGGCGCGCGGCCAGGCGTTGCGCATGTACCCGGCGCCCTTCATCCTCCTGGGCCAGCGCGCGCCGCGCCAACGTGATCAGCTTTTCCACGCCACCGCGGGCAAAACGGGCGCGGCTCAAGGTCGTCCGAATCCGCCCATGCTCGAAGAGGGCCAGGGTCAAGTTCTTCTGCAACGCACGCCGATGGCCCGCATCCCGCCCGAGGCGTTTGCCTTGTTTTCGGTGTCTCATGCTCGCTCCTGGGCGTTCTCTTTCAGCTTCTCTGCCGGGCCCGCAGGGTCCGGCGGGATTCCCTTGGCTTTTTCATTGGCCAGCGAGGCGCCAGCTTCCTCTTCGGTCGCTTCTTCCAGCTCCTCTTCTGGTGGCAAGATATTCCGCGCCCGGAACGTGAGGATCATCTCATCCGATAGGTAGTCTTTTTCATACAATCGAGTGACTAATTCCGTGAGCGATTTATCGCCAAAATTGCGTATCGCCAGCATCGATTCATCGCCTGTCTCGACCCGCTCCAGCACATCGGCGATCGTCGTCAGGCCCGTGCGCTTCAATGCGTTGAAGACGCGCACGCTCAAATCCAACTCTTCGATGGGTTTTTCATCCAGGTGGTGGCGGCGCTTGCTGATCTCTTCTTCGATGGGCTGTGGCAGGTAGTCTTCATCCGTCTCTACGCCGCTGATGAGGATGAGGTGGCGCTGCAGGATCTGCGCTGCATCGCTCAAGGCTTGCTCCGGCAGTACGGTGCCATCGGTCCACAGCTCGATCACCAGGCGATCATAATTGGTATGCTGGCCGACGCGCGCGCTCTGCACGTCATAGGTGACGCGACGCACCGGGCTGAAGATGGCATCGACGGGCAACTCGCCAATCGGCAGGCGGCCACGCTCCTCGGAAGGCGAATAACCCCGCCCCTGTTGAACTGCCAATTCCAATTCGATGTTGGCTTCTTCCGAAACCGCCGTGAACAGCAGCAATTCGCTGTTGATGATTTCGATTTCGGCCGGCACCTCGAAGTCGGCGGCGGTGATCGTCCCCTCTCCGCGGTGATGCAGGCGCAGGCGGGAGGATGAGACATCGTGCAAGCGCAAGCGCAACTGCTTGACGTTGAGCATCAGTTGCGTCATATCCTCTCGCAAATGCGGGATGGCGGCGAACTCATGCTCAATTCCCACGAGGCGCAGGCTGGTCACGGCCGCTCCCTCGAGGGAAGAGAGCAACACTCGGCGCAAGGCATTCCCCAGCGTAAGGCCATAACCGCTTTCCAGTGGGCTGATGATGAAACGACCATAACGCTGCGTGCGGGTCTGGGTGTCGCTTTCCACTTTATGGGGCAAAACCATGTTTGCAGTAACCAAAATTACATCTCCATCGCTAGCCGACCGCTAGCCGACGCGCCGTTGAGCGTGGCGCGGAAACCGCCGGCTCTTCCAAAGTCTAAGCGCGTCGCTTCTTTCGCGGCCGCACGCCATTGTGAGGGATCGGGGTTACATCCGTCAGGGAACGCACTTTCAGACCGCTCGCCTGTATCGCGCGGATGGCGGATTCGCGCCCCGGGCCCGGCCCTTTGACGAAAACGTGCACTTCCTTCATGCCAAAATTCTGCGCCTCTTCCATCGCGCTCTCTGCCGCCAGGCGTGCCGCATATGGCGTGCTCTTGCGGCTCCCTTTGAAGCCCGCCGTACCGCCGCTCGCCCAGGCCACGACGTTGCCCGATTGATCGGTGATCGAAACAATCGTGTTGTTGAAACTGGCGAAAATATGCGCCTGACCATAGGGGATGTTCCGCGAAACTCGGCCGCCCCGGCGACCCTGGCCCGTTCGTGCCATCTGTTTTCTCCCTTACTTCTTCGCCACACCACGGCGGCGGCCGCGGCCGGGCACAGTTTTGCGCGTGCCGCGCCGGGTGCGGGCGTTGGTGCGCGTCCGCTGCCCTCGTGAGGGTAAATTGAAGCGATGCCTTCGGCCGCGGTAACAGTTGATGTCCATCAAGCGTTTGATGTTCAGCTGCAAACGCCGCCGCAAATCACCCTCCGTCATCCGATCGGCGAGGGCATCCCGCAAACGTTGTACCTCGTCTTCCGCCAAGTCACGGACGCGCGTATCGGCATCCACGTTCGCCTCCACCAATACCTGGCGGCTGGTCGCCCGCCCCACGCCATAGATATAGGTCAGGCCCACTTCGACTCGCTTCTCGCGCGGTAAATCGACTCCTTCAATGCGCGCCATGATCGCCTCCTTGGCGTTTCCTCAACCCTGCCGTTGCTTATGCTTCGGGTCGCGCGGGCATATCACCATCACGCGCCCATTCCGCCGAATGATGCGACAATGCGGGCAACGCTTCTTTACCGATGTGGATACTCGCATAATCACGTCAACCTCTCTGCTGAGCTCATCGATGCGGTGTTAGTTCAGCCAAATCTCTTTCAATTATTTCCGTAACGGCGTGAGCGATGTCTATAGTAACTTTATTGACACTCTGTGCCGCATCAACGCGCTTCAAGATGCCACGCACTTCGTAGTAAGCCACCAACTCTTCGACCTCCGCCAGGAACAATTCAATGCGCTGGATGATGGCGTGGGCGTGGGCATCGTCGGGGCGGCGGATCAACGCTTCGCCACTCTCGCGCAATCGCGCCTTCAACCGGGGTGGATATTCATGCTGCGGGTGCTCGACGAACTCCCATTCCACCCCTTCATCCTGGCCGTAGATATTGAAACTGCGACCATCGGCTGCGGTGATGCGACCATACGAGCGGCGGAAGGCTTTGAACAAATCCAGCTCGAGTAGGATGACAGCATCCAATCGATTCCCGCGCTGTTCCAAATACTCATCCAAGAATTTCGCCTGCACCTGGTTGCGTGGGTAGCCATCCAGCACCGCGCCAGCCTGCACGTCCTCCTGCTCGAGACGATCGCGCAGCACCTGGTTGGTCAGCGCATCGTCTATCAAGTGCCCCGCGGCCATGGTCGCTTGCACTTCACGTGCCAGCGCATCCTCACGTTGCCGCATCGCGCGGAAGAGATTTCCTGTGGAGACATGTGGACGCGGAGATTGCAATTCAGATTCAGGAGAAACATGAGGTGCGTTGAGGCCCCTCGAAAATTCTCGCGCCTGCACCCCCTTGCCCGCGCCCTGCGGCCCCATCAGCATCAAGAAGAGCGCCATTAACGCATGAACCCTTCATAATTGCGCATCACCAACTGCGCTTCCAGCTGCCGCATCGTATCGATCACCACCCCGACCACGATGATCAGGCCAGAGCCAGCGATGACCCGCGCCGGGTTATTCGCCACCGTCGTCGCCTCGAATTCGAAGAGCAAGCCGTTCAATGCTTCAACCAGGCCCGGCACAATGGCGATCGTCCCCAAAAAGAGCGCCCCGACCAGCGTGATGCGGTTGGTGACGCGGACGATGTATTCCTGCGTGCGCCGCCCCGGGCGAATCCCCGGGATGAATCCGCCATTCCGCTGCAGGTTCTCCGCCAGATTCTGGTTGCCGATCATCACGCTGGCGTAGAAAAAGGTAAAACCCACCGTCAGGCAGAAGAAAAAGGCCCAGTAACCAAAACCCTGCTGGTTGCCAAAGACATTCAGGATCGAATCCCCCACCGGGCCGCGCGGGAACAGGTTGACGATGATCGCGGGAAAGGTCGTCACCGCCTGCGCAAAAATCAGCGGGATCATCCCCACCGGGTTCACTTTCAGCGGGATGTGCGTGCTGGCGCCGCCGTATTGCTTGCGCCCCCGCACTCGCTTGCCATATTGCACCGGGATGCGCCGCACCCCTTCCTGGATGTAGATGATCACCACGATGCTCAACAACGTGATGATCACAAACAACAGGATGTCGTAGACGACGCGGTTGCTCGTCGTCAGCAGGTTGGCCAGTTGCGTCGGCGCCTGCGCCACGATGCCGGCAAAGATGATCACCGAAAGCCCGTTGCCGATGCCCTGCTCGGTGATCAAGTCACCCAGCCAGATGGCGAACATCGTCCCTGCGGTCATCGTGATGATGACGGTCGCCGTCAAAAACAAATCCACGCCAAAGCCCGGGATCACGCCGCCGCCACCGATATTGGGCGCGTTGAAGATGGCGATCTGCCCCAGCGATTGCAGCACGGCCATCGGGATCGCCAGATAGTAGGTGTAACGTTGCAGCTTCTCTTGCCCACCTGGCTCGCGTTGGATGCGTTCCAGCGCCGGCACGATCGGGATGAGCAGCTGGAATATGATGCTGGCCGTGATGTAAGGGTAGACGCCATTGGCCAGCACGCTGAAATTGCTCACCGCACCGCCCGATAGCAAGTTCAAGACACCGACGAAACCCGCCCCCGGCCCCGAGAGTACGCTCTGCAGCGCAGCCCGATCCACGCCGATCACCGGTACGTGTATCGCGAACTGATACACGAGGAGGATGAAGCCCGTCAGCAGCAGCTTATTGCGGACTTCCGGGACGCGAAACGCGTTGCGCAGCGCCTCAATCATCGCCAGTTTCCTCGCTGTCAGCGTGCTCGCTCGCTTCATCGGACTGAGCCGTCAGGCGTGCCGCTGCCGCTTCCAGGGCGCGCGCTTTTTGTTCGCGGCGCAATTTCTTCACCGTCGCCCGCGCACCGCGCAGCAGGATGGGCAGTTGCTCCACATTCCCCCCCGCGGCCAACAATTGTTCGCGAGCCTTCTTGCTGAAGCGATGTGCCTGCACGTTGAGCGGGAAGTCGATTTCACCCTGACCCAGCACGACCACCGGCTCTTCCGCCTTGCGCACCAGGCCCTTCTCGGCCAATGTGGCTGGCGTCACTTCGTCACCGCTTTGAAAGCGCTCCGCCAGCTGCCGGAGGTTCACTTCCTGGTACGGAATGCGGAAGATATTCGTGAAGCCGCGTTTGAAGGGCAAGCGCCGCACCAAAGGCAACTGCCCGCCCTCAAAATAGAGCCCTTTGCCACCGCCACTGCGGGCGCCCTGGCCTTTGTGGCCGCGGCCGGCCGTCTTGCCTTTGCCGGCCGCAATGCCACGCCCCACGCGCGTCCTGCGTTTGCGCGCGCCGCGGTCCGGCTTGAGGTCGTGTAATCGCATCGCTAGCCGTCCAATTCTTCTACTTGCACCAGGTGTCGCACCCTGGCGATCATGCCGCGAATCTGCGGCGTATCGCGGTGCGTTACGCTGGCTTGCATGCGTCGCAATCCCAAAGCCTGAACCGTCAACCGCTGTTTCTCGCGGTAGCCGATCGGGCTCTTCACCAGGGTGATGCGCAAATGCCGGTCGTTCTCAGTCGCCATCTTGCCTGCTCCGCCGCCGTTCCCAGAATGGCCGAACGCTCTCGACCGATTTGCCGCGCATCGCAGCCAGTTCCTGCGGACTGCGCAACTGCTGCAGCGCGTCCAGGGTGGCCATGGCGATGTTCAGGGCCGTATTGCTGCCCTGGCTCTTGGTGAGCACATCGCGCACGCCGGCGGCCTCCAGCACCGCACGCACCCCACCGCCGGCGATCACGCCCGTCCCCGGCGAGGCCGGCTTCAACAACACGCGCGCCCCACCGCATTTGCCGAGCACTTGATAGGGAATCGTGGAACCGGACATCGCCACCCGCGATAGGCGGCGCCGCGCTCGCTCCGAACCCTTGCGGATGCTATCCGGCACCGTGCGCGCCTTGCCGACGCCCACACCGATGCGACCGCGATTGTCGCCCACCACCACCACCGAGCGAAAGGCAAAACGCCGCCCACCCTTGATCACTTTGGCGACGCGGGTGATGTTCACCACACGTTCGTCGAATTCATCCCGTTCGTCATCGCGCCGGCGGCGCGCTTCGCGTCTGCGGTCTGCCATATCTCCCGCTCTCCTTAAATCTTGAGCCCGGCGGCACGGGCGCCTTCGGCAAGAGCCGCCACCCGGCCATGGTAACGATACCCACCGCGGTCAAAGACGGCTTCCTGCAAGCCGGCAGCGAGCGCCCGTTCCCCGAGCGTCTGCCCGACCAGGCGGGCCGCTTCCGCTTTCTTCAGGCTGGCAATCGCTTCGCGCAGCGCCTGATCCAGGGTCGAAGCAGAAGCCAACGTGACGCCAGCACCGTCGTCAATCAGTTGCGCGTAAATGTGGTTGGCGCTGCGAAAGACGTTCAGCCGCGGCCGTTCCGCGCTGCCCTGGACGCGCGCCCGGATCCGACGCTGCCGCCGTTTGCGCGCTTCTCGCTTTCGTTTGCCCTGGATATCCGCCATCCTGCCGCCACACTCCTCTACTAAATGGTCTTGCCCGCTTTGCCCGCCTTGCGACGCACGATCTCGTCCGAATAGCGGATGCCCTTGCCTTTGTAAGGTTCCGGTGGGCGCCACTTGCGCAGCTGAGCGGCGACTTGCCCGACCACCTGCTTATCGATCCCTTCCACATGCACCAGGCGCCCGCGCCCTTCCTTGGGCACCTCAAAAGTGACCCCCTCCGGCGCGGTCTCCAGCACCTCATGCGAATGGCCGAGTTTCAACAGCAGCTGCTGCCCGCGCATTTCCGCCTGATAGCCCACCCCTTCGATCACCAGGCTGCGGCGGAAGCCCTCGGAAACGCCGGTCACCATGTTCTGCAACAGCGAGCGCATCGTCCCGTGCAGGGCTCGGACCTGGCGCTGGTCATTCGGCCGCTCCACAAACAGCTCGCCATTCTCCACGCGCGCCTGGATCTGCGGATGGAGGGCCATGCCCAACGCGCCACGAGGCCCGCGGATCGATACCTCCTGGCCCTGCAGGTCTACCGTGACGCCCTGCGGCAGTGAAATCGGTTTCTTGCCCACGCGTGACATCGTCTTCTCCCTGCCTTACCAGACGTAACAGAGCACTTCGCCACCGAGGCCGGCGCGGCGCGCGGCCTGTGCTGTCATCACCCCGCGCGTGGTGGTGACGATCGCAATCCCGCTGCCGCTCAATACCTGCGGCAATTCGCGCCGCTTGCGGTAGACGCGCAAACCGGGCTTGCTGATACGCTGCAGCCTCGTGATCACCGGCCGGCGATTGCGCCGATCGCCGAAGTATTTCAGCCGCAGGATCAAATGGCCCCGCGGCTCCGCTTCTTCCTGCCGATAGCCTTCGATATAACCCTCTTCTTGCAAGATGCGCGCAATCTCCCGCTTCAAGCGCGAATCGGGGATCAACACTTCGCGCTTGCCCACCAACAAGGCGTTGCGGATGCGCGTCAGCATATCTGCAATCGGGTCGGTCATCGTCATCGCTCTGCCGCTCCCTCTCTCACCAGCTCGATTTCACCAGGCCGGGGATCTTGCCCTGCAACGCCAGTTCACGCAGGCAGATGCGGCACAAGCCAAAACGGCGGAAATACCCGCGCGGCCGGCCGCAAATGCGGCATCGATTCCGCACGCGCACCCGAAACTTTCGCTTGCCCTCTCGGGCGATGTTGCTCTTCCTGGCCATCGTTACGCCTTTTCCATCCTGCTCTTCGCCTCAATCATCCCGGAACGGCATGCCCAACAAGCGCAACAGCCGCCGCCCCTCTTCATCACTCTTTGCGCTCGTCACGATCGACACCTCCAGACCGCGCACCTTATCGATCCGGTCCAGGTCGATCTCCGGGAAGACGAGCTGCTCCCGAAAACCGATGGTGTAATTGCCGCGGCCATCGAAATGCCGCGCAGATACGCCGCGAAAATCGCGAATTCGTGGCAAAGCAAGGTTCAAGATCCGATCCAACAAAGACCACATCTTGGCCCCGCGCAAGGTGACCTTCGCGCCAATGGCCCGCCCTTCGCGCAACTTGTAGGTGGCGATGCTCTTGCGCGCCCGCGTGATCATCGGCTGTTGACCGGTGATGATGCGCAAATCGTTCACCGCCGCATCCAGCGCTTTCGGGTTATCCAGCGCTTCGCCCACACCCACGTTCGCGACCAGCTTCGTGATGCGCGGCACCTGCATCACGTTCACATAAGCGAATTCGTTCATCATCGCCGGCACGACTTCTTCGCGATACCGTTGCCGTATGCCCAACTCTGCCATGCTCCGCTCCGTTGCCCCTCTCAATTCAGGCTCAATCCAGCGTTGCGCCACAGCGGCGGCAGACGCGCTGCTTTCCGCCCTCAGCCAGGGCAAAGCCGACCCGCACGGGTTTGTCGCAACTGCTGCAAACCGGCATCACATTCGACCAGTGGATCGGCGCATCGAATTCCACAATTTGGGCGGGGATCTGCTGGTTGCCGCGTTGGCGCGCTTTCTCGTGCCGCTTCATCGTATTCACGCCGGAAACGATCACCCGCTCTCTGCCCTTCAACAAGGAAATCACTTCACCGCGCAGGCCCAAATCTTTGCCTGCGATGATTTCTACGGTGTCGCCTTTCTTGATCCGTTGCATCGCTATCCCTCAGCTTCAAAGCGTTTCCGGCGCCAGGGAAACGATCTTCATGAACCCCCGGTCGCGCAATTCTCGCGCCACCGGGCCAAAGACGCGCGTCCCACGGGGGTTGGCCAGGTCATCGCTCAAGAGCACCGCCGCATTGTCATCAAATTTCACGTAAGAGCCATCGGAGCGGCGGAATTCTTTCGCCGTCCTCACGATCACCGCGCGCACCACCGTGCTCTTCTTGACGGCCCCTTGGGAAGCGGCCGATTTCACCGTGCCGACCACCACATCCCCGACTCGTCCATAGCGCCGCTTGGCACCACCGAGGACGCGGATCACGAGGATCTCCTGTGCGCCGCTGTTATCGGCCACCTTGAGGCGAGATTCAGTTTGAATCACCGCGCCCGCCCTCCAACACTTCTTCGACTGCCCAGCGCTTCAGTTTGCTGCGCGGCCGGCTCTCGACCATCCGCACCATTGCGCCCAGCGGCGCTCGCTCCTCTTCATCGTGCGCGTAATAGCGTTTCTTCGTCACGATGAATTTCTTGTAGACGCGGTGCATCCGCCGCCGCTCTACCTCCACGACGACCGTCTTTTGCATCTTGTCGCTCACCACTCGGCCCACCAGGCGCCGCCGCCGATTCGCCATATCAGTCCTCCTCCGCCGCGACGATTTCCGCTGCCAATTGCCGTTCGCGCCAGATCGTCAACAACTGCGCCAGATCGCGCTTCGCAAAACGCGGCAAATTCGTGTCGCCCAACTGGCCCGCCGCGCGCTGGAAACGCAGCTGAAACAGCTCGTTCCGCTTGTCTTCGATCGCGTCCAACAGCTCCGCGTCTGCCATCTCTCGAATCTCCCGCACGTCCATCAGCTGACCTCCCGGCCGGAGATGGGGTCGATGCGCTTGATGAAGCGCGTCTTGCAAGGCAGCTTGTGCATCCCCAGGCGAATCGCTTCGCGGGCGATCTCCTCTGGCACGCCGCTCATCTCGAACAGCACGCGCCCGGGCTTGACGACCGCCGCCCAGTATTCGACCGAACCCTTGCCTTTTCCCATGCGCGTTTCCGCCGCGCGTTTGGTGACCGGCTTATCCGGAAAGATGCGGATCCACACTTTGCCGCGGCGGCGGATGTGCCGCACCATCGCCTGGCGCACCGCTTCGATCTGCCGGCTCGTCACCCAGGCCGGTTCCAGCGCCTGGATACCGTAATCGCCAAATTGTACGACGTTCCCACGCGAAGCCTTGCCGCGACGCCGACCACGCATCTGTTTCAAGTATTTCGTCCGCTTCGGCATCAACATCGTCTGCTCTTCCTCCGCACCGCCGCCTCAGCGACTCACGTACACGTCCTGCTTTTCGCCGCTGCCGTAGTTGATGAAATCATCACTCAATACTTCACCGCGATAAATCCAAACCTTGACACCCAGCCGACCGAAGGTGGTATGCGCCTCCGCCGTGCCGTAATCGATATCGGCGCGCAACGTGCTGCGGGGGATGCGCCCTTCGCTGGTCCATTCGCGCCGGCCCATATCCGCGCCACTCAGCCGGCCCGCGACCATGATCTTCACCCCCTGGCCGCCGGAACGCATCACCTGGGCGCTCACTCGCTTCATCGCCCGCGAATGGCCGATGCGCCGTTCCAATTGCCCGGCCACGTTCTGCGCCACCAGGGTCGCATCCAGATCCGGCTTTTCGATCTCGGTCACTTCCACGCGAACAGCCTTCTCGGTCAGTTTCTCCAACAAGGTTCGCAGGCGCTTGACGCTCTCCCCTTTGCGGCCGATGATGATCCCCGGCCGCGCGGTATGGATGTTGATGAAGACCTGCTGCGATTTGCGCTCGATCTCGATGCGGGAAACGCCAGCGCGGCTCGCTTCTTCCCGGATCAAACGACGAATCGCAAAATCCTCATGCAGCAAGTCGGTGTATTCGCGCCCGGTGGCGAACCAGCGGGCATCCCAATCCCGCGTGACCTTCAGCCGAAAACCGATCGGATTGACTTTGCGTCCCATAATGGTCAGCCTTCCCGCTCTGCGAGCACGACGGTGAGGTGTGAAAATCGAATGGTGCGCGGTTTATAGCGGCCGCGGGCGCCGGCTTTGAATCGCTTCTGGCGCGGCGCATCGCCGGCGTAAATCTCTGAAATCACCATTTCGCCCGGGTTGAGGTCGAAATTGTTCTCCGCGCTGGCCAGAGCACTGCGCAGGGTCTTGGTAACCAACGCCGCTCCCTTCTGCGGCATAAGTGCCAGCAAGGTCAAAGCCTGTTCCGCGTGGAGCCCGCGCACCTGGTCGCACACCAAACGCAACTTGCGCGGTGAGATCCGTAAATGCTTCGTGTACGCTCGCACTTCCATCGTCCGCTAGCCCTCTACTTCGGCAGCGCCCGGCCTTAACGGCGGCGCTTCTTCTCCTCATAATGGATGCCGCCCATGCGTCGTGTCGGGGCAAATTCACCCAGCTTATGGCCGACCATGTTCTCGGTGATGTAGATCGGGACGTGGCGCCGACCATCGTGCACCGCGATCGTATGTCCCACCATCTGCGGGAAGATCGTGCTCGCCCGGCTCCAGGTGCGGATCACCATTTTGCTGTTCGCGGTGTTCAGCTTCTCAATCTTGTTGAGCAGCTTCGGATTGACGTAGTAACCCTTCTTCAGTGAACGCGACATGCCTCAGCCTTTCCCTATCGACGGCGCCCGCGGCGGCGGATGATGAATCGGTCGGTGCGTTTGTTGGAGCGCGTGCGCTTGCCCAGCGCCGGCTTGCCCCAGGGGGTCTTCGGCCCGGGCAGACCGATCCCCGAGCGGCCTTCGCCACCGCCATGGGGGTGGCTACCGGGATCCTGGGCCGTGCCACGAACCGTCGGCCGCCGGCCGAGCCAGCGCTTGCGCCCGGCTTTGCCCAGCTTGATGTTGCCATGGTCCGGGTTGCCCACCTGGCCGATCGTCGCCATGCAGCGCACCGAGACATAACGCATCTCGCCACTGGGCAAACGCAACGTGGCACGATCGCCTTCGCGCGCCAGCAGCTGCGCCCAGGAGCCCGCCGAACGGGCTAACTGCCCACCACGGCCCGGCTGCATCTCGATGTTGTGCACTTGCGTCCCCAAGGGGATGTTGCTCAGCGCCAGTGCATTGCCCGGGCGCAGCAAAGCCAGAGGCCCATTGCCCACTGTATCGCCTACGGAAATGCCCTGTGGCGCCAGTATGTAGCGCTTCTCGCCATCTTCATATTCCAACAGGGCGATGCGCGCCGAACGATTCGGGTCATATTCGATGCTGGTCACCCGGGCGCGGCAATCGAACTTGTCGCGCCGGAAATCCACCAGGCGGTAACGCCTCTTGTGCCCGCCTCCGCGGTGCCGCACCGTGATGCGCCCGCTATGGTTGCGCCCCGCCCGCTTGCGCAAAGCGCGCGTCAAAGGCTTATGCGGCTTGCTCTGCGTGATCTCCTCGAAGGAGTGCCCGGTCATGTTGCGGCGCCCGGCCGATGTGGGTTTGTATTTCTTGACCGCCATCCTCGTTTCGCTCCGTACTCCGCTCTGGGCTTTACAGGTTGAACAGATCGAGTTCCTGGCCCGGGGCCAGCGTCACGATCGCTTTCTTCCAGGCACTCTTGCGGCGATACGTCTGCCGACCGCGCCGGCCGCGCTTCGCCGGGACGATCATCGTCCGCACATTGTGCACATCTTTGTCGAAAATGACCTCGATCGCCTCGCGAATCTGGATCTTGTTCGCGCGCAGATCCACCTCAAATACGTATTGCTGTTGCTCATCCGAAAGCATGCTGGATTTCTCGGTCACGATGGGCCGGCGGATCACCTCGTAGATGTGCACTTCAGCCATCGCCGCCCTCCTACAGCCTAACCCCAGATGCGCTGGATCGTCTCCAGCGCCGCTACGGGCAAGACCACCCGCTCGTAATTCAACAAATCGCGGATGTTCAAGTATTCGGCCCGCACATAGCGCACTTTCGGCAGATTCCGCAACCCGCGAGCCACGTTCTCATCCGCCGCGGGCAAAATGATCAGGGTGCTCTGCTCACCAACGAGTTGCCGCAAGGCGGCCGCCATCGTGCTCGTCTTGCCATCCGCCACCGCGAATTCATCCACCAGCAGCAGCTGCTCATCCCGTGTGATGGCGCTCAAGGCGCTGCGGATGGCGGCGCGGCGCATCTTGCGCGGCATCCCTTTGCGGTGACTGCGCGGCTTTGGCCCGAAGGCAACGCCACCGCCGACGAAAATGGGCGCGCTGCGCGGCCCGTGGCGAGCGCGGCCCGTCCCCTTTTGGCGCCAGGCTTTGGCACCCGTGGCGCGAATCTCGCTGCGCTTCTTCGTCGAATGCGTGCCGCGGCGCGCGCCGGCCATTTGCCGCACATAGGCCTGATGCATCAAACCCACGTTGATCCTCGCAGCGAAGATCGCCGCCGGTAGCTCCTGGCTGCCGATCTCTTCACCCCGCATATTGTGCAGGGGCACCTCGCGTACAGGCAAGCGCGTCTCACTCATGCGCCGCCGCGTCCCTTCTGCGCCCCGCGCAGGAGCAAAATGCTGTTGCGCGCGCCGGGGACGCTGCCCTTCACCGCCAGCAGATTCCGTTCGGCATCCACCCGCATCACTTCCAGGTTCTGCGTGGTGGTGCGCTGGTTGCCCATCCGGCCGCTCATGCGCATCCCACGGAAGGTCCGCCCGGGCGTCGCACACATCCCGATGCTGCCGGGGGAGCGCATCCGGTCCGATTGGCCGTGAGTCTTCGGGCCGCGGGCAAAACCATGCCGCTTGATCGTCCCGGCAAAGCCACGCCCTTTGCTCACGCCGACCACATCGACCCGTTCTCCCTCAGTGAAGACTTCTACCGTCACTTCTTGCCCTTCCTCGACGTCCGCTGCTTCGCCTTCCGGCAAACGAATTTCGCGCAGGTGGCGCAGTGCGGGCAGGTTGTTGCGGCGCAAGTGGCCGAGTTGGCCGCCGCTCAGGCGGCCCGGGCCGGTCGCCTCGTAACCCAACTGCACCGCGCTGTAGCCATCTCGCTCCTGCTGGCGCACCTGCGTGACGAAGCAAGGGCCGGCCTGAATCACCGTAACGGGCGTTACGTTACCGCGTTCATCGAAGAGTTGCGTCATCCCGACCTTGCGGCCGATGATCCCTTTCATGCCGTCTTCTCTCCCTGCTCTCTCTCTCAGAGGCGGATCTCAATATCCACCCCGGCCGGCATATTCACACGCATCAACGTGTCGATGACCTTGCTATCCGGGTCCAGCACATCGATGAGGCGCTTGTGCGTGCGGATCTCAAAATGCTCCTGCGAATCTTTATCGATGAAGGGGGAGCGGCGCACCGTGAAGCGCTCGCGGCGCGTCGGCAATGGCACCGGGCCGACCACTTTCGCGCCGGCGCGCTCCGCCGTTTCCACGATTCGCTGCGCTGAATAATCCAGCACCCGGTGGTCGTAAGCCTTCAGGCGGATGCGGATCGTATGCTTCGCGGCCATCTTTCGCCTTTCCCCTTCGCTTCTCGTAGAGCCTTGCGCTCAGCGGCCTTTAGTGCTTGACCTCAGTGATGATGCCCGCACCGACGGTCAGGCCGCCTTCGCGGATGGCGAATTTGGAGCCGCGTTCCAGCGCCACCGGCGTGATCAATTCCACTTCCAGGTTCACATTGTCACCCGGCATGACCATCTCCACGTTTTCCGGCAACGTGATGGTCCCCGTGACGTCCATGGTGCGGATGTAAAACTGCGGCCGGTAACCGGAGAAGAAGGCTTTATGACGGCCGCCCTCGTCCTTGCGCAGCACGTAGACCTCGCTCATGAAGTTGCGATACGGGGTGATGCTGCCGGGTTTGGCGAGCACCTGGCCACGTTCTACTTCGTCACGAGCGATGCCACGCAACAGGATGCCGGCGTTGTCACCCGCTACGGCCGAATCCAGCTCCTTGTGGAACATCTCGATGCCGGTGACGACGGTCTGGCGGATGTCATCCCGCAGACCGACGATATCCACCGTTTCACCCTTTTCCAGTTGACCGCGCTCGACGCGCCCAGTCACCACAGTGCCCCGTCCTTTGATGGTGAAAACATCTTCGATCGCCATCATGAAAGGCCGTTCCGTCTCCCGCGCTGGCGTGGGAATCCACTCATCGACCGCTTCCATGAGCGCCAGGATGGAGGCGTATTCCGGGGCGCCGGGGTCTTCGCTCTCGCATTCTTCCGCTTGCAAGGCTGAGCCGCGCACAATCGGCGTCTTTGGGTCAAAACCGTAACTTTCCAGCAGCTCCTGCAACTCCAACTCCACCAGCTCGAGCAGCTCCGGATCATCCATCTGGTCTACCTTGTTGAGGTACACGACCATCGCCGGCACCTCCACCTGGCGCGCCAGCAGGACGTGTTCACGCGTCTGCGGCATGGGGCCATCCGGCGCGCTGACGACGAGGATCGCGCCGTCCATCTGCGCCGCGCCCGTGATCATGTTCTTGATGTAATCGCGGTGCCCCGGACAATCCACATGCGCGTAATGACGATTGTCCGTCTCGTATTCCACGTGACGGATGTTGATGGTGATGCCGCGCGCTTTTTCTTCCGGCGCGTTGTCAATCTCATCGTAATCCATCCGTTTGGCCTGACCGACGAAACCCAGCACTTTCGTGATGGAAGCCGTCAACGTGGTCTTGCCGTGGTCGACGTGACCGATGGTGCCGATATTCACATGTGGTTTGCTGCGGTCAAATTTCGCCTTGCCCATTGCTTTTTTCCCTCTTGCTCTTCCTTACCTTCTCTCTTGCGGATGAATCTTGCGGCCGCGTGCCCACTTGCGGCGGTTTGCCCGTTGATCGCGGCGGGCTCTAATGACCACGGGCGAGGACCCCTTCCACCACGGCCGGCGGTGCGGCTTGATAGCGCTCGAATTCCATCGTGAAATTGCCGCGCCCCTGGGTCATGCTGCGCAGGGCCGTCGCGTAGCCGAACATCTCCCCCAGGGGGACTGTGGCGCGGATGCTGGTCACTTGCTGGTTGCGCGCCTCCATGCCCCTCACGGTGCCGCGCCGCGCCGAAATGTCACCGACCACAGCGCCGGTATAGGCATCCGGCGCGACCACTTCTACCTTCATCGTCGGTTCCAAGAGGGCCGGCGCCGCTTTCTGTACCCCTTCTTTGGCGCACATCGAACCGGCGATCTTAAAAGCGATCTCGCTGCTATCGACTTCATGGTGCGCGCCGTCGACCAGCGTCGCCTTCACGCCCACCACGTGGTAACCGGCCAGGATGCCAGCCTGCAAGGCTTCGCGCACGCCATTGGCGACCGGGCGGATGAATTCCTGCGGTACGCTGCCGCCTCGCGTCGCATTCACAAACAGGAATTCCTCGCCCGCCGGCAATTCGGCACGGTCTTCTTCGCTCATGGGCTCAAATTCGATGATCACGCGCGCGTATTGCCCGGCCCCGCCCGTCTGGCGCTTGAAGGTCGTATCTACCCGGCTGTTGCGGGTGATCGTTTCGCGGTAAGAAACGCGCGGCCGGCCCACTTTCGCCATCACACCAAATTCGCGCAGCAAGCGGTCCACCAACACTTCCAGATGGAGCTCGCCCATCCCGCGCAGGATGGTCTGCCCCAGCGACGGGTCGCTTTCCACCAGGAAGGTGGGGTCTTCTTCCGCCAGGCGCTGCAACGCGAGGCCCATTTTGTCCTCATCCGCCTTGCTATTGGGCTCGATGGCGATCTCGATCACCGGTTTGGGGAAGCTGATGTTTTCCAGCAAGAGCGGCGCTCTGGGGTCCGCCAGCGTATCGCCCGTAAAGGTGCCCTTCAACCCGAGGATGGCCGCGATATCGCCGGCGTGCACTTCCTGCACATCCTCGCGGCGGTCGGCGAACATGCGCACGATGCGGCCGATGCGCTCGCGTTTGCCTTTCGTCGTGTTCATCAGGGTGGAGCCACTGCGCAACACCCCGGAATAGACCCGCACGAAGGCCAGTCGACCGACAAATGGGTCGGTGACGATCTTGAAGACCAGGGCGGAAAGCGGTGCTGCGTCATCCGCCGGGCGCTCTTCCGTCTTGCGCGTGTGGCTGTGCGTGCCCACCACGGCGGGGATATCCAGCGGCGAGGGCAGCAACTCGACCACCTTATCCAGGAGCAACTGCACGCCCTTGTTCTTGAGCGCAGAGCCGCAGAGCACCGGCTGCAAACGGTTGGCGATCGTTGCCGCACGCAGGGCAGCCAGCAACTCCGCATCATCGAAGGTTTCTTCCATCAGGTATTTCTCCATCAGGAAGTCGTCGTTTTCCACGATCCGTTCGATCATCTCCGCCCGCATCGTCTCCGCCATTTCCCGATGGCTCTCCGGGATCGGGTGGCGCTGGATATCGGTGCCCATGTCGTCGCCGTAAGTCACCAGCTCCATCGCGAAGAGGTCGATGATGCCGCCAAAATCCTCGCCTTCACCAAACGGAATCTGAATGGGGACGGGCTGGGCGGCCAGGCGGTCGCTGATCATGTTCACGCAACGCATGAAATCGGCGCCGGTGCGGTCCATCTTGTTGACGAAACAGATGCGCGGCACGCGGTATTCATTCGCCTGGCGCCAGACGGTTTCCGATTGCGGTTCCACGCCCGCCACACCATCAAAGACGACCACGCCACCATCGAGGACGCGCAAGCTGCGTTGCACCTCTGCCGTGAAATCCACATGCCCCGGTGTATCGATGATGTTGACCTGGTGGCCGAGCCAGCTGGCGCTGACCGCGGCGGAGGTGATGGTGATGCCGCGCTCGCGTTCCTGCGCCATATAATCGGTGGTCGCGGCCCCTTCGTGCACTTCGCCGATGCGGTGCACCATGCCCGTGTAATAGAGCACACGCTCCGTCGTCGTCGTCTTGCCCGCGTCGATGTGCGCGATGATGCCGATGTTCCGCACCCGCTGCAGGTCAAAATTCGTCTCTTGCTTGCCGTTCTTCGCGCTCATCGGTTTCGTGAATGGGCCCCTTGATTTCTCTCTAGCGGAAATGGGCGTAGGCTTTGTTCGCCTCCGCCATGCGATGGGTATCGTCCTTGCGCTTGACGGTGTTCCCTTGCCCATGGAAGGCGTCGATGATTTCCGCGGATAATTTGCTCACCATGCCGCGGCCGCCGCGGCTGCGCGCGAAGCCCAGCAGCCAACGCATCGCCAGCGAGCGAGCGCGGTGTGGCGAAACTTCGACGGGGACCTGGTAGGTGGAGCCACCGACGCGGCGCGCCTTCACTTCCACGATCGGCGTCACGTTGCGCAGGGCGACATCGAACACTTCGACCGGGTCGCGCTTCAATCGTTCCTCGATCTGGCCTAGGGCCTGGTACATGATGTTGCGGGCGGTGCTTTTCTTGCCGCCATACATCATGCGGTTGATGAACATTTCTACATGAATGCTGTTGTATCGCACATCCGGTGCAATGACTCGGCGGGGTGGGCGGTTTCGTCTGGGCATCGATCGCTCCTTCCGTGCGGTGGCTCGCGCAGCCAGCGGGGGCTAGCGGCGCGGCCTCTTGGTGCCGTACTTGCTGCGCGCCTTTTCCCGATTCTCGACGCCATCGGTATCCAAGGTGCCGCGGACGATGTGATAGCGCACACCAGGCAAATCCTTCACGCGGCCGCCGCGCACCAACACGACGTTGTGCTCCTGCAAACGGTGCCCTTCACCCGGGATGTATGCCGTCACCTCTATCTGGTTGGTCAGGCGGACGCGCGCCACCTTTCGCAAAGCCGAATTGGGTTTCTTGGGCGTCATGGTTTTGACCTGCGTGCAGACGCCCCGCTTCTGCGGGGAGCCTTTGCGGCGCCGCGTGCGGACGCGGTGATAGGCATTCCAGGTGAATTGCAGCGCGGGCGCTTTCGATTTCTTGCGGCGCGCGCTGCGCCCTTTGCGCACCAGTTGGTTGATCGTCGGCATCGCTCGCTCCTGGCTCCACTGCCTGCTTGCGTTTTCCCCTGTTTCAGGGGCTCCCAAAATACCCGCTTTGCAACCGAAACGGGCGCTGGTGATACACGCCCGATTTGCCTTACTCCCTCATGGTGAGCCGGAACCCATCGCTCCGCTTGCACCATATCTCTGCGATTGGGCGGCTATTGCCTGGCGCTCCGTTTCCCAGCGACAGGGTAGCGGCCGTTGCGGCCCATCAGATTAGCGGCGCACCTATGGGCTGTCAAGGGCGAATGGGTGGATATTTGGCGCCCATTTTCCGTGCTTCAACGCTGGGCAAACAATTCGCGCACGATGATATTGCGCTGGATTTCGCTCGTCCCTTCGTAAATCTGGAAAATCTTCACATCGCGCAGCAACTTCTCGACCGGATATTCCTTCATGAAGCCATAGCCGCCGAAAACCTGCACCGCATCCACCGCCGCCCGCGTCGCCATATCGGCGGCGAAGGCTTTGGCATAAGCCGGCGTTTGCGGGTTGTGGATGCCGGCATCCAGTTGCCAGGCCGCCTGCCAGACCAACAGGCGCGCCGCGTGATAATGAATCGCCATATCGGCGATCTTATGCCCGACCGCCTGGTGCTGATAGATGGGCTGGCCGAAGGCGATCCGCTCCGCCGCATAACGCACGCATTCTTCCAGCGCGCGCCGCTGCAAGCCGACGGCCGCCGCCGAGACCCCCGGCCGGCTGTAATCGAAGACCTGCATGGCCAGGTAAAAGCCACGGCCCACCTCGCCCACGACGTTCTCGGCCGGCACTTCCACATCCTCCAGCACCACTTCCGCCGTATCGGATGCGCGCTGCCCCAATTTGTCGAACTTGTTGCCGACGCTGAGCCCGGGCGTATCGCGGTCGACCACGAAGCAGGTCATGCCGCGGTGGCCAGCGGCGGGGTCCGTTTTGGCGAAAAGGGTGAAGAAATGAGCGTAACTTGCGTTGGTGATGAAAGTCTTGGCGCCATTCAAGAGATAGGCGCCGTTGCGCTTCTCGGCGCGCGTTTCGATGCCGATGACGTTTGAGCCGGCTGCCGCTTCCGTAACGCCATACGACACGAATTCGCCTCGGTCCTGCAACCGTTCACCCAGCCAATGCGCTTTCTGCTCTTCCGTACCGGCGAGGATGATCGGCAGCGCGCCCAGCTGGTTGGTGGAGAGGCTGGTGCTGATGCCGGTGCAGGCGTAGGCCAGCTCCTCCGCGACGATCACCTCATCCATCGCGCTGGCGCCGAGGCCGCCGTATTCCTCCGGGATGCCCATATTGGTGAGGCCGATCTGGCGCGCTTTTTCGAAGAGTTCCATGGGGAAACGGGAATCGCGGTCGCATTCTTCGACGAGCGGCATGATCTCCTGCTGTGCGAAATCCCGCGCGAGTTTTTGCAGCATCAACTGCTCTTCAGTGAGGGAAAAA
>WTGJ01000008.1:94030-102590 GCA_011523615.1 Chloroflexota bacterium | reverse complement strand
AGCGGCTATTACGGCTACATCCTGTTCAGCGGCACGAACGCCGAATTGCACCAGTTGCTGAAAGACCTGGGCCGCGGTGATCTGGAGCATGGCTTTGGCTGGCACCGCTGGGGGCGCAGCTTCCGCCCCGCCAACAATGGCATCGTCTACGATTACTACATCCGCCTGCGTAGCAAGACCGAGGTGAAGCCATCCCGGGATGTGGTGGATGAGTTTTTGAAGGAGAATCTTAGCCCTAGAGTAGTTGGTGAAACTACACCCACAAATATTCCCCAAGAGATAGAGAAATTAGACAATGCGAAAGGCTCGCATGAAACACCTACAAAATCTGTGGGGGTTCAGGATTCAAGTGAATTATTGGGTCGCTTAGAAAAGCTTGAGCAAAATCTTATTTCAATGATGCTCCCATCAAATACGGCTATTCAGAGAATAAATGGAACACTAGACAGTCTAACCTCTGATATTCCAAATATTAACGACAATGTACTTAAGCTTAACTCCGTAACACAAACACTAAGCGAGCAACTGTCGGCCGTGCATGAGGATTTGGATTTTAAACAGGCGCAGTTAGAACAATTAGAAGAGGAGAAAAAGAACGTAGAAAATGAGCTCAAAATTACTCGTACAGAATCAAAAGATGTTATCCCTAAAGACTATGAGGAATTGCGTAAAACAAATGACAATTTGCAAAATTTGCTCGATGGCAATAGGACTGAGTTAGTAAATCTAAGAGCCGATCACAAGAAACAAGAACGGCAATGGCTAGTAGAAAAGGATAATCTTGAAAATCAAATACAAGCACTAAATGAGGAACTTGCTCTTGAACCAGAAGAAGAATCTAATCTACCTCCTGAGGAGGACGATAAGGATGACAGCAGTAAGTATGAAGAGGGAGTTGTCCAAATCTTAAAGGTTGTCTTCCCTGAACTTGTAATCGCTCATGACAGTGCTAAGCATTTAGCCAAAGATTTCGATCTCATAAAATTATTGAGAATGCTACGGGCAATCGTTATTGATAAGGCTGATCAGGGCACTCGATCAACACGCGTGCAACGAACAAAAGACTGGTATAAGATAAACATTGATCGTACTTGGCGTCTGTATTATTGTAACGAAACTTCCAAACTTGATGGTAAAGTGGTGATTGTCATTGGTAACCAGAACACAAAAAAGCGCTACCTTGATTGGTTGAGAGATAATACGCCCGAATCTTGCCTCTTTGCCAAATCCCCTTGACCTCCACCCCTTTTCCCGTATCCTTAAGCCATCGTCCGGGGGTGATTCTAGATTCGACACGGGAGGTGGAAGCGACGCAGCAGGCCGCGGCGCTCGCCCGCGCAACAACGAGCACACTCTAGGAGTGCCGAAACTGACTCCTACGCTCTCGCCGCTGCCTGAGCGAACCCGCTGACAGACCCTCGTCTGCAGGCGGGCCACCGAATGGCGTGGCAGAGCGCCAGCACTGCGTGAGGCTGGCTGTCCCGCGGGTACGTCTCCGTTCCGTCCCCGCGCCGGGCATCATGGATGAACGGGGTGCGAGCGACCCCCGCCGCGTGGTTCGCCCAAGTGCACGTTTTCAACCGAAACGTGGAGCGGCTGGCCCGGCCAAGGCGCGTTCGCCCGCCTCCGGCCGGTGCAAGACCGAAGGGTGAACTAAGCCTGTAGACCCGTCGTTTCGAATTTCGTGGACAGCGGTGCAAATCCGCTCACCTCCACTACCCACTTTTACCTGCTCGCCCCGCTGTGGGCGAGTGGCTTTTTCACCGACCCCATCGCGACCATCGACACCTGCGTCAATTTGTTATCATCCCCATCATGCGCCGCTTGCCCATCCCCGTATGTCGTTTCGCCTTGCTCGCGCTATTGACGATCAGCACATTGAGCGCATGGACCGCCTGCGCCCCGCCCGACCC
Source organism: Chloroflexota bacterium (assembly GCA_011523615.1). GTDB lineage: Bacteria > Chloroflexota > Anaerolineae > Aggregatilineales > Phototrophicaceae > WTGJ01. The sequence goes on along the minus strand of WTGJ01000008.1, from coordinate 100,677 downwards.
AGAATCCCCCATCGAACTCACCGCTGCCGACCTCGAGACGCAAATCGCTTTCATCCGCCGCAGCGCCACCGTAGCCGCAGAACGCCTGCAGATCACCGTCGTCGGGGCACGCGCGCGACTCGAGCAAGTCCGCCAAAATTCCACCGCACTCGGCGGTACCCTCACCGCCCGCGGTTTTGACCCGGCCGCCCTTTCCTCCCCCACCGCCGCCGCCATGAGCGCCCGTCAGGTCACCGCTGCCCCCGCCCGCTCCAGCGCAACGCCGCTCATCATCACCCCACCGGCCAGCCAAACCACGACCGAAGCCAACGCAACCGACGCCGAACCCAGGCTCAGTGACTTCCGCGTCGGCCTCGAAGTCGGCGCGGATGATTGCGTCGCCGCGCCCCGCCGTTCCTTGCCCGCCAACGCCAGCGCGATCTACACTTCGGCGCGCGCGCAAAACCTGCCCGCCGGCAGCGAACTGCAGACGCGCTGGTTTGCCGCCGGCGCCGAACGCACCCGCCTGACCTATGCGCCCACTTTCGCCATCGAGGACAACTGCGTCTGGTTCTTCATCACACCTGACGAAACGCCCTTCGTCCCCGGCGGCTGGGAAGTGCTCTGGGAATTGGCCGGGCAGCCTTACCCCCGCCAACCGTTCGACATCGCCCCGAACTGAGGCAGCGGCGGGCGTTGGGCCACCAGCAACTGGCAAGCCGCCCCTGACCTGCGTTACACTTCCCACAACCGCTCTTGACACAGGGAATTCGACCATGAAGCATCGATTGCGCTCCGGCTTTCTGTGTGCTCTGATGGCCGTCGCCATGTTGGCACCGGGCTGGCTTGCCCATGGGGCAAGTTCGCACGTAGATTGGGCCACGTCCGCGCCAATGACGACCTTCTGGCAGCCCGATAGCGTCTACGCCGGCCCCATCCCGCCCTTGTTTTACGCCTTCGACCTCGGCAGCATCGGCGTCGTCTATCGTGGCGGCGGGGGCGATGGTGCCGTGATGGCCATTTACGGCATCGACGAACAGAGCGAAGGTCATCTCTTGCTCTTCATCAGCCAGGCAGAGGTAGATGCCGTCCAACCCTTTGGCCTCGTGACGGCGACCGCCGATCAATCGTTGGCCGTCGTGGTCTGGCCAGACCGCAACATCACCATCGCCATGGGCGGCCCGACCAATGAAGGGAAAGTGCACTACGTCACGCTGGAGGGTGGCCTCGATGGCCCGACGATAGAATTTCGCAACGAACTGGGCGAAGCGCCGGGGTCGGCTTTCGGCTCCCCATCCGGCACCCTCACCGAGTTGCAGCTCGGCACTGGCGTCGGTGCCGATGATTGCGTGGCCACGCCCCAAAGCAGCTTCTCGCGCGCAACCACGAGCAGCATCTACGTCTCCGCAATGGCCCGCAACACCCCGCCGGGGGTGAATCTACAATCCATCTGGTCTTTCAGCGGCGATGAACGGGTGCGTTTCGATTACTCGCCGGATTTTCAGATCAGCGAGAATTGCATCTGGTTCTTCATCGACACCAGCGATACGGAGTTCACGCCCGGTGATTGGCGGGTGGATCTGACCCTCAACGGCGCGCTGCAGGGTGCCGTGAATTTCGCGATCACCCCTTAACGAGCAGGCGCTGCCGCCAACGATCCAACCAGCGGCGCCAATCCCGCGAGGCTGTGCCCCGCTTCGAGGCAGCGCCATGGGTGAGCGTCGTCCAACCGCCGCCGTAAACGCCGAATAGTGGGCGCAGCTCACGCAGCAACAATGGCAAGGGCCGGGTCGGGACGCGCCGCAGCGCCAGCTCCAAAAAAGCGCCGTACTGCCGAAACAACGAAGCCGTTTCTCGCAAGGGCTGCGCTTCCCAACGCCAGTGCTCCGGATAAAAGTAGTAATAGGCGCAATAGGCGATCGCCGTGCGGATGCTGACGTGGCGCTTGTGAAAGGACCATAAGGAAGCGAATCCCTGTCCCCGTTTGTTGCGCTGCGCCTGCTCCGCCACTTCCGCCAGCAGGGCATAGGCCTGGGTGGCCCGCAATTGGCGCCGGAAACTGCCGGCCGGCGCCGCCCCCATCTCCTCGCCGACGACCGGTCGCCAGTAGCCCTCCGGGTGCAAATCTCGCTCGATCGCTTCCCGATGGGCCGTCATGGCTGCCTCGAGATGACCTGCTTCTTCCAGCAACACCCCCGCGACCCCTTGCAAGAGCCGCGCCCAGGCCTGTTCATCGTATTCCCAGGCCCGGGGCAGTTGTTGCCAGGCCTGGCGCCAGGCGCCTTGCAAGGGCGCCAGCTCTTCCCGTAAGAAGGGGCGCAACAGCTCCAGGCACTGCGCCTGGGCCAACAAGGCGCCGGCATCCGCGTGGTATTCACCGGCGCTTTCTCCCGCCACCAGATCTCGCACGATGGCGCGGGCACGAGCGGCCGCCTCTTCATCACCGGCCCAACGGAAGCGAAAGCCCCCCCAGAGCGCCAGGGCGTGCAGGGAATCCCGCGCTTCGGGCAAAGACGGGGTGCCGATGGCCGGCGGCCGCGCCAAAGCCGGCCAGGCAGCGACCAGCGGCGCTTCCTCCCGCTGCGCCAGTGCCTGATCGCGTTCCGCCTCACCAAAAAAAAGCCCGAAATGCGACCACGCACTCATGATTCGCCGTCTGGCTCCGCTTCGGCTTCTTCGCTTTCTTCCCACCAACGGAAGCCCGGCGGCAAATTCGTCATGCCCGGCTGAGCGCGCCAGCTTTCCACCGCGATCGGTGGCGGCGGCGGCGGCGCTTCTCCCTGCCCGGGGATCGCGTGCGTCGTCTCGTAGCGCGCCGGGGGCGGCGGTGGCAAGCGCAGGATCCGCAGCCGTTGCCGCAACGAACCGACGATCGCCCCCAGCCCGAAAAAGGCGGCAAACGCGTTGCATACCCAACCGGCATACGGCAGCGAGCTGAGCAGCGCCAGGGCCAAACAGCCCAGCAAGACCACCAGATAGCCCCGCCCGCCACTCAGGTAGGCCTCATTGACGCCACGAGCCGCAGAACCCGCGGCCAGGCCGGTGGCCCTTCCCCGTGGGTAGCGTCGGTAGAGCCAGCGACCCAGGGCCACCGCCGCCACCACACGCGAAAGGAAGATCGCCGCGAAATAAAACAGGCTCGCCAGCCCAAAATCCACCATGCCCACCAGCAGCGCGCCGTAAAGCAGCAGATCGCTCCCCAGCCAATTCAGCGGCAACAACAACAAAGCGCTCACCAACGCCACCAGCAACGCGATCGGAAAAGAGAGGATGAAGGTCAACAGACCCACCCCGAAACTGGGCAGGGGCCGCTGGGAGACGTGCCGCAGCGAATCGTGCAGCGGCCGCTTCGCCAGCATCCAGACGCCCGTTGCGATCATCGCCAGCACGACGAACTCGCGCAACATGTTCCGCCAATAGCGCAGCACTTCCCCCGCCCGTACGGCACGGGTCACGCTCACCAACGACTCATCATGAAGGACCTGACCGCCGACCACACCGTCCAGCTCGGCCGGCCGTGGCGCGCGATAATGCAAATCTCCGGCGATGCGCCCGCTCTCCGCCAGGGTGAAACCCGGCGACCACAACTCCACCTGCAAAGGCAGCAAATTGACCAGCGGCTGCAACTGGCTGATGCCCGTCGTCGTGGCATCCCCCACCGTCGCTCGCACATCACCCGAAACCACGCCCCCCAACATCACCCGCGCGCCATCGTATTCCACTGACCCGTCGATCCTGCCGTCCAGCAGCAATTGGTAGCCAACGCCGAGGTAATCGCCCGTCAAACGTGCGTTCGGCTGCAAGCGGGTATGCAGGGTAGCGGCGAGCAGCGCGGCGTTCTCATCCTGCCAGCTGGCCCCTTCGTGGATCTCCAGCACCCCGCCGGCGAAATGCAGATCTTTGGCCAGTTCACCGTGCAGATCCAAGCGAGTCGCCAGCAGATAGACATCCCCGCCGACCGAGCCACGGATCTCCGCCTCGACAGCCGTCACGATCAGCACGCCATCCACCCGGCCATCCAGTTGCAAGCGCTCACAAAAGGCGTAGAAATTGCCCCGAACGTGCTGTTCAGCGTGGATGTGGCAGCGGTCCTGCTCCTGCGCGAAGCCACCCACCGCCAAAATCAGCAGGAAAAAGCTCAGCGCCATCGCGGCCAGCCAGCGGCTCAACGCCGGTTCACGAAGGGCAATTCTGGGAATCCGCGCGCGTTTCATGGGTCGATGATAGCGCAGGGCCGCGGCCGCTTTAAGTGGTCGCCCGCCCTGGCTTTCCCCACTTCATTGCCGGCAAAATCATTCGCGTCGTCGGCGCGGAGTCACTCCTCAGCGGTCGAATCTCCGGCCGCCAACAAAGTGGCGATCCAAGCCATCAAACGCTGCGCTACCGCTTCCTTGTGGAGCAAGGGCCATTCTTCCACCGTGCCGTCCTTGGCAAAGAGGGTGATACGATTCGTCTCCACCGCGAAGCCGGCATCCGCCTCTGTGATGTCATTCGCCAGCAACAAATCCAAACGCTTCGCGACCAATTTCTCCGCTGCGTGGCGCCGCAAATCTTCGCTCTCCGCCGCAAATCCGACCACGACGGCCGGCCCGCTGCCCTGTTCTCGTCGTTCCGCCACCGCGGCGAGCGCATCGGCCGCGCGCTCCAGGGGAAGCGCCAAGGTTTCCAGCGTCCCGCGCTTGATTTTCTGGCTGGCGGCCGCGGCCGGGCGGAAATCCGCCACTGCAGCGGCCATGATCAAAGCATCGACTCCCGCCAGATGAGTCAGCGTCTCCGCACGCATCTCGGCCGCCGTCTCCACGCGAATGACCCCCGCCCCCACCGGCGCATCTCGCCCCTCCACGGTGCTGATGAGGGTGACTTCAGCGCCGGCATCCAGGGCAGCCTGAGCGATGGCATAGCCCTGTCGCCCGCTCGAACGGTTGCCCAGGTAACGCACCGGATCCAGTGCTTCCCGCGTGCCGCCCGCGCTGACGAGCAAGCGCCGGCCGCGCAACGCGCCCGACTGACGACCCAGGGCGCGGCGGATTTCGCCGACGAGCGCAGCCGTCTCCGGCAATCGTCCCTGCCCCCGCAGCCCGGAAGCCATCCGCCCCATCGCCGGCGCGATGATCTGCACGCCACGAGCGCGCAACGTAGCCAGATTCGCCTGCGTCGCTGGGTGCTCATACATGCCGCCATCCATCGCCGGCGCGATGAGCAACGGGCAGCGCAAAGATAGCGCCGTCAGGCTGAGCAAATTGTCAGCAAAGCCCGCCGCGAGCCGCGCGATCGTCTGCGCCGAACCCGGGGCGATCAAGCATAGATCCGCATTTTCCCCCAACTCGATATGGGCAATGTGGCCGCGGCCGTCGCTGCCCAGCTCCCACATATCGGTGTGCACTGCTCGGCCGGTCACCGCCTGAAACGCGAGCGCGGTGACGAAACGTTGCGCAGATTCGCTGAGGATCACGGATACCTCTGCGCCACCCTGCGTCAATTTGCTGGCCAGATCCACCGCTTTATAAGCAGCGACGCTCCCACTCACCCCGAGGAGCAAACGCTTGCCGGCAAGGATGGCGGGGCTGCTCACGGATGCTCCTCCCTGCGTGGTGGCCCTACCCGCGGCGCCCGCGCAGGAGGAAGAAAGCGGTGCTGAGCAACAGCAAGACGACGACCGACACCACGAGCAATGCCGTGTTGTCCGTTGGCTCGGCCGGCGGCGCGACCTCCACCGGGATCAGCGTCGCGGTCGGCTCTGGCCTTGCCTCGGTGGGGACTGCCGTCACCATTGATGGTACCGTCGGCGATATGGTCGGAGTTTCCGTCGGCGCTTCGGTCGGTGGTTCCGTCGGCGTCACCGTCGGTGATTCGGTCGGCAGTGGCGTCGGTGGCACCGCCGTCTCACTGACGGGAGTCTCCTCGCTCGCTGCACTCCGTTCCACAACCAGCGGTTCCTCCGTCGGCAGCGGCTGTTCCGGCAGATCCGTCGTTTCCAACGGTGCGGTAGGGGAAGGGGGCAGCGCCGTAGCGGTCACCACGGCCGCGACTTGCGGTGGCGCCGTCTGCTCTGCTTCAACATCCGCGACAGACGCTGCAACCAGGGTCGCTTCGGCGGTCGCTGTTCCGACAGCTTCATCCTGCTGCGCTGCCAGCGCTCCGGTCGGAGTGGCGGCCGCCTCTGTCGCCAACGCAGCGGCTTGAGCGGCCGTCGCCCGCGCTTCTTGCGTAGCGGTGGCCTGCGCGTCTGCCAAAGCCCGCTCCGTCGCTGCAGCGGCGAGCTGGGTCGCCGTCATTTGCGAGCGTGCCATGGCGATGACGTGAGCCCTTTGCGTCGCCGTCGCCCGCACGATCTCTGTTGCCGTGGCTCGTGCCTCCTGTGTAGCCGTCGCTCGTGCCTCTTGCGTCGCTGTCGCCCGCATGATTTCTGTGGCGGTGGCCTGCGCGTCTGCCAAAGCCCGCTCCGTCGCCGCAGCGGCGAGCTGTGTCGCCGTCATTTGCGAGCGCGCTGTGGCGGTGGCGTGGGCCCTTTGCGTCGCCGTCACGCGCACATTCTCCCGCGCTCGCTCCCGCAAACTTTGGATGGTGGCTGTCGCTCGTGCCTCTTGGGTGGCCGTTGCTCGCACAATCTCCGTCGCCGTCGCTTGAGCGCGCTGCGTCGCTGTTACCCGTACAATTTCCGTAGCCGT
>WTGJ01000008.1:65105-93930 GCA_011523615.1 Chloroflexota bacterium | reverse complement strand
TCGCCGTCGCTTGAGCGCGCTGCGTCGCTGTTACCCGTACAATTTCCGTAGCCGTGGCCTGCGCTTCCTGCGTGGCCGTGGCCCGCACAATTTCCGTCGCGGTGGCCTGTGCTTCTTGCGTCGCCGTCGCCCGTACGATTTCTGTTGCCGTCGCCCGTACGATTTCTGTTGCCGTCGCCCGCGCCTCTTGCGTGGCGGTCGCTCGCACAATCTCCGTCGCCGTCGCTTGAGCGCGCTGCGTCGCTGTTACCCGTACAATTTCCGTAGCCGTAGCCTGCGCTTCCTGTGTAGCCGTCGCCCGCATGATCTCCGTCGCCGTGGCCCGCGCCTCTTGCGTGGCCGTCGTCCGCACGATTTCTGTTACCGTCGCTTGAGCACGCTGTGTCGCTGTGGCCCGTACGATTTCCGTCGCCGTGGCCTGCGCTTCCTGCGTGGCCGTGGCCCGCACAATTTCCGTCGCGGTGGCCTGTGCTTCTTGCGTCGCCGTCGCCCGTACGATTTCTGTTGCCGTCGCCCGTACGATTTCTGTTGCCGTCGCCCGCGCCTCTTGCGTGGCCGTCGTCCGCACGATTTCTGTTACCGTCGCTTGAGCACGCTGTGTCGCTGTGGCCCGTACGATTTCCGTAGCCGTGGCCTGCGCTTCCTGCGTCGCCGTGGCCCGTACGATTTCTGTTGCCGTCACTTGAGCGTGCTGTGTCGCTGTTGCCCGCGCTTCTTGCGTCGCTGTCACCTGAGCGCGCTGCGTCGCCGTCGCTTGAGCGCGCTGCGTCGCGGTGGCCCTTACGATCTCCGTCGCGGTGGCCCGTGCTCCTTGTGTAGCCGCCGCCCGCACAATTTCCGTCGCTGTGGCCCGCGCATCTTGCGTCGCCGTCGCTTGAGCGCGCTGCGTCGCCGCCGCTCTCACGATTTCTGTCGCGGTGGCGTGGGTCCTTTGCGTCGCCGTCAAGCGCACATTTTCCCGCGCTCGCTCCCGCAAACTTTGGATGGTGGCCGTCGCTCGTGCTCCTTGTGTAGCCGCCGCCCGCACAATTTCCGTCGCCGTCGCCCGCGCCTCTTGCGTCGCAGTCACCTGAGCACGCTGCGTCGCCGTCATCGCACCGCGCGCCGTGGCGGTCACGACTGCACGCTGCGTCGCCGTGACCACGACCGCCGTAGCGGTTTGCGCCGGCTCTTCCGCCACCGAGAATTCGATGGTCGTCACTTCTTCACGCAGCCCTTCATTGACGACCTGGATCTCCAGCGTGTGGTCGCCGGGCGGCAAATCCAACACATCGAGGTCAACTTCATAAGGCGCTTCGAGGATCCGCTCGATCTCTTCGCCGTTGAGGCGCGCCACCACACGGAGCACTTCCGTCTGGCTTTCCACCTCTACCTCGATGCGGCGGTCTTCGCGCAACTCATCGCCCGCTTCCAGACCTGCGACGACGCTCTCGGGTTTGAGCGGGGGTACCGAGAAATCCACCGTCTCTTCGCTCGTCTCGCCCGTCGTCTGGTCTTCCACCGCCACCGTGATCGTATGTTCGCCCGGTGGCAGGTCGCGCGGATCCAGCTCAATCTCTCCCTCAATGGGGATATCCGGCCCATCGTTGAGGCGGTAGCGACTCAGCAGCGCACTGCCCGGCTGGGCTTCGATGAGGGCCAGATCCAACTGGGTCGCTTCCTCCAGCAAATCGCCACTTTCCAGGCCCTCGAACTCAAACACCGGCGGCAAGGGGGGTACCTCAAAGGTCAGTTGTTGGCTGGCCGCCTGATCCGCCTCATTGGTGACGATGAATTCCACATCGTGCAGCCCGGCGTCGAAATCATAGGGATCCAGCGTCAGCCGGATCTCTTCTTCCAGGCTGGCTTCCGCTACCCCATCGATCATGATCTTGGCGGTCGCGAAGCGCGTTTGCCCACCGACCGTTACCGAGACCTCCGTGGGCTCCGTCAACACCGGCTCCTCCAACAAGGAGCTGGTCACGGTGATTTCCGGAGGCAGAGCAGCCACGGCAAATGGCTGGGAGACCTGCGCGGCATCTCCATCGACATCGCGCGCCGTGATCGTCAGCTCATGTGGGCCGGGGGCCATTTGCACCGGCACCACCGTGGTGCCATAGACGCCTGCTTCCATGATGGTTTCTACGGGCACGCCATCCAGCTCGAGGATCACCTCTGCCAAGGCATCATCGGCAGCGACGGCGAAGGAAAAGCGGGTCGGTTCCCTGATCGGAGTAAGGGGCAATTCCACCAGCGGGGTGATGTAGGGGACGGGGATCGGCGCGCGCACGTCACCCGGCGCAGATGCGATCCGCCCCGCGGCCGTTTCCAGCTCGACCGCGAGCGAATACCGGTGGCCATCCAGCGGCAAATCGGCTTCGATGGTCAGGACGTATTGCCCGCGGAAGAGGGAAGCGAAGCCCTGATACAGCGCTTTCAGCTGCTCCGGGGTGGGCGATTCCGAAAATGTGCCATAACCGGCCGCGGAAAGATTCTGCAAGTAATCCCGATCGAATTGGTCATAACCCAGCCCGATGGTGTACACCGGCACACCGCGGTGGGCTGCCGCGGTGCGCGCATCCTCTCGCTCCGCGCTGCTGACTCCACCGTATTCATGGCCATCGCTGAGGATGATCACGGCACGCCGCGGCGTCGGTGCATTCGCCGCCAACTCCACCGCTTCCAGACTGGCCTGATACAAAGCGGTAGTCCCACCCGCCAGCAAATCAGCGATCGCGGCCCGCAATGTTCTCTGATCGGTCGTGAAATCCAGAATGTGCTGGGAGTCCGAATCGAAGTCGATCAGGGCCACCATCGCATTGTCGCCGATGAGGTCGATGAAGGAATTGGCGGCCTCTTTGAGCGCGTTCAACGGGAAACCAAACATGCTGCTGCTCGTATCCAGCGCCAACACCACCGCGAAATCCAGGTTGTCATTAGTGATGTGCTCGACATCGACGAGCCGCCCCAATTCGGCAATCTGACCCGCAATCGCAAACTCACTGGCCGCCAAATCGGGGATCGAACGGCCCAGAGCATCCGTAACGCTGACCGTCACATACAGCTTGGGCAATTCCAGCGGGTTGACCCCATGAATCTCCAGCACGGCCGGTTCACCGACACCCATCCCCTCGTCCTGTGCGAAGCCAGGCACAAAGCAAAGCAAGCACAGTAAACCGCATACCCACAACCAAAAATGCAAACGTGATCGAGGGGTTACAGAACCAGACAAGCGCAATTTCTCCCCATAGCGGAGGCAAGATGACTCATATATTAGCAAAACGCAACGAGGTTCATAGGGCAAGGTACAATGGGCGCAACCGGCAACGGGAACCGGCAAAGGAGGAATCCATGCGCATCTTGACCGCTGAAGAAGTCCGCCAGGCCCTGCCCATGCCCGCCGCGATCGCAGCCGTGCGGGAAGCGTACCGCGCGATCAGCACTGACGCGGTGGCCGCGCCGATCCGCGGCGCCCTGCCAGTGCCCCGGGGCGTGCTCCTTTCCATGCCCGCGCACGCCACCGGCGCGCCCATCAGCTCCGTCAAACTGGTCAATTTCTACGGCGATAACCCGGCCCGCGGCCTGCCCGCCATTCATGGCGTCGTGGTCGTCTTCGATAGCGATACCGGCCGACCGCAGGCGCTGCTGGAAGCCTCCTCCGTGACCGCCATCCGCACGGGCGCCGCCTCCGGCGTGGCTTCGGCCCATTTGGCTCGGGAAGATGCACGCGTCCTCGCCCTGCTGGGCGCTGGCGCGCAGGCCCCCACCCAGGCCGCCGCCGTCTGCGCTGTCCGCCCCATCGAAGAAATCCGCATTTTCAGCCTGGCCGGCGCGGAATCGCTCGCCGCAGAGTTGCGCGCCGCAAATTTGCGCGCCGCAATGGGCGATTCCCTGACCATCACCATCGCCGAAAGCGCGGCAGCAGCCATCGCCACCGCCGATATCATCTGCACTGTGACCACCAGCACCCAGGCTCTATTCACCCTCGAAGAGCTCGCCCCCGGCGCGCACATCAACGGCATCGGCGCCTTCACGCCGGAAATGCAGGAGATCGGCATCGATGTCGTGACTGCCGCCCAGGTCTATGTGGACCACCGCGAAAGCATCTGGGAAGAGGCGGGGGACCTCATCATCGCGCGGGATTCCGGGCAATTCGCCGAATCCGATATCCGCGCCGAAATTGGCGAGGTGATCGCTGGGTTCGCGCCGGGTCGCCAGAGCGCCGATGAACTGACCTTCTTCAAATCCGTCGGCCATGCCGCGCAGGATGCCCTGGCCGCCGCCGCCATCGTCGCCCGCGCCGAAGCGGAAAACCTCGGGCAGGTGGTCGACCTGTAACCCGCCGCTCAGGGCTCCGTGACGATCAACCGTACGCTACCTGAGCCGATCGCCAGCCGATAGTGGCTCCAGGCTGCTGCCTCTGCCGGGTTAATGGTGACCAGCGCATCCCCTTCGCGCGCATAAAGATCTTGCGGAAAAGCCACCTCAACCGCTGGATCGAAGGTGAAACGCCCGTCCAGCGCCCGTGGCACCCGCAGGGTCAAACTGCCCCGCTCCAGCTGCAAGGTGCCATGCGCGTCGCCTTTCGCCGTCCCCAGGGGGGCGTATAAGGGCAGGGACATCAACGCATCGCCCCACGCCAACTCCACGTTCAAGCGTTCCAGCTGAATCCCGGCCAAGGAAAGGGTCAATTCGCCAGCGCGGCTGCGGACGAGCAGATCCAGCGGCACATCACCGGGCAGCTGCAAGCGCAAAGCGCCGCGGCCCCGTTCCGCCAAAGGGGGGAATGCCGCACGCGCCCGTTCATGGATGTGGAAATCCGCCGTGCCATCGTCGCGCGCCACCAAGCGACCTTCATCCGCGCAGGGCCCACCATTGCAAGAAAGTTCCAGCCGCTGGTTGGCGCTCCCCAAATAGCGGCCGTCGATCTGTGACGCCGCGGAAAGCGAGCGTTCGATGATGACGTCGCTGGCGGTCGCAAGCAATTCGATGCGCAGCAAGCGCAGATCGCTCGGCAAAGCACGCTGAAAAAACTGCTCTCCACTGGTATCCTGCGGCAGCCGCGCATCGAATCGAGCGAAGGCTTGCATCGTGAAGAAAGCACAAAGCGCGCCGGTCCCGACCAGGGCCATCCCATTGGCCAGCAGCGCACGCCTTTCCCCCGCTCGCTCTCCCCGCAACAAGGCGCGCAGGCTCCAAAACAACAGCGGCGCGGGTGCGATGCGCGCCAACCAATCCGCCATCCCCGGCGAAAAAGTGCCCTGCCGCCAGGCCCAACCGACGAGCAGCAGGCTCAGCAGCAACAACGGCAGGGTGTAGGTGCCACGCGGCCGCAAGTCGGTGACACACACCAGCGCGCCACCGCACCAGACCAGCGCCAGCACCGCGTCCGGCCAGGAGGGGCGACCCACGCGCCATAGCGAGACGCTAGCCAACACCACCAGCAAAGTGAGGCCGATCCACAGCGCGCGCAACATTTCGCGGCGGGGCGCTCTGGGCAGGGTCGGTACCGGCGCCTCGCCCGGCAACCAGAACCAGAGCGCCAGATACACCCACAACGCACCACCCAGCGTCAACGGGGCCAACACCAGGAAGCACGCCCGCCAGAACGCCACCGAACTGAGTATACGCCTGCCGTTTCTGCTTTCCGCAGGGCGCAAAAAATGCGCCGCCAGGCCGCCACAAACGCCCCCAAGCAAACGCTCATGATAATGCCGCCGTATGCCCGCCATGCTCCTTATCATGCCGCGGCATTCTGCACCACGCTAGCACAGCTCGCCAGCACCCTTCCCTAGCCCTCCCGCAGCCTTCCACCGTTTGCTTCGCAGTAGAGAATCGCCCTGCAACCGCGGCAGGACGACTGCTATCTTGGCGGCATGAGCGCCAGCACCCTCCTCGTCGGCCTGGGCAATCCGGGAGAGCGATACGCCAACACCCGCCACAACATCGGTTGGCAGGTGCTGGATGCGCTGGCCGCCCGCCACCAACTCACCTTTCGCCGCAGCGAATGGCGCACGGAAATCGCCCACGGTTGCATTGGCGGACGGCGAGTCTTGCTCGCCAAGCCCGGCCAATTCATGAATCGCAGCGGCAACCCCACCCTTTCGCTGCTGCGTTACTACCGCATCGAGCCAGCGCGCCTCTTCGTCATCTGCGACCACCTGGATCTGCCCCTGGGCATCTTGCGTTTGCGGGCCGGTGGCGGCGCTGGCGGTCAAAAAGGACTGCGGGACATCCAGGAACGCCTCGGCAGCCAAGACTTCGGCCAGCTGCGCCTCGGCATCGGCCGTTCACCCGGCAAGATGGACGCCGCCGCCTACGTCCTGCAGCGTTTTCCCGCCGAAGAAAGCATCTTGCACCAGATCGTCTATGAACGCGCTGCGGCCGCCCTGGAATGCTGGCTGGCGGAAGGCATCGAGGTCGCGATGGCCCGCTTCAACGGCTCCGTCGAAGAAACGCCGCGCCTCAGTCACCGACCGGCCGCGCCGCCCAGGGAAACCAGCCCTTCATGTTGAGCGTCGCTTTGAGCGTCCCTCGTTGAGGTCGTCTCTCGTTGAGGGAGGGATGCGTTTCGCCGGCTGCAGCGTGCCGTGGTTACCGCGCGTACCACGGACACGGATGAGGGTACCTGCAGTGTGTGCACCCGCGGGAGTCGCCCCATGCTGAGCGGCGCCCGCGACGCCCTGCGGCGCGCGCCAAGCTACGCTCCATCGCGGGATGCGCCGGCCCGCCAGACCCTGCGCCGCGCGGCCCGGCCCGCCCTCACCGCTGCCCTCGCAGAAGATTGGGCCGGCCCGGTGCTCCTGATCACCGCCCAGCCGGCCCGCGCCCGTGAATGGGAAGCGCAGCTGCCCGGCTGGAGCGACGCGGACATCCTGCGCTTCGCCAGCCCCAACGCCCGCCCTTACGAGCGGGTCAACCGCGATGGCCCCAGCACCCAGCGGCGCCTCGCCACCCTTTTCGCCTTGCAGCGCGCCGATGACGCACCCGCCCCATCCGCAGCCATCTTGATCGCTTCCGCCAGCGCGTTGATGACGCCCACTCTGCCGCCAGAACGCTACCGCGCCGCTATCCTCTCGCTCGCCCAGGGGCAACGGCATTCGCTGCGCGCCATGCTGCAAAACCTGCACGGCATCGGCTACGTGGCCAGTCCGCTCGTCGTCGCCGAAGGGCAATTCGCGCGCCGCGGCGGCATCCTCGATGTCTTCCCCCTCGCCGCTGCCCAGCCCTTGCGCATCGAATGGGATGGCGAAGAAATCGCCAGCCTGCGCCTCTTCGACCCCGTCCACCAAAGATCCACCGGCCAGACCCTCACTGCTGCCCAAATCCCACCCGCGCGCGAATTCCTGCCGGCCGATGGTCCGCCCATCGCCCAAGAATTGACCCTCTGGCTGGAACAAAATGACCTCGCCGCCGCCGATGCCCTGGCCACCGCCCAGCCATGCCCCACGCTCGAATTCTACCTGCCCTACCTGGGGCCGCCGGCCAGCCTCCTCGACCACCTGCCACCGAATGCGCGCCTGTTCATCGAAGATCCTGAAGAGTTGCGCGCCCAATTCGCCCAGATCGAACGGGAAGCCCAGCAGCGCCGCGCCGATGCCACCCTGCCGCCGGCGTATCCCGTCCCTTACCTCAGCGGGGAGACCCTCCTGCGCCGCGCCAACCAATTTCCCGCCCTCTCCTTCCTGAGCGGCGATTCACCCGACAGCCGGTCAGATTTCACCCGCGCGCCACCCCGCTTCAGCGGCAACCTGCAGGATCTGCGGCGTTGGTGCCGCGACCGCTGCGCCGAAAAGGCTGCCGTCGTGCTCGCCACCGCCAGCGCAGCCCGCCTCGCGGAGCTCTGGTACGAAGAAGAAGGCTACCTCGCCACCGAAACCGAGCTGACCGATGTGCCCCGGCCGGGTTCCCTGCGCCTGATCCAAGGCAGCCTCGCCGCCGGCTGGTCTTTGCCCGGCGATGCCGGCGCGCATCCTGCCCTGCACCTGCTGAGCGACGCCGAGATCTTCGGTTGGAGCCGCCCACCCCGCCGCCGACCGCGCCCACGAAGCACCCGCAGCCGTTTGAGCGACCTGCAACCCGGCGCCCTCGTCGTGCATGAAGACTACGGCATCGGCCGCTTCATCGGCACGCAACAGCGGCGCCTCGCAGGCATCCGCCGCGAATTCTTGCGCATCAACTACGCCGGCGAAGACGCTCTCTTCGTGCCCATCCACCACGCCGACCGCGTGACGCGCTACGTCGGTGCGGAAGGCCGCGAACCCACCCTGAGCGCACTCGGCAAACGCGCGGAATGGGAGCGGGCCCGGCAACGAGCCAGCGCCTCCGCCTGGGAAGAAGCGCGCGACCTGCTCCAAATCGCCGCCGCTCGCGCCCGCGCTCCGGGCATCGCCACCAGCGCCGATTCGCCCTGGCAGCATGAACTGGAAGCGCGTTTCCCTTATGAAGAAACGCCAGATCAGCGGCGTTCCCTCCACGAAATCAAAACTGACCTCGAACGGCCGCAACCGATGGATCGCTTGCTCTGCGGCGATGTCGGCTTCGGCAAAACTGAGGTCGCTTTGCGCGCCGCTTTCAAAGTCGTGATGGATGGCCGGCAGGTCGCCTTCCTGGTGCCGACGACCGTCCTGGCCCAGCAACACTTGCAGACCTTCCGCTACCGCCTCGCGCCTTTTCCGGTCCGCGTCGAGCTGCTCTCCCGTTTCCATGATCGCGAAACACAAAAGCAGCTGCTCGAAGCATTGCGCAGCGGGGAAATCGACATCCTCATCGGCACGCACCGCCTGCTCTCCGCCGATGTGGATTTTGCGCGCCTCGGTCTGCTGATCATCGACGACGAACAGCGCTTCGGCGTCCGCCACAAAGAACATTTCAAGCGGCTGCGCGCCCAGCTCGATGTGCTGACGATGACCGCCACCCCCATCCCGCGGACGCTCTTCCTCGCCCTCAGCGGCGTGCGTGATATCAGCCAGATGCGCAGCCCACCCGAAGAGCGCCTGCCCGTCCTCACCCACACGGGCCGCTACGACGAGGCGCTGGTGCGCCAGGTCATCCTGCGCGAAATCGAGCGCGGCGGGCAAGTCTTCTGCATCCACAACCGCGTCCGCACCATCGAAACCGCCCGCGAACGGCTGGAGCGCCTCATCCCCGAAGCGCGCATCACCGTCGCCCATGGCCAGTTGCCCCAAAACCAACTCGCCTCGCTCATGGCTGCCTTCGCCCGCGGCGAAAGCGATATGCTCCTCTCCACCACCATCGTCGAAGCCGGGCTGGATATCCCCAACGCCAACACCCTGATCGTCGAACGCGCCGATCGCTTCGGCCTGGCCCAGCTGTACCAGCTCCGCGGCCGCGTCGGGCGGGGGCCGCAGCAAGCCTATGCCTATTTCTTTCACCCGGACCCAGCCCGCCTGCGCCCAGACGCGCGCGAGCGCCTGCTCACCATCGCCGAGCACAGCGAACTGGGCAGCGGTTGGCAAGTCGCCCTGCGCGATCTGGAACTGCGCGGCGGCGGCGGCATCCTCTCCACCCGCCAGAGCGGCCACGTCGCCGCCATCGGTTTGCACCTCTACACGCGCCTGCTGGCCGAGGCCCTGCACGGGGCACGCCAAGCGACCCAGGATGGTGCTGCGCCCAGCACTCAAGCCGCTTCGCCCGCGACGAAAGCAGAAGCGACCGCTTCGGCAGACGCGGCCCTCATCCTCGATTTGCCGCTCCCCGCCTTCCTGCCCGAAGAATACCTGCCCGCCCTCGAGCAGCGGCTGGAGATCTACCGCCGCATCGGCAACCTGAACGCGCTGGAAGAAATCGCCGCCCTGCGCGAAGAACTGCGCGACCGTTTCGGCCCCCCACCGCCACCCGTCGAGGGCCTCCTCTTCCAGATGAGTGCCAAATTGCTCGCGCAGCGCATCGGCGCCCGCGCCCTCCGCAGCCAGGGGGACGAACTGGCGCTGCAACTGCCCGCACTCAGCTTGCTGGATCGAGCGGCCCTAGCCGCGCGCTTGGCCCCGCTGAAGGTCCGCGTGACGCGCCCTGCCCTGCGCCTGGCGCTGGATGAGGGCGACGAATGGCGCGCAGCCCTGTTGGTGCTGCTGCACACCCTCGACGAAGACGAAGCTTACGCGCAGGCTCGTGCCCGCTTGCGCCAACAGACGGATAGGGAACGCGGCGCCGAAAAAGAAGAGCTTCAAGACCGCCTCATCGCCAAATAACGGCTCTGGCCGGCGGCGCCCACCTCCCCACACAAACGCTCCAATCGCGCCCGAAAGATGCCGAAGATCGCGTTCGGCGCGCCACCGGCGGCGTAAAGCACTCCATAGCGCCGCAGCCCCTCATCCAACCAAACCGGCACCTCACAGCGCAGCCCTACTGGCGGCACGGCCCCCGGTGCATAGCCGAAGATTTCGACGCATTGCGCCGCGTTGGCCGCCCGCACGCGCTTGCGCCCGACGCCATATTGTGCCGCCAGCGTACGCTCCTCCACCTGGCCATCGCCCCCCATCAACACCAAACAGGGCTCGCCAGCGATCAGAAAAGCCAGACTCTTGATGATCTGCCCCAGCTCACAGCCGATCGCGGCAGCGGCTTGTGGCGCGGTCGCTGTGGATTCAGCGAAGAAGCGGATCTCGATATCAGCGCAATCAGCCGCAGCCAACGCACGCCGCACATCGGCTGGCCCCAGCACGCTCATTTCAACCATGGGCCAACCACGCTTTCAAGCGACCGCTTCTGCCGCCGCGCGCGCCGCCCGCCGCAACGAACTCGCTTCGAAATACGTCACGCTCAGCAAGATCACCATCCCGCCAAACAGCTGCAAACCGCCCAGGCGCTCCGCGAGCAAGATCGCCGCCAAAACCAGAGTCAAAAACGGTTCCAACATCGCGATGATCGCCGAGCGCGCCGCACCCAGGCGCTGGATGCCGATATTGAGCGCGACGATCGGCAAGGCGGTGGCAAAAACCGCCAAGCCCAGCAGCAGCGCCGTTTGCCGTAAATTCTGCGGGAAACGCAGGCCGTTGACCAAAGCGATCACCAGCATGATGCCCGCCGTCGCCAACATCGTCCAGGCGACCGCGCGGGCCAGCTCGCCCGGGTCATGCAAGCGGAAGAGGATGCGGTTGCTGGCGACGAAATAGAGCGCCGCCACCCAGGCGTTGCCCAGGGCGATCAACATTCCGATCAGGACGATGTTCTCCCAATGCAGCGCGTCCACACTCGGCGCGAGCACCAGGGCCACCCCCAGACTGGTGACCGACAAAGCCAACCAGCCCTCGCGCTGCAGCCCTGTACCCAAAAAATGCCCGATCAAAGCCACCAGTATGGGATAGGTGAAGAAGAGGATGATGTAGATGCTGGCGGGAATCTGGCGCAGGCCGAAAAAGGCCAGCACCGATGCCATACAATACAAGCCGCCCAATAGGAGCAGCTGGCGCCGCGGCGGCAAAGGCACCGCCCCGCGCAAGCGACCGCGCAACCAGAGATACAGCCAGACCAGCGGCGTCGCCAACAAAAAGCGCCAACTGGCCACATCCAGCGGCTGCATTTCGCTGTGGGCATAGATCAACTTGGTGAAAATGGCGAAAGAGGCATAACTGGTGACAGCGACGGCCATCCAAAACACCCCTTCGCGCTGCCGGCGCGCCGAATTCGCGTTTCGCTCCTTTTCGCTCGCAGCGCTCTGTTTGGCGGTCAAGCCTCGCCCAACCTTCCTAATGAGTCAAAGCAACAGGATACCGACTCCCACCTCGCGGGGGTAGGCAAAGCTTCTCCCTTCCGCCCGGCCCGCGCACTGCTCTCAACTACCCGAGGCCAGCGCCGCGGGCAAGGCGACCCCGCAGGAAGCCGCACAATGGCCCAATCGCTCCCAGATCGCCGTTGAGAGAGGCACGCCGAGTTGCAGCGCCTCCCGCCGCGCTTCTTCCTCCGGCTCGCCGGGGTAGCGCACCGCCGGCTGCCCTGGAATCGGCGGCGCATCTTTCACCCAGGCCAACAAAGCGCGCATCTCCGCGTAAAATTCCGCCAGTGGCAAGAAGCTTCCGATGCGAATCGCCAGGCAGGAAAAGCCATTGCCGCGCCGCTCATCGTGCTGGCTGACGCCGGCGCCGGATAGCGCGCCCGCCAATACCTCCACCATCATCGCCAGCCCGAAACCTTTGTGCCCCATGAGCGCCCCACCCAGCGGCCGCATCGCCACTTCCCCCCGCAGGAAGCGGTCGGCATCCGTCGCGTCTTCTCCCGCCTCATCCACCATGAATCCGGGGGGCAAAGGCCGCTCTTCCAATACGGCCACCTGCGCCTTACCACCGGCCGCCGTGCTCGTGCTCATGTCGATCGTCATCACCTGCCTTTCGTCGATCGGCGCGCTGAACGAGAGCGGATTCGGTGGCAGGCGGCGCTCCCCGCTGCCAAAGGGTGCGACGAAGCGCGAACCACCATTCAGCACCATCAGGCCCAGGCAACCCGCCTGCGCGGCGAGCGCGCTATACGCTCCCAAGCGGCCACTGTGGCTGGCATCGCGCACGGCGACCAGCGCCAGGGTGCGCTCTTGCGCTAATGCGACGGCGCGCCGCATCGCCCGCCCCGCCGCGATGATGCCGAAGCCGCGCGCCGCATCCCAAATTTCGCTGCTCGGCAGGGCGCGCTCCGCTTGGATTTCCGGAAAAGGCCGCATCTGGCCGCTGGCGATCTGCTCCAGGTACCAGGGCACGCGATGCACCCCATGCGAAGGATGGCCCACCATGTCCGCTTCGACGAGATGCGCAGCGACCTGCTCTGCCTGCTCGGCTGGGATGCCGACCGAGGCGAAAATCTCCCGGACGCATTGCTGCAGGGCCGCTGGCGCCACTCGTAGCTCTTCGCTCATCCCCCACCCCTTCTTTTACTGCTTGCCGATTGCGCCCGTGTTATGGCTGTGCCGAGCTGAGTGGTACGTCTTACCCTCACTTCACCGTACTCGCCGCTTGCCGATCACGCGCCAGCAAAGCCACACTCCCCAGGATCAGCGCGCCACCCAACAGCTGTGTGGGCACGAGAAATTCAGCAAGCAAAACCGCCGCCAACACCAGGGTGACCAGCGGCTCGGCCGTCGCCACCAGCGCCGCCCGCGGCGGCCCCAAGCGCTGGATGCCATAATTGCGCGCCACCAGGGCCACCACCGTGCTGAACCAGGCCAGGCCCAACAACAAGGCGAAATCGCGCCCACCGGGCAGCCGCAAACCCAGCGCCAACGCCAGCGTCGCCAACACCGAAAGCGAACCCAGGAAACTCCAGGCCACCGCGCGCAACACATCCGGCGTATCGCGCAGGATGCGGCGGCTGAACTGAAAATAACAGGCCACCAGGAAAGCATTCAACAAAGCGAGTAGCCCACCGAAAGCGATACCCTGCCCCAATTCCGCGCCCGGCGCGCCGACCTCCAAGCCCGGCGCCAGGGCCAGCAACACGCCCCCCGTCGTCCCCAGCAAGGCCCACCAGAATGCTCGCGGCAATCGCTCACCCAGAAACAACGAGAGCAAAGCCACCATCGTCGGATAGGAGTAGAACAGGATGCTGTACAGACCCGCGGCGACATGCTCGAGCGCAAAGAACGCCGGCAACGAAGCACAACCATGCAGGGCGCCCATGGCCATCAGTGGCCCGCGGCCGGGTTGCCGTGCGTCGTTCTGGGTGCGAACCGCCGGGGAGCGGCGCGCCTGCGTGAAAGCGACGATCAACCACAGCGTCGGCGTCGCCAGCAGAAAGCGCCAGGCGGCTACATCGCTGGGGCGCAGCGTCGCCTCGGCGTAAATCCCCCGCGCGAAGATGGGGAAGACGCTATAACCGAGCACGGCGATGCCCATCCAGAAAAAGCCGCTGAGGATTCGCTCCTGGGTGCTGCGCGGCATCAAACGCTTCGTTCAATACCGCATCATCGGCGGGGCGTGGTTCAGCTGCGGCATCCGTCAGCGCTGCTGCATCTGCCAGCGAGCGTAGGTCACCACGCTGCCCAGGATCAATGCACCGCCGAAAAATTGCAGTGACTCCAGCCATTCCCCCAACCAGAGCCAGGCGAAGAGCATCGTGAAGATGATCTCAACGTTGCCCACGAGCGCTGCCTGTGGCCCGCCCAACCGCTGTACGCCCACATTCATCGCGTAGATGGCGAAACTGACCAGCAGGCCGAGGAAAATCAGCTGCAGCCAGATCTCCCGCGCCACCGCCAGGCCCAAACCCTGGCCACTGAGGAAAGCGATCACGATCAGCGTCAACGCGCCACTGCTGATCATCCAGGAAACGCCGATGGCCACCGTTTGCAGGTCGCTGCCCTGGCTGCGCAAAATGCGTTGATTGGCGACGATGTAGGAGGCGATCAAACCGGCGGCCGCCAGCGCGGCGAAGATGCCGAGCGGCGCTTCCGCACCCATCTCGTCGATGCCGGCCAGCTCCGTCGCCACCGTGAGCACAACACCGGCCAAGGTCAACACCAGCGCCAGCCAAAACAACCGCGGCAGGCGCATGCCCAACAGACTCGAGAGCAAACTGATGATCATGGGATAGGTGTAAAACAGCACGATGAAGACGGGCACGGGGATGAAGCGCGTCGAAGTGTACATGGCGATCGAAGAAAAGCTGTAGAAAAAACCGACCGCAGCCGCGCGCCAGGACAAGCGCCGTGATTCCGCACCGAAAGGATGCCCCTCTCGAAACGCCAGCAACGTGAAGACCCAGAGTACGATGGCAGAAATCGCGAACCGCCACATACTCACCTGCAAGGCAGTGATCTCATAATCGGTCGCTTCGTAGATCTGGCGCACCAGGCTGTGCATGAAACCCAGCGCAGCGACGCTGGATACCATGTACCCGATGCCTGACCAGGAAAGCGCGTGTCCCGGTTTCGCCGCCAGCGGTTCACTCATGCGGAACCACCCGTAACGCCGGCCCGCATCTGGCGCCAGGTCAAAAGCACGACGCCCGCCAGAATCAACGCGCCGCCGATGAATTGCGGCAACTGCAACCACTCACCCAATAAGAGCCAGGCGAAAAAGAGCGTGAAGATCGGCTCCGAGGTCGCCACGACCGACGCGCGCGCCGCCCCCAGGCGCTGGATGCCCAGATTCAGCATGTAGACGCTGAAACTCGTGCTGCACACGCCGAAGAACAGCAACAGAGCCCAGGCATCACCGATGGCATCCAGCCCGATGCCTTCCCCGGTCAATTGCGCCACCACAAAGAGCGTGACCGACGCGCTCGTGAGGATCCAAACCACCCCCCTCGTTACGCCGCCGTGCCCGCGCAAGATGCGCTGGTTGACGGTGAAATACAGGGCGACGGCCAGCGCGCTCGCCAGCGCCAGCAGCACACCCAGCAGGGAGCGCTCATCCACCGCATCCACTTCTCCCGCGCCAATCAGCTCGGCGATCGCCGTCAACGCCACGCCACCCAGCGTCAAGATCAGCGCCAACCAGAACACCCGCGGCAAACGTTCGCCCAGGATGCGCGCCACCGAGACGACGATGATCGGAAAGGTATAGAACAGGATGATGAACACGGCCGCCGGGATGTAAAGCAGCGATTGGAAGGCCAACACCGAGGTCAGGCCGTAAAAAATGCCGACAAAGACCGTGCGCCACAACGAAGCACGCGCCCGCGGGCTGAACGGGTGGTGATTGGGGTGGCTGCGCAGGGCGAGCAGCCAGAGCACCGGCGCGGCCAGCGCAAAGCGCCAGAAGCTGGCCTGCAACGCGCTCAACTCGCTCGCATCATAAATCAAGCGAACCAGCGCGGGCATCAGGCCATACACCACCACGGAGCTCATCGTGTAGAGGAAACCAGCTCGCTCACGAGTTTTCCGCAAGACTTCGCGCCGGTTTTCCCAGGAAACGCGGCCCGGGCCGGCCACCGCCATCGGCACCTCGTTAAAGGCCGGCAAGGGTGGCGAGCGGTGGCAGCAAACCGGTCAGCGTCGTGGGCAGGATGCCGACGATCAACGTACCGGCGAGGCCAACATACGCCGCGCCATCCAGCAGGGCAGTCGCTCCCGGCGTCGCTTCGCTTTCCCCCGTTTCCGGCGCTTCTCGCAGATACATCTGCACGATGACGCGAACGTAGAAATATGCGCTGACCACACTCGTCAACACGCCGATGATCGCCAGCGGCCATAAGCCCGCTTCAATCGTCACCTGAAAGACCAACCACTTGCCCAGGAAACCGCTCGTCAGCGGGATGCCGGTCAGGCTCAACATGAAGACCGCCATCAAAGCCGCATGCAAGGGCCGGCTGCGCGCCAGGCCGGCGTAATCCGCCAGCTCCAGCCCACCGCCATCCGCGCGCTCGACGGCCATCACGATCGCGAAGGCGCCCAGCGTGCTGAACGCATAGGCCGCCAAATAGACCAGCGCGGCCTGCATCGCGGCATCGGAGAGCAACACGCGATCGCCGCCACGCAGCACCACCCCGACCCCTCCCAGCGCCGCCACGGCCATCAAGATGTAGCCGGCATGGGCGATGCTCGAATAAGCCAGCATGCGCTTGATGTTGCGCTGGGCGATCGCCACCGTATTGCCCAGGATCAACGTGGCCGCCGCCAGCAGCCAGAGCGCCAACTGCCAGCTGGCCGCCCCACTGCCACCGCCCAGCACCAGGTGGGGTACGGCCTCGCGCAAGATCCGCAACAAAGCGGCGAATGCACCGACTTTGACGACGACGCTCAGGAAGGCTGTCACCGGCGTCGGCGCCCCTTCATAAACATCCGGCGCGTACATGTGAAAAGGCACGATGGTCACTTTGAAACCCAGGCCGACCAGCGCCAGCGCCGTCCCCAGCGCGACGTAAAACAGCGAAGAGCCGTCCTCCGCCGCCATCCGCTCGTTCACCTGTGCGTAGATCGCCGCCAGGTTCGTTTCACCGGTGCCGCCATAGAGGAAGACCAGGCCAAAAACGAGAAAAGCGGTGCTGAACGCGCTCAATATCAGATACTTGACGCCGCTCTCCTGCGATTTCGCGTCCTGCGGCCAGCGAAAAGCGGCCAGAATCGGCAGCGGGATGCTGAGCAGCACGATGCCCACAAAGAGCACCGTGATGTCGTTCGCCGCGGTCAGGAAGAGCATGCCACTCACCGAGAACAGCAGCAGCACGTAGTATTCGCCGGCCGCGATGCCCGTGCGTTGCAGATAATCGACGCTCATCAGGATGATCAGGGCCGCCGCGCCCAAAATGACCAGGTTCAGCAGCGCGCCGAAGCCATCCGCTCGATACAGCGAGAAGAAAGCCAGCTCTTCCACCACGCGACCTTGCCAGAGGGTCAACCCGAAAGAGACCGCAAGCCCCGCCAGGGCCAACCCGGCCGTCCAATGTTTTCGCGCCGCGGGCAGCAGGAGATCCACCACCAACAACAGGCAAGCGCCGAATGCCAGGGAAAGCGCCGGCAGCGCCGCAGCCAGGTTCACATCCGCGAGGTCAATCGCCGCCCATGCGCCCATCATCTGCCCTCAATCCAGGACCAGTGTGTAAGGGCCGTTGAGTTCCAGCGTGCCCCGCCCCACCAGCGGAGTGATGCCCAGCGATTCCGCCGTGCGTGTCTCCGTCGTAAAGCCGGCGTCCTCCAGCAACTGCCCGGTGCTGTGATCCATCAGGCGGAAGAAGGTGCCCGGCTGCAGGCCGATCCAGAGCGTCAGGATCACCACCGGCACCAGCACGGCGATTTCGTTCCAACGCATCGGCGCCAGGTCGGCATTTTCTTCGCGCAATTCGCCCATGTAGACGTGCTGGAACATGTTCAGCAGGTAGATCGCCGCCATGATCACGCCCAGGGTGGCCAGGAAAGCGAAGGTGAAGCCCAGATATTCGCTGCCGAGTGAGCCGAGCAAAATGGTGAATTCGCCGACGAAGCCATTCAAGCCCGGCAAGCCCATGCTGCTCAGCACGATGACGAGGCTGATGCCACCGAAAGCCGGCATCACTTTCCAGACCCCGCCAAAGGCGGCCATCTCCTTCGTGTGACGCCGCTCATACAGCATCCCCACCAACAAGAACAAACCGCCGGTGCTGATGCCGTGGTTGACCATCTGCAGCGTTGCGCCCTGCAAACCGGCGCTATTCAAGGCGAAGATGCCGACGACGACGAAGCCGAGGTGGCTCACCGAAGAATAGGCGACCAACTTCTTCACATCATCCTGCGCGTAACTCACCCAGGCGCCATAGAGGATGCCGATCACCCCCAGCGAGGCGATGAATCCGCCCCAGCCGACGCTCGCCTCCGGGAAGAGCGGCAGACAGAAACGCACGATGCCATACGTGCCCAGCTTCAGCAAGATCCCCGCCAGGATGACGGAGCCGGCGGTTGGCGCCTGGACGTGCGCATCCGGCAACCAGCTGTGGAAGGGCCAGATGGGCACTTTGATGGCGAAGGCGATGAAAAAACCGAGGAACAGGAAACTCTGCGTGCTGAAGAGACCATCGTATAGGAATTGCACGCGGCCATCCGCCTGCGCGGCCAGGATCCCCGGCAACACGAAGGTTTCCGCCGTCAAGCCCACATACAGGATCGCCAGCAGCATCATGATCGAACCGGCCATCGTATAGAGGAAGAACTTCACCGCGGCGTAGATGCGCTGCTCCGCGCCCCAGATGCCGATCAGGAAATACATCGGCACCAGCGTCAGCTCCCAGAAGATGTAGAAGATGATGAGATCGAGCGTGACGAATACGCCGAGCATGGCGAATTCCAACAGCAACATGAAGAGGTAATAGAGCCGTTCCCGGCCGCGTTCGGCGAAGATGCCGCTGCCAAACGAAGAGAGGATCGCCAGGGGCATGATGAAGGTGGTCAGCAAGACCAGCAACATGCTGATGCCATCTACCCCCCATTGGATTTTGATGCCCAGCATGGGCAACCAGTCCCAGCTTTGCACCATCTGGAAGCCGCCCTGCGTCGGGTCGAAGCGATTCCACATCAACAGGGAGGCGAGGAAGGTGACGATGCTGAAGCCGAAAGCCACCCACTTCACCTGCTGCTGGCTGCCTTCTCTCGTCCAGAGCAGCAAGACCAGCACACCCAACAACGGGATCGCCAATAGAATGGTCGTCAGTGCCATAGCATTCTCCGTACGACTGTTTCAGTCGTCCATCAGCCCCCCGACCCGGCGAGAGGCAGCAACATCAAAATCACGATCAACAGCGTGCCGAGGAAGAGCGCGAGCGCATAAGCGCGCACGTAACCGCTCTGCGTCCGCCGCAGCCTGGCGCTCAGCGACTGGATCAGGCGTGCCACGCCATTCACCGCACCATCGACGAGGCCCATATCCACCGGCCGCGCCAAAAACCCCCCTGCCGCGTTGAAGCCGGCGCGCAGCACGTCATCATGCACGTAATTGTGCCAGAAATCCCAATCGATCGTCTGCGCGAAGAAGCGCGCCAGCGCCTGGTAAGGCCGCAGGAACACACACTCGTAAAACTCGTCCCAAAACAGCCGACGGTTCGCCAATTGCCAGAACCAGGAGATCAGGTTACCGTTCGCCTGTAAGGCATCTTCGCCGGTTTCGCTGACGCCCCGTCCCTGGCCATAGATCGAACGGGCGCTCAAAATCGCCAGCACCGCCAGGCCCAGCGCCAGCGCAGCCAGCCAGAACACGAAACTCCCAGCATGGGCGTGCCGCACCGTCGCTTCCAGGAAATTCGTGAGCGAATGGGCGCCAAACAAACGGTCCAGCCCGAGCACGCCATGCGGCGCATTCAACATCCCGCCCAACACGCTGGCCACCGCCAGGATCAGCAGCGGCACCGTCATCGTGTAGGCGCTTTCCGGCGCAGCGGCCGCCGCTTCGCTGCGCGCCCGGCCATGGAATACCAGCTCGACCTGCCGCCACATGTAAAAGGCCGTCATCGCCGCCGCCGCCAGCAGCAAACCCAGCGTCAAGTAGCCGCTCAATTCCGCCTTCTCGATGCCCAAGCGCCAGGCATCGGCCAAAATTTCGTCCTTGGACCAGAAACCGGCTAGCGGGAAGACGCCGGCCAGGGCCAAGGTGCCGATCAAGTAGGTCAGATAAGTGAGCGGCATGCGCGCCGCCAGGCCACCCATGTTGCGCATGTCCTGCGGATCAAAGCCATCCTCGTGGTGGCTCGTCGATTCGCCCTCATGCACACCGTGCGCATCGTGTACATGATGGTGGCCGTGCTCGACGCCGTGGATGACCGAGCCGCTGCCCAAAAACAGCAGGGCCTTGAAGAAAGCGTGAGTGACCAGGTGGAACATCGCCGCTACATAGGCGCCCACCCCCACCGCCGCCACCATGAAACCCAACTGGCTGATCGTCGAATAGGCCAGCACGCGCTTGATATCCCATTGCCCAAGCGCGATGAAACCAGCGGTCAGCGCCGTCGCCGCGCCGATGATCGCCACGACGAAAGAGGTCACCGCCGCTTCGTAAAAGAGGACATCGGCGCGCACCATCATGTAGACGCCCGCCGTAACCATCGTCGCCGCGTGGATCAGCGCGCTGACCGGCGTCGGGCCGGCCATCGCATCCGGCAACCAGACGAAGAGCGGGATCTGGGCCGATTTGCCGATCGCCCCCAGCAACAGGAAGAGCGTGATGAGCGTGACCAAGCCTTCCGCACTCAAACGCACGCCGGCGAAAGCGCGCACCGGCAACTCACCGGCGATCAGGGCTTCCGCCTGCCCGAATACCCCTCGCTCGTGCGTCGCCAGGTGCTCGTTGGTCGTATGCACCGCAGGAGCGCCACTTTCGCCGTGTGCGTCGCTGGCGGGCGAATCAGTGTGATCATCAGCTGCTTCATGCTCGTCTTCATTCGCATCCGCCGCGTGGCCGTCGTCAGTGGCATGGTCATCGGCGCTGTGGTGGGTGGCGCCGCTGGCCCAGGCGACATTGGCCACTTCCGTCGGCGCGTAGAAATCCAAGGTGCCGAATTGCCAAAAAATCAGGAACATCGCCATCAACAGGCCAAAATCGCCGACGCGGTTGACGATGAAGGCTTTGCGCGCGGCGTTGCTGTTGCGCCAGCCCTCGCCGCCCCGTTGATCCCACCAGAAGCCGATCAGCAGGTACGAACAGAGGCCGACCCCTTCCCAACCGACGAACATCATCAAGAAATTGTTCGCGCTCACCAGGACCAGCATGAACACCAGGAAGAGGTTCAAATAGGCGAAAAAGCGCACGAACGCACTGTCGCCCGTCATATAACCGATCGCGTAGAGGTGGATCAAAGAGCCGACGCCCGTCACCACCAGCATCATCGTCACACTCAGCGTATCGACCCGCAGCTGCCAGCCAATGCGCAGGTTCGCTGTCGGGATATCGAACCAGTGCCCCAGCAAAGGGAAATCCTGCAGGTGCGCTTGATAGCCGTTCTCCCGCAGTGCGACCAGCAACAACAGCGAAACCACAAAGGCCAACGCAGCCGCTCCAGTCGCCAACCAGCCCGCGTAACGCCGCCCCAGGCGCGCGCCGCCGAACAAATTGGCGATGAAACCCAGCAACGGGAAGAGGATGACGAGCGGTGCCCAATCCAGGAAAGTGACCATCGATCAGCCTACCATCCGGCCCACCATCAGCCTTCCATCATGCGCAACTCATCGATGTTGATGCTCTGCCGCGTGCGGAAGATCGTGACCAGCAGCGCCAGCCCCACCGCGACCTCCGCCGCCGCTACCGTGACCACGAAAAAGACGAAGACGTGGCCATCGCTTTGCCCCCAGTGACGGGCGAATGCCACCAGCGCCAGGTTGGCCGCGTTCAGCATCAGCTCCACCGACATGAAGACGAGAATCGCGTTGCGCCGCAGCAACACGCCCAGCACCCCGAGCGTGAAGAGCACCGCGCTCAACATCAAGTAATGCTCGATCTGGATCGCTCCCATGTGTTCCCGAGACCCTCCTTCAATCCCCGTCCGCTACGCCGGCGCTCGGCGGCAATTGCGCTGCACCGGTGGTTTCGCCTGCCGCACTGCCGACCGCAGGATCAGCGACCTGCGCCTCGATGGCCGCAGCCAGCGTGCGCGCGACCCGCCGCCGCACGTCCCGCCGCCGCACTTCGCGTCGTTGCCCCTGCGCGACGATGATGCCGCCGACCAGCGCTGCCAACAGCAGCACACCGATCATCTCAAACGGCAGCAGATAGCGGCGGAACAAACTGTGCCCCACCGCGGCCGGGCTGCCGAAGGCATCGGCCGTCTCCGCCGGGTGGTCATGCAAGACCGTGCGCCCCGTAGCATCCGCAGCGGCGACCAGTAGCGTGCTCTGGCCGCCCGCCAGCTCCAGGACCGGCGTGCGCAACATCGTCTCTCCCGTCGCCAGATCCACAAAAGCCAGATCCACGCTGCCCCTCTCCGTCAAACGCTTCTCGCTCGCTCCGCCCGGCGCCAATTCCGCCGCCCAGAGCGGGTCGCGCGCCGGATCCAGCTCGCGGTCACTCCCCGTATCGTAGACGGCCAGCGGCCGGTCGCTGAGGTTGACCAGCGCCACGCGGCTTTCGCGCAGGCTCACGTGGCTGCCATCTTCGGTGATGCGGGTAGCCTGCGGAGCGCCGCCTTCCCCCGCGTAGATCAACCAGCTCGCGCTTTCGCCGGCGGCCAGGGTCACGTCCCCCTCATAGAGTCGGCTGCCATCCGCCGCGACCAGCGAAATCGTATGCTGCCCCGCTGGCAGAGTTGTGAACGCGCTGACCGAGCCATAACCAAAATCCGCGGCGGTTTCGATGCCGCCGATCCACAGCTCCACGCCTTCCGCTGCCGCCTCGGCCGGGAGGTATTGGGCCACGCGCAATTGCGGCGGAGAGGGTGGTGGCGCCCGCGAATCCACATCGCCGCTCTGTATCGCCAGGCCCGCCACCAGGATGAAGAGGGTCGCCGCGATGCTGGCGATGATGGGCAGGCCGCGGATCTCGCGCTCGCCGGCGGAGATCGCCTGGTTGCCCAGCAGCATCATCACGAAGAGGAACAGCACCATCACCGCGCCGGCATAGACGGCCACCTGCACCAGCGCCAGGAAGGGCGCATCCAGCATCAAAAAGAGCAGCGCCAGCGCGCCCATGATGTAAATCAGGCAGAGCGCCGAATAGACCGCGTTGCGCAGCAGCAACATGCCGACCGCCGCCGCCACCGCGGAGCCCCCCACCAACAAAAACAGCCAGAAGTGCAGATCGGTCACTCAAGCGCTCCTATTGCGCATCCGGCATATCGGGGATCGAGCGGTCGCGGCTGCCGGGTTCCACCTGCTGCGGCGTATCCTGCCCACCTTCCGGCACCGGGTCGATCAGCATCTCCTTGGTGAATATCGCATCGCGGCGGTCGGTGAAACTCAGGCGGTGCTCCTGCCCCAGCTCGATGGCCCGCGTCGGGCAGGCATCCTCGCAATAACCGCAGAAGATGCAGCGCAGCATGTTGATCTCGTAAGTCTTGGCATAACGCTCGCCAGGTGAGTAGCGTTCTTCATCAGTGTTTTCTTCCGCCTCCACCCAGATGGCATCCGCCGGGCAGGCGGCCGCGCAGAGCGAGCAACCGATGCACTTTTCCAGGCCGTCTTCATAGCGCCGCAGATGGTGGCGCCCCTTGAAGCGCTCCGGGAAGGGGCGCACTTCTTCGGGGTATTGCAGCGTGACGCTCTCGCGGTTCAGGTGCTTCAGCGTGGTCTGCAGACCCTTCAAAATGTTCATCATTCCCTCTCCTCCCGCGGCCGCCCCGCAGCGCGCAACCGGTCCAACGCGCCCAGAGTGAAATCCGCCAATCCCAGCGGGATGCCGGCGATGATGCCCAGCAAGCCCATGCCGACCGCCACCAGCGGGTTGCGTTCCCCCGTCACGCGGGGGTCCTGCGCCAGTGGCGCCTCGCTCAAGGCCACCGTCACCTCAGTCGCCTCGCCAAAGCGGCGCAACAACCAATAACCGCCGACCAAAGCCAGCACAAAAACTGCGCCGGAAGCCAGGCCATATACCGGGACGGAATCCGCCCCCGCCTCGCCGCCGATCACCAACGATACCGCCGACCAGGCCACCGCCAACAGGGCCAAGGGCAGCATCACTTTCCAGCCGAAATGCATCAACCGGTCGTAACGGATGCGCGGCAGCGTCGCGCGCAGCCAAATCATGCCGATCAACAGAACCAGCAGCTTGCTCACCAACACGACCGGCGCCAGGATCGGCACGGTATCCACGAACAAGAAATGATAGCCGCCGAAATAGAGCGAGATGGCGATGATGCTGACGGCGATCATCCCCAGATACTCCGCCATCATGAACAGGGCGAACTTCATCCCGCTGTATTCCGTCATGTAACCGGCGGTCAGCTCCTGCTCGGCTTCCGGCAAGTCAAAAGGCGCGCGGTTCACCTCCGCCAGCAAAGCGATCATCAACACCGCCGCGGCCAGCGGGTTCTGGAAGACGAACCAATCGAAGAGGTTGCGCTGCGCCTCGACGATATCCAGCATGCTCATGCTGCCGACGATCATCACCGGCACGGCGATTGAGAGGCCCAGGCTCAGCTCGTAGCTGATCATCTGCGCGCAGGCCCGCAAACCACCGAGCATCGCGTATTTGTTGTTGCTCGCCCAGCCGGCCAAGATCACGCCATAAGTGCCCAGGCTGGTGATGGCCAGCAACCAGAGCACACCGACGTTGACGTCGATCAAGCCCATCGGCACGGCGTACCACTTGCCATCAAACCAGGGGATATCGATCGTCGGCCCCAGCGGCACCACCGCCAGCACGATCAGCGCCGGCACCACCTTCAGCAAGGGCGCCAGCAAGTACACGAAGCGATATACCCCCACCGGCTGGATGTCTTCCTTGAAGATCAACTTCACGCCATCGGCCGCCGGCTGCATGAAACCGCTCGGCCCCACGCGATTCGGGCCGACGCGCTGCTGGAACCAGGCGATCAGCTTGCGCTCCAACAACGTCGTATAGGCAAAACCAGTCAAGATCGTGAAAAGGAAGAGCGCCGTGAAGACGATCGGCTGCACGATGCGGCAGGTCGCGGAATCGGCGCAGGCGATCACCTGCCGTGGCGCGCGACTCTGCGGCGCGAAGAGATAATGCACCAGATCTTCCACCAGAGCGATCAGTTCATTCAAATAGACCAGCACCAACCCGAGGATGACCAGGGCCGGGATCAGCGCAGCCAGCAACAAGGCCCAGAGCGGGATGCCGACGATGCGCTGCGTGAAGGGGTTATGACGCGCCCGTGCGGAAGCCGTCATTCGGCCACTTCCTCCAGAGTCACGCGCGCCGAAAAAGGCGCAAAGGGCACCGGTATGTCGCTGAGTTGGCGCGGCAACAACAGCGCCCCCTGTGGCGCCCGGCCATTCACGCGCACTTGCAGCTGCTGGAGTGCGTCGCCATCCGGCAAAGTCAGGGTCACCCGCTCGCCATCCTCGATGACCAGCGCTTCGGCATCGTCGCGGTTCATCTCCACATAGGGCGCCGGCACGCGTTCGTGCATCACGCTGCTCTCGGCAAAACGACGCTCGCGGTTGTAGAGTGAAACGGTCGGGATCACCAGCAACTCATCGCGCTTCGCCTGCGGCGGTTTCAAGGGCCGGACGCGCCTCGCCCGCAGCTTTTCGCCACGGTCGGCGGCGCTGGCCAGCTGCACCCCCAGGCCGCCGGTATTGCGATAGGCCGTGCCGCCATAATACAAATCCTCGCCGCCGACATCGGGGAATTGCCGCGCCACCCGCGCCAGGCTGGGGAAATCCGCGCCGGTAAAAATGGGTTGTTCTGCGCACAGCTCCGCCATCACCGCGGCGGCCGTGCGTTTGGGTTGCCCGCCACTCAACTCCGCCGCGATGCGCGAAACCACCTGCCAGGCGGGCAAAGCCGCCCCCAGGGGCCCCTGCGCGGTGTAAAAGCGCTGCACCCGCCGCTCGCCGTTGGTGTAACTGCCATCGCGCTCGGCGAAGCTGGCGATCGGCAAGGTGACCGCCGTGCGCGACCCCGCGAAGAGGCTCAGTTGGATCACGCTTTCCACCTGCTCCAGCCAGGACGCCGCGCTCGGGTCATCGGCCAGCGGGTCTGCATCGGCCAGGATCAACACTTTTGGCGGTTGCTGGGCTAGCCGCACCGTGTTCTCCGGCGTGTAGCCCAACAGGCGCGCGCCGACCCCATTCGGCCCCGGTAGCGGGATCAGCAAGCCGTTGTTCGGCCGGCTCACATGCTTCGTGCGCAACAGGAAATTGGCCGCCGCCTGCGCCAGATCGCGGCTGCCGCGCAAGTCCAGGCCTT
Organism: Chloroflexota bacterium; assembly: GCA_011523615.1. Classification (GTDB taxonomy): domain Bacteria; phylum Chloroflexota; class Anaerolineae; order Aggregatilineales; family Phototrophicaceae; genus WTGJ01. The sequence continues at coordinate 67,741 of WTGJ01000008.1, read as the reverse complement.
CCGCGCCGGCGACGATGACCAGGTTTTCCGCATCCGCCAGGCGTCTCCCGAGCGGCGTCTTCGTCAGGTCGAGGAAGGCGCGCGCCGCCGCACCTACGTCGTAACGCACGGTCTTGCTGGCAAAATCATCCAGCCGGCTGCCGCGGGCGTTGGCGACGACCAACAAAGCACCCCGTTCCGCCGCTTGCTTCAAGCGCAAACGCCAGACCGGCACCTCTTCTTCGAGGTCGCAAGCGATCACCAGGACCGCATCGCCAGCGCCCAACTGGCCGAGGTTGCTGCCCTGCCCCAGGCCGACCTGCGCCAGCAATTCGCCACCGCCATGGGTGGGCGGCCAGAGGGCCAGCCGCTCCGATCGCGTTTCCTCCGCCGCTCCGGCCGCGGCGAGCAAGGCGCGCAGCTCCCAGAGATCTTCGTTGCTGAGCGTCGGCCCGGCCAAAACGGCGATATCGCCCTCCGCCTGCCGGATCCGTTCCGCTGCCGCATGGATGGCTGCGGCCCAATCCGTCCGCGCGCCTGCCACCTGCGGTTCCTGGCAGCGCGCTTCGCTGCGGGTGAAGTGGTGACCGAAGCGCGTCTTATCGCTGATCCAGATCTCGTTGACCGCTTCGTTCTGACGCGGCATCACCCGCTTGATGAGCGCCCGCCCGCCAAAATCGCGATCCAGCCGCACGCTCAGGCTGATGTTGCTGCCGGCCGCGTCGTAGGGGCAGATGCTGGGCACTTCTCGCAGTTCCCAGGGCCGCGCGGCGAAGCGGAAATCCGTCGTCGTCAGGGCGCCGACCGGGCAAATATCGGTCGTGTTCCCGGAAAAGTAGCTGTCAAAACCCGGCTCGCTGTTGGTGATGATGCGCAGCGAACGGCCGCGCTCGTGGAAGGCCAGCACATCATCGCCGACGATCTCATCCTGAAAACGCACGCAGCGCGCACACTGGATGCAGCGCTCTTCATCCAGGAAGATCAGCTCACCCAGCGGCACATGCTTGTTCAACTGCATCTTGTCGGTGAATTGCATGCGGCTGATGCCCGGGCCGTGGCGCATCGTGAGGTTCTGCAAAGGGCATTCCCCCCCTTTGTCGCAAATCGGGCAATCGAGCGGATGGCTGCTCAGCAGGAATTCGAGCACGCTCTCACGCGCTTCTTCGACGGCCTTCGTCACCGTCCGCACCACCAGGCCATCGCTGACCACCTGCGTGCAGGCCGTCTGCAGCGTCGGGAACCAGCGCACCTGCGGCTCGCCTTGTTCATCGCGCAGGATCTCGCCCGTTTCGCGGTCCCGTTGGATGCTACCCAGCTCGACGAGGCAGACGCGGCACATACCCACCGCGGCCATCTTGGGATGGTAACAAAAGACCGGAATGTCGTTGCCCGCCGCCCATTTGGCCGCATCGACCAGGTTCATGCCCGCCGGCACATCGTAGGGCTGGTCGTCGATCGTGATGCGTACGGTGGTGCCGTTGTTCTCCGCCATGCTGCGCCCCTTCAGTCTCCAGCCGCTTCGGCAGCGGACGCCACTTCCACCGCGTTCTCGAAATGCGCCTGAAAATCGGCCGGGAAATGGGCGATGGTGTGGATGATCGGGTTGGCGGCGAAATCGCCCAACGCGCAGAGCGTCGCGCCCTGCATGTTCTTGGCCACGCTATCGATGAGGCGGATGTCCTGCGCGCGCCCCTCGCCGGCCAGGATGCGGTCCAACACCCGATCCAGCCAATAGGTACCTTCGCGGCAGGGGGTGCACTTGCCGCAACTTTCGTGGCGGAAAAATTTCGTCACCTTGCTCGCCACCCAGGTCATATCCACGCTGTCGTCCATCGCGATGACGGAGGCCGAACCCAGGATCGTCCCCGCCGCCACACAGCCTTCGTAACTCAGCGGCGTATCCAGGATCTCTTCCGTCGTCGGCACGATCGGCCCCGAACCACCCGAAGGCAAGACGGCCTTGAATTGGCGCCCCTCAGGCGGGCCGCCGGCGCAATCGTAGAGCAACTCGCGCAAGGGCGTGCCCAAGGCCAGTTCGTAATTGCCCGGCCGTTGTACGTTGCCGCTCACGCAGAACACTTTCGTGCCCGTGCTCTGTTCCGTACCGATGGCCCGATAGGCCGCCGCGCCGTGTTCCATGATCCAGGGCACATTGGCCAGCGTCTCCACGTTGTTGACTACTGTCGGCTCGTAATAGAGACCGCCGCCTTTTTGCGCCGGGAAGGGCGGCCGCACGCGCGGCATCCCCAATTTGCCTTCCAGGCTCTCCAACAACGCGCTCTCTTCGCCGCAAATGTATGCTCCTGCGCCGAGATGGGTGAATACATCACAACCCCAACCGCTGCCGAGGATATCTTCGCCGGCCAGGTCCTCGTCATACAACTGCGCGATCCGCTCATCCAGAGCAGCTGCGATATCCCAAAATTCGCCGCGCAGGTAGATATAAACGGCGCTGGCGCGGATCGCCCGCGCGCAGATCAGCGCGCCCTCCAGCAACTGGTGCGGGTTGCCTTCCATGATCTCGCGGTCTTTGAAGGTGCCCGTCTCGCTCTCATCGGCGTTGACGACGACATAGGTCAGCGGCTCACTGGGCGGGATGAAAGACCACTTCACGCCGGTGGGGAAGCCGGCCCCGCCGCGCCCGCGCAAGCCGGAAG
>WTGJ01000008.1:0-65005 GCA_011523615.1 Chloroflexota bacterium | reverse complement strand
GACCACTTCACGCCGGTGGGGAAGCCGGCCCCGCCGCGCCCGCGCAAGCCGGAAGCCTTGACCTCGTCGATGATCGCGCTTGGCGCCATTTTCACGGCTTTGCGATAGGCCCGATAGCCACCGTGCTGGCCATAGACTTCGAAGTCGGCGAAGTTCTCGATCTCGCGGTGCCGTAGCAGGATGTTGGGGTGGCCGTTACGAGCCATATTTTTCGTCCATCAATTGCCGCGCACTGTAACTTTGCCCACACAAACTCCCTAAAACATAGCAACCCACAACCAAAAACACCGAGTTGCCATCACTCAAATTGTGCATAAAGCCGACGATGAGGCACACAGGTATCAACAAAAGCCAAACGATGAAGACCAACCAGCCGGGCGGGATATGCTCCGCCTGATTCCGCACCCAAAATTTCAGGGCGCCGAACCTTAACCAGGAGAAGGGTCGTTGGGATAATTCATCGCCTGCCTCCTCGAAAGGGCCATAGGCTTTCTCAAGAGCCAGGCCTTCGGCGTGAAATTTTCCGAGATAGGTACCCGCGATGTACAGGAGCGTGGCGAGCGGAATGGATATGTACATCGGTGACGTCAGCCCGCCGATTCTCAATGCCGGATACAGCCCCAGATCGTGACCATTGCTATCGATGAACAATGGCCCCAGAAGAAAGAAGAACCAAGCGATGATTGAAAGCCACCGGGGCGGTCGGTACTCTTCCGGCGCCAGGGTGGTAAGAGGATTCCAAATAGACCGATAGCCGGAAACCCATTCCGGTTTTTCCGCCCGGCGTCTGGGGTTGTTTTCCTTGCTCATGCGCCTTCTCCCGCCACTGCGCCGTTCGCCACCTCCCGCTCCAGCTCCGCTCGTTTCTCCTCGATGAAGGCCTTCATCTTCGCCAGATCGAGCGATTCCAGGTAGCGGAAGTTGCATTGCAGCATCGGCGCCTTGTCGCAGGCCGCCAGGCACATCACATGTTCCAGGGTGAAGAGGCCATCGGCGCTCGTGCCGCCTTCTTCATGGATCCCCAGGTATTCCTGCAAGTCGCGGTAGAACGCATCGGCGCCATTCAGCGCGCAGGGCAGATCGGTGCAAACCTGCAGCCAGTAACGCCCTTTCGGCCGCTCGCGGTACATCGTGTAAAAACCGGCGATCGATTGCACCTGCGTCGGGTCCATCTCACAGAGCGCCGCCACTTCTCGCAAGGCTTCCGCCGTCAGGTAGCCATAGGTCTCCTGCGCCAGGAAGAGGATGGGCATCACGGCCGAGCGTTTGTCGGGGTACTTGGCGAAAGCCGCCGCAATGCGCTCCGCGTAGCGTTCAGTGAGCGGGGTCGTGGCATCCATCAGGCGCGCAGCCATGCGTTCAGCCATGCCTGACGCCCTGCGTGACGCCCTGCGTTCCCATCATTTTCGCTCACCGATCACAATCGCCCAGCACGATGTCGACGCTGCCGATGATCGCCACGACATCGGCGATCAGGTGCTCGCGCGTCAGCAAGGGCAAAGCGGAAATGTGCATGAAGCTCGGCGTCTTGAAATGGACGCGTCGCGGTTTGTTGCCGCCCGTGCCATGCAGATAACAGCCGATCTCACCGCGCGGGCTTTCTGCCGCCACATACACCTCTTCGTCCGGCGCGTTGAAGCCCTCCGTCCACAGTTTGAAATGATGGATGACCGCCTCCATGCTCTGGCCCAGCTCGCTGCGTGGCGGCGGCACGAACTTGCGGTCATCGGAGCGGAACACGCCACTGCGCGGGATCGTCGCCAGCGCCTGCTGCAGGATGCGGTGGCTCTCGCGCATCTCCTGGAGGCGCACCAAGAAGCGATCATAGACATCGCCATGCTCGCCCAGCGGTACATGAAACTCGTAATTCTCGTAACCCAGGTAGGGCATCGCCTTCCGCAAATCCCAATTGACGCCGCTGCCGCGCAGGCTCGGCCCGGAAAGGCCCCAATCCAGCGCATCCTCCGGCGTCACCGTGCCCACGCCCTGCGTGCGGTCGATCCAGATCGGGTTCTCGGTCAGCAGCGCTTCGTAATCGTCGATTTTGGCGGGGAATAAATCCAAAAATGCCGTCACTTGCTCGAAGAATTCCGGCCGCAAGTCGCGCCAGACGCCGCCGGGCCGGATGTAAGAGCCCATCATGCGCTGCCCAGAGAGCGTCTCGAACATCTCCAGGATCAGCTCCCGCTCGCGGAAGCAATAGAGGAAGACGCTCATCGCCCCCATGTCGATGGCGTGCGTCCCCAACCAGACCAGGTGGCTGGCGATGCGCGAAAGCTCCATGCAGATCACGCGGATCTGCTGCGCCCGCGGCGGCACATCGATGCCCGCCAGCTTCTCCACCGCCAGGCAAAAGATGAGGTTGTTGGACATCGGCGCCAGGTAATCCATGCGGTCCGTCAAAGTGACCGCTTTCTCATAGGTTTTGTCTTCGATGTTCTTCTCGATGCCGGTATGCAAAAAACCGACATCGGGCAAACAAGTGATGATCTCTTCGCCATCCAACTCCAACAACAGGCGCAACACGCCGTGGGTGCTGGGGTGGTGCGGGCCCATGTTCAGCAATAACGTCTCGCCGCGCAGCGCCCGCTCCGAAACCAAGCCGCGCAGCTCATCGACCGAGCCGTGCCAGTATTGCCGTTCCTCGGTGGCTGTCGGGGTTGCCATCACGTCTCCCTCCGCGCGAAGGGTTTGTGGCGCTGCACGTCCTCGGCATTGAAGGAAAACTGCACGGTCTCATAACCGAGCGGGTAATCGCGGCGGTGGGGGTGCCCCTGCCAATCTTCCGGCATCAGCAAACGGCGTCGATCCGGGTGGCCGGCAAAATCAATGCCCATCATGTCCATGATCTCTCGCTCGAGCCAGTTGGCCGCCGGCCACAAGTTCGTCAGCGTGGGGATGCTCTCGCCCTCTTCGACGTAGCTCTTCAGGCGCAGGCGGCGCGCATTCGGCATCGAGAGCAGATGATAGCACACGGCGAAGCGCGCCGGACGTTCGGCAGCTGCCTCCGCCAGGTCGGCAAAAGCGGTGTATCCGGGCTCCTCCGCCACCGGAGCGTAATCCACCGCGCTGATGTCCGAGAGGTAATTGTAATTCAGGCCGGCGCCGCGCTTGAGGAAAGCAGCCACCGCCGGCAAGTCGGCCGCCGCGATGATGAGCGTCAGCTCGCCGCGAAATTCGTGTTCGGCGAGGCTGAGCTCTGGGAACTCCGCGCGCAGGGCAGCGGCGGGATCGTGATGGCCTTCCGGCAATTGGGCTGCGTCTGGCACCTGTGCTGCGGTCATCCAGTACTCCTGCGGCCAACGCCGCTCATTCTACAACAGATTGGCATGATCACACGGCGGTACAAACCGCAATGCTCCAAATCCACCCAACACAACGCCATTGACCCCTCACTCACCTTCGCATAAATTAGCAGCAATCTGAATGTTAGGGAAGGCGATCATCATGGGCCGTATGGTGCATCTACTTTTCACGCTGGGTTTATTCTTTGGCGCCGGTGGCGCGATTCTCGCTGAGGAAGAAACGGCTGCCGAATGCCCCCGCACCATCACGATCACTGATGCCGCCGGCCTCTTCGTCAGCATCCGCCACTTTGAAGGGGTTGACCCCGCCAATATCCCGGAAATCGGTCGCATCGCACAGGATGAATTCTTACCCTTGTTGAAGGAAGCGCGCGGCTTCCGCCTGTACGCCACCGCCAGCATCCGGGTAGAAGACCAGGAAACGGTCATCGCCACCGCTGTCAACGTCTTCACCAGCGAGGAGGAGATGCAAAACGCTAACGAGCTGGCCCTGGAATTCGTCAGCGCGAACGCGGCCGAATTGCTGCCCCTGGCGCCTACCATTTACAGCGGTAACGTGAACGTATTGGCGGCCTATGCGAACCCCTGCCCGACACAGGAAACGAGCGCAACGACCGATGACGAAGAGCGTTCCCCGGCTTATCTGGGTTACCGAGTTTATAGCAATGTTGAAGAAGCCGATGATATCGATGCCATCAACGCTCTGGTGCGCGATCATTTCGTGCCGGTCATCAGCGCTGCGGAAGGCTTCATTCTCTATCTCAATTTTACCCTGTTGCCACCGCTGGAAGGGGTCGTCGCCCTGAACATTTTCGCGAGCGAAGCAGAGCTGAAAGAAGCCAATGACCAGGCGGCCGAATTCGTCGCCGCAGATCTCGTCGAGCTGCTCCCCAGCCCGCCCCAGTTTTATGGCGGCGACGTCACCGTCCTCGATTTCAGCGGTTTGTTCGCGGATGCGGCGCTGGATGATCAAGAGGCGGAGCAGAGCGAAACAGCCGGCGAAGGCGATGAGAAGTAGATAGCAACCTTTCACCAATAATCCCCGATCCGAATCGCGATTTCCCTTAAAGGGTAGCAGTTCTCGGAAATGACGATGGATGAGTTAGGTGAAGCGAATGATCTCAGTCAGACATTACTTGATTCTCACGAAATGCCACTATATGCATTATGAAAGTGTGGCAGTCGCTCAAATGTGAGGTGTGTTTGTTACAACTGAAATGTTTTAATTCTCATAACAGTAGTATAAGTCTTTATCTGGTTCTTGATTTTCTGCAAAACCGCTAGCTCTTTCACATTGGAAAGCGCCTACCTTCTCCACTTCTGCTGTGATTGCAAGTACATTTCTCCTCTGAACACCATCCAGCTCTGGTCCATCACAGCAGAGATATCGAAATCCATCATCCATCTCGGAGAGATTGAAAAAACTAAATGTTCCATCGCTTGTTAGGACAAACACTTCCAACTTTTCTGCCAAAATAATGAAGGATGAAGCAGCATCTACTTTCAAATATGTCAAACCAACTAAATTATCTCTATCTTCCAACTTAAGTCTTATAACCGGCGTATTGTCCTGTGGAGTTACAGTTTCCCATTCTATCCTCAGTGATTCTACAAGCGAAATATGAACGTATAACACTTGTCCCTGGTATAAAAATTCCAACCAGCGCGATTCCCCACTTACCAGCTCACCTTCAACAATTCGCAGCCCATCCAGTTCAGTACCATAGTTAAACTGATGAATCACAACGCAGCTGAGACTTGGGCAATCTCGGATATTAACGCGCCCATCTTCATAATTGACACGATATTGGGTGATGGCTGGCGTCACTGTGGCTGTGGGGGTGGTATTCGCACGTGCGAGGGCTGTCGCCGTTTGGCGGGCGCGGACTGTGGCAAATCTCACGGCCATAGATGTGCGCCGCACACGTTCGGTGGCCGTGCGCTGATACAGCGCGGTTGCAGTACGTCGCGCTCGGCTGGTCTGTGCGACCGCCATCTCCGTTCGCCGAGAGCGTATAGTAGCCGTTCGTGGGGCTTGTGCAGTTGCCGTTTGCCATGTTCGGGCCGCCGCAGTTTGCCGAGCGCGAGCGGTCGCTGTCGAGCGCGCGCGGTTGATCTGCGCGACGGAGGTTCGTCGAGCACGGGCGGTCACCGTCCAGCGCGCCGTGGCCGTTTGCCTGGCACGAGCAGTCACGGTACGGGCCTGAGCCGTCGCCGTAAGACCAGCAACCTCCTGCCGCGGCCGCTCCTCCTCCGCGAACCAGATCGCCAGCGCGCTCAACGCGATCAGCAGCAGGATGAACCCCGCACTACCGCAACCGCCCGATCCCTTATCTTTCGCCACCCGCCGCTCGCTCGTACAATCCGCTGCCTATTAGCATAGCCGGCGCCTGCTGGCATAGGCGGTCGTCTACTGGCATAGGCGGGCGCGGTTTCCCTCAACGCCTTTCGCAGACCCAGTACGGCCCCGCCGCGCTCTGCTCCCCCTCAAGTCGCGGTTCGCAGCGAAAATCATGCGCCGCTTGCGTCAACTTGCCGCGGTGTTGCGCGCGCACTGCCCGCACATCCGCCGCTGCCGCCGCCAGCTCCCCCAACCAGGCAGCGCTGCGTTCATCGGGGTAAAGCGTGTCGGTATTGACGAATTCGGCACGCGCCGCCGCTGTTTCCAGCCATACGCTCACCGTGCCGATGCCGGCTTCGAAGGCGGTCTGCACTGCGATGGCCAGCACACCGTTCGGCCCCGCTTCCTCCACGTAGACCACCAACGGCGCTTCGTCCCAGGCGGCCAGCGGCGTGCCTGGCGGTCGTTCGGGCAGGGGCAGCGCGCCGCCCAGTGGGCCACCGCGATTCGACAGCGTCAAATAGGCGAAGACGCCGGCCGCCAGGAGCAGCAAGCCCAGCCCGCGCCGTGCTGCTGCGCTCAACGGTATTTGCTTTGTATCTGGCTTGAAGCCGCTCAGGCCCAATCGGCGATCGTTTCGCCGCGAATCTTCTCATGCAGGGTGAGGATGCCGTGCATCAGCTGCTCCGGCCGCGGCGGGCAGCCCGCCACATAGACGTCGACCGGCAGCACTTCATCGACGCCCTGCACGACGGCGTAATTGTTGTAGACGCCGCCGCAAGAAGCGCAATCGCCCATGGAGATCACCCATTTCGGGTCGGCCATCTGATCATACAACTGGCGGATGACCGGCGCCATTTTTCGCGTCACGCGGCCGGCGACGATCAGCAGATCCGCCTGGCGCGGCGAGGCGCGGTTCAGCTCCATGCCAAAGCGCGAAAGGTCATAATTGCCCGCCTGGGTGGACATGTATTCGATCGCGCAGCAGGCCAGACCGAAGAGCAGCGGCCAGGTCGCCCCGGTGCGCGCCCAGTTGACGGCCGCATCGAGCGTGGTGGTCACTGCGCCGAGGTTGCCCAGCTTCTGGCTCACTCCCATTCCATCGCTCCTTTGCGCCATTCGTAGAACAAACCGATGGTCAGCACGAGCGCAAAGACGCCCATCGCAGCCAGGCCAAACAGGGCCAATTCTTTCATCACCACCGCCCAGGGTAGGAAGAACATCACCTCGACATCAAAGAGGATGAACAGCACCGCAATCAAGTAAAACTTGATCGGAACGCGCCGCGTGCCTTCGCCGATCGGTTTCATGCCGCTCTCGTAAGGGGCCAATTTGCGCTCGGTGGGTCGGCGCGGGCCAAAGATGCGCGAGACGGAGTGGATGATGAAGGCTAGGCCCGCGGAAAGCGCCAGCATGACCAGGACCGGGGCGAATTGGTCGAGCGTGCTCATGGGGGCATTTTGCCGCAACTGCGGTTGGATGTCAACTGAATAGAGATCCTCACCCAACGGAAAACCACGGTTCTCAGCAGAAAAAACACCGGAGCTCCCCCGTCGAGGCGCTCCGGTGTTGGAATGCAGAGATGCGTTCCCTGCAGACGGGCCTGGCGCTCTCAGTCGCCAGGCGCCCCAGCGATGCGATCGCTGGCGTGGCTGCCGCAATATTACGCGATTTCTCTGGAATACCCAAGCAGCTTTCTCAACAAAAAAACATGGCCTTGACAACATTTTCTATTGCAAGACCCTGAATTGTCCAGCGGTACCAGCGCTGGGGATGTGTGCGATTATCATATCTGCTAATTCATCTAAAGTCACATAGATGAATTAACAGCCAACTGCCTGCTTGACATTGTACACACTCCAGAAGGATACCCACTGACACGTCCCCCAGAATGGCGGTAGCGCACCATCAGTCCCCCATCCCACCTCTCACGCTATACTTACACCCATGGCGGAACGACCCCCACCCGACACCCTCAACGAGCGCCTGGGCGTCCTGAACCGGCGCGAAGCCGAAGCGCGCATCTTGCAGGCTTTCCTGAAGCGCCTCGAAGGCGAATTCGGCGCGGAGCGCGTCCGCGAAATCCTCCGCGAAACGATCATCGCCATCGCCCAGGAGCAAGGCGCCGCCATGGCGCGCGAACAGGGCGACGACAGCCTGCCCGCTTTCGCTGATACGCTGCCCGCCTGGCAACGCGATGGCGCGCTGGAAATCGAAGAACTGGAACGGAGCGAAACCGCCTTTCATTTCAACGTGACCCGCTGCCGCTACGCCGAACTCTACCGCGCCCTCGGCATCCCCGAACTGGGCGCGTTGCTCTCCTGCAACCGCGATTTCGCCCTGATCGAAGGCTTCAACCCTGAGGTGAAACTGCAACGCAACCAGACCATCATGGAAGGCGCTTCGCACTGCGATTTCCGCTACCACCGGCCGGCCCCGCTCCCGGAGGAAGGTGGATGAGTCCGCTTCCTGCCTTGGAAACCCTGCGCTATACCCACGAAGCGAATGTCGCCACCATCACCCTCCAGCGGCCCGAAGCGGCCAACGCCTTCGACGAAACCATGTTTCGCGAATTCTATGAAACCACCCTCCACGCCCTGACGCAGGCAGACACGCGCGCCATCCTGCTCAATTCCACCGGCAACATCTTCTGCGCCGGCGGCGACCTCAGCGAATTCGCGCGCAGCGAAAACCTCCAACCGCACGTCCTGCGCCTGACCACGCTCTTCCACAGCACCCTATCGCGCCTGGCCCGGGCCGCCGCGCCGGTCATCACCGCCGTCCAGGGCAGTGCAGGCGGCGCGGGGATGGCCCTCGTGCTGGCGGCCGATCTCGTCCTCGCCAGCGAAAATGCCCGCTTCACCATGGCCTATACCGCCGCCGGCTTGGCGCCGGATGGTTCCTCCACCTTCCACTTGCCCCGTCTGGTCGGGCTGCGGCGCGCGCTTGAGCTGACCCTGACGAATCGCCGCCTCAGCGCACAGGAAGCGCTGGATTGGGGCATCGTCAACCGCGTCTTACCTGCCGAAGCGCTGCAAGACGAAGCGCTGGCCCTGGCGCGGCAACTGGCTGCCGGGCCGGCCCTCGCCACCGCCGCCGTAAAACGCCTGCTGCATCGTTCCTTCGATCAGACGCTGGAAACTCAGTTGGAAGACGAAGCGCAGGCCATCGCCGCCACCAGCGCCACCCATGATGCCGCCGAAGGCATCCGCGCCTTCCTGAAAAAACGGCCGCCAATATTCCGCGGCGAATGAGCGTCGAACGAAAGGAGCACCCTTGTACCGCTCATCTCTTCGCTCCGCCGCCCTCCTCATCGCAATCATCTTCCACAGTATCCTCTACGCATTCACAGGGCACGCTCAGGATGGAACGCTTCACATTCCGCCCACCGAAAGCATCGTCATCGGCGTCTCCATCGGCCTTTCTGGCGAGGGCATCGCGCCGCTGGGCGTCGATATCCGCCGCGGCGTTGAGCTGGGCCAGGAGGCATTCCCCACCGTCACCATCGAGGGCGTAGAATTCGCCATCCGCCTGGATGTCCAGGATTCCCAATGCAACGCCGAGGGTGGCGTCGCCGTCGCCAATCGCTTCTCCTCAGACCCGTCGATCGTCGGCGTCATCGGGCCGATGTGTTCTTCCGCCTGCCTGCCCGCCTCCCATATCTACGATGCGGCCGGTTATTCCTTCATCACCCCCAGCTGCACCGCTGCCGTGCTCTCGCGCCGCGGTTCGCCCAGCTTCAACCGCGTGGTCTCGCCGGATGATGTCCAGGGCATTCACACCGCCCACTACGTGGTTCACACCCTCGGCGTGCGGCGCGCCGCCACCCTCCACGACGGCAGCCCTTATGCCGAGGGCCTCGTCGATTTTTTCAGCGAGCGTTTCGTGGCGATGGGCGGAGAAATCGTCGCCGCGGATGCCGTCACCGTCGGCGATACCCACTTCCAGGCTCTGTTGAGCGAAATCGCCGCCACCGACCCCGAGTTGATCTATTTCCCCGGTTTCCCGGCCGAAGCAGCTCGCCTCATCCAGCAGCGTTTTGACGTCGGCCTGGAAGAAAGCATCTTCTTCGGGGGCGCCGCCTGGAAAGGCCCCGAAGTGATCGAACTGGCCGGGGAGGCGGCGGAAGGCACCTACGCAGTCGGCCATGTCCGACGCCAGGGCAGCGAGGAGCTGGAAGCGCGCCGCGCCGTCTTCCTGCAACGCTACGAAGAACGCTATGGCGAGAACCCACCGCAGAATTACCATTTCAACGGTCAGGCCGCTTACTTGATGTTCCACGCCGCCATCGCAGCGGTCGGCCGCCTGGATGAATCAGGCATGCTCTTGCTGCATCGGGATGAGATCGCCGCTTTCCTGCGCAGCTACCAGGATGCGACTGCCCTCGTGGGGCCGATCGCCTGCGATGCCAGCGGTGAGTGCCTCACAGCAGCGACCGGCGTCTATCGGGTGGAGGATGGCGCATTCGTCTTGTTGGATGTAATCTTGCCTGAAGCAGATGAGACGCTTCCTCAAGGATGAGGGATGATCGATTGCGGAATGATTGAAGCGAGAGGATGTACGCCATGCAAAAACCAGGCTGGTTGCCGTTGCTGGGGCTGCTCACCCTGTTGTGGGTCGCGGCTGGCGCCCAGGCCCAGGAAATCACCATCGCGCCCGGCGCGCCGATCGTCGTCGGCGTGATGACGGCCTCTTACGAAGGTACAGCGACCTTCGGCGTGGCCAGCGAGCACGGCGTCATCCTGGCCCACGAAGAACGCGCCAGCCTCCGCATCGGCGATGCCGTCTTTGCCATCGCGCTCGACCACTACGATACGGCTTGTGACGATGCAACCGCTGCGGCCGCCGCCACGAACCTGGTGCAGGAAGACCGCGCCGTCGGCGTCATCGGCCCCAATTGCTCCAACCCCTGCCTGGCCGTCGCACCGCTTTTCGATGAAGCCAGTTTCACCAGCCTCAGCCCTTCCTGCAGCGGCCCCAGCCTGACCGAGCACGGTTTCCGCAGTTTCCTCCGCCTGGCCAACCCCAACGACCGCATCGCCGCCCCGGCCATCCGCTACGTCAAGCAAGCAACGGGCATCGAGCGCCTGGCGATTCTGCGGCAAGGCGATGATCCCTATTACAGTGGCCTGGGAGACGCCGCCGCCGCTGAATTCGCCGCCCTGGGCGGTGAAATCGTCGTCGATCGCACGCTGAGCGATGATCTGGATCCTGCCCTCTTTCTGGCCGAAGCTCAAAACGCCGAGGCCGATGCCATCTTTTGCGCCTGTCATTACGATCCGGCGACCACCTTACTCGAGCTCATGGCGGAGCAACCGCTGGTCTTCATCGGCGAATCGCACGATTGGGCGGCCCCTTTGGTCGCTCGGCTCGGCTCCGCAGCCGATGGCGTCTATTTCAGCTCCGACTACCCCTTGGTATTCCCGGCAACCCGCGAATTGGCCGCCCGCTATGCCGAAAAGTTCGGCGCCCGACCGCTCTCACCGTATTTCGCCACCGGCTACGATGCCTATCAGTTGCTGCTGGATGCCGTGGCGCAGGTCGCTGCATTGGATGACGAGGGCGCGCTGCATATCGACCGCGCCGCCCTCAACGAGGCACTCCGCAGCACTCGGGATGTCGTAGGCGTGAGCGGCCAGATTTCCTGTGGCGAAAACGGCGAATGCCTCACCATGCCGACGGCCGTCCTGCAAATCCGCGATGGCAAACGCTTCCTGTTGAGCGTGGATATTCCGGAAGACCTCCTAGACTTGATCCCAGATTATGGGAATCTTTCCTGTGGCAATATCAGAGATGAACATCAAGATGGCGATTTCACAAGCGAACACCCCGCCTACACCGAGAATCGAGACCGTGATCAAGACGGCTTAGCCTGTGAGTTGGATCATGGTTGGGAGTGATACGATGGCTCATCACCAAACCACCCGCCGTTTCGTGACTCTGTTGCTGGCACTGCTGGCGATGCTCGTCCTAACAAACCGCGCCAGCGCGCAGGAGCTCGTCATCCCCCCGGGCGAACCGCTCCGCGTGGGTGTCCTTCTCGATGGCGTCGATCCCACCTTCGAATCAGGGCATGCCAGTTGGCTCGGCCTGGCGCTGGCCGTCGAAGAGCGCCCTGCCTTGCAGATCGACGGCCGGAACATCGACGTCGATGTTCTGGCCAGCGATAGCGCCTGCGATGCGCAAGCCGCTGCTGCCATCGCCGCTCGCTTCGCCGCCAGAGGCGATCTGCTCGCCATCATCGGCCCGAATTGCTCCAGCGCCTGTCAGGCCGCCGCCCCGTTTTTCGAAGAGGCCACGCTGACCAGCCTGAGCCCCAGCTGCACCGCGCCGACCCTGACCGAGCAAGGCTATGCCAGTTTCCACCGCCTGGCCAGCAACGACCGTCTCCTGACCGAACGGGCCGCGCGCTTCCTCATGGAGAATGGCGCCGGCGACCTCATCGCCCTGCTCTACAGCAGCGATGCCAATCCCGTCTTCTATCAAGGCCTGGCGGCTCAGATGACCGCCGAAATCGCCGCGCGCGGCGGTGAAATCGTCAGCCTCATCGCCTTAACGGCCGCCACTCCCTTCGAGATGTTGCGGACCGCCCTCGAAACCGTGGCGCCGCAGCAGCTGTTTTGCGCCTGCGAGCCCGAAGCGGCCGCCGCGCTCCTGGCCGCGCTCGCCGATTCCCCACTGGAGGGCCTGCCCCTGATGGGCGCAGAGCTGAGCTGGATCGATGCGCTGCAGGATCTGACCCCAGACGCGGCGGAAGGCACTTACGTCATCAGCGGCGCAGCGGCACCGAGCGCCGCCCTCGCGGCCCTGGAAGCCCGCCTGACCGAGCGTTTCGGGCAAGCGCTGATCGAACCGTATTTCAGCAACGCCTATGACGCCTACCAGCTGGTCCTCGATACCGCAGCCGCCGTCGCCATCCTGGAGGAAGATGGCACCCTCCGCATCGACCGGCGCGCTTTCCGCGCTGCGATCCGCGCCACGCAGGGTTACGTCGGAGTCAGCGGCACCTACCATTGCGACGCCAAGGGCGATTGCCTGCGCTCGCCCAGCAACATCTATCAAGTCCAGGATGGCGAGTTGATCCTGCTGCACACCTACGACGATTGACTCTCCATCCGATTCGCCTGCTTCGTGTGAATGGCTGAGAGGATGATAAACGGCATGCAAAAACTTCGGCCCGGCACCTCGTTTTTCGCGCTTTGCCTCGCCCTGCTGTTCCATTTCGCCCCGGCCCACGCCCAGGATATCCTCATCGCTCCTGGTGAACCGCTGGTCATCGGCGTTTCCGTCGGCCTCTCGGGTGAAGGCATCGCCCCCCTCGGCAGCGATATCCTGCGCGGCATCGAGATCGCCCAAACCAACCAGCCCAGCGTGACCATCGACGATGTGGTATGGGAGATCACCCTCGATCCCCAGGATTCCCAATGCAACGCCGAAGGGGGGGTCGCTGTGGCCACGCGCTTCACTTCGGACCCACAAATCATCGCCGTCATCGGCCCGATGTGTTCCTCGGGATGCTTCCCCGCCGCCCCCATCTATGACGCCGCCGGCTATGCGACCATCTCGCCGACCTGCTCCGCCTCGGCCCTCACCCGCAGCGGATTCACCAGCTTCAACCGCACCGCTTCTCCCGATTACCTGCAGGGCCGCAACGGCGCTCGCTTCGTCTATGAGGAACTCGGCATCCGCGCTGTCGCGACCATCCACGACGGCAGTCCTTATTCCGAAGGGCTCGTCGCCGTCTTCACGGAACATTTCACCGCCCTGGGGGGCAGCGTCGTGGCGGCGGACGCGATCACGGTCGGCGATACCCTCTTCCAATCGCTCCTCAACGATATCGCTGACGCTGAGCCGGCGCTGCTCTATTTCACCGGCTTTCCCGCCGAAGGCGCCCGCCTCATCCAGCAACGCTACGACGCCGGGCTGGAAGAAATCCTCTTCCTGGGCGCTCATGCCCTCTTCAACACCGAAGTGATCGAACTGGCCGGCGAGGAAGCAGAAGGCATCTACGCCACCGCACCCGTATCCTCATCCTCCAGCGAAGCTCAGGCCGCAGCCTTAGCGACCCACATCGCCCAATACGAAGCGACCTACGGTCAACCGCCGATCACGCCTTTCAACGCCAACAGCCACGATGCTTACCAGATGCTCCGCGCCACCATCGCGGCGGTCGGCCAGCATGATGAAGAGGGCAACCTGCGCATCAACCGGGCGGAGTTCGCCGCTTACCTGCGCGGTTATGGACCCGTAGAAGGGCTGGCCGGCACCATCGCCTGCGACGGCAGTGGTGATTGCCTGCTCTCCCCCACCGGCGTCTTCCAGGTCATCGACGGCGCCTTCGAGAAGATCGGCACCGTCAATCCCTAGCCTTTTCTTTTTAAGGAAGAAAGACGCTCAGGCGCGCGCCTGCTGCTCGCGGAACTGCGTCTCGTACAGCGAAGCGTAAAGCCCGCCGCGTGCCAACAACTCCTCGTGTCGCCCCCGCTCGACGATGCGCCCGCGGTCCAACACCAGGATGACATCCGCCGCCAGGATCGTGCTGAGGCGATGGGCGATGACCAGGCTCGTCCGCCCGGCCAGCAACGTCTGCAGCGCTTGTTGAATCAGCGCCTCCGAATGGCCATCCAGGTGGCTGGTCGCTTCGTCCAATACCAGCACGCGCGGGTCTTTCAACAAGACGCGCGCCAAGGCGATGCGCTGTTTTTCGCCGCCACTAAGGCGGTAGCCGCGCTCGCCAACGATCGTATCGTAGCCGTCCGGCAGGGCAGCCACGAAATCGTGGATGTGAGCCGCGCGCGCCGCCGCGATCATCTCTGCCTCGCTGGCCTCCGGCCGGCCATAGAGCAGGTTCGTGCGCACGCTATCGTGGAACAGGTGCGTCTCCTGCGTGACCATGCCGATATTGGCCGCCAAAGCCGTCAGTTGCAATGCGCGCAAGTCGTGGCCATCGAGCAGGATGCGCCCCTGTTGCGGGTCATACAAGCGCGGGATGAGGTAACTGAGCGTCGTCTTGCCGGCGCCGCTGGGGCCGACGATGGCCGCCAGCTGCCCCGGTGCCAGCGCGAAGGAGACCTCTGCCAAGGCCCATTCACGCGCCTGGTGTTCCACGGCAACGGCGTGCTGCGCGCCTTCATCTCCTGGCCCCGGACCATCCGCGCTAAGGGATGGTGGGGCCGCCGGTGATAAAGCCGCCCGAACATTGTCGATTTTCCCCACGCGCTCGACCGCCCGCAACTGCCCGGGCGCGGCGCCATTCGCTCCCGCCGGCCGCTCGCTGTAAGAGAAACTGACGTTTTCGAAGACCAGTTCGCCCCGCGCTTGCCGCAGCGGCAACGCGTTCGGCGCTTCCGTGATCTCTTGCGGCAAGTCCAACAGCTCGAACACGCGCTCGAAACTGACCAGCGAAGTCGCAAAATCCACCGGCGCATTGGTCAGCGCCTGCAGCGGTCCATACAGCTGCAACAAGTAACTGCCGAAAGCGACCACCGTGCCGATCTGGAAGACGCCCGCCAGGACCAAACGCCCGCCCAGCCAGTAGACCAGCGCCATACCCACCGCGCTCAGCAAACCGATCACGACGAAAAACGCGCTGCCCAGCACGGCCCGCTGAATCCCCAGCTCGCGCACTTCCGCGCTGCGGTCATTGAAGCGCGCCACTTCCGGTTGCGCCTGCCCAAACAATTTCACCAGCAACTGCCCATGAATGTTCAGCGTCTCGTTCATCAGGGCATTCATGCGCGCGTTGCTCTCCATTTGCTGGCGGACCAGGCCGCGCAAACGCCCGCCCACCCAGCGCGCCATCAGGATGAAGCAGGGCACCACCAACACGCCGAGCAGCGTCAAGCGCCATTCCAGCGCCATCATGATGGCCAGTGTCATCGCCACCGTGATGGCGTTGGTGATCAGGGTAATGAAGGTCTCTGTGATCGCTCGCTGCGCGCCGATCACGTCGGTATTCAGGCGGCTCATCAATTCCCCCGCCTGCGTGTGCGTATAGAAACGGAGCGACATGCCCTGCAGGTGCTCATAAAGCTGCCCGCGCAAATCGTAGATGATGCTTTCACCGACGCGCGCGCTCAGCCGTCTTTGAAAGACGCGCAAAGTGCCGCTCAGCAAGGGCACCGCCACCATGCCCAGCGCCAGCCAATTCAGGCGCATGACATCACCTGCCGCGGCGACGAGGACATTATCGATCAAATCGCGCAGCAGCAGAGGCGGCACCAGGCCGAGGGCGGCGGTGAGCAAAATCGTGGCCAAAACCAGCGCGTTGCGCGCGCGGTAGGGCCGGGCATAACCCAGCACGCGCCGAATCAAGGGCCAGGTGAGCGTTGCGCGCTCTTCCCGGGCGCTGTGCATGTAGCGCCACCAACCACCACCACCCTGCATCACGATCATGACCACCTCCTCACGGTTCTTAGAAGGGATGTGCCTGGGCTGGCTTACCCACGCGGAAGGATGTTAACAACCCTTTTGCATTGCATCGGCAGCATCGGCGAGTTCCAAACCAGCGCGCCGCTGTGGATTGCGGTTCCGTCGCTAGGAGCCGCGCTCGGCCCTGATCCTGATGGTGCTGCCACCAGCGGCCAAAACCGCTTCTTTTTTGCTATAATTTGACTGTCTTCGCATCCTGCGGTGATTGCTCGAAAACTTTGAGAATGGAGATAAAAACATGCGCAAATTCCTGGTCTTGCTCTGCGTTATCTTGCTCCTGGGCGCAGCGGTGGCGAACGCTCAGGAAATGATCGTTTCCCCGGGCGATCCCATCGTCTTCGGTGTTTCCGTCGGCCTCTCCGGCGAAGGCATCGCGCCCCTCGGGGAAGACATCAAGCGCGGCATCGAAATCGCCCAATCTGAATCCCCCACCCTCACCATCGGCGACGTGGAATTCGCCATCGAACTCGATGTCCAGGATTCCCAATGCAACGCGGAAGGGGGTGTGGCCGTAGCCACCCGCTTCGCTTCTGATTCTTCCATCGCCGGGGTCATCGGTCCCATGTGTTCCAGCGCTTGCTTCCCCGCCGCTCCCATCTATGACGCGGCCGGCTATTCCTCCATCAGCCCCAGCTGCACCAATGGCGACCTTTCCCGCTCCGGTTTCACCAGCTTCAACCGCACCGCCTCCTCGGATTACGTCCAGGGCGCGAATACGGCCCATTATGTATTGAACGTCCTGGGCATCACCCGGGCGGCCACCATCCACGACGGCAGCCCTTATGCCGAAGGCCTCGTCGACGTCTTCAGCGAGACCTTCAGCGAAATCGGCGGTGAAATCGTCGCTGCAGACGCCGTCACCGTCGGCGATACCTCCTTCCAATCCTTGCTCAGCGAAATCGCCGAAGTCGAACCGGAGCTGATCTATTTCTCCGGCTTCCCGGCGGAAGCGGCCCGCCTCATGCAGCAAAGAGCCGATGTCGGGCTGGAAGAGACCGTCTTCTTCGGCGCGGATGGCTGGAAGGGCACGGAAGTGATCGAGCTGGCTGCCGAAGCGGCCGAAGGTACCATCGCCACTGCGCCGGTGCCCGTCTCCGCTACCGAAGAACAGGAAGCGGCTTACAACGCCTTCCTGGCGACCTATGAAGAAATCTACGGCGAAACGCCGCTTGCCCCCTTCCACGTCAACGGCTACGACGCCTATTACATGCTCTACGCAGCGGTGGAAGCCGCGGGCAGCATCGATGACGAAGGCAACCTGGTCATCGACCGCGCCGCGCTCGCCGAATTCCTGCGCAGCTACGGTCCCGTCAATGGCCTCACCGGCACGCTGGAATGCGACGGCAGCGGCGAATGCATCATCTCTCCCACCGGCGTCTTCCAGGTCGTCGATGGCGTCTTCGAACAGATCGGCATCGCCACTGGCGAGTGAGCCAGGCCAAACCGAATCTTTGCCGCCGACCTCACCTCAACGTGGGGTCGGTTTTTTTTCACTACACTGATAGCTAGCGTCCAGATCTCATGGAGCACATCATCATGCAAAGGATCCACCTCCTCTTCATCTTCGTACTCATCGCTACCCTCAGTGCTACTCCCGTTTTCTCCCAGGATGACGCCTCGGTCGTCGTCATCGCCCCTGGCGAACCCATCCTCATCGGCGTCTACGCCGAATATGGCACCGAAGACCGAAGGTTGCACGGCATCGATGTGCTGCGCGGCATACGGTTGGCGTTGGATGACTGGCCGGCCGCCACCGTCGACAGCAGCGCCTTCCCCTTCGCGCTGGATGTGCAAACTGCGCTCTGTACCGCCGAAGACGGCGCCGCGGTGGCCGAATATTTCACGAGCGAGACGCAGGCGGTCGGGGTGATCGGTCCGACCTGCTCCAGCGCCTGCCTAGCCGCCGCCCCCATCTATGACGCCGCCGGCTTCTCCACGGTAAGCCCCGGCGGCTGCACCGCCCCCGTTCTCGTAACCAGTGGCTTCACCAGCTTCAACCACACTTCGCCCACCAATATCCACCAGGCGCGCATCGGCGCTGCCTATATCTTCGACACGCTCGGCCTGCGCCGCATCGCCACCATTCGCGACAACAGCCCTTACGCCATCGGGCTCGAGCGCGCCGTGACCGCCACCTTCATCGACCTCGGTGGTGAAGTCGTCGCGACTGGCGAAATCACCGTCGGTGAAGAGGACTATGCGCCCCTGCTCGCCGCCCTGGCCGAAAGCGAGCCGCAGCTGATCTATTTCGCCGGCTTCCCTGACCAGGCGACCCTTCTCCTGCAGCAGCGCGCCGCAGCCGGCCTCGCCGATATTCCGTTCTTCGGCGGCAACGCCTGGTTGGACAATACCGTGATCGAACGGGCCGGCGATGCCGCGGAAGGCGCCTATGTGACGGCCGATTTGACCGTGCTGGGCAGCGAAGAAAGTCGCTCCCGCCGGCAAGAAATCACCACCCTTTACGAAGCAACCTTCGGCGAACCACCCGTCTCTCATCACTACGATAAAGCCTACGACGCCTGGATCATGTTCCTGCAGGCCATCGAGGCGGTCGGCGCGCTGGATGGTGCGGGCAACCTCGTCCTCAACCGCGCCGATATCGCCGCCTTCCTGCGCTCCTTCGGCCCCTATGAAGGCATCTCCGGCCGGATCGAATGCGATGGCAGCGGTGAATGCGCATCCGCTCCGGTCGGCATCTGGCAGGTTCAGGGTGGCGCCTTCACGCTCATCGAACAGATCGACACCGTCACCGACGAATGATGGGCGCCATTAGGCGCTCGCCAATTGGCGCTTCACCGCATCGGAGCGGGTCGCTCTGGCGTTTCACAGCAGCCGTGCTACAGAACCCTTCGCGCAATCACCACTTCCCATAATCGGAAACCACCTCCTTGGTGGTTGCACGATGCTACTCGCTGCCTTCATCCCATAGCAGCGGCGCCTCTCGCCAGTAAGACCATTCCTCTGGTGGTGCTAACTCACGTGCCTGATCCAGGTCTGGTTTGTCTGGATGAGGCTGCGGGATGCCACAAAAGCGCCAGATCGGCCACCAAACCCGGATGGCCCAGCCGGGCTCTTCCAGCCAATCATTCCACCACCAAGCCAATCCCTCATTCTCCCAGGTGGCGCACGGAACCCGGGGGTATTCTGGCGAAAATGGGAAGATGGTGATCGATTCTTCCGTCAAAGCAAAAGGCTCAGACAGGGGGAATAAAGACATGAATTCGTCTGGGGGCATAGCCGACGAAACAGATTGGTCAGTGCGTTGATACAAAACAGCCCCAGCTATTCCTGCGACTATGCCGACCAGAAATACCACGACCAGCCAAAACCAGCGGAGCTGCCAGCGGATGTCCCACACATCAGCACCGCGTGACGAAAGAACGGAAGATTCGCATCACCAAACCCCTATCGCAACCCTTTCGGACTCGCACAATGTATATGATTCGGTCTTTGCGACGCAGGCGATGGTCTATACCACTCCTTCCTCAACGCCCGCAGGTAACGAGGGAAAACCCGCCGCCTGGGAAGCATGAGTTTGTGCTCATACTTGTTATAATGGCCGAAGCGTAAGGGGAGGCGGCCGCGCCCAGCCCCGACCGCTCGTCCAGATGAGGGAGGAAAAAGCGATGAACCCGATACGTCAATTCACAACCTGTCTGCTCGCGCTTGCGTTACTGGCAAGCGGCAGCATCGCCCTCGCCCAAGGCGAAAATGTCGTCATCCCACCGGATGGCGAAATCATCATCGGCGTCTCCGCCGCTTTCAGCGGTGAGGGCCTCGCGCCTTTCGGCAACAACATCCGCAACGGCGCGGTGCTCGGCCATATGAATCGGCCCTCGGCGACGGTGGATGGTGTGGAATTCGCCATCGCCTTGGATCCGCAAGATTCCCAGTGCAATGCGGAAGGTGGCGTCGCCGTCGCCACGCGTTACACCTCCGACCCGAGCGTGGTCGGCGTGGTCGGCCCGATGTGCTCTTCCGCCTGCACGCCGGCCGCACCCATCTATGATGCCGCTGGTTTCACCACGATCAGCCCCAGCTGCACGGCGCCGGCCTTAACCCAGAGCGGCTTCGCCAGCTTCAACCGCACCGTACCTTCCGATGCCAACCAGGGTAAATTTGCCGCCGAATACATTTACCACGAGTTGGGTGTGCGGCGCCTGGCCACCATTCACGACGGCAGCCCCTATGGCGAAGGCCTCGTCGGCGTCGTCTCCACCAATTTCGCAGCGCTGGGTGGTGAGGTCGTCGCGGCTGATGCGGTCACCGTCGGCGATACGAACTTCCAGGCGCTCTTGAGCGAGATCGCCGAAGCCGAACCGGAGCTGATCTACTGCGGTTGCTTTCCGGCGGAAGGCGCGCGCCTCATCCAACAACGGGCGGATGTCGGGCTGGAAGAAGTGCCTTTCATGGGCGCAGACGGCATCTTCGGTCCGGAGCTGATCGAACTGGCCGGTGAAGCCTCCGAAGGCGTCTATGCCTCGACCCCGCGCCCGGTCTCTTCCGCAGCGGCCGATGATCTCACGGAGCAATACCTGGAAACCTTCACCGAAGAACCCGCTGCCGGCTTCCACACCAATTCCTACGACGCTTACACCATTTTCGTCAATGGCATCGAAGCGGTCGGCACGCTGGATGACGAAGGCAACCTGGTCGTCAACCGCGCCGCCCTGAGCGATTTCGTCCGCAGCCTGCAGAACTATCCCGGCGTAACGGGCATCATCAACTGCGACGGCACGGGTGAATGCATCACCACCCCGGTCGGCTTTTATCAAGTCCAGATGGGCGAGTTTGTCGAGATCGGCATGGCCGGCGGCGGCATGATGGCCGACGATATGATGGATGACGACATGGACGATGATGATATGGATGATGATGATATGGATGACGACGAAGGCTAAACCTCGCCGCATCCCAACCTACCCATCATCACAAAACACCCCGCTATCTCCCGGTAGCGGGGTGTTCGTTGGGCCGCCATGTCGGTTGGCTTTCGTCTCAGTTGCGAATCCATCGCACCTCGCTACAATCACGGCAGTTCGCAAGAACGAAAATAAGGCAAGCGAACGTGGCTCTTCCCCTCACCGGCCCAGCCGGCGGCAACGCCATCACCTTCGGTCGCATCCGCCGCTACATCGCCCGCAATACCCTGCAGATCGCCGGGTTCATCTTCCTGGCCGTCCTGATCGTCAGCGCCGTCTACAATCTGGCGACGGGCATCGCCCGGCCGCATACGTTGCTGCAAAATTTTTTCTTCGGCCTCTCCACTGGTAGCATCTACGCCCTGATCGCCCTCGGCTACACGCTGGTCTATGGCATCCTCTTCATGATCAATTTCGCGCATGGCGAAGTCTTCATGGCTGGCGGTTACATCGGCTATTTCGCGATCATCTTCGCCAATGACCGTGGCTGGCTCGAGCAACACACCGTCTTCGCCCTGTTCTTCACCATCACCATCGCCGCCATCTTCTCCGTGTTGATCGCCGTCATCCTGGAGCGAGTCGCTTACCGCCCCCTGCGCGGGGCGCCCCGTCTCGTCCCCCTCATCACCGCCATCGGCGCCAGTATCGCCCTGCAACAACTCTTCCTGCGCCTCTTCGGGGCGGATTCGCGGCGCTACCCCAACGTGCACTACTACATCGAGGTCCCGGGCTGCCAGGTATGCAAAGAAATCCCCGGCGGCGCCATGGGGCTGGATCTGGTGGGTGGCATCTACAAAGTGACGCTGTTCGGGCTGGATATTCGCCTCCGCCCCATCTGGTTCATCGTCCTCTTCCTGGCCTGTTCCTTGATGATCGCGCTCTGGTTTTACATCCAGCGCACCAAACGCGGCAAAGCGATGCGCGCCGTCGCCGAAGACAAGAACACCGCCGCCTTGATGGGCATCGATGTCGATGGCATCATCGTCACCACCTTCGTGCTCGGTGCCGCGCTGGCCGGCGCCGCCGCCGTCCTCTTCCTGATCATCCCCGGCAACGGCCAAGCGACGCCCTTCATCGGCTTTTTCCCGGGCATCAAAGCCTTCACCGCCGCCGTCCTGGGTGGGATCGGCAACATCCCCGGCGCGGCGGTCGGCGGCCTCTTCCTCGGTGTCATCGAAGCCGTGGGGCCACCCCTCTGGAACATCGACCACCAACTCAAGGAAATCATCGTCTTCGGCTTGCTCATCCTCGTCCTCATCCTGCGTCCCACCGGCATCTTCGGCGAAATCCTCTCCAAGCGTGCCTGAGCGATGGCCGCCGTCACCACCCGAAAATCCCTGCCACCAACGCGCCTGCTGAACCACCTGCAGGGACTTCTGGGCCCCCATTTCGCTTACGCCCGCCATGGCATCTACGCCGCCATCGTCGTCGTCGTCATCACCCTCACCGGCGTCTTCTCTTCGTTTCGCTCCGGCGTCGCCATCGACGATCGCGTCATCCTCGGCTCCTTCACCCTCATGCCACCGCTGCGGCTGACGACGCTCGTCGCCCTGTATATGATCGGCGGCGGCGCTTACTTTGCCGCGATGAAAGCCGCGCTGCCGTTCCCTCTGAGCGCAGCTTCAGCAAGCAGCCGCCGGGGTCGGGATGAAACCGCGGCCCGCTTCCCCGGCTCTTCCTTCGTGGCTTCAGCCGTCGCCTCACCCATCGCCCGCACGCGCATCGCCAAAGCGCTCGTCGCTTCCCTCGTCATCGCCCTGGCCCTCGTCGCCCTGATGCTGATCGAGACCGTCATCGAATTGCAATTCGTCTTCACCGGCCTCATCGACCCCATCCGCGATACACTCGCCGCCGGGGAAACGCTGCAACTGGCCCCCGTCGTCCTCTTCCTCGCGCGGGCCGCCTTGATCGGCCTCGCCGCCGGCGCCCTCGCCAGCCTGCCCCAGCGCAGCCGTAAGCTCATCATCCTGATCATCGCCCTCCTGACCGGCCTCGCTTTGCTGAGCGACGAACTGCTGGGCATCTTCGCGCTGCCGGATGCGCTGGCCATGGCCGCCAGCTTCGCCATCGCTTATTTGGTGATCGGCCGCTGGGGCAAACCCTGGGGCGCCTGGCCGCGCATCGGCGCCGGCGCCTTATTCGGCCTCGCCCTGGCCCTAGTGCTCCTGCCACTCATCCAGGAAAGTGGGCTCGGACCAGGCAGCGCATTCCGCGGCGCTGGCAAGATTCCCTACATCCTCAGCCAGGCGCTGGAATCGGTGTGGGTGTATTTCTTCTTCTTCGCCCTATTCGGCGTCTTCGGCGCGCTCGTTCCGGCCACGCCCAGCGGCGCGCACCAGAGCAGCCTATATTTCCTGACCGGGGTGCTCGTTTTCGGCGTGTTGAATTGGCAGGATGGCCTCAGCTACCTGGGCGCTTTCCTCACGGCCCTGTTGATCGTGGCGGCCGAGATTTTCCCCCGTCAGAGCGCGCCCCGCGCCGCCGCCCGCTTCCAGGACCTACCGCAAGCGGACCGGCGCAAGACCCTGCTGACCATCAGCATCATCCTGTTCATCGCCGCCCTGGTGGCGCCGGTATTCGTCGGGGAATACATCACCTTCGGCATGAATTGGATGGCCCTCTTCACCATCATGGGCCTGGGCTTGAACGTGATGATCGGTTATGCCGGCTTGCTGGATCTCGGCTATGTCGCTTCTTATGCCATCGGCGCATACAGCACGGCCCTGCTGACCACACCCAGCGTCCTCACCTGTGGCGGGGCGGACGTGCCGGTAGCGGAATGCGGCGGATTGCTCAGTTTCTGGGAAGCGGTGCCCCTGGCCGTCATCATCAGCGCGGCAACCGGCGTCGCCCTGGGCTTCCCGGTCCTGCGTCTGCGCGGCGATTACCTGGCCATCGTCACTCTGGGCTTCGGCGAGATCACCAACCGCGTCCTGAAATCCAATGCCTACAAACCCGTCTTCGGTGGCCCTTCCGGCATCACGCCCATCCCGCCCCCCACGCTCGACCTCTCCGCCATCCACCCCGATTGGGTCTTCACCTTCAACGGCACCACCCTGATGTATTACCTGTTCTTGCTGGGCCTGATCATCACGGCGCTGGTGGTCGGGCGGCTGGCCCCTACCCGCCTGGGCCGCGCCTGGCGCGCCATCCGCGCCGATGAAGATGTCGCCCAGGCGCTCGGCATCCCGCTCGTGAGCACCAAATTGCTGGCTTTCGGCGTCAGCTCCGCCTTCGCCGGCCTGGGGGGCGCGTTCGTCGGCGCCTGGTTCAAAGGCATCTTCCCGGATACTTTCACGGTCTTCGTCTCGATCAACGTCCTCAGCCTGATCATCATCGGTGGTATGGGCTCGGTGGTCGGCATCTTGCTCGGCGCCTTCATGCTCGTTGGCTTGCCGGAAGTCCTGCGCGAATTCAAGGATTACCGCCTGCTCTCCTATTCCAGCCTGCTGGTCCTGGCGATGCTGTTGCGGCCACAGGGCCTCATCCCGCCGCGCCCCGCTCGCCTCGCCGCCGCAAGCAGCGCCGCCGCTGCCGCACCAGCCAGCGTGAGAGCACGGATCCGCGCCGGCATCTCGCGGGGAGGCACCGTCCTGCTGGCCTTGCTCCTGCGCCCGCAAGACCTGTTCTCGCCACCACGCGCCGAACCGCAAACGACCCCCGCCACGACAGCAGATCCGCAAGAAAGCCCGGCCGCCATCCTCGAAATCCACGGCCTCACCAAGCGCTTCGGCGGCCTCACCGCATTGCGAGACATCGACCTGAGCATCCCGCAGCGCAGCATCAGCGCCGTCATCGGCCCCAACGGCGCCGGCAAAACCACGCTCTTCAATTGCCTCAACGGCTTCTACAGTCCGGAAGAGGGGGAGATGCGCTTTCGCGGACGCAGCCTGCTGGGCCTGCGCCCGGATGAAATCGGCGCCTTCGGCATCGCCCGCACCTACCAGAACATCCGCCTCTTCGGTGAAATGTCCGTCCTGGAAAACGTGCTGGTCGGCATGCATCCGCGCCTGCAGGACGAAGCGCTGCGCAGCCTGCGCCGCAATCAGGAAAACGACCCCGCCGAGGGATCCGCGTTGCAGGAGGCGCTGGAATTACTGGAATTCGTCGGCCTCTCCGACCTGGGGGACGAAATTGCCCAGAGCCTGCCTTATGGCTCCCAACGACGGCTGGAGATCGCCCGCGCCCTCGCCTCTCGCCCGGAGCTGCTGATGCTCGACGAGCCCGCCGCCGGCATGAACCCGCACGAGACCGAAGAGATGATGTCCCTCATCCGCCGCCTGCCCGAAGAACGCCAGGTCGCCGTCTTCCTCATCGAGCACGATATGAAGCTGGTCATGGGCGTCTCCGAGCAAATTGCGGTGCTCGATTACGGCGCGAAGATCGCCGAAGGCAGCCCCCGCGAAGTCCAGCGCGATCCGCGCGTCATCGAAGCTTACCTGGGCGTCCCCCCTGAGGAAGACGCAGGCAACACGGCAGACGAAGCGGCAGCCGGAGAGTACGACGATGCCTGACGCAGCGACGGATGCCCTCCTGCGAGTGGAGGGTATCCACACCGCCTATGGCCAGATCCTGGCCGTGAAAGGCATCTCGCTCGAGGTGCGCGAAGGCGAAATCGTCACCCTCATCGGCGGCAACGGCGCCGGCAAGACGACCACCCTGAATACGATCTCCGCCATCACGCCCGCCTCCCAGGGGTGCATCACCCTCGGCGGTGAGGAAATCACCCACCTGCGCGCCCACGACATCGTCAAGCGCGGCGTGATCCAGGTCCCCGAGGGGCGGAAAATCTTCGGCCGCCTCACCGTCCTGGAAAACTTGCAGATGGGCGCGTTCACCCGCAACGACGAAGCGGGCATCACCGCCGATATGGAGCAGGTTTTCGCGCTCTTCCCGCGCCTCCAGGAGCGCAGCAGTCAATACGGCGGTACGCTCTCCGGTGGTGAGCAACAGATGCTGGCCATCGGCCGCGCTTTAATGGCCCGGCCGCGCGTCCTCCTGATGGATGAACCCAGCATGGGCCTCGCGCCGATGCTCGTCCAACAGATCTTCAACGTCATCGAAACCCTCAACCGCGAGAACAACACCACCATCCTGTTGGTTGAGCAAAATGCGCTGTACGCCCTGAACATCGCCGACCGTGGCTATGTGCTGCAATCCGGTTACATCACCCATGCCGGCGCGGCCGCCGATTTGCGCGAGGACGAGGCGATCATCGAGGCTTACCTGGGCGTGTAATGGCAGCGTTCCGCTGCTGAGCGGCCCGCTGCCCGCCTAACTGTCCAAATACTCCCGCAGCATGCGGTTGCGCGTCGGGTGGCGCAATTTGCGCAGCGCACGCGCCTCCAGTTGACGCACCCGCTCCTTGGTGATGCCAAAGCGCTGCCCCAACTCGCCCAGCGTCATGTGCGAACCATCGTGCAGGCCAAAGCGCAACTCCAGCACTTCACGCTCGCGCTCACTGAGCACATCGAGCGCCGAATGGACCTGCTCCTTCAGGATCTGCTGGCTGGCCGCGGCGGCCGGGCTCACCGCCGTATCGTCGGCGATCAGCTCCCGCAGCGTGCTGCCGCCTTCCTCGCCGACCATCGTCTCCAGCGAGACGGGCTCCTGGCTGATACGCTGGATTTTTCGCACTTTCTGCAGCGCGCGGCGCATCACTCGCTCCAATTCTTCGGGCAACTCCTCACCCTCACTCAGCCGTTGGCGGATCGCCCGTTCCTCAGCCGGATCGAGAAACTCCATCTCCAGCACCAGTTCTTCGACCGTCGGTTCGCGCCCCGTTTGCTGAAGCAATTCCTGATGCACCCGGGCGAGACGGTTGATCGAATCCACCATATGCACCGGGATGCGAATCGTGCGCGATTGATCGGCGATGGCGCGGCTGATAACCTGGCGAATCCACCAGGTGGCGTAGGTGGAAAAGCGGAAGCCCTTGCGGTGGTCGAATTTCTCCACCGCGCGCAACAAACCCAGGTTGCCTTCCTGAATCAAATCCAGGAACGAGATGCTCCGACCCAGGTAACGCTTGGCCACGCTGACGACCAGGCGCAAATTGGCACGAGAGAGGTCTTCACGGGCGCGTTCGGCGCGTTCGGCGACGGCCGCCGGTTGCGCCAATACCTCATCGACAGATAACTCGCTGACAAAACGGGCCACGGTCGGCAACCGCTTGCCGGTGATGAGGCGCGCAACCGCTGCCGGCGGCAAGGCCAGCGCCGCGTGGTAGACCGCGTAGACGGTGCGCGCGTGTTCATCCCAATCCTCATCCTGGCCCCATTTGCCCTGTTTCAAATGATGGCGGATGGCGGAGGGTTCATCGCGGTCCCAATTTTCGCGGGTGCGCTCCGCTTCCTGCAGCAATTCCTGCAACGGCAGCAATTCGACCCCCTGCTGAGCGGCTTGCTGGCGCGCCTGTTTCCACTGCGCCAACAGATGAGCGTAGACCGCACCCAGCCAATCCTGCGTGGCATCGGCATCGCCCAGGTCCTGTTGCGGCGGCGCGAGTTCCTGGAGCAGCTCATCCGCCGCCATCAGCGCCGATAATTGCGCTTCCTTAACCGCATTCAGCAAAGGCACTTGCCCGATTTGTTGCAGATAGAGATGCACGTTGTCATGCTGCAGCGCCGGGCCGCTGCCACTGTCCTCATAGATGGTGGCGCCGGACGTGTCACCCGCTGCTGTATCGAACAAGTCATCGGCGGCAGATCGGTCCTTGCTGCCGGCCCCTTTGGCGGACGATGCGGCAGGGACCTGCGCTTCTTCCGCTCCTTGCGTTCCACCCAAGTAGGGATCCAAGGTTCGCTCCTGTTTCATACTCATTCTTCCTCTCGGCGCCTTCATCACATTACCTACCTGCATGAAGCCTGCTCAGCGATTTGCACGTAGCGATTTTCGCCGATTATTTTGCGCCTGTTAATCTGCAGATGTTAATCTGTACGCATTCAGGGCATTTTTCTTCCTTTGCGATGGCCCCAATTTACGCAATTTTTACATCCGCGCTGGTGGGCGACGGTTTGCCGTCGCTGCCGGCTGGCAGCCGTTGTCTTGCTGCTGCCAGCTTCGTCTCCTTTTCAGCCAGCTCAGCCTGCCTGACTGTCAGCCCAGTTGGCTGCGCAATTTCGCCAAACGCTCATCCAGCAGACGGCGCGCACGGGCCCAGGAATTCAACAGTGGCGCGTATTCGCTCGCGTCCGATTCACTTTCCACGAGGAAATACAGCTCATCCAGCATCCGCCCCAGGCGACGGCGGCGCAAATCCAGCGCACCGCAGAGCAAGTCGCGCTCCTGCTCGGCCGCCAACAATTCATCCGGCGGGTTGCGACGGCGGTGCAGCTTCAAGTCCTCCGCCAGGCCGTAGCCCAGCCGCCCACTCAGCCAATCCAGCTCGTCCTGCACATAGTCCTCAAGCACCGCGCTCAATTGTGTACCCTGAGTTTGGGCGTGCAAATAAGAAAGTGGCTCTACCTCTTGTTGTAAAGCTTCCCGTAACAGTGTAATGAAGGCACGGTGCTCATTCTGTTCGAAATCATCACCACCAAAATCTCCGAAGTACTGACGATGCAACGATACCGTTCCCCCACTGGTCTCCGGCTGAATATGCCGCATAAGATCATCAATTGTACTTAAGTGCTTTGGTTCACTTAGAAGCAAGCGTAGAAACTCGTCTTCGTATTTCGTGAGGGAAAAATCCTCTTGATCACCCCGTATCGGACTAACTCTACGAATATCAGTGGTCACAGCAAAAGCGATTAAGTCATTAATATCAATTCGCAGGCTGCGTGATAAGAGCTGCATATTGTCGCCCTGCAGCGGATCACTTTCCGTCCTCATTAATACAGGCATAACGAGGCGAGCTACTGCTTCTCTTTGCTGAATGGTGGCCGCTTCTGGAAGTTGAGCAGTTTCTTTTTCGATAACGTCCTTCACATATTGAGGTAACGTAATAGCCTCCTCAACCAACACCGGCCAGCGCTCAGGTTCCTCACGCAGCAAGTCGTCTGGATCGCGGGCATCAGGAAGTTGCAAGATTCGCAAATCGATACCGAGGTGACCGCCAAGATCCTTCGGTAACGCTTGCTGCACCGTTTCCAGAACGCGCCGCGTCGCTGCCTGCCCGGCCACATCGGCATCCAAGGCCAGCACGATGCGCCGCTCTTCCGCAACGCGCGCGCCCGGCAACAACAGGCGCAATTGCGGCTCGGTGAGCGCCGTGCCCATCTGCGCCACGACGTTTCGATAGCCCGCCTGATGCGCCTGAATCGCGTCGAGATAACCCTCCACGACCACCGCTACCCCCGTCTCGCGGATCGCCGCCCGCGCCCGGTCCAAGCCGTAGAGCAGGCGGGATTTGTCGAACAGCTCGCTCTGGGGTGAATTCAGATACTTGGCCTGCGGACGGCCTTCGTCCGCCCCGTCATCCAACGCGCGACCGCCAAAGCCGCGCACCCTGCCGCGCGCATCGAAGATCGGGAACATCAAGCGCGCCCGGAAGCGATCGTAGATATGCCCACTCGTCTCGCTCCGGCCGCAAACCCCAGCCGCGATCGCCTGTTCTTCCGCATAGCCCAGCTGCCGCAACGCCTCCCAGCTGTGTTGCCAGCCCGCTGGGGCGTAGCCGATCTGGAATTGGGTCAGCGTTTCTTCACTCAGCTGACGTTCTTCGCGCGCATAACGCAACGCTTCGGCCGCCGCCTCGTCGCGCGGCTGCTGCAGCCAATCCTGATATTGCTCCGTCATCGCGGCGAGCAGACCCAGCAGCGCTTCCCGCTCCTGCTCGCGCTCAGTTTGTTCCGGCGTGCGCGGCCGCAGCTCCACCCCCGCGCGCCGCGCCAGTTCCTCCAGCGCTTCACGGAAACTCCAGCCATGACGCTTCATGGCAAAAGTGAAGATGTCGCCCCCTTCCGCGCAGGCGCCGAAGCAACGCCAGCTGCCCCGCTCCGGGTCGACGATGAAGGAGGGCGTGCGCTCCACGTGAAAGGGGCAATTGGCCTTGTAGCGCCGCCCGGATTGCCGCAATTGCACGCTCTCGCTGATGTACGCGACCAGATCCAGCCGCGCTTTGATCTCATCCACGACGGACATCGTCGTCCTTCCCGTCCCCCTGTATTGTATGGTTCTTTGGCGGCGGCGCTCTGCAGGAGGGCGCTCTGTAAGAGCGGCGCACTACGCCCCTGCAGTTCCTTCCGCTATACTTCCGACACCACACACCGGAACTACGGAAAGCCTCCCTACATGAATCAACCGCCATACACCCAGGAAAGCATGTCCCGCTGGGTCATGCGTTTCGACCGCCTGAAAACGCAGGGCATCCCCCTCATGTTCATCGATAGTCCCTTGCCCGGCCATGAGCGCATGAACTACGCCGTCATCGGCGATACCGCGAGCGAGAACCCCGATTTCGCTGGCAAGCGCCAGATCACCGAACCGCACCGCTACCAGATCGGCATGGGCTGGGCGCCGCCCGGCAACGGCCCGGCCTGGCATAGCCACGATTACATCGAATCTTTCTTCGTCCTCAGCGGCCCCTGGCGCTTTCATTGGGGCAATTCCGAAGATCCCGAAGCAGCCGAAGGCCATTTTGACCTGGACGCCTGGGACTTGATTTCCTTCCCGCCCGGCGTCTACCGCAGCTTTGAATACCGTGGCGATTCGATCGGCTGGTTCTTCGCCGTCCTCGAATCGCACGAAGTCTTCAGCGGCAAAGACCCCTATTGGTCGCCGGCCATCGAAAACGCCGCCGCCGCCATCGGCTTCCAGGCCGATGAGCAGGGGAAGATGCGCAAACCCGTCGATTACGAAACCCGCGTCGCTGCGCAAGAGCGACGCCTGCTCCAA
Source organism: Chloroflexota bacterium (assembly GCA_011523615.1). Lineage (GTDB taxonomy): Bacteria > Chloroflexota > Anaerolineae > Aggregatilineales > Phototrophicaceae > WTGJ01. The sequence goes on along the minus strand of WTGJ01000008.1, from coordinate 34,169 downwards.
CTCTTCGAACAACAGAGCGGCCTCCCCCTCGCTGATTACCGGCCTGAAAACATCCGCTAATTTGCAGGTGTTACCTGCGGGAGTACCCCATGCACCAGAGCCACAAACGCATCCTCACCACCCACGTCGGCAGCCTGCCACGCCCGCAGTATGTCGTCGATCAACTCTTCGCCCAGGACCGCGGCGAGACCTACGACGAAAGCGAATTCGACGCGGTGATGACACGCGCCGTCCGCGAAGTGGCCTTGCGTCAGGTGGATGCGGGTGTGGATGTCATCAGCGACGGCGAGATGAGCAAAATCAGCTACGCCACCTACATGCGCCACCGCCTCACCGGCTTCGAAATCGCCGATGTGCCCCGCGCCACCCCCAAAGACCTGGACGATTTCCCCGCCTTCAAAGAGCGTCTGGCGCAGCAGGGCGGCACCCCACAATACCACCGGCCGGTCGTCCGCGGCGCCATCCGCATCAAAGACCTGTCGCCTTTGGAAAAAGACATCGCCAACCTGCGCGCGGCCCAGGAATCCGCCGGCGCCCGCGAAGCCTTCATGAACGCCGCCTCGCCCGGCGTCATCGCCGTCTTCCAGCCCAACGAGTATTACACCAGCGAAGAAGACTACCTCGCCGCCCTGGTCGATGTCATGAAGGTGGAATACGAGCGCATCACCGAGGCCGGCCTGCTGCTGCAAGTCGATTGCCCGGATCTGGCCATGGGGCGTCACATCCGTTTCCGCGATGAAAATACGGCCCATTTTCGCGCCGCCGCCGCGCGCCAGGTCGCAGCGCTCAACGCCGCCCTGGAGAACGTACCCGCCGACCGCGCCCGCATGCACCTCTGCTGGGGCAACTACGAAGGGCCGCATACGCACGACGTCGACTTGGCCGACATCATCGACATCGTCCTCTCCGCCAAACCGCAGGCCATCCAATTCGAGGCCGCGAACCCGCGCCACGCCCACGAATGGCGCACCTGGGCCGAAGCCGATATCCCCGAAGATAAAATCCTCATCCCTGGCGTCCTGGATACCACCACGAATTTCGTGGAGCACCCCGAGCTGGTCGCGGAGCGCATCGAGCGCTTCGCCGCCATCGTCGGCCGCGAACGCGTGCTGGCCGGCACCGATTGCGGTTTCGGCACTTTCGCCGGCTTCGGCGCCGTGCACCCCGATATCGCCTACGCCAAGCTCGCTTCCCTGGCCGCTGGCGCCCGCCTGGCCAGCGAACGCCTGTGGCATTGAGGTGAACCTCTCTTTGAGAACGCTCGATGGAATACCGACAGCGCAATCGACTGCGTGACCAGCTGCGGCGGCGCGGCCCGCTGGCATTCACCGCCACCGCGCTCTGGCTGAGCTGGGCTGCGCTCAGCTTTGCCCTGTATCACTTAGAACACGGACTTTTGATTGCTTTGTTGCTTTTGGGTCTCCTCGTTCTCATGAGTGGCGCCTATAGTCTACTTTGGCTGCGGAGAGATATGAGGCGAGAGCGGCAGCGGGAAAGGAAACAAATCCAAGATCTCGCCTGGTTGAGTGCAAACATCCAACCACGGCTCCCATTGCCTCCTTATGTAGGCGGAATGGCCCGTCCCGAGTTGCTTTGTACCATCCGCCAACTCATCCATGAAGAACGCCCACAACGAGTTCTGGAACTGGGGAGCGGCCTTTCTACCTTGGTGATGGCTTACGCGTTGGCAGACAACCGCCAGGGAGAGATATTCGCTCTGGAAGACCAGGCATCTTATGCCGCACAAACCCGGCACTTGTTGGCAGAGCACCTATTGACGGAGCATGCTCACGTGTTGGACGCACCGCTGCGCCAATGGGAAGTGAACGGACGCCAACGGCAATGGTATTGCCTCTCCAATCTGCCTGTGGATGATCCCTTCGACTTCATTCTGGTGGATGGCCCCGCCGGTTACCTGGCACCCATGATCCGTTACCCGGCGCTACCTCTCCTTCATTCACACTTTGCGGAAAATGCCATCATCCTGCTCGATGATGTGCGGCGGCAGCAGGAGAAGCAGATCGCGCAACGCTGGCTGGCAGAAACCCCCGGCCTCCAGCGGGACGAACGCTTCGCCGATGCCAGTTTTGCTGTTTTCCGTTACACGCGCACCCACAACGGTTCGTCAGCATGAAAGCCAAGATATAGCGGAGGGGCGACAACGGTACGGCCGCTGATTTCGCATCCACCAGCGAGGATCATGCGCTGATTGGAAGAGTCTGAGCGAAAACGCCAACTTGTCCTTGCCCCCCCGATATACTTCAGAGTGTCCTTTCGCCCTGCACTGGTTGCAGGCTTCTGATCGGAGTCAATGGTGCTCAAATCGAAAACAAGAAAGGTATCTCACCTGGCGATCCGGTTGCGTGCCGTTTTGATGATATCGATAATCTTCTCCATGCTATGGGGGGCTGGCGCTGCAATTGGACAGGCGCAGGAGATCGGCGCATTCGATGATGATGACCCAGATAATGATCCCAATGTTTGCTTTTCCGTTGCGGATCCGGAGAACTGCGATTGGACGCGCGGCTGGTATCAGGCAGCGGTGAATATCGGGCATATGGCGTTGCAGGACGCTCAGACCGTCTATCCCGACATGCAAATTGCCGAATGGCTCCCCGAAGAGCTCAGGAGAGAGCGAGAAGCTGAGCTGGAAAGAACACTCACGCTATACGAAGACGATGATCCGACCAATGACCCCAACCTGTGCTTTCAGTCGACCGACCCGAACTGTGACTGGGAAAAAGGCTGGTACGCCACCATATCCAACATCGCGGAGAGCATCATACGTGATGATGAGATCTCGGATGACTTGAGAGAATCATTCCTGTCCTGGCTGGATGCCAGGAGAAGGGCTGACCCACCTCCTGTCCCCGATGATCTCCCTCCTGGCTCAACAGTCATCCTGAACATTTCGTGGTTCTGCCCTCCTGGCGTGGAGGAATGCTCAAGACCAGCCAATCAGTGCCCCCCTGGCGTTGATCCCAGAAACGGCGGATGCTATTTCTATAACGAATAGCAGCAGAGCCAGAATTGCGACAGGTATCGTGGCTGATTCGCAAGGGGTAGATGTTCTCGCTGCGAAACGAGATAGCTTCCGTCAAGGCATTCTCCCGCGAACCAGGGGCTGCAAAGAGACGAGCGCTTTGCTAATGTAGTATCTGTCGCCTTCCGCGATTCGCGCCCGAGCAAAGATCACAACTGACTCATGTCCCGCCCCAGCATCGTCTTCCTCCCCGGCACCCTTTGCGACGAGCGCCTCTTCGCCCCACAAATCGCCGCCCTCTCGCCGTTTGCCGATTGCTCCGTGGGCGATGTCGCCGCCGCCGATTCCCTCGCCGAATGCGCGCGTCACATCCTGGCCTGTGCGCCAGACCGCTTCGCCCTCTGCGGCCTCTCCTGGGGCGGCATCTTGGCCCTGGAAATCCTGCGCCAGGAACCAGAGCGCGTGCAACGCCTCGCCCTCCTCAACTGCAGCGCCCGCCCCGCCAGCGAAGAAACGCGCGCCCGCCAACAACGCTTCGTCGGCATGTCTCAACTGGGCGAGTTCCGCGAAATCACCACCGATTTCCTCAAAGACGCCATGCTGCACCCCGAGCACCGCCAGGACTTATCCCTGCGCCGCACCGTGCTCGCCATGGCGGAAGCGGTCGGCAGGGAACGCTTCATCCAGCAGGTCAAGGCACAACTCGCCCGGCCGGACGCCCGCCCCTTCCTCGTCCAAATCCATTGCCCCACCCTCGTCCTCGGCGGCCGCGAAGATACAGTCTGTACCGTCGCCATGCACGAAGAAATTGCCGCCGCCATCCCCGGCGCCGAACTGCTCATCCTCGAACGCTGCGGTCATCTCAGCACGCTCGAACAGCCCGAGCGCGTCAACGAAGTGCTGCTTCGCTGGCTAGCCAGCGAGCCACCCGAATCGAAAGGCAACCCGATATGACCATCCGCTATCTGAAACGCGGCAAAAGCGGCGCCGAGCGTGCCGAAGACGCCGCCCGGGTCGAAGCCACGGTGCGCGGCATCCTGGCCGATTGCCAGGCTCGCGGTGAGGCAGCCATCCGCGAACTCTCCGCCCGCTTCGACCGCTGGGAACCCGAAGATTTCCGCCTCTCCTCCGCCCAGATTGACGAGATCATCGCCAGCCTGCCCGAGCAAGTCATCCACGACATCCAATTCGCGCAGGAACAGGTGCGCAACTTCGCCCTGGCTCAACGCGCTTCGCTCCACGATTTCGAGCAGGAAACGCTGCCCGGCGTCATCCTCGGCCAGCGCAACATCCCCGTCGCCAGCGTCGGCTGCTACGTCCCCGGCGGCCGCTACCCCATGGTCGCCAGCGCCCACATGAGCGTGCTGACGGCGAAGGCGGCCGGCGTCTCGGAGGTCATCGCCTGTACGCCCCCCATCCGTGGCGAATGGCCCGCCGCGACCATCGCCGCCATCCATTTCGGCGGGGCAGATGCCATCTACCTCCTCGGCGGCGTCCAAGCTCTGGCCGCGATGGCCTACGGCGCGCCAGGAATGGATATCGAGCCGGTCGATATGATCGTCGGCCCGGGCAACGCTTATGTCGCCGAAGCCAAGCGCCAGCTTTACGGCCAAGTGGGCATCGATTTGCTGGCCGGCCCTACGGAAGTGCTCGTCATCGCCGATGAAACCGCCGACGCCGAACTCTGCGCGACCGATCTGCTCGGCCAGGCCGAGCACGGCCCCACCTCGCCCGCCATCCTCCTCACCAGCAATCGCCCCCTGGCCGAAAGCATCGAGGAGGAAATCGGCCGCCAACTGGAGGCGCTGCCGACCGCCGATCTGGCCGGCCCGGCCTGGCGCGATTACGGCGAAATCATCCTCTGCGATACCGACGAGGAACTGCTGCAAAAGGCCGATGAGATCGCCAGCGAGCACGTCGAAGTCCTCACCCGTGATCCAAATTGGTTCCTGGAGCGCCTGACCAATTACGGCGCGCTCTTCCTCGGCCCGCGCACCAACGTCGCCTATGGCGATAAAGTGATCGGCACCAACCACACCCTGCCCACGCAGCGCGCTGCCCGCTATACCGGCGGCCTCTGGGTCGGAAAATTCATCAAGACCGTCACTTACCAGCGCGTGCTGACCGACGAAGCGAGCGCTCTGGTGGGCGAATATGGTTCGCGGCTCTGCGCCATCGAAGGTTTCGCCGGTCACCAGGAACAATGCGACTTGCGCGTTCGCCGCTACGGCCGGGCGGGTTGAACTCATGACGGCGCCGGCGATTTCTCTGGCAGGTTCCTTCGCCCTCATCACCGGCGGCGCGGGTGGCATCGGCTCCGCCATCGCCCGCCGCCTGGCCCGCGCCGGGGTTACCTGTGCGTTGACCTATTCGCGCAGCCGGGAAGCCGCCGAGCAATTGGCTCAGGAGCTGCCCGCCACTGGCAGCGCGGATCACTTCGCATTCTGCGCGCCGGTGGAAGACAGCGCTGCTCAGGCCGCCCTGGCCCGCGAAGTGGAAGAACGTTTCGGCCGCCTCGATCTGCTCGTCAACAACGCCGGCGTCTCGCAAGCCATCCCCCCCGAAGATCTGGATTCACTAACGGACGATCTGATCGACCGCATCTTCCGCGTCAACGTCCGTGGCGCCATCGCCAGCGTGCGCGCCTTACGTCCCCTCCTCGCGCTCAGCGGCGACGGCCTGGTCGTCAACATCAGCTCCATCGCCGGCCGCACCGCCATCGGCAGCAACATCGCCTATTGCGCCAGCAAGGCGGCGCTCGATAACCTGACGATGAGCCTGGCCCGCGCCCTAGCGCCGCAGATTCGCGTCGTCAGCGTTTCGCCCGGCTTCGTCGATGGTGAATACGCCCGCCGCATGCCCGAACTGTTGAAGCAGCAAGGCGACCTCACGCCGCTCGGCCGCGTCGCTACGGCAGAAGACGTCGCGGAGGCCGTCTATGTCGCCGCCGCCCAACTGCGTTTCACCACAGGGGCGATCCTCCCGGTAGATGGCGGGCGCCCGTTGACGTGAGACGTTAATGACTAACTTCCAGCAAAGTAAGGTGTTGCACTGGATGCTATACTGGAATCTAAGCTGAGAAAGCAGGATTGTTCATGATTCAGCCGAATTTTCTAGCGGTCGAGAACTTCCGCTCAATTAAGATTCAAAGAGCAGATTTTGCTCCTATCACAGTGTTTTACGGAGCCAACGGAACCGGTAAGTCAAGCCTGCTGTACTCCCTATTGCTCATGAAAAACGTCATTCTCAATCTGGAACGCCAGTCAAGTGACTTTTATAACCTGGGGTTTACGAATCTAGGTGATTTTCGCGCTGTCGTTCACGGTCATAATCTCGATGAATCCATCCGGCTTTACCTAAAGATGAACCTCTTTAATTATCCAGTAACCTGGGGTATGCAAATTCGAAAAGATGCTGTTCATTTTAGTCTGCAAATTCATGAGGAAGAGAAGAATATAGACCTAGGGGTAACACATGGTCTTCCATACAAAGCCCTCGGCAATCAAAAGGGTGGGACATATTTTAGGCAAACAAATATGAGTTTCACCTGGAACGGGATCAAGGGACAGACAACAGCAAATCCGACCGATCTTGATAGACGTAAAGCTCCCGGCAATGCGAATTTGTTCGCAGAGATCATGAACACACCTGCCAGACTCATGCGTAACATCGCTATTGCTCCGTTGCAAATGGCCTTCTCCAGAGGAGAACACTCGATCGCCACCGACGGCACTTCCCTAAACTCGTCCCTGTACTTTAGTGAAGATGAAATCGGCACTTTGCTGGCAACACGTAAATATCTTCAATCGCCAGTCAGTCATTATCTGGAAGATATTACCAATAGAACTCTGAGAGTGTTTTCTCCACCTGGCGATTCTAATTTTTCTATTGACGTCGAAGACCGAAGCACAGGTTTGGAAACTGAACTCGTTAACGATGGATACGGCGTCAACCGTATAGCCTGGTTACTCACTCTAACACTTCATGATGAAACGAATTGGATGTGTATCGAGGAACCAGAGACGCACTTACATCCCTCGGCAATTCGGAAACTGATGCACACTTTTGTTGAGATCATTCACAAAGAAGAAAAACGATTCCTACTTACAACTCACAGTGAAACGCTCATTCTTGCTCTGTTGTCCGAAGTAGTTCGTGGTAACTTGCAACCAGAGGATGTGGCATTTTATCTGACCCGCAAAGAAGGCAAGGAAACCTATTTTGAACGTCAAGAAGTCAATGAACACGGACAGGTCGAAGGTGGGCTGTCCAGTTTCATGGAGGGTGAACTAGAGGAAGTCGCCACTTTTTTTGAACAGGCCAACTAATCATAGGAATGCCATCCCGCTGGTTCATCATCAACGAGTGGTTGCTCCATGACCTGTTGGGTGATAACAAATCCGAATCACAGAAACAAAGTGTTCAAATCTTAAACTCTTTCACTCATGAGCCACATGGAATTGTGATCCTTCAGGATAGCCCTTGGATGAGCAAAGCATGGCAATTGATGAAAATGACTGATCCGCTTCAGCGTAAAATTAGTCAGTTCCTCCACTTAAGTATTCTACGAGACGCCAACAAATGCCGAATCATTAAGGAAGACGAAGTAGAAAAACTTCCTGACAGTTTGCAGCAATTGCTAACGAATAGTCAAATTGACAACGACGACGAATACCTGCTTCAAACTTGGTGCTCATCCCCTGTGAAGATTGAATGCATCGTGACTACCGATAAAAACCTAATGCGCGCCTTGGATGAGCATTACCCTGAAATTCGTACAATTCATAGAGATGAGTTCCTAGACAGTTATCCAGAAGTTCTACCCAGTGATTGAGTTACAGCCACACTGCCCATGAAACCACCGATTCGCACCTTCACGAAGCCTGTATAAACTATCCGCATCCGGTAATTTCAGCAGCACATTAGCGGCATACCACGAAAGACAAACCATGACCCAATCCGTTGGCGTGATCGGTCTCGGTGACATGGGGCTGGCCATGGCGCGCAACCTGCTGGCCGCCGGCTTTACTACCTACGGCTGCGACCTGCGCGAAGAACGGCTGGCCCTGCTCGAAGCAGCCGGCGGCAGGCGCGCGGAAAGCCTGGCTCATCTGGCACAACGTGCCGATCCCATCTTCGTGATGGTGCTGAACGGCGCCCAGGCACGGCAGGTCATCTGCGGCGCGGATGGCCTCTGCCATACGTTGCCCAAAGGCGCGACCCTCATCATCACCGCCACCGTCGAGCTGCGTGAGCTGGCTGACGAACTGCAAAATAGCGGCGTTCACCTGATCGATTGCCCGGTCAGCGGCGGGCAATTCGGCGCCGAAGCCGGTACGCTCACTCTGATGGCCGCCGCTCCCACCGCCGTTCTCGATGCCCAGCGCGAGGTGTTGGCGGCGATCAGCGCACGGCTCATCCATGTGGGCGAAACGCCCGGCCAGGGCCAAACGGTCAAAGCGGCCCTGCAGGCGTTCATCGGCGTATCTTATGTCGGCATCTTCGAAGCCCTCGCCTTGGGCACCGCCGCCGGCGTCCCCGGGCATACGCTCGTCGATGTGATCGGCAGTACCCATGCCGGCAACACCTCCTTCTTCCGCGCCGTCACGCAGCACATCCTCGCCCGTGAATTCGACCACACCGGCAGCCACATCGGCACCATGGTCAAGGACCTCGGCATCAGCCAGTCGCTCGGCCGCGAATGTTCCGTGCCCCTCTTCACCACCGCCGCCGCTGCCGAGCTCTTCCGCGCCGCCATCGCCCGTTACCCGCAGGAAGACAACCAGTGCATCATCAAACTGCTGGAAGAGGTCTCCGGCGTGGAGTTGCGCCCATGACGAAGCTGGGCGTGATCACCGATGGCATCAGCCGCGAACTGAGTCACGCGCTGGCCGTGATGAACGAACACGAGCTGGAATATGCCGAATTGCAATTCATCGGCGCGAAAGAAGTGGGCGATCTGGATGAAGGGGAAACAGCGCACGTCGCCTCGCTCCTGGCTGCACATGGCGTCCGCGTTTCCTGCATCTCGCGCCATATCTTCGCCGGTCTTTCCCTGGAAGCGCTCGAAACGGATGATGCCCCCTGGCGCGCGCAGCTGGCCGCCCTGCGCCGCTGCATCGCCTTCGCCCAACGCCTGGATTGCCCGCTGGTCCGCGTGATGAGCTTCCGCAAAGAGATGATCCTCTTTGGCGGTAACGGCGCCGAAGAGTGGGTCGTAGCTGACGAAGCCTGGGGCCGGCTCGTGAAGCGCATGGCGCCCGCAGTGCGCATCGCCGAACAGGAAGGCATCACGCTGGTCGTCGAGACCGGCAACAACGCCATGATCCATTCCGCCTGGCTCGGCCGCAAACTGATCGAAGAACTCGGTTCGCGCCACTTGCGCCTGCTCTGGGACCCCGCCAACAGCCTCTACGGGGACGAGCCCGCCTGGCCGGATGGTTATGCCGCGCTGAGCGGCGAAGCAGAATCCTTGCTGGGCCACCTGCACATCAAGGACGTGCGGGTCTGCATCCCCCGTGCTCGCGTCGATTGTGCGGAGCTGGGCACGGGTGATATGGCGCCTCACCTGCCGGAAATCGCCAGAGAACTGAAACAGGATGGCTACCCCGGCGTGATCTCGCTGGAGAGCGTCTACCGCCCTACTACGGATGGCTGTTTTGAGGATGGCTTCCGCGCTTCGGTCGGCACCTTAAAACGACTCTTCGGCTGAGGCGCTACCTGTCCGACCATCCGCCCACGATTGACAGCAGGGTACCGCAGGGCTAAGGTGCATCTCCGATTACAGGTGCGCTCAGCCATCCTACTGGAAATGAGAAAGTGAAAACATGACGACTATGGCGGGCAAGGTGGTGCTCATCACCGGCGCCACCAACGGCATCGGCCGCGTCGCCGCTTTGGAGCTGGCGCGGGCCGGCGCGACCGTCGCGCTGGTCGGGCGCGACGCCCGGCGTACAGAAGCGACCGTCGCTCAAATCCGTCACGCCAGCGGCAACGAGGCCGTGGCCGGTTTGCTGGCCGATCTCTCGCTGCTATCCGGAGTGCGCCAACTGGCGGCGGCATTCCAGGAACGCTACGAACGCCTCGACGTATTGCTGAATAACGCCGGCGCTTTCTTCCCGCAACGGGAAGAGACGGCCGAAGGCTTCGAACGCACCTTCGCCCTGAATCACCTCAGCTATTTCCTGCTGACGAACCTGCTGCAGGAATGGCTGCTGCGGAGCGCGCCTTCCCGGGTGATCAATGTCTCCTCCTCCGCGCATCGCCAGGCGGGCGCTTTCGATTTCGACAACATCGATGGGAAGAAATCCTGGGGCGTGGGCGGCTCGACAGCCTACGGCTTCTCCAAACTGGCCAACATCCTCTTCACGCGCGAACTGGCACGGCGGCTGGCGGAGACGGGCGTCACGGCCAACGCGGTTCATCCGGGCGTCGTGAACACCGGCCTTTGGCAGCATAATGGCCTTCTCTGGCGCTTCACGCGGCTGTTGGCGCCCCTGCTGATGCGGACGCCGGAAAAAGGAGCGGAAACGCTGGTCTGGCTGGCGACCGCGCCGGAGTTGGCCCACGAGAGCGGCGGCTACTACGCCGACCGGGCGCCCGGGCGGCTCTCGCCAGGGGCGCAGGTCGACGCGGCCGCGCACCGCCTCTGGCAGCTCAGCGAGCGCCTTTGCGGTTTGACCAAAGCCTCAACCCAGCCCAAAATCCCGTAAATTCTAGCAGCACCCGCGGCGCGCCATTACAATCATTTCTCACATCCGAACGAGTAGGGAGAGAGCTCCGTATGGACGTCTGGCAACCGAACAGCCCACTATCGGGCTTGCCTTTTGTGAAGCGGAATGTGCGCTCGCGGCGCGCCTCCAGCTGGGATCGAAGCGGCGCCAACCGCGATTTCGCTGTAGTAGCGCCGGGCGAGACGCACGTGCTGGCCGATATCGAAGGCGCGGGTTGCATCCGTCACATCTGGATGACCACCCGCTGCTACGCCCCGCAATACCTGCGCAAACTGGTGCTCGAAATGCATTGGGATGGTGAGGAAAACCCCAGCAACACTCCATGATTGTACAGATGCTACAATTCAACCGTCAGGTGAAGGGCAGGAAATATGAATGACTTCTCCCCAAGGCCCGCAACTGACATTCCAGCAGTCACTTTGATCAGTATCCCAAGCCCAGCAAATCTTCTTGCATTGGCGTTCCTGTTTACCGCAAATTCCCCCGACGCCAAATAATTTCACTTCTGTATAGTGCACAGTGATAGCACTTTGCGTTGGAGGTGGAATTGCCGTTGGCGGCTGCGGGGGCTGGGTCGGTCTTTTCGTCGGTTTCGGGGTGGACGTCGGGGTGAATGTAGGCGTCGGTGTGAACGTGGGCGTCGGGGTAAACGTCGGTGTAGAGGTGGCAGTGGGGGTCAGCGTCGGGGTGAAGGTCCGTGTTGGTGTGTAGGTCGGCGAGGGAGTATACGTCGGCGTATGGGTGGGGGTGAAGGTCGGGGTAGGTGTCGGCGTGAAGGTCAGCGTGGACGTAGCGGTCGGCAGGGCGCGGGTGCGGGCGCGGATCGATGTCGGTGACGAGGCGCCGCCAGCATTGATGGCGCGCACGCGGAGGGTGTATTCGGTATCGGCGCTGAGCCCGCTGAAGGTGTATTGCGTGGCGGCGCCGACCGCGGTCCAGTTGCTGAGCGTCCCGCCCCGCACCTCGTAGAATTTTGCGCGGGCAGCAGCGAACCAATGGAGTGTGATCTGCGTCTGCGTGATCTCGATGCCCGATAACCGCGGCTTCGGCGGTGGTAGGGGTGTGGGAGTAGACGTTGGGGTGAAGGTCGGTGTGTGGGTTGGAGTCGGTGTTGGCGTGTTCGTGGGTGAGGGGGTGTAAGTGGGTGTAAAGGTCGGCGTTGGCGTGTTTGTCGAAGTTTGAGTTGGGGTCCATGTCGCAGTCGGCGTTTGGGTCGGGGTAAGTGTCGGCGAGGGTGTGTATGTCGGTGTATTCGTCGGGGTCAGCGTCGGCGTGTGAGTGGCCGTATTCGTTGGAGTATGGATAGCTGTCGGAGTCGGCGTGAGGGTTGGCGGCGGGGTGAACGTAGGTGTGGGGGTGTAGGTAGGGGTCGGGGTGTTCGTCGGGATATGGGTCGCTGTCGGCGTATTTGACGGTGTGAGAGTGGGACTCGGGGTGAACGTAGGTGTGAGCGTGTTCGTTGGCGTCAGCGTCGGCGCTTGAGTCGAGGTCGTGGTCGGCGTGTGAGTGAGCGTCGCCGTGGGCGGCAGCAGGCGCAGGGTCAGGGTCTTGCTCCAGGGGCCGCGCGCCTCGTTGACCACGCCATCGCCCAGCGCGCGCACCTGCACTTGATGGGTTCTTGCCAGCGCCAGGTTCGTCAGGGTATAGCGAGTTGGAGCAGCGGGCAGGTCCGTGACGCGCCAACGGCCGCCGATGGGGCGCCAACGCAGGCGGTAGCCAACCGCCCGCCTGATGCTCCGCCAGGCGATGGTGGCGCTTCCGGCATCGCTGTCGCTCCGCAGCAGGCGCAGGTTCTCGGGTGTTGGCAGGTCGCGGGGCGGCCGGGTGGGGGTCGCGGTGGGGGATAGCGTCGGCGACGGAGTTGCGGTAGGGCTGGGCGTGGCGGTGGGGTTTGCCGCGCGCAGCAGGGCCAGGGATCGGCTCCAGCGGCTGTGGCGGAGATCGGAAGCGCGGGCTGCCAAAGCGCGAACCTGCACGGCATAATAGACGTTGGGGATGAGATTGTGAATGGTGAAGCGGGTCTGGCTGGCGGGCAGGGTGGCCTTCATCCAGGCGCCGCCAGTGGAACGCCAGCGCAACTCGTAGCCGCCGGCAGCCGGCACCGCTCTCCAAGAGACTGTTGTGTCAGAAACACGTACGCTTCTGGGCGTCGGCAGGCGTGGGTTTTGGGCTTGCGTGAGCGTGGTAATGACAAACAGAAAGAGGAGAATTGCCACGGTGAGCGGCTGTTTCATCTGCGGTTTATTTCTAACTGTTTGTTACCTTTATTATAATAGCAAGCACACCTTGTTCCAAACAAAAGGTGCGCACATACTTAAACAATTTCCCAAACACGTTTCACCCTGCTGATGGCGCCGGCCGCGCTCTTTCTCCTCGTCTTCGTCGCTTACCCACTGTTGACCCTGCTGCGCGACAGCCTCTACGACGTTGCCCTGATGACGCCGCACCAGCGCGTCTTCATCGGCCTCGAGAACTTCCAGCGAGCGCTCACTTCCTCACGCGTCATCGACACCGCCGAGCGCACCCTGCGCTATACCCTGATCGCCCTCACCGTAGAGTTCACGCTGGGCTTCTTAATGGCCTTGCTCTTCAACCACCTGGGGCGCCGCTCGGAGTTGATGCGTACCCTGTTCCTCTTCCCGTTGATGATTCCGCCCATCGTCGCCGGTCTGCTCTGGCGCTTTCTACTCATCGACAATTTCGGCATCGTCAACCATATCCTGCATTTCCTGGGCTTACTCAGCGCACCCAGCGACATCGCCTGGCTCGGTGATCGCGATATTGCCCTTTACTCGGTTACCCTGCCCGATATCTGGCTGACGACTTCCTTCGTCACGCTGGTGCTCTACACGGGCCTGCAAAACATCCCGCGGGAGCTGAATGAGGCCGCCCGCATCGACGGCGCCAGCGTGCTGCAACTCTTCCGCCACATCACGCTGCCGCTGTTGCGCCCGGTCATCGCGGTGGTCGTCATCATCCGCGGCATCGACGCCGCGCGCGCCTTCGACATCATCTGGGTGCAGACCGAAGGCGGCCCGCGCTTCGCCTCCGAAGTGCTCAGCATGCACATCTACCGCAACATGATCCGCTACGGCGATGTGGGTTTCGCCTCGGCCATCGCCACGCTCTTCCTGCTGGCCTTGCTGCTGTTGAGCCTGCTGGCCTTCTTCAGCATCTGGCGCCCCGTGCAAGGGCGGCGCGATTCATGAGCCAGCGCACGCTGCAGCCCCGCCGCATCATGCTCTACGCGCTGATGCTCTTCGTGCTCTTGCTCTACCTCAGCCCCTACGCCTATTTACTGTTGACCTCGCTCAAACCACCCGCAGATGCCATCGCCATCCCGCCGCGCATCATCCCCGAAACGTTCAGCCTGGATAGCTACATCGGACTCAGCCAAAACCCCGGCGTGTCGCGTGCCTTCTTGAATAGCGCTGTCATCGGCGTCCTGAGCACTGTGCTGGCCTTATTGCTGGCCGTGCCGGCTGCCTGGGCGGTGGTGAGGAACGGCAGCCGTCCGGGGCGCATCTTCCTGCTCGTCGCCCTGATCACGCGCATGGTGCCTTACATCGCGATCGCCATTCCCTTGTTCGCCCTGATGCGGAACTTCCACCTGATCGATAGCTGGTTCGCCGTCTCCCTGGCTCATACCACCATCAGCCTACCCCTGGCCATTTGGCTACTGGCCGGTTTCCTGGAAGCCATCCCGCCGGAATTGGAAGACGCCGCGCGCGTCGATGGCTGTTCGCGATTGGGCGCATTGATCCGTGTCATCATTCCCGTCACTACTGGTGGGATATTGGTGACAGCGATCTTCTGCTTCCTGGCTTCCTGGAACGAATTCCTCTACGCCCTCCTGTTGACCAGCGTCAAAGCCAAAACCGCCCCCATCGTCATCGCTGAATTCAAGACCCAATACGGCCTGGATTGGGGACCGATGACGGCCATCGGCACGTTGTATTCCCTGCCCGTCATCCTCTTCTCTCTCTTCATGCAACGGCGCATCGTCGCCGGCATGACCATGGGCGCCGTCAAGGGCTAACCTGCTCTAGCGGTTCTCCGCCCAATCAGGGAACGCCGCCCAACACCCACTCCGCACAACGCTCCCCGATCATGGCGACGGTCAAATTCGGGTTCACGCCCACGTGCAAGGGAAAGACCGAAGCATCCGCCACGTATAGATTCGCCAGGCCGTGCAGCCGCAACTGCGGGTCCACCACCGCTCCCTCTTCCACCGACAAGCCGAGGCGACAACTGCCCACCGGGTGGTAGACCGAAGCGGAAACTTGACGGGCGTAACGACTGAGCGCAGCGTCGCTTTGCCATTTCGGCCCGGGGAAAAGCTCACGGTCGATCCATTCGCGCAATGGCTCCTGGGCGGCGATCTCCCGCGCCAGCCGCAACCCGTCCACCAGCACCGCCTCGTCCCGCCCCCCATCTTGAAAATAGCGGAAATCAATCTTCGGGGCTGCGGCTGGGTCGGCCGAACGCAAGGATACACGGCCACGGCTCTGCGCTTGCATGACATTCGGCGTGACCGAAAAACCCCATTCCGCGCTCGGGAAACCCGCCTGGCGTGCGTAGCCGTCGACGAGATTCGGTCCCATATGCATCATCAGTTGCGGCGCCAACCCTTCATCGAGGGCGGCGAAGAGCACTACCTCCCAGACGCGGATCGCGTTCGGGGGCGGCGGACGCTTCGTTTGCCAGCCGATGGTGGTTTCCGGATGGTCTTGCAAGTTTTCCCCTACGCCCGGTAGATCAAGATAGGGCCGGATCCCCAGCGCTTGCAGTTCGTCTGCCGGGCCGATCCCAGAAAGGAGCAACAACTGCGGCGTATGGAACGCGCCGGCACAGAGGATGATGGCGCCTTCGGCAAAGATTTCCCCGGCATGAGTCGCAACGCCGATGGCGCGATCGCCCTCAAAGAGCAGACGCAGCACCGGCCGCTCCGGCAGGATGTGCAAATGAGCGCCACCGGACCATCGTGACAGGGGCAGCAGATAAGCGATGGCGGTGGAACGGCGGCGATCGCCCTGTCGATTGAAAGGGGCGGGGCCGACGCCGGGCTGCATCTTCGCCCCCGCGAAATCAACCCGAGGCAAGCCTGCCGCCTCCGCCGCCGATACAAAGGCCGCGCTCAAGGGGTTATCCAGGTCGGCCAGCTCCAGCCCCAGAGTCGCCAGTACGCGCTCATAATGAGGCGCCACTTCCGCCGCCGACCAACCGACCCCGCCAGCGGCTACCCAGCGCTGAAAATCGCCGTCCGCTGGGATGAAGGCGATGCAAGTATTCAAAGAGCCCGTCCCGCCGAGCACCCGGCCACGGGGGTGGCGAAACGCGCTGTTGCCCCGGGGCTGCGGCTCGATGGCGAAATCGTAATCCAGCGGCCCGCCGATCAGTTCCGGCCAACGGCCCAGGTTCAAGATGTCTTCGTTCTGCTCTTCCAGCGGCCCCGCCTCGATGAGGGCCACGCGCCGCCCCGCTTGCGCCAACCGAGCCGCCACCACGCAACCGGCGCTGCCAGCACCGATGACCAGGTGGTCGTAAGTTCTCCGTTCCACGTCAACGCACCAGGAATTCGCTCGCGCGGAGTGCTTGATTCTGGCGGTGCTGATGGCGCATCCGCCCGAAAATATCCACTCCCAGTTGATGGAGGACGTGCGGGATATCGATCGGCACCCAATTCTCGCGAAGCCAGTCTCTTTCGCCATCTCCGTCTTCTGCCAACTCACAGCGGTAAAAATCCATCACGCGCATCTTCACCGTGCGACCGGTCGCTGCCAGCCCCAGCAATCCGCCACCCGTATGCGTCGCGACCAAATGCCCCCAGCCACCGGTGACCACGAATCGACCGTCGGCGATGCGGATGTAATGCCCGCTGTAAGCTTCCTCACCGGCGCGCCGTTTGCCACGGTCCGGAAAGGCCGCCAGGAAAGGGATCTGATGGTAATCCTCAAAGCCGCGCAGCCCACGCGTCGTGCCGAGCCCCGCCGGGCCATACCACATGAACTGCGGGTGCCAGAAGCGCACCTGCACCATCTCGTCCAGCACTTCACGCGTGGGCGGCCGGCCGCTGTAATCCCCCAGCGCGGTGTGCATGGCCATCACCAGCGCAAAGCAGCGCCGCGATACCGCATCATCTTGCTGTGTGAGGACCACCCCATCATTCATCTGCGGCGGCAACCAACCGCCCTCGCTGCCCAAACTCGGCGCAATCGGCCAATAACCCACCTGCCGCATAATGTCCAGATGATCCAGGTGCACCCAACTGCGGCGGATCCAACCCTCCGCCCATTCGTGCGCTTCGCAATAGCGCACCACCAGGGGTTGGCCCGTCGCCGGCAGGCCATTCCAATCCCGGGCAAAGGTGCCGACATACTGGCCCAAAGAGGCAACCAGCTCCCTTCCCTGATACCTGCCGCCGACCAGGATGTGCTCGCGCCGTTCAGCATCCGGCAGTGCGTGCCGCAAAGGCCGCCAAAATTCACGCTCGATCGCCGCGCGACCGACGACATCATTCACCGGGTGCGTGGCCCGAAATTCGGCGTCTTCGTGGTAAGCGGCGTCGATCGCCTCGCCCAGCTGCCTCAGGGGCACCTGCGTGATCTCCTGCTGGGCCGCCTGCAGCCGACGCTTGTTCGCCAGATTGCGCGCGGGCTCAATCGGCGAAAACTCACGGTTGGCGTGCGGGCCAACCGCCCTGTGGTGATCCCTTTCTTCGGTCATGCTCCCACCTTCCACTGCAACTCATACCGGTTCTACCGGGCGCGTTGCCGAATCCACATCGTTTCCCTTCAATCCGGCGCCAGTCGAAAGCGCAACACCGCCAGCGCCAGGAAGACGGCCGTGAAACCGAACAGCGCCACCACCGATCCGCGGACATCCACAAACTCCGCGCCAAACAGAATCAGACGGTTGAACGCGTCGTTCGCCCAACCGTGCGGCGTCAACTTCGCCAGGTTCTGCATCCAATGCGGCGTCGTGAAGAGCGGCCACCAGCAACCGCCCAGCGGCGCCAGGATGAGCGAAGTCAAAATGCCGGCGCTGCGGGCCGCCCGTGGGTCGCGCACCAGGCTGGCGATCACCAGGCCGCCCCCCGCCGAAGCCAGCGCCATCCATACCGAAATCACGATCACTGCCAGCGGTTCGTCCCCCGTCGCGACTCCGAAGAGCGGGATGCCGACCAGCCATAAAACCAGCACCTGGATCGTGCCGCGCAGCGCGGTGCCGATGAATTTCCCCAGCACCACCGCCTCGCGCCGCACCCCATTCGCCAGCAAGCGCTCCAGGGTATGGGATTGCCGTTCCCGCGCGATCGCTTCCGCACTCAACGTGGCGCCGAAAAACACGAACATCGTCAAGTAGCCGGACAAGGTGAAATTCTCCGCCCGAAAGGCCGTCGCTTCCCGCAGGCGCACGATTTCAAATTCGACCCCTGTAGCTCCTTCGGCCTCATTCACCAGACTGAGCGCAGTTGGCAGCGCCATCTCTCCACCCAAACGCGCCAGTGCTTCGTAGAAGAGCGCCTGATCGGAGATGCGCGCGGCGATCGACTGCGCCAAACCGCGCAGGGCTGCGGGCACCTCGCCTTCTTCCTCACGCAGGACCACTTCCAGCGCCGTCGGCCGGCCCGCCAGCAACGACGCGGTGAAATCCGCCGGGAAAGCCATAAAACCGACCCACTCACCGCTTTCCACCGCCGCCCGAGCCTCTTCCTCCTCCACCCAGCGGAGCGCCGTTTCGCCCTCTGCGACCAGCGCTTCGATCACCAACGAGCTGATGCCCGCTTCCTCCTGCGTGACCACGAACAATTCCAGGACCGCATCGTCCTGATTCAGATCACGCAAGGCCAGGGAAAAGCCAAAGACAAACAGGAACGGGAGCAGGAACATGAAACCGACAGCAAAGCCATCGCGAAAGAAGATCCGCGTATCTTTGTGCGTCAGCCACAAGGCCTGGCGCAAAACTGTCATCAGGCAACCGCACCCGCATCCGAAAAACGGAAAGCCCAACGCGCCAACAGCAAGCCCAACAATGCGGTAACCAGCATCAAGGCGATCGCGCCCACCTGCTGCCACGCGCTCTCACCCTGTGAAAGTACGGCGATCATCGCGTCGATGACGTGGCGATTCAAGGTGAATTGCGAGATCCAACCCAACACCCCTTCGCCGCTGATCGCGATGAAATTGCCGCCGAAAATCGCCATGTAAGTCGTCAGAAAGGCCGCCGCCCAACTGGCCTGATCCGGCGTTTGCGCCAGCGCGCCAATCACCAGGCCGATCGCGCTCACCGCCGCCAACAGGAGCGCCGTCAGCAGCAGCATGCCGCCGAATTCCGCCACACCACCCAGGCGAAACGTCCCGAAGGCCAGGACCAACAACAACACCGCCTGCACCGCGCCCCGGGCGATGCCGGCCAAAAACTTGCCCATGAATAACTCGCGCGCGTTCATTCTCGTCGTCAGCAAACGCTCCAGCGTGCCGAGTTGCCGCTCCTCCACCAGATACTGCGAGCTGAGCGTCACCGAAAACATGACGAACATGACCAACAAGCCCGCCACCATGCGGTGGATGAAACCCGGGTTGCCTTCGTCGATCGTGCGCACCTGTACCCCGACCGCCGGCCCGGCCGTGCGCAGCTCGGCGACCGTGGCGTCGATCTGCCGGCGCAGGTCCTGCGCTAGCGAAACCTCCCCTTCCCCGAGCGCCGCTGCCAACTGCGTCCGCAAACTGGCCTCGCGCGCCAACCCCAGGGCAACCGCCCGCGCCAGCGCTGCGACGACCTGCCCTTCATCGCCGCCGTTGCCATGCTGCAGGAAGCGCAGGGAAACCGTCTCCCCCCGCTCCAGCCCTTCGCTGAAACCCGGCGGGATCACGATCGCCAACAGAATCGCCGAGCGATCGAGCGCCCGCTCCGCATCGCTGAGGCTGCGCTCGCGGACGCTGATTTCGGGCAGGGCATCCAGTTGCTCGACGAAGGCGCGCGCCTCCGCGCCCCCATCCCGATCGACGACCTGCGCCGTCCCACGAAACACGACATCCTGCCCAAAAGCGCCGTACATCAGCGCGAACAGCACGACCGGCAAAGCCAGGCCAAAAGCCAGCTCGCCCCAATTCACCATCATGCGCCGAATCTCGAGGACGGCCAGCAAGCCGGCCCGGTTCAATCCAGCAAAGCCGGCCCTCACGCGGTATCCCGCAGCCTGCGGCCGGTCAACTCTAGGAAGACTTGCTCCAGCGTGACCTGGTGCGGATCGCCGATCGTCGCCTTCAGTTCCTGCGGGCTGCCGAGGGCGATCAAGCGCCCCTGATCCATGATCCCCAAGCGATCACAGAGGCGGTCCGCTTCCTCCATGTAATGGGTGGTATAGAGGATCGTCACCCCCTCATCGCGCAGGCCTTCGACCGTCTCGAAGATGCGATTGCGCGATTGCGGGTCGATCCCGACCGTCGGCTCATCCAAAAAGAGCAATTGCGGCCGGTTCATCAGGGAGATCGCCAGATTCACGCGCCGCTTCATCCCACCGGAGAAAGTGGCCACGCGCCGACCGGCCACTTCCAGCAATCCGACGACTTCCAACTTCTCCTGGGCGGCCGCGCGCGCCTCCTTGCCACTCAGGCCCGCCATCCGGCCGAAAAACACCAGGTTATCCTGCGCCGATAGTTCGGGGTAAAGCGCCAATTCCTGGGGGCAGACGCCGATCAAGCGACGCACCGCAGCGCCGGCAGCGGTCAGCGAATGGCCGCCGATGAACGCTTCTCCGGCCGTGGGCTGCAAAACCGTCGCCAACATCCGGATCGTGGTCGTCTTGCCCGCGCCATTGGGGCCGAGCAGACCGAAAATCTCCTGCCGCCGTACGCGGAAGGACACTCCTGCCACGACCTCTGTTTCACCGAAGGACTTGCTCAGCTGCTCGACTTGCAGGAAATCTTCGGCCATCCAGCTCCTATGCCATCACGTCATTCGTTGAAGGATTCGGGCGGCCGCGCGCCAAGGTAGCGCAAGACCTGCCCCATATCATAGCCAGATTGCTCGAGCACATGAAGGATGTCTATCGTCACGCGGTTCTCCGCCAGCTTGCGGATGCCGCCGCGCACTTCCACGCGCCAAAAATCCGTGTAGCGGATGCGGGTCGAGCGCCCGGTAGCGGGGATGCCGAGCCAATCCCGCGCGAAAGTCGCATGAAAATAGCCCTGCGCGGCGACCCATTCGCCTTCGGCCAACAGGATGCTCTCGCCCAGTTGCTTGTCCGGAAAAGAATGCAGAAACGAGGCGCGCAAGTCATATTCGAACTGGTGCAGACCGCGCATCGTGCCGATGCCCGGTGGGCCGATCCACACCATGTCCTCCCACCAATGATCGTGCATCAAGCCGACGCGGTTCTTCACCAAGGCCGCCAGCATATCGCGCACCAGCTGTTTGTTGAGCGCCGCTTCTCGAAACGGCGCTTCTCGAAGCGGCGCCTCGTTGCGCTGTGAATCGCCACGATCTAAATCGTCACTCAACGCAGGCCCGCCCGTTTCCAGACGTCGATGCCGGCCTGGGCCGCGCCGTCGATCATATCGATCAACACCCAATCCTCGAGCAGCAAATCGCCCTCGCGCCGCCAAAAATCCATCACGTTCCAGCGCATCTTCTCCCCCGTGGCCCGCCAATCGAGGAAGTCACCCGCCATCGTACCCACCGAAGCCGGCCAGCCCGTCGAGGCCGCGTAGCAGCCCTCCGCGATCCGCGCCTGATGCCCGACGCCCTTGCGATCCGACACCATCTGCAAGATCGGCCCCTGCGTCCGATAGCGAAACTCATCCAAGCCCAGCGAACTGCCCACGCCGCGCGGGCCATGCCATTGCATCTCCGGATGCCAGTATTTCACCAGGTCCTGGCTATCCGGATCCTCGCCATCGTACTGATTCAACCCGCCGAAGATCATCTGCTCCACGAGAGCCAGCGTCTGCGCAGTTGCTGCGCCCGCAGTTTCTGCGCCCGCTGCTTCCGCGCCCGCTGCTTCACCGAGTTGCACGCCATCCCCCGTCGCCGGGCCGGGCGGCCAGAGCTGCCTTCCCGCGCCCGCCGGGATCAAGTCGTAACCCAAGGGTAACAAGGCCGCCGGCAGATCCGCCAGTGAGCGCATCTCCACGATCTGCGGCCCGTCCTTCCCCTGCTCGACGCGGCAGAACTCACCGTAACGCAGGCGGAAGCGCTCGCGCGAGGGCGGGATCACGATATCGTCGGCGATCTGCCATTCCTGCATGAAACTGGCCAGGCCATCACCCATGCTGGCTACCCAGGTACTGCCTTCAAAGACGCCAGCCAGGAACAAATAAGGCACCCGGCGCCAGTCGGGAAAGGCGGCATACAGCGGCTGCATGACGCGCTCCACCAGCGCATCGCGACTCTCCACCCGGCCGATGGGCTGGAAACCATGCCAGACCAGCTCGGGCGCGAAACGGCGCGCATATTCGGCGGCGCGCTGCTCCGGCGGCAGCGGCCTGGGCCAGGCGCCGGCGTGCTCCCAGACGAGTTGCTTGGCCACACTCAGTTCAACCGGCATGCGTCCCTCAACCTTTCACGGCCCCGGCGGCGAGGCCCTTCACCAACTGCTTCTGGAAAAAGAGGATGACGATGATGATCGGGATGGTCGCGGAAACGGAAGCGGCCGCCGCCAGCGTCAGATGCCGCGGATCTTCGCCGCCCGTAAAGCGCGAGATGCTCACCGGGAGCGTCCAATTCGTCTGCGTCAAGACGCGCACCAGCAAGAATTCGTTGTAGGCCAGCAGCAACGTGAAGAGAGCCGTGGCGATGATGCCCGGCCACATGACGGGGATGATCACCCGCATAAAAGCCACCAGGCGAGAGACATCTACACTTTTCTTTCTTCAAGATGTCTACCAGATAGGGCATCAACGAAATGTGCGACAGCGTATGTGTGCAGAGGCCGTAGCAATCAATTCTCCATCACCAGGGCCATATATTTTCTCTGTTATTCCATCATCACTAATCCAAGAAGCGATTTGAGTGTCTCCCGAATCGCAGGCGCGAACCGCGTATCTCGCGGCTTCACGGGCTGCGCTTCGCGCAAACGTTTCTGCAATACGTCGGTCGTTACTATCTCCTGGGATGAAGCTGTGTGACGCAGACCGCGTTGCGCTATTCGTATATTCTCGGGGAACTGAAGTATTCGTTGGCGGCGGATTCCGATACTCCACATGAGTGAGTTGCCAATCGCCACATTGCTCCGTGCCGCTGATCCTTTCACAACTGGCGCCCGGTAAGGCGCGCTGGCAGGAATAGCGACACTCCCTGCTGAAGGTGCAATCTGCTTCCCGCCCCTCCCTGAGGCACCACTCGGTCTTCTTCTCCGTTTTGCTCTGTTGCTCGATGATCGGGGTGGGCGATGGTGTTGCAGTCGGGGTCAATGTCGGTGTGGCGGTTGGCGTAAACGTAGCTGTCGGTGAGGGGGTGAAGGTCGGTGTCGGCGTGTGGGTGGGCGTGAACGTCGCGGTGGGTGACGGCGTATGGGTGGGAGTGAAGGTAAGGGTATGGGAAGGTGTAAAAGTAGGGCTGGGCGTAGGTGTATTCGACGGAGTGAAAGTAGGCGTCGGCGTAGCGGTCGGCAACGGCACGGTGCGACCGCGGACCGAGGCAGGCGACGAAGCGCCACCGGCATTCACGGCACGCACACTCAGGCTGTATTCGGTATCGGCGCTGAGACCACGGAAAGTGTATTGGCCGACAACGCCACTGAATGCGCCGGCGTCCGTCCAGGCGGTCAGGTTGCCGCCACGTACTTCGTAGTGGGACGCGCCGGGGGAGAGCTGCCAGTACAGGGTGAGCTCGGTGGCGGCGAAGCTGTAAGTGTTTAGGTACCGGGGTGCCGCTGGCGGAGGCGGCAGCGGTGTGAAGGTGGGTGTTGGGGTGAAAGTAGGTGTGAGAGTTGGCGAGGGGGTGTAAGTTGGGGTAAAGGTCGGAGTGTGGGTGGCGGTATTTGTCGGGGTGAAGGTTGGCGTCGGCGTTTGAGTCGTGGTCGCTGTGACCGTCCCCGTGGGCAGCGGTAGCAGGCGCAGCGTCAAGGACTTGCTCCAGGGGCCACGCGCCTCGTTCAGCACGCCATCGCCCAGCGCGCGCACCTGCACCTGATGGTTTGTAGCTAGCGCCAGGTTCGTGAGGGTGTAGCGGGTTGGTGTGGCGGGCAGGTCCGTGACGCGCCAACGTCCCCCAAAAGGGCGCCAACGCAGGCGGTAGCCATCTGCCCGACCGACCGATCGCCAGGCGATGGTGGCGGTTCCGGCATCACTGTCGCTCCGCAGCAGGCGCAGGTTGCTGGGCGCCGGCAGGGCGCGCGGCGGCTGGGTGGGAGTCGCAGTGGGTGATGGCGACGGCGACGGAGTGAGTGTTGGCGTAGGCGTGGCCGTGGCGCGCAGCACTCGCCGCAGGGCCAGGGGGCGGCTCCAGCTGCTGTGGCGGAGATCCGCGCGACGCGGTGCCAGGGCGCGTACCTGCACCGCGTATGTAGACGTTAGGAGTGAGGTTGTGGATGGTGAAGCGGGTCTGGCTGGCCGGTAGGGTGGCTCTCATCCAGGTTCCACCACCGGAACGCCAGCGCAGCTCATAGCCACTGGCGTTGGCCACCGCTTTCCAGGAGAGAGTCGTGCCAGAAACACGAACGTTCTTCGGCGTCGGCAGGCGGGGGGTTTGCGCTTGGGCATAACCGCTGGCGCTGAGCAGCCACAGCGCCAGGAAGATAAGGTGCAGCATGCGTTTTCGGGGAGTAATCACCATCGGCTGGGTTATGGTCACGCCTCTAACTGAATTCCAAAGTCACCACATATAAACACTGCGTTTCCTTCCGCATAGAGCGACGAGCAAGACCAAGACCAACGCCATCATACCATATTTGCCCCAGCCATCTTTTACACTCAGCTTTCGATTGCAATTCCTTACACTCCTAAAACGTTTTCGGTGAAAAAGGCAGGAATTTATCTGGCGTTTTTGTGCGCCTTCCCTGCCCCTCAAACCCTATGCTTGCGGCCGAAAGATCTGCTTCAACAGCGCGAATTCGTCGAAGATCGTCCACTCATTCTCGATGCGCAGGCGGGTTTCCGCATCACCATCCGCCTGCTCCCGCAAGACGTGGTGGCTCATCCCCAAAATGTGGATCTGCTGCCCCGTCGGCTCGCCATACCAACCAAAACCGGTGTGGGTGCCGGTCATGCGCCAGCGCGTCGCCACGCGGTAACCCGCCTGCGCGTCCCCCACATGGCAACTGTGCTCGACGCGCAGCGCCAGATCCGGGAAGGGCGCCAACAACGAGAGCGCATAGCCCTGCACATCGTTGATGCCGCTGTAGCGCCGCTGCGAGGGCGCTTCCAAACGAACCGATTGCGCATAATAGCGGCGCACTTGATTCAGCAGGCGCCGGTTCCAGATATCGTGGATCGCGCGGCGGACGAAGTGTTCCGGGTCATTGGCGCCCGCCGCCACATCGGGCGGTGCTTCGGGCGGCAATTGGCCGATGCCGCGCTCGATATCGGCTTCGATCTGCACGCTGTCGCCGTTCTCCGCAGCGCGGCGCGCAAATTCCTTGGCCGTCTGCACCGGATCCAGCCCCAATTGCCGCACCAAGGTCAGCTCATCGCGCACCAGCCACTCCTCGACGACCATGTTCTTGCGGCAAAAACAATCGGCGATGGCGTAATATTCCACCACCCGGTCCGTCGGCGGTCCGTAGAGCGAATAACCGCGGTTTGTGCCGCGATGCACGAGCCGATGCGAGGAGTAAAAGCCCCGCTGATCGTCGCCGCCCCAGATCACCTCATCGCCATACAAGCGCCGATCGGGGTAAGCGGCCAGCGTCGCCAGCGTCCCCGCCAGCACCGCCTCGCGCCCATAAATCGTGCCATCCGAAGTGTGGATGCGCACCGTGTTGGCGTAATAGTCGTATAACTTGCCGACCGCCTTTTCTTCCCAGATCTCATGCGTGATGCCGAGGATGTAATCGACGAAATCGGCAAATTTCGGGTCGAAGCCCTCCATGTTCTGCTGGCGCTGCCCGTTGGCCTGCTGCATATACTGGATATCCACCTTATCCTGCAGCGTGATGTTCGCTCTTTCCTGGGCCTGGCTCGTTTTGGCGTCTGTGCTCACCGTTCTCTCCTGCAAAATACCTAAGCGCTCTCTCTCAATTCCAGTGTAACAGGCAATTCCTCCTGCACCGCCGGCCCACCAGGTGCGGCGATCTGTCCCTGGATGATCTCGACGACGCGTTCGCCGATGCGCTCCAGGGGTTGGCGCACGGTGCTGAGCGTCGGCCGCGTCATCCAACCGGCCCGCAGGCCATCGAAACCCATCACCGCCACGTCCTGCGGGATGGCCAGCCCCGCCGCTGTCACCTCGCGGATGACGTCGATGGCCACCTGATCGTGGAAGGCGAAGATGGCGGTCGGGCGCGGTTCGAGGGCCAACAGAGCCTGTGTCGGCGCGCGGCCGCTGTTTGGCTCAATGTAGGTCGGGACGATCAGGCGCTCATCCAAAGGGACGCTGGCCGCTTGCAAAGCGTCTCGATAGCCGCGGCTGCGCGCTTCGTGGGCCGTATCCAGCTCCGGCCGAGAAAGGAAAGCGATGCGCCGATGCCCCTGCTCCAGCAAATGGGTAGTGGCTGCGTAAGCACCACCATAATTATCCGGCGCGACGTAAGAGACGCGCTCATCCTCAATCACCCGCCCCATCACCACGAAGGGGAAGCGGCTGGCCAGCAATTCATCGATCGTTTCCTGGTCGTAATGGGTGGCGAAGAGGATGATGCCGTCGATCTCGCCGGCGCGGCAAACCTGCCGCAGCGGTTCCGGGTCCGCATCCGTCTGCGTATAGAGGAGTAGACTCTGGCCGAAGCCCTGCGCGCTGCGCACTGCACCGGGGATGATGGCACCCAAGTAATCGACGACGTAATCGATGCCGGTGTTCAGGAAGAGGGCGATCTTATCGGTGCGGCCGCGGCGCAGATTGCGGGCGGCCGCGCGCGGCGCGTAACCCCGTTCGCGGGCTTTCCGAGTGACCAGATCACGCGTTTCCGCTGCGACATCCTCATAACCATTCAAAGCCTTGGAGACCGTCGCCAAAGAAAGTTGCAGTTCCTGCGCCAGGTCACGGATGTTGGTCGGCATCGCCTGGTTTGGCTCCTCGCCCCTTACGAAAACGTTTTCGTAAGCACAGGGTAACAGCCGCACATCGAGATTGCAAATTCCACTCACGGCAAACGGTGCCGGTGTTTCCCGCTCCGTCGCGATCGAGAAAAAGCGCCCCCTCCGTCAACTCCGCCAGCCGCGCGCGCAGCGCCTGGCGCACCGCCGCTTTGCCTTCCAGCACCGCATCCCCGACGATACGCCATGTGATGTCCGCGCTCAGCAGCGCCAGAATCTCATCGCCTCAGCAGCGCGGGCGAAGGCGATGTTCAAGTCCCGCAGCAGCTGCTTTTTCGCCGAATGTCCATCATTTGGCAAGCGGCTGCAATCCGCGTGTACGGTGACTTGCGTCATCTGGCCGAGCTAGCGTGGCGCGCTACAAGGCCTGGCGGGCGGCCAACACCGTTGCTGGCGCGCCCATTTCGGTCAACCAGCTGTGATACTTCCCATGCACTTCCGCCAGGGCCACCGCTTCCTGCGCAGCACATTCCTCGACATTGGCGCGGTCCGCCGCGCGATAGAGCTGCACCGGCTCGCCCTGTTCAGCATAAAAGAGGTCCCATTCTTTGGTGCGGATCGTGCTCGGGCTCAGCTCGACGATGCGGCGCTGTGAATCATCGACGATCTTCGTCGTGCCACCTTCCGCCTGGGTGAGGGCCAGCGAAGTCACCACCAGGTCATGGAGCTGCTCCGCCTTCCCCTCGAGGAGGGGCAGCAGCGAGCGCGCCTGAACCGCCGCCGGGATTTCCTGCCCGGCCAATTCCAACACGGTCGGCATCAAATCCGGGATGGAAGCCAGTGCGCCGACCCGCCGCGGAGCGACGCCCGGGATGCGCGCCAGCAATGGCACCTGGGTGATTTCGCGGTGCATGGGCGAACGGTAGGTATAGGCGCCCAGGCGGTATTTCACCATCGCCTCCGAAACCGAAATCTGATCATCCGGCCAGCGGAAACGCCCCTTGCCCAAAACGCCACGCTCGCCGAAATAGAAGCCGTGGTCGGAAAGGAAGAAAATCGCCGTATCGTCCTCGAGTCCGAGTTGTTGGATGCGCTCCATCAAGATGCCGAACCAGCGGTCGACCATGGTGATCTCGCCGCAATAGCAAGCGTGGGCGATCTCCAACTCGCGCTGCGTCATGCCGTGGTCTTCCCAATCCCAGTAACAGGGGTAGACGTCCTCGCCCTGATATTCGGGGTCATAGGGCGTGACGTAATGAGCGGGCGGATCCCAGGGTTCGTGCGGGTCCCAGGTATCGATGTAGAGGAAGAAGGGCTGCGCCTGGTGATTCCGCTCCAGCCAACGCACGGCCGCCTGGAAGGTTTGCGGCGCAAAACGATCCTCTTCGCGCGTCCACTGGGCGACGACGTCGTCGCGGTCCTGCCCCTGGCGCTGCCCGCGGATCCAGATGTATTGCTCGAAGCCACGGTCGTAGCCGTTGCCGTAGCGGATCACGAAGGGATTGTCGGCGATGCCGCAGGTGGTATAACCGGCATGGTGCAGGATCTCGGCCAGGGCCGGTTCTTCTGGCCGTAGCGGCCCCCAATCGCGATAGGTGAAAGTGTAGCGCCCGGTGGTGAGATCGGCGCGCGCCGGTACCGTGGGGAAGGAGGCGGCGTGGAAATCATCGAAGACGACGCCGCTTTCGCCAAAGGCCTGCAGGTTCGGCGCGTGGATGCGCCGCCCAAAATTGGCCTCGTCGGCGTATAGGGGGAGGTGGTCGGCTCGCAGCGTGTCGGTGCAGATGAGGATGATGTTCGGGCGCGAGCTCATTTGGGTTCAGCCTTTCACCGCGCCAGAGGCCAGGCCGCGGATGAGATATTTCTGGAAGAAGATGATGACGCAGATGATCGGCAGCGTGACGGAGACCGAAGCAGCCGCCGCCAGCGTCACGTGCCCGGGGTCTTCGCCCCCGGTGAACTGCGCGATGCCGACCGGCAGGGTCCAATTCGTCTGCATCAAGATGCGCGCCAGCAGGAAGTCGTTGTAAGCGAGAAGCAGCGTGAAAAGCCCGGTGGTGATGATACCCGGCCAGACGATGGGGACGATGACGAGCAAGAAAGCGCGCAAGCGCCCGGCGCCATCCATCATCGCTGCCTCTTCGATCTCTCGTGGAATCTCCATGAAGAAGCTGCGCAGCATCCAGATGGTGAAGGGCTGATTCGTCGCCACCAGGCAGAAGATCAGCAAAATATGCGTGTCGTAGAGACCGCTGATCTGCCCCAGATAGAAGAAGGGCAAGACAAAAGAGATGCTGGGCAAGGCGCGGAAAGCCAGCGCCAACACCAGGATGATGACGGAGATCAGGTAACGGTAGCGCGCCAGGCCGTAGCCCGCCAGCGCCCCGATGCTGAGAGAGACCGCCAGCGTACCGATGGTGACGATCACGCTGTTGATCAGGTAATCATAGAACTCGGCAGTATCCACCATCGAAGGCAAGACCAAGACAATGCCGACTACGGACAGCACGATCCCCGTATAGGTGTAGGAATTCGGCCAGGGCAAGCGCCCGGCGAAGAGGCCCAGCAAGGCCAGCAGTACCAACAAAATCAGCAGCACAAAACCCACCTGCGCCGCGTCCGCTTCGGAAACGTTCAGCCACAACGAGGAGTAATTTTGGCCGGTCGCCTCGAATTGGCCGGGGATTTTCGGGATCGAGCCAGTGGCATCTTTCGGCAATTTGATGGAATTCAGGATC
Organism: Chloroflexota bacterium; assembly: GCA_011523615.1. GTDB lineage: Bacteria > Chloroflexota > Anaerolineae > Aggregatilineales > Phototrophicaceae > WTGJ01. Next base: position 4,579 of record WTGJ01000008.1, on the reverse strand, counting down.
GTCCAACCAAAGGGGAAGATGCTATAGATCATGAACAGCGCCAGGATGATGTAGATGATGATGCGCGCGGTTTGGCTTTTGGTATGTTCCATCGCTCAATCCTCCTGCAGCTGATCGCGGTAGGTCATGATCAGGAAGGGTATCAGCACGATGAAGATGCCCACCACCGTGATGATGCTCATCGCGTTGGCCTTGCCCCAGCGGCGGAATTCGACCGCCGTCAGGAAGCTGTAATACATCACGGTGCGCGCGTCGATCTGCGGATTCTGGCGCGTCAGCACCAGCACGCTATCGAGGACGCGATAGCTATCCATGGTGGAGATCAAGGCGACGAAAACGAAGAGCGAATACAGATGCGGTATGGCGATATGCCTGAGTTGTTTTAACCAACTGGCGCCATCGACGCGTGCCGCCTCCAGGCGTTCTTTGGGCAGCGTTTGCAGCCCGGCGAAAAACACGATCATCGCGAATGGCGTCGAAACCCAGAGGCTGTGGATGATGATCAGGACGCGGACGTTGACCGTGTTCCAGATCATGCGGAAGTTGAACAGTTCATTCAGCACATAAGAGAGCGGACCGCCGATATCGAACAGATCGCGGAAGATCAGGGTGCCCACCACCGGCGTCAATACGAAGGGCATGAGCGAGCCGGCGATGAAAAAACCGCGCCATTTCACGATTTGATCCAACAAGAGCGCGAAGGCCAGCCCCAACAACATCCGAATGGGCACCGTCACCGCGATGAAGATCAGCGTGAATTCCAGCGAATCCCAGAAGCGCGGGTCACTGAGCACGTCTTCGTAATTTTGCAGCCCGATCCAGGCCGGTGCCCGCAAATTGCGGATCGTGATGCGGTGCAAACCCAGCACGAGGGAAGCGAGCAACGGCAACACCATCAAGCCGACCATCACGATCAGGCTGGGGGTGACAAAGCCAAAGAAAGTATTTCGTTTCATGGAATCGCTCCTTTCCGAGCTGCGCGCTCCGTCTGCCTACACCATGATGGCCGGGCGCGTATCGCGCGGGTGCATGTCACGGACGGCCGCCAGAACCGCTGTCGGCGCATCGCGATGGATGGCGTGACCAGCCGCGACGGTGCGTACCTGCAGCGCGGTGGCCGCGGCATCGCACTCTGTTTGTCGCGCGCGCCACTGCTCCGCCAGAGCTCGTTCATAAAGGTCCTCGATGCTCATGAGCGGCGGCTGATCGGCGATGAGCAGCTGCAATGGAAGATGGATCGGCAGGAGCCGCTGCTGCACCTGGTCGGAACTCCTTGGGATCGCTTCCAGCTCGGCAGCATAAGTGTACCAATGCGGCGCGCTTTCCCGCAAAAGTTGCCGGTAGAGTGCGCCATAACGCCGGTCCGTTTGCGGCTCAATGTATTCCTGAATATCGGCTTCGCGCAACTGGCCGTCCGCCGCGCAAGCCGCGATGTTGCGGATTTCGGCCACCTGCGCCGCACGCTCGGCCGGGTAACGCTGCGGAAATGCGGCTTCGACCGCGGCCTCATAATGGGGCGGGACGGGATCCAGCAGCACCAAGCCGGCGACGCACTCCGGCCAATCCGCCGCAAAACAGCGCGCCACCAACCCGCCGCCAGACCAGGCGACGATCAGGACCGGTTCGGTCTCACCGAGCGCGGCCAGCAATTCGGCAAATTCGACGGCCGCGGCGGCCGCGCTGCGGTCCGGCCCGGCGCCGCTGCTCCAGCCATAGTTGCCGCGGTCATAGGCGCAAACGCGCCAACCATCCTGACAGAGTAACTCCGGGAGCGGGTCCCAACCGAGCAGCTGCCCGAAGATGCCATTTTCCAGCCAGATGCTCGGCCGGCCCGGCACAGCTGCGCCCCAGGAACGAACATGGACGGAGCGTTCGGCAACCTGCACCCGCTCGCCTGACGGCGTACTCGCCGCTGGCGAACTAGCCAATGACGAGTTCGCCCCTGCATACGGGACTGGCGCCGTTGACATCACGCTCCGTCCGATTCAACTCATAAACACAGTGGGAAGGCCAGCCGCGCCGGCCTTCCTCATTGGGTTGCTAGGGTGAAATCAACCGCCGATGAAGCCCTGGGCGGTCGCTTCTTCGGTGTAGGCTTCGGCCGCGGCGTCCAGCAATTCCTGGGCGCTCATTTCGCCGCCCATGATCTGCGGCAGCCACTGGGCCATGATAGCCGTGTAGACCACGGAGACGACCGGCTCCTGCGAGCCCGTGACGCCGCCATTGATGGTGGCATCCACAGCCGGCAGGTAACGCGCGTCGGCGACTTCGGCGACCGCCGTGCGGCTGACGACGCCCAATTTGGCCGCTTCCACCTGGCTACCAAGGTCCAGCGCTTCCATGATGACCAGGAAAGCGATCTCCGGATCGACGTCAGAAACGGCTGGGATGGAGAGGCCGGCGCCGGTGCCGCCGGTCACCGCATAGGGACCACCTTCGTAAGAGCTGGGGGCCGGGGCGAACTCGATCTGCCCGACATAGTCGGAGAAATCGGGGTCGTCCATGGCGGCGGCGCGGCTGGCCCAGGTGTGGACGATGGCGATATCGCCGGTGGCGATGCCGGTCTGGCTGTCATCAATGCTGTAATTCAGGCCTTCTTCGCCCATGCAGGCATTGACGATTTCGACCAGTTTTTCCAGCGCCTGGACACCGATCTCACTGTTGAAAGCGGGCGTGCCGTCTTCATTGATTTCCTTGCCACCGAGGCCGAGCATCAGCTCGGTGAATTCCAAGCGCCAGGCCCAGCCAGCGTGCAGATTCACCGTGAAGGGCAGCAGGATGCTCTCTTCGTCCTGCAACACATGGCAGGCGGCGATGATATCATCCCAGGTCTGCGGGACTTCGATACCGTGCTTCTCGAGCAGGTCCGGCCGATAGAACAGGAGGCGCGTATTGCGCTCCATCGGGATGCCATAGATCACGCCATCGACGGTCATATCCGCCAGGCCGCCGACATCAGCGACGTCATATTCGTCCTGGTATTTTTCGATGAGGTCACTCAGCGGGTGCAACCAGCCCACATCCACATAGGAATTCACGGAGGCCTGGGTGGTCATCACGATGCCGTATTGCCCGGAACCGGAAGCGAGCGCCAGCTCAATCTGGCTGTTCGCGGTGCCGGAATCCAGCAGCTGCGTGCTGACTTCCAGGTTATCCACCTCGTTGCAGCCTTCCAGCTCACCGAAGTAGAAATCGATGATCGGGTAGGTCCAGCCGATCGCGTTGACCGAAGTCGAGCTCTCCGGCGCCGCGATGTCACAGGCGTGGCCATCGGCGCTGACGGCCATCGCCGGCAGGAGCAAGCCCACCAACAACATCAAAGGTACAAACTTGCGATACATATTCTTTCTCCTGTTTAACGAACGATTCACATTGGAGCGAGCGCACCGTACACCGCAACTCAGCACCGAGCGCTTCACTTTCATCGGGGAATCTAACGCACTCCGGCGGCGATTACAAAAATGCCCCGAAGCGCCGCCTCCCGCACCCTTCAACGCACCAGGAATTCGCTGGCGCTGATCGCCCCCTGTTGGCGGTATTGGTGGCGCAAACGCCCGAAGACATCCACCCCGAGCTGATGGAGGCACTCGATGATGTCGATGGGCACCCAATTCTCGCAGAGCCGCAAATCGCCCGCCGGCCCCGGGGCGCAGCGATAGACATCCATCACGCGCATGCTGACGCGCTGGCCCGTCGGCGCCAGGCCGAGCCAATTGCCACCGGTATGCGTCGCCCGCATGATATCCCAGGCGCTGATCACCGAGTAATTGCCCTCGCTGATGTGGCTCATCGGCTCGTCACCACCGCCACCACGATCCGGCACGGCGACGAGGAAGGGGATCTGGTGGTAATCCTCAAAGCCGCGCAGGCCGCGCGTCGTGCCGATGCCCGCCGGGCCATACCAGAGGAAATTCGGGTGCCAGAAATTCACCTGCCCCATCTCATCCAGCGAGGCGCGGTCTGGCTTCGTCGCGTTGAACCGGCCCAGACCGGCGCCCATCGCGGCCACCAGCTCATGGCTGGCGCGGGAGGCGGATTCATCCTGTGGCGTGAAGATGAGGGCGTCCTGCGTGCGCGGCGCGAGCCACTGCCCTTCCGCACCCAGGCTGGGCGCGATGGGGCAATAGCCAATCTGGTGCATCAGGGCCAGGTAATCGATCCAGATCCAACTGCGGCTGATCAGGCCATCATCCTCCAGACGGTGCATCTCGTTGTAGCGCAGGGTGATGCTCTGGCGATTCGCCGGGATGCCGAAAAGGTCATTCGTGAAGGTGCCCACGTAAAAGCCGCTGATGGCGACGTGGTCGAGCCCCGAGTCAGCATCGACGCCGCCGATGATCAGCCAATCGCGCCGTTCCAGGTCCGGCAGCGCCTGCCGCAATGGGCGCCAGAGGGCGGCGGTGCTGGCCGCCACGCCAGATTGATCGTTGACGGGGTGGCTGCTGCGGGTGAAGGCGCCGTCGGCAGTGACGGCGGCGAGGGCCGCTTCGATCTGCTCGGCCGGCCCGTCGATGGCCGCTTGCAGCGCAGCGCTGACGCGGCGTTTGTTGGCGATGTTGCGTTCGGGGTCGATGGGGGT
>WTGJ01000004.1:145728-205876 GCA_011523615.1 Chloroflexota bacterium | reverse complement strand
GAATTGCTCCCCACCCCCTATGGCCTCCCGGAATTGAGCCGCGAGGGATTGGCCGGCGCCAGGGCAATTGCGGTGCCCGGCTGTTACCCCGCCTGCACTTTGCTCGGTTTGTTTCCCCTCCTCCTCAGCGCATCGCTGGACACGAACGAAGCCATCTTTGTCGACGCCAAATCGGGCGTTTCCGGCGCCGGGCGAGAACCCAGAGCCAACACGCACTTTTGTGAAGTCACGGAGAACCTTTCCCCGTACAACCCCGGTCGCGCTCACCGCCATGTGGGTGAAATGGAACAGGGGATCACCCAATTCTTGAATGGGGCCGATCCGCCTCCGTTCTACTTCGTGCCGCATTTGATCCCGGTCGATCGTGGCTTGATGGCCAGCATCTACCTCAAGCTACGCGATTCGCTGGAAGCCCAAGACGCACAGTCGCTTTACGAAGAGACCTACCAACATGAACCGCTGGTCCACGTGCTCCCTGTGGGAAAACAGGCCACCATCCGCCAGGTTGCCCGCAGCAACCTGTGCCTGATCAGCCTGACGCCCCTGCCGCCCAACCGCCTGCACATCACCAGCGTCATCGATAACCTGGGCAAAGGCGCCGCCGGCCTGGCCGTGCAGAATTTCAACCTGATGTTCGGCCTTCCCGAAACTGACGGTCTGCTCACCTAGTCGGAATCACCGATGAACACGGTACTCAAAATCGGCGGCCATCCACTGCAAGACGAAGCGTTCTTGACGGAACTCGCCCAGACGGTTCATGCGTTGCAGCAACCCATCATCATCGTTCATGGTGGTGGAGATGAAGTCAGCGCCTTACAACGAGATCTGGGCATCGAGCCCAGGTATCACGAAGGCCTGCGCATCACGGACCCTGCTTCGCTGCGGTTGATGACGATGGCCATCGGTGGGCTGATCAACAAGCGCCTGGTCGCCCATCTCCTCTCAGCTGGTGTGGATGCCCTGGGCATCAGCGGCCTGGACCGGGCCATCGTCCGTGCCAAAACACACCCCGCCCTCGCCGGGAGCCACACCGGTGTCATCACGCAGGTCAATGGCGCGCGCATCCGGCAGTTGCTGGCCCTGGGCATCACCCCGGTCATCGCCCCGCTGTGCATCGGGGAGGCTGGTCTCAGACAATACAACGTCAATGCGGATCACGTCGCCGCGGCCATCGCAGCGGCCCTGCATTCGGAGCGCCTCTTCTTCCTGACCGACGTACCCGGCGTGTTGGATGAAGCCGGCCAGCTGCTCCGCGAATTGGATGCCGAAACCACCGCGACGCTCCTGGATGAGGGCATCATCCACCATGGTATGGTCCCCAAAGTCCGCAGCGCGCTGGATGCCCTGGCGCAGGGTGCGAGCGGCGCGACCATCGGCGACTTGCCTGCCTTTCGCGCCCATGCCGGAACCACGTTCATCACCCAATCGAAACAAATGGAGATCCCAAGCCCATGACTGGAAAAGAAAATGTCATCGCCGCCGAATCGCAATATGTATTGCAAACCTACAAACGTCCCCCCTTTGTGCTGGAACGCGGTGAAGGGATGACGCTCTTCGATAGCGAGGGCAGGGCCTATCTGGATTGGGTTTCCGGCATTGCCGTCAACGCCCTGGGCTACCGCGATGCGGAAATTACCCGTGCCGCTCAGTCCGCATTGGATGCTGGCATCATCCACCTGAGCAATCTCTACCACAGCGAAGCGCATACGACCGTCGCGCGGTTGCTCTGTGAACATTCTTTCGCCGATAAAGTGTTTTTCTGCAACAGCGGCGCGGAGGCGAATGAAGGGGCCATCAAATTCGCCCGGCGCGTTTCTCACAACAATGACCAACCGGAAAAGCATGAGTTGCTCTGTTTCAGCGGTGCCTTCCACGGCCGCACGACCGGCGCCCTCGCTTTGACCCCACGGGAAGCCTACCAGGCGCCCTTCCGTCCGCTGTTGCCCGGTGTCGCCACTGCCCAATTCAACGACATCGAAAGCGCGCGCGCGGCCATCGGCCCACAGACCGCCGCCGTAATTGTCGAACCGTTGCAGGGGGAAGGCGGCATCCATCCGGCCGATCCGGCTTTCCTGAAGGCATTGAGGACGTTTTGTGATGAGCAGGATGCCCTCCTCATCTTCGATGAAATCCAATGCGGCCTCGGCCGGACCGGCACACTCTGGGCTTACGAATCATTCGGCGTAGAACCGGACATCATGACCCTGGCCAAACCGCTGGCCGGTGGCCTCCCCATGGGGGCCATCCTCCTGCGTGATAGCGTGGCGCGGCACATCCAGGCCGGTGACCATGGTTCCACCTTTGCCGGTGGCCTCCTGGTCGCCCGGGTCGCCGAGGCGGTACTGGAGCGGATCCGTCAGCCGGCCTTTCTGAATCATGTGCGGGAAGTCGGCACCTACCTCGGGGATCGCCTGGCCGAAATCAACCTGCCCTGCGTCGTCGCGCAACGGGGCAGCGGTTTTCTACAGGGCCTGGAATTGGACATCGCGGCCGCGCCCATTGTGGACGCGTGTTATGAACAGGGCCACATCATCACCACCGCTGGTGCGAACATTTTGCGCTTCGTGCCCCCGCTCATCGCCGAGCGTTCCCAGGTGGATTCATTGATCGAGGCGTTAACGGGAGTGCTACAGGGAGCCACTCAAAATGACTGAAGTTCTGCCCTACATCGATTCCGTACCGGGTTTCCAGGTAGCCGGTACCGCCGCGGGCTTGCGTCCGGATGGCAAAGCGGATTTTGCCCTCATCTACAGCGAATCCGATTGCGTCTGCGCCGGGGTATTCACCCGAAATGTGATGAAAGCAGCACCCGTGCTCCATGGCATGGCGCGGTTGGAGCAGAGCAACGAAGGCATCCGCGCCATCGCCATCAATACCCGCAGCGCGAACGCCTGCACCGGTCGCCGTGGCCTGGGCGATGCCGAGCAGACCGCCGCCTGGGTGGCTGACGCCCTCCCGGTAACTGCCGATGCCGTGCTCGTCATGTCGACCGGGGTCATCGGCTTGCCCCTGCCCATGGAAGGGATCCGCAAGGGGATCGAAGCGACCCACAAGCAACTGGGCCAGGATTGGGAAATGGCGGCCCGCGCCATCATGACGACCGATACCTGGCCCAAATTGGCCAGCGTCCAGGTGACCACGGCCGGCGGCGCTCGTTACACCCTGGCTGGCATCAGCAAAGGTTCCGGCATGATCGCGCCGGATATGGCGACGATGCTGGCGGTCATCGTGACGGATGCGGCCCTGACGGCTGCCCAGACGATCCGCTCTCTGGAGCGAGCCAATGAATTGAGTTTCAACCGCATCGTCGTCGATGGCGATATGTCCACCAACGATACGGCCTATCTGCTGGCCAACGGTCACAGTGGCGTCGCTTTGGAAAGCGCAACGGACCTCGAACAATTCCAAACCGCGCTCGATGCCCTGACCCGAAAACTGGCGCAGGATATCGTCCGCGATGGCGAAGGGGCCACCAAATTCGTCACCATTCAAGTCCGCGGTTCGCAAAATGCGGCGGAAGCAAAACGCGCCGCCAACAGCATCGCGCGCTCGCCGCTGTTCAAGACGGCCCTCTTCGGCGAAGATGCCAATTGGGGCCGGGCGGTGGCCGCCGCTGGTTATTCGGGCGCGGAGCTGCAACCGGAGCGCACCCAGTTGTTCGTCGCTGCCGGCGAAACCCTGCCCAAGGAGCCACTGCACCTCTTCGAAAACGGCATGCCGACCGACTATGCAGAAGCCGATGCAGCGGCCATCATGGCGGCTGATTCGCTGGTTTTCTTGCTGGACTGCGGTTGCGGCGGGCCAGGAGAAGCGACCGTCTGGACCTGCGATTTCAGCCATGATTACGTCAGCATCAATGGTGATTATCGCTCGTAGTGGCTGCTTCGGAGCGGATGCTGCCCCTTGAAAATGAGCGTGAATCCGCTAAAATGAGGCATACATCGGTGGGGCCTGTGCAAGATCTTTTATGCCGCGCGCTGGGGAGGGGCGCGAAAGGCAGGTGGGAATGAAAGGTTGGCTTACATGTTGAAAAGAGGAGATCGCATCGTGCACATCCGCCATGGAGCGGGGATCGTGCAGGGCATGCGTGAAATGACCTTCGATGGCAACCAGCGCCAGTATTATTGCATCCGTCTGCTCGCCAGCCACGGCGAAGTGATGTTGCCCATCGATAGCATGGAAGAAAATGAAATCCGCACCGATATCGTCGAGGAAGATTTCATCCGCCAAGTCATGAACCTCACCCCGGAGATCCTCGCCAACGATTACAAAGTGCGGCAAGCCAACATCCGCCGCCAATTGACCAGCGGTACGCCCAGCGAAATCGTCCAGGCCTTGCGCGATCTCTGCTGGCGAGAGCGTTACCGCCCCCTCACCAGCGCCGATTCTGAACTCAAACTGAAAGCCCTGCGCCTCGTCAAGGAAGAATTGGCCTTGAAATTGCAGATCGACATCGAGGAAGCGGCCAAACGCCTGAACGACATCATCGCCGATGCCATGATTTCGCACCAGCAAGTCGCCGACGCCAGCCAAAACTTAAACTGATCACCGCGCCATCTTCTTTGCAAACCCCACAATTTCAACACCCGCTCCTGGTCGCTGCGGTGAGGTGCCACCCCGACGACAGGGCGAAAGTCCGCTTCGTTGAATTGACGCGTGCCGCGCGCTAAGCTCCATGCACCCTTGCCGAACATTCGTGGGAGTTTCGCATGGCAAAATCCTCGGAAAAACGATTGCTCAGTGAAGACCAGGCGGTGGAGCTCATCGCCCTCTTCCTCTCCTCTGCCCGGCTGCTCATCAGCGAACCCCCTGCCTATGGCCCGTTGCGCCTCCTCACGGCGACGGAGCGCCTCTCCGCCATGATCCTGGATGATGCATCACCGACGACGAAGAAATTGCTCCAGGTCTGCATCGACCGCATCCCACACACCTACACCCTGGCCAACGAAGTCAAGGAATACGCCGCCGCCATGGATGAACTCTGTGATGCCCTGGGCCAGTGCCTCGTCGACCGCGCCAAACTGCAAGGAGGTAGCTGATGAGCAACCCCGTCCTCGAAAACATCCGTACCCGCCGCGTCATCCGCGAAATGACGGACGAACCGGTGGATCCACACCATCTGGAGCAGATTCTGGAGGCGGCCCGTTGGTCCCCCACCGGCGGCAACCAGCGGCCGAATCGTTTCGTCGTCATCGATGACCCCGAACTGCAACGATTGATTCGCCTGGTTGCACCGGGCATGTTCCAGCATGCTCCCATCCTCATCCTCATCTGCGTCGATTTCGCGATCTTCCACCATCAGTTGGACCCAGAAGATGACCCCCTGTATCCCATCGATGTCGGCAAAGCAGCCCAAACCATGGCCCTAGCCGCCCATTCCCTGGGGCTATCCACCGGTCCGGTCACCAGCTTCAACAAAGCAGCCGTGAAGAAAATCTTGAATTTACCGGAGCAGGTGATCCCTTGCCTATTCCTCTGCGTCGGTCACAAAGCGCCGCAGACCCAATTCGCCATGCGCGGCGCACAACGCATCCGCTGGCAAGACCTCTGCTACCGCAACCGTTACGAAACCTGGGATCGCTGAGCGGCGGATCTTCTGTCGCTCAATCCTCTGTGAAATAATCGCGGCCGGCCAACTCCGCAGGCAGGTTACTTTCCTGCTCGCGTTGACCGTAACCCAGCTCGCGCATCAGTTGCGTCGGCGCATTGCGCAGGTGCATCGGGATGCTCAGGTTGCCCCGTTGCCGGGCATCTTCCAAGGCGCGGAAATACGCATCGCAAGAAGAGCGATCTTTGCGTGCTCGGGCCAAAAACGCCGCTCCATGCGCGAGATTGATCTGCGCTTCCGGGTAGCCGATCGTTTCCACCGCGCGAAAGACGGCATTGGCCACCACCAGCGCGGTCGGTTGCGCCAGGCCGATATCCTCGCTGGCGAAGATCACCATGCGCCGCGCGATGAACTTCGGGTCTTCGCCGGCCGCCACCATCCGTGCCAGGTAATATAGAGCAGCGTCGGCATCACTGGCGCGCATGCTCTTGATGAAAGCGCTGATCGTATCGTAATGTTCTTCGGCCGCTTTGTCATAGCGCAAGTGGGGGGATTGCAAGGTATCCTGCAGCCGTTCCCGCGTGACTTCGCCATCGTAAAGGCGCGCCGTCGCCTCGAGCAGATTCAGCGCTCGCCGCGCGTCACCGTTGGCAAAACGCGCCAGGAAATCGCGCGCGGCTCCTTCCAGTTTCAGGCCGAGCGTCGCCTCGCCACGAGCGATGATCGCCCACAGTTCAGCCTCGGTCAGCGCCTGCAATACATAGACCTGACAGCGCGATAAGAGCGGTGCGATCACTTCGAAGCTGGGATTCTCCGTCGTCGCCCCGATCAACGTCAACCGACCATCTTCGACGAAGGGCAGCAAATAATCCTGCTGCGCCTTGTTGAAGCGGTGGATCTCATCCAGGAAGAGCAGCGCACCAAGGGGCCGGCGCTCGTCGCCTTGTTCGGCGAAGAGCGGTTGCGCCGAATCATCCAGCTGGGTGACGATCGCGCGGATATCCCCCTTCCCGGCAGAGACCGCGCTGAGCTCGTAGTAGCGCCGTTCGCTCCTGTCAGCGAAGAGGCGCGCCAGGGTCGTCTTGCCGCAACCGGGCGGCCCCCAGAAGATCATCGAGCCGGGCTGGCCGCCAGCCAACGCTTTGGCCAGGGGCTTGCCCGGCCCCAGCAGGTGCGCCTGCCCGATGATTTCGCTGATGTCTGCGGGGCGGATGCGGTCGGCGAGGGGGGAATCCATACTTCTTATCTTAGCCAATAGCCGCAACCCTACCGAACCTTCATGCCGGGAGGCCAGCGACTACACTTGGAATGCACCTCTTTACTTGACTTATCCCATTCACGAATTACCATTTGAATCGCATTGAATTTCTTCAGAGGAGTCGAAGTAATGAAACTACAGCTATTCTTGCTGGCAGACTTCATAAACATGGCTGACGGCAAGTTGAATATCATTGGTGAGTTCGACACCATCTGGTCTGATAATTTTCCTGTAAGACACCATCTCATGTGCATTGTGGCGAAGATTTCCTTTGATTCCGATGATTTTGGCAGAAATAAAACAATTAAGCTTCTGCTCATTGACGAAGAGGGAATTGAGCTAATGAAATCGGAGAGAGAATACTACGTTCCTCAACCAAACTCGGATTCACCCCATATGTACACCCATGTGTTTAATTTTGTCGGTGCCGTATTCAAACATTCAGCTCAACATCAATTCAATCTGTACGCAGACGAAGATCTCCTAGGCTCTATTCCTTTGAATGTAGTTCTCAGGGAGACTACTACATATAAGGACTGACCGTGGCAAAAAAGGATAAACTTCTCAAAAAAGCAAGAAACAGTTCAACAAACTGGAATTTCCAACAGTTATCTCGCCTGTTAAAAGCATGGGGATTTGTTATAATTCCTGGGAGAGGCAGTCATTTCAAAGCAGTGCATGAAGAAACCGGTGTAACGACAGGTTTGGTAAAGCACACAAAAGACCTGTCAAAATATTTTGTAGAAAACGCTGTTGCCGCCATTGACGAAGTAATCGCCAAGATGGGAGAAACGCATGAAGAAATTCGATGATGCGATATGGGAGAAATCTATGTCCGAGGCTGAGATTCTAGCATCTCAGAATTGGGGAATAGATGTCATCGAGGAAAAACTCCCAGATGGAATCACTTTATTCGTGGCCAGAAATTTGGAACTGGAAAGATGTATCGCACAGGGTGAAACACGTGAAGAAGCTCTGGAGGAATTGAAAAAGGCCACCCATGTGCACCTGGCTGCCTGCCTTTATTACAACCTGCCAGTACCGAAACCTAAAATAGAGAATCAGGTGATAGAAAACACAAGGAGCATATCCTCCTTCACGCCTATACTTATATTTATTCCTGAAGGCGAATACAATATCACTTCAAAATTTAACCACGGGACAAACTCTCAATCATACGCATTTTCTGATTGGCTGCACCCATCGACCAATATCCCACAGAAAATGGCGGAATCCGGCTGAATAACCTTTCAAAATCAAACCCCCAACCGCCGCTGCCAATCCCGCCGCCGCAACAATTCCAACGTCTCGCCGGCGCCGACCAGCGGCGGCAGCGACGCCAGGCAAACCCCGCTGCGCCCGAACCAATCCTCCACGCTCCAGACGCCAATCCGCCCGCCACTCCATTCGCCGAGGCGCATGCGCTCCTGCGTCGCCAGCTGCCCGCGCAGGCGATGCGCCGTCCGTTCTTCCAGCACGACCAACAAACCGGCCGCGCAGCCGTTCTGCGTCAGGGCGCCGTGGAAGGCATCCAGCGCCGGCCGCCCCACGTTGCGGCCGCCCTTCACCTGAAAGCCGAAGAGCGGTTGCCGGCATGCCTCGTCGACCGCATCCACATAAGCGCGGCCATCGAGGCCGCCATCGCCGCGTTGCTGGAAATTCGGCTGCGCGCCGGGGATGAGGCGGATCGCCCAGCGCTCGAATTCGTAAGGCGCTTGTTCGGCGAGGCGGCGCGCCTGCGCGAAATCGTAAGGGATGCCGCGGATCTGCGGGTCGATGCCACAACGCTCGCGCAACCGACGCGCCATCAAATCGACAGCGAGCGGCTCGACATCGATGCCGATCCAGCGCCGCCCGAGGTTATGCGCCGCTTCGACGGCTGTCCCGCAACCGCAGAAGGGATCCAGCACCAGATCGCCCTCGTTGCTGCTGGCCTGGATGATGCGTTCGAGGAGAGCTAGGGGCTTTTGCGTGGGGTAGCCGAGGCGTTCTTTGGCGCTCTGATTGAGTAAGTTAATATCAGTCCACCAATCCTCACGTGCGACGCCAATTTTTTCATCCAAGTAATCACGTACTACTAATTCAGGTCTTTCTATCTCCCACTTAGGATCAACATCTTTTGCTGATCGAATCGGGCTTCCGGTAATTCCGCGACCCTGCAGTCGATATTTCCTATCTTCCTCATCAACCAAACGATATTTCGAAATGGATTCCGCAGTAAGCGGCCGGGCAACGGCCTCCCAATTGAAAATGTGCTGATCAGAAACAGCGTAAAGCAGTATTGTGTCATGTTTTCTGCCAAAATACCGTTTGGCTTGTGGGCGAGACTTGTAAGCCCAGATTATTTCATTTCGAAAATTCCCACCGCCAAACACCGCATCCATCAGCAACTTCAGATAATGCCCGGCGGTCGGGTCGCAATGCAGATAGATGCTGCCCGTCTCTTTCAGCACGCGGCGACAGGCCAGCAAACGCGCCGCCATGTAGATCAGGTAAGCCTGTAGCGGGCTGCGTTCACCCAGCGTGAGGCGCACGAAATCCTGCAGGGCGTCCAACCGCCCGCGCAAATCGGCATCGCGCGCCGCGATGTATTGACGCGCCTCTTCCTGCTCATCCGACCACTCCCAGGTATCCTGAAAGACGCTGGCCTGCGCCTTGCCGCCGAGCGGCATGTTGTAATCACGCTTGCTGTTGAAAGGTGGATCGAGGTAGATCAGAGCGACCGAAGCGGCAGCCAGCTGCTCGGTCAACACGTTCAGGCTATCGCCATAGAAGAGGGTGTTGCCCGCGTCATCGCCGCTCATTTCAAGTCTCCCCTCTTACGGCCGCGAAGTGTCTCTCCGCCCCAACTTCTTGCGGAATTGTTCCCGCCACAACTCCGAAAGCGCAGCACATCCCGCCAGCCAGCTCCAGGCCTCACGCGTGGCTTCGCCGGCATGTTGGCTGCGTTCCAGATAAATCGTCGACAAACGACGGATCGTCCAATCCGGGTGCGGCCGCGCCTTCCGCAAGATCAGCTGCCCCGCCTGAACTTCCCCTTCCCGCAACACGCGCGCGTACCAACCGCCCCGGCCGCTCTCTTCCACCCAACTTGGCAACTCCGGCAATTGCCAGCGGCGCGCCAGATTCGCGCAGGGCAAGCGTGGCTGGGATACTTCGATCTCCGCTCCGCCGATCACGTACACATCACCCAGGCAAACCGTCCCCTCATCCAAGCCACTCACCGTGAAGTTTTCGCCAAATGCGCCGGGCGCAAAGCCCACCGGCAACTGCTCCCCCAGCTCAGCAGCCCAATCGACGTAATGTGCAGCAGCGTAGGAAAGCAGCACGCGGTCCGGGCCACCGTGGACTTTCCGATTGTGCTGGCCATCGCCGCGCAGATTCTCCCGTCCCAGCCAGATCGGCCCACGCACTTCTGCTTTGCGGATGCCAGATTGCCACGGTTTCTCGGCGATTCCGCCAGCGGGGTGTTCTGTTGGCAGGCCCACCTGGATCGAATTGAGATAACCAGCCTCTCGCGCCTCGCTCATCCCACCTTCTTTGCCGGTAACAAAACGCGCGCCAGGATCTGCACAGCCTTGCGCAAGTCTTTTGGCGCTGCGCTGGCGAAACTCAGGCGCAATTCGTTCTTGCCTGTCTCGCCATCATCGTAAAAGTGGTTTCCCGGTACGTAGCTGACGCCCTGCGCCAATGCCTCATCAAAGCGCGCGTCCGCATCCACCTCTTCCGGCAGGCGCAACCAGAGGAAGAGCCCACCCTGTGGTTCCTCCCATTCGCCATGATCGCCAAAGGACTGCTGCAAGGCCTCCTGAAAGGCTGCCAGGCGCTCCCGCAATAGGTGTCGCAACCGTTCCAGGTGCTCATCCAGCCAGCCCCGGCGCAAGAATTCAGCGGCGACTGCTGTCATGATCGCCGAAGATTGCAGGTCGATGGTCTGGCGCAACCCGTTCAACATCGGCAACCAGGCGACCGGCGCGACGACCCAACCCAAACGCAAAGCCGGGAACAGCATTTTCGAAAACGTGCCCAAATAAATGCAACTTTCGCCCCCCGGGTAAGCGCGCAACGAGGGCAAGGAATCACCGCTGATGCGCAATGCGGAATACGCATCGTCCTCGATGATCGGCACCCCGGTCGAGCCGGCGATCTCCGCCAATTGCGCCCGGATATTGCCATCGGCGCGGAAGCCGGTGGGGTTGTGAAAATCCAGGACGGCGAATGCCGCGGCGGGTCGTGGATCAGCCGAGCAAACCTCACGCCATTGCGCTAAATCCAATCCATACTTTGGGTGTAATGCTACGGATTGCACCTCGATCCCACGTTTCTGGGTGACATCCAGAATGCCTGTATATGCCGGTCGTTCGATCAAGGCAGCTTGGCCAGAGGCGAGCAACAAGCGTGATGCCAGTTGCAGACCCTGTTGATTGCCGTTGGTGAGGAAGATCTGCTCTGGTTGGCAAGCCACGCCGAGGCGCTGCATCCAATCGGCCAGCCATTCCCGCAGGCTTGGGTTGGGCATTTGATATTGCAACGCGGCTGTCCCTTGCTCGGTCAGCACGCTATCGAAGCATTCATGCCATCGTTCGAGCGGGATGGCATCACTGGGTGGGTTGCCGGCGGCGAGTGCGATGTGCGGCCCGAAGCGGGTCATGCGGCGGAAAATATCCTCCAGTGGCGAATGCCGCGCCCGTTGTGCTTCGGGACTGATGGGGATATCTGCAAATGCTTCGTTCATCTTCCGAATAGTGTAGCAAAGAATTCAAGCGTACCCTGCGAAAGTTCCGCCTTTCCCTATAATGCGTAGATGGATGCCCAGCCAAAAATGACACAAAGCAAAACCACGCCATTCGCCCTCCACTGGACGCGCAGAGATACACTAGCGCTGCTCTTCGATGACCGTATTCGCATGACGCTGCCGACCGAACCCGGCACTTATGAATTCCGTCTTTGTGTGTACGAATCAACCAGCAAGGAACGCTTGATCGCCAGCGAAGGCGAACACAATTGCGTGAATTTGGGCGATGTTCACATAGTGGAATAAGCGTTTCCACTATAAACGAAACGAATTTCATTATACAATCTATACAAAGCAAGCCGACCCTTGATGTACCGTTGGAGGCCGCGAACAGACCATCGCTACCTGTACCGTAGAGGACGTACGCAAACTGGCCTTGCCCTTGGGCACGGCAGTGCTGGCGGCTGATGGCTCCCTGCAAGACCGCGTCAGCTGGGCCGTGCTCTATGGGCCGGATGACATCTTGACCGCCCGTTCGCCTTCCCCTCATGAACTCTTGCTCATCGCAGACGATGATCGCGAAGCCAGCAGAATCGATGAAGCTGCCATCCGTTGGGCCAATGAACATCAAGTCAGCGCCATCGTCACCGAAATAGAACCCAATCCAGCGACCATCGCCACAGCCAACCAGTGGGACATCCCATTGCTCCTCCTGCCGCACTCCGCGGACCTGCGGGAAATACAACGGGATATCCTCGCCCTGTTGGTGAATCGACGGGGGCAGCTGGCGCGCAGGAGCACGCAAGTCTTCCGCCAGTTGACCCAGATCAGCTCCCACAATGCCGGTCCTGCACCGCTATTGGAAGCGCTGGCCGGCCTGACTGGCAAAGTGGTGGTCCTGCAAGACAAGCGCCTGGAAATCATCCACAGCAGCCTGCAACCCGCCCTGGTCGGCCATTGGGAATCTCTGGAACGAATCTTGCGCGAACCAGCCGTTTTGCCGGCCGTATATCAAGACCGCCTGCGCATCCCACCCGAGGCGATGCCGTCGCAACATCAACGCATACCCGATACCCCCATCGAGCGCCGGATCGCCCCCATCGTCACCCATGGCGTCGGCAGGGGGTTCCTTTCTCTCCTGGGGTTTCAGGGAGAAATCGATGAATTCGATGAGAGCGTGGCGGAGCAAGGGGCCGCCGCTTGTGCCCTGGAAATGGCGAAAGCGAAAGCCATCAGCAACGCGGAAAAGCGCTTGCTCGGCACGTTCCTCGATCGCATCCTCAGCAACGACATCGTCCCGCAAGAGGCGTTGATCCAGGCCGAGCGCTTTGGTCACGACCTGCGTCAACCCTTCATCGCGTTGGCTGCCGGCTGGTATGGCGCAAACCCTCCTTCGTTGCGTCGACTGGAAACGATCATCAACGTCTCTTTGACCGAACAACAGCTAAAAGCATTGGTCGGCTTGCGCGATCCGTATGTGCTGATATTCATACCTGCTGCCCTGCAAGAAAGCAGTCAGGAAAAAGCGATGAAACTGGCGACGCGCATCCACAATGCCGCCCGTCACGAACGACCGCGCGCTTCCCTGGCGCTGGGGATCGGCACAGCCGCGACCGATCTGAGTGAGTGGCCCAGCGCGTATAGTGAGGCGCTGCAAGCGATGGATCTGGCGGCGCGCCTCCATAGCCCAAAACCGCTGTACATCGAAGCGCTGGGCATCTACCGCCTCATCACCCAGTTGGAAGAGCGAGATGCCTTGCAGTCCTTCGCCCGAGAAACACTGGATGAATTATTGGAATACGATCGCCGCCAAAATGCTGATCTCATCCATACGCTGGAAGCCTTTTTCAGCGCTCATGGCAACCTGGCCAATACCGCGGAAGAGCTCAACGTCCATCGCAATACTCTGCTGTATCGTCTGCGGCGCATCACAGAAATTGGTGGAGTGGATCTCAAACAGCCCGAAACGCGCCTCGCGCTGCAACTGGCGCTGGCCGTTTTGCGTTTATTGCCGGAACGTCAAACTTTCGAGTCAGCGCCAAACGCCAATCCGTAAGCCTTCGCCGCGCAACCAGTTTTGTTCCCCCGGCTGGAATTCCACGCTCGCATCTGCATCCGAGAAATCATCGCCGGCTTCCAGGACGAGGCTCAACGTCTCGCGTTGGATGTATTCTCCATGCACGCCGACGGCCGCCTGGATTCCCACGCCACCCACATAGCGCGTGATGATGCGGTCGTCAATGCGATAGTCGGCTTCCTGCCGTAATAATTGGATCCGCCGCACCATTTCCCGCGCCATCCCTTCCCGAGCGAGCTGCTCGTCGACGCGCGTATCCAGTAAAGCAAAATCGCCCGCTTCTTCCGCAAAACTGAAACCCTGCGGTACATCGCGCCGCAACTGCACTTCTACTTCATCCGGCGATAACTCGCAGGCAGCCCCATTCAGCTCCAAGGTAACCGATTGACCCGCCAATAATTCTTGCGCCAGGGGGCGGAGGAACACTTGCTCGCCATCCCGCAAGGTCGCCTGCAAGGACTTGAAATCCTTGCCCAGGCGTTTTCCCAGCAAACGGGGGATTGGACGCAGCGTATAATGCAAGCGCGCACGCTCTTCCGCCGCTTCCAGGCTCAAGGCCTTCACCTGCTTTACGTTCAATTCGGCCGCGATGATCGGCGCCAACCGCCCGATTCTCGCGGGGTCTCGGGCGTCCCGGGTCGCAAATTCCACCTGCGCCAGCGGTTGCCTTACCCCAATCGGTTGCGCGCGGCCTTCGACCTCAGCGTTCATGCGCGCCGCCAAACCCAGGCGGATCAGCCGCTGCATCAAGCGCATCTCGGCGACAAGTTCGGCATCGCGGTGGCTTTCCTCAACGGCCGGCCATTCGGCAAGATGCACCGTATCCGCCTCATCCTGCGCGGCCAGGTTGCGATAGATCGCCTCACTCAAGAAGGGCATGCTGGGGGCCAACAACTTGCTGAGGGTCACCAACACTTCGTACAAGGTCGCATAGGCGGATTGCTTATCGGCATCACTCTCGCTCTTCCAAAAACGCCGGCGGCTCATCCGCACATAGGTATTGCTCAGCTGATCGACAAATTGCTGGATGGGACGAGTCGCGCCGGAGACATCATATTCGTCATAGGCCTTCGTGATCCCTTCGGTCAAGTCGGCCAGCTCGGCGAGCAACCAGCGATCCAACACCGGCCGCTCAGCCACCGGCGGCGCATACTCCGCCGGCCGCCAGCCATCCAAATTGGCGTAAGTGACGAAGAAACTATAGGTATTCCAGAGCGTCATCCAGAATTTCTTGACGACCTCGCCCACCAAATCCACCGAAAAACGGCGCGGTTCTCCGGGCGGACCGGAAGAAAACAGATACCAGCGGAAGGCATCGGCCCCGTGTTCGTTCAACACCTCCCAGGGATCGACCGCGTTGCCCCGGCTCTTGGACATCTTGCGCCCCTCACCGTCCAGGATGTGACCCAGGCAGATCACATTCTTGTAACTGACGCTGCGGAAGAGCAACGAGCTGATCGCATGCAGGCTGTAAAACCAGCCGCGCGTTTGATCGACCGCTTCGCAAATGTAATCGGCGGGGAATTGCTCTTCAAATTTCTTGCGATTCTGGAAAGGATACCCCCATTGGGCGACGGGCATCGCGCCGCTGTCAAACCACACGTCGATCACTTCCGGCACGCGCCGCATTAATCCGCCCCCATTGGGATTGGGGAAGGTGATCTCATCCACATAGGGTCGGTGCAAGTCCAATTCGCTCAAATCACGGCTGGCCAGGTCACTCAGCTCCGCCACACTCCCCACCAAAATGCGTTCCCCATTGCTCTCATCCTCCCAGATGGGCAAAGGCGTGCCCCAAAAGCGTTCCCGTCCCAAAGACCAGTCTTTCAGGTCTTCCAACCAATTGCCGAAACGGCCGTTGCGGACGTGTTCCGGCACCCAACCGATGGTCTGGTTCAAGTCAATCAGGGCCTGCTTTTCCTGGGTCGTGCGGATGAACCAGGAATGGCGAGCGTAAAACATCAACGGCGTATCACAGCGCCAACAAAAGGGATAATTGTGCCGATAATCTTCTCGTTTGAAGAGCAAGCCTCGTTCACGCAACTCTTGGAGGATCCACGAATCCGCATCCTTGAACCATTGGCCCGCCAGGGGGCCCATATCTGGCTTGAATCTTCCTGCCGCATCAATCGTATGCAAAATGGGCAGCCCTTGCGCTTGCGCCACCTCCAGGTCGTCCGCACCAAACGCCGGCGCAATGTGCACGATCCCCGATCCTTCATCGGTTTTGACGAAATCCGCCGCCACGACCTGCGCATACGGCCCTTCAGCCACCGCTTGAGCGTACAAAGGTTCATAAGCTTGCCCCACCAGCTCCCGCCCGGGGAATCGGCGAACTACCGCGTAATCCGCCGCCTCATCGCCCAAAACTGGTGCCACCCGATCGGCCGCGAGGATGATGTCTTCTGTCTCGCCGTGGGCCGCTTCGCCGCGGAGCTGGCAGTATTCGACATCGGCACCGACGACCAGCGCCACATTCCCCGGCAGCGTCCAGGGCGTGGTCGTCCAAGCGATCAGCGAAGTGCTCGGTTCGTCTCGCAAGCGAAAACGGACGAAAGCGCTGGGATCCGTCGTTTCGCGATATTCCTGGGCGACTTCGTGGCTGCTCAACGGCGTCCCACAGCGCGGGCAATAATTGACCACGCGGTAACCGTGGTAGATGAGGCCTTGATCCCAAAGTTGGCGCAGGATCCACCAAACGCTCTGGATGTACTCGTTTTCCAGGGTGATGTAGGCATCATCCAGGTTGGCCCAAAAGCCGATGCGCTCGGTCAGGCGCTCCCAATCATCGATGTAGCGAAACACGCTTTCGCGGCATTTTTGGTTGAACTCCGCGATGCCGTAGTCTTCAATTTCGCGCTTGTTGGTGAGGCCCAATTCCTTTTCGACTTCAATTTCCACGGGCAAGCCATGCGTATCCCAACCGCCTTTGCGCAGGCAATAAAAGCCTCGCATCGTCTTATAGCGCGGAAAAATATCCTTGAACACCCGCGCGAGGACGTGGTGGCTGCCGGGCAGGCCGTTGGCCGTGGGCGGACCTTCATAAAAGACAAAGCGCGGTGCGTCCTCGCGTCCCTCTGTGGTGCGCTCGAATACGCGATGCTTCCGCCAAAATTCAATTTGTTCTTGTTCGATCTTATGGATTTCGACTCGCGGTGTAACTTCGTGAAACATGGAGGCAACTCCCTACCGTGGCATGCGGGCAAACGGGGCGGTGAACGCTGTCACCAATCCTATGGGGGGCGGGCAACCGGCTGCTGTCCACCACGGGCATTCCTCCTCACGGAGCGTTTTTCGCGATCCGGCTCCCATGATAACAGCATGGCGCGGGAATGACTAGGGTGCCCTAGGGTAACCCACTGGCCGTCATCCAGCGATGAGTCGGGCCAAGAGGTGGCCATATGCCGAATCGGCGAAGCGTGCCGCTTCCTCCCGCCAGTATTCGCCACCTTCCCCTATTGGGGCATCCTCTTCCGCGAGGATTCGTTTCGCCAACCAGGCATGACTGGCGCTGCAACGCTCCAGCTGAAGGGCGCGCTGCAGGTGATCCCGGGCCTGCTCCTCCTCGTTTTTCAGCAATCGCAACAGGCCCAGTTCCACCAGCGAATCGGCATGGCTTTGACTGGCACGCTCCAGCGCCTGAGTCGCTTCCTCCCAACGGCCCTCAATCATCAAGACCAAGCCCAGGATGCGCCAGGCAGGCGATTTTTCCGCATCCTCCGCAATCAATTGCCGGGCCAGTGCTTCGCTTTCCTGCAGTCTACCCAGCTGCTTGGTACAGAAGGCCAGCAACAATCGTTGGTCGCGGTTTGCCTCTCCCGCCGCCTGCAAACCTGCCAACAATTGGCGGCACTCCTCATACTCACCCCTGCGGAATGCGCCCCAGGCCAGCGAAGGAGTGGTTTGCATGCCGCGAAGCGACCACATCACCAGCAACTGGAAGGCGACCACCGCGCCAAATGCCGCGATCCAAGCGGGGGCACGCAGTTCCCTCGGGCCCAAGCTGACCGCAGCGACCGCCGCAACCCACAGGAAGAAAGCCAACATCCCGGCCCATTGGATGGGCCGCTCCCAACGGCGGAACGCGCGCCAGATCCGCTGCCCTAGCCCCCACATTCGATGGCTTTCAGGTCTGCGGCACTCCATTCATCGCGTTGCACCAACTGTTGCGCCAGGGTCACATCTTCGGCAACCAGAACACGCAGCGGTTGCGCCGCTTCATCCGCCAACAACTGCAACCATTCCGCGATGGCCTTTTTTTCGGCGCGCAATTGTTGCAGGCATTCCCGCGCAGCGCATTCTTCACCCAGGCGGCAGTGGGCCCGCGCCAACCAGAACCAGGTCAACGCCCGGTGGCGCTCGGCCGAAATCTGCAAACCCTGGGCGCGCCGCAACATCGCGACCGTCTTCGCAGCGTCCTGCTGTCGATCGGCGATCATGCCCAGGTTGTATGCGGCCACCCAATCCTGCGGGGCCAACGCCAACGCTCGTTCCCCCGCCTCGCCCGCACTGGCGTAATCGCCCGCTTGAATCCGCGCTTCGGCGAGCAGATTATGGGCCGCCGCGTTTTCCGGCTGCCGACGACAAACTTCACGGATATCGCGCTCGGCCCGGCCCGGCTTGCTCCAGGAAAGCAGGATCTGCGCCCGCAAGAGCCGGTGGTCGTCCTCATCGCCCTGCCGGATCAAATCATCCATCGTGCGGACGGCCGCCGCATGATCCCCCTTCCGCCATTGTCGGATGGCGTTCCGTTGCGCGGCTGGCACTTGCTTGCGCAATAAAAACGCGACGACCACCAACCAGCCGATGGCCGCGCCCCACAAGGCCATCAACCCCGCCGGAAAAAACAGCCAGCCCAACAGGATGAGCCCGATGGCCGGCGCGAGGATCAGCGCCAAATCCCGCCACAATTGGATCCCCAAAAATCTCAACAACCAGGCGAAGGTACCCAACAATGCGACCCAAACGACCGCCGTTTGAATGCCGCGCGAAACGTCGCCGGGAATGAAGGCGTACAACACGAGGCTCAGCAGCCCCGTCAAGCCCCAGAGCAAGATGACGCCGAGCCGGTTAGCGAGCGTTTTCATCGCCTCCCCTGGCGAACCACCGCATGGCGCAGCTGCCAGGCGCAGCCCCTTCCCAGCTCCTCAATCCGTTGGGGGATGTCCCACTCATCCAGGATCAGCAGCCAGGTCCGCATTCGCCCCCCCTCCTTCGACAAACGCGACAAACGCCATTGCTGGGTTGCGGTTTCTTCAACACGCCAACGATGAATTTCACCGCGAAGACCGCTTGCATCCTCGGCCAAGGAAAAAGCCGCCGCGCTGCCACCCACAGCGCTGATTTGTTTCACGAATCTCCCCAAGGCAGCCCGAGCGGGCGGTACGCGTAAGCAACCTTCAGCCAAATCCCATTCGCGATATTCCCGCTCTGATCTTGCCCGCTGTTGGCCCAGATGAACGCTGTCTTGAAAATAACTCACCGTGCAGCGCAATCGGTCTGCGCCGGCCGCAGTCGATGGCATGCTCAGCCAATCCACGCGTGTCAGAGCCCCTCCTTCGGCAAAGTACAGTTCCCGCAGGCTCTGCCCCGCATCCACCCGCAACAATTGCCCGCGATCGGGGAATTCGTTCCACACCCATTCTTCTGCTGAATCCGTCCCGCCCAAATACCGGCCCTGGGCCAGCAGTTGTTCTCGCGGCCGAACCTGGTGCAGCAATCGCATCAGAGAGGTGCGTCAGGTCGGGTTTCTTCCAGCGAAAGATACAGACGTTTGTTGATGCCCCCCTTGCTCTTGTAATCTGAAATCCGCAACCGACCGACTTCGCACGTGTTGGCGACATGGGTACCGCCATCCGCTTGCAGGTCCAGGCCCACCAACTCGACGGTGCGCACCTGTTGGATGCCTTCGGGCAGGAGGTTGATTTTGGTACGGATCAAATCGGGGATGGCGAAGGCTTCTTCGCGGGGCAATGTTTGCGTCCGCACTTCACGTTCCGCGGCCACCTCAGCGTTGATCTTCTCCTCAATTTCGGCAACCAGCTCTTTCCTCATGCGCTCGAATTCAAAGTCCATGCGCGCAGCCAGGGGTTGCATGTTGCCACCGGTCACGCTGGCGGCGTAATCTCGCCAGATCACGCCACAGAGGATGTGCATGGCGGTGTGCGTGCGCATCAAGCCGTAGCGCCGCTGCCAATCGATTTCACCCTGCACCGGATCGCCCGGCTTCGGCAATGCCACCACCTCCTCCAGCTCATGCCAGTGACCGCGTTGGACGCGACGCACGGCAAACGACTGCCCAGCCACATACAACCAGCCATGATCGCAGGGTTGCCCCCCTCCACCCGGATAAAAAGCGGTTTGGTCCATTTGGATGGCGTGCCGTGCTGCATCTTGTGCAGTGACCAGCGCCTCAAATTTGCGGCAATAACTGTCTTGCAAGTAGATTGCTTCCGTCATCCTGCTCTCCATACCTTGCGAGCCACACCTTGCGTGCCGCTCTCCGCCGCGTTATATTCGCTGAGGTTTCCACCTGGATGGGTGTTCCCCGAAGTTTAGCGTTTCCTGACCGGCTTTCGGAGGGTTGAGAATGGAACAAGATGCGACGCGACAACAGATCAGCGATGCCTGGCGTTTGCACCGAGAAGGCAAGAGCGATGACGCCATCGATGGCTATCAAGCGATTCTCGCCGGCGATGCGCAGAATATCGACGCCCTTTACGGTGTTGGCTTAGCCTACCGTTCACTCGGGCAAACGGACCGCGCGGTAGAATCATTCCACGCCGCCCAAAGCGCCCTCGAAACCTGGGAAAGTGAGCGGGTCGGGGCGATGAAAGCTGAAGAACCGGAAACCGGGCTCCCCAGCCTCTCCGACCCCATCGCGGGTGAAGGCGATTACTACATCATCCTTTCGCGAATGATCCGCCAACGCCTGTCTGAACTTGGAGTTGCCGACACTTGATGCACCCGCCTCCTTTGCGGCGTGTGATCTTCGGTGACAATCTCTCAGCGCTGTCCCAACTGCCGGATGATTGCGCAGCGTTGATATACATCGACCCACCGTTCAATACCGGTGCTTCGCAAAGCCGGCTCACCCTGCAGACGATACGGGACGATGCGGGCGATCGGCGGGGCTTCCAGGGAAAGCGTTATCGCTCCATACCACAGATGCAGCGCCAATTTGCCGACCGCTTCGAGGATTACCTCGCTTTCCTGGAGCCACGTTTGTGGGAAGCGCGCCGCATCCTGAAAAGTGACGGCGCATTTTTCTTGCACATCGACTATCGGGAAGCCCATTATTGCAAGATCTTGCTGGATGAAATCTTCGGCCGCGCATCGTTCATGAACGAGATCATCTGGGCCTATGATTTTGGCGGCCGCTCCAAAAAGCGTTGGCCCGCCAAGCACGATACCATCTTCTGGTATGCCGTCGACCCAGATGATTACGTCTTCCATTACGAGGAAATGGAGCGCATCCCCTATATGGCGCCCGGTTTGGTCAGCGCAGAAAAAGCGGCGCGGGGCAAAACGCCGACCGACGTCTGGTGGCACACCATCGTCAGCCCCACCGGCCGCGAAAAAACCGGCTACCCAACGCAGAAGCCACGGGCCATCCTGGAACGCATCATCAAGGTGCATAGCAACCCGGGCGACCTGGTCGTCGATTTCTTCGCCGGCAGCGGTACAACGGGCGAAGCCGCCGCCCACCTCGGCCGCCAATTTTGGCTCTGCGATGAGAACCCGGAGGCGTTCCAGGTGATGCAAGAGCGCCTGACAGAGCATCAAACCGAATTCATCCAACTCGCTGCCGGCCATGGCCTCGCAACACCCACAGAAACACCATCAACCAGAGCAGCACAGGGAGAAACGCATCCATGAACAAACGCCAACGCCTCGAACATTGCATCGCTGGTTCCGCCACCGACCGGCTGCCGGCCGCGCTGTGGCGGCACTTTCCCGGCGATGACCAACGCCCCCATGATTTCGCGCGCGCTGTCGTCGATTTCCAGCGCCAATATGATTGGGACTTCGTCAAGGCCACCCCGGCATCTTCTTACGCGGTCGTGGATTATGGCTTTCAAGACCGTTGGGTCGGCAACCTGGAAGGCACCCGCGAAACCACCAAATTCAACATCGAACGCTCTTTGGATTGGACCGACCTCCGCCCGCAAGACCCTGCCCGCGGCGTGTTGGCGCAACACATCGATGCCATGCGCCTGATCACGGATGCTTTCGCCAACGATGAAGACCCGCCGCCCGTCCTGCCCACCATCTTCAGTCCGCTCACCTTGGCCAGCAAAATGGCCGGCCCGGCGACGCTCATCAACCACCTGCGGACCGCTCCCGAACGCCTGCACAGCGGCTTGCGCAACCTCACCGAAGGAACCCAGCGTATCATCGATGCCATGTCCGCCCTGCCCCTGGGCGGCGTCTTCTTCGCCATCCAATTCGCTTCCCATGACGTCCTCTCCCGGTCGGAGTATGAGGAATTTGGCGCGCGCTACGACCGCCAGATCCTGGAAAATTTGCCGAAGAAGTTCTGGTTCAACCTGCTGCACTTGCATGGCAGCTCTCCGATGTTCGCCGATTGTGCCAGCTTCCCCGTTCAGGCCATCAACTGGCATGACCAGGAAACCGCCCCCGATCTGGCCCGTGGCAAATCGCTCTTCACCGGCGCCGTCAGCGGCGGCCTGGCGCGCATGAAACATACCCACGATGGCTCGCCATCGACCGTGCGTGAGGCAGCCCGTTCCGCCATCCTGGCTACCGGCGGGCGCCGCTTCATCCTCTCCACCGGCTGCGTCGCGATGATCACCTCCCCGCAGAGCAACCTGCGCACGGTAGCCGAGATCTCCCGCGAAACGACGGGGTAACCCACTTGTCTTTGCGGGTGATCGCCGGGAGCGCCCGCGGCACCCGCTTGCGCCGCGTCCCCGGAAAACAGACCCGACCGATCGGAGATCGCGCGAAAGAAGCGCTGTTCTCGATCCTTTCGCCACAGATCCATGGCTGCCGCTTCCTGGATCTGTTTGCCGGAACCGGTAGCGTCGGCATCGAAGCCTTGAGTCGGGGGAGTGCTCAGGCGACGTTCATCGAACAGAACCGCGCCGCCCTCCAAACCATCCGCCATAACCTGCAGCGCTGTCGTTTGTCCCATTCCGCCCACATCCGCGCCGGTGATGTCTTTCGCTTGCTCCAACAACCCACGGTGGACCCCTTTGACTTCCTGTTCCTGGCTCCGCCGCAGTATCGCCGTCTCTGGGCACAGACTTTGCTGGCTCTGGATAGCGCCGCCACCTGGTGGCACTCCTCTTCGACGATCATCGTCCAAATCGACCCCAGCGAACGGGAGGATATCGCGCTGACTCACTGGCAGGAGTGCGATTGGCGCCGTTATGGCAATACCGCGCTGTGGTTTTTTCAGCGCCGGGGAGCTTCCCCGGACCGGTAGGCGGCGGCAAGGCTACGGGCCAGCTGCAAGGCCGCCCCCTCGTCATGGATCTCACCGACGACCTGCGCTTCACGCAGGGCATCCAGCAAAGCACCGATTCTGGGGCCGGGCGAGAGGCCCAGTTCATTCATGAGCACGGTTCCATCCACCAGCGGTTTGGGCGCAATCACCCGATCATATTCTTCGAAATAGGTGGTCATGAGCTTTCGCTGCTGATCCAATAATTCCAGCCACTCATCCACGTCAAACGCCTCTGGGGGAGCGGCGAGCGCTTCCGCCAAGATCAGCAGCGCCCGTTCGAAACCCGCCGGCCCGCTCGCTCGCCAATAGCGATGCGCGCACAAGTCCCAATTCGTTCCCGCCCGCAGGCAAGGCAAAAGGTCATGTGCATCTCGGGTGACCTGTATCAGCCATTGGATCTCCTCACCACTGTAGCGCCAGCGTTTGCCCCAATCGCGAATCTCCGCCGCCACCAAACCGGAGAACAATACCGCCAGCACACGGAGCGCCGCATCCCCGCCCGCTTCTTCCGCCAAGACCTGCTGCAAGCGAGCGCGGATGCCACCCACTTGAATCGCAAACATGCCGGTGGCGATGGTTGCGGTCGCGTCCGCGCTCCGTTGTGCGTCGATCACGCTGTGCAACGCCTGCAAACCTGCCAAAACAGCCAACCGCTCATCCCAGCCTGTGCGCTGATTCTTGTTATATTCTTCGCGCCAAGTCGCCAACCAGGGCAGGAGCGCATCCAGCAAGCCCAACCTCCCTGCCACCCCCAAAGCAGCGCCAGCATTCGGTAAAGCCAACAACTTGTGCCATTCCTCGCGCACCCGTTCCGGCGCAACCTGAAGCAAATTTGGGGCCGCCTGGCGGATGGCCTGTGCCGTTTCACCAGGCAATCGCAACTTAAAGCCAGCTGCCAGGCGGACGCCGCGAAAGGCGCGCAAGGGATCCGAACGCAGGGAATCGCTGCGGCACAGTCGTAATTGACCCTTCAAGAGGTCTGCTGCTCCGCCCAAAGGGTCGATCAGCTGCGGCTCTTCCTCTCGCCAATCCACCGCCATGGCATTGATCGTGAAATCGCGCTCTTGCAGATCCATCGTCAAGCGCTGGATCGGATCAGCGCATCGTTCGCCACGGAGCGCAGCGATGTCGATGATCACGCGCTGTGCAGCTTCCTGCCACAACACGCGCCCGACATCCCGTGCATCGTCGAGCGGGTAGTAGGCGGCACCCAGTTGGCGAGCCACCCGCTGCGCCAGGCAACGGGCCGCACCATTCGTTGCGATATCCCAATCCTGGCTGTAACGACCCAACCAGGCATCTCGCACCACGCCACCCACCAGATAAATCGCCGCATCGCCCGCCGCTGCCAGCACGGCGGCACGCAATTTTTCCGCAACAGCTGGCCAAACGAAGGGACGTGAGGCGATGGTCTGCGGGCCCATCATGGCTTCAGGATCGATCGAGCGCCGCCAAATCTGCCACGGCCACGTAAGGCAACTGCCGACATCTTTCATCCAGATCCAGGCCATAGCCAAAAACAAAATGGTCATCGATGTGAAAACCCACGTAGTCCAGCGGGATATCGGCCACTCTCCTGGCCTGTTTGTTCAGCAGGGTGACCAGGCGCAAGGATTGGATGGACCGTGCGCGGAGCATGGAAATCACAAAATCCAGGGTATAACCGGTGTCGATGATGTCTTCCACGATCAAGAGATGCTTGTTGCTGATGTCGATGCTCAGATCTTTCTCGATGCGAACGTCATGTGAAGAGCTGCGTACCCCGACGCCATAGCTGGATACGGCGATGAAATCCAATTCATGCGGAACATGGATATGGCGCATCAAGTCACTCAAAAAAAGGATGCCGCCTTTCAAGATGCAAACCAGCAACAGTTGATCCACGTCAACATAATCCGCGCTGATCTGCGCCCCCAATTCAGCGACCCGCCGCTGAATCGTTTCTTCATCGAGCAACACTTTTTTCACATACCGTTCGCAATCGATCAAGCATCACCTCCGCTTTCTTTTTGAATCACCGCTTCGCCGAGAGCCACCCCTTCCTCCAACAACGCGGCCAGCGCTTTGGGATCCGGCGCCTCTGCGTAGATCCGCAAAACCGGTTCTGTACCACTGGGCCGGATCAGCAGCCAGCCGCCATCCGCCAGCCGAAACTTGACCCCATCCTGCGTATCCAGGCTGTGCAGCGTTTCACCCACCAGTCTGGCCGGCGCGGCGTCGGTCAATCTTCGCTGCCATGTTTCCCGCGGCAAAACCCGGTCGAGCACAGCGTCATGTCGATCATAGTGAGCGGGGCCGTATTCCCGCTGCAAGTCGGCAATTTGTTCGTGCAGCGGTGCGCGCCCCAGAGCCAGAATCTCCAGCAAGATCAGGCCCATCAGGATGCCATCCCCCTCCGGAATGTGGCCCTGGATGCTGATCCCGCCGCTTTCTTCACCACCCAGCAACACGTTTTCCCGCAACATCCACTCCGCAATGTGGTTGAAACCGATTTGCGTTTCATGCAAAGGTAAATCATGCTTCCTCGCCAGACGGTCCAGCAGCATCGTCGTCGAAACCGTTTTCACCACCGCCCCGCTCTGCCCGCGCGATTCCACCAGATGCCGCAAGGCCAGCGCCATGATCAGTTGCGGGCTGACGAACTTTCCCTGCGCATCGATGGCGCCGATCCGGTCGGCATCTCCATCCATGGCCAGGCCGATTTGCGCGCGCTCCCGCTGGACAGCGGCCACGAGTTCATTCAGGTAGCGCAGGATGGGCTCCGGGTGCACCCCACCAAAGCCAGGGTTCAGGGCGTTGCGGATTTCCAGAACCTGCGAGCGGGTGCGCGAAAGCACCGCCGGCAGCGCATGACGGCCCGCCCCCCACATCGCATCCACCACTACGCGCAACTCGCCATCGGAGATGGCATCGAGATCCACCAGGGTGCCCAGATGCTCATAATAGCCCCAGCCCGGGTCAAAGCGCTGGATGAGGCCGCGGCGCAGCGCCTCACCATAATCCATGCGCTGAATGGGCAGCGAATCTGCGCGCAAAGCCGTTTCGATGCCCATGATTTCCGCGCGCGTGGCGGCAGCGCCACTGGGCAACTTCAGCTTGAAGCCGTTGTAGCGCGGTGGATTGTGGCTGGCGGTGATGATGATCCCCGCCGCTGCGCCGCGTGCGCGAACGTTGTGCGAAATCGAAGGCGTGGGGGCATCGCTCCGCGTCAACCAGGCAACGATGCCATTCCCCGCCAGGACGCAAGAGACCTCCGCAGCGAAGCGATCGGAGAGGAAACGGGTGTCATAGCCCACCACCACCTGCAAATCAGCCGCCGTTCCGTTTTGCTCTCGCAAGTGGTGGGTGACGGCCTGCGCCACCCGCTGCAAATTGGCGAACGTGAAATCCTCAGCGATGACCGCCCGCCAACCGTCGGTGCCAAATCGCAGCGTCGCCTCTCTCGCGGTGCCCATCTCGGCTGTGCCGGTCCACCCTCTCCCATCGTGCCTGGATTCCCCCAGTGTAATGCCAAATGGTGTGGAAGCGTAGAACCTGGTTTCCCCTAGAGAATTGCGGCAAGCGGTAGCATACTGACGAGCATGAGTGAACCCATTCCCACAAAACAACCTTTGCGCATCATCCCCATCGGCGGCCTCGGGGAAATCGGCAAAAACATGACCTGCTTCGTCTATGGCCGCCAAGCCATCATCATCGATACCGGCATCATGTTCCCCACACAGGATATGCCGGGGATCGATTACATTCTGCCCGATTTTCGCCCCCTGCTCGACCTGGATCTGCAATTGCTGGGCATCCTCTACACCCATGCCCACGAAGACCACATCGGCGCCGTCTCCCACGTCCTGGATGCCTTTCCCAATGCACCTTTGTTCGCCACGCCTTTGACGGCCGCCCTCCTGGAAGTGAAACTGAAGAATTCGCGCTCCAAACACCCGGCGAACATCCACATTTTTCAAGCAGGGGAATGCCTCGAGCTCGGCCCCTTCCGTGCAGAAAGCTTCCACGTAACGCATAGCATTCCGGATTGCGTGGGTTACGGCTTGCATACGCCCCAAGGCTTGGTGGTATTCACCGGCGATTACAAATTCGACAACACCCCGATCGATGGCCCTGCCAGCGATTTCGCCCGCCTGGCCAGTTGGGGCCGAGAGGGGGTGCGCCTGTTGCTGGCCGATAGCACGAACGCCGATACCCCGGGCTGGACGTCATCGGAAAAAGTGGTGGAAGCCGCCTTTGATCGCGTGTTTCACCAGGCCAAGGGGCGCATCATGGTGGCCACCTTTGCCTCCGTCATCTCACGGATTCAGTTGGCGGCCAATACCGCCGAACGATATGGCCGCAAGCTGGCGATCGCCGGGCGCAGTATGCAGGGCAATGTCCGTCGTGCCCGTGAACTGGGCATCTTGCGCATTCCAGATCGCACCCTCATCCCCCTCAATGAAGCGAAGCATCTGCCTGCAGAACAGCTGGTCTTGATGGTCACCGGTTCCCAGGGAGAACCGGCCGCCGTGCTGGGGCGACTGGCCAAAGGAAATCACCCCCAGATCACCGTCCAAGAAGGGGATACCATCGTGCTCTCTTCGCATCCCATACCGGGCAATGAAGAGATGGTCTACCGCACCATCAACAACCTGATCCAGAGAGGGGCGGAGGTGATATACAACCAACTGGAAGAAGTCCACGTCTCCGGTCATGCCTGTCAAGAAGAAATGAAGTTGATGCTGCACCTCACCCAGCCGGAATACTTCATCCCCGTCCATGGTGAGCTACGCCACTTATCCCAACACGCGAAATTGGCCAAGGAAGCAGGCGTCTGTAAAGCCAACATCCTCATGGTGGAAAATGGTTGCGTCGTCGAGTTGGATGAAAATGGCTTGTGGGAACGAGAACGCTTGCCTGGCGGTTATGTATATGTTTCCGGCGCAGGCGTCGGTGAAATTGGCCCGGCGATTTTGCGGGAACGAGAATCGCTAGCTCGTTCCGGTTTCTTCCTGGTTGCAGCGCAAGTCAGCGCCCTCTCCGGTGAATTGCTCGGTGAACCGGAAATCATCTCGCGTGGCTTCGTCCATTTACAAGATTCCGCCGAAACCCGGGCTTTGATCCGCAAGACGGTGGCCAGCGTGCTTGCGAATCATGCCGAGCTGCCCATCGGCAAACGCCGCAAGCGCCTACAGGAGAACATCGCGCGCATCATCCATCAAGAAACCCGGCGAAAACCGTTTTTGCTCTGCTTGCTCTACGAGTGTTGACCGGCGGACGAACGGCGGAAGACCCGTTTCCACGAGAAACGATTCTTCAACCAACGTCCCAATATCGATTCCCGGACTCTCCTCCAGGCGGCATCCACCACTCTGTGCCACTGGGATGTAGCAGCCGGCGAAGGCGGGCCATATCGCTCTCGGGTGTAGAGTTGGGCAATTTGCGTCACCGGTCGTTCGGCTTGCAGCGGCAATTCGTTGACGATTTGGCTGCGTCGTTCTTCCGTCGTCGCCGAAGGCCGCAGTCGCAAGCCGATCAAACCGACGTAACGTTCCAACCGCGAAAAGGCGCGTGAAATCGGGCTCAGGCCTTTCATCCCCCGCCATTCCCACCACCAGTAGGCGAACAGCAACAACAAGAGCAACAATAGACCGCTGATGATCGCCCCAACCACCCACACAAATCCATCGAATAATGCATCCAGCAGTGGTGGCGGCAGCGGAGGAGAGGGAGCCTGTGGGAAGGGGGGGATCGGTGTCGGTAAGATGACCGCGGTCGCCGTCATCGTCGCGCTGGGCACAGGGCTCGGCGAAGGGAGGCTCGTCGGCGGTGGCGTCCATGCAGGATCATCCGGCGTCGCGGTCGGCGTCTCGCTGGGCGGCGGTGTCGCGGTCGGCAAGGGTGTCTCGGTAGGAGTGGGGCTGGGGAGAGGGGTGGCGGTGGGCAACCGTTGACCGGGGTCATCCGAACGGGAAATCGGTTCCTGTGCCGATGTCGGTTCGAACTCCACCCAACCATAACCCGGGAAATACACTTCCACCCAGGTATGGGCATCTTTCTCCCTGACGGTGAAATGCCCGGCTGTTTCGTCATATTCGCCCTGCGCAAAGCCAGCGGCCAGGCGCGAAGGAATGCCAAGAGTGCGCAACAGAGTGACCATCGCGGTTGCGGAATAGGTGCAATAGCCGGCTCTCATCTCGAACAAGAACCAATCCACGGCATCAGAGCCCGCCGGCGGCGCCGTGATGTTCTCATCGTAGGTGATGTTCCGCCGCAACCAATTCTCGATCGTCCGCGCCGCATCGTAGGCATGTTCCGTACCTGACGTGATCGAAGCCGCCAATTGCCGGGTTCGCTCCGTAACCGTCGGCGCAGGCAGGCGGGCATTCGCCAACCATTCGGGGTAATTTTCGCCAGCGGCGCGCAATTGATTCGCGCTGGCTTCGCTCATCTGACTCAGCACTTCATAACGCGCTCCACGGCGCAAGACCCGGTGCGGCCGGATCACGGATAGGTTCACTTCATCTTCGCCCAAGCCGATGTAGCGCAAGTCGCTGATCGTAGGAACCGATACGTATGCTGGTTGCGGGGCGGTGTATATCAGCCGATTCGCCTCCAATGCCAGGGTGAACGTTTGCGGTACGGAAACGCGCACCTGCCCGGTGAGCGCGGTGCCGGTGAGCGCCAGCTCTTGTCCGCTGCTCAGCCGCGTCGTGACATCTGCCGACCAGCGCCGGCCATCGTAAATCTCATACACTCGAGAACGCCAGTAGTAACGGCGGTCGCGTTCCGCTTTCACCCAGAACACTTCCTGTTCTCCCAGGCGGATGCTGCCGCCCAACTGCAAGGAATCGCCGCCGTAGTAGTCCGTGGTGGCGGTCCCTTCCCAATCACCCACGTTGACCAGGCGCGTGAAGACCTCCCCCACGCGCTGGATCGGGTCCTGTTGCAAGAAATCCTGAAACTCATCCAACTGGGTTTGCATATCGCGGGTGGGCGCCTGCGATGCGAGGAGCAGGGCCAGCGCAGAAATCGCCGCGGCAGCGACCAGATTCTGGATTTGCAGGGCAGGTTGAATGCGAAAGCCGCTGCGCCGCCAACGAAAGGCGCGCGCTTCCCATTGAGAACGAGCCACCAACAGCAAAGCCAGCAGCAGGAATAGGATGGCATATTCTCGTGGGGCTACTTCCTGGGAGGCAAAGAGATAATTCACAAAGAGCAACGCGCTCGGTGGCAAAAGGACGCGTGCGAGCGAGGGTGAACGGAGGCTGTACCAGATGGCGTTGTAGCTCAGAATCCACAGCAACATTGAGACTAGTAGACCGAAAGCGAGAGCATCCGGTTGGATGCCGCCGGCAGTGACGGCACGCAACCATTCGCCGCTGCGTTGCCCGACCGCGCGCATCCCCGGCATCAAAGAGTCGTCCACAGACAAGCCAGTGATGATCCAGATCGTGCCCACGCCATAGGCGATGCTCAGCAACATGGCCGTACCATCGCGAAAGCGGCTTTTGGCCAGCGCATAATGGAGCAACAAGCCGCTGCCGAGCGTGGCTACGGTCGCCCTTAACTGAATCTCCCAACCCAACTCGAAGGCCAACAGGGTCGGCAACCACAAAATACCGGCGATCAAGGCCAGCGCGATGAGATCGAGCATGAAGCCGCTGAAACGCTCCGCTCGATTGGCTTGTCGTTCCATGGCCACAGTCATTGGCGATTCAGCAGCTTCCCCAAAGAGCGGTTACCATGAGAAAACATTGAGGGATAAAATGGGCAACATCCCAATCGCATCGACGCCTTCCGCTGTGAATCGTTGGGAGGGATTTTCCCAGTAATACACGGCCAACCGTAAGTCCAACAGCTGCCGTTCCAGCGGATATGGCAGCTCAAACTGCCGATCTTCGTAATAGAGCTGCCCGACCTGCCAACGACTCGTCTCCCACGGCGCGCCTTCCGGATAACTTGGGTCTGGCGGCCCATGCACTTCTTCAATCACTCGCCCTTCTGCATCGAAGAGGAACGTCCCTACGCTGTAATCCTGCGGCATTGGCTCTTCCACTTTCCACCACAGCCGCACCTGAAATCCCTCTCCCTCATGCAACTGCGGTATGAAACCCGGCGGTAAGGCTTCCCCGTCTTGCAAAAACTGCGCCCCGTGGAAGCGCATCCCATTCGAGAAGAGGACCCCTTCAGCATCCGGCGGCCGTTCGTACAAGCGGAACAGGCAACCAGGCGGCCCGACGAAATGCCGCTCGACGTAATCCCGCCGCAACGTTTCCCAATGCGGCGAATCCGGCGAGCCATCCGCCGTCACAAACCAGATGCGGGGGTGGTCGTCGGTTGCGTGCGTGATATTCAAACCATTAGGGAAGTGTAGAGCCAATGGGAAATTCCATGACCCAGAATAAATTCTACATTCTTCATCTTCAGCAAACAAAATTCGGTCTTTCGCTCTCACTTCTGAACTTAAATGTGTGAAGATAAGACTTAAGTGATGTCCTAATTCAAAAACATCTGATACAACGAAGTACCTGGATATAGGAAATGGCAAAAGAAAAATGAATGAAGCAAATCCAATCAGAAATATTCTTAAGATCCTAGGATACAAATCAACTGTGACTGCTACAAAGGCTGCAATACAAAGGAAAAGCCAACTGGAATATTTTACACCAAAAAAGCCTAGAAATCTGTTAAATGTATACTGTAGAAAAAGAAAAAAGACGCCCCAAAAAAACAATAAAAACTGTATCCGAGTAATGCGTCTGCTCTGCAATAAAGCCAATAATCCCAACAGCACAAATATTAGGACGATTCCTGATCCTATACTGAAAGAATGTATGTACCACTCCACGATTGCTTCATGAATTGGAGGTAATTGAATTCGACTCGTTACGTCCATTCGAATGAAGATTAAAGAGAATATGTGAATGACCAAAGGCAAGATCATCAATAGAAATATGACAAAGGTAGCAATCCAGCAGTAAATGACCTTTCTTGATCCCTTATTGCTATGTATTATGATGTAAGAATAAATGAAAATAACGGGAAACATACTGATGTATGTTGAGTAGATAGACGCAGAAATCAACACTGAAAATGCAATATAAAGATACCATGTTGGCTTAGTCAATGTCCTCTGAGCAAACCACCATGCCAAAGGGATTAAACCCAGCATGAAAGCATAACCGCGAATTTCTATACTCAGATAAACAGTATATGCCATACCACCATATAAAAGTAACGCAATGGTAGAAGCTTGAATACTTACATGTTTTTTTAGAATTTGATAGAAACTAGAAACACCGATCATGAAGCAAAAAACGGACAACATCCTTAGGGCAATCGGTTGCAACCCGACCAATTTCACCCAAAAACTGAGACAAACAAAATACAAGGGCGGCCAATCATAAGGTGACCAGCGAATGATATCGGTTAGAGAACCGAATCCCTGCCATATGGACCATATTTCATCCGGATGTGGCTGCACATCCTCAAGACGCAATATTCGAGCAGCAGCAATGGTCAACAATAAAAGAGCAAGAAGGAGTTGATTTCGAAAGTTTGAATTGGAATCACTTCGAGAAACGCTGAACATTTTCAGTTACCTGTACTTCAATGTATGAATTTTTTGCTTTACCACGATTTAATTTGTATATGGAAATTCGGTAACATCCCAAGTGCATCAATTCCTTCCGCTGTGAATCGTTGGGAGGGATTTTCCCAGTAATACACGGCCAACCGTAAGTCCAACAGCTGCCGTTCCAGCGGATATGGCAGCTCAAACTGCCGATCTTCGTAATAGAGCTGCCCGACCTGCCAACGACTCGTCTCCCACGGCGCGCCTTCCGGATAACTTGGGTCTGGCGGCCCATGCACTTCTTCAATCACTCGCCCTTCTGCATCGAAGAGGAACGTCCCCACGCTGTAATCCTGCGGCAATCGCTCTTCCACTTTCCACCACAGCCGCACCTGAAATCCCTCCCCCTCATGCAACTGGGGGATGAAACCCGGCGGCAAGGCTTCCCCGTCTTGCAAAAACTGCGCCCCTTGGAAGCGCATCCCATTCGCGAACAGGACCCCTTCAGCATCCGGCGGCCGTTCGTACAAACGGAACAGGCAGCCCGGCGGCCCAACGAAATGCCGCTCGACGTAATCCCGCCGCAGCGTTTCCCAGTGCGGTGAATCCGGTGAGCCATCGGCCGTCACGAACCAGATGCGTTGCTCTCCCGCAATCGAGTCAACGAGGTTGATCCCTGAAGGAAAACGCAGATGCAGATGGAGATTCAGCTCAAAATCTTGATATAACGATAAACATTCATGATCTTGGGCGAAAAGAATAGCATCTCCGGCGTACATTTCCTCTTCTAACCACTTAAGATTTTCGTCCAATCGGAATGCAAACCATTTGGAGTATTCTTCCAACCAAGGGAAAGACTGAGTAAGTAAAACAATACTGCAAATCACGGGCACCAGCTGAATTTTCCAAGGTAATCTTCCAATCATCAGACCCAAAAACACCGCAATCCCGATCAAAATCCAACTCATGTACTTTTGCGCAAAAAAACCAAAAACGAAATTCAGTGAATACATTAGGGGTAACGACAAGATTCCCCCGGATAAACCAAACAGCTCCAGTTTGTTCAACCGACGTTTCCAAAATATCGAAATCAAACTGAAACAACCCAAAATGCACACCAAATAAAATCCAGGGCCCAGCCAAAGTTGAAGAATCTCCAATAGATCATGGAAAAAAAGTCGTGGCCCCAGTTGATCGATGGCGCCTGTCCGACTGAATATCAAGGGAAACAAAGAAATGAATAGTGGCACCACTAAAATCATAGAGAGGATTACAGAATAAAAATGGAAGCGGAGAGAATGCAATGAACGTCGAGGCTGCTTCCATAACCCATAACTCATCAACAATGCAATCGGTAAAGCAGTTACATAAGTAGCGTAAATGGAAACTACGGTTGATAATGAAAGACCCAGGACATTCCACCTCTTCGGTCTTCGATACACTTCATTAGAGAAAAACCAAACCATAGGCAATGTCATCAACATGACGGAATAACCGCGCAACTCAGTGCTTAGAAACTTAACAAACGCAAAGCCCCCCAAAAACAGAACAACCAAAAATGCAGCATTGCGATTGGCTTCTTTTTTTATTGCCAGATAAAGAAAAGCGGATCCAATCATGTAAAAAAGTACTGAAAGATAACGCAGTCCTAGGGCCTCTAATCCAACGATCTCAGACCAAACATCCAAGAGAATGAAATACAGTGGTGGCCAATCGTACGGTGTCCAGCGGATGGTATCGACAAAACCACCCATACCTTGCCAAATAGACCAGAGTTCATCCCCGTGTAGGTGTACGTCTGCAATGAATAGGATTCGTGCTGCGGCAACGGCAAGTAACAAAGTTGCCAACAATGCAGGCGATCCGATGTTCCGAAGTCTTGAGAAAGTTTCATCCATCATTTATTACAGCATCGACTTGTACTCATCTCAAAGAATCAACTGGTGGATGGGTTTGACAATAAAGGCAGAGTTTGTACCTTCTGCAACAAGAGAAACATCACTTTTCTCAGAACGGCATCATTAAAATGTATCCACCCAAATCTGCATCACCGGGAGCAAACCAAACGGATCCGTTCCGTCTGCGTTGTATCTCTCTGTTGGTGTTTCCCAATGATATACAGCGATTCTTACATCCAACATTTGCCTAAGAAAGGGATACGGTACCTGAAACTCTCGATCTTCATAATACCACTGACCCACCTGCCATTGGCTGGTCTCCAATGGTGATATGGACGAATTGCTAGGTGTGGGTGGACCGTGTTTCTCAAACAGAACGTTTGCCTGATTTGAGGGAAAGGCTTTCAAGAAGAAGGTGCCCACACTGTAGTCTTGTTTGAGTACTCGATCGTTGGCCCACCAAAATCGGATGTGAAAAGTCTCACCTTCACGTAATTTGGGTAAAACACCAGGTGCAATGACTTCGTGATCGATCATCAACTGTGCACCATGAAAGCGCATGCCATTATCAAAGAGGATGCCTTTTCGATCCGGCGGGCCTTCATAAAGTCGGAAAAGACAGGCAGGAGGGCCTACAAAATGCCTTTCTATGTAATCACTTCGAAGGGTTTCCCAATGCATTGAGTCTGGAGAACCATCAGCCGTCACAAACCAAACCCGCCGATGACCTTCGGCTGTATCGGTGAATTCCAACCCCTGTGGGAGATGCAACTGAAATGGATGATTCCAGTAATCTGCTTTCAGGATGCATTCTTGATCCTCAGCTAGTAAGATTACATCGTCTGCATGCATTTCCTTACTCAACCATTCAAAGCTTCGGTAAAGATGATGTGCCTCCCAATAGAAACTGCGAGGTACCGTTAATTGAACCGGTACGATCCATATCAAGCACGATACCCCAAGAACTGCCCGACTTACCCAGCGCTGTTGCGTTGAAAGGGTAGCCGCGATGAATCCCGCCATACCGATCGTAATCCAACTGGAGTATTTCACATTAAAAAAATTTGAGTATGGATTTAAAAAATAGAATATAGGAATGCACAAAACGCCCCAGACAAATAATGTAGCCTGAAATCCAGTCATTCTTCTTTGCAAGATCAATACCAAGATACCTACAAATAGCATCAAAAGAATAACATCGGCAACACGACCCACAATTCGACTGAACCAATCATCGATCGCTTCCACAAATGGTAACTGGCTCAGAGTCAGCGTGTATTCAACGCGATGGTAGGCAAGAGGAAGTACTTTAATCAAAATGGGTGTGATTGCGATCAGTATGGCAACCCACATCATCAACCAATAGATGGGTCTCATACTTCTTTTTTGCCTATTTACTATACCCTTTATATGACTCCGGTTCATGAGCAATGAGTCGATTAACACCAAAGCAATTGGGAAAATGCTGATGTAAGAAGTAAACAAAGCTGCGATCACAAAGAGTGCGAATAAGAAAAGATATTTCCTTGTCATCCGTCGAGACATTTTTCCTGCGACTAACCAAGCAAGAAGGATCATACAAAACATGAGTGAGTAACCACGAAGTTCATAACTGATGAAGATTACATACACCATTCTGCCAAAAATTAAGGTGCCCATATATGCAGCCATCGAACTGATACGAGATTTTAGGATTTGGAAAAAACACGCTGCGCTCACCATGAAACATAACAATGAGAATATGCGCAAAGCAAATGGATTTCGTCCCACCAAATCTTCCCAAATACTTAAACTGAGGAAGTGTAACGGAGGCCAATCATATGGGGTCCAACGGTACACTTCATACAGATTTCCATCGATATGATAAAGAATGTTCA
Source organism: Chloroflexota bacterium (assembly GCA_011523615.1). Lineage (GTDB taxonomy): Bacteria > Chloroflexota > Anaerolineae > Aggregatilineales > Phototrophicaceae > WTGJ01. Next base: position 169,452 of record WTGJ01000004.1, on the reverse strand, counting down.
TTTCATCAAAACTTGGTGTGACATCTTGCAGGGAAAGAATCCTCACTGCTGCTAACAAGAGCAATAGCAAAGCTAAAGGAATCATTTTTACTTTAGATTCATGCTTGTTCAGGAAGACAAGCATTCCTGATAACTCCAAGTTCTCAATTCTTTTTCCCGACAACACCTAGGATTTCTAGCAACCATTATCCTACAAACACCCCTTTCCGCTATAATCACTCTACCGGGTCGGCTGGACGGTCGCGGGGGGTTCGCTGCGTTCTTTCACGCACGCTCTCCCTGAGGAAAGTCCGCGCTCCGCAGGGCACGGTGCTGGCTAACGGCCAGGCAGGGTAACCTGACGGCAAGTGCCACAGAGATGCGCATTGCGTCACCGCTGATGCATTCATCGGTAGCGCGAGGGTGAAACGGTGGTGTAAGAGACCACCGGCGTCGGTAGCGATACTGGCGGCCAGGTAAACCCCACCGGGAGCAAGACCAGACAGGCGTTCAGGGTGGCCCGCCCACCACCGCGCCGGGTAGGTTGCATGACGGTCGGAGCAATTCGGCCGCAAGATAGATGACCGTCGGGCGAAGGTAACCCTTCGCCACACAGAACGCGGCTTACAGGCTGGCCCGGTTGCCAAATCCATCACCGCCCTTGCGCATCCATCGCGGCGACCGCGGCCATCGCCACGATATCTTCTACATCATCGCCTGCTTGCAGGACATGCACCGGCGCCCCCATCCCCAACAATACAGGGCCAATTGCCTCCGCATCGCCCAGTCGGCTCAACAACTTATAAGCGATGTTCGCCGATTGCAGGTCCGGAAAGACCAACACATTCGCGTCTTTCACGCGGCTGAAGGGAAAGCGATCTTCGATGATGTCCTGCACCACCGCCGTATCCGCTTGCATTTCGCCATCGACCACCAATTCCGGCTTTCTCTGGTGCAAAATTTGCACCGCCTCCTGAACCCGCCGTGAATGGGGGTGCGGCGTGCTGCCGAAATTGGAAAAGGATAACAAGGCCACCCGCGCTTCCATCTCCATCGTTTCCGCGAATTCCGCCGCCAACAAGGCGATCTCCGCCAGCGTTTCCGCGTTCGGATCGATATTCACCGTCGCATCCGTGAAAAGGTAGAGTCGTCCTTTCACCACGATCAAGTACAGGCCACTGGCTCGTTTGACCCCCGGTCGGGTATGAAAGATCTGCAAGGCCGGCCGCACGATTTGCGGATATTCATAACTCAAGCCACCCAGAAAAGCATCGGCATCGCCACACTGCAGCAACATCAAGCCAAAGTATCGCCGACTAGCGACCTGCGAATGCGCCAACGCGGGTGAAATCCCTTTGCGCTTCCGCAGCTCATAATAGGAATTGGCGTATTCCCTTCGCTCCGTTTCCGCTAAGGAGAGCGGGTTGATGATCCTCGGCGAGAACTTCAAACCCAACTCGTCAATCTTGTTGCGGATCAAGTCTTCCCTGCCCAATAGGATGGGAGTGCCGATCTGCTCCTCCTGCACCCGAGCGGCCGCGCGGATGATTTTCGTCTGCTCCCCCTCCGGGAATACGATCCGCTGCAAGGGCCCGCGGCGGGCAGTGTTCATGATGTTGGTTCGTACCTGCCGCCCCAGACCCTGACGCTGGATGAGGGTTTCGCGGTAAGCGGCCAGATCCAAATGCCGCCGGGCGACGCCGCTCTTCATGGCCGCTTCGGCAACCGCCGGCGCCACCCAGAGCAAGACGCGCGCGTCCAATGGCTTGGGGATGAGATAATCACGCCCGAATTTCAAGGAGCTCAAGCCATAAGCCGATAGCACGCTATCCGGCACATCTTCGTGAACGAGGTCAGCCAAGGCCTGTGCCGCCGCCATTTTCATCTCTTCGTTGATCGCGCTGGCATACACATCCAGTGCGCCGCGAAAGATGAAGGGAAAACCGAGCACATTGTTGACCTGGTTGGGATAATCGCTGCGCCCGGTGCCCACGATGGCATCTTCCCGCACCGCGAAGGCGTCCTCCGGCCGGATTTCTGGGTCCGGGTTGGCCATGGCGAAGATGATCGGGTTTTCCGCCATGCTGGAAACCATCGCTTGCGTCATCGCGCCGGCCACCGATAGCCCGCAAAACACGTCTGCTCCAACCAGCGCTTCGGATAGTGTCCTCCGATCCGTTTCGCTAGCGAATTCCGCTTTGTATGGGTTGACGTTTTCGCGCCCTTTGTAAATCACACCGCGTGAATCCAACATGATGATGTGTTCTGGCAGGACGCCCAAAGACTTGTAAAACTTGCCACTCGCTATGGCCGAAGCGCCGGCGCCATTGATGACGACTCTCAGGCTCTCCATCGGCTTGTTCACCAACCGCGCCGCATTGATCAGCGCCGCGCCAGAGATGATCGCTGTCCCATGTTGATCATCGTGAAACACGGGGATATCCAATTCATCGATGAGCCGTTCTTCCACCTCAAAGCAGATCGGCGCCGCGATGTCTTCCAGATTGATCCCGCCAAAAGTCGGCGCAATGGCTTTGACCGCCGTGATGATTTCTTCGGCAGTCTCCACAGCCAGCTCGATATCGAACACATCGACATCGGCAAATCCCTTGAACAGCACCCCTTTGCCTTCCATCACCGGTTTGGAAGCCAGCGGGCCACGATTGCCCAGACCCAATATCGCGGAACCATTGGAAACCACGGCGACCAGATTCCCGCGCGCGGTCAACTCATACGCCTGCAACGGATCGCGGTCGACCTCGAGCACCGCATCCGCCACACCGGGTGAATAGGCGAGCGATAAATCGCGCTGGGTCGCCAGGGGTTTGGTGGGTTTGATTTCGATCTTGCCCGGGCGACCCATGCGATGATATTCGAGGGCATCGTGTTTGGTGATATCCATGTGTTTCTCCTTATCGCGTCAGCTGCCCGGTGGTTTCGCGGCGGCCAAACGCGCTGCGTATTGCTCCTGATAATACTGCTTAAATTCACCGCTCTTTAATGGTCGCCACCACCATTCATTCTCGGCATACCAGCGCACCGTAGCCGCACACCCATCGCCGGCAAAGACGTGCTGCGGCCGCCAGCCCAGATCGTGCAACTTGCGGCCATCCATGGCATAGCGACGGTCGTGCCCCTCACGGTCGGGTACGTGGCGGATCAAGTCCGCCGGTCGCCCTAAAGTGCGCAATATGAGCTGCGTCACTTCACGGTTGGTGTGCAACTGTTCGGCGGTGATGTTGTATGCCTCCCCACTCGCCCCTCGTTCCATCACCGTTTGGATGCCGCGGACGTGGTCTTCCACATGCAGCCAGTCCCTCACCTGCAAGCCATCCCCATACAAAGGCAGGGGGCGACCATCCATCGCTTCTGTCGTGAAGAAGGGGAGTAATTTTTCCGGGTATTGGTAGGGGCCATAGGTGTTGCTGCCGCGGGTGATGACGCAATCCAAACCATGCGTGACGTGATACGCGCGCACCAACAACTCCCCACCCGCCTTGCTGGCGGAATAAGGGCTGTTCGGCAGAAAAGCGTCATCCTCTGTTGAATACCCCTCCGCGACATCGCCATACACTTCATCGGTGGACACCTGGACAAATCGTTCGATGCCCGCCGCCAGACTCGCTTCTAGCAGCGCATACACGCCCACCACATCCGTTTGGATGAACGCGCCGGGCGCGAGGATGCTGCGGTCGACGTGGCTCTCCGCCGCAAAATTGACGACGATATCCACTTCGTAGGTGGCCAGCGTCTGCTGCACGACCGCTTCATCCGCGATGTCGCCGCGAACAAAATGGTAATTGGGTTCATCGGAAACCGCGAGCAGATTGTTCAAATTGCCGGCATAGGTCAAGCGATCGAGCACGACGAAATTCGTCTCCGGCTGGCGCAACACCAGCTCCCGCACGAAAGCGCTCCCGATGAAACCGGCACCCCCCGTGACCAGGATGGTCTTCATCTTGTTGCGCCTACCCAGATGGTGCTGAAATCGCCGAGGTTCATTTTCAAAGCACGCGGCATTTCGCCACTCGGTTGCAGGTGAGCATAGCGTCCGATCAGGCTATCGGCCAGGCGCTGGGGAAGGTTCTCCAACTGGCTGTGCTCCAAAATGATGGAGCGTTCGATTTCGCAATGCTCCACCCGGACATCATGGTAAATGCTGGTGAAGGGGCCCACATAACAATGGCGCAAGGTCGCCTCTCGGCCAATGATGGAGGGGCCCCGGATCACGCAATCTTCAATGACGGCACCTGCTTCCACCGTCACACGGCTGTCCAATTGAGAACGTTGGATGATGGCGCTTTCGGCGATTGTGGGTAGCAGCTCATCCAGCACGAGGCTGTTCGCTTCCAACAGATCCAGCGGTTTGCCCGTGTCGATCCACCAGCCCGGGTGTATGTGAGCGCGCACATCGCCACCGCCATCGATGAGTTGCTGGATGGCATCGGTGATCTCGTATTCACCGCGCGCAGAAGGTCGCAGGCCATTCACCGCTGCATGGATGGTCGCATCAAACAAGTAAATGCCCACCAGCGCCAAATTACTCGGCGGATCGGCCGGTTTTTCGACCAGGCGTTGCACTTGGCCCCGCTCATCCAGGGCCACTACGCCGAAGGCCGAAGGGTTGCTCACTTCTTTCAGCACCAGCTGCGCATTGGCTTCGTTCCGGCGAAAATCATGGACTAGTCCTGTGATGCCGCCTTGCAAAACGTTATCCCCCAGGAACATCACGAAGGGATCATCGCCCAAAAAATCGCGCGATATTTGCACCGTCTGGGCGAGGCCTTCCGGCTGTTTCTGCTGGATGAAGGTGAAGCGAACGCCCCAGTTGCTGCCGTCTCCCAGTGCGCTTTGAATCTCCGCTGCAGTATGCCCGACCACGACGCCGATCTCTTCGATGCCCGCATCTTTCAAGGCCTCGATCACGCGGTAGAGCACCGGTTTGTTGGCGACCGGGATCAATTGCTTGGCGCGCGTGTAGGTCAGCGGATACAGGCGCGTGCCTTTCCCTCCACTGATGATCAATCCTTTCATGGAAGTTGCGTTCACGTGCTACCGTAACCGCGGTCCGCCATCTCGCGCGGGGCATTCGTCAGCACCGTGCCCAGAATCCGCGCGTGCACCCGCTCCAATGCCTCGCGCGCCCGCAGGGCATCTTCCCGCCGGGTGACGCCGCTGCGCAACGAAAGCACGACGCCATCCAACAGGGAACCCAGCAGCAAAGCATCGGTCGCCGCCAGGATCGGTGGCGCATCATACAGGATGAAACTCGCCCGCGCTTTCAAAACGCCGGCCACATCACCCATCCGCTGACTGCCGATCACATCCGCCGGTATCGCAGGGAGGGGGCCGGAGGGAAGCACGAACAAATCCTCGACGCCCGTCTCCACGATGGGCGGTTCCGCCAGTGCGCCTTCTTCCAGCATCATGGTCGTCAGGCCATGTTCATTGCTGAGCCCCCACAGTTCATGTTGCCGGGGACGGCGCAAATCAGCATCGACCAGGATGGTGCGATGCCCGCCCTGCGCAAAGGTCACCGCCAGATTGGCCAGCACCGCGCTTTTTTCATCGGCATCGGCACGGCCGCTCGCACAACTCGTCAACAACAGGGTGCTCACCGGTTGTTCCAGGCTGCTGAACATGATGTTGGTGCGCAAACTGCGGTAGGCTTCCGCAGCGGGCGAACGCGCATTACGCAGGGTGACCAGTTGTACGGTTGCTTTCGTGGGTTCCATGAATTAGGTCCCTCCTGCTCCAGGATGCGCCGCCGGAATGCTCGCCAGGTGGGAAAAGCCCAACGAAGTGAGATCTTCCCGCCGCGAAACCACGCTGCTGGCCAGGTATTCCAATACGAAGATCAGGGTACCGCCGAGCAAAGCACCTAGAATTGCGCCGGCGAGCGTATTGATCCGGACGTTGGGGCTCACCTGGCGATAGGTGGGAAAATCCTGCTCTTCCGCATTGATGCGATCTTCTTGCCGCGCCCGTTGATTCTCTCGGTTGCGGTATTCCACCAGCTGTTGCCCGTAGGCCCAGGCCACATCATTGGCCAATTCACCATCCGCCAAACGCACGTCAATCTGGATCAGCAAGCTCAGGCGATCCGGCGCGATCGTGACCCGACTCTTCAGAAAAGCCGGGATCATATCGAGCTCCAGGCGCTCGATGACGGTAGCGGCGATCATGCTGCTATCCAGATACTCGACGTGATTGTTCAAGAGGCCCGTTGCCGCCAGCTGCAAGCCGTTATCTGCGCGGGAAGGCACCATACGAATCTTCTGCGTCGCCAGATAAACGGGGGTTTGTTGTTCGCTGTAAAGAAACGCTGCCGCCGCCGTAATGACGACCGTCAGCAATAAAATCAGCGATCGCCGCCAGAGGATCCGCCCGTATTGCGCCAACCTCATCGCAACCTGCTTTCCATCTTGCTCTTACCCCCTGCCATTTTACACCATCTCCACCTGCTGGGTATTGCCCGGGCTGCCCTTGCCATCTCCATAACGATTTGCTACAGTTTGGGCCAATCCAAATCAGTGCACACGCACTCATCGGGAGCAGCGGAGGGAATCGGCCCGTCGATGCTGCGGCAACCCCCAGCAATCGGGAAGGTGCCAATTCCGACAGCGCTTTTCGCCACCGCGCAATTTGCTGAAAGATGAGAGCCGCGCCCAGAGCCCGCGCGCCTCTCTCCCGAGAGGTGTGCAGTTTTTAGAGGAACCCGCTTCATGCCTGAGAACGTCCTCACTTTCTTTCGTTCACCGCAATACTTTTTGACCTCAGAATCCGTCACAGAAGGGCACCCGGATAAAGCCTGCGACCAAATCTCAGATGCCGTGTTGGACGCCGCGCTGGCAGCCGACCCCAATTCTCGCGTCGCCTGCGAAGTGGCTACCAAATCCAACATCATTTTCGTCTTCGGTGAAATCACCACCCAAGCCAAAATCGATTATGAAGCCATCACCCGCCAGACCCTGCGTGAAATCGGCTACACCAGCGCCGAAATGGGCATCGACGCCGATCACTGCCAGTTCTATAGCGAGCTCAAAGAACAGGAGCCGGAAATTGGCTCGGGCGTCGATATTGGCGGCGCGGGCGATCAAGGGATGATGATCGGTTTCGCTTGCGACGAAACGCCGGAATTCATGCCGCTCTCCCTTTCCCTCGCCCACCGCCTGACCCGCCGTCTGGCCCAGTCGCGAAAAAGCGGTGAGCTGGTTTGGTTGCGCCCAGATGCCAAGAGTCAGGTCACGGTGGAATACGCTGCCGGCCGACCGAAACGCATCGATACCATCTTGATCTCCACCCAACATGACCCGGGCATTTCGCAGGAATTCATCGAAGGGGAACTGCGGGAGCACGTCATCGCATCCAGCATCGATGCCCACCTGATCGACGAGGCAACCCGCATCATCGTCAACCCAACCGGTAGCTTTGTGATCGGCGGCCCGGCGGCCGATGCCGGCCTCACCGGCCGCAAGATCATCGTCGATACCTACGGCGGAGTGGCGCGCCACGGTGGCGGCGCTTTCTCGGGCAAAGATCCTTCCAAGGTTGATCGAAGCGCGGCTTACATGGCGCGTTACATCGCCAAGAACATCGTAGCTGCGGGTCTGGCGCGCCGTTTTGAGCTGCAGGTATCTTACGCAATCGGCGTGGTGGAGCCGACCTCGCTCGCCCTGGAAACCTTCGGCACCGGCGCCGTTTCGGATGCCAAGCTGGAAGCGTTGATTCGGGAGCATTTCGACCTGCGCCCCAATGGGATCATCGAACAACTGGATTTGCGCCGGCCGATCTATCGCAAAGTCGCCGCCTATGGCCATTTTGGCCGCGACGATGTGCCCTGGGAAGCCACCGATCAAGCGGAGAACTTGCGCCGCGATGCCGGAATCTGAGAAGCACGCACCGCCGTCTCCCTCTCATCCAGAACGAGCCATCATCGATTATGAAGGCTCTACATACGAAACGGACTTCTGGGGTTCGGGCTCGCGGGAATATGAAGACCGCGCGGAGCGGATCGCCCTGCGGCACTTACTGCCGAAACACGGCCATCGCCTGCTCGAGATCGGCGCCGGTTATGGCCGGCTCACGGCAGAATACCACGCCTTCGAACACATCGTGGTGATGGATTATTCGCTATCCCACCTGCAAGCCGCGCAAAATAGGTTGGGCGCTACACCGCGCTTTACTTACGTCGCAGCCGATGTGTATCGATTGCCCTTTGCGGCCGCCAGTTTTGACGCCGTCACCCTCATCCGCGTATTGCATCATCTGGTCGATGCGCCGGCGGCCTTGCAGGAAATTGCCCGGGTCAGCTGCCGTGGCGCCTGCTTCATCCTGGAATACGCCAACGCACGCAACCTCAAGGCCATGCTGCGCTATGCCTTTCGCCGCCAAAGTACCAGCCCCTATCGCTATGAACCGACAGAGTTTGTGACGCTGAATTTTGATTTTCACCCGCGCTACATCAGCGACGCGTTGCAACAGGCGGGCTTCCAAAACGAAAGCAAACGACCGGTCTCTTTTTTGCGCCTCGGCATCTTAAAACGAATCTTTCCCGCTGCCTGGCTCGCTGCTTTCGACGCCCTCTTGCAAACCACAGGCGCGCTTTATAGTCCGAGCATCTTCACGCGCAACCGACTCATCCAGGATGAGGCGCTCGCCCGAGCCGAACGATTGATCTTTACCTGCCCCAGCTGTCATGTACCGCTGCAACGCGAGAACGAATCCTGGCGCTGCTCCACCGGTTGCCGTTATCTCATCCGCGACGGAATCCATGATTTTCGCGAGCAGTTGAGCTAAAGCTCTTCCAACAATGCCTGTGCTCGTCGGTCATAGTCTTCTTGCAAGGCCAACGTATGTGGGCCCGGGCTGCCCTCGCCAATCGCTTCGCCATCGATTTGGACGATGGGGATGATGCCGCGGCTGCTGCTCGTCAAGAATGCTTCGCTGATCTCCCGGCGCCGCGAACGGGGCAAGCCTTCCGCGATCAGCGGCAACCGCGCCGGAGCAATGTGCAATACCAACTGTTGCGCAATGCCCGCCAGGACACCTTCAATGGCCGCCCAGATCTGCTCACCAGCGATGGCGTAAAAATTGGAACCCAGCCCCTCCAAATACCGGCCATCTTCACTGAGCAAGATCACTTCATAAGCGCCATCCACCGCCGCTTTGATCTCGTCGCGTTGGTGCATCCAGTGAGTGTCTTTGATGTGCGCATCCTTGCGCGCGCCGTTCTCTCTCGTCACCACGGCAACGCCGCCCCTCCGCAAAGCATCACTGGGTGGGGTGAAGGCCTCGGCCGAAAGGATCAATTGCCGTGGGGCCTGGCGGGATACGGTGATGCGAAAGCGCGCCGCGGCCAAACCGGCTTCGTCCAACAGCTGGCGCAGCGCCTGGCGCAGCTTCGGCCGATCCAGCTGCAAGGGAATGCCTGCGCCGGCGGCCGAGGCTTCCAGGCGGTCGAAATGCGCGGTCAAACACATCACCCGCCGTTGCTCGTCGCAACTGCTCACGGTATACACGCCATCGCGTGGTTCGTATTGCACGGCATCCGCCAACGATTGGGCGGCATACGAAACCGTTTGCAGCCCGCTTGTCGACAATGTGCGGATGATGCAGGCACTCGCCTCGTTCATTGTTCGCGCACCCATTGCTGATGGAATTGGTTCCATTCTGCCTCGCTCGTTTCCCAATCTCGATAAATCGCGATGCCGCTGAAGTATTCGGCGGCTTCGCCCACCGCAGCCAGAGCGTGGTTCAAGCCGCGCAAGAAAGTGGTCACGTTCTCGACAGCGGGCGAGTGGCCCATCGCCGCCTCATCGAGATCGTACGTGGGCAAGTCCACCACAAAACGCGCTCTTTCATCCAGGTCCTGCAAGATTTGCAGGTAGACCTGTACCTGATGGGCAAGCCAGCTGCTGTATTCCAAGCCGGTATCCAAATAGGAATTGTGCGCTTGCAGCACCAACTCATCGGCGAGGAGCGCCATCTCTTCCTTGAAGACCGTGCTCCATTCCGTGCCTTCCTGGATGCTTTCCGCCGCTGGAATGTCCACATCGTAAGGGTGATAATCCGGCGTCGCTGCCAGGGCGAGCAGGGCGTCTTCTGCTTGCAACATCCCCCGCACCCGGCGCAACAAACGCAACACGGGCCCGTCATCCTGTGGCAAAGGTTGCAGATTCAACAGCACGCCGTCAAAACCATAGCCATCGCTGCGCACCAGTTCCCGGCTGAACTCGAGGATGGCCCGGATCCTTTCCTCATCCTGGATATTGCTGCCGCCCACATCCGGAGTCAGCGGGACACTCAACCAGGCAAACAGCGTGAAATCACCCGCCCGCTCTCTCAATTCACGGAGTGATTCCTGCAACTGCGGCATTTCCTCCTGCCTCAACCAACGGTGATCCGCCGTCAGAACGCTCACCCAGATGTAGAACGTGCCGATGTCATGCCTTTTGGCGCGGGCCAACAAATCATCCAGGGCATCCTCCACGGTAGGACCGGCGCGGTCCCATCCCGGTCCCAACCACAGGGCATTCGGCCGTTGGACCTCACCCCCACCCGCCAGGCGGTTGAAATACATGAAACCAGCGGTGATGAGGACGACCACCACAATCGCGACCAGCAACGGCACGCCCTGCTGCAACAGATTCAACATTTCCTGTGGGCGCGGCCAATGAAACTTCCCGCGCGGCCGCAATTGGGGGAAGGTACGCGAACGGCGTCGGTAAGCCACCGCCTGCTGCACTTGCTGTTTCTGCTGTCTTCTCTGTTGGCGTTGGCGCAAGCGGCTCCGGGGCGCGGCTCCCTGCATTTCGCTCATGACTGAGAGCGCTGGAGTGAACTCTGGATCATGCGCTCGATGCTCTCTTCACAAATGCCCAGTTGCGATAAGGCGCGCGCTTGTACCTGCCACATCTCTTCCTGGGCATCCTCCTCCTCGTGGTGATAGCCCAGCAAGTGCAAAGTCCCATGCACCACCAACAACAAGAGCCAATCTTCAACGGGCTGGCGTTCCTGTTGGGCCAAATCCTGAACGTGCGCATGAGCGACGATGATATCACCCAGGTAAGGGCGCGATTCCGCCCCAGCTGCCTCAGCGCAAGCACCTCCTCTTTCGTTGGGGAAAGAGAGCACGTCCGTAACCCGATCCTCACCGCGGAACTGGCGATTGAGCGAACGGATTTCTTCATCGCTCAAGAACACCAGGCAGACATCCGCATCCGGCTGATCATGTTCATGCAAAACCAGCTGAATCGCCTCGAACAATGGGCGCTTCGCCGCAACATAGCCCGCTTCGTCATGCAGATGGATCGTCATCGCTCCGGGATTCTTCTGAGCGCTGGCCTTCGCTTGGTGTGGGCGTTGCTTTCTGGCTTCGCCGCAAAGGCGGGACTTCTGCCAAAGGCGCGTCTTCCTCTTCTTCCATCCCGTTCACTGCCTCTGCACCTTCTGCAGCGGGAGTTGGGACAATGACTTCCGGCAGCGCCGCTGATTCCTCCTCCTGTTCCTCGGGTTGCGACGGACGATAATCGATCCGGGGGTGAAAGATCGCCTGCAGCATATCGACGAAGATCTCCTCGATCTGGCGCAATTCCCATAAGGTCAGAGGCGACCGATCCAATTGTCGATCATCCCGACGAGCCTGGAAGATTTCCTGGACAATCGCGGTGACTTCTTGCCGGGAATGGGGGTTCCTGGCGCGCGTGGCCGCCTCGCAGGAATCCGCCAGCATCAAGATGGCGGTTTCTCGACTGCGCGGCCGCGGACCGGGATAACGGAATGCCGCTTCTTCTACTTCGGCTACCGAGTGCTGCTCACAGGCCCTACGGTAAAAGTATTCATTCAACGTGGTGCCATGATGTTCCAGGATGAAATCGCGAAACCGCGCCGGCAGATGCGCCTCTCGGGCCAATTTCTCCCCTTCTCGCACATGGTCGATCAAGATATCCGCACTGCGAAACGGATCAGCCAGGGCATCATGAGGATTGCCCATTTCTGCCTGATTTTCGATATAAAAGGATGGGTGGAGTACCTTGCCGATGTCGTGATACATGCTCGCCACGTGCGTCAGTTCCGCATCCGCGCCGATCGCTTGCGCCGCCTGTTCGGCGAGGTTGGCCACCTGCAACGAGTGCGTGTAGGTGCCCGGCGCTTCCCGCAACAGCCGCTGCAACAAGGGGTGATTCGGACGCGCCAACTCGATCAGTTTCAAACTGGTGGGTTGGTTGAAAACAGTGGTCAATAGATACAGCGAAGCCAGGGCAACAAACGCCGCTAAGATGCCATTCAAACCGGCAAAAATGAGCGTTCGCTCGCTCAACAATCCTTCACCCAGCGAAATTTGAAACATGCCAAGGACGATGACGTTGACCGCCGCAATCACGATGCTCACCAAGAAATACTCGCTCAACCGGGCGCTGCGCCGCAGGTAGAACGCACCCGCCAACCCTCCAGCCAGAAACATCACCCCAATTACGATGGAACCCTGCGTCATGATCGTCAACAACAGCGCCAGCGGCAGCAAGCTCAGGAACACCCCCTCCATCCCGAGGATGCCGACGAAGACCAGCGCGATCGCGGCGGTCGGAAAGGCAAACAACCTCCCCTCACCGGCGACGAAACGCGCGACCAGCGTGAAGAGCAATATCGTACCGACCAGAGCCACCAGGAGCGAACCGTTTTCCCTCAGTTGCGTCCCGGGCCAGCGCCAAAGGTAGACCGCAGCCAAAAACACGACGAGTGAACTCGCCAATGCCGCCTGCAAGATCACCTGCCAGCGGGTATCTTGCAACTGAGTCAAACCCAGTTCGTTCAGCGCTTCCCATTGCAGGGCATCCACCCGTTGCTGCGCACTGACGATTCTCTCTCCCGAGATGAAACTGCGCGTCACCGGCGCGATATCCGCCGCAGCGGCGTGGCGCATTTCCTCGGTCAGCTCTGAATTTTCCCGCGTATTGAAACGCACCAGATCGGAGGCAATATCGACGATGATGGCCGCCTCTTCCGCGCTGAAGGTCAGACTCACCGCCAGCGGGACTCGCTCCCGCTGGATGAGCGGCAAATCCATTTCGCGGATCGAATCGCGCATCACCCATTCCAGCACACTCACAATCTGCAGCTGTACCTGAGCCCAGCGTTCCGGTTCCAGGGCCAACAAACCGATGCTCGTCTCGTCAGATAGGGAAAGATCGCTGATGGTTTGGAGATCGGCGATTTTCTGCTCCAGGCTGGCGTATGAATCCTGGCGCAGGTCTTCGATGAAAGCGAATATCTTCTGCGCACGCGCCGTCTGGATGCGCGCGATTTCGGGATCAGGCGCGTCATAAATTGGCTGCACGGCATCGGCGGCAGCTTGTCGTTGTTCCTCTGTGCGGATCTGGCTGACAAATTGGCTATCGCGCGGGGCGACGATGTCCCGTGGTGCCAGATCACCCTCACTCAATTCAGCCAGGTGATCGAAACCGGGAATGATGGCAGGATAGGCGACGATCAAAATGCTGATCAGCCAAAACAAGCCGGCCACCAGCGCTGCTTTCAGCCACGGTTGGCGGGGCCACTGCGGCTCTTTGCGCCGCAAAAAAACCGGCATGGAAAAGGATTTCATGCGGGTATCTTCCCCGCGGGGGGGGCTGGTTCCAGCTGGCTCAGTGGCACGGCGCAAGCGCGATCGCGCGCCGCATCATAGCCTGTGATCAGCGCTGGGGTGATGGTCTGGCGCAAGTCTTCTGGGAAAGCTCCATAGACGGGGATGTAATTCTCGGTATATCCCCAATGAACGTAACCCTGCTGCGTGGCGCCGACAATCTGTTCCCAGAGCACCGGCGTTGTTTCACCAATGTTGCGATTGACAAAACGCGCCCGCCCCTGCGCGGCCAGGGCGTGCATGCGTGCGCTGCGCTCCCGGGATATTCCTGCGGCGATCTGCCCTTTCATCCGCGACGCCGGCGTCCCTTCGCGTGGGCTGTAGCGAAAGATGTGCAGCGAAGCGAATTCACAATCGCGGATGAACGCTTCGCTGCTCGCATATTCGGCAGCCGTCTCTCCGGGAAAACCCACGATGATGTCACTGCTGATGTGGATCCCAGGAATCTGGCGGCGCGCCTGATTCAGCAAGGCCTCATATTCCCGCGTTGAAGTACGCCGCCTCATGCGACGCAAGGTCGCATCGCAGCCACTTTGCAAAGGCAAATGCAAGTGGCGGCACAAACGACGGTTTTCCCACAGCGTGAAAAAATCTTCCGCCAGATCCCAGGGTTCGAGCGAAGACAGTCGCAAGCGCTCGATATCGGTTTCTCGCAAGATGAGCCGCACCAAATGGGCCAGGTTCATCTCCGTCGCGCAATCTTCGCCATAGCTGCCGAGCTGGACGCCGGTCAAAACCACTTCACGAAAACCGGCTTCATGGAGAGCTTGCACTTCCGCCACGATTTCGCCCGCTGCGCGGCTGCGGCTGGGCCCCCGCAGGATGGTCGTGATGCAAAAGGTGCACTCATGGTCACAGCCATCTTGCACTTTCACAAAAGCGCGGCTGCGAGACGAGAAACCGGCCAGGAGATCGCGCTGGATCGGTTCCATATCCTCTGGTGGAACGCCGGTCACCGTTGAGACGAGCGTTTCCTTCTGTTGATTGTCAAACCAGCGAAGATTCCCAGGCAGTTGGCCCCTCTCGGTTGCCGCGAGCTGCGCGTAACAACCGGTCATCAACACTTCGCTATGCGGTGCTCTGCGCGCCAATTCGCGCACCAAACGACGCGATTTCCGTTCGGCCTCCTTCGTAACCGCACAGGTATTGACCACGAGCCAATCGGCTTGCTCGGGCTCTGCTTGAAGCGTATGACCCAGAGCCACAAACTGACGCGCCATGGCATCAATCTCCGCTTGATTCAAGCGACAACCCAGCATGCGTAAGTGGACGTTCATCGCGCTCTTCACCCTCATTTGGATTGTATCACAGAGGCATCATCCCGTGGTGCAGCGCTGCTCCTGCGCTATGATCGAGGGTTCCCACCGATGTAACCTAGAACCATGCAGCTCACCTGGAAAATCTGGTCTGCCTTACAGGAGAAGCCCCGTCACCCACTCTATCATCACCACCCACGCCCGACCTCGCTCTCGGCAACACCGATCTTGATCATCATCGCCTTGTTCTTCAGCAGCATCGCCCTGCTCTTGCCCGCGCTGTTCTCCACCCTGATCTTGCTGTTGGTCGCCGGTGTGTACCTGCTGGGCGTCTACCAGGGGACGGTCGCAGGTTTGCTCTGGTCCATGCAAATTGCCGATCAATCCTGTCGCGCGCGTTCGGAAGGCCGCTTCGCCCTGTATGCCGCCCTGCCCGCCGGGGGTTTGAGCGCAGCCTGGTCGCTGGCCATCGCCTGCCTGCATCACGATCGAGCGCTGGAAAACCGCCGTGGTCTCAACGCGGAGTGCTACCTCGTCGCCATCCTGCTCGCTGTCTTCCTAGGCGCCCAACCGATCTCATCGCTGGCTGAAAATGGTTTCACTCCTCACCGCGACCCGGAGACGCAGATCCTCCTGTCCCTGACCTATTTTCTCTGCGCCATCGCGTTGTTTTATTGCAATCATGTGGGCGCCATCCTCTTCGGTTTCCTGCTCGGTTTGCTCATGCCCACCCTCCTGCCCGCCCGAGAAGATGTCCGTATGGTTACGGTGCTGGCTTACCTGGCCTTGCAAATCGGCACCACTCTGCTCACTCTGATCGCAACCCTGTTGTTGAGGTCGCTGCTCCTTTCCGCCTCTTTGGGTGGCGGGCCCGTACTCTTCGCTACCGCCGCGAGCAGCGTTCTGCTGTTTTACCTGATTCGAGAATGGGCCATCCGGCGGCTCTTCTCCGCCGTCCTGCACCAATTGGGCAGCGATGTATGGGAATGGCGTTCCTGGCTATACGCCGAGCGCGATGCGGCCTCCTAGCCGCGAACCATGTCCTCCGGCGACGAGAAAGGAGAAGCCTCGACCAGCTCTTTTTCCGCTGTTGCCGCGGGTTCTTCACTCAAGGGTGCATTTCGGCGCACTCGCCGCAGGGCCGGCACCGGGGCCGCGCTGGCATCACCCTGCTGAGTGCCGACGGGGAGGGTTCGGTTCATGTACTGAATCCCGTTCCGCGTGATGCTGAGGTTGCGCGCCAAACCCTGCTCCAATTTGTTCAGGATCTGAATCACATACGCATCGGCATCGGCACGCAGTTGGGATGCTTCTCTGCGCGCTTCCTCAAGGATGAGATTGGCCCGGTTCTGAGCGACCTGTACGGTCACCTCCCGTTCTACGATCTCCGTGCCTCGGTTGCGGGCCTGGCCGATGACCCGTTCGCCTTCTTCATGCGCTTCGCCCAAGATTTCCTCGCGCCGCATCAGGATGCGCTTGGCTTTCTCGACCTCTTCGGGTATCGAAATGCGCAACTGATCGATCAGCTCCAACGCTCGTACTTCATCGATGAGCGTATAGCGGCTGAATGGCATATGGCGCCCCGCCTCAATCACGTCTTCCAGACGTTGCAGCAGGTGTTGGATATCCATGGATTTACCCCTCATTCCTTCTGGAAACGGTTGGATACTTGCGGCAAAGCGCGGTCAGCACAGCGGGAGGCACCATGCGTGAAACATCACCGCCCAGCTCTGCGATCTCGCGGATCGTGCTGGAACTGAGGTGAATGTGCTGTTCATCCGACATGATCACCACGGTTTCCAGCTGTGGGGCCAACTGCTTGTTCGCCAATCCCATCCGAAACTCGTACTCAAAATCAGAAAAAACGCGCAGTCCCCGGACCAATGCCAGCGCCCCGACACGATGGGCGTATTCTACTACCAGACCCGAGAAACTGGCAACTTCTACCTCAGGCATCCCCGCCAGGACCGATCGGGCCAGCGCCATCCTTTCGGCAATGGAAAAGAGCACTTCCTTCTGCCCTCGCCGCTGATCATAAATGGCGACGATGACACGGTCAAAAATTCTCGTCGCTCTCTGGATGATATCGATGTGCCCATAATGCAAAGGGTCCAGGGTTCCCGGGTATACCGCCAAGCGCTCTGACAATCTGCAGACCTCGCTTCATCCTGGCTCCATGTTATGTCCAATTGAGATCTGAGCAATCTGCACCCCTGCCCACTGACAGGCGTGTTACAACATTGTAAGCCACAACCCCTCTCCGTCTTGCAGATGAATGAATTGGCGGCGATGTTGCGTACGATCCAACAGTATGCAAACGGGGTAAGCCAGCCAACAAGCAGGTGGTGATTTACTGAGGCTTTTGCCAGATTTCCCGAACCCATTCGGCCAACAAAGCGTGCTGATCTTGAGTCAAATCAGGATCTTCCCGAAAGATCCGTCGCGCTTCCTGCTGACTCTGCGCCAGGAGCTCCGATGAGGATGTGAGCAGGTGAGTCAGGCCGAGGGGCTTCACATCCTGCATCCCGTGGATCGTGCCCTGCCAGCGTTGCTGCCAGTCCAATTGGGCCAATGCGAAACCATCCGCCGTGTTTAGCATCGCTTGCAGGCGCTGGTTGTGCATTTCATCTTCATTTTCGGCGATCAGCAAGCAATATGAAGCTTGACCGCTGCGCCCCACCCGACCGCGCAACTGATGCAACTGCGCCAGACCAAAGCGGTTCGCGCCTTCGATCAACATCACGCTCGCCCGTGGGATATCGATGCCGACTTCGGCGATGGAAGTTGTCGCCAACACATTCGTTTCTCCCGTTGCCATCGCTTGCATCGCCGCTTCTTTTTCCATCGTGCCCATTTGGCCATGCAATAGATCCACCCGCTTATCCGGAAAATTGCGCTGCAACCATTCATAGCGACTGCGCACATCCAGCGAACCGCCGGTTCCGGGTTCCACCATCGGGTTGACGACAAATGCCTGCCCACCCCGATCCAATTCCAGGGACAGCAAACGGTACGCTTCCGCTCGCTGCCGGGGCGAATACAGGCGGGTGTGGGTATCTCTGCGCCCGTGCGGCAACTCATCCAGGGTGCTGACATCCATATCCGGGGCAAGCGTGACGGCCAGCGTGCGCGGCATGAGCGTCGCCGACATGACGAGCAAGTGAGGGTGCTCCCCCTTCCCACGCAGGTCCTTGCGCTGACCCAGCCCGAATCGTTGCTCCTCATCCGTGATCACCAACGCCAGATTCGCAAACACAACCTCCGCCTGGATCAAAGCATGCGTCCCCACCACCAGGTCGATCTCACCTGCCGCCAGGCCCTGCAACACTTCCCGGCGTTCTGGGGCGGATAAGGCGGCGGTCAATAAGGCAATCTGCGGTGGATCCGGCAATCGTTGGCTGATTTCACTCAGGTTACGATGGTGCTGCTCCGCCAGGATGCCCGTCGGCGCCATGAGGGCCGCCTGGGCGCCGCTTTGTTGCGTGAGGAACATCGCGAGGGCCGCCACCGCCGTTTTGCCCGAACCTACGTCGCCCTGCAGCAAGCGAATCATCGGCCGGTCGCCCATCAGATCGCCGCGAATCTCTTGATAGACTCGTTCCTGGGCCGCGGTCAGCGCAAAGTCGAACAGCTGCCTGGGCAACGCCTCTGCTTCCTTTTCAACCACGTTCAGTTGCGGTCCGGTTTGAGCGTGCCATTCTCGGCGCCGCGCCAACAAAGCCAATTGCCAGCTCAACAGGGCGTCGAAGCTCAACCGGGCCTCGGCCAACTGTTGGTGAGCATCGCTTTCCGGAAAATGAATGTGCCGCAAAGCCCAATCCAGATCGGGCAATTCGCAACGCTCACGGATATCCAAAGTCAGCGCTTCGGGGACGCGCGCCGCCCACTCTTTCAACGCGCCTTGCATCGTACGGCGCAGCGTCTTTTGCGGCCAACCTTCCACTTGCGGGTAAATCGGCACGATCTGCCCGACATGCAAGCTTCCTTCTTCCAGCAATTGCCATTCCGGGTTCGCCATTTGCAGTTGATCGCGGTAAAAGCGCACCGTCCCACTCAGGCTCAAGCGCATGCCCGGCTCGATGCTGCGTTCCAGAAAATGCTGCCCAAAGAATTTCACGCGCAAAGAACCTGACGTATCTTCCAGAATCAAGCAGAAATCGCGCCGCTGGTTGCGACCGATTTCGTGCCAGGTCTGCCGAACCGTGCCGATGACGGTGACGGCCTGCTCCGTGACGATGGCATTCAAGGGCCGCAGCTGCCGATAATCTTCATAACGACGCGGTCGCAGCTCAAACAGCAAATCGCGTATGCTGCGGATGCTCTTCTCCGCTAGGGTTTTCGCCAACTTGTCCCCGATCCCTTTGATTTCGGTGACCGGTGCTTGCAAAGCCTGCCAGCTCAGGATGGCGTCGGTAGCATTCGGCGCCGGTTTCCGCTGCAAAGAACGTACGTTCAGCGGTGGCACATCGGTGGTGGTAGGGGAGGCTTGCGCTTTTCGTGCTTGCGCTCTGGTTCGCGGGGCCCTTTTCGCCGCGCTGGCTTCCCCCGCAGCGGGGGCGCTCTGCTCCGCTCGGGGCGATCGATGCAAAATGCGCAGCACGTCACGAATGCAGGCTTCCCGGTTCGCAGCATCGGCCGAATCGTAGGCTTGCAATTGTCGGGAAATTTCAGCGATTTGTCCCCGCTGTTCTGCTCGGCGAGCCGCCGCCGTGGCCTGTTTTTGCCAGGCTTGCGCGTAAGCCGACAGCCCGCCCACCACCGCGCGATTGGCATAGCCTTGCTCCCGCTCCAGGCGCAGGATTTTCTGCAGGGTTTCGAATGGCGAGGGTCTCATGCCCCGCCCATGCCCAGTTCAGCGCCATTGGGCTCGCGCTCCAGCAACGCGATCCCCGTCGCCTCCGTGCCGATGTGAGCCGCCAGCGATGCGCCATAGATCAACTGACCGAATTGCGCACCGGGACGTTCCTGCGCCAGCCGTTCCCGCAGGATGCGCGTCGTTTCTGTGTGCCCCGGTTGCGCCTGGAGGATATATCCGCATTCCAATTCTTCGAACTCGAGGACGAATTCCACCAATCGTTCGATGCCCGCCGCCCGGGTGCGCGCTTTCTCGATCAAGTGCAACGCGCCGCCTTCCATCGATACCACCACCCGCAAATCGTGCATTTCGCTCAAGATTTGGTGCGCCAGACTGAGATAGCCGTTGCGTTGTAATGACGACAGATCCTCGACCAGGAAGACGGAGTAAATGCGGTGCGTCATCCCCCGCAGGGCGGGCACCAAATCCGCGATATCAGTTTGGCCGCGGCAGGCAGCGATCGCCGCTTCCACCAACATGCCCTGCATCACCGAAATGTTCTGGGAATCGAACAATTCGATGTGGCAATGTCCATGCAATACGCGCGCTGCCTCGCGGGCGTGCGCCAGCGTCGGCGATACTTCAGCCGAGGCGTGGATGCTCAAGATCGTCTCGTGTTCCATGCCCAGGCGCGTGAACAACTGCGCGTAATCCTCGCTGCTGGGAGGGTGCAATTGGGGCGGTGATTGCGCTTCTTTCATCCGTTTCAACAGCGCGACCACCGGCTGGCCGGCGTGCTCTCGCTGCCAGAGCCCATCGACTTGAAAGCGGTTGGGCAATATGGTGAGCGGCGCGTCGATCAACTGCGTGGGTTGGAGAAAACGCGCATAACTATCGGTGATGATGTGCATCCCTGCCGCTTTCATCGCATCAGGTCTCGGCGGCGACCCGCGCTGCCCGGCGGATTTCCCCCAGCGCCCGCCCATAATCCGCGCTGGGGTGCTGGAAGATGGCGCTGCCAGCGACGAGCACGCGCGCTCCCGCCGCCACGCAGAGCGGCGCACTCTGCGCATCGATGCCGCCATCGACGACGAGCGTGAGGGCATCGGCCCACCGCTCGTGGAGTTCTTGCAACTTGGGCAGAACATCGGCGCGGAACGCTTGCCCGCTGAAACCCGGTTCTACCGTCATCACCAGCAACTCATCCGCCGACGCGAGCGCAGCTGCCGGCAAGCGGGCCACCGGCGTATCCGGGTTCAAAGCCAGGCCAGCGCGCAAGCCCAGGCTGCGGATCCGCCGCAACGCCTCTTCAGCATCCCGCACCGCTTCAACGTGCACCGTCAGGACATCCGCGCCGGCGCGGGCGAAGGCTGCCAGATGCCGCTCCGGTCGTTCGATCATCAAATGGACGGCGAGCGGCAAGTCCGTCACCCGGCGGATGGCGGCGACGACCGGGATGCCAAAGCTCAGGTTGGGCACGAAATGCCCATCCATGACATCCAGGTGCAGGCGATCCGCACCCGCCCGCTCCACCGCCCGCACCTCTTCCGCCAGGCGCGCAAAATCTGCCGCCAACAAAGAAGGTGCTAAAATGAGCATGGCACCAGTCTAGCGCCCGCAGCGGCAATTCGGTAGGGAACGAGCCATGGATCCCATCCTCGCGTACTATCGCAAGATCGAAGCAGAACATGAGAGTCGCATCGCCACTGAACGCAGTTATTACACTGCGCTGAAAGAATTGCTGTCGGAGCTCGATCCTACGATTTCGGTCATCAACGAGCCAAAACAGCAGGAATTCGGCGCGCCCGATATCGTCATCCAACGCGAAGGCATGCCGCTGGGTTACATCGAGTGCAAGGATCTTCACGTGAACCTGGCTGAGGCCGCGCAGAGCGAGCAACTCGGACGCTACCGCAAGGCCTGCGACAACCTCATCCTGACCAATTACCTGGAATTCCGCTGGTTCCGCGGCGGTGAATGGCAAGAGAGTTTGTCCTTCGCCACCTTCCGCGAGGGTCGGCTGCACAATCGCTACCACCGCAATGCCAAGCTGCGTTTCTTCCTCGAACGATTCCTGCGCAGCAGCCCGCAGGACATCCGCTCGCCCGATGAATTGGCCCAGGTCATGGCCACCCTCACCCGCGAAATCGCCCACCAGATCCGCGCCATCCTCGATGAGCCGCAGCGCAAAACCTTCCTCTGGAAGCACAAGCACGACCTGGAGCAGGAGCTGTTGCCCGCGCTGAGCAACGCCGCTTTTGCCGATATGTACGCCCAGACCATCGCCTACGCCCTCTTCGCTGCGCGCATGGAATTGGAGCAGCTGCCCGCGGCGGAATTCACCACTGGCACGGTCTTCACGCATATGCCCAGCACCAACCCCTTCCTGCACCGCGAATTCGGTCACATCCTCCAGTATCTGGAGCGCGATGTGAAATGGGCCGTCGATCAGCTGACCACCCGCCTCGGCCATACCCAGATCAGCGAGGTCATGCGCGATTTCCGCAGCGGCACCGAGCAGCGCGACGCCGTCGTCCATTTCTACGAAGATTTCCTCGCCACCCACGACCCCGCCCTGCGCGAACAACGAGGGGTGTATTTTACCCCCGAGCCGGTCGTCGGTTACATCGTGCGCAGCGTCGATGCCCTGCTGCGCTCGCATTTCGGCCGCCGCGATGGCCTGGCCGACCGCGATGTGCACATCCTCGATCCGGCGGCGGGCACGGGCAGTTTCCTGTTGCGCGTCCTGGAACAGATCTACGAGACGATGGCCAGCCAGCGCGGTACCTGGCCGGATTACGTGCGCCGCCAGGTCCTGCCGCGGCTCTATGGCTTCGAGCTGCTGATGGCGCCCTATACCCTGGCCCATATGCGGCTGGCGCTGTACTTGAAAAAGACGAATTTTCAACTCGGTGAAGATGACCGCCTGGGCATTTACCTGACGAATACGCTGGATCCCGGCCGCAAGGTCCAGCAAGAGATGTGGGATGACTACATCGCAACCGAAGCGCAGGCCGCGGCGGCAGTGAAGAACGAGAAGCCAATCATGGTCGTGCTGGGCAACCCGCCGTATAGCGGTCACAGCGCCAATAAGGGGGCGTGGATACGAGAGCTGCTGCGGGATTATTACTTTGTCGACGGTCTCCCGCTGGGAGAGAAGAATCCGAAATGGCTGCAGGATGATTACGTTAAGTTTTTACGTTTCGGCCAGTGGCGCATCGAACGCAATGGCGAAGGCATCCTGGCCTTCATCACCAATCACGGCTGGCTGGATAACCCCACCTTCCGCGGCATGCGGCAATCCCTCCTGGAGAGCTTCAGCGAAATTTACGTGCTGGATCTGCACGGCAACAGCAAGAAAAAAGAAGTGACGCCGGAGGGCAACAAAGATGAGAACGTCTTCGATATCCAGCAGGGCGTCAGCATCGCCTTTTTCGTGAAGCAGCGCGGACACACTGGCCCGTCGCGGGTATTTCATGCCGACCTCTGGGGTTTGCGTAAAGAAAAATACGCCTGGCTGAACGCTTTCGATGTGACCAATACGGATTGGCAAGAGATCGAACCACAATCACCCTCGTACTTTTTTGTGCCCTTCGATTACGAAGGTTGGCGCGAATACGAGCAAGGTTGGAACATCACGGATGTATTTCCCATCAACTCGACTGGCATCGTTACGAGTCGAGACAATTTTGTGCTGGACTTTGATATAGAAAAACTCAGGCAACGAATGGTCGAATTTCGTGATATCCACAGCACCCAAGACAATACAGACGAAAGCATTCGCATGCGGTACTCACTCAGAGACAAACCACACTGGCGCTTGACGGAAGCCAGACAGGCAATCGCAAATGAAGAGGATTGGGATGCGTTCATCCAGCCTTGTTCATATCGCCCGTTTGACACACGATGGCTCTATAACCATCCCGCGGTTCTGGAAGGTGCACGCAGTGACGTGATGCGACACATGCTACCACCGACAACAGTTGACTCCACTGCCGAAATGCGTTATGGCGCCGCGGAACCGAATTTAAGGCGCGCCTTAGCGCGCC
>WTGJ01000004.1:108927-145628 GCA_011523615.1 Chloroflexota bacterium | reverse complement strand
GTCACCACCTTCCCCCAAAGCGGCGACAATCGCGTCGAAAAAGGCTTCCCAAAATACCGAGAAACCCTGCAACGCGTCGCGATCAATCCAGCGCAATACTTTGCCGGGGTCTCCGCCGAAAACTGGGAGCATATGATCGGCGGTTATCAGGTACTGAAGAAATGGCTGGCCGACCGCAAAGGGCGCGCCCTCACTTACGAAGAGGTGCAGCAGTATCAGCGCATCGTCCGCGCCATCAGCGAAACGCGCCGCCTGATGACAGAAATCGACGCGGCGATCGGCGCGTTTCCCCTTCCCTGAGCGTCAATACCCTGATTAAAGGTAGCGCGCGGTGTTTTACTCCGTTGCGTCCGCCACAAAGCAGCCCCATTGACGTTGGTGGTAGGCCAGAGGCACCGCCTTCGCCGACGATAGCTCCGCCGCCAGCACCAAACCGATCCAGACCGTATGCTCGCCGACCTCGTGCTGCTGCAACACGCGGCATTCGAGCGCAGCCAGGGCGCCCTGCAGCAATGGCGCGCCCGTCCGCTCGCCCGCATACCAGACCGCGCCACGGAAGCGATCGCCTTCCCCCCGCAGCCCGGCAAAGCGCTCGGCCAGCGCCCGTTGCTCGGTGCGCAGGATGTTGACGGCGAAGGACTGACTCTGGTGGATCAATTGCCGCGTTTGCCCCTGCCGCTCGATGCTGGCCAGCACCGTCGGCGGCTTCAAGCTCACGCTGCAAAACGAACTGACCGTCAGCCCGGCGCGTTCCTCCCCCACCGCGGTGGTGACCAGGCAGATGCCGCTGGCCCAGGCGGCCAGGGTATCGCGATAGCCCTGCTCGCTGATCGGCTGTTGTGAGGAGATGGATTTCATCGGCGCACCAGCACTTCGGCCAGCGACTTTTTCTGGATGCGTGGCACGACGGCATCCGCGGCCGGGTAACCGACCGGGATGAGCACAAAAGCGCGTTCGTTCGCCGGCCGGCCAAGCAATTGGCCCAGGAAACGCATCGGGCTCGGCGTATGGGTCAGCGTGGCCAGGCCGGCCAGATGCAGACTCACCAGCAGCAAGCCGACGGCGATGCCGACCGATTCCTCGCTGTAGTAATGTTTGATGCGGCGCGTTTCGCCATCCGCTTCAGCCACCAGCCCGTGGGCCTGGCGGAAGACGACGATGAGCGCCGGCGCCTCTTCCAGCATCGGTTTGCGCCAGTCGGTGCCGAGCGGCGCCAGCGCCCGCAACCACTCTTCGCTCATGCGCTCTTCGTAGCTGCGCCGTTCTTCTGCTTCGGCAGCGCTGCGGATCTCCCGTTTCAGCTCGGCATCGCGCACCCAGACGAAGGTCCAGGGTTGCTGGTTGGCGCCGCTGGGGGCGCTGGCTGCCGTGCGGATGGCGTTTTCGATCAGTTCATCGGCCACCGGTTCAGCGGAGAAATGGCGCACGGTGCGGCGCTGCAGCATGCGGCTCAGGAACTCACGAGAAGACACGAGCGCCTCGTCTGGAGCTGGACGATGGTGCAGCAGGGGCTCTGGCTGGTAAATCGCTGGCTCATTCATCGTCGCACGAATTCGATCCGCCTCATCGGTTCACTCCATTCAGTCGCGCGCCAACCACCACCAGCAGCACGCTGAGCGCATACAGCACCAGCAAGGGCCCCATCACGAGCAACATGTTCACCGGGTCGATCGTCGGGGTGATGATCGCCGCTGCGAAAGCGGCACCGACGATGGCCAGGCGCCAGTTTCGCACCAGCGTCCTCGCCTGGACCAGGCCCAGCAAGGCCAAAATGAAAAAAACCAACGGCGTCTGGAAAGCGGCGCCCATCCAGAACAGCAGCGTCGTGACGAAACTGAGGTACAAATCTGCCGTCCATTCCGGTTTGAAGATCGTGGGTTGGAAGCCGCCCAGGAAACCCAGCGCGGGCGGGATCAACACGTACCAGGAAAAAGCAACACCCACCACAAACAGGGCGGTCACGGCCGGTAGCGAGCTCAACAACCAGCGTTTTTCCCTGCGCTTCAAGCCCGGCAGCACGAACATCAGCAACTGATAGGTGAGGATGGGGATGGCCAGACTGGCGCCGACCAACAGGGAAACGCGGAAATAAGAAACGATGCCCCCCGTCGGCCCCAGCACCAGGAAGCGACAGGGCTCGCTCTCGCTCACGCGTTCAGCCACTCTCTCGATCCCACAATAAGGTTGGATGAGGAAATCGAGCACTTCCGCGGCGAAAAAGACGCCGATGGTCGTCCCGACGATCACCCCCAACAAAGCGCGGAAGAGCCGCCGGCGCAACTCGCCGAGATGCTCCAGCAGACTCATGCGCGCGCTCACGCCGTCTTCTGCTTCGGCCAATTCCGGTGGCGGTGAATTCGTGGTGTGGGTCGTCATCCGCTAGCTTTCGGTTTCGCTCCAGCTACCCAGTTCTGCATCTTTCGTTTTGCCTGGTCCCGTTTGCTTGCCATCCGCACGCAATTCTCGGCTCGCCTGCTCCAGAGTTTCAAGATCGTCACTCAAGTCCCGTTGGATTTCGCCCTGAATTTCTTTCAGCGGTTCTTGAATCGGTGAAGCAGCGCGACGGATGGCGCCCTGCAGTTGCTGATTGAGCCGCTGGCGGGTGGGGATTCGACGCGGCACCTGGATCTCGATCCCCGCATCATCCAACTCTCGTTGCATCATGCGTGCGGATTCCGCCCAGAGCTTCTGCGCTTTGGCCAGCCAGCGGCCCACTTCGTACGACCAGGTGATCATGCGTCGAGGGCCGGCAACGATGATGGTGATGAGCAGGATCAGCAGCAGCTCCATCCCGCCGATGCCCAGGAAATTCACGAGAGAGGCGCTCGCTCGGGCGGCCGCTCTGCGCAAACGTCCTTTTTCAATGCAGCACGTTCTTCGGCGATGTTGCCCAATACGCCATTGACGAAGGCGATCGCCCCTTCTGAACCGTAGACGTCTGCCAACCACACCGCCTCATGAATCATGGCGCTCAGCGGCCGGTCGCTGTGAAACATTTCATACAACGCGAGACGCAAGATGTTTCGGTCCACAATGGCCAATTGATCGAGCGGAAAATCCGGCGCAAACCGCTGCAGGATGGCATCGTATTGCTCCCCTTCGGCCTGGATGCCACGGGCGTATTGCCGCACGACTTCGCGCTGGCGGGCCGACAATTGTGCATAGGCTTCGTTGTACGCCAAAGCATCCGCCAGGTTGTGATTCGCGCAATCCATCTCGTAGAGCAGTTGCAAGACCACGCTTCGGCTCGCGCTGCGATCGGTGGAGGCAGCGACCGGGCGCAGAATTTCGACCCGGCCCAGGTTTTGCTTCAGCGCCGGTGCTGTGCTTGCGGGAGCATCGTGGAGGCGCCATTCACCGTGCAGCACATAGGAACCGGTTTTCGTTTCCGCTACCAGGCGCAGCAACGTGGCGGTTGCGATTTCGCCTTTTTGCCCCTCTTCCCAGGCTTGTCGTACTTCTGCCAGGTACGCCGCGCCATTTTCTTCGCGCAGCCGCACGGTGAGCATCATCTCATCGCCACTGGGGTGGCGCAAAGGCGCCTGATCGATGTGTTCCGTAGTCGCTTCCAACACGTCACCTCTACCCCCCATTATAGTACGTTCACCGCTCATCCTGCCGCAGGGGGGATGGCGTGAAGCGGGTTGCGCTTGCCAGTGCAACTCGCACGATTTAAACTGCGTTATCATCCATAACAGACGGAAAGAGGGCGCATGAATCCTTCCGCGCGCCTGATCTCGCTCAGTGCCATCCCATTCGCGGCGGTCGCCATCCTGGTCGGTTGGCTCGCGTTTGACCCACCCCGTCCGCTCATCGCCTACGTCCGCTTCTCTCAAGATACCCTGAGCGCGAACGCGGACGGCTGGGAAGATGTGGTGGAGATTTCCTACGAACTGACGAAAAATGCGCGCATCACCCTCCAATTCATCGCTGAATCCGGGCAGGTCTACCCGTTTCGGGATGATGTAGCGCGGGCCAAAGGAGAGTATGCCCTCTATTTCAGCGGCGTCGTCCAGGCGGCTTCCGCTTCGCAACCGAAGGCCGTTGGGGAAGTCCTCCGTCATACCCTGCCGGATGGCCGTTACGAATGGGTCTTTTCCGCCAGCGCCAACGATTCGAGTTCTGAAGATGAGGCGCAACAGCAACTCAATGGCTTCATCGAACTCCAGGATGGCGATTCGGTCATGCCGGACATCGTCGAATTCAGCGTCTCGCCGCAAGAGTTCACCCCGAACCAGGACGGCCGCGATGACCGGGTGCAGATCAACCTGTATCTGACCAAAGACGCGCAGCTGGAAGTGTATCTGGAAGCAGAAGACGGTTCGCGCATTTTCGTCCCTGAGCGCCAGGAAGGCCGCGCCCCCGGTGAAGCGGGCCGCGCCATTTTCGACTACGAAGGCGGGGTGGATATCGGCGCGGACCCGCCCGCTGACGGGGAATACACCGTCACCGCCACCGCCCGAGACGCGGTCGGGCAGGTCATCCAAAGACGGGCGCAGCTGAGCATTCGTGCCGGCGGCAAACCGCGCGCCGAAATCAGTGGCCAACCCAGCGGCGTCACCGTCGTGTTTGACCACATCCCTTACGAGGAAGCGTATTACAGCGCCAACCAACAGGGTGGCGAAGCCATTGCACCGCCAGAGCACCCCAATTCGCTCTCGCTGACCACCCTGGCGATGCCGCTGGGCGATGTGTTGGTCTTCCGCCTCACCGTCGAAAACTACGGTCGAACTCCCATCCGCACAGCAGGCCCCTGGCCCGGCACGGTCTATGAGCAGAACCAGCGTGCCGCCAGCCTGGGTTGGTATGAAGAAGCGGGCGCCTGGCGCGTCGGATTGGATTGCGATACGGCAGCCAGCGATTATCCCTGGCGTTGGGCCGTCGCCCCGAAGGAACAGCTCGTGGCTGAAACGGATGAGCGCACGGGCATCACCTATTACTACTTGCCGCCGGGGGAGAGCGCCGTCGTCTGGGGTGGTGTGCATATGACGGAACTCGTCGACCGGCAGAATCCCCAAACATGCTATGCCGGCTTGATCCACGAACAAGTCGCCATCACCATCGAGAATCAACGGGTCGGCCCGCGTGAAATCGAGCTGATCGACGCCGACGCCCCGCTGTACCCAGACGATTCCGACTCCGAATGAATCACAGCGGCACCCTCCCTCCCCCCACGATCGGCGTGGTGATGGTCACTTACAACGTCGGTGATCTGGCCCGTGCCGCGCTCCATAGCTTGATCGAGGACGCAAACGCTTCTCAGCTCTCCTTGCAATTGGTCGTCGTCGATAATGCATCCACGGATGACAGCAGCGCCAAGATCCAGCGGCGCTTCCCCCAGATCACGCTGATCGCCAATGAACGTAATGTGGGCTTTGCCGTCGCGAACAATCAGGGCTTGCGTGCCCTGGGCTTTGGCGCGGCAGGCATTATGGAAACCGACTTGCCGGCTGCCGTGTACCTGCTCAATCCCGATACGATCACCCATCGCGGCGCAACGGCGGCTCTATGGCGCGCGCTGCAGGTTGAACAGGTCGGGCTGGTCGGCGCTCGCTTGCAATATGGCGATGGCCAACACCAGCATTCCGCCTTTCGTTTTCCCGGTTTGTGGCAACTCTGGGCCGAATTCGGCTGGTTGCCCGGCCGCCTGCGAGAGGGGCGTACCAATGGCCGTTACCCCCTGCGCCTCTATCAGGGTGAGATCCCTTTTGACGTCGATTTCGTCCTGGGAGCGACGATGATGCTGCGTTCGGCGGTGGTGCAACAAGTGGGCATCCTCGATGAAGGATACGTCATGTATTGCGAGGAAATCGATTGGGCCTGGCGCATCCGGCGGGCCGGCTGGCGGATCCAATGCGTCCCTACTGCCCGCATCACCCACCTGGGCGGCCGCAGCAGCGAACAATTGCCCGCACAGAGCGCCTATCACCTCTGGCGCAGCCGCTTGCAACTTTACGATCGGATCCACCCGCGCTGGAAAAGGGTGCTGGCGCGCCGTCTCATCCGCCACGGCATGGGCCGTCGCTTGCGCAACATGAGCCAGGCTACCGAAGAAGAACGCGCCCTGGCCGATCGCTATCGTGAATTGATTCAGCTCGCCCGCCAGCCATTAGGATGAACGCCGCTTCCGCGCCAAAAGTCATCCTGACCGCCGTTGTCCTGACCCACAACGAAGCCGCGCACATCGCCCATTGTCTGGCGACATTGCAGTTTGCGGATCGTAGGTTGGTGTTCGATTCCTTCAGCGACGATGAAACCGTCTCGATCGCGCGCTCGTCGGGCGCGGAAGTCCGGCAGCACCGCTTCCAAAACTTTGCCAGCCAGCGAAACGCCGCGTTGAAAATCCTGCGTGGCAAAAGTGAATGGGTGCTCTTCATCGATGCCGATGAACGGGTGCCCGCCGAATTGGCTGCGGAAATCAGCTCGGTGATCGGCGACGAGGGATATGCCGGATGGCAGATGCCGCGCCACAACTACATTTGCGGCATTTTGACGCTCTACGCCGGCTGGTATCCGGATCATCAAACGAGGTTGCTGCGCCTGGACCGCGCTCGCTACGATCCGGCACGACCGGTGCATGAAGTGGTGCAACTAGACGGCCGGCTGGGCACTTTGCAGACCCCCCTAGTGCACCATAACTACCAAAATTGGTCCCAGTTCCGCCAAAAACAGCGCGTCTACGCCGAACATACCGCCGCTCAGCTGCAAAAAGCTGGGGTGCGCCCCCGTTGGCGGCAACTCTGGCTGCCGCCCCTGCGGGAATTCCGCCGCCGTTTCTTCACGCTGCAAGGCTACCGGATGGGTTGGCATGGCCTGCGCCTCAGTTGGCAGATGGCCGCTTTCGAAGCGCGCAGTTACCGCTTGTTGCGCGGGCGTCTGCGCGCCAAGGCCACCCTCCGTTACCACAGCCCGCCTTCAATTACCGGGCACGACGAGTGAATGCTCCAGCTGCACAAGATTGCTTGCTTCGCCCTGGACCGTAACCGGCACCGCCAAGGTGACCCGTTCCAGGTAGCAAAGGCTGGCATTTTCCGCCTCGCACCAGTACACATCCAGGAGGGCGCGTACGGTCGTCTTCCCCGGGAGGAAACTCGCCTGCACCGTGGTTTGCGGGGAAGTGATCTCCTGGCTCTCGCTTTCGAGTTGAATCACGCCCACCTCATCCGCCTGCCATTCCACCGAAGAGTGAGCATTATCGTTGATTTTGTAGTTTTCCGGGAAAGTCAGGGACAGCTCAATGGTGCCCGAGCCACTCGCTACAGTCTGGGTTGGGAACTCGATCACTTCATCGCGCCAGGCATCGCCGGCGATGACCGTCAAGCGATCCGCTTGCTGCAACATCTCCGGATTGCGGAATTGGAGGGTTTCCACGACCCCCCTTTGCAGATCAATGACGCGGATGGCGTGGTTGTTCGTATCGGCGACGTAGATGCGCTGTTCGCCATCTGCTGAGCTCAGGTAATCCAGGCCACCAGGTTCATCGAACTCCGCTTCTGCCAACGTTCCATCGCGATAACCGCCACGGCCGCCTTGCCCGGCGATCGTCTCGGTGACCAAAGTGGCCGGATCCAGCACTTTGATCCGACTGTTGTAGGTATCGGCGATGTAGATCGGGTCCTCTCTCGACCCGCTGCCGGCTACCCCCAGCGGATGTTGCAGCAAATTGTCGGCCAGGGGGCCATCCTGATCGCCAAAGGTGAAGAGGCTGTTGGCCGTCGTCCCGCTCACCACGCGCAGCTCGTCTTCCGCAATTGCAGCGACGCGAATGGTGCTGGATTCGCTGTCGGCGAAATACAGCCAACCATCCGCCCAATAGAGACCACTGGGCTGCGCCAATTCCGAATCCGCCAGGCTGGCATTCAAGGCCGCCTCCCGCCCATTGCCGACCGCCGGCTGCAGGACGTTCGTCGCCAAATCCAGCTGCCAGATCTGGTGCGTGCCCGCCATGG
This sequence comes from Chloroflexota bacterium, assembly GCA_011523615.1. Classification (GTDB taxonomy): domain Bacteria; phylum Chloroflexota; class Anaerolineae; order Aggregatilineales; family Phototrophicaceae; genus WTGJ01. The sequence goes on along the minus strand of WTGJ01000004.1, from coordinate 137,679 downwards.
CGATGTAGAGGATATCCCCTGCACCAAATTTGACATCCCAGGGGCTGCGCAGGGCTTCCTGCGTTGGGTTGTCAGTGGAATAACCGAAGGCGCGGCCGCTCAGCCCTTGCTGACCGGTGCCGGCGATCGTGGTGACCTGTTGCGTGATGAGGTCAATCGCCCGGATCGCGTGATTCTGGGTATCGGCTACGTACAGCACATCACCGCGCAAAGCCATACCCTGCGGTTGCTGGAACGCGGCCACTTCGTAACCACCATCGGTCAGACCCGCCCTGCCATCGCCAATGATGTGCCGCACTTCTTGGGCTGCCAGATCCACGACGACGATGCGGTGGTGGCCGGTATCGGCGATGAACAGCCGCCCGCCCGCTGCGTCCGCCAGCACTTTGCCCGGGAAACGCAGCGGCCGTGCCAGCACTGCTTCCCCTTCATAGGCGGCCGCGCGCAAAGGTTCGTCGTTGATCAGATTCACCACGTTCGGATGGGCCAACATGCCGCCAACGACGCTGTCGAAGACTGCGAAGGGCAATTCACCGGAAATGGTCAGCGTGGGCTGGCCATCTCTCCCCTGGATGACGAGCACATTGCCCAGCGGATCGATGAAAGCAAAGGAAGGCCAGGCACGGACGCCCCAATTGCGCCAGATCAAGAAGTCATTGTCATTGACGACGGGATGCTCCACTTCATAACGTTGCACGATTTGGCGCAGGTTTTCGCTTTCCCCTTCATTGGTGAATTTCGCCGAATGAACCCCGATCACGACCAGAGAGTGACCGTATTTCGCTTCCACCGCCTTCAAGGCCGGGATGACATGCAGGCAATTGATGCAACCATAGGTCCAGAAATCGAGGATGATGGCCTTGCCCCGCAAATCTGCGATGCTTAAAGGACCAGCGACGTTGATCCATTCCAGGCCAGCAGGGAATTCCGGCGCGGGCAATTGTGGGTTCCCGGCATACACGGCAGTTTCTCCTTGGGTGAAAGCCACGCTCGGCAATGACATCCAGATGCCGACGAATAATGCAACAAGCAGCTTTTTGGGACTCCCTTTCATCGCCTACCCCCATCGTTCCATCCGCATCCGTTATAGAGTACCTAGATTAGCAGGAAGTTGTTTCCCTGGCTTTGCTTCTGCCGTTGATCGATCAATACAGTCTTGCCCAGCGCAAGGGCCAGCGCTAGGATATGGCCATGGATCAGTATGATTTGCGCAGCGATACGGTGACCTGGCCCACGCCAGAAATGCGCGAAGCCATGGCGACCGCCGAACTCGGCGATGATGTCTTTTACGAAGACCCCACGTTGAACGCGCTGCAAGATGAAGCCGCCGCCTTGTTGGGCAAAGAAGCGGGTCTCTTCGTCACCAGCGGTACCCAGGGCAATTTGAGCGCGGCCCTGGCCCATTGCGGCCGAGGCGACGAAGCCATCCTCGGCAAAACGGCCCACATGTTTCGTGCCGAAGCCGGGTCCTTATCCGGCATGGGTGGCGTGCATTCCAGCCAGCTGTCGGATCAGCCCGACGGCCAGCTGCCGCTGGATGCGATCCGCGCCGCGATTCGCGTGGATGATGAGCATTACCCGCGAACCCGACTCATCTGCCTGGAAACCCCTCATGCCGATTGTGATGGCACGCCACTGCCCCTGGAATACGTGCAGCAAGTCGCGGCGATCGCGAAAGAACATGGCGTCGCGCTGCACATCGACGGCGCGCGTCTCTTCAATGCCGCCGCCGCCCTGGGCGTTCCGGCTGCGGAACTGGTCGCCCCGGCCGATAGCGCGTCTTTTTGCCTCTCCAAGGGGCTCTGCGCGCCGATCGGTTCGGTCGTTGTCGGGGATGCGGCATTCATCGAACGCGCGCGCCGCATCCGCAAAATGCTGGGGGGTGGCTTGCGGCAAGCCGGCGTCCCGGCCGCTGCGGGTCGGGTATCGCTGCAGCGCATGATCGGCCGCATCGGCGAAGATCACCGCCGCGCACGAATGCTGGCAGAAGGTCTTGCGCAAATCCCCCACATCCGCCTGAATCTCGAGCGGGTGCAAACCAACATGTTCTACCTGCACCTGCTCCCATCCGCTGGCATCAACCCCCTGCAATTGAGCCAGCGCCTCGCGGAAGATGATGTGCTCATCATGGCCTCTCGCGATCATCGGGAAAGGATCCGCCTCGTCACACATTACTGGATCACCGATGAGGCGGTGGAGCACATCCTGGCGGCCTTCCGCCGAGCCTTGAACCACCATAGCTGAATCACCCATGACAGAAGAACCGCGCGAAGCCGAACCCCTATACCGCGCGGAAGCCAGCGACCTGTTGTTTGGCTACCTGTTGGCCATTGCGGTCAGCATCGGCCTGACCCCGCTTTTGCCGGATCAGGCAGCCCTGCGCTACACCCTATCCTACGCGATATTGATGGGTTTTGGTGCGTTGGCCTGGGTCTTGGGCAAGCCACCGACCGTCGATGAAGCGCCGCGGCAACTGCTGCGTGGTTTTCTGGTGGGCCTCGTCATCGGATTGCCCTTCTACTTCATCGGTGGTTCGGGCTTGCGCGCCACGGTGGAACGGCTGTTCCCTGCATTGCCGCCGGGCGCCGTCCTGGCCTATGCCCTCTTCATCATCACCCCCGCCGAAACGCTCTTCTTCCGCGCGCGCGCTCAGCGCTATCTGGCCTGGTTCCTCGTCCCGGTCCTGTCGACGGTTTGGTGCTTGATCCTCTTCTTGCCCTTACTCGAACCGCTCCGTTACCCCTACCCGACGACGGTCATCGCCGTCGCCATCGTCACGATGAATGTGCTATTCAGTGATCTTTGTCGACGGAGCGGCCTGGTGGCGGCCTTCGTGAGCCAATCGGTGGCGTATTCGTTCCTGCTCTTTTTCCCGACGCTATCCGCTTAGCGCTGGCGGCTCAGCGTTCGGCAAGCGGGATGAATGGGCGCGGCGCGGGCCCGACATAGCGCCCTTTCGGCCGGATCAAGCGCCCGCCGCGCTGGGCGATGGCATGGACACCCCAACCGATCGTCCGCGCCACAGCGAACAGCGGCGTGAAAAGGTCGCTGGCCAAGCCCAAAGAAGCCAGCAAAACCGCGCTGTAATAATCCACATTGGGGAAGAGGCGCCGCTGAATGAAGTATTCGTCCGCCGCCGCCTTCTCCGCCAGGGCCGTCGCGATTTCATACCAGCGCCGCTCGCCCAGCTGCCGCGAAAGAGCATCCGCATGACGCTGCAAGATGGCAGCGCGCGGGTCCGGCGCTTTGTAGACGCGATGGCCGATGCCCATGATGCGGCGCCCCCCTTGTTTCACTTCCCGTTCGAACCAGGAATCTACATTTTCTACCGCGCCAATCTCCTGGAACATGCGCATCGCTTCGCTGTTCGCCCCACCGTGCGCGGGCCCTTTCAACGTGCCGATGCCACCCACCACCGCCGAAACCACGTCCGAACCGGTGGCAGTGATGACGCGCGCGGCAAATGTGCTGGCATTCAAACCGTGTTCGGCCAACAGCACCAGATAGGAGTTGATGGCGGAGGTGGTCGTCGCGTCGGGTTCACGATCGAACAATATGGCCACGAAATTGGCCGCCAGCGTCAGGTCCGCCCGCGCCGCGACCACCGCCTGACCGTTGCGAATGCGCGCCCAGGCGGCCGTGATCGCAGCCACCTGCCCACAGAGGCGGATGACGACCCGACGCATCGCTTCTCGATCGAGAGGTAATTCGGCATCCTCGTCATACAGGCCATAGGCAGAAACGGCCGTGCGCAGGACCGCCATGGGATCGGCATCCTGCGGCAATGCCGCCAACAGCGAGCGGATTTCTGCCGGCAACACGGCGCTCTGGGCGATCTCCTGGCGCAGCGCTTCCAATTGCGCCGCATTCGGCAACTCGCCATTCAACAGCAGGCAACACACTTCCTCAAACTGCGCCTGTTCGGCCAGGGTCTCGATGTCGTATCCCGCATAAGAAAGGCGGCCCTGCTCACCATCGATCAGGCAAGTCGAGATTTCGGCAACTTCAGTTCCGGCCAGGCCACCTGATTCCGCCATATTGCGCCGCCCCATATCCGAATGAACTCATTCAGTATAGCAACGCATCCCACGCCTTTCAAAAGCGGGCGGCCGTTCAGCGCAATTCGCCGCTTCGTGATAGCATGAAAAAAACCGACGGCAAAATGGCGTTTCGGAGCTGGAATGCCACCTGAAAATCATCTTCCTACCCATAGCCCCGCAACGGTAGCGAGCCAAACCCAACCCGCTGAATCGGCCCCGGCCATCCCCGCCGTGAACCGCGGTCGGATTTTGCCCGCCTGGTTGGATGAGCTATCGGCGATCTGTTGCATCATCGGCGGCATCATCTCCATCCTGACGCTGCTGCACATCGCGACGGAAAACGCCCTGGCCCGTTCCTGGACGGATGCGTTGCGCACCCTATTCGGTCAAGGCAGCCTGCTCATCGCCGTGGCCATCACGCTGTTCGGCATCCGCTTGCTCCTGCCCATTCAGCGACGAGCGAAGCCGGCACCCCGACGCATCCTGGGGATGGAACTGGCTTTCCTCGCCCTGCTCGCCCTATTCCACCTGCACAGCGGCGAGCCCGAATTGGCTTCCATCCTGCACCGTGGGCGCGGCGGCGGCATCATCGGCTGGGGCCTGGGCAGCCTGGCGCGGCTCATCGGCGCTGGCCTGGCCAGCGTTTTCTACGGCTTCGTGCTCATCCTGGGATTGGCCCTGGCCGCCGGTTTGGGCCGCTTCCGGGCGGCGGCCCATTTCCACGCTGCCGCATTCAGGCTGGAAGCGCTGGCCGCGTTTTTCCAGGGTGACCTCGCAGCGGATTCCCCTCGCGAAGAAGAAGGCTCCCATTTACCCAGAATCAACCGCGGCGATGATCCTCTCCGCTTCCCTTCGCCCCGGAATCAATTGAAGAGGATCACGCGCAGTCCAACCCCTGCGCGCATCCTGCGGCCGTCGCGCAGGCCGCGGCGCGACACCGCGACCGTTCGCCCCCACGTCCGCTCGACCCACGAAGGCGCCATGGACGAAGAAGCCAGCGCCATGCCCAGACCCATAGAAGAATCTCCCGCAGCCAGCCCCTACCCCGCGATCGAATATCTGCAGGCGGATCTACCCCTGCCGACGGGCCAGCGCCGCGAAACGGAAAACACAGCGCGGCGCATCGAAAAAACCCTGCGTGATTTTGATATCGAAGTGGATGTGGTGGATATCCAGGTCGGACCCACCGTCACGCAATACGCCATCCAACCCTATAAAGGACAGCACAGCCCCTTCGCCCACGACGCCCGCAGCCGCCTGGTCCGCATCAGCAAAATTGCCGCGCTGCGGGATGACCTGGCCCTGGCGCTCGAAGCGAAACGCTTGCGCATGCAGACGCCCATCCCCGGCCAGCGCGTCATCGGCATCGAAGTGCCCAACCCCGAACCGCAGCGCGTCACCTTGCGCTCGGTCTACGAGAGTGCGGTCCATCAAAACCGCTTGCGTCAGGCACAAAAATCGCTGCTCGTCCCCCTCGGCCGCGGCGTCAACGGCCAGCCGATCAGCATCCACCTGGCTGCCCTGCCCCACCTGCTCATCGCCGGCACCACCGGATCGGGAAAATCGGTCTGCATCGCCGCGATCCTATCGGCCCTGTTGCTCGATCATGGCCCGGATTCGCTCCAAATGGTGTTGTTGGACCCCAAAATGGTGGAATTGACTCGCTTCCAGGGGCTACCCCAGCTGGTCGGGCCGGTGGAGACGGATGCGGGTCGCATCGTGGCCGCTTTGCAGTGGAGCGTGGGTGAAATGGCCCGCCGCTACCAACTCCTGGAAGAAGCTGCGGCGCGAAATCTGGAAGCTTACAACGTGACGGCGGCCGAACCCTTGCCTTACCTGCTCATCGTCATCGACGAGATCGGCGACTTGATGCTGGTCAAAGGGGCGGAGATCGAACGCTCCGTCGTCCGTTTGGCGCAAATGGCGCGAGCGGTGGGGATGCACCTCATCGTCGCCACCCAACGACCCAGCGTGGATGTGTTCACCGGTCTGATCAAAGCGAATTTTCCAGCGCGCATCGCGTTTCACGTCCCTTCTCAAGTCGATTCCCGCGTAGTGCTGGATGGTGCCGGCGCGGAACTGCTCCTCGGTCGCGGCGATATGCTCTACCTGGCGCCCGATGCCTCCGGAGCACGGAGGATCCAGGGTTGCTTCGTGAATGATGACGAAATCCGCGCCATCGTCCAACACTGGAGCGCCTGGCAAGCCGAACAGATCGCCCGGGGCAGCCGTATCGCTGAGACTAGCGCACCCTGGGAAAGACAGTTCCGCGAACACCGAATCAGCCATGGCTCGCAAGGGGATGCCTTGCTCATCCGCGCGGTCACCGCCCTCAAAGCGGAGGGCCTCGCTTCCGCCTCCTTATTGCAAAGGCGCCTCGGTCTGGGCTACCCACGAGCGGCACGCATCATGGATACCCTGGACGAGCTCGGTCTGCTGGGCGAAGCTGCTCCGGGCGCGCGCGGCCGCCCCCTCCATCTGCCGGCCAATGATGCGGAGCTGTGGGAACGGCTCACCGATAGCGATAAATAATAGCGATTAATCTTCGTCCCGCGGGGGGCGGTTGTTGATCTCCACCCCCAGTTGCAATAAGCGCAAGAAAGCCCTCAGAAAGCGCAGCCAGCGCAAGCGGTTCAGCAGCAGCGATCGCCAACCCTGCCGGAGCAAAACACGAACCACAAAGACCGACATCATCAAGCCGCCGGCGGAAAACATCCACTGGGCATCCGCCGAATGGGTCTGGAATCGGGGCAATTTCCGCAAAGGACGAAAGCGGTTCTTCTTCGCTGAGCTACTCATCTAGCTGTGATTCCCGGGAACGGTCCAACGGGATTGCTGCCGGTGGTTCTGGCAACTGGTCCTGCATGGCCCGCAGTCGATCTTGCAAGTCCAGGCCATAGCCGCGGAGCTGGATCATCCCTTTTCGCCTCTGTGCGGCTGCTTTTGGCAGGGCCACCCAGCCCAGCGCCAGCAACAGCAAATAGAGCGGAAAGATGCACAGGATCAGCGGACAAAGCACGAGGACGCTCCACAACCAATCACGCAGGGCGGCTTGTTGGGTCCGGGTCATGACGGCGAAACCCGCACCGAGCGCCAGCCAGGGGACGAGCAGCAACACCCACCCGCCCAGGTACCCCCAGCGGAATCGCTTGCTTGATTCAGCACGCTTCATAGTCTTATCATACACGACATGAACAGCGAAGCGGCGCAGCGCCTGCGCATCACTTTTGGCAAACAGGGCACCTTGAAATACACCGGCAATCTCGATACCGCCAAGATATGGGAACGCGTTTTGCGCCGCGCGCAGGTCCCGGTCCTTTATACCAGGGGCTTCACCCCCCGCCCTCGCCTGCAGTTCGCCACGGCGACCCCCTTGGGGATCACCAGCGAATGCGAACTGTTGGATGTCTGGTTGCGGGAAACCGTCTCGCCCGGCGCGCTTTCAGAACGACTGACGCCCCTGAGTCCTACCGATTTGTCGATCGGCCCGGCCTGCGAAGTCCCCGTTGCTTCCCCCTCGTTGCCCACGTTGGTGCGCGCTGCCTCGTATCGCATCCATTTTCCCGATGGTCTCGCTCCGGGCCAGCTCGCCGAGCGCGTCGAAAGCCGATTGCGCGCCGAGACTTTGCCCTTGCGCCAGGAAAAAATGAAGCGCGGCAAGCGGCAGGTTGCGGAAAAAGAGGCGCGTCCGTTGATTCGGCAATTGCTTACGGAGGACGACCGAACTTTACAGGCCACGCTGGCTACAGGCGAGAGAGGAAACCTGCGCCCACGGGATCTGATCCTGCTCCTCGGTTTGGCGGAAGAATTCACGGAAATTCATCGCACGAAACTCTGGCTGACCGAGGGCATCAGCGAATCATGAACGTCAATTCAGTACATTGCGGTAGCGCCTGGGAATCCGTATGATGGGTCGGGTCAAGCAGGTTGAGGCAGTCCGCCTGCTGATCCTGCCCTAGCATGTCGCTCAGACATCGAGACATGATCCCCACCAGCAAATGGAGTAGCAAAGGCAACGGTAAGCCATGAACCCTTCCGCATTGCATTGGGATGAAGAAGTCGCCACAGCCTTGAGCGAAGGGCAGCCGGTCGTTGCCCTGGAAACCAACGTACTCACCCATGGTCTGCCCTTCCCCCAGAGCCTGGAAACCTCACTGGGCATGGAAACAGCCATCCGCGAGGCCGGCGCGACACCCGCGACGGTGGCCATTTTGCAGGGCAAACTCACCATCGGCGTGAGCGCGGCCGAGCAAGAACGACTCGCGCAGGCGCCGGCAGGCAGCGTCCAGAAATGCAGCCGACGCGACCTGGCACCGGTCATCGCGCGCGGGGGCGATGGCGCAACCACCGTCGCCGCCACCATGATCGCCGCCCACGCCGCGGGCATCGCCGTCTTTGCCACCGGCGGCATCGGTGGCGTCCACCGCGGTGAACCCTTCGATATCTCGGCGGATTTGACCGAATTGGGACGCACGCCGGTCGCCGTGGTCTGCTCCGGCGCCAAGTCTTTCCTCGATCTGCCCAATACCATCGAAGTGCTGGAGACGAATGGCGTGCCGGTTCTGGGTTATCAAATCGATACGCTACCGGCCTTCTTCCAACGCAGCACCGGCTTGCGCGTCGATGGCCGGATTCAGGATGCCGAAGAAGCGGCTCGCATCATCCGCGCCCACCTGCAGCTTGGCGTCCGCAATGGCATATTGATCGGGGTGCCGGTCCCCGAAGAAGATGCCCTGAGCGCTGCTGAATCGGAGCGTGCGATCGCCCGCGCCTCGCGCGAAGCAGCCGATCGCGGCATCTATGGCAAGAAACTCACACCTTTTGTGCTCACTCGCGTGGGCGAATTGACGGCGGCGGGCTCCCTGCGCGCCAACATCTCGTTATTGCTGAATAACGCAACAGTCGGGGCGGATATCGCCATCGCCCTGAACCAGCTGGAGCGGGCAGCCAGCGCCTAGGAAAATTGTTTCGCCTCTGCCGACTGCCAGAAATAAAGCAAATCCTGGGCATCGGTTTCAGCGTCGAATTGCTGGTTCAGTTGAGCCAGGATCTGCGCCCGGTGTTCGATGCTGTGATTCACTACATGCAGCAACACCTGCCACTTTGCCCAGCTGAGCCGCGAAGGGGAATCCGGATGGTGGAAGGAGTGCAAGCGCATCAGGGCCGCATCGTCCAACTCGGATAACCAGGCCGCTTTCCATCGCTCTTGCTCCGCCGCAATCTCCTGCAGACTCGCTCGATCCAGCGCCGCCAGATCGATAAGGGAAGGCAGCGAAGGTGCGCCCAGTCGCCGCAGCCAATAGCGTTCTGCATTCAGGATGTGCACCAGCTGCTGCTGAATCGAACCCACCGAGTATGCCAGGGGTTGGGTGAATTCGGATTCGGCTATCTCCGCCACGGATTGCCAGACCCGATCCATCGCCCATTGGTGATAGCGGAACAATGAGCGCATCACGGTGATGGGGAATTCTCCTGAGTTGGCTGTGCGAATCGTTTGGCTCCGCAGCCGCCAATAGCGACTCAGGTCAATTTCGCAGGTCGGGGCCTTGAAATATTGTGCCAGCTGCAGGAGCACTTGGGAGCGGTGGTCCGTGCCGTGGTTGACGAGTTGCAACAAGGTCAACCAGCGCGGATAGGGAGGATCATCCCGACCGGGGGGCATCGGCCAGCGATAATACTCGCGCAACGAAGTCTCATTAAGATCTGCGAGGTGCTCTCGCAACGCTTCCCGCGCTTGTTTCGCGGCGTTTCGCGTCGCAGCGATATCCGGAAACTGCGTGTAATCGCTCCAGAGGGCGGCGGTCTCTTCACCCTGCATACGAGACAGCCAGGCGCGTTCCGCACCGAGCGTGTGCGCCAGCTGATCGCGTATCGAGCCGACGGAATAATCCAAATGTTGTGTGAATTGCGCCGGCTCCAGCGTTTCGACGCAAGACCAGATGCGCCCATCCGCCCAATCGCTGAAATCCAGCAGCGAAGTCAGAGCCCCTTTCAAACCACCTGCCTTCATGAAATGCCTCCCACCATTGGCTATGAGTTATAATAACGGGATGCTGGATTCTCAGATGGCGAAAACGATCGCAATCGAAGCGTTATTGCCCCGCATCCTGGCGCGGGTCGAAAAACCAGGCCGTTATGTCGGCGGCGAATACAACAGCGTCCGCAAGCGCTGGGAAGATACCCCCACCCGTGTCGCCCTCGCCTTCCCCGACATCTACGACCTTGGCATGTCCAACCTGGGGATCATGCTGCTCTACGAGCAGATCAACCAGCAGCCGGATATGCTGGCCGAGCGCGTCTTCAGCCCCTGGCTGGATATGGAAGCGCAGCTCCGCGAACACCGCCTGCCGCTCTATTCCCTGGAGAGCAAACGTCCCATCGCCGATTTCGATCTGCTGGGGATCAGCCTCCCCTACGAGCAACTCTACACCAACACGCTCAACCTCCTGGATCTCGCCCAACTCCCCATTCGGGCCGCCATGCGCGATGAGCGCCATCCGCTGGTGATCGCCGGCGGCCACGCCTGCTTCAACCCGGAACCGATGGCGGAATTCATCGACGCCTTCGTGATCGGCGAAGGAGAAGAGATCATCGTGGAGGTGGCGCGCCTGCTGGCAGAACTGCGCGGGCAACCCCGTGCCAGCCAGCTGGCCGCCCTGGCGCGCGTCCAGGGTCTCTACATCCCCAGCTTTTACGAAGTCGCCTACCGTGAGGAAGGGACCATCGCCGCCATCACATCGATCCACCCAAACGCGCCGGCCCGCGTGTTGAAACGCATCGTACCCATCTTGCCCAAACCCTTCTCTCGCTTCCTGGTGCCCAACATCGATACGGTCCACAACCGCGCCCCCATCGAAATCATGCGCGGCTGCACGCGCGGTTGTCGCTTCTGCCATGCGGGCATGGTGACGCGACCAGTGCGCGAACGGCCGGTGCCCGAAGTGATGCAGGCGATCGCGGAAATCGTCGAATCGACCGGCTTTGAAGAAATTGGCCTGCTCAGCCTATCTTCATCCGATTATTGCTACGTGCACGAACTGGCCGAGGCCGTTCAAGCGGAATACGCCGGTACGGGTCTGAGCCTCAGCCTGCCCAGCCTGCGCATCGAAAGCGCCAGCATCGAATTGCTGGAAAAACTGGGCGATACGCGCCGCAGTGGCTTCACCTTCGCGCCGGAAGCGGCCACGGAAAAAATGCGCGACATCATCAACAAATACGTCCCCGACGAACAGGTGATTCAAACGGCGCGAGATGTATATGAGCGCGGTTGGCGCACCATTAAGTTCTACTTCATGATCGGTCATCCGGAAGAAGATCTGGCAGACGTCGAAGCGATCATCCTCCTCTGCCAGCGCGTCCTCGCGGAAGGACGCCGGGTCCTCGGTAACAAAGCGACCTTGAATGTCGGAGTCAGCACCTTCATCCCCAAACCCCACACCCCCTTCCAATGGGTGCCGCAGGACGATCCGGCCCAGGTCGAAGCCAAGTTGGACTTGCTCAAGCGCAAACTGCGCGGCCCTGGCATGCATTTGCGCTGGAACGACAACGAGAGCACCGAGCTGGAAGGTTTCCTCAGCCGGGGAGACCGCCGATTGGGGCCGGTGATCGAACGTGCCTGGCGGGCGGGCGGCAAGTTCGACGCCTGGCAAGACCAACATCAACACGATCTTTGGCTCAACGCGATGGCGGCCGAAGGCTTAACGCCCCATTTCTACAACCACCGAACGCGAGAAGCCGATGAGATCTTCCCCTGGGATCACATCGATGTGGCCATCCATAAGAAATTCCTGCGCCAGGATTATGAGATGAGCATCCAGCGAGAAACGCGGGTCGATTGCCGCGATCAGTGCTTCGCCTGCGGCATCTTGCCCAAATATGCCGCCGTCCGCGCCCAAACCGCGGCGCCGGCCTGGGAATGCCCGCCGGTGACGCCCATCGCCGAACGCCGCAAGCAACGCCATGCCGCTCGTTCTGGCGAGCGAGAACCCAACGTCACTTTGCTCGGTTAACCCGAAGCGAGCCGACATTCCCCGCGCAGGAAATCAAAATCCAGGAAGATGTTTTCATAGACCCGGTCGTATTCCTGCTCGGTGGCCAGCGCGATGCCCCGTTCGATCAAAGGCAGGGCCCGGGCGCATTCATTGAGGAAACGATAGGCGTCGGCGGCGTGATAATACACCCGCGGGTCGCGGCTGCCGGCATCGACGGCCCGTTGCAAGTGAACCGCCGCTTCGCCATACTGCCCGAGCTGATCTTTCTGCATCCGCCCCAGATAAAATCGGCAGGCCAAATCCGCCGGCGCCACTTCGACGCAGCGGGTCAGGTATTCGTTGGCCCGTTCCGGATTGCCATAAACGCTGTTGAAGATGAAACCCAACCAGAACAATGCGCCGCTATGGCCAGGATTGCGGTCCAGCAATTCCAGCAGGGTATTCAAGGCATCCTCATGCCGTTCGATGCGGATCTGATTGGCGGCCAGGGCAAGGGCAAACGAAGGCAAATGGGGTGCGCGGTCATAGGCGCGCTCGAGTTCCGTCTGGGCCGCGCTGAAATCGAAAATGACTTCCGCGAGCAATTCACCGTACAGGCGCAGAGCCTCGGCATTTTCGCCATCCTGCGCCAGGGACTGCTCCAGCAGGGCAAAAGCGCGGTCCGTTTGCCCGAGAGCAGCATAGGCCTCCGCCAAATACACGCGCGCTTCGATATTCGCTTCATCGAGGAAGAGCGCTTGCAAGGCGCTGGATATCGCTTCCGCCGGCCGTTCGGCACGGATCAAAGCCAGCGCCTGCAAGGCCCAGGATTGGGATGAATACGGTTGTGCCGTGATGGCTTGCTGCGCCGCTGCCAGGCCCGCCTCGTTGCGTTCCAATGCCAACTCGCCGCGGGCCAAGCGCTGATACAACACGACTTCATTCGGAAAAGAAGGAAGCAAGGCCGCGAATTGCTCCGTCGCATCTTCCATGAAACCACCCTGCCAGGCCTCTTCGGCACGACGCGCCGCAATGGCCAGCGATGGCGCTTCGGTTGGCCCCGGAGCCTGTTGAGTGGCCACCCAATCTTCCACTTGCCCGAGCGCTCCCGAAACCGCCTCCTCTACCGGCGGTTGAAACTGTTCCCGACGCAAGTAGATCTGGTAGGCGCCAAAAATCAAAGCCAACAACACGGCCCAGAGAAATACGCGGCGCAGGCAACATCCCCCGCGCCGGATCGCCGAGATGCGTTCACCGCCGCGGTAATTGGCTGGTTTTGGCAACTGCACGCGATGATTTCTCCCTCATGCCTGAGCGTCCACAATGACGGGGTGCTGGCTCAGTGGTCAGACCGGTCTACCCTATATCGCCGGCATAAATGCATACAGCACCGGGCAAATGCAAGAGCGCTCATGAATTGCCCAAGACATACCGAGCAGCGGCGCATTCCGCATCGGCGATCATGGCGGCTTCCGCTTCGGCAAGGTAAGCCAAAACCGTCAGATCGGCGATGGCCTGTGCTCTTTGCTGGGCCGCTGTCCACACCGGCCAGGCTGCCTCACAATCCCCCAGATAATAATGCGAAAGCGCGCGCATCCACCAGCAAGCCAGCGCCTGGCTGCCACTCGCGACGCAACCTTCCAAGGCCGCCACCGTGCCCGAGAAATCGCGCTGGTTGTAGCGCAATTCACCCAACTGCAACCAGGCCGCACCATCCGCCGAATCCAGCTTTGTCGCATCTTCACAATAACCCAGCGCCTGGTTGAATTGGCCCAGTTTCGTGTACGCCTGGCAGAGCCGTAAGTTGGCGCGTGCATGCTGCGGATCGCGGGATAAGAGCAATTCGTAGGTATCGATCGCCTCCCGATTCCGATCGACCGCCAGCAACACGCCGGCCAATTCCAGGTAAGCGGCGGCGGCATGCGGCGCCAGCCGCGTCGCTTCACGCAAGTGAGCGATCGCCCCTTCACGATCTTGCAAGAAGAGCAAGGCATAGGCATAAGTGCGCTGGACATCGGCATTTTGCGGGTCAGCGGCCAAGGCGCGTTCGGCATATTCCACCCCTTCGCTGATGCGGGCCGCATCGAGGTAGGCGCGCGCCAGATGGGCCAGCAGCGGTGCATAGTGGGCATCCGCTTCCAGCGCCGCCCGCCCCCGCGCAATCGCCGCTTCCGCTTCCCCGGTGAACGTCATGCGCGCCACCTCCAGTGTGTGGCCGCGAACATCGCGCGGATCCAAGGCCAAAATCCCCTGCGCTTGCAATGCTGCAGCGATGAAATCGCCCTCATTCAAGTGCAATTTTCCCAGTTCATAGCGATAGGTAGGCTGCTGGGGTTGCAACTCTACCGCCTGTTCCAGGGCGGCGATGGCGGCGGGAATATCCCCCTGTTGCACGGCTTCCATCCCTCTCCTGGCGTATTCGCTGGCGAAAGGAGTAGCGGTGGGGCCACGTCCCAGAGACTCTTCCATCGCCTGCTCTATCTGCCCCTGATTCAGCCTGATCACTATGTAGGTTAACAGCATCAATGACAGCAGCCAAAGCCAGCGTCCGCGCCGCCGCCGCTGACCGGGAGGTTTCGCCAAGAAACTGACCGACCAGTCGCGCCGAAAGTGCATCAGTTTTCGCTGCCGTAGCTGCCAATCGGCGGGGGCGGCACTGGCGTAGACGGGATCGGCGTGGGCAATTGCCGATTGGCAAAACCCACGCAATTCACCCGAATGCCATCCAGGCCGAAGAGGATGTTTTCCACGATCAATTCGCCATCGATGAGGGCCGTGGCTCGGTTCAGGGATTCGCTGAGGATCTCCCAGGCTGCTTCACATTGCCCCAGTCGATAATGCGCCAGGCCGCGCAGGTACCAACATTCAATCGCCTGGCCGCCTTGTTCCACACACAGCTGCAAAGCATCGATCGAGCCCTCGTAATTGCGGCGCGTGTACATCATCCGGCCCAATTCCGTATAAGCCTGCGGAAATTGCGGTTGGTATTCAATCGCCTGTTCGCAGTAATACTGTGCATCTTGAAACAGGCCCTCTGCGGCGTAAGTCTGGCACAAGCGCAGATACGCTTTGGCATTCCCCGGTTCCCGTTCCAGGATGAAATTATAAACGCCCACCGCACGCTGCACTTCATCGACTCGCCGGTAATAGGAAGCCAGCTCGAATTGCACCGCGGTCAGGTTGGGATTCAGGCGCGTCGCCGTCTCCAATTGCTCGATGGCTTCTTCATAGCGGCCCAACCAGAGCAAGGCATAGGCATAATCGCGGCGCACATCCACATCGTTGGGCGCCAAGGCCACGGCCTGCTGCCCGAACTCAAAGGCTTGCTGGTAGCGCGCGATGTCCGCATAGGCCCGGGCCAGGGTGCCGATGATGGGCGCGAAATCCGCCTGGTTCTCCCGTCCGTTCACCGCAAGCGGAATGGCGGCCGTCGCATCTCCCGCCAGGACCAGCGCCCGGGCCGCCAAGGCATAACCGCGTACGTCGTTGGCTGCTCTGGCGATCAACTCTTCCCCCAGCGCTGCGGCCTCGCTGAATTGCTCGAGCTCCAGCATCATCCGCCCCAGCTCATAACCATAGGCGAGCTGGTCGGGTTGAGAGCGATACGCTTGCGCCAACAACGAACGAGCGCTCACCACATCCCCATCTCGGTAGCGAGCGAAACCGGCGGCGGCCAGCTCACTGGCCAGGGGCGGCGGCGTGGGCCCCAAGCCGACCACCGCCAACAAGGCTCCCTGCATCCCTTCGTAGTTCAAGACCGTACCCGCCACCAGGCCTACCGCGAAGAGCGCCAGCGCCAGGATGAAGACGCGCAAAGGCGTCCACAGCGGGGCCGGCTGGAATATGGAACGTTGTGGATTGCGACGGATGCTCATGGCAATGGCTCACCAGCGGCGGCCAGGCGCATTTTCGCCTTTCTACATCCGGGCCAGGGTCTGCTCCAGCTGGGTGGCAGTGGGCCGGGAAGCGCGCTCGCTCAATTCGGCTAGCGGCGTTTCCGACAGGTTCAGCGTTTCCGACAGCAACAAACGGGGTTCTTCGTAATACAACAAGCCGGTGAGGAATAGCTGTTCCCGTTGCGCTTCTTCCAGCAACTGGAGGGCCGCTCGCCGTTGCCGCGGATCGTATTCACGATCCACCTGTTTCAGCTGGATGCGAGAGCCATCGTGCAACTCGACGATGATGATTTCGCCGGCTGTCTGCTCCTCGATCACGATCTCTTCGCGGCCGATGACGTGGTCCGGCACATAGGTGATCTCATGCAACGGCGTCTCATTCTCCTTCCCGAAGGGATAGGATTTCGTCGAATCCGGCGCGTTGTTGAAGGTCACGCAGGGACTGATGATATCGAGGATGGCCGTACCGCGGTGGGCCAGGGCCGCCTTCAGCAGGGTCTGTACCTGCTTGGCATCGCCACTGAAACTGCGGGCGACAAAAGTCGCGCCACCGATGATCGCTTCCAGACAGAGGTCGATGGGCGGTAGATCGTTCTTGCCATAGTACTTCAAAAACTGCCCTTCATCGGCTGTGGCGGAAAACTGACCCTTGGTCAAACCATAAACGCCATTGTTTTCGATGATGTACACCATAGGCAGGTTGCGGCGGATGAGGTGCTTGTACTGCCCCAGGCCGATGCTTCCCGTATCCCCGTCGCCACTGATGGCGATCGCCGTGAGGGAATGATTGGCCAGGAGCGCGCCCGTCGCCACCGACGGCATCCGCCCGTGGATGGAATTGAAACCATGCGAACTGCCCAGAAAATATGCCGGCGTCTTGGAAGAGCAGCCGATGCCGCTCAATTTGATGACCTTATGCTGTTCCAGGCCCAGGTCGTATGCGCTGCTGATGATCTGGTTGGAGATGGAATCATGGCCGCATCCCGGACAGAGGGTGCTCTCTCCCGCCCGGTAGGCCGTGCGCTCCAAACCGATGCGATTGACTTTGCTCCGTCTGGAACGCTGGCCGGTTTTGCGTAGCGCCCTTTTTTCTGTCATGCGATTCCCTCCTCTTCCCGGATCCGGCGGTAGAGCCAGTCCGGCGTCATCGGCAGAGCATCACCCAGAGCCAACGATACCAGGTGGCTCAAACTCAGATCCGTCAGCTCCAGCCGCAGGATTTGCGCCAACTGACCATCATAATTGTTTTCGGTCACATAAACGCGATCATGTTCACGGACGAAATCATGCACTTCGCGAGCGAGCGGCAAGGCGCGCACCCGCAGGTAATCGGTAGCGATGCCATCCTGCGCCAACCAAGCGCGCGTTTCCAGGATGGCGGTTTCGTTGGAGCCGAAAGTGAGGATGCCAATAGGGGAACCATCTGGCGCATCCTCGCGGATGGGTTGCGGCAGGATTTCACGCGCTCCTTCGAACTTGCGCTGTAGTCGCTCCATGTTCTGCACCCAGTCGTCGCTCCGTTCGGAATACATCCCCATTTCATTGTGCCCGCTGCCACGTGCGAAATAGGCCGCCCGCGGGTGATCGGTGCCCGGAACGGTGCGATACGGCACTCCATCGCCATCATAATCGCGAAAACGATACCATTCGCCTTTCTCGGCAAAGAATTCTTCCAAGTCGATCTTTCCCAGCCGTTTGCCCCGTTGGATCGGCTGATCTGGGTAGGCGAAAGGTGCCGTCATCCAGAGATTCATCCCCAGGTCCAAATCGCTGAGGACCAGCACCGGCGTTTGCCGCAGATCGGCGATGTCAAACGCGCGCCAGCCAAATTCAAAGCATTCCGCCATGGTGCCGGGCAGCAAAACCAACTGCCGCGAATCGCCATGGCCGAGATAATGACTGAACAACAGGTCTCCCTGGCTCGTGCGGGTGGGCAGCCCGGTGCTCGGCCCCATCCGCGTGATATCCCAGATGACGATGGGGATCTCGGCGAAGTAAGCCAGGCCGACGAACTCGCTCATCAAACTGATGCCCGGGCCGCTCGTCGAAGTCATCGCCCTCGCCCCGGCCCAGGAAGCGCCGACCACCATCCCCACTGCGGCGATCTCATCTTCCGCCTGGATCACCGCCACGGTGCTCTTGCCCTCTTCATCATCGCGCAAGGATTTATGAGTCAAGACCGCATCCACCAGGCTGGTGGAGGGCGTGATGGGGTACCAGGAAACCAGGTTCACGCCACCGAACAAGGAACCGAGCGCCGCCGCTTCATTGCCGGTGATGAGGAGCTTGCCTTCCGTTTGATCATCCCGCGCAAAGCGGTAAGGGTCCTGCTTTTCCAGGTGGTCGGCGGCCCAATCGTGAGCCGCCTCGATGATCTGCTGGTTCATTTGCGCCGGGCGTTCGCGGCCACCAAAATTATCGAGCAGGGCTTCCCAGAGCAGAGCCAGTGGGATGCCGAACAATTGCGCCACCACACCCACATACACCATGTTGCCCACTTGTTCCCGCCGTTCGCGCGGGATATCGAATTGGCGAATGGTCTGCCGCACCGGGATGGCGTAATAATGACAATCCTCGCGGCTCTGCGTCCAATTCCATTCCTCCGGCAGGATGCAAACGCCGCCCGGTGGCAGGTTGGCGATGTCCTCCGCTGCGGTCTGCTCATTCATGACGATGGCAATTTCGGTGATTTCCCTACGCGCCTGGTAGCCATCCTGGCTGACGCGAATCGTGTACCAGGTCGGCAAGCCTTTGATGTTGGATGGGAAGAGGTTTTTGCCGTTGACCGCGATGCCCATCTTGAACAAGGCACGGACCAGGACGTTGTTCGATGTCTGCGAGCCCGATCCGTTCTTCGTCGCCACGGTGAAAGCGAAATTGTGGATCGTCGCCGTTTCTTGCGGGATGGTTAACTCACGTTCGGGTAAGGCCATGGCGGCTCAAGTCCTTTCGGCGTGCAAGGATGCACGCTGTGCTACGAATGGCATGGCGTGTTTCAGATCCGATACGCGCCACGGTGGGATGCGCAGGAGGCGGGTGTGCTCGATGAACAGTTCGCGCGCCGCTTCCACCGCGCCCTGTTCCAATTCTTCCAGGATCTGCTCGTGATAATCCCAGACGCGCCGCAGATAATCGTAATCCCGATAGCGGTTGCGTTGCACCAATTCGTAGGCTTCCCAATAGGCTTCCAGCAAACCGATCACAAAGGGATTTCCCAGGTCGTGGAACATGATCAAGTGGAATTGCCGGTGTTCGCGGTTGGGGATGCGGATCGGCTCCGTGCGCAACATCGCATTCGCCGCCGCCACACAATCCCGCATGGCGGAAAAATGACTCGCGCCCAAACGAGCGCAGGCATCCGGCCAAAACGCCAGCTCCAGTTGCACGCGCAAGGCGGCGAAATGGTCGAAGTAGCTTTCATCGCGCGCCAGGGCATACAGCAAGGTGAGCAAAACCGCCGGTTTGAAATCGAAAGGCAACAGCTGCATGCCATTCTTCGTCTTCACCTCAACCAGCCCGAGGGCGCGCGCAATGCTCAATTGTTCGCGGACTTTGCTGGTGCTGATCCCCAATTGATTTTCATCCGTCAATTCATGGATCGTCGGCAAACGATCACCGGGTTGAAGCGAGGTTTCGGCCAGATAATTGAGCAATTCGGACCCCAGTTCAATGTGATTCATCATGCGCCCTGTTTCACCCTGCCTGATTTATCCGATTAATACGATACATCACAATCATAGGATAATGGTTCGGCACACGATTGACAAGGGCCAAATGCCCGATGTTGCGCTTGACCAGCCGGATTCTGCGGGAGTGTGGTACCGCGCGCTCAGCCACTTTCCCCTCCCGCTGCCTGAAGCACGCCGTAGCCATCCTCATCGCGCCGGTAGAGCACGCTGAGGGCGCCGCTCTCGGCGTCGCGGAACAGGTAAAAGGCATGACCCAGCAATTCCATCTGCTCGATGGCTTCCCGCTCGTTCATGTTCGTGACCGCGATCATTTTGCGGCGGATGATCGCCGTTTCTTCGGCAGTTTCTGCGATCGATTCAGCGGCATCCTGGAGTTCTTCGGGCAAAGATTCCGCGAGCTTCAATTCTTCGACGGACGCCTGGAAGCGGCTGCGGCGTTTGCGGTCCATGCGTTTGCCTTTGAAGCGGGTGATTTGCCGATACATGCGATCCACCGCCCCGATGATCGCCTGCTGCATTGCCTGGCGGTCATTCCCTTCCTGTTTCACTTCTGCGCGCAGGATCGCCCCCCGCTGGTGGCGCAACGTGATCTGTGCGCTGGCAATGCTGCGATGTTTCGTCTTCTGCCGCGCCAGCTCCACGTTCAACTGCGCGATATAGGGCAGATAGCGGGACAGCCGTTCCACTTTGCGGCGGGTGAATTGCTCCAATTCATCGTTGAGTTGAATCCCTTGTGCGGTGATGTGCAGTTCCAACGTTCCGGTCCTTTCTTCGTCCGTTGCGGCAGGGGCTTCTGCAATGGCTGCTTACATTATATGTGAATCAAGGTCGCTGTTGAGCGACATTCGTTTCGGAGCGCATCTCTTGCGGCAATGAGGTACTCACCGTGATCGCCGAGACGGCCGCCGCGCCGGTGCGCCGCAAGACCTGAGCGCAGGCTACCAGGGTCGCCCCACTCGTGCAGACATCATCCACCAACAAGATTCGGCGACCGGCCAAGCCATCGCTTGCCTGGAACGCTTCGGCGACATTGCGCTTGCGCTGCTGTTCGTCGAGTCCGACCTGTGACTGCGTCTCACGTGCGCGGCGCAAGCCGTCATTTTGCAAGGGGATGCCGGACCTTTCGCTCAAGCGGCTCGCCAACCACTCGGCCTGGTTGAAACCGCGCTCCAACAGACGCGTTTCATGCAGCGGGACGGGAATGATGGCATCGAAGCCCGCCGGCTCGCCGCGCTGCTGGAGGAGCTGCCACAAGCGCTCTCCCAGCGGGGCGGCGACCACGCGTTCGCAACCATACTTGAGGGCGCGGATCGCTTCTCGCAAGAAACCGTGGTGCCTGCCACTCGCGATGAGCCCAGCCAAATGCGGTAGCTGCCGCGAAATCGGCTGCCATTGAGCGCTCCGCAGTTCCTTCTCGCAGTGGGGACAAAGGCTGCAATCCGGCTGGCCACAGAACGGGCAATTGGGTGGGAACAACCAGGCCAAACCCGCTCTGCCGACGAGTGGCAACCGATCGCGTGCGATTGACAGGAGCATGCCCTCAGTCTATCTTAGTGGGCATCCCGATGTCATGGACTCAGGAGCGGAACCGCTGGAGCGGACGGAAGCCCAAGGGCTGGTCTACTATCGTCACTCACCCTGGTCGTCGCTTCCGCATGGCATCTTCACCCGCCATGGCGGGGTCAGCCCGGCTCCCTGGCAATCACTGAATCTCGGCGCTTCGGTCGGTGACGCTCCGGCAGCAGTGGCGGAGAATCATCGGCGTTTGCTGGCCCATTTTGGCCTGGAAGGCGCGGCGGTCAGCACTTTATGGCTCGTCCATGGCGCGGATGTCATCCGCCTCGACGCAGCCCCGAAACCAGGGGCCGCCTTACCCAAAGCCGATGCGATGATCACCGACCAGCCCCACATCCCGCTCTTGTTGCGTTTTGCCGATTGCGTGCCGCTGCTGTTTTACGACCCGGAGCGGCCGGCCATCGGCATGGCCCACGCTGGCTGGCGCGGCACCGCCCAGGGTGTGGCCGCTCGCACCATTCAGGCTATGCAGGAAGCCTATCGCTGCCAGCCACGTTCCATCCAGGCCCTCGTCGGTCCGAGCATTTGCGCCTCCTGCTATGAAGTCGGTGAAGATGTGATGAAAGCGATGCGGAAACGCTTCGCCGCCGAATCATTGGCCGAGTGTGCGGTGGCCACTGCTGATGGACGTTGGTTGCTCGATTTGCCCGCCCTGAATCGCTTGGACTTGCAAAACGCCGGTCTGGTGCAGATTCATGATGCCGCCATCTGCACCGCTTGCCGATGTGACGATTTTTACTCTCATCGTGCCGAAGGCGGCCGCACCGGCCGTTTCGGGGCTTTGCTGAGCTTATGACGACCTTGCATTTCCACGCCGAGGCCCAAGAAAGCATCGCCACCCATACCGCAGCCGTCCGCCAACGCATCCAGGCTGCCTGCGAACGGGCCCAGCGCGACCCGAGCACGGTGCGCCTGGTGGCCATCACCAAGACGCTTTCGATCGCGAGAATCCGCCAGGCTTACGCAGCGGGTTTGCGCGATTTTGGCGAAAACCGCATCGAGGAAGCGCGGGAAAAGCTGCCCCAACTGCGCCAGGAATTGCCGGACGCGCGCTGGCATATGGTCGGTCATGTTCAGAGCCGCAAAGCGGCCGCCCTCTCCCCCCTCTTCGACGTGCTGCATTCGCTGGATAGCCTGAGGTTGGCGCGCCGCTTGGGGCGTTTCCTGAGCGAACGCGAGCAAACCCTGCCGGTGCTGATCCAATGCAATGTGAGCGGGGAAACCCATAAGAGTGGCTTTCCCGCCTCAACCTGGCAGGAACAGTCACAGGCCTTTGAGGAATTGTCAGCTGCGTTTCGTGAAATCTTGAATCTGCCCGGATTGGAGTTGCGCGGCCTGATGACGATGGCGCCTTACTCTGAGCATGCCGAAGCCTCCCGGCCGCATTTCGCCAGCCTGGCCGCCCTGCGCATTTCGCTGCAAGAGCGACTTTCCCATTCCCTGCCCGTATTGAGTATGGGAATGACCAACGATTTCGAAATCGCCATCGAAGAAGGCGCGACGCTCGTTCGCATCGGGCGCGCCCTCTTCGGTGAAAGACCCACACAATGAACAGGAGCTCAGCCGATGATCCTTTCGACCGTGTTGCAAATCTATTCCCTCATCCTCTTGGCGCGTGTGTTGCTATCCTGGTTTCCCAATGTTGACCCAAACAGCCCGATCGTGCGTTTCTTGTATGAAGCGACCGAACCCATCCTGCAACCCATCCGCCAGGCATTGCCCCGCACCGGCGGGATCGATTTCAGCCCATTGATCGTCCTCGTGGGCATCCAGGTATTGAATAGCCTGCTGATTCGTTTGTTCTAATTCGTCGTTTCAGCGACCAACAAGCGACCGCAACTCTGGCAGGTCAACAATTCTTTGCCGTGCTTCACGCGCTGCTCGCGGCCCGTGCTCAGGCTCACGCCACAAGCCGCACAACGCCCTTCGGCAATCAACGACACCGCGCGGCCGCGTTTCTGTTTCGCCAATCTGCGATAATGCGCGAGCGAAGCGTCCGCAATCCCGGCGACGGCCGCGCTGCAATCGGCCATCAACTGACGGCGCTCCGCCGATAACGCATCCCGTTTCTGGCGCCACTCGGCGTGGTTGGCGGCTTGTGCCGCTTCGGCAGCGCGCAAGTTTTCCTGCGCTTCGTTCAAGTCTGCCTGACTCCGCTCCACCGCATCCATCACTTCCAGCAATTGCTCTTCCAGGAGCCCGCGTCGCCGTTGCAAAGCGGCCAGTTCCTGCTGCATCTCCGCCATTTCTTTGGGGTTGCTCACCCGGCCGGAATACAGCCTCTCGTCCGTCGCCCGGGCCTTGGCCTCATTCGCGGCCAGCGCGTCTTCCCCTTCTCGCTGTCGTATAGATTGCTGCTGCAAGCGACCCTGCGCTTGCTGTAGGTTCGCCTTTGCCCGGGCGATGGCCTCATCATTCGCCAGAGCCGCTGTGATTTCCTGCAATCGCCGTTCTACTTCGCGCTGGCGCAACTCCAGGCTTTGCAACCGATATAGTGCACGCGCTTGGCTCATCCGTTACCTTAACATCCGCATGGAACATCGCACAACGGAGCAATCAGTATAGCGTTTTCCGCCATTCGCCTGCAGCAGTTCCACATTCGGCGCCTGGCCCTCGCGGTCGCCTATTTGCTCGTTTTCGCCATCGCCATCCACACCCCCCAGGACCCGGATACCTGGTGGCACTTGCGCAGCGCAGAGCACACCCTGACGCAGGGAATCATTCGTCAAGATCCATTTTCGTTCACGCGGGCCGGTGAAGATTGGCTGAATCACAGCTGGGGCGGCCAGTTGCTCTTATGGGCGGCCTGGAAAGCGGGCGGCGACCTGGGCCTCGCTCTCTTCACCGCTTCGCTGGCGGTCCTGGGCATGATGGTCGTCGGCCGCATGCTGGCTGCGACCGCCGCCAATGCCCATCTCCGCGCCTATTTGCTGGTGTTCTGCGCCCTCACCGCCAGCGTATTTTGGTCCGCCCGGCCGCAAATGCTCAGTTTTTGTTTCAGCGCCATGACCCTTTGGCTCCTGCGTCGAGGGGGGCGAGGGCGCTGGTTTCTGCCACTGCTGTTCATCCTCTGGGCCAATGTACACGCGGGTTTTGCGGTCGGCCTCCTCTACCTGGCGTTATCGGCGCTGGCCAGCGGTTACGATGCCTTCACCAATCGGTGGCGCTTGCCGCGCGTTCGAGCGAGTCATTGGCTGTGGCTGATCGCCGCTTGCCTGATCGCGCTATGCCTCAACCCCTACGGAGCGGAGCTGCTGCTCATCCCCCTGCGCACGTTAACGCTGAGCGAGCTGCATACCAGCATCCGCGAATGGCAAACGCCGAACCTGCACCAGCCGACGACCTGGCCCTTCTTGTGCATGCTGGCGCTCACCCTGTCCTCGCTCGCTCTATCCCGCAGGCGGCCGCCGAGCAGTGAGGTCTTTGTGATCACCGCAACCACCCTGATGGCGCTCTGGGCCGGGCGCCACATCGCCCTCTTCGCCCTGGCCGCGACACCGACGCTGGGCGCACAGTTGGCGGCGTTGCCCCTTCCCCGGCGTTGGCGCTTGCCGCCACCGCCACGGATGAGCGCCGCGCGGGGCTGGGCCCATCTCGTTCTCGTCACCCTGCTGGGACTGGGTGTAGCGCTTTACACTGCGGCGAGCCTGGCCGAAGAACGAATCGAGGAGATCCAGTCGGCTCAATTCCCGGTCGCCGCGGTGCAACACCTGCGGGAAACGCAGCCAGCGGGCCCCCTCTTCCACACCTATGAATGGGGCGGCTATCTGCTGTGGCATGCGCCAAACTACCCCAGTTTCATCGATGGCCGCACCCTGCTCTTCGGTGACGAACTCCTGGCCGCCTATCGCCGCGCCGCCAACGGCGACGATTGGTCCGCTTTGTTCCAGCAGCATCAGATCCGCCTCGTCCTGATCCGGCGCAACAGCGGCTTGGACCGAAGCTTAAGGCGGCTTCCATTGGATTGGGAACGGCGGCACCTGGATGAGACGGCGGTGCTTTATGCAAGGCGTGAGGGCTGAATGCGGGGCTCGCTCCTGCGCGACCTGCGCCTCCTGGCATTGCTCTTCGTCTGCGCACGCGTCGTGCTGTTCCTGGTCGCCGAACCCACGATCCTGGACGGCCAGGAATTGGGCATCGGCCGCATCGGCGACCAGCGTTATTACTACGAACTGGCGCAATTCTCTGAGCGCGGTTGGCTCCCTTTTCGTGATTGGTGGAGCGAGTTTCCGCCGCTTTGGCCCTGGCTGACCGTCATCGTGGTACAGGTTGGGGGGGCGGAGCTCGACTATGCCCGTTACGCCCTCGTCATGGCGGCGATCATGACCGCTGCCGATCTGGGGAATCTCTGGTTGTTGCATTCCCTGGCCCAGCGGCTCTATGGCGCCGAACGAGCGACGGAACTCACCTGGCTCTATGCCCTCCTGCCGATCCCGCTCATTTTCACTTACTGGACCTTTGACGCGATCGTCGTGTTCTGGCTGCTGCTTTCGCTCTGGCTCTATATCCAGGGCGACGCTCTGCGCGCAGCGGGCAGCATCCTCCTCGGCACCTTGACCAAGTACCTGCCCATGCTCTGGTTCGTCGTCTTTTGGCGAGACCGACGGCCGGGGGCACCTGCCTGGCGGCGCATAGGGTGGTTTGTGCTGCTCAGCCTGGCCTTCGTCTATGGCGCCTTGTTCGCCTTCGGCAGCGAAATGACGGTGGCTTCCCTGCGCGCGCAATGGAACAAACCCGCCTACCAGAGCATCTGGGCGCTCCTGGAAGGCCGCTACACCACCGGGCTCTTCGGCCCGATGCCGGCTCATTTGGCGGCCTCAGCCAGCCAAAGCGCGACCATCCCGCTCATTCCTGCCTGGTTGCGCTGGGGCGCCTGGGCGCTCATCGCGCTGGGCACTCTGGCCCGCAGAGAAATCCGCCAGGATCGGGCGCTCATCGCCGCCTGTGGCTACATCTTGCTCACCTTTTATCTGGCGGCCCAGGGCTGGAGCCCTCAGTGGTTGCTGCCGCTTTTGCCGTTGATTTTGCTGGTCTTCCCCACGCGAGCGGGCATCCTCACCCTCGTCGCCCTCAGCCTCCTGGCGCTGGCCGATTACCCCGCGCTCTTCGCCCGCAGTGGACCGATCATCAGCGGCAGTGCTCGCCTCCTGTTCATCGCCATCGTCACGCTGCGGGAAGGCATGTTGCTCGCCCTTTGCCTGGCGTTTTACCGTCAATTGCGCAGCTGGCCGATCGTCCATAGCAGCCAGCCCGTCGCTGCGATAACCTAGATTGCCCGTGCGAAGGATCGGAGCAGTACATGAACGACAAAATGCAACAGCTGAAGGAGCGCCTGCGCGTCATCAATGACCTGAACAGTGCGGCCGCCGTCTTGCATTGGGACCAGGCGACTCAGATGCCAGTCGGCGGCGAGGCGGCGCGAGCGCGGCAACTGGCCACCCTGAGCCGCCTGGCACATGAACATTTTGTGGATCCGGCCATCGGCCAGCTCCTGGATGCCCTGCAACCGGAATGGGAAGAGGCGCCTCCGACCGAGGATGATGGCGCCCTGTACCGTTATGTGCGCCGCGAATACGAACGGGCGATCCGCGTCCCCGCCGAATACACCGAGCGTGCGGCCGCCCATTCCACAGCAGCCTTCTCCGTTTGGGCCGCCGCCCGGCCGCAGGATGACTTCGCCGCCGTGCAACCCTATCTCGAGCAATCCCTGCAGCTTTCCCGCGAATACGCCCACTACTTCCCGGGGTATGATCACATCGCCGATCCGCTCATCAGCCGCGCGGAAGAAGGCATGACGGCCGCTGAGATTCGCGCCATCTTCGCCGAATTGCGCCGCGCGCTGGTCCCCCTGGTGCAGCGCATCCAGGCGGCCGCCCCGGTGGATAATTCCTGCCTCTTTGGCGATTTCCCACGGGAAAAACAGTATGCTTTCGCGCGCGAAATCTGCACCGCATTTGGCTATGACTTTTCACGCGGTCGTTTGGATGAAACCCATCACCCCTTCGCGATCCGCTTCGCGCATGGCGATGTGCGCATCACCACTCGCGGCAGGGACGATCATTTGGGCGATGCCTTCTTCGCAACCCTGCACGAAGCCGGCCACGCCATGTACGAGCAAGGGGTGGCGGAAGCGCTCGATGGCCTGCCCACCGCGCATGGCACCTCTTCCGGCGTGCACGAGAGCCAATCCCGCGGTTGGGAGAACCTCGTCGGCCGCAGCCTGGCTTTTTGGGAATGGCAGTATCCACGCCTGCAGGAATGCTTCCCGGATTTGGCCGCCATCCCCCTGGCGCAATTCTACGCGGCGATCAACAAGGTCGAACCGTCTTTGATTCGCGTCGCGGCGGATGAAGTGACCTACAACCTGCACGTCATGCTGCGTTTCGACCTGGAATTGGCCCTGCTGGAAGGCGAACTGAGCATCGCGGAATTACCGGCGGCCTGGAATGCCCGCTACGAAAGCGACCTGGGCATCACGCCAGCAGATTACCGCGACGGGGTGATGCAGGATGTCCATTGGTATGGCATCGGCATCGGTGGCCTCTTTCAGGGTTATACGCTGGGCAACCTGATGAGCGCCCAAATCCATGCGGCGGCCACCCGCGCCCATCCCGAAATCCCGGATGAGATCCGGCGCGGCGAATACGGCACCCTGCACGAATGGTTGCGCGCCAACATCTATACCCATGGCGCAAAATTCACGCCCAAGGAGCTGCTGCAACGGGTCACCGGTGAAGACCTGCGCGTCGCGCCCCTCGTCGCTTACCTGCAGCAAAAATTCGGCGCGATCTACGGCTTGAGCGGCTGAGTCGGCGCGGCTTCCCGGCAAGATGATGCACCTGCGGGCATTGCAGCGACGGCAGGGCGATTGGCCGCATGACCGTTACCCCTTCTCACTGCCCATCCTGCAGGAATTCACTTCCCTGGAATTCCGCGCCCCGTTGACCTTCCTGGTGGGTGACAACGGCAGCGGCAAATCCACCATCCTGGAAGCGCTGGCCTGCGTCGTCGGTTTGCCGACTGTCGGTTCCGCACCGCTGCATTCCGACCCCACCTTGCAAGCCGTCCACGAGCTGGCCGACCAGCTCAAAGCGGTCTGGAACCGGCGCACCCGAGTTGGCTTTTTCCTGCGTGCTGAGGATTTCTTCGGCTATGTCAAGCGACTGTCGGCGATGAACGAAGAGCTGGTGGAGGATTGGGAGCGCACCGAAGTGGAATACGCTGACCGTTCTCCCCAGGCGCGTGGGCTGGCGCGCATGGCCTATGCCCGCGAACTGAAAGCGTTGAAAGAGCAATACGGGGAAGGCGGTTTGAGCGCAGCCTCCCATGGCGAAAGTTACCTGCAATTGTTTCAGGCGCGTTTTCGGCCCGGCGGCTTGTACCTGCTCGATGAACCCGAAGCGCCGCTCGCCCCCTTGCGACAGCTGGCATTCGTGAAGCTCTTGCACCAATCCCTGGCAGCGGACGCCCAGTTCGTCATCGCCACCCATTCGCCGATCCTCCTCGCCTACCCCGAAGCCGCCATCCTCAGTTGCGATGGGGGAACGTTGCGAGAAGTGGCTTACGACGCCCTGGAAGCGGT
>WTGJ01000004.1:107189-108827 GCA_011523615.1 Chloroflexota bacterium | reverse complement strand
AGAACCTTCCCATCATCCGACCGCCCACGCGCTGGCGAATTTCAGCCGCAGCTTCCGCCCGGAATTCAGCCCTGATGGCGATGAGATCACCTTCCTCAGCGACCGGGGTGGCTTGCCGGAAATCTGGCAACAGCCACTGCAAGGCGCAGCCAAACCGCGGCGCCTCTCTGATTTCCCCGACCCGGTGCAAGAGATTCGCTGGTCGCCGACGGGGGAATGGTTGGCCGCGCAGGTCGCCCCCGGTGGTGGGCTGAACAGCCAGATCCACTTGCTCAATGCAGCCGGCGACGAAACGCAGCAAATCACCCCGGGCGGCAAGAGCAACCATTGGCTGGCCAGGTGGTTGCCCGATGGTGCCACGGTCCTGTTTCACTCCAACCAGGAGGATGCCGATACGATGCATCTCTACGCTCACACCTGGGCGAGTGGGGAAACGCGGCGCATCACGCAGCAGCAAGCAGGGCGACGGGGCGTCAGTTCCTGCGCGGATATCCGCTGCGACGGCCGCGCTGCGCTGCTGGAGCGCGTCGTCAGCCGTTCGAACCAAAACGTATATCTCCTGGATCTCGTCACCGGCGATGAGACGCTGTTGACGGAGCACGAGGGGCCGGGCGCGTTTCACAATGCCCGGTTTTCCCCCACGGGTGATGTCGCCTACCTCAGCGCCGATTTCGAGCGCGATAAAACCGCCTTCTGCCGCATCGACCTGAAATCGCCGGCCTCCCCCGGGCCCATCGAAGTGTTGCGCGCCTTTGAAGATGCCGTATTGCTGCACTTTGCGCTCTCACCCCAAGGAACACAGGCTGCGCTCTGCTGGAGCCGCGGCGGCCGCTGCACTGTGGAAATCCTCGACTTGCCCAGCCAGCAGGCGACGCCCATCCCTCTGCCGACCGAGCTGGCTTTGGCCCTGCGTTATCGAGAGGACGGTCGTCAATTGGCCATCCATTGTGCCGCTGCGAATCTGCCGGGCGATATCTGGCTCTATGATACGGAAAGTGGCGACTGCCAGCGCTGCACGCACAGCCCACACGAAGGAATCGACCCTGAGGCGCTGGTCAAGCCGCGTTTGGTGCATTTCACCGCGCACGATGGCCTCGAATTGAGCGGCTGGTTGTACGAAGCGGCTGCGCCCCTTCCGGGCCCCACCGTCATCCATTTTCACGGCGGCCCGGAAGGGCAAGCGCTGCCCAGCTATCGCTACGACTTTCAGGCGCTGCTCGCCCAGGGGATCAACGTCTTCGACCCCAATGTGCGTGGTTCTGCTGGCTTTGGCAAAGAATTCGTCAACCTGGACAACGGCGCCCTGCGTTTCAACGGCCGGCGCGACATCGAAAGTTGCGTGAAGTTTCTTCGGCAAGAAGGAATCGCCGCGGCCGGTCGCCTGGGCATCATGGGCGCATCCTACGGTGGCTACATGACGATGGCCGGCCTCACGCAGTATCCGGAGCTTTTCGCGGCCGGCGTGAACATCTGTGGCGTCGTCAATTTCTTCACCTTCTTTGAGCAGACCGAAGCGTGGATGGCGGCGATCTCCACCGTGAAATATGGCGACCCGGCCACCGAGCCGGAACTCCTGCGCGAGCTCTCGCCTTTCTTCCAGCTGGAGCGAGTGCAATCACCGACGCTCGTCATCCATGG
>WTGJ01000004.1:51966-107089 GCA_011523615.1 Chloroflexota bacterium | reverse complement strand
TCTCGCCTTTCTTCCAGCTGGAGCGAGTGCAATCACCGACGCTCGTCATCCATGGCGCGAACGATACCAATGTGCCGGTGGTGGAAGCAGAGCAGGTCGTCGCCGGCCTGCGGCAAAGGAACATCCCTTGCCAATACCTGCTCTATCCCGATGAAGGGCACGGCTTAACCCGCCTGGCGAACAAGATCGATGCGACTGAGGCGATCGTGAGCTGGTTCCAGCGCTATCTCGATGCTTGAGCGAAGATCCGGAGCGGGTAACCAATTTGCGCCGCATCCAGCTCGCGTTCCTCTTCCCCATTCAACGTGAGCGCATGGAGCCGGGCCGCCGCATCCCCCAGCTCCGTCCATTCCCGTTCGTGGGCGGGGGCGCGGATGCGGAGCTCCACCTCACCCAGCGAAAATAGGGCGGCGCCCTGCTCCTG
This sequence comes from Chloroflexota bacterium, assembly GCA_011523615.1. Classification (GTDB taxonomy): domain Bacteria; phylum Chloroflexota; class Anaerolineae; order Aggregatilineales; family Phototrophicaceae; genus WTGJ01. The sequence continues at coordinate 106,665 of WTGJ01000004.1, read as the reverse complement.
CCGCGCCGAATGCCCCGGCAAGAGCGTATGAGAAGCCGCGACTGCCGCAACATCCCCCGCCAGCAACTCGACCTGCCGCAGCCCTTTCGCGCCATTGGCATGGGTGACATCTTCTGCCGCTTCAGAGATGCGCAATTCTCGAGCAGAGACATCTTCGATCAAGAACGGCAAATCGGGCAGCGAAGGACTGGCCGCCCGCCAGGCAACGCGCGCGCCATCGGGCCGCATTCTGGCGCCGTCCTGCAGGGCCGAGAAAGGCAGGCCCCGCTCTTCACAACGCGCCACCGTCGCCGCCAGGTTCAGGCTGCGCAGCGCAAACGTCAGCAAGGCCTGCCCGCTTTGGACCGCGTCCCGAACCCAGGCTTCCCGCGCATCGCTCGTCGGCGGCAGACCGGAACGCTCCGCGATCAACTCCAGATAATTCCCTTCCGCAAAGGTGATGAGGGCATTGTGCGTGCGTCGGCCGGGATGCTGCCCACCGTAACGCACCGTGAAACCCAACGAGGCATAAGCGGACATCGCCGCTTCGAGGTCGGCTACGGCGATCACCATATGATCGAATGCTAAGGAAGGCGCCTGATTATCAGGCATCGATGGCGGCGGCATCGCCCATGGGCAGGCCAAATTGGTTGCGGATGCCTTCTTCCAGCTCCGTGAAGAGCGGGGGATCGCCCAGGATGCGTTTCTTGGCATTTTCCCGGCCCTGGCCCAGCAGTTCTTCGTTGTAGCGAAAGAAAGCGCCGCGCTTCTCGATCAAACCCAATTCCGTGGCCAGATCGACAATTTCGCCGCTGCGGCTGATGCCTCCTTCATTGAACATGATGTCGAATTCGCCTTCTTTGAACGGGGCAGCCACTTTGTTCTTCGTCACACGCACCCGCACGCGATTGCCGATCGCCTCTCCCCCTTGCTTGATCGTCTGGATGCGGCGGATATCCAGGCGCACGCTGGCGTAAAATTTCAAGGCACGGCCGCCCGTCGTCGTTTCCGGCGACCCGAACATGACGCCCACTTTTTCCCGCAGCTGATTGGTGAACATCACCACGGTATTCGATTGTTTGATGACGCCCGCCAATTTGCGCAGGGCCTGGCTCATCAACCGAGCCATCAAGCCCACATGGCTCGCGCCCATTTCACCTTCGATCTCTGCCCGCGGTACCAGCGCCGCTACGCTATCCACGACCACAACATCCAGCGCGCCGGAGCGGACCAGCGATTCGGTGATTTCCAAGGCCTGCTCGCCCGTGTCGGGCTGAGAGATGTACAAGGTCTCCAAATCCACACCGATGCGCTCGGCATAAGAGGGGTCCAGGGCGTGTTCCATATCGACAAAGGCGCAGATCCCGCCCCGCCGTTGCGCTTCGGCGATGAGATGCAAGCAAAGCGTGGTTTTGCCCGAACTTTCCGGCCCATAGATCTCCGTGATGCGGCCGCGGGGGATGCCACCGACGCCGAGCGCGATATCCACCGCCAGCGAACCGGTCGGTACGACATCGACGTGCAAATGGCGCGCATCACCGAGGCGAACGAGTGTCCCTTCGCCAAAGCGCCGCGTCAGCTCAACCAGCGCCGCTTCCAACGCCTTTTCACGGCCAGAAGCTTTCTCCACTTTGTTCTCCATCCCAAATCCCAACCCGTCGCAAGCACCAAAGGCTATTATAGCAGTTCAGGGGGAAGGAGCCGCGCATGAAGCGCAAGATTTACACCCGAACCGGCGATCAGGGACAAACTGCTCTCTTCGCCGGCGGCAAGGTTGCCAAAGATGATGTGCGTGTGGCTGCTTACGGCGCGGTCGACGAATTGAATGCCGCATTGGGTTCTGCCCTCGCGTTCCAGCCGAGCACAGGAACAGCGCGTCGCTTGACCTGGGTACAAAACCAACTGTTCGTCCTGGGTTCAGATCTCGCCACGCCCGCCGCGGCCCGCTCCGCGTTCATCACCCGCCTGCCCAAAGACGCCATCACCTGGCTGGAAGAAGACATCGACGCGATGGATGCTGATCTCCTGCCGCTCACGAATTTCATCCTGCCGGGCGGCACAGCCGCCGCCGCTGCCCTCCATCAGGCGCGAACCATCGCCCGCCGTGCGGAGCGGGAAATCGTCACCCTCGTGCAAAGAGAAGCCGCCAGTGACGCGCCCCTGAATGACGCCATCCTGCCCTACATCAACCGCCTCTCGGATTGGCTGTTCGTCCTGGCGCGTTGGGAAAATGGGCAACAGGGAGTGAGCGAAACGATCTGGAAAGCGGAGACGAACGCGCGCTAATCCGGCGGAATTCGCGCCAAACGGCGCTGCCAATCCGCTTGCTCGAGCTCCAGCTCCGCCAATTGATCGACGAGGCGATCCCGCTCTTGTTGGAGCATTTCGCTGCGCCCCGCGGTGATTTCAGCGGTGGCCAGGGCATTTTCCAGCATCGCCAGGCGCGCAAAAAGCGACGGCAAACGAGCCTCGATGGCATCGATCCTGGCTTGGATGCGGCCGCGCGCGTCGTGTGCCAAATCCACTCCTACTCGAGTTCCCGCCCTGCCCAATGGTGGGTGAAAACTCATCACTCCCAGGATACCAGAGCACAAGCGACCCAGATCGGCGGCGGTTCACCCGGGAAATACGCCTGGGCATCGCTGCCCACCAATTCCAGAATCTGCCCTTCGACCTGCGGTCGCAGGGCATGAAACACCGGCCCCGCATCGCGAGCATCGGAGACGACGCGCTGGCAATGCCCATCATAGGCCGCATAATCACCAGCGCTCAGCTGATCGATCCCCTCTTGCAAGACGGCGCGAGCGTATTCCAGCCCCGCCGAATCTATCTCATGCACCTCTTCCGCCGGCATCCCATACACCGCCCCGTGATGGTGCGAATCGGCAGTGGAGACGACCGCCGCCCCCTCCGCCAGGCGGGCCAGCTCTTCAAAGCCCGGCAGGTTCTCCGGCTGACCCTTCGTCAGGAAGGGATAGCGTTCGATCACACGCGGGGCGCGGCTGGCCGGGAGGCCCCGTCTGCGCAACTCGGCATCCCAGAGGTAACGCCAGGAAACCAGCACGTGGTCGCCACGCCATTCCTGCCGCGGCCCTTCGATCCCCGGGCCCTGCAAGCCCCAAAATACTTCTGCGCTGGGATCTCCCCCCGCGTCGACGCGCGCCTGGGCCGCTTCCATCTCTGCCGTGAACGCATGCAAGACGCTCACGAGGAGGATCGTATCGGCGCCGCAATCCAGCGCCGCTTGCACGCAGGCCGCTTGCTGATGGCCGCAATCGATGATGCTGGCATGGGGGAAGACCAGGACGCCTCCGGCATCCAGCACCGATGCCAATTGCCACTGCTCCCCACGCTCCAATAATTTGATCGTGCCCGTTTCCGCCAACGACTGGCGATCTTGTTCGTAAATCTCGTGCAGCACCAGGCGCAAGGCTTCCATATCCATCATTCACCTGCTTTCCTGCGAATGGCAACCGGCCAGCCATTCCCACCCATTCGCTATGCCCAGCATACCAGCGCAGCCGCCACCCAGGTCGGCGCTGGGGAATCATACAGTGCACAGGCATCACTCCCTACCAGCTCCAGGATCTCTCCGCGAACCTGCGGCCGCAAGGCATGGAACAGCGGGCCCGCGTCTCGTGCGTCGCTTTTCGCGCGGATGCAATGCGCTTCATAAGCGGCATAATCCCCCTCACCGAGCAGCGCGATCCCTTCTTCCAGCACAGCCCGCGCATGAGCGAGACCCGCGGCATCCATATCATGAACCTCGGCGGGATCATCGCCGTAGCCGATGCCATGATGGAAGGAATCCGCAGTGGAAACGATGACTGCATTTTCAGCCACACGCGCCAGCTCCGCGAAACCGGGCAAGGCTTCCGGTTTGCCCGCGCTGAGGTAGGGATACCGTTCCAGGACTCGGGGGGTTTGTTTCCCCAGCCATCCCCGGCGTTGGATTTCGGCGTCCCAGAGGGTGCGCCAGGTCACCAGGGCATGATCCCCGCGCCATTCTTGCCGCGGCCCGGCGATCGCTGTGCCTTGGATCCCCCAATGCAATTCTGCACTCGGGTCGCCACCGGCGGAGACTCGCTGGCGCGCCACTTCCATTTCCGCGGTGAAGGCGTGCAGCACGCTGATCACGATGACGGTATCCGCCCCACTATCCAGGGCCGCCTGAACGCAGGCCGCTTGCTGGTGGCCGCATTCGGCGATGCCCGCATGGGGGAAGACGAGCACACCGCCCGCTGCCAATACCGGCGCCAACTGCCATTGTTCCGCGCGTTCCAACAAGGCATGCAAACCCGCTGGGCCCAGCGCTTCGCGTTCTCCGGCATACAAGTCATGCACTTTGCGCCGCAGCGCTTCCAGGTCCATTCCTGTATCCCTCCTACGGTGAACCTTCATCTGACGGGGCGCTCAGGTACAGGGCCACACCGATCAAGCATACCGAAAGGATCAGCGCCAGTTCCAGTTGACGGATGGCGGCCAGCGCCAGTTCGCGCGATTGGGCCCGCGACAGCCACAGATCCGCCATGAGCCAGCGCGCGGGTGCGGGCAACCACAACAACACACAGAGCGCACGTGCGCGCCAACCGTACAGCAAGCGCCCCCGCCAGCGCCATTCCCTCATCACGAACAAGATCGCTCCCGCAGCCCACATGATGAATTCGACCGCTGCCAGCAACACGCTCCACATGGGCTGATGGGCCGCCGCCTGTACTCGTCCTCGTTCAACAGGAGTATACTACGGCCGAAGGACAAGCCACCAAACCTGATCGGGAAAGGGATGCCCAGCCAGCCATGTCAGCAAATGAGGTTTTTTTGCGCTTCGTGCAGATCAGCGACACGCACATCAGCCACGATGAAAACTACAACCGCCCTCCCGCACCGCACACTCCGTTGGCCGGGACGCATGCTTTGCTCTACGCTTTGCGGCAATTGCCCTTCCCGCCCGATTTCATCATCCACACCGGGGATGTGGTGTATGACCCCCATCCCGAAGCTTATGTCAAAGCACGCTCGCTGCTCACGGACCTGCCCGCGCCCGTGTACTACCTGGCCGGCAATCATGACGACCCGCGCATGCTGCAAGAAATCTTGCTGGGCATCCCAGAACCCCGCCTCCCTTACGACCAGGAATTCGAGAGCTGTGGCGTGCAGATCCTCTGTCTCGATAGCGGTCGCCTGGGGGGAGACGAAGCGCCGGCCGGCCGCTTGACGGAAGCGCAACTCGCCTGGCTGCGGCGCAAAACATACCGCAAAGATCCGCGCCCGTTGCTCGTTTTCATCCATCACAACCCCTTGCCCCAGGCAGATTCACCCTGGTTGGAATCGATGCGATTGCAAAATGGGGAAGACTTTCATGCTGCCTTGTTGCCCGCGCGTGAACGGTTGCGTGGCGTGTTTTACGGCCACATCCACCAGGCCATGCAACTCCAGCGCGATGGCATCCTCTACTGCAGCGCGGTTTCCAGCTGGCAAACCTTCCGCTCCGATCCTGGCGAGAGCGAGCTGCAATTCGAAATGGCGGCCCGCCCCGGTTTCAACGTCGTCTCTCTGAGCGCCGGTTTGACTGCCATCCGGCGCCATAGTTTTGCCGTCGAACCAAACCGATGACGGAAAGCGGCAGCGGGAGCACTCAGGCGGTGGACGAGCCTTTGCTGAGCTTCATCCACATCTCGGATACGCATCTCTCGGAAGATCCGCATTTCAATCTGCCCGAGTTTCAGCACACACCGCGGCAAGGAGCGCTGGCGCTGCGGGAAGCCATCGGGGAAATCCCCATCGCCATCGATTTCATCCTCCATACCGGCGATGTCGTACATGAGCCCAACGCAGCCGCTTATCAAGAAGCGCGCCGTTTCTTCGACGATTTTCCCTTCCCCATCTACTTCACCGCCGGCAACCACGATGATCCCACGCTCCTGCAGCAACACCTGCTGGAACGCGAGGAGAGCCAACTGCCCTTTGCCTATGAAATCGAGAAGGCGGGCGTTCAGATCCTGGTCCTGGATAGCAGCCAAACCCATACCCACCAAGGAAAGTTGGGAACAGAGCAGCTCGCGTGGCTCCGCAGTCATTGCGAGGCTGAAGGGGAACGTCCGCTCGTCGTCGCCCTGCATCACAACCCTTTGCAAGCGCCGCCTTCACCCTGGTGGGACCAGATGGCCCTGCATGATGGCGAGACCTTTCACCAAATCCTCCGCTCTGCTCGGGACCGGCTGCGTGGGGTGTTCTTCGGGCACATCCACCAGCCACTGGACTATCATCGAGATGGCATCTCTTATTTTGGCGTGGGCGGGAGCTGGGAATTGCTCCATTACTACCCATTCATGGCGGAGGACTTGCTCGATCGCGATTCATTGCCTGGTTTCAATCTCGTCCACATCGGCCCCAGGACGACGACCATCCGTCGGCACAATTTTCGGTTACCCTTAATGCAAGATGACCCGGATGGCCCAGATGGCTGAAGCATTCCCAGAGATCCTCGCTGGTTTCGCCGGCCGCCGCATCGCCGTAGTGGGGGATGCCATCCTGGATCGCTACCTGATCGGTGAAAGCGAACGGCTTTCCCGCGAAGCGCCCGTCCCGGTGCTCGAACTGCAGGAGCACCGGCAAATCCTCGGCGGTGCGGCCAATCCTGCCGCCAACCTCGCCCAATGGAGTGCGGAGGTTTCTTTCGTCACGGCCATCGGTGCCGATGAAACGGGCAACACTTTGCTGCAGCTGCTCGAAGAAAAAGGCATCCCGCACTCCGCTTGCATCACCCTGCCGCAGCGCAGCACCGCCGAAAAAACGCGCATATTGGCGCGCAGCGGTCTGCGCTCCCCCCAGCAGCTGGCCCGGCTCGATCGTGGCGCGCGCCGTCAAACTCTGGCAGCAGAAGAGGAAGCCCAGCTGTGCGACGCGATCCACCAACTGCCGAAGCTGGATGCGCTGCTCTGCTCGGATTATGGCGGTGGTGTATTGAGCGCGCGTATCCTGGAAGCGGTCCGCGAAAAGGCCAAAGTGGATTCCGCCCTATTGACCAGCGATGCCCAGGCCCGACTCGCCAATTATCAGGGTTTCGACCTCGTGAAATGCAACGCGGCCGAAGCGGCCGCCGAACTGGCGCGCACCCTACAAAGCGCCGACGATTTCAGCAGCGCTGTGCAGGAATTGCGCCAACGCCTGGCTTGCGGCGCCCTGGTCATCACTCGCGGCGCAGCGGGCGCCACGCTAGCCGCCGGCCCATCCTCCGCGGAGCACATCGCCGCCCCGGCCGTCACCGACGTCTACGATACGGTCGGCGCCGGCGATACGACCATCGCCGTCTTGACCCTGGCGCTCGTCTGCGGCGCGACCCCGCCAGAAGCGGTCCACCTGGCCAATATCGCCGGCGGCATTGTCGTGCGTCATTTCGGCAATTACACCCCAACTTTGGCGGAGATTTGCAACGAACTGGCCCGATGAACTAGCGTTCTTCCACCAGCTCCAGGGTATTGTCATCGGGATCGCGCAACGCGGCGAAACGCTGCCCGTCTTGCTCCACCGGTTCCCCCTGCAACCGGCCGCCCTGTGCTTCCCCGGCGGCGAGGGCAGCCGCCAAATCCGGCACCGTAAAACGCAATTGGTGCCGAAAATCGGTGGCGGAGACGCCAGCGACACTGGCGAGGCAAAGTTGGATCACCGCGTTTCCACAACATGCCCGCAGGATCCGCACCCCCGGCGCCAGCTCGACTTCCTCCCATTCGAGGCCCAGCGTAGCCGCATAGAATGCTCGCATGGCATCCCAGCGGTGTACGGCAATCGTGACGCCACTCAGCAAAGGCACCATCAGCGCTCAACCACTTGGTAGGGTGCAGCTTTCCAGATCGCGCGGGTAGAGCGTCAGCAGTTCATTACCGGAATCGGTGACCCGAACGGTATCGGAATGGCGAAATCCGCCCCAGTTCGCATCGAAGAGACCCGGTTCCACCGTGAAGACCATCCCCGGTTGCATCAGCGTGTGATCGCCGACATCCAAGAAAGGTCCTTCGTGGTAGCGCAGGCCGATGCCATGGCCGACGTGATGGCGGCGATAGCGTTCCAGATCGTGCTCGATGAAGTAGGCCCGCACCGCTTCATCCACGATCGAACAGGGTTGGCCGGGTTGGATCGCCGCGATGGCGGTTTCTTGCAAGGCCAGCATGTGTCGAAAGAGGAAGCGTTGTTCTTCGCCCGGCGGGCCCAGGAATAAAGTCCGCTCCAGTTCGACGCTGTAGCCCCAGACGGCCACCGTACTCTCGCCGATCAACGTGTCTCCTTCTTGGAAGGTGAGGTTGTTGCCGATGGCATGGGGGATGGCCGAGTTGCGCCCGATCTGACCGCGGTATTCCACCCGCGCTCCATCGCCATAGTAAGAGGTATGCGCCTGGTAATGCGGGCCATAGGCAGCGAGCATCGCCTGCCAGGTCTCGGCGGTGGCGCGCTGGCTGGCCATCGTTTCGGTGCGGCCGGGCCGCGTATGGGCCACCAGGCGCGCCAGGCCATAATTGCCCCAGATCGCGCTGTGCCGCAGCAAATCCATTTCCAGGTCAGATTTCACGTTCAGGCAATCTTCGATGAAGGCCCGTGCGGACAACACCGAACCGGCCAGCAACTCCGACAGGGCCGGACCGCGGTAACCCAGCACCCAGGGGTAGCCATCTTCATCGGCAAGGAGCGGGGCTTCCCTCACCCCCCAATCGCGCAGTCTCTCCGCCAGGATGGCCATCGGGTGCGTCAAACCAGGGTATTCCGGGTATGACCAGACCTCATCCACGCAGCCATGGGCCCGGGCATGCTCCTGTTCCAGGCGGGGCACAAAGAGCGCGGTTTCCCCCTGCGCATTCATCACGAATGCCAGCGGCCGTTCCGTGATGCTGTAAAAGAAACCGCTGTAGTACTTGACATAATCAGCGTCGAACACGCAGGCCGCCCCCGCTCCCTGGGCGCTGCATTCGGCACGCAAGCGCTCCTGTCGCTGGCGATATTCCGCAGCCGGGATGCCGATCGGTACACCGACGAGGGTTTCTTCCATGCGGCGGCAACCTTCAGACGGGGATGGTCAGGCTCTCGATGGCACGGGGGTAATAGGTGAGGAATTCGATGCCGTCCTCCGTAACCAGGACCGTATCCGAATGGCGATAACCGCCCAGCTCGGCGGAATACAGGCCCGGCTCCACCGTGAACAGCATGCCTGGTTGGATGACCGTGGCATCGCCGTGATCCAGGAAGGGGCCTTCGTGGTAACGCATGCCGATCGCGTGTCCCACGTGATGCTTCCAATGGGGCCAAAGGTCGTGTTCCTCATAATAGGCGCGCACGGCGCGGTCGACATCGGCGCAGGGGCGACCGGGCTCGATGGCGGCCAGGGCGAGATCCTGCAGCGCAACCATGTGGTCGAAAAATCGCCTCTGCCCAGCGGTCGGTGGGCCGATGAACATCGTCCGCTCCAGCTCCGAGGTATAGCCCCAGACCGCCGCGCCAGCGCCGGTGACCAGCACATCGCCTTCCTGGAACACGATGTTGTTGGCCAGGGCGTGGGGGATGGCGGCGTTGCGCCCGATTTGCCCGCGGTAGCCGGCGCTGGCGTTGCCATGCCAGGATTGCGAGCGGTAGATCGGTCCGACCGCATCCAACATCGCTCGGGTCGCCTCGTCGCTGGCCCGTTGCGAAACTTCCGTTTCCGTAAGACCCGGTCGCGTGTAACGTTGCAACAACATATGCGCCAGATTGCCCCACTTGCAGCTCTCGGCGATGAGCGCCACCTCCGCCGGTGATTTGATCATCATCTGGTCCTCGATGGTGGCGACGATGGATCCCACTTCCGCCGCCATCAGCTCCGATAAGGGCGGACCGCGATAACCCATCACCCAGGGGTAACCGTCGCGATCTGCGCCAATCCGGCCCTGGATCCCCATCTCCTGCAGTGTTTGGGCGAAGAGCGCCATCGGGTGCCTGCGGTCGGGGTATTCCAGGTAATGATCGACGCGATCGATCAAGGCGAGCGATTGGGCGTGTTCCACTTCCAGGCGCGGCACGAAGAGCGCCCGCTCGCCCCTGACGTTCATGGCGAAAGCAATGGGCCGCTCGGTCGGTATGAAGGCGAAACCAGCGTAATACAGGATGTATTGGTGATCAAAAATGACGATGCCATCGTAACCCTGGTCGCGGCAATGTTCCTGCAAGTGTGCACAACGCGCGCGGTATTCATCCTCAGCAATGGCGATGCTGGCGGGTACCACAGCCATCCGACCCTCCTTCTGAATGAGCGTACTGAATCAGCGCGGCAAAACGGATTCAAGGCAGTATACCGCAAGCATTCTCAGATGCCGCATTTCCAGTTGCGGAAAGAGCGGCGGACGCTATGCTCAACGCTCATGAGCGAACGGCCCATACCCTGGGGCGCCCGGATCACGCAGCTGGCGGCCCAACACCCGCAGCGAACCGCCATCATCACCATCCCCCAGGATGGCAGCGCGCATCAAACCACCACCTGGCGTGAACTGGAAGAGGACAGCAATCGAGCGGCGCGCCTTTTTGCGAGGCACGGTCTGGATGCCGATTCCCTGCTCGTCATCGGGTTGGGCAATGGCCCCGATCACCTGCTGGCCGCCATCGCCGCCTGGAAATGCGGTGCGCTCGTCCTGCCCCTCAGCAGCCGCATGCCGCCACCGGAGCGCGATGCCATCCTCTCTCTGGCGCAACCCCAGCTGGTCGTCAGTGAATGGGGAGATTTGCCTTACGCCAACTTAAGCCCGGCGGCAATCCGCAGCGAATTGGCGAATCACTCGGCGGAAACGTTGCCCAACTGGCAGACCACCTGCGCCCACCCGGGAAAAGCGATCGGCTCCGGCGGCTCGACCGGCCGTCCCAAGATCATCGTCGATCCCCGCCCCTGGGAAGCGATCCCCGGCACTCTCTGGTATGCGGAGTCGACGCAATTCGCCCCGCGCCAGGTGCACTTGCTCGCCGGTCCGCTCTACCACAATTCGCCCTTCCTCATGGCGCACTGGGGTTTGTTCGAAGACCACACGCTCATCCTGATGGAGCGCTTCGCTGCGGCGCTCGCGGCCGACCTGATCGAGCAATACCGCGTCCAATATGCCTTCCTCGCGCCGACGATGATGGCGCGCATCGCCCGTTTGCCCGACCTGGCAGCGCGTGATTTTTCCAGCTTCGATGCGATGTACAGCACGGCCGCCCCCTGCCCGCCCTGGGTGAAACGCGCCTGGATCGATCTGCTCGGCGCCGAAAAAGTCTACGAAATCCTCGGCGCGAGCGAAGGCAACGGCCTCACTTCCATCCGTGGCGATGAATGGCTGCGCAAACCGGGCAGCGTCGGTCGGCCGCTCTGCAACATGCGCGTGCGCATCCTGGATGATGATGGGTGTGAGCTGCCCGCCGGAAAAGTGGGGGAAATCTTCTTGCATCCGGGCATCGACGAAGCGACCTACGAATACATCGGTTCCCCACCGGCCCGCAGCACGGCCGATGGCTTCGTCAGCGTGGGCGATTTGGGTTGGTTGGATGAAGACGGCTTCCTCTTCCTGGCCGACCGCCGCAACGACCTGATCATCAGCGGTGGGGCCAACATCTACCCCGCCGAAGTAGAAGCCGTGCTGAGCGCGCGGCGGGATATTACGGACGTGGTCGTGGTCGGCTTGCCGGATGAGGAATGGGGCAAGCGCGTGCACGCCATCATCCAGCCCAGCGATCTCGGCCAACCACCGGCGGTCCCACACCTCAATGAATACTGCCGCCGCCAACTATCGGCCTATAAAGTGCCCAAAAGCTACGAGTTCATCGCCCGAATGCCACGGCAAGAATCCGGCAAAATCCGCCGCAGTCAACTGGCGCAGGAACGCGAAACCCATTGCCCGGCGGCCATCTGGGTGGAACGAACCACACCCTGACCGTAATTGCGATACAATTGCATCGTTTGCCTGGAAGAGGAGCGCAGCCATGGGAAGATTGGACGGCGCCGTAGCCATCGTTACGGGAGCGGGCCATGGCCTGGGGCGGGCGCATGCCTTGTACCTGGCCAAGGAAGGCGCTCGCGTGGTGGTCAATGATCTCGGCGGTGATGTCCATGGCATCGGTCGTTCGCTGACGCCGGCGCAAAATGTCGTTGAGGAAATCCGCGCCGCGGGTGGCGAAGCCATCGTCAATGGGGCGGATGTGAGCGATTGGACGCAGGCAGAAGCGCTGATCGAACAAACCCTCGACGAGTTTGGCGATCTCAACGTGCTGGTGAACAACGCCGGCATTTTGCGCGATCGCTCGCTCGCCAACATGACGGAAGACGAATGGGACGCCGTGATTCGCGTGCACTTGAAGGGGCATGCGGCACCGACCAAACACGCCATCGCCTATTGGCGGCAGCGCGCGAAGGGGCGTGGCGATCGGCCGGGTTACGCCTCCGTCATCCATACCAGCTCGGTGGCTGGCTTTGCCGGGAATTATGGCCAGGCGAATTACGCCAGCGCGAAGTTGGCCGTCTGCGCCCTTTCTCAGGTCGTCATGTTGGAAGGGGAACGCTATGGCGTGCGCTCCAATGTGGTTTCACCTGGCGCGCGGACCCGTCTTTCGCTCACCACGCCGGGCAGCGAAGAGCGTTATCGCGCCCCCGAAGACCCGACTGCCTTCGATCCTCTATCGCCGGCGAATGTATCGCCGCTGGTCGCCTGGTTGGCCGCACCGAATTGCCCAGCGACCGGGCAAATGTTCCATTGCGATAGCAATCGCGTGTTGGTCACCTCCTTGCCACGCGTGCAGGAGCTGCGACAAACCGACGGCCAATGGACCCTGGCAGCCCTGGACGAAGCATTGAGCGACGCCTTGCAGCCCGGATCGAATCAGACAGATTGGTATTGATACTCCGCACCAATGTCCAAAAAACGCATCCATAGGGTCGCTTTCATCGGCGCATTCGACCCGCATTACCCACGCTGCGAAATCTTAATGGATGGCTTGCGGCGGCAGGGCATCGAGGTGATCCTGCGCCAGCAAACCATTCATGCACGGATGTTAAGCCGCATATGGCACTCTCTGAAAACCAGCCTTCTCCTTAGGAATATCGATGTGGTCATCATCCCGGCTTTCAATCGGATTACAGCGCCGTTCACCTGGGCGATCAACCGCTTCCTGGGAAGAATCGTGATATGTGATTATCTGGTTGGGTTGAAAGATACAGCCATCGATCGTGGTTTCACATCCAGACCCACCCTGAAAAGCAAATTCAGTGATTGGATAGAGAAATTCATTTTGACCAGAATGAACACCTTTTCCGATACCGCTGAACACATCGCTTATTTCACCCAAATTCATTCCACTCGGCCTCACGCGATGCATGTCTTGCCCGTCGGCACACGGCAGGTTTTCCTCGATGCAACTTTGCTACTGGATACTCCTTCTGTTCCGCTGATCGTGCAATATCTGGGCAGCTACATCCCCTTTCATGGCTTAGAGATCATCCTGCAAGCTGCCCACCTCCTTCAAAATGAAGCGTTGCACTTTGAGTTGATCGGCATGGGTCAAACACTCGAGGAGATGAAGCAATTGGCCCGTGAACTCGACCTGCAGAATGTCACATTCATCGAGCAATACCTTAAACCTCCGCACCTACTTGATCACCTCAAACGAGCCGCTATTTTCTTGGGTGTTTTTGGTTCGTCGGCCAAGACCGATTATGTCGTGCCCACCAAAATATATGAGATGATGCCCTTGGGCAGACCGATCATTTCGGCAGATAGCCCTTCCATCCGCTCTCATTTTCAACCGGGGCAGCATCTGTTGACGGTACCACCAGGGGATCCCCAGGCCCTTGCCGAAGCCGTCCGCCATTTGGCTGCTTCACCCGATCTTCGCAAACGGTTCGCAGAACAAGCTCGGGCACACATACTTCGTGACTACTCACCGGACAAAATCGGTAAGGACTTGCTCAACATTCTAGAAGGAATCAGATTTGCAGAAGATCCGAAACACTAGAGTATGATCGCCGGCGGTTCCAGCGTTGCCGCGTCGGTGATGATGGTCGTTCGCTTCGGGTCGAGCAAAGTGACCGGATAATCTTCCCCGGGGCGCCCGAGTAAGGCCAAACGGACCGCCGTCTTCGCCCAATCCCAGGGCGGGATGCGGCGCGCATACAGGCGGGTGCGGCGCGCGGCGCGGATCTCCTTCATCCCCAGGGTGAACGCCTGCCGCGGGAAAGCGTCGAGGTTGCCACCCACGCCCGCCCGCAGGGCTGCCAAGGTGATGGTGTGCTCGAGCAGGGTCACTTTGCGCACAGTGGATTCCGCAACGCCGACCGCCGGTTCGTTGAAAGCGACGTGCCCGTGAATGCCGATCCCGCCAAAACAACCATCCGCCCCACCGTCTCGCGCCAATTCAGCCGTGATCTCAGCGTGGTTTGCCCCATTGGGGAAGAAGATCTGCTCCCGCTTCAGCGAATTCTCGGGCCGCAAACGGTCCCACAAGGATTCATTCGCCTGCCGCCGAAAACTGAGGGGGTGATCGGCTGCGATCACCTTTCTCTGCTCATCGGCATATTCATCCATGAAGAAAAACCAGCAATGATCGAGTGGCAGCCGTGCCTCCCTCAGCATCGCCGCCAGCAGGGGGTACTGGGCGGTGGGGCCCAGCGGCAGGATCAGGCGCAGGGTCCTCGATTCCTCACGCGCCCGCTGGATTTCGGCGAAGATATCCCCCGCCATCCGCTCATATACGGCTGCTTCATCCGCACACACCACCAGGCGCTCACCCGCAGAGCGTTGGATTTCGGCGGCGCTCATGCGCAACAATTGGCGAATTTCTGCCGACCGTTCCATGTTCCTCCGCTTCACAACAGCCCCACAAAAACGCTATCATAACAGCTGCGGCGGCCAAAGCCCGCGTCAGGCAAGATCAAGAGGTGCACATGCCCCAGCCCTTTCTCGTCGGTGGCGAATGGCGACAGAGCGAGCACATCCTGGCGATCCATTTCCCCTACGATGGCAGCATCGTCGATCGCGTGTGCCTGGCCGGGCCAGAGGATGTCCAGAACGCCATCGCCGCCGCCCAGCGCGGCTTTGCCGAGACGCGCCGCTTACCGGCCTACCGCCGCAGCGACATCCTCGAAGGTTTGCGCGAGCTGGTCGCAGAACGAACTGACGATTTCGTAGAGCTGATGATCCTGGAAAGCGGTAAGAATCACCAGACGGCGGCGGCAGAAACGGCTCGCGCCCTGCAAACCTTGAAGATCGCGGCGGAAGAGGCCCGCCGTTTGCCCGGCGAAATGCTCTCGTTGGATTGGACGGCCGCCGGCGCCGGCCGTCGTGGCCTGACCCGCCGTGCGCCCATCGGCACCGTCGCCGCCATCGCCCCCTTCAATTACCCGCTCAACCTCGCCTGCCACAAGATCGGGCCGGCCATCGCCTGCGGCAACGCTTTCATCCTGAAACCCTCCGAACGCACCCCGCTTTCTTCGGTCTTGCTGGCGGAACTGATCCTGGAAGCAGGCTACCCACCGCTCGCCTTTTCGATGTTGAATTGCCTGGGGGAGGTGGCGGAAGCGCTCGTCCGCGATGATCGCGTCGCCATGCTCAGCTTCACCGGGAGTGCGGCGGTCGGCTGGATGTTGAAGAGCATCGCCGGTCGCAAAAAGGTGGCCCTGGAGCTGGGCGGTAACGCCGGCCTGATCGTCCATGGCGATGCGGATCTGACCAATGCGCAGAGCCAGGCTTGCGCGGGCGCTTTCGCCAACGCCGGACAAAACTGCATCTCCGTCCAGCGCATCCTGATCCAACACACCGTCTACGAAGCATTCACCGATGGATTCTTGCAACAGGTCAGCGCCCTGCGTTGTGGCGACCCGCGAGACCCCGAAACCGACGTCGGCCCACTCATTCACGAACGGGATGCGGCGCGGGCGGAAGCCTGGGTCGAGGCGGCCCTCCACGAAGGGGCGACCCGTCTGCTCGGCGGCGAGCGGCAGGGCACCTTTTTCCCGCCCACCGTGCTGGCCGAAACCACGCCGAAGATGCGCGTCAATTGTGATGAGGTCTTCGCCCCCATCGTCACCCTAGCGCCCTATCGAGATTTCCGAGAGGCGATCGAGCGGATCAACGATAGCGAGTATGGTTTGCAGGCCGGCCTGTTCACGCAAGATATCGATCGGATCTTCGCCGCCTGGGAAGAGATCGATGTCGGTGGTCTGGTCATCAACGGCGTGCCTACCTTCCGCGTCGACCACATGCCTTATGGCGGGATCAAAGCAAGTGGCTTCGGCCGCGAAGGTTTGCGCTACGCCATCGAAGAAATGACCGAAGTGCGTTTGCTGGTCCTGGGTTGAGGAAGCGCTTTGTTTTGCCCGCCGTGCCCAGTGAACCCTCCCGCAAAGGAAAGGTGGTATGAAAACGATATTTGTCATTGACGCCAGCGACAATGTGGCGACGGTGGTCGTGGCGCCGCTCCAACGTGGCGATGCCGTCCGCACGAACGGCCGCATCACCGACCGCCAGTTGACCGCGCTGGATGATATCGCCTACGGTCACAAAATCGCGCTCCAGCCGATCGAACGTGGCGCGACGGTGCAGAAATACGGTTTGAGCATCGGCCGTGCCACGCGGGAGATTCAAGCCGGCGAGCACGTCCACACCCACAACGTCGAGAGCGAACGCGGCCGAGGAGACCTCAGGAGCGAGACAGCGAAAGGCGAAACGCGATGAATGAATTCTTGGGCTATCACCGGCCGGACGGCCAAGTAGGGGTGCGCAACCACTTGCTGATCCTTTCCGGCACGGTGTATGCCAACAGCGTCGTCGAGCGGGTTGCGGCCGCGGTGGAAGGAGCGATTCCCATCACCCACGCCCTCGGCCGCTGCCAGGTCGCGCCGGATCTGCGCTTGACGCGCCGTTTCCTCAGCGGCACCGCTGCCAACCCCAACGTCGGCGCAGTGGTCATCATCGATCATTTCGAAGAAGCAGGCTGTACGGCGGAGGACATCGCGGCGGACGTCGCCCCGACCGGCAAGTTGATCGCTACCGTGAACATCCGCGGTGGCGGTGGTTTCATCGCGGCCGTCGAACAGGGCACGCGCATCGCCGCCGATTTTGCCCGTCAACTCAGCTTGCAACAGCGCGCGGCTGCCCCGCTGGCTCAACTGCTCTTCGGCACCGAATGTGGCACTTCCGATACGACCGCCGGTCTAGCCAGCAACCCGGCCAATGGCCTCGCCGCCGAACGCATCATCGCCGCGGGTGGGCGGGCGCTGATGGCCGAATGCACCGAGTGGATGGGCTGCGAGCACTGGTTGACCGAACGCGCCGCCAGCCCCGCCGTCGCGGAAGCCATCGTCGCTGGCGTGCAGCACATGGAAGCGCGCGCGCTGGCCAGCGGGGAGGACATCCGCGGCTCGCAACCCACTGGCGATAACATGGCCGGCGGCCTCACGACCATCGAGGAGAAATCGATGGGCGCGGTGAAAAAGCTGGGGCCATCCCCCATCGTGGAATTCCTGGAAATTGCGGAGACGCCCACGCGGGATGAGCCGGGCAATTACGTCATGTATGGCCCGGGCATGGGCGCGGAATCGATCAGCAGCATGGCGGCGGCCGGTTGCCAGATCCTCACCTTTTGCACCGGCGGCGGCCACACCGCCAACCACCCCGTCATGCCGACGATCAAAGTCACCGGCAATCGCCAGTCCTACGAGTTGATGCGCGATACGGTCGATGTGGATGTCAGCGGCGTCTTCTTCGATGAGATCACCCTCGATGAAGCGGGCGACATCGTCTTCGCCGAAGTCCTGCGCGTCGCCAACGGTTACCTGACCAAATCCGAGGCGCTGCGCGATCTCAACAGCTTCGCCATCCACCGCATCGGCCCCAGCATCTGACCCTCCTGATGGAAAACGGCGCCCGACGAGTCCGGCTCCCTTATGGCCGGGGTTGGCAGGAGGCAGTGCTCCCTGCTTCTGCCCGGCGGGAAACCTTGCGCCCGGCGGAGAATCCCTCCCTGGCAGACCCGGCGTCGGCCATCCGTGCTGCCCTGCAGCAACCCCTGTCCGCTGCGCCCCTCCACTTGACCCGCGCTCGCCGCGCCGCCATCGCCATCAACGACAACACCCGGCCCACCCCCCACGATGTGCTCTTGCCGCCGTTGCTCGAGGCCTTGCATACCGCGGGGCTGGCTGCGCAGGACATCCATCTCTACCTCGCCGGGGGTACGCATCGTCCCATGTCTGCGCGTGAAATCGAGGCGATGTTGCCGCGCGAAATCGTCTCCCGTTACCCCATCCACAGCCATGACAGTCAGGATGCTGACCAGCTGATTCACCTGGGAATGACGAAGCGCGGCACGCCGATCCTCTGCAATGCCGCTTATCTCAACGCGGAGTTGCGCCTGGTGGTCGGCATCCTGGCGCCGCACCAATTCATGGGCTTTGGCGGCGGCGTCAAAGGGGCGGCCATCGGTCTGGCGGGCAATGAAACCATCCACCATAACCATGCTTTGATGCTCGAAGAAGGCGCGGAGATGGGCCGTTTCTCTGGCAATCCGGCCCGAGAGGACGTCGAAGAGATCGGCGCGCGCATCGGTATCCACTTCGTCTTGAACGTCACCCTGAATAACGAGCGGGGCATCACGCAGGTCTTCGCCGGCGAGCCTCAGGCGGTGATGCATACCGCCATCCCGCAATTGAAAGCGCGCTTCCTCACCCGCGTCACGGAACCATTCGACCTGATGTTGGCTTCGCCCGGCGGCCATCCGAAGGACCTCAACCTCTACCAGGCGCAAAAGGGCCTCTATCATGCTTCTCGGGTGACCAAAGAGGGGCCGACTGGCGCGCTGTTGATCTGCGCCGCTTGCCCCGATGGCAGCGGCAGTCTCGCCTACGAGAACTGGTTATCAGAGCAGCAGCCACGAACACAAGAAGAAGTGTTGCAGCGTTTCCATGAGCAGCCCTTTCGCGTGGGGCCGCACAAAGCCTTCCAGATCGCCCGAGAAGCGACGCGGATGCGGGTGATCTGGGTCACGCAGCTGCCCGCCGATCTCTGCCGCCGCGGTCTGCTGAAAACTGCCCCGTCGCTCCAGAGCGCCATCGACCGCATCACGCCCCAATTGCCAGCATCACCCCGCGTGGGGGTCATGCCGCTGGCGAACGATACGATTGCGGAGGTTAGCAACGAATGACGAATACTTTCCGTAGTATTCTTCATCAGCACTAATTTAGGGGGAATTACAATGTTGCGTTTGTATGCTATGGTGATTCTATTCGTCCTGCTGCTGCCGATCGCTGCCTTCGCACAGACTCCCGTTACTCGAGATACAGAAGACGCCCACCTGCCCGGGCAATACCGCCAACGTTTTAGATCGTCAATAAATACATACTCTTGTCCGAATACTCTCTGCTCCGTGATCAGTCAATCAGATTTTGCCGATATCGTGACTGTGTTACGAGAAGTCAAACCGCAAATGCCTTATAGTACGCTTCGCTGGCTAGAAATTGAACTCGCTGGTGGAAGAGTAGGATATGTAATAGCCAGACATTTCGATCCGCACGCAACCACTGCTGCTGCTGTATCTGCACAAGATGAAGTCGAAATCCAAGAAGAGAATGTAGTGAGTATCAGGCTTACACGAGGCCGCCAAGCCAGCCATGAATTGATCTATTCCACTTTCTTAAGAACCGTCCCTAACACTGCTTCGTATTCTTTCAGAGAAAATCTGGCGTCTGGCAGCTTAATATTTGCTGAAGAAGGCGAATATCTTGTACTCTTCCGCAGCTTTATCATCGCAAATATCGATGATTACCCTTACCTTTCGAACAGCCTAGAGGTTGAGCGGCCCAGAGGATCATGTCGCAATATTGCGGTAGCTGAAGACAACAATGCTATCGTTTTTCTAAATTGTCCTGGCACCGTCGACTTCACATATGATACAGACGGCGATTACGTTTCCATCTTCATATTTCGAATCATAGAGTAGCCCGGTCGCCGCGGTAGTTCAGGATATTACCCATGCGCGAAGTCCTCATCCTCGCCGCCCTGCGCACACCCATCGGGCGCATCCGCGGTGCACTGGCCGATGTGCGTCCCGATGACCTGGCCGCGCATGTCATCCGTGCGGTTTTGCATGCTTCAGGCTGCCCGCAGGACGCAGTCGACGAAGTCGTCCTCGGTTGCGCCAACCAGGCCGGCGAAGACAACCGCAACGTCGCGCGCATGGCCGCTTTGCTGGCTGGCCTGCCCGATCGAGTCGCCGGTTTGACCGTCAACCGCCTGTGTGCGAGCGGACTGAATGCCGTGAACACCGCAGCGCGGCAAATTGCGCTGGGCGAGGCGGATTGCATCATCGCCGGCGGCGTCGAGAGCATGTCGCGCGCGCCTTATTCGCTGGCGAAAGCGAACACGAGTGGCAACGAGACCGCCTGGGATACGGCCCTGGGCTGGCGTTACCCAAACCCGCGGCTGGCCGAGCGCTTCCCCTTGGAAGCGATGGGCGAAACGGCGGAAAACATCCACGACCTGGCGCTCAACGGTGGCATCCAGGGCGGCGAGATCCCGCGGGAAGCGGCCGATCGCTTCGCCCTGCAAAGCCAAATGCGGGCCGTGGCCGCGATCAACGATGGCAAATTCGCGGAAGAGATCGTGCCGGTGCCGCTGCCCAAGCGCAGCAAACGGGCGACTGATGTCTCCTGCCTAGCGGTAGATGAAGGGCCGTTTGCGCAGTGGAACGACGGGCAGCTCGTCCTGCAAACGAGCGCCGCCCAGCTGGCGGCCCTGTCACCGGTCTTCCGCTCGGGAGGGCACGTGACTGCCGGCAATTCCAGTACGCTCAACGATGGTGCGGCTGCCTTGCTGCTGGTCGCCGCGGATGTTGCGAAACACTGGCGTGCTTGTACCCCGTTGGCGCGCTGGCGTGCGGCGGCGGCGGTCGGTTGTGACCCGCGCACGATGGGGCTGGGGCCGGTGGCAGCGATCCGGCGCTTGCTGGCTCGGCAAGGCATGTCCCTGGCTGAGATCGACCTGTTCGAGATCAACGAAGCCTTTGCCGTGCAAACACTGGCCTGCCTGCGCGAACTGGGCTTATCGGAAGACCGCGTCAACGTCAATGGCGGGGCCATCGCGCTGGGCCATCCGCTGGGTTGCTCAGGCGCGCGGATTCTGACCACCCTCTTGCACGAAATGAAGCGGCGCAACTGCACGCAAGTTGCCGCCCGCTTTGGCATGGCGGCGCTCTGCGTCGGTGTCGGCCAGGGAGAAGCGACCCTGGTCGAGGCTTTGCGCTGAACGAATGCCAGCAGGATGAACGCCAGATGGCAAGTTCGCCGCTGAAAGGATGCGGATGAAAATCCACCGCGTTTGCTTGCGGACCGAGCAACTGACGGATTTGCGCCGCTTTTATGGTGAGACGTTGGCCTTGCCGCTGCATGAGGTCGGAACGGAGCGCTTCACCGTTTCGATCGGCGCCAACGAGCTGCAATTTCAGACGGGCGCGGCGGCGCCGCAACATTTCGCCTTCAACATCCCCAGTGCGCAGTTCGCCGCGGCGCAGCGATGGCTCGCGGAGCGCGCGCCGCTGTTGCCCTTGCCGCAGGGCGGTCATACGATGCACTGGCGTGCCTGGAATGCGCATGCCTGCTATTTTCGCGACCCCGCCGGCAACATCGGTGAGCTGATCGCCCGGCACAACCTCACGGATGGGGACAAATCGCTGGCCGGCCAGCCCTTCGATCCGGCCACGCAGCTGCTGGGCATCAGTGAGGTGGGCCTGGCCCTGGCCGATGTCAGTGCCGCATGCCGCCAGATCCAGGATGCGCTGGGCCTGCCGGTT
This sequence comes from Chloroflexota bacterium, assembly GCA_011523615.1. Taxonomy (GTDB): domain Bacteria; phylum Chloroflexota; class Anaerolineae; order Aggregatilineales; family Phototrophicaceae; genus WTGJ01. The sequence goes on along the minus strand of WTGJ01000004.1, from coordinate 84,873 downwards.
TGGGATGCGGGGGATGGGGTGCGTTTTCGCGCCATGGGCAGCGAACAGGGGCTGCTCATCTGCGTCCTGCGCGGTCACGCCTGGTTCCCCACCGAAGATGTCCTCGCCACGCCCACCCCCCTGCAAATTGTTTTTGCCGGCCCAGAAGAACGTGAGTTGATTTTGCCCGGCACGGGATATGAGCTGCGGGTGGAGGTGATCAGTTGAGCGCCAACGCACCCTCCCGTGAGAGCGTATCGCGTGAGCAAAAGGGTAAGGACGGACATTCCGGCCCTGTCGAAGAGTCAGGAGTGTGGCTCCTTTGCGCTGGCTGCGGTTGCAGAGATGAATTTGTTTTCATTTCGCGGTATGATAATGGGTATGTTGATTTCCGATGAGTCTTGAAAATCGGCGTTTTCGCCAATTGATCGGCCTTTTTGCAACAAAAGAGGTTACAATGGCGGGAATAGAGAGGGCCTGAGCCATGACGGCGATTGAGCAGATCGAAAATGACGTCGCATTGGGTTTGATCATGCGCATAAAAAAGCCAATGCTGCTCTTCCTCAGCGATGGCCAGGGGGTGCGCAGTGAATTCATGGCCCAATTTCGCATCTCAGCCAGCGAAAACAATGATGTCCACTTCGCAGAGGGCGACCCAAACGACCTGCCGGGCGCGGCAGCTTGCTTCCAGGTTGGCGAACAGCCACTCCTGCTGGGCATCCACCGCGGGTTGGAAATCTCGCGCAGTTCGCGGCCCTGGGCTTCCGATGTAAAACTGGCCCTGGCCGCCGTGAGAGACGCCCAAAAGGCAACCGATTCGGATGGCATCAGCGAGATTCCGACGCCCACCAAAAACGCTCCGAAGGCCGTGACCGATGACAGCTTCCAGAGCGATGTGCTCGAGTACGAAACGCCCGTGCTGGTTGATTTTTGGGCCGAATGGTGTGCGCCTTGTCGCATGGTCGCGCCGATCTTGGACCGGCTGGCCGAAGAATACGCCGGTCACCTGCGGATCGCCAAAGTGGATGTAGATGCCAACCCCCAACTCTCGCAGCAATTCCGCATCTCCAGCATCCCCACGATGATGGCTTTCTTGGATGGGCAGATCCTCTTCAACCAGGCCGGCGCCCTGCCCGAGCACACCCTGCGGAAAATCTGCGAACAACTGATCGAACAGGCTGAGCATCGCGTCGCCTCGCCGCAAACCCCGTCCACTTCATAAGTTCATACCACCGAGGAACCCGCCATGTGGCTCGAATCGCTCGCTTTGGCCGGCCTGATTGTCGTTTTGCGTGGCCTCAACCACACAGTGAGTACCGTGAAGATGCTGGCGATCGTGCGACATCGCAAAACGATCGCCGCAGCGCTTTCCGCGCTCGAAGCGTTGATTTTCGCTTTCGTATTCTCTCAGGTGCTCGCGGACACCGGCAATTACATCATCTTGCTGGCGTATTGCCTGGGCGGTTCCCTGGGGACTTTCATCGGGATGACGCTGGAGGAGAATCTGACCAAGAGCTTCGTCAGTTTGAATGTGATCACGAACAATGGCGGCCATGATATCGCTGTGGCGTTGCGGGGCGCAGGCTTCGGCGTGACGGAGATGCAAGGCGAAGGGCGCGATGGCAAAGTGACGATGCTGCGCAGCATCTTTGAACTGAAGTTGGTGCCCAAAGCGATGGAAACGGTGCTGAAAATCAATCCGAAGGCCTTCACCGCGCTGGAAGAGGAACGGAGCATCCACGCCGGCTGGGTGTTGAAGCATCGGCGCCGCTGGCGTTGAGTGCGGGATTGGTGGTTCCACCGCCAACAGAAAAAACGCTGAACCTCGTCGATGTGCAGCGGGCGGCGCACAATGCGGGCGCGCTCACCCTGGCTTCCATCATCGGCAAAGGGGGCGTGTTTCTCTGGCAACTGGTGCTCATCGCCCAGCTGGGGGAACGGCTGTATGGCATTTACAGCGTGGTGGCCTCTTCGATGGCGCTGGCCGCCGCCTTCAGCGCGTTGGGCATGGGGGTCATCCTCACGCGTGACGTAGCGCGCGCGCCAAGACAAGCCGGCGAATACTGGTCTGCGGCCTTGTTGCTGCAGACGGCGCTATCGGCCCTCGCCTATCCGGCCATCCTGCTGGCAGCTGGTTTGGGCGAAGGAGAGCTGGCCGGCCAGGCGCGGGAATTGCAGGGATACCTGGCCTTGGTCGGCATCAACCTATTTTTGGATTGCACCGGCAACATCGGCAACGATCTGCTGGTGGCGCAGGAGAGGCTGCGGCAGACGGCCCTGGTTTCGGTTTTGCACATCATCGCGCTGATCGGCCTGGGGGGGATCGCTCTGTGGTTGGGTTATGGCCTCTGGGGAGTGTATGTGGGGAGCATCGTGGCTTCGTCATTGCGCGCGCTCGCCATGAATGCCTGCGTCTGGCGGAGCGGGGTACGGCCGCGCCGTTTTGCGCCGCCCCTCGCCAGGGGCCTCTTCTTCAATGCAGCGCCGATCGGTCTGAATGCCTTGCTCGCCCTCGGGATCACCCAGTTGGATAAGCAAATCACGGCCCGCTTCCTGGGCGTGGAAAGCGCCGGCCATCTCTTCGCGGCGGCCATGCTGGTCATGGGCTGCATCGAATTGCTGGGGACGCCCCAATTGACCGCTTTGCTTCCCTTGCATGCGAAATTGCAAGGCGATCCTCGCGCGGCGCAGATTCCTGAGCGCATGTCGTATTTCATGCTGCTGTGGACCCTACCGCTCGCGCTGGGCATCTGTTTCTTCGCGCCGACCCTCGTGGATTGGCTATTCCAGGCGGAAGGCTTCGAGCAGAGCGGGCCCATCCTGGCGATATTGATCTGGACGGTACCGCTGATCATCACCTCCGACATGTTCGCTCAAGCGATGATGATGCAGAATCGGCAGCGTCGCTTGTTGTGGATCCGCGGTATGGGCCTCGCCCTGAACATCGGGTTGAACGTGGCGGTATTGCTGCAATGGGGCGATGTGCGCGGGGTGGCGCTGGCGTCGGTGGGCGCGGAATGCTTTGTCTTGCTGATGTTGGCCAACCAACTGCGCCAATACGGCATCCACTGGCGGCAACTCGGACGGCGGATCGCCCGGTTGATGCTGGTCCTGGCCGGTGCCGCCCTGCTGATCGGCTTCATGCGCGGGTACGAAGCCAATCTGAGCCTCGCGTTGGCGCTGGTCGGTTATGGCCTGGCGCTCTGGCGCGGTGGTCTGCTCAGCGAATGGGACCGCGAACTGCTGGGCATCCTGTGGCGGATGTTGCCCTTCACTGCCGATCAGGCGCCTGCGACCCGTTGATATTGGTAGGCCTTCCTCGCCTTGCCGACAAACTGGAGCGCGCCCATCTCCCGCAAACAATACGCCATCTGCCCGGCCAAGCGACGGGGCAGCTGCGCCGTTTGCGCGAGCTGGCGGACGGTGAACGGCGCGGGGAGATCATCCGGCAGCAACGAGGCAAAATCGCCCGGCCCATGCAGTCGCCGCTGCTCGAGGATGCGCAACAAGCGGCGCCCTTGGATGCTGACACCGCGCCGGCGCCAACTGCCCCGGCCATCGTCACAACGCAGCTCTTCGATTTCGACCAGGGCGAGCTCCAGCGTCAGGTTGGGATGCGCCATCAGCTGGGGGAAACGGATCAGTTCGCGGAAGCATTCTTCCCAACGCCCGCGGCGGGGTGACTTGCGGCGGCGGTATGGAGCGCCCCGGCCATCCTGCCGCAGCAACCATTTGATCCGGGCGATGGGGTGAACCAGGAGCACCGGCTCCCGCGCTGTCAGGGCGAACAGTTTTTGCTTGATGGCGGCGAAATTGCGGGTTTGAATCTCCACCAGGGCATCCGGCCGTACGACATCGATCACGTAACCATGGCGGTAGACCTCTTGCTCGCCAGAAGCGCCGCTGTAATGCCGTTTGAGTTCACGATGCAAAGCACTTTCGCCCGCATGATTGCGGCCGTTTTTCGCGGAAGACATAGTGGCAGTCTAAGGGAAGTGGGGAAGCTCGCAACTACCGGCCGTTTCCTGCGTATACTGCAGGGAGAAGTGTTGGGCAATCCCCTGGAAAAAAACGATGAAGGAAAAGAAGAAGAAACGCTACGAAAAAGAATTCTCTTTCTCGCTGCATTCGCTCTTCGACCAGATCGGCGAAGGCTTGAGTGAGCTGGGCGACGTCATCAGTGGTGAAGCTGGCGGCGAAGCGCCCGATGCCGAGGATTACGAATTCGTCGAGGAACTGGCGGGCGCAGAAGAAGCGGAGATGCGCATCCACATCAACCGGGCACAGTGCACGATCCGCCATTTGGAAGCATCCTCGGATCGCCTCTTGGAAGCGAAACTGCGCGCGCTGGGTCGGGTGGAATGTACGGTCCAGGGGGAGGCCCATAAACTGGTTCGGCTGGGGACGGTCAGCGGTTCCAGCAATCACTTCCGCTGGTCGGAATGGCGCCGCAACGCCGCCCTGCCCTGGGATATCGCGCTGTCGCCACGCATCCCCTTGCACTTGAAGGTCAACAGCGGCGTCGGCACGAACACCCTCTTCTTGCAGGAGCTGAATCTGCGTGAGCTACAATTGAACGGCGGTGCGGGCAAGACGACGCTCTTGCTACCGGCAACCGGCCAAGCCTACCGAGCGCGCGTAAGAGCAGGCGCCGGCGCGCAACAGCTGTCGATCGCCGATGGTGCACAATGCCGGTTGGATGCCGAAGTCGGTGCGGGTCGCTTTCAGTTGAGCGTCGGTGAAGGATGCGAAATCAAGGGATCCATCCGCGGTGGTGCGGGCGCCTGTGACCTGGAATTGCCTCCCGGCGCCGCCGTGCGCTTGCAGGTGACGAGCGGCATCGGCCGTTTGCGCCTGCCGGAGCACTTCCGCAAATGGAGCGGGCACCACATGGGATTCAGCAGCGACGCCATCTGGTACAGCGGTTATGAACCCTCGGATGAAGCGCAAGAGGCGACGATTCGCCTGAGCATCCATATGGGCGCGGGGAGCGTGCGCGTCCGACAGCTGGAATACGTCTGATCCCCCGGCCGGCCTTACTGCACGTTAGGCAATCGGAGCCAGTGAGACTCCTCGCCAAAGACGCCGCTTGCGCCCGCGCCTTTCCCCGCGCACAATGATGCCATGTCGGCACCGCATGAAACCATCGATCCGCCTCGCAGCCGGCGCTTGCCCCGCGAAACTCCGGCGCTCTGGTTCATCGTGCTGGGGGGGTGGTTGCTGGTCGCGCCGCAACGTGCGCTTGCCGAGCCGCTGCCCTACGCCTGGCTCCTGGCCGCCTTTTTCCTGACCCGTTGGTTGGTGATCGAACGGCGGCCGGCGGCGTCGGCTTTCCTCGGTGGCTGGTCGGTGAGCGGCGGTTTGGCCCTTCATTTCAGCGAGGGTTCCCTGCGCCTGGCGCTGCTGATCGGCGCTGCCGGGCTCGCCCTGTGGTTCACGTCGCGTTGGAATCGCCCACCCTGGCCGGAATTGCGCACCCCCGGCGCGTTGTTGTGTCTGATCGGCGCGGCAGGAGGCTTGTATCTGCAGTTTTTCGCAACCGGGTGAGAGCAATTGACGCCGCGGATTGCCATCGACGCCAGCCGCTGCACACGCGCGCAACGCACCGGCACCGAACAATACGCCCTGGCGCTGCTGCGCGCCCTCATCCCCCAGAATCACGAGTTCCAGCTCAGCCTTTATTTCCGTGAAGAACCGGCGCCCGATCTGCTGCCGTCTTCGTCACGGGTGGCCATGCGCGTGTTGCGCAGCCCGCGCCTCTGGACGCATCTGCCCTTGGCTGCGGCGCTTTACCGAGATCGTCCTGCATTGACCTTCGTGCCGGCGCATACCCTGCCCTGGCGCTTTCCCGGCCGCGCGATTGTGACGATCCACGACCTGGGGTACCGCCATTTCCCGGCCGCTCACCCCCTACGCCAACGTCTCTACTTGGATTGGAGCACCCGACACAGCGCACGACGCGCCGATCTCCTGCTTTGCGACAGCGAGGCGACGAAGGCGGATGCGGCGCATTTCTACGGCACCCCTGCCGCCAAAATGCGCGTCGTCTATCCCGGCGTCAACCCGCTGAGTGGGGAAATGGATGCGGCGGCGGTCGCGGCGATCCGCGCGAAGCACGGTCTGCCAGCGCGTTACTACTTGCATGTGGGAACGCTGCAGCCGCGCAAGAACATCGCCTTTCTGGTGGCGACCTTCCAGCGCTGGGCGGCCGAACGAGCGGATGCGGCGGTCGTCTTGGCCCTGGCGGGAAGGAAAGGTTGGCTCTTTGACGAAAGCTGGTTGGGCGCTGGCCGGCAGGTACGTTGGCTCGGTTATGTCGATGATGCCGATTTGGCAACGCTGTACCGCGGTGCTCGGGCGCTGCTCTTGCCGGCGCTGCATGAAGGATTCGGCTTTCCCGCGCTGGAAGCGATGCGTTGCGGCACACCGGTGCTGGCCAGCAACCGCGCCAGTCTGCCGGAAGTGGTCGGTGAAGCGGGCATCTTGTTGGATCCGCAGGATGAAACGGCCTGGGTGCAGACCTTGACCGCGATCGAAAACGACGAGGCTTTGCGGCAAAAGCTCATCGCCCGCGGCACCGAACAGGCGCGGCAATTCCGCTGGGAAGAGACCGCCCAACAAACCTTGGCCGCCTTCCGCGAAGTGTTGCAAGGAACGGGTGGCGCTTGACTACAGCTGAGTCGCTGGCTGGACATCAGGAACAATCAACGCCCCGTCGGGGGGAACGGGGCGTTGATCAGGGGAAGGAGGATGAATGTTGAATTGGGTTTTTCTGCCTGAGCGGCGAAGCCCACGCGCCGGCGAACTACTGACGTTCTGCGCGGCGCTCCCGGCGTTCGGAGCGCAGGCGGCGGGCCAGGTGCAGGTTGCGCGCCTCGCGCAGCATCTCCTCATGACGCTGTTTCACTTGCCGTTTTTCGATCCAAAAGACCATCACGTCAATCTCCTTGTACGGCCTTCCTTGCATTTCTCTATACGCAGCCACCGCAAATTGGGTGCGTATCCATAAGGATTGGATGCGATTCAACGGGGATTTCTTGCCAATTTGACAGCTTTCTAAGAGAAAGTTAACAATGTCAGCCGAGTCTCATTTTCGTAGCCAACTGGAGGTTTCTGTGCGCGGCTGGGTGGAGGTTCGGGACCGTTTCGATGCACAGACCCTACCGGCTTTCGTAGCGCGCCACTGGGCTGCTGATCCACAATCTCTACAATTGGTCGAACGCCGGCTCAGCATCGTCTATCGTTTGCGGCGGGCCGGTGATCCGCATTACCTGCGCATCTCCCACCCGAGCATCCGCCGACCGCGCACGGCGCAAGCTGCCTACCATTTCCAGGCCCATCTGGCAGAACAGGGGGCGCCGGTTTGCGCGCCGCTGCGCTCTCAGCAAGGGAATCACATCGAATGGCTGCGGCAGGGTGGGACGCACTACTTCGCTGGTTTGGTTAGCGCGGCGCCCGGCCAGGCGATCCACCCCGAAGAGCGCGAGCCGCGCGTCTTCCGCGCCTGGGGGCGCAGCATCGCCCAATTGCATGAAGCGTCGCTGGCCTATCGCCCGGGGCCACACCGTCACCACACCCTATTCGACTTTTATCAGAATGTGCGGCCGATCGCGCTGGCCGCCGAAGCAGCGATCCGCGCGAAGTATTTTGAGCTGGAACGCTGGCTGCACGATTTGCCGCGGCGCGATTTCGCCCTCACCCATGGCGATATGCACCCGGCCAACGTCTTTTGGGATGGGAAGCAGGCGACGATCATCGATTTCGATGAACCGGTGTACGGTTGGCTCTGGGTAGATTTCGCGCGCGCCTTGCTGGATTTTTACCAGCGGAGCAGACCGGATAGGCGCGCCTTGCATGAGGCGTTGTTGGCTGGCTACCGCGAAGTTCGCCCCGTCGATGCAGAACTGCACTCGCAATTGCCCCGCTTCATGCAACTCCGTGGTCTACTGATGCACCTCTGGTCGCTCACCGATGGAGCAGTGAGCGTGAGTGGCCCGGCACCGCATCAGCGACGATGGGCGCTGCAAGAACAGCGCTGGTAGTTCTGCTAAGAGGGTAGACATACTGGGACTAAATCGGCTTCTGTGAGTTGATCATGCTCACTGAAGACTGTATCCAGTTTGCGGAACAACTCGATTTCCAACCAAATGCCGAGTTCGGGATTTGCCAAAGCATCGATGAGGAAAATGGTACGAATGACTTCCACAATCCGATGAATCAAACCACTCTCTCCATGAATCCAGATGGAAATATCCAAGTTGAGATTGTCGAGCATCTGCGTGAGGAGGTCGTCTGTATCGATCATAAAATCCGTTTCGAGAGGCAACAATTCGTCGATGGGCAATGTATCGGAGAAATAGTCAGTAGCTTGCAAATCAATGGAAAAAACTCGCAATGCGGGATCGAAAGATTCATCGGCAGGAAGCTCTTCCAATTGAAAGACCCAACCGGTCGGATCATTGATGAAGGATTGAGTGACAGATTCAGTTTGCGATCGATCACTCTGTATGGCCATATGGGCATCCATCAACAATGCCGAATCCAGAGGACCCTCTGTGATCTCGTTGGTGATGCAGCCACTCCCGTTTACGCTCGCGTAATCCAGCTGGATCGTTGAGATGTCTGTGTTCGCAAGTGCGTAATCTCCGTCATTGGTACGGTTATACTCCCGCATGATGAGCTCTGTGTAATGCTCACCGGTGGACTGAATCAGTGCGCCCTGCTCGATCCGCTGGTGAGAATCGTCATTGGCAAGCACAGTGACCACCACAATGTCTGCCGGCTCTTCTTCCGCCAGCTTAAATCGAAAGTAAATATCCGAATGCTCATTCGCCTGTGCTTTCAAACTGGTGACCGAAGAATGTTTTTGGAAGGCACGCAAGACGAAAATGAGATCCTCTTCTTGTGCCACGACACCAGAGAGCGGCAAGCAGATGAGCAGGAGGATCAGGAGATGCCGTCGTATGGCGCCTATCAAGCTCGCACCTTCAATCGCTCCCGGTGCTGCTGGCGGAACTTGGCGACTTTGGGCGCGACGACCAGCTGGCAATAACCATTGTGGGGATTGCGGGAAAAATAATCACGGTGGTATTCCTCGGCCGGGTAAAACTCCGCCAGGGCTTCCAGCTGCGTCACGATGGGCCGTGGCCAGAGCTCCGCGTGTTCGGCGAAGGCCGCTTCGGCGGCGGCTTTTTGACCGTCGTCGTGGTAGAAGATCGCCGAGCGGTACTGGGTGCCGATGTCGTTGCCCTGCCGATTCAACTGAGTGGGGTCATGCGTCGTGAAAAAGACGTCGAGCAAGTCACGATAAGCGATCCGTTCCTCATCGTAGGTGACCTGAACGACTTCGGCGTGGCCCGTTTGGCCGGTGCAGACATCTTCGTAACTCGGGTGGGGGATGCGCCCACCGCTGTAACCGGATTGCACAGCCGTCACGCCCGCCAACTCCAAGAAAACCGCCTCCAGGCACCAAAAGCAGCCGCCGGCCAGGGTCGCCTTTGCTTCTGCCATCTCGCTCCTCCTCATTGTTCGTCCTCTGTTGCCCACAATTATAGCGGGGGAATCCAGTGCAGCCTCAGGCGTGAAATTCCAGGGGGTTCCCTGGGCGATTCGCTGCGGAAACGAGCGCAACGGCGCCTGCTTTGCGAAATGGCGCCGCGAAATCGCGCCGGCCAGCACGTGCTTGCCCTGAGGCCTTGCCCTGCTTATACTTCCTCCCAGTAAGCCGAGGAGAACCGCTTGACCACGCTGGTGCTGACCCTACGCGAATCCTTGCGTTACCGTGGTGCCATCGGCCAATGGAGCTGGCTGCTGCACCGCTTGAGCGGTCTGGGCGTCGTGCTTTTCATCGTCCTGCACGTCGTCGATACCTCCTGGGCGGTGTTTTATCCCCCGCTCTATGAAGAAGCGATCAAGACCTATCAATCGCCGCTCTTCACATTAGGGGAATTCGCGCTGGTGGCTTCGGTGGTGTATCACGCCTTCAATGGCCTGCGCGTTGCCTTTTTCGATTATCGGCCGCAGCTCTGGCGTCATCAGGGGCGGGCTGCCGTCGGTGTCCTCCTGCTCAGTGGGCTTTTGCTGACGCCCGTCTTTGTGTTGATGTTCGGCCACGTCCTGGATTTTTACAACGAAGAAGCTTTTGTCCTGCCACTGGAGGAGGTGATCCGCGCGCAGCTGCCTTTCCTGGGTGGCTTCGCGCTGGCGGGCATCGCCGCCTTGTTGCTGGCCGGGCTGCATTCACTGGTCGCGGGCCGGGGCAGCCAAACCGCCTTGAGTGCGAGCAGCGAGCGTTTCTGGTGGCTGTATATGCGCATCAGCGGGGTGCTGATCCTGCCGCTGGTTTTTGGCCACCTGGGCATGATGCATGTCGTCCAGGGCGTCTTCGATATCAGCGCGGCAGAGCACCTGGCCGTCGGCGCCAGTGAAGGACAGGTAGGGGCCAATGCCACCGGCACGGCGGTCGAATTCGTGCATGATCGCTGGAGCACGTTCATCGGTCCCTTGGCGATTTGGCGCCTTTACGATTTTGCCCTGTTGGTGCTGGTCGTGATCCACGGTTTCAACGGCTTGCGCGGTGTGCTCTGGGATTATCTGCATCACCCTTTGGCGAAACGTGCCGCTTTGTATCTCTGCCTGATCGCGGCCCTGGTGCTCCTGGCCCTGGGTGGCGGGGCGCTGGTGATCGGCATTGACGAAGCGGCCATCGATGAAGCCAGCCGGGCGCTCTGCGAAATCCGCCAGACACATGGCGCAACGCTCGAAGAGTTGGTCGAGCTCGGCTGCGAAGAATTCGGCGAAACATCGTGATGGAGTTGGTGTAGCGGATGCTCGATTCGAAGTTGCATGAGTATGATGCAGTCATCGTTGGGGCGGGCGGCGCCGGCTTGATGGCCGCGTTGTATGCCAGCACCGGCGGCGCCAGAGTCGCCGTCGTCAGCAAGCTGTACCCGACGCGCAGCCATACCGGCGCCGCCCTGGGTGGGATCGGCGCCGCGCTGGGCAACCTGGAAGAAGACGATCCCCTCTGGCATGCCTACGACACCGTCAAAGGGGGCGACTACTTGACGGACCAGAATGCCGCCCAGGTGCTCGCCGAAAACGCGGTGGATGCCGTCGTGGAATTGGAGCACATGGGACTGCCCTTCGACCGCACTTCGGCCGGCCGCATCAGCCAGCGCCGCTTCGGGGGGCACACGCGCAATTTCGGCGAGAGTCCCGTGCGCCGCGCGTGCCACTCGGCAGACCGCACCGGGCACATGATCCTGCAAACGCTGTATCAACAATGCATCAAACAAGAGGTCGCTTTTTTTGACGAGTTTTACGTGGTGGACCTGGTGATGAATGGCGAAACGGTCGGTGGCTGCGTAGCGCTCGAGCTGGGCAGCGGCGATTGGCATATCTTCCACGCCAAAGCGACGCTCTTCGCCACCGGCGGTTGGGGCCGCGTCTGGTCCTTCACCAGCAACGCCCATAGCCTGACCGGTGATGGCGCAGCGCTGCCCTTGCGCCGTGGTTTGCCTTTGCAGGATATGGAATTCTACCAGTTCCACCCGACCGGCCTCTATGGCCTCGGCGTCCTGTTGACGGAGGGGATCCGCGGCGAGGGTGGCGTGCTGCTCAATGGCCAGGGCGAACGCTTCATGGAACGGTATGCGCCGACGATCAAGGACTTAGCCAGCCGAGACGTCGTCAGCCGCGCCATTTACCTGGAACTGCGCGATGGCAAAGGGGTGCGCGGACGGGATTATGTGCACCTGGACGTCCGGCCGAGCACGGTCAATCGTCATCTGGCCGAGGCAGGTGAAGAGCGGCGCATCGACGAGGCCTATATCATCCAGAATCTGGCCGAAACGCTGGATACCTGCCGCACCTATGTCGGGGTCGATCCGCTGAAGGAGCCGATGCCCGTGCGGCCGACCGCGCATTACGCGATGGGCGGGATCCCGACGAATCTGTGCGCCGAAGTGACGCGGGACGCAGCGCATACGGTGGTGCCGGGCTTTTTTGCCGCGGGCGAAGTGGCCTGTGTGAGCTGCCACGGCGCCAACCGCCTGGGGACGAATTCGCTGGTGGATCTGATCGTCTTCGGCCGTCTCGGTGGCAAGCGCATCGCCGAGGTATGCGCCGGCAGCGACCTCCCGCCGATCGCCAAAGACGCGGCGGCCGAAGCGCAGGCCGCATTCGCACAACTGCGCGCCAGCCAGGGCAATTCACGCCCGGGGGAGCTGCGCCAGCGCTTGCAGGAAACGATGATGCAGAATGTGGGCGTGTTCCGAACGGCAGAAACCATGCAGCAAGCCCTGGATGAGCTGGCGGAATTGCGCGATCGCTACGAAAAGGACCTGCACATTGATGACCGTGGGCAGCGCTTCAATTCAGACGTGATGGAAGCCTGGGAGCTGGGCTGCTTGCTCGATTTGGCCGAAGCGACGGCGCGTTCTGCCTTGGCCCGTCGGGAAAGCCGCGGCGCCCACTCTCGTGAAGACTTCCCCGAGCGCGATGATCAAAACTGGTTGGTGCACTCTCTCATCTCGCGGGATGGCGACCAGCTGACGCTGCGTCATGATAAAGCGGTGGATTTTTCGCTCTGGGAAGAGGAAAAGGCGCGCGGCATCGCGGAAGACGAACAGCACTTCAAGCCCCGACCGCGAGTCTATTGAACGGCCAGGAGAGATCACCATGGATATCCGTTTTCGCATACGACGCTACAACCCGGAAGATGAGGCGAAGGCGCGCCCTTACTGGCAAGAATACGAACTGAAAGAGGTACAGCCGACTGATCGCGTGTTGGAATTGTTGCACCGCATCAAGTGGGAACAGGATGGCACCCTCACGTTCCGCCGTTCCTGTTCGGCCGGCATCTGTGGCTCGGATGCGATGCGCATCAACGGCGTCAATCGCCTGGCCTGCAAGTTGCTGATCCGTGATGTCGGGAGCAGCGTGCAGGTGGAACCGATCCTGGGTTTGCCGGTATTGAAAGACCTGGTAGTGGATATGGAACCCTTTTTCGCCCATTACCGCCGCGTGATGCCCTACTTGGTCAACGAAGAAGCCGTGCCGGAAGACGGTCGCGAGCGCTTGCAAACGCCAGCAGCGCGCTCCGTCTATGATGACAGCACGAATTGCATCCTCTGCGCCGCCTGCACCACAGCCTGCCCCAGCTTCTGGGCCAATGGCGAATACTACGGGCCGGCGGCCATCGTCCAGGCGCACCGTTTCTTATTCGATGACCGCGACCGCGCCGAAGAAGAGCGTTTGGCAGTCCTGGGCGAAGGGGATGGCGTCTGGCGCTGCCGCACCGTCTTCAATTGCACCAGCGCTTGCCCGCGCAATATCGAAGTCACCCGGGCGATTGGCGAAGTCAAAATGGCCATCCGCAAAGGGTCACCCGAAGGCGTAATTCGGCCCTTTTCCCACGAGAAACATTGATGCAATTCATGTTTGTGAAGTGGTATAGACCACTGAGGCCGAGTCTCGGTGGAAATTTTATATACTGGAATTACATCGGGAAGCACCCAAACTTTCTGATGTGGAGTTTCCCTAATGCAAACGCCCCCTCCCCCCTCAGGGGGCGTCTTGCGTTTAAACCGGCCCTGAGTGAGTGAGGTTCCCATGCGCATCGCGATCTTCTCCGATATCCACGGCAATGAACTGGCGTTGTTGGCGGCTCTCGCCGATTTGAAAGCCTTGGGCGCTGTCGACCAGTATTGGTTCCTGGGTGATTATGCCGCCGCAGGCCCCCGGCCGGCCGAATGCATCCGCCATTGCCTGGCCCTCGTCGCCGAACATGACAGCGAAACGGTGCGTTGCATCGGCGGCAACACAGACCGTTACCTCGTACACGGCGAACGCAAACGACTGCCCGCCGCTCAGGACGCCGGGGAATGGGAAGAGCGCAAACGACTCATCCAGGAGACGAGTGCGAATCTGGATTGGACGATCGCTCAACTCGGATGGGAAGAATACGAGTTCTTGCGAGCGGGGATCGGCGTTGAAATCGCCCAGGAACTGCCCGGCTACGGCTGGTGCCATGCTTACCACGCGGTGCCCGGCGATGATGAGGGGGTCTTGTCACCCGATACGCCGGAGCACATCGCGCTGGATTTCTTGCTGGATCGGGAAGGTTCGCTGGGCATCGGCGGGCACGTTCACCTACAATACGACCGCGTCGTGGGGCACTGGCGGCTGTTGAACCCGGGCAGCATCGGTTCCTCGCGAGACGCGCCGGGCCAAGCCCAATGGGCCTTGTTCCACTTCCAGGGTTCACAATTGCAGGTGACGCTGCGCGCGGTCCCTTATGACGTTTCGGCATTTCAGCAACAAATGCGCCAGAGCGGTTTTCCGCACCCTTTTTGATGGCCATCATTGGATGACCAGCTTTGGTTGTGCAACGGATGTGCGATCACGTGCGCATCACTCCACGCCGACATAACGCACGCGCCAGATATCGCCATAGACTGAATCGGCAAACACCAGCGTGCCATCCGGCGCAATGACGACATCGGTGGGCCGCATCAGACCGCTGACGAAGGTTTCGTAGGTCTGGCTTGCGGGATCCAGCCGCAGGATGCGCTGCCCTTCGGCCGCGTTCAACCAGAGGGTGACGAAGACATTGCCGAGGAAGTTGCGGGGAAATTGGACCCCTTCGTAGGCGACAATGCCACGTGGGTTGCTGTGCTCGGGTAAGGTCAGCCAGTCTTCGGCAATCGTCAGCTCCGGCGGCCGCGGGGGGCAGATCACACAGCTGCGCCAACGCCAATAAGGCCAACCGTAATGGGCGCCCTCCTCGATGTCCAGCACACGGTCGCCCGGGCCGCGCAAGGTGCCCTGGTCGGTGACATACAGCTCCCCCGCAGCGGAGAGCGCCACGTCAAATGGGTTGCGCAAACCGCGGGCGACGACTTCGCTTTCGCCGGTCGTCACATCCAGGCGCAACAACGCCGCTTCTTCCGGCAACCGTTCCTCGCCCGTCTCGCCATGATCGCTGCGCGCGCCGATGCCAATGTAAAGCACGCCGGCAGCAGCAAAAACCATGCCGTTGGGTTGATTGCCGGGGAATTCCGTGCAGCAGGGCAGATCGGCGCGGATGACCTGCGGCGGCAGTGCCTCACGCAAGCGCCAGATGCCGCCGGCGCCTTCGTTGACGCGCGCAGAAACGAATAACTCCCCGGTTTCCGGCTGGGCGGCCAGGCCGATGGGGGAGTGGAAGAGCGCCGGGTAGCGCGCTGTGCTGCCGTCTTCCCGCAGGGTATAGACCGCGCCGTAAGCGGAGCCTCCTTCGAGCACGGTGGCATGCAGGCGACCATCCAGACCGTAGGCAATTTGCTGGACCAGCCCGGGAAAACGGCCGACGTGTTCCAGCGCGAATCCTTCGGGAACGCGGATGCGCTCCCAGAACGCTTCTCGATCATCCTCACAGGGGAATTCACCGCAGCTCCAGCCGCTGCTGGCGCTCTCGACCACGGGGGGAGGCACGTAGGCGGGCGGGTTTTCGGCTTCTTGCGCCCTCAGCGGAAGGGCAGCGCAACATACCCAGGCGGCGAGGATCACCCACAAGCGGTCACACATGAAGAGGCATGATAGCGGCCTTTCTGGCCGTCGCTACACTGATCTCGAAGAGTGCGCAGCGCCGACGTGTCCTTATAGAACCCGCTGACTTGGGTTGATTCTTTGCGCTCTGGTTGCTCCCAAGAGGGTTAGGACGCGGTTATCACTCCCCCCCTCCCAAGGCGAGCGTATTCTCCCCACGCTGCTCTTCTCGCTGGCTGGGTGGATGACTGTCGGTGCCTTGTTCAGGTAACAAAGCGACGGACGCTGAAAGCGGACAGATTCTCATTCAGCGGGGCCCCAATCACCCAGCGCGCGGCTTGCAAGCCGGTGTAGGGGCCCAGGTGCAAACCGTTCGGACCGTGGCCGGTGGCCAGGAAGAGATTCGGCGTGCCCGGCGCTTCCCCGATGACGGGCAGTTGATCGGGCGTCGCCGGGCGGAAGCCAATGCGCTGCTCGAGGAAAGTGGCATCGGCCAAACCTGGCGCCACGCGCAATGCCTCGCGCAATACTTCGGCGGTGCCGCCCGCCGTCTGCCGATGATCGGTGCCAGTACCAGGTTCGCGCGTGGCCCCGGCGACGACGCGTCGTTCCGGCCAGCTCACCAAATAATGCCCGCGATAGGCCCCTACGATGGGCCAATCTTCCGTGGCCGGCGCGCTCTCTTCGGACAACTGCAGGTGGGCGATCTGCCCGCGTTGCGGCGCAATGGGCAAAGGCAAGTCCAACTGCTCGCCAAACTCAGCGGACCAGGCGCCGCCGGCCAGGATGACCTTCCCCGCGTGATGCGTCGCTGCCTTCGTCTCCACGCCCTGCACTGCACCATCCGAAGTGCGGCGAATGCGTAGGACGCTTTCTTCGCGGATTTCTGCACCGTGGTAGATGGCCGCACCCTGGAGCGCGCGCGCCATCCTGCGGCCATCCACGCGAGCCGCATATCGATCCCACATCGCCCCCAGTGGAGCGCGCAATGGCGGGAAGAGCGCCTGGGCCTCGCTGCTGGAGATGCGTTGGAAATCCTGTTCCCGATAACCGCTGATGGCTAACCGTTCGCGCAAGTGACGGGCCGAATTCTGAAAGGGCATCAGTTCATCTTCATCCATGGCGACAGACAACATGCCACAACGCGCGTATCCAGTATCCGCCTGGCCGGCCTCCGCGAGGGCGGCGACGAGCGGTGGATAATGACGCCCGGCCGTCAACGCAAAATCCGCCCAGGCTTCCCCCAGTACATAACGGCCAGAGAGCAGCGTGACGATGCCGGCGCCCGCGTTGGTGGCGCGGCCACGGTCGATGCGATCCAGCATGAGTGTACGCAGGCCAGCGCGCGCGCATTCATAAGCGGCCGCGGAACCGACGATGCCGCCTCCAATGATGATCACGTCCGGTTGAGTCATGCCAATTCCTGGGACCTCCTGCGCTGGCGACGCCTGTCCTCGGCCGCTTGCGCCGGGACTGAACCCTTAACCGGCGATTTCCTCCGGCAAAGAGAGCACGGCCCGCGGCTTGCTCCCTTCGGTGGGCGGGCCGACGATTCCTTCCGCCTCCATGCGGTCGATCAGGCGAGCAGCGCGATTGTAACCGATGCGCATCCGCCGTTGCAGGAGGGAGACGGAAGCTTTCTTGAGGCGCCGCACGAGAGCCACCGCCTGGAGATAGAGGAGCTCTTCGCCATCCTCCGCTACCTCGCCCTCTTGCCAGATTTCTCGCTGTTTTTGGCTCGTCCCAGGCAAAGGATGGAAGGCAGCGTTGGGCGCCAAAGGCGTGCTGCCCTGCGCGCGCCAGAAAGCGAGGATGTTTTCGATTTCCTGATCGGAGACGAAGACACCCTGCATGCGCAAAGGCGCCGGCGCTTCCCCGCTCTGGAAGAGCATATCGCCGCGGCCGAGCAAGCGTTCCGCGCCCGGCTGATCCAGGATCACACGGGAATCGACGCTGCTGGCGACGGCGAAGGCGATGCGCGCCGGGAAATTGGCCTTGATCAAGCCGGTGACCACGTCGACCGATGGGCGCTGGGTGGCGATGACGAGGTGGATGCCGGTCGCCCGGGCGAGCGCGGCGATGCGCGTGATGAGGCGTTCGGTGATCTCCGGCGCCGTCATCATCAAATCCGCCAGTTCATCGATGACGACGACGATGTAGGGCAGTGGTTCATCCCCCGGGGCCAATTGCTCGTTGTAATCATCGATGTGGCGGGCGCCGCTCTTGCTGAAACGGTGATAGCGCTGGTCCATCTCGGAAGCGACCCACTTGAGCATGGCGACGGTGCGTTCCATCTCGACGACCACCGGCGAGATGAGGTGCGGCAGGCCGTTGTAATTGGCGAGCTCGACCCGTTTCGGATCGACCATCAGCAGGCGCACCTGTTGCGGCGCATTGTGCAGCAAGATGCTGTTGATGACGGCGTTGACGCAGACGGATTTGCCCGAACCGGTGGTGCCGGCGATGAGCAAATGCGGCATGCGGATGAGATCGGCGACGACCGGGCGGCCATCCACCCGCTGACCGAGGGCGATCGCCAGCGGCGATTGCAGGCGGCGGAATTCATCGGTGTCCATGACGTCGCGCAAACTGACGAGGGCGGCGGTTTTGTTGGGCACTTCGATGCCGACGTAGCCCTTGCCCGGCACCGGCGCCTCGACGCGTATGGTGCGCGCGCCGAGGGCGAGTTGGATGTCTTTCTCCAGCTGCGCGATCGCGCCGACCTTTACGCGGCTGCGCTTGCCCGACCGTTGTTCCCAATGCAGCGGTTCGACGCCGAATTGCGTGATGACCGGGCCGCTGTTGATGGCGACCACGCGCCCGGGCGCGCCAAAACTGCGTAGGGTATCTTCGATGATCTGCGCGCGTTCGCGCAGGACTTCCCGCTCCAGGCGCTGTTCCCCCCCGCCACTGAGCATCGCGCTGGAATCGGGCAGTCGCCAACCTGAATCCGTCCGTCCTCCGTTCCGCATCGGTTTCGGCAGAGGTTCGTTGCCGGTGGCGGTAACGGGATGTGGCGTCCGTGTCGGCGGAACGGCCGCTGGGGTGAAGGCGACGGCGGGCGCTGCTTCCAGGGCCGCAGCTCCCTCCGCAACGAGGCTTGGTGCGGTGGGCGCGGCGTGTCTGACGGCAGCAGCGGCCCGTTCGGCGGCAACACGTTCGGCAGCGGCCCGTTCGGTGATGGCCCGCGCTTCCTGACGGGCGGCCCGCTGATCGGCCCAACGGCGCCAGCTGCCCACCAGCCAGCGCGCCATCTCGTAGGTGCTGACTTCGCTGGCGAAGCGCAGGCCGAGGAGGATCGCGCCCAGTACCACGAAGAGCGCACCCAGTTCTCCGACCGTCATCACCAGCAACAGGTAGAGCTGCGTACCCAGCCAACCGCCCGCTCGCTTCAGCGTCCAGGTCAGTTCGAGAGGGACGCGCAGCGTGGCGGGCTCCGCCAGATCGACGTAGGCATATGCAGCCGTGAACGTCTCGAAGAATTGCAGGATGGTGAGCAAAGAGAGGTAGAGCAGCAGGACACCCGCGCCGCGGCGCAGATCCATCAAAGGCGCCGCTTCACCGAAATAACGCAAAATGAGCCACACGCCGAGGGCGAACATGGTGATCGGAGCGGCCAACGCGCCCTGACCCAGCAAATGACCGAGGAAATCATTGATCGGCCCGATGAGGGCGCCGGGATTGGAGGAGAGCGCGCTGAGGGTCAGCACGACGGCGGCGATGACGAGCAGCACACCCAGGATATCCAGCTTATCGTCGAGGCTGAGCCCTTCCGCGATGATGCGCGGGCGGCGTTCGCTGCGCCGGCGCCGGCGGCGGGCCGGTCTTTTCTCCCCGCGCCCGAACCAGGTCGCCCGCCCGGGCAAAGCCGCCAACACGCGAAAGAAGAGCGAAGGCGGGCGCTCAGCGCTGCTGCGTGAGCGTGTCCGGCCACGGTTGGTGTTGCGCTCCGTTGTGGTCGGCGCTACTGCTGCGGAACGGCGGGAAAGAAAACGGAACTTTGGCCAATGGGGCCGGGGCAAACTGGGGCGGCGGATGCGCGGCAGACGAGGTGGGCGCAAACGCGAAAACAGGCGGCTCTTCCACGAAGATCGTTGCGGCGAGACAGCATCTTCCGCCAGCGGAGAGGCTCCTGGCGGCGCGCTTGTGGTGGCGGGTAGGACGCGCTCTGTCGCTGTGGAACCCGCTTCAGGCGATCGGTTGGCGCTTTCCGATCTTTCAGATTGTGCCGCCTGCGGGCTGCGGGAAGCTGCTTCTACTGGGTGGGCGGCTCGTCCAGGGAGCGAGCGTTGCGGCCTGCGGGGTGCTGGGTTTTGGCGCGGTGGTTCGGGACGGACGGGGCTGGCGGGAGTTTCGCTTGCTGGCTCGTTTTCGCGTGCTTCCAAGGGAACCACGGCGCGGGGTGTATGGACCGCTGCGGCATGGCCCGCGCGCGGTGGCTGCGAAGGCGTTTCGCTCGGGCGGGCAAACCGTTCCTCTTCGGCAGCCGCATCTGCATCCATGAAGGACCAATCATCCGCGAAAGGTTCGCGCTCGAGCTCTTCGAAATCGTCGTCCTGCTCTTCACCGGGAAACCGGTCGTGATTCGGCATCCAACCTCACGGCTATCTCCTCCACCTAGCATATTCAAAATGGGAGGCTGCGCTGGGGAGGGGCGCGGGATCAGGGAGATCAATGGTTGAGTCTGGCCAGCAACTCCGCCATCGTGCCGTCGCCCTTGGCGGAATTGCAAGCGCCGCAGAGGAGCTGGAGGTTCTCAAAGTGGTCGCCACCGCCGCGGGAGCGCGGAGTCTTGTGGTCGACAGTCAGGTTGCGGAAGGGGAAATGAACCTGGCAACCAGCGCAAACGCCTTCCTGCAAGCCGTAGAGGGTGTGCTTGTGGGTGCGGTAATTCGGCAGTTTGCCCAGGTCGCTGCGGCGGGGGATGTCCGTACGATGGTCAATTGCGAAAAGCGAGCCGATTTCGTTTTCGGCACGGCGCAGGACCAGAGCAGCGGCGAGCGGCGAGAGGTCGATGCCGACCCACTGGCGATCCAGTTGCTCGGCGGCGATGCAGGCGGTGGCGCAACCGCAGAAAGGGTCGAGGACGACGTCATCGGGCTGGGAAGAGGCGGCGATGATGCGCTTGAGGAGGGCGAGCGGTTTCTGGGTCGGGTAGCCGAGGCGTTCTTTGGCACCTGTTGATAATGGTTTTATGTCGAGAATTACATCTCGTGCAGGTACACCCTTTGCCTCATCCAAATAGACCTTTCTGCGGGGTATGGAGCCTTTTTCTGGCCAATGAATTAATCCTTCTGCATCGAGCGCTTCCAACCGCTCCATAGGAAACTTCCATATGTCCACAATTCCTTTCCATTCATATCCGCCGCCTGATAAAGTTCGTGCTTGTAATGGAGAGGTGGTATAGCGCCCTCTAGAATCCTTGTTTCGATAAGATTTCTTTAAGTATTCCTCGTCATATGGCTCAAACACACGATTCCAGGTGAATCTATCGCCCATTGAGTAAAACAACAGAATATCGTGAACACGACCATATCGGCGTGTAGCGTCATTGTGTGAACCAAATCTACGCCAAACAATCTCATTTACGAAATTCCCGCTGCCAAACACCGCGTCCATTACCAACTTCAGATAATGCCCCGCGGTCGGGTCACAATGCAGGTAGATGCTACCGCTGTCTTTCAGGAGGCGGCGCATCTCCAGCAGGCGCGTGCCCATCATGATCAGGTAGGATTTCATGCCCTTGCCGTGGGCATCGCCGGCGGCGTCGATGACCTTGTAAAGGGCCGGGTTGCGGTCGGCAATTTCGCCGTGTTCGGCCAGGTCAACATCATCCAAGGTCCAGGTGTCTTTGAAAGCGGCGCCGGCGGCCTCGCTGCCGATGGGCGCGGAATAATTGCGGTTGGAGTTAAAAGGCGGATCGAGGTAAATCAAGTCCACGCTGTTGGAATTCATGCCGCGCATGACGGCGAGGTTATCACCCGTCCAGATGGTTCGGTTGCGCCAATTGGTGATGCCGTCACTTCGCGGCCGTAAGGTAGGGGTCATGGGTTCAAATCCCGGCTAAAGGGCACGGGCTTACTTGCGGGTCAGGAAGGGAGAGGATGCCGATAGGGATTGATCACAGGTACGGGAAACCGCTGGAAATCTTTCTCATTGCCAGTAGCGACCATCATGTTGTGCACGCTGGCGGTCGCGGCAATGATGCCGTCTATTGCCAGGCGATCCTTGGCACGCCCCTTGATGCCAGACATCAACTTACCCCATTCAACAAATACCGGTAGATCGGCTGTGAGCATTGGATAGCGGGCAACGAGCCAGTTGATTCTATTCTCTTTCTCATTGGCTACCTGGGGGTTACTTCGCCGATCTCGCTCTACAAATTTCTGCAATTCACCAATGGTTGCTGTGGGTAGATACATCAAAGAAGGAGCAGTGGCGATGAACCACTCCGCAACTTTCCTATGTGGCTCCTGGCTCAGCAATTCGGATGTTACCGATGTGTCTAAAACATACATCCTAACTATTCGTGATCGTAGGTAAAGGGGAGACGAAGGCGCAAGAAACGGCTGCGGGTGGGCATGAAACGACCGTAGGTGGGTTTAATGAATTTCAAAAATTCCTCATTGGTCATTTGCTGGATCGCTTCAGTTTTCGTCGTGTTGGCCGGTTTCTCTACCTCGACAAAAGATCGGCTTCCTTTTTCGGCACGAATTCCCATTTTCCCACCTTATATTCTTGATTACATTGTATTGACGAAAATTCCGTAAGTCAAATGAGGTGCGATCAACATTCACCGCCGATAAATTTTTACAGAACGCCCATTCATTGTTATACTGCCTCTGAATCAATAGAGGTAGCCTTGCAACTCAACGGACAGCACGAATTCAATGCAGCTCCTCCCGTAGTTTGGGCCGTGCTGCATGATCCCGAAGCCATCGCCCGCGCTTTGCCCGGCGTGCAGCTGCTCGAAGCCATCGAAGGGGAAGCGAACGCCTTTCGTGCGCAAGCCAGGTTGCAAGTTGCGGCGATCGGTGGTTCTTACCGCGGTGAATTGCGCCTGAGCGAGCTGGACCGGCCACGAAGCTATCGGATGAAGGTCCAGGGCGAGGGGCAAAACAGCCGCTTCCACGGTGACGTGAGCGTGCAATTGAGTGAGATGGCCGCAGTCTCCCAGACTGCAGGTTCCCAAACCGCCGGCACCCGCCTGGAATGGCAGGCCGATGCGCAGGTGAGCGGCTTGCTGGCGCGGGTCGGCCAGCGCCTGATCAAAGCGACCGCCCAAATGATGAGCAAGCGTTTTTTCGCCGCCCTGGGGGAAGAATTGCCCCAGCGGAATCTGAACAGTCCGTGAGATGGCAAAGGAGGATGTGACGATGCAAGTAGCGATCACCGTCAATGGCCAGACCTACGAGCGGGATGTGGAGCCGCGCCTATTGCTGGTGCACTTCCTGCGCGAGGTGCTGGACTTGACGGGCACCAAAGTGGGTTGTGATACCAGCCAGTGTGGTTCCTGCACGGTGCATCTGGATGGCGTCGCCTTGAAATCCTGCACCATGTTGGCCGTGCAAGCGGATGGTCGGGAAGTGACGACGATCGAGGGCCTGGCGCAAAACGGCGAACTGCATCCGATGCAGGAAAGCTTCTGGGAACATCACGGCCTGCAATGCGGTTTCTGCACACCCGGCATGATCATGGCCTCGACGGCATTTTTGCAGCAGAACGCTGAGCCCACCGAAGCGGAAATCCGCCACAATCTCGAAGGCAATATCTGCCGCTGCACCGGCTATCAGAACATCGTGCGCGCGGTTCAGGCAGCGGCCAACGGAGGTGACGGATGACTGCCTCGCCCAGCACGCGAATTTTCGGTTCTGGCATCCGCCGGCGGGAAGACCCGCGCCTGATCACCGGCAACGCGCGCTATACCGACGACATCAAACTGCCGGGGACGCTGCACATGGTGATCGTGCGCAGCCCCGTCGCCCATGCCCGAATCCGCAGCATCGATACCAGCGCCGCCGAAGCCGCACCCGGCGTCGTCGCGGTGTACACCGGCGAGGATTGCAGCTGCGGTTCGGTGCCCTGCGCCTGGCTGATCCCGGATTCCAACCTGCTCACGCCGGAGCACCCGGCCCTGGCCAAAGATCGCGTCCGTTACGTCGGCGATGGCGTGGCCATCGTGCTCGCTGAAGACCGCGCCCAGGCGCAGGACGCCGCGGATCGCATCCACGTCGATTACGAAGAATTGCCGGCGGTCATCAACCCGGAAGAGGCGGCTGCAGCGGGCGCGCCGCAACTGCATGACGACGTGCCCAACAACATCGCCTTCACCTGGATCCCGAATGGCGACAAAGACGCCGTAGATGCTGCTTTTGACGCGGCGGATGTCGTCGTCAGCGAGCGCATCGTGCAACAGCGCCTCCAGCCGACGGCGATGGAACCACGCTCTGCGCTGGCCCAATGGAACGGCGCCACCGAAGAACTGACCCTCTGGTACACGACACAAAACCCGCACATCCATCGCCTGCTCATCAGTGGCATGACGGGAGTCGCGGAACACAAAGTGCGCGTCATCGCGCCCGAAGTCGGCGGCGGTTTTGGCTCCAAGATCCCCGTCTATGCTGATGAAGCGCTGACGGCCTGGGCGGCGATGCAAACCGGCCGACCCGTGAAATGGACGGAGACGCGCTCAGAGAATTACGTCACCACGATCCACGGGCGCGACCACATTGAATATGTCGAGCTGGCCGTCAACAATGATGGCAAGGTGGCCGGCATCCGCGGCAAAGTATACGCCGGCCTGGGCGCTTACCTGAGCACCGCGGGTCCGGGCATCCCGACCATCCTGCATGGTTTGATGTACAGCGGCGCTTATACCTTCCCCCAGATCTATTGCGAATCGATCGGGGTGTTCACCAACACGACCCCCGTGGATGCTTATCGTGGCGCCGGCCGCCCCGAAGCGACCTTCTTGATCGAGCGCTTGATGGACAAAGCGGCGCAGGCCATCCAGATGGACCCGGTGGAGCTGCGGCGCATCAACCTCATCCCGCCCTTCATCGATGGCCACGATGTCGCCATCGGCCTCACCTATGACAGCGGCAATTACGAAGCGGCCTTGGATCAAGCGCTGGGCATGGTGAATTACGATACCTTCCGCAGCCAACAAGCGAAGGCGCGCGACGAAGGGCGCTATTTCGGCATCGGCGTGACGACGTATAGCGAAATCTGTGGCCTCGGCCCGAGTCAGGTCGCCGGCGCTGTCGGCTTCCAGGGCGGCCTCTGGGAGAGCGCGATCATCCGCGTTTCGCCCTCCGGCAAGGTGCAGGCCCTCATCGGCACATCACCCCATGGCCAGGGCGAAGAGACGACCTTCGCCCAGTTGATCGCCAACGAGCTGGGTTTCCCCGTCGAAGACATTGAGATCGTCAGTGGCGACACCAACCGCACCCCGATGGGTTTCGGCACCTATGGCAGCCGCACGACACCGGTGACGGGGGCCGCCCTCGTCAAAGCGGCGCGCAAGCTCAGGGAAAAGGGGCGCTTGATGGCGGCTCATTTGCTGGAAGCTTCCGCCGAGGATATCGAATATGACGATGGCAAATTCTTCGTCCGCGGCGCGCCAGACAATGCCAAGACCATCCAGGACGTCACGCTGATGACCACGCTCGCCTGGGACCTGCCGGAAGGGATGGACCCCGGCTTTGAGGAATCGCAATTCTACGATCCACCCAATTTCGTCTACCCCTTCGGCACGCACATCGCCATCGTAGAAGTGGATGTCGAAAGTGGCGAAGTCAAACTGCTGCGCTATGTCGCGGTGGACGACTGCGGGCCACAGATCAACCCGACCATCGTCGCCGGGCAGATTCACGGCGGCATCGTGCAAGGAATCGGTCAAGCCCTATGCGAAGGCACCATCTACGATGATGAGGGGCAGCTGCTGACCGGCTCGATGCTGGATTACGCCATGCCTCGCGCCGATATGTTCCCCTGGCTCGAATTGGGGCATACGGAAACGCCTTCCCCCCACCACCCCGTCGGCGTCAAGGGGGTGGGCGAAACGGGCACGATCGCCAGCACACCGACCGTCTATAATGCCGTGATCGACGCCCTCGCCCCCTTGGGTGTGGAACAAATTGACATGCCGCTTTCCGCCAGCCGCGTCTGGCGGGCGATCCAAGCCAGCAACGGAGGTTAATGATGTGGCCCAAATCCTTTGATTACATACGCGTCAATTCGGTGGAAGAGGCGATCACCCAACTGAACAAGCACGAGGATGCCAAATTGCTGGCCGGTGGGCACAGCCTGCTGCCGGCGATGAAGTTGCGCCTCGCCGAACCTGCGCTCCTGGTGGATATCGCCCCCCTCGGCCTCACGCAAGTGAGTGACAGAGGGCACGGCTGGAGCATCGGCGCCATGGCGACGCACGCCCATATCGCCGCCAACGCCAACGGCGCCCTGGCGCAGGCCGCAGCGGGCATCGGCGATCAACAGGTGCGCAATTTCGGCACCATCGGCGGCAACATCGCACACGCGGACCCCGCTTCGGATCCACCGGCCGTCCTGGTCGCCCTCGGTGCAAAGATCTACATCAGGGGTTCTGGTGGGGAACGAAACGTCGCCGCCGAAGATTTCTTCATCGATCTATTCACGACCGACCTGCTAAGCGATGAAATCATCACCTCGATTTACATCCCGCGGAAAGAAGGCCATACCAACGCGTACGCCAAGATGGCCCACCCCGCCTCGCGCTATGCCCTGGTCGGCGTGGCCGTAGACATCTGCACGCAGGAAGGGCATTGCCGCGAAGTGCGCATCGGCGTAACCGGCGCCACCACCCATGCGGTTCGGGCGAGCGGTGCGGAAGCTGTGTTGCAGGGCGCTGAGATCAACGACGGCAACATCGCGCAAGCCTGCGAGGCGATTCAAGCCGATATCGCCGACCAGCTGCTGGGCGATGCCGCCTACCCCGAAGACTATCGCCAGGCGATGGCCGGCGTCTTCCTCGGACGGGCGATCCGAGCGGCGACGGCCTAACTCGACTCGCCAATTCCGTTCGCTATCTTTAGCATCAACCCTTCGCCAGCGATATCGGCGAAGGGTTTTTTCGTTTGGGTCCATCGGTCTCAATAGCCTGAAGGGCAGTGGCCTGCAGTGGTCTATGGACACCCCGGATCCCCAGTGCAAAACTGGGCTCGCCGTCAACATTTGAGGAGCATTGCGGATGAAAATTGGTTTCGGTACCCATGATCGCATCGAGAAGGATCACATCGAGATTCAATGTCACTGTCATTACTGTGACGCGCGCTACGGCCCCTGCCCATTGACGCCATGTCTTCAGCAAAGACGTTGATGTTCATGTCCCGGAACCACCCTCTTCACCGGCGGCAAGCCATCGCGCTCGCTATCTGCGCCATCGTACTGCTCATCATCGCGGCCCAAAGCGAAGCGAGCAAGCCGCCGGACTGGCAGCACATCGTCCCGCTGACAGCCACAGCGTGGGAGAGAATTCCCGCCGAATCGGAAACACCGCTGCCCGCTTTCTTTCACCAGGAATTGCTTCCCGATCACCCCTTTGCCCCCTGCGCCACCTGGGAAAACGGCGGCTTGACCTGGGAATTTGTACCGCAAGAAGGAGGCGAAGGTTTCTGGGCGACGGCCGTCTGGCGTCCGGTGTGGAGTTTCTGCGGCTTCCCCGAACCCTACCCCAAACTTCCCGTAGGGCGGCGACTGAGCATCCAGCCACGCGCCTGGCAAGAATGGCGCGCCACGCACGCAACAAACCCCACCGCAGAGTCAGATCAAGCACCCTGAGCTCGATGGCAGCCTGTGTGAGGGCCCCTATGCCTGGCAGCTTAGGGCCCCGATTCGCCTGCCGAAGATCCATCCCCGTCCGTTCGCCCGGCGGTTTCAACACCCGTCGCGACGGCTAAAACGAACGCCGCCCGACGCAGTCTCCATAGACAGGCCAGCCTTACAATGGCAAAATGGCCCTTTGGAACGGAGGAGTGGGCATGAGCGGGCCGAACGAACGGCTCCCCGGTGAGTTGGCAGATGTCGCTGCGGTGTCGGCCGCCCTCGCCGAACAGGATTACATCGCCGAGCGCGGCCTGGCCACGGCGATTTTCCTATCGCTGCAATTGGGGAAACCGCTTTTCCTGGAAGGGGAAGCCGGCGTGGGCAAAACGGAAATCGCCAAAGTGCTCGCCAGCGCGCTGGAACGGCCGTTGATCCGGCTGCAATGCTACGAAGGGCTGGATGCCAGCGCGGCCCTCTACGAGTGGAACTACGCCGCCCAGCTGCTGCACCTGCGCGCCATGGAGGCCGGTGGCGCGGGCACGGATGCGCTGCAGGCCGCCCTCTTCCATGAACGCTTCTTGCTGGAACGACCGCTGCTCCAGGCCATCCGCAGTGCACCGGCGCCCGTCCTGCTGATCGATGAAGTCGACCGCGCCGACGAAGAATTCGAGGCCTTCTTGCTCGAGCTGCTCTCCGATTTCCAGGTGAGCATCCCGGAACTGGGCACGATCCGCGCGGCTGCACCGCCGATCGTCATCATCACCAGCAACCGCACGCGCGAAATCCACGACGCCCTGAAGCGACGTTGCCTGTATTTCTGGATCGATTATCCCAGTTTCCGGAAAGAGCTGACCATTCTCCAGCGCAAGCAGCCACAGGTGGAGGAGATTCTGGCGCGGCAAATCACCGCCTTCATCCAGGAATTGCGGCGGCTGGAATTGTTCAAACGACCAGGCGTTGCCGAAACGCTGGATTGGACGGCAGCCTTGATCGCCCTGGATCAACAAGCGCTCTCCCTCGAAGTGGTCGGCGATACCCTGGGCGTGATCCTCAAATACCAGGACGACGTCGAGCAGCTGGACGACGAAGCGCTGGAAGCGCTCTACGCCCGGGCGCATCTGGAAGCGGACCGCCGCCAGGTCAGCAACGAGACCGCCTGACGATGACCGACGGCCCGGCTGGCTGCGGCAAGGGCAAGAAAAACCCGCCCCTGCAATCCATCTACCAGGAACCCGGTTCGCCCTACCGCGGGGGGCAGTTGTTGCACAACCTCATCCTCTTTGGCCGGGTCTGCAAAGCCCTGGGCATGGACATCACGCCCAACCTGATGCTGGATGCCGCCGCCGCGCTGACGCACATCCGCCTCGGCGAGCGCGAAGAATTTTACCATGCCCTGCGCGCTTTGATGGTGACGCGGCAAGCCGATCTGGCGCCCTTCGCTGAAGCCTTCGCCCTCTTCTGGCGCCGACCGACTGAGGGTTGGACGAAGCTGAACGTGAAATCGCTCGGCGAAGAGCGGCAGAAAAAACAGCGCACCTTACCCCCAAGCGACTTGCCGCCGGCGGATGAAGACGACCGCGCCCGCCAGATCGATGAAACCTTGCTCGCCATCCTGCCCACTTTCAGCCCGCATGAGTCGCTGCGCCAGAAAGCCTTCGCGGATATGACCGAATCGGAGCTGGAGCAGGCACGTCAGCTGCTCAGCCGCCTCCCGGCGAGCCTGGCGCTGCGGCGGACGCGGCGCTTTCGCCCGGGTGGTCATGATTCAGCCGACTTGCGGGCCGCTTTGCGCCAGAGCGCGCGACACGCCGGCGAGGTCCTCACCATTCCGCAGCGGCAGCACCGCGAAAAACCGCGCCCCGTGGTGCTGATTTGTGATATCAGCGGCAGTATGGAACGCTACACGCGCATCCTGCTGCATTTCATGCACACCCTCTCCGATACGCTGTATCGTGTGGAAAGCTTCGTGTTCAGCACGCGCTTGACGAGGATCACCCACCCGATCCGCCATCGTTCGGTCGATGAAGCGCTGTTGCGCATCGGTACCCGGGTCAAGGATTGGGGCGGCGGCACGCAAACCGGCGCCGCCCTGCGCACATTCAACTACGAATGGGCGCGGCGCGTGCTCGGCCGGGGTGCCATCGTCCTGCTCATCACCGATGGCTGGGACCGCGGCGATATCCCCTTGTTGAGCGCAGAGGCGGAGCGTTTGCAGCGCAGTTGTTGGCGTTTCCTCTGGCTGAATCCGCTGCTGGGCGCGCCGGCATACGAACCGCTGACGCGCGGCGCGCAGGCCCTCTTGCCTCTGGTGGATGAATTCCTGCCGGTGCGCAATCTGGATCATCTGGCGCAGTTGGCACGCGAGTTGGGTAGAATCGAATGGCGGGTTCGGAAAACGAGAGCGGCGCGCCCGACTGCACTGCCGCTGACGAATTGAGGAAGCTCGGAAAGGAAACAACCCATGCGTGAAATCATCCCCGCTGTCGATGAGTGGTTGGCGGCCGGCGAAGAAGTCGCCTTGGCTACGGTCGTCTCCACCTGGGGCTCTGCGCCGCGCGGCGTGGGCGCAAAGCTGGCGATCCGCTCCGATATGACGATGGTCGGCTCGGTCAGCGGGGGTTGTGTGGAAAACGCCGTCATCGAAGCGGCGCTCGAAACCCTACAGAGCGGCCAACCCCAGTTGCTCGATTTTGGTGTGGCCGATGACGACGCCTGGGAGGTCGGGCTCACCTG
Source organism: Chloroflexota bacterium (assembly GCA_011523615.1). Taxonomy (GTDB): domain Bacteria; phylum Chloroflexota; class Anaerolineae; order Aggregatilineales; family Phototrophicaceae; genus WTGJ01. Next base: position 54,828 of record WTGJ01000004.1, on the reverse strand, counting down.
TGGCGGGAAAATCAGCGTTTTTGTGGAAGCGCTGGATCCCATCTGGTGGCAGATGGCGCGCTCGATCGTGCTGGCTGATGGCACGCTGACGACGCTCACCGCGCTCAGCGGCCCAGTGATGGGCGATAAGGCCCTGCGCCTGGCCGATGGTGGCGTGCGGCATAAACCCGGCGCCGAAACGACCGCTGCCCTCTTCCAGCAGCCGGCCCTCGCTCCGGGCGGCTCCTCGCAGCGCTTGCAACTGGAAGGGCATGACGTGCTGGTCGATGTCATCCAACCGCGGCCGCGCCTGATCATTGTGGGCGGCGTTCACGTCGCGATCCCCCTGGTCGCCCTGGCGGAAACGCTCGGTTTTCGTGTGGCTCTGGTGGACCCGCGCGCCGTTTTCGCCAACCGAGAACGTTTTCCCGACGTGGAAATCATCGAACAGCGCTATCCGCAACAGTCCTTGCCGGCCATCGGCCTGGATGTGAACACTTATGTCGCCGTGTTGACGCACGACCCAAAGATCGACGATGGTGCGCTGCAGGCCGCCTTGCCCAGCAAGGTACCCTATGTCGGCGTTTTGAGCAGCCGCCGCACCCATGCAAAGCGTCTGGAACGTTTGCGGGCGGCCGGCTTGACAGAAGATCAACTGGCGCGCATTCGGACGCCGATCGGCCTGGAGATCGGCGCCAGGCAACCCGAGGAGATCGCGCTGGCGATCATGGCCGAGATCATCGCCACGCGCAGCGGCGCCATCCAGGATTCGTAGCTGGCTCGCGATGGACCTGATTTCACTCGGCTCTCTGCTACCGCCGCAGGCAAAACTGCGATGAAGTTCGGTCCGGTGCCTATCGCCGACGCCGTGGGTTGTCTGCTGGCCCACCGCCTGGTCGGCGCCGATGGGCGAAGCCTGTTCGTCAAAGGCCATCTGCTCAGCGAGGCCGATTGTGCCCGCCTGGCCGCGCTGGGCTATCGTGAGTTGACGGTGGCGCGCCTGGAAGCCGATGATCTGGGTGAAGACGAAGCGGCGCGGCGCATCGCCGAACCACTGGCTGGCGATCACGTCTCATTGCGGGTCGGTGGCGCGGGCCGCGCGACGCTGCACGCCGACTGTCGGGGAGTCTTGCGCCTGGGGCCGGGCTTGCTCGAGCGCCTGAACATGATCGACGACGGCATCACCATCGCCACCCTGCGCGAACACAGCCCGGTCGAAAAAGGCGAGATGCTGGCGCTGGTCAAGGTCGTGCCCTTTGCAATTCCCGCCGCGCGCGTGCAGGATGCGGTAGCCATCGCGCAAGAGGCCGGCGCGCTGCTCGCCATCCGCCCTCTGCAGCCGTTGCAGGTCACTTTGATTTTGAGCGGGCCGGCGGCGGCGAAAGAGCGCTTGCAGCGCGGTTTCGTCAAACCGGTGCAGCGGCGTGTGGAAGCCTTGGGTTGCAGTTTCCAGGAGGCACAGTACTGCGCGCACGAAACGGCCGCCCTGGCCGAAACCCTGCGCCGCGCTGCGCAACAGGCGGATTTGCTGCTCGTGGCGGGCATCAGCGCGATCATCGACCGCGGCGACGTCGTCCCCAGCGCACTGGAGCGGGCCGGTGGCAGCGTGACGCACTTCGGCGTACCGGTCGACCCCGGCACCCTGCTCATGTTGGGTTATCTGGGTGACGTGCCAGTGGTCGGCGCGCCCGGCTGCGTCCAGTCGCCAAAGACCAACGTGATCGATTGGCTGCTGCCACGATTGGTGGCGGGCGAGCGGTTGACGCGCTCCGATCTGCTGCAGCTGGGCCACGGCGGCCTGCTGGAAGAGATCCCCCAGCGTCCCCTGCCCCGTTCGCGCAAACCCTGAGCTCATGCGCGTCCTGCTCATCGCGCGTTGCCCGCCCTACCCGCTCCATTTTGGCGACCGCCTGATCCTCTACCACCTGGCGCGGGAGTTGAAAGCGCGCGGCCTCACGCTGGAGCTGATCGCCTATACCGAGGACGAAGCAGATCGCGAACAGTTGGCGGCAAACGAAGCGGAATACGGCGGTTTTTTCGCTCGCATTCAGTGGCTGCGGGCCTGGCGACGGGGTTGGTTGGGCACAACTGCACGGGCTGTTCTACCTGGGCGCCGTTTTCCACGATCCGCAGAGACGGTCTGGTCATTGGCTCTCTGGCAGGCCGCCCAAACCCGGGCAGAGCAATGCGACATCGTGCATCTGTTCGGTGGCGTGCAGGTCTACGAATGCTGGCATGCGCTGGCGGGCCGGCCGGCCTTGATCTCCCCCTACGAAAGTTACACCTTGTATCTGCGCCGCCAGCTCGCCCAGAGCCAGGGTCTGGCCTTCTGGAAAGCCCTTGCCGCCTCTTTCGCAGCGCGCAATTACGAGAGCTGGCTGTATCGGCCTTTCGCGCGCACGGTCGTCGTTTCGGAAGCGGATCGGCGACAATTGGCGGAATTGGACCCCACGCTGAAACTGGCGGTCATCGCCAATGGCGTCGATCTGCCACCGTCACCCGCTCAGCGCCCGAGTCACGAAACGCCGATCTTGCTCTTCGTCGGCAATTACGCCTACCCACCGAATCAAGACGCGGCCCAACGCCTGGCACGGCGCATCTTCCCAGCGATTCAAGAGCGATATCCACAGGCGCAACTCCACCTGGTGGGCGCAGAGCCGCCAGCAACCCTTCGCGATCTGGCGAACGACGCCATCCGGGTGACCGGCTATGTCGCGGACCTCGCGCCGCATTGGCAACAGGCGTCGGTCTTCGTATGTCCGTTGCGTTTCGGCGCAGGCATACAGAACAAGTTGCTGGAAGCATTCGCGCATGGGGTGCCGGCTGTAGCAACGCCGCTCAGCGTGGCGGGAATCCCCGAAGCGGTCGATGGCGAACAGCTCC
>WTGJ01000004.1:1368-51866 GCA_011523615.1 Chloroflexota bacterium | reverse complement strand
GCAACGCCGCTCAGCGTGGCGGGAATCCCCGAAGCGGTCGATGGCGAACAGCTCCTCCTCGCCGAGAACGATGCGACAAGCGACGATTCCCTCATCGAGCAGACTCTGGCCTGTCTGGAAGACCCGGCAGCCAGCGCGAAACGGGCGGCGGCGGCGCGGAACTTGATGGCGGAGCGCTACAGCTGGGCGGGCGTCGCGGCAAAATATCACGCCCTCTACGAAGAAATCCTGACGGAAACGAGCGGGTGATGACGGCGACGATGTTGACGGAGCGCGATTGGCTCCTGCGGGCAGAGATATACGCGCATTTCGTCGCACTGGGCCGAGCACCGACTGCAGGTGAAATGGCGCACCATTTGGGCAGCACAGAAGGGGACTTGCAGGCGGCTTTCCAGCGGCTGCACGAGGCGCATCAGATCTTGCTGGATGAAGCAGGGGCCATTCGCATGGCCAACCCACTGGCCGGGCAACCCACTGATTACGCCGTTCTCTCATCCGACGGACGGCATTCTGGCGGATGCTGCCTCTGGGCCAATTGCGCCTGGGATGCGCTGGGGGTCAGCGCGATGCTGGCGCAAGATGCGCGCATAGTGGCGAAGCACCCCAATACAGGCGAAGAGCTGCATTTCGCGGTCGAGAAGGGTGAGTTGCGCGCGCCAAAATCCTGGCTCGTTCATTTCGCCCTGCCGGTGCGCCGCTGGTATGACGACCTGATCCATACCTGAGCGACGATGTTGCTCTTCCGGTCGGAAGAGGAAGTGGCCATATGGGTGGCAAGGACGGCCGAGCCGCGCGGCCAGTGTGTGCCGATCGCTTCCGTTTGGCAGCTGGCTCAACTCTGGTATCGCGGCCGATTATCTGCTGCATATCGGGGCCACAGCGCGGAGCAAGCCGAAGCCATCTTCGCGGCAGTGGGGCTGACGGGCGAATTCTGGCGGTTTTCCTCGCCGGATTGAAACGCACCGCAGCCAAACGGCGGCGCCCTATCAGAGCGAGTCCGTCTGCATTATGCTAACGGCATGAGCGGCCACCGCCGTGCCTATTGGACCGTCCTCCTGATCGTCTTTGTCCAGTTTTCGGGCACGATGATGGTGGTGCCCATCCTCCCGCTCTACGCCAAAGAACGTTTCGCCGTCTCTTCGACCGTCATCGCCTTCTTGATCTCCATCTTCTTCGGCGCGCAATTCCTGGCTGGCCCGCTGCTGGGCCGCTGGAGTGACCGCTATGGCCGGTTGCGCGTGTTGCTGATCAGCCAATTCGGCACCGCGGTCAGTTTCGCCTTGATCGCGGTGGCGGGTAGCGTCGAGCTGCTCTTTTTCGCCCGGATTCTGGATGGCATCACCGGTGGCAACCTGATCGTGGCCCAGGCCTACATGACGGATATCACCCCTCCCAACAAACACGCCGAAGCCCTGGGCAAAGTCTGGGGCGCGATGGGTTTGGGTCTGGTGCTGGGCCCTTTGCTGGGCAGCACGCTGGCTGCTTTTTTCGGCGCAACGATTCCGTTCTTGCTGGCGGCCCTGGTCGCTTTTCTGACCGTACCGGTGATTCATTTCACGATGGCCGAGACGGTCTTGCCATCCGGCAAGTTGGACGCAGCGGCCCAGGCCCGCTCGAAAATCAGCAGCGGCGAAGTGTTGCGCAACCTGCCGCTCTTTTTCATCCTGACGGTGACTTTTTGCACCACCATCAACCTGGGATTGATGCTCTCCACCTTTGCGCTTTATGGCGAGGCGGTGATGTTCGCTGGCTTTCCCGTCGCGCAAATTACTTTGGGCATCGGCGTCGTCTACATGTCCTTCGGCGTGGGGCAGGTGGTGACGCAGTGGTGGATTCTGCCCTGGTTGCTGCGGCGGACCGCGGTAGGAAGATTGGCCTTCGGCGGTTTGATCGGCCGTGGGATCGGGGTGATGGTGATGGCGACCATGCGCAGCGGCACCGGTTTTCTCTTCGCCCCCATCTCCGGCATCTTCTCCGCCCTGGGGGTAGGCACGATGGCGCCGGCTTTGCAAGCCATGGCGACGCGATCCGAGCGCGATGAAGTGCGCGGCGCCATCCTCGGCTGGGTGCAATCGGCGGGTAGCCTGGCGACCATTTTCGGCACCGCGTTTGCCGGAGCATTGTTCGACGCGCATCCACGGCTGCCATTTTATGTGAGTGCGGTCATCTTCGCGGCCATGCTGGCGCCGAGTTACTACCTGATGCGCTGGTCCGATCGACAGGAGAGAAAAGTGGGTTTGCGCGCCCGGCCCGCCTCCAGCCAAGCCTAGCCCCCACCTCCTCCTTCGTCTATGATGGCAGTCGGAGGGAAGGACATCCCCATCGATGCGCATCAGTTATTACGGCCATTGCTGTACCCGACTCGTGCAAAGCGGCCTGCCGAGTGTGATCACGGATGGCTATCCGGCGGCGCTCGGCAAACGGGGTGGCGGCAAAAACATGGGCGCAGAGATCGCCACGTTCAGCGCGGGTCGCCCCAAAGAGAAATTGCCCTTCCGCGGCCTGCGCAACATCATCGACGGCCCGGGCGAGTATGAGATCGGCGGACTGTTCATCCACGGCCTTTCGCTCACACCGGCGCTGGGTTCAGATGGGCAACCGGCCGCGCGCAACGGCTATCTCTTCCATGAAAATGGCATCACGATCTTGCATCTGGGAGCGCTGACGGCGCCGCTGCCGCCAGATTTTCTGCCGTACGACGAACCGATCACCGTATTGTTGTTGCCGCTCGATGGCGACTTGAATGAAGAAGAGACCGCCTCATTGACGAATCAATTGCAGCCGCTCTTCGTCGTGCCGATGTTCAGCTCACCCGCCGCCGGTCAGAAGACGGAGGCTTCCTTGAAGCGATTCGCTGCTTCCCTCGGCACCAACAAACCAGAGCCCAGCCCCTCTCTGCAGCTCAACGCCAAGACCCTCGACGCAGAAGCGAACACCCAACTCATTTGTTTGAACCCGGCCTGATACGGAGCGCAGCGTGAATTACAAATTGTTGATGTATTGGGATGTCAAACCCGGCACCGACGAAGAATACTCAGAGTTTGTGCTGCGCGTTTGGATGCCCGGTATGGAGGCGCTCGGCTTGCAACACAGCGAAGCCTGGCTGACGCTCTGGCCGCAACAGGGCAATGAACATCCACGCATCATGACCGGCGGGCTCATGGAGAGCGTGGCCAAAGTGCGCGCGTTGCTGCAATCCACGGAATGGTCCATCTTGCGCGAGCAGCTGGATCGCTATGTGGAGAATTTCAGCTACAAGGTGGTGCAGGCGACCGGCGATTTTCAGATCTAGCGCCAGCGGAATCATTCGGCGGCGGTGCTGGCTTCTTTCTGTGCTGGCTTCGCTTCGGCCTTATTCGTCCCCTCGCTGCTTTTCGTTTCGCTCTGGCTCTCTTTCGTTCCTTCCGCTGCCGTGCCCTCGGCGTCTTTGCTCTCCTCTTTGGCAACGCCGTTGGCCGATTTCACCGCCTTGCTATCGTTGACGTAAAAGCCACTGCCTTTGAATACGATGCCGACCGGCTGGACGACGCGGACGACGGCCTGTCCGCTATCCGGGCAGAACTCCAGCGGCGCTTCATGGATGCTCTGTTTGATGTCAAATCGGCTGCCGTCTTCGCGGCGGTAGGTGTAAATGGGCATGAGAAAATGGGGCATCAACAGAACGGAACGGCTTCAGTTTAGCACAAGTTATGGCAGGTTGCCAGGCGAAAAACACTGCTCCGGCCCGATTCTGAACTCAGCCATGCGGTTCTTCTTCGCCTTGCAGGGCGTTGAGTACAGCATCCAGCAGCGCCTCCGGCGCCATCGCCGCATCCAACTGGATGATGCGTTCGCCCCGTTCGCGCAGGATGGCGATAGCCTCCTCGTAACGAGAGCGCCAGAGGGCCAACTGGCCATCATACAGTTCGCGTCCTTCTTGCCGGTCCCGCTGCCGCTCGCTCAGGGTGTCGGCGGGGGCATCCAGGAAGATCGTCAGATCCGGCCGGCGCGTTCTTTCGTTGAGGGCGAGCACGCGCGCGAAACTGACACCATCTCGCGCCTGATAGACGAGGGAGGAGAGAACATAACGATCGCAAAGCAACAAACCATCCGGGTGCTCACGCAGGAAAGGGGCGATGATGCGCGCATTGTGGTCCGCACGGTTGGCGGCGAAGGCCAAAGCCTGCGTCCAAACATCCGCCTGTCGTTTGCGGGTGAGTACCTGGCGCAAGAATTGCCCCGCGCAACAATCCACCTGCGGTTCTTCGGTGCGCAAGACCGGCCGAACCGATTGCAGCGTCGCTTCCAGTTGGCGCGCCAGGTGAGACTTGCCCACGCCATCCAGCCCCTCCAACACCAGGAAAAAGCCTCGTTTCGACAAGGGAAATGCTCCTCCGCTTCGCCGCCCCAGCCAGCATCGATGGCGGCCCTTTCGCCACCGGGAAAATCAGCATGATGCAGTCGCAGCATAATGCAGCGGGGCAGCCCCGCCAACGGCAAAAGCAAGCAAACGGACATTTTCGCCATGCGCCATCTGTGATGCGCCCGCTATAATGCACGTTGAGGAAGCGCAGCTCATGGAAACCACGGCCAACAAATTCCCGCAAGCCGCGACCATCGCCCTGGGCAACATCGCCGTGCGCGGTGCTGTGGAACGCAGCACCCGTTACGTCACCGATCGCGTCTCGCAGATGCGCGAGGAGATGCCGCATTACGCCGCCCTGCGCCAACAGGGCCGAGGAGCCAAGCTGCGCGCCTTGCAACAACTGCCGGCCATGCTGGAGCAATTTGAAGCGCGCTTGTCTGCCAACGGCGGACACACCCACTGGGCGCGAGACGCGGCGGAGGCCAATCAGCTGATCCTGGAAATATGCCGCGCGAACCACCTGAAACGCGGCGTCAAGTCCAAGAGCATGGCGACGGAAGAAATCGAGCTCGTCCCTTTTCTGGAAGGGCATGGCATCGAGATCATCGAGACGGATTTGGGCGAGTTCATCGTGCAGATCTCTGGCGACCGCCCCAGCCACATCGTGATGCCGGTGATGCACCGTCCCCAAGAAGAAATCCTGAACATCTTCCGCGAGAAGCTGGGGATGGAAGCTCGCGCAGAAACTACGGCCGAGGAGATGACCGCCTTCGCCCGCCAGTACTTGCGCGAGAAATTTCTCTCTGCCGATTTTGGCATGAGTGGTGGCAATTTTCTCATCGCAGAAACCGGCAGCCTCGTCATCATCACCAACGAAGGCAACGGCCGCCTCAGCACTTCGCTGCCGGATGTCCACATCGCCGTCGTCGGCATCGAGAAAATCATCCCTACCTGGCGCGATTTCGCCACCCTGGTGCAGTTGCTGGCGATGAGCGGCGCCGGGCAAACGCTGACCGTTTACGTCAACATCATCAACGGGCCCAAAGCCGAGAGCGACGAAGACGGGCCCAGTCAGTTTCACCTCATCCTATTGGACAACGGCCGCAGCCAGATCTATGCCAGCGAATACCGTGAGGCGCTGGCCTGTTTGCGCTGCGGCGCTTGCTTGAACGTCTGCCCGGTCTATCGCAACGTGGGTGGCCATGCTTACGGCTCTGTCTATTCCGGGCCGATCGGTTCGGTGGTTACGCCGGGGCTGGCCGGTAAAGAAGCAGCGCAGTACCTTCCCTTCGCCAGCAGCCTTTGCGGCGCCTGCCAACAAGCCTGCCCGGTCGACATCCACATCCCCGATATGCTGTTGCGTTTGCGGCGAGACTTGCAATCAGCGCAACCGACCCACTGGCGATTGGGGATGAAGGGCTGGGCTTTCGCCAACCGGCACCCCCTGCTCTTTCACGCCGGTGGGCAGCTGGCCGAGCGCGTCACGCGCGGGCAAGCCCGTCGCGCGGGCGCATTGAAGCAACTGCCCCCTCCCTTCGACCGCTGGACGGAGCAGCGCGATTTTCCGCCCTTCGCGCCGCAATCTTTCCGCAGCTGGTGGCAGGAACGCTCGCAAAAAAACTGATAAAGTGAGGAAACGCTGAGTTGTTGGTCGAAATCCAGCCTCTGGCGAGCATCGAGGGTGTGCAATGCGTCGATTTACGCGCGGCTCAAGACGAGCGCGGCTCATTTCGGGAAACTTTTCGTCGCAGCTGGTTCCCCCAGGTCGATTGGTCGGAATTGCAACAAAACCATTCCAACAGCCGCGCCGAGGTGCTGCGCGGTTTGCATTTCCACCGCCATCAGGGCGATTATTGGTACCCCGCGGGTGGGCGCTTGCGGGTGGGACTGGTGGATTTGCGGCGCGCATCCCCTACCTTCCGCGCCAGCGCCATGCTGGAGCTGGACGCTGCGGCCCCCCGTGGTTTATGGATCCCGCCCGGCGTAGCGCATGGCTTTTACGCCATCACCCCCTGCGTGTTGCTGTATATCGTCAATCGGGATTATCGCGGCGCGGATGATGAATTCGGGCTTGCCTGGGACGACGAGCAGTTGGCGCTGGATTGGGGGGTGGTTGCGCCCACCCTCTCCGAAAGGGATCAGAACAATCCGACGTTCTCAGCATTGCTCGCTGCGGGTGAATTGCCCTGACCGCTGCCGCATTGCTCTCCCTGCCCATCAATCCTCAGCGCCGTTCTCGATCGCTTGGCGCCCGCCCCAATAGCCCGCCAGCCATTTCAAGGCGTCGACGGCGCCGGCCGGCATCTGCTGCCCGGACATGAGGCGGCGTTCCAGTTCCTCGTTGCCACGCATCACGTTGCCTCGCGTACGGTGATCGGATAACTCCGTGAGCAAATGAGCCAGCTCCTGACAGTCTCGCCCCAGCACCGCCGCCTCTTCCCGCGATAAACCCTGCGCATTGGCGAGCAGCTCGGCCTGCGCCGCTTCATCATCGAACTGCATCTCTCGCGTCGCCAGCGGCTCAAACGCTGCGGCCAACGCTTCCAGGCTCGCCAGGGTCTGGCGCAATTGCGCGGCAAATTCACGGATCCGAGCGGGACCGACCAGGCCGCGCAGGGCCAGGGCGGTCTGCGCAGCGGTATATGCTTCGCTGAGATCCGGCAGTTCAGAGAGCGCGGCCACCAGATCGCGCAACAAATCCTGATTCGCCGCGCTCAATTGCCGGCGCCACCAGGTTGCCAGGCTTTCCCCCAATTCGGGCGACCATTGCAAGACTCTTTGCCCTTCCGCCAGGGTTTCGACCAGCTGGCCGACATCCTGCGCCCCCTCCAGCCGGTTCAGCAGGTGCCGCAACGCGATCCGCGCCACCGGCAATTCTTCGGCATGGGCGGCGGCCGCGAGCATACGCCAATACAGTTGCAGCGGTGTGGGCAACTCCGGATGTGTTTCCACCCACCAGGCGATCTGTTCGACGATCGGAAAGGCAACATCCCTTTCGCTCAAGCCCCATAGCATTTCGTAGGTTTCTCGCTCGGCCAGCGGCTTCAGCACCCCTTCTTGACCCAGATGGTTGACCTGCGCGAGCAGTTCTTCGACCGGACGTTCGCTCTGCTGCAAAGCCTTCGCAAATTCAGTGGGTGCGGGTAGCCCCCAGAGCGTGCAGGCCTGCCGAAAATCCTCGTCTGCGCCATCGCGCAGCATCGCGCTCAGCAGGATATACCGCGCCTTTTCCAACAGGGGGGGCTGGGCGGCCGCCAACCAGCACTCGACTGTTCGCCGCGCATGGTATTGTGGCGGCAACCAACGCATGTGATTGGCCACCGCCAGCTCCCAGAGGGAGGTGGCGCCGCGCACGCCGATGAGCGGCGGCGGTGGCTCTTGCGCCAGCGCTTCTTCCGTCAAATGAGCGAGCGCCAGGGTGGCGATTTCTCTGGGAAAAGCATCGTAATCCAACCCCTGATCATCGTGGCTGCCTTCATGCAATACCTCGGCCAAACCATAGGGCAAGGCATCCAGCAGCACGGCATCCCCGAGTAGAGTGGGCAAATCGTCGTGCGCGTAATGCAGGGCCAGGGAAAGCAACTCCACGCCGAGTTGGCCGTCTTCCCGCGCGGGGGCTATGGCGGCGATGATGCCTTCATGCAGTTGCTCTGACAAAGCAAAATCGGCCGGTTCCCGCGCGATCAACTGCAACCACGCGGCGATGATGGCGCCATCGCCCTCATCGGTGGCGATGCGCAAGGCCGCTGCTGCGGCTTGTTGCAAGCGCTTGCGCCAACGTGGGGAAGCCGCTTCCCCCAGGCGCTGCCGCAGGAAACGGTAGACGGCGTCCGGCGCATCGTTGAGGTGCCCCTCCAGCTCCGCATTGAGCGCCCGATCCAACGTGGGCCGGGCGTCCATATAACGAGCGATGAGGGCGGCCTCCTCCGCATCATGATGTTCGAGCTCATCCTGCAACAGCGCGCTCAAGTAGAGCCGCAAATGGCGCATGGGCACCGGGGCATCCTCTTGCAAGAGAGTTTTGATGCGCGCCAAATCCGCACCCTGGCCACTCTCGATGCGGTAGGCCAGATTCTGCCTTTCGGCGAGTTTCGCCAATTCCTCATCGAGCGGCCCATCGCCGAAACCATGCGCTGCGGTGCGATCCAGGTCCTTCAGTTCGACGTACAAAGCCGTCTCCCCACCGTCACGCCAGCAGCGCAGCAAGTGGGCGGGATAGGGCAGCAATTCTCTCTCGCCCAGCGCTTCGCCCCCTTCTCCCCAGTGGAAACTCGCCTCTTTGGGGGTCTGCTCTGCCCCAGCGTAGAAGCAGATTCGTTCTGCGGCGGAGGGTGCCTGCAGGGTATTTGTGCTGAAGGTCAACTGTGGGGCGCTGCGCGGTAACAATGCCTGCAGGGCCGCCAGCAGTTTCAAGCGCACCGCTAACCTGGGTGGCGCATCACGAACGATCAGACCAGCGGGCAACAAAGCCTGATTCAACCACTGAATCAGCCTGGGGAACACATCATCCGAGCGCTCCATTCCTGCCAGCGGCAAGGCCGAGAGCAACCGCTGCCGAGGGATGGCTTGCAGCAGCTTCGCCGGCACGACCAGTGCTTCGAGGCTGGGCTTGCTGCCATCCGGCAAGGTGGGCGGTTCCTGCAACAACTGGGCGAGGCGCAGCAAACCACCGCGCGCGCGCGCGATCAGCGCAGCCGGCAACGGGATGAGTTGCCAGGTGGGCAGCTGCCGGTCGTCATGGTAGCAATGGCAACGGGCGAGCAGCCATTCGCCCTGCACCGGGTCGGCGAAGATGCCGATGGCGTAATCCTCAGCCGCGTTGGAGAAGGGACTCAGCGAGACGATCTCCAGCCAGGCACGCGCCTCTGCTGCAGCGAGCTCAGGGCTGCTGCTGGCGATGATTTCGGGTTCGTCCGCTTCCCGCTCATCGCTGACGAGCCGACCGTATAGCAGTTGAGGGAGTTCGTACGTGGACACGGGAGAGCCGCTCAAAATGGGAGCAGATTCACCACTGGGAAGGAGTCACTCAGACGCACGGCCATTCCTCCCAAATGAACGTGGGCGGGCATAAAAATCTTGCACCGGAGTGCACAATATTCAGCGATACCAAATTTCATCGGTCTCTATGGTTCAGCACTCAGTTTAAGGATACACTCGATTCCTTCGCCAGGACCCTTCTTTCCACATCCAGCAGGCGCAACAGGTATGCCTGCGGGTCCGCAACGCGGGGCAAAGGCAGGAAGCGAGCCGGCGTCATGAAATCCACCGGCAACGCGCTCTCGGCGATGATCTGGTTCAGCAACTCCACGGTGCCGTTGTATTGAATGGCGACCGCATTCACATAGTCGTCGCCACCCAAGTGCGCAGAAAGTTCCGCCGCCACCAGGATTGATTCCAGCCAGTGCAACAAGTCGCCCGCCTTGTAGCGATGCTCCGGGTCATTCTGCTGGCCGCGGTCGATGATCGCCTCCTGGACCTGTTGCGCCGTGGCGACCAGGCGGCGGGCATCCAGCTCCAACGGCAGCTGAAACTGCTGCAGATAGTCGGCAAAATCGAAGAAATCCGGCTTGCGAATGTCCCGCGGGTGGGCATGGATCTCTTCATGGTAGGTTTCGTAGTACAACCGCTCGTCGAGGATGCGCAGGCGTTCTCGCAAATCCACGCGGCGCGCGGCGCTCAGGTAGCGCTTGAGGTGCTTCGCACTCATGTTGGTGTTGACGGTGTAATGGCCATCGAAGACGGGCAGTACCAAGGAATCGATCGCGTTGCGGCCGATGGGAGAACTGGAGACGAAGCCTTTGGAACCGGTGACCAGCAAAGTCTCGATCATCACCTCGTTGGTGCGCAGCAGCAGCCAGGATTTCAGCATAGTGCCCAGGAATTGCAGGAAACTGCCGTCGTTGAAGGCGACCGAGCGGTGGAAGAGGTAATCGAGCAGGGCCGCTTTTTGCACCAGCACGTACATCTGACGGAAGACGTTGCCAAATTCCAACGGGTGTGCGCCGAAGATGTGCTTGCGGGCCAGGTGCTCGATGGCCGCAGGCAATGATTGACGCATCCAGACCACGCCCATGTAACTGCAGAGGTAGCGGCTGGCGGTCGCCATGCGTTGCACGATCGAAAGACCGTGGCCCACTTTGCCCAGCAAACGACCGGGGCCATCGATTTCATAAGCTGCGAGCACCATGTTGCGCAGCACGTGAGTATCCATACGCTGCCAATTCTTCGTGCTGCTGTGCGGCACCAGGAAGAAAGAGAGCGAGCGCGGCCCATCCTGCGTCGGGTCCAGCTTGGCGAGGACGATGTGATAATCGGCGTGGATGGAGTTGTTGATGATCCACTTGCTGCCGCGCAGGTGGTATTGCCGGCCGGTCTCATCGCCAGCGATGGGCGTCGCGTGGGTACGCAGGCTCAACAAATCGGAGCCGCAATGTTCTTCCGTCCAGGCCAGCGTGAAGATGGCATCCTTGAGCGATTCGGCCAATTCATCTTCGTCGGAAGCGATCAGCAAGGTATAAGCGAGCAGAGAAGCACCGATGGCGATGTTGACGCTGGGTTCGCTGGTGGTGAGCTCGATGCAAGTACGCACCGCACCCAGCATATTGAAGCGGGGGTGAAAATTATCGGCGACTCGGCGATGGATGGTGCGCAGCCAATCGAAATCGACGATGCGGCCATATTCAGGATCTTCGCGATACACCCGGACTCCTACAATGTTGACTGGGCGTTCCGCTGCCGCACGCGTCGCAAAAATGGTACGCTCGCCAGCCGCCGCTCCAAAATCGACTCGATATATCCCTGCAACAAGGATTCCGTCAAAGCATGCAGTTTAGCAGAGACGCGCAGCGTTTTCACGCGGGAATAAGGCGCCCGCTGCAGGAAGCGCAACAACTTCAGCACATCGAGCGGCAAAGGCCGGAGTTCCATGCTCGGAGCGGCTGGCCGGCCGGCTTCGCTGATGACGCCACCCGCCGGGTTGCTGAAATACTGATCCCTGGGCAACAGGGGCTGGCCGGTGACGGCGCAATGTTGCAATTCCGGCTGGAAGCCGGTGACGCTGAGCAAGCGCAATTCGTAATGCCGCAGGATGAGCGGCGCATCGTCGTCTTCACAGAGCGCTTGCAGCGCGGCCAGCGTCTCGGCAAAGAATTCCGCCTGCTGGATCTCCTCCTCACCGACGAAAAAATGATCCAGCAAATCGGCGATGTAGAGGCCATACGTATGGCGCGTCAAGTCTTCACGCAAACGAGGAAAGGCGGCGATCATCTCCGCCTGTTGCACATAGTAGAACGAGCGACCGCGGCTCAGGAGCAAATCACTGTGCATGAGGAGCTCCACGTGGCCACTCTTGCGGCTGCTGGCTTTGCGCACGCCCCGTGCGAGGGCGCTGAGCTTGCCATGCCGCGGGGTGAAGATCGTCAGCAAGCGGCCGGCTTCGCCCATGTTCCGCCGTTTGAGGATGAGCGCAGGGCTGCGGATGGCGCGGTTGCGTCGCCCGCCTGAGAGATGCTCGTGTGCTATGTCCGCTTCCGCCGAGCGCGGCGGTTCAGCGCAACCATTCCGGGCCAAAACCATACGGCAGCAGCTCTTTCATCGGCACGGAAATGCTCACGTTGCCGTCGGGATCCGCCATATAGAAATGCAGATCCGGCGCAAATTCATAGAGCATTTGCAAACAGCCGCCACAAGGCCCGCTCTTGGCCAGGGCGACCACGGCGATGGTCTCGAATTCGCGCGCGCCTTCACTCACCGCTTTGACGAGCGCCGTCCGTTCGGCACAGAGCGTCGAGGGATAGGCGGCGTTTTCCACGTTGCAGCCGGTGAAGATGCGGCCATCTCTGGCGCGGAGGGCAGCACCCACGAGATAATTCGAATACGGCGCATAGGCTCGTTCGCGCACGGCGGTCGCCAGCTCCACCAGCTCTCGATCGTTCGCTGAAATCGGTACCGGGTTCATATCACTCCTTTGCTTCTTCCTCACCCGCCGCAGGCGCGGCCGAATCCATCGCTTCGCCCTCAGATTGGCGCGATTTTCGCAACACATGCACTTTGCGGATGCGCCGCCCATCGATGCTGCGCACCGTCAGGCAAACCTGCTCCGTAGCGATGACCTCGCCCATTTCCGGGATCCGCCCCAACACGCTGTAAATATAGCCGCCGAGCGTGTCCGTCTCTTCGGTCGGCAATTCGATCTCCAACAATTGATTGACGTCATCGAGGTCCATACTGGCATCGATTTCATATTCATCCTCAGCCAACGGGATGTATTCCGCCTCTTCATGGACGTCGTATTCATCGATGATGTCGCCGACGATCTCCTCGATGACGTTCTCGATGGTGACCAGGCCAGCGGTGCCGCCGTATTCATCCACCACCACGGCGATGTGCACCTTGTCCCGTTGCAGCTCTTCCAGCAGCTCATCCGCTCGTTTGGTTTCGGGAACGAAGAGGGCCGGGCGCATGTTATCCGCAATCGACGCCCCCGAATCGCCCACTTTTAACAACGCCAATAAGTCCTTGACATAGAGCAAACCGCGGATGTGGTCGACATCGCCATCGTAGACTGGCAGGCGGGAATGGCCGCTTTGCATGAACAGCTTCAGCGCTTCTTTCAACGGTGCGCGGACATCGACCGCCACCATATCGATGCGCGGCACCATCACTTCCCGAACCGCCGTTTCATCCAGGCGCAACACCGAGGAGATCATCGCCTGCTCCTGGTCTTCGATCGTCCCGTGTTGTTGGCCGGCGGCGACGAGAGAGAGGATCTCCGCCTCCGTCACCGCGCTGACAGCGGAGCTGCTGCGGAAAATGGCGGAAAGCCAGTGGCTCAAACGCCTGACGATGCCGGTCAGCGGGCTCAAAAGGCGCATCCACCAACGATAAGGGCCAGCCACCCAGGGGACGAAAGCAGCGGCATGTGCACTGCCGATCGCATCCGGCACGAGCAATCCGAGCACGAGCACAATGGCAGCGACGACGAACAGCGTGAGCCCCTGCCAGAGCCACAGGGGCGCCTCCGGATATTGAGCGGCGAGCGGTTGGGCGGCCGCAGACAGCGCTATCGCCGCCATTGCGAAGCTGAGCAAGAGCAGGCTGATCTGCGCGGTGAGTTGCATGCGGGCGGGTTGCGCGTGGATCGCCTTGAGCGCCTTCATGCCACGGGCTTGGGCATCCCCATTCTCGCTGTTCCCGTTTTCCTTCGGGGGGGCGTTGTTCAAGGCGGCGTGCGCGAGCGCCACCCAGGCATGGGCCAACCAAAGCAAGAGCAACCAGACCCAAGCGCTCACCGAGCTGGCTCCACAATTGCGCTCGTTCTATCGGCTTCGGCTGAGGAAGATTCTTCGTCCACTAACGGGCTAAAAACCGGTTCAACACTGCACTAAGTGTAACACAATAGAGGCGTAGTAAGCAAATACAAAATTGGACAAGGGTGGCCACAACTGACATACTTGCGAATAATTTACAGTCTGTAAGTAATTGGGTAAATCGTATTGAGCAAACGGAACGATAACCACTTCTTCTCCCAAACGATCAATGCGTGTCAGATGCGGCGCATCAATGCAGCAGCGGTACTGGACTTGATTCGGCGGGATGGCCGTACTTCCCGTACTGACATTGGCGACACTCTCAACCTGAGTCTGCCCACGGTGATGCGGATTGTGGATCAGCTCATGGAAGCGAATTTGGTGGTGCTGGCGGGCTCTCACTCTCAAGAAAATGGGGTGGGCCGGCCGCGGAACCTTTTGCAATTCAACGCAGAAGGTAACCTCGTGATCGGTGCGGATGTGGGCGGAACCAAAATATACGGTGCCACCGCGAATTTAGGTGGGCAAATCCTGTATGAGCAACAGGTCCGCCATCAAGAAACGAAATCGGCAGAAGAATATTATACGCGCTTGCTGGCCTTAGTGGGAGAGTTACTGGCGACGGCTCAGGCGCGCGGCAAGCGGGTACTCGGAATTGCGGTAGGCGCACCGGGCGAAACGCAACATGAGGAAGGAGTGGTGCGCTGGGCACCGGCGCTGAATTGGCGCGATTTTCCGCTCAAAGCGCGCCTGCAAGAGGCAACCGGGTTGCCGGTTGTCGTGGAGAATGACGTCAACCTGGCAGCCCTCGGCGAATACTGGTTCGGTGCAGTGGCAGATGGCGCTTTCGCGCTACAGAACATCGTGTTGCTGAGCATCGGCACGGGCATCGGCGCCGGGATCATCCTCGAAGGGCAGCTGTATCGTGGTGCACGCAGTAGCGCGGGCGAAATTGGCTACCTCCTACCGGGGCGGCGCTTCCTGGGAGAACGATACGATGGCTTTGGTGCTTTCGAGCAGGTTGCTTCGGGGAGTGGCATCGCCGCGCGCGCGCGGGCGGCCCTGGCCGGGGAATGGCCCGCCGAAGCGCTCGCAGGGATCACGGCAGAAACAGTGTTCGCTGCGGCACGGGATGGCGCCCCTTGGGCCGTACCCATCATCACAGAAACCTGTGAAACGTTGGCGCTGGGCATCGCCGCCATTCACACTTTGCTCGATCCGGAATGCGTGATCCTGGGTGGTGGGGTGGCGCAGGCGGCGGATCTGCTCATCCCGGCGATCGAAAACTGCCTGGAAGGGACGCTCCCGCAAGCGCCGCGCATCCTGCCTTCCCGCCTCGGGCAGCGGGCGGTCGTGCTGGGGGGCATCACACGCTTGCTGCATCAGACCGCCGATTACTACGTCGCCCGAAAGTTGAGCTGAACTCCCAAATCCAAAACGGTGATCGAGTGGCATCCCCCTCACCTTGCTTGCCAGCGAGGGGAATGACTGCTTTAATACATCGCAACACTCCAAGGAGGGTGGAATGCATTGGCTGACTCGTTTCGAAGTTCACATGCGAGCCCAGGAAAAGATACGCAAACGCCTATCCCATTTATCTGATCAGAACCGCGAAATACCGACAAAGCGCCCTCCCCTTGTGCTGTTCTACCTTTTATGTGGTCCGGCTCTGCTGCTCCTGATTGGATGGATAACGGGAATTCATGCGCTCTCCGTCATTGCGTTTGTCACTCCTTTGGTGTTACTCATTGGCGGGTTCCTCTTGGTGAGAAGGTAATCCGACTACCTGGATTATGCTATACTTTGCATGTTTAGCGAGGTGAAATCATGTCTGATAAAAAAATGCAAGAGCCATATGAAGATTTTTTGACATTCGCAGCTATCACGAACCCGTTCTTTAAAGGACAGGACATGGTACCTCCTGAGATGTCTCAGGCACAGGAAGATACCAAGTCCTCTGAAGATTTTAAATCTCATAAAATGACCCTGGCTGGGCAGAAAATCTCTGGATCTTCACAAAGAAACTCATCGCAAAAATCAGAGCTTGACGACTCCAATCACAGCTGTTGGATAGTCCATGGAGGTGTGATTTGACCACCGAAAAGCGCCCAAAACCTTTCAACTCCTTAATGTCTTTTATGGCCATTAGTAGCTTGCCCTTCGCAGACTCTGCTGATTTGCTTCCCCCTGACTTCCCCCTGAGATGTTAACAATGCAGGATGAACCACCGTGCGCGGAAGAAACATCTCCCAAGAAGGTCTCCCGGAAAGTAAATCTCTTCCAGAGGGTCATCACGAAATTCAGATCCTACTGGTTGTTATCATGACATTGTGGAGTTCTCGAATAATGGCACTCTGATGTACCGCAACCTCCTCCATGAAAAGCTTTTTCACCGGGGTTCCAGCACCTGGCAACACAACACTTGTAAAGAGTGCACCGAGAATGTTGAATTTCCCGATAACAGGTATCACACACCCTCATAATACATACGTGCTATATTAGATAAAAGCAAAAGGGAGATTGATCATGAGCAAGGAAAAAAAAGACCCATACGATGACTTTCTAACGGTTTTCTCCGTTTCCTTGCCGTTTCAGCGTTGGAATGCGAACCCTTTACCTCCAAGTATTAAAGACTCACCTGATGAAATACAAGAAGAAACTGGCCAACAACCTCAAGAGAAAACTAGCAATAACTGGTTGCTACGCGCCATAAAAGAAACCGCCCGATTTCTTACCGGGCGGCAGTAACACTATTGATTGGGATCGTGACAGCCATGTCGTTCCCGCGAATGATAGCAACCATCATAGAAGGGTACACCCGTCCCTGAATACCGCACAGTGCAGCATTGCCAGAGTACACAACGTGAATGTTTAACTTCCCGATAACAGGTATCACACACCCTCTCTGTCCGGATAGCAAAACACTCAATATTCAGCTTTGTTGAGGAATTTCTGTAGTAGCGATTGCCATTGATCCAAACCGGACACCGCCACTCCCTTGCCTCTGTACGACAGTTACAGTCATAGGGCTCCCGCGTTGTCCATACATGGTGATCCGCACACCTAATTGAAAATGCTTCAGGAAAGTATGCCCAAACCGAACCCTCACACACGCTACCATTCGGCGCCGCCAACACTGAACTTCCACCAAGTACTACTATGAAAAAAAGAACAAGCCATATCCCATAACGCATCACACACCTCCGCTCTCTTACCGGGCCGAGGTGGATGCGCAGGATAACTGGCTATATGCAGCGTTAATGTTGGAATTTGGGCGCTTTAGCCCCTCTCATCCAGAACATGTGTACGTGTTTCTTAGGTTGTTGGGCTGTTTCGATACTTCGTTCGAGGAAAATATTCTTCAGCAAATGAAACAAATTCAGCCTTGAAATGATTGTATTTTCAATCCATTCGTGATATTCTCACGGTTGAGGTGGAATGTGCCGTATATTGCCAGTTAGATTGCATAATTGTTGACTATTTCTCCGATTCCTAGCCAATTATCAAAGACTTCTATCTCTACGTTCTTAGCGGCAGTGCCCGATTCCCCCCTCAATGAACCACCGATCACTACGTCGCCGAAAGCTGAGCTGGGAGGATGAAGATGGCCCAATTAGCGCTCCACGGCGGCCCGACTACCAAGAGCAAACCCTTTCCCGCTTGGCCGCATTATGACGAGCGAGAAGAGAGAGCGCTGCTTTCGGTGTTGCATAGCCACAATTGGTGGCGGGGTGCGGGCCAGCAAACGGCCCAATTCGAGCGCGACTTCGCCGCGGCCCACGGCGCTAAGCATGGCATCGCCTGCACCAACGGTACGCATGCGCTGGAGATTTGCATCGCCGCGCTGGGGATCGGCCAGGGTGATGAAGTCATCGTCCCCAATTTCACCTTCGTGGCGACGGCGAGCGCGGTGCTTTCGTCAGGGGCCTTGCCGGTGCTCGTTGATGTTTCGCCCAAGACCTATTGCCTCAACGTGAGCGAAGTCGAAGCGGCGATCACACCGCAAACGCGCGCCATCATCACCGTTCACATGGGTGGCTGCGTCGATCAGATCGAGGAGCTGGCGGCCCTAGCGGCCCGACATGACATCGCGCTGATCGAAGATTGCGCACACGCTCATGGGAGCGAGTGGCAGGGGCGGCGCGTGGGCGTATTTGGCATTGCGGGAACCTTCAGCTTCCAGCAGAGCAAATCGATGACCGCCGGCGAAGGGGGCATCATCATCATCAATGACGATGATTTCGAGTGCCGCGCCCGCTCGGCACATGATTGCGGCCGCTTGCCGGGCGAGTATTTTTATGAGCATTTCGGTTACGGCTCGAATTACCGCCTGAGTGAGTGGCAGGGAGCGATCCTCGGTGTGCAGCTGGAACGACTGGAGGAGCAATCGGCACAGCGCCACCAGAACGCGCGCCTGCTGGATGACTTGCTCGGCGAGCTGGACGGGATCACGCCGCAAACGCTGCCTGAAGGCTGCACGCGAGACGGGCATTACGCGTATATCTTCCACGTGGAAACGAGTGCTTTTGCTGGCGCAGAAGTTAAGGAGATCATCACGGCGTTGAATGCGGAAGGTATCCCTACCCAAGATAGCTACCCGCCGCTGCACCGCCTGGCAATGTTTGCCACAGACGCCTACCGTCAACGACTCGGGCCGCAGCAGGCTGATGGAAACCACGAATTCATGAATGCACCCTTTCCGGGCACGGAGCGCGGCGCATACGAGACCATCTGGATCCCGCAATACGCGCTGCTCGGGGACACGCAGGATATGGAGGAGATTGGGTTGGCACTTCAGAAAATCCAGCGGCGTAGCGCGGAGTTGGGCAAATGAGCATCAAGCACTACGAATGGGATGGTGTGGGTTATGCACCGTTGATTTTCGATGGGGATTGGCAGGTAGCGCTCTTGAACTGGGAACCGCCGATCGACCTCGTCACCTGCACCGAGATTGAGCGTCATCTGCAGACAGATGAAGTTTTCATCTTGTTGCAGGGGCGCGCCTGGTTGTTTTCCAGGATGAATCCGGAAAGCGAATGGCAACATGAGGATTTGCAACCCGGCCACCTGTACAATTTGCGGCGGGGCGCCTGGCATAACCTGATCGCGACGCGAGACGCGCGCCTGGCCATTGTGGAGCGGCGCGGCACCCATGAAGATGATACAGAAATCCGGCCAATGACGGAGGCGGAACGCGACGAACTCTTTCTGCTGCGGCCTGGCTGGCTACTCAAAGTAGTGCCCGAGATAGGGATGGGAGGTGTGTCCTGAGAAAACTTTGGCTTTTCCATAAATAGAAAAACGATAAAGGAGAAATGCGTATGTTGAAGAAGATGTGGATGCTTGGGTTGATGGTCCTGCTCCTTGCGGGGTTGAGCCATACCGCTTTGGCACAAGATGAGGAATGGGCGGCTGGTGTGCGCGCCGCGAATGAAGGGACGGAACTCATCATCGCCGTCGCTTCCCATCCATCCGTGGAAGCGTTCAAGCCGATGATCCGTGATTTCGAAGAAATGACCGGGATCACCGTCCGCCTCGATGAGATGGAAGAGGGTCAGCTGGGTCAGAAGCTCACGTTGGAAGTCGCCAACAACGTCACTAGCTATGACGCCGTGATGGCAGCCGTGGAGCGCAGCCCCAAACTGGCTGATGCTGCCTATTCAGAACCGCTCGAGCCCTGGATCAACGACTCAATGAAGACTCCCGACTGGTTCGATTATGAGGATATCCTTTCCGCCTATCGTGATCTCTTCCTCTGGGAAGGGCAGCATTGGGCGATCCCCTTCGCGGGTGAATCCGTCTTCCTGTTCTACCGCAGCGACCTCTTTGAGGAGCATGGTATCAGCGTGCCAACGACCTACGACGAACTGTTGGAAGCGGCTTGCTATTTCCACAATGAAGTAGATGGTATCAGCGGCGTATCCTTCCGGGCGCGCCTGGGCTGGGAATTCACCTACACCTGGTCGATCTTCCTCTTCCCCTTCGGTGGGCAGATGGTGGATCCGATGACGGGCACCCCTGCGCTGGACGTGCCGGGCACGGCGGATTCGCTGAATTACATGAAAGCGTTGGCTGAATGTGCACCGGTTGGCGTCGAGTCTTACTCCTTCCCCGAAGCGTGGGACGCCTTTGCACTGGGTAATGCGGCGATCATGGTGGAAGCCACCGCTGCTGCGCCTGAAATGGAAAACCCCGAAAAATCCCTGGTCGCTGGCAATATCGGCTACGCACAACTACCGACCGGCCCCGCGGGCTCCTTCACAGGCGTCTGGGGTTGGGGTATCGCGATGACGGCCGCTTCCGAGAATAAGGACGCGACCTGGGCGCTGATGACCTACCTGACGGGCCGCGGTACGCAGGATCAATACCTAGCGGGCGGCGGCATCCCCTCGCGCGCTTCTTCACTCGGTGATGAAGAGCTGCAGATGGCCAATCCCTACTACGGCGCGACACTCGATTCGCTCGCGCAAGCCGGCAATCTCTTCGCTGCGGGGCACTCTGTCGTGATCCCGATCCCGGAATGGGGTCAGTTCAGCGAGATTATGGGTAACGATGGCGCGCGCGCTTTCATCGGTGAAATCAGCGTGGAAGAAGCGATCACCAATATGCAAGCGGCGGCCGAAGAACTCCTCGGCAGCGCTGAGTGAAATTGTAGCAATCACGTAACGCATGAGGAGTGGGGTGCCTGGCGCCCCACTCCAAATCAATCCACAATTTGACCCACAAGTGCGGACAAAAAGCAATGTCCAGCCAGCGAGCGGAACCTACCAAAATGAAACATAAACCACAACCTTGGTGGTCGAACCCGCGCGCCCGACAGCGTCTCATCCCCTTCGCGCTCATCGCGCCTGCTTTCCTCGTCGTCTTCGCTCTTGCTGCTTATAGTTTTGTCTGGTTGGTGTACCTGAGCACACAGGATTTGACGTTCGGCCAGCCTGTCCATGAAGGGAGGCCAGTGGGTCTGGCCAATTATATCTGGCTACTGACCAACTCCGGCAGCATTTTCTGGATCTCGGTGCGGACCACGGCCATCCACGTCCTCGGCACGACCTTGCCAGAGCTACTGTTGGGTTTCGCGATTGCCCTGTTGCTGAACCGGCAGATGCGTGGTGGATCGTTGCTCACAGCCGTGCTCATCATCCCCATCGTGTTGATGCCATCGATGGTCGGCCTGGTTGCGCGCCTCTATTTCACTTACGACGGCCTGGTGAATTTCTTCGTGGAAACTTTCACCGGCTCGCGCTTCAATTGGTCCGGACCGGAGCGCGCGCTGACCTCCGTCATCCTTGTGGATATCTGGGAGTGGACGCCGTTCTTCATCCTGATCCTTTTGGCGGGGTTGCAAACGCTCCCACGTGAACCTTATGAAGCAGCGCTGGTGGATGGCGCCTCGCGCTGGCAATCCTTCCGCTTCATCACGCTGCCGATGATGTTCCCGCTCATCCTGACGGCGTTGGTATTACGCTTAATGGATGTGTTGCGGATCTTTGATGTGATTTATGTGATGTTCGGCGGCGGCCCGGGCAGCGCAACGACCACGCTACCCCTACTGACTTATCGCACCACACTGGTGCAGGAGTATGTCGGGCGTGGCTCAGCTGTCAGCATCATGTTGATCATCATCATCGTTACCTTGACCTATTTGCTGATCCAACTCCGGGCAAGGGTCACGCATCAACCATGAAAGCGAATCTTTCGGGCCTGCGGTTGCTGCGCACGCTGATCCAGCGCGGTTGGGATGCCTTGACGGTCGCCATCGTGGCCGCTTTCCTCTTCCCCTATGCCTTCATGGTGCTCTCCGCTTTCAAGCCGCGCCTGGAGACTTTCAAATTTGCGAATTGGATTTTGAAACCATCGCTCTGGTTCACGAAGCTGCAGCTAGACAATTTTGAGCAGATTCTGGATCGTTTCGACCTCAACATCCTCTTCTACATGAAGAACAGCCTGATCATCGCGGTGGCGAGCACTTTGCTGACGATGATCATCGCCATTCCCGCCACCTACAGTTTCGCGCGCTTTGATTTTCGCCGCAAAGAGGCGATCGCTTATGGCTTTCTATTCTTACAGATGGTACCTGGCATCAGCATCGTTTTTGCGCTGTATTTCATCGCGCAGCAGCTGAAACTGCACGATACGCACGCATTCCTGATCTTCGTATATCTACTCTGGAATATCCCTTACGCGATCTGGATGTTGCGCGGTTTCGTCTCGGCGATTCCGCAGGATCTGGAGGAAGCAGCGATGGTCGATGGCGCTTCACGCTTCACTGCTTTCCGTCTGGTCACCTTGCCGTTGATGGTCGGTGGTCTGGCGGCGACGAGCATCCTGATCTTCATCGGCGTCTGGAATGAATTCAGTCTGGCCTTCTTCCTGACTTCGCTGAATTCCAGGACCTTGCCGACATCGATCGCCTTCTTCCAGACGCATTCCGGCATCAAATGGGGAACGATGTTCGCGACGGCGACTCTGGGCACGCTGCCGGTGGTCATTTTCGCCCTGATCGTGCGCCGCTACTTCGTCTCCGCGCTCACTTTCGGCGCGGTGAAAGGATGATTTCCCATGAATGACACCCACGCTGCCATTGAGCAGGCCATCGAAGAATTACGCGAGGACGCCCTGCAATTATTACAGGATCTGGTACGCATCCCTTCACTAGAAGGCGAAGAGCGCGCCTGTCAGGATTTGGTAGCGGCACGCTACGCCGATCTGGGCCTGGAAATAGATTATTGGACACCGAATGACGAGGAGCTGGCTGCGCACCCCGCCTATGTGCCGACCGGTTTTACCTATGAGAATCGCCCGAACGTCGTGGGCACCTGGCACGGCACGGGCGGCGGCCGTTCGCTCAAACTGAACGGCCACGTCGACGTTGTGCCGATCGGTCCGCCGGAGACTTGGCAATATCCACCCTTTGGTGGCGAGCTGGTCGATGGGCGGGTGTACGGGCGCGGCGCGGCGGATATGAAGGGTGGCTGCGTCGTCAATTGGCTCTGTGTGGCGGCGTTGCAACGGGCCGGCTTACGTTTGCGCGGCGATGTGCTATTGGAGAGCGTCGTCGACGAAGAAGGGGGTGGCAACGGCACGCTGGCAGCGGTGTTGCGCGGCTATACAGCGGACGGCTGCATCTTCACCGAGCCGACCGGTCTGGAAGAAATTTCCGTTTCCAACCGTGGCGCGCAGTATTTTCGCATCACCGTCAACGGCCAGGAAGGTGGTACCGAATACAAACACCAGCTGGTGAATCCGATCGCGGTGGGGATGAGAATTTTCGAGGCGGTGGAGGATTATTCGCTGATGCGCGAATCGCAAGTCAGCCATCCGCTGTATAAAGGCATTCACGATACGCTGGTGCCGACTGGGATCTGCAAATTTCACTGCGGTGAATGGCCGAGCACGATCGCCTCCCAAGCCGTCCTCGAAGGTACAATCGAATGCCTACCGGGCGAGGACATCCATGCCATCAAAAGGGACTTCCGGCGTTACATCGAGGAAGTGGCCCGGCGCGACCCCTGGCTCAGGGAGAACCCGCCCAAGATGGAGTGGTTCGGCTTGTGGTTCGATGCGGCAGAAATTGCGCCGGATCACGCGTTGGTGCGTTGCATACAAGACGCAGCGGAAGCGACCATCGGCACGCGCCCGAAGCCGCGTGGTGGTGGCGGTTGCGATCTGCGCCTGCCGGTGCTCTACGGCGATACGCCCAGCGTACTCTATGGGCCGGCCGGGGCAATGATCCATAGCACCGACGAATTCATCGATTTGGAAGAAGTGCTGCGCTGCGCGAAGGTGATCGCACGCGTCACGCTGGATTGGTGTGGACAAGCGGAGGGCTAAGAGATGAAGGAGCCAAACAACCGCGATTGGTGGCAGCGGCCTTTGCGCGCCGTTACCCTAGAATTTCCGGCGGCCAATGTGGCCACGATTGACGTGCGCGCCATCATCGACGAAGCGCACGTGGGGGCCGTCAACACACTCGTCGTCTTTTCCACAGGCTATTATCCGGGCGGGACAGCTTTTTACCGCAGCCAGATTGCGCCGCATTACCCGGGACTCGGCGAGCGTGATTTGCTGGCGGAAAGCATCGAGGCGGCACGCCGTAACGGCCAGCGCGTCATCTCCTACGTCGCTTCCATCTGGGGCAACCGTGACATGTTTTTCGCCCACCCGGATTGGGCGCAGCGTAAAGCGGATGGCAACGTCACGAGCTGGGATGAAAATTTCAACAGCGTCGCCATGGACCCGGTCAGCCCCTACCGCGAGTATTTCGCGAGCGTCGTGGAGGAAATCAGCGAGAATTACGATGTCGACGGCTTTTATTTCGACGAGCCGAGCTTCCAGAGCTGGTCTGCGAGCAAAGCCTGCCGGCGCGCCTTTTACGACGAATTCGGGGTCGAATTGCCGACAGTGGAGAACTGGGCGGATCCGATCTTCCAACATTTCATCCAATGGCGCTATCGGCAGATCCGCACCTGGCGGGAATCGCTATATGCAATCGTCAAACGACCGGAGCGTTGCATTTTCTTCCAGGGGGCTTTTCCGCTGGCCTCGCTACCATCGCCGCGGGTGATCTCCGGCGCGCCGCCGATGGTCTCTTTTTATGAGCGGCGTTTCGCCACGAATTGGCAGGTGCCCCTCGCCCATGGGGATGATATTGCTCGCGAGACGGAATTCGCCGACCTGCTCCATTTTGAGTTGTACCGCTCTTCTCTGGTGGGGGAGCCGCTCTGGTGGTATGGGCTAAGTCTGCGCTATGGGCAAAGCATAAGCCGTGGTAAGCCGATCCTCGTGCTGAGCATGATGGCCAACAGTCCCTTTGACCTGTACGGTATGGAAGAAACGGAGCTGCGCCTATCCGTGCACGAGATCCTGGCCAATGGCGGCGCGCCGCTCTTCGCACGTTATTACCCGGATCGCGTCGACCAGGGTGCCTGGGAGAATGTCTATCAATTGATGCGAGAAGCGCGCGATTTGGAAGAATTTCTGGTCGACCGCGAGAGCATCCCTTACGTCGCCATGCTCGTCTCGCAGAGCACGCTCGAGCGGCACGAGCAAGACGGTCGCCCCAGCCATCTGGGTGAAATCAAGGGTTTCGCGAAGGCCCTGTTGCAACAGAAAGTGCCCTTTGATGTGATCACCGAAGAGCAGCTGAACGCAGAGACTCTGGCACGTTATCAAGCACTCATCCTGCCAAACACCAGCTGTTTGCCGGATGCGGCGCTAACGGCGATCCGCACCTACGTGGCGGCGGGTGGTGGTTTGCTGGCCAGCTACGAGAGCGGCCGCTTCGACGAAACCGGGCTGCTGCGGATTGGCGATGATCTGGGCGATACCCTAGCGGTCGAATACGGCGATCTGCGCGGTTTCCAAGTGGACGCTTACATGCAAATGGGTGAGCTGGGTAATTTCGCGCCGGATGTCGACGCGCGGCGCAGCATCCCCAGCCTTGGCATGCAGCAGAACGTACGCGAGGCCGGCGCAGAAGCGCTGGCCTGGGCCGGCGGCGAATCGACAGTGCATTATGCGCCATTGGATGACCAGCGCGGCGCCCCGACCATCACACGTTTCACCCAGCCAAACGGTGGCCGAGCGGTTTATATTGCCATTCCAATCGGCTTGCGCTACCTGGAATTCGGTGTGCCGGATTTCCCGCGCCTCATCGCCGGCGGGACGCGCTGGGCGGCGGGAACAGAAGCACCGATACGAGTCCGTAACGCACCACTGACCCTGGCCGTTACGGCTTTTCGTCAGCGCGTGCCGGCGGCTCGCGACCGTAAGAAGGAAGACCGCATCATCCTACACCTCGTGGATAGCGTGCGCGAGGAACGAAAGCAGCCGATCATCGAAGCGCCGATACACCATGATATCACGCTGGAATTGGATGTGAGCGCGACGGTGCAAACGGTACGCTCGGTGGCGGGGGTGAACAGCGAACTCAACTGGTCACAGGCAGCCGGACAGCTGAACGTCAGGCTGCCGGAGTTTCATTGTGTGGCGATTCTCGTCGTCGAATGTGCTGAATGATCCCAGTGCATACAGTTTACCCGCTACCAACCGTGCATTACACGCCACTCGCCCGCTGGCGGGAGGAGCGGCCGACCGCCCTCATCTACAGCGCTGCAGCCTGGCAGGCGACGATGAATGCTTCTTTGCGCCTGTCACTGGCCTGGCAGGGGGAAGTCACCGAGGCTACCGAAGAGCACTGGCAGCAACTGGGCGCGGATCTGCAGGGCGAGGTCATTTACGCCATCGGCGGTGGCCTGGCGATGGATGCTGGGAAATACTTGGCGCAGCAGCATGGCCTGCCACTCATTGGCGTGCCGACGGCGATTTCCGTCGATGCACCCTGGACCTGGGCCGCCGGGGTGAGGCGCGACGGTTGCGTGCGTTATCTCGAAACGGGCCCGCCCAAAGAACTGGTGTTGGATTTTGAGTTGCTAGGTGCGGCGCCACCCTCGTTGCGCGCTGCTGGGATCTGTGATGTGCTCAGCATCGCCACCGGTCTCTGGGATTGGCGCTTCGCCGAAAGCGAGGGACGCAACCCGGTAACGGAGCGCTTCATCGCTTATGCTGCTGCGGCGGCCGAGGCCATCCTACAGGGTTCACTGGCGGCGGCGGCGGCGGCTGGGCGCGGTGATGCGGAGGGTTTGCGACAACTATGCGACTGCCTTGCGCTGGAAGTACAATTGTGCAATCAGCTCGGTCATTCACGGCCGGAAGAAGGCAGCGAGCATTATTTCGCCTACGCCGTCGAAAATGTGATGGGCAAAGGATTGCCTCATGGTGACCTGGTCGGGCCAGGCATCGTGCTGCTGGCCGGGTTACAGGGGCAAGATGTTGCTCCGTTGCGGGATGCGTTGCAGGCATGTCAAATCCCGCTCGATAACATCCCACCGGCTGTGGTTTTGGAAACGCTGCGTGAGTTGCCTGCGTATTGCGAGCATCACCAGTTGCCTTTCGGCCGGGCGCATACATTGGGGGAAGAAGATCTCGAGCAAGTCAATTTTTTGGCTCTGGGCTGAGGCTCTCTCTCAAGCCAACATCTATTGGATCATGGGCTCGGTGAAGCCAGCGGCTGTTGTTGCGTGATGCAATGGATGTTGCCACCGCCCAGCAAGATTTCACGGCTGGGGATGGCGACAATGCGCCGCCCGCGGCAGAGATCCGCCAATTGCGCCAGCACCGTCGTATCCTGAGCGACGTCAAAGGTCGGCACGATGCAGGCATCATTGGCAAAATAGAAATTGATGTAGGATGCGGCCAGTCGCAAGCCGGCCGGCCGTGGTAATGCGCGTTGCACCCGATCGAGCCCGAGCGCTTCCTGTTCCGTCCGGAATTGCGGCGGAGGCAGGAGAATTTTATGCACCGTGAAGGGCCGGCCGCGGGCATCTCGTTCGCGGGAGAGCGCCTCCGCCGCCGCCCGCGTGATCGCGCCATTGGCATCTTCCTCGTCCTCTTCCCAGGCCAGGGCGACCACACCCGGCGCCAGGAAACAGGCGAGGTTATCTACATGACCCTGCGTTTCATCCGCATCGATGCCCGCGGGTAGCCAGACCACGCGTTCCGCGCCCGTGAAATCGCGCAGCTGCGTTTCGATCTGGCTGCGGTTCAAGCTGGGGTTGCGGCTGGGATGCAGCAAGCAAGATTCGGTGGTCAGCAAAGTGCCCTGGCCATCGCTGTGGATGCTGCCCCCTTCGAGGATCAGCGGCGCTTCATAGCGGGGCAAGCGCTCGATCTCCAGCACCTTCCGGGCGACCAGCTCGTCTTGATCCCAGGGAAAATACGCGCCGCATTGCAAACCACCCCAGGCATTGAACTGCCAATCCACGCCGCGAACGCGGCCCCGGTCATCGCGCACAAAGGTCGGGCCACAATCCCGCATCCAGGCGTCATCCGCACTCATCTCCACCACGCGGACGGAATCGGGCAGAGAAGCGCGGGCATGGCGGAACTGCGCGCGGGAAACGCCCATCGTCACCGGTTCACATTCGGCGATGGCCGCTGCCACGCGGGCGAAACTTCGCTGCGCCGGCTTCGCCCCATCGCGCCAGGTATCGCTGCGTTCGGGCCAGAGCATCCAGGTTCCCGCATGACGCTCAAATTCGCCGGGCATGGCGAAACCAGCTTCACGCGGCGTGCGGGCCAAAGCATCGCTCATTTCTCTGTCCCGGCTCTTCAATCCGAGATGCGGTAACGGAGCAAGGTCCAGGCGGCGATGAAGGCATCGGTCCAGCGGATCTTTTTGCCCTCGCCCCACTCTCTGCCGTTGTAAGTGATGGGCACTTCATAGATGCGGATGCCCTGCTTGAGCACTTTGGCGGTGAATTCGGGCTCGAATTCGAAGCCGCGCGCATTCAGCCGCATATCGGCGATCACATCGCGCCGGAATGCTTTGTAGCAGGTTTCCATGTCGCTCAAGATGGCGTTGTAGAGGACATTGGTTTGCAGGGTGAGGAGTTTGTTGGCGACCATGTTCCAGAAATTCATCGCCTTGCGCGGGCCGCCCAGGAAGCGGGAACCATAGACCACGCGCGCGATTCCTTCGTGCAAGGGCTTGAGCAGGATCGGGTAATCGCGCGGGTCGTATTCTAGGTCGGCATCCTGGATGATCAGGATTTCACCGCTGGCCAACTGCATCGCCTGCCGCAGCGCGGCCCCTTTGCCGCGATTGCGATCCGCGTAATAGATCTGCAAACTGGCGTGCCCTTCACTCTCCAGGCGCCGCAGGACTTCCCTCGTGCCGTCGGTCGAACCATCATCGACGAGGATAATCTCCTGGGCCAGCTCCGTCGCCAGCACGCGCCGCACCGCCTCTTCGACCGTCGCCACTTCGTTGTAACAGGGGATGAGGACGCTCAAGGGCAATTCCGGACGCAGGATGAAATTGCCACCCCAGCTGCTGCGCATCAAGGAGGTGAACTGCTGTGTATCCAGGTCGTGATCAACCGGGATCGCCGGTCGTTGCTGCTCTGGTTGGGTCGGCTCCGTCATGCGCGGATTATAGCGGCCGTTGACACACGCTGGGTTATTTCATTGTTCCTGAGATCACTGAGCAAGTGGATATCGCGCCAACGGTATGTAGCGTGGCACGCCGACACCCAGTTGGCTCTCGAAGAGCGTGAAATGGGAGACAAGCGTGCGCGGGCCCCGCCAGCTCGCCTGTTCCGCCAGCCAGCCCGCCAGCTCCGCATACTCCAAAGGCGGACGGAGGCGCGCCAGGGTGATGTGCGGCGTAAATGGCGCTGCCGACAACGGCAAATCCAGCCGCGTCAATGCCCGCGCCAGCTGCTCATGGCAATCCCTCAGCGCTTCGTCCTCGGCGACGCCAGCCCAGAGCACACGCGCCTTTCCCCGCCTGGGGAAACGGCCCAAAGCGCGCAGAGCCAGGTTCGCGCAACCCGCCTCTACGGTCCGCAAAGTCTCCTTGAGCTCCGATAGTTTTTCCCGCGGCAAATCGCCGAGGAAATGCAAGGTCAAGTGCAGGTTTTCCTTGGGGACCCAACGAGCGGCTTGCTTGAGGCGGAGCGGGGCGTTGCGACGCAGTTGGTCCAGAGCCGCGCGCTGAACATCGGCCAGTTCAAAGGCGAGGAACAGCCTCATGGATTCACCGCTTTTGGGCAATACGGTCCCGACTCGTCGCGTAAAGCCACCAGAATTCTTCCGCAGGATACACCGGCGCCAGCGTGGCATCCCAGGCAAAAGGAGCCGCGCTCGTCAACGGTCGGAGCTCAGCGTCGATCTCCGCCAATCGGCGGCGTGCTTCCCGCGCATCTTCTTCATGACCGCGGGCCCCTTGCTCGCGCCACAGTTCCTGGGCCAGGGTACGGCGGCGCGCTTCCGCCGCGAAGCCACCCAGGCCCCCGCCCTCTTCACGTTGTTCACGGAGGAAAGCCTGCAGCCGCCGCCCACGCCAGGCCAACTCCTCGCGCAATTTCCGTTGATAATGCACGCGCCATTCTCGCTGGATCGTTTCCTGTCGCTCGCTGATCTCCTTCCATTGTGCCTGTTGCGCCGCATCCCCCTGCTCCGGTAACCAATGTGCCAAACGGCGCCGGCGCAACAAGAACTCGCCGAGCGCAAGCTGGGGTTTGTTTCGACCCCGGCGGGAGAATGCACCGCCGTACAGGTCACCTGTCAGTCGCTCTTCGTAAATGAAGGGGAGCAAAGCAGCCGCCATCCGCGCCGCTTGCTCCAAATCTTCATGCAGGAGATAGGGCTCCGTTGCAGGGCGAGGTGCTGCGTTCAGTTGTCGCTGCTTTCGCCTGCATGCAAATTGGCGACGAAGTAAGAAGGCGTGCCGAGGGCACGGCTCACGGGGCAACGCTGGGCGATTTGCAACAACCGGGAACGTTGTTGATCATCCAGCGGGCCGTAAAGCGTCACATCTTCGCGAATCTCGTGGACGTAGCCGGTTTGCCCGGCCGCGCTGGGATAATCGCTCGCCAGGAAGCGCACGATCTCGATGGATACATCCACCCCCTCCAGCGGCCAGCCTTTGCGCTCGGCATACATTTTGGCCGTGATCGCCATGCAACTGCCCAGCGAACCCGCCAGCATCTCCTGAGGAGTTGGGGCACTGTCGTCGCCGCCGGCATCGCGCGGTTCATCCATATGGATGGTGAAGCCACGCATGCGGACGGAGGTGCGGGCTCCTTCCCGCAATTTGCTTGCTGCCTTCATGCTGTCCTCATCTCCTTCGTTCAGTCCACTTCTCGCAAACGCAACAGCCCGCGCAAGGAATTGTCATTGCGCAAGTGGCCCCAACGCGTTTCGGCCTCTTGCAATTGCCATTCGACGACGAAACGGCCGCTGGCATCGGTATAGGCGAAGTGCGGCCGCGTCATCAAGATTTGCCGCATGACGCCGATCAACTCGCGCGCCTCCTCGCCACTGCGCAGGATGAAAAAAGCGCCGGGTTGCCATTCAAAGCTGATGGGCATATCGCGCCAGCGGCCATGCATCTGGATCGGGACGGTGGCCTGGGTGCAGGTCATCGAAATGCCTTGCAAGCGGTTGCGCCAGAGCGTGTGGTTGACGCGCTCTTCGATGTAATAGGGCCGAGGCTCTGGCGTGGAATAAAACCAACTGCGCGCGGATGTTGCCATCGTCGCTCCGATACGGCGGTCGCTGGCGCTCATTGTAGCGAATGGTCGCTGGCATAGAAAGTGGGAAGGCCCAACTTCCAGGCGCTATCTGCGGCGAATTTCTCCGCTGACCCGCCGGCCCCGGAGCATTATACTGAGCCTCATGTGGGCGAAATTCATCGGGAATCGGCGCCATCTCTCGCTGGGGTTGATCTTGCTGCTCCTGGCCTTGCTGCTGGCTTTCCTGGCCCGGCCCTACCTGCGCCTGCAACCCGCCGTTCCCCTCAGCGTACCGGGTGGGCCGCTGGCCTTCATGAGCAACCGCAGCGGCAACTGGGATATTTACTGCCTGGATGCTTCGGGAACGCTCACCAACCTCACCCAGAGCGAAGTGCATGATTACTTCCCCTCCTTTTCCTTCGATGGCGCTGCCATGCTGTATGTTTCCACTTCGGCAGAGAGTGACCTGGCTACCCTGCTCGATCTGGAAAACGGCCGCAAGGTGCCTTTTGGCGCGGAGGAGATCGTCACCATCGCGTTGGAGACCTATGCCAAAGGGCGTGTGGATTGGGGTGCGCGCTGGTTGGTGGATGATGCGGGTCAATTGCTGCAGATCGGCACTTCCCTGCGCGAAGTCCTCTCCCAATTGGAGATTTTTGCCTACGAACCCCAGACCGACGAAAATGGGGAGACCATCATCGAACCGCGCCAGATCAGCGATGGCGCCCCGCTTCGCGAATGGATGGCCGATGTATCGCCAGATGGGCGCACGGTCGCTTTCATCTCCAACCGCGCGGGCGGTGAAGACATCTACCTCGTGCCCTACCAGGGCGGGGAGATCATCCCCCTGGCGCCGCATGCAGCAGAGGATTTCGCGCCGTTTTGGTCTCTGGATGGCGAGTGGGTTGGCTTTTTCTCAGAGCGGGATGCTCCGCTGAGCGAAGGCGATCTGCGCGTTTATGCCGTTCGTCCGGATGGCAGCGACTTGCATGAAGTGAGCGCTGCCGAAAAATTCACCGGTGGCGCCGCGCTGGCACCCGACGGCGCCTCCATCGCTTACATCAGCAACGAAAGCGGCCATTGGCACATCCATCAAAAAATGACCGCCAGCGAAAAAATCGAGCGGCTGACGGAAGGCGAACATGATAATTTATATCCGACCTGGTTGCCGCAACGCATCGATTGTCAGCCATTGTAGGAGGCCGCGCCTGAGTTCTGCGCGAGGGATCAAAATATGACGCAAGCCAGGACGGATTGGATTTACCTCGACGATGAAATCGAACGCGAGCGGTTGGCGCAAGCCATGCGCGAAATCCGCCAGCAAATGCGCCAGGCAGCCGAATTGCGCAGCGGCCCACAACTGGAAAGCGCCTACGAAGCGCAGTTCGCCGGCTGGTCGATCGCCGCCCTGCTGTCACACCTGAACGCGAGCGACACCCTGGGTCGCTGGCAACTGCAGGCGGCGCTGGTGGGGATCCGGCCACAATGGGACGAAGGCAAACTGCATCGGCTGAATCGCTGGCAACAACGTTTCTTCCAACGAACTCCTCTCGAGAAAACTTTCGCGCGCATCGATGCGCATTGCCCGCAGCTTTGTGAATTCATCCATCGTTTGCCGCTGAAGAAGCTCAGCACGCCGGTTTGGTTGGTGGCGACTCAGGAATGGAGCACCGTCGAACGGGCGGCGCAGACCTTCTTCCTGCACCACTGGCAAGAACATCTGGCCCAGATTTCAGCACCCTCGGCCGCCGCTCAGCCCATCCCGCCAAAATCAACCGAAAGCGAAGATTGATGCGCGCCCTGCTGCAACGTTGCCGAGAGGCGCGCGTCTGTGTCGCTGGGCAGGCCGTGGGGGAAATCGGCGCCGGGCTGATGGTGCTGCTCGGCATCCAGCGGGAAGATGGGCCGGCGGAGGCGATTTGGCTGGCGCGAAAAGTGGCCGGCTTGCGCGTCTTTGATGACGAAGCGGGGGTGATGAATGTCTCCGCAGTGGATGCGGGCGTTGGGGCATTGGTCGTCTCGCAATTCACGCTGTATGCCGATATGCGCAAGGGCCGCCGCCCGAGTTACATCCGCGCTGCTGCGCCACCGCAGGCGGAACCGCTGGTGCGCCAATTCGCCGAATGCCTGCGCCGCGAAGGATTGGAGCCAGTCGCCGAAGGGCAATTTGGGGCGGAGATGTTGGTCGAGATCCATAACGAAGGGCCCGCCACTTTCTGGCTGGATACTGCCGAATTGATCCGGCGATGATGGCTGACAGCGGCACACCGATTCGCATCTTGCTTTTCGCCGATTTGCACCTGGGCCTCGAACGCTACGGATCGCGCCGTACTTCGGAAGCGCTGCCCACCAGAACGCAGGATACGCTCCATGCGCTGGAAGAACTGATCGCAAACGCGCGCGCGGAACCACCCGATCTCATCCTATTCGCTGGCGATGCCTTCAAGTCACCACAGCCGGAACCGACTTTGTTGCAGGCCTTTGCCGAAAAGGTACTGGCCCTGGCGGAGCTCGCCCCTCTGGTGTTGCTGGTCGGTCGACAGGATGCCGCGCCGACGGCCGAGCGCGCCTCCAGCCTGGCGATTTTTGCGACGCTGTCCGTACCGCAGGTGCTCGTCGCCGAAACTCACGCGGTGCACCGCATCGAAACGAAACGCGGACCGCTGACGCTGGCTACCGCTCCTCATTGCTCGCCACGGGAAGGTTTGGCGGAGGCTTTGCCCACCCTCGCCCAGGAAGCGGAAGCTGGCAAGGGGCCCCGCCTATTGCTCGGGCACCTCACCGTCGAAGAAGCGCAACGTGGTGATGAAGACGTCTTGGCAAATGCTGCGTTACCGCTGGATCAGCTGGCGCTCCCCCCCTGGGATGGCGTGGCCCTGGGTGGCATCCACCGCCAGCAAGCATTGACCAGCGCGAGCGGCCCGTTGGTGCTTTACCCTGGCAGCCTGGCTCGCCTGGATTTCAGCGAAGCGGAAGTGGAAAAAGGTTTCCTGCGCCTGGAGATCCGTCGCGGTCGGGTGGACTGGACCTTCGTGCCAGTGGCGGCGCGGCCCTTCATCCGCATCCGGGCGGACCTGCGTGAAGCCAGCGACCCACTGGAGGCCTTACAGATAGCGCTGGCCGAAACCGACCTCGCAGGCACCATCGTTCGCGCGGAGTTGCGCCTCACGCGGGCGCAAGATGAAACTTTGGCGGAGCGCAGTGTGCGGCAGCTGCTGCGCGCGGCCGGAGCGGAGCACGTGGCCGCCAGCCGCCGTGAGCTCAGCGGCCCACTGAAGACGCGCCTGAATGTGGCAGACGCTGAACCCCCTGCCTTGCTCGAACGCTACCTGGAACTGCGGGGCAAGGATCGCGGGCAGGCCTTCACCGCCGCAGAACGAGCGGCGCTGTTGACCGCAGCGCAGGAAATCTGGGCGGAGCTGGCGGAAGAGGGATTGGCGGCTGGCTAGTCTCGCTGGCTAGTCTCGCTGGTTAGCGGCGACGGGCCTCGACCTGTTCCCGAAAGCGCGCCATCAGGTCCACCCCCATCTGGCGGAAAAGATCGATCATATCGATCGGCACCCAATTCTCGATCAGGTAATCGCCATCGCGTTTCCACCAGTCGAAATCT
The DNA here is from genome assembly GCA_011523615.1 of Chloroflexota bacterium. GTDB lineage: Bacteria > Chloroflexota > Anaerolineae > Aggregatilineales > Phototrophicaceae > WTGJ01. The sequence goes on along the minus strand of WTGJ01000004.1, from coordinate 17,525 downwards.
CGCAGGGTCAACAATTTGCCGCTGGCCGGGACGCCCTTGTATTCGCCGTTGTGGTAAGAAAAGGCTGTATCCCAGATGCCGCCGGCGGCGTAATTCCCCTCGGCATGGCGCCCCATGCGCCGGCCGCTGCCGACGCGGTCGATGTCCCGATCACCGAAGCCAATCAGCCAGGGCCGCTGGTGAAAATCCTCGAATTCTTCGAGGGTGAAGCACATGCCAATGCCGCTCGGCCCGTACCATTTCATGTCTCGATGCCAGTATTTGTACTGTTCCATCGAGCTCATGTCCTCAAGATCACGGCTGCGGACGTAGCGACGCAGGCCGCGGCCCATCGCCTGCATCAATTGCAGGGTCTTGCGCGATTCCAGCGGGTCGTATTCGGTCAAGCAAATGCCATCTTTGGCCAAAGGGCCGGGGATCTTGCCGCCATCGGCGCCCGGCGACGGCGGCAGCACCTCGTAGCCCGCCTGGCGCATCACCGAAATGATATCCAACTGGATGTAACTCTCGGAAATCTTGCCCTCGCGCAGGACGTAAAACAAGCCGAACCAGATATTCGTCTTGCGCCCGGTGGCCGGAATCCCCTGCCAATCGTTGGCGAAGGTGCCGGTCAGATAGCCGGTGCCGGAGACCCATTCCTCGCCACCTATCGTTGCGTACAAGGCAGAGCTCTCGTCGACGCCACCCATGAAGACATATGGCTGCCGCTTGAGATCGGGGAAAGCATGCACCAACGGCAGCCAATAATCCGCGAGCACGGCATCGCGGCCGCTGATATGATCGATCGGCACGGATACGTTCCAGTTGACATCGTCGTGAACGCCTGCTTCAAAGATTGCGGGGATTTGATCGGGGTTGGCATAGTTGAGCCGATGCCACAATTCCCAGACAGCTTCTTTGTTGGCTTGATTCAGTTTTGCGTTTTTGCTGTCCAACGTCACTTGTCTCTGTCCTTTCGCCCCTTTCGGCCAATCATAACGCAAATGCACCGGCATTCACGTATTCCCGTCTCAAAAATTGCGCTCGAATGCGTCATTCAAGATCGGTTGGCCGCCCAGACGGCCTGGCCCTGTTCAGTGGCGGCCTTCCTCGATCTGCTCTCGCAAGCGCGCCATCAGGTCCACCCCCATCTGGCGGCAGAGGTCGATCAAATCAATCGGCACCCAGTTCTCGATCAAACGATCACCCTCGCGTTTCCACCAATCAAAGTCTCGCATCGTCATCAACTTCCCGGTAGCCGGGATGCCGGCGTATTCGCCGTTGTGGTAAGAAAAGGCCGTATCCCAAATGCCGCCCGCCATGTAATTCCCTTCGGCCATATGCCCCATCCAGCGGCCACTGCCCTCGCGAATGAGGTTGCGGTCGCCGAAACCATGCAGCCAGGGCCGCTGGTGGAAATCTTCGTATTCCTCATGGCTGAGGCACATACCGATCCCGCTCGGCCCATACCATTTCATATCGGGATGCCAGTATTTGTCCTGTTCCATCGCGCGCAAATCGCCGCCATCGCGACTGCGCACGTAACGCATCATGCCGCGCAACATCGCCACCACCAGTTGCTGCGTCTTGCGGGATTCCAGGGGAGCCGAATCCATCAGGAGGATGCCATCTTTGGCCCGGGGGCCGGGGATTTTGCCGCCATCAGCGCCCGGTGCCGGCGGCAATACCTGATAGCCGGCCTGGCGCATTACCGACAGGATATCCAGCTGGGTATAACCTTCGGCGATCTTCCCTTCACGCACAAGATAAAACAAGCCAAACCAGATATTCGTCTTGCGCCCCGTGGCCGGAATCCCCAGCCAATCCTGGGCGAAAGTGCCGGTCAGATAGCCGCAGCCGGAGACCCATGCCTCGCCACTGGGCGGAACGCCCATCATGGACCGCTGGTCGATGCTGCCCATGAAGACATAGGGTTGGTGCTTGAGATCCGGAAATGATTGAAACAATGGTAGCCAGAAATCGGCAGTTACCGCCTCGATACCCCGTATCTGGTCAATCGGCGCCGAGACGTTCCAATCGACATCTTCATGGAGCGCAGCGTGAACGACTTCCGGCACACGCTCCTCACCGACGTGATTCAACTTCTGCCAGAAATCCCAGATCATTTCTTTGTTTTCGTGATTCAGTTCGGCATTCTGCGTATCCATGCTCCGCTCCTTCTTTCATTTAGCCTTCGTCAAATGGTGCATGTGGCCGCATCCGATACTGCGATAAAACTTCCCTTACCCGCCTTCGCATATGGTTGTACACAGGCAATGGCTACCCTGGTTTCAAGAGCGCCGAAAGTGCTTCAGGATGCGTTGCTCCATGGCTCTCGCACGGAGCGTCGCTGGCAGGAAGGATAAATTGGCTGCCGCTGCCAACGCCTGCAACTGAGGGTCGGGCGCTGCGCTTCCCTGGCGGTGCTGCGCCAACCCATCCGCCAGCCGGCCGCTGCCCTCCATCGCCCAAACGGTGAGGCCCTGTTCCAGGGCAGCGCTGAGGTCGCGGCGGGCGATGCGGCCGCCGTTGATCAACAGCCCCAGGCAAGGGTGTTGCCCTTTCGTCAGCGCCGCAGCCAGGCGAGAAAGCCAGCCGGATTCCACGCCCCAATCCCCGCCTTCGATGAGCAAAAAGTGGCTGTGGTGTCGCTCCAGGATGGCTGCCCCCCGCCGGGCTACGATGCCGCTCGGCAAGACGCCGATCAAAGGCGGTGGCCGCGGGAGGGATGCGCAGGCTTCACCCAAGGAAGCCATCACGCCGCAGTTCGTGCCACCCGAGACCAGCGCCATCCCCAACCGGGTGGCTGCCTGCGCCACACCCCGCAAACACTCAGCGGCCAGCGCCCGGTGCTCGGGGGCGATCTTCCGCGCGCCACCGCTGAGGAAGAGCGCCGGCCGTGGGTGACCCAAGCCGAGGCGACACAAAACCACCTGTGCGTCTTCCTGTGGTCGGCAGCGGACGAAAGGCACAGCGATGGTATCGGGGAGTTGCCCATCTTCTTCCATGCGTTCCAGTGTAGCGCGGGCTTGATTCTGCGTGACGCACACTGCGTGACGCACATGGTGTGGCGCTCTGTAATTTCGCACCACGTCGCCGGCTGCGGCGCATGTGGCGGCGCCGAACCCGTGATCCTGAATCCCAAGCGATATACTGCGCGGATGGCCGCACCTGTAAAGGGAAAGTTGGACGAAGAGGCGCGGGTCGCGCTGCGCGATTGGTTCACCGCTCAGGCCGCCGACCTGCCCTGGCGACGCGAGCGAAGGCCCTATCGCATCTGGTTGGCGGAAGTGATGCTGATGCAGACCCGCGTGGCGACTGTGCTGCGCTATTACGAGCGCTTCCTCGAAGCATTCCCCGACCCGGCCGCGCTCGCCGCTGCCCCATTGGCGGAAGTGCTCAAGCGATGGGAGGGCCTCGGTTATTACACACGCGCGCGCAACTTGCATCGAGCGGCTCGCATCATCAGCGAACAAAGAGCGGGCCAGTTGCCGCAAAGTTATGAAGAATGGCTCGCCTTACCCGGCATCGGCCCCTACAGCGCCGCGGCCATCGCCAGTATCGCCTCCGGTGAGGCCCGCGCCGCCGTCGATGGCAACGTTCGCCGCGTCCTCGCCCGCCTGCTCGATGAACCGGGGGATATCCGCCGGGGGCAGACGCAGCGCTCCCTGGCGCAAACCGCCCAGGACTGGCTCGATGCGGATGCGCCGGGGAGACACAACGAAGCGCTGATGGAGCTGGGGCAGCGAATCTGCCGACCACGGGCGCCGCTTTGCCCATCCTGCCCGCTCCGCCGCCATTGCCGCGCCCTGGCCCGGGGCACCGTAGCCCTTCGTCCGGTCAGGAGTCCGCGTTCCGCCCCGCGGGAAGAATGGCAGCTCGGCGCCTTGATCGTCGACGCTCAGGGACGGACTTTGCTGCGCCAACGAGACGCAGACGAACGACTGGGGCATCTCTGGGCTTTTCCGGGCGGGGTGATGACCCACAATGGGACGACCGCCATAAAAAAGCCGCCCGCAGGAGCGCGAAGTGAACTGGCGCGGCTCCTTCAGGAGCAACTGGGTTGCGCAGCGCAAGTAGGCGCCTTCTTCACTCAGGTACCGCTGCGCATCAGCGGCGTTCGTGGCTGGCTGGTGATCTATCGCGCGAAGCTGCCGGCCGATTATCAGTCGACCGCTGAGAACATCCGCTGGTTGTCAGCGGCAGAGCGTGCTCGGGCCAGCTTTGGCCGCGCTGAGCGGGTGGTTCTATCCGCCTGGGAAGAGGCTCAACGCCCGAAAAGGCCGCGCAGGAAAAAGACCAAGTTGGCCGGGCGTTCCGCCAGCCGCCGCACGAAATAGGGGTACCACTCTTCGCCAAATGAAATCAGTACACAGGTCGGCTCATCGGCCACCAGCTCGCGCTGCAACTCATTGCGAATGCCGTAAAGCATCTGGAATTCATAGCGATCCGGCGGGATCTCATTCGCGGCGATGAAGCGTTGCGCGGCGGTGATCATCTTCTCGTCATGCGTGGCAATATCCAGGAAGGCGCCATCATCGCTGAGGAATTGTTCCACCAGACGCACATAATTCTCGTCGACTTTCGCTTTGTCGTCGAAAGCGATAGCCGGCGATTCCAGGTACGCGCCTTTGACGATGCGGATCACGGCGTCCGGCGCGGCCAACTGCGTCAGATCTTCGGCGCTGCGGAACAGGTAAGCCTGGATGGCCACGCCGACTTGCGCGCCGAATTCCTCCCGCAAGCCGCGGTAGAGCCGCAGGGTCGCTTCGAGATACGGGCTGCTCTCCATATCGAGGACGACGCGGGTCCCCGCGCGTTCGCGGGCGTGGTTGAGGATATCGCGCAGGTTGTTGTGGCAGATTTCTTCGTCGATCTCGAGGCCGAGCTGCGTCACTTTGAGCGAGATTTCGGCGTTCAGATTCTCTCGGGCAATCACTTCATTGACGCGTTGATATTCGGCGACCACCTGTCGCGTTTCCTCTTCACGATAGACGGCTTCCCCCAGGTAGGTGAAGGTTACGCGGAAGCCATCCTGATTGAGCGCTTTGGCGACGGCGACCGATTCTTCCAGCGTCTCACCGGCGACGAAACGGCGAGCCACGCGGCGCGCGAGCCAGTTTCGTGTAGCGATGCGCTGCGCCCATCCCGCCACCGAGAGGTAAAGTAAAATGCTCCTGAGCATCGGCTAGTATTGTAGCGAGTTTGGCGGGTGAAGGGGTGTAGTAATGATGGAACAATTTGGGATGATAGAGCAAATTAGAGTCGCAGAGCTGATTGGGATAGGAGTGGCTTGCTTCTTCGTAGGCGCCTTCCTGATGTTCGTTTGGAAACAACGAATTTCCTCCCAGCGCCGCGCATTGACTGAGCGATTGGCAGAGATCCGAGCGGAAAAAGAATCTCTTGAACAAGGCATCTCGTCTCTGCGTGAAGAATTGAGCATGACCAGACAATGGCAAGTTCGACACGAAACATTGGATGGGCAGTATTCAGAGGTAAAAGATCAGCATGCGAAAATAACTGAAGCAAAAGCCTTGCTTCAGCATGATTTGAGCGCAGAAGAGAAAAAGAGCGCATTGCTGGAACAAGAGAAGGAAGCTTTAGCAAAAGAACGAACGGAACTCAAACAACGGAATCAGGAGTTGTCTGAGGAGAATAAGCAACTCAATTCACGCCTGGGCGATGAGGAAAATAAGAATACCCGCCTAACATCACAGTTAAAATCCACTGAAGATCGAGTTGCCTTTCTGGAGCGAGCGGAGAGACAATTGGGTGATACTTTTGCAGCACTCGCATCCAAAGCGCTCGATGATAATACCCGAAAATTTCTTGACAATGCACAGGACAAGGCAGAACAGAACCAAAAAGCGGTATCTGATCTGGTCAAGCCATTGCAGGATTCGTTACAAAAATTGGAGAGCCAAACGGAGAATCTAGCAAAAGAACGACGAGACAACCAATCTCGCCTGGAACAAGAAATCAAAAATCTATTGGATTTTTCTGGGAAAGCACAGGAAGAAGTGCGAAAACTGTCGCGAGCATTCAGCCAATCGCAAGTGCGCGGCCAATGGGGAGAATATGTTCTGGAGCAAATCCTGAAATTCTCCGGATTGCAGGAAAACACGCATTATGATAAACAGGTAACTCTGCAGATTGAGGATGGCAAACAAAGAGTACGTCCCGATTACATCATCAAATTACCCAATGGCCGCAAACTGGTCATCGATGCGAAAACCTCTTTTCAAGCATTCGAAGATGCAGCCATGGCCGAAGATGAAAATGAACGCAGTTCGCTGCTTAAGAGACACGCAGAGCAAGTTCGCGAGAATCTAGACCGGTTGGCCAAAACAGATTACCTCCCCTTCATCCAGGAGACCTACGGCGAAAATGCATCCCCTGAATATGTGATCATGTTCTTGCCAAGTGAAGCGCTGTACCAGGCAGCGCTCGAGCAGCTGCCCAAACTCACTCAGGAAGGTTTTCAAAAACGGGTCATTCTTACCTCCCCTACTACCCTTTTTGCTCTCATTGGCGTCATCCAATTGGGCTTCCGTGAAAATGCCCTAGCAGCGGAAGCAGCCGAAATCGGAAATCGGGGTAAAGAGCTCTATAAGCGTACCAGTACTCTGGTTGAGCACATCAGTAAAATTGGGGGCGGCATCCAGACTGCCGTTACCTCCTACAACAACGCTGTGGGTTCGCTCAAACGCCGATTCATTCCTGAGGCAGAAAGATTTGGCAGAATGGAATCCATTCGTGGTGAAGATTTCCCTGAACTTCACGCCGTCAACGATTCACTGCGACACGATGACATACATCAAGTTAAGCTGTTGACCACCCATTCGGGTCAAAATAGAGAAGATCACAGCGACGAAGTGCTCGATTAGCCACCAGACCACGGCAACCACATCCCGACCAGGGCGACGCCATCCACCCAGCGCCCCTGGAGGGCAGCATCCCAATGCAAGTGTGCGGCGGTGCTGCGGCCGCTGTTGCCCACTCGGCCGATGATTTGCCCGGGGTGGATGCGTTGACCACGCACGACATGCGCCTGCGATAGATGGGCGTAACCCGAATACATACCAGCCCCATGATCGATGAGGACGTAATTGCCGCGCAAAACCAACCAGCCGCTGTATGCGACGCGCCCGCCCGCCATGGCTGCTACCGGCGTGCCGATCGTGGCGCGGAAATCCCAGCCGGTATGCCGCGTCAGATGCTCTTCGTTGAATCGGCGGAATTCACCAAAAGGGGAAGAGAGCGGCCGATCGAGCGGCAACTGCAAACGAAGCCAGGCCGGTTCGGTCACAGGAGCGATCAGCTCACACAACAACGCCGCCTCTTCCTGTTCCAATTCCGGATCCAGCAATGCCGCCCGTTCATAGGGCATCGTCGCTTCCGAGCGGATGAAATTGCCGACGGTGACGCGGAAATCCGCCTCGATCACATGGAATATTCCGCGGGAATCCTCAATTTGGGCGGTCAAGCGATAGCCGCGCGCCCCTTGCGAGTAGTGTACAGCCAACAAGGCATAATGCGCATCGCCAACGGCAAAACCGGCCCATTCTTCGTCGAATACTCGCAGCGTCAACGACCGCAGGCCTTCCCCGAGCACGCGGACGAGGCCCACCCCTCCTTGCGGGAGATCATCGAAAAACAATTCCAGCGCGAATGGGGGTTGCACGACGCGCCTCAGTGGCTCAGGAGGAGGCCCCGGCGTGGTGGTGACGGGCAGCTGCTGGGCGGAGACGGGCGCAACCCAGCCAATCACCCACACGATTCCCACCCAGATCAGGACGCTGCAGCGCAAATCGGCAACCTCGTGCATCCGCATTCGGGCAAATCTAGCAGCCGCCGCGCGTCCTTGCCAGCGCCATCACCAACCGTGCTTATACTGAGGTCATGTTGACCTCGCTCCCCTGCTGGCGATGCGGCTGGCTGTGCGTCGCCTTGCTCGCTCTCGTGATGGCCTGTTCGGCTCTCTCCGGCACACAGGATCGAGCGGATGACGCCGCCGCTGCCCAGCAATTCCTCTATCACGATGTCCCTGGTTATGCGGAGATGGATACGCTGGATGCGCTCTTCGCGATCGACCAGTTCCTGGCGGCGGCCAATTTACTGAGCGGCAATTTTGTGATGGCGGGCCTGATCGAGCGGGTCGGCACGTTGGGCCAGTGTTATGAGCGAGCGGGCGCCCTGGCCGCGCGTACCTATACCCACTTGAGCGCCGGCAAATTCGGCCTGCTGATCGTGCTCAACCAGGACCGCGTGATCGGCAATTTCCTCAGTTGCGTCACCCGCGGCCCGGCCATCGCCCAGGCGAGCAGCCATTGCTTGCGTTCGGGCACCTTCCAGGCCCGGGATGATCGATATTTCTACCTTTACGCCGGTACGCACGCAGATTTCTGCACTGCCCTGGCCGGACACTTCACGGCGCTGAGCAACTAAATTTCGAAACGCTCATACTCGTGATCGGCGGGCGGCCCCCAGCAGGCCCACAATTCACCGCTAGCGGGCCGCATGAGGATCGCGCCGCAGCTCTCGACTTCCAGCGGTGGTTGCGGTCGTTGGCAGATCTCATCTTCCCGCGTGAGGGCCATGAGCGTTTCCGGCGCGATCGGTTCTGCGGGCGCGCCGTTCGGCAATAGCCAGGATTCAGCGATGCGGAGGCGCGCTTCCGAACTGGCGAGGGAATGCGGTTCGCGCTCCCGCTCACAGGCGGCCGTCGCCGAAAACAGGCAATGGTTCGTATGCACGAGTGCGCTGCCGCTCAGGGGAGTAATTTCATGGCGGCTGGACATCGCCTCGACATTGAAGCCCCGCCCCTCACGGTCCAAAATCATGTAATTGTGCGCGCCGGCCAGCGGTGCTTCCGTCACGCAGGCCAGGGCATCCTCCAGGGTCGTTTGCGCCAGCGCGCGGCGGATCACGAACGGCCAGGTCACGCCGAGCTGGCCATCGCCGCCCATCAGGTTGTTGACGCCGATGCAGATGCCCGCTTCGTTCATGCCCATCATGCCGACGCAACCCGCCACGCTGAGCGCCAGGAAAGCCGGCCCTTCCTGCGGCTGGCCGCGCAGTAGGATCAAGTAAGGAGTGGCGCTGGCGTGCATATCCCAGGTTTGGCCATACATCGCCTGCCCCTGCGCAGCGGCCGCCTCACTGATGAGGAAGGCGGTGCAGTTGTGCGCCTCCCATTCGGGTGTTTGGCTGCGCCCACCGAGGGCGTAGACCGCATCGATGAAATCGGTGAAACCGTTGTTGACGATGAGGCGGGCCAGGGTTTCGCCGCTGGCATCCGCCATGCCCTGCAGCTCCGCCATCAACGCCGGAGAATAGGCGTGGTGGGCGGGCAGGCAGGCCTCGGCGAGTTCGAGCACCTGCCCTTCATCGAGGGCGCAGCCGCTCCATTGGGGCGTTCCGCTGAGCTGCATCCGCTCATCGCTGAAACGACGGATCGCCTCCGGGTAAGCGCGGCCGTGCTGCTCGCCCATTTCGTAAGGGCTGCCACTGAGCTCGAGGACGCGGATCGCGGGCATGGGGAACTCCTTTGGCGATTAAATCCCAACGATTTGTCTTGCTTTACCAGTTACCAAATCTTGCGGCCGCCTTACCATAAATTAGCACTTTATCGTTAAACTCTTCCTCAAACGAAATTGTGCTGAATAGCAAATGCTTTGCTGGCTTACAGTTCATTACAAATAGTACTTCTCGATAATGATTCGCCGCCGAATTGCGCATCTCTAACTCACCTACGTTCCGATTATTGAATCGAAAAAGAACCTTCTGTTCATCAAATTCACCTGCTCGACGTGCCATGGAATTAACCACCGTAAAATTCTTCCCCATTGTCGAAACGACGTCTTCATTTCGAAAAACGTGGTATTTTCCTTCGTGTAGAATTGTTAGATAATCAACTTCACCACCATTAAAAAACGACTTACTTATAAATGCACGTAGAACCGCTTTTCGCTGAAAGCGATCTTTCAGCTCACTCATAGGGGTTTTTAGACGATTTTTAGCCGCAGCCTGATTGTTTCGATATTCCTCAAACGAGTCTGGAAAACAATCAATACAATGTACAAGCAGACCTCCGATTCCATTCAACGCCTGAAAGCCATCATCATATAAAAAGCGATTTCTTCCATATAAAAATACTTGCCATCTTCTCTCACCGGATTTTACGGAGTGTGCATCACCTGATGGATCTATGACATCCTTTTTTGCTCTACGATCATTTTGATAATCTCTATCCAAACCAATTACACGAGCAAATTCTAAGGCATCCTGATGCCCTCTAGTCAGAACTCTGCGCGCAGCATCGGATTGCATAGCACGGCGCGATCCATTAGCCATTATGGCTGTGCCTTATAAATCAACAATTCATGCGATTGTTTTACATAGCTACTACCGTTATCACGCCTGCGATTGGCACCGATGCGTGTCTCGCCTTGCCCCAATGAGTACTGCCAACTAGGAGTTGTGATTTCAAAATCCGAGTACCACTCACGAATAATGGGACAATCATTATAGGAAAGTAGAAAACCACCTCGATGGGAATGTAACTCATCACGTAGGCGTGCATGATCAAACCCTTCATGGTGAACTGGAAAATTGCGTTGTGGATAAATGCCGATGAACATTTTCCCTTCATCTAAATAATATGGAGGATCACAATACAGAAAATCATCCCGATGTTGAGGAAGTATCTGTTCAAACGAAGCAGCTTGTACACTTAAGTTTGTTGTCTTAAAATTACGCACCTTAGTCAGCATCTTGTTCCACCTTGTATCATCCATATAGACGCTGGATGGCCATCCCAGAAATTGAGGTCCATATGATGTATTGAAGGTGAAATAGAAATCAGAGGCTAACAACATGGCTGGCAAACAAGTTTCTTCACGCCAATGCCCTTGTAAGCGTGCTTTGGCTTCTGCAAATGTCTCTCGTGTGGCGTTGTATTTTGCGAGGCTCGTTGCTAATTCATCTGGCTTTGCTAACTGTACTTGCCAGTAGTTACATAAGACATCGAAAATGTCATATCCTTGAACTTCCATCCCCAGCTCTAAAGCACAGGCCACTTCGACAGAACCACCACCCAAAAATGGGGTAACCAATCGCTTTATATTCGATGGTATTTTTTCCAAAATCAAACCTACCGCACGGCTCTTACCACCTGCATAGCGTAGAGGTGAACCGTCATAACGCTTATAACGCAGTTTGCCACTGCTACTTAACTGATGCAGGAATTTAATACGACGAGGATTTATCTCGTCTTCCACTGTTGTGAATTTTAAATCCAATCTTTGCTGTAAATGCATCATTACTGATTATACATACTAAACAACAACCATATGAGTATACATATTCTGATAAACAATACCTACCGCAACAGCACCCGCGCGTTGGCCGCGTCCCAGCGCAGTTGAGCGGGTTCACCGACGGCGTAAGTGGTATCGTAACGTGCGCCGTAATTCTGCAAGCGCACCGTCACCTGCAACCCCCCGCCCAAGGCCACCTCGTAGCGCGTATCCGTGCCGATGTAACTGGTGGCGACCACGGTGACCGGTAACAGGTGCTGTTCCGCTCCTGCATCGCCCGGTTCTTCTCCGCTGCGGGCCTCTTTCGGGAGCAAAGTCAGTTTCTCCGGGCGGATCGTCAGGGTGACGTCTGCCCCGGGCGACACGCGCTCTTTGGGCACTACCCCCATGAGCCGCAAGTCGCTCCCGTGCGTGCGCACCAGGCCGTGGCCCGCGCTCAAAGTTTCCAGCCGCCCTTCCAGGAAATTCGTCTCGCCGATGAAATCGGCCACGAAGCGATCCACTGGCTCGTCGTAGATCTCGGCTGGCGTGCCAATTTGCAGCAAGCGGCCTTCGTGCATGACGCCGATGCGATCGGCCATCGTCATCGCTTCTTCCTGGTCATGCGTGACGTAGACGAAGCTGATGCCGAGCCGTTGCTGCATCGCTTTCAGCTCGAGCTGCATCTGCTTGCGCAGTTTGAGGTCCAACGCACCAAGCGGTTCATCGAGCAGCAAGACAGCCGGTTCGTTGACGAGGGCGCGGGCCAGGGCGACGCGCTGTTGTTGGCCGCCGCTGAGCTGGCGCGGGCGGCGCGCGCTGACATCGGGCAGTTGCACCAGTTCCAGGGCCTGGGCCGCGCGCTGATCGGCCGCCTCACGTGAAAGGCCCGCCATGCGCAGGCCAAACGCCACGTTCTGACGAACGGTCATATGCGGGAAGAGCGCGTAATCTTGAAAGACGGTGTTGACCGGGCGATGAAAGGGCGGGATACCCTGCATGGCGACGCCGCGGATGAGCACTTCCCCACGGGTGGGTTGCTCAAAACCGGCGATCATGCGCAGCGTCGTCGTTTTGCCGCAACCACTGGGGCCGAGCAGCGCGAAGAATTCACCCGGCGCGACCGCCAGGCTCAGATCATGCACGGCCAGCACATCCTGCTGCCGGCCGCGGAACTCCTTGCTGACGTCGACGAGCTCTACATCCGGCTGTGGCATATCCACTCCATCACCCGCTCAACCGGTCAGCCAGAACGGTCATTCCTGCAGAACGGCGCACATTCTATGATAGCTTTCTTAGATGACAGCGAAGACGCGCCTTCGCGCAGAAAACGCGCCTCCGCTTCGCCTGCCATCAGCCGTCGGCTATCAGCCACCGATGAAGATCAGCAATTCATCCCAGGCGTTGTTGTACAGCTCATCCTGTTCGGCGGTGGATTCCTGGATGGTGAAGAGATTCATGCGCGTCTCTTCCGAGGGGTAGATGGAATCATCCATCAACATCTCTTCATCGATCAGGCCCTGGTCGATGGCCGCTTGGTTGGGTGAGGCGTAGGCGGTGTAGTTGCTGATGTCCGCGCCCACTTGCGCATCGAGGACGTAATCGATGAAGACCATCGCCAGCGCCGGGTTGGGCGCATCGACCGGAATGGCGAGGTTATCCGTCCAGAGGCCTGTCCCCTCGACCGGCAGGACATAGGCGTAGGTGTCGCATTCGCATTCGTCCGCCAGCGCGAGGATATCGCCATTGTATTCGATGGTGATATCGACATCGCCACGCTCGAGCATCACCTGCCCATCATCGGCGGCGATGGCCACCACGTTGCCACTGCGTTCGATCAGGTAATCCCGTGCGGCAGCGATTTCATCCGCATCTGCCGTATTTGGGTCATGGCCCAGCAGCAATAACGCGAAACCGAACATGGAACGGCGGTCATCCAGCCAGGCGACCGGCCCTTCGTGGCTCCAGACTTCTTCCCAGCTGGAGATGCCATCGGGCAGCTTCTCCGTGTTGTAGCCGACGCCGATCGTCCCCCACTGGTACGGCAAAGAGTAAGCATTGCCGGGATCGTAGATGGGGTCCAGCAAATCCGGGCTCACGTTGGCCATATTGGGGATCATCGCCAGATCGAGCGGGATGAGCAGCTCGTCACGAATCATGGTGGCGACGGTATCGCCCGAAGGGACGATGATGTCATAGCCGGGGTTGCCCTGGCGGATGATGGCCAGCATGGCTTCGTTGCTCTCGAAGATGTCGTAGTTCACCGTAACGCCGCAGGCTTGTTCGAAATTGGGGATGGTGTCTTCGGCGATATAGGTCGACCAGTTGAAGACGTTCAGCGTTTGTCCTTCATAACCTTCGGGGCATTGCCAGCCTTCGTGATGTGCCGCATGTGCGCTGATGAGCACGACGGGGACGCAGAGCAATGTGAGCAAGAACACCGCTTTTTTGAACATTTCTTTCTCCTTTTCGGTCTTTCTCCTACGATTGGTCAGAAACTGCCACGCGCTTCTTACGGCGGCGAAGTGCCCGCACGCGCTTCTTACGGCGGCGAAGTGTCGTGCGATTCACCGAATCGTCCGCGCTTCCCTTCCCTGCAAGGCGAGCGAAACGCCCACCAGCAAGGAGGATAGCACGAGCATCAGCGTAGAGATCGCGTTGATGGCCGGCGTCGGGCTCAGCTTGAGCAGGCCGAAGACGTAGATGGGCAGGGTGTCGAAACCGGCGCCGCGCGTGAAGAAGGTCACCACAAAATCATCCAGCGAAATGGTGAAGGCCAACAAGGCGCCGGCCAGGACGCCGGGCAGGATGAGCGGGAAGGTGATGCGCCAGAAAGTGCGCCATTCGTTCGCGCCCAGATCGCGCGCTGCCTCTTCGTAATTGGGGTTCATATCCACCAGCCGCGCCCGCACCACCAGGGCCACAAAGCTGATGCTGAAAGCGACATGGGCGATGATGACCGTGCCATAGCCGCGTTGGATGACCTGGCCGCTCATCGCTCGCCACCATTTCGCCAGGATGCTGAAGAAGAGCAACAACGAGACTCCTTGCGTGATCTCCGGGATGACGAGGGGGAAATAGAGCAGGCCATCGAGGATGCGCTTGCCCGGAAAGCGGCCGCGCACCAGCGCCAAAGCCACCATCGTGCCGATGACGGTAGAGACGAAGGTCGAAATTCCGGCGATGAAGAGGCTATTCTGAAATGACTCCAGCATCTCGTCAGTGGAGAAATCTGCGCCGGTGCCGATCACATTGGCGAAGATTCCCTCGTACCAGCCCAACGATAAGCCGCTGAGACGAGAGACGGATTTGGATTCGTTGAAAGAAAAAACCAGCAACACGAGGATCGGCAACCAGAGAAAGGCATAAGCGAAGATGGGGGTGAGGGTCAGGCCCAGCCACCGGCCCACTGCGCGTATCGCCAGATCTCGCTGCACGGCCGAGTTGCGAAGGGCCGCGCCGCGTCCGGCTTCAACGACCATCCGCGATCGCCGTAAAGCGTTGGATGAGCCAGTATAGGAGCGCGATGCCCAGCACGACGGACATCATCACGACGGACATCGCCGAACCCAGGGGCATGTTGCCGGAACCGCCGAATTGGCGCGCGATCAGGTTGCCGATCAGCAAGCCGCGCACGCCGCCCATCAGCACCGGCGTCACATAGGCACCGACGGAGGGGATGAACACCAGCGCGCTGCCCGCCAGGACGCCCGGCATTGTGAGCGGCAAAACGACGCGCCAAAACGCCCGCCAATCGTTCGCACCCAGGTCATGGGCCGCATCGACATAGCGGAAATCAAAGCGCTCGACGGAGGCATAGATCGGC
This sequence comes from Chloroflexota bacterium, assembly GCA_011523615.1. Lineage (GTDB taxonomy): Bacteria > Chloroflexota > Anaerolineae > Aggregatilineales > Phototrophicaceae > WTGJ01. The sequence continues at coordinate 2,420 of WTGJ01000004.1, read as the reverse complement.
AAGACCATGAAGGGCAAAAAACCATACACCATGCCGATCAGCACGCCAAACTGGTTGTCGACCAGACGCAGTGGCTGCAGCAACAAACCCAGATCGAGCAAAATGCCGTTGATCGTGCCCTCGTTGGCGAGCAGGGTGCGCATCGCGTAGGTGCGGATCAGGAAATTGGTCCAGAAGGGCAGGATGACGAGGAAGAGGCACAGCGAGCGGACCACCGTACTGCGCCGCGTGCTGATGAAAAAAGCCAGCGGGTAGCCCATCATCAGGCACAGCAAGGTTGTTAAGGCGGCGATGCGCAACGAGCGCCAGAGGATGGGGGAGAAGATGCCCAACGTCCGTTCATAATGTTGCAGCGTGAAGGGCAACATGCCGCCGGCGTCCTGGGCGCGGGTCATGAAACTGACGACCGCGACCAGCAACAGCGGCAAGACGAAAAAAACGAGCAACCAGAAAAGGGTCGGCGTCGCGAGCCAAAGCCCTTGCCAGGGCTGCCGTTCAGCGCGTTCTCCACGCATGGTGTCCGAGCGCCCCCTTTCTCCGCTTTCTGATTCAGCGAGATTATAGCGCGCTGCGGTTCCGCAAGGGGCAAGCACCAGCCCGAGGCAATGTGTTAGAATCGGCGCATGATGGCGCCAAGCACCGACCCCCGACCGCTCCCTGCCGGCATCCGCATCATCCAGGCACAAGCCGAGCATGGCGCAGGCGTCGCCGCTTGCGTGCGGGCGGCCTATGGCGTAACGGCCGGTGATGGCGGTGAATGGTGCATCCGCGCCGAAGACCTGCGCCAACAGGTCCAACGCTTCCCCGCGGGGCAGTTTGTGGCGCTGGCGGGGGAACGGGTGGTGGGTTACGCCAGCACCATGCGCACCCACCGCCCACCTGACCAGCCTGCCCTGAAATGGATCGCAGCCATCGGCGATATGGGCATTGCCGCGCATGAAGCGGCCGGCGATTGGCTGTATGGCGTCGAAATGACGGTGCAGCCGGATTGGCAAGGCCGCGGTGTGGGCGCGGCTTTGTACGAAGCGCGCTTCGCGCTCGTGCGGCGCCTG
>WTGJ01000004.1:0-1268 GCA_011523615.1 Chloroflexota bacterium | reverse complement strand
GATAGCGTCTGGTTGCAAGAGCAACTGGCCGCTTCGCTGACGATGTTGGCCGGCGCCTGGGCGGCCATCCCGCAAGAGCGTTGGGCCGCGCTGCCGCCAGAACGCATCCGGCGGATGAGCAGCTGGCCCGCACAACTGCACCTCTACCACCTCTACCAATATGAGCGGATCACCGTTGCCTTCGCGGCCATCTGGCAGGAAGGAGGGCGGGAACTCACCCGCGAAGAAGAGGCCGAGCTCGTGCGCCCATACCGAGAACAAGAAACAGGCTGGCAGCAGCTCAGCGGCGCGGAGACGATGGCCGGCATGCGCGAACAGCGGCGAATCCTGCTGGCTCAATTGGCGCAGACGAGCGATTGGGATGCGGTTCATGACATCCTGGTGGGCACGCACAATTTGCGCTGGGTGATCGCGAAATGCTTCCAACATACCCTGGAACACACCACCACTCTGCTCCAATTGGCGCTGTTCTGGGATCGGACCGGTTTCCGCGGCGGATGAGCTACGGTGATCGGCCAAGGCAAAAGCCGTTGATCCCGTCTGCCGCTTTTCCGCTCACGAGCCGCCCCCACCCCCGATCATCGCACAAGCTGCCGGGTCGAATCAGCCGGCCTCGTTTCGTAGGCCATTTTCATCATCGAGTACAATTGAGCGAGAAAAATGGGGAGACCGCACATGACCGCACTATACGAAGCGACCTGGTTGCAGGAGCAGCTGGCGCATTCGCTGGGGATGCTGGAGGGGGCCTGGGCGGCCCTGCCGGAGGAGCGGTACAGCGCTTTGCCACCGGGCAGGCTAGCCAAACTGAGCTCCTGGCCGGCCCAATTGCACCTCTACCATCTCTACATCTACGAGCGGATTACGGTGGACTACGCCGCTTACTGGTTGCCGGATGGCGCAGCGGCCAGCGAGGCGGAACAGGCCGAACACATCCGCCTCTGGCAAGGGCAAGAAGAGGATTGGCAGCAGCTCAGCGCCGCCGAAACCTGGGCGGAGATGCAAGCCCAACGACAGGAATTGCTGGCGCGCTTGGCGGGCGCGGCGGATTGGGATGCCCGCTACGACGTTTTTTGGGGCGAGCAGAACCTGCGCTGGGTCGCCGCCAAGTGCTTCCAACACACCCTGGAGCACACCACGACGCTGCTGCAATTGGCGATATTCTGGGACCGCTTCGCCTAGCACCGTCGACCGAGAGGTTGGGTCGGTGGATGACCAGGACTTGCCCATGATGGCGGCGGAATGCCTGGCGCATACCCTGGAGCACACGA
>WTGJ01000014.1 GCA_011523615.1 Chloroflexota bacterium | reverse complement strand
GCTGGCTGGGGGAAGCGAATGGGCGGTTGAGGAGTTTGGGCTGGGGCGGTTTGGGTGAGGGGGCTACATACCAGGGCTAATTTTGGATAGTAAATTTCCAATCATTCGGCCCTAATCCAACTTGTTGCGCTATTTTTTCACACATAGCAACCAAATTGTTGGCGTTGGCGGCGTGAAGTACCCACCAACCATTTTTCAGCTGCTGCCATCTATTTATATGACTACGAGGTTCTTGCGAAAAATATCGAGGGTTCGCCTCAGCTATTTCGCTGAAATCATCCGTGGATTCTGCGGCAAACTCAGCCATTGCTATCAACATATCTTTCCAAGAATGGACAGGGGTGGATTCGCCGAGAATAGTGAGTTCGGTTGGTTTCCTGTGCGTGTAATCATGTGCGGATCGGCTTTCGCCAAAGGCAGGCCATATTTGGACAATCTGATCCGCTAAAAAGTTGCACCTGTTACGTATTGAATCTTCACTCCAGCGTTGGGGACCACTCGAGAAATACCGACTATTCAATCGCAATCCATGTTTTGACAGCACCGCTTTTTTTCTTTCGTAATCATTGTTTGATAACCCGGAGTTCCACTCCTGTGTAACCAAAGTCAAATTGCCAAGGGTATGTAAATAATCACCGTGAAGGGTGTCTGCATTCACTCCGAGCTGTTTGCGCCAGGAGGGATTCAGTTGTTGTGGCATGATATGCTCGACGGTAGCTTTCGAATCCAAAACAGTATAGGCGCCTGCATCCTTTGACAGATGTTCATTTATAGTGGTGAGAATGAAAACCAGTCTCGGTGTATTGCCTCTACCATACAATTGGTTGGTGAAAAGGTCTTGGCGGAGGCGACTGTCAGAAGGATAGTTCCGCACAGTTAAAGCGCTTTTCAGAGATTGGTCGATGTCAGAGCGATCAATCTCTCGCGATAATGCGGCAAACATCTTATTGAGATAAGCGCTTGGTTCGCCCGCAAGGAAGCGGCGCACTAGATAATTTTCCACCAATGACAAGCTGTTTAGTAGATCATCGATTGTAATTCTTTGTTGTTCATATTCATCATATAAGAAGAGTAAGAATGGATAGGAAACGGTCACTTCCCAATTCTTCAACCGATCCAATTGATTTTGTAATTTGTGGTTGGGTTCCCTTTGCGGTCGCAAGAATCGCTCATAATAACCAGCAAAGCGATGTAACGTTTTTATCTCCTGAACGAATTGCCTCTCAATTTTGTGTGTTTCTTGTTGCATGAATTCACGAAAGCGATCAAAGATATGTCTGGAATTGGGTAGGTCTGCATCCAAACTTCCCAGATAATGGCGCAAAAAATTGGTGATTTCTTTGCCAGGGCTTTCCTTTGTCTTCTCCTCAATAAGCATTTCTTCAATAGGACGCCAATGATTTTGAAATGTCCGCTCTTGCTCTGCCTCTGGTAAGCGCATCGCGATGTAGTTGCGTACAAGGTCAGGTTGCGTCAGAGGAACTCCTTTAGCATTCAAACTCTCGAATATCTGATGGGGTTTCTCTTCTCGGCTCAAATTGATGAACACTATCTGCAAACGATTCATTATGGTGTTCAATAGGTGGTCCGGATCTGCTCCTTCTAATTGGAGAAGTTGCTTCCTGAAGAATTCATAAGCAGCGGGGATTTGAGAGCGGGTTCCAAGAAAATGCCTGTCTTCGCCATTTACCAGAGCAATCCAAGTAGCTTTATCATTGGAATTATCAGTGGGTAATACTTTGAAGGCAATGTCACCTTCTCGCCTTTCATTAAGGAGAAAACTTCGAATTCGCCAACGCAAATCATCATCAACTAAATTTGACAGTGCACAAAGAAACACGGAAATGGTAACTAGGCGTTGCTGTCCATCAACCAATGTAAAGGTTGGCATATTCGCATCCCGCATATCCTCTTCGACCACCACCATGGCTCCCATAAAATGCTCTGGTTTAGCCTCTTTAGATTGGTACGTAACAATGACGTCGTCCCAAAAGGTTTGCCAATTTTTTCGTTGCCAAGCATAGGCGCGTTGAAATCTCGGCAAGATATAGTGAACATCTCCCCTATGCTTGAAAATGCCGCCGAAATTTTCGTCTCTAACTTGCACAATGTACTCCTAGAAAATATGAGTGTCTGTAAATTTATCCGTAGTGATTGCCATACGCTACTACCCCCACGGCCCCACCAACCCCCTTTGCCACATGCTTAAC
>WTGJ01000011.1 GCA_011523615.1 Chloroflexota bacterium | reverse complement strand
CGCCCATTGCGACGGGTTGGATTGGCTGATCAACAACGCGGCCATCAACACGCCGGGTGGCAATTTCGAAGCGCTGGATGAGGCTGCCCTGGCGGAGATGTTCCTCGTCAATAGCATCGCGCCGTTGATGCTATCCATCGCGCTGTTGCCCTACTTGCGGGCCGGGGTCGCGCCACGCGTGGTGCACATTTCCTCCGGCGCTGGCTCGTTGGATTACGCGGCGCGCTCGCGCAGCAACCTCGGTTACAGCGCGACGAAGGCGGCCCTGAACATGTACACGCGCAAGCAGGCCATCGCCTGGCAGGAAGAAGGCATCATCGTCTACGCGCTGGCGCCGGGCTGGGTGCGCACCGATATGGGTGGGCCGGATGCCGATATCGGCGTCGAGGAATCGATCGCGGGTTGCTTGCGGGTGATCGATGGCCTGACAACGGCCGATAGCGGCGGCTTTGGCAATTACACCGGCGAAGTGTTTCCCTGGTAGGGCGGCAAGCAGCGATCGGAGAACTGACTGGCAGAGAATTCTGCCCGGGTCGCTGCGCAGGATGCAAGGCTGGTCGCCGAGGAGAAGGAGCGGCGGTCGCGGTTAAGAGAATTAGGGGATGGGGAATGACAGCGCACCAGAGTCACGTCGCTACCTCCGGATGGTTGGGTCCGATCCAGACCGTATCAGAGATTTCGGCCGGCTCAATATCCAGATTGACGACGATCGCTTCCTGATCGCTGCGCACGAGGACGCATTCCAGCGGCTCGTCCGGATTGGCGTTGATCTCTTGATGTGGTACGAATGGTGGCACATAGATGAAGTCTCCAGCTTCGGCCTCCGCGACAAATTCGAGCCGCTCGCCCCAACGCATGCGGGCCCGACCACTGACAACGTAGATGACGCTCTCCAATTCGCCGTGGTGGTGGGCGCCGGTCTTGGCATCGGGTTGGATCTGGACGGTGCCCGCCCAGAGTTGATTCGCGCCGGCTTTGGCGTAATTGATGGCGGCGGCGCGGGTCATACCCGGAGTCTGCGGTGTGTTGCTGTCCAGTTCATGGCTGCGTACGATGCGTACGCCGTTTTCGCGCCAGTTGGGGGTTTCGCTCATGGGTTTGACTCCCCTTTTTGCCAATTGTAGTGTCATTCTGCCATCCTTTGCAGGGCCGCCCCGGCATGTCTATGCTAGATGCCAGTCTAAGGACGGATTTTCCCATGGCAGAACCCAATTTCCAAAACCGCACCCTCTACCACGGCGACAACCTCGACTTCCTGCGCGGCTTAAACAGCGAGAGCGTGAACCTCATCGCCACCGACCCGCCTTTCAACAAGAACCGCGACTTCCACGCCACGCCCGATAGCCTGGCGGCCGGCGCCCGCTTCAAAGACCGCTGGCGCTGGGACGAGGACGTGCACGAGGAATGGACCGACGGCATCATCGACGATTGGCCGGCGGTCTGGGAGGTGATCACGGCGGCGCGGGCGGCTTACGGCGATGATATGGGCGCGTTCCTCTGCTGGCTGGGCGTGCGCCTGATGGAGATGCGGCGGGTCTTGAGGCAGGATGGGAGTATCTACCTACACTGCGACCCAACTGCCTCACATTACATCAAAGCGATGATGGATGCGATATATGGTTGGAAGAATTTTCGCAATGAGATTACGTGGAAACGATATGCAGCCCACAGTCTTGCAGATGAAGCGTTTGACAATGTAGCGGATCATTTATTGTTCTATTCAAAGGAATTCTCGCGAATTAAATTCAACAAGGTTTATGGTGAAACACCTTTAGATGAACTCAAGAAACGATTTCCACACATAGAGGAAGAAACTGGTAGGCGGTATCAGCACATCGCCTTGGAACAATCATCAAATCAATCCAGTGCGGGAGAAGTTCGACGGATTCAAGGCAGAGAAGTAATCAGTCACATAGGTTGGCGATGGTCTCAGGAAACGTTTGACAGTCGACTAGCTGAGAATCCTTATCTGATCTATTGGACACGAAATGGCCGACCAAGATACAAGAAATATATGGACGAATACGAAGGTGCGCCATTGGGAAATATTTGGGCTGATATTGGGTATCTATCCGCAGGTGATAATGAACGCACCGGCTACCCCACGCAGAAGCCGCTCGCCCTCTACCGCCGCATCATCGAAGCCAGCAGCAACGAAGGTGACATCGTCCTCGATCCCTTCTGCGGCTGCGCCACCACCCCCGTCGCCGCCGAGCAGCTCGGCCGCCAGTGGGTGGGCATGGACATCTGGGACAAAGCGCATGAAACCGTCCTGAACCGCCTGGCGGGCGAAGGCATGCTGACGGAAGACCAGCAGCCCCGGCAATTTTGGACGAAGCGCGTCCACTATCAAACCGAGCCGCCCGTACGCACGGATGCGAGCGAAGTCGCCGCGCCATCGCTGCAGTTGCGCACGCAGCGCGCGCTCGAGCCCTGGCAGAAACTGACGCACCGCCAGATGCGGCACGTGCTGGCGCAGGCCCAGCGTTCAGGTGAGGGGGTCATCTGCGCCGGCTGCGGGCGCGTCCTCGAACGCGAGTTCATGCAGCTCGACCACATCACTCCCAAAGCAGACCGCGGCGAGAATCACATTTTGAACCGCATCCTGCTCTGCGGGCCCTGCAACCGCCGCAAGCGTGATAACCTCACGTTACGCGGCTTAATGCGGGACAACAAGAAAAGGGCGGTGGCTTGGATGCAAGACGAAGGGCGGGCGCTGCTGGCGCAGGAGGATGCCCGCAAGCAGGCGGAGTGGTTGCGCGATCATTTCGACAGCGCGGAAGCACGTGAACAGATCACCGTCGCTCCCTAGCCCTGTATCGGACGGAGATTCTCATGGACAAATTCATGAAGCAAGCCATCGACGAAGCGCAAGCAACGAAAGCGGAAGGCGGGCAACCTTTTGGCGCGGTGCTGGTCCGGCAAGGAGCAGTGATCGGGCGCGGGCGCAACCAATCGGTCCAGAACAACGACCCGCTCAGCCACGGCGAGATGGAAGCGATCAAAGACGCCGGCTTGCAGGAAAGCTACGCCGATACGGTGCTCTATACCACCGCCTTCCCCTGTCTGATGTGCGCCGGGACAATTGTGCGTTACCACATCCCACGGGTGATCATCGGCGCCAGCGGTGGGCACAACGAAGATTCACGGGCCTTCCTGCGCTCCCACGGCATCGAGCTGGAGGAACGGCAGCTGGCGGAATGCCAGCAGCTGCTGGAGTAAGGTGGGCGCGGCGGAGGCAAGCCCTGCCGCCATCGACCCGGCCGATGGGTTAAACTAAAGCCAAGAGAACATCAGGGGGACTCATGAAAGTTGCTGAGATCCAATTGCTCTACGCATACAACGACTGGGCGAATCGGCGCATCCTGGGCGCGGCGGCACAGGTCACGCCGGCGCAATTCGTCCAACCCAACGACCTGGGTTTGGCCAGTTTGCGCGGGGCGCTCGTGCACATCCTCGACGCTGAATATGGCTGGTTCAACTTCCTATTTGAGCGGGAGCGGGGCTGGATCAAGGAAGAGGAATTCGCCGACCTGGCCGGGCTGCGGGCGCGCTGGGAGCAGCAAAACAAGGTCACGCAGGAGTGCCTCGACACACTGCAGGACGAGGACTTGGTGCGGGTGCACACGAGCGAGCACGAAGGCCAGGAAACCCACTGGGTTTTGTGGCAGGCGCTGGTGCACGTCGTCAACCACGGCACGCAACACCGCAGCGAGTGCGCCGCGGTGTTGACGGGCTTCGGCCATTCGCCCGGCGATATGGATTTCGCCCTGTTCCTCAGCGAGCGTTGATGGTCTCAGGAGGCGCCTGACCCGCCGGGCCGGGCTCAGCCGTGTGCGCCGCGAACTGCCGCGGTTGGGTAGGCGTGGTTCACGCGATGGCCCGTGATTAGGGCGGGGTGATGATACTTCCGCCAAAGGGGTCGCCGCACTCTTGCGGGTGTAGCTCTCGTGAAGGTAGTCTTTCGGGCTATGGGGCACGGCGACCAGCCAATCGTACGGCACGCCGGGCGCTGGCCAGAAGTGAACGCAGCTATCGATGAGAAAACCATGGTTAAGGGCTCAATGGGTTAAGAGCTCAAGGGTATGGCGATGTGAGCAGACGCAGAAAGAATCACTAATATATTAATGATTTTCTATGCAGAAACTGGTTTGAATAGGTCATTTATGAACAACGCAGACGCAGAAGAGATGATTGAAAACCCCTACGACAAACCAGAGCGTTTTTCTTGGTTAATACACGTGGTGGATAAAAATATAGACCGTTTCGATGCTGCTCGTATGGTTTCGTACCAAAAGGCAACCTGGACACTGGCAGCAGCCACGGGGTTTGTTACCTTCTCTGGCCTAGCAAAAGGGGGGTCCATAGGAAATACCGTTAAATTGCTCTTACAAAATCAAACAGAAAATATAGAAACTATCGAATACATAGCAGCAGTGGCTGCCCTATTGCTTGTGGTCACTTATATTGCGCTGTTCTTTCAAATCGTCAAAGTATATTCAATCAAACGGGTTGAATATCCACTTTCTTTGCTGAACCCAGACTCAGGGCCAGCTGTGAGCAAAAATGAAGATGAGGAGGCCAACCAAAAGTTGAGCGAAGAGAGCTGGTTTTATGCGCTGGAAGAATACATCAAGCCTGATGATCTAGAAGTTAGGCGAGAAGTGCTATCCGAATATATGGATAAGCTCATTGAACTCATTGCGCTTAACCGAGAATTGAGCGGTGACCTGGATCATACCTTCCGGATTCTGCCGTTCTTGGTGGTGTTTTCAGCCACTGTTTTCTTTATCGGTTGAGGGTAACAAGCGCTTCTTAATGATGTCAAATTTTCCTTTGGTGTGATTGGCTGTTTCACGTAACAATAAAGGGCGGCGCTTTTTGCGCGGTTTTGGCGGCGGGGCGGGTTGAGTACTCTTGCCGTCTTCAGGGGTGTTTTGTGGCATTACTTCATCCGACATTCGTTGTGCCTGTTCGCTCGTCCACGGGTTTGCCAACCCCACTATACCTGATTTCAACCGCGATTCAATGTGATCCGCTCACCCCTCCACCAACAAAGGATCATCGAGCTGCTGGCGGGCGCTGCGCAACTCGTCGCTCAGGGTGAGGAGCACCTGCTGGTAACTGAACTGGCCGGCCAGATTGTGCTGTTCGAAAGGGTCTTCCTGCAAATCAAAGAGCAGGCGGTGGTGGCGCGGGCCGGCGTGGAATTCGATGAGCTTGTAGCGAGCGCCGCGCAAGGCGCGTTGAAAATATCGGCCATCGGCCTGTTGCAGGTACTGATCATGGTAGGCAGCGAAGATCGTGCTGCGGTGGGTATCAGTCAGGCCACTCAGCAGAGCGTTCAGGCTATAACCCTCGTTGCTGGCCGGCAGAGGGAGGCGCGCGCGCTCCAGCAGGGTCGGGAATAGGTCATAAAGGTAGAGCAGGGCGTCGCTGCGGAAAGCGGTCGGGATACCGGGACCGTTGAGGATGAGCGGCACGCGCAGGCTGTGTTCGTAGACGTTTTGCTTGCCCATCAGGCCGTGTTGCCCGAGGCCGAGGCCGTGGTCAGCGGTATAGACGATGAGGGTATTTTCGCGCAGGCCGGTTTCCTCGAGGGTGGCGATGATCTGGCCGATGGCTTCATCCTGGTGGCTGATCATGCCGTAGTAATCGGCGATGTGCTGGCGAATCTCGGCGGAGTCGCGCGGGTAGGGGACGAGCGCTTCGTCGCGCACCTCGCGGACGCCGATGGGGAAGGGGTGTTCCGGGACGAAATTGGGGGGCAAGGAGACCTGGTCGGCAGTGTAGTGCGTGCCCCAGGGAGGCGGAGCACAGCGTGGGTCATGCGGCGAAGTCAGGGCCACATAGGCGAAGAAAGGTCGCTGCTGGGCACAGGGGCCGCGTAAGAATTCCTGGGTCGCTTCGGTGAAGAGCTCCGTGGAGAAGCGCCCTTCTTCCAGCTGCTGATCGTGCGGGTCGTAGCTGCGCGAGGGTTGGAAATCGTACGTGGGGACGCGGTATTGGTCGTCCGGCATGGCGCCCAGGAAAATGCGCGCGCCCTGGCTGAAGGAGCGCGCGTAGCTGGCCGCGCGATTGTGCCATTTGCCGGTACCGAAAGTAGTATAGCCGCCACGCCAGAGCAGCTCGCCGAGCAGGGGTGTTTCCGGCGCGGGTTCGGCAGGGGCGCGAAAGAGCGACCGGCCGGTATGCAGCATGGCGCGACTGGCGATGCAAACCGCCGCGGTGGTTGAACCCATATTGTACGCGTGCGTGAAGGAGGCGCCACCCGCCGCCAGACGGTCGAGGTGCGGGGTCTGGACGACTGGGTCGCCGCGGTGAGCGAGGCAATCGTGGCGGTGGTCATCGGCGATGAGGAAGAGAAAATTCGGCGCCGGCGTCATGCAGGATAGCATAGCGCGGGGTGGGGGATGCTGCTTTGGCAGGAGGTTACATTAAGATAGCAGGAAAGGTGAAACGGTTGACCTTGGCAGAGAATAATGTTACACTTCTAAGCGGTTCAAAGGTTCCTCCCCGATGACAAGAGCCCCGGGGGCTCTCTCCACACTGGAGTTGGTAAGTGGAGTAGTCGGGGAGGTCATTTTTTGGCCCAGAGCTCGTGTCCATAATGATAGGTCGTGCCCAACCGGAAAATATCAAACTCAGACCTCATTGCACCACGAATTCGATCGTAGCAGGTCATATCTCCCCTTGCCCATTTCTGATAGATCGCCCAGCAACAATAGTCTGCCACTTGCAACCCATAATGGGAACGTGATTCGTGGTGAAGGATGCGGTATTTTGTCCCAAGCGGGAGCATAGTGGCAAGTGCGTTCTGAACACCTTTCTCTATCGCGCTCCTTTTCCTTTTCATAGGTATTCTGTCAGAAATGATGATGTCGTCACTCTTTTCATACTTCAGCACATATTTCAAAAGATAACCCATCATCTCAGGGTAGAATCGTATGTCTTTTTGTAACGCACAACCAGTTTTGGGTTTTTCTACAATCAAGCTGTCGATGCGCAAGAAACTCAGACAATTGCCGATGATATCGAACACTTTATTGCGCACCCACCATTTATCAGTAGTACAATGGAATCGTTCGATATCCAAACCGTTTTCGAGGCAGTCATATTTGAAACTGTCCAGCGAACTGACCCAAGGGAACGGCCGCTGGATACAGACACTGGTCAGGATAAAGTATCTGGTTCCATTAACGCTAAAGTCGAAATTTCCTGATTCATCGAGGAAGAGATATGTAGGATTCGCCATACGGGATAGCATAGCGTGGGGCGAATCATTACCATAGAAGTATGTAAATTCAATATTTGGTATCGGTAATGAACCGACTCAAGCAGATCGCTGGCACACCTTATGAATACTACGAAAACATTGAAACACGGCTACAGGATTTGCACCATCGTGTTCTAGAGATGCGGCGGGTTGGAAAACTTAGCCCACAAGCACTGGAACAGATATACCAATTCTTCAAAATCAAGGGCATTTATCATTCCAACGCGATTGAGGGAAATGCACTTGACATAGGCGAAACACAATTAGTCGTTGAGATGGGAATGACCATTACCGGTAAATCGCTGCGAGATCAGGCAGAGGCCAAGAACCTTTCCGCAGCGCTGGATTTCATGCATGGCCTGGCGGCCAAGCGCGAGAAACCCATAAGCATCCATGATATTCGGCAGATTCACGCGCTCATCCTCAAGGGCATCGAAGACGAACATGCGGGAAAGTTTCGGGATACGGAAGTGCGAATTTCTGGTTCCAAAAATGAGCCCCCGGAAGCCTTTCGCGTGCCGGGGGAGATGTCGGCGCTCGGGGAATATCTCCAACAAATATCCTCGCTGACTTACCCGTCGTCGAAATTGCCCATCCTCTGCGCGACCGCCGCCCATGCCTGGTTGGCGCGGATTCACCCCTTCGTCGATGGCAACGGTCGCACCGCACGTATCTCGATGAACCTGATTCTCAAGTGGCACGAATATCCTAGCTGTACCATTACAAGGGAGGATCGCCTTCGTTATTATGACGCTCTGGAAGAATCACAATATAGCGACTTAACACCCCTGCTAGATTTGGTGTACGAAAATGTGAGAGAAAGATTGGATGAATTAGAAGAGCGGGATGAGTGGCTCACTTCGATTAGTGAGCGCTACGAACACTCAGTTTCGGAGTCACAACGCTATGAGTATAGGAAATGGCAAAATGGAATGGATCTACTCAAAATTTATTTCGAGCAGATCGTAAATGATCTGAACGAAAAGATGCCATTTGATACCGTCAGATTCAAAGAATTTGGGGCGCTCGACTTTGATAAATACCAGCGATTGCGAAATGAGAGATCTGCAAAAAAGACCTGGTTTTTCGGCTTAGAATTCCATGGGGACAACAGGCGTGCCAGATATGTGTTTTTCTTTGGCTATGCGGACTACCAGTTAAGACAACGCTCGCCGGTCGTCCTCTTCGTTGCAAAAGACATTGATTACACCTACAACTACGTTAAGCTGACAGAAATCACACAAACCAACATTCCCGACATTCATCAAATTGGTTTTGACACCAAAGATCAAGATTTTATCCTTGCGAAAATCTCTGGTGTAGTGCAGAAGAGCAAAGCAGAAAATTTAGCCATGAAGTTCTTTGAACAGGTAATTAAACGAGACCTAGGCACATAGTCACCTCATTTCTAACTACGCCAACGCCCGCTTCAGCGCATCCAGATAATCGCGGCGCATGCGTCGACTCACCGCCGCCTGGGGCACGAGGGTTTCCGCGCCATGGTACACCCCCGGATAGACAGCCAGTTCGGTGGGCACACCAGCGGCCATGAGGCGTTGCGCGTAGACAATCGATTCATCGCGGAACAAATCTCGCGTGCCGACGGTGACGAAAGCCGGGGGCAGGTGCTGCAGGTCGGTGGCGCGCGCGGCGGCGGCATAGGGGGATGCGCGGTCCGTGCCGTATTCCTCGCCGAGGTACATGCGCCAGGCTTTTTGGGAGACGGCGCGGTTCCACACCCGTTCGAAAGTAATTTCGTGGCTGGAAGGGGTGGTGTGGCGGTCGTCGATCATAGGGTAGATCAAGAGCTGCAAGACGAGCGCCGGTCCTCCCTGATCGCGATTGTACAGGGCGAGGCCGGCGGACAAGCCACCGCCGGCGCTGGCGCCCCCCACGGCCAGGCGATTTCGATCCACACCCAGCTCGTCCGCGTGTTCCGCCAACCACAGCAGCGCGCCAAAACAATCGGCAACGGCTTCTTTGTAGGTGGCTTCCGGCGCCAGGCGGTACTCCACCGAAACCACGGTGCAGCCGGCATGTTCGGCGAAGGAGATGCCGTTGTGGTCGTCGCGCGCTCGGCCGGAGATGTAACCGCCGCCGTGGATCCACAACAAGCCGGGGCGGGGTGCATCGTTGGGGGGTTGGTAGATCACAATCGGTATTTCACCGTCGGGACCGGGGATCGTCCGTTCTTCCAGGGTCACGGCTGTGGGTGGCAATTGCTCCGCCAGCTGGGCCAACACTTCGTCATCAATGCGCCGCGCCAGCGGTGGATCGTCGCCGACTGCACGGACCAGGGCGGCGGGCAGGAAGGCATCCGGCGCGGCAGCCAACTCGGGATCCAGCGTCGCCAGGAATTCTTGGGTGTTCATGTGGTTCTCCTGAACGGGAGAGGGTGTCCCCTTACAAAGGGGACTCCCTTTCCCAACTTTTACATCTTTCCACTGCGCAGGAATCTAACGCAAAATTGGGATTGGGGTGAAAGTGACTCAACGGGCGAGGCAGCGGGGTGCACCCGAATCCAATGGTAACTGGGTAGATTGAAAAAGAGCGCTACGCTCGGTAGGCTGGTGATCGACAGCCAATTTGCGGAAAGAAGTCGAATATGCCGATTCCGGATTATGAAATGTTAATTGATGGGGCATGGCGGCCGGCGGAAGCAGGCGGGCGCATCGTCGTCGAGAACCCGGCGAACGAAAACCCGATCGCGACCGTCCCGGCGGGCCAGGCGGCCGATGCCGAGGCGGCGCTGGCCGCGGCGGCCGCGGCGCAACCGTCCTGGGCAGCGACACCACCGATCGAGCGCGCCGCTTACTTGCACGACCTGGCCGATGCCATCCTGCACGAAACGGAACACCTGGCGCGGACTCTGACGGAGGAGCAGGGCAAACCGTTGCATGAGGCGCGCGGCGAGGTGGGCGCGGCGGCCAATTTCATCCGCTACGCCGCGGAGGCGGCGCGGCGCCTGCAGGGCGATATCTTCCCGTCGGATTCACCGCGGGAGCAGCTGTGGATTCAGCGCGTGCCTTATGGCGTCGTAGCGGCGATGATCGCCTGGAATTTCCCCCTGGCGCTGATCGGGCGCAAGTGTGGGCCGGCCCTGGTGACGGGCAACACGCTGGTTTTGCTCTCGCATTGCGATACCCCACTGACCGTACTGGAATTCGGCAAATTGGTGCAGGAAGTGGGCCTGCCGCCCGGGGTGATCAATCTGGTCACCGGGCGCGGGCGCGAAATCGGCGAGGCTCTGGTGCGCAGCCCGCGGACCGACATGGTAACGCTCACCGGCAGCGTGCGGGCCGGGCGCGAGGTCTACGCAGCAGCAGCGGAGAACATCACCACGATTCGGCTGGAATTGGGCGGGAAGGCGCCGTTCATCATTTTGGAGGACGCCGACATCGAGCAAGCGGCCGAAGCTGCGGTGACGACGCGTTTCGCCAATTGCGGCCAGGTCTGTACCTGCAACGAACGCATGTACGTCCACGCCGACATTTACGAAGATTTCATGGATGAATTCGTGGGCCGCGTCGAGCAGCTGCGCGTGGGTGATCCCTTCACGGATGTGCACCTGGGGCCGAAAGTGAACCGGCCGGAGGTGGAGAAATTGGAACGCCTGGTGGATGGCGCGCTGGCTGGCGGCGCGAAAGTGATCACCGGTGGGCGGCGCCTGCGCGAAGGAGCTTTCGAGCGCGGGCACTGGTATGAGCCGACGGTCCTGACGCACACGCAGCCGGATATGGCGATCATGCGGGAGGAGATTTTCGGCCCGATCGTGCCGGTGGTGCGGGTGCGGGATTTCGAGGAAGCGCTGGCCTTGGCCAACGATAGCGAATACGGCCTTTCCGCCTACCTCTACACCCGCGATATGCGGCGCCTGATGCGCACGGTGGACGAGCTACATTTCGGTGAAATCTACGTCAACCGCGGCATCGGCGAGCTGGTGCAGGGCTTCCACCACGGCTACCGGCGCAGCGGCCTGGGCGGCGAAGACGGCATCTACGGCATCGAGGGTTACTTGCAGAAAAAGACGCTATATGTGAATTATTCCTGACGGGCGCTGCGCGCCGCGAGCGTCGCCGAACGGTCCGTTCGCGGTTCAGCGCGCCCAGGGCAAACGCTCGGGCGGGGGGAAGCTGCTATGGACGGCGACGGGGTGGCTATTTTCGGCCGAGCTCTCCAGCGCGGCCAGGACCTCGATCAGATGAATCGCTTGCTCGGCGCTGGCGCGGTGCGGACGGTCTTCGCGGATGGCCTGAGCGAGCTCGCGCACGCCGCGCCCCCAGCGCATGCCGGCGGAGGGGCACAAGAGAGGCAACGGCCGATAGGCTTCATCATAGGAAGCCTGGGCCAGCTCGCAATCCGGCATTTGCCAATCGCCGAGATGCAAGCGGCCGGCATCGCCGTGGAATTCGACGCCGGTTTGGCGGCTGCGATGGGCGTAGTAATTGGCGGTGAGGCGCACCAGCGGGCCGTCCTCGTGTTCCAACAGGGCGAAAAGCGCTTCCGGTTTGGTGAGCGTGAAGGTTTCGCCAGCGGCCGTGCGGCGTTCCGCCAACAGAGTGTGACTCTGGGCAGAGACGCGGCATATAGGGCCGAAGATGGCCGTCAGCAAAGTCAGCGGGTAGATGCCGACATCGAAGAGCACGCCCACTTCGTAGAAGGGCAGCGGCGCCGGGTGCCAGCTTTCGATGCGACCGTGATTGACATCGGCGAAGACGAGGCGAACTCGGCCCAGCTCGCCCTGTGCGATGGCGCGCCAGGCGGTCTGCTGCGCCTCACCCAGGTAAGTGAAGGGCGAGCAGGCCAGGCGGCAACCCCGGGCTCGGGCCAGTTCCAGCAGCGATTCCGCCCCGGCCACGCTGAGGGCTAGCGGTTTTTCAGAATACACGTGCTTGCCCGCTTGTAGCGCGGCGCGCGTGATGGGCTCGTGGGCATCGTTGGGCGTGAGGTTGACGGCGATATCCACAGAATCGTCAGCCAGTAACTCATCGAGGTCGCCATAGTGACGGGCATCATGTTCGCTTGCCAGGTGGGCAGCGGCGCCAGCATTCAGGTCCGTGACGCCAACCAGCTCAATCTCGGAGTAATCACGGAAGCTGCGCGCGTACTGGACGGCGATGGTGCCGCAACCGATGAGGGCGACGCGGGTCATGGGGTGGGGCGGCGCCATAGCGCTCAACCTGCTTGCCAGGCGCGCACCCAGGCGGCGGCGCGGGCGATGGCCGGTCGCGGGTCCTCGTGTTCCGGTTCGTGCTCGATGCTGATGGCGCCGGCGTAGCCGACTTCGCGCAGGGCAGAAAGGCAATCCGCGAGGGGGACGATGCCGCAGCCGTGCTCGCAGGTATCGTGCGGAAGGCCGACTTTGGGCACATCCTTGAGGTGCAGGTAGAAGAGGCGTGGCCCCAGCTCGCGGATCGCGCGGCCGGCATCCGTGCCATGGGTGGCAAACCAGCCGGTATCCAGGCAGGCGCCGATGGGCGAATCCTCTGCTTCGCCGATGATGTCGAGCAGCATTTGCGCCGTTTTTTCATGGGGGTGGTTTTCATGCGTGAGTCGCAGGCCTTGATCGCGCAGGGTGCCGATCAGCCAGGGGCGTTCGCGTTCGGCGAAGAGCAGGGGGGTGCTGGTGCCGACGATGTCGGTGCCGAGGCGGCGGGCGATTTCGCAGCTGCGCAGGAAGGTGGCGCGGTCGGCACCGGCATTGGCGGCGCGGCTGGCGACGGTAAGACCGTGCTCGGCCAGCAGGTCCACCACGATAGCGAGGTGGTCATCGCTGGCCCAGCGCGCGTCCAGGTGGCATTCCCATAGATCGAGGCGGTCGAAGCCGAGTTCGCGGATTTCGGCGAAGATTTCACCGAGGCGTTGGCGGTAGGTCGCGAGGGGTTGGCAATGGGCGACGGTGAGGCGTGCGCCTTCCGCCCAGCTGCCGCTCAGTCGGTAGCCGGCCTGGCGGGACATGAAATTGGCGCTCATAAAGGAGAGGGGGTTCGTGGGCAACGGAATATACCTCTGGCTATACTTTTCGGAACGGCAGGATTGTAAACAGCTCCCCTCATCGCTGTCAAAAGTGTCGTTGTGGGATCGCAGCGCTGCTCACCGGTGGAACACGGAACACGGGTAGGAGGCGTCAGCCATGCAGGTCGATTATCTCATCATCGGGGCCGGCAGCGCGGGTTGCGCGGTGGCGTCCCGCCTGAGCGAAGACGCCGCGGTGACCGTACTGCTGCTGGAAGCCGGCGGGCGCGACGACAGTAATCCCCTCGCTGACATCGTCCGTATCCCGGCCCATTATGGTGACTTGTTCCAAACGAAAGGGGACTGGAACTATCAGACCGTGCCGCAAGCGGGTCTGGCGGGGCGCCGCGAGTACATCCCGCGCGGCAAGCTGCTCGGCGGCTCCAGCTCGATGAACGCGATGGTCTACCAGCGCGGCCACCCGAGCGATTATGACGGCTGGGCGCGGGCGGGCAACGCCGGCTGGGCCTACGCCGATGTGCTGCCTTATTTCCTGCGCATGCAGCACCAAGAACGCGGCGCCACACCGCACCACGGCAGCGGCGGGCCGCTGAACGTGGCCGACCTGCGCGACCCGAACCCCCTAAGTCAGGCCTTCGTCGCGGCGGCCCTGGAATGCGGCTTCCGGCATAACCGCGATTTCAACGCGGGCGAGCAGGAAGGCTTCGGCCTGTACCAGGTGACGCAAAAAGACGGCGAGCGCTGTTCGGCGGCGGTGGCTTACCTGCGGCCGGCGCGAGGGCGCGCCAATTTGACCGTGCAGAGCGACGCGCTGGTGACGCGCTTGCTCTTCGAGGGGCGGCGCTGCGTCGGGGCGGAATACCGGCGCGGCGGGGAACGGCAGGAGGTCCGCGTCCACCGCGAAGTGGTGCTCTGCGGCGGCGCGATCAACTCGCCGCAATTGCTGCTGCTCTCGGGGGTGGGGCCGGCGGCAGAGCTGGTGGAGCATGGGATTCCGCTCGTGCGGGATGTGCCGGGGGTCGGCCAGAATCTGATGGATCACCTGCATGCGCCGATCGCCCACCACTGCACGCAGCCGCTCTCCCTCCTCAACAAGGAGCTACCGGAAGAGCGCGCCCGCTATGCGGCGGAACGGCGCGGCATCCTCACCTCCAACCACGGTGAGGCCGGCGGCTTCGTGCGGATCAACCCGGCCGCGCCGGCGCCGGAGGTGCAATTCCATTTCGGGCCGGATTTCTTCGTCTTGCACGGCTTCCACCCGATCGAGGGTCACGGCTACACGATCCTGGCCGGCCTGGTGGGGACGCGCAGCCGCGGCGCTTTGCGACTCCAGAGCGCCGACCCGCTGGCGCCGCCGGCGATCGACCCGGCCATTTTCGCCGACGAGCGGGATCTGGAGGGGATGCTCTTCGCCCTCCGGCTGGGGCGGAAGATCGCCGCGGCCCCGGCCTTCGCCCCCTACCGCGGGCCGGAGGCGCTCCCAGGGCCGGCGGTGCAAACAGACGCGGAGCTGCGCGATTACCTGCGGCAATACACCACCACCATCTACCACCCGGTGGGCACTTGCAAGATGGGCGCGACGTCAGACCGGCTGGCGGTGCTGGATACGCAGCTGCGAGTGCATGGCCTGGAAGGCTTGCGCGTCGCCGACGCCAGCATGATGCCGACCATGATCAACGCCAACACCAACGCGCCCTGTATGATGATTGGCGAGCGGGCGGCAGACTTCATCCATGAAGACCATTCGTAGCGGGCCGGTGGTTTGCGTGGACGCCTGGGGTTTCGATTACTATTGTTTCGATTACTATTAAGGAAGAAGGTCGCTCGTCCCTGCAGGGCGGGCGGAGGCGAAAGTTGGCGCGGCGATGATGGAATCGTTGATGATGGGGGCGATCATGGGCATCTGTGCAGTGGTCGCGCACAATTTCGTGCAGCGGCGGGCGCAGCGCGTGGCGCGGTTGGCGGCCCGTTGGCGGTTGCCGCCGCGGTTGCTGGAGGTGGGCATCACCGTCCTGCTATCGGCGCCGGTCGCCTTTGTGATCCTCTACGGCTTGAGCGTCGCCGGCATCTTGACGGAATGACCGGGCGGCGACACTTGCACGGCGGTACAAGTACCGCGCGATACGCTATAATGGGCGTTCATGGCACCTCCCCAGCGCGGCTGGCGTGAGCTCTGGCGAGCGTCTTCCCCGCGACGAAAGGCGAAATAGGCGTGACGAAATACATCCTGCGCCGCATTTTGCTCATCATCCCGCTGGTTTTCAGCATCACGACCATCCTGTTCTTCGTGCTCAAGCTCATCCCGGGCGACCCGCTCGCCTTCCTCGAGCAACAATCGACCTTCAGCCTCACGGAGGAGCAGCGCGAGGCGAAGATGGAAGCGCTCGGCTTGAATGACCCCTTGCATGAGCAATACATCCGCTACATGAGAGGCCTCATCCTGCACGGCGATATGGGGCGCTCGGTGCGCACCAACAACCCGGTGACCTATGAAATTCTCACCCGCCTGCCGAATACAATCATTCTGGCGCTGAGCTCTTTGTTTCTCGCCACGGCGCTTTCCTTGCCCCTGGGTGTGTTGGCTGCGTTGCAGCGAGCGAGTTTTCTGGATCGGACGATCATGATCTTGGCCCTATTTTTCGTCTCGATGCCCGTCTTTTGGTTCGGCTTGATCAATTTATTGATTTTCTCGCTGGAGCTGGATCTGTTCCCCGTTGTGGGCCAGGGTCGTGACTTTGCCGAATACGTTCATGCGCTCGTCTTGCCGGCGGTTACGCTCTCGCTCGTCCTCATCGGCGTCACGACGCGCATGGTGCGTTCCAGCATGTTGGAGGTATTAAGTCGTGATTATGTGCGGACCGCGCGCGCCAAAGGCAACCCCGGCTCGCGCGTGGTCTTCGGGCATGCTCTCCCCAACGCCTTGATCCCCGTGCTCACGGTCTATGCTGGACAACTTTCGGGTTTGTTGGGCGGAGCGGTAGTGGTCGAGCGCATCTTCACCAGGCAGGGCATCGGCGAAGTCCTAGTCAGCGCTGTCTTCAACCGCGATTATTTGGTGGTCACGGGCGTAACGCTCACCTTCTCATTCATCGTGATCGTCGTCTATTTATTGCTCGATATCACCTACGCTTTCGTGGATCCGCGCGTGCGGCTGGAGTAACCTCATGGCATTGGAAACTGTATACCGTCTGGAAGAAGAGACTCAGGAGCAGCTGCCTTCGCAATCTTTCTGGCGCATGGGTTTGCGGCGGCTGATGAGAAATCCGTTGGCGGTCATCGGTTTCTCCATCCTCTTCCTGGAGATCCTGGTGGCGATCTTCGCCGGCTACCTCACCCCCTATGACCCTTACAAACCCAACTATGCCTCTGTCAAGCAACCATCGAGCGCCGAGCACATCTTCGGCACTGACCACCTGGGGCGTGATGTCTTCAGTCGCGTGCTGCAGGGCAGTCGAATCTCGCTGCCGGTCGGAATGGGGGTAGTGGCGATCGCCTTGCTGATTGGTGTGCCCTGGGGGGCAGCCGTGGGCTATTTTGGCGGACTGTTGGATATGTTCAGCATGCGTTTGGTGGATCTCATCCAGGCCTTCCCGCTGGTTGTGCTGGCGATCGTCGTGATCATCGTCTGGGGTACGGAGATGTACAAACTGGTGATCGTGCTGGGTTTCGTCTTCTCGATTCAATACACGCGCCTGGTGCGCGGTGTGGTGCTTTCTTTGCGAGAGGAAGAATATATTCTAGCCGCGCGGGCGATGGGCGCCTCGCAGAGTCGCATTGTCTTCCAGCATCTGACCCCCAATTTGCTGAATGCGGTGGTGGTGGTGGCCACCTTCCACATCCCGGAGGTGATCCTGCTGGTGGCGGCGCTCAGTTACCTGGGCCTTGGCGCGCAGCCGCCATCCGCAGAATGGGGCGCGATGCTGAATGGCGCCAAGAACCTGATGCGCTTTGTCCCCGAGGTCACCATCGCTCCGGGCGTTGCCATCATGATCACGTTGTTGGCGGTCAATTTCATCGGCGACGCCCTGCGCGACGCGCTGGACCCGACGCTGCGCAATTAGCAGTCACTTCCATCAGCACAATTCGTCCAGCACAATTCGTCAACATCCGGCAAATTTGTAGGTTCGTCTACCCTATGCGTGAGTATGTAATTTGGTTTGGGTCAGCAATTGCGTTATCTTTTGTCTTTACAATCACATTCTGCTAGCGTGAATGTGTAGGAGGGGGTGCGCTGTGCGATTCTGGAAGCGGTTCACCGGGTGGCATTTCTTGCTCATCGTTGCCCTGCTCGTCGCCTGTGGGGAGCAAGAAGCGGAAGAACAAGAAGCCCAGGCCGATGCGCGCGTCGCTTTCGTCTATGCCGAGGATCCAGCCGAATACAACTGGTCCTATATCCACGAGGTCGGGCGGCAGCAGTTGATCACCGCCTTCACGCCTACTGAGGAAAACAAGGTAGAACATACGCTGGAGACGACGGTCGTCGATAGCGTGACGCCGGCGGCGGCCGAAGCGGCCATCCGTGATTTGGCCGAAGCGGGTTATCAGCTGATCTTCGTCACCGCTGCTGAGCT
The DNA here is from genome assembly GCA_011523615.1 of Chloroflexota bacterium. Classification (GTDB taxonomy): domain Bacteria; phylum Chloroflexota; class Anaerolineae; order Aggregatilineales; family Phototrophicaceae; genus WTGJ01. The sequence continues at coordinate 56,948 of WTGJ01000011.1, read as the reverse complement.
GGAAGACGCGACGCATGCGGTCGCTGAAGACTTCCCGGAGACGTTCTTCGAGGTGAACCAGGGCGGCCGCACCGCCGCCAACGTCTCGACCTATGACGGGCGGATGTATCAGGCCTTCTACCTGGCGGGCGGTTTCGTGGGCGAGATGGCCATCAGCGGGATCATCGGTTTCATCGCGCCGGAACCGACGATCGAGGTGATCCGCCATATCAACGCCTTGACGCACGCCAGCCTGATCACCGAGCGCTGTGAGGGCAACACCGTGCACGTGCGCTGGACCGGCTGGAATGACCCCGAAGCGGACCGCGCCGCGGCTGAGGAGTTGATCGAGCTGGGGGCCGATGTCCTCGTCCAGAATACCTACCCGCCGGAAGTGCAGGTGGTGGCCGAGGAAGCCGGTATCCGTTCCTTCGGTTATGGCTTCGACATGCGCGAATTCGCGCCGACCGCCAATGCCACTAGCATCATCTGGCAATGGGGCTGGTATTACGAGCGTCGCGTGAACGATTTGTTGGAAGAAGACGGCTACCAAGCGCAGGCCTACCTGGGCGAAGTGTCTACGCGACGCTTCGGGCGCGGCATCATCGACTTCGCGCCCTATGATTACGACCAGATCCCCCATATCCACGAAGCGTCGGTGATGCGCTGGCGCTCGAACTTCGCGGAATCCAACCGGGATGCCCTCGATGGCCAGGTCTACGCCCAGAATGGTGACCTAGTGCTGGAGCGCAGGGGGCAGTTTGGCACAGATTACCTCTACAACGAAATGGATTGGTTCGTGTTTGGTGTCGTCGGCGATGCCCCAGGAGACCCGCCGCCGATGTTAGAGGGAGCTGACGTGAGCGGCTCCTGCAATTGAGATCCCCCATCCGGAGACAGCGAGACCTTACGGGGTGAAGTAACCATCTGTTCGATCAGTAAAGGAGATAGGAGTGAGCATATGAAGATGAGGAATTTGTGGCTGATGGGCATCGCCCTGCTGGTGCTCAGCGTAGGCGTGGTCCCCGTGGCCGCGCAGAACAACCCGGATTGCCCGCAAGAGGGCGGCACCTTCGTCCTGGGTGTAGATACCTACCTGGGCAATATCGACCCGCCCAAATCGCCGCATGACTGGGTCTTTTACGGGCTGACCAACCTTTACAGCATGATGTTCCGCCTTAACTTCGGCGACCCCACGGGCGACATCGTGGAAACCTGGGAGATCAGCGAAGACGGCACCGTCTACACCTTCCACTTGCGGGACAACATCTACTGGCACGATGGCAACGAGATCTTCGCCGAGGGCGAAGCGCGCCGCGTCGATGCCCATGATGTCGTCTATACCCTGGAGCGCCAGGTAGCCCTCCAAGAAGAAGGCTTCAACTGGCCGCCAGATCTGCTGCAGGGCATCGAATCAGTAGTAGCGCTGGATGATGACACCGTCGTCCTGACGCTGACCGGGCCGAACCCGGTGATGTTCAACCGCGGCCGCGGCTGGTCGGCAACGGGCATCGTGGCGCGCGAGGCGGTTGAATACTGGGGTGAAGATTACGGTCTGACCGGCATGCTCGGCTCCGGCCCCTTCGAGTTCGTCTCCTACGTCTCCGAAGAGGAGCTGGTGCTGCGCCGCAACGAGGACTATTACATCCAACCCTGCTTCGATGAGTTCATCACCCGCGTCATCAAAGACACGGACGCGGGCATGATCGCCCTCGAAGCGGGCGATGTCGATTGGTGGGGTGCGGTGGTGCCCGGCGATTATGTCGAGCGCTTCCAGGATAGCGAAGAGATCACCCTGATCAACTTCGGCTGCCCGGTGGAGACGCGCTTGATGATGACCGTCAACACACCGCCCTTCGATGACATCCGCTTCCGCGAGGCGCTCGTACGCGCCCGTGATGGCGAAGCCGTCAACGCCGCCCTCCGTGGCGCGACGCACGTCAAGGGCGCCGGCACGGCCGGACCGGGTGTCCCCGGTTATGTCGAAGGTCTCTATGACGAATTCTATACCCATGATCTGGACCGAGCGCTGGCCTTGCTGGATGAGATCGGCATCGTCGATAGCGATGGTGATGGTTGGCGCGAATGGAACGGTGAGGACATCACCGACGCCAGCGGCAACGTCATCCAGGCCAGCGGCGCGAACCTCGTCCTCCCGATTCACCATATCGCCGGCTATCCCTTCCCCGAATACGCGGCGGCGATGGCCGATGCCGGTGGCAATGTCGGCATCCAGGTCGAGTCCGTTCAGGCGGACGGCGCGACCATCACGCAATACACCCGTGACGGCAAATGGGGTATGTACCTGAATGCCGGCTGGTGCAGCGATGGCGGCACCAACGGCCTCTGGGGACGCGCTGGCTGGTCGGAACCGCTCGGCTATGTCGACGAGCCGCTCTATGAACTGCTCGATCAGGCTGCCGTGGAAATCGACCGCGCCAAGCGTGAGGAACTGCTCCAGGCGGCTACCCGCCACACTGCCGCGAACTACTACGGCAACTCCTGGGGCTATTTCAACATCTACACCGCCAAGCGCAACACCGTCAAGAACTTCAACGGCGGCTGGTGGACGGTCGACTTGGCCACGCCGGATAACCTGGTCTGGCTCGACGAAGGAGAGTAATCCGGAAGTTAGCCCTTCCTGAATTGCTCTGGAAACACAAGTACAACCGCCCGGGTTGATCGACTCGGGCGGTTTGCTTTGCAGCGCCGAATCGCGGCCCGGCAGTCGCGCGAGGCAGTGAGGATGTGAGCCTATGCTGCATTTTTCCCAACAATCTTTTATATTTCAGGGTAGACAAAGGTTCGTCGAGCGGTCACGAGGAGGGAATCTTCATGGTGAATGAAACGGAATTTGCGGGTAAGGTAGTCGTGGTAACGGGTTCGGCCGGTGGCATCGGCTGGGAAATCCTGGAACAATTCGTCGCCCGCGGCGCACGCGGGGTGATGAGCGATATCGATGAGGAGCTCGGGCGGCCGCGGGCGGAGGCCATGGGAGAAAGCGTCAGCTTCTGCCCGGCCGATGTCAGAGACGAGGCGCAGGTCGACGCCCTGGTCGAGCATTGCCTGGCGGAGCATGGGCGGTTGGATATCTGGGTGAACAACGCTGGCGTCGGCGTACATACCCTCGCGCTGGATACGACGCTGGAAGATTTCGCGAAGCAAGTGGACGTGCAACTGATCGGCGCCTTCCTGGGGGCGCGGGCGGCGGCGCGGCAAATGGTCGCCCAGGGCGGCGGTGGGCGCGTCATCAACATCGGCTCTTCGGCGGCGCGCAACGCACGCAAAGGCGCCGCTTCCCATTGCAGCGCCAAGGCCGGCGGCGTCATGCTGTCGAAAGTATTGGCCCTCGAATGGGGTGAGCACGGCATCACCGTCAATACGGTCAGCCCCGGGCTCACCGACAGCTGGCCGACCACGCGCTATGAAGGGCCGAGCGAAGAATACCGGCGGAATTTCCTGCGGATGGTGCCGGCGGGGCGCTTGGGGAAACCGGCGGAGATCGCCGCGGCCTGCGTGTTTTTGGCGACGGATGCCGCCGCGTTCATCACGGGGCACGAGCTGGTGGTCGATGGTGGCTATGGCGCGGGCAAACTTTCGGTGCACGCCGACACCATCATGGAGTGATGGCATCATGGAATAGTGCCCACTGGAGAAACCATCCGCTAGATGAGTGATCCGGGCAGCGAGAAAATACGCGTCCTCATCGCGCTCCTCTATTACTTGCCGCACAACACCGGGTTGACGTTGCACGTGCAGCGCGTGGCGGAGGAGCTGGTGCGGTGTGGGCATACCGTTACCGTGCTCTCGGCGCGATTTCGCCCGGAGCTGGCGCGAGAGGAACGGATCAACGGCGTGCGGGTGGTCCGGTTGTGGCCGTTGCCGTTGCACATCAGCCGCGGCATGTTGCTCCCCGCTTACCCCTGGGCGGCGGCGCGCCTCATCCGCGAGCATGACCTGGTCTGGGTGCAAACGCCGTTGCTGGAAACGGCCCTGCTGGCCTGGCTGGCACGGCGGGCCGGGCGGCCGCTGGTCGTGACGCACCACGGGGATCTCGTCCTGGGGGCCGGGCTCTTCAATCGCCTGATTTCGGCGACGATGTTTCGCCTCTATACCTACCTGGCGCGGCGGGCGCGGCGCCTCTTCGCCTATAGCGAGGATTATTTGGCCCATTCCACTTACTTGCGCCCTTTTGCCGAGAAGGTTTCGGTGATCCACCCGCCGATCCTGATTCCGCAACCAGAACGGCAACAGGCGCAAGAGCTACGGGCAGAATGGGCGGCGGAAGGCGGGCCGATCATCGGCTTTTGCGGCCGCTTTGTCGCTGAGAAGCGGCCGGATTTGTTGCTGCGCTCGTTGGAAATCATCCGCGAGCGCTACCCGACGGTCCGCCTCGTCTTCGCCGGCGAATATGACATCCGCTACGAGAATTTCTGGCGGCGCTGCCGGTCGCTGCGAGAACGGTTCGCGGAGCATTTGCGCTTCCTCGGCAGCATCGACGACCCACAACAGCTGGCCAATTTCTACGCGGCCTGCGATGTGTTGGCCCTGACCAGCGACACGGAGTGTTTCGCCCTGGTCCAGGTAGAGGCGATGCTCTGCGGGACGCCGGTGGTGATGACCGATACACCGGGTGGGCGCGTCCCGGTACGCGTGACCGGCATGGGCCGCCTGGCGAAAGTGGGCGATTGGCGCTCGATTGGTGAGAACTTGCTGGCCGTGCTGGAGGAACCGGAACGCTACCAGCGGCCACGGGCAGAGATCCAACAAATGTTTTCGTTTGCGGAGACGGTCGACTGCTACGAAGAGCATTTCTATCGCGCGCTGGGCCGCCGCGTTGGGCCGCTGGCATGACGGAGCGGGCGCGCTTCGGGGAGGCGCCTTCGCCAGCGCAGTTGGATCACATGACGCGCAACGAGGCCGATACAGCCTTCCGCAAACGGGTGCGCACGATCTTCGAGTGGTTGCCACCGGCCCCGCAGACGCGCATCCTGGAAGCCGGTTGCGGGCGCGGATTTTACTTGCGCATGTACCGGCATTGGAGCGCCTGCCCGCTGGTGGGCGTCGAACTGGATCGTGAAATCCTGCAAAAAGCGCAGCAGAACGTGCGGTCGTTAGCGGGTGTCTGGCTCCACCAGACCGACATCACACAGCTGCCTTTCGCCAGCGGCAGTTTCGACGGCGTGATCCTCTCCGAAGTGTTGGAGCACATCGCCGACGACGCCGCGGCCCTGCGCGAGCTGTGGCGCGTGCTGAAGCCGGGCGGCCGTGCGGCGATCACGGTGCCGAATGCCGATTACCCCTTCTTCTGGGACCCGATCAACAAGACGCTGGAGGCGCTGTTTGGGCGGCCGATCCGCTCCGGCCCGCTGGCGGGAATCTGGGCGAAGCACGTGCGCCTATACGAACGGGCCGAGCTAAGAACGCACGTCGAGGAAGCCGGTTTCGCGGTGCGGGCGGTGCGCGCCTTCACCCACCATTCCTTCCCTTTCCAGCACAACCTGGTTTATGGCCTGGGCAAACCCTTGCTCGAATCCGGCTTATTGCCGGCAGGCCTCGCACAAGCCGCCGACCGCAACGCCTTCGACCGCCCCGACGGCAGCGCGCTCAACCCCCTGCGCTGGGCGATTCGACTTTTGCATTGGTTCGACCGCCACAATGCGCTGGATGAGCCCGCCGGGCGGACGACGGTCAACCTGGCGCTGCTGGGGGAAAAACCGGCTGGATCAAGCGAGGGGTAGATCGACCCAGCGCGATTCGCGCACGGATCGCTCGACGGCGTTGATAATCTCCTGGACGCGGGCGCTCTGGGCGAAATTGCCTTCGTTTTCCTCGCCACCAGCGACGATTTCCTGCATGAAGTTGTGCACCAGGTTGGCGTAGAAGAGCGAAGGCCAGGGCTCACCCACTTGATGGCCGGGCGGGAAGAAACGCCCGGGAATGGTCAGGGGCACGAATTCGACCGCGTCCGGCTGGGCGCCGTGCAGCGTCTGGCATTCGCCGAATTCTTCCACCAGGCGGCAATGCAGCGCGCCGCGGCTGCCGTAGATGTTCGCGATCAGGCCGGGGTAATTGCCGACGGCCACGTAACTGTTCTGGATGGTGCAGAAGCCGCCGCTGCGATATTCGCCGATGTAGACATCGCCGTCGTCGATGTTCGTGCGGACGCGCTGGCCGGCGGCGGCGGTGCGATAGGGGACGAAGTTCTGCATCGTGCCCACGACGCGGCTCAGCTCATCGCGGAAGCACCACAGGCTGATATCGATGATGGGGGCGCCGTAGCCTTCGAGCGCGGAAACGTGGATCTGATCTTCTTCGCCGGTGGGCGGGATGAGGTCGGGTTTGGTGACGGGTTCATGCGGGGAGATGAACTGCGAATTCTGCTCGTAGCCGTTGAAGATGTAGGGTTCACCCACCGCGCCTTCTTCGATGAGTTCGTACATGTATTGCATCGCCGGCGCGTAACGGAAGGTGAGGCCGACTTTGGTTTTCAGACCCTTGGCCTGGGCCAGTTCGTGCGCCTTCCAGGTATTGCGGTAATCGTGACAGACCGGTTTTTCGCAGAGGCAATGGGCGCCCGCTTCCAGGATGGCGAAGGCCAGCTCCTCGTGGTTGTCCGGGTCGGTGGGGCTGGCGCGCGTGCAGACATCGACGACATCCAGATCCAGCTGAGAGAGCAGCTCCTGGTAATCGGTGAAGACGTGGGGGATGTTGAACTGGCGGGCGCGGTGGCGGGCGAGATCCTCGTCACGGTCGCAGATCGCCACCAGATCGACGAGGGGGCTGCGGACGAAACCGGGCAGGTGCGCTGCTTCCGCCCAACGTCCCGCACCCAGAACAGCGGCGCGCAATGTTTCCGTCATGGTTCTCTCCTTATTTTGCCGGTCAGGCGTCGGGCGCCCTGCCCAGGACGTAGGTCATCGCGCCGGCTTCCAGCGCGGTGAGGTGGGGGCGGAGCAAGAGGAGCGCGGTGGTCGGGTAGGGGGCTTCGAAGCGCTCCAGGGTGGCGAAGGTGGCGGGGTGCAGCAACTCGCCCAGCAACGTGCCGCGGGGGACGGTGGTACCGACGGCTTCCGCGCCGAGGGCGGGTTGGAGGATGCCGCCACGCAGGGGGCGCAACACCTGCATTTCTTCGATGAGTTGCGCGGGCGGCGGCGCGTCTTCCTCCGGCAGGGAGCTGAGGACGCCGATGCGGCCGAGGGCGCGGCGCAGGCCGGCGGTCACTTGGGCGATGAATTCGCCTTCGCGGCGGCCGCGGCCACCGATTTCCGTCCCCGTAACCTGTGCACCCTGGGAACGGGCACAATTCGCCAACATGCCAGGGTGATCGGGCATGCGGGAGACGAAGGGGGCGCCGAAGCTGGTGGACAGCCGGGTTTCGCCCTCCGCCTGGTGCATGAATTGGTTGACGCACCAACTGCCGCCGCCGTGGAGGTCGATGAGGTGGTCAACATCGGCGAGCGCTTCGGCCGTGATGAGGGCGGCCAGCCGCTCGGAATGAGAACCGGCAGCGTCACCCGGGAAGAGGCGGTTGAGGTCCAGCGAATCCAACGGCGCGCAGCGCGCTTCGTGGGCGAGGGCGTTGGGGTTGGCGGCGGGCACGATGCGCAGGCGGCCGCGGAGATCCTCGCGCGGGGTTTCATCCAGCAATCGGTGGATGGAGGCCGCGCCCCAGGGTCCTTCGTCGCCATGGATGCCGGCGGTGATGAGGGCCAACGGGCCACTCTCCCCGGCCTCGCCGATGTGGAGGGCGTAGCTGCTGGCGGCGTCGCCACCGATGGGGAGGGCGCGCCACTGGATGGCGCTGCGGAGAGGGTTCATGGGGTGGAGTATAACGCATCCTTAAGTAAAAAGTGTCTTGTTTTGAGAAAGGGGCGCTTTGCGTTATATTCAAATTTCCCTTAGTAGAAGGAGACTCCGATCATGAAACGAGGATTGCTGCTGATTCTTGCGCTGCTGCTACTCACCGCCGCACCGCTGGTGACGCAGGCGCAGGAGATGAATGAAGTCAACTTTGGCATCAGCCAGAACGTAGACACGCTGGATGCGAACCTATCGACCTTCTCCGGCGTCGCCAACATCATGAGCCATGTCTACGATCCGCTGGTCTGGCAATTCCCGCTGGGCACCTTCCATCCAGGCTTGGCGACGGAATGGAGCGCCAATGAGGACGCTACCGAATGGACCTTCCACCTGCGTGACGATGTGACTTTCCACGACGGCACCGCCTTCACTGGTGAAGCGGTGAAATTCACTTACGACCGCATCCTGGATCCGGAAAACAACGCGCAGATCGCGCTCAGTTTGCTGGGACCTTATGAAGAGACGGTGGTGCACGATGATTACACGATCACCATCCGTTTCAGCGCGCCTTATGCTCCTTTCCTGAATTCACTTTCCTCGCCTTTCCTGGGCATCACCTCGCCGACGGCCGTCGCCGAGATGGGCGAAGATTATGGCATAACTGGGGTGGTCAGCACCGGCGCTTACATGGTGGAATCCTACGTGCCGGAATCTTCGGTGGTGTTGGTGAAGAATCCGAACTGGACCTGGGGTCCGGAATCGGTCTTCGGCAGCAGTGGTCCGGCGAATTTCGACAAGATCAATTACACCATCGTGCGTGATCCGGCGTCGCGCCTGTCCGCATTGGAAGCGGGGCAAGTGCATTTCATCAACGATGTGCCCACGGCCGATGTGGCGCGCCTGGAAGAGAACGATGCCCTCTCTATCTTGCGCATCGAGCAGCCCGGCCACGGCTGGTCGCTGATGTTCAACTTCGAACGTTACCCCTCCGACCAGCTAGCGGTGAGGCAGGCGATGGCCTTCGCGATCGACAAACAGGCGATGGTCGATATCGTCTTCAACGGCTTCGGCACGGCAGGCTGCAGCCCGCTGACCAAAGTGATGTTCTCTTACATCGACGTGCAATGCGCCGATTATCCCTACGACCCGGATCGGGCAAATGCCATCCTCGACGAAGCCGGCTGGGTGGATACCGATGGTGACGGCATCCGCGATAAAGATGGTGAGCCGCTGTGGCTGGAGCACTGGACGCTCTCGACCGTGCCGGCCTTCGCCGGCATGAGCACGGTCATCGAATCCTACGCGGCGGACGTCGGCATCAAGTTCAACCTCAACCTGGCGACGCGGGCTGGCTACTTCGACGCGGTGCGCGCCGGTGAACACCACACGCAACACTGGTGGGATACTGGGCTTGACCCCGATACGGTGATGCGCACGCTCTACCATTCTTCCAACGCCGACGGCGGCACGAACCGCAACCGCTACCGGGATCAGGAGATGGACGATCTGATTCTGGCCGGTTCATCTACGGCCGTCTCTGAGGAACGCGAAGCGATCTACCACCAGCTTCAGCAGAAGATCGCTGACGAAGTGATCATGATCTTCATGGTCGATCCGTTCTTGCTCTACGGCAGTGTTGCGAACCTGCATGGGGTCACCTACCTGGCAGGGGGCAACATCTCCAACCTCATCGCGGCCAGCTTCAGCGACGAGTGAGTTGAAGTTTTACCGGTGGCTGCCTCTGTTTTCACAGTCGCGGCCACCGACTCCTTTTCCTTTCATCACCCACATTAGTAATGAATCTCGCTCGGTTGCCTGCTGCCGGGAACCTGGCGTTTGAGAGATTACGTCAGATGTGTTACATTTACTGGACGTGTAAGCAAAAGGAGAAACTGTCATGAATCGTCAATTCCTGCTGCTGCTGGCGCTGCTGTTGCTCTCCGTCGCCCCCTTCGCCGCGCAGGGGCAAGATGAAAGCGTACTCAACTACGCCATCCGCCAAAGCCCAGATACGATCAATGTGAACCTGACGACCGCTTCCGGCGTCGTGAACATGATGAGCCATGTATATGACACCTTGGTCGTTCAGCATCCGTTAGGCACTTACCATCCGGGTCTGGCAAATTCCTGGGACATCAACGAAGACGCCACCGAATACACCTTCCACATGCGTGACGACGCCACCTTCCATGATGGCACGCCGGTGAACGCTCACGCTGTCAAATTCATGATCGAGCACATCCAGGACCCGGAGAACAACGCGCAAGGCGCGCTCAGCGTGCTTGGGCCCCTAGAGGAAGTAGAAGTCGTCGATGATTACACGGTAACCTTCCGCTTCAGCTCACCCTATGCGATCTTCTTGAACTCCGTATCCTTGCCTTTCCTGGGCCTCAACTCGCCAACAGCAGTGGCCGAAATCGGCGAGGATTACGGATTGACTACCGTGGTCGGTAGTGGCGCTTACATGGTGGAATCCTATGTAATCGACGACTCCTTGGTGCTTGCGAAGAATCCGAACTGGACCTGGGGTCCGGAAGAGGTCTTCGGCACGAGCGGCCCGGCCAGCTTTGACAAGATCGTATACACCTTCGTGCTGGATCAGACGTCCCGCGTCGCCGCGCTGGAAGCGGGCCAGGCAGACTTCGCCGACGGCCTTTCCACCGCCGATGTGGACCGCTTGAGTGCGGCCGAGAACCTCTCGATCATCGCCATCGAGCAACCGGGCCACGGCTACTCGCTGATGTTCAACGCCGAGCGCTACCCGTCGAATCAGTTGTCGGTGCGCCAGGCGATCGCCAGCGCCATTGACCGGCAAGCCGTCGTCGACATCGTCTTCAATGGCTATGCCAAGCCCGCCTGCAGTCCGTTCACCCGGGCGATGCCCTTCTTCGATGATGTGCAATGCCAGGTTTACCCCTTGGAGCCGGATCCCGATAAAGCGCGGGCGATCCTCGAAGCCGATGGCTGGATCGACACCGACGGTGACGGCATCCGCGAAAAAGACGGCGAACCGCTACGGCTGGAGCACTGGACCATCGTCGGTGGCTTGCGCTTCCCTGACGTCAGCGTCGTCATCGAACCCTTCATTGACGACATCGGAATCGACTTCAACCTGAACATCGCTTCCCGCGCTGGCTACTTCGATGCGGTACGCGCCGGTGAGCACCACACGCAGCACTGGTGGGATACGAGCATCGAGCCCGACACCGTCTCGCGTACCCTCTTCCATTCCTCCAATGCTGATGGCGGCACCAACCGTAACCGCTACCGCAACCAGGAAATGGATGACTTGATCGAGGCCGCCTCTTCCACGCCAATCTCTGAAGAGCGCGCAGCCATCTACTCCCAGATTCAACAGAAGATCACCGATGAGGTCGTCATGTTCTTCATAGCCGACCCCAACTACATCTATGGAAGCACCAAGAACCTGCAAGGAGTGACCTTCCTGGCCGGTGGTAACGTCGTTAACTTCACGGTAGCTTACTTCGGCGACGAGTAAGCCGTAACACTGTTTCTTGGCGGCCGCCACGGGAGAACCTGCGGCGGCCGCGCGGATGAATCACGGAGCGTTTGATGGCCAAATACCTCGCCGGGCGTTTGCTCCAGGCAATCCCGACCGTATTTCTGGTCCTGGTGCTGGTTTTCTTGATGCTGCATTTCATCCCCGGCGACCCGGCGGAGATCTTCCTGGGCGAAGCGCCCACCACGCCTGAGCTGCTGGAACGGGTGCGGGAACAGATGGGCTTGCACCTTCCCCTGCACGAGCAATTCCTGAATTACATCGGCGACGTGTTGCGGGGCGACCTGGGCCGTTCGCTGAATGACAAACGGGATGTGTTGACGGAGATCATGCGGCGGATCCCATACACGGCGGAATTGACCGTGACCGGCTTGGTGATCGGCGCGGTGTTGGGGGTTGCGCTGGGCATCTTCGCGGCGCTGAACCACGGCAATTTTCTGGATTCAGCGGCGATGATCCTGGCTCTGGTCGGCATATCGATGCCGATTTTCTGGTCCGCGCCTTTGATGATCGTCTTGTTCAGCGTGAACCTGGGTTGGTTCCCCCCTTTAGGGCAAGGCGACCCGGAGCAGTTGATCATGCCCGCGCTGACGCTGGCCTTCCTCTCGGCCGGATCCCTGGCAAGACTGACGCGCTCCAGCATGTTGGAAGTGATCCAGCAAGAATATGTGCTCACCGCGCGCGCCAAAGGGTTGAAGGGGCGTGTCATCATCTTGCGGCACGCCTTGCGGAACGCGCTCATCCCGGTGGTGACCGTGTTGGGCTTGACCTTCGGCACCTTGATGGCCGGCGCCGTGCTGACCGAGACGATTTTTTCCCGTCTCGGCCTGGGCAGTATGTACTTCAAGGGGGTGAGCGATAAGGACTTCACGCTGGTGCAGGGGATGACGTTGTTCATCGCAACTTTTTACATCATCATCAATATCGTTACGGATCTGCTCTATGCCTTGATTGATCCGAGGATTCGCTATGACTGAACGCGCATTACAAGTCATGAAGACCGACCGCGACGAGGGAGCATCGCAAGCCTGGCGCATGCTCTGGCGGCGCATCGTCCGCAACCGCAGCATCGTGCTGGGGGCGGTGGTGTTAACCGTGATCGCCCTGGGTTCGATTTTTGCCCACGAGATATCGGACTATGACCCCTTGAAGATGAGCCCGCGCGAGCGCCTGCAACCGCCGAACGCGACGTATATCTTTGGCACCGACGATTTCGGTACCGACATCTTCACGCGCGTCCTATATGGCGGTCGCGTTTCGTTGCGAATCGGCATCCTGGCGGTGGCCATTGCCGCTTCCATAGGCTCCGTCCTCGGCCTGGTGGCCGGTTTTCAGGGTGGCTGGGTGGACGCCGTCATCATGCGCTTGATCGATGTGATGCTGACCTTTCCGGGCATCTTGCTGGCCATGGCCATCGTGGCGGTGCTGGGGAAGAGTCTGACCAACGTGATGATCGCGGTGGGCATCTCGACGGTGCCGATCTACGCGCGCGTCGTGCGCGCCAGCACACTTGCCATCAAAGAGCTGGATTACATCACCTCGGCGCGCTCGCTGGGGGCCTCGGGAACGCGCATCCTGGCGTTGCATATTTTCCCCAATTTGCTCGCGCCGCTGATCGTCGTCACCACGAACGGCATCGCCAGCGCGATCATCTCTGCCGCGGCGCTCAGCTTTTTGGGTCTGGGTGCCAATAACCCGCGGATTGCGGAATGGGGCGCGATGCTCAATGCCGGGCGCACGTACCTGCGGACAGCGACCTGGCTGATGAACTTCCCCGGCCTGGCGATCATGATCACCGTGATGGCCATCAATTTGCTCGGCGATGGGCTGCGGGATGTCTTGGACCCGCGCCTGAAAACATAATTCCCTTTCCTTTAAACGATCACCCATAAGGAGTCTTCATGTCCCTCTTCGAAACGCTGAAGATGTATTGTGAGATTCCCGGCCCGGGCAGCCGCGAAGAGCGCGTCCACACGCGGGCGCTGGAGCGCTGGCAGCCGCACGCTCGCGAGGCCTGGCGGTCCGCGGTGGGCAATGTATTCGCGCACATCGGCGGCGATGGCCCGAAGTTGCTGCTGCTCGGCCATGGTGACGAGATCGGTTTCGCGCTGAAATACATCGCGGAAGATGGCTTCCTGTATTTCACGACGGGGCAACGCGAATTGCGTGGGCATCCGGAATGGCGCGGGATGTACGCCTCGCCGATCGGCCAGCCCGCGCTGATCGTCGGGCGCGATGTGTTGGTGGAAGGCGTCTTCGCCTCTTTGACCGGGCACATCCTCACCCCAACGCAGCGCGATCAACACACCTTGGGTTGGAACGATCTATTCGTGGACGCTTTTTTCCGCAGCCGCGAGGAGGCGCAGGACGCCGGCGTTCACATCGGCGACCGCATCATCTGGAATCCGCCGACGCGCGCCTTCGGTAAATTTTACAGCGGCAAAGCGATGGACAACCGCGTATCGCTCGCCCTGTTGGAAGCGCTCTTGCCGCGCCTGGAGCCATCGCGCCTGCGTTACGACTTGTACATTGGTTCCAGCGTCATGGAAGAGGGTGGGTTGTATGGCGCCCATTCGGTGCAGTCTGAGGTTGCTTGTGAATACGCCATCGCGATCGATACGGGGTTATCGGGGGATGCGCCTGGCGTGGACCCACGCGACGTGCCGACTCGCCTGGGCGGCGGGCCGACGCTCATCCACAAAGACCTCTACGGCTACAGTTTCCGTTTGAACAACGCGATTCGGGACGCAGCAACGGCGGCTGGCTTGCCCCTGCAACACACCGTGCATGGCTTCTACGGCACGGATTCCGGCGCGCTGTTGCAGAAGGGGGTGGCGGCCTCGGCCATCGGCGTGCCGACGCGTTATACGCACTCACCTTTCGAGACCCTGCACGCCGACGACCTGGAAGCGACGCTGGAGCTGTTGCTGGCCATCTTGTACGCGCAACCGCCGGCGGGGTTTTGAGACAGCCAAATCACGCTCACTTTGCGGATACCCTGCCCTGCGCTGCAGCCACATGCCTGATTCCCAGCTGAAGCGCGCCCTTCGCCAGGGACCGACGCGCCCCTTCTACCTGTGGTTGGCTGGAGGACATCGCAGCCTGCGTCGACTCTTCAGCTATCCTGAGACGGCTCAGGTGGGCGAGACGGACCCCGATCTTTACTGGGAAAGCAAGGGAAGGCGCACGCCGGAACAGCTTTCCGACTGGCGCCTGAAACGCGCTCAGGTGTTGACCCGCCTGGTAGCGGATGGCGACCGTGTGCTGGATTTGGGCACGGGCGATGGCGCCTTGCTGCGTTACCTGCTCAATCATCGACAGGTCGAGGCCCGCGGCATCGATATCGCTCCGGAGGCCGTCGCTTTTTGTCAGGCACAGGGGCTGGACGTGACGCTGGGCGATATCCGCCGCCCGGTCACTGAGTATCTGAGCGAAGCGGTGGATTACGTCATTCTATCTGAGATCATCGAGCACCTGCCGAACCCCGAAGAATTGTTGCAGCAACTGCGCCCGATGGTGCGCAAGGGCTTCCTCTTGTCGATTCCCAACACCGGTTACTACCAGCATCGCCTGCGCCTATTGCTGGGGCGGTTTCCGCTTCAATGGGTCGTGACCCCCGGGGAACACCTGCGTTTCTGGACCCGGACCGACTTCCATTGGTGGGTACGACAACTGGGGTTGGAGATTCGCAGAGAGATCCCTTACGAGGGCACCTCCGTGCTGAAAGGCCTGTGGCCCGGCCTCTTCGCGGCGGCCTTCGTGTTTGTTCTGGGCGAACCCACTACCGCTGCCCGGTCATGAAGTCACCGGCAGAGTTTTGCGGGGGCTAACGAGCGTCTTTCCGAAATAACCGAATCACTTGATGCTGTAGGGATCCAAGGCGTCTCGCAAGCCGTCGCCGATGAAATTGGCGCTCAGCACGGATAGCAAAATGAGCGCGCCAGGGAAGAACCACAACCATTGCGCGGTGTCGATCCGCTCCATCGCCCGTTGGATCATATTGCCCCAGCTGGCTGTGGGCGGCTGCACGCCCAACCCCAGGAAGCTGACATTCGCTTCGATCAGGATGACTTGCGAAATTCCCAACGTGGTCGCCACGATCACCGGGGCCATGGCGTTTGGCAGGATGTGCCGGAAGACGAGGCGGGCATTGCTCATGCCGATGGCGCGCGCGGCGATGACGAATTCGCGTTCTTTTAAGGACAAAACGAGGGAGCGCACGATGCGCGCTAGGCCCATCCAGGTCGTAAAGCCGAGGACGAGGATGATGACGACGACGCTACCGCTGATTTCCCGGCCCAGCACGTTGACCTCCGGCATTTGGGTGCCGATGAATTTGGATAGCACCAGGAGCAGGAACAACAGCGGGATGCTGAGGAGGGCCTCGGCCACGCGCATGATGATATTATCCAGCCAGCCACCGTAATAGCCGGCGATCAGCCCGAGCGCCGTCCCGGTGATGGTGGTAACGGCCACCGAAAGGACGCTGATAGCGAGCGAAATTTGCCCGCCGTAGATGGTTCGGGCCATGACGTCGCGCCCCACCTCGTCGGTGCCGAAGGGGTGTTCGGCGGAGGGCGCTTCCCATTTATGCCGCAGGTTCAGGTCGTTGGCGTATTCTTCCGTAAATAAAAAGGAGCCGATGAGGATATAAAGGACGATTGCGCTCATCATCAAGAGGCCCACAGTGGCCATACGGTGGGCGCTGAAGCGGCGCCAGAATATGGCGAGGGTGGAGCGCTCCTCATCTTGTACCTGCCGTTCGCCGAGGGTGTGGATCCGGGTGGTTGTGGGTGTGTGCGCTTCAGACACGGAACTTTGACTCATCTGTGCTTCAAACGATCAGCCCGTTTGTCCCATCAGGGCAACGCGCGGATCGAGCAAAGAATATACGAGGTCGGTCAGGAGCTGCAGCACGACAACGGCCACCGCAATCAGCATCAAGATGCCCATGAGCACCGGGTAATCGGAGCGGGTCAAGCTTTCGATGAAGAGCAGTCCCATCCCGGGCCAGGCGAAGATCGATTCGGTGATCACGGCGCCGCCGAGGACGAAAGGTAGATCCAGCCCGACGATGGTCACCAGCGGCAGGGCGGCATTCTTCAAGATGTGGATGGCGAAGATGCGCCGCTTGGCCAGTCCCTTGGCGTAGGCGGTGCGGACATAATCGGCATTCATCGCCTCCAGGATACTGGAGCGGACGTAACGCATGTAGGCGGCGGCGTAAATGATGGCCAGGCTCGAAGCGGGCAGGATGAGGTGGCGGATGAGGTTGGTCAGGGTCTTGGGCTCGCCCGGCTCAAACATGCCGGCAATCGGCGTATGCGGCAGGCCCCAATTGCGCAGGCCGATCGCGAAAATGAAGATCATCCCGAGTGAGATGAAAAAAATCGGCATCGAGTAAAAGACGAAGGCGGCGGTCGTCAGCAGATTATCGAGCGCGCTGTATTGCCGCAATGCGGAAATGGCCCCGAGCACCAACGCCATGGTGATGGCCAGGATGTACATGGGGATCATCAAAATCAGCGTATTGGGCAGGCGCTCCATGATGCGCACCTGCGCGAATTGCTTGGTGATCAACGAGCGGCCGAGGTCTGCGCGCAGGACGCCTTTGCGCGGGCCACGAATGTTCTCGTCTGTATCACCATCGCCATCGGCGTCGATGTAGGTCCAATCGTTGCCGATCATCCAGTAGATGTATTGCAGATAAATCGGCTGATCCAGCCCCATGCGGCGACGCATCCGGAGGCGCTCTTCGCCGGTGGGTGGGCGACCCTGGCTGAGCTGGATGGCGAGCGGGTCGCCGATGGAATTCATGATGGCGAAGAGGATGACGCTGATGATGAACAGGAGCGGAATCGCCTGGATGATCCTGCCGGCGATGTATTTCAGCATCATGATCTCTTCACCCGCTCCCGTCCGTGCGAGGAGCGCAACGTGTGCGCCCCTCGCATTGTCTCAGGCGGAGTACGACTTCGCTCCGCCGCCTCGATTTGGTGCACCGCCGGAAGGAGCGATCACTCCGCGAAGCTCCATTCTGGCAGGGTGTGCCAGGGGATGTCGGTAACGTGCCAGGATACGTTCTCCAACTGCGCGTTGAAGGTGAGGGCGGGGAGTAGGTTCACGATGAAGAGCGTGAAGGCTTCTTCCGCCATCAACGTCTGGATTTGGTTGGCGGCGTCCTGCCGTTCGTCAGCGCTGAGCGAGGTGCCGAGCACATCCCAGAGATCATCCATTTCCGGGTAGCAGGCGTGGATGCCGTTCCAGCCAGTGTCGTTCTCCTCGCTGGGGATGGAATCGCAAGACCAAAGCTCGAGCTGATCGATCGTCGAAGTGCCGACGCCCCAGCCCTGGACGAAGAGATCATGTTTGCCGGTCGCGTAGGGGCTATCGGTCGAGAACGGCGCATGGATGACGTTGACCGCGTAGTGCGTGATGGTCACATCAATGCCGATTTCGGATAGCATATCCTGAACGACGAGCAAGACATCCTGATATTGCGTGAAACCACCACCGGCGTAGGTGGCGCTGGTTAAGGCGAGTTCGGTGCCATCTTCGACGCCCTCGACACCGTGCGAGGCGATCACTCCGCTGCCGTCATCGTACCAGCCGGCTTCTTCCAAGAGGGCCAGCGCGCCTTCGGGGTCGTATGCGGTCTGTGGCGTACCTTCATAGAACCAGGGTGTGCCGTCCCAGAAGCTGCGCGGGATCGCGGTGTTGCCGTCATACAGCTCATCGACGATGAATTGCCGGTCGACGGCCATGCTGAGGGCCTGGCGCACGCGGCTATCGCGGAGGGCGGGGTGCCCATTGGGGCCCTGGTTGAAGCGAAGTTCCATGCGCCCACCGGAGAAGAAGGTATCCAGCGCCAGGATTTCAGAGTTCTCGTTCACCAGCTCCTGCGCCTCCAGGATCGGGATCGCGAAGGTCCAATCCGTCTCGCCATTGACGAGGAGTTGCTTGATCACGGTGTTATCCGGATAGAAGCTGATGACGACATCGTCGAACCAGACATCCCCAGCGTAGTTCTCGTTGCGCGTGTAACGGATGAAGCTGCCGGAATCCCATTCGGCGAAGAGGAAGGGGCCGTTGCTCACGACGGGAGCGCGCAGCCACTCCATGGTGTCCATACCGCGGCCTTCGGCGAGGGCGGCTTCATAATCCTCCCGCAGGAGATGATTGGGCAAAGGCACGAAGGTAGCAGTGGTCCAATCGGGTTGTAGGAAGGAGAAGGTGATGATGACATCTTTCTCGGTTTCCCCCTGGGCGACGCTATCGAGCGCAGCGCCATTGACAAAGCGGAATTCCAGCATATTGCTGAGGCCATCTTTACTGACATCGAAGACCAGCTCGAAATCCGCCGCGGTGATTGGCGTGCCATCGGACCAGATGGCCCAGTCGGCCAGGGTGAAGGAAACGATTGTTTTGCCATCTTCAAGATTGTGGACGACACCACCGTTTTCCTCGCTGGGAAGTACGTCGACGAGCTTGCCCACAACGGTGCCCGCTCCGTCACGGCCCCAGGGAGGAAGGGAATGGATGCGCATGAGATTCCAAGCGACACCCAGATCAGAAAAATAATCAAACAGGATGGGCGGTTCTTGCGTATAAGCGAGGCGCAAAACGCGCCGCTCCTCCTGCCCGCTCGCCGCACCGACCACGACCGACAGCATGAGGCTGCTGATCAGGACGATGAGCATGACGCGAAGCCAGTGCCCTTTCATGAGAATTTCCTTTCCTGACTATGTCAAATGTCTTTACATCGCATCACCTTTGTCCATGTTCACCTCCTTCACTCACTTGACGCCCTTAAATGCTACCGCATCCACCCCCAGGCTACAAAGGCAGGGGGCGCAGAGACAGTCCTCGGTGTGCCGGGTATGAATTATCCAGCGGTGGGTTTCACCGCTATCTCAATTTCGGATCCTGTGCATCGCGCAGGCGAACCTGCGAGCTCTCACCCTAACGGCGCCGATCCCGGATCTCTAGCCACCCCTAGCGCAATTTCGGATCCAGCGCATCGCGCAGGCCATCACCCAGCAAGTTGACGCAGAGGACAGTGAGGAAGATCGCCGCGCCGGGGTAGAAGCTGAGCCAGGGCGCCTGGCGCCATTTATCGCGCGCGTAAAGGAGCATCGCACCCCATTCCGGCGCGGGCGGGTTCACACCCAGGCCGATGAAGCTGAGACCGCCGACGATCAGGATCGCACTGCCCAGGCCGAGGGTGGCGAAGACGATGACCGGCGGCAGGATATTCGGCAAGATGTGGTGGAACATGATGCGGGCATCGCGCGCGCCGAGGGCGCGGGCCGCCAGCACGTAATCCTGAGCGCGGGCCGCCAATACCGCGCCGCGCACCAGACGGCCGTAGCCCGGGATCAGGGTCAGTCCGACGGCGATCATCACTTTTTCCAGGCCGGTCCCCAATATGGAAACCAGCACGATGAGGAAGATGATGCCGGGGAAGGCGAGCCAGACTTCCGTAACCCGCTGGATGAGGACATCGCGCCAGCCGCCGTAATAGCCGCTGATGAGGCCGACGACCACGCCGCCGCCCATGGCGATGGCGATCGCCAACGCCGCCACGCCCAGCGATTCGCGCCCGCCCCAGAGCACCCGACTGAGCACATCGCGGCCCAGGTCATCGGTGCCGAAGGGGTAAGTGGCGCCGCCGGGCGGTTCGTAGCGAGCGCGATAGTTCTGATAGAGCGGGTCGTGGGGCGCTAGCAACGGCGACAGCAGGGTCACGAGGATGATCAGCAGCAGACCGGCGAGGCCGATCATCGCCGCTGCATCACGCCGCAGGGCACGCAGACTGACGACCCAGAAATTATCCGCGTGCGCGCGGGTCTTGGTGGCGCTTCGATCGCCGATTTTATCGGCCATCAGCTGTAGCGGATGCGCGGATCCAAAAAGCCATACAGCAGATCCACGATGAGGTTGGCGAAGACGAAACTGGCGGCGAAGACGAGGACAATGCCCTGCACCTGAGCATAATCTCGTTTGCCGATGGCGCTCAGGGTGAAGAGGCCCAATCCAGGCCGGGCGAAGACGCTCTCGATGAAGACGGTACCACCAAGCAAGACGCCAAAGTTCAAGCCGATGACGGTGACGATGTTGATGAGGGCGTTGCGCATGATGTGGCGCCAGAGCACCAGGCGTTCCTCGAGGCCCTTGGCACGCGCAGTGCGCACATAATCGGCGTGGATCACTTCGAGGACGTTGGAGCGGGTGAGGCGCGCCAACGTGGCGCCGATGGCGACCGCTAAGGTCGTCGCCGGCAGGATGAGGTGCTTGAAATCGCCGACTCCACCGATGGCGGAAACCCAGCCGAGCCGCACGCCAAAGATGTAATTCAGCTGGATGCCGATGAAGTAATTCGGTAGGGAGATGCCCAACAAAGCGAGCAGCATGACGCCGCGGTCGGCGAGGCGGCTGCGCGTCGTGGCGGAGAAGATGCCAATGCTGACGCCGAAGACAACCGCCAAGGTCAAAGCACTCAGAGCCAATTCGAAGGTGCTGGGCAGCCGGGCGAGGATCTCGTCCATGACCGGTTGGCGACCAAAGTAGGATTTGCCTAGATCGCCGCGTACGGCACCGGCCAGGAAGCGCAGGTAGCGCAACCAGAGCGGGTCGTCGAGTCCCATGATGGCCCGTTGTTCGGCGATGCCCTCTGGCGTGGCAAAATTGCCAAGAATCAGTTGGGCAGGATCGCCCGGCGCAAATTGGAACATGATGAAGGTGAGCAGGCTAACGCCGATCAGGACAGGGATGGCAAAGAAGGCGCGCCGTAGGATGAATAGCAGCATGTTCTTTTTTGGCCCATTAGGGTGCCCCGCGGGGCACCCTATCAGATTTTGAGATTTACTCGCTGGCTATCGTCGCATCATTGAAGAAAGCGGCCCAGGTCGCCAGATTGGCGGGATTCTCCAAGTAACCCTGGACGCGGTTGTTGACAGCCACGAAATTCACCGAGCGGTAGATGGGGGCGACGTAAGCTTGCTCGACGAGATGGCGCTGCGCTTCATTCACCCACATATCGCGGTTGGCGATATCCTTACGGGTGTTGTCGAGGATGCGATCCAACTCGGAGTCGGCAGCGCGCGAGGGGTTGAGGGCGCCCATGCGGCTGGTATGGAACCACCGATAGAGGATGTCGGATTCGCTGGCGCCATAGCCGAGGGTCATGACGTCGTAGTTGCCGGCCAGGGCATCGCCAAATACCACACTCGCATCTACCAGGACGATATTTGCCGTGATGCCGACATCGCCGAAGAGCTGCTGAATCACTTCGCAGAGGGTGTTGAAGGTCGGCGTCAGGCACTTGAACTCGAGCTCGAGGCCGTCCGCGAAGCCGGCTTCAGCGAGGAGCTCGCGAGCGCGCTCCGGATCATAGTGATAGCCGATTTCCTCGACACCTTCCCAGTAGCCTCCGATGGTGGAAGAGATCGGGCCGTATTGTGGGCGTCCATGCCCTTCGAGGATGACATCCACCAGCAGTTGACGGTCCAAGGCGTGGTTGAGAGCCTGGCGCACGCGGATATCATCAAACGGCGCCTTGCTCATATTGAAGTGAAGGGCGGGGAGCATGCCTTGGAAAGAGCCTTCCAGCACGGTCAGGTGATCCAGCGTGCGCAGGTAAGCGACATCGCTGGCCTGAACGGCAGCGTAGTCTATTTCGCCCGTCTCTAACCCGGCGAGGACCGTGCTGGGTTCGGGAATGATGACGAATTCCAGGCGCTCGATATGGTAAGGGCCCTGGTTCATGACGAAGGGCGGCCCCCAATTATAATCGGGGTTGCGGACGAGGGTTACGCTTTCCCCTGTGGCGACTTCCTCCAGCACATAAGGTCCGACGCCGACGAATTCGCGCCCGAATTGGTCACCAGCCTCCTCATAGAATTCTGGATGATAGGGTTGGACGACGCCGGTGTTGGAAAGGTGCTCGAGCAGCAGCGGGAAGGGGTCATTCATATGGACCTCTAGCGTGGTGTCATCGACGGCGACGGCATGGCTGATTGAGCGCAGGCGACCGGACTGCGGCGAAGCCGTTTCCGGGGCCAGCAAGCGGGTGATCGACCAGACGAAATCTTCCGCCGTCAGCGAGCGGCCGTCATGGAAAGTGACGTCGTCTCGCAGGTGGAAGGTCCAGAGCATGCCATCCTCGCTGGTCTCCCAGCTGGTGGCGAGCCAGGGATGATAGTTGACCTCGTTGTCACGGGCGACCAGGGTGGCGCCGAGCAACCAGGCGATGCCCATCGCGTTGCCATCCCCACTCACGTGAATGTCCAGCGTATCGAAGCTGGAGATGGCGAAGGTCATCGTGCCACCTTCCTCTTGCGCGGCGAGGGGTGAGAGGGAGAGCAGCGTGATCAGCAACAGAATTCCCAGGGTGAGCAGAGTTTTCTTGTACATGACCATTTCCTCCTTATTGCTTTACGTTTCGCATCAATACCCGGCCGCGTTGCCCGCGCGGCGCGGGCCGGCGGTGCTGTGCAAGAGGCCGTCCTCATCGCGCCAGCTGGTCTGGAAGGTGCCCATATGGAAATCATAGCGGGGCAGGGGTTTCATGATCACGCCGAGGCGCGCCAGGTCGCTGACCCATTCCGCCGAAACGCGGCTCTCGATGGGCAGTTTGTAATCCTCCTCCAGGGGCAGCATGCGCGGCGCATCCAACGCTTCGGGGACGGGCAGGTTGAAATCGAGCAAATTGCTGAGCACCTGGGGCACGGTGCAATGGACATTGCCGGGCGAGCCGAGCGAGAAGCGCGGTTGGCCGTCCTTGAGGACGATGGTGTTGCCGATGAGCGAGCGCATGCGCCCACCACCGGTGAACCAGGGCATGATGGGCGATTGCAGGTTGACGAAGCCGTGGCTGCCGACCATCGGCACGCCACCGAGCACTTCGCCGGGGATACCGCCGCTCTGCAGGGTGTTCATCATCTGCACCCAGTTGCCGTGAGCGTCGACGATGCTGAGCTCGCAACTGCCCGCAGGTGTTTCCGGCGGGGAATTGGCAGGACGTGCCGCGCCGGCAGCGACTAGGGCATTGGGGCCGTTGGTGATGTTGACGTGGTTGGTCAGGTCGACCTTCGAGCGGCTGTTGCGGATGAGGTTCGCCAGGTGCGCGTGGAAGCTGGGGTCCATCAGGGTGTCAGTGGGGTCTGCGAAGACCTCGGGGTCGTTGATAAAGCCGGTTTCATAATGAGCGCGGCGCAGGGCGTGGGCGAAGTAGTAAGCCGCTTCGGCGGATTCGGCGTAGTGACCGATGGCGGGCAGATCCAACTCGCGCAGGATGCCGAGGACGATCGCGCAATAGACGACCTGGCGCTCCGGTGGCGACAACTGATAGATTTCGTAGCCGCGGTGGGAGAAACTGAGCGGCTTCTGCCAGCGCGGCGGGTTGTCGTCCATATTGTCGAGGGTGATCTTCCAGCCGAGGTCATTGGCGAGGGCGACGAAATCCTGCCCCCATTGACCGCGGATGAAGTAATCCGGCCCTTCTTCGGCGGTGCGACGCAGGGTTTCCGCCAGCGCCGGCTGCGCCCAGCGATCGCCGACTTCGGGTAAGAAGCCGTTTTCGGTGAAATGCTCGCGGCCGGATTCGGTATAGAGGTAGAAATCGACCGTCAGCGCCGTGACCAGATGTTCGAAAGAGCCGATGATGTGCCCTTCTTCGGCGTAATGGATGGCCGCTTCACAGAGCTGCGCCCAGGGCAGCCTGCCCCAGCGCTCGTAAAGCGTCTTCATGCCCGGCATGAAGCCCGGGATGACGGCGAAGGGTCCCTGGCCGAAGGAAGAATAGTAGCCGTGGCCGGGCGGTACGCGGTGCAAGGGGGGTAGGTCGGGCACGACGGTGCCCATGGCGTTGAGTTGGTGCAGCTCGCCGGTGGCCGCTTCGTACATGAGGAAGGTGACGGTGCCGGTGTGGTTGGTCATATCCTGCTGGACGGTGGCTTGCACCATGCAACCGGCGATGGCGGCATCGACCGCGTTGCCCCCCGCTTTCAGCGTCTGCAGCATGGTTTCGGTGACGATGGGGCTCTGGCTGGAACAGACCGCGTTGCGGCCGCTGGCCGGTTGCTTCGGGCCGACATAGCCGCCGGTGGGGTCATTCATAACAGTCCTCCTTTCTGCTCGGTTGATGGTATGAATCATACCTGCTGCGACGTGATTTACGAAACGAACCCGGCCGGGTGGGTGGCAAAACCTTTGCCTGGCAAAGCGCGCTATACTTGCCTGAGTTCCCGTCCGACCCGATCAGGAGATCCCGCATGTTCGATCACGCCCCGCCTGCGTTCGATTACGCCGGCCGCATCCGCCAATTTCAGGAGAACCTCGCTGCAGCAGCGGATTTGGCCTTCCTGCCCATCTCCGCCGATCTGCATTATCTGGCTGGCGTCGAGCGAGATACGCCGAATTATGGCGCCGTGCTGCACCCGGGCGCCTGGTTGGAGGGGCTCTGGCTGACGCCGCAGGCGAAACCGGTGTTCACGCTCTCCCGCATGACGGCGGAATACGAATTCGCCAAGAGTGGCGGCACCGATACATTCGAGACGCGCATCCTCGGCGATTGGGATGACCCCGCCGCGCTGGTGCGAGACGTGTTGGACGGCTTCTCGTTGCCGGAACGGCCGCGCGTCGCCTTGAGCCACAAGACGGAAGGGCGCACGATCATCGCGTTGCAGCGCTTGCTGCCAGAGGCGCGCTTCCTCTCCGCAACGGACCTCCTCTTCCGCCAGCGCGTCATCAAGAGCGAAGCGGAAATTGAGATGTTGCGGCGCGCGGGGGCCCTGACGGAACAAGCTTTCACCGAGACGGTCAACAAGTTGCAGCACGGCATGCGCGAAATCGAGGTGGTGATGGAGCTGGAATACCAGTTGCGGCAGCGCGGCGGTTTCGGCCCTTCCTTCACGACCTCGCTTTACTGCGCCGGCCCGACGCGGCAGACGTTCTTCCGCGACCGCCGGGTGAGCTGGGAGCTGACACTGGCGCCACCAGTGGCCTTGCTCTTTGATTTTGGCGTGATTCTGGATGGTTTTTGCTACGACTACGGGCGGACGGTGGTTTTCGGTGAGCCCGACGAACAAGTGCGCGAGGTGCACCGCCTGGTGATGGCATCCCAAGCGGCAGGCATCGCGGCTTTGCGGGCCGGTGAAGTGACCTGCGAACAAACCGATGCCGCGGCGCGCTCCGTCATCGAAGAAGGTGGTTTTGGCGAGGCCTTTCGTCACCGGCTCGGCCACGCCATCGGCATGGATGTGCATGAGCCGCCCTTCCTCACCGAGGGGGACGACACCCTCTTGCAGGAAGGGATGTGTTTCACCATTGAGCCGAGCATCATGTTGACTGGCGAGCTATCGGCAAGAGTGGAAGACATCGTCGTCGCCCGCCCCGGCGGCGGCGAGAAGCTAACTGACGGCTATCAGGAGCTGATCGTCATCTGATGCAGATCAGCTGATACTGATCAGCAACTGAGCGCACGACCCTCTCAATCACAACCTGATTCCCCGCCTCGATATTGCCACCACCGGCTTTGCTTTATGCTATCTTAATGTTAAAATCCACTGTCCGCATAACTGTCATTAATATATTCCTTGATATTAAAAATTATGTCGTTTATTATGTCATAAGTATTTGCTTAGGAAGTTAATTTTGAATATTTCCGAAATACAAAAGGACTCTGATCTCACCATACTCTGGGTGGATGCACGGGAGTTGGCGGCGGAGTGTGGTTGGTTGTTGGGTCGCACCTGCGCGCGCATTGAACAGCTGTGCCGCAGCGTCCTACCGCCGGCGGTAGCCGCTGCGTTGCGCGAGGATGTGCGCATCCGCGGCACGGTGGCATTGACGATGCTGGGCGGCAACACCCTGGGCGAAGCGGTGTTGCGACAGTTGTTGACGGAGCAACGGGATGTGCCACCCTCGCGACAGTATTTGCGCCAGGAACTCTTCCAGCAAGTCGCGGCCCTGGAAGCGGTCGATGGTGCTGCCCGGGAAGGGATCGCCCACCTGTTGGTGAGCGCGTTGCTCGCCTTGCACGACAGCCTCCTGCGTGATTCACCGCTGCCGGACGCTGCGGCCGGCGGCGTTTTGAAGAGCGAAGCGCAACCGCTTCTCGCCCAGCTCGCCCGTCTGTTGACGGAGCTGAGCGCTCCACTGCATGAGGCTTTCAGCGGGCTGGGCAGCGGGTTGGTGCGGGCGATCCTGGCGCATCGACAGCTGCTGTGGCTCCGCCCCTTTGCAGCGGGCAACGGCCGCGTCGCACGCCTCGTCGAGCAAGCGATCTTGCGCCAGTCGGGCATCCCGGCAACGGCCTCGCTCCTGCTGCCGATCCACTATCAACTGACGCAGAGCGCATACCGAGCGCGCTTGTCAGACCCGCCGGCTGAAGGTGGTGTGCTGTCTTTTTTGCGCTACGCCCTGCAAGGTCTGCACGATGGCGTCGAAGAGCTGCTGGACCGTCTCGACGAATCGCACCTGGACACCCACTGGCTGAGACATATACATACTATTATAGGCGATAATGAGCGGTCATCTTATGCGCGAAAAAACGAAATTATGGTGGAAATTAGCGAAATAGATACCGCCATTAAGCGCGATCAAATTCCGCAATTGAGTCCTAAACTGGCGACCTTCTATGCTTCGTTGACGGATCGGACGTTAAGACGTGATGTGCAGGATTTGTTGCGCCTGGGATTGTTGGTGGAGAGCGGCGCGAGGCTGAGGGCGTACAAAGAGCAGCTGTACGCTTTCTTGCCGGACGGGGCAGAAACGGGCTGAGCGGTGGGGCGCCAGGGCAACGGACGGGGTTGCCGCGCTAGAAATTTGTGCTGGGCTGCGGCATAATGGAAACAAGAAGATCGGAGATCGATATGCGCGTTTCCTTGCTGCAGCAAAACCTAGCTCGTGGGTTGAGTATCGTCGCCCGCGCGGTGGAAAGCCGCCCCAGCCTACCCGTCCTGCAAAACGTGTTGCTGCGCTGTGAAGACGCGAGCCTGCAGCTGGTGGCGACCGATCTGCGCTTGACGATCTCCTATGCGGTGGGCGCGAAGATCGACGAAGCGGGTGAAATGACTTTGCCGGCGCGCACGCTGGTCGATTTCGTCAACCAACTGGCTCCGGAACGCGTCGACCTCAGCCTGGATCGCGAAAAACAGCAGATGAACATCCGTTGTGGTGGCGCCGTCAGCAACATCAAAGGAGTCGATGCCCAGGAATTCCCCTTGGTGCCGGAGGCAGCGCCGGTGCGCTTTCACATCGCCGCGCGCGAGCTGAAGCAGATGATCCGCCAGACCACTTTTGCCGCAGCGGCGGAGGACACACGCCCCATCCTGACCGGCGTCTATACTTCTCTGGAAGGGAATGTGCTGACGATGGCGGCCGCGGATGGCTACCGCCTGGCGGTGCGTACCGCGCAGCTGGACGCGGTGGAGATGCCAGCCCAGAGCACCAACGGCGCCGGCCACGAGATGGTGATACCGGCGCGCGCTTTGCGGGAGCTGGAGCGCATCCTCGTCGATGACGATGAGCTGATCGGCGTATCGCTACCCGATGAGCGCATGCTCGTCACCTTCCACAGCAAGGATCTGCAGCTCAGCTCTCAGCTCCTGGACGGCAAATTTCCCGATTTCGCGGCGATCATCCCGGATGATTACAGCACCTGCACCGTCCTGGACCGCGAGGACTTGCTGCGGGCCTGTCGCCGCTCCGAGATTTTCGCGCGCGATTCCGCCCACAGCACCACCCTGGTGGTTCAACCCGCCGAGGAAGAAGGCGCGGCCGGTTCGATCGTCACCCGCGGCCGTTCATCGGAACGCGGCGACTTTGAAGGCTCGCTACCGGCGAACGTCGACGGCGAAACGCTGGAGATATCCTTCAACGTCCGTTACCTGATTGATGTGCTCAATATCCTGGATTCAGAGCAGGTGCGTTTCGAGAGCAGCGGTCCGAGCAACCCCGGCGTGATCCGACCCGCCAGCACCAGCGAAGGCGAAACCGATGATGGCGCTGGCGACCGCTTCATTCACGTGATCATGCCGATGAGCGTGAGTGGACGCTAAAGCGGATCACTAAAGCGGTCGCCCGTTAGCACGATCTCCGCCGGCTTTTCCGAAAACTCCCACCCAAACAAGCTCCCTGTTTCCTACCCAACCGGAAGCAGAATAGTCGGCGAAACGTGTCGCTACTACCTGTTGATAAATCGCTACATAACCTGTGCATAATTGCTGTGCATAACATGTTTTCTATCATAGGCTGTCAAAGCCGTGCACAACTCAACGCGCTGGCTGTCGATGGGGTTCGTTCGTGAATAACCCAAATGAATCGCAAATTATGCCAAAGTTTGGGTTTTTCTTGGGATATTCCTTATCTCTGACAGGTTCTCGCTTGCGACGTGCCTTCGACTGCACACTTTCTACAGGACCTAGTACTACAACTGAATTTAACACGAAAATATGGAGACAAATCCACATACCTTTCTGAACTATATGGTTGAGAGGGTTTTGCTACAATCGGCTCGATTGCAATCGTCGTGCTTGTGTTTTGGGAAGGAAACGATGTCGGGAAGAAGCCACCGCCGTTTGGTTTTGCCGGGACCGGTCGAGGTGAGGCGCGAGTTGTTGGAGGTCCAGGCGAATGGGCTGATCGGGCATCGAACGGCGGAATTTGCGGAGCTGTATGCACGAATCCAGGAAGGGTTGCGCCGGGTATTTCTGACGGAGCAAACTGTTTTCGCCATTGGCGCATCGGGTACCGGCTTCTGGGAAGGGGCGGCGCGCAACTGCATCCGCCCGGGGCGGCGTGTGTTGCATTGCGTGGGGGGCAGCTTTGGCGAGCGCTGGCGCATGGTCAGCCAGGCCAATGGCTGCGCCGTGGATTCCATCGTGGTGGAATGGGGGCAGGCGCATACGGTCGCGATGGTGGCGGATGCTCTGGACCGCGGGGAATATGACGCGTTGTGCGTGGTGCATAACGAGACCAGCACGGGGGTGATCAACCCCTTGCGTGAGATCTGTGAGTTGCTCCGCGATCGGCCGGATACGTTGCTGTTGGTGGATTGCGTGAGCAGCGCGCTGGGTGCGGAGTTGCGGGTTGATGAATGGGGGATCGACGTCGCGCTGACCTCTTCGCAGAAGTGTTTTGGTTTGTCGCCGGGGCTGGCTTTTGCGGCGGTGAGCGAAGCGGCGCTGGCGCGGGCGCGGGAGATTGCGGTTCGCGGTTACTATTTCGATTTCCTGGAGCTCGCTCGTTACGGACAGCGGCACCAAACGCCCAGCACGCCGCCGGTTTCCTTGCTCTTCGCGGCCGACCGGCAGTTGCAGGCGGTGTTGGCGGAAGGATTGGCGGCGCGTTGGGAGCGCCACGCGGCCCTGGCGGAGTTGACGCAGCGGTGGGCCTTGGCGCGTGGCTTTGGCTTGTTTGCCGAAGAAGGCGCGCGCTCGCCTACGGTGACGGCCGTGGACAATCGCGAACGCGGCATCGATGTAATGGCGCTGGTGGCTTTTGCTCGGCGGCGCGGCTATGAGATCGATCCGGGCTACGGCAAAATCAAGGGAAAGACCTTCCGCATCGCCCACATGGGCGATCTGACGATCGCGGAAATGGAAGCGGTGCTGGCGGTCTACGACGAATTCCTGCAGCAATCCTAGTTGGCAATTGCGGGCAGCGCACTTCGGCGACGGAACAGACCCAGCGCCGATATCACAAAATGGCAATTTGCATATCATGGAGGGTGCAGGACTCGGCGACGGGGACGGGATGGACGACCGCCACAACGAGAGATCGGCTTCCAGCATCTTCAGCGTACTCATCCGCCAAAGCGGGGCACAGGACGGGTCCGAGACACAAGACAGCGGATCGGGACGTGATCGCCAGCCACAAAGCGCTGCGGAAGAAGCGTTTCCGGTGGGTGACGGGGCTGCAGAAGCAGCGCTGATGGCGAGCAAGGGAGCGGGAGAGGCGTTGCCTCCTTCTACACCGCCGGCTGGGGCAGAGGAGACAGCAGGCGGTTTTTTCGGTGGAGCGATGCGCGCGTTGCTCATTTTGCCGCTGGTGGCGCTGCTCACGGCGGGCTTGGCGACCTTCGCGATCTCCTGGCAGGAACACCAGACACAACAGCAAGAGAGGGCACGACCGACGGCGGATGCACAGCAGGCGGCCCTGATGGTTACGCCGCGCCACTTGCAGCGGATCGGCATCGTCGCCGGGCACCGCGGTGTATATGATGACCCGGGGGCGGTTTGTGAAGATGGTTTGACCGAGCGGGAAGTGAATGAAGTGGTGGCGGAGAAGGTGGTCTTGCACCTGCGTGGACTGGGTTTTCACGCGGAATTGCTGGACGAATTCGATTCACGGCTGCAGAATTATCAGGCAACTGCGCTGGTCTCGCTGCACTCGAACGACTGTCGTGATTATGGCGAGTTTGTGTCAGGCTATTTGATCGCGCGGGCGGCGGCCCGGGCGGAGGGCGGCCCGGATGACCTGCTCGCGAAGTGCGTCGGGGAGAATTATCGACGGGCGACGGGACTGAGGGTGCGCGCGGGGATGACCTCCGATATGTCGGAATATCACTCTTTCGTGGAGATCCACCCGCTGACGCCGGCGGTGATCCTGGAGATGGGTTTCCTGTTGGGCGACCGGCGGCTGTTGACGGAGGAAAGCGATCGCGTGGCCCGCGGCGTCTACGATGGCATTTTGTGCTTTTTGGATCAGATCGGCGTCACTTGAACGGGGTGCGGCAGTGCGTGTTTCAGCCGTCCTGCGGTAGGGGTCCGGCATAACCCCAATGTTGCAAGAGGCGGCGCCAAGCGGTCGGCAGCGGCGAAACGAAGGTCAGGCGCTCATCCCGCTGCGGGTGCGTGAAGCCGAGGCCACAGGCGTGTAGGAAATGGCGCTCGGGTGTGCGCCCCGCGCGGCCGCCACGTGCTTTGCGGTAGCCATAGACGCGGTCCCCGACCACCGGACAACCGAGGTGAGCCAGTTGCACGCGGATCTGGTGGGTACGGCCGGTTTCCGGGCGGATTTCGAGCAAGGCGCGGCCCCTGGGGAAGCCATCCGCTAGGGTGCGGTAGCGGCTCACGGCGCGTTTGCCGCCCCGTCCGACGCGGAAACGGTGCCGCTGCTCCGGGTCGCGGATCAGTGGGGTGTCGATGACGCCACGGGCTTCGCGCGGGCTGCGTTCCACCAGCGCGTAGTATCGCTTCTCGACGGTCCGCGCGGCGAATTGGTCCTGCAAGGCGCGTTGGGTACATGCATCACGAGCGACGATGAGCAACCCGCTCGTGAGTTTGTCGAGGCGGTGGACGATGCCCGCGCGAGTTGGATCTTCGAAGCCATCGCGCAACTCGGGCCAGCGGGCCAGCAAGGCATTCACCAGCGTGCCATCGCGTTGGCCGGCACCGGGCTGGACGACCAGGCCAGCGGGCTTTTCCAGCACGGCGAGCTGCGCATCTTCGTAATGCCAGTGGAGCGGCAGGGCTTGGGCGGCCAACGGCGCGGGCGGGGGAGGCTCTTGGACACGCAGGAGTTCGCCGCCCCGCAAGCGCCGCCCGGGGAGCCGCCAGCTGCGCCTATCCACATGCACAGCACCATCGTGGATGAGGCGTTGCAAGAAGGCGCGCGAGTACTGCGGTAGCTGGTGCTGCAGCGCGCGGTCCAGGCGCTGGGCGGTTTCGTTTCGCCAGCAGATGGGCTTGGGCGGGGGTTCAGGGGACATGGCGGGTTCCCTATCGGCGGGCAAGGGTACTGTGTTCCGTGTGCTACAATCGGAAGCACGTGCGCCAAGGGGAGTGTAGCGGAGGGCGGAACTGGAAGCAGGGCGAGAAGCAGAACGGGTGATAGAACCGACGACGGGGCCAGCGGCAGATTCCCTGGCGCTCGCGCGACAGGTTGCGGCGGTCCTGGAAGAACACAAGGCGAGCGATATCGTGTTGCTCGATTTGCGTCCGGAAGGGCTGATCGCGGATTTCTTCGTGATCGCCAGCGGCAGCAGCGCGCGCCAATTGCGGGCGCTCAGCGAGCACATCCAGGAGGGGGCGCGGCAACAGGCCGGCCGGCGGATCATGCTCCATCGCGAGGGGGAAGCGACCAGCGGCTGGATCCTGCTGGATTATGGCGCGGTGATCGTGCACCTCTTCCTGCCGGAGCAGCGCGCGTATTATGATCTGGAAAGCCTCTGGGAGCCGGCGACGCAATTGCTGTTGAAGATTCAGTAGATCTAGTCGAGCCAACGAAACGATCAGGCGAGTTCAGCCGCTGAACACCCAGGGGTCAGTGACGCGATCCCAATCGAACAGGTCTTCTTTGGCGAAGAAGAGGCGCAGCTCGCGCTCGGCGCTGGCCAGGCTATCGGAAGCGTGGACGAGGTTGCGCCCGACTTCCAGGGCGAAATCGCCGCGTATGCTGCCGGGGGAGGCGTCGCGCGGGTTGGTGGTGCCGATGGTGGCACGGGCGGCGGCGATGGCCGAGGGGCCTTCGAGGGCCATCACGATGACCGGCGCGGAGGTGATGTAGGCGACCAGCTCTTTGAAGAACGGCTTGCCTTTGTGCTCGGCGTAATGTTCGTGGGCCAGGACTTCCTGCACCTTCAACCACTTCATGCCGGCGATGCGGAAGCCGCGCTGCTCGAAGCGCGAGAGGATCGTGCCGCAGAGACCGCGCTGCACCGCATCGGGCTTGAGGATGATCAAGGTGCGTTCCACGGGACGCCCTCCTGTTGCGCTTGATTTTGATTGAGCTGATTGTGCGGCAAAGCGGCGTGGCTCGCAAGGGTCTCCGTTCGGCTTAGGACGGCGCTCAGACCGTTTCGTGGGCGAGGAGGGCGAGCGCGCGCTGGTAGCTGACGCAGGCCTCTTCCCAGCGCGCCAACGCATATTGCACATCGCCCAACAGTTGGAGGATTTCGCCGTTGCGCGGTTGCACGCGGGACAGCGCGGCCAGATCTTCCGCGACGCTGGCGAGGCCGGGGCCCTGCGGCAACAGGCTGGCGTAAGCGGCCAGGGCAGCGCGCAGATCCCCTTCGCGGGTCGCTTGGCGGGCGCACAGCAGCGCGGGCGGAACGGTCGCATCCTGTGCGTCATCGGCGTCAGTCTTGACTGCATCAGGTCCAGGGCTGGGCGGCCAGGTGCGCCGGCCGATGTCGCTGAGCCAGGCAAGGCCGAACCGAGCGGCGTCAGGGAGGGCAGGGGTTTCGTGCGGCTGAGCCGGTTCGATCAGCGCCGCATCCTGCAGGGGCAAGAGCAGCCCCTCTTCGGCATCGAGCGCGCGGATTTCGGTGGAGAGCTGCTCGAGCCAGGCGCGGTCTGGCAGCCGTTCGCAATCGTGTTGGGCGAACAAGGAGGAGGGTGTGGAGGGAGCTTGATTCGATGGCTGAGCGATTGGCTGATTCATTCACGCATCCAGGCGGGCAGGACGCCACGTTGTGGTTCGCCGCGCGGGTGTTTGGCATGGCTGCGATGCTTGCGCTCGTCCAGGGTTTGCCACCAGGCGGGCTGGTTGCGGAAAGAGAAACGCGCCGGGGGGTGGCTCGCTGCGCTGGGCGCCGGCGGCCGTGCGGAGACCGTCGCGGGGGTGGGCGGGGCGCTGGGCGTTGGAGCGCTGGAAGAGACGCGGGTCACGCGGGGCGGCCGGTTCTGGGAGGAGAGGAGCGGTGGCGCGCTGCCTTCATCGGCGTCGGGCGGGGCGGTCAGGAATTCATCGAGCCAGGCGAGGTCGTCGTTTGCCTGCGCTGGCGATGCTTGTAGTAGCTGGTGCGCCCGTTCGTCTTCTTCGCTGCGGCCGGTCAGCCAATTGGGCAGGATGTGGTTTTCTCGCATCTCTCGCAGGGAGCTCCGGTTTCGCACACGCTTATCCACATTGTATGCGGATTTGCCGCACGCGCCGCTCACTTCACAGCTGTCATGCAGCGACGCCGGTCAGTGCTAGCCCGCGGCACTCGCACCCGCGACTTTCGCGGCAGACTGCCGACCGATTATGATGGCGTGGCAAGGCGGTATGGGCTCGCGTGGCTGGTGAAGGGCAGGAACGGAGGTGGGAGATGGAGAACGGGGAGCGGGAGGGGATGACGGCCGGGCGCGTGCTGGCCATCATCCGCGATGTGGAGCGGCGGTTGGCGGAACAGACGGTCCGCGAGGCGCTGGAGGAGCGGTTGGTGGCGGCGCGGGCGGCTTTGGCGGCGGGGCCGGCAGACTGGGCGATGCAGCGCGTGCCGCTGGCGGTTTTTGGCGCCGGTTTGCCGGCGGAGCTGCGCGCGAGTCGGGTGTCGGTCTTTCGCAGCGACAGTGCGGCGCGCATCGAGCGGCACGAAAATGCCGACCAATTCTCCTGCCTGCTGCGTGGCGCGCTGACGATCCATGTGTTAGAAGGTGGCAGCTGGCAGGCGCGCCAGTTCCGCGCCGCCGGGAGCGCCCAGCAGCGCATCAGCTACGTCGCCCGCGGGCTCTGGCATCACCCGGTGTGCCCGGCGGCGGGAGGTTGTGAGCTGGTCGCGTTCCACACCGTGCCGGCGGCAGAGCTGATCGATGAATACGCGGCGACGCGGGCGGAAGTGGAGGGGAGGGGGTAGTTAGGGAGCCTCAACGCCATTTGGACGGGCGCGATAAAATATAGCCATTGGGCTTGGTAATATGCTCTGGGAGCTGGCTGTTAAGCAATTTTTTACTGCCAATCCTAAAGTTGTACGAAGCGTACTTACGCAACTCTTTTGAGGTAGGTTTACAGCGCTTCCTAGGCGGAAAAGCGACAGCCAGCTGCTTTTGAGGATATCGTTTGCGAACGGCGCGGATCGGTCCGACCAGGTCACTATCACCGGAGACGATAATGGCGGTGTCAAACCTATTGTCCTGCGCGTCGCTGAGCATCTCGACTGCGATGTTGACGTCGGTCATTTTTTCCTCGTAAGTATTCCATCTTGCACCACAGGTGAAGCAGGTTCTTTTTCTGGGTGAAAATTTACCAAAATGAACTGACACGCCCGGTAACATTTCCAGTGCTTCGATATATGCATCTTGTCGTTTTATCTTTTCCGGATCTTTCGGACTATTAACGATGCGAGCGGTGAAATAGCGAACCCTAATTAATTCCTGTCGAGGACTTAGCAGTTTCTCGGACAGGCTGTGTATGTTTAACCAGTAATATCGTTGCCATTTCTTTTCCCTGAGACCGTAATAGAGATTGAATCCATCGATATAGACAACAACGCGCTGCACCAAATCATCCCCTAGTATCATGTTACCTATTTCTGACAGGTTTCAATGATAAAGAAAACATGGAAAGATGCTGAGAGGTTGCTGACATATTGACACCGTGAACAGGATCATGTATTATTTCTTTACCACCCCAGCGATAGCATCGCTGGCCAGACGTCCCGCAAGGGACGTCTTTTTTCTGGGGAGCCATTCGCTATACTACCCATACCCCGCTGGCGATAGCATCGCTGTCCCGACGCCCCGCAAGGGGCGTCTCTTTTTAATGGGCTAGTGACTGACCTTCACCGCAACCGCTCCGCAGCCAGTGCGCCCGGGTGCCGCCCTTCCAGCAGCAGTTCCACCGCCCGCTCGGCGACGCCGGCGGCCAGCGCCAGACCATTGCCGTTGAACCCGAGCGCGAAGCCGATCTGCGGCAAGCCTGGTAGGCGCCCGACCAGCGGCAGACCATCGGCGCTGAAGCCCATGATGCCGGCCCAACGGCGGGCGACCGGCACGCGGATTTCGGGGAAGTGCCGCTGGCGGTAGGTGTCGATCTCCGCCTGGACGGCGGGGGTGGTGCGGTCTTCGCTGGTGTCGTTTTCCTGGTCGCGGTGAGCGGCGCGGCCCCCGCCGAGCAGGAAGCGCCCGTCGTCGGTCTCGCGAAAATACCAGTAGCCATAATCGGCGTAGCCGCAGGTTTTCAGCAGCGACTGTTCCAGCGGTTCGGTGACCGTGCATTGGGCGCGGACGGGGACGATTTTGCCGCGAAAGTAGGGGTGCAGCAGCGGCGCGTAGCCATTCACACAGAGCAAGACATGGCGCGCGCGGATGCGGTAACGGCGGCTGTGCACGAGGACCGTATCGCTCGTCGCCGCTTCCAGCTGGTGAACCGCATTGTTCTCCAGCAAAGTGGCATCGCTCTGATCGAAGACGGCTTGGAGCAATGCCAGGGGGTGGACGGCGGCATCCTGGCGGCGTTCGAGGGCGGCGTGGTATCCGCGCTCGAGGGGGTCGCGCGGGTGGTGGATGTGCTCGATGCCGGCGGCGGCCAGGGCGCGGGCGGCCCGCTCGATATCGCGCGCTTCCGCCGCGGTTTGCGCCAGGAGGAGGGTGCCGCTGGGCGTGATGGCGGTGCGGCCTTCGGCCCAGCGGCGCCAATGCTCGTGGGTGCGCAGGGAGAGCGCCAAGAGCTCGCGCACGGTGGCTTCGCCATAGCGTTCGCAGGCGCGGTGGTAATAGGCGTCGATGCCGCTGAGGAGGAAGCCGGCGTTGCGGCTGCTGGCACCGAGGCCGAGGCCGCGTGCGTCGGTGAGGGTAACCTGGTGGCCGGCTGCCGTAGCGAAGATGGCGGCGCTGCAGCCGGTGAGACCGGCGCCGACGATGAGGAAATCGGTTTCGTAGAGTGGCGGCTCGGGGTCTGTTTGCCAGTGGGAGACGGTCATGGGTGGCAGTTACGCTACGCCGTTCGCCATAAACTCTTCGATAAAACGCACGATCCGGTTGCGGTTATCACCGCCGAGGTTTGAGAATTGTTTCCCGCCAACATTGCTGTAGCGCGCGAGCACACTGCGGCCGATGTTCTCTTGCTCTTCGAACACTGCCAGGGGTTGGAATTTCAACCCCCAGCGCTCAAATTCGAGCAAGGCAATGGTGGCAGTTTGGGTTTTCTCGTCATTATTTAGGGCATGGACAATAAGAGGCCGGGGCATCCCGTTGATATGACAATCGACTTTATACAAGCCCTTGCTATCATGTTGAGGATCGTACCAATCGAAAGTTCTGCGTTCCTCGGGCACCGACTCGGTGAGTAAAGCCTTAAAATTCTCCATGAATGTGGAACGCACACGTTCACGGGAAAGGTAAGAGACATCAGTAATTCTGAGCAATGCCTGCACGAAAGAGTAAAGCGCATCGCCATATTGCCCATTTTCTATATTTAGGACCAACTCTCCATCGCGGTCTTCCACATAAAACATCGATAAGGCTTTGTCGATGATGGTTTGTCGGTTTCCGCGAAGCAAATCCTGTTCGTCGATTTCATAGGTGAGGTGCATGAAAGTGTGTGCTTCATCAGTAAGTTGCCATTGCTTGCCAACCTGTTTCAGAACGATGGATAAGTGGTCACCATCATCGAATTGGAACGGCGTGAACACGCGATAACGACCCACTCCTTCCTCTGTGAGCCACACTTTCTTAGAAACTTTGTCCATAAATTCCCGTTGAATGTTGTGAATTGACATGTCCACACGTCCTTTACAAGAGACTCAATTGAGGTTCGGAAGGAAAACCCGCATCCTCAATTAGACAGTCCAAAGCTCCACTGAAGTCACCATATCTAGTAGTTACTTCGGCATATTTATCTTCTTTTTTATTCTCCGATTTCTGGTAGCGTTCAGTTGCTGTGTGAATGTGAAAATCGTAGAAGGTTTCCTTCTCGAGACTGTTCGTGTGCTCATGGCTTTTCCCGTTGTAACGTCGTAAGCGGAACAAACGATTGGTTTGCGGTACCCGGACCGCGAGAATCACCGAAAAGTCGAGAGGGTTGATTGAGTTATGGCGCAGGATGAGACGGAACTCATTTCCAGATTCCCCATTGAAATCCGCTTTGAATTCTTCGTGGCCACGCCTAGGCCGCAGACTCAAGTGCTTGCGCCAATCTGGTAAAAGCTGCTTTTGCTCTTTGATAAGTTTGTCAATTTCAGCGTCTGTGAATATCACAGCCATTTCAGTTTGCAAGATCTCCGAACAAACGGGCTTGAATTACTAGTTGCGCCAACAACGCAAATTGAAGATATGAAGCCATTATACAACTAGCCCGTTTCCTCACCAATTCACTCAGCGGTAGCGCAGCGCAATTCAGGCACATTGGTGATGTCCAGCGCCAACACGCTCAGGTAACCGGCGCCGACGAGCAGCAGATCGCCCTGGCGCTGCAGCAGGCGGGCCGCCGGTTGGCGCTGCCGTCGCCCACCGGGGTAGAGCGCGCCCGGCCAGCCCGATTCCCGCAGCGCACCGCTTGATGGCGCACCGCTTGCCGGCGGGTCGTCGGACGGCGTATCGGCGACCAACGAGTCGCTTGCCAGCGGCGTGCCATCTGCGCCACGCAGCAGGAGCAACGCACCTTCTTCCGAGAGTGCGGCCAACCAACAACCGTCGGCCGCGCTGGCCAGGAGTGGTGGGCTGAAGCCACGGAGCTCCGGGTAGCGTTGCTGCCAGCGCACCTGCCCGGCGGCTGAAAAAGCGATCAGCGTCCCTGCGGCATCGCCCGGGAAGAGCACCGCGCCGCCATCGGCCAGGGCATGCAATTGGCCGCTGCGGGAGAGGACGGCGCCTGGCAGCGGTTGCCCCAAAACACGCTGTCGCAACCACCGCGGCCGGGCGCCGGCCGTTTGCTCCAGGCGGTGGAGTGCGCCGCCGTCGTAGAGCCACCAGACGTCATTCGGGCCGGCCGCCAGCAGGGGTGCCGTGCGAAAGGGCCATTCGCCGAGCAGACGGCCACCGCTGGCGGTGAAGAGGCGCAGGCGCACGCCGCTGTCGTCCTCGACGAGCAGGGCGAGCGACTCAGCGGATGAGCGGAGGGACAAGGGGCGCGCGTTTTCGAGGGATTCGCTTTGCCAGCGCAACAGTCCGCTGGGCGCAAAAGCCAGCAGCGTGCCGTCTGTCGCCGGGCCAGCTTCCGTGGCAAAGACCAGCGTCTCGCCCAGCACCAGCGGCGGCAGATCGGCCAGGTCGTGGGCCGGCGACCAGATGGCGCGGTAGCGGCCGCCGTGCACGACGAGCACCTGGTCGGTGGCGTTCTGGGCGACGATGCTTTCGTCTGGCAATGCAGCGAGGGAGCGCAGGGGGGCGTCGCTCTGCAGGCGCCAGCGCAGCTGGTTCGGCGGTGAGAGGGCGAGCAAGGTGTTGCCGCTGGCCAGGACGAGTTGGCCATCCGGCAGCAGGACGGGCGGCAGAGTGGGCGCTTGTAGGCTGTGGTAAGCGGCGCGCGCGGACAAGTTCAGGCGCAGGCGCCAGGCGGCGGCGAAATCCAGCGGGTGAAACCAACCGGCTTCCAGGGGATTGCCGGGAACGTAACCGGGGCCGCCGTTATCGGGCAGGAAATCGCGGAATTCGAAATGCAGGTGTGGCGCGGAAAGGGTGGGGGTACCGATGCGGGCCAGCAGCGTGCCGCCTTCCACGCAACGACCGACGGCCGGAAAAGCGGCCCCTTCTGGGACGATGTGCCCGTAGAGGCTGTAAGCGGTGCTGCCATCCGGAAAGTGATGGGCGAGGACGATGACGCCTCCTTCCGAATCCCAGCCGTAGGGGTCGGCGTAGGTGACCTGGCCGCGGGCGACGGCGAAGACCGGAGTGCCGACCGCGCCTTCGCCGAAGCCCATATCGACGCCGACGTGCAGCCCACCGAAGCGGGCGCGGTAGCTGCCGAAATCATCGTAGCGGAGGGTGAGGGGGTCCAATGGGTCCTGCAGCGAATCGACGGTGCCGCAGGGGGCGCTGGGCGCAATTTCCTGCGCCGCAGTTTCCTGCGCTCGGGCCAGCCCGGCGGCGAGGAGCAGGCAGAGGAGGGTGAGGGTGGGCGAGAAGCGGGGCATGTGGGGAGTGAATTTAGCAGAAAGGGGTAGGTATAAGCGGTTATTGTGTGTGGATAGGAGTACGAGCCTATTTGAAGAGTTCGCGAAGCCAGTCCACAAATTTCATACAAGGCGGAACTGTCGCATCTAAGTCTTTCGTTTTGATCGCTAAACCCATCGGACGAGGCTTTTCTCGCGCTGCCAACCAAGCATGAACACAAGCTCTTAACGTCTTTCCTTCTTTGAACTTCCTATGACGTTGTGGAATCCTGTCGATATATGCTTTGGACAATGGCCAGACTGCGTCTTCATCTGGAATCATCATTTCAATGAAATTTTCCAACTCTCCTGAAGATTGATTGTCAGGCATTAACCAAACACCAATGCGAGGAATGCGAGCACCTCCTTCAACGACGGTACCTGAAGGGTCTGGTGTATTAGGCAAGGTAATTTGATGTTCGCTAAGTCTATTTTGAATTGCCTGCCAGCGCGCATTTAAATCATCGTTTGCATCCACTACAATGCCAACGGCAACGCTACCCGAAACAGAAATCTCACCTCCAATACTTCTGAGAAGAGGAGCTATACCCTCCCTAGCGATAATTTTGAACTTGGGGAGAGGGCCACTGCGGTTGCAAATCTGTTTGACCACATGCTCGTCATTCGGACCTTCAACGAGCAACACCAGTTGTGAAGGATCGTATGCAGGCATCAACTTCACCTCGTTTCGATATCAAAATCGGCTGCCGTCTGGAGACTTTCTTCTGAATACTCTACGGTATAGATACCTTTTTCATCCTTCTCAAGGCGAACCAATACACAATCAGCATCCTCGTTTTCATTTGCCGCTTGAGCGAAGCTTTTGACACAATCATCACTGTGCGTCGTTGCTAGCACCTGCACATTGTTTTGTAATGCTGCTTCAATCACCAGGCGCCAATAGCCCGGCTGAATCGTATGGTGAATCCCGTTCTCTGCTTCGTCTATGAGTAGAAAGCCATCACTGCAATTGGCGAGAGCAAGGGCAACGCTGAATAAACGAGAGGCACCATCACCCAAACTTCGCAAAGGCACTGGCTGTTCGTGGCTTGTGAGTTTTACAATCGCACGCCGGCCTGCATTTCTTCTGTAGCTTGAACTTCTATCGCTTACTAGCGCGACACGAGAAACCGCAGTACCGAAGATAAGGCCTAAAGCTTGCACCGCTTGATCTTCAGCGGGAGTCAGAACTACGTTGTCCCAATAGTTCGTGATTTCAGCGTTGCTTAATAGCCCTGGGCCCAAGGATATGCACGTTAGCTCCGAAGGAAACTCGTTCTCACTTGAAACACGGCGCACGATACGACGCAAAGACGGAGAATAATAACGACCTCTTTGGTCGTAGACGAGCCAAGGGATGATAAGCTCTTTTTGTTGAAATATGACCTTGAGCACTTGAACATTGCTCTCTGGAGAAATTTCTGTTGAGAGCCTTTCTATGACAGCAAGTTGCTCGTCACTCAGCGAAGTTAAAGGAGCATGCAAGATTTTGAGCGTTTTTATATCATCTATTTGCCCTATAGAAACACTTGAGTCCATAGAAGGAGTTCTGCCAAAGAATAGTGCTGCAAGGTCTGGAGCTGGAAATAGATCGCCATCTTCATCGCTGGCGTCTGAATATTCCTCACGACCTTCCAAAATATTAGTTAGGACAACAGAACGCCCCCGTGCTGCATATGTCCGCACTGCTTCCAAAACTGTAGTCTTGCCTACACTGTTCTTGCCGGTCAGGAGAGTTACTCGCCCCAAGCGAGAAATAGAAAGATCCTCAATTCCTCTGAAACCTTTTACAGTTAAATCCGGTAGATGCAGTTTGTCGCTGTTGGCCATATTCTGCCCCTTTCTGGACAGGGTCTCATTCATAGTATAGGCAATCTAAAAGTTTGATGCGTGGGACACACCGAGCTTTTTGGACACTGATATACTCCACACAAGCAAGAACGACGGGGCGAAATGACGGCGCGCGAAGCGACACGCGGAGCAGGGGCGATCCTCATCACCGGCGGGAGCAGCTGGATCGGGGAGCAGGTGGCGCTGGTCCTGGCGGCGGCCGGCGTGACGGCGCGGCTGTGGTTGGCGCCGGGTGCGGTGACGCCGCCGGTGGTCCGCGCGGGCTGGGCGCATGGGGAGCGGGCCGATGCCTGGAATTATGCCAGTTTGCGCGGGCGTGGGCGTGGCGTGCAATTGTTGCTGCATTGCGTCGGCAGCCTGCAAACGGATGCCAGCCGCGGCCTTTCCGCGCAGCAGCTGAACCTGGCCGCGGCGCGCAACGTCATCAATATGGCGGTGCAGGATGGCGTACCGCAGTTCTTGTTGCTCAGCAGCGCCGGCGCACCCTGGTTGCCCCGTGACTACCTAGCAGCCAAGCGGGCGGCCGAGCAATTCCTGGCGCGCAGCGGCATGCGCCAAGCCATCGTGCGCGCGCCCCTCGCTTTTGAGAAGGGCGGCCGGCCGTTCTTATTTCGCTTTCTATCCGCGTTGGCCTGGTTGCCGTTGTTGGGCAATGGTTCGCCCATGCCGCGGCTGCAGTTGGCGCGTGGCGTCGCGCAGTTGGCCCTGCAGCTGTTGCGCGAGGAGGTCGATACAAGTGGCCCCGTCGGCAGCCACCGCGGCCGCATCTACCGCGGGCGCGACCTGCGGCGCCTGGCACGGGATGCGCCAGAGCTACTCCGCGCGCTGCGGCCGGCCCCGGAGCCGGAAGAGGAGGCATTGCCGTTCGGCTGGAATCCTCCTTGAGGGGGCGCCGGCGCTGCTGCAAGTTCGCTGTGGTTCAGCCAGCCGCCCTTGCCACCTGCAGGAATTCGAGACGATTGCCAAACGGGTCGCGGCATTCGAAGCGTGCGTGGCCGGGGATGGGGGCGCAGGCCGGGCGGCTTGGCGATTTCGCGCAGCCCGAGGACGCCGCCATAGAAAGCGCGCGCTGCGTCTTCGCTGCCACGCGGGATGGTCAGAGTCGCGTGATGGTAGCGGAGGAAGCGGGCGGCCATGGCGGCCAGTATAGCGCAGGGCGCTGACCTGCTAGCTGGCTCGTAACGGCCGACGCAGCGGTCGCCGCAGCGTGGCCAGAGCGACGCCGACCAGCACCACCAAGCTGCCCAGCGCTTCACCGGGCAAGGGCAACTCCGCCAACCAGAGCCAGGCCAGCAGCCCGCTCAACACCACGCTCAGCTGCATCACGAGGCTCAGGGTCGTGGCGTGCAAGCGGGCCACGCTCCAGTTGATGGCGAGATGCCCGATCAGCTGACCGACGATGACGACGCTGAGCGCCCAGCCATAGCCCGCCAGCGAATGGCCACCCAGGGGAATGCGCAAGAGCCACAGCACGGCGCTGGATATCAACGCCCCCCAGGCGAAGACCAGCCAGCTATACGCCAGCGCAGTCAGCCGCGTACTCAAAAAGCGGCCCAAAAATAGGTAAGAGGCTTCGCAGGTCGCGCCGAGCAGGGCGATCAGTGCCCCCAGGCTGACCACCTCCCCAGCCGAACCGCCGCTGGCCGCCACGATCGCGCCACCGAGCAAAGTGATCGCGATGCCCCACCAGAGTCGGCGCGGGAAGACGACGCCCAGCAACCAGACCTCCGGCAGCGCGGTCCAGAGTGGGGTCGTTCGCCGCAACACCGTCGTGACGAAGACGTTGGTATGTTCCAGCGCGACGAAGAAGAGCAGCAGGTTGCAGACCAGCCAGAAGCCGGCGGCGAGCGAGAGCAGCAGTTCGCGGCGGCGCAATTGGCGCAGGGCAGTGGCTTCACGACGCCAGGCGAAGGGCGTGAGCACGGCGGTGGTGAGCGCCAGGCGCAGCCAGACGATCAGCGGCGAAGGGATGCCGGCCAGTTGCGCGCGCCGCACACAGATGGGGGCGATGGCCGCGGCGGCTAGGATGAGCGCGAGGACGAGCGGGATGTGCCACGGGGACGAAACCCGCGGCTGCCGGGGGCGGTAGCGGCTGGGCATGCGTTCATTGTAGCGAGGGGGGATGGGCACTCGTGAGATTCGGCCCGGTAATTATTGAAGCGATCATATACCATTCTTTCGCCTGAATATGACCGAGCGGGGAGTGGGCGATGGGTGCAGAGCGATTATTCTGGGAACTGTGGAAATGCAGTAATGAGTCGCAGGTGGATGAATTCATATCCCACACTCCGGAATTGCAAAACCCGAACAATTGGCGTCCGCTTGGTGGGAATATGAATAATTTGGGCATTGTCGAAAACCAGCAAGCGAGTCCTGTCGCGGCACTCGTCGAAAAAGTCGTCAATTCGATCGATGCGGTATTGATGAGGAAATGTTATGAAGAGGGAGTAAATCCCGAATCTAATGCAGCGCCTCAGTCCATAGAAAAAGCGGTCGAGAAGTATTTCCCTTACCTGAAGTATCCAGACCAGTGCACGAAGCGGCGTAAGCTGGCGCAACAGATTCAGATATTGGCGGATAGTGCCCCTGAAAGCAGGAATGATATCTCCATCATCGTCTACGATGCGGGCGAAGGACAACACCCTGAAGACTTTGAGGACACGTTTTGTTCCCTACTAAGGAATAACAAGAACAAAATCCATTTTGTACAGGGCCGATATAACATGGGTGGCAGTGGTGCTTTGCCCTTCTGTGGCGAAAAACGCTACCAGCTGATCGGCTCCAAGCGCTACGATGGCAAAGGCAATTTTGGGTTTACGCTGATTCGCAAACACCCACGCAGTGCGCAGGAGGAGCGAGAGACCAAAAACTCGTGGTATGAGTATCTGGTATGGAAGAGATGTATCGCTGCTTTTCCTATCGAACAACTGGATCTTGGTTTGCATGCAAGCCTTTTCACGACCGGTTCAGTCATCAAACTGTATTCCTATGATACGCTTGGAAACCGTGACATGCTGCGTGATATGCGCCGTAGCCTCAATGAA
Organism: Chloroflexota bacterium; assembly: GCA_011523615.1. GTDB lineage: Bacteria > Chloroflexota > Anaerolineae > Aggregatilineales > Phototrophicaceae > WTGJ01. The sequence continues at coordinate 11,956 of WTGJ01000011.1, read as the reverse complement.
TACTTATTCAATCCGACCCTGCCATATTACTTGGTACAGGAGGAAAGCCGGGTCCGAGAGCATCGGAAAGCGGAGACGGCTTTCGGTTTGAGAGATCGCCTCGAGGATAGTGAACATGTGGAACATAAATTTAACCAGAGAATTGAGGACAGTCGAATAGGCAAGATCGGCATCACTAACTATGTCTTTCCCGCGCGAATGGTAGGAAAAGACGCAAAAGATACCAGAGAATTCACAAAGAAGGAATTCTTCAAGAATGGCATGTGTGTGCTTTTTACCCTCAACGGCCAAGTTCACGCGCATTTCACCACTGAATTCATCAGCCGCACGCTGAAATATCAACTGCTCAAGGACAGCCTACTGATTCATGTCGACTGTACTGAGATGGCGCCTGCCTATCGCGAAGAGCTCTTCATGGCATCACGAGACCGCCTGAAAGGTAGTGAGAAAACGAAAGAATTCAGGCAAAGGTTGGGGATGGTGCTCCAGCAAGGGCAACTGAAGGAAATCCATAAGCAGCGCAGGGCCAACATACTAGCATTGCATACGGCCGATAAAGATGCGCTGATCAAAGAAATCGGCCGCAACCTTCCCTTAAACGAAGATATCCGCCGACTTTGGGGGCAATCGCTTCAGCTGGACGCACGCCAAAAAAAGACACAACATACTACTCCCAACGACGAAGAAATAGAACCAAAACCCGCGTTTATGTCCAACCGCTATCCTTCCTTTTTCAATCTTGCCAATCACGGAAAGAAAGGCAACGATTTCTTCGAAATACCGCTGAGTGGCAGTAAAAGCATATTGTTTAACAGCGATGTGGAAAATGAATACTTCAACCGTGTTGAAGATCCCGGCGAGTTAACACTTGGGGTAATGACCTGGCGGACCAAAGACAACGAGGGTGGCAACCAGCGCGGAACGGTCAATAAAATCAGCGAACTGCTATCGGTCGAACGCCAAAGCCCCCGGGATGGCGAAATCAAGGTGGTGCTGCGCCCAACGGAAGAGGTTCAGGTTGGGGATGAGATCGAGGTAGAGGCGGATCTGCGGGATAACGCCAGTCCGGATGGCTTTAATCCCTTGTCGTTTTGGGTAAAGATTGCCGACTCCAGACGAACACAAACGCCGAAAAAATCACTGGTGGACGAAGAACCACTAACCTTGCCGGATATCGTGCTTACAAAGGAAAGTCTTGGTGAAGATGATGGCAATATCGTGAGCTGGGATAAATTGGATATTCCCATGGATCATGGCGTTGTCATGTATCCAGTATCCGGAGAAGAGGAAAAGGTCATCGAGAGGGTTATTGTCAACCTCGATTGCCGCGTATTCAAAAACCACCGCTCAAAATGCAAATCTTTCGAGGAAATCGAACGCGAGCAAAACCGCTTCATCTCCAGTGTGTATTACCACACCCTTTTTCTCTATACCATCAGCCTGCAACGCGGGCACCAACACACCGTTCGACTTAAGAATGGGAATATTAGAGAGGAAGAAAATGTAGAAATGTCGGAATACATACAAGATATATTCGCCAATCATTATGTAGATTTCTTACTGAATTTCCGGCTGGAAGAGGTAATTGAAGCAGACGATTAGCGTCCCGCTGCCCTCACTCCCCCTACCACCGCATACACTTCTGCGCCGCGCTGCGCGAAGACCAATTCCAGGTAGGGGGCATCCGCAGGGTCGCTGGCCATATGCCACTCGGCGGCGAAAGGTTCGCGCCAGCGGAACATCTCCGCTTGCAAGTCCGGGCGACGGACGATTTGCGGCAGGACGACGTGCGTGATGCCCACCGCGCGCAGCAGTGCCTCGTGCTCCGGCGCGGCGGGGTTTCGCCAGAAGGCGCGGAAGGCTTCTTGTTCGGCGAGGCTGGCTTCAGCCCCGCGGAAGAAGGGTTGCCCACGGTAATAGACGGCGTCGCGCTCGGCGATCAACGGCGCCCATTCGCCTTCGTGCGGCGCGGGGAAGTTCAGCAGGCGGGCATCGGCGGCGCTGTGGTCGCGCAGCCATTCGAGGGCGGCGACGTCATCCGCTGAAGCGAAGGCGCCATACAGGCGAATGACGCGCGCGGGCAGGCCGCTCTTGCTGGCGCGCAACAACGGATCGCGCGCCCAGAGCAGCACCAGGGCGAAGGCAAAACCGGCCGCAAAGAGCGGCCAGGCGCCGCGTCGCAAAAGGGCGTCGAAGCGTGGTTTCAAGCCGTTTTCCCAGAGGTGCGAACCGCCCATACCGCCCAGTATGGTGGTGGGGATGATCGGTCCGTGCCAGGCGATGCTGAAGGGGTAATCGTAGCGTAGCACCGGCGCCAACAAACCCGGGGCGAGGCGAGCGAGCAGCCCGGTCGTCGAGAAATCCAGCACCAGCACGAGCCAGGAGAGCGCCAACAGTTGCGCGCGGCGCAGGCCAATGCGGTCGCTCGCCCGGGCGCCCAGCCTTCCCCCGACCCAGGCACCCAGCACCACCAAGGGCAGCAGCCAGACGCCGTGATAGGGTGGCAGCAGCAGGACGCGCCAGTGGCTGGCGGAACGTTCGAAGGGCGAGACGATATCGCTGCCCAGCAGGTCGGCGCTGTCCAGCAACCAGGGGGCGATGCAGAGCGCCGCCAGCGCGGGGACGCCCAGCGCCAGGATCCACCAGCGTCGCCAGGGCGGCCGGGCGCGCCGATCGGCGATCAGGCACAGCAACCAGGGCGCAAAACCGAGCCCGGTGATGATGGTCAGGTCCGGGTGAGCGAGCACCAGCGCGCCCAGCACCAGGGCGGCGGCCAGGGCATCGACCGGATAGCCATCGCGCAGCCAGCGGTGGCTGAAGGTGAAAAAGGCCATCGCGAAGACCAGGCCGAGCAGGGCGGTGTAGTGGGAATCCAGGAAGGCGGAAAACAACCCGCCCCCCAACAATAGGGCGAGCACCATGGCGCGGCCGAGGCGTTTATCGCGCAGTTCGGCGCCGAAATCGTACGCCAACCAGAGCGCGAAAACACCCAGGACGGCGCCCACGCCCAGCTGCACCTCGTGCACTCCCGCACCGATCTGGGCGCTCAAGTAAGCGACGATGGCCGAGAAGCCCGGCGCGTAGAGGTAGCGGATTTCCGGGTGCCAGGGGGCCAGCGAGTGAAAATCGCCGCCTTCGCGCAGCATGAGCGCCAGGTAGCCGAAGCCCTGCGCGTCCGTATCCAGCGGCACGGGAAAGAGCAGGGCGGGGATGACGAAGACGAGCGCCCCCAGCGTGAGGAAAGCCAGGTCGCGCGGGCCGGGCCAGCCCTGGTCGCGGTCGGCCAGCTCGCGGCCCTGGCGTTGCGCGCGCAGCTGGCCGTAGCTGAGCGTGCCGCCGAGGAAGACGGTGGTGACCAGGGCGAAGAGCAGGTAATCGACGACCAGGGTGTTCCAGCCGAAGAGGGTGGCGTAGATGCAGCTGCCACCGACGACGAGAGCCAGGGCGAGCGCGGTGAGCAGGCCGATGCGCGGTTGGCGGCTGGGCCAGGCCGGCGAGAGCAGCGTGCCGCAACCGAGCAACACCGTGCCGAAGATGAGCAGGACAAGGAGCGTCATGCGTTCATTTTAGCGAGCGGCCGCTGCGCCGGCCGCCGCTGGTAGCGCAGCCGCTGTCGCTTATTCGGCCGGCAGCAGCTCCGCCGAACTGAAGACGACGCCAAAAGGCACGCAATAGATGACGGCGCTGCGGTATGCGCTGAGGTCAAGATCGGCGGGGATTTCGTAGTTCTGATTGCCGATGTTGCCTTTCAGTGGCCCGAGGTCGATGAATCCCTCGACGTCGTCGAAGATGCCCGTGGGCACGTTTTGGCTGAGGTAGACGTGCAGCCGCGGCCCATTGGTGACGCGGAAATCTTCAAAACGCAGGATGCGCTGTTCGCCGAGCTGCCAGAGCGTTGCGCTGCCCTCCGCGCGGTGGATGGGGTCGATTTCGATCCAGTCGCCGCTGCGGAGCGAAGTGGCTTCCTGCGCCTCATCGTCCGCAGCCACATCAGTGGCGGCAACGGGCATGGCTTCACCCATGGTGGTGTCTTCGGCCATCATGGCGCGCGCGGTATCGGCGGCCATTTCGGGCTGGTCTTCGCTCATGGCCAGCAGGGTTTCGCGTTGCGCTTCGGGCATGGCGCGGACGGCATCCCGCTCGGCGCTTTCGAGGCTGGGGAAGGCTTCATCGACCACGTCGTTGATGAAATACGGGCTCCAGAGCGGATAGGTGATCGCGATGGCAGCCAGGAGCAAGGCGAGCCAGAGATAGTGACGGGGGTTGCGCTGGATGAGGTTCATGCTTTCTCCATGGGCTGATGTTGGATCGAGTGGGTGGATGTGGACGAGGTGTTGCTGTTGGAAGGGGCTTGCGCCATCAACGGTGGGGCGCTTTTTTGATGATCGCGCTCAGCGCTTCGAGCGAGAGAGCGGGTTGGGCAGCGGTCAGCGCCCGGTCTTCGGTTGCGTAGCGGAAGGAAATCATCGGCGTGCCGCTCACGCCGGCGGCTTGCCCGAGGGCGGTATCGATGGCCACTTGCGTGACGGATTCGGTGCACTGTTTGAGGCGTTGGTAATCCAGACCCATTTCATCGGCCAGCAATTGCCCGGTGTTGTAGGAAAAGAGGCGGCCGCGGGCGGCGCGCTGGTAAAGATAGGTGTGCCCGGCCCAGAAGCGCTCCCCCGCCAGCTCGCCGACGCAGGCGGCCAGTTTGGAATGTTTGCCGCCGGTCTGGTAATCGACGGTGGGGAAGAAGCGGTATTCGAGGCGCGCGCGCCCCGTCGCCACATATTCCTCGATGATCGGGGCGACGATCTCTTCTTCATAGACCTGGCAATAGGGGCAGGCGTAATCGGAGAAGAGGACGATGGTGATGGGTGCAGCGGGGAAGCCGAGCACATATCCGCCATCGACGCGGCGTTGGTGCGGGATGATGCCCTCATCCTGGGCGCGGGCCAGCTCCGCAGCCGAAAGGGCGGAAAGCGAGCGCACCGTGAATCCCACCAGAGAGACGGCGGGCCCTTCCGCAGTGGAGAAGGAGGGGCCGGGGGAAGAGCTGCCCACCGCGCCGATGTCGAGCGGATCGTCCGGGTAGGGGTAGGGGATCGGGATGCCGCAGAAGATGTGGCCATCCTGCGGGTTGAAGAACACCCACAATTCGTCGCGGAAGCGGGTCAGTTGCAGGCCGTCGTTTTCCCAGTGGGCGCAAGCTGCGCGGTTGTCGGGGGTCGCGCCGTCTGGTCCCGGCCAGGGGTCCGTTGGATCGTAGGGGATGTCGATCCCGGCGGGGAAGAGCATGGGGAGGGGCTTGGGGGGATCGTCACTCTGGGCGCTGGTGATGTTCGGCGCGAAGGCGAAGCAGGACAGGGCGGCGAACAGGAGGAGGCACAACACGGTCAACCTCGCCAGCGGTGGCACGGCGGATGGCGAAGCGATGGGGCAGCTGCGACGAGGGGTTGGTGATGGGGAGGGATGGGAGGGCGGACCAACCCCCGGGGCAATGCCGCGACGCGAGAAGTTAATCGCGCCCGCCGCCGAAGAGGCGCAGCAGGAAGAGGAAGAGATTCAGGAAATCCAGGTAGAGGCTGACGGCGAGCATGATGCTCAGCTTGAGGGCCAGGTTGCCATCGTCCTGCAGTTGCGGGTGGGCGGCCAGTTGGCGCACGCGCTGCGTGTCATAGGCGATGAGCCCGGTGAAGAGCAATACCCCAAAGGCGCTGATCAACATCTCCAGGCCGCTGGAGCGGAGCAGGATGTTCACGAAGGAGGTCAGCACCAAACCGATGAGTCCCATGAAGAAGTAACTGGAATACTTGGTGAGGTCGATGCTGGTGGTATAGGCGAAGACGGACATCACGCCGAAGAGCATGGCGGCGGAGAGGAAGGCGTAGGCGATGCTGGCGCCGCTGTAGACATGGAGGATCACCGCCAGGGAAAAACCCATCAAGGCACAGAAAACGAAATACATCGTCGAGGTCGTGCTCACGGAGCGCTTGGCCAGGCCGCCGTTCATGGCCATCAACAGGCCGAAGGTGCCGATGAGGGAGACGATGCCGACGAAGGGGTTGACGCTGAGCGTGAGCAGGGCCGTCGAGCTGGCGGTGATGATGGCGACGCCGCTCGTGACGAGCAAACCGAGCAGCATCCACAGATAGGTCCAGCGGATGATGGGGCGGACATCGGTGGTGGCTGGCGCGAAGTCCTGGGTACGGGCGGGGGATTGGAAGAAGGTCATGTGCACCTCCAAAGATGGCAATTTGATGGATACCGCATTCAGTATAGCGCAGAAACGCGGCCGGGCGGCGCGGGAATGTTAAATTGGCGTAAGAAGCGCGGGCGATGCCCTTTATCGCCGGCACTTTGCCGCCGTAAGAATCGGGTGGAGATCAATCGCCCAACTCACCCAGCCACTCGCGCAGGGCGCACTTCAGTTCATCTCGTGCCGCGCAAAGGGCAGCCAGGCGTTCGGCTTCGCTGCCGGTAGCGGTGGCCGGATCGGGGATGCTCCGGTGCCAGCGCCGCGCCGGGGAAGAACAGGCAGCTTTCCGCCGCCGCGTCGCAGACGGTGAGCACGTGGCCCCAATCCTGATTTAGAAATTCGTCCAGGTGCTGCGAGTGTTGCTCACGGATGTCGAGGCCGCGCGTCGCCATCGCTGCCACGGCCAGTGGGTGGACGCCGCGGGGGAGGGTGGTGTTGGGTGTTGGGCTGAGCGCCGGCGCTGCGGATGTGCAGGTGGGTGCCCGCTAGGTCACGCAGCAGACCCTCGGCCATCTGCGAGTGAGTTGAGTTGTGGCCGTGCAGCGGTCAGCCCCTTTCGCAGTCAATGTCGCTGCCGGTTTCCTGCAGGTAGCGTTCCAACTCCGCCAGCGAGCGCGTCAGGCGATTCAGGGAGCACTCCAGCATCAGGTTCGTCACCTGCTCCGGGAAGGTGAGGCGCCAGTCGGTGTAGATGCCGACGAGGTGTTTGCCGCGCGCATAGGCGTAGCCCAGCTCCCAGGCGGTGCCGTCGTCGCTGGTGATGCCATTCAGGTTGGCGACGATGAGATCGGCGCGCTCCAGGGCCTCGAGATCGGAGCGGAAGATGGCGGCCGGGTTGCGCGGATGGACGAATTCGGCGGGCGTATCGCGATGGGGCAGGAAGGTTTCAAAGCCGGCCGCTTCCGCCAGGGCGCAGATCCGCTCCGCGAACCAGCGTTCCCCTTCGTTGAAGAGCGGGCCGGCGATGTAGGCGAGCATCGGGGACAGAGCCTCCTTTGGCTCTTTCGCATGAGCGCGCGTCAGAACGCGCTCAGCATAGCACAGCGGCAGGTTTTACTAACTTTCACACGCAACACCATCATCATCAGTGTCGCGGTTGGCGTGATACCCTGGATGTCCTGGGGTGAATCTTCCGTGCCCATAACACGCCTTCAAAGCGGCGCAGGTGGTCGTTGACGGGTCGCCGCAAGCAGGCAGTGCTGGATCGGTAACGGGACTTGCCCGTGAAATTCGCGAGGCATGAACGTAAACGGTTGCACCTTCATATTGGACTTTTAACCAGGGCGTGCCGGGCACCAGCCCAATGACCAATATCGTTTGGCCGGGAGAGAATTGCACGAACAATTCACAGGTGATGCTGGCACAAGCGCGCGCGTTAACGGTGCCCGTTTCCGGGAGGAGATATTCTGTGGGTGAATCATCACAGTCGGCGAGCACGGCTTCGAGCGCGTCGGCTTCGCGACGATCAATCGTTAAATTATAGGCTAGGCGCACCTCGACAATTCGTTCCGCAAACCAACAACGGTTGTGGCTGGGAAGCCATTCGGCGGCATCTTTCGCTTCCTTGACAGTGCGATTGAGGTCGGGCGAAGCGAGGGTGAGGTTTCGTACATCCGAGGCGAAGCGCCTCTTTACTGCCGCACTTGCGGAGCAAAGGCTGCTGTCATGCGCTTCCGATAAGGCGATGATGTGTTCAATATCGGTTTCAAAAAGGCTGTCAAAACAGGTTTCCGTATAAGGGCTGCAAATCTCACCGTCCATCCCAGCGATGATTTCTAACTCTACAGATTGATTGTAAGGGTAGCTGTCGCGGAGGTAAGGGGTGCAACGGTTCTCTGGCGCGACGGATATACCGCGCCATGTCCCATCCTGGGTTTGTGGCGCACCGTTCACTGCAGCCCCCAATATGATGACGGATATGACCACCCGCAGAATCACCTTCATGACCCACCTTCTTTCATCAGCAAGCACAAACCGCATTTACCACTCCTTTTGCGGCGGTAATGCTTCGGCGTTTCTGCAATGTTTCGGCAATGGGGATCGCTTTTACCGTAGCGATTCTAGGCTCATCGGTGAACATGGCGCAACGAAAGCCCTGCTATACTGCCGAATCTACCTCATCCCGGAGACGACCATGCGCGTCTGGCTGCAGCTGAGCCGCTGGCAAGAATTCCTGCCTTTCGTGGCGCCGCTGACCGTGCTGGGCGCCACCCTGGGGGCGGAAGCGGCGGGGCAGCCGCTCGATGGCCGCTTGCTGGCCAGCCTGGCCGGCAATCTCCTGGCGGTCGCCTACGCCTTCATGGTGAACGACATCGAGGATGCGGCGGATGATGCGCTCGATGCGACCCGCGCGGCGCGGAACGTAATCGCCAGTGGGCGGCTTTCGGCGCGGGCCGCTTATGGCGGTTGCGCGGTGGTCGCGGTGGCAGCGCTGGCCTGCTATTCCCTGGGCGGGGAGCGGGTGTGGATCACGGGCGCCATCACGTTGGCGCTGGCGCAGCTGTATTCCTGGCGGCCGGTGCGCTTGAAGAAATGGGCGCTCGTCGATGTCGCCTCGCACGCGCTGATGTTGAGCGCGCTGCTTTTTCTGACGGGATATTGGCTGTACGCGCAGGCGCTGGGTGAAGCGGCCTGGTTGCTGGCGGCGGCGGCGTTGCTCTCCGCTTACGGGCAGCTGTACAACCAATTGCGCGATGCCGCGACGGACCGCGCGGCCGGCCTGCGCAACACGACCTGGCTGCTCGGCGAGCGGGGCGCGCGGCTGGCGATGTACGGGACGGTCGTGCTCAGCGCCTATTGCGTGGTGCAGGCGCTGAGCGCAGGGCTCTTTCCGGCTGAAGCGGGCGTGGGGTTGCTGCTGGCGGCGCCGTTGGCTTTGCTCTGGCCGCGGTTGCGGCGTGGCGAGGCAAGGCGGCCGCGACGCCTTGACATGCGGGGCAGCGCAGCGGTGGATCTGAGCGGCGCGCTGCAGACGCCGGCCCTGCTGCTGCTGAACGGGCTGGTGGCAGGTTGGCTGGTCGGCGCACTGTGGTAATGCGCCGCGCTGTGGTAGCACGGCGCTGGGAATGAGCGACGAACAACCAGCGCGGGCCCGGTGTATGCCGCGTGAGTGTCGATGGGTGTCTGAAATGAACGACATTCCATGAATGGCATTCTGTGAACGGCAGTCGATGACTGCGGGCGATTTCCACGGCATCCTTTTCACGATGCACCTGCTCTATTCGGCGGCGCTGGGTTTCTGGGCGGCGGTGTTGGCGGGGCGGGATGAGCCGCTGGGCGGCAATTACTGGGGGGCGGTGTGGGTCAGCACGGGACTGGCGGCGGTAGTCTTGCTGCTGGGGCTGGCGATGATGGTGGCGGGTTTGCGGCCGCCGCGCCAGACGACGTACTTGCTGTATATGTTGTGGCTGGTGGTGATGATGCCGGGCACGTATAGCCTGCTGCACGGCCGCGAGGACCGCAGTGCGGCGCTCGCCTACGCCATCCTGGGCGGCTTCAACGCGAGCGTGGGTTTAAGCATGTGGCAAAGGGGGTTGGTGGGGCCGTGGGGGTGAGCAGAAGTCTAGTAGTGATAAAACTCAATGTCCCAATCCCTTGTGCTTAAGCCTGCCAGCTCGGCTAAAGTTTCACAGTTGCGAAGATGATTATTCGCATCTAGTTGGACATATAACCACCAACCATTACTTAACTGACGATAACTCTCCACTCTTACACTTTCAGGCAGATGGCGACGTAGAAAACTAAATCTTTCTTCTTCTAAAGTCTCAAATGCACTTGTGTTTCCAACGATATATTCAGCCAATGCGACTGCGATATTTCTCCAGCCGTGTGATTTTAAACGTATGGATTCTCCATAAATGCTAAGGCCAGTTGGCCAAGTTCTTGTCCAATCATCCATTGAACGGCGGTAACCGAAAGAAGGCCAAATTTTGCAAATACAATCGACAAGCCATTCGGTTCTAGCATGGATAGATTCCGAGTTCCAGTGTTCGGTGCCATTAAAGTATTGAGAGTTGATGAGTAATGCATGACGTGACAACTTTCTCCGTTTTTCTGAGAAGACGCTGTTGGACATCTGAGTGTTCCAACCCTGAGTGACCAAGGTGAGATTGCCTAATTGATTCAAGTGTTCATTATGTACTTGTTGGAAATCATCCCCTAAGCTTTTTTGCCACGCTTTGCTTAACTTTTGCGGCATGATGTGCTCGATGGTGGGCTCGCCCATCAATACCGTTTCTCCGTCACTCCCAGTCGATAGATGTCGATTGATTTCATTAAGAATGAAAACCAGTTGCGATCTATTTCTGCTGGAGAAAATATTCCGATGTCTCAATAATTCGAGAATTCGCTTATCGGATGGGTAATATCTTGCTAACAGATAGCTTTGTATGGATTGGATATCGCCCGAATGCGCGATTTCGCTGCACAACGAAGGAAACAATTTATTGAGTCTGTTGGTTGGCTCAGCAGCGAGGAAGTATCGCACCAGATAATTTTCGAGCAGCTTGAGTATGTTCAGGAATCGGTCGCTATCCACTACCCCAGTAGAGTAAGAGAGGTACAAAGCCAGCAAATATGGGTAATGGGTGGTCTGTTTCAAAGTGTTGAGTCTGTGCAGTTGATCACGGATATAGGGATCTTCTTCATTATCTGGCCGTAGTATGCAGTTGTAGTGTTTTGCATAGTGGAGCAGTGTTTCCATCTCCGATTGGAAACCATTGATATTTTGCTCTTTGGATTGATCAATTCGATCACAAAACAGGGAATATATCCGGTCAAAACTGGGCAATTCTCCTGACATAGCCAGGTAATGGCGCAGGAAATAAGTCAATTCGCCCCGATTCCTGGCGATGACTCTTCGTTCATCTAAGAGTTCTTCAATCGGTAACCAATAGTGGCCGAATACATCCCTTACACCTGTTTCAGGCAATTGCATCGCCACGAAATTGCGGACGAGATCGGGCAAGGTAAGTTGCACGTTTTTTGCATTCAAGCTCTCGAAGATTTGGTAGGGGCGTTCATCTCGGCCCAAATTGATATACACGAACATCATTTTTTCCAACACAGTGGTGAATAGGCTCTCTATGTCCGCATCACCGCGCTTTGCAAAAGATTGAACTTTTTTCACATAAAAGTCGTACGAGTTAGTGATGAGAGATTTTTCGCTGCAGACTGGTTGGTCACTGATCAGAGATTTCCAGGTGGCTTGATCGTCATAGAGATCGGTGGGCAGCACTTTGAAATGCAAATTTCCATCTCTGCGGGGATTAACAAGAAACATCGAGATATCTTCGCGGAGTTTTTCATTATTGCATTGGTTGCGCATGACCAATAGCAAAATTGATATGGTGAGTAGACGTTGTTGCCCATCAACCAAGGAAAGGACCGACATAGCACCGTGGCGTTCGCCATCATCCACGACGACCATCGCGCCCATGAAATGTTCAGAATTGTGGAGCGAATATGCGTGTATGCGCAATAAGTCTTTCCAGAGTGTATTCCACTGCTCTTTTCCCCAAGCATAAGCACGCTGGAATCGCGGCAAGCGATACTGCACATCACCCGCATTGCTGAAAATGGATCGGATATCTTGGGCGTCAGCTTTCATAAATTGATTCCTCTATTGCAAAAAAACCACATTGTGACCAATGTCATCATAGCCCAAACCGCCCCAGCCCAAACTCCTCAACCGCCCATTCGCTTCCCCCAGCCAGC
>WTGJ01000022.1 GCA_011523615.1 Chloroflexota bacterium | reverse complement strand
TCCTGCCAAAGGGAAAGGACAAACCAGAGCGCGCGCTGGCCTGGCACATCTTCTGGAATCCAAAGATGCTGGTATTCCTTGTACATTCGTCTCATCAACCACTCATCAGCAGCCCGCCGACCCCAATGCTCGTGCGCAGCATAAACGTCACCGTTGACCTGATCGATGATCAGGATGCTGTAACCAAAATCCGCAGCCAGTGGTTGAACGATTTCCCCATATACATACAGGAGGTGATATTTCCCGTTGTGGATTTGATCCCCTTCATGGAAATCCGTTCCACGAAGCAAATAACCATTGGCAAATCTCGTCTGATATCTGTAATCGACGGGAGAATAGGAGGAGCGGATGCTAATATCAAAATGGGCTTGCAAATTCCGAAAATGAGCAAATAGAAGGAGCGAAACCAGTGAAAAAACCCACAGTGATTGCCTCGTCAATCGCTGCCAATGTTCTGTTTTTAGGGTTCGCTCCGCCATCCCCAAAATTGCCAATAAAGTGAAGAAGGCGCCCAGTTTCTCAAAAGTCTCCTCCAAGGGGTGCAAGCGAGCACAGCCAAGGGAAAATACCTGCAAAAAGTCAGCGCAGGTGTATTCCAGCTTGTCGAGAACTTCTGCGCCGACCACGCTGACGCCCAAACCCACGATGATCAAATACAAAAAGCGCCGCTTGTCTTCTGCCATCGTCCGCCATATGACGATGGTAAGGAGGGCTACCAGAATTCCGCCGGACAGATAGAAATCCTCCAGGAAGGGCAGGCGATCATGCAAAACGCCAAACTCATCCTGGGCAAGCACAAAAAAGCCCAGTGAGAGCAACCCCCAATAGCCGCGCTGCCAACGCGCGCGTACCGGCGCATGTAAGGTGACCCCCAGGGCAAGGAAAGAACTGGCCAAGACCTGAAAGGTCGCCAGAGTCACCGGAATGTTGTATTCCGCATCATGATTCCACCATTCATGTGAGCCAACCGGCCAGCCATGCATCGTCAAGAGGAGCACCTGTCCTGCCAGCAGCAGCCAGCCGAAGCGTTGCGCACGCTTCCCAAACCAATGCCGCAACCAACGCCCATAAATCCAGGCGACGATGGCGTAGACGACGTAACTCAATAAGATCGTGGGTAAATCGCCGGGGAGCGCTTGGTAGGTGAACATCGCTCTTTCAGCAGCTTGGTTTCATCGTGGTTCGCTGTGTCCCATCAAGCAATGGGCCCGTGGGTTGTTTCCTTCATCGCTCGGCGATCGTGAGATGCCCCAACAAAGCACGCGCATCCGCTACCATCATGCCAGCAGAATCCTGTACTGGCAACCGCGCCAGGTCGCTCAGGCGGTAGAGCCCGGTGTAGACAGCATAACGCCCGGGCGCCAACTCCGCCGGCAATACCACTTCCCAGATTTCGGTATCGCGCAGCCCTTCGTACCACAGCCGCGTCGGCATGCGCGCTCCCAGCGGCGGCTGGTCGTGATTCCACAGGGCGCCGCTCTCCTCGTGGACGAAATGCAGGAACTGCACCCAGTCTTGCTCATCCGCGGCGGCCGCTTCCCAGCTCATCGCGATGGCCAGCCTTTCCCCGGGTCGCGCGCTCTCCGGTAGCGCCGCACCGCGCAAAACAAAGCCGTTCGCGAAACGATAGGCGAGCGCGTCCGCCGGCCACGCTACGACGGATTCTTCACGAATGACGAACTCGCGCAGGACAATCTGCGTTTCGCTCAGTTGCTGCAATTCGCTGGAAAGGATGGGTAAATTCATGAATTCTCCACCACTCTTCTCCCAGAGTGCCAGAATGAGCCAGAAGGCGCGATTGCTGGGGAAATCGGTCGGGATACGAACCACTACTCGCTGTCGATATAACGGTGTGTACTGCGCTCCCAAAAACCATAAACTGTGCTGGCGGTCATTCCATTCGTTCTTCCAGGCTAATGGCGTCTGATTCGCTTGATCCACCAGATGCAAGGAAAAACCTTTTTCCCAATAGGCATCCTGTCGCGCTGTGGTGTACAAAACAGCGGTAATTTTGCTTGCATCGCTACGGGTAGAATCAACAATACGATAACCGATTAAAGAAACCCCTTCGCTATATTGGACATTGGTGGGGGTCGCAAAAAGTGGGAATTCCAACCGTGGTGTCAAGGAATTGCCGATCAGGATGAGTAACCAGATTCCAGGAAAAGACATCACCAGGTTGCGAACGCGAAGAGTATTCCGAGTAGAGATACGAGCCAGCGTAGCCAAAACCGAAACCAATACCAACCAAATGCCAATGAATTCCAGCACCTCCTCCCAAACATAAAATTGTAAGCATCCCCGAAAGCGGATGAATGAAAAACCTTCACATTGAGTGGGAACGAGATTCAAGACAAACGCACCCAACACACTGATGGCCAGACCGGCTAACATTCCGAAAAGACAAAATCTCTCTCGCTGCGAAACTTGACTCGCCACGTAGAGCGTAAAGAAGACCACTGCTGCACCCAGAAGCGCATACGTTCGTTCCCAACGGGGTATGGATTCATGCAGGGCGATGAATTCATCCAGCCCAAGGAACAAGAATAACAAGCCAAAAAGAAGCCAATACCACCGCAACACGCCCGGTCGTTGTCGATCATAAATGGCTAAGATCAGGGCGCATCCACCCACCCATGCCAATTGAGTCGAGGCGAACGTCGCCGGAATATTCCATTCCTCATGTAGGACCCACAACCACTGTGTGTATCTCGCTTGATGCGAAACCAGCAAAGAAATTGAAATCATGATGGCCTGCGCCACCAGCACGCCGAAAGCGAGGCACAAGTGGAAGCACGATAATTGGCGATGGAAGCGCAGCCAAAACAAACCAAGGATCAACACATAAGTCAGAATGACCGGCAGTTTGGTTAACGCCTCAGCAGACAGCATCAGCCTCTACATTTGAATTGCATAAATCCACATGACATGCCTTGCCAATCGAACGCGCATCATACCATATCCGACTCTTCCTGAACCCGCTGCGGCCCACTGGCGCGCTCCGCTATGATACGTATATCCACTCGATTGGAGGCACCCATGAGCGGCATTTCTCCTGATCTATTCACCGCACAACTGCCCATATCCGGCCCGATCTTGCGGGCGTTGACCGCCGACCTCAGCCCGCAGCAGGCGCACCATTGGCGCGATGGTAGCGATGGTTGGAATGCCATCGAAGTCATCGCTCACCTGCGCGATTACGAACGCTTTTTCGTCGAATGGGCGCAGCTCATGCGGAACGAAGACGTGCCAACCCTACCGCGATACGACCCGGATGAACTGGCGCGCGAACGGCGCTATGACGAGCAAGAACTGGCGGAAGTCCTCGTGGAATGGGAGGAAAGCCGCGCCGCCAGCATCGATTTTTATGCGAGCCTCCACCAAACGGATTATCAGCGCCGCGGCATCCATCCCCGTCGGGGCGCCTGGAGCATCGGACACGGCCTCGCCTTGCAGGTCCTGCATGACGTCACTCATTTTGAGCAACTGGCGAAGATCCGCGCGGGAGCGGGCCGCTGATGACAGCAGCATCGATGCCCACAGCGACGATGCGGGCGCTGCTCTGCCGCGAATTCGGCCCTCCGGCTCAGCTGTCGGTAACGTCAAGGCCCCTTCCTGAACCGGCTGCTGGCGAGGTGCTGATTCAAGTCCGCGCCTGCGGGGTCAACTTCCCCGATGTGCTGATGGTGGCCGGACAATATCAAGTCCGCCCCGCCCTGCCCTTCGTCCCCGGGTTGGAGCTGGCGGGGGAAATTGCGGCGGTGGGTGAAGGCGTCTCTTCGGAACGCATCGGCGAGCGCGTGTGTGCTGTGGTGGAATGCGGCGCGATGGCGGAATGGGCCACCGCTCCGGCTGAGCGCTGCTTTGCGATCCCGGCTGCCTTGGCCTTCGAAACCGCAGCCGGCTTCGCGCTGGTCTACGGCACTTCGCACATGGCCCTCGTACATCGGGCGCGCTTGCAAGTGGGGGAAAGCCTGCTGGTTCTGGGGGCGGCCGGCGGTGTCGGGCTCGCGGCCGTCGAACTGGGCGTCTGGCTGGGTGCGCGCGTCATCGCGGCGGCCAGCAGCGCAGAAAAATTGGCGCTGGCCCGTGCATATGGCGCAGAAGCAGGCATCCAATACTCCGAAGAGAATTTGCGAGAGCGCGTCTTCCAGTTGACCGAGGGCCGTGGTGCCGATGTGATTTTTGACCCCGTCGGTGGCGATCTCTTCGACCAGGCGGTGCGCTGCCTTGCCTGGGAAGGGCGCCATCTGGTGGTGGGTTTCGCGAGCGGCCGCATCCCCTCTTTGCCCGCCAACCGCGCCTTGTTGAAGAACATGGCCCTCGTCGGCGTCTACTGGGGGGCATACCTGGAGCGGGAGCCCACCTTCATCCAGGGCAGCCTGAGCACCCTCTTCCAACTGGCCGCCACCGGGCAATTGCGCCCTCATATCTCGCGCGCCTACCCGTTGGCAGAAGCCGGCGCCGCCTTGACCGAATTGGCGGAACGCCGCGCGCTGGGCAAACTGATCCTGACCACTGCCTGACGGAATTCACCATGCCCTTTTACGGTGTCGTGCTGGAAGTCCCCAACCTCGCGAAAACCCGCGCTTTCTACGAAGGACCGCTGGGTTTGAAAGCGGCTGCGGAAGCGACCGATGAAGCAGCGCTCTTTACGCTGGGGCGGACAGCACTCCGTTTCGTTCAAGGCGCACCGACGCTGCGGCCATCGCTGCTCCTGACCATCGCCATCCCCGCCGCGCAATTCGAAGCCGCGATGAAACGGCTCGCGGAACGAGCGCCCATGCTGGAGCGAGATCGAGATGGAGAGCGAATCTTCCGACCAGCCGATCGCCCCGGGCCATCCGCTTACCTGCGCGATGTGGCCGGGAATTTGCTGGAGTTCGCCGCCCTGCCCAGCGCGGTGGGCCAGGATGTGCCGCCGCTCAGCATCACCCGCATCGGCCTGCCCGCTCTCGACTTGATGGCGGTGCGTGGATTTTTGCAAGATCGCCTGGGCTTGCGCGCCGGCGTCGCGGAAGCGGGGCAGGTGCGTTTGGAAGGCCGGGGGCGGACGGCCTTCTCCTTCGCCGAAACGGGCAGCTCCTGGTTGCCGGGTGAAAGGCCCATCCAACCCAGCCCCATGCGGGCATCGATGAGCGGCTCGCAGACGGCCTGTGTGCGCCTGCCCGGGCACCCATATTGCATCGATATGCTGCGGCCGGAAGAATTGGGGGAGCGCGCTTGAACGCCGTTTTTCGCTCGGCTCAACCTCGTTTCGCGTCGAACACCCGCATCATTGAGCCGATTGCGCGCTGGCTTCCAACTTTGCGAGGATCTCGCCTTCACTCTTGATGCCCAAAGAAAGTGGGCCCAAGGTGCCGGTGGGTGAAATGACAAAATGCGGCGTCCGCGGTGGAACGATGGCCTGGTTGCCATACTGATTGACGACGGCCGCCAGCATGTCCGGCGTCATCACGGCGAAACGCCAGTTGAAGCCATTGCCATCGGCATAGCGGGCCAGATTGGCGGCACCGAGGTTGGTCTCTACGCTCAAACCGACGACGGCAAACTCATCGGGGTTCAATTGGGGATGGAGCTCGCGCACCCGGCGCTGCTGTGCGAGGCAGTTGCCTCACCAGGTGGCCATGGGTTCCACGAAGATGGTCTTGCCGGCGTATTCGGCAAGGGTGAAGGTCTCGCCGGTGCGGACATCGACGATCGGCACCAGCGCAATCGGCGAAGCGGTATAGTCGATGACCGGCGCGCTCGCCTCTCCGCCGAGGAGGATGTTCAACGGCCAGCGCGGCGCTCCTTCTGCCGTACAGGCGACCGCCGCCCAGATCAATGCCAATGGAAACCAGATTCTCCGCAACATCATCCTGTCCTCGTTCCTTCCCCCATCATAGCAAAAGTGCGGCCCGGATTCCCAGCCCTAGCCGGCCGCTCTCAATTCCGAGAGGAGCTCGTCGCCGCTTTTGACGCCCAAACGCAACGGGCCCAGTTCGCCAGCGGCGGAGAGGACGAAATGTGGCGCGTTGGGCGGAACGATGGCCTGGCTGCCGTATTGTGCGACCACCGCTTCCAAGAAAGCGCTGGTGGCGACCGCGAAGCGCCAGGCAAAATCATGGCGATCAGCATATTGGGCGAGGGCAAGGTAGCTGAGGTTGGTTTCCACACTGATCCCGAGCACCACGTATCCTTCTGCGGTGATGGTGGTATAGGCATCGCGCACCCGGCGCTGCTGCTCGAGGCAGACGCTTCACCAGGTCGCCATCGGTTCGATGAACACCGTCTTGCCGGCGTAATCGCTGAGGCGAAATTCCGCCCCACTGCTGGCATCGAACAGCGGGATGGATAGCAAAGCAGCCGTCTGCTTATGTAATTCCTGCTCTTGAGCTGTTGGCGCTGCGGGAGCACCGGCACCCGGCTCGTCGCCCGCTCCCCCGGCACAGGATGCCAGGAACAGCAGCGAGATGAACCACAAGTCACAGCGAAGCCGTTTCCTCATCGCGAGCGACTCCCTAAACCAAACGGATGCCAAGGAAAGGCTCCACCCAATCGATGGCGAGGCCGGCGATGCCGATGATCACCAACAACGCACCCGAAAGCTTCGTCAACAGCTCGTGTCGTTGTGCCAGCGTTCGGGTCAGACTGCGTTGCGCGGAGGTCGCCAACAGGGGCAAAACCAACAGCGGCCAGCCAAAGCCAAAGCCAAAGCCGATGAAGAATACCAACTGTTCGATGGCATAGGCGCTGCTGACCGCACTCAAAGCGAAGATGGCCGTCAGATAAGGGCCGGTGCAGGGTAAGGTCATCGGCGCCAACACCAGGCCATAGACATAGGCGGTGAGGAAGGGGTTGCGGAACACTGGCGCCTCAACTCGCGTCAGCCAGGCGAAGGGGTTCTTGCCCCGCACCATGAGCAAGCCGAGGAAGATCACCAGGCCATAGATGAGGGGCAATAAAACAGGCAGGATATCCGAGGTCGCCATCTTGAGCTGCCAGAAGAGCAAGCCGATGAACAGCATCAAGGTCATCACTCCGAGCAAGACCATCAAACCCAGCAGGGCGCTCTTACCGTAACCGTAGCTCGCAAAGCGCGAGCTCCCTGGTTCGGTTTCGCCACGATCACCGCGATCGCCATTCAACTGACCGGTCAAAAAGGCGATCATGCCGGGATACAGCGGCAGGACGCAGATGTTGGTCAGGATGGCGGGCACACCACTCGTGAAGCCGAGCAGCCATTGTTCAACCAGCATCGTTCATCCGCCCTTCGTTCATCGCTTGGGAGCTACCTCTGCGAGCGCCCTTCCTATCATACCAATCATACCAGCGAACGGGAAAATCGCGATGAGCGCATCGTTTCGTAGGGACGCTCGCAAGCATACGTCGGTGATCCTCTTCGAAGGTGGTACGGCTTTGTGGGCCACGCGCTGGCATTCATCCATGTTATAATCATGGCTCGGGGAAGGCCCGCTCATAATTGGCAATGAAATGACTGAACCAATCGCACCCACGAATCCGCCCCCTTACACCCCACAATGGGACCGCACCACGCGTTATCTGGTGACCGTCGGTCTGGTGATCTTCGGCATCTGGGTTTTGACTTTGCTCTCCCCCGTGCTGACGATGTTGGTGATCAGCTTCATCATCTCCTTCTTGATGTACCGGCCGGCGCTTTTTTTGTGTGAGCGTTGGCGCATCCCCTGGGCGGCCGCCGTCATCATCCTTTACATCGCGGTCGGCCTGCTCCTCACTTTGGCTGTGGTGCTGTTGATTCCGGAAGCGATCAGTGGCTTCAACATCTTCGCCATCACCGTCGAGCGCGCTCACATCGACTTGCAAAGGGTGCTTTTGAATCACCGGCCCGAATGGGGCCTGGTCGATATCCTCGGCTTCTCTTTTGATATCAATCCCCTGATTATGCCGTTGCGCGGCATCGTCCTGGAAAGCGCGGTAGAAACCGCCGTCAGCACCCGTGTGGAGAACGTGGTCGGCGCGGCCGGCAGCTCCCCGGTCGGTTCCGCGCTGGAATCGGCCGTCGCGGCCGCCCAGGAAACCGCGGCGGGCGAAGCGGTGAGTGCCGCCGTAGAAACCTTCCGAGAAAGCAGCACTGGGGCGGCCGTGGGTTCGGCGGTGGGGACCGCAGTGGATATCGTGGGCGATGTGGGCGTACCGGCCGTCGCTTCCACCGTCGTGCGTCAGGCGATCGACCCCAGCATCCTGCAAGACACCCTCGGGCAACTCTTCAGTGTCGCCTCCACCCTTACCAACTTCCTCACTCGCCTGGTGGGGGGTGTGGCAGGACTCCTCACTTCGGTGTTGCTGGGCTCAATATTGTCGCTGCTCTTCCTGCTGGATATGCCGCGCAACCGCAACCTGCTCTATCAGCTGACCAACCCCATCTACCATCGGGAATTCGCCCTGTTGATCGCGCAATTGCAACAGACCTGGTGGGCCTTTTTCCGCGGTCAGGTGGCGCTGGCGCTGATTGTCGCCGTATTGACCTACATCCAATTGACGATCACCGGCATCACGGGGGCCTTGCTCTTCGCCATCTTGACGGGCTTCCTGGTCTTCATCCCGGCCATCGGCGGTTTCATCGCCTTGATCCCGCAGGTCGCCGCCGGCTTGCTCAGCGGTTCCACCACCTTCCCCGAGATGTCCCATATCCTGGTCGCCCTGCTGGTGATTCTGGGCAACATCGTCATCTCGCAAATCGTTTGGAACATCCTCTCGCCTAAAATCATGGGCGATGCCCTGAAATTGCCGACCGCAGTCGTGATCTGCGCGGTCTTCGTCGGGGCGGCGCTCGGTGGTTTGCTGGGGGCTTTCTTGATCGCGCCGATGACCAGCTCGGTGCGCATCGTCGTCCGTTACCTGCTGAATAAAATTGGCGGGCAAGACCCCTTCCCAGACTACCCCCTCTCCATACCCAGCGAAACGACAATCGAGCCCGCGTCAGAAGCCGTCACTGATGCTGCCGATGCACCCGCTTGATTCAGGCTGGCTCCGTTCGTAGGACCGTCCCCTCACCGCGCAGCTCATAGGCGCCGAGAACGGCCGGGATCAACGCGCTTTCGCCGGCAGACAATGGCAGCGCTTCGGCCTGGCTCACGACCTGCAGCGCGCCCTCGATGACCGTCAGGGCATGGCAGCGCCGGCCCTCGGTGTTCAGGGCGGACACACCACCAATCCGGCGCCGCTCGGTGCGGAAATGCGCCGTCTCAAAGAGCAGCGCCCGATCGCCCATGAGATAGCGGGCCTGGGGCCGATGTTCCGTGCAGGTGACGGCCAGCGCCTTCGCCGGATGCAGGGCACGGGGCCGACCCTCCAGGCCCATTCGTCCCCAATCATATAGGCGGTAGGTGATATCGCTGTTTTGCTGCACTTCGTAGAGTGTCACCCCCGGCCCGATGGCGTGAACGGTCCCGGGAGGGATGTGCAGGACCGCGCCGGCTCGGACCGGAACCCGCCGTAAGATTCGCTCCCATCGTGCGGGCTCAGCCAGGGCAGCCTCAACATCCGCCACCGTTGCGCCCGGTTGCAAACCCAGGATGATTTCCGCACCCTGTTCCGCCGGCGCGAGGACGAGCCAGGCTTCCTCCTTGCCGCGCGGTTCATTTTCGAAGCGGACAGCCTGGGTGTCGTTCGGGTGCACTTGCAGAGAGAGCCAATCACCCACGAAGAGGCGTTTGATGAGCAGCGGGAAACCGGCGTGGCTGGCCGCATCCGTACCCAAAAGCGCCGCCGCATCTTGCTGGAGCAGCTCTGCCAGGGTCTGGCCGGCGCAGATGCCGTTGCGCACCGTCGCTCCATCGTGCACGTCCCAGGCTTCGCCGATGGGCGTGGCTTGTGGGGCAGGGGCAATGCCATGATCGCTCGATTCCGCTTGGGGCAAGGCATATCCGCCCCAGATGCGCGGGAACCACTGCGGGGCCAAGCTCAGGGGGTAAGCCGCTTTCATCCGAAACTCAACTTCGTGGCAAACACGCTATCATCTTAATCGTTTCTGTCAGATTGGCTCAGCCAGGAGCGACGGATGGCCAAACCGCGGATCTTCATCACCCGCCCCATTCCCAGCGCAGGGATCGACCTCCTGCAGGACCATTGCGAAGTGGATGTCTTCCCGGGGCCGGCGCCGCCCAGTCGGGCAGAATTGCTCGCCGGCGTCGCGAAAGCAGATGCCATCCTGCCCCTATTGACGGAACGGATCGATGAAGAAGTCCTCCGCGCGGGCCCGCAATTGCGCGTCATCGCCAACATGGCTGTGGGTTATGACAACATCGACGTCGCAGCGGCTACGGCACGCGGCATACCGGTGGGCAATACGCCAGGTGTGCTGACGGAAACGAGCGCCGATCTCGCTTTCGCCCTGCTCCTGGCGGCCGCGCGCCATATCGTGCCCGGCGCCGATTACGTGCGCGCCGGTCGCTGGCAAACCTGGGAACCGCAGCTGTTCCTCGGGCAGGATGTGCATGGTGCGACGCTGGGGATCGTCGGGCTGGGGCGCATCGGCCAGGCGGTGGCGCGGCGGGCGCGTGGTTTCGGCATGCGCATCCTCTTTCACGGCGGGAGCGACCAAACCGCGGCGGAGGCGCTGGGTACGCGGCGCGTTCCTTTCGCGGAATTGCTGCAGCAGAGCGATTTCGTCTCTGTGCATACCCCGTTGAACGCGGAAACCCATCACCTCATCGATGCCGCCGCCCTGCAGCGGATGAAACCAACGGCCATCCTCGTCAACACGGCGCGCGGCGCGGTGGTGGATCCGGTCGCCCTGTACGAAGCCTTGAGCAGTGGGCAAATCGCCGCCGCCGCGCTGGACGTCACCGAACCGGAGCCGCCCGCAACGGATGACCCCCTGCTCGGCCTGGCCAACTGCCTGGTCATCCCTCACCTGGGCAGCGCCAGCGTCGCCACCCGCGCCAAGATGGCGGCGATGGCGGCGGAGAACGCGCTGGCCGGCTTGCGCGGCGAACGCCTGCCTCACTGCGTGAATGAAGCCGTATATGAAGCGCGAGATTGAGGTCAAACGGCCGCGTGCGCCGGCCAGCCCTCATTTCGCATATTCGACCGCGCGCAACTCACGGATGACGTGCACTTTGATTTGACCCGGATATTGCATCATCTCTTCGATGCGGCGGGCGATCTCGCGGGAAAGCTGCATCGCCTGCAGGTCATCCACTTCTTCCGCGCGGACGATGATGCGCACCTCACGACCGGCCTGTAGGGCAAAACTCTGCTCGACGCCAGCGAAATCGGCGGCGATTTCCTCCAGCGTCTTGACGCGTTTGATGTAAGCCTCCAGGCTCTCGCGCCGCGCACCGGGCCGAGCGCCGGAGATCGCGTCGGCCGCCTCGACCAGCACCGCTTCCACGCTCTCTTGCTCGCATTCATGGTGGTGGCTGGCGATGCAATTGACGACAGCCGGATGGACCCGGTAGCGCTCACAGAAAGCGGCGCCGATGGCCGCATGGGTGCCTTCGACTTCGTGGTCGATCGCCTTGCCGATATCGTGCAGCAGACCGCCGGCCTTGGCGATGTTGACATCGGCTTTTAACTCCGCAGCCAACATGCCGGCGATATGAGCCGTCTCGATGGCATGCGCATGCTGGTTTTGCCCGTAGCTGGTGCGAAAACGCAGGCGACCGAGCAAGCGGATCACTTCTTCGTGCAAGCCGGGGACGCCGGTCTCAAAGACGGCGCGCTCTCCTTCTTCGCGGATGCTGGTTTCCACTTCTGTGCGCGATTCTTCGACCAATTGCTCGATGCGCGTCGGTTGAATGCGACCGTCGCTCACCAGCTTGATCATCGTGCGCCGGGCCACCTCGCGGCGGATCGGGTCAAAGCTGGAGACGGTGACGGCATCCGGCGTGTCGTCCACGATGACATCGACGCCGGAGGCCAGTTCAAAAGCGCGGATGTTGCGGCCGTTGCGGCCGATGATGCGCCCTTTCATATCATCGCTGGGTAAGGGGACGACGTTGACCGAGACCGAGCTCACGTGCTCGGAAGCCAGGCGCTGGATGGCGAGGGAGATGATATCGCGCGCGCGGCGGTCTGCCTCCACCTGCGTATCCGCTTCCACGCGGCGCAAAACGGCCGCGACTTCGTTGCGGGCGCCATCCTCAGCCTGCGCCAGCACCGTCTCCCGCGCCTCTGCGAACGACATATTGGCCACGGTTTGCAGGTCCTCTTGTGATTGCGCCTCCATCTCGGCGACCCGCTCTTCCCGCTTGTCCAGGCGGGAATTGCGTTGATTCAGGCGGCGGTCGCGGTTTTCAAGTCGTTCAAAGCGCTGATCGAGATCTTCACGGCGTTGGCGGAGGCGGTCATCTTCCCGCTCCAGATCGCGCCGCACCCGTTCTGCTTTGCGCTCGGCTTCGTCCCGCGTTTGGCTGGCGCGCGCTTCTGCCTGCTGGATGATCTCGCGCGCCTCCACTTCCGCCTTCATTTGTCGAGCATTCAGTTCCGTTTCCAGGGCCTGGCGGCGGCGGTTTCCCTGCCATGATTGAATCAGGATGTGGGAGGCAAAACCGCTGACCAGGGCGACCAGGGCAATGAGGAAGGTGATCCAGATCATTTCGTCCATATGGTTCACGGCTGATGGTTGAGTTGTGCCGCTTCTCCTTTCCGAATCTTGGCCTTCATTTCGGCCAGCGGTGGGTCTGGTGCTTCGTCAGAGCGGTGGGAGCGGGGTCTGGGTCCTTCGCATCCCCTTCCCGGTAGATTTGCATGGCTTCTGCCGCATCGGCAAAGCCAAAACCGCGGCGTTGCAAAAAAGCCCCGGCCTGCTGGCGAAATTGGGCCGCATCCTGCGCTTTCCAGCGCCGTTCGTTGGCCCGCAGGGTGGCGAGCGCTGCCGTGACATCATCCCAGTCCGCCAGCTGATCGGCGATGATCTCCTGGGCGATGCCTTTCTGCCTCAGCTCGTATTGCAGGGCGCGGCGGGAAGAAGGGCGAAACGCGGCCCGATTCTCCAGCCAGAAACGGGCGAAGGCGGCATCATCGAGGTAACCTTGCTCCGTAAGGCGTTGCAAGGCGGCTGCGCAAACATCATCGCTCGTTTTGCGCTTCCGCAATTGGCGGCGCACTTCGGCCACGCTACGGGGCCGAAAGCTGAGGTAACGCAGCGCGCGCCGCAGCGCGAACGCGATCTCGTCTTCCTGGCGCAAGGCGGCGATCTCTTCTGCGCTCAACCGTTGCCCGATCCGCAAAGCCGCCGCCTGGGTCGCCTCCAGGCCAAAGGCAAACTGGCCATCCAGATACAGGTTGACCCGCTCCGGCTGGCGCGCCTGAAAGCGCAGGGCACTGATGACAGCGCCGTTCTCGTCTGTTTGCAATGCCACCCCCGTTCTCTCAAGCAACGGAAGTGGCGCTGTGTCCATGCTGGCGCGCAGGGTTAGGACTCAGCCCTAAAACACGTTTTCGCCAACCCTCTCGACAACACTAGACGGACTCGTGAACTGGTCACCCTTTCGGTGAATTTCCAGTGATCCCTTCACAGCAGCCACAGCTGCACCAATTCTGCGTACAGCAAATTGCTCATTTGCGGTAGTGTAACATAAAATTGCCGATTTCGTCAAAATGTTTCGCCGATTTCCAACGCTTGGCAAGAAAGTGGAGAAACCGCATACTCCATGGAGCGAACCAGGGTTTGCCTCACGGATGCGCATCGTCCTCTGCCAGAAATACATATCGCGCCACGGCAAGGGTGGCGGCCTCAGCACCCTCTATGCCAATCTGGCCGCGGCCTTGGTCCAGCTCGGCGCCGATGTATCTTTGCTCACCGCGACGCCAGCCGAAGAGACCGGCCTGCCCAGCCACATCACGGTCCACCGCATCCCTGCCCGTGAAGATGACCGCAGCTATGCAACGCAAGTGGCCGCTGCCCTGCGCGAAATTCCCCACGACATCGTCGAAACGCCGACCTGGAAGACGGAGCTCGCACAATACATCCGCCACCACCCCGCCCAACGCAGCGCCGTCGTCATCCGCACCGAGTTGCCCCTGGCCCGCCTGCTGCCCGATCACCCGGCCCTGGAACGCGAACGTGAACTCATCGCAACGGCGGATGCCCTCATCGCCGTCAGCCCCTTCGTAGCGCAATGTGTGCAGGAGGAATACGGCCGCCGCCCCGACGCCACCATCCTCAACGGCGTCGATCGCGATCTGTTCCGCCGCCTGCCAGACGTGCAAGCGGAGCGCCGACTCTGCCTCTGGGTCGGGGATTACAACCCGGTGAAGCGCCTGGCATGGTTGGAAGCGATCGCGCGGGAAGAGGAGAGCATTCACCACCACATCGTACTTCCCGAACCGCGCAGCGCTGAACAAGCCGCCACCCACCAACGATTGCTCGCCCTGCCCAATGCGCAGATCAGCCATCAATTGCCCCAACGGGAACTGGTGCGGCAATACAACCGCGCCAGCGTCGTGCTCTCCACCTCGCGCTATGAAGCCTTCGGCCTATCCCTCCTGGAAGGTTTGGCCTGCGGTACCCCGCTGCTCACACCGGCGGATCTGGAGAGCGTGCAGCATCTCCTGGCCGGTGGCAAGAGTGGGCGGGAATACCGCGACGTCGCTGCTGCCGCCCAACTGTTGCGAGAAACGGATTGGTCTGCCCTGCGCGGGGCGGCCTGGCAGCTCGCCGCCGAATTCCAGTGGGAGCGCTGTGCCCGCGAAACGCTGGCCGTCTATCAGAAAGTCTTGCGACAGAGAGCGCGTCCTTAGATGCGATATTTTCCCGTCAGCGAATCGCCATGCTCACGATACCAGTCGATGCAACGGCGCAAACCTTCTTCCAGGGGCACCCTCGCTTCCCAGCCCAGCACGGCCCGCGCGGCGGCAGCATCGGCCCGCAGGCGGTCGACTTCGCTGCTGCCCGGTCGCAACCTGGCCTCGTCCCGCGCCAAGATGGCTGAGTCGATTTCATCCCCCCGCCCCACCAATTCGAGAATCTGCCGCGCCAGCTCGGCGATGCGGATCTCGCGGTTGGTGCCCAGGTTCAGGCTGCGACCCAGCGCGGCGTCGCTCTCCAGCGCCAGGCAATATCCCGCCACCACGTCCTCGACATAGGTGAAATCTCGCGTGGGATGCAGCGCGCCCAGCCGGATCGGGCCGCCGGCCAGGGCCTGGGTGAGGATCGCCGGAATCACGGCGCGCGTGGATTGGCGCGGACCGTAGGTGTTGAAGGGTCGCAGGATCACCGTCGGCAAGTCGAAGGCTGCCCGGAAGCTCCCCACCAGTTGATCGGCGGCGGTTTTGCTGGCGGCGTAAGGGGATTGGGCGTTGAGCGGGTGCCGCTCGTCGATGGGAACGGTTTGGGCGCTGCCATAGACTTCGCTGCTGGAAGCATGGATCACGCGCAGTGAACCGTGGGCGCGCGCCGCCTGCAGCACATTCAGCGTGCCCTGCACATTCACGGCCAATACCTCTCGCAGGTGCGCGAAAGAATAAGGGATGCCGATCAAGGCGCCCAGATGGATGATGGCCGACATGCCCCGTGCCGCCGCGAGGACCGCATCGGCATCGCGCAGGTCGCCGTAATGCAGCTCCAGCGCCGCCCGTTCCTCCTCCGCGAGGTAACGCAACATACCGATGTTGCCTTCGGAGGTATAGCGCAGAAAAGCGCGCACCTTTGCCCCGCGCGCCAATAATCCCTGCACCAGGTGACTGCCGACGAAGCCACCCGCACCGGTGACGAGTACGTTCATGCCCTGGATTGCCATGGCCTGGATTATAGCGCCCGCAAGTCAAGCGCAGGGCATTGCTCCAGCTCAGTTGCGAGCGAGCAATGCGGCGATTTCCGCTGGATTCGGCATGGCGGTGGTCGCGCCCCGCGCCGTCGTCGCCAGCGCGCCAGCCGCACTGGCAAAACGCAAGGTTTCCTCTGGCGCGGCGCGGAGGGCAGCCGGTCGCTCCGAAAGCCGCGCCAGCAGAGCGGCCACGAAGGCATCCCCCGCGCCGGTCGTATCGACCGTGGGCACCGCGAAGGCCGGCACGGCCCACTCGCCCTCCGCCGTGATCAGGCGCGCGCCGCGCGGGCCGGCCGTGACGATCAGCGCCTGCAGCCCATCCTGCCAGAGCGCCCGCGCCTCACCGTCAGTGGTGAGGATCGGCAATTCTTCTGCGCTGAGTTTCAACAGATCGGCCTGATCGATGAGCGGCAGGATGGCCCGGCGCGCTTCCGCCGCATCCGCCCAGAGGTGCAGGCGCAGATTCGGGTCGAAACTGATGAATGCGCCGGCTGCGCGTGCCTTCGCCAGGGCGGCTCGGGTGGCGGTGGCAGCCGGCTCGCCACTCAACGAAAAAGAGCCGAAATGAAAGATGCGCGCCCGGGATAGCAGCGCCAGATCCAGTTGCGCCGCCGAGAGCAGCTGATCGGCGCCCGGCTGACGAAAGAAGATGAAGCTGCGCTCGCCAGCCGCATCCAGCGAGACGAAAGCGAGGGTCGTGCGCGCTTCCGTGGTGGTTTGCAGGCCGCTCACCGCCACGGCTTCTTCCCGCAAGGCCGAGGCCAGGTATTGCCCGAAAGGATCCTCCCCCACACAACCGATGAAGGCCGCCTCCCCGCCCAGGCGCGAAACGCCCACCGCGACATTGGCCGGCGCCCCGCCCATGGCCTTCTGGAAGCTGGCCGCATCCCCCACGCTCACGCCGCCTTCGCGGGCGACGAAATCGATCAGGATCTCGCCCAGGCAAACGACCGTCATGGCGCCGCTCCTTCGGGCTGGAGCTGCCAGAGGCGGATCGTCGTATCGCCCTGCGGCGCGCGGCCGCTGGCTCTGCCGCCGGCGGAAGCCAATAGCGTCCCGCTTTGCGCCAGGCTCATCACGAGATCCTCATGTTCTTGCAGGATGGCGAAGGCGCGGTAAGGTGTTTCGCCCCCGCGCACATCCCAGAGCCAGATGCGGCCGGCTTCGGTCGCTGCGAAGAGCGTCGTCCCCGCTTCGCTGAATTGCACATCCGTCAAACCAGCGCGGTGGCCGGTCAATCGCGCCACCTCTTCGATCCGTGTCGGCGCATCGCGGATGTCATACAGATGCACCTCACGGTTGCGGTCCGCGATCGCCAGCAACCCGCCTGCCGGGTGCAAAGCGAAGGCAGTGATTCGCTGCCCCGGGCCAGCGCGAAAGCCATGCAGCCTCGTCAGCAACTCGCCGCTCGCCGCCTCCCAGACACCCACCCAGGGGTCGGCGCCGCCGCTGAACAGGAGCGAGGCATCGGCATTGAAAGCGACGGCATGCAAACTTTCGCGATGCCCCTGGAAGGGGGGCATTTCGACCAAGCGGACGCGTTCCTCTGCCACTTCGTCATCCACCAATTGCCCTGGCAGCAACTGCCACAGGTGCACCGTCTGCGTGGCGTTGCGCACGGCGGCCACCCACTGACCATCGCGGCTGACTGTCAAACCGCGCAGCCAGCCGGTCAAGGAATCGCTCCGCGCCAATTCGCTGCCGAAGGTGGGCGAACCAGGATCGGCATCCCAGACGCGCAACGTATGGTCACCACCGAAGATGAGCGAGGCGCGCGCGCCAGAGGCAGAGAGGAGAAACTGGCCATCCGGTGTGAAGGCGAGGCCATTGATGCTGCTGCCATGGCCGCGCAGGAAGGTGAGCGCTTGCCCCGCCGCTACATCCCAGAGCCAGATCTCCAGCTCGCTGGGGTTTTCGGTGTGGCCGCCTGCGCTGGCCAGGAGGCGGCCATCGGGCGAAAAGGCCAGGGCGTTGACGCGCGTCTGGTGCCCCCAGAATTCAGCCAGCAAGCTGGGCGGGGCCATCGGCGGTGGCGGCGCTTGGGCGCGGGCAAAAGCCAGGCTACAGAGCCAGCATCCCAGGCCAAAACCGAACCATCGCATCATACGGCGCCGCAATTGTACCGTCCCACTCCATCGGATATAGGCTGGCGAATTGTAGCGCGGGTGCCCGATTGAGGCTATCTAAAACCGGGGCTGGCCTTTATGCTGGGCGCATCGCGGGGGGCGCATGGCTGGCCTCAGGGGCATATTGCAACGGCAGTACATTCAAAGGCGCCTCCTGGCGCTTTACTTGCCCTGGGTGCTGGCGGCGATCGCCCAAGGGCTGATTCTGCCCGTCCTGCCGCTTCATGCCAAGGAGCTCGGCGCGTCTTTTGCCTGGGTGGGCCTGGTGGTCGCCGGGCAGGGCATCGGCACTTTACTGGCGGATTTGCCGACCAGCCTCTTGCTGCACCGGTTCTCGTTTAAGACCGTCGCGCTGCTGGGCTTGATCGTCATCATGATCACCCGTGCGCTGCTCTTTTTCGCGCCGACGATCGCCACCGTCCTCGTCCTGTGCACCCTGGCCGGCGCGGGCCGGGCGATGTTCTTCATCTCACAAACGGTCTACGTGACCGACACCGTCGCCCCGCGGCGGCGCGGTCGGGCGATCGCGATCTTCGGTGGCTTGATGCGGATGGGCGTCTTCATCGGCCCGGTGATCGGCGGCTTTATGGGCGCCTGGCTGGGTCTGCGCAGCGTATTTTTGCTCAATTCGTTGCTGATCGCGCTGGCCCTGGTCACCTTCGCTTACTTGATGCCGACGCGCTCGAAAGCGGAAACGCAGGCCGCGCGCGCCGTCCACCACCACAGCCTGTGGCGCATGCTCCGCCAATATGCGCCGCTGCTGCGCGCCGCGGGCCTCGGGCAAATCCTCGCCATGCTCACGCGCTACGGGCGCATGGTCATCATCCCGCTCTATGCCAACGAACAACTCGGCCTAGGCGTCGAATTCATCGGCCTCATCGAAACTTTCAGCTACGGCCTGGATATGATGCTGTTCTACCCGGCGGGCTGGGTGATGGACCGGCTCGGGCGGAAATACGCCATCATCCCGTCTTTCGTCGCCCAGGGTTTCGGCCTGGCGCTGATCCCGCTGGTGGCTTCGGCGAGTGGGATCCTATTTGTGGCGGCCCTGCTGGGCATCGGCAATGGCATCGGCTCCGGCACGATGATGACCATCGGTTCTGACCTGGCGCCGGCCGATGCCCGCGGCGATTTCCTGGGCGTCTGGCGCTTCATCGGCGATTTCGGCATGGTGGGCGGGCCGCTGGTAGTCGGCAATCTGGCGGACTTGTTCACGCTGGGTGGCTCGGCGCTGCTGCTCGCGGCCGCCAGCTTCTCCGCGGCCGGCATCTTCGGCTTGTTCGTGCCGGAGACGTTGCGGCGGAAACGGCTGGCGCCGGCCAGTTCGGGGTGAACGTGCTGTCGTTTTTTTTTTTGAGTTAGGGTATCTTTTCTAGAGTCTTTCGCTAAAACCGAAATTGGGGATCGACCATGCGCCTCCCATGGCTCTTCGCGATCTTCGCCCTCTGCTTCGGACAGGTCGCCGCCCAGGACGCCGCCCCGAACGCGATCATCCCATTCCAGGACCACCCCGCCCGCGTCGTCACCAACATCAACGGCCTTAATGTGCGCAGCACGCCGGCCATCGAAAACGATAACATCGTCGGGCGCTTGCAACCCGGCCAGCAAGTGCACGTCCTCGCCCGAGACGGCGATTGACAGCAGGTACGCAGCGAGGACGGTTCCTTCGGCTGGTCGCATAGCGATTACCTGATCGATTTGCCGCCGCGGCAAATTGGGGAGACGCGCTTGTTCCAAATTTACGATGAAAACACCGATTCTGGGGTGCGGGTGAATGCGGAACTGCACCACATCGGCCCGCACAGCTATATCTATGTCGCCGTCAATCCCCAGCGAAACGTGACCCTGAACCACAGTGAGCTGGAGAAACTCGCTAAGGCCTTCGACGAAGAAATCTACCCGAATACCTACGCGCTCTGGGCGCCGGACCCCAAACCCAGTCATCATGGGGATGAGCGTATCGTCATCGTGGTAGGGGTGGGTTATCGGAAACAGAATGTCTTGACCGGCGCTTATCACAGGCGTGGCGATATGCCAGGCGAGCTTTTTCCCAATCGTAGGCGCACTGGCTTTATCTCTATTGAAATGTCCTGGCACGACGTCATGAGCACAAGATTTCTCCTCAGCGTAGCCGCTCATGAATTGCAGCACTTGTTCCAGCACCAAATCGATGGCGATGAAGAGCGATGGATCAATGAAGGGCTTTCGGTTTTGACCAATGCTTACCTGGATTATTTTGAATCGGAAAGGGTCCAAATCCTACCTGTCCAGGAACAGCCATACGCCCAACTCAATCTGCATCCTGATGTGATTTGTGGTTATGGTTGCGGCTTCCTCTTCACCTCCTTCATCCTCGAAAGGCTGGGGCTGGAAGGTCTGCGAGACTTCGCCCACCGACCCGAGAATGGTTTAGCCGCTCTGGATGCCACGCTGGTGGAGCGAGGCGACGGGCTGGATACGGAAACCTTTTACGCGGATTTTGTGCTCGCTAATTATTTACGGGACGCCCAGTTAGCGGATGGCCGTTACGGGTATCAACTGCTCAGTTCCGTGCCCTTTCCCAAACCTTATGTGAGAGGCAATATCGTCGCCTTGCCCACCCTCGTCCAACAATCATTGCCCATTTACGGGACGGATTATTACGATTTTGCTTTGCCAGAAAATGACAAGCCACAGTCCTTAGAACTGGCGCTGGATTTCCCCAACTCAGCCGTCCAGGATGGCTGGCTGCAATTCGTGCAGGTGGTTAATGGGGAGGTCATCCTAGAGCGCTTCCGCGCCAGCGAGCACCGTGATCAGATGATCCCTGCCGAACTCTACTCGGACGCGGAGCAAGCCTTCCTCGCCATTTCGCCCTTCAACGCCAATGCTCGGCACCTCACGGCGAGACAACCCTATTCCCTTCGGATCCACGTGGCGGGTAGCGAAGTCGCTGCGGCGGATTACACCGCCATTGAATCTTCCCTTTCCCCCAAACCGACCCACACGACCGCTCATAGTTCACCGGGCCTGTTGACTCTTGAGCTCCAGGCAACCATCGATGAACTCATTGAGAAAAAGCATATGATTTATGCGGAAAACAAGACCGGTGAATATATCATCCGGGTGGAAGAGTTAATCGCGGCGGGGGCGGTCCTGAATGATAAAAAAGGAAGTGCTCTCTTGGTAGATGTGGTGATGCACCTCCAACCGAATCCCGAATTGCTCGCCGTGCTCCTGGGTGGCGGGGCGAACCCAAACCAGGGTGATTACGGCATTTTTACCCCTGGGGCAGGTTCAGAATTTTTCGATAGCTCTCCGCTGAATCTGGCGATCGCTTTCGCAGTGGAAGCGCACGTCAAACTGTTGCTCGATGCCGGGGCAACGGTTGACAATTCAGCGCTTCTTGTAGCCAGTTATATTGGGAACGCCGGTATCATTCAACGGCTGCTCGACGCCAGAGAGAACGCGAGCTTCGACGCGGATGATGTAATCGCAGCTGCTGAAATTGCGCGTCAATATCAGAATCGCGCCGCTGCCGATTTGCTCGAAGCGGCGGCCGCGAGGATGAATTGATGAATTCTGTGCCTGGCTTTCTGGTGAGATTGAGCCTCTATACAGCCCGATACTCCGGATTCTCCCAAACCAGCAGCGTCGCCCAATCATCGGAAGCGCTATCTTCCAGGTAGTCGCGCAGCAGGCCGCGCACCGCAAAGCCGTTGCGCAGCTGCACCGATAAGGTCGGGTCGCGCAATTCACCAGCGACCACGCGATCGACGTATTCCTGCACGCTCAGCTCGGCCTTGTAATTCGCGTAACCCGGAATCAAGCCACCACCGACGAAGCCACGCTTGTTCGCCGCCACGATGTAGGCCTTGCGCGCGTCGTAAAGCTGCCGGGCGATGCCGCGGCGGCGAAAATCCGGGTGCACGCTGATATCGGCGCCGTAATACCAGGCCCCATCCGGTCGATGTGCGGCAAAATGGCCGCCGCCGATGAATTCCATGAAGCGATGCTGGGTGTGAGCGAAATCAAAATCGACGAGCAATCCCGCCCCCAGGCCGACCACGCGCCCCTCCCAGAGCGCCACGAAATTTCCCTCTGGAAAAATCTCGCAATGGCGGCGGAAATGGCCCTCATCCATCAACTCCCCGGCGCCCAGTGTCGGGTAGCAGTCCATTTGCAATCGGGCGAGCGCGGCGCAGTATTGCGGCCGAATCGTCTCGATGACCAATTCGCTCATGTCCAGCTCCCCGTAGCAATAGGACGCTTGCCAGCCTGAACGGCAGCCAGATAATCGGTGTAGCCGCCGTTGAATTCGGTCAGCCGGCCGTCCCGCAATTCCGCGACGCCATCGACGACGCGGTCCAGAAAATAGCGGTCGTGTGATATGACCAGCAAAGCGCCTTCGAAATCCTCCAACGCCGCTTCCAGGGCCTCCGCACTGGGGATATCCAGGTTGTTGGTCGGCTCATCGAGCAGCAACAGATTCGGTTGTTGCAGCATCAGCAGCGCGAGTTGCAGGCGGCTGCGCTCCCCGCCGCTGAAATGGCCGATCGTCTCCCGCGTTTGCTCGTAACGAAAGCGGAACTTGAGCAAAAACGTGACGGCCGCCCCTTCGCTCATCGGCCGCGTATGCCGCACCAGTTCGAGCGGCGTGCGCTCCAGCCAGGCACTCAGCGTCTGGTGTTCCTGCGCATAATGACCCGGCTGCGAGCTGGGGCCGATCTTGATCTGGCCGGCCGTCGGTCGCTCCTGGCCGAGGATGAGGCGGAAGAGCAGCGATTTGCCGGCGCCGTTGGGGCCGATGAGGCCGATGCGCTCCCCGTGTCGCAGCGTGAAATCCAAACCCTGGAATAGGGGCGCTTCGCCGGGGAAGGCCATCGTCAGTTCGCGCAACTGGAGCGCCAGCTCGCTCCCGCGTGAGCCGGCCAACTGCAAACCCATCTGACGCGCCTCGCGCACTTTTTCGATGATCTCGCCGCGTTCCTCCATCCGCTCCAGCATCTTGCGGCGGCTGCGCGCCTGGCGGATGTGGCGCTCGTCCACCACCATGCTGGCCCATTGCTCGAAACGGGCGATGGCCGCCTCGATGCCGGCGATTTGCTTTTGCTGCGTGACGTAAGCGCGCTCCTGCCGCAAGCGCGCCCGTTCGCGCTCGATCTGGTATGCGCTGTAATTGCCAAGGTAAATCGTGAGTTTGCCGGCCGCCAACTCGGCGATTTCGCTGACGATCTCATCCAGCAGATAGCGATCGTGCGAGACGAGGATGACGGCGCCTTGATGGGCCGCCAGGACGCGCTCCAGGCGCTGCTTCGCCACCAGGTCCAGGTGGTTGTCCGGCTCATCGAGCAAGAGCAACTGCGGCGCGCTGGCCAACAGGCGCACCAGGGCGATGAGCTTCTTTTGCCCGCCGCTGAGGTGCGCGCAGGGCTCTGCGAATTGCTGAGTCGCAAAACCCAGATGGACGAGCAACTCGCGCGCGCGGCTGGCGAAGGCGCCGCCGGCCAGCCGTTCACGACGCTCGAGCAAGGTCGCTTGCGCATCCAGCACGCGCTGCAGGGCCGCTTCATCGCCATAGACCGCCGGTTCCCCCAACTGCGCATCCAGTCGTGCCAACTCGCCATCCAGCGCGGTGATTTCGGCCGCCGGCTGACTGGCGGCTTCCAGCAGAGTCTGCTGTGGCGGCAACGAAATATCCTGCGGCAGGTAGCCGATGCGCAAACCGCGCGCGCGGACGACCTGGCCGCTCTCGGGAATCAGTTCGCCGGCGATGGCGCGCAGCAGAGAGGATTTGCCCGCGCCGTTGGGGCCGACCAGGCCGACGCGCGCCCGTTCCTCGATCGCCCAGGTGAGGTCACGGAAGACTTCATGCCCGAGGAAGTTGACGGTGAGGTGGTGCAGGGTGGCGAGGTGCATCTTGAGAGTGCATGATAGCAGGGCGGCTCAAGCGTGTGAGTAGGCAAGTGGGGGGGCGTGCATTTCTCGTAAGGTATAATGACAAGCGAAAGCGAGACGCACCGTGGCGAGAAATAAAGGCCTAATCGCGGCCCAAAAAGCGAAAAAAGACGAGTTTTATACCCAGCTGGCGGATATCGAAAACGAATTGCGCCATTATACGGGGCATTTCCGAGGCAAGGTGGTTTATTGCAACTGCGATGACCCGCGCGTGAGCAATTTCTTTCGTTATTTCTCACTGAACTTCGCCCGCCTCGGCCTCAAGAAGCTGATCACCACCTGTTACAAGAACCAGCAGATGGATTTATTCAGTCGGCACGATGCGGAGAAAGCCATCTACCTGGAATATGATGGCACCGTGAATGAAAATGGGGTGCCATCCGTAGAGGAGATTGGCGTGCACCACCTGGATGGCGACGGTGACTTCCGCAGCGCGGAATGCATCGCGCTGCTCCAGCAAGCGGACATCGTGGTGACCAATCCGCCGTTTTCGCTTTTCCGTGAATATATGGCGCAACTGATGGAATATGAGAAGAAGTTTCTGATCATTGGACACCAGAATGCAATTACATATAAAGAAATATTTCCGTTAATCAAAAACAAGGAAGTATGGCTGGGATATGGTTTCAAGGGTGGGGCCACACACTTAATTGCCCCGAACTATGAAGACTATGCTGTGGCTGGCGACCACAAAGAGGGGATGATTAGAGTGTCTGGTGTTGTTTGGTTCACAAATCTTGACCACAAGAAACGACACGAGGAACTGATTCTCTACAAGCGCTATTCGCCAGAGGAATATCTCAAGTACGACAATTATGATGCGATCAATGTCGATAAGACCAAAGAAATTCCTTACGATTATGCCGGCGCGATGGGCGTACCGATCACCTTCCTCGACAAATTCAACCCCGATCAATTTGAGATTGTGAGCGCCAATGACATAAGAGCTGATACTGCAGTTCCTTACAAAGCCCACGGGCTGATCAAAGATAAAGACGGGGCAATCAATGGTAAGCCGACTTATGTAAGAATTGTCATTCGTAACAAGAGGCGCCAGCCATGAACATCGAACTAAAAGACCTCACCGTACGTGACCTCGTCGTAGACTACCAGGACGATGGCGAGGGCGGCGTAGTCGGTTATGGGGGCGCGCTCGATATCCGCCCGCCCTATCAGCGCGAGTTCATCTACAAAGGCAAGCAACGCGAAGCGGTGGTGAAATCCATCCTCAAAGGCTTCCCGCTGAACGTCATGTACTGGGCGGACCGACAGGATGGCACCTACGAAATTATAGACGGTCAGCAACGCACCATCTCCATCGCCCAGTATGTCCATAGCGATTTCTCGGTAGACGGGCTCTACTTTCACAATCAGCCGCTCGATATTCAGGAACGCGTCCGGAATTACGAATTAATGGTCTATGTGTGTACGGGTTCGCACAGCGACAAGCTGGATTGGTTCCGCACGGTCAATATCGCGGGCGAGAAACTGTATGACCAGGAGCTACGCAACGCCGTGTATTCCGGTTCCTGGGTCGCGGACGCCAAGCGTTATTTCAGCCGCTCTGGCTGCCCGGCGGTCGGTCTAGGCGGCGATTACCTGAGCGGTTCGCCCATCCGTCAAGATTATCTGCAAACCGTCATCAAGTGGGTCAGCGACGGTGAAATTGAAGATTTCATGGGCATTCACCAGCACTATGAAAGCGCGGCGCCGTTGTGGGAGTATTTTCGCGGCGTCATCGATTGGATCGAATCTACCTTCACCCATAAGCGCAAGACGATCATGAAGGGCGTGGATTGGGGAAGCCTATACAACACCTACCAAGATGAAAACATCGATTCCGAGTGGGTTGAAGCGGAAACGAAGCGCTTGCTCTTGGACGATGATGTAGAAAACAAGAAGGGGATCTACCCCTACCTCCTCACTCGGGATGAAAGGCACTTGAACATCCGTGCGTTCAAACCCGGCATGAAGCAAATTGTCTACGAGAAGCAAGCGGGTAAATGTGTGATTTGCCAACAACCATTCGATATTTCAGATATGGAAGCGGACCACATCACGCCTTGGTCGGAAGGCGGCCCGACCGACGAAGAAAACTGCCAGATGCTTTGCCGAAAGTGCAATCGCGAAAAATCATCGAAATGACAGCCTGGGGGCATTAATCCCTCCCCCCAATCTGCTAAAATCCCCCCGCAATCCCAACGCAAGGTGGCTCATGGCAAAAACGGCCGACGTCATCATC
Organism: Chloroflexota bacterium; assembly: GCA_011523615.1. Classification (GTDB taxonomy): domain Bacteria; phylum Chloroflexota; class Anaerolineae; order Aggregatilineales; family Phototrophicaceae; genus WTGJ01. The sequence goes on along the minus strand of WTGJ01000022.1, from coordinate 51,842 downwards.
ATCGGCGGTGGCATCAGTGGCTGCAGCGCCGCCTACCAGCTCGCCCGGCGCGGCGCGCGCGTCTGCTTGCTGGAGAAAAGCCACCTCGCCGCTGGCTCCACCGGTCGCACCGTGGGCATCATCCGCCAGCATTATTCCAACGAGGTAACGGCGCGGATGGCGCTGCGTTCGCTGCGCGTCTGGCAGGATTTTGAGCAGGTCATCGGCGGCGACGCCGGTTTCGTCAACAGCGGCGTGATCTTCGCCGTCGGGCCGCACGAACGCGAAAAAATGGCCGCCAACGTGGCGATGCAGCGCGGCGTCGGCATTCGCGTCGAGCTGCTGGATATCGAGAGCCTGCGAGAAGTGGCCCCCGAACTGAACGGCGCGGATTTCGGCGGCATCGCCTACGAGCCGGAGGGCGGCTATGCCGATGGCGCGTTGGCGGCGGCGGCCTTTGCCCGGCGCGCCACCGACGAAGGCGCTGAGATCCGCCAGGGCATCACCGTCCGCCGCATCCTGACCGAGCAGGGCCGCGCAATCGGCGTGGAAACCGAAGACGGGACAATGCACGCGCCCGTCGTCATCAATGCGGCCGGCCCCTGGGCGGCGCAGCTCACCGCGCAACTGGGCACGCAGACGCCAGCGCAAGCGAGCCGCCACCAGGTCGCCGTCTTTCAGCAACCGCCTGGCAGCGCGCTGGCGGGCCACCCCTTCGTCGCCGATTTCGTCCACCATTTCTACACCCGCGGCGAAACCGGCGCGCTCACCCTGGCCGGCTCCCTGGACCCGCGCGAGGCAGAAGACGTCGTCGGCGATCCCGATCATTACAACGAGTCGGTCAGCATGGATTTCAACGCCGAGATGGCCGATTTGACCGTGGCGCGGCTGCCGGCGATGGCGGAGGCGCACGTGGGCAAAGGCTGGGTCGGGCTGTATACCGTCACACCGGATTGGCACCCGATCATCGGCCCCCTGCCCGGTACGGAGGGCTTGATCCTCGCCTATGGTTTCAGCGGCAGCGGCTTCAAGATGGGGCCGGTCGTGGGCGAAATGCTGGCCGACCTGGCCCTGGGAGAGCGCCAATGCCCCATCGACCCGGCGCCCTTCCGCCTGCAGCGTTTCGCCGAGGGCGAACTCTTCCGCGGTGGCTATGGCGAAGGCGGGGGCTTGATTGGCTAGCATGAAAAGGTTGCTGAATCGGTGTGTTTTCACCTTACTAGTGTGGGCATGGTTGTGGCCCGCGCCGTTGTTGGCGCAGGAGGACGGTGCGGCATTGGTGAATGCAGTCCGCATCGGCGATATCCAGGAAGTGAAGCGGCTGTTGGCAGCCGGCGTGGATGTGGATGGGCAGGATGAGGATGGCGCAACGGCCTTGACCGTCGCCAGCGGTTTTTGCGATACCGATATGGTCACGCACTTGATCGCCGCAGGCACAGAAATTGACCGACCAGGGAGGTATGGCGATACGGCATTGATGCGCGCCAGTTGGTGCGACAGCGTCGGAGTCGCCGCTCTCTTGCTCGCGAATGGGGCCGGAGTCGACTGGCAGTCCGATTTCGGCGAGACCGCTTTGATGCGCGCCAGTCAGAGTGGCCAAGTCGCAACGGTCCAGCTCTTGCTTGAAGCCGGCGCTAGGGTGAACCGGCCCAATGACGGTAATTTTACAGCGCTGATGTACGCCATTTCGTCAAACCAAGCCGATACCATGATCACTTTGCTCGCTGCCGGCGCAGAATTCTATCGTCCCCTAGGCACTTTTGAGCTGAGTCTGGCGACCGACTGGGAAGTTTTCGCTTCATTGCTGGAAGCAGGCGCGGATCCCGCAGCGGCGGGTATCACTCCGCTCATGATCGCCGCCTTCCAGGGTGATGTCGATCAGGTGCGCGCGCTGCTCCACGCCGACACCGCCAATGACCCCGGTCCGGCCTTGCATTACGCGGTCTTTTCGGGCGAACCGGCCATCCTATCCACCCTGCTGGATGCCGGCGCCGAGGTGGATTGCAACTTGTTTGGCTGGACTGCCCTGATGCACGCCAGTCAGAGGGGCCAGACCGAAATGGTCCAGCTCTTGCTCGCGGCCGGCGCGGCGGTGGATGAGATCGGTGGCGTGTACACTCTCACCGCGCTGATGTACGCTATCATGGAAGGCCATGCCGCAATCGTCCGGTCCCTGCTTGCTGCCGGCGCAGACCCGCACCAGCGCAATCCAGCCGGCGAAACGGCGCTGAATCTGGCAAGCAGGGGCCAGCATACAAGAATCCGCGCCCTTCTCGAAGCGGCCATGCAGGAATGAACCGGGCCGCGGCCTTCCCGCTGGAAACGGAGCGCCTGCTCATCCGCCCGCCACAACTGAGCGACGTCCTGCTCGTCCTGGAAGCCATTCACGAAACTTACGACCAGCTCCATCGCTGGATGGATTGGGCGCGCAACCCCAACGGACAAGAAAAAGCGACCGACGAGCACGTGCGGCTGGGCCTGCACCAATGGCAGGAGCTGCAGCAGGGAAGACCCGCTGACCCGCTGCCGCTCTTCCTGTTTCGCCGTTCGGATGGCCATTTCCTCGGCGCGAGCGGCTTCCACGATTGCGTCTGGGAGGTACCGCGCCTGGAAATCGGTTATTGGCTGCGCCAGAGTGAGCAGGGCCGCGGCTACATGACGGAAGCTGTCCGCGCCATCAGCGAGGTCGCCTTCCTACAGTGGCGGGCGCAACGGCTCAGCATCGCCTGTGACGCCTCGAATGCGGCCAGCCAGCGCGTTGCGGAACGTTGCGGTTTCGCCCACGAAGCGCGGCTGCACCACCATCGGCGGCGCGTCGATGGCGTCCTCGAAGATACCTTGATCTACGCGCGCTACGCTCCCTGATCTGGCGAACTCGGTTCGCTCGGCCCGTCCATCATCGGCAGCCATTCGTCACGGAGCGTTCGATACCCACGCAAGTGATGGGCGGTCAGGCAGGCATGCACCGGCCGCACGACGAGCAGATCGCCGGGTTGAAAGCGGTCGAGATGCGCCGCGTCGGTTTGCACCAGACCGTGCTCCTGCGATAAATGTGCCAGGCGCGCGCCGGGGATCGCCGCGCCCGTCAAGCCTTTAACCTGACCAGCTCCAGGCTGACATCATAGAGTCTGCTGGCGATTTCAGGATCATGCGCCTGGGGGTTGGGCGAGCGCATCGGCCAGCCGCCGGGCCGGTCTTCCCGATTGGGGTAGAGGATGCTGTTCTGGCTGAAGTACGCGCCATTGTGATGGGGAACGTCATCGTCGAGCAGGCAATGCAGCGTCGTTTGCGCGCCATCATCCGGCGACATGATGCCCAGAAAACCACTGAAGGGCCGCAACGCGAGGTTCATGGCGCCGCGCAGCCAGCCCGGCATGATTTCGGCGCCAAAGTTCGAGCGCACCCAGCCGGGATGCACCGAGCAAGCCATGACGTCCGCGCCTTCCAGGCGGCGCGCCAGCTCCCGGGCATGCAGGACATTCGCCAGCTTCGATTGCGCGTACGCCGCCATGGCGCTGTATGGCTTCCGCTCAAAATGCAAGTCGTCAAAATCGATGCGGACCGGCTGGCTGCCGCGCCCGGCGTGTACGACGCTGGAGAGGCAGACGATGCGCGCCGGGGCGCTCGCTTTCAAGATATCGAGCAGCAATTCGCTGAGCAGGAAATGACCCAGATGGTTGGTGGCAAATTGAATCTCGTAGCCGTCTTCGCTGCGCCCCTCAGCGGTGACCAGACCGGCGTTGTTGACGAGCGCGTCCAGCCGCTCGTGCCGGGCGAGGAAGTCTTCCGCGAATCGCCGCACCGAATCCAGGCTGGCCAGGTCCAGCATCCTGATCTCCGCCGAGCCGGGCAGGCGCGCCAGGTCCGCAAAGGCTGCTTCACCCGCCGGCACGCGCCGGCAAGCGCCCACGACATGCGCCCCTTGACGCAGCAGCTGCGCGCTCGTCGCCAGGCCCGTGCCTGAGTTCGCCCCGGTGACGATATAGACGCGGCCGCTGAGGTCCTTCTGGAAGAGCCGCGGATCACATCTAAGCGTTCTTGGCATGATGATCCCTGTCATGTTTCATAGTCTGACTCTTTCTGCTGGCAGCTGCATTAGCGGATTCAGTACGCGCAGCACAGAGCCTGCGCATTGCAAATCCAGCGCGCGGCTCAATCAAGCCATCGCCCGGAAAGGAGAGAGGAACCCGTCCCCGTGACCGTTGCCGGGGCGTTGGCGCCTACGCCTCCTCCGGCCCGGCCATCATCGGCAGCCATTGGCCACGGAGCGTTCGATACCCGCGCAAGTGATGGGCGGTCAGGCAGGCATGCACCGGCCGCACGACGAGCAGATCGCCGGGTTGAAAACGGTCGAAATGTGCCGCGTCGGTTTGCACCAGGCCGTGTTCCTGCGAAAGATGCACCACGCGCGCGCCGGGGATGGATTCCCCCCAGCCGCGCTCGGGATCGAAGGGGGCAATTTCGCCGTAATGCAGCCGGCCATTCTCAGACAGGGCATCTCGCGAGAGATGGACGGCGCCGCCGTAGATCACCCATTGTCGCCGCGCCGCTTGCACATCCACCACCGGACAGGCGACACCCAGCGCCATATCTTCCTCGCGACAGACGCCGATCTGGCGCATCATCAAATCGTGAAACACGAAAGCGCCCGGGCGGACCTCATCGATATCGGCAAAATCCGCTGCGGCCATGCAACCCGGCGTATCTCCCGGTGATATTGCCAGCGGGCCGGCTCCGCGGTTCCGCAAAGCCTCCCGCAAGGAGCGCAAACGCAGCAGAGATTCCGCCCAGCTGGCCGCCGCAGACGGTGCATCCCGCGCCTCGTAACTATGGCCGCCATGCGAGAGCAAACCGCGCAGCCGCAACTGTGGAGCGGCTTCGATGATGCGGCGCATCTCATCCAGGCGCTCCGCTTCGTCCCAGGGAACGCCGCTGCGGCCGTCGCCGGTTTCTACTTCTAGCCAGATATCGACAGTCTGACGCAGATTCTCCGCCAAAAAGCGAGCGCTGCTTTCGTTCGCGGCCAGCAAAGCCAAACGCACCCGTCCCGCCAGTTCGGCAATGTCACCCAGTTCCCGCCAATTCACCGGAAAGGCGATGGTCAGATCCTGCCAGCCGTGGTCGGCGAAGTAGCGCGCCATGGTCACGGAGGAAGTGGTGAGCGCGGTGACGCCGGCATCCCGCAACCATTCGGCGATGGCGGCAGACTGGTGCGTTTTGGCGTGGGGGCGGAGGCGCGTACCGGTACGGGCTGCCTTGCGCGCCATCCATTCGATATTGGCGCGACAAACGGCTTCATCCAGCAATAGCGTCGGTCGTTGAATCGTTGCGGCAATCAACATCAGGGGCGTGGCATCGCTTCAGTTTCGCTGCCGTTCGCCCCACTCCACTACCCAGGCGACGGTGCGGCGGATGCCTTCGGCCAAAGGGACTTGTGGCGCATAACCCAACAACTCGTGCGCCCGCGCAATGTCGGCGACGTAATGCGTCACTTCACCCCGCTGCGAGGGTTGGATGCGCATTCGCAAAGGCTTGCCCAACGCTTCTGCGATGTATTGCGCCATCTGCACCAGGCTGTTGCCCGCGCCATAGGCGAGGTTGATGGTGTGATCGCGCAGTTGCCCGCGAACCAGGCCTTCGATCCCGCTCAGGACACCCGAGACGCAATCATCGACGTAGGTGAAATCCAGGATCTTATCCTCGCCGAAAACCGTCACTTCCTGGTCCCGGCGGATGAGATCGATGAAGAGGGGGATGACGCGTTCCATGCGCTCCAAGTCGTTATCGTAACGCCCGTAGACATTGCTGAAACGGAAGACGAGATAGGGCAGATCGTAGCAATGGGCGTAGGAATAGATGAGCGCCTCACCGGCGATTTTGCTGGCGGAATACGGGCTGGCGGTGAAGGCGAAATCGGCCTGTTCTTCGCGGGTTTGGTTGGTCGCGATGGTGCGCTGGATGTCGGCATAGACCTCGCGGCTGCTGCCGAACACGAGCGGCAGTTGCTGCTCGCGGCAGAATTCCAGCACCGGAAAGAGGGTGGCGATGTTCTCCAGGGCCCGTTCGGGCTGGAGCACCAGCTCGTGCACTTTGGCGTGGGCGGCGAGGTGCACCACACAATCCAGCCGTCCCTGCGCCAGCGGCTCCGCCAATACCTCGCGCAGGGGGCGGTGCTGCTCGCGCAAATCATGGCGGATGGTGGGTATGTCCGCGCACCAGCCATTGGGGCGGGAATCCAGTCCCCAAACCTGATGGCCTTCGGCGAGCGCGCGCAGGGCGAGGTTGGTGCCGATCTGGCCGCTGCTGCCGGTGATGAGGAGCCGCATCGTTCTCCTTAGCAATGTTGCATCGGATTAAGCCTACTCGAAATGGCGCTGTCCGCTCTCGTCGATGGAATCCTGTGGATTCATAGATTCCTACAGATTGCCCCTCTCCTGATCTGAAAATAAATCTTCCAGGTTACGGCCGCGCGGGTCCGCTGGCGAACTTACTTTGCTTTTGGCTTTGCGCTTGGTTTTTTGCGGTGCGATCCCCTCGTCTGCGGGCAGCTCACCATTGCGTTCCAGATCCGCTCCCGATTTCGCTGCTGCCTGCTTTTTCTCCTGTTCCTCCAGGTAATGACCCCACACCCCTAACAACACCAATAACGCAAAGAAACCTATGAGGATCCAGTACCAGTTCGCCAACGACCATCCGAGCATGCTCCCGATATTTCCCCACAGGTTCCGAATGAACCCGATGACATCATCCTGCCAACCAAAAACGAAGATCGTGACGACGGCTATGATGACTATGATCAGTAGACACCCTCCACATCCTTCGTCACTCCCGGGTTTTACCTTCGTCATTTTCTCAAACTGTCGCTCCAACTTTTGCTTCCAGGAAGAACCGCACCACCTGCGATTGCATTCAGCACATAAATATAGCATCACTACCCCCACCCCGTTACACTCCCACAACCTGCCCAGCGCCCGAGGCCGACCACGGACACCGAAGCCCAAGCCCAACCCCAGCCGCAAGACTCGCCTGCTGCCCCGTTCCAACTGGGCAATATCACCACCATCGTCGGCGCGCACCTCGCGCATGACATCTACACCGCCTACATCGCGCCGCTCTTGCCGCGTCTGCAAGAGAACCTCTCCCTCTCGCTGGCGCAGGCCGGCTCGCTCTCCGGCATATTGCAGGCGGCTTCCCTGCTCAACCCGATCATCGGCTATCTGGGCGACCGCACGAGCCTGCATTTCTTCGTGATCGCGGCACCGGCCGTCTCGGCGACATTGATGTGCGCCGTCGGTTGGATGCCCGGCTACTGGGCGCTGGTCGCGCTGCTCCTGCTATGTGGTTTGAGCGTGGCCGCCTTTCACGTGCCCGCGCCGGCGATGATCGCGCAGATCGCCGGCCGGCGCGTCGGGCTGGGGATGAGTCTGTTCATGGCGGCGGGTGAGGGAGCGCGCACGGTCGGGCCGCTGCTGGTGGTCTGGGCGGTGGGGATGTGGGGCCTGGCGGGCATCTGGCGCACCCTCTTCATCGGCTATCTGGCGACCGCTTTTCTCTACTGGCGCTTTCGCAATATCCCGGCCTATTCGCACAGCCGCCGTCCGAATTGGCGCGCAGCGGGCCGACCGATCTGGCGCATCTTCCGCCGGCTCATTCCGGTGATGATCCTGCGCAGTTGGCTCAATGTCGGCCTCTCCGTTTATTTGCCCACCCTGTTGGTATTGCGCGGCTATTCCTTCGAAGAAGGGGGGATCGGCATCGCCCTCTGGTCCGGCGCCGGTGTGCTGGGCGCTTTGCTGGGCGGCACCCTGAGCGACCGTTTCGGCCGATCACGCATGTTGCTGCTATCGCTCAGCAGCGCCGCCACGATGTGCTTCGTCCTGCTCTACGCGCTGGAACAGGAGGTGGCGGGTTGGCTGCTGGTCTGCATCATCCTGGCCTCGGGCTTTTTCACCCTGAGCGCCACCCCGGTCATGCAGGCGGTCGTGCTGGAAAACAGCCGCGAATGGCGGGCGACGGCCAATGGCTTGTTCATGCAAATCGCCTTCGGTTTTCGCCTGATTTTGAGCATCGCCGTCGGCGCACTGGGGGATGCCTTCTCAGCGCGCCTATTCACCGACCCGCGCTACGAATCGCTCAGCGAATACTACGGCCTCGCCCTGGCGCTGGGCCTGGCGGCGGTCCTTACCTACCTGAGCTTGCCCTTCGTCTGGCGCTTGCGGCACCTGGCAACAGCGCAGTGAAAGCGACGGTCGCGCAACCGGCGGAGCAACCGGCGACTGAAAGCACTTTCCGCCCCGGCGCCGTCCTGACGGTCTCTTTCGCCCATTTCGCGCATGACTTGAACGGCGCATATTTGGCGCCGCTGATCCCCCTCTTGCGCGCCAAAATGGGCATCTCTCATACGGCCATCGGCCTGCTGGTGGTGCTCATGCAGTTGCCTTCGTTGTTGAACCCCTTCCTCGGTTACCTCACGGACCGCTTCAACGCCTGGCTGATCGTCGCTTTGACGCCGGCCATCAGCGCGACGGCCATCGGCCTCCTCGGCCAAACCGATCATTACGCCGTGCTGGCCGTGCTGCTCATCTGCGCCGGCGCGAGTTCGATGGCCTTTCATTTACCGGTCGTGCGCATGATGCACGAAGCGGCCGGCAACCGCGTCGGCCTGGCGATGAGCATCTTCATGGCTGGCAGCGAGCTGGCGCGCGCCCTGGGCCCGATCTTGCTGGTCTGGGTCGTCAGCATCTGGGGTCTCGAAGGCACCTGGCGGCTGATCGGGTTGGGGTTGGCGACCAGCCTGCTGCTCTTCTGGCGTTTGCGCGGCGAAAGGGTCAGCCAATTGCCCCGTTCGGTGGATCCGAAAATCGGCCAGGTCTGGGCGGCCTTGCGCGGCCTCTTCCTGCCCCTGAGCGGAGTCCTCTTCTTCCACGGCCTATTGTTCCATACTTTCAGCGTCTTCCTGGCCAGCCTGGTGGATGAGGCGGGTTTTTCGTTGCAGTGGGCTGGCGCCGCGCAGACTTCCTGGTCTCTGGCTGGTTTCGTCGGTGCCTTCATCGGCGGTGCCCTAAGCGATCGCGTCGGTCGCCGCATCACGATCGCCGGTTCCCTCGTCCTGGCGGGGCTCGCCACGTTCTTCCTGGCCCTGGTCATGAACAGCGGCATGCTGGCGCTCATCCTGCCCGGTTTGCTGCTCTCCGGCATGATGACCAGCCTGAGCAACCCGGTGCTGCTCGCGGTCGTGGTCGAGCATGAGCCGCGCTATGCCGCGACTTCGACCGGCATCTACATGTTGCTGGAATTGCTGACGCGCATGACGGTCACGCTGGTGGCTGGCGCAGTCGGCGATTCCCAGGGCTTGGCCGCATCCTTTGCCCTGGCCGGCGCGTTATCGCTTTGCGGTGTATTTTTCGTGGGCCGCTTGCCGGGCGTTTCGTAGTTCACAAGCAACCTCGCTCGCCTGGCAACATCGTGCAGCGAACATCGGTCGCCAAACATCGGTCTGGAATCTGGTGGGCTGCAGGCGGTAAGATGCTGCTGGCTCAGCCGTTCATTGCTATTGAGGGGGTTCATCGCTCATACCGACCAGGGAGAGATACCCATGTTGCCTTTACTCTCTTTGCTGCAGGAACTGAGGCGCGATGGCATCCACCCGATTTTTCGCCAATTGGCGGAGCAGTTGCGGGAGCTCATCGCCAGCGGTCAGCTGCCCCCGGGAACCCGGCTGCCCGGGAGCCGTGAGCTGGCGAAGCACCTGCAGATCAGCCGCCTCAGCGTCGTCCATGCCTATGAACTGCTGCAAAATCTAGGGATGCTGCATTCACAAGTGGGCAAAGGGACCTTCGTTTCTGCAATGCAAGAGGTGCCAGAAGAAAGCCGGGGCGTTTTGACGCCCGCTTCGTTCTCGGAACGCCAGCGCTTGCCCATCCCCCATAGCTCGCTGCATGAGATGGTGGATATCTGCCCCCCGCAGAATCAGTTGATCAGCTTCCTCTCCGGCAGCCTGCCCTATGATTTCTTTCCGCTGCAAAGCGTGCGGGAAGCGATCGATGCGGTGCTGGATCGTGACGGCGCACAAGCGCTGCGCTATGAGCCATCGACCGGCTACCTGCCGCTGCGCCGCTCCATCTGCGAACATGTGTGCAGCAATGGCATCCGCTGCCAGCCAGATGAAGTGTTGATCACCGGCGGCGCACAACAAAGCATCGACCTGATTCTGCAAGCGCTGACTCAGCCAGGCGATGCGATCGTTTCGGCCAACCCCACCTTTCTCGGGCTGTTGGATAGCCTCTGCGCTCGGCGCCTGCAAGTCCTCGGCCTCCCGCTGGATGATGAAGGGATGGAACTGACGAAGCTGGAAGAAGCCTTGCAGAAGCCGGATCGACAAGCTCCAGCCTTGATCTTCGCGGCACCCTGTTTTCACAACCCAACCGGGGTGGAAATGTCTTTGCCGCGGCGGCGTCATTTACTGCGCCTCGCCAGTCAATACCAGATCCCCATTCTGGAAGACGGCGTGTTTCACGAATTTCGCTATGAAGGCACTCCCTTACCCCCACTCAAAGCCCTGGATGAGGAGGGGATCGTCATCTATTCCAGCACCTTCAGCAAAAACCTGTTGCCCGGTATCAACACCAGCTACATCATCGCGCCGGCCGGCCAGCACGAACGCTTTCAGATCATCCATCACGCCGCGGAAGTGGCGACCGCTAGCCTCAACCAGCGCGTGGTGCAATGGCTCCTGGAACAGGGCATCGTCGCGAATCAGCTGGGGTGCAACTTGCGGGTCATGCAACGACGGCGGGACGCAGCGCTTTATGCTGCCGAGCATTTTTTCCCCCGTGAATGGCGTTGGCGCCGGCCCCTCGGCGGTTTCTTCCTCTGGGTGGAATTGCCCGCCGTAGGACCGAACGCCAGCGAACTCTATCGACAAGCGCTCGAGCATGGCGTTTCCTTCGCCATTGGCGATTACTTCTTTGCCCGGTGCAGCGACCAGCGGCACCTGCGCTTGAATTTCACCGAGCAGGAACCGAAACGGATCTGCGAAGGCTTCCAACGCCTGGTGCGAGCCTGGAAAACATTGGTTCCCTGCGAGAAACCACTCCCCGTACATCCCTGATCCTGAAGCGATGCAATTGACGGCCTACAGCAGCCCTTCCCCTGAGAACGAACGCACGATCGTCATGATCCCCGCGCGCGATGAAGCCGCTGCACTGGCCGCTGTGATCCGCGGCGTCCGCAACGCCTTGCCGGAGGCAGATATCCTGGTGATGGACGACCATTCCGAAGACGACACTGCGCGCATCGCCCGCGAACAGGGCGCGCTCCTGCTCCGCTTGCCGATTCATGTGGGCATCGGTGCCGCGGTACAAGCCGGTTTGCAATTCGCCCACCGCCGCGGTTACCGCCGGGCCCTGCGCTGCGATGGCGACGGCCAACACCCGGCGGAAACGTTGCGCGCGCTGCTCGATCCTTTGCAGGCCGACGCGGCGGATGTCGTGACTGGCTCCCGTTACCTGCAGCAGGGTGGCTTCGTGGCCTCCCCCTGGCGGCGCTTGGGCAGTTACTGGCTGGCCACCGAAATCGGCCTCCTCACCGGGCAACGCGTCACCGACCCGACTTCCGGGCTGAGCGCGTTCAACGAACGGGCCATCGCCCTGTTCGCCGAAGAATACCCGCCCGATTATCCCGAACCGGAGGCGATCGTCGCGCTGCGCCGTGCCGGTTTGCGACTGCGCGAGGTGCCGGCGAAAATGCGTGCTCGCCAGGGTGGCGCCTCTTCGATCACGACCTTGCTCGCCGCGTATTACATGCTGAAAGTCTCGCTGGCCGTGCTGGTGATGGCACTGCGGCGGCGGCCCTGATGTTCAAGTCTGCAGGTTGCGCCGTTCCCTCTGTCGCGGATTCTTCACGCCACTGGCCAGCTTGATGCGCGTCTCGCGCTGTACGAGGGCGGGCAGCGCCTCTCCTTCCTGAGCGAGGTAATCGGCGACCTGCGGCGCATACTGTTTGCAGGCTTCACGCAAGATCCAGGAAAGCGCTTTCACCACCCGCTTGTCGCGTTCGCTTTGCACGCTCGCCTGGGCATTCACCTGACACACCAGGGCAAGGGATAACGGGAACAAGCGCGGTTCGCTGGGTCGTTCGCGCAACGCGCCAATCGGCAAGACCAGCGCGGCCCGCTGGCGGTTGATGTTCGCCGAAGCTGCCTGACGCTGCAGAAAATGCGCCCATTCGTCCCATTGCCCCACCAGCTCGGTGAGGGAAAAGGTCGCCTGACAGGTCGTATCGATCTCGATCCAACCCTCGAGCTGCCCCAGCCAGGCGTCCAGACGCTCCAGGGGAAAGCCGGCCGCCTTGCGCAGTCGGGGGGTGTGGGAGAGCAACAACCCCGCCAGCAACCGCTCCTCGATGACGACTTCTTCTTCCTCCGCTTCGGTCAAGCCATAGAGGGCATCCAACGTCGCCAACCAGGCCCCCCGCGCGAGGTCGGGTTGTGCGCGCAGCCACGCTTTGACGCCGTCCTTGAGTTGGGGGATGCGAATGCCATAATGCGCGCGCCGGCTGCCGCTGTATTGCTCATCGCGCTTCACGCGTGGTATTTCGGCGCCCTGCGCGGCCAACCACTGGCGGAAATGTTGCCGGGCGGCCCGGGCAAAGGCGAGATCAGCCAGCGCAGCGCCCTTCATGCCGGCGGTGGGGGCGAAAGATAGACATCCAGCGAAGTGATTTCTGTGAAACCCAGTTTGGCGCAGATGGGGGCGGAACTGGAGCGATCGGCCTGCAAAATGGCCGCCTCCATGCCCATCTCGGCCGCGTCGGCGATGCGCTGGGCCAGGATGGACGTGTACAAACCACGGCCGCGGTAATCCGGCAGCGTGGCCGCACCCTGCAAGACGAGGATCTTGCTGCCGGGAAAGGGGAAGAGATTGGCCGCCGTCACCGGCTCCGCCATCCCTTCCAGCCAGGCCAAATAATGATGGCCACCCAAGGCCCAGACCCATTCCAAAAACGGCGCGGCCGTATTCGCGGGGATGGGGTAACCCTCGCTGTAGACGCGGCACAAATCCGGGATGTCTTCCCTCGTCGCCCGACGAACGCGGACGGCCGGGTTGTGACGGATGGGCGTCTGCAAGTCGGTGCGGACCATGCCGGCAGTGGCGACGGCGAGCGTGAAACCCGCCGCCTGGAGGCGCGCGGCCCAATCTGTTGGTTGGGAGAGGGGACCCACGCAGAAGCCGAACAATTCGCCCATTTCCGCATACACCGCCAGGGCCTGCGCCAGCGTCGCAGCGGCATCTTCCGCGCTGCATTGAGCGACGCCGACGATGTTGAACAGGGGGTGCTGGCTGCCGCGCAACGCACGCGCCTGCACGCCGGGGATGGACAGCCACTCAAACTGAGGCGCTTCGGCATAGGCCAGCAGGCTGCCTTCGATCGCTTGCAATATGGCCGGAGAGACTTCCATCTGCGCTTCCCTTCCCTGAGCTAGGTCGTTTCCTGGCGCGAAATCCGCACGTAGCGTTCTGGCTCTTCGCCGTAGGAACGAGAAGCCAGGTGCGCTTCTTGCACGAGGCGGTGCTGGCGGCGGCGCACATGGGCAGCCTGCGGCATGAGATCGACGGCGGGGGCGCCGCCCCGGACCTGCAAGATGCCCGTTTGCGTTTCCCGCAATGCCTGGCCGAGTTGATGATCGACGCTCTCGCGCCGAAACAGATCGGTGAGGAAATTTTCCATCTGTGCGCTGGTGTTGGCGCGCAACACGTAGACCGGTGTGGCCCGACGCTCAGCATCCAACAAGAGGCGGGGCCGGCGGCGATAATACGATTTCAGCGTGACGACGACATCCGCTTCGCCGATATCCTGGGCGAGGCTCACGGGAACCGCCAGTCGTTTGCTGGCCTGCCGCAATCGGTTGCGCGCCACGCCATAGGCGTAGATGGCCAGGGGGTGGGAATCTTCCCGCGCCGTCTCCTGGAGCGATTCGCCTTCGTAAAAGGTGCTACCGCGGCGCTCGGCTCTTTTGGCCCGGCTGCGCTCTGCGTATGGCTCCCAGGGGCGGGCGCGCCGGCCGTTGCGCCGCGATCGGGGCGCTTCCTCGCTCCAGAGGTTGCGATCATTCAGGGTGCGTTGCACCGGCGCTGGCTGAGCCACTTCGACCTGCAATTCCCCCGCTTCGTCCCGCGTGCGGATCTCCACTGCCTGTGGACGAGAGCGCAACAGACCATCCACTGCCGAAGCGACGTCATCGCGCACGATGAGGCGGTTGCGTTCTTGAATCTCGATGAGGACATCGAAAGTGGGCGGCGCGCGCCGTTCCAGGACGGTCTTTTGCGTACCTCGCCGCCGTGCTTCGTCATCCGAAAGCGTGACCGATTGGATGCCACCGACCAGGTCGCTCAGGGTGGGGTTGAGCATCAAGTTGGCGAGTTCGTTGCCGTGCGCCGTGCCGATCAGTTGCACGCCACGTTCGGCGATGGTGCGAGCCGCCATCGCTTCCAATTCACGACCGATCTCATCGATGACGATGACTTCAGGCGCGTGATTCTCGACCGCTTCGATCATCACCTCGTGCTGACGTTCCGGATGGGAAACCTGCATGCGGCGGGCGCGGCCGATCGCCGGGTGCGGCACATCGCCATCACCACCGATCTCGTTGGATGTATCGACGATGACGACACGCTTCTCTTCGGCTCGGACGCGCGCCGCTTCGCGCAACATGGTCGTCTTGCCCACGCCGGGCGGGCCCAGGAGCAGGACACTGCGACCGGATTGGATGAGATCCTGGATGATGTCGATCGTGCCATACACCGCGCGGCCGACGCGGCAGGTCAGCCCGACGATGCTGCCCCGGCGGTTGCGGATGGCCGCGATGCGGTGCAAGGTCCGTTCCAGGCCGGCGCGATTGTCCGCGTCAAAATGTCCGACGCGTTCGACGACGAAATGCAACATTTCCTCGTCCACCTCATCCTGAGACAACGGGATTTCGCTGCCGAGATAACGCGCCGCCGGGATGCGCCCGAGGTCCAGCACAATTTCCAGCAATTCGTCGTTGTGGCCGATGTGGTTCAGTTCGCTGCCCAGGTGGATGGGCAAGATCCGTTTCAACTCATCCAAATTATCGGTGATGTGTGGGTTCACTGCATTCCTTTTCGGTTCTTCGGGCAGATGCGAGATGCCATCAGGCGGCCATCAGGCAGAGCGACGGGTGGGTTGCTGGAAGGGTGGCGGCACCGTTCGCATCTCCAGCGCAGGGGTGATGCCTTTCTCCAAAGCCTCCAACAGTTCATCGGCGAAGTGCTTCGCGCGGATGCTGGTGGCGATATGCCGCACCAACAAGCCCTGTTGTACCTGGCGCAGGAAACCCAATGCCGGCAATGTTTCGCCCCACCAATCCTGATAGCGGCGCAGGGTCAGGAAACAGGGCTGCCGGGTGGGGAGCAGCGCGAGCGCTCCGCGCAACAGGTCGGCGATGCGTCCCGCCAATCGCGGGTGAAAATAAGGCAACAGGGAAGCGGCGCGGCGGCCGCGGCGCAAGGCCAGGATCGCCAACACCTGCCCTTCTTCGCGGTACAACCAACCGGCATTTGCGGCCGGTTGTTCCAGCGTCTGCAACAACATCGGCGGCACCAGCGAGCGGAGCAACTGGCGCATCTCCGTGCGATCGCCCGTGCTGGCTTTCTGCCAGGGGATGCCCGCCCCTGAGTGGGCTGCATTCCCGGCGCGGTTGCTATAGCCTGCGCGACGCCAGAGTTCCTGCCTCGCATACACCGCAAAGCCCGCGCGGCGCATGGTTTCAAACAGCGGGCTGCGCTCATCAACTTCGGCATTCAAGGAATGCGCCTCGCGCCGGCCGGCCGCCGCCGTCAGGGCATCCAACAAGTGCAAGCAAGCACTCTCGTCGGTGTGTGCCAAGGCGCGCGGCGCCAGGTAGTTCAATTGGGCGCGCGGCGCGGCCCATTCGCTCCGGATCAGGCGAAACTGGCCCAGCACGGTTTGCTGCTTGCCGCGCGTCACCAGGGTGTGCAGGTTGCGGGTGGGCAAGAGCGGCGCCAGTGGCGATTCCTGGGGCACATCGCCATCCAGCGACGTCATCATCGCACTATCCAGTAAGATTCCTTGCCCGACCAGGCGCATGAAATGTGGCAGATCGGCCAAATGTAGCGCGTGCGTTTCCACCCTGGCGGTTGGCTGCTTCCGAAACAACTGACTCCTTCTCGCCCCCTCAGCATACCGCGTTTTGCCTCAGTCGTCCAGCATTTTGCGCGCCGCATCCTCTCCATAGCCCTGCGAGATGAGCAGGAATTCGGTCACCGTCGTCCCCGGCGGCAAAGTGACGATATGGGCCACCGTGCGGGCGATGGTCTCGGGGGTCACCAGAGTATCGGGATCGGCCTGGGGAGTGGCCGCCCAGCGCATCGGGGTATCAGCCGGCCCCGGCGAGAGCAAAACGCAACGGATCCGCTCCGGGCGCAACTCCTCCGCCAGCGCGCCGGTGAAACCGCGCAAACCCGTCTTCGCCGCGGTGTAGATGCTGATCTGGGGGACATAGCGCATGGATGCGATGGAACCGATGTTGAGGATGGTGGCGTTCTCGCTGCGGCGCAATTGGGGCAGGAAGCTGCGCGCCATCAACATCGGCCCGACGAGATTGACCGCCAGGATGTGTTCAATCTCGGCATCCGTGACCGCTTCGAGCGGTTTGATGAGCCAATCTCCCGCGCAACAGATCAGGGCATCCAGGCATTCCTCTTTGCGACGATCGACCAAAGCCTGGATCTGCACACTATCGGTGACGTCGAGCGGGTGCGCGCTGGCTGAACCACCCGCTGCTTCGATTTCTGCGACCACTTCTTCCAAAGGGCCTTCGCGCCGACCGGTGAGCAAGCAGTGAAAGCCAGCCGCAGCCAGTTGCCGCGCAATTTCGCTGCCCATCCCACCCCCTGCACCGGTGATCAACGCCGTTTGGATGCTCATGACTCCGTCTCCTTTTTCATCGGGTCATTCTGTACTGGATCGGTCGGTCCTACCTGCAACTCACGATACACGGCCACCAACTGGGCGGCGACGATCTCCTGGGTGAAATGCTGGGCTACCCGTTGACGGCCGCGCTCGCCCATTTCCTTCCGCCCCATTTCATCGGAGCGCAATTGGCGCAGCCGCTCTGTCAGCGCCGCCACATCACCTTCCGGGAAGAGCAGTCCCGCCGCGCCGATCACCTCGGGGATGGCGCCGCTTTCCGCACCGACGACGGCGACCGCGCAAGCCATCGCCTCGGTCAACACGCGCCCGAATTGCTCCTGCCAACGTGCGGTTCGCCGCGAAGGCAAGACGAGCACATCGAGCGAATGATACACCGCCGGCATCTCGCCCGAAGGCAATTGTGGCGTGAATTCGACTCGCTCAGCCAGGCCCCACTCTTCCGTCAACCGGGTCAGCGCCGGCCGCTGCGGCCCGCTGCCCACGATGCGCAGGCGCCATTCTCCCGCCAACTCCCGGAGCGCGCGCAACAACAGATCGACCCCCTTCGCCGCGATCAAGCGACCGACGTAACCCACCGTGAAGGGCCGCTCGGGCGGCCTCCCCGCCGGTTGAAATCGCCGCACATCCACCCCAAACTGCGGGATGACGGTGAGCGGACCGGGGTAGCCTTTGGCGCGCCAGACCGCCGCACAGCCCCGGGTGCCGGCCAGGGCGTGATCCACTCCGCTGAGCAGCCAGCGTTCTCCCCAGCGAAAGGGGGGTGGGTAGTTGCGCCGCAGGTTCTGCCAGCTGGCGAAGAGCGTTTTCGCGCCCCAGCGCCGTGCGTGGTAAAAGGCCTGCCAGGCAGAAAGGTTGTAAGGCTCCTCATCGATATGGACGATATCGGGACGGAAGGCGCGCAGTTGAGCCGCCAGACCACGCCAGGAATACAGGTGGAAATGGCCATTGCCGCGCAACGGAAGCGCCTGCAAGCGGTAGCCCTGGCTGTGCGCGCGAACGAAGCGCTGCTCACCACGCTCGTCACGCCAACTCTGCGGCACCAGGGCCAGCAGATCGATGCCCGCCGCGGCGATGTGCTCCATTTGTCGTTGATAGATGGCGGCGAGGCTGGCTTTGGAGAGCAATAGGACGCGCGGTGAAGGCCCCACCGGCATCCCCGCTGCCGCCCCCCGCTCAACCATCCGCCCCTGCACTCACCTCCTCATAGAACGCGCGGATGGTGGCGATGTGCTCGTCCGGATGAACCAGGCCCATGTTCATCGTGTCGCAACTCACCATCGTCGCGCCCATGGCCCGCAAGGTCGTCACTCGTTCCGCCCAAGCTCCCCGCGCCACTGCACCCAGGTTGAAGCGCATCTCCACGCCAAATTCCGCCTCCTCACGCCCCGCTTCCGAGAGGAATCCCCGCAAGCGCGCCAGTTTATCCCGCAGGTCAGCCAGATCCATCCCGGTCGCCAGCCAGCCATCACCGATGCGGGCCATCCGCCGCAGCGCTCGTTCGGCGCCGCCGCCAAACCAGATGGGGATCGGCCGTTGCAGCGGCAAGGGATGCAAGCCGGCGTCCGGGATGCGATGGTATTGGCCCTGGAAATCGACGAGGCGCTCCGTCCAGAGGGCGCGCATCAACTCCACCTGCTCCTCGACGCGGCGCCCGCGGTCGTGAAAATTCATGCCCAACGCTTCGTATTCTACTTCGTTCCAGCCGATGCCAAGGCCCAGGATCAAACGCCCGCCGCTGAGCACATCGATGGCGGCGGCCTGTTTGGCGAGCAAGGCCGTTTGCCGTTGGGGGGCGATCACGATGCCGCTGACCAGTTGCAAGCGCTCGGTGATGCCCGCCAGGTAACCGAACAGGACGAAGATTTCATGGAACATGTCTTGGTAATCATAAGGGCGGCCGGCCCAACCTCCCGGCCGATGCGGATTCGCACCCAAAACGTGATCATAGGCCAGCAAATAATCGTAACCCAGGGCATCGGCCGTCTCGGCATAGGCACGAACGGCACCCGGGTCGGCGCTGATTTCGGTCTGCGGGAACACAACACCCAGCTTCATGCGGCACCCCTAAGAAGAAAGCGAACGGCTGAACTTATGCTATCATGAAGCGCAATCGGTGCGCAAATGCGGCCCGCACCAAGATATTGACAATGGATGGGGAACAAGATGGGAAACCAGGTCATCTATACAAAACAAGCGCCAGAGGCGGCCGGGCCTTATTCGCAGGCCATCGTCCGTGATGGCTGGCTTTTTGGCGCGGGCCAGGTCGGGCTGGATCCGGCCAGCCAGCAACTCGTCTCCGGCGGCATCGAGGAGCAAACGGCTCAGGTCTTCCGCAACATCCGCGCCGTGCTGGAAGCGGCGGGCGCCCAGCTGGAGGATGTCGTCAAGACTTCCGTCTTCTTGCAAGACATCGGCGATTTCGCGGCCATGAACGAAGTCTACGCGCAGCATTTCGGCGCATCGCCACCGGCGCGCTCGACCTTTGCCGTGGCGGGTCTGCCGCTGGGCGCTTTGGTGGAGATCGAATACATCGCGCGCCTGAGTGAATGAGCGGCAAAACCTGCAGCAATTGGGGCAGTGGCGGAATGGCAGACGCAGGTGACTTAAAATCTCCCGCCTCCGGGCGTGTGGGTTCGAATCCCACCTGCCCCATTTCCGCTACCGGCCCGAATTGAACGATGGCCGCCCTGCGTCCCTGGCATGAACTGACGCAAACGCTCGCCGATGTCGCCATGGGCCGGCAAGCGGCTGATTTGCTGATCCGCAACGGACGCTGGGTCAATACCCACACGCGCGAACTGATCCCCCATACCGATGTCGCCATCTGCCAGGGCCGCATCGCCGCCGTGGGTGAAGATCTTGGCCATTGCATCGGCGATGAAACCGAAATCGTCGACGCGGCCGGGCGCTGCCTCGTGCCCGGATTGCTGGACGCCCACATGCACGTCGAAAGCAGCATGCTGAGCGTCACCGAATACGCGCGCGCCGTGATTCCCCACGGCACGACGGCCGTTTTTGCCGACCCGCACGAGATGGCCAACGTATTCGGCATGGCGGGCGTGGAACTGATGTTGGCGGAAGCGCGCCAGCAACCCATCGCCTTCTACTTGCAGTTACCTTCCTGCATTCCTTCTGCGCCGGGGTTGGAGCGTGCCGGCGCCACCATCACAGCCGCCGAAATCGAAGCCGCGCTCGCCTGGGAAGGCATCATCGGCCTGGGTGAGATGATGAATTTCCCCGGCCTGGTGGCCGGCGCGGCGGATCCCCATGCGATGGTCGCCGCCACCCTGCGCGCGGGCAAAACCGTCGGCGGGCATTACGCCAGCCCGGACCTCGGGCGCGCCTTCCACGCGTATGTCGCCAGCGGGCCGGCCGACGACCACGAAAACACGCGCCGAGCAGACGCCATCGCCCGCGCGCGCCGCGGCCAACGGCCGATGCTGCGCTACGGTTCCGCCTGGTATGACATAGAAGCGCAAATCCCCGCCATCCTGCCCACGGGTGATGGGCTGGATTCGCGCTCCTTCATCCTCTGCACCGACGATGCACACGCCGCCACCCTCGTCGACGAGGGGCATATGGACCGCGTCCTGCGCCACGCCATCGCTTGCGGCTGTGAACCCTTGCAAGCGATCCAGCTGGTCACGCTCAACCCGGCACAGCATTTCGGCCTGGAGCGCGAGCTGGGCAGCATCACTCCCGGTCGCAGCGCGGATATCCTCTTGGTGCCGGACCTGGCAGAATTTCGCGTCGATGCCGTCTATGCACGCGGGCAATTGCTGGCGGAACAGGGGCAGATGCGCGCGCCTTTGCCGGCCTTCACCCATCCCGAACGCTTCCTGCAATCGATGCACGTTGGCGCGTTGCCGAGCGCCGCGGAATTTTTGACTGCCGCCCGTGGCGATTCCTGCCTCGTGAACGTCATCGGCGTCATCGAGAATCAGGCGCCGACGGCGCGTCGCCAGGCGCGGCTGCCCGTGCGGGAAGGGCAGATCCGCCTCGATGAGACGCAGGATATCGCCCACCTTTCGCTCATCGAACGCCACCATGGCAGCGGTGCGATCGTCAATGGCTTTGTGGGTGGTTTCGGCCTGCGTGGCGATTGCGCCGTCGCCAGCAGCATCGCCCACGATTGCCACCACTTGATCGTGATGGGGACGAACCCCGAAGCGATGGCCGTGGCCAGCGCCCGGCTGGTGGATGTGGGGGGTGGCGCGGTGGTCTTTCGGGATGGCGCGGAACGTGCGCTCATCCCCTTACCGCTGGGTGGTTTGATGTCCCTGGAACCGGCAGCGGTCGTCGCCGCTCAATCGGCGGCGCTGATCGAGGCGATGGCTGCCTGCGGTTGTCCGTTGAACAACGCCTTCATGCAATTCAGCCTGCTCGCCCTAGCCGTCATCCCGGAACTGCGCATCACAGACCAGGGCTTGCTGGATGTGACGCGCTTCGAACACACCCCCTGGATCGTCGATTCCGACTAAGGCAAAGCCCGCAGCCAGAAAAAGATCGGCGGATCATTGGTGCCGGCCGCGGCGAAGAGCGTTGCCCTGCCACTGGATACCCGCCATTGCAGACGAAACGTATGCTCCCCGGCGGCCAGTTGATCGCGCAGGAAGGTAAAAGTGAAGCTCTGCGTCACATTGGAATTCGAGAAATGAAGGCAGGAGATGCCGCGTTCGTTGCCCAGGCGCACCCCATCCACCAATAAATCCAAACAAACTTGCGCAGAACGATCCATCTGAAACGTGCCCAGGAATCCGACCATCACCGCACCGGCCAAACGCAATGTGAGCGAGAGGTTGCTGCCATCGATATCGACAAAGCTCCGGCTGCTGGTCGTGTAATTCGAGTTGCGGCGGATGGTTTGTTGCACATATGGCAGATCTTTCAAGTAACGCAGGTTATCCCGCAGTTGAGCGTTCATGTCCTGCGCGGTGAGCAGATCGCCGGTGTTCCATGTTTTGGGGTCTTGCCAGTTCATACGTACTCCTTCGTTTCATGCTTCAATAAGCGAGCAGCGGTTCATCAGCCAAGCGGCTGCTGCCGAGGGTGGCGAAATGCGCCGTATGCGCCGGTTCCAACCACCAACGGCATTGATGGCGCTGACCGCCGTGCGTCACTTCATGTTCTTCCGCCACGATGCAATAAGCTGCGCTGTGCCCGCTCTGTTCATCCGTGATCCGCACCGCATCGAAGAGGCTGTGCTGGAGGATCAGGGGCAGTTGCTCGCGCTGATTCAGGGTGATCGAGCGAAACACGCCGCGCATTTCCGTGCTTTGCGGCAGCTCAAAACAAGCCAGCTGATGAGCGACCTCCGCATCATTGAGCGCCAAATGTTCCAGCGTTTGCGGGCGGCGGCCGAAGCGCGCTACGCTGCGGCCATCGCGCGCCACCACCGTCAAGGGCGCCTCTTCCCAGATGGGCGTCCCGCGCAAGCTCAGCTGCACAAACAGCGGCTGAGGGGCGAGGTTGTGCAAGCTCAACAGCGCGGAATCGGCGGCTCTTTCCAGCAGGAGCACGGCGATCAAAGCCGTCACGTCCTGCCCTTTACCGGCGGCATCGCGCGTGGCACGGTAATCTTTCCCGGCGCGCGGCGCATCGACCCGCAAGGCTGCCACCCGTCGGCCCAGCTCGTCACGAAAATGCACGCGCAAACGAAGCTCAGCGTGCCCATCCAGGCGCAACGGCCGCTGCGTGGACCAGAGCGCCGTTCCCGGTTCACCCCGGCGGCGCGGTTGCAAGCGCACCTGCCATTCATTGATGATGCTGTCGCCATGGCGGTACTCCAGTGTAGCGGCGTTTTCCCGCAGGTGCGTCGTGGGTTCAGTCTGCCGCAGCAGATGATGACGTTGCAGGAAGACCGCCCGGCCGCGACGGTCAAAATAGAAACGCCCGCGCTCACTGTTGACGATGCGGCGGATGGCCTCCCAGGCACTGATGCCCGCCAACCAGCGTTCGTTGACCAGTTCGAAGCGCGAACGGCCACGCTGAAAGGACTGCGGAACGGCCGCAACGCTGAACAAGCGCGTCGTTTCCCCGAGCGCATTGTGCCCGGCCAGACCCAGGATGGCATGGCCCGCCAGGGCCGGCCGCCGCAGCGGCAGATGGGCCAAAATGGCAGCGATGATTTCATCGGCGCGTGCGCTCTCCTGCGTCGGCAAATGGATTTCGTTTTCTCGCAGTGGTTGCTGCGCATCTTCCGCGTAGAGGGTGGCGCGTCGTTTGCCATGGCTGCCCGTTTCTGGTTCGTTCCGCGCAATCTGCCCCACGAAGAGCGGCGTCGAATGACCCTCCTCATCGACATAACGGATGCGCAAGCCGAGGCCAGGCGTTAAGGGAAGCTTTGATACTTCCGGCGAGAGCGCGCGACTTTCGTTGCGCAATTGCACCGCCGCCCACGCCGGTTCAGCCATGCGTTCGCCCGCTGCGGCCATCCCCAAACGCCAGGTCACCGCGCTGACCGCCATGCTCAGATCGGTAGCGAATTGACCATCGTCGTCGCGATCCAATTCGATGCGGTAGCCGAACTCGCCGCGATTGCTGAACTCGCCGCGATTGCTGAAATCGCCACTCATCCCAGCGCCAGCTTCCAGGTATGGCGCAAGCGACAGCCGTGGTACGCCACACTCGCGTAAGGAAACACACCGACCTCCACCTCGAGCTGCGTCGGTTCCAACAACCGGCCGCCCAGCGTCAGATCGACGGCGATCGCTTCCAGGTAGGCATCGAGCAGATCCACCAGCCGCGGCAGGTGCGATCGCAAGCCCAGGCCCTCCCCCAACGGCGCGAGCAGCAGGAGATGCCAGGGATGGAGGGTGACGGTGGCAGCGCTGCCGCGGAAGGCCTGGGCTTCAAACCCAGCGGCGCGATTGCCAAACAAGGGCCGACTCAGCGCACCATCCGGCGTTTCTCCCGGCAGCGTGAGCAAAGCCGGCAGTTGCGCCGACGATAACGTTTCCGGCAATTCGGTCAGGTCGTAATTGGCGCGCAGCCCGGGCAACTCGAGGGCAGCCAAAGCCGTCAGCGCAGCGCGAAAGACAGTCATGCGATCGCTCCCACCCTCAAACGCGGACTACGGTGCGCCGCAAACCGCGCAACAGGGTGCGGATCGCCGGTGGCAAATCCTGCGAAGCCAGTTGCCGTTGCACTTGAACCAGCCAGGCCGCCAGCTGCAAAACTGCCTGTGTCAAGTCATCGGGGGGATGGTAGCGATGGATGGCGCTGCCCGCGCGATGCGTGCTGGCCAGGCTCTCCTGCGCACCCCGCGTCACGGTGAGCAGGAGCCCGCCATCGCGAACTGCAGTAATCTGGCGCAAACGCAGATACTCATCGCCGATGCGCAACAACTGCCCCACCTGAAAACGCGGCGCACGGCCGACTTTCTCTTCCTCAGCCGGCACCGTCAACGTGACGGCCGCCGCGGTGAGGGGGTCTTCCTGTACTTGCACGCCGGTATCGCGCCAGGCCCGCGACCAATCATCATGCCAGCCCCAGATTCCATCCACGGCCACCGCCGCCAACGGCGTTTCGCGGTAGACGAATTGCGTGCCGTTGTTCAGGCGCAGCGCACTTGCGGGCTGGCGCGCATTCGGGATGCGCCTCAACTGCGACAGCGGGATGGATCGACCATCGCCATTGGTGACGCCCGTCAACTCGAGCAGATCGTCCTCCAACAACAATTCCTTCGGATGACGTCGATCGACATCGTGGTAATGAGTGGCATGCACCGGCAACAACTTGCGCCCGGTGTAACGCTCGCAATGACGCGTCGCCGCTCCCAACGCCCACAACAGACGGTGATCGTCGGCCGTTTCTTTCGGGCGCAAGCCCAGTTGCGCGCGCAACTGATACAAAGTAACCACTGTGTACATCCTCGATTTTCCTCCTCAGTCTCTTGCCTCTGACTCTTGTCTTTGAAAAAGGAGAAGAGCGGCCGTCTGGCCGGACGGCTGGCCCTTCCCCGTTTTCTTTCGCCTATATCTCGATGTTGATGAGCGCCGCCGCGACGTCGTTGTCGTAGTTCATGAAGGCGAGGCGCACCGTGGTGGTCAGTTGGTAGGAATCGTAGTAAGGCAGGTAATCGACGCTCACGGCGATGCGACGCCGATAACCGACATACCAGCCCGGACGGTAGACGCAGAGCGCCGTGCCTCTGGTGTTGTTTTTGGCTGTGCTGTGCACCTTGCCGTTGCTGCCATCGGTGAGGGGCATCTCCGCACTGACGACCACCGGCACCCCATCCGCGAAGCCGATCTGCCCGCTCTGTGCTGTGGCAGCCGCGCCGGCCTGATCCATCGTCAGGAATTCCTTGATGTTCAGGAATTTCGCGTAACTGCCGCCATCCACGATCCAGACCAGGTCGCTCGGTCGGGCGGAGTAGCGGATGGGCAAGGAAAAGCGCGCCTGCCGCAGCAAGGCCAGCGTCGGCGCACCATTGGCGTTCGCTCGATGTGCGGTGTTGGTGACCAAGGGCAACTTGCGCAAGCCATCGAAGGCTTTGTAGCGGGCGTTCGCTGCTGACGCCGAACCGGGCCGGTTGATGTTGGCATTTCCACCGGCGGTATCGCCATTGAGCAACGTATAATCGATGCTGTCGGCGATCGCCCGCAGCGCCTGCTCGCGGAACATCTGCAGCACCGGGACGATGGAATCCTCCACCAGCTCGGCGCTGAAACCAACGCGCAACGCCAGTTTGCTCGCCGTGAGCGTCAACTTCTTCGTGCCGATCTTGCTATCCGGGATCGCCGAAGCGGCTGCATCCAGTGTCAATTGGCTCTCGTCCGTGGTTTCCGGCACGTAGTAGACAGTCGGGTCCGCCCCTTCCACCGGCAGGTGAAACGGGTTGCTGGGCATCTCGATGGCGCGAAAGAGCGGCAAAATGACGTTGTTCATCCGCGCTTGTTGCCAAACCTGTGCGCTCCAAAGATCCGGCACCCATTCGTCACCGAAGCTCGTCTGCGTGGAATGGCTCAACTCGTCCGCTTTGCGCGCCGTCATGCCAGCGCCGAGCACTTTCTGGGCCAGCGCGTTGGCATAACGCTCGCTCACGCCACGGAATTGACGGCCGGCGGAGAGCAGGACATAGCCATGCAGCAAATCGACCGCACTCAGATCGTCGTAGGGGCTGCCGACCCGCGGCGCGCTGGCCTGGACCGCGAGCGGCAGGTGCTTGCGGGCCGGTTCCGGGCTGAACCGGGCCGGTTCAGCCGCGAAATGGGGCGCTTCCTGGGTTGAATGCTCGTTTTCGGGGGCGCCCCCGGCCATGGGTACATGGCCCTGGGCAGCCAGTTGCTTCGTCTGGCTCATTTCCTGGTTCATGATTGCGTTTCCTTTTCCGTTTGATTCGATCGTCAAACCGGCATGTTGCATCCAGCGCGCACTATCCAGGCCCAGGGCTGCGTAGGCACTCTTCAGGCTCTGAATCTCGGTGTGGCGCGGCTCCGCCGGTGTAGGAGTGAGGCTGCCCTCGACGATGGGCCAGCGCAGGATGCGCCCATCGCTGGCGACCTCGCGCAACTGCGGCAGGCTACCGGAAGACCAGCCCAATGCGCCGCGCTGCACCAACTCGGTCAACGCGCGGAAATAACGCAGGCGCCGATCCAGCTGCGCCTCTGCCCAGAGGCCGATCTCGTCGACCTGCAAGGCTTCCAGCACGCCGACGAGCGCGCTCTTCAGCGCAGCATCCTGTCCGTGGTGGTAGAGCACGGGGCGGCGGTCATACCAATCCAAGCCCAGTTCCGTCTCCGGTGTGAAGAATTCGCCCTGCAAGTCGCGCTGTTGTGGCGAACCCCAAACGACGAGATAGCCGCCGATCCGCCCGTCATCATCCAGCGCCTTAAGGGTAGGGTGGGTTTCGATGGTGCGCGCTTCGTTGCGAATGATTTCGGGCATCGCCGTCTCCTCGTCGTTCGGGGCATAAAGAATAGCATATATGTTCTAATTGTTGCCGGTCAATTGTCCCACCTGCATCGAGCCGTCTACGACAAGTGCGGCGAAAATGCCCTGCCGCCTGCGCTATACTGGCTGATATTGTCTGCGCGGACGTCTCGTTGTGGCTTTGGGGAGAAATCAGAAATGATCAGACCATCGGCTGCTCACCAGGAATTTCCTTCCTATGCAAACGATCCGGACATTCAGCTCGCCACCCGCCACGCTCCCGTCCTCTGCTTCGACAGCAACGAGCCCTTTTTGCCGGAGGCGGTCGGCATCACCGTCTTCCATGAGGATGGCCCCTCGCCTTCCTTCTCCTACCCCGTTCGGCTGCCGCCGGGCGCGACCACAGCCATCGAATACGCCATCTGGTGGGATTGGGATATCCAGCACCTGTACGAGCTGGAACACATCTGGCTGTACCTGGATGCCGAAGAACACCTCGTCGCCGCCGATGCCAGCTGGCATGGCACCTGGCACCCCATGCGCGATGAGGCCGGCGCCTTACCCCTGAGCGAAAATGGCCACCTCCGTCTCCATTCTGAACCCGGCAAACATGCCTTCGCTGCGAAACTGGCAGACCTGGCAGAAAATCGTCCGCAAACGTTGCTCGCTTGCAGCAGCAAGGCCGGCGCGTTGGGTTTGCATGTCAACCCCTTCTTCGAAAAGCGTATCCGTCCCTTGCGCACCCCGGATCACATCCAATTGGCCCATACCTGGTTGGAAGACCATCATTTCACTCCCAGCTTCGATTTCAGCCGCGAATTGGGCCTGAGCTCGCTCCCCCTGGTGCCCTGGCCGAAACTGGCCAATTGGATTCCCTGGCGCATCAACGCCTGGTTGATCTACCTGGAAGGTAGATACCCTCGTGGCCGGCGCCGCGTCCTGCGCATCGGGCATCGCGGGGCCTCCGCCCTGGAGCCGGAAAACACCCTCGCCGCTTTCTCTCGCGCCGCCGAACTGGGCTGCGATATGGTGGAAATGGATTTGCGCGTCACCGCCGACCACGTCCCGGTCATCCTGCACGATGACAGCCTGCACCGCACCTTCGGCCTGAGCCGCCCCATCTGCGATCTCACCTGGGAAGAGGTTCGGCAGCAGGCGCCGGATCTGCCTTCCCTGGAAGAAGCCATCGCCACCTGTCGGGAATGCGGCCTGAAACTTTATCTGGAAATCAAATTCATCACCCCGCAAGGAGGCATCCGCACCCTGGAAATCCTGCGCGAGAACGATTTCCTGCACCGTACCGTCATCGCCAGTTTTCGCGTCGATTGGCTGGCGGCCTTGAAGCGGGAATGCCCTGAAGTCTTCACATCGGTGATCTTCAGCTTCGCCAATGTCGACGCCGTTTCATTGGCCAAGGCGGTCGGCGCGGAATACGTGCACCCCTGCTGGGATTACGAACCGAACAACCTCGAACTGATGACCCAGGAATGGCTGAACAAGGCCCACGAAGCCGGCCTGGGCGTGATCGGCTGGGTGCAACTGAGCCGCGAAAGCGCAAAAGAGCTGCGCGAAAAAGGCATGCATGCCCTCACCGCAGATGACCCGAACTTCTTGCTAGAATGAACGCAGCGCCACCCTAGATCTACATCGCACGATAGAAAGGACCGCCCCACCATGCCCCAAGCGATCTCCTCGGCCACCCTCGCGGCCCTGCGCGCCATCGATACGCCGACGATCTGCAACGTCATCGAGCTGTTTGCCCGCCAACCTCGCCATACCGGCTACATGAACGCCCGCATACGCGCGAATTTCCCGGAGCTCCCGGTCATCGTCGGTTTCGCCGCGACCGTCACCTGCCGTTGCTCCTCCCCACCACCCGACGCCGGCGATGGTTACTCTCAACTGGATGAGCAGGTCGCCCGCTTCGCCGAATTGAGCGGGCCGCCCATCGTGGTCATGCAAGACCTGGATGAGCCGCAGGCGGCCGCGACCTTCGGAGAGGTGATGTGCTCTTCCTACCAGCGCTTCGGGGCGGTCGGCCTGATCAGCAGCGGCGCCGGCCGCGATTTGGAACAAGTCCGCGCGCTCGGCTTCCCGGTCTGGACCGATGGCACGATCGCCTCACATGGCTATTTCCACCTGCTGCAAACCCATGTGCCGGTACAGGTGGGTGGCTGTGTGGTGCAAGCGGATGACCTGCTGCACGCAGACGCCAACGGCGTCGCCCTCATCCCGCGCGCCATCGCCAGCGAGATCCCCGAAGTCACACCGCAATACCTGGCGGCAGAGCAAATCGTCCTCGATGCCCTGCAACAGGGAGAGCTCACCCCGGCGCAATTGGGCGAAGCGCGCCGTGCCATGGGCGCGGCCATCGCCGAGCTCAGCGCCCGCCTGCGCCGCTGAACGCCGAACGCGCTCGCCTTCTGCGCGCTGAACTGCTATCCTGAAGGAAATCTGGTCTCAGGAGGGCGACATGCCCAATATCGGCCCCACCGAACTGCTCCTTTTCCTGGCCATCGTGTTGTTGCTCTTTGGCGCCGGGCGCATCGCCCGCGTCGGTGGTGAGATGGGTGAGGCGGTCTCCAGCTTCCGCCGCGGCCTGCGCAAAGGGGAAGAGGAAGAAGCCAATTCGGGGGCGCAGGATTCGGCCTAATCCTCCAACTCGATCCGCTGCCAACGAGTCACCCGGCTTTCCAGAACGCTCAATAGCGCAAATCCGGCCAGTCCCAGCGCGCTCATCGCCAGCGCACCGGAATAGACCTTCGCGTATTGCACCATCTGAAATTGGTTCTTGATGTAAGCGCCCAGGCCTTCCAGGCTGCCGGTCTGCTCGGCGATGTAAAGCACCGCAATTGCAATCGCCACGCTCACTTTGAGCGCCGTCACGATCGCTGGTAAGCTCACCGGCACGTAGACGAAACGCAGCAACTGCCAGCGGTCCGCCCCCAAGGATGCCATCGAATCCAGTGTCTGTGCCGGTACCTGTTTGGCCGCATCGCGCACGATCACGTAAATCTGGAACACCAGGATGGCCGTCATCAGCAGCAGCTTGCTGTCCTCCCCCAGGCCCACCAGAAGCAACAGAATCGGCAAAAACACCACTTTCGGCACCGGGTGGAAGAAATAAAACAGGGGCGATAAGGCGCGGTCCAACTTCGGGCTGCTGGCGGCGAGGATCGCCAGTGGCGCACCGATGCCGATGCTGAATGCGACGCTGAGCAACACCCGCCGCGCCGAAACGAGCAGATGCCGCCACAAAATCGCTCGTTCGTGCCAGAATTCACGCAGCACCGCGCTGGGTGGTGGCAGCGCCGGCTCGCCCAACTGCGCAGCCACCCATTCCCAGATCAGCACGAAGACCAGCAACTCCAGCAACAGGACATTCCACCGGCCCCAGCGGGCGAACCCGCTGGCATTCCAGCGGACGTTCATCGCTTCAGCAAGCTCCGGATCTCGCGGCAGAAAGCGAAATAATCCGGATCATCCCGCGCGGGCAAACTGCCCTCTCCCTGCCAGCAGGGGTTTTGCAGCACCGTGATTTCGCCAATCGGCACGGCTTCCAGGATGAGGGCGATGTGTTGCGCCAGCAATGCCGCTTCCTCCACGCTGTGAGTGACGAGCACCTGCGTCGCGCCCAATTCGGCCACCAGCAGCCCCAACGTTTCCTGCAAACGCTCACGGGTCAATTCATCGACCGCTGCGAAAGGTTCATCCAGCAACAGGGCTTCCGTTTGCAAGGCGAGCAGGCGCGCCAAAGCCACCCGCTGCCGTTGCCCGCCACTCAGCTGAACCGGATACTGCCGCGCAACTGCCCGCAAACCCAGGCGCTCCAGCCAGCCATCGCGGCGCGCTTCCCGCTCAGCAGGGGCCAAACCACGCAGGCGCATCCCCAACTCCACGTTCGCCGCCGCCGTCAACCAGGGCAACAGGCCAAAATCCTGCAGCACCAAGCCGATCTCCGGGCGCGGCCTTCGCAGCGCTTCACCGGCGTATTGCGCGTTGCCCCGCTGAGGGATGCGCATCCCGGCCAGCAAATACAACAGGGTCGTCTTGCCGCAACCCGATGGCCCGAGCAGCGCCCAGGTTTCTCCACGGCCGATCCGCCAATCCAGCCCACTCAGCAGCGCCGGACCCCCACCGTAGCGAAAATCGACGGAGCACAACTCCAAATGGGCAGTCTCATCCATGCCACCCATTGTAGAGGCTATCGCCACACAATGGCGCAGCTTTCTTCCGTAATTTCCCGGTCGAAATCACGCTCCAGCTGTGACGTTTTGAGGATGAGTAGCAATCGCAAACCGCAGCGGCGCGGTGGATGGCCCGCCAATCAGTAACGACAACGCCAAAAATACAAGGAGAATCGACTGCTTATTCATCACTCCCCCCATCTGAAACTTTGAATCGTTTTACCGACAAAAACGTGAAATCCCCCACCAAATTTATCCTCCCTCCCCTGAGGGTATCCTGCAAAAAGAAACGCGGCGCACTGTGAGAACAGGCGCCGCGTTGTGGTTGCTCAGTGAGATGGATCAGGTTTTCACTGCCGAGCTATTCCTCCGCTGCTTCGTCTGACTCATTCATCAGAGGCATCATCCATCATTTCCGGCAAGAAGGAACCATCCACCACAACTTCATAGGCTTGTGCCTCTTGCAATATACCCTTCTCCAGCGCCCAATCATGCACAGAAGCGAAATCACTCTCGCTCGGCACGCTGGCGACTGTGAAGGTCGGCAAGGTGGGGAAGAGGCCGGTGGCAAAATATCCCATGATGATCGAGCCAGACTGCCGCACCAATGCCGATTCGATGAATTCCTGATAGGCTGCCAGATCCCCTTCGATAGCGTTGAGCTCCGTCACGGCGCGCTCGAGGGCGCTCATAAAGGCGCGCACTGCCTCGCCCTTCTCCGCCAGCGTCTCCTCACGGAAGAAGACCGCCTCCGGCACATAATCCAGCACCGCAGCATCCAGCAGAATGCGAGCGCCAAAGCGGAGGGCAAGCTGGATCACTGGTTCTACTGTGAGGATGGTGGGGACTTGCCCTTGCAACAGTTGCTCGTATTGCTCCAGGGCCCGGGGGATCTCCACGTACTCCACCTCCTCAGCGCTGATGCCTGCGCTCGCCAGCATCGCATCCGTCAGATAGTGGAAGATCGTTTCGTGGGCGACGCCGATGCGTGAACCCACGAGGTCTTCTACACTCTCCAGCGCGCTTCCTGCTGGCCCGACCAGAATGGCAATATTCGTAAAATCCTCTGTCCCAACATGCCGCACGATGCGCAGATCGCCGCCCGCCGCATTGATCTTCAACTGGGTGACGAGATCCATTAGAGATCCATCCACCTCCCGGTTGATCACGGCAGACTGTGTTCCACCTATCTCCAGGACATCCATGGTTTCTCTCAGCTCTACCCTGATGCCTGCCTCTTCGAAATAGCCGGCTCCAAGCGCGATATGGATCGGCAGGCTGGTGACTGAGGGCGCTACCAACACGCGCAAATCGGGCTCCGGCATTGCTTCCTGCGTGCCGGTTGCAGCCACGTCTTCGCTTTCGTACACTGTGTCATCCGCAATTTCCTCTGGCAGGAACTGAGCGGCGACCACATCTTCATAGGCCTGAGCCTCTTGCAATACACCCTTCTCCAGCGCCCAATCATGCACGATGGCGTAGTCAGCCGCGCTCGGCACCCTGGCGCCCGCGAAGGTCGGCACGGTGATGATCCCGGAGGAGACCAATGCCTGTGCTTCTGTTCCAGCATCCATCTCGATCTCTTCAACGAATCGCTGGTAGGCACTCGTATCACCACGCATGGCGTTCAGCTCTGCCACCGCTCGCTCGTAGGCATTCAGGAAAGCGCGCACCGCCTCGCCCTTGTTCGCCATCGTCTCCGTGCGGAAGCTGACCGCCTCCGGCACATAATCCAGCACCGAATCATCCAGCAGATCCCGAGCGCCAAATTGGCGCGCGATCTGGAGGAGCGGCTGCGGTAAGGTAGCGGCGGGAACACTCCCCTCTAGCAATTCCTGCATGCGCTCAAGTATCGAGGCGATCTCCACATATTCCACCTCAGCAACATCCACCCCTGCGCCGGCTAACAATGTGTCCGTCGTGTACTCAACGATCGTGTTGTGGGAGATGGCGATCCGGCTACCCGCGAGGTCTGCTGCGCTTTCCAGCCCACTCCCCGGCCCGGCGACGATGCCAAAGAAGGCGCTATTCGTAATCCCAACATGCCGTACCAACTGTACGTCGCCACCATTGGCATTCACCTTCAGGGCGCTGACCAGATCGGACTGGAATCCGTCCAGCTCCCCAGCGACTGCGGCAGCCTGTATTTCCACGCTTCTCCTGGATTGTGTCAGCTCCACCGTAATGCCCGCTTCTTCGAAGTAACCTGCCTCCTGCGCGACGATGACCGGCAAGGTATTCAACACATCCAATATAGCGAAGCGCAAATCGGGCTCTGCCATCTCTTCTTGCGCCAGCAGCGGCATGCCGAAAAGCGACAACAACAACAAATTGATCAGGAACAATCTACGAAAATTCATGGCCAAATCCTCCCTATCCTAGATGATTTCATCATAATATATCCTTTAAAGAAAACAAAAAAACACGGCATAGGTTAAGGAACCCATGCCGCGCTTTTGTCTCTTGATGTAACGGCGTGACGTTCACACCGTTTGGATCAGAGCTGAGTCACTCCTCGTCTTCCTCGGACATGTCGTCCATGTCATCATCCATCACTTCCGGTAAGAAGGAGCCATCCACCACATCCTCATAGGCCAACGCTTCTCCCAGCAAACCAATGGCGAGCGCCCAATCCTGCACCGCCTGGAAATCCTCTTCGCTGGGTACGCTGGCGGGGAAGAAGGTCGGCACCGGTAGGATGGGGATCAACGGCGGCGGCATCTGGATGTTCGCGCCCATCACCTCGCGGTAAGCTTCCCCACCGGCATTCAACGCCGTCACGGCGCGTTCATACGCGGCCAGGAACGCGCGCACCGCCTCCCCTTTTTCCGCCAGCGAATCCGCCCGAAAACTGAGTACCGTGGGCACATAGCCCAGCGCGGAATCGTCGATCAAAACGCGCCCACCTGAGCCGAGCGCGGCCTGGATCAAGGGTTCGGGTAATGTCGCGGCATCGATCTGCCCCTGCAAGAGCAACTGGTAGCGCACCGGGATCTCCGCAATTTCCACATATTCCACATCTTCCGCGCTCAATCCCTCGCTGGATAACATTGCGTCGGTCAAATACTGGATGAGCGTATTGTGGGAGATGCCGATGCTCGCTCCGGCCAGATCCGCGGCGCTCTCCAGATCGCTCTCCGGCCCGGCGATCAGGGCGAAAAAGACTTCCGCGGGTGGATCGTGGCGCACGACGCGCACCGAGACGTCACCGGCGTTCAACAACAACACGCCGATCAAGTCATCGTTGCTCGCGTCTGTCACCCCGGCGAGCAGAGCCGTCTGCCGATCCAGGCCACTCTGAAAGGGCACCAGCTCGACGGAAACCCCTTCTTCGGCAAAAAACCCGGCTTCCTGCGCGACGTAAAGCGGCAGGGTATTCAGCACGGGCAAAACGCCGATGCGCAAATCCGGCTCCTTCGCTTCTTCCTGCGCCAGGAGCGGTGCAGCAAAGCAAAGCGCCAACAACAGAACCATCCTCATCCACCAACTGCGGCTCATCATTCGTGTACTCCCGTGGTCTCATTGACGGACGTTTTCGTTCACATGAATCTGAACGTTCTGAATATAGCAGAAAAAAGAACCGCCGCGTCAGCCAACGCTGACGCGGCGGTGTAGCGCTTCATCGTTTCAACGATGTATTGTGCTGGATCATTCCTCTGCCACCGGCTCCGGCAGGTAGCTGCCATCGATGATGTCTTCATAGGCCTGTGCTTCCATCAACAAGCCATTCTCCAAGGCCCAGTCATGAGCGGAGGCGTACTCCTCCACCTCCGGCACGCGGGCCCAGGCCAGGCTTGGCACCGGCAAGCGGCGTCCGGCGACCATAGATTTAACCACCGAATCCGGCTTGCTGTTCACTGCATCAGCCAGCGCCAAGTATTGATCGTTATCGCCATCCATCGCGTTCAGCGTCGCCACGGCCCGCTCATAGGCGCGCAGGAAAGCGCTCACGATTTCACCCTTCTCCGCCAGCACATCCGCACGCACGCTCAACGCCTCCGGGACATAATCCATCACGGTATCATCGATCAGCGCGCGGGCGCCATAAGATAAGGCAATCGTGGCAAAAGGCTGCGGCAGGCTGGCCGCATCGATCAAGCCGCGCAGGATAGCGTTGTAACGCTCCACCAGTTTGGGGATTTCCACATATTCCGCATCATCCGCGCTCAACCCGGCGCTCGCCAGGAACGAATCCGTGAGGTATTCGATGACGGTGTTCTTGGAGATGGCGATGCGCGTACCCGCCAGATCCGCCAAACTTTCGATGCCGCTATCTCTGGCGACCACGAGTTGCACGAACGGTTGATTCGTGATGCCGACATGGCGCAGTGTCTTCACATCACCGCCGCCGTCGTTGATCCGCAGAGCCGTGATCAGATCCGCTTGCAATCCATCCATGCCACCGGCCATCACTTCCTCTGAAAGCTCCTTTGCGCTGAGGAAAATTCGTATCTCAACCTCGATCCCTTCCTCCGCGAAGTAGCCGGCGTCCTGCGCCACATAGGCAGGGAGCGCATTCAATACCGGCAGCACGCCAATCCGCAAATCGGGATCGCCCATCATTTCTTCCTCCGCCGCAGGTTGCGCCGCTTTGAATGCGGCCACCAACGCATCGAGGGCCGTCAACTCTTCGGTCGTTACCGCCGGCAGCAGACTGTCATCGATCACATCCTCGTAAGCCTGCGCAGCCGGGATGACGCCTTTCGCCAAGGCCCAGTCCTGCACCAGATTGAATTCATCCGCGCTCGGCACACCAGCGCGCGAGAAAAGCGGCAGCGCGATCTGCCCGGAATAGATCATTGACTCCATAGCGGACGGTCGGATCGTTTGACGGGCATCGCTGAACTCGCGAAACGCCAGGGTATTGCCCGCCATGGCATTCACGGTCTCCACCGCCCGCTCGTATGCTGCCAAAAAGGCGCGCACCGCTGCCGGCTTTTCGGTCAGCGCGCGCGTGCTGAAAGCGATCGCCTTCGGCACGTAATCCAGCACGGTATCATCCAGGAGCACTTCGGCACCGTACTGAAGGCTGGCATCCAGGTAGGGCGAAGGCAGCAGACCACTCTCCACTTGCCGCAGGATGGTCTGTTCATAGCGCACCGGGATCAACGCTACTTCTTCATATTCGACTTCGTCCGGTTCAACCCCGGCGCTCGCCAACAGGGCATCCGCCAGGTATTCGATGATCGTATTGTGCGATATGCCCATGTTCGCCCCGGCCAGATCTCTCACGTCTGCCAGCGTGCTCCCCGGCCCCACAATGATGGCGTAACTGGGAATATTCAAGACACCGATATGACGCACCACGCGCACTTCTTCGTCAGCGCCTGCGCTCGCGTTCACCTTCAGCGCACTCACCACATCCATCTGGAAGCCATCCAGCTCACCGGCCACCGTCGCTTCCTGTAGCACCTTGCCGCTGGTCGATTCCACTACCTCCAAGGTGAGGCCGGCTTCTTCAAAATACCCCGCACGAAAAGCAACCTGAAAGATCAATCGCTCCAGCAGGTGCAAAGTGCCGACGCGCAAATGCATCGCGTCCGTCTCTTCCTGCGCCAGCAACGGCGTGCAGACGAGCAGCACCA
This sequence comes from Chloroflexota bacterium, assembly GCA_011523615.1. Lineage (GTDB taxonomy): Bacteria > Chloroflexota > Anaerolineae > Aggregatilineales > Phototrophicaceae > WTGJ01. The sequence continues at coordinate 15,241 of WTGJ01000022.1, read as the reverse complement.
GCAAACACCCCAACAGCCACTTCTTGTAGTTCATCACTTTTCTACCTTTCTTACACTCATGAACGACAGTATGATTTTTACAGCAATTGGCGCGCTCAGAATATAGCGAAAAAAGAACCGCCGCGTCAGTCATGCAAACGCGGCGGAGGGTTTTCGCGTGAAAGTTCCTATCTATTCCTCTTCCATCATCGCCGGTAGGAAACTGCCGTCGATGACATTTTCGTATTCCCGCGTCTCCGATACCAGACCGGCCGCCAGCGCCCAATCCTGAGCATGGGCGAATTCTTCCTCGGTCGGCACCGCAGCGGTCGATAAATGTATCCAAATGCCCGAAGTATCATGCAGCGTAACGTACTGTACGAGAGCGTCAACCAGCGCTGGATCCGTAGTTGCCTGCAATCGCATCAAACCGGCGAATACCTGTGCTTGCAGCTGCGCATTATACCATTCCTCAGAGGCGCTTTCTCGATCTTCATAGGCGTTGGTGATTTCCAACACTCGCTCATAGACATCCAGGAAAGCGCGCACTGCATCGCCCTTTTCCGCCAATGCTGCCGTGCTGAAGCTGATCGCCTCCGGTATGTAAGCCGCCGCGGAATCGTCGACGAGGACGTGATGGCCCGCAATGACCGCATGCGCTAAAAAGGGTTGTGGCAGAAGCGCGACATCAACTTCTCCCTGCTGCAACATCTCGTAACGACTGAATATCCAGGGCACATTCACGTATTCCACCTCGTCCGGGCTGACCCCGGCGCTGGCCAGCAACTGGTCGGCCAGATATTGGACCACCGTCCTCGTTGAAATGGCGATGCTTGCGCCAGGTAGTTCTTCTGCACTTTCGATCCCGCTCGCTGCATTGGCGACGATGGCAAAATCCGGATGATTCGTCATCTCCACATGCCGCACCAGGCGCAGATCAAGCCCGTTTTCGATCAGAACCAAAGTAGTGATGAGATCCGCCTGGAACCCATCCAGCTCCCCGGCTTCCATGAGCTCCCGCAACTCCTGCGCGCTCGCGGCCGGCACCAATTCCACCGCAAAACCCGCTTCTTCAAAATAACCCAGCAATAAAGCGAGCGCCGAAGGAATTCCATTGCTCACGGGGAGACCACCCACACGCAAATCAGGCTCGTTCATCTCTTCCTGCGCAAAAAGTGGGGCACCCAAAAGCGACAACATCAAAAAACTCATGAGCAACAAACGATTGATTTTCATTTCGAAAGCTCCCTAACCACCCAAATGGTGATTGATTTTACACTACCCGAAGCAAAATCACAGCGCTACTACCTCGCCCGCACCGTGCTTTTTGCTGCCTTGTGTAACGCTGTGCTGCTCACACCGTGTGCATCAGAACGGGTTCACTCTTCGTCTTCCTCGGACATGTCGTCTTCCACCAGCTCCGGCAGGTAGCTCCCGTCGATGACTTCGTCATAAGCGGAAACATCAGCGATCAAGCCCGCATTCAGCGCCCAACTCTGGACATTGGCGAACTCTCCCCGGGTGGGTACGCGCGCCGTGGTCATGCTCGGCCAGATTCCCGCTTCTCCCAGGGCCCTCATGAATCCCAGCACACGATCATCACCGACCGCTCGAACACGAGTCCGCAGCGATGCCTGGATCTCTTCCCCCAGCCAGGCGACCCCTTCTTCCCGCGTCTCTCGGGCGTTGATCGCCGCCAACGCGCGTTCATAAGCTTGCAGGAAGGCCCGCACCTGGTCGCCTTTCTCCTCGAGCGTCACGGTGAGGAAGCTGATCGCCTCCGGCACGTAATCCAAGGCCGAATCGTCGATGAGCACTTGAGCGCCTGCCTTTTCACTCAGGATAAAGAAGGGTTGCGGCAAGGTCGCTGCGTCGATCTCGCCTGCGGCCAGCATGTCGTTGCGATTCTTGATCTTGGGAATGTTCACATATTCCACAGCCGCCGGGTTCACCCCAACCGAGATCAACATGAGATCCGTCACATACTGCACGACGGTCTTCGCCGAAATCCCAATCCGCGCGCCTGCCAAATCCCTGGCACTCGTGAAGCCGCTGGTCTCATACGCCAGGATGCCGCGGGCTCACCAGCCCCACATGCCGAACCAGGCGCAAATCATGGCCCTCCTCCAGCAACACCAGCGTCGTGATCAGGTCAGCTTGGAAGCCATCCAAATCGCCGGCCGCGATGCCTTCCCGCAATTCCTGCGCGCTGAATACCGGCACCATCTGCACCGAGACTCCCGCTTCCTCAAAGTAACCCAATGGATTGGCGTAAAACGGATAGATGTTCATCACCGGCAAAATGCCGATCCGCAAGTCTACTGCTTCATCTTGCGCGATCGCCGGTACGAGACTCAACGCCAACAAAAGCAACGAGAAAATCACTACCATCAATTTTCGAATGTTCGTGGTTACTCTCGATTCACTCCCCACTTTACCTTCAGCTCGATTACACAGATCAGGTTCTTCAGTTCATAGTATAGTTCGCACTGCCACCTGCGCATACAAACCACTCATCGCCTGCGCTATGATCACCGTATGTCTACCGCTGGCGGGAGCCACAAGCCGCGGCTGCTGCGCTGGTTCTGGGCCACCCGGCCGCGCATCTTCACCGCCACTTTCGTCCCCTTCGCCCTCGTCGCAGTGCTCGCCATCACGGACGGCGCCTTTCATCTCCCGCGCTTCCTGGCAGCTCTGATCACCGCCCTGCTCTTGCAGGCAGCGGCCAACCTCATCAACGAGTATGCCGACCACCGCCGCGGCTCAGATTCCTTCAAGCGCGCCGGCCAGGGCATGACGATCCAGCGCCGCGAACTGCCTGCGCGGGAAGTCCTGGCGCTGGCCCTCCTGAGCCTGGTGGGTGGCGTCCTCCTGGGCCTTTACCTGGTCGCCATCACCGATCTGCGCCTCATCTGGATCGGCCTGCTCGGCACCGCCATCGTCATCGGCTATACCGCCGGCCCTTTCCCTCTCGCCTACCACAGCCTGGGGGAATTGGCCGTCGCCATCGGTTTCGGCCCCCTGTGTCTCTATGGTGGTACCTACGTCGTGACCGGCAGCACGAAAACGGAGCACCTCTGGCTCAGCCTGCCCATCGCCACCATGGTCGCCGCCATCCTGCACGCCAACAATCTGCGGGACTTGAATGCCGACCGCGCCGCCGGGAAATGGACGCTGGCTGCGCGCTTCGGGCGGCGCTTCGCGCGCATCGAATATGTCGCCCTCGTCAGTGGCAGCTACCTGCTCCTCATCGCGCTGGTGGCCTTCGGTGTCGCCGCGCCAGGGGCTTTGCTCGCCCTGATCACCGGGCCGCAGGCCTACCGCCTGCAACGCATCTTCTGGGAAGAAGAGCACATCGCCACCCTGCACGCCGCGCAGACCGAAACCGCCGTCCTGCATGGTCGTTTCGGCTTCGCCTTCAGCCTGGGTTGGTTGCTCCTCTGGGCCGGCTCCTCCCTGATCTGAAGCCCAACCTCACACCAACATCTGGCGCGCCTCAGCGAAGATCTGCTTCTGCGTGGCGGCGTCCTCTGCCAACAACAAGCGCGCCGACACCTCACAGGCTACCGCCGCGGGCAACTGCCGGGCAGCAAAAGGCCGGCCCTGGTTGCGTTGGCCGCGCCGCTTGACGAAACGTTCCCATTGCCGCAATTCCTCCAGGGCGGCTCCTCCCCCCTGCGCCGGCGGGCCGCTCTTCACTTGCGTCGGCGTCTCTTGCCCTGCGCTCGCCGCCACCTGCCCGACCGGCCGCGTGCCCCAATCCACCGGCGGCAGCTGGTAGAACTGCTCACGAATCTCGTTGATGCTCAGCACAGGATAGGCGGTGCGGATCGCTTGCAAGCGCGCCTCCACATCGGTCGGTCGAATGTCGACGAAGGCGGCCCGCGCCACCCCGGAGTAAAACGGCAAGAGTTCCTGCGTGATTTTCTGGGCAATCCGCACCAGCTTCGGCCAGAGCGTCCGCTCGATGAATTGGCGTTCCGCTACCTTCGCGTTGGCTTCCGTCGCGTTCTCGCTGATGAGGCCGATGGGGATGCCGAACAAATTCAAGATCTCGTCGCGCTGCGCCTGCCGCCCACGCAAATAATCGAGCTCGTTGTGGCTCAGGCCGATGTGCTGCCATTCAACATCGGCCGCGCGCAGGAAAGCCGTCCGCCGCCGCGGCCCACCGTAACTGGCGCGCCATTCCCGCTTCAATCGTTCGTAATCCACCTGCGTCATCGGCCCCTTGATGTTGACGATGCCCGCCGGTACCCCCTTGTCATCGCCAAACGCGCCGCGGTTCCATTCGGACATCGCCCGGTCCGTCTGAATCGCCTGGCGGGCCGCGGCCAACGGTGAAAGGCCATACCAATCATCGCTCGGGTGCCAGCGCTTGAAATGCACCACTTCTCGCGCATCCAGCGCCAGCGTCTCCCCACCCAATTCGTAAAGATAGCCGGCGATGTGCCGTTGTGGGTGGGGGACGATGCGCACGTGACGCGGATGCAAGGGCCAGATTTCGCGCGGTCGGCCGCCGTCATCCCCCAGCAACAACCAATAAGCATTGCCCATCAACTCCAACATGCCCACCGTCTGTTCCATCAGCTCAAAGCGACTGAGCGTCGGGTTCGGCGCGGCGAGCAATGCCAGCAGCGGATGCGCGCCATCCAGCTCCTCGCGTTCCGCTAGCACGCGCCGAATTTCCAGCGGCACCAGAGCGGCCGCTTCGGCAATGCGGTTGATCGCCAGGTAAACCCATGGCGCTTGCTGATACAGCAGCGAATCGTTCTGCATCCTGGGCGCTGATTGGTCAGAGCCGTGAACGGCCAGCGCCTCGAGATGCGGGGCGTGCCGCTGCAATCGTTCACGTCTGGGAATTCGGTCGAACAACCACTGAAACATCACACCTCCCGCGTTCATCCTCTGCATTCCGTTGCATTTCATTGCATCGCGCCGCCAGCCTAGCGCGCATGCCACCAGCCTGCGTGCGGCAAACTGTCCCTATTTGCAACCGGTATGTGCGCCCAGCAAATGCTGCCCGGCAAAGGTTGCGCGGAAAACTGCTATGATGCCGCTCATGAACGAAGCCACCCTGCAACGCCAACGCGCCATCTGCAATCTGGGGGAAATCTGGCTCGCCCGCGCGCCAGCTGGCATCAGCGCCCTCCTGCTCGGCCGCGACCGCGCGCAATTGCAAAGGGAATGGGAGCGGCGTTTCTCTTCCCAGGCCGTGCAAGATTCTGCGCCCGACGAGGCACTCGAGCGCATCGTGGCGTATCTCCAGGGAGATCGCGTCGATTTGAACGCACTGCCCTTGGCGGTCGGCGGAACGCCCTTTCAGCAACGCGTTTGGGCCGCATTGCGGCGCATCCCCTACGGCGAGACGCGCAGCTATCGAGCGCTGGCGGAAGAATTGGCCGACCAGAAGGCCGCGCGCGCCGTCGGATCAGCCTGCGCCCGCAATCCCGTCGCTTTGCTCATCCCCTGCCACCGCGCCATCCGCAGCGACGGCGGCCTCGGCGGTTTTGCCTGGGGTATCGAAACCAAACGGGCGCTCCTGCAACTGGAAGCGAAAGGCGCGCTCCCCACCAACGCGGCCGACGGTCAACTGTCTTTCCTACTCTGAGGGAATCAGTCTTGTCGCACCGGGCCTCCCATCCCCACGCCGCTGCTGTTCGTTCCTACCGACCGTTGGTGGAACTGATTCCGCAACATTGGCAAAGCCATCAGATCGCTGCGGATGACGGCGCAGATTTGCACGTGACCGAGACCGGCAATTCCGCGCCGCCGCTCCTGCTGGTGCATGGCCTGCAAGTGAATGGCCTCAGCTGGTTGCGGACCGCGCAGGCCCTGGAAGCAGATCATCGCCTCATCCTGCCGGATCTGCGGGGCCACGGCCGCTCCGCCCGCGTCGGCGGCGTTCCTCTTTCGGCCGACCGCCTGCTCGCCGATCTCCGCGCCGTCCTCGCCCATTTTTCGATCGAACCCCGCCAATGCCACCTCGTGGGCCATTCGCTCGGCGCAGATCTGGCCGGTCGCCTCGCCGCTACGTTGCCTTTCGCCAGCTGCACCCTGGTTGAACCGGCGCTGCAGGATTTCGCCACGACCCTGCTCAGCAGCGATGGCGAAACGCCGTCCTGGCTGGCTTCCCTCTATGACACGCTGGCCGCCTTAGCCGACCTTCCTCATGCGGAACAAATGCAGCGGGCGCTGGCGCTCTTGCCTCCTGGCGCGCCGCTCTATGAAGAGCGAGATTATGTCGCTTTCGCCGCCGGTCAGGCCCAATTCGACCCCGCCTTTTTCGCGCAGATCGCCCAGCTGGGTTACCTCTTCCAGGAACCCACGGTGATCGCAGACATCGCCTGTCCGCTCCTGCTGATGACGGCCCGACCGATGATGCCTGGCGCCTGCCTCGAGCCGGGTCTATCCGCTTTCACCGGGCATTGGCAACGCGGCGAACACCGGCACTTCCCCCATTGCGGCCACGCCATTCAATTCGAAGCCTTGGCAGAATTCGTGGCGGAATTGCGGCGGTTTTGGGAGAGGGTCAGTGAGGTCTAGGCTTTAACTAACTCAGATTGTCTTTGTGCAACATATTCAGGGACACTTACCACCTGCCCTACAGGTGAAGGTAGCCAGGTTTGTCTCGAGAAATTGTATGTAACTACGCTTTTATTTTTAAGAACTAACACTGTACGTGGCTCTGGTATAGGAACATTAAACTTCAACAAATGTTCAATATACATGAGTCTAGCATCAGCCAAATTTTCAACTGCTTCTTCTTTCGAAAGCCCATCTGACATGCAACCTGGCAATTCGGGATGGTAAGCTGTAATGACAGTTGTTCCATCGGGAAGATCATCAATATCGTATTCAACTGAGTATGGCTGTGCTGCATAGCGCTTTGCTTCTGCCAACCGTTTCTCGGTTTCCTTCTTGTCCATGGGTTATTCCTGCCCTTTCTTGATCGTTCTTTCAATCATTCTTACAGCTTTTTTTACATATATCGGTTTTAGCTCCTTTGACCCTCTTGGAATTGTTATTACACTCTCTTGATAATCAGCCGGAGTATCTGGATGGTACATTTTAGTGTGTTTTCCACCCTCTTCACGAATGAAGCCGCATTTCTCTAATAGTGAAATCAGTTTACGTCTTTTCCACCCTGTCTGCGAATTCTTAGCATCATGATATTCATCCGGTAACTCGGACATCACTATGGCCTTTGCTCATGTATTGGCCTAACCTCCAGTGGCAATGTGGCTTTCTGATCTTTTTCGATATAGAGACGGAATTCATAGCTGCCTGGTTTGGTTAATTCCAACTCACGCAAAATCAGAATGAACGACATTTCTGGACGAATACCCTGTTCAGATAACGGTACTTCAAAATCTGCCTCCATATTGGCCAATTCAGCACCATCTTCATCGCAGAAAACCACCCTCAGCCGTCTCTTATCCGCCATTTCTCCCAATTCTGCTACCAGCCGAATCACCAAGTACATAGCCTCATGTGTATATGGGAAAGAAGGCGAGTTAATCCTACTAAAGACACCCAATATATTTTCTTTCCCTGCAGCGTCTCGGTTGGCAAAATCGGCCAGAAGAAATAATTTAACCTGCATCCTATTATTCCTCGTCTAGAATCACTCTAGATATTAGCAAGAAACACCTCATTCGAAGTATGCCCTCACCCCTCCCAAAACCGCGCATCCTCTTTCCCCAACTCCCCGCGCTCGCGCCAGGCGAACCGCGCCGCAAAACGGTTCTCCCGCCCCTCCAGCACATCCGCGATCAACTCGCCCAACACCGGCGCAAACTTAAACGCGTGTCCGCTGCCCCCCGTCGCGACCAGTAGACCGGGTATTTCTCGGTCCCAATCGACCCAAAAATGACCATCCCAGGTGTCGCAATACAAACAAAGCCGCTGCTGGACGCAAGGCGCATCCGCCAACGCCGGGAACGTCTCACGCAGGAATTCCCGAAAACGGGCTTCTTCCCCCGCCTGAACCTCCTTCGTGCCCCGCGGATCCAAGCGCTGCCCCTCGCCATGGTTGGCGATCTTCACCACGCCCTGGTGCAAGGGAAAGCCATACCAGCCCGTGTTGCTGATATCCGCCGCAAAGCCGGTGAAATTCGGCAGCGCGAAGAGCGCCGGTTCCGCCGGGCGAAAATGCATCACCGGTTGCCCGACCACCCACATCACCTCCGCCAGATGCGGCAACAACACCGGCGTCCAGGCGCCCGCGGCGACGATCACGGCATCCGCTCGCAGGGCAGCGCCGTCGCTCAACACCACCCCCCGCACGCGCGCATCATCCAGCAGCAACTCCCGCATCGCCACCCCCTCACGGAGCCGCACCCCGGCCGCACGCGCTGCGTCAATGAGCCGGGTCAGCACCCGCCCGCTCTCCGCCCAACCAGCCCGCGCGTTGTAATAGCCATCGACATAAAGCGCCGCATTCCAGGCCGGGAATCGCGCTGCCAAGGCCTGCGAATCCAGCCGCTCCGGCTGATGACCACGCTGCTGCAACTTCCGGAAACTGTCATACTCGAACTCGCCTGATCGCATCTCTTCGCGCGTCATGATGACGAAACCATCTTCGTGGTAGAGTTCCTCGCCCCAAAGCTCATTCCATTCGTGCCAGCGCGGGAAAGCCTCTTCCATCCAATCCATATACAGTTCATCGCTGCCGTAATCCATGCGGATCATCTTGCTGATGTCAGTGCTCGATGCCTCCGGATGCGGCAGCGGCCCTGGGTCGATCAAAGTGACTTCATGCGACCGCCGCCGCAATTCCAGCGCCGCCGTCACACCCATGATGCCGCCACCGACGATGAGGATCTGCTGTTTCGCCGTCATATGTACCCCTATTCTCCGCAATGAGGGCAGTATAGCGGCCGGCCACGCCGCGCTCTGCTAGACTCCCACTATGGCCCGCGTCCGCAGTCCGCTCCGTTACCCGGGCGGGAAATCCCGCGCCGCTACCAGGATCCTCAAACTCTTACCACCCGGCATCGCAGAATATCGGGAGCCTTTCCTCGGTGGCGGTTCGGTCTTCCTGGCCGTCAAGCAAGCGCACCCCGATGCCATCCAACTCTTTCAGCTGAGCGACTTGTATGCCGAATTGATCTGCTTCTGGCGCTCGGCGCGTGATGCCAATGCCGAATTATGCCAGGCCATTCGCTCCCTGCGCGCGCGTTTCCCTCACGGCCGCGCCTTGCATCAACACCTCCGATCCACTCAGCCCAACGACGAAATCGAGCGTGCGGCACGCTTCTTCATCCTGAACCGCATCAGCTTCTCCGGCGCCACCGAAGCGGGGGGCTATTCCCAACACGCCTTCGAGCAACGTTTCACCCCGTCTTCCCTGGCGCGGCTCCAGCAACTGCCCCCTTTGCTCCGTGGGGTTCGCATCTGCGCCGAAGACTATGAGCGCGCGCTCTTCGCCACCGGCGAGGATGTCTTCCTGTTCCTCGATCCACCCTACCATTCCACCCAGCATTCGCGCTTGTATGGCGCCCGCGGTGCGCTTCATCCCCAATTCGACCACGAACGTTTCGCCGATCGAATGCGCCAGTGCCCGCACCGCTGGCTGATCACGTACGACGACAGCTCTTACATCCGCCACCTGTTCCGCTTCGCAGAGATCACATCCTGGTCGATGCCCTATGGCATGAACAACGTCAACGGCCGGCGCGCCGCCCGCGGTGCAGAACTCTTCATCCGCAACTACTGAGCCCACAGTTGAAGCTCGCCACCGCAGCCCCCACGCTACAATCCCCCCATGCCCCTGCACATCGCCATCAACGGCTGGTTCGCCGCGCAGCCCCACACCGGCAGCGGCCGCTACCTGCGCCAACTATTGCCCGCCCTCCTGCGGGAAGAAGCCAACCTGCGCCTCTCCCTGATTCTGCCACCCGGGCAAAATCCCCCACTGGATCTCCCCGCCGAAATCGCCGCCATCCCCACCCGCGGCCCCGGCGGCGCCCTCGGCAAACTGATCTTCGAGCAGCACAGTTTCCCCGCCCGGGTCGCGGATTGCGGTGCGGATCTGGCCCACGTCCCCTACTGGGGCCCTCCTCTGCGTTGCCCGGTACCGCTCATCTGCACCGTCCATGATGTGCTCGCCCTCGTCCTGCCCCAGTACCGCCGCCACCTGCGCCAACGCTTCTACGTCGCCCTGGTCAGCGCGGCCGCCCGCGGCGCCGACCTGCTGCTCACCGATTCAGAGGCGGCAGCCGCAGACATCCGCGAACATCTCGCCATTCCCGCAACGCGCATCCGCACCATCCCGATCGCCGCCGACCGCTCCTTCCATCCGCGCGCCACCGCCGATGAAGGGCAAAGCCTGCGCCAACGATACGACCTGCCCCCCGATCGCTTCATCCTCTACCTGGGTGGTTATGACTACCACAAACAGGTTCGCCTGCTGCTGGAAGCCTATTCTTACGTCGCCCGCGCTCTCGACGATGAAGTGCCTCTCGTGCTCGCCGGAAAAAGGCCGCCGAAGCGCCGCCGGGGTGAGCCGCCCGATTTGCCCACCCTGGCTGACGAGTTGGGCATCGCCGATCAAGTGCATTGGCCCGGCCCCATCGCCGAAAGCGACTTGCCCGCTCTCTACCGTCAAGCCACCCTCTTCGCCTTTCCCAGCATGTATGAAGGCTTCGGCCTGATGCTCCTGGAAGCGATGCAATGCGGCACCCCGGTCGTCGCCAACAACATCGCCGTCTTTCGCGAACTGGCCGACGATGCCGCTTTCCTGACCGATAACGCCCGTGAAATGGGCGGTGCGATGCTGGCCATCCTGAACCAACCTCCCCTGCGCGATAGCCTCCGCAACCGCGGCCTGGCCCGCGCCACGCATTTCAGCTGGCGCACGGTCGCCCGCAAAACCCTCGCCGCGTACCGCGAAGCTCACCAAGCCACCGACCCATCCTGAGCGCCCTTTCCGGCCCATTGCCGGGCGGGCTACCCCTCCTCCGCTACAATAGGGGATAGAGGCGCAACGCCATGGATGAGCAAACCCTTCCCCCCAATCAGAAACCGCGCAAACGGAACCCCTCAGCGCAGCCTTTGCCGGAAGACCCCCTGATCCTCGGCGATGCCCTCCGCGTCCTGAAGACTCTGCCGCCAGCTTCCGTCGATCTGGTCTTCGCCGACCCCCCCTACAACCTGCAACTCAAAAACGACCTCTGGCGCCCCAACCTGACCATGGTCGATCGCTCGGCCAAAGAATGGGACGAGCTGGGCGATTTCGCCACCTATGACGAGTTCACCGAAGCCTGGCTTTCCGCACTTCGACCGCTGATGAAACGCCGCTCTTCCCTGTGGGTCAGTGGCACCTATCACAACATTTTCCGCATCGGCCGCCTGTTGCAGGACCTCGGTTTCTGGCTCCTCAATACCATCACCTGGTACAAACCCAATGCCATGCCCAATTTCAGCGGCACACGCCTCAAAAACGATGTCGAATTCATCATCTGGGCCCAAAAAATGGAACGCGGCAGCAAAACCTTCCGCCACCACGTCGCCAAACAATTCAACGATTTTCGCCCCGGCAAACAACTCGGTTCGGTCTGGCGCATCCCCGCCTGTGGCGGCAAAGAACGGCTCAAAGATGCGCAGGGCCGCAAACTGCACGCCACCCAAAAACCCGAAGAACTGCTCACGCGCATCATCCTCAGCAGCAGCCGACGCGGCGACCTCGTGCTCGATCCCTTCCTCGGCACCGGCACCACCGCCGTCGTCGCCAAACGCACCCACCGCCGCTGGCTGGGCATCGAGAAAGACCCCGCCTACCTCGCCATCGCCGCCAAGCGCATCGCTGGCATCACCCCACTGCTGGAAAACCACCCGCTCCTGCACGAGACCCGCCCCCCGCCCCGCATCCCCTTCCCGCAACTGCTGGAAGCCGGTCTGCTGCGCGCCGGGCAGGCCCTCTTCCTCGATCACCCGCCACACGAAGCGACCATCTTGCCCGACGGCCAGCTGCAAGTCGGCGACGAACGCGGCTCGATCCACCAGCTCGGCGCACGCTTGAAAGGAACCCCCGCCTGCAACGGCTGGATGCACTGGCGTTACCTGGATCCGCAAGGACAATGGCAAAAATTGGACCAACTCCGCCGCCAATTGCGCCGCGAACCGCGACATCGCAAACCAAACCCATGAGCGCTTCCTTCGCCCTTTCCGCCATCAGCGCGCTGTTCAGCTGCGTGTGCTGCTTCCTGGTGCTGCAGCGTTGGCGGCACAAGCGCCGGCCGCATCTGCTCGCTTGGGGCCTCGGCCTGCTCCTCTACGCCACCGGCACCGTCTGCCAGGTCATCCTCGCCCTCGTCTGGAATCCGACCGCTTTCGCGCTCTGGTATTGGTGCGGCGCCATCATGGTGGCGCCGGTGCTTGGACAGGGCGCCGTCTACCTGCTCTGGCGCCGCGGCAGCATCGCCCGCAATTTGAACATGGCCCTGCTGCTCGTCGCCGCGATGACCCTGCCCTGGACGCTCTTCTTCACCGAATTCAACGCCGACGCCTGGCGTGCAGGACACGACATGACGACCCTCTTCAAAGACCATCGTGACGAAGACGGCGCATTGGTCGCAGGCATCATGCGCGGCGGCATGAGCGGCACCGTGCGCTTCTTTTCACCGGTGATGAATTCCTGGGGCACCCTCACCCTGGTCGGCGGCGCGCTTTACTCTGCCCACCTCTTCCGCCGCAAACAAATCCTGCCCAACCGCGTCTATGGCAACGTGCTCATCGCCCTCGGCGGCCTGCTCCCCGCTTTCGGCGGCCTGATGCTGCGCCTGGGCGACCCCTCTTTCAAGTACCTGGGCGAGATGTGTGGCGTGGTGTTGATTTTCGGCGGTTTCCTGGTCGCCAGCCAGGAAGCACCCAATCCTTCCCCTGCCCTGCGCGCAGCAGAACGCCCCGTGTGAGCCCCCTGCCTCGTAAGGGTCGCCCACCCCGCCGCGGCCGTCCTGCAGCCAAGATCCGCTTTTTCATCGCCCCCAACCGCTATGATTGCATCGCCGCCCTGGCGATGGCCGCTTTCGTCGCCTTCGTCTTGTGGGAGCGCGCAGCCGACGGCGCACCCTTGTACGCGGTGCTGCGCGCCGTCCACCGTGAACTGGGTCGCCTCTTGCTCGGCTTGGCCCTGGTCATGGCTCTCGTGGGCGGTTACATCGGCCTGCTGCACCGCGGTGACGTCCGCCCCTGGTACCGCCGGCTGACCTACGCCATCATCCTCTGGGTCGCCAGCCAGGGTCTGCTCGGCGCGCTGCTCTGGTTCCTCGGCGGCCGACCGGGCGAAGACGTACACATCATCTATGGCTTCGGCGCCGTCCTGGCGCTCCCATTTTTCGCCTTCGTAGAAATCACCGCCCAAAAACGCCCGGCCATGGGCAGTTACATCTGGGGCTTCACCTTGCTGCTGGGCATATTGCTGCGCAGCTTGCTCACAGGTGCCTGAAACGCCGCACAACCTCTACGGCACGTCACGGCAACACCTACTTCAGCCAACCGCAGCTTCTGATTCTTCGCTTTCGCTCTCCGGCGTCAAAAATTGCTGCCAGGCACCGCTCATCCCGCTTTCCGAAACGCCGTAAAACACGCGCAATTGGCCGTTGCTGCGCAGCGCCAGGTCATAGCGCACGTGGCCTTGTTTCTCGTGCCGCCGCACCAGGCCTCGATCGCCCTGCCATTGCACCTCACCCGCCACCACCGGGTGCTGCAAGCGTTGCTGGATGGCGTAAAGCCACAAACGCCGCGCCGAGGATTCCGTCACGTTTTTCACCACGCTGCCGTTGCGCAGGTCGCGCAGGATGAAACGCTGGCTGCCCCCACTCTGCTCACTACCCACGATTTCCACCCCGGTCCGCGGCACGAGCGGATCGCGCTCTGGCTTCCGCGCAGCGATGGCCGGCGCGGGGGCCGCCCTCACCTGCGCCGTCGGCGTGGGTAGCGCCGCTTCGTCGCCCTCCGCCTCTGCGCTTTCCCGGGCCAGGCGGACGATCTCATCGCGCACCGCCAGGTTCGTCTCTGCTTCGCTGCGGACGTAAAACTGATTCTGATCGATGGCGTAAGGGCGCTCCTCGCCACGCGGCACAAGGATGCGGATGATGCGCTTGCGCTGCAGCTCCATGATATCCAACTCGACTGCCAGCGCCGGCGTCAGTTGCTGGTTGATCTCGTGCCGCAATTCGCCCAACACGCGATCCGCTTGCTGCACGCCGCGCGGCTTTTCCGCTGCATTCGCACTCAAACCCACGAAGATCTGCCCGCCGTTCGTGTTGGCCAACGCGCAGACATCGGTGATGATCTGCTGCCGCTTGCCGCCCTTCTTGGCGACCGAATCGTGGAACGCGGTGACCAGGTTTGCCCCCCGCTCACGTGCGGCCTGAATCGGGTCGTAGGGCTGCTGGTCACCCCGATAGGGCCGCGAACGGGTGAAATCGTTGCTGTTGAATAAGTCCAGCAAGGCCGTGAAGCTGCGCTCCGGCAGCAGCACTTCGGTGACGCGGTCGCCGACGCCGAGGTTGGCCCGTTTGTTGCCGTTTTCTTCGGCGTTGATGCGGTGCGCATCCGAACCCTGGATGATGCGCATGCGGCGCGGATATTCGGGTTTGGTGCCATCGAAGAAGCGGTAAGTGCTGAACCGGCCGCGTCGCCCCAGATCGGTGGCTTCCAGCGCGTGCAGGTGGCGGTCCTGCGTGTAGGCAATGCGCGTCTGCCCGCCCAGCGCACCGAATTCCGAGCCGCGCATCGCCACGCCATGGGCCGAATTGACGTGGGCCGCGATGCAGATCCCCCCCGCCTCGTAGATCATGCGGTAAGCCGTCAGCACATCCGCCGAAGCGCCCACCACCGAAGAACCTTTCTGCAGCGCTTCCGGCGGCACGTTGAGGCTGAGCAGCAGGTGCTCCAGGAAACTGACCGTCGTCCCTGGCGCGAAGATGCCCAGCACGTGAAAGCCGAAAGTCGCCGTGAATTCAAAGCCCGGCAACACCAGCAGCGCGTCGCTCAGGCGCTGGAATTCGGCCAGCCGCGCCGCTTCCTCCGCTTCCAGCCGGCCGAGGCGTTCCAGGAAGAGCAATTGCTCGACTTCCTGCAGCATGCGGGCATAACCCTGCACCGAGTTGTGGTCGGTCAAGGCGATGATATCCAACCCGCGGAATTCGGCTTTGCGCAGGATATCGAGGATGGTGGCGTCCGGTTCTTGGTAGTCGTCTGAGGCGGGGGTATGCAGATGGAGGTCCATCCGATACCACTTCATGTTGCTCTTGCG